>NZ_NERD01000002.1:0-3887500 GCF_002799155.1 Stenotrophomonas maltophilia
TGGGAATGATGCCCTCGAAGCGGTGCTTGCGCTGGGTGCGGCCGCCGGCTTCGGTGAAGTAGGTGAAGGTGATCGCTTCATCGCCACTGCCGTACAGCACGGCCTGCTGCACGTTCTGCGGCAGCGATCCCCTGGTTCGTTGTACCCAGTGAAGGGCACGCACCACGCGTCCCCATGGGAGACCGCAATGAAAGTGATGGTGATCGTGAAGGCCAACGCCGACTCCGAAGCCGGCCGCATGCCCAGCGAACAGGAATTGTCCGAAATGGGCGCCTTCAACGAGCAACTGGTGGCCGCCGGCATCATGCTCGCCGGTGAAGGCCTGCACGCCACCCAGCGCGGCCGACGCATTCACTTCGGCAGCGGCGCGCCCAAGGTCGAGGCCGGTCCGTTCGGCCCCGCCGGTGAGCAGATCGCCGGCTTCTGGCTGTGGGAGGTGCGTTCGCTGGACGAGGCGGTTGAATGGGCGAGCCGTGCGCCGTTCGGCAGTGGTGGCACGCTCGAACTGCGCCCCTTGATCTCCGCTGAAGACTTCGGTGAAGCCTTCACTCCCGAATTACAGCAGCAGGAACAGCGTCTGCGTGCACAGCTGGAAGGTTGACCCGATTCATCTCCCTGCCGGGCACGACCCGGCGCTACCGCCCTGAACCACACCACGGAGTATTGCCATGAAACTGATTCCCTTCCTCGGCTTCAGCGGCCAGGCCCACGAGGCGATGGCGTTCTACGCCAAGGCACTCGGTGGCCAGGTCACCTCGGAAATGAAATACCGCGACATGCCGCCCTCCGATGGCTCGCCGGGCTGCAACGAGATGCCGCCGGAAACACTGGACCACGTCGCGCACAGCCAGCTGGAAATCGGCAACGCCATCGTGATGGCAGCCGACGGCCCCGGCGGCGGCGACGGCGGCTCGACCACCATCAATGTCGACGTCGACAGCATCGAGGAAGCCGAGCGCGTGTTCGCGGCGCTGGCCGAAGGCGGCCAGGTACAGGTGCCGATTGGCGAGACATTCTGGGCGCACCGCTGGGGCATGTTGATCGACCGTTACGGCAAGCCGTGGATGGTCAACTGCATGAAGCAGCCCTGATTCCTCTCTTTCTTTCATCCACAAGGAGCTTCACCGATGAGTGCACCGCAACCGCAGATGATCTTCGTCAACCTTCCGGTGAAGGACCTGGAGAAATCCAAGGCCTTCTTCACCGCGCTGGGCTACACCTTCAATCCAACTTACACCAACGATGACGCGGCGGGCATGGTCATCAGCGAGAGTATCTACGTGATGCTGCTGACCCAACCTTTTTTCCAGCAGTTCACCAACAAGCCGATTGCCGATGCGCATACCCACACGGAAGTGATCAACGCACTCTCGGCACCCAGTCGCAAGGCAGTTGACGAGCTGGTGGACAAGGCCCTGGCCGCCGGCGGCAGCGAACCGCAGCCGGCGCGCGACCTGGGCTTCATGTACCAGCGGGGCTTCCAGGACCTGGACGGCCATCTCTGGGAAATCGCACACATGGACGGCGAGCCGGGCTGACGGCCGCCGCAGGGAGAACCCTCATGGCTTACGTGGATGCTTACGTGCTGCCGTGCCCGCAGGACAAGGTGGCGGCCTACCGCCGCCTTGCCCGCAAGGCCGGCGCGGTGTGGAAGGACCATGGCGCGCTGCAGTACATGGAATGCGTGGCCGACGATGTGGAACCGGGCAAGAGCACCTCGTTCCCGCGCGCGGTCAAGGCGAAACCGGGCGAAACGGTGATCGTCGCCTTCGTGGTGTTCCGCTCGCGCGCGGCACGCGACCGTATCAACGCCAGGGTGATGGCCGACCCGCGGCTGGCGTCGCTGGGTCCGAAGGACATGCCGTTTGATACCCGGCGCATGTTCTGGGGCGGCTTCAAGCCGATTGTTGAAGCGTGAGCCACGGCGCTTGTGCGGGCCGGGCGTGCGTGCTGTGATCGGCGCATGCTCGAGCCCGCACTGACGCAGCGTCTGGAAACCCTCTGGCGGATGGAGTCGCCAGTGCTGATCGCGCGCCTGGCGCGGCTGCTCGGTGGCGATGTCGGCCGTGCCGAGGAGCTGGCCCAGGACACCTGGCTGGCCGCGCTGGAGCGTTGGCCGGAGCAGGGCATCCCGGACAATCCCGGAGCCTGGCTGATGACCACTGCGCGCAACCGTGCCATCGATGTGCTGCGCCAGCACCAGCGGGTGGCGCAGCAGCACGCGCAATGGGGCGAGGAACTGCATCCGGCGGCGCTGCCGGCACCGGATGACAGCCAGGCACTGGAAGATGACCTGGGCGATGACCTGCTGCGGCTGATGTTCGTGGCTTGCCATCCCGTGCTGCCGGCCGACGCGCGGGTGGCATTGACCCTGCGCCTGCTTGGTGGCCTGACCACCGCCGAGATCGCGCGTGCGTTCCTGCAGCCGGAGCCGACCATCGCCCAGCGCATCGTGCGCGCCAAGCGCACGCTGGCGCAGAAGCAGGTGCCCTATGAGGTGCCGCGCGCGGATGCGATGCCGGAGCGCTTGGCCTCGGTGCTGGAGGCGATCTATCTGGTGTTCAACGAAGGCTACGCGGCCAGTGCCGGCGACGACTGGATGCGCCCGGCGCTGTGCGAGGAGGCACTGCGGCTCGCGCGCATCCTGGCGCACCGGTTGCCGGTACCGCCGGTGCTGGGCCTGCTGGCGTTGATGGAACTGCAGGCCTCGCGCGCTGCGGCGCGCGCAGATGCGCAGGGTGCACCGGTGCTGCTGGACCAGCAGAACCGCACGCGTTGGGACTGGCTGCAGATCGACCGCGGGCAGCAGGTGCTGGCGCGCGCGTTGGCCCTCGGCGGCGACCAGGACCCCTATGTGTTGCAGGCGCGCATCGCGGCCTGCCATGCGGCTGCGCGTCGCGCTGACGCCACCGATTGGCCGCGGATTGCTGCGCTCTATACACAGCTGCTGCAGGTGCAACCTTCACCGGTGGTGGCCTTGAACCGGGTGGTGGCGATCCTGCGCAGCGACGGTGCCTTTGCCGCGTGGGCGCAGCTGCAGCCACTGCTGGTCGACCCGCGCCTGCGCGATTACGCGCCGCTGCAGGTGGTGCGCGGCGAGCTGCTGCAGGCACTGGGGCGTGAGCAGGACGCGCGTGAGGCTTTTGCCGAAGCCGCCCGGCTCAGCCAAAACCAGGCCGAGCGCGGTCTGCTGCGGCAACGGGCGGGCCTGCCACCCATGGAGTGAACCGACAAAGGCAGCACTTGTCGGCGGGCCCGTGAGCGGCTATGTTTCGCGCCCAGCGGACGCATGAGCGTCTGCGATCCGTGCGTATTGACCGAGGAGCGGTTGGATGTATTCAAGGACGAAGAGCGCATCGCGCGCTTTTGCGCGCCTGCTTGCCTGTGCGCTGAGCCTGGCCGCATGGCCGATGGCCGTGCAGGCCGCGGACAAATCACAGCAGGCCTATTGGGCCGGTTTTGCCTATACCGCTGACGCTGCCGCCGTGCAGGCGACCACGCCGCATGCGCATGCGGTGCTGGAACGGCGTGGCCTGGTCCCGTTGAACCAGACGCTGGCGCAGTCGCTCAAACGCCGCGCACCGGCCCACCTGGAGCTGATCGACCAGCCGGTGGCGATGCTCGACGGCACCACCAGCGCCACCGTGCTGGCCGCAGCGCTGGACCGCGAACTGGTCTCGGTCGAGCCGATCGGCGACCAGTACAAGGTGCTGGTGGAAGTGGCGCTGCAGGCGTTGTTCTTCGACTTCCGCGAGCGCCAGGTGATCGCCTCCTATCCGCTCACCCTGCAGCGCATCGACGTGCAGGACTACCGTCCGGACAACGACGATATCGACGCGATCGTCGCCGATCTGCTGTACGGCGGCGCCGATACCAGCCTGTCGCAGGTACTGGCGGCCAGCCTGTCGCAGGCCCGGCTGCCCGACGCTGCGGTGCGTCGCCTGCAGGTGGGTGGGGTGACCCTGTCCGAGGCGGTGCGCGCCAAGCTGCCCGACCCGAAGTGGGACGCGCCGCTGCGCGCCACCCTGGCCCATGAACTGTCCAAGACGTTGTCGTCCAACACCGGCGTCGGCCTGCTGCCGCCGGCTTCGGGCCAGGCGATCGGTGGCGCGATGGCCGCCCGCTTTGCAGACGGCAAGGTCTACCAGCTGAAGATTCCCGAACCCGACTACGTCATCCACGTGCAGGTCGATGCACTGAAGAACGGCGTGATCGAGGAAACCCCGGCGATGAAGACGATGCTGTTCGGCGCCTTCTTCACCGCCAAGGTGACCGAGCCGTTCTCGGGCAAGGTCTATTTCGAACAGCCGCTGCGCAAGGGTGCCACCAAGGTGGTGCCGGTCACGCAGTGGCAGGTCGACCAGTGGTCGGCCAGCTACGAAACCCTGCTGGCCGGCTTCGACGCCTTCGCCGGCGCCGCCGCCAAGCGCGCCGATTCGCGCGCCTGGCTGGACGAACAGAAGCCGGGCGGCCGCCCGTTGCAACAGCAGACCCAAGCCCTCCAGGAGTTGATCAAGTCATGTCGTTGATGCGTACCATCCTGCTCATCCTCATCGCGCTGGTGGTGGCCTCGCCGGTCGCTGCGCAGACCGCGAGTTCGCGCGGCACCGGCTCGGCCAGCTACGGCCTGCGCCTGAGTGCCGACACCCGTGCCCAGGCCCTGAACAAGGCCAAGGTCAATGCCCTGGAGGCGTACATCGCCGAATCCGGTGCGCCCAAGCTGCGCCTGTTCGAAGCGCGCCGCGCCGAGTTCATCGGCGAGATCGACCGCTACGTGCTCAGCGCGGTGCAGCTGTCGGATACCGAAGACAAGAAGGCCAAGACCTACAGCGTCACCGTCCGCGCCGAGATCAACACCACCCTGCTGCAGACCAAGCTGGATGCCGGTTCGGCCGTGGCCGGTGCCACCGCCGCGCAGCGCTCGCTGCTGACCTTCCTGTTCATGGCGCGCTCGCAGGACACCGTGCAGTCGTTCCAGGACAAGGAATACCGCCGCGTCGATGCCGGCAGCAGCTACAGCGAGAACACCCGTGAGGGCGACAGCTTCCGCGGCAACTCGGTCAGCACCAATGGCAGCATCAACCAGAACGGTTCGGTGTCGGTCACCAGCGGCGGCAGCACCACCGCGCGCGCCGACAACATCACCTGGAAGGTGGCCAACGCCGCCGAGGTCAACACCGCGATGACCGGTGCCTTCAGCGCTGCCGGCTACGAAGTGGTTGAAGCCGAATACGTGGAAGGCGAGTCGCGCGGCCTGCTCAGCATCGAGCGCATCCGCAAGGATTTCAGCACCGGCAACGACCTGGCCCCGGCCACCCTGCGCGACACCGCCAATGGCATCCGTGCGGCCAACATCCCGTACATCGCGGTCGGCACCCTCGACGTCGGCATGCGCGACCGCGATCCGGCCAGCGGCAACACCCGCGTGTTCGTCACTGTCACCGGCAAGGTGCTGGATGTCACCGGTCGTTTCCCGCGCACCGTGTCGTCGGTCGGCCCGGTGCAGTTCTCCGGTACCGGCCCGAATGAAACCGTGGCCCGTACCAATGCGCTGCAGCTGGCAGCCGAAAAGGCCGCCCAGCAGATGATCAACGAACTGAACGTCAAGGCGGTCCGCTGATCCGCCACCCGGGTGGGTGCCGAGCTCGCTCGGCATCGCCCCGGGGTTACCGTTTTCCACGTGCCGCACCGCGGCCGTCTCTCCCAAAGGACTCTCACATGATCCGCAATACCACTCTTGTCCTGGCCATCGCGGCCGCCACCCTGTCAATGCCGGCCCATGCAGGCCTGGGCAAGCTGAAGGACCTGACGGGCGCCTCCAGCGGCTCCTCCGGCAGCACCTCCAGCGCCGCCGCGCCGAACGAAGCCGCGCAGGAAGCACTGGTGCGTCGTTTCGTCAGCTCGCAGTCGCACTCGCTGCAGGCCCAGACCTCGTTCGCCCGTGCCTTCGGCCTGGCCGAGCAGGTGCAGCTGCTGGAAGCCGAGCGCCAGGCGCTGTCGTCGGGTTCGGTCAGCGTTGATGCGATGAAGAAGTCGGTGTCGGTCAGCGAAGCCGCTCAGGCCGCGATCGACGAGCGCCAGGCCGCGCAGCCGGAGCTGAACGCTGAATCCAAGCAGCACTACGCCGAAGGCCTGGTCTCGCTGCTGTCCTCGGCTGCCGAAGCGCAGAAGCTGGGTGGCGAAGCCAGCAACTTCACCGCCGGCATGAAGAACCTGGGCGCCACCCAGATGGCCACCGTCGGCCGCAAGCTGGCCGCTGGTGCATGGGTGGCCAAGGAATCGCCGGGCTTCATCCAGGGCCTGTACGGCTCGACCAAGTCGGCCGTGACCTTCGCCAAGAAGAGCAAGGTCAAGGTGCCGTCCAACGCCGACTCGATGCTGGGCCAGCTGGACAAGATGAACTGATCCGAGGCGAATCCCCATGCGTACGACCTCCCGTTTGATCGGCCTGGGCCTGGCTGCCGCGCTGCTTGCAGCCTGTGGCAAGCAGGACACCCCGGCCGAAGCGCCCGCACCCGCCAAGGACAAGGCAACCAGTGCACTGGCCAGCAATGCGCCAGTGGACGCCGCGCCCCTGCGTGGCACGCCGGATTTCGGCGGCACCACCCAGGTCGCGCGCGAGGCCGACGGCATCGGCAGCACCCCGGAACTGGCGGTGCTGGCGGCGCTGCAGTCGGCGGTGGCGCAGGTCAACGGCGTACGCGTGGCCAGCCAGATGCAGAGCCTGCGTGCAGGCCTGCATGTGGATGTGGATGACGAACACGTCGGCGATATCCGCGCCGACGCGTTCACCCAGCAGATGATCGCCGGCTCGCAGGGCGCGGTGCTGGGATATGAAATCCTGTCGCAGGACGAAGTGCGGCAGCTGGATGAGGAAACCATCGCCCGCGTGCGCGCCAGCGATGAAGGCTGGAGCTTCAAGGGTTCGGCGTCTGCCAGCGCTTCCGGCGAAGCCACGGCCAAGGGCGCCGGCGGCTCGGCCAGCGTCAGGGAAAGCTACGACGAGAAGGTCAGCGTCGATGCCAAGCGTGGCGCCAGCTCGTTCGACTCCGACGTGACCCATCGCAGCATGCGCAGTTACTGGAAGGTGCGCGTGCGTGCACAGATTGCCCAGTACCGTGCGCCGGACGAGCAGGGCAAGCCGAAGATCGTGGTCGCGCTGCCGCGCACCAAGGCCGGCAGCTATGCCGTGGGCGATGGCCGCGTGAGTGCCGATGAAGTGGCCGACGCGATCCGCGCGCGCCTGTCCGACACGCTGACCCAGACCCAGCGCTTCATCGTGCTGGACCGCGAGTTCGGCGACGAACTGCAGGCCGAGATCGACCACATCAACAGCGGCAACGTGCGCCTGCAGGACACCGCCCGCGTCGGCCAGCAGCTGGCGACCGACCTGATCCTGATCCCGACCATCGAACGCTTCGAGTACCCGCGCAGCGTGCGCAACCTGCGCATGTCCGACCGCCAGGTGACCTCGTACGCCGGTGGCGGCCGCATCACCCTGCGCCTGATCAACGCCACCACCGGCCAGGTGGTGATGTCCGACAGCTTCGATCACCAGCTGGCCTCGACCGGACCGAGCACCCTGCCGCGCGTGGTCAATGGCCGCAACATGGCCGCGGCGATGATGGAATCACTGTCCGGCCAGATCGGTACCACCATCGTTACCACGCTGTTCCCGGTGTCGGTGGTTTCGGTGGACGGTGACCAGGTGGTGCTGAGCCAGGGCGGCGAAACCCTGCAGGCCGGCCAGCGCTGGCAGGCCGTGCGCCTGGGCGAGGAACTGAAGGACCCGCAGACCGGCCGCTCGCTGGGCCGCAGTGAACACCCGTGCTGCACCATCCGCATCGACCGCGTTGCTGCACAGACCTCGTACGGCACCATTGAGGACGGTGTCGACGCGCTGCGCGGCGGCTTCCGTCCGGGCCAGATCGAACTGCGCCAGAAGCTCGGCAGCAAGCCGGCTGCCGCCGCTGCTGGCGCAACGTCCTCGGCTGCACCGGCCGCCGCCGCGCGCCCGGCGGCCAAGCCAAAGCCCAAGCCTGCCGCCGCCCCGGCCGAAGATCCGAACTGGTAACAGGCCCAAGCAACACACCGATGGGGTCAGAGACCTTTCCCGCAGGGAAAGGGATCTGACCCCTTCTTGTTTCCGTTCGTGTCGACCAAGGTCGACACCCACCAACAGCAGCGTCCCCCGCAACCGGACCCACCCCGCCATCCCACGGAATGCCCGCGTCTGCTGTTGTTGTTGCTGTTGCTTCGGCCGTTGCCGTTGTTTCTGCGGGTGCAGGGCGCAGCCCTGCCGAACCCCTTACACTCCAGAAGGATTTCCCTGCTGGAGAGAGCAATGAAACGAGTGGTACTGGGCGTGCTGGCCCTGTCGGTGTCGAGCGCACTGATGGCGGCCACCCCGAAATTCGATGGCGCGCGGATCTCCGCCGACGTCAAGGAACTGGCCTCCGACGCCTACGAAGGCCGCTCGCCGGCCACTGCCGGCGAAGAGAAGACCATCGCCTATCTCAGCAAGCAGTTTGCCGACGCCGGCCTGCAGCCGGGCGGCGACCTCAAGGACGGCAAGCGCCTGTGGACCCAGGCTGTGCCGCTGCGCAAGGGCGACATCGTCGGCGCACCGCAGCTGGCGCTGCACCAGGGCGGCAAGACCGTTGCGCTGGAGCAGGGCAAGCAGATCGCCGTGCGTGCCGCCATGAACGGCGCCAGCAACGTCGACATCAGCAAGGCCCCGCTGGTGTTCCTCGGCTACGGCGTGAAGGCCCCGGAGCGCAACTGGGACGACTTCAAGGGCGTGGACCTGAAGGGCAAGATCGCTGTCGTGCTGATCAACGACCCGGACTTCGAAACCGGCCAGGGTGATTTCGACGGCAAGGGCATGACCTATTACGGCCGTTGGACCTACAAGTACGAGGAAGGCGCCCGCCAGGGTGCGCTGGGCGTGCTGATCGTGCACGAGACCGCGCCGGCGTCGTATGGCTGGGCCACCGTGGCCGGTTCCAACACCAACACCATGTTCGATGTGGTGCGCGACAACCCGGCCGAGAGCCATCCGCTGCTGGAAGGCTGGATCCAGCGTGACCTGGCGGTGGAGCTGTTCCGCTCCGCCGGGCAGGACTTCGAGGCGCTGAAGAAGAAGGCGCAGCAGCGCGACTTCACCCCGGTGGCGCTGACCGGCGCCAGCCTGGACGCGAAGTACGCGGTGAAGACCGAAGTGATCACCTCGCACAACGTCGCCGCGCGCCTGGAAGGCAGCAGTCACCCGGACGAGACGATCATCTACAGCGCGCACTGGGACCACATCGGCGTGGGTGAGCCGGACGCACGCGGCGACCGCATCTTCAACGGCGCACTGGACAATGCCAGTGGTACCGCCTCGCTGATCGAACTGGCCCGTGGCTTCGCCAAGGAAAAGCGCCCGCAGCGCTCGCTGTTGTTCCTGGCGGTCACCGCCGAGGAGAAGGGCCTGCTGGGTTCGGAGTACTACGCCACCCATCCGCTGTATCCGCTGGAAAAGACCGTGGCGGTGATCAACATGGACGGCATGGCGCCGTTCGGCCCGTCGCGTGATTTCGGCATCTACGGTGCCGCGCGCTTCGAGCTGCTGGACCAGCTGAAGGACGTGGCCAAGGGCTGGGACATCCGCTACACGCCGGACCCGAAGCCGGAAGCGGGCCTGTTCTTCCGCTCCGACCACTTCCCGTTCGCCAAGCGCGGCGTGCCGGCGCTGTCCTGGTCGGCCGGCCAGGACTGGGTGGACGGTGGCGTGGCCGCAGGCAAGAAGGCCTCCGAGGACTACACCGCCAAGCGCTACCACCAGCAGGGCGACGAGTGGCAGCCGGACTGGGTGTTCGCCGGTGCCGCCCGCGACCTGGAAGTGCTGTACACGCTGGGCAACCAGCTGGCCAACGCGCGCAGCTGGCCGAACTGGAGCAAGGACGAGTCGTTCCGCGCCGTGCGTGACGCCAGCGCCGACCAGCGCAAGTAAGGCGCCTGCAACCCGCAGTAATCGCCCCCTGGGTCAGGGGGCAGCGCCGGAGGCGCGGGGGTGTGGAGGCTGCTGAGAGGGGCCCACGGCTTGCGCAGGCGAGTCCCCGGCTCTACCAGATGGCCTTCCATCCCCGCTTTCCAGGCCTTCGTCGCAGCCCGCTTGCTTGCCCGATGGGCCGCCCTATGCTCGGCTCACCCCCTTCCACCAAGGCGCCGCCGTGATCGCCAGCCTCTCCCTCATCCTCCGTCACTTGCTGGCTTGGGCCGCGGCACTGTTCGTGGCCGGCATGGTCTGGAGCGGTATTTTCAGCGGCATGAACGATGGTCCCGGCTGGGTATTCGGGCTGCTGGTGATGTTCCTGATGATCTCCGCGCTGGGCAGTGCGGTGACCCATGTGCGCCGGGTCTGGCTGGTGGCGGGCCGCCTCGATGGTGCCACCCTGTCCGGACGCCAGCGCCGGCAGATCGAACTGCCGATGGATGCCGGCCACGCCTTCGCCGTGGTCGAGGCGGCGGTGGGTGAACTGCCGCGGGTGGAAGAGGTGGAAAGCTCGGCCGGCAGCCTGCAGGTGCGCGCCTATGTGCGCCGCGTCGACCTCTGGAACGGCCGCCAACCGTCGCGCTGGAACCTGCCGGCGCGGCTGGCGATCAAGCGCAACAGCGTGCTGGCCACGGTCACGCCAGGGCAGGGCACCAGCACCGTCACCCTGTTGTTCGAACCGGACGCCGGCTGGTGGGCCGACCTGCTGGCGCTGGACGAGGGCAGCAACTACGAGAACGCCGAAGCGGTCACCCGCGCGATCAGCCGCCGTGTTGCCGACCAGCGCCGCGACGAGCAGGCCGCGGCCGAGCAGACCCAGGTGGAAAAGGAACTGTCGGTGGCGCGGCTGAACCTGCTGCACGCGCAGGTGGAACCGCACTTCCTCTACAACACGCTGGCCAATGCGCAGGTACTGACGCGCACCGACCCGGCGCGTGCCGAACAGATGCTCGGCCACTTGATCCAGTACCTGCGCAGCTCGTTGCCGCAGGTGGACGAATCGGTATCCACGCTGGGCGTGGAGCTGGAGCGCACCCGCGCCTACCTGGAAATCCTGCGTATCCGCATGGGCGCACGCCTGGCGGTGGAAGTGCAGGTACCGAACGAACTGCACGGCGTGCACCTGCCGGCGATGGCACTGCAGACGCTGGTGGAGAACGCGATCAAGCACGGCCTGGAACCCAAGCCCGGCGGTGGCACGATCTGGATCCTGGCGCGTGGCTTCGACGACCACGTGACCGTGACCGTGGCCGACGATGGGCTCGGCTTCGGCCAGGGCACCAGTGGCACCGGCATCGGCCTGAAGAACCTGCGCGAACGCCTGCGCCTGACCTGCGGTGAGCAGGCCGGCGTGGCGATCGTTGCCAACTTCCCCAGCGGCGCGGCCGCGACCATGACCCTGCCGCAGTCGCACAAGGAGCGCAGCCATGCCGCTTGAAGCCCTGATCGCCGAAGATGAGGATCTGCTGCGGCAGTCACTGGTGGAGCAGCTGGGCCGGCTGTGGCCGGACCTCAAACTGGTGGCCCAGTGCGAGGATGGTGCCAGCGCGCTGGAGCAGCTGGCCGAGACGCAGCCGGACATCGCCTTTCTCGACATCCGCATGCCCGGCATCAGCGGCATCGAAGTCGCGCGCTCGCTGTCCGAGCTGAGCCCGCGCACCCAGGTGGTGTTCGTCACCGCCTACGACCAGTACGCCATCGATGCGTTCGAGCAGGGTGCGATGGACTACCTGCTGAAGCCGGTCAGTGACGAACGCCTGCTGGCGACCCGCGAACGCATCCTGTCCCGGCTGCCATCGACGCGCCAGGACGATGCCGTGCTGGAGCGGCTGCTGCAGCGGTTGGGTCCATCGCAGGGCGCTGCCGAGCGCCCGCCCTTGGCCTGGATCACCGCCAGCAACGGCCGCGAGACGCAGCTGATCATGCTGGAAGACGTGGCCTACTTCCGCGCCGACAACAAGTACACCACCGTGGTCACCGCCGCCGGCGAAAGCCTGCTGCGCACACCGTTGCGCGAATTGCTGGAAGTGCTCGATCCGCAGCACTTCCGCCAGATCCATCGCTCCACCATCGTCAACATGAAGGCGGTGGCGGCAGTGAGCCGCGACGACACCGGGCGCGGCGTGCTGCGCCTGCGCGGGCGCACGGAGACGCTGGTGGTCAGCCAGCCGTTCATGAGCCTGTTCCGCGGCATGTAGCCGCAGCTGCATCACCCCTGCACCGAGGAACGAACATGCCCCGTCTGCTGATTGCGTGCGTCGTCGTGCTGGCGCTGGCCGGCTGCGAAAAATCCCGCAACACCTCGATCACCCGCACCCAGGCCAACGGCGTGGATACGCTGTACAGCAAGGGCACCGTCGTCGATGGCGAGGCACGCTTCCAGTGCATTGCCAGCAGCAGTGGCGCCTGCCACTACCTGGTGCTCGATCCGGCCTGCAGCCCCGATGCCGCGTGTGCCACGCCGCCGCTGCGCCGGTTCGCGGTGGCGGTGGGAAAGACCGAGGCCATGCGTGGCCTGCCCGACGGCTTCCGCCAGTGCGTCAGCCAGGACCCGATAGAACAATGCCACCGTGAGTGATCACGGTGGCATTGTGGGGCCCCCCGCTTCCCTGAAGGGTCAGTAGGCAGGTTGCAGCGTCAGGTCGTGATGGTGTTCGGTCTCGCCCACATGGTTCAGGCGGCCGACCAGTTCGGAGTGCTGCTTCATCCGCCCGATCTCGGTCATGATGCGGATGTCTTCATGGCGCAGTTCGCGCTTGGCGGTGACCGCCTGCTTGTAGTCCAGCACTTCCGGGTAGTGCTCGGCCAGGTCCAGCGCCTCGGCCACGTGCTCGACGCTGTCAGCCTTGGAGCTGATGCGGGCGCGGCTGTTGAAGGCCTTCATCCAGCGCTCGAAACCGGCGGTACGGTCGAACATGTTGGCCATGAACCAGATCACGAACAGGATCGAGATCCACGAACCGAACACCACGACCACACGGGTGAAGGTGATGTGGTAATCGTCGCGCCACAGGTAGTTGGTGATCAGGCCGAGGATCAGCAACGAGGCCGCCTGCCAGCCGACGATCGAGGCGATCAGCCACTGGCACTTGGCCTGGGCCAGCACAGCCACTTCATCGCGGATCTGCTGCTCGCTGAGGCTGCGCCAGTGCGCGACCTGTTTTTCGAACGGGCTGCTGTAGAGCTCGTTGTCGCGAAGCAGTAGTCCCAAACCCTTGAACAAAGCAATCATGGCTGGCTCCTTGTGGAACGTGCGTCGATCAGCGTTGGACGGTGTGGCGGGTTCAGTTCTAGCACTTCCAGCGAACCGTGCAATGGGCGCAATGCCAAGCGGCGCAAGGGTTTTGTCTGAATGGGTGAATCTTGTTGCATGGCAGCATCGCGGTCGCAGCCTGCGACAGGATGTCGCAGGGTGAAACGTGCTGCAGTCGCACATGAAACCGTAGCTGAGTGCGGAGACTCGCCGCCGCCGTCGTGATCGCCCAGAATCGGTGTCGACCGCGCAACGTGCGGCCGTTCCTCCGCCTTTCCTGGATCTGCAATGCCGGCTCTGCTGCAGCGACTCTCCCGCCCCGTCACCGCGCCGATCCGGCGCTGGGTACTGGAGGCCTTCCCGCGTGGCCAGAGCGGCATCGATTACGACCATCCGCAGGGCGACCCGGGCTGGTTCGGCCCGGACAGCGTGACCTGGCGCCTGCACGCCGAATTCCCCTCGATGCTTGCCGGTGGCCTGTGCGCGCTGATGCTGCAGACGCTGCACCCCCGCGCGCTGGCCGGAGTCTACGACCATTCCAATTTCCGCCAGGACCTGGTGGGGCGCCTGCGCCGTACCACGGCCTTCGTTGCCGGCACCAGCTATGCGCCCACCGGCGAGGTGGAGGCGCTGGTGGCCAAGGTACGCCGCACCCATGCGCAGATCCGCGGGCAGACCGCGCAGGGCGAACCCTACGCCGCCGATGATCCGCCGCTGCTGACCTGGGTGCACGTGACCGAAGCATTCGGGTTCCTGCAGGGTTTTCGTCGTTACGGACGCGAGGTGCCGGCGCCCATCGCCGATCGCTATTACGACGAATACCGCTGCGTGGCCGAGGCGCTGGGCGCGGTGGACGTGCCGCGCAGCGAAACGGAAGTGGCGGCGTACTTCTGTGCACGGCAGCCGGAGCTGCGCGTCGACGAACGCTCGCGCGAGGTGCTGGAGGTGCTGTCCGGAGTGCGCCTGCCGGTACCGGTGCCGGGGTTGTCGCGCGAAGTGTTCCTGGGTGCGGGCGCGGCACTGCTGCCGGACTGGGCCGAAGGCATGCTTGAACGCAATGCGCGCCAGCGTGCGCAGGCGGCAGCTTCAGCGAAGCTGATGCAGGGCATGGCGTCGCTGTTCCGCCGCGCGCTGCCCGATGGCCTGGCCAGCCGCGCCTGTGCGCGCATGAGCGTGCCGGTGGACGTCCTGCGCGAGTGGCCCGCGGTTGCCGGGTAGGTGCCAACCTTGGTTGGCACGTGTTTCACGCGGTGCCGCAGAAGCGAGCGGCTTCCGCAGTAGATCCACGCCATGCGTGGATGGGCGTTACCCGGCCACCTTCAACCCACGCAACAGCATTTCCAATGCCGTCGTTGCTTTGCGCAGGCGCGCATCACCGTCCTCGCCCTCGGCGATCCAGAACGCGGCCTCGGCCAGGCTGCCGTAGATCAGCGATGCCAATGCCTGCGCATCCACGGGTGCCACCACGCCCTGCGCGATCAACTGTTCGATCAGCTGCTGCATCGAGTGCACGCAGTGGCGCTGCGATTCCGGTGAGGCGCCACCGAGCACCGCGCGCGCGTCGCGCAGCACGATGCGCTGGATCTCCGGTTCCAGCGCCAATTCCAGGTAGGTGCGGCAGCGTTGCACGAAGCCGTGCCAGGCATCGTCTGCGCCGTCGCTGATCGCCTGCAGGCGCAGGTCGGTCTCGGCGTCGAGCTGGGCGACCACGGCTGCCAACAGGCCCTTCTTGTCACCGAAGTGGTGGTAGAGCGCACCCCGGGTCAGACCGGCCTGGGCGGTCAGGTCATCCATCGAGGTGGCGGCATAGCCATGCGCGCTGAATACCCGGCGGGCGGTGGCCAGCAGGCTGGCGCGGGTTTCTTCCATCTCGGCGCGGGTGCGACGGACCATTCGGAGCTCCTTACATACGCGGTGCATGATTATTTACATACGAGACGTATGAATGTAGCCTCTTATTCATACGCTCTGTATGTATTGTCGTGGCGCCGCGTGCGCCAGGCAAGCCGCTGCCCTGGAGAATTCGATGGCCACCCCCTACCGCGACCTGTTCGCCACCCCCGGTACCGCTGGCCTTGCCCTCGCGGGCCTGCTGGCACGCCTGCCATTGCCGATGACCGGCATCGGCATCATCACCCTGCTGTCGCAGCTGCGCGGCAGCTATGCACTGGCCGGCGCGGTGTCGGCCACCTTCGTGCTGACCTACGCGCTGCTGTCGCCGCAGGTGTCGCGCTGGGTCGACCGGCGTGGGCAGGGCAGGGTGCTGCCCTGGGCCACGGCGGGCAGTGCCACCGGGTTGCTGGCTCTGCTCGTCTGCACGCTGCTGGCCGCGCCGGACTGGACCCTGTTCATTGCGGCGATGCTGGCCGGCTGCATGCCCAGCGTGTCGGCGATGGTGCGTGCGCGCTGGACCGCGATCCACCGCGGTCGCCCGCAGCTGCAGACTGCGTATTCGCTGGAAACTGTTTTCGACGAGGTCACCTTCATTGCCGGGCCGCCGTTGTCAGTTGGATTGTCGGTGGCGGTATGGCCACAGGCCGGCGTGTTGGCGGCCGCCCTGTTGCTGGTGGTCGGCGTCGCCGCACTGGTGCTGCAGCGGGGCACCGAGCCACCGCTGCGGCACTACGAAGGCGCAATACCCTCGCGCTCGCTGCTGCGGCAACCGGAGATCCGCCTGTTGGCGTTGCTGATGCTGGCGATGGGTGTGATCGTCGGCACTGTCGACATCACCAGCGTGGCCTTCGCCGAACAGCGGGGGCAGCCGGTGGCCGCCAGCGCGGTGCTGTCGGCCTATGCGCTGGGCAGCTGCGCAGCGGGCCTGCTGTTCGGTGCGTTGAAGCTGCAGGTGCCGTTACCGCGCCTGTTGCTGACCGGCGCTGCGGCCACCGCGCTGACCACGCTGCCGTTGCTGTGGGTCGGCAGCCTGCCGGCGCTGGCCGTGGCGGTGCTGCTGGCCGGGTTGTTCTTCGCGCCGACGATGATCGTGGCGATGTCGCTGGTCGAACAGCGCGTGCCCGAATCGCGCCTCACCGAAGGCATGACCTGGTTGCTGGCCGGACTGAACATCGGTGTGGCGCTGGGCGCGGCGCTGTCCGGGCAGAGCGTCGATGCGGGGGGCGTGCGCAGCGGCTTTGTCGTTGCGCTGGTGGCAGGCGGCGGCGTGCTGCTGTTCGCCGTGCTCGCGCAACGTGCACTGCGCCCGTCTGCCGCATCCACATCCCCTGAAGGAATCATCTCGTGAGCGCATCATCGCCTGCGCACGCCGCGCCTGTGCCCCGTCCGCCGTGGTGGGCGGTTTCCGCCGTCGGCCTTGCCACGTTCTCGGTGGTCACCACCGAAATGCTGCCGGTGGGCCTGCTGACCCCTATCGCCGACGATCTGGGTGCCTCCACCGGCACCGCCGGGCTGATGATCTCCCTGCCGGCGCTGCTGGCGGCGCTGTTCGCACCGCTGGTGGTGATCGCAGCCGGTGGCATCGATCGTCGCCGCATCCTGTGCGTGCTGCTGGGCCTGCTGCTGATCGCCAACCTTGCGTCGGCACTGGCACCAGGCATCGGCTGGCTGCTGGCCGCGCGCGTACTGGTGGGGTTCTGCATGGGCGGCATCTGGGCCATCGCCGGTGGGCTGGCAGCGCGCCTGGTACCTGCGCAGCGCATCGGCCTGGCCACCTCGATCATCTTCGGCGGCGTGGCCGCAGCATCCGTGCTGGGCGTGCCACTGGGCGCACTGATCGGCGACGCACTGGGCTGGCGCTGCGCGTTTGCGTCGATGGCGCTGTTCAGCGCGGCGGTGATGCTGCTGCATCTGCGCGTGGTTCCGGCGTTGCCGGTCACCGCGTCGGTGCGGCCGCGGCAGTTCGTGCAGCAGCTTGGCCAGCACGACCTGCGGCGTGGTCTGTGGCTGACCGTGCTGCTGGTGTCCGGGCACTTCATCGCGTTTACCTATGTGCGGCCGCTGCTGACAGCCGTCTCCAGCGTGGATGCGTCGTGGATCGGTGCACTGCTGTTCGCCTACGGCCTGGCCGGCATCGCTGGCAACTTCATCGCCGGGCCGATGGCCGCGCGGCATCCACGTGGCACGCTGCTGCTGATCGCATCGGGCCTGCTGCTGACGCCGCTGTTGTTCCTGTGGCTGGGCAGCACGCCGGCCGGCGGCATTGCGGTGCTGCTGCTGTGGGGCCTGGCCTACGGCGGCGTGTCGGTCGGCCTGATGAGCTGGATGATGAAAGCGGTGCCGCAGGCCGTGGAGATCGCCACGGCGTTGTATGTCGCAGTGTTCAACATCGGCATCGCACTGGGCGCATGGGGCGGTGGCCGGCTGCTCGATGGCATCGGGCTGCACGCCACGCTGTGGGCGGCGGCGGTGTTGGCTGCGAGCGCTCTGCTGATGGCGGCCACCACCCGCAGGTAGATCCATGCCGTACCAACCAAGGTTGGCACCCACCAGAGCGGGGCATGTGCCAACCAGGGGTGGCCGCTACCGGGAAATGAAACGGGCGCCTTGCGGCGCCCGTTCGATTCACATCACCACACCTTGACCCGCTTGTCCGGGGCCAGGTACAGCTTCTGGCCTTCCTTCACTTCGAACGCCGGGTACCAGGCGTCGATGTTGCGCACGGTCAGTGCGCGGAACTGGCCCGGTGCATGCACATCGGTCAGCAGCGAATTGCGCAGGGCCTGCTCGCGGCTCTTGCTGCGCCACGCCTGGGCGAAGCCGAGGAAGAAGCGCTGGTCCGGGGTGAAGCCTTCCAGGGTCTGGCCCGGCTTGCCCTGCAGCGACAGCTGGTAAGCGTCGTAGGCGGTACCCAGGCCGGCCACGTCGGCGATGTTCTCGCCCAGGGTCAGCTTGCCGTTCACGTGCACGCCGGGGAACGGCTCGTAGCTGCTGAACTGCGCGGCCAGCGCATCACCGGCCGCGTTGAACTGCTTCAGGTCTTCGGCGGTCCACCAGTTGTGCAGCTTGCCGGTCTCGTCGAACAGCGCGCCGGCGTTGTCGAAGCCGTGGCTGATCTCGTGGCCGATCACCGCGCCGATCGCACCGTAGTTCACCGCATCGTCGGCGGCGCCGTCGAAGAACGGCGGTTGCAGGATCGCGGCCGGGAACACCAGGCGGTTTTCCAGCGGCACGTTCATCGCGTTGATGGTCTGCGGCAGCATCGCCCACTCACTGTGGTCGACCGGCTTGCCCAGCTTGGCGATGTTGCGCTGGTACTCGAACAGCTCGGCGCGCTGTGCATTGCCCAGCGGGTCATCGCGGCGGATCTCAAGGCCGGTGTAGTCGCGCCACTTCTCCGGATAGCCCATGCCGACGGTCAGGCCGTTCACCTTGGCCTTGGCACGTGCCTTGGTCTGTGGCGACATCCACGACAGTGCATCGATGCGCTTGGCGAAGGCGGCGATGATGTTCTTCGCCATCTCGTCCGCGCGTTCCTTGGTCTTGGCGTCGAAGTGCTTCTCGACATAGCGCTTGCCGATGGCTTCGCCGACCGCATGGTTGGCGTCGTCCACCGCGCGCTTCCAGCGGTCGCTCTGCTGCGGCGTGCCGCTCAGCGCGGTGCCGTGGAAGGCGAAGCGGGCATCGGCGAATTTCTTCGGCAGGTAAGCGGCGGCACGGTCCAGCGCGTGGAAGGCCAGGTAATCCTTCCAGACATCCAGCGGCTCGGTGGCGACCAGCTTGGACAGGCCGGCCACGGCCTTGGGCTGCCACACGATGAAGTCCTGCTGCTTGGCCAGCGCGGCTGCGTCGAGGAAAGCGTTCCAGTCCATGCCCGGCGCCTTGGCAGCGAAGTCGGCCTGGGTCCAGGGGTTGGCACCCTTGGTCACGTCGTTGGTTTCTTCCTGGGTGGCGTGCGCCTGCGCGATCTTCGTTTCCAGCGCGAGGATGCGCTGCGCCTTGCCGGCCGGGTCGGCGACGCCGGCCAGCTGCAGCATCTGCGCGATGTAGGCCTGGTACTGCTTGCGCAGTTCGGCCATGCGGCCGCCGCCCAGGTAGAAGTCGCGGTCGGGCATGCCCAGGCCGCCCTGCACCAGGTAGGGCGCGGTGCGGTCCGGCTGCAGCAGGTCCACCGACACCCACAGGCCGAACAGCCGGTCGGTGTAGAAGTTGGTGGCGTTGAGCAGGTCGACGTCGGCGCGCAGGTCGCCGCCCAGGGCGCGGGCCAGGCCGGCCTTGTCGGCAATCGCATCGATGGCCTTCAGCTGCGGCTGCACCGGCGCGATGCCGTGCTGCTCGATGCCGGCTTCGTCCATGTAGGCGGCGTAGTAATCGCCGATCAGCTTGTCGTCACCGCTGGCCTGGGTGTTGCCGGCGGCCCCTTCAAGGATGGCGCGGGTATCGGCCAGGGTCTTCTCGGCGATGACGTTGAAGCTGCCGAAGCGCGAACGGTCGGCCGGAATCTCGGTGTTCTTCACCCAGGTGCCGTTGGCGAAGCCGAAGAAATCATCGCCGGCGGTGATGCTGCGATCCATGCCGCTGGCATCGAAGCCGAAGCTGCCCAGCATCGGCTTGGCCGCAGCGGGGGCGGCATCGGCCGGCGCGGCGGTACCGGCGGCCGGTTCGGCCGGGCGGTCGCAGGCGGCCAGGGACAGGCTGGCAACGATGGCCAGCGCCAGGGTGGGACGGCGCAGCTTGGACATGGACTTCTCTTGCAGCGGAAAACCCCAAGTCTAATCCGCTCCGGCGCCACTGGCCGCCCCCCTGCAGGGCCCGCCCTGTGCAGGATCTGGCTGAACGCGCAGACGCGATCTTCACGCCGTCACCGGGGTGGTGCATGCTGGCCCCCGGAGCCCTGCGCGGACACGGGGAGGTGGCCATGCAGGACGGGGTCAGGCGTCAAGAATGGCGTCCGCCGGCCGTTGAGGTCGGGGACGTGGAGGATTCGTTCGCGCATGAAGCCAGCCGACTGCACAAGGAAGATCAACCGATGCCCGCGCTGAAACGGGCGTTGGCCCGGCCGCTGCGCGCCATCACCTGGGGCGGCGTGCTGCTGGGCGTGCTGCTGGTGGCCGGCCTGGCCACCATGCTGGCCAATGACCACCACCGTCGCCTGGAAGCGGCGCAGCGGCAGAGCCGTGCGCTGGCGGTGGGCAGCGAGCGCCTGCTGGCGCTGGAGCTGCGCAACCTGGAGCGGGCCATGTCCGGCATCGCCACCGACGCCGCCGAGCTGTTCCGCAGCGTGCCGGCACAGGCGCCGGCCCTGCTGGATGCCTCCATCGGCGGCGTGCTGCGCCGGCACGCCGAGCTGCACAGCATCGTAGTGCTCGACAGCCATGGCCGACCGCTGACGGCCGGCAAGGGCGACCTGCAGCTGCCGCTGTGGACCGACCCGCAACGCCGAGGCCAGGGCAGCGCGCTGTATATCGGCCCGCCGCAGCGGGCCAGTGATGGCGGCTGGGTGGTCCCGCTGGCGCTGCCGATGGCCGGCGACCGCTGGCTGCTGGCGCGGCTGCGCTGTGGCGAACTGCAGCGCATCGTCGGTGGCCTCGATGTCGGCCCCAACGGACTGGTCTCGATCAGCGATGCCGAGGGCTACATGCTGGCACGCGTGCCCGACCCGCACGGCACGGTGGGCCGCCGCTACGATCTGCCGCGCCGTGACCTGCTCGACAAGCAGGCGGTGGTCGAGCTGGGCAGCCTGCCCGGCGTGGTCGACGGCGTGCCGCGCATCATCACCATCAGCACGCTGGAACGCAGCCCGCTGGCGGTGCAGGTCGGCTTGGCCGACGAGGACGTGCTGGCGCCGTGGTGGCCGTACCTGCAGGCGTCGGTGGCGATCATGCTGGCCTACATCGCGGTGTTGCTGGTGCTGCTGTACGCGGTGCGCCGCAGCACCCGCAGCCAGCAGGCGATGGCCGAGGAGCTGAAGACAGGCCACGCCGAGCTGCGCCTGGCGCATCAGGTCGGGCGCGTCTGCACGTGGTACGTGGACGAGGATGCCGCACTGCTGCGCTGGTCGCCGCTGGCGCGCGAGATCTTTGGCGTGCAGACCGATGCCCTGCCGGTCGCCGATTTCTTCGCACGGGTGCATCGCGATGATGCCGCGCGCCTGCAGCAGGCCTTCGACCAGGCCTTCGCCGGTGGCGCGGTGCTCGACCAGGTGTTCCGCTTGGTATTGCCCGGGGGGGCAGTGCGCTGGGTGGGCGCGCGCGGGCAGCGGGTGGAGGTGGCCGACAGCGAGCGCCGCATGATCGGTGCGCTGACCGACCTGAGCGAGCGCTACCAGGCCCGCGAGCAGATGAGCGAGGTGGAACGCCGCTTCCGCCTGTTGTTCGACCGCAACCCGGCGCCGTTCTGGGTATTCGACCCGGACACGCTGCGCTTCATCGAGGTCAACGATGCCGCGGTGCGCCAGTACGGCTACAGCCGCGACGAGTTCCTGGCGATGAGCATCCTCGACATCCGCCCGCGCGAAGGCTGGGATGAGGTGAAGGGGGCGATCGCCAAGGCCCGCGTCGGCGAGCTGCAGGACGCCACCGTGCGGCTGCACCGGCGCAAGGACGGCAGCGTGTTCGAAGTGCGTGCCCACCTGTCCAGGCTCGATTTCGACGGACAGCCCGCGTGCCTGGTGCTGGCCGAGGATGTCAGCGAACGGCTGGCCTACGAGCGTGACCTGGCCTACCAGGCACGGCACAACCCGGCCACTGGCCTGCTCAACGTGCGCGCCCTGACCGAGCAGCTGGACGAGCAGCAGGAGGGCTACACCATCGCCTTCGTGCAGCTGCGCGGCCTGCAGCTGGTGGCCGATACGCTGGGCCGCGAGATCGGCGATGCGGTGCTGCAGTCGATGGCGACCCGGCTCGGTGGCCTGGGCGCGCGCTGTGGCACGCTGGCATTCCAGCCGGCGGAGGACTTCGTGTTCGCCATCGGTGCCGAGCACGATACCCAGCGCGTGCTGGACGACCTGCTGCAGATCGTGTCGGCGCCGATGCGTGGCAAGGACTCGCTGCACCAGTTCGAACCGCGCATCGGCGTGGCCGTGCACATCGCCGGTGACGGCCACAGCGCCGAACAGGTGATCGGCATGGCTGCACAGGCCGCGCACGCGGCGCGCGCCGAGGGCAACGTGGTGGTCTGGTTCGACGCGGCGGTGACCACGCGCCTGGCCGACCGCCTGCGCCTGGCCGGGCGCATCCACGCCGCCATCGACAACGAATTCCAGCTGTATTTCCAGCCGATCCGGCATGCCAGCGATGGCAGCCCGGCCGCGCTGGAGGCCCTGCTGCGCTGGCCGCAGGCCGACGGCAGCTTCATTCCGCCCAACGAGTTCATCCAGCTGTGCGAGGACACCGGGCTGATCCTGGCGCTGGGCCGCTGGGTGATCCGCGCGGCGGCGAAGGCGCAGCGCCGGCTGGTCGAGGCCGGTTGGGGCGAGCTGCCGATCGCGGTCAATGTATCGGCGGTGCAGTTCTTCAACAGCGACCTGGTGGCCGAGTTCACCCGCGCCCAGCAGGACTTCGGCCTGGCCCGCGGTGCGCTGCACGTGGAACTGACCGAGAGCAGCCTGATGCGCAAGCCGGCGCAGGCGATGCAGACCATGCAGCGCCTGCATGAGCAGGGCATCAGCGTGTCGCTGGATGACTTCGGCACCGGCTATTCCAGCATGTCCTACCTGCAGCACCTGCCGCTGGACATCCTGAAGATCGACCGCAGCTTCGTCGCCGACGTGGAAACCAATCCACGCAATGCCTCGATCTGCCGCGCGCTGCTGTCACTGGGCCACAGCATGGGCCTGACCATCATCGCCGAGGGCGTGGAAACGCCGGGGCAGCTGGACTGGCTGGCTGCGCACGGCTGCGACCAGGTGCAGGGCTACCTGCTGGGGCGGCCGGCACCGCTGGAACGGATCATCGACGCGCTGGATGAAGTTCCTGCCTGAGCGGGTTTCGCATCTGCCGGCCGCTGGCTGGCAGACGCCAGACTCGGCTATACCCCGGCTTCCACCAGATGGTCGATGAAACTGCGCACTTTCGGTGCCAGGTGGCTGCGGCTGGCATAGACCGCGAAGATGCCGATCGGCGAGGCCTCCCACTCGGGCAGCACGCGCACCAGGCGGCCATCGGCCAGCGCGTCTTCCAGCAGGAAGTCGGGCTGCAGGATCACGCCCATGCCGGCGATCGCCGCTTCGCGCAGCACGTCGCCGTTGTTGGCGTGCAGCAGGCTGCTCACCGAGACCTTCACTTCGCCGCCCGGCCCCTGCAGCGGCCAATGGTCGCCGGCGGCCCAGTAGCTGTAGCTCAGGCACGCGTGCGCCTGCAGGTCCTGCGGTGTCTGTGGGGTACCGCGTGCGGCCAGGTAGGCCGGCGCGGCGCACAGGCTCACCCGCGATTCGCCCAGGCGGCGCGCGATCAGCGTCGGCCCGGGCTCGCGGGTGATGCGGATGGCCACGTCGTAGCCTTCCTCCACCATGTCCACCAGGCGGTCGGACAGGGCCAGGTCCAGCTCCACCTGCGGGTAGCGTTCGCGGTAGCTGGCCAGCAGCGGGCCGAGGCGGGCGATGCCCCAGCTGACCGGTGCGTTGATGCGCAGCGTGCCGGAAGGCTCCAGCGCCTGCGCACCGATGCTGGCCTCCAGCGCGTCGAACTCGGCCAGCAGGCGCACGCACTGGGCGTAGTAGGCGGCGCCGGCACTGGTCGGGCTGACCCGTCGCGTCGTGCGGTGAAGCAGGCGGGTGGACAGGCGCTTTTCCAGCGCGGCGACCTGGCGGGTGACGCCGGCAGTGGACAGGTCCAGGGCCTGGGCGGCGGCGCTGAAGCCATTGCGATCGACCACCGCCACGAACACGCGCATCGCCTCGAGGGTGTCCATTGTTGCGCCTTTTGAAATAAATACGGTCAATCCATCGTATTTATCGGCTCGCGGAGGCGCAATAACCTGTGCCCACTCCCTTCAAGGTGGTTCCCCATGCACACCACGACCGCTCCGGTTTCTCCGCTGGCCCCCTACGGCGCCACCCTGCTGCGCCTGGCCCTGGGCGTGCTGTTCCTGGTCCATGCGCTGACCAAGCTGCTGGTATTCACCCCGGCCGGTACGGCGGCGTTCTTCGAGTCGCTGGGGCTGCCCGGCGTGCTCGGCTACCTCACCATCGGCGCCGAGCTGGTGATCACCGTCGCGCTCCTGCTGGGCGTCTATGCGCGCTGGGTGGGCCTGGTCGGCGTGCCGC
The DNA here is from genome assembly GCF_002799155.1 of Stenotrophomonas maltophilia. Lineage (GTDB taxonomy): Bacteria > Pseudomonadota > Gammaproteobacteria > Xanthomonadales > Xanthomonadaceae > Stenotrophomonas > Stenotrophomonas maltophilia_R. Next base: position 24,448 of record NZ_NERD01000002.1, read on the forward strand.
TGCTGCTCGGCACCATCGTCACTGTGCATGGTGCCAACGGCTTCGGTTTCGCCAATGCTGGCGGCGGCTGGGAATACCCGGCGTTCTGGGCACTGGCGCTGGTGGTGCTGTTCCTGGTCGGCGATGGCAAGTGGACCCTGCGTTCGCGCTGATCGCGGCCTGACCCTGCAACTGGAGGATTCCATGTCCCGCCTGCCTTCGCTGTACATCTCCCATGGTTCGCCGATGACCGCCCTGCATCCGGGCCAGGTCGGCGTGCGCCTGGCCGAGCTGGCGCGTGACCTGCCGACGCCGCGCGCCATCGTGATGGCCTCGGCGCACTGGCTGGGCCGCCAGCCGCGGGTCGGCGCGCATCCGCAGCCACCGACGATCCACGACTTCGGCGGCTTCCCGCGTGCGCTGTTCGAACTGCAGTACCCGGCACCGGGTGATCCGGCGCTGGCCGAAGAGGTGGCCGGCCGTATCGCCGCCGCTGGCCTGCCGGTGGCCATCGACCCGCAACGTGGCCTCGATCATGGCGCGTGGGTGCCGCTGCGGCTGCTGCGCCCGCAGGCCGACATCCCGGTGGTGCCGGTGTCGATCCAGCCGCTGCTCGGCCCCGAACACCAGTTCGCGCTCGGCCGCGCGCTGGCACCGCTGCGCGAGCAGGGCGTGCTGCTGGTCGGCTCGGGCAGCATCACCCACAACCTGCACGACTGGGGCGACTACCAGGACGGCAAGGAAGCGCCGTACGTGCGGCCCTTCATCGAGTGGGTGGAGCAGCGCCTGGCCGCCGATGACCGCCAGGCCCTGCTCGATTACCGCCGGCAGGCGCCGTTCGCCGAACGTGCGCACCCGACCGACGAGCACCTGTTGCCGCTGTTCTTCGCGATGGGCGCGGCCGGTGAGGGCGGATTTGGTGCCCGCCGCATCGACGCCGGCATCGATGCCGGATTCCTCGCCATGGACCTGTACCGCTTCGACGGGGCATGAGCCGGGGCTGACGCGCGACGGCCCCGGCCGTCGCGGTTGCGGCCGCGTGTGGTAGTTTTTTCCGGGTTTCCGGCGCTGGCTTCCGAGCCTCCCCGCGCGCCGCTTCCTGGAAGAAGCATGCATACCATTGAAGTCGTCCTGGCGATGCTGGTGGCCGTTGTCGCCAGCGGCTACCTGGTTCGCGTCCTCCCGTTCTCGTTGCCGCTGCCGCTGGTGCAGATCGGCCTGGGCGCGGTGATCGCCGGCGTGTTCAACCGCGGCCATGCGCTGGAGCCGGAGGTGTTCTTCCTGCTGTTCCTGCCGCCGCTGCTGTTCCTCGATGGCTGGCGCATTCCCAAGCAGGGGCTGTTCCGCGACAAGGGCGCGATCCTCGAACTGGCGTTCGGCCTGGTGGTGTTCACCGTGATCGGTGCCGGCCTGCTGATCCACTGGATGATTCCGGTGATGCCGCTGGCGGTGTGCTTCGCGCTGGCGGCCATCGTGTCGCCGACCGACCCGGTGGCGGTCGGGGCGATCGCCTCCAAGGCACCGATCCCCAAGCGGCTGATGCACATCCTGGAAGGCGAGTCGCTGCTCAACGATGCGTCCGGCCTGGTCTGCTTCCGTTTCGCGGTGGCGGCGGTGATGACCGGCTCCTTCTCGCTGGCCACGGCCTCGCTGACCTTCCTGTGGGTGGCGGTGGCCGGCCTTGCCGTGGGCGTGGCGGTCACCCTGGGCGTGTCCACGTTCCAGCGCTGGTTGTGGCGCCGGTTCGGCGAAGAGCCGGGTGCGGCGATGCTGGTCAACCTGCTGATCCCGTTCGCGGCCTATCTGCTGGCCGAAGAAATCCATGCCTCGGGCATCCTTGCCGCCGTGGCGGCCGGTATCGCGATGAGCTACGTCGAGCTGACCGGCCGCGTCTCCGGCAGCATGCGCGTGCAGCGTGCGGGGGTCTGGAACATGCTGCAGTTCAGCTTCAACGGCATCATGTTCGTGCTGCTGGGCGAACAGCTGCCGGGCATTGTCGAACGCGCCACCACCACCATGAACGAGTCCGGCCACCAGAGTGCGTGGTGGCTGGTGGTGTACGTGGTGGTGATCAACCTGGCGTTGATCACGTTGCGCCTGCTGTGGGTATGGCTGTCGCTGCGCTGGAACCTGCTGCGCGCGCGCCGCCGCGGCCTGGAGCGGGGCGAGGCGCCGAACTGGCGCATCGTGGTGGCGACCTCGGTGGCCGGCGTGCGCGGTGCGATCACCCTGGCCGGTGTGTTGACCCTGCCGCTGTTCCTGCCCGATGGCAGTGCGTTCCCGGCGCGCGACCTGGTGATCTTCCTGGCGGCGGCGGTGATCCTGTTCTCGCTGATCGGCGCCAGCGTGGCGCTGCCGCAGCTGCTGAAGGGCCTGCAGCTGCCAGCCGATTCGGGCGAGCGCAAGGAAGAGGACCTGGCACGCAAGCTGTCCTCCAAGGCCGCGCTGGCCGGGGTCGAACGCATGCGCCAGCAGCTGGTGATGAACCAGAACACCGAGAACGTGCAGCTGTACAACGACGCCGCCTCGCGGGTGAGCCTGCTGTACCAGCGGCACCTGGAGAAGGACAACGACGGGCCCGACGTGGACCCTGACAAGGTACGGCGCATGGAACTGGGGTACCGCCAGCTGCGCAGCGCGGGCCTGAATGCCGAGCGCGAGGAACTGTTCCGCCTGACCCGGCGCGGGGTGATCTCCGACGAGATCTCGCGGCGCCTGATCCGCAACCTGGACCTGCTGGAATCGCGCAAGCGCGAATGATGCTGCGGTCGGGCGCCGTCGATCGGGGTCAGATCCCTTTCCGCAGGAAAGGGATCTGACCCCAGGATCCGGGAGCCGCGCTTATTCCGGCTTCGTTTCCAGGAAATACACCTCGACCTTGCCCTTGACCTTGATGGTCATCGGGTTGCCGCGGCGGTCGCGGGCCTTGCCGGCCTGCACGCGGATCCAGCCTTCGCTGACCGAGTATTCCTCGACGTTGTCGCGCTCGACGTCGTTGAAACGCACGCCGACGCCGCGCTCCAGCGCCTGCGCATCATGGAAGGGGCTGGCCGGGTTGATCGCCAGGTGGTCGGGAGGGGTATCGCTCATCGTTTCATTCACAGTGACGGCCACCAAGGCCGGCTTCAGCGGCACAGGATAAACCGTAGAATGCCGGCCTGCCCCAGAGGACGTTCCGCCATGCCCGACAACAGCGACTATTTCGACTTCGAGGAAGACATCCACGACTTCGACGAGGAGGGCTTCGAGGCGCGGGTCTGGAACCTGCTGGTGCTGATCAACCCGGGCGACGAAGAGCTGGCGCTGCAGCAGTTCAACCGCTGGCGCGAGCACCTGGCCGAGGACGGGCAGCCGCTGGAGGCGGACAGCGACTGGCTGCCGGCGTTGTTCACGGCCATTGCCTGGCAGTCCGGTTTCGAGGTCGAGCGTGACGACCTGGAATCGCTGCAGTCGGCGGTGAACGAGCTGTCGGCGCGCTTCAACCTGCAGCTGGACTGGGGCGGCGACCTGGACGACGAGGACTTCATCGCAGACCTGGACGGCGTGCAGCTGATGTCCACCGCCTTCGACCGCCTGCGCGAGCACAACTACACGCTGTGGAGCGTGGATGCCGGCAGCGACGGCTTCACCGGCGTGATGGCGCTGACCCGCGACGACGACGCGATGCTGGCGCTGTGTTCGCTGCTGAACGTGGAAATCCGGCTGGGCAGCGACCCGTTCTGAGCAGGGTAGGTGGGTGCGGAGCCCGCCCATGGGTGGATGCCAACCCTGGTCGGCATGCCCTGTGCCTGATGGGCGGACCACGGTCCGCACCCACCCCAGCGCGCGGCAGCCGCCAGCGCCTGCCTACGGCCGGTATTGCGCCCTGGCGTTGGCGATCACGGCTTTGACCAGCCCGCGGTCGGTGTGACGGGAAATCGCCCGCGCACCGAGCGCGATCGCCTGCGCGCGCAGCTCGGCGGTGACGTCGTAGTGGGCACCGCTGGCCTTGTTCTGGAAGGCCCGCGGGGGAATGCCGAGCTGCGCCGCCATCGCGTGCAGCTCGGCCAGGGTGTCGGCCATCAGGTGCGCCCAGCGCTGTCCGCGCCAGGCATGCACCGCGTCATCGACGTAGACCGTCACCGCCGCGGCCGGCTCAGGCCTGCGGCTTGCTGTCGCGGTCGGCGGCCGGGGTGGCCTCGGCAGCGGCTTCTTCGGCCACGTCGCCCTCGGCGGCTTCGCCTTCCTCGCCTTCAGCAGCGTCGACGCCTTCGAACTCGGCGACCAGCTTGTCCAGGTACTCGTCAGCGGTCTGCTCGGATTCGGCCGCCAGGGTGTCGAGCAGCTTCTGCAGCAGTTCGGAGTACTCCAGGTTGACCTTGCGGCCTTCCTTCTCCTGCACGTTGGCCAGGTGCTTGAGCATGGCCAGCATCGGCACCGGGTTCTCGGCGTTGCCCATGGTCTGGCCGCCGATGGCCAGCAGCCACTCACGGCCCTGCAGGCCGATGGCCGCGACCACCTGGCCGTCTTCGTTGGTCAGCACGGCATGGTTCTGCACCTGCTGCTGGGCGTTGAGGCGGAGGAACGGGCGCTTGGCCTGCTGCTTCTTGCGCTTGTCGCGCTTGGCCTTGGAGTTCTGGGACATGGGGTGGGGTCACCTGGAAACGGAAAGACCGCCATTGTAGCGGCGGCGTGCAGGTGGGGTCAGATCCCTTTCCCATGGAAAGGGATCTGACCCCGATTCAGCGCGCAGGCCCCTGCGCGGCCTGCACGTCCGGGTCGGCGGTGGGGGCCGACAGCCCCACCTGCGGGCCGGCACCGGCCAGGGCCGCCGCTTCGGCGGCCTGGGTCATCACCACGATGCTGATGCGGCGGTTGATCGGGTTCTGCGGGTCGGCCTTGTCGAACAGCACCGACGACGACAGGCCGACCACGCGGGTGATCTTGCTGTCCTCCAGGCCACCGTCCACCAGTGCGCGGCGTGCGGCGTTGGCACGATCAGCACTCAGTTCCCAGTTGCCGTAGCCGCGCGCGGCCGAATAGGCGGTAATGTCGGTGTGGCCGGTCAGGCTGATCCGGTTCGGCACGTGGTTCAGGTAGTTGGCCAGCTCGTGCAGGATCTGCTGCGTGTACGGCTTCAGCGTGGCGCTGCCGAGGTCGAACATCGGCCGGTTCTGCTTGTCCACGATCTGGATGCGCAGGCCTTCCGGGGTCAGGTCCAGCAGCAGCTGGTCCTTGAACGGCTCCAGTGCCTGGCTCCTGCTGATCGCTTCCTGCAGTTCCTTCATCAGCGCTTCCAGCTGCTGCTTGTCGCGCTGCTGCGGGTCCACCGGCTGCGGCACCGCTTCCTTCTGGTTCTGGAAGGGATCGTTGCTGCTGCCTCGCGAGATGTCGGTGGCACCGCCCAGCTTGATCATCGAGGTGCTGGCGCCACCCGGGCCGGCCATGCCGGGCGCCGGCGTGGCGTTCTGCCCGCTCAGCGGGCTGGGGTTGCGGAAGTACTCGGAAATGGCCGCACGGTCGTTCTTGTTGGTGGTGGCCATCAGCCACAGCACCAGGAAGAAGGCCATCATCGCGGTCACGAAGTCGGCATAGGCCACCTTCCACGAACCGCCATGATGGGCGGCGTGGCCGGCCTTCCTGACCCGGCGGACGATGACGGTGGGCTTGGTCTCGGCCATGGCTTACTTGACCGTCTTCAGGTGCTGCTCGAAATCGGAGAAGGCCGGGCGCACGTTCGACGGCAGCGTCTTGCGGGCGAATTCCAGCGCGATCTTCGGGTTGTAGCCGCGCAGGCAGGCCAGCAGGGCGGTCTTGACCGATTCGTAGATGCGGCTGTCCTGCTCGGCGCGGGCCTCCATCGCGGCGGCCATCGGGCCGACGAAGCCGTAGCCCAGCAGGATGCCCAGGAAAGTGCCGACCAGCGCGCCGGCCACATGGCCACCGACCTCGACGATGTCACCGCCGATCGAGCCCATGGTGATGACGATGCCGAGCACCGCCGCCACGATGCCGAAACCGGGCAGTCCGTCGGCGACCTTGGTCAGCACCTGCGACGGTGCCATGGCCTCGGCATGGTGCTTTTCCAGCTCCAGTTCCAGCAGCGGCTCCAGCTCATGCGGCTCGATGTTGCTGCCGATCATCAGGCGCAGGCAATCGGTGATGAAGTCGATCAGGTGGTGGTCGGCCTGCACCTTGGGGTAGTTGCCGAACAGCGCGCTCTCGGCCGGACGCTCGACATGGTCTTCCAGCGCCATGAAGCCTTCGCGGCGGGCCTTGTTCAGCAGTTCATAGAGCAGGCTGAGCACATCGATGTAGTCCTGCTGCTTGTAGCGCGGGCCCTTGAACACGCCGACCATGGCCTGCAAGGTCTGCTTGACCGTCTTGGCCGGCGTGCCCACCAGGAAAGCGCCGAGCGCGGCACCGCCGATGATGACCAGCTCGTAGGGCTGCCAGAGGGCACCCAGGCGGCCGTGGGCACCGAGGTAGCCCCCGATCACGCTGATGATGACGACCAGGAATCCAACGATGATGAGCATGGGGCGACGCAAGGAGAGGGGATATCTCCTTGTCGGCCCGTCGCCCGGATTTCTGAAGAGGGAATTCTGTGAAATCGGTCAGCAGGGTGTTTCAGCCCGCCACGCCGCTTTCTGCACCGCCACGCTGCAACGGGTCGGGCCAGGGCTCGCCATTGCCGGTGAACGAAAGTGAGACGGAGTTCAGGCAGTGGCGCTCGTAGGTGGGCGGCGGACCGTCCGGGAACACGTGGCCCAGATGGCTGCCGCAGCGCGCGCAGGTGATCTCGGTGCGCACCATGCCATGGCTGGTATCGCGGATCTCGCGCACGTGCGCCGGGTCGAACGGGGCGAAGAAGCTGGGCCAGCCGGTACCGGAATCGAACTTGGTGCTGGAGCGGAACAGCGGCAGCGCGCACAGCCGGCAGCAGTAGACGCCCTCGCGCTTGTTGTCCAGGAACACGCCGCAGAACGGCGCTTCGGTCCCGTGCTGCAGCAGCACGCGGCGTTCTTCGCTGCTGAGGCCGGCGATCAGCGCCTCGGTCTGGGTGGCAGTGGGGGGCGTCAGGTCGAAGGCAGTCATGCCGGCTCTCCGTGGGGTCGATGGCCTGGGATGCCGGAAAACGTGGGGGTGCCGGCGCGCGCTTGCAAGTGTGACGGCCGTTCATGGGCGGCACACGGGTGCAGGCGCAAGGTACATATGATCCACGCCGGAGCGTGCCATGAAAGCGACCCTTCCCCTGCTGTTGATGGCCCTGTTGCCCACGTTGGCGCTGGCCCAGGTGCCCACTGCCGACCCGACGGCCACCCGCAGTGCGAGCACCGTGGCACCGGCGCCGGTGGCACCGCCGCCGCAGGCCGCCCGCCCGCAGCCTCAGGTGCTGCCGTCGCCGCAGCCGGCGCAGCCGATCAGGTCCACCGGTCCTGCCCGGATTGCGCCCGCCCCGGCGCCGAAGCCGGCCGACAAGGTCTATGACCGCAATGGCCGCATCGTGCCTGGTGTGCGCCCGGCTGGCCCGAACCGCGTGTTCGATTCGCGCACCGGCCGCTACTACGACAGCGTGCCGGCCGGCGACGGCCAGCAGATCAAGCGCTGACCTCGGGTGCCAGCCAGGGCGGGCGGCGAGACCACGCCGTACGGCCTGAACGCACGAAAACAACGTCCTGCCGATCACTGCTTTTTCGCCTGCGATTAACCGTTCCGGGACCACCGTGGCGCTGCGCCGGCATTCCGCCGCCGCATGTCCTTCGTCCACTGGATCGCGATCATGAAAAACCAGCAGAACCGTCATCCCGGCAAGGAACCGCAGGGTCGCAACCCGCAGCAGCAACAGCAGCAACAGCAACAGATGGAGCCGCAGCAGCCGCACAAGGGCGGCAAGCAGCAGGAGCAGCGCTCGCAGAAGCACCCGCAGCAGCGCTGACTGTTGCCATGACCGGGGTCAGATCCCGCACAGCGGGCTCTGACCCCATCCTGCTGCAAACGCCTCAATCCGGAATCGGCAGGCTCAGCGTCTCCTTCACCTCTTCCATCACGATGTAGCTCTTCGATTCACGCACATGCGGCAGGGTCAGCAGGGTGCTGCCGAGCAGCTTGCGGTAGGAGGCCATCTCGCTGATCCGCGCCTTCAGCAGGTAATCGAAGTCGCCCGAGACCAGGTGGCACTCCAGTACGTTCGGCAGCTTCAACGCGGCGCGCCGGAACTCCTCGAAGATGTCACCGGACTTGTAGGCCAGGCTGATCTCCACGAACACCAGCAGGCTGGCCTTCACCGCCGCCGGGTCGAGGTGGGCGTGGTAGCCGGTGATCACCCCTTCGCGCTCGAGCCTGCGCACGCGCTCGGTGCATGGGGTGGTCGACAGGCCGACCCGCTCACCCAGTTCGGTGAAGGAAATGCGGCCCTCGGCCTGCAGGATGCGCAGGATCTTGCGGTCGATCTTGTCCAGTTCGCGGGTACGGGTGGCCATGGCCGTCAACCTTGGGGAATGAATTGCAGGAGAACATCCTGCCGCTTGATTTCAAATCAGGCAAATCAACTGGTATTGGCTGTCTATACTTCCCCAATTATGGTCCCGGCACGCTCCAGTGCAGGGAATGATCGGGTTGGAGAAGTCCCATGCGAGTCCTAGTTCTCGGCAGCGGCGTGATCGGCACCACCAGTGCCTGGTACCTGCGACAGGCCGGGTTTGAAGTCACGGTCATCGACCGCCAACCCGGCCCGGCGCTGGAGACCAGCTTTGCCAATGCCGGCCAGCTGTCGTTCGGCTACACCTCGCCGTGGGCAGCCCCGGGCGTGCCGAAGAAGGCCATCGGCTGGCTGTTCGAGAAGCACGCGCCGCTGGCGATCAAGCCGGGCATGGACCTGGCCCAGTACCGCTGGCTGTGGCAGATGCTGCGCAACTGCACCCACGAGCGCTACGCGATCAACAAGGCGCGCATGGTGCGCATGTCCGAGTACAGCCGCGACTGCCTGAACGAGCTGCGCGCGCAGATCGGCATCGAGTTCGAAGGCCGCGACCTGGGCACCACCCAGCTGTTCCGTACCCAGCAGCAGCTGGATGCCTCGGCGCAGGACATCGAGATCCTGGCCCAGTACGGCGTGCCGTACGAGGTGCTGGACCGCGCCGGCATCATCCAGGCCGAACCAGCCCTGGCCCACGTCGATGGCCTGGTCGGCGCGCTGCGCCTGCCGCGTGACCAGACCGGCGACTGCCAGCTGTTCACCCGCCGCCTGGCGCAGATGTGCGTGGATGCCGGCGTCGAGTTCCGCTTCGACCAGGACATCACCGGCCTGGAGTTCGATGGCGATCGCATCACCGGCGCGCGCATCGACGGCAAGCTGGAAAGCGCGGACCGCTTCGTGGTCGCGCTGGGCAGCTACTCACCGGCGCTGGTGGCTCCGCTGGGCATGCGCCTGCCGGTGTACCCGCTGAAGGGCTATTCGCTGACCCTGCCGATCACCGACCCGGCGATGGCGCCGACCTCGACCATCCTCGACGAGAGCTACAAGGTGGCGGTGACCCGCTTCGACGACCGCATCCGCGTCGGTGGCATGGCCGAAGTGGCCGGCTTCGACCTGTCGCTGTCGCAGCGCCGTCGCGAGACCCTGGAACTGGTGGTCAGCGACCTGTACCCGAAGGGCGGCGACCTGTCGCGCGCGCAGTTCTGGACCGGCCTGCGCCCCGCCACGCCGGACGGTACGCCGGTGATCGGCGCCACGCCGTTCCGCAACCTGTACCTCAACACCGGCCACGGCACCCTGGGCTGGACCATGGCCTGCGGCTCGGGCCGTTACCTGGCCGACCTGATGAGCGCGCGCCAGCCGCAGATCAGCACTGAAGGCCTGGATATTTTCCGCTACGGCCAGTACGGTCACGCCCCGCAACAAGAGAACCGCACATGCGTCCTGCCCGCGCGCTGATCGATCTGGGCGCCCTGCGCAGCAACTACCGGCTCGCCCGTGAACTGGGCGGTGGCAAGGCCCTGGCGATCATCAAGGCCGATGCCTATGGCCATGGCGCGGTGCGCTGTGCGCAGGCGCTGGAAGGTGAGGCCGATGGTTTCGGCGTGGCCACCATCGAAGAAGCACTGGAGCTGCGCCAGGCCGGCATCCGTGCGCCGATCCTGCTGCTGGAAGGCATCTTCGAGCCCAGTGACATGGCGCTGGTGGCCGAACACGATTTCTGGTTCGCGGTGGGCTCGCCGTGGCAGCTGGAAGCGCTGGTCGCGTTCGACAGCCCGCGCCCGTTGACGGTGTGGCTGAAGCTGGACAGCGGCATGCATCGCCTCGGCCTGGACGTGGACAGCTTCCGCGCCGCGCATGCGCGCCTGTCGGCGCTGCCGCAGGTCGAGCGCATCGTGCTGATGACCCACCTTGCGCGCGCCGACGAACTGGACAGCGAACGCACCCATGAACAGGCCGCGACCTTCGCGCGCGCCATCGATGGCCTGCAGGGCGAGACCAGCGTGTGCAACTCGCCGGCGCTGCTGGGCTGGCCGGATGTACGCAGCGACTGGGTACGCCCGGGCCTGATGCTGTACGGCGCCAATCCGCTGCCGGACAACACCGTGCTGACCGGGCGCCTGCGCCCGGTGATGACGATGCAGTCCAAGGTGATCGCCGAGCGCTGGATCGAGGCCGGTGAGCCGGTGGGCTACGGCGCCCGCTTCGTGGCCAAGGCGCGCACCCGCGTGGGCGTGGTCGCGCTCGGCTATGCCGACGGGTATCCGCAGTTCGCCCCGAATGGCACCCCGGTGCTGATTGACGATCAGCCCGGTGCCCTGATCGGGCGCGTGTCGATGGACATGCTGACCGTGGACCTGACCGCGCATGCGCAGGCCGGCATCGGCAGCGTGGTGGAGCTGTGGGGATCTGCGCCGACGCTGTCTGAACTGGCGCCGCGCTGTGGCGTGAGCGCGTACCAGTTGCCGTGTGCGGTCAAGCGCGTGGCGAAGGTGTACGTGTAGGGCCGAGCCCGCGCTCGGCTCTGGTGGCGGCTGACCTTGGCCGGTGCCGTGAATGGGTGTCGACCAAGGTCGACACCTGCCGATGGGCTTATCGCGCAGCGGTCGCCTCGCTGGCCAGCTGGCGCTTGACCCAGTCATCGATCAGGCGCTTCTCGTAGCGAAGCGGATCGCTGTCGCTCTTCAGGCCGACGTTGTGCAGGTAGCCGGTATCGCTCAGGCGCGCATCGCCCTCGCTGACGATGCGTCCGTTGGCGTCCTTCAACGTGTACTGCAGGCTGATCCGCGGTGGGTAGATGTCGCGCATGATCCGGATGTCGCGGCCGCGCGGGCCGTGCCATGGCTCGTAGTCACCGGCGCGCTTGATGTCGACCAGGGTCACATCGAGCGTCTGCCCTGGCTGCAGCGGCTTGGCGGCGGCGGTCTGCAGGTAGCGCGCCAGCTGCTGCACCCAGTCGCCACGCTCGGCCTCGAAGCGGTTGGTGCTTTGGCGGATCTCGGTGAATTTGGCCGGATCGTCCCACTTCACATTGACCGGGCCATCGGCCTGCAGTGCGCGCGGCGCTTCCGGGTCGGTCACGGTGCGCGGTGCCGCGTTGGCGCCGCCCGCCACAAGAGCCCCTGCCAACAGGGCAATCGCGATTGAGCGTTTCATGACGGTCTCCTGCGTCCCCTCGATGGGGCGATGTTGATCACAGATCGAGTGTGATCCTGCTTTCAGGCGACAGCAATGGCCTGATGCGTCGGGCACAAGGGTGGTTGCCGCCAATTCATCGTCGTCAACCATGACTGACGGCGCTTGACGCTGTGAATACGCCCTCTGGAAGATGCTGTGCCTCCAACCCGGCCCGCACAGACGCCCTTGTCCACACTGCCGCCCCTCGTGGAGCGCCCACCGATGATGGTGCCGGCGCCCGAACCCGACCTGCATCATGGCGTGCTTGAGCGCATCAACGCCGGTTTCTGCGTGATCCAGGTGCTGTTCGAGGGCGATCTTGCGGTCGACTATCGTTTCATCGAGGTCAACGACGCCTTCGAGCGCCACACCGGCCTGAAGGATGCGTGCGGCCAGCGCATGAGCGTGCTGGAACCGCACCATGAGGAAGACTGGTTCCGCATCTACGGTGAGGTCGCACGCAGTGGTCGCCCCGCCCAGTTCGAGATGGAAGCGCGCGCGCTGGGCCGCTCGTTCGCGGTTGACGCGGTGCGCGTGGGCCGGCCGGGCGAGGACAAGGTCGGCATCCTGTTCTTCGACATCACCGCGCGCAAGCAGATGGAAGTGGAGCTGGGCGAGAGCGAAGCCCGCTTCAGCGCGCTGGCCGATGGCCTGCCGATGCCGGTGTGGGTGCTCGACGAGCGCGGCCATGCCCGATTCGTCAACAGCGCCTTCAGCGAGTTCTTCGGCGGTGACGAGACGCGTGTGCCGGAAGACGTCTGGCGTGGCCTGGTGCACCCGGACGATGCGTCGGTGTTCGAGTACGAACTGCAGGAAGCGCTGAAGGCGCAGCGCTCGATGCATGCGCTGGTGCGCGCGCGCCGTGCCGACGGGCAGTGGCGCTGGCTGGAGATGAATGCCCGCCCGCGCTTCTCGCGCATGGGGCGCTTCATCGGCCTGGCCGGCAGCAGCCCGGACGTGACCGAACGCCGCGAGATCGAACTGGCCCGCGAGGAACTGCTGCAGTCCGAGCGCGCTGCGCGCAGTGCGGCGGAAAACATGGCGCGGCTGAAGGATGAATTCCTGGCCACGCTGTCGCATGAGCTGCGTACGCCGTTGACCACCATCCTCGGCTGGAGTGAGCTGCTGCTGCAGCGCGTGGACAACACCAGCCCGCTGTACAAGGGCCTGAACGTGATCGCCAACAGCGCCGGCGCGCAGAAGCGGCTGATCTCGGACATGCTCGACCTCAGCAGCATGCTGCTGGGCAAGGTGCAGCTGGAGGTGGAAGTGCTGGACCTGAGCACGGTGCTGGGTGAGGCCCTCGGCGCGCAGGAACTGGTGGCCGAAGGCAAGGCGCTGGACGTGCACCTGCAGCTGCCCGGGCAACCCAGCCTGGTGCTGGGCGATGCCACGCGCCTGCAGCAGGTGTTCTGGAACCTGCTCTCGAACGCGATCAAGTTCACCCCGGCTGAAGGCCGCATCGACCTGCAGCTGCGGGCCGATGGCAATCACTGGGAGATCACCGTGCGCGATACCGGTGATGGCATCGCGCCCGAATTCCTCAATCATCTGTTCAGCCGCTTCCGCCAGGCCGATGGCACCACCACCCGACGCCATGGTGGACTGGGACTGGGCCTGGCGATCGTGCAGCAGCTGGTCGAACTGCATGGCGGCACGGTCGCCGCGGCCAGCGAGGGCCACGGCCACGGCTCCACCTTTACCGTGCGCCTGCCGAAGCACATTCCCGATGCCGAGCGGCGTCCGCTGCGCGAAGTGATCAGCGGGCCGATCCTGGAACCGGTGATCGTCGAGCCGTACCCGCTGCGCGGCATGCACGTGCTGGCGGTGGAAGACCAGCCGGAAGTGCTGGAGTACCTGCGGCGCATGCTGGAAGAGCAGGGCGCCAGCGTGTCCGCGGCCAGTTCGGCCGGTGAGGCGCTGGCGCTGCTGGCCGACACCGGCCATCTGCAGTACCACGTGATGTTGACCGACATCGGCATGCCGGGCATGGATGGGTATGGCCTGGTGCGTACGCTGCGCGAGGACATGGGCGTGGACGCCATGACCCTGCCCGCGGTGGCCGTGACCGCGCTGGCGCGTGCCGATGACCGCCGGCGCGCGCTGGCGTCGGGCTTCCAGGAACACGTGGCCAAGCCGTACTCGGTGGCGCAGCTGGTGGCTGCGGTGCGCAAGGTGCAGGTACCCCGGGTGGACAGCGCGCTGCACTGAGCATTCACGGCCGATCGGCGACCCTGCCTGCAGGAGGTCGCCGATGTCCCGCATAGCTCCCCGCATCCATACCGACCCGGCGCAGATCGCGCGCCTGGAAGCCCTGCTGCCGCAGCTGGAAGGCGAAACGCAGGTGGAACTGACCCTGCACGATGGTCGCCGCCTGCTCGGCACCGTCGCGGTGAGACCGACGGTGCAGCAGTACCGCAACGAGGCCGGTGACGAAGGCAGCAATGGCCAGCTGCGCCTGGATGACTACGATACGCCGGTGCAGCAGCACCATGTCTGGCTGGACGAGATTGCCAGCATCCGGCAGTTGCCACCGAGGACCGCGTAAACCGGTAGCGCCGGGCCATGCCCGGCGACCGGTTGCCGATCCCTCACGCTCAATGCTCGAACAACGTCGGCGTCGCTTCGAACCGGCGCGCGTAGGCACGTTCTTCAGCGACCCGGGCCACCTCGTCATCGGCCAGGTCCGGCGCGCCGTACACCGCATACGCCACGCTGCCGTCGGCGCCATGGCCAACCTGGTGCAGCCGGTAGCGTGAGTGGCCGCCGCCGGTGTCCTCGGGGTAATGCACGGGCGGATGGCTGCCTTCCAGGTCCATTTCGCTGTTATCGACCACGCCACCGACGAACAAGGCTCGCATGCAGGTTCTCCTGGGTTTCCGGGGGGGAGCCTCTACCCTGAACGTTTCAATGTTTCTGCCACATCAAGGCCCCGTTCGGGTTTCGCAAAGCGACCAGCCGGGGCCGGCGCGGCCAAGCCGGTACAATGGACGGCCCTCACGCTTGAAGTACCCGCGCCGATGGCCTCCAGCGACGACGCCCCCCTGCAGACCCTGCTCCTGCCGTTCTCCCAAGGCGCGCTGCGCTGGCCGGAGGGCCCGGTGGCGTTCCTGCGTGCCCGCGATGGCTGGCCGCTGCGCGAAGCGGCCGGCAACCGCGAGGTGCACTGCGAACAGAGCTTTGCCCCGTTCGCGCAGCCACTGCAGCAGGCCGCCGGCTGGACCGTCTGTGGCCAGCTGGATGATGTGGCCGGCAAGGGCCGTTACCCGCTGGTGCTGGTGCTGCCACCGCGCCAGCGTGAAGAAGCCCGTGCGCTGTTCGCCCGCGCGCTGGCGCTGGTCGCCGAAGGCGGCCGCATCGTTGCCTGCCAGTCCAACAATGAAGGCGCGCGCTCCGGTGAAGGCGACCTCAAGCAGCTGGCCGGCCTCGGTGGTTGCCTGACCAAGAACCACTGCCGCGTGTACTGGACCGCCCCGCTGCAGGGCCAGCACGACGCCGACCTGGCCAAGCGCTGGTCCGCGCTGGATGCGGTGCGCCCGATCGTGGGTGGCCGCTTCCTCAGCCGCCCGGGCGTGTTCGCCTGGGATCGCATCGATCCGGCGTCGGCGCTGCTGGCCGAGCACCTGCCGGCCGATCTGGCCGGACGCGCTGCCGACCTGGGCGCTGGCTACGGCTATCTGTCGCGCGAGCTGCTGGAACGCTGCCCGAAGATCACTGCGCTGGACCTGTACGAGGCCGAGCAGCGTGCGCTGGCGCTGGCCGAACTGAACCTGGCGCCGCCGCCGCGCGCGCTGCCGCTGCGCTTCCTGTGGCAGGACGTCACCGCCGGCATCGAGCCAGGCTACGACGTCATCATCAGCAATCCGCCGTTCCACACGCCGTCGCGTGCCGACCGCCCGGACATCGGCCAGCGCTTCATCGCCGTGGCCGCGCAGGCACTGCGCCCGGGCGGGCGCCTGTACGTGGTGGCCAACCGCCACCTGCCGTACGAGCACACTCTCAACGACAGCTTCGGCGCGGTGCGCGTGGTCGCCGAGCGCGACGGCTTCAAGCTGGTTGAAGCCGTGAAGGGGAAGGGCAAGTGAAGCTGGTCAAGCACATCGCCAACCTGGGCTATGGCAGCCGCAAGCAGGTGCAGTGGATGTTCCGCGAAGGCCGCGTCACCGACGCCGACGGCGAGGTGCTGTATGCCGACGACCAGGTGCCGCACGAGGCGATCCGGGTCGATGGCGAGCCGCTGGACCCGCCGGTGGGGCTGTCGATCGCGCTGCACAAGCCGGCCGGCTACACCTGTTCGACCAAGGACACCGGCCGCCTGATCTACGACCTGCTGCCGCCGCGCTTCCGCGACCGCGACCCGGTGGTGTCCACGGTGGGCCGCCTCGACCGCGAGACCAGTGGCCTGCTGTTGCTGACCGACGATGGCAGCCTGCTGCACCGGATCATCTCGCCGAAGTCGAAGCTGCCGAAAGTCTATGAGGTCGAGTTGAGCGACGACCTGCGCGGCGACGAGGTAGCGCTGTTCGCCAGCGGTACGCTGATGCTGGAGTCCGAGAAGACGCCCCTGCTGCCGGCTGAACTGGAAGTGCTGGAGGCGCGTCGCGCGCGGCTGGTGCTGCATGAAGGCCGCTACCATCAGGTACGCCGCATGTTCGCCGCCACCGGCAACCACGTGCAGGCCCTGCACCGCAGCCGCGTCGGCGGGCTGGACCTGCAGGGCCTGGACGAAGGGCAATGGCGGCAGCTCACTTCCACCGACCTGGATACGCTGTTCGCTCCATGACCACCATCGCTGCGCTGCCGTTCCTGCCCGACGCCGTCATCTTCGACATGGACGGCCTGATGATCGACAGCGAGCGCGTCTCGCTGGCCTGCTGGAGCGAGGCCGCCGACGAATTCGGGCTGGGCGTGGAAGACGCCGTGTTCCTGCGCATGGTCGGCCTCGGTGACCGTGATACGCACGCGTTGCTGCGCGCGCAGGGCATCGAGGACAGCGTGATCGAGGCGGTGGCGGCACGTTGTCATGAGCTGTACGAAGCACGCACGCAGACCGGGCTGCCGCTGCGACCAGGCATCCTGGAG
Organism: Stenotrophomonas maltophilia; assembly: GCF_002799155.1. GTDB lineage: Bacteria > Pseudomonadota > Gammaproteobacteria > Xanthomonadales > Xanthomonadaceae > Stenotrophomonas > Stenotrophomonas maltophilia_R. The sequence goes on from NZ_NERD01000002.1 coordinate 41,144, forward strand.
CTGCTGGAGCTGCTGAAGGCGCACGCGGTACCGCGTGCGGTGGCGACCACCACGCGGCAGCCGCGCGCCAACCGCAAGCTGGCGGCCGCAGGCCTGCTGCCGTACTTCGATGCCGTGATCACCAGTGGTGACGTGGCGCGGCCGAAGCCGGCGCCGGACATCTACCTGCTGGCCGCGCAGCGGCTGGGCCAGGTGCCCGAGCGCTGCCTGGCGCTGGAAGACTCACCGGCCGGCACGCGCGCCGCACTGGCGGCCGGCATGACCGTGATCCAGGTGCCGGATCTGGTGCATCCGGATGAAGAGCTGCGCGCACTGGGCCACCGCATCGTCGGCTCGCTGGTGGACGCGCACGCGCTGCTGCTGCCGCTGCTACCGAGGTAAGGTGGGTGCCGACCGCTGGTCGGCACTCTTTACTGCTTTGGTGGGTGCCAACCTTGGTTGGCACCCACCCCTGCCCAGGTGGGTGCCGACCGTTGGTCGGCACACCTGCCCAATCACACCCGCCCGAACACCAGCGCAGCGTTGGTGCCACCGAAGCCGAAGCTGTTGGACATCACCGTATCGAGCGTCTGCTCGCGGCTCTCGCGCAGGATCGGGAAGCTCTCCACCTTCGGGTCCAGTTCGCCGATGTTGGCCGAACCGGCAACGAAGCCATCGCGCATCATCAGCAGGCAGTAGATTGCCTCGTGCACGCTGGCCGCGCCCAGCGAATGGCCGGACAGCGCCTTGGTCGAGGACAGCGGCGGCATCGCGTCGCCGAACACTTCGCGGATTGCGTTGAGCTCGGTGACGTCGCCCAGCGGCGTGGAGGTGCCGTGGGTGTTGAGGTAGTCCAGCGGGCGATCGACGCCCTGCAGCGCCATCTTCATGCAGCGCACCGCGCCTTCGCCGGACGGGGCGACCATGTCGGCGCCATCGGAGGTCACGCCATAGCCGATCAGCTCGGCATGGATGTGTGCGCCGCGTGCGACGGCGTGGTCGTAATCCTCCAGCACCAGCATGCCGCCGCCACCGGCGATGACGAAGCCGTCGCGGTCCTTGTCGTACGGGCGCGAGGCGCTGGCCGGGGTGTCGTTGAAGCTGGTCGACAGCGCGCCCATCGCGTCGAACATCACGCTCATCGACCAGTGCAGGTCTTCGCCACCTCCGGCGAACATGATGTCCTGAGCGCCATGGCGGATCATGTCCGCGGCGGCGCCGATGCAGTGCGCCGAGGTCGCGCAGGCGGCCGACAGCGAATAGCTGACGCCCTTGATCTGGTAGGCCGTGGCCAGGCAGGCGGAGACCGTCGAGCACATCGTGCGCGGCACCATGTACGGGCCGACCTTGCGCACGCCACGTTCGCGCAGCAGGTCGACCGCGCCGATCTGCCACTCGCTGGAGCCGCCACCGGAACCGGCGATCAGGCCGGTACGCAGGTTGCTGACCTGCTCGGGGCTGAGCCCGGCATCGGCGATGGCATCGCGCATGGACAGGTAGGCGAAGGCCGCTGCATCGCTCATGAAGCGCTTCTGCTTGCGGTCGATCAGCGCCTCCAGATCGAGGTCGACGCGACCGCCGACCTGGCTGCGCAGGCCCGCTTCGGCGTGGTCGGCCAGGGCGGTGATGCCCGAGCGCCCTTCGCGCAGCGCAGCCGAAACGGTATCCAGATCATTGCCGAGGCAGGACGTGATGCCCATGCCGGTGATGACGACGCGACGCATCAGAAGCTCCCGGTTTCAGTGAACAGGCCGACGCGCAGGTCGCGCGCGCTGTAGATTTCGCGATCATCCACGTACATGCGGGCGTCCGACTGGGCCATCACCAGCTTGCGGTTGATGACCCGGCTGATGTCGATCTCGTAGCGCACCCGCTTGGCCTCCGGCAGGACCTGGCCGGTGAACTTCACCTCGCCGCAGCCCAGTGCGCGGCCCTTGCCCGGGGCGCCCAGCCAGGTCAGGAAGAAGCCGGTCAGCTGCCACATGGCATCCAGGCCCAGGCAGCCGGGCATCACCGGGTCACCGATGAAGTGGCAGCCGAAGAACCACAGGTCCGGGCGGATATCCAGCTCGGCGCGTACCATGCCCTTGCCATGCGGTCCGCCGTCCTCGCGGATGTCGGTGATGCGGTCGAACATCAGCATCGGATCGTTGGGCAAACGGCCGGCGGCGGTGCCGAACAGTTCACCGCGTGCGCTGGCCAGCAGCTGTTCGCGGTTGAACGCGTGGAGACGGGTCATGAAGCACAATCCTGGAAGCGGGGAAACGGGAAAACAAGTCCTCGAGGATGCCCGTGGAAACTGTGCCGATCAAACATTTCAACCGTACGCAACCGTAGTGTTTTCAAGGGAATACGCGCATCCTGTTGATGTGCAACGACCATACTTCGGCGTGTGGCCCGTTCGGCACGCCCCCGCCTTTTCCGCCTGACATGACCCGACTGCGCAAGATCATCCACGTTGACATGGACGCGTTCTACGCGTCGGTGGAGCAGCGCGACGATCCGTCACTGCGCGGCAAGCCGGTGGTTGTGGCATGGCGCGGCGCACGCTCGGTGGTGTGCGCGGCCTCGTACGAGGCACGCGTGTTCGGCGTGCGTTCGGCGATGCCCGCCGTGCGTGCCGAGCGCCTGTGCCCGGACGCGATCTTCGTGCCGCCGGACTTCGCACGTTACAAGGCGGTGTCACAGCAGGTACGCGGGATCTTCCTGCGCCATACCGACCTGGTCGAGCCGTTGTCGCTGGACGAGGCCTACCTGGACGTGACCGAGCCGAAGAGCGGCATCGAACTGGCCACCGACATCGCCCGCACCATCCGTGCGCAGATCCGCGAGGAGACGAACCTGACCGCTTCAGCCGGGATCGCGCCGAACAAGTTCCTGGCCAAGATCGCCTCGGACTGGCGCAAGCCCGACGGCCAGTTCGTGATTCCGCCGCAGCGGGTGGACGCCTTCCTGCTGCCACTGCCGGTGAGCCGGGTGCCCGGCGTCGGCAAGGTGATGGAAGGAAAACTTGCCGCACGTGGCATCGTCACCTGCGGCGATCTGCGGCAGTGGGCCTTGATCGATCTGGAAGAGGCGTTCGGCAGTTTCGGTCGCAGCCTGTACAACCGTGCGCGCGGCATCGACGAGCGGCCGGTGGAGCCGGACCAGCAGGTGCAGTCGATCTCCTCGGAGGACACCTTCGCCGAGGACCTGCCGTTGGAAGACCTCGGCGAGGCGATCGTGCAGCTGGCGGAGAAGACCTGGAATGCCACGCGCAAGACCGAGCGTGTCGGTCACACCGTGGTGCTGAAGCTGAAGACCGCGCAGTTCCGCATCCTCACCCGCAGCTTCACTCCGGAGCGCCCGCCCGAGTCGATGGAAGAACTGCGCGATATCGCCCTGGCCCTGCGTGCCCGCGTCGACCTGCCGGCGGAGACCCGCTACCGGCTGGTCGGCGTCGGGCTCGGCGGCTTCCGCGAAAAGGAACCGGTGGTGCAGGGGGAATTGTTCGAGCACGACATGAACAATCCCACAGATACCTAATCATCAAACAGTGGGGTCAGAGCCCGTTGCGTAGCAACGGGATCCGACCCCGTGCCGACCAACGGTCGGCACCCACCATCAGCAGCAGGTTCCGACAGTTAGCGGGAAACTGTCGAAGGCGGGGTGGGTCCGGTTGCGGGGGCGTACGCCGCATGGATGCGGCGACCGAGCTTACATGGACGTACTTGCAGCGCCCCCCGCAACCGGACCCACCCCGCCCACCCTCAGGAAACCAGCTTCTGCTGTTGCTTCGGCTGTTGCTGTTGCCTCTGCCGGTGCAGGGCGCAGCCCTGCAAAAGAAAACCCCCTAGCTCATGGCCACTGCATCTCGCCCTTGGCCACCTTCGCACTCAGTTCCAGCGATGCCACGCCGTCCAGCTTCGGGTAGCGTGCCTGCATTGCTTTCACCAGCGCCGCACTGTCCTTGGCCTTTGCCGTCTCGGCGTCGAACGCACGGATGTAGTCCGCGGTGAAGCGCAGCGCACTGGCATCCAGCGCCGCACCCGGCGCGTAATGCCCCGGCACCACCACCTTCGGCTTCAGTGCCTGCAGTCGCTGCAGGGTCTGCAGCCAGTCGGTGTGCGACTTCGGCGTCTGCGTGTCGGCCATCCACACGTGTTCACCGGCCACCACCGGAATGCCACCGACGATCGCGCGCAGCGACGGCACCCACAGCACCGTGCGGTCCGGGGTCGGGCCATCCAGGCCGATCAGCGGCAGGCGCTGGCCTTCCAGCTGCAGGGCATCGCCGTCCAGCACCTGCGGCACCACGATGCGCGCGGGCACGTCGGTACCCATCTTCGGCCCCCAGTAGGCCAGCTTGCCGGCCTGGGTCTGCTGGATGTGGGCGACGGTCTGCGCGGTGGCGACGATGCGTGCCTGCGGGAACGCGTCCTGCACGGTGGCCAGGCCGAAGTAGTAATCCGGATCACCGTGGCTGATGTAGATCGTGGTCAGCTGCTTGCCGCTGGCGCGGATCAGCGCGACCAGCTTGCGCGCGTCACTGGCACCAAACTGCGTATTGACCAGGATCGCGTCGTGGCGGCCTTCGATCAGCACCGAGGACACCGAGAACATCGCCTGCGGGCCGGGATGGAAGGTCTGCAGGTGCAGCTGGGATTTCGTCGCCGTGGTCGGCGCTGCGGTGGCTGGCGCGGCCAGCAGCGGCGCACCGGTGAAGGTGGCGGCCAGGGCGAGGGGAAGCAGCAGGGCAGCGGTACGCATCGGAATTCCTTGTGTAGCGCCGAGCCAATGCCCGGCTGCAGGTTCGCGTAGCGCCGAGCGCAGGCTCGGCACTACAAGGGACGCACGTGGATCAATACGCCGCGGTGATGATCTGCTTCGGGTACGCATGCGCTTCCAGCTCGGCGACGAACGCGGCGCCGTAGTCGGCGTAGCTGATGCGGCTGTGGCCGCTGGCATCGGCCAGGAGCGCCTTGGGCTGCACGCGGTACTGGCCACGCTCTTCACCCGGGCCGATTTCGGCGGCCGGCGAGAAGAAGGTCCAGTCCAGGTCATCCACCGCCTGCAGGCGGTTGAACGCCTCACGGTGGGCCAGTGCGTAAGGCTTGTAGGCCTCCGGGAAGGTGGGGGTATCGACCAGCTGCACGCCGGGGGCCACTTCCAGGCTGCCGGCACCACCGACCACCATCAGGCGCGGTACACCGGCCTTGCGTGCGGCGGCGGCCAGCTGCGCGGCAACCTCGCCCACGCGGCCGATGTCATCGCCCGGTCGCGGGCCGTAGGCGCTGGCCAGTACGTCGTGGCCGGCGATGGCGGCAACCAGCGCGTCCGGGTCATCCAGCGAGGCGATCACCGGATGGGCACCGGCCAGTTCAGCCGGAAGGTCCTGTGCGCTGCGCACGATGACGGTGAGTTCGTGGCCGTGGGCCAGCGCGTGGCGGGCGATCTGGCGGCCGATGTTGCCGGTGGAACCAACGAGGGCGATCTTCATGGCAGGACTCCGTGGGGCGGTGTGGGGTGGGAATGGGGCCACTCTAGGCCGCTGCAGTCGCTCGAAAAACAGCGTATAACGCGCTTGTTTGTTGCATGGATCGAGCATATGGACCGACTGACCGCCATGACCGTGTTCGTCGAAGTGGCCGAGCGCGGCAGCCTCACCGCTGCCGCTGAGGTGCTGGACATGTCGCGGGCGATGGTCAGCCGCTACCTGGCCGAGGTCGAGGGCTGGCTGGGTGCACGCCTGCTGCACCGGACCACGCGCCGGATCAGCCTGACCGGCCCGGGCGAGGCGGCGCTGGCGCGCTTCCGTCAGATGCTGGCGATTGGCGAGGAGCTGCAGGGCGAGCTGGCCAGTGATGATCCCGAGCCGCACGGCACGCTGCGGGTGACTGCCAGCGTGTCGTTCGGGCAGAGCCACCTGGCGCGGGCGGTGGCCGGCTTTGTTGCGCGTCATCCGGCGGCACGCATCGAGCTGCTGCTGGTCGACCGCACGGTGAACCTGGTGGAGGAGCGGGTGGACCTGGCCGTGCGTATCGCGCGCCAGATCGACCCCAGCCTGATCGCACGGCGGCTGGCCACCTGCCGCTCGGTACTGTGCGCAACGCCGTCCTACCTGCAGGCACGCGGCACACCGACCGCCCCCGAGCACCTGGCCGCGCACAACTGCCTGACCCATCACTACGTCGGCAGGAGCCTGTGGCAGCTGCACCGCGATGGCCGTTCGTTGTCGGTGGCGGTAGGCGGGAACATCAGTGCCAACGAGGCCTCGCTGCTGCTGGAGGCGGTGCGCGCCGGTGCCGGCATTGCCATGCTGCCGACCTACCAGGTGGCGCCGCTGCTGCGCAGTGGCGAGCTGATCGAACTGCTGCCCGGATTCAGCCTGGATGAGCTCGGCATTCATGCCGTGTACGCGTCGCGGCGCCAGCAGCCCGCTATCATGCGGCGATTCCTGGACTACCTGGCCGAGTGTTTCGCCAGCCCGGCCTTCCAGGATCTGGATTGGCGCCCACCGGGCAAGGAGAACACATGAACCATGGACAGGCCTTGATCGACCACAACCGTGCTGCCTGGGACCGCCAGGCCAGCGAAGTGCGCGAATGGTCGCGCCCGGTGGAGAGTTCAACCATTGCCGCCGCGCGCGAAGGCCGCTGGCAGGTGCACCTCACGCCCCGCGCGTTGCCACTGGACTGGCTGGGCGACGTGCGCGGCCGTCGCATCCTGTGCCTGGCCTCGGGCGGGGGCCAGCAGGCGCCGGTGCTGGCGGCTGCGGGCGCCGACGTCACCGTGTTCGATCTGTCCGACGGGCAGCTGGAACAGGACCGCCGGGTCGCTGCGCGCGACGGCCTGCAGCTGCGCACGGTGCAGGGCGACATGCGCGACCTGCACGTGTTCGCCAACGACAGCTTCGACGTGGTGTTCCACCCGATCTCCAACCTGTACGTGCCCGACGTGCGCCCGGTGTGGACCGAATGCCGCCGTGTGCTGGCGCGCGACGGGATGCTGATGGCCAGCTTCTACAACCCGGTGCTGTTCGTCGGTGCACGTGATCCGCAGCTGGATGCACAGGGCCTGATCCGGCCGCGGTACGCCATTCCCTATTCGGACCTGGAAGACCTGGCGCCGGCCGAGCGCGAGGCAAAGCTGGCCCGTGGCGATGCGCTGACCTTCGGCCACAGCCTGACCGAACTGATCGGTGGGCAGCTGGATGCCGGCTTCGTCATCGACCGCTTCATGGAAGACTGGCAGCCGCAGCCGCGCTTCCTGATCGACCGCTATCTGCCCACCTTCCTCGCCACCCGCGCACGCAGGATCGGCTGAGGCACAGCGGCAGAAGGGTCTGCGGAAAAAGCGGCGGCGTACAATGGACGGCCCCACGTTCAACAGGTGCCGTCCCTTGTCGTATCCCTATCCGCTGGTCGTGTTCGACCTCGATGGCACGCTGGTCGACAGCGCGGCTGATATCGCTGAAGCGCTGAACCGCACGCTGGAGGCCATCGGTGTGGCACGCGTGCCGGAAACCACGGTGCTCGGCTGGATCGGCGACGGTGTGCGCCGCCTGGTCGAACAGGCCATGCATGCGGCCGGCCGCGAGGTCGACCTGGCCGAAGTGATGCCGGTGTTCATGGTGCACTACCGTGAGTGCCTGCTGCGCAGCCCGCGCCTGTTCGATGGCGTGGCCGAAGCACTGGCCCAGCTGCGTGCACGCCATGTGCCGCTGGCAATCTGCACCAACAAGCCCGAAGCGCTGGTGCCACCGCTTCTGCAGCACCTGGGCATCGGTGATGCGTTCGCGCTGATACTGGGCGGCGATTCGCTGCCGCAGCGCAAGCCCAGCGGTGAGCCACTGCGGCACATCGCCGCGCACTTCGGGTTGCCGGTGGATGCCTGCCTGATGGTGGGCGATTCGCTGACCGACTACCGTGCCGCCGAAGATGCCGGCATGCCGATCGCGCTGGTGCGCTACGGCTATCCGCGCGGCCTGGACCTGGCCACCGCGCATGCGGTGGCGGTGATCGACGACCTGCGTGAGCTGCCGGGGTTGGCCACGGGCATTCCGGTATAGAGCCGAGCCCACGCTCGGCTCACAGTAGATCGACGCCATGCGTCGATGGCGTCAGGATGCGCCGGGCAATGCCCGGCGCATTTCCTTACTTCGGCTGGTAACGCACGCTCAGCTGGTACTCGCGGCCGGGCTGGTTGAACCACGCCACCGTCTCGTAGCGGCGGTCGAACACGTTGGCGGCACGCGCCAGCAGCGACCATTCCGGCGTCAGCGCGTACTCGGCGCGCAGGTCCAAGGTACCGTAGCCGCCAACCTTCACCGCGTTGGCGGCATCGTCATAACGCTTGCCCGCACCCTGCACGGTCAGGCCGGCGCGGAAACCGCCGAAACGACGGTCGATGTCCAGGCGTGCGGTCTGCTGTGCACGGCGCGGCAGCCAGTTGTCGAACTGGGTGCTGCCGTGGGTGCGGTTGCGCGGGTCGGTGTAGCTCAGCTGCGCGTTGATGTCGAAGCCGGCCAACAGCACGCCGCCGGTCAGCTCGGCGCCACGGATGCGCGCCTTCTCCACCTGCTGCATTTTCATGGTGGACGCATCGTAGGTGATCAGGTCATCGATGCGGGTCTCGTAGACGTCCAGGCCCCAATGCCAGCCCTGGCCCTGCTGCGAAACACCGAGGTTGGCGCTCTTCGACTTCTCCGGGTTCAACGTTGGCACGCCGCTCCACGGGTCGTACAGGTCGCTGAAGGTCGGCGCCTTGAACGCGGTGCCGTAGCTGGCATTGACACGCAGGCCGTGCTCCAGCTGCATCGCCCAGCCGAGGCTGCCGGTGGCATGGTTGCCGAACTGCTGGTTGTCGTCGTTGCGCGCGCTGGCCTGCAGCTGGTGGCGGCCGAAGCGGCCCTGGTACTGCACGAACACGCCGGTGTTGCGGCGGCTGTCGACGAGATACCCGGCGCTGCTGCCATCCAGATTGTCTTCGCTCCAGTCCACGCCGGTGCTCAGCAGCTGGCCTTCGGCCAAGGTGATGTCACCCTGCAGCGAGGCGCTGTCGCGATGGGTCTGCGCGCTGCCGCGGGCACCGAAGTCGCCGAAATTATCCGACTCGTTGTCGCTGCGGCCGACATTTGCAGTGAAGGCCAGGCGCTCGGACGGGGTGTAGCGCACCTTGCCGGCCAGCACCTGCTGGCGGGTTTCCGAGTAGTTGTAATAGCCGTCGTAGTGGTTCTTGCCGTCGGCGCGCAGCGCGCTGCCTTCCACGTTCCACTGGTCGTTGAAGGTGTAGCCGCCACGCAGGCTCTTGGACAGGTTGCGGTAGCCATCGCGGTCGGGTTCGTCGGCGAAGCAGCCGGTGAACAGTGTCGCCGAGCCGCGACAGGCGTCGATGCCATCGGAATGCTGGTAGGCGATGTCGGCGCCGAACCAGCCGCGTTCGGTGCCACCACCGATGCCGCCGCTGGCTTCGCGCAGGCCGTTGCTGCCGCCACCGAGCTGGAAGTGCGGGGCGAAATCGCCCTGGTTGCGGCGGGTGAAGATCTGGATCACGCCCCCGATGGCGTCGGCGCCGTACAGGCTGGACTGCGGGCCGCGCACGATTTCCACGCGCTCGATCTGCGCCAGCGGCAGGTCCTGGTACATGGCCAGGCCGAGGTCGGCGCTGTTGATGCGCACGCCGTCGACCAGCACCACGGTGTGGCCCGAGTTGGTGCCGCGTAGGAACAGCGAGCTCTGCTTGCCGAGCCCGCCGGCATTGGCCAGGTTGATGCCGGCGCGGCCGCGCAGCAGCTCCTGCAGCGAGGTGGCCTGGCTGGATTCGATCTGCGCACGGTCGATCACCTGGGCCGGCGCGATGCTGTCCTGCAGGGCGATCGGGGTGCGGGTGGCGGTGACCAGAATCTGGTCGAGCGCGGTGGTGTCATCGGCGGCCTGGGCCAGCGTGGGCAGGGCGGCCAGCACGGCCAGGGACAGCATTCGGGACTGCAGCTTCATGGGGGACTCCAGGTGCCACGCACGCCCGCGTGGCGAAGGGGAGGAGCCGCGAAGGCAGGCATGCGCCGACGCCGCAGCGCAGGCTGCGGTCATCCAGCGCCATGCCCACCGCATCGCGACCTGAGGCTTCCGGGCCGGTCTCCGGGCTTGCCGCCGGGTGGCGCGAGGCCACCGTCCAGGCGCCTTCCCATGCCTGCGGCACAGTGGCGTTGTTGCCTGGAACTGACGTGCTTACCGTTGCGGGGGCAGCGCCGGCATGGCGTTGAATCACGCGTCACCGGCTTCCCGTTTCAACCTGCCGGCCGTGGCCGCAGGTCACCTGGAAGTGCGCGCAGTCTACGGCATCGAAGGCGGCCCGTAGCGTCGAGCCTGCTCGACTGCCTTTGCCGTGCCTTTAGAATGGTCCCTTGATCCCGTGGTGCCGTTGCCGATGTCCGCCTGTTTTCCGCTGTTCCCGCGTTGCCCGTACAGGACGCGTGCATGATCCTCGACCTGGTCCGCCATGCCGCCAACGGTCGCGATGAGTTCCTCGATGGCCGCAGCGATCCACCGCAGCTGGCCCGCCTGCCGCAGGAACTGGTCGACGCCTACGCTGCGCAGCCCTGGGAGCGGGTGATCAGTTCGCCGCGGCTGCGCTCGCTGCACACGGCGATGGCCCTGGCCACCCCGCGCGGGCTGGACGTGGAAGCGGACGAGGAATGGGAAGAGCTGGATTTCGGCGATTGGGACGGGCAGTCGCTATTCGACCTGCCGGAGGACGCGCTGGCGGCCTTCCATGCCGATCCGCATGCATTCCCGCCACCGAACGGTGAAAGCTGGGGGCACTTCGAGCGGCGCATCGCGCGCGCGCTGGATCGCCTGCTTGATGTTGACGATCCGGTGCCGACGCTGGTGGTCAGCCATGGTGGTCCACTGCGCATGGTGCTGTCACAGGTCTGCGGCCTGCCGATGTCACTGTGCTGGGCACTGCGCATCGATCACGGCACCCGCCTGCGGGTGTGGCTGGAACGCGGTGAGGTCGGGCTGGTGGGCGAGCTGCTGGAACTGCAGCAGCCCTGACCCGACGGTAGTGCCGGCCGCTGGCCGGCTTCCTCAGGAACGCTGCAAAGATCGTGCAGTTGCCGGCCAGCGGCCGGCACTACCCGTCAGTCCTCGTCGGCGTGCTCGGCCACGCTGTCTTCCGCGTCATCGTCGGCGTCGAAGCGCTGCTCGTGCACCGGACCCGACGCCGGGCCGGCCGCCTTCAGCGGGTGCGCGGCGATGCGCGCTTCATAGTCCTGCACCAGCGCCTCACGCTGCGGCTCGCTCAGTTCCTGCCAATGGCAGTCCAGCAGCGCGCCTTCCAGCGAGTACAACAGGTTCAGGCTGGGCTTGAAGCCCGCGCGCTTGACCTTGACGAAGGCGCCGACCGCACCGATCGCAACCAGGTCCTCGCGGCTGCGCAGGCCGACCTGGCGCAGCCAGGCTGCACTTTTGGGGCCGATGTTGCGCAGCTTTGGCGCGCTCATCCCAGCGCCTCGACGAACACGCGGGCGATGGCTTCCAGGCCGGCCTGGTCATCGGCATCGAAGCGGCCGACCTTCGGGCTGTCGATGTCGAATACGCCGATCAGTTCATCACCACGCAGCAGCGGCACCACCAGTTCCGAGCGCGAGGCCGAATCGCAGGCGATGTGGCCGGGGAAGGCATCGACGTCGTCCACGCGCTGGGTCACGCGCTGGCTGGCGGCGGCACCGCACACGCCCTTGTCCAGCGGGATGCGCACGCAGGCCGGCAGGCCCTGGAACGGGCCGACCACCAGCTCCTTGCCGTCGTACAGGTAGAAGCCCACCCAGTTCAGCTCGGGCAGGGCGTGGTAGACCAGTGCGGAGAGGTTGGCCGCGTTGGCGATGCGGTCGGACTCGGCGTAGACCAGGCCACGGGCCTGTTCCAGCAGCTGGGCGTATTGTTCCGGCTTGCTGCCGGTAAGCGAGGCATTGGCGAACATGCCCGCAGTCTAGCAAGCACGCCGGGCCGGCGATAATGCACGCCCTGTCGTCCCGTTGGAGCCCATCGATGCCGCTGCCCGCCACGCTGCCGCCCGCCCTGTTCGTTACCGGCACCGATACCGAGATCGGCAAGACTGCAGCCAGCACCGCGCTGCTGCATGCACTGCGCCGGCGCGGCCTGCGCGCGGTGGGCATGAAGCCGGTGGCCAGCGGCAGCGAAGACCTGGGGCAGGGCCTGCGCAACGAAGACGCGCTGGCCCTGCAGGCAGCCAGCTGGCCGGTGCCGGACTACGCCGACTTGAACCCGTATGCGCTGCGGCAGCCGCTGGCACCGGAACTGGCCGCTGCCGAGGATGGCGTGCAGGTGGAGCTGGCGCCGATCGTGGCCGCGTTCGCGCGACTGCGCGCGCAGGCCGATGTCGTGGTGGTGGAGGGCGTTGGCGGTTGGCTGGCGCCGGTCTCGGCCACGCTGGACCAGCTGGACCTGGTACGTGCACTGCGGCTGCCGGTGCTGCTGGTGGTGGGCATGCGGCTGGGCTGCGTCAACCACGCGCGGCTGACTGCGCAGTCGCTGCAGGCCAGCGGCGTGGAGTGCCTGGGCTGGATCGGCAACCACATCGACCCGGCGATGCAGCGCCAGGACGAGAACATCAGGACCCTGCAGCAACGCTTGCCGATGCCGTGCTGGGGACGGCTGCCGCATCTGCCGGGTGCGAGTGGTGAGGCGCTGAGTGCCAATCTGCGCGGGGACCCGGGGTAGCGCCGGGCCATGCCCCGCGAGCGCGCAGCGCGGCGACCAGAAAGCCCGCCGGGCATGGCCCGGCGCTACCGATCAATCAGCGCCAGCTCCCGCGCGATCGCACCCAGCCGCTCCACCGCACCGATGAAGCGCGCGTCCAGCGTCTGGCAGCACGACAGCCGCAGGCAGTGGCGATAACGCGCACCCCGTGAATAGACCTGGCCGGGCATGAACACGATGTCCTCCTGCAATGCACGCTCGAACAGCTCGCGCGTATCCACGCCCGGCAGTTCCAGCCACAGCAGGAACCCGCCCTGCGGTTCGGTGGCGCGGGTGCCGGCCGGGAAGTGTTCGGCCACCAGCTGGCGCAGCCGTCCCACTTGTTCGCGATACAGCCGGCGCATGCGGTGCAGGTGGTGCTCGTAGCTGCCCGCTTCCAGATACGCGGCCACCGCGTCGCCGAGCAACTGCGGCTCGCCGCCGGTGGACTGGAATTTGAGCAGTGCGATGCGTTCGGCGAAGCGGCCGCCGTCCAGCCAGCCGATGCGGTAATCCGGTGCCAGTGTCTTGGAGAAACCACCGACCACCATCACCCAGCCATCGCGATCAAAGGCCTTCAGCAAGGGCGCCGGCGGTTCGCAGAACTGCAGCTCGGCGTACACCGCATCCTCGATCAGCGGCAGTTGCCGTGCGTTGACCAGCTCGGCCAGGCGTTGCTTGGCGGGTGTCGGCATGGTGCAGCCCAGCGGGTTGTGCACGGTGGGCATCACCACCAGCGCGGCCAGCGGGGTGTGCTCCAGCAGCGCATCCAGCGCATCCACATCCAGGCCGTGCTGCGGATGGGTGGGCAGCTCGATGGCCTGCAGGCCGAGGTTGGCCAGCAACGGGTACAGGTTGAAGTAGGACGGCGCCTCGATGCCCACCGCATCACCGGGCTGGGTGACCGCGCGCAGCGCCAGCTGCAGGGCCTCCATCGCACCGTGGGTCAGCAGCAGGCGCTCGCTGTGGGTGTGCAGGCCCATGCGTGGCCCGCGGCGCACGATCTGCGCCAGCAGCCGCGGCGAGCCGTTCGGGCGCGCGTAGGTCTCCACCGTCTGCAGGCCGTGGCGCAGCACCTGCGCGGTATGCCGGGCCAGCTGCGCGCCCGGATAGAACTGGCGCCCGCGCGGACCGGCAAAGGCCAGGTCGACCACACCGGGGCGCCGCTGTGCTTCCAGCACGCGGGCCATCAGCACCTGCTGCAGTGGTGCGGTGGGTGCGGACGGGGTATCCCGCAGCGAACGCTCCGGTACCGACAGCCGCGGCGCGACCTCGAAGCCGGCCTTGGGCCGCGGAATGACCAGGCCGGCGTCTTCCAGCTGGCGATAGGCGGCAATCACCGTGTTCAGGCTGAGCCTGCGCTGCAGGGCCATCTGCCGCAGCGAAGGCAGGCGGCTGCCGACCGGAAGGCGCCCGCCGTGGATGGCCTCGGCCAGTTCGTCGGACAGCCGCTGGTAGCGGGGTGGGATCATCGCGCTCTGGTCATCTGTATCCATCGAAGTTCCCGCCATCTGGTGCTGTACCCATGATGATGGCGAGCCTAGCATGTCGTTGTCGGCCGGGCCTGATCGGGGCACGGCCGATACTTCCCAAGCGCACGGCTGGATGGCCGTGCGTCTTTTTTTGTGCAGAACCGCTACCGCATCGGTACCAGCACCGCTTCGCGGCGGTACAGCGCCGGGAACTGCTTGCCCAGCGCGGCCAGCTTCGGTGCGTCGTAGTAGCGGATGTAGGCCGCCTGCGGGTAGTTGCTCATGTAGTTCTGGTGGTAGCTCTCGGCCGGATAGAAGCGCTGGCCGCTGACCAGCTGGGTGACGATCGGCGCGCGGTAGCTGCCGGCCTGGCCAAGCTGGGCGATGTAGGCGCGGCTGGCAGCCTGCTGGCGCGCGTCGTCACTGAAGATCGCCGAGCGGTACTGGCTGCCTTGATCCGGTCCCTGTCGATTGAGTTGGGTCGGGTCATGCACCACCGAGAAGAACACCTGCATCAGCTGCCCATAGCTGACCTGGCGCGGGTCGTAGTCGATCTTCACTGCTTCGGCATGACCGGTCTGGCCCCCGCTGACGCGCTCATAGCGCGCATTGGCAGCACTGCCACCGATATAGCCGGACACCGCATTGCTCACGCCCTTGACGTGCTGGAACACCCCCTGCACGCCCCAGAAGCAGCCGCCGGCGAACACCACGCTGGCATGGGTGGCCTCATCGCGGAACGCGGCGTCGCCGCTGGGCGCAGGCAGTGCCTTGACCTGCGCGCTGGCCTCGACCGGTGCCGCCACTGCGCTGTGGTCGACCAGCAGCACGCCGGTGATCAATGCGGCAGCCACCAGTCCGGCGACACCGGCGGCGATGCCCTGTTCAAAGGAAAGTTTCATCGTGTCCTCCCGGTTCAGCCGAAGGTGAAGGCGTAGGCCTGCACGCCCGCATCGAGGAATTCGATCTCGAAGCGATGCGGGCCGACCGTGCCGCGCTGGCGCACCAGCTGGTACAGGCGGTGCTCATCGATCACGCCGCTGCCATCGGCACCGGCATCACTGCCGGCATCGGCGGCCGGCAGCGGCTGGCCATCCAGCCAGACGCGGAAGCGCACCGGCCTGCCGTCCTCGCTCGGTGCCAGCACCAGGTGCAGGTCGCGCGCATGGAACTGGAAGGCGATGCGGCCACCGGCCTGCTGCAGCTGCGCGGCTTCGTCGGTGACGGTCCAGCGCCCGGACAGTCCCCATTGGTTCAACGCCAGGGTGGTCGGCAGCGTGTAGTCGAACGCGGTGTCGCTGCGCTGCCCACCGGGCGAGGCGAACTGCTCGGCGCGGGCGTGGCCCAGGTAGGTTTCCGGCGAGCGCAGGTTGCCCATGTCGGCCTGCACGGCCACGCCCTTCAGTTCGGCGGCAGCGGGATCGGCCGGTGGCGGCAGATTCGTCTGCCCGGCTTCAGTCAGCAGGCGACGGATCATCTGTTCCGAGCGCGCATAGTTGCCCTCGCCGAACTGGTGGCCGCGGATGTTGCCCTGTGCGTCGACGAAGTACTGCGCCGGCCAGTAACGGTTGTTGAAGGCGCGCCAGATCGTGTACTGGTTGTCGAGCGCCACCGGGTACTCGACCTTCAGCTGCTGCACCGCCTTCATCACGTTGCGTGGGTCACGCTCGAAGGCGAACTCCGGCGTGTGCACGCCGACCACCACCAGGCCGTGGTCGCGGTAGCGTCGCTCCCATTCGTGCACGAACGGCATCGCGCGCAGGCAGTTGATGCAGGAATAGGTCCAGAAATCGACCAGCACCACCTTGCCGCGCAGCTGCCCTGCACTCAGCGGCGGGCTGTTGAGCCAGCCAGTGGCACCGTCCAGCGCGGGCAGGGTGCCCTCCACCGGTAGTGGTGCATCGGCACCGGCATTGGCGCCGGCCATCATCATCATCGGCGGTGCCGCCGGCTGCGCGCCGGGTACTGCGTCCAGCAGGCGTTGCTCGATGCGCGTGGTGCTGACCGTCGAAAGACGGGTCAGCAGGCCGGTATCCCAGCCCAGGCCGATCGCCACCACCGCCAGCAGCGCGGCCACACCCAGCACCTTGCGCAGGACGTCGCCGAGGCCGAGCCGCGCCTGCATGGCGCGGAACACCCGGCCGCCGATCCACACCGCCAGCGCCAGTGCGGTGATCGCGCCCAGCGCATAGGCCAGCAGCAGCGCAGTGGTGCCGACGCTGGCGCCATGCAGGGCGGCGCCGGTCAGCACCAGGCCGAGGATCGGCCCGGCGCAGGGTGCCCACAGCAGGCCCGTGGCGATGCCGATCAGCAGCGAGGTCCACGCGCCGCCATGCCCGGCAGCATCCGCCGCATCGGCGCGCGCGCTCAGGCGGGCACCCACGCGCTGGAACGGCGCCAGCAGGTGGTCGGCCAGTCGTGGCCACAACAGAGCGACCGCGAACAGCGCCATCAGCAGCAGGGCGATCCAGCGTCCGACCTGGTTGGCCTGCGCCACCCATTGGCTACCCACCGCGGCGAGGCTGGCGACCACGGTGAAGGTGAGCGCCATGCCCAGCAGCAGCGGCAGCGTGCTGCGCAGGAACGGGCGATCGGCACGCGCGAACACGAACGGCAGCACCGGCAGGATGCAGGGGCTGAGCAGGGTCAGCGCGCCCCCGAGGTAGGCAAGCAGCAACAGCAGCATCGTCAGGCTCCGGAAGCAGTGGAAGAACCGACCGGTACCCGCCAGCCGTCGGCAGTGCCATCAGTGGCACCGGGAACGAACACCATCGCCGCACCGTTCATGCAGTAGCGCAGCCCGGTCGGGCGCGGGCCGTCGTTGAACACATGGCCGAGATGGCCGCCGCAGCGGCGGCAATGCGCCTCCACCCGCAGCATCCCGAAGGTGACGTCACGGTCTTCGCCGATGGCGTTGTGCAGTGGCGCCCAGAAGCTGGGCCAGCCGGTGCCGCTCTCGAACTTGGTGGACGAGGAGAACAGTGGCAGTGCACAGCCGGCGCAGGCGAAGGTGCCTTGCCGGTGTTCCTTGTTGAGCGGGCTGCTCCACGGCCGTTCGGTGGCCTGCTGGCGCAACACCGCGTACTGCGCCGGAGTCAGGCGCTGGCGCCAGTCGGCATCACTGTGCATGACCTCGAACTGTCGCGACGGACGCGCTTCGGCGGCGGCCGGGGCGGCGCGGCTGCAGGCCCCCAGGCCGAGCAGTCCGGCGGCGGTGGCAACACCGCCCAGGCCCAGCAGATGGCGGCGGGAGAGGGACATGGCGGACTCCGGGAAGGGGCGACGGGGCCATGCTGCGCCGGCCCGGGTCAACGAATCCTCACGCAGGATTCAATTTTTCGTGAGGTATCGGCGGCCGTCCCGCGCCACAATGCAGCCAGCCTCCCCACTGGCCCCGAGCTGCCGATGTCCACCAAACGCGTGCTGATCGTTGAAGACGATGCCCACATCGCCGACCTGCTGCGCATGCATCTGGGCGACGAGGGCTACGACGTCGCCCATGCCGCCAGCGGCGATGCCGGCCTGCGCCTGCTCGAGCAGGAAGGTCCGTGGGATGCGCTGGTGCTGGACGTGATGCTGCCCGGCGTCGATGGGTTGCAGGTGTGCCAGCGTGCACGCGCGATGGCACGTTATGTACCGATCATCATCATCAGCGCGCGCGGGAGCGAAACGCAGCGCATCGTCGGCCTGGAACTGGGCGCGGACGACTACCTGGCAAAACCCTTCTCGATACCGGAACTGGTGGCACGGGTGCGCGCCCTGCTGCGCCGCGCCGAAGCGATGGCGCAGAGCGCACGCATCGATGCCGGCGCGATCGAGCTGGGTGGGCTGAAGCTGGACCCTGTGGCACGCACTGCCTCGGTGGATGGCAACGCGCTGGAGCTGACCCCGCGCGAGTTCGACCTGCTGCTGTTCTTTGCCCGTCATCCAGACCAGGTGTTCGCGCGCATGGAGCTGCTCAACCAGGTCTGGGGCTACCAGCACGATGGCTACGAGCATACGGTCAACACCCACATCAACCGCCTGCGCAGCAAGATCGAACCCGACCCGGCCAACCCACGGCGCCTGCTGACGGTGTGGGGCCGCGGCTACAAGCTGGTCGATCCGGCCGGGGCGGCGGCATGATCAAGCCGAACCTGTGGCAGAAGCTGGCGGTGGTGATCGCCGCGCTGATGCTGATGTGCTGCATGGCGCTGCTGGCATTGCAGATGCGTGCCAACACCCGCCACGAACAGGAGGTGGTACAGCGCCTGTCGCTGGGCCTGGCCGAGCACATCGCCCAGCGCAGTGAACTGATGGACACCAGTGGCATGCGCGATGCCGCGGTGCGTGCGCTGTTCGGCCAGTTGATGGCGGTCAACCCCAGCGTCGAGGTCTACCTGCTGGACGACCAGGGCCGCATCCTCGGCCACGATGCACCCAGTGGGCACCTGGTGCGCAACCGGGTGGACGTGACGCCGTTGCGTCGCCTGCTGGCCGGCGCGCCGTTGCCGATCCTCGGCGATGACCCGCGCAGCGCCGATGGCCGCAAGGTGTTCAGCGCCGCGCCGTTGATCGTGCAGGGCCGCCAGGCCGGTTATGTGTACGTGGTGCTGGTCGGCGAGCACCGGCAGATGCTCGCCGACGATCTTGCCGCCGGCAGCCAGTGGAACACCACGCTGTGGTCGGTGGTGCTGGTCGGCGGCCTCGGCCTGTTCGCCGGACTGGTGGCGTTCTATTGGGTGACGCGCCCGTTGCGGCGGCTGACCCGGCGCATCCAGGCCTTCGACATCGATGCGCCCACGCCGTTGCCGCCGCCGGAGCCGCTGCGCCCCGGTGAGCGCGACGAGCTTGTGATCCTTGAACACGCGCACGCGCAGATGGCGCAGCGGCTGGGTGAGCAGTGGCAGCAGCTGCGCCAGCAGGACCTGCAGCGCCGCGAACTGGTCGCCAACATCTCGCATGACCTGCGCACGCCGTTGTCGTCGCTGCACGGCTATCTGGAAACGCTGGCATTGAAGGACGCCACGCTTTCGCCGGATGAGCGCCGGCGTTATCTCGGCATTGCGCTGGCGCAGAGTGCCAAGGTCGGCCGGCTGGCGCGCGCGCTGTTCGAGCTGGCGCGGCTGGAGCACGGCGAAGTACGTCTGGAGTGGGAGGTGTTCGCGCTGCCGGAGCTGCTGCAGGACGTGCTGCAGAAATTCGAGCTGGCGGCGCAGGCACGTGGCCAGCAGTTGCACGCGGCGTTCCCGCCCGGCCTGCCCCTGGTCCGTGCCGACCTGGGCCTGGTCGAACGGGTGCTGACCAACCTGCTCGACAACGCGTTGCGGCATGCACCCGAGGGTGGCCAGATCGAAGTGCGCCTGCGCGCGACCCCAGACAGCGTGGAGGTCAGCGTCGCCGATGATGGCCCCGGGGTGGCACCGGCGCTGCGTACCCAGCTGTTCCAGGCACCGGCCGCGCTGGGTGCGCGGCGTGGCGACAACGGCGGATTGGGCCTGTTGATCGTGCAGCGCATCGTGCAGTTGCATGGCCGCCGTATCGAACTGCGCGACAGCGAGCGAGGCGCGCTGTTCGTGTTTGCCCTGCCGCGCGCGGAACCGTCGGTCTAGCAGGTCGCCTCGCCCTCCACGACACCGCCGGTTTCCAGCGGCAGGTGCAGGCGGATGCAGGCGCCACCCAGTTCCGAATCGGTCACCTCGACGTGGCCGCCGTGCTTGTCGGCCACCACCTGCACCAGTGCCAGGCCGAGGCCGAAGCCGGGGCTGCCAGGGTCCAGCCGCACATAGGGTTGCAGTACCTGGCCGCGCAGTTCCGGTGCGATGCCGGGGCCGTCGTCCTCCACCTGCACGCACAGCCAGCCGTCGTTGACCGTGCTGGCGATGCGGATCTGCCGACGCGCGTAACGCAGCGCATTGCCGAGCAGGTTGCGCAGCGCCAGTTCCAGCATGTGTCGGTTGACGTTGACCAGGCCCACGGGTGACAACGCCTGCTGCACCGGCATCGGCAACGGTGCGAACTGGGCCACCACGCCGCGTACCAGCGCCGCCAGCTGCAGGCGCTGGCGGGTCAGTTGATGGCAGCGGCCCAGTGCGGCGTACTCGACGCCGGCATCAGTGAGGTGTTGCAGCCGATCGACATCGGTGCGCAGCCCGCCCAGCGCATCGCGCTGTACATCGTCGAGCGCGGTGTCTTCCAGATCGGCCAGGCCGAATCGCATCCGTGCCAACGGCGTGCGCACCTCGTGCGCCACCGCCTGGGCCAGCACGCGCTGGCTTTCCAGCAGCTGCTGCAGCTGCTCGGCCATGTGGTTGAAGGCGTTGGCCAATGGCCGCACCAGCGCGGTACCGGCGCGTGGCGCGCGGGTATCCAGCTGGCCGTCGCGCATCTGCCGCGCCGCCTGGGCCAACTGCGAAACATCCCGCCACAGCCTGTAGACCATCACGTACATCGGCAGTGCCACCGCCACCATCAGGATCAGCAGCAGGATCGCCACGCCGGATACTTCGCTGTCCTGCCAGCCTTCTTCCGGCAGCGCCTCGTCCAACGGTCCCAGCATCACCGCGTAGTCGCTGTGGCCGATCCGCTGCAGGCTGCGCATGTGCTCCAGGTCGATCTGCACGCGGCCGTTGTTGAACGGCGGGCGCTGGCTGGCCGGCAGCTCCTTCATGGCCTCGGCCAGCGGCACCATGCGCAGCGCGTAGGCGAAATCGGCGTCGAGTTCGCGCGCCAGCGCCGGCCACTGCTCGCGCGGGGTTTCGGCGAAACGATGCTGCAGCAGCGCGTGGGTACCGCGCATCTCGGCCTGCAGGCCGGCTTCAGTGCGGTCTTCCAGCAGGGCATCCCAGGCCCACAGGCCCAGCACGATCAACAACAGGTGGGCGACCAGGAAGCCGATGCCGTAGCGCAGGAAGTGGAAGGCGTGGCCGCGCATCGCCGAAGGCGTGCGCTTCATCCCCATGCCGACCGGCTGAACAGGTAGCCGCGGCCACGGACGGTCTTGATCCGTTCCGGCTGCTCGGGGTTGTCCCCCAGCTTGCGGCGCAGGCGCGAGATGCGGGCATCGATCGAACGGTCCAGGCCGTCGAAGGCGATTCCACGCAGGCCGCGCAGCAGCGCGTCGCGGTCCAGGATCTGGCCGGCATTGCTGGCCAGCAGGAACAGCAGGTCGAACTCGGCCGTGGTCAGCTCCAGCAGGCCGCCCTGCAGGTGCACGTTGCGGGTGGACGGGTCGATGTTCAACTCGCCGAAGCGCAGGCTGCCGTCACGCGGCTCGACCCGGCGGTGGCGGCGCAGGTGGGCACGCAGCCGGGCCAGCAGCACCCGCGGTTCGATGGGTTTGCCGATGTAATCGTCGGCCCCCAGTTCCAGGCCCAGCACCTGGTCGATGTTGTCGGTGCGGGCGGTCAGCACGCAGATGATGCCGTCATAGTGGGGCCGGATCTGCCGACACACTTCGAAACCATCCTGGTCGGGCAGGCCGACATCGAGCAGCACCAGGGCCGGCTTCTCGGCCAGGATCCGGGCCACTGCGCGCTCGCCGCTGCGCTCGTGGGCCACCTGGTAGCCATGCCGTTGCAGGTAGTCGCTGACCATCGTTCCCAGGCGGGCATCGTCTTCGACCAGTACGATATCCAGCATTTCCAAGGCCTCCGTGGGCGCAAACGTACCGCCACGGCACGAGCGCGGCGATGCTATCCCAGCCTTCGGGCCGCCCGGGTCCCGGGGGCGGGCGCCATTCAGCCGGGGTTGCTGGCGCGCGGGCCGGGTCTCAGTCCCGGCAACAACTTGGCGTCCAGCATAGCCTGAGGCTGTTACAAAACGTTACCTTCGTGATACGTCTGGTGACGATCGCTGACAGCAAAGCGACTGACGCCGCGCGGCCCGGGGCCGAGCATGGAGTCTCCTCCGCTCCGCGTGCCGTCCTCATGTCGCCCGCCGCCCCCTGCCTGCCGAACCCGTCCCACCGCTGTCAGTGCGGAGGCTCCCGATGAGCGGCGTGGTCGGGGCCTGGTTGCCGCCGGCCGAGGACGAGCAGCTGCTGCAGCAGCTGGCCCCGATGCTGCGCGCCCTGCAGCAGCGGGGGCGTGGCCGCATCGGCTACTGGACCGATGCCGAGGCCGGCCTCGCGCTGGGCCACTGCCGGGCGCCGACCGATACGCCGTTGCAGCCGCTGAGCTCGGACTGCGGTCGCTACGTACTGTGCCTGGACGGCCGCCTGTACAACCGCGGCGACCTGCAGGCGCAGCTGCGCGATCTGCCGCGCAGCTGCAGCGATGCGCGGCTGCTGCTGCAGGCGATCGTTGAATGGGGCGTGCAGCGGGCGCTGTCGCGTATCGAGGGCGCTTTCGGTTTCAGTATCTGGGACCGCGAGTCGCGCGTGCTGTGGCTGGCCCGTGATCCGGTGGGCGAGCGGCCGCTGTATTACGGCTGGCACCAGGGCCAGTTCCTGTTCGCCTCCGAGTTGAAGGCGCTGCAGGCCTTCGCCGGCTTCGCGCCGAGCATCGACCAGGACGCCCTGAGCCTGCTGCTGCGCCACGACTATGTGCCGGCGCCGCACACCATCTACCGTGGCATCCACAAGCTGGTGGCGGGCGGGGTGCTGCGCATCGATCTCAGTGACCATGCCGCGGGTTGCGCCAGCCAGGCCGCGCAGGGGGGAACGCGCTACTGGTGTGCACGCGATGCGATGCAGAGCGCACTGCAGGAGCCGCTGCAGCCGGCGCCCAGCCTGGAACAGGCCACCGACCAGCTCGAAGCGGTACTGCAGAAGGCCATTGCTTCACGCATGCACTCGCCACTGGCCTGCGGCGCGTTCCTGTCTGGCGGCACCGACTCTTCGCTGGTGACGGCGATGATGCAGGCCCAATCCACGCTGCCGATCGAAGCGTGGACCGTCGGCTTCGACGATCCAGGGCATGACGAGAGCGACTGGGCGTCGCAGGTCGCGCGCCACCTGGGTGTGCAACACCACCTGCACCGCATGGACGCGCGGCAGGGCCTGGACCTGTTGCAGCGCCTGCCACAGGTCTGGTGCGAGCCCTTCGCTGACGCCTCGCAGCTGCCGACCCTGCTGGCCAGCGAACTGCTGGGCGCGCGCAAGCCGGTGGCGCTGACGGGTGATGGCGGCGATGAACTGTTCTTCGGCCACCCCAGCTACGGCCGCGCACTGCGCAATGCGCGCCTGTGCGGCGGCCTGCCGGACTGGGTACGCGGGCTGGCGCGGCGCAGTGGCAATCGCATGAACGTGGAGCGTGGCCGCCTCGGTGGTTGGCGCGCATTGGTGGCCGAGGTTGCCGCCAACGATGTGGAAGGCCACTACCTGCAGCGCGTGACCCGCTGGCGGCAGCCGGCGCAGGTGGTGCTGGGCGCGCGTGAGCCGGTGACGATCTTCCAGCAGCAGGACACGGCGCTGCCGGCCGAGGCGCGCATCCAGCTGCTGGATTTCCGCATGGACCTGGCCGAGGGCATCCTGGCCAAGGTTGATCGCGCGGGCATGGCGGCGGGCGTTGAAACCCGTGCGCCGCTGCTGGACATGGAGGTGGTGCGCCTGGCCTGGCGCCTGCCGCAGCACCTGAAGTACCACGATGGCGAGCACAAGCGGATCCTCAAGCACCTGCTGGCGCGCTACCTGCCGGATCCGCTGGTGTATCGCCCCAAGCGCGGCTTCGGTCCGCCGATGGCGCGCTGGTTGGCAGGTCCGTTGCGCGATTGGGCGGAGGCGCTGCTGGACCCGCAGTTGCTACGCAACCAGGGTTGCTTCGACGCGGCGCGGGTGCGCGGTATCTGGGAAGCGTTCCTGCGCGGTGAGCGCAAGTGGCACACGCACCTGTGGAACGTGCTGATGTTCCAGGCGTGGCACCAGCATTGGCACGGTAGCCGCGGGCGCTGAGTCGTTCCTGCATCGCGTGCGGCGGTTTCATTCTGCGCGGCGCAGGGCAGATGCCCTTGCGTACGAATGTCCTCCGGCGCCGGCCGTTGGCCGTCACCTCCCCCTTTACTTCGTACGCAAGGGCATCCGCCCTGCGTTCGGAGCTCGTCGGCGCGTCCTTGAAAGGCGCCCGCGCGCGCTGCGCTCTACTCACCGCACGCCGAGCCTCGTCGGGGTGAGCAGGGGCCTGGGCAAAGTAAAGGAGGAGGTGACGGCCAACGGCCGGCGCCGGGGGACATTTGCCCAGGCCCCTGCTCACCCCGGCGAGGCCCATCAGTTCGCAGCGAATCCGGACGAAGACGCGCTCCGTAATCCGAACGCCAGGCAAAAAAAGACCCGGCAGAGGGAGGGATCTGCCGGGTCCGGATTGCGTGGGGGGAGGGACCCACGCAATGAGCGTTGCGTCGCGTCAGTGGTTGTTCGCGTCCGCCGTTGATTCGTTGTAGCCCTGCACCAGTTCGGACCAGGCCTTGCTGGCCTGCAGGCCAAGTCCGACCACGTCCTGCTGGGCCTGGCCCAGCCGCTGCAGGTTGTCCTGCCATAGCTGCGCCCCCTTGGAGAGTGTCCCGGCCGCATCGTCGCCGCGGGCCAGTTCACCCAGCCAGCCGCCGGTCGCGGTCAGGTTGCGCTCCATCACCTTCAGCTGCACGCCGAACATGCTTTCCGCGTTCTCCAACGCCAACCGGTTCGCGCGCGTTGCCGCGGCGGCGAGCTGGCGGGTGGCATCACTGAAGCGATCGCTGAAGGCGGCGGCCATGGGGCATCAGGGAGTGACTTGATGCAATGCAGCATACGCCCTTGATGCGGCATTGCAACAAAAATAAAAAAGGCGCCCAAGACGCCTTTGGAAAACCTTTCAGATCAATGGGTTAATCAGGTCGCCGGGCCGCGGTAGCGGCACCCCGACGTGCAGGTTTCGTGCACGGTAATCTCGCTCAGCGCCGGCAGGCTCGGCTTGAGTTCGTTCCAGATCCACACCGCCAGGTTCTCGCTGGTCGGGTTCTCCAGGCCGGGGATGTCATTGAGATAGTGATGGTCCAGACGGTCGTAGATCGGCTGGAAGGCCGCCTTCACGTCACCGAAGTCCATGATCCAGCCGGTCTGCGCGCCGGGTTCGCCCTCGACCTTCAGTTCCACCCGGAACGAGTGGCCGTGCAGGCGCGCGCACTTGTGCCCGGGCGGCACGTTGGGGAGGCGGTGCGCCGCCTCGAGCATGAAGACTTTGAAGATTTCCATGCCGCGATTGTACGCCGCAGGCCGCCGGGCAGCCTGAGCGGAGGTTGGTCTTTCGTGAAGAACGTCTTTTCATCCGGATGAAGAGATGATAGTTTCTCTTATATCCGTATGAAGAGATGTTATTGGCCGGACCCCGGCCAGGCATGGACTACTGCGGAACTTCGTCGTCCTTACCACCTCCCCTACATCGTCATGCCCAAGCACACCCTGCTCGTGGCGGCCCTGGCCGTCGCTCTGGCCGCGCCTTTGTCCGCCGCCGCCGAAACCTCCGCCGACGCCCGTGGCGAAGCCAGCACCCTGGCCGCCGTGCGTGTCACCGGTTCCAACATCAAGCGCACCGATACCGAGGCCTCCAACCCGGTGCAGGTGATCGGCCGCCAGCAGCTGGAACAGACCGGCAAGGCCACCGTGGCCGACGTGCTGCGTTCGATCTCGGCCAACACCGGCAACGCCAGCAACGAAACCACCAACAACGGCTGGGCCTCCGGCTCGGCCGGCATCGGCCTGCGTGGCCTGTCGCAGAAAAACACGCTGGTGCTGCTCAACGGCCGCCGTTTGGCCAACTACGGCTTCCCCGCCGGCGGCCTGTCCGATACCTTCGTCGATCTCAACGCGCTGCCGCTGGTCGCGGTCGAGCGCATCGAAGTACTCAAGGACGGTGCCTCGGCGGTGTACGGCTCCGACGCCGTGGCCGGCGTGGTCAACATCATCACCCGGCAGAACTTCGAAGGCGCCGAGATCGGCGGCAGCTTCGGCGGTGCCGACCAGGGCGGCCTGCACGAGCAGAACCTGAAGTTCGTCGGTGGCCTTGGTGATCTCGATACCGATGGCTACAACATCCTCTTCAGCCTGCAGGGCTACAACCGCGAACGCCTGGACCAGGACGAACGCAACCTGACCAGGAGCGGCATCTACACCGACAAGCCTGGCGGCCGCTGGAACGGCTGGTCGGCCAAGGGCGCGCGCTACCTGGTCAACGGCGTGTCGGTGCCGATGCTCGATGCCAACGGCAACTGCCCCGCTGGCACCTCCCGCGTTGCCAGCGCACCGATCGACGGCCTGGCCGGCGACACCTGCGGCTTCAACCAGGCGCCGTTCACCACGCTGATCCCCTCCACCAAGCGCTACCAGGCCTATGCCAACGGCACCTTCCGCCTGAACGACAATGTCGAAGCGTTCGGCGAAGTGCTGTACAGCCAGATCAAGAGCGCCGCGTGGTTCGGCAGCAGCCCGTTCTTCACCCTGGAGAGCGGACGTTTCGCACTGAACGCGAACAGCGGCCTGGCAGAGCCGGTGTCATCGCTGCTGCCGGCCAACAACCCGTACAACCCGTACGGCCGCGCGATCCCGATTGAATACACCTTCTTCGACCTCGGCGGCACGATCAAGACCAACCGCTCCACCGCCTATCGCGGCGTGTTCGGCCTGCGCGGCACCACCGCCAATTGGGACTGGGAAGTGGCCGCATTCGGCGCACGCAGCAGCGAGCGCGAGAGTGTGTCCGGCGGCTTCGCCAACCGCTGGGCACTGGCCGATGCGCTGGCCACCGGCAGCTACAACCTGCTGAATCCGGCGGCCACGCCGCAGTCGGTACGTGATTCAATCAACATCGCCACGCTGCGCCCGGCCGAGTCCAAGCTGCAGGGTGTCGACGCGAAGATTTCCGGCAGCCTGGGCCATACCTGGGCTGGCGAGATCGGCTTCGCTGCCGGTGCCGAGTGGCGCCGCGAGAAGCTCGATTCCAACAACCCGTGGCAGATCGATGCCGGCCTGCAGGTGCGCCCGGCCATCGCCGAAGTGCATGGCCAGCGCCAGGTCAGTGCCGCCTACGCCGAAGTGAACGTGCCGCTGGCTTCGACGCTGGAGCTGTCCGCCGCCGCGCGCGCCGATCACTACGATGACTTTGGCGATGCGTTCTCGCCAAAGATCGGGCTGCGCTGGCAGCCGCTCGACTTCCTGCTGGTGCGTGCCTCGGCGTCGAAGGGCTTCCGTGCACCGTCGCTGTCGGAGAACTCCAACAGCACCAGCATCGCCTACGGCAGCGTGGTCGATCCGCGTGATCCGGACGTGCCGGGCTCGCGCCAGAACCCGACCTTCTTCACCGTCGGCAACAACGCACTGAAGCCGGAGCGCACCAGGAGCGTCAACTTCGGCGTGGTGCTGTCGCCGTGGGCCAACACCAACCTGAGCGTGGACTACTACCGCATCCAGCTGGACAACCTGGTCGGCACCAACAACACCCAGACCCTGGTCAACGACAACGTGGCCGGCGCGGTGCAGCGCGATGAGCGCGGCAAGCTGCAGGCGGTCTACAACCGCTACCAGAACCTGAGCGAGCTGAAGACTTCGGGCATCGACGTCGAGTTGCGCCAGCGCATCCCGACCGCTGCACTGGGTGACTTCACCGTGTCCTCGGCCTACACCCACGTGCGCGACTACCGTCGCCCGACCGTGGTCGGCGGCCCGCTGGTCGACTACGCCGGCAGCAACCTCGGCGCGACCCTGCCCAAGGACAAGGCCACCACCACGCTGGACTGGAAGTACGGCGACTTCAACGCAGCGCTGACCTGGTACTACACCAGCAGCTACCGCCAGGAGGCCAGCTCCGCCGCCAAGGCCGTGCAGCAGCGCGTCGGCAGCTACAGCCAGTACGACCTGTACCTGGCCTACACCGGCATCGACAAGCTGACCGTGTATGCCAAGGTGCAGAACCTGGCCGACAAGACGCCGCCGTACGACGCCTCCTTCCCCGGCATCCGCGCGCCGTACGACTTCAGCCAGTACGACCTGCGTGGCCGCTACTTCACGCTGGGCTTCGATTACCGCTTCTGATCCATCCGCCGCGGCCGGTCACCTGACGGGACCGGCCGCGCGACTGTCTGCTGTTGCGTTCCAGGGGAGTCATCGTGTCCTTGCATTGCCGTGCCGTTCTTCCGTTGCTGCTTGCCGCCGCCACCGCACTGTCCCTGCCGCAGCCGGCGCAGGCACAGAGTGCCTACTTCTTCCCGCAGGTTGCCGATGCAGCGGCGTTCGATGCGGCGGTGCCCACGCCGGAACAGTTCCTCGGCTACCCGATCGGCAGCCGCTACACGCGGCACGACCAGCTTGTGGCGTACTTCCAGGAACTGGCGAAACGCTCGGACAGGATCAGTGTGCGCGAGATCGGCCGCAGCTATGAAGGTCGCCCGCTGTTGATCGCCACCGTCACCGCTGCAGGCAATCATGCGCGGCTGGAACAGATCCGCCAGCAGCACGCGACCCTGGCCGATCCGGCGCAGCCGCGCAGCGCCGCCGGTGACAGCCCGGTGGTGGTGTGGCTGGGCTACAGCGTGCATGGCAACGAGACCTCCAGTGCCGAAGCGGCGATGCTGACGGCCTACTACCTGGTGGCCAACCGCAGCGCCGAAACCCAGCAGTGGCTGCAGCAGGCGGTGGTGCTGTTCGACCCGGCGCAGAATCCGGACGGCCGCGATCGCGCCGCCAACTGGCACAACGCCTGGGCGTCCGATCCAGCTTCAGCCGACCCGGCCGACAAGGAACACGTCGAACCGTTCCCGCAGGGCCGCACCAACCACTACTTCACCGATCTCAACCGCGACTGGCTGGCCCTGACCCAGCGGGACTCGCGGCCGAAGGTGGAGGTGTTCCACCAGTGGTACCCGAACGTGCAGATCGACTTCCACGAGATGGGCAAGGACAGCACCTACTACTTCGAGCCGTCGCCGAAGAGCATGCACAGCCCGCTGATTCCGGCGGCGTCATATGAGTTCAACAAGACCCTGGCCAAGTACCACGCGCAGGCATTGGATGCACTGGGTTCGCTGTACTACACCGGCGAAAACTTCGACAACTTCTCGCCGGTCTATGGCTCCACCTACCCGGACTTCCATGGCGCCGTCGGCGTTACCGTCGAGCAGGCCAGCTCGCGCGGCCGCGTGCAGGAATCGGTGAATGGCCTGCTGACCTTCCCGTTCACCATCCGCAACCAGGTCGCTACCGGACTGGGCACGGTGCGTGGCGCGGTGACCGAGCGCAGCGGCCTGTTCGACCTGCAGAAGCAGTTCTTCCAGAGCGCGCTGAAGCAGGCCGCACAGCAGCCGGTGAAGAGTTTCGTATTCGGCGATGCGCATGATCCGGCACTGACCCGCCGCCTGCTGGAACTGTTGCTGCTGCATCGCATCGAAGTGCGCGCGCTGGATCGTGCAGTCACTGTCGATGGGCAGCGCTTCGATGCCGGCAGCGCCTACGTGGTGCCGGTGCAGCAGGCGCAGTTCCGCCTGGTGCATTCGATCTTTGCCGAGACGCCGCCGATCAAGGGCGATGTGTTCTACGGCAGCACCAGTTATGCCATTGCACCCGCTTACGGCGTGGCCTTCGCCGGCAGCCGCAGCCGCATCGACGGCGGCGCACGCGTGACCGCGCTACCGGCGGAGCCGGGCGCCGTGCTGGGCGGCCAGGCCGGATTCGCCTACGCGATCGACTGGCGCGACTACAATGCCGGGCGCGCGTTGGCCGCGCTGCAGGACAAGGGTGTGAATGCACGCGCGGCATTCCAGCCGTTCACCACCGCGACCGCGCAGGGCGAGGTCAGCTTCGCTGCCGGCAGCCTGGTGATTCCTGTTGCCGGGCAGTCGCTGCAGGGCGCGGCGCTGCTTGAAGCAGTGACGTCCGCCGCGCGCGCTGCCGGCGTGCCGGTGCATGCGCTGTCCAGCGGCCGCAGCAGCGAGGGCATCGATCTCGGAAGTGATGGCGTCAAGGCACTGCGCAAGCCGGCCGTTGCGCTGGTGATGGGCGAGGGCGTAGCGGCCACCGAAATTGGTTCGGCGTGGTTCCTGTTGGACCAGCAGCTGCGGTTGCGCGCCAGCAAGCTGGATCCCCAGCAGCTGGGCAAGGTGCCGCTGGATCGCTACACCACCATCGTGCTGTCCGGCGGAACCTACACCGGCATCGATGCCACGGCGGTGGCTGCACTGAAGCGTTGGATACAGGCCGGTGGTTCACTGGTGACCTACGGCAGTGCCTCGAAATGGGCGATCGAACAGAAGCTGGCCGACGGTGAGAAGCTTGGCAAGGAGGAAGATGCTGCTGACGAAAGCCGTCGTGCGTTTGGTGACCAGCGTGACATCGCCGCGATCGAGCGGGTCAGCGGCAACATCCTCAGTGCCGACGTGGATACCAGCCATCCGCTGGCGTTCGGCGTGCCACGCAGGCAGCTGGCGATCAACAAGGAAAATACGGTAACGCTGCAGCCAAGCGCGAATCCGTTCTCGACGGTGGTGCGCATCGACACGCCGCCGCGAGTGAATGGCTATCTGTCCGCGCGCAACCGCACGCGGGTGGCGGGCAGCGCATGGCTGCTGGTGTCGGCCCAGGGGCAGGGCAACGTGGTGTTGTTTGCCGATGACCCCGCGCATCGCAAGTATTGGCACGGGACGGATCGGTTGCTGATCAACGCGATCTTCTTCGGGAATCTGGTGAATCCGAGTAAAGCGCGGGGTTGAGGCTTTGCGCGCCTTGATTGATGCGTGTGGGGGAGGCCGGGCGGGCTGCGCAGGACACGCTGTAAATACGTCCATGTAAGCTCGATCGGCGCATCCATGCGCCTCACGGTCCTGCGCAGCCCGCCCGGCCTCCCCTCGACAGTTTCCTGCGGGCGCGGACGCATCGAACCCCAAGGCGGGAGCAAGGGCAAAAGCAAAGCCAGGAATTTCGACTTCGGCTTTTGCCTTTGAATCTGAATTTGAATTTGAATTTGAATTTGAATTTGAATTTGATCTTCTTCTCCCGGCTACCCGGCGGGACAAGTAGGCGCTGGCGATCTTTGAAGCGGCGCAGGGCGGAGTGGGGGCAAAACCGTGAGCGCCATGGATGGCGCGATCGAGCCCCCATGGATGGGTTTACGGCGTGTTTTGCCCCCACTCCGCCCTGCGCCGCCCCAAGCCAAACCATCCGCGTGCTTTCACCCACGGTAGCCGGCAAAAAAAAAGGACGGCGCGTCAGCGCCGTCCCCCGATAGCCTCCCGCGCAGCGGGAAGCACAACAGCTGTCAGCTGTGATCAGCCGGCGCGACCGCCGCCGCCCTGGCCACGACCACGACCGCCACCATTGCCACCACCCCCACGACGCTGGCCCTGACCGGCGCCTGCACCCGCACGCTGCTGGCCATTGCCACCGCCCTCGCGACGGCCACCACCGGCCTTCTTCGGGCCGGCATGCGCATGGCGCGGCGCATCGCCGTGCGGGCGACGCGCGTGGCTCTTGCGTGGTGCGCGCTCGCCGGTATCGTGCTCGGCCTTGCCCGGCGCACTGTTGCCCCAGCGGATCGGCGTCTGCAGCTCGAAGCCCGGCACATCGCGGATGTCCATGTCGCGGCCCAGCAGGCGCACGATCGCGCGCAGCAGCTTCACTTCATCCTGCGCCACCAGCGAAATCGCCTGGCCGGTCGCGCCATTGCGGCCGGTGCGGCCGATGCGGTGCACGTAGTCCTCGGCCACCATCGGCAGGTCGAAGTTGATCACCTTCGGCAGCTCGTTGATGTCGATGCCGCGCGCGGCGATGTCGGTGGCCACCAGCACGGTCACCCGGCCGGCCTTGAAGTCACCCAGCGCGCGCAGGCGCTGGCCCTGGCTCTTGTTGCCGTGGATCGCCGCGGTCTTGATGCCCGACTTCTCCAGGAACGTGGCCAGCTTGTCGCTGCCGTGCTTGGTGCGGGCGAACACCAGGGTCTGCTCGCGGCTGTCCTGCGCCAGCAGGTGCAGCAGCAGGTCGCGCTTGCGGCCGGCATCGACCGGGTGCACGCGGTGGGTGATGGTCTCGGCCACGGTGTTCTTCGGCGTCACCTGGATCTGTTCCGGGTTGCGCATGAACTCCAGCGCCAGCTGGCGGATGTTGTCCTCGAAGGTGGCCGAGAACAGCAGGGTCTGGCGGTTCTGCTTCGGCAGCTTGGCCAGGATGCGCTTGATCGACGGCAGGAAGCCCATGTCGAGCATGCGGTCGGCTTCGTCCAGCACCAGCAGTTCGATGCCGGACAGATCGACGCTGCGGCGCTCCAGATGGTCGATCAGGCGGCCCGGGCAGGCCACCAGCAGGTCCACACCACGGCGCAGGATGTCCAGCTGGTTGCCCATGCCGACGCCGCCGTAGATGCAGGCGCTGGGGATGCGCAGATACTTGCTGTAGCCACGCAGGCTGTCATGCACCTGGGTGGCCAGCTCGCGGGTCGGGGCCAGGATCAGCGCACGCGGCTTGCGCGGGCCGCTGCGCACTTCCTGCGAGGCGGTGCCCAGGTGCTGCAGCAGTGGCAGGCCGAAGGCGGCAGTCTTGCCGGTACCGGTCTGCGCGCCGGCCAGCAGGTCGCGACCGGCCAGCGCGAGCGGGATCGCCTGCTGCTGGATCGGGGTCGGGTTTTCGTAGCCCTGTTCGGCAAGCGCGCGCAGCAGGAAGGGCGCCAGGCCCAGCGATTCAAAAGACATTGAGTTTGCTCCAAGTACAAGAAACGCCTGACCGACTGGACAGGCGGGGGCAGATCAAACTGATCGGCTGACTCGGAGCGTTCCCGTGAACCGCGCTGCGAGAATTGGGTGCAGCCGGCACGAAGCGCAGGCTGGAATGCGTGACGAACGGCGTCGGAGTGGGGGCGGGCGAAGAGGGCGGACCCTGGTCGCCGGCGGTCCCGGAGGGAAACGGACGGCCGCTGCAGACCCCGCAAGTCTAAACGATGTTTGAGACTTCACGCAAAAAGGCCTGTTCAGGTAGGGGCTCTCTGCAGGGCTGCGCCCTGCACCCGCAGAGGCCGGAGCAACGTCAACGTCAACGTCAAAAGCTGGTTTCCTGAGGGATGGCGGGGTGGGTCCGGTGGCAGGGGGCGCCGTAAATACGTCCATGTAGGCTCGGTCGCCGCATCCATGCGGCTCACGCCCCTGCCACCGGACCCACCCCGCCTTCGACAGTTTTCCGCGATCTGTCGGAACGGTGTTCTGCTTTGGTGGGTGCCGACCGTTGGTCGGCACGAGCTCTGATTCTGTTTTGAATTTCGATATCTGACAGATGTGCCGACCAACGGTCGGCACCCACCGTCAGCCGCGTGAACCTGTCGGGTGGGGCGGTGTGGGTGGGCAGGAACGTTGGCGCCATGGATGGCGCCATCGAGCCCCCATGGGTGAGGGCGCTTTGCTTGTGAAGCACAGCTTCGCAAGCGCCCGAGCGCGCAGCCGCCAGCGGCTGGGCCGGACCCCGGAGGGGGGGGTTACGGCGTGTCCTGCCCACCCACACCGCCCCGCCCAACCAGCAGAACGCCAGAGCTGTTTTTGACGTTGTCGTTGCCGTTGCCATTGCCGTTGCATTGAGCAGGTGCAGGGCGCAGCCCTGCCGAACCCCCTCCTGCGGTAGGGTGGGCCGATGCCGCGCTGCAGCTTGGCGCCGCCGTAGATTTGATTACACTTGAAACTTGTTTGCCCACGACTCCGGACACCCACCCATGAAGCTTGGTTCTTTGAAGGAAGGCGGCCGCGACGGCACCCTGATCGTCGTCTCGCGTGACCTGCGCCACGGCGTGCGCGCCACCGGCATTGCCGCCACCCTGCAGCAGGCCCTGGAGGACTGGAGCCACATCGCACCGCGCCTGAACGCCCTGTACGAATCGCTCAACGCCGGCGACGCCGATGGCGTGTTCGACCTCGATCCACAGGCGCTGGCCGCGCCGATGCCGCGTGCCTACGAATTCGTCGATGGCAGCGCCTACCTGCCGCATGTCGAGCGCGTGCGCCGCGCCCGTGGCGCCGAGGTGCCGGAGAGCTTCTATACCGACCCCCTGATGTACCAGGCCACCAGCGCCGGCTTCCATGGCCCGCGCGACGCGGTCAAGGTGGTCAGCGAGGACTACGGCATCGACCTGGAAGCGGAAATCGTGGTGATCACCGACGACGTGCCGATGGCGGCCACGCCGGAACAGGCCGCTGGCCACATCCAGCTGGTCGGCCTGGTCAACGATGTCTCGCTGCGCAACCTGATTCCCGGCGAACTGGCCAAGGGCTTCGGCTTCCTGCAGTCCAAGCCGCGCTCGGCGCTGTCGCCGGTGTTCGTCACCCCCGACGAGCTGGGCGCTGCGTGGCAGGACAGCAAGGTGCACCTGCCGCTGCTGACCCACATCAACGGTCAGTGGTTCGGTGCGCCGGAAGCGGGCGTGGACATGCAGTTCAACTTCGCCCAGCTGGTCGCACATGCGGCCAAGACCCGTCCGTTGGGCGCCGGCACCATCGTCGGTTCCGGCACCATTGCCAACGAGGACACCAGCAAGGGCGCTTCGTGCTTCGCCGAGCAGCGTGTGGTCGAAACCCTGCGTGATGGCAAGCCGAGCACGCCGTTCATGTCCTTCGGTGATGTGGTCCGCATCGAGATGCTCGATGCCGCCGGCAACAGCATCTTCGGTGCGATCGAGCAGCGCATCGAACAGGCGACCAGGCCCTGAGCAGGGAGGCGGCGATGGAGATCCCGGCCGACGACGGCATCGTGCTGTACACCTACTGGCGATCCAGCGCCGCCTACCGCGTGCGCATCGGCCTGGAGCTGAAGGGCCTGGCCTGGGAGGCGCGGCCGGTGCACTTGGTGCGCGAGGGCGGCGAACAACACCTGGACGCCTATCGCACGCTCAATCCGCAGCAACTGGTGCCCACCCTGCTGCACGAGGGGCACGCGCTCACCCAGTCGCTGGCGATCCTTGAGTACCTGGATGAGCGCTTCCCGCACGTGCCGCTGCTGCCGGCCGACGCCGCTGGCCGCGCGCGGGTTCGGGCGCTGGCCCAGCTGGTGGCCTGCGACATCCACCCGATCAACAACCTGCGGGTGATGCAGTACCTGGAGCGCACCCTGCAGCTGCCGGCCGATGCCCGCACGCAATGGACCCTGCACTGGATCGCCGAGGGCTTCGCTGCGATGGAAGCCCTGCTGGCCAACAGCACGGACACCGGCACCTTCTGCCACGGCGACCGCCCCGGGCTGGCCGACATCTGCCTGCTGCCGCAGCTGTACAACGCGCATCGCTTCGGCCTGGATCTGGCGTCGTACCCGACCCTGCGCCGCATCGAGGCCGCCTGCCAGGCGCTGGACGCCTTCGACCGCGCGCGCCCGGAAAACCAGCTCGACGCCGCCTGAAAGTAGAGGGGACGGAGGGGATTAAGTCGTTTGTGCACTTACG
This sequence comes from Stenotrophomonas maltophilia, assembly GCF_002799155.1. Classification (GTDB taxonomy): domain Bacteria; phylum Pseudomonadota; class Gammaproteobacteria; order Xanthomonadales; family Xanthomonadaceae; genus Stenotrophomonas; species Stenotrophomonas maltophilia_R. The sequence goes on from NZ_NERD01000002.1 coordinate 76,676, forward strand.
ACTTAATCCCCTCCGTCCCCTTTTTGCTGCAATCGGGCCAGATCATCGCGGAACAGCCGATAGGCATCCTCGCGGCGCGCATCGTCGGTCTGCCGCAACACCCATGCCGGGTGCACCGTGGCATAGCCGCGTGTGCCGTCCTCAAGGGTGTGCCAGCGTCCGCGGTCACGTGAGAAGTCGAAATCACGGCCGAATACCGAGGCTGCCGCGGTTGCGCCGAGGCACACGATCACCTGGGGCCGCACGCGCGCGATCTCGCCCATCAGCCAGGGGCGGCAGGCCTGGATATGGCGGCTTTCCGGTCGTTTGTGCAGCCGTACCTTGCCGCGCCGTTCATGATGGAAGTGCTTCACCGCGTTGGTGAGGTACAGCGTCGCGCGATCGATTCCCAGTTCAGCCAGCGCACGGTCGAGCAACCGGCCGGCAGGGCCCGCGAACGGTTGTCCGCGCAGGTCCTCGCTATCGCCAGGCTGTTCCCCGACCAGCATCACCTCGGCGCTTGCCGGCCCCTGCCCGAACACGGTCTGCGTGGCCTGCTCCCAAAGCGGGCACTGGCGGCAGGCACTGGCCTGTCCACGCAGATTCTCCAGGCTGCTGGCATCGGTGGTCGATGGCACAGCGCCTGCACTCAGGGGAATCCTGCGCTGCGGTGCCTGCGCCGGCCGGTCATGCATTTCCTGCACACGGTCGGCCGCATCGCGCACCAGGCGCGGCAACAGTTGTGCCTCGGGCAGGTGGCGCCAGTACTTGGCCGGCATCTCCTGCATCATCATCCGCGTGTTGAGCCGGGCCGGATTGAAGATGCTGGCGTAGTAGGTCTGCCACAGCGCTTCGCGTGCGTCCTCGGCCGGGGCATCCTCGCGCCGTGCGCCGGGACCGAAGGCAAGCGCCTGCCCATCCCAGGCGACGCTGCGCGAAGGAGTGAGGATGGCCCAGTGCATGCCGGTGAAGCGGCGCGCGAAGAACGGCGCGACCCGGCCGACAATGTGGTGCTGCGGCTCGAACCAGGCGATGAATGCATCAGGCTGGCCAGGCACCTCGCGGAAGCGCACGAATGCCTTCATCTTGTGCGTGTCACGGCGGACGGCCTGGGCCATGGCCATGGCCCGCAGTACGTCGGCATCGGCGGGGTTCGACAGCACCGAGCGTTCGCCATGGGTGATGCGCCACAGCAACCTGTACAGCAGGGCCATGCGTTGCACATCGCGATGACACAGGCAGGTGGCCGCCAGTTCCAGGAAGTCGCGCGGTACATTCGGCGCGCCAGCATCGGCCTGCATGGGCGCCGAGTTGACCGCGGGCGCGTCCAGCAGTGATGCGTGGCTGCCCTCCAGCCAGTCCAGCTGTTCCGGCGCGACGCCGCGCAGCAGGGCATCACGCGCACCGTTGCGCCAGGCCTCCAGCGACCATGGCGGATCCACCCGCAGCGACCAGCGCTGCGCGTCAGGCTGCGGACGGGGCATCGAACAGCGAACCCTGGCGCGGCGGCGGGGCCAGTTGCGCGCGCAACGCCGCCGGATCGTCCAGCGCCCTGCGCGGATGGTGGTCGGCCAGCAGCACGAAGGGCAGCAGCTTGCTCATCGGCGCCTTCAGGCGAGCCACGTCGGCAACCCGCAGGCGACCGTGGCGGCGTGCCATCAGCACGCGCTTGACGTTGCGCACGCCAAGGCCGGGCACGCGCAGCAGCATTTCCTTCGGTGCCCGGTTCAGATCGACCGGAAAGCGCTCGGGATGGCGGATCGCCCAGGCCATCTTCGGGTCGATATCCAAGTCGAGCATGCCGTCCTGGGTGGTATCGGTAATCTCATCCACGCCGTACCCGTAGAAGCGCAGCAGCCAGTCAGCCTGGTAAAGGCGATGTTCGCGCTGCAGCGGTGGCGGCTGCAGTGGCAACTGCCGGCTGGCGTCCGGAATCGGGCTGAACGCGGAGTAGTACACCCGCCGCATGCGGTAGTTGCCGTACAGACTTTCGGCGCTTGCCAGGATCTGCTGGTCGTTTGCCCCGTCCGCGCCGACGATCATTTGCGTGCTCTGCCCGGCCGGGGCGAAACGGGGAGGGCGCGGGCGTGCGCTGCGGCTGGCCGTCGGCGCCACTGCGGCGGAAGCCTTGCGTGCCTCCCTGGCTTCCTCGATGCGCCAGCGTAGTTCGCCCATCGCGCCGCGGATCGAATGCACGGTCTTCTCCGGCGCCAAGGCGCTCAGGCCGGCTTCGGTCGGCAGTTCCACGTTGATGGACAGGCGGTCGGCGTAGCGCCCGGCACTGGCCAGCAGTTCCGGCGAGGCCTCGGGAATGGTCTTGAGATGGATGTAGCCCGCGTAGCGGTGTTCTTCGCGCAGCTGCCGGGCCACCTCCACCATCTGTTCCATGGTGTAGTCCGCATTGCGGATGATCCCGCTGGACAGGAACAGCCCCTCGATGTAGTTGCGCTTGTAGAAGTCCAGGGTGAGCGCGACCACCTCGTCCACGCTGAAACGTGCACGGGGCACGTTGCTGGAAACCCGGTTCACGCAATAGGCGCAGTCGTAGATGCAGAAGTTGGTCAGCAGGATCTTCAACAACGAAACGCAGCGGCCATCCGGCGTATAGCTGTGGCAGATGCCCATGCCCTCGGTGCTGCCGATGCCGCCACTGGCGCGCGAATCGCGCTTGCCCGAGCCGCTGGAGGCGCAGGAGGCGTCGTATTTGGCGGCGTCGGCCAGGATGGCCAGCTTGCGGATGGTTTCCATTGAGGAAACCTACGGATGAGCGGTCTCATTGGATGAGACCGCCCCTGAACGCTTCAGAAAAAGGGGACGGAGGGGATTACGTCGTAAGTGCATATACGACTTAATCCCCTCCGTCCCCTTTTTCGTGCACTCAGAACCCGTGAGTGATGCTTGGCTGCCCGGCCGAGAAATCCGCGTACGGGTCGTGCTCGCCGCTGCTGCCCTCGGACAGCCGGAACTTCAGCGCCAGGCCATCGCGCGAGTCGGCCGCGCGCAGCGCTTCCTCCTGCTCGATCGTGCCGGCCTTGGCCAGCCGGAACAGGCACTGGTCGAAGCTCTCCATGCCTTCCTCCAGCGAGGCCTCCATCGCCGCTTTGATCTCGTGCACCTGGCCGCGACGCAGCAGGTCGCGGATCATCGGCGTGTTGATCAGCACCTCGGTGGCCGGCAGGCGACGGCCTTCCTTGTTCTTCACCAGGCGCTGGCTGATCACCGCTCGCAGGTTCAGCGCCAGGTTCATCAGCACGTTCTTGTGCGCGCTTTCCGGGAAGAAGTTGAGGATGCGCTCGATGGTCTGGTCGGCGTTGTTGGAGTGCAGGGTGGCCAGGCACAGGTGGCCGGTTTCGGCGAAGGCGATCGCCGCCTCCATCGTTTCCGCATCCAGGATCTCGCCGATCAGGATCACGTCCGGCGCTTCACGCATCGCGTTCTTCAGCGCGTTGTGGAAGGCATGGGTATCCAGCCCGACCTCGCGCTGGTTGACGATCGACATCTTGTGCTTGTGCAGGTACTCGATCGGATCCTCGATGGTGAGGATGTGACCGGTGGTGGTGCTGTTGCGATGGTCGATCATCGACGCCAGCGAGGTGGACTTGCCCGAACCGGTGGACCCCACCACCAGCACCAGCCCGCGCGGGGTCATGATGACGTCCTTCAGCACCTGCGGCAGGTTCAGCTCCTCGATGCTCGGGATGCGGCTGCGGATGGCGCGGATGACCATGCCGACCTCGCCCCGCTGCTTGAACACGTTGACGCGGAAGCGCCCGGCATCGGGCAGGGCGATGGCCATGTTGAGCTCCAACTCGCGCTCGAACTGCGGCACCTGGCCTTCGTCCATCAGCGAGTAGGCGATCTTCTTGACCATGCCCGGTGGCAGGCCGGTGTTGCCCAGCGGATAAAGCTTCCCCTCGATCTTGATGTAGACCGGTGCCCCGGTGGTCAAAAACATGTCCGAAGCGTTCTTTTCGGTCATCAGCTTCAGGAAGTAGCCGATATCCATTGCGAATTTTCCCCAACGAAACGGCCGACGCCCGTTGCCAGCACGGTGTCGGCTTGACGACAATGGCCGTGAACCGACAACCGGTACGGCCTCCCCAATGAAACGACTTAGCTTCGCACGAATGCGCCATGGCCTGTATGTGATGGCGTTTGCATTCGCACTGTCTGCCCCCGCCTGGGCGCAGGACGGCGCACTGGAACTGGCCCAGGCCCGGCAGGCGGTCGACAAGGCCACCCAGGCCGATGCCGACCAGTACGCTCCGGACCTGATCGGGTTGGCCCGGCAGGGGTTGGAGCAGGCGCAGCGCGCCGCTGGCGACCGCCGCGAGCGCAAGAACGCCCCGGCGATGGCCCTGCGCGCCGCCGCCGATGCCGACCTGGCCCGCGCCCGCAGCGAGGAAGCCACCGTGACCGCGCAGCTGCAGCTGCGCCGCAACGAGGTCAACCAGCTGCAACGCCAGCTGTCGACCGGGGAGGACCGCCGGTGAAGCCGATGACCGCCGCAACCCTGGCTGCGCTGCTGGCGCTGCCGACCCTGGCCGTGGCCGCTGACAACCCGTTGGTGGCGCAGCTGAGCCAGCGCCTGATGGCCATCCAGGCCAATCCCGACACCGCTGAGCTGGGCGCTTTCGAGCGCATGCAGGCCCAGCAGGCCATCGCCACTCTGGACAAGGCCAAGCGCCGTGACCAGGAGCTGGCCACCTACCTGGCCGAGCGCCGGGTGGAGATCGCCGAGACTGCCGTGCGTACCGCACTGGCCGCGCGCGAGGTCGACCGCCTGGAGCGCACCCGCAGCGACCTGCTGATCGAGGCCAGCCGCCGCGATGCCGCACGTGCCCGCCAGGAAGCCGAGCAGCTCAGGATGCAGGCGCAGATGCAGGCCGAGGAGGCCGAGCGCCTCCGGCAGGCCGCCGAGGCCGAAACCCTGGCCCGCCAGGACGCCGAGAACGCCCTGACCAGCGTGGCCGGCAAGCAGCAGCAGCGCCTCAGCGCCGCCCAGCAGAACGCCGCCAAGCTGGCCCGGGAGGAAGCCGAGCTGGTGTCCGGGCAGAAGCTGCCGGGTTCGAAGTTCGATGGCCGTGGCGAAGTCTTCACCTTCAATGGCGACGCGTTCGCCGCAGGCGCCTCCAGCCTGTCCGGTGGAGCCCGCAACCAGGCCAAGGCGCTGGCCGAGTATCTGAACATCGGCAAGAAGGGCCGCCTGCGCATCGAGGCCTATGACAGCGCCAACGGGGTCGGTCAGAAGCGTGCCGAAGCGCTGCGCGACGCCCTCGTTGCAGCCGGTGTCGCCAGCAACCGCATCCAGGTCAGCGGCAAGAAGGCAGCCTCCACCCGGGCGCGCTCGGCCGAGGTCATCATCGCCCCGTAATGCATTGATATTGTTTGTTTTTCGTTGTGATGAGCATTCAGCCTGAACCCCGCCCCGGCGGGGTTCGGTCTTTTTGACGCAGGGGTCTTGTACCCCGCCTTGAGCAGGCGTAGGGTCAATCGTCCGGGACGCAATGCCGCGGACCGGACGATGGGAGGGCCGGGCCGATGCAAGCAGGGCGCGAACCGCAGCAGATCGACGTGCGCAGGCCAGTGCCGCAGGTCGTTGCAGGCGTCCAGGTGGCCATCGACCGGCGCTCCTCCATGAACAACGCCCCGTGCCTTGCGGCCGGGGCGTTCGTGTATCTGTCGAAGGAGGTCCATCATGTTTGAAGATCAGCCCCAGAGCGAGATCGACGCCCGTCGCGCGCGTGATCCGGAGTTCAGGGCACTCCATGACCAGCACCGCAAGTTGAACAAGAAGTGCATGGACGCGGAGTTGGGTGTACTCCCGATCGATGATGTCACCCTGGGTCGCATGAAGCGCGAGAAGCTGCTGGCCAAGCAACGACTTCTGCGAATGTACGAAACACCGCTCCCCACGACGTCCCCCACGCTTTGACGCACCCCGTTACGCCTGGAACGGCGTGACCCGGCCATCGATGGCCCCGCCGGGCGCTCCAGCCCCGGCATCGCGGCACCGCCGATGAGGCGGCCGCGCCAAGGCACCACAGGCGGTGGTGCCTTGGCCTGCAGGCACACTCACCGATGCGGGCGGTACCGGTCTCCTCGTCGATCCGGGGCCGCCCGCATCCCCTCAAGGGGCAGGCGAGCGGCATGCCCGCACCGACCTGACATTCAGCGCCATCCGTCGGATAATCATCGGTCCGGCCCTGCGTGGCGCGAATCGAAAGTCCTCCGAATGCCCATCCATTCTTCCGTCCTCGAACTCATCGGCCAGACCCCGATCGTCAAGGCCCAGCGCCTGGACACCGGCGTCTGCGAGCTGTACCTGAAGCTCGAGAGCGCCAACCCGGGCGGATCGATCAAGGATCGCATCGGCCTGTCGATGATCGAGGCGGCGGAGCAGCGGGGCGACCTGAAGCCGGGCGCGACCCTGGTCGAGGGTACCGCCGGCAACACCGGCCTGGGCCTGGCGCTGGTTGCACAGCAGAAAGGCTACAAGCTGATCCTCGTCGTTCCCGACAAGATGAGCCGGGAAAAGATCTTCAACCTGAAGGCGATGGGCGCCGAAGTGCGCCTGACCCGTTCGGACGTCGCCAAGGGTCATCCGGAGTACTACCAGGACCTGGCCAAGACCATCGCGGAGCAGACCCCGGGCGCCTACTTCATCAACCAGTTCGGCAACCCGGACAACCCGGCCGCGCATGAATTCGGCACCGGCCCGGAGATCCTCGAGCAGATGGGCGGCGACCTTGATGCCATCGTGTTCGGCTGCGGCAGCTCCGGCACCATGACCGGCCTGTCGCGCGCCTTCGCCAAGCGGTCGCCGAAGACCGAACTGGTGCTGGCCGATCCGGTCGGCTCGATCCTGGCCGAGTACATCAACGACGGCAATCTCAACGACAAGTCGGGCAGCTGGCTGGTGGAAGGCATCGGCGAGGACTTCCTGCCGTCGATTTCCGATTTCAGCCGCGTCAAGAAGGCTTATGCCATCAGCGATGCCGAGAGCTTCCACACCGCGCGCGAGCTGCTGGGCAAGGAAGGCATCCTGGGCGGTTCGTCCACCGGCACCCTGCTGGCCGCCGGCCTGAAATACTGCCGCGAGCAGACCACGCCGAAGAAGGTGCTGGTGCTGGTGCCGGACACCGGCAACAAGTACCTGTCGAAGATGTACAACGACTACTGGATGCTGGACAACGGTTTCCTGCAGCGCCCGCAGCACGGCGACCTGCGCGACCTGATCCTGCGCCCGTATGGCCAGCGCGACACCGTGGTGATCGGCCCGAACGACCTGCTGACCACCGCCTACCAGCGCATGAAGCTGTACGACGTGTCGCAGCTGCCGGTGATGGAGGGTGAGCAGCTGGTCGGCATCGTCGACGAAAGCGACGTGCTGCTGCACGTCTATGGCGACGAAGCGCGCTTCCGCGACCCGGTGGCCACCGCGATGGTCAGCAAGCTGGACCGGCTGGACGTGAAGTCGCCGATCGAGGCCCTGCTGCCGGTGTTCGACCGCGGCCAGGTGGCGATCGTGATGGACGGGGACGCCTTCCTCGGCCTGATCACCCGCATCGACCTGCTGAATTACCTGCGCCGGCGCGTTCAGTAAGGCGTTTATCGCCGCAGATCGCTGCTGAATCCCGGTTTATCCGCGTCAAAGCTCGTTAAGGCCGCGCTGATAGACTCCCGCTCCTTCGACGGCGCCGGTCATCGGCGCCAATCAGGAAACGACATGTCCAACGCTTCTTCCCCGGACCGCGCGCTGGCCCTGGCCACGCTGGCCATCCACGGCGGCCAGTCGCCCGACCCCAGCACCGGCGCGGTGATGCCGCCGATCTACGCCACCTCGACCTATGCCCAGTCCAGCCCGGGCGAGCACCAGGGCTTCGAGTACTCGCGTACCCACAACCCGACCCGCTTTGCCTATGAGCGCTGCGTGGCCTCGCTGGAAGGCGGCACCCGCGGCTTCGCCTTCGCCTCGGGCATGGCGGCCAGCTCCACCGTGATCGAGTTGCTGGACGCCGGCAGCCACGTGGTGGCGATGGATGACATCTACGGCGGCAGCTTCCGACTGTTCGAGCGCGTGCGTCGCCGCACCGCCGGGCTGGACTTCAGCTTCGTCGACCTGACCGATCTGGCGGCGTTTGAAGCCTCCATCACGCCGAAGACGAAGATGGTGTGGATCGAGACCCCGACCAACCCGATGCTGAAGATCGTCGACATCGCCGCGGTCGCCGCCATCGCCAAGCGCCATGGCCTGATCGTGGTGGTGGACAACACCTTCGCCTCGCCGATGCTGCAGCGTCCGCTGGAACTGGGCGCGGACCTGGTCCTGCATTCGGCCACCAAGTACCTCAATGGCCACTCGGACATGGTCGGCGGCATGGTCGTGGTCGGCGACAACGCCGAACTGGCCGAGCAGATGGCCTTCCTGCAGAACTCGGTGGGTGGTGTGCAGGGTCCGTTCGACAGCTTCCTGGCCCTGCGTGGCCTGAAGACCCTGCCGCTGCGCATGAAGGCGCACTGCGCCAACGCGCTGGCGCTGGCCCAGTGGCTGGAAAAGCACCCGGCGGTGGAGAAGGTGATCTACCCGGGCCTGCCGTCGCACCCGCAGCATGAGCTGGCGACCCGCCAGATGGGCGGCTACGGCGGCATCGTCTCGATCGTCCTCAAGGGCGGTTTCGAGGCGGCCAAGCGTTTCTGCGAGAAGACCGAACTGTTCACCCTGGCCGAATCGCTGGGCGGCGTGGAAAGCCTGGTCAACCACCCGGCGGTGATGACCCATGCCTCGATTCCGGTGGCGCGTAGGGAGCAGCTGGGGATCAGCGATGCGCTGGTAAGGCTGAGCGTGGGTGTGGAGGAGCTGGGGGATCTGCAGGTGGATCTGGAGAGGGCGCTTCAGTGACCGTCGGATTGTCCATGGTGTCTGACGCATGAGTGCCTCGAATCTGGCTGGTCTCATCTTCCAGCTCACCCGGCGTGAAGTCAGTGGCCGCTACAAGGGCTCAGTGCTCGGCTTGTTCTGGTCCTTCGTCAATCCGCTGTTGATGCTCAGCGTATACACGTTGTTCTTCTCGGTGATCCTGAAAGTTCGCTGGGGTGATCAGCCACAGCGTCAGTCGGATTTTGCGATCCTGTTGTTCGTCGGCCTGATCCTCCATGGATTCATCGCCGAATGCATCAACCGCGCGCCGGGATTGATCACTGGAAACGTCAACTACGTCAAGAAAGTCGTGTTCCCGATCGGCATTCTGCCGATCGTTTCCTGTTCATCGGCGCTGTTCCATTGGTTCATCAGTCTGAGCGTTCTGGCGCTTGCACTGGTGTTCGTTGGGAACGGTGTTCCGGTCACTTTTCCGTTGATTCTGGTAGTGATGGTCCCTCTGGTGCTGTATGCATTGGGCATCAGCTGGATACTGGCGTCTGTGGGCGTGTACTTGAGGGACGTCAACCAGGTGGTGGGTGTGTTCTCGCAGATTCTGCTGTTCATTTCGCCTGTGTTCTTCCCGGTCACCAAGATTCCCGAGTACATCCGTCCGCTCTTCCTGGCCAATCCGCTTACGACGATCATCGAGCAGGCCCGTGCCGTCGCGGTGTTCGGTCAGCTTCCGGACTGGTGGCAGCTGGCGGGGCAGTTTGCTGCCGCGTCTGTGGTCTGCCTGCTGGGAATGGCCTGGTTCCGTCGCACCAAGTGTGGATTCGCTGATGTCCTTTGAGAAGGAGCTTGCACGATGAGTCGCCTGAAGCAATGGCTTCTTCGCCAGCGTTTCTTCTATGTGCTTATGGGGCTGAAGTACTACCTCGGCAACAATGTCGTTGCCCGCTTTCCGATCGAATGTGTTCGCCGCTTCTATCTGACCCGTGTGCTCAAGGTGGCGATCGGCAAGGACACGCACGTCAGCATGCGCTGGTTCGTCACCGGTTATCCGGTGCGCGCGCACGTCAGCATCGGTGACAACTGCGTGATCAACCGAGAGGTGTATCTGGATGGCCGGGTAGGCGTGGTTGTTGGAAACAACGTCAATGTGTCCTTCCAGACCTGCATCCTCAGCCTGCACCATGACCACAACGCACCGACCTTTCCCGCGATTGGCGGCGTGGTCACCATCCAGGACCATGCCTGGATCGGCGCCCGCGCCACATTGTTGCCGGGCGTGACCATCGGCGAAGGTGCCGTGGTTGCGGCGGGTGCGGTCGTCGCACGCGACGTGGCACCGTATGAGGTGGTGGGTGGCGTACCCGCCCGAAAGATCGGTGAACGCAACCGGGATATCCAGTACCTCACCAGGTTCTCACCGTATTTTGATTCGGATGTCTTCGATGAAACCGCAGGTTAAGAAACAAGTCCTCGTGTTCATGCTGGCGCCTTCGCTGCCGGCGGTGACAGGGGGCGACATCTATGCGGTGAACGCAGTACTGCCGTTCGCCGAGGAGATCGACTACCACCTGTTCTGTTACGTGGGCGGCGACGCAGATCGACGTAAAGTCGAGCAGCATCGCACGCTCTACGACAAAGTGTTCCGCTCGGTCCACCTCGAGCCTCGTCCGAAGATGCCGTTCGAGCTGCCCAAGGTGCAGCGTGCCCTGTCGATGGCGCGGCAAGCACTGCAGGGTCTGCCTTTCATCGATGCCAGCTACTACAGCCGCAGCGCCGTTGCGGCTGCACGTCGCATCGTCCGGGAGCAGGGCATCGATGCGATCGAGGTCAACTCGACCCATCTTGCGTTCTTCCGTCGGTTCATGCCACAGGTGCCGGGCATCCTGCTGAGCCACAACATCGAAGCTGACATTTTTCCGTTCTGGATGCCGGCAGGCCTGACCGGATGGAAGCTGCGATTCATGGAGTGGGTTGCCAGCCGAAGCCGGCAAGCCGCGAAGGCTGTCGAGATCGACAATGCCTTCGGGTTCTCGGCGATGACCTTCATCTCTCGCCATGACATGTCGCGGGTTACCGACAAGGTCCCCCGCTACCTCATGCCGCTGCACTTTCCGCTGGGTACCACGCGTTTTGAAGACAAGCCGGATGATGTCTTCCACGTATTGTGGATGGGAGGCTTTGGTTGGTACCCGAATGCGGAGGCGGTGACGTGGTTTGCCGAGAAGATCCATCCGCTGCTGGCAGACCAGTTGCGGGAGCGGAAGATTGTTCTGCACTTCTGCGGCGGCAATCCTCCGGAGGCGCTGCAGGCACTGCATGATGGGCGCAACGTTCTCGTGCATGGCTTCGTCGACGACCTGCAGTCGCTGCTGGACAAAGCGCATCTGCTGATGGTGCCACTGCTATCCGGCGGCGGCATCCGCGTCAAGATTGTCGAGGCGATGTCTGCCGGTATCCCGGTTCTCAGCACCAGCAAGGGGTGCGAGGGCATCGGCGCGACCGACGGCGTGAACATCCTGGTGCGTGATGACGCCGAAGGGTTTGCCCGTACATTGCTGGAATGCGCGCAGGATCGAACGCGACTGGCAGCTCTGTCGGCCGCCGGGCAGGATCTCATGGCGCGCGAGTATTCACAGCAGGCAAGCCTGGACGCCAAGCGAGCCGCCTATCGGCATGCGGGGGTGATGTAATGCAGGCAGCAGATACGCCGTTGACGGTTGCGCCGGTGGTTTCGGTACGTGGTGTCGGCAAGGTCTTCCGCATTTTCGACCGTCCGGCGCAGCGTCTGTTGCAGCCGGCAGCAAACCGGCTCCGGCGCCTGGTAGGCATGCAGCCGCAGCCGGTGCGCGTGTTTCATGCCTTGGACGACATCAGCTTCGACATCGCGCCGGGCGAAACTGTTGGAATCATCGGCCGCAATGGCAGCGGCAAGTCGACGCTGCTACAGATCCTGGTCGGTACGCTGCAGGCCAATACCGGTAGCGTAGCCGTCAATGGACGGGTATCGGCGCTGCTGGAACTGGGCGCTGGCTTCAACCCGGAATTCAGCGGACGCGACAACGTCTACCTGGCAGGCGCCATCATCGGCCTGGGTTCGGCGGACATGACCCGCCTCATGCCTGAGATAGAGAAGTTCGCCGATATCGGCGAATTCATCGACCAGCCCGTCAAAACCTACTCCTCGGGCATGTTTGTACGGCTCGCGTTCGCCGTGGCAATCCATGTGTCGCCCGATATCCTGGTCGTGGATGAAGCACTGGCAGTGGGTGATACCGCCTTCCAGACCAAGTGCCTCACCCGCATCCGCAGGATGCAGTCCGAAGGTGTCAGCATCATCCTGGTTACCCATTCCACCAATACCCTGCTGGAATACTGTGACCGGGGCATCTATCTGCGCCGAGGACGGGTCGTGCTGGATGGCCCCTGCCGCGAGGTTGTCAAAAAGTATGCCGACGACCTGGTGGACGAAGAAGGCGGAGCCGTTATCTATGCGGACGAGGCCCTTTCCAGCTTGCAGGACGATGACCTGCCTGCAGACGCTGCGGCATTGCCGGCAAGCGAAATCACCGGCGTGGAGATTCTTGACCTGCAGGGGCAGCCGAGGACGACGTTCAGCCATGGCGAACAAGTACTGGTGAAGGTCGCCATCCATGTACGCCGGCGTATCGAGCAGCCCTGCTATGGAATTCAGTTGAAGAGCGTGGATGATATTGCCCTGTGGGCTGGCACCACCCAGAACATGAGCCTTTCGCCGCTGCCAACGGAACCGGGCGATTATGTTTTCGATTGGAAATTGACCTTGAATGTGACCGGCAACCGCTATGTGCTGGCACTGGGCATCGGTGACCTCGACACGGGTGAGTACCACCGTCATTCACGCGTGCCCTACGCGGGCCATGTGGATGTATTGCCTCAGCCCCATTCCGGTCATGGCTGGCTTGCTCCGGCCCCTCGCTTCACCGCACCAGTGAGAACTGCATGATGACGCACTCCAAGCCAGTATTCAGGGCCCTGGTCGTGGGTTTCTATGGGGCACCCAACGTGGGCGACGAGGTGCTGCTGGACCTGCTGGTCCGCCGCATCCGCGAACTGGGCGGCGAGCCGGTGGTTGCCAGCATCGATCCCTCGTTGACCCGCCGCATGCATGGTGTGGATGCCGTGCAGTTTGCCAACGTCGGGGACATCGCTCGTGCATTGATGCATTGCGACGTACTGGTGATGGGGGGCGGCGGCATCTTCCAGGACCATCATCCCTTCAACCTCGATGCCGTGTACCTCCCTTATGCGAACGACATTTCCGGCTATGCACGGCCGATGCTGCTCGCGCGGCAACTGGGAGTGCCGACGATCGTATGGGGGCAGGGGGTTGGGCCGCTGAGTTCAGAGGGCGCACGCACCCTGGTGCGCGAGTTGTTCCAGCATGCGGCTGCGGTATCCGTGCGGGACGAATCATCCAAGGCACTGCTGCGCCAGATCGGCGTGGAACGGGATATCCTGGTTGCCGCCGATCCGGGATGGTTGTTCCGCCGCTATCACCCATTGCCGCCGCAACAGGCCGCGCATGGCGCAGGCCAGCCGCAGGACAAGGTGTTGGCGGTGGTGGTGCGTGAATGGGACAAGGGGCAGTGGAAAACGTCCCTGGTGGAGGCGTTGCGCACCGCAGTTCCTGCAGGATGGCGCATCCAATGGGTGGCGTTCCAGGCCCATACCGAAGGCAGTGGCGCCACGTCCGACCTGCCCTTGATCGAATCGCTGCGCCAGCAGCTACCGGGGCGCAGCAATGACGAACTGATCGCACCGGCAACAACGGATGCGACCTGGCAGACCATCGCCAGCGCTGACGCGGTGCTGTCCATGCGCCTGCATGCCAGTATCCTTGCCCTGCTGGCGGGCAAACCTACTGCGGGCCTTGAGTACGACGACAAGCTGTCGCATGCCCATGCGATGGCTGGAATGCCGTCGATTCTGAGGCTCTCGACCGACGATGGCCCGGAGCGCTTCGTGCAGGCGATCCAATCGCTGGTCGCCGAAGCCTGGCGGCCGGATCCGCAGGTGGTAGACGGCCTGGAAGTGTCCGCCAGCGCACACCTGCGGCTGCTTGACGACTGCTCCTCCCTGCCGCCGGTGCCCCTTCGCTTCGACGCAACCTCCACAGACTGGTTGTCATTGTGGTTGCAACAGGCACTGGTCGAGCTTGGACAGACCCGGCAGCAGAGCCAACGGGCCCACGATCTACTGCTGTTCCGGGATCATCAGCTTGCCGAACAGGCCACGCAGAACACAAACCTGACGCAGCAACTTGTCGAGAAGCAAACGAAGATGAATGAAGACATGGTCCGCCTGGATACGGTTCAAGGCCAGCTTCAGGAAAGTGCGCAGATGTTGCAGCAGATCCAGCAGGAGCTGGCAGTCAAACAGGCCTACATTGATGACAAGGAAGTCTACATCGCGATGCTGCGGCAGCAGATCGAGCAGGTGCAGGCCGAGCTGGTGCGCAGCCGTCAGGAAACCGCAGATGCGCTGAATCTCTGGCGTCGCCTGCGCAGGTTCCTGCAGTTGCTTCGCCGCGACCTGGTGCGCCTGCTGGCCGCCCCCTTCAAGTTGGCTTCGGTGTGGAGGCGGCATGGATTGAAGGTCGCACTGCAACAGATCCCGCGGCGCATGAAGACGCTGGGTGTTCCTCAGCCCGGAGGCGCACAACTGGCGGTCGAGCCGCCTCCGTCAATGGTGCGCCCGGTACGTCGCGAGCGCCTGTTGGTGCTTGCGAGTACGTTGGCTACCGATGGTTGGCCCAACCGGGCGATGCAGTTCGCGAAGGCGGGCGATCGTGCCGGCTTCTTCGTGCGCATCACCGCAGTGGATGGAAGTGCCTGGCCGGACGATGGCAGCGGCCTGCCTGCGCGTCTCGCTGTCGATGCGCACACCTGGCTGCAGGAAGTGCGTGCCGAGGGCACTCGCGTTCTGCTTGCAGATGCATCGCCGGAGGCGCTGGGCCTGGCCCGATCGGCGCGTGAACGCGGTGCCGAAGTGATCGTCGATCTTGCTGCACTCGGTGCGGATTCTCTCTCAGCGGAACTGCGCGTCCTTACTGATCGCGTTGTCACCGAAACCCCGGAGCAGAAGGTCGACGGCGTGCCGTCGCGCTTCCTGGGCGCGGCCGGAGACAATGAAATCTTCGACTCCTACCGCAGTCATGGGCTGCCGCAGGCATATGAGGACGGGCGACAACATGTCCTGTTCGTTGTCCTCGGCGGAGACGGCGACGCTTGGCTCGATGCCGCGCTGAAGGCATCCCCCGATCTCGTTTTCCATGTCACGGGAATGAACGTGGATGGCCGCGACAGCCGTCAGGTACGTGCCCTCGATTGGTCGTGGCAGCCGCAGCAGATGGCTCCGCTGATCGCCGGCGCACATGCGGTCGTCATCGTCGGCGGAGCCGGGGACAGTACGCGCCTTGCCGACCTGTCAATGGCGGCGCTGCTGCTGGAGAAGCCGGTGTTTGTCGATGCGCTGCCGTCGTTCGCACCGTCGCCCAACCTGCATCGTATGGATGCCGCGCAGCTTTCCGCACAGCTGGCCGGTGCCACTGCGTCGGAAGACTACGCATTCATCGCCCGTCACGCCTGGCTGGGCCATGTCGAGCAGTTGATGCAACCGGAGTATCCGGTGTCAGTAAGCGTGGTCGTGCTGATCCACAACAACCGCCGCATCATTGAACGCTGCGTCAGCACGTTGCTGGAGCATGCCGGGGAATGGCTGCAGGAAATCGTGGTTGTTGATAACCAGTCCAGCGATGGTGGCGCCGAACTGGTTGAATCGCTGTATGCAGGGCATGCCAAGGTGAAGCTTGTTCGCAATAGTGAGAATGGGTGCTCCTCGGGCCGCAACCTGGGTGTCAAGCATTCCACCGGCAGTTACATTGCGTTCTTCGATTCCGACCAATGGTTGACCTCTCCTTCCTGCTTCAGTGAAGCCGTGAACATCCTGGCGGCCAACCCCGGTGTCGGCACCATCGGCTGGAACGCAGGCTGGTTCGACGCCTCGCGTGATGACCTGGGCGGGCCCATCTCCGACTACCTTCCCAATCGCGGCATGAACAACGAGGCGCGCGTCAAGGGATACCGCGATGACGTGGGATTCCTGGGAACCAGTTGCATGTTCATTGCCCGCGACCTGTTCGAGCGTCTGGAAGGCTTCGATGTGTTCTACGATCCTACGTGCTTCGAAGACACGGACATCTGCTTCCAGGTGAAGAAGGCTGGTTATTCGGTGGCGTTCCGTGACCTGGCCGGTGTCCGTCATCAGCCGCACCAGACTACCGGCGCCAGCGAGGGTAGCGAGCGCTACAAGCGGCTGTTCAATCGCAACGCAGCCTATTTCCGCGACAAGTGGAAGGGGTATCCGGAGTTCTTCGTGGACCTCAAGTCCTGGCATTGAGCATGCATCGCTGGTTGGCAGCGCTTTCCAGGGCCAGGCACCATGTGCTGGAAGCAATGTTGGCGGTTGTTCCACAGTTCTATAGCCGCTGGTTCGATCGCAGTCGATCACCCGAAGCAGCGACCGAACAGCGCGTGCCCTTGGTACAGGGTGGGCGTCGCGCTGTTCTGCTGGTGGACCACGACTTCCCGGAGATCGACCGTGATGCGGGCTCGCGAGCGATTCTGTCGTTCGCCAAGCTCGTGGGTGAGGCCGGATTCGAGCTTGTGTTCTGGGCAGCATCGACCACGCCATCTGCTGCGGGAAGAGCGACGCTGCACCGTGCCGGTATCCATGCCTCCTGCCGCAGGGAAACGGGGCCGCTGGAAGAATGGTTGCGTGGTCCCGGTCGTGCCTGGAACCTGGTTGGCACCGTATTGAGTCGACCCTTGATCGCCGCCATGTACCTGCCGGTCATACGCCGCGGCCTGCCTGGCCCCTGCATCTACTACGGCCATGACATTCATTTCCGCCGCCTGCAGGCGATGCGGCGCATCGGCACCATATCGAGCCGGGGCCTGCTCTGGCAGCGGTGGGTGATGAGCAGGGTCGAGCGACGCTTATGGCAGTACGTTGATGTGGTGCTTTATCCCTCGCAGGAGGAAGCGGACGAGGTAAATGCATTCCGTCGTGCGCAAGCACTGGCCGGTAATGCCGAAATGTTCCCGCTGTGGACTCTGGAGGGTGACGTCTGCGTTGCGGCGCCCAGCGGTCGGCAGGGACTTCTGTTTGTGGGCAGCTACGCACACGCGCCGAACGTGGATGGCCTGGATTGGTTCCTGAGGGAGGTGCAGCCCAAGCTGAAGCTGCATGCGGGACAACGCACGCTGACGATCGTGGGTTCCGGAATGGAGGCTTACGTGCCGCCGTTGCCCACGACGCAGGTCCGCATTCTGGGGCGCGTTGACGATGCAACCCTGGATGCGTGCTATGGCCACGCCCGTGTAGTGATCGCGCCGCTGCGTTTCGGCGGGGGGGTCAAGGGCAAGGTTCTCGAAGCGATCGGCAAGGGAGTTCCCTGCGTGATGTCGACCGCTGGTGCCCAGGGACTGGATGGCTTGGAAACCTTCCTGCCCGTCAGCGATGATCCACAGGTGATCGTTTCCGCCATCCATCAACTGGTAGAGGATGACGCTGCCTGGGTGACGGCAGCGTCAGGGGCAGCAGCTTATCTTCGCCAACGTTACGACGCCGGGCGGTTTCGCGAGCGCCTGCGGCAAATGCTGGACGCGTGAGCCGGTTTGGATCCGGCTCATGGAGTGTGCTGGCAGACCCGCACCAGGCGAATCCAGTAACCCCGATCGGCATCGCTGCCACAGTTATCCGAACCCAAGGGCACATACTGATACTGGACGCGGCCGATCTTCATTACTTCGCTGAAGTGATAGACCGCCGAAAAACCAACGAACTGAGGTGCCTGAACAATCAGCGTACTGTCAGCGCGCCAGTGCTGGTTCACTACCGCGTCCACGTCGGCGGCAGATTCCACAGCAGCCTGGTGCGTATAGCGATGCACGCCCTGGCTGACAAGCCCGATATTGGCCACCAGCACCAGCATCCCGGCAATGGACAGGCAACGTGCCGGCAAGGA
This sequence comes from Stenotrophomonas maltophilia, assembly GCF_002799155.1. GTDB lineage: Bacteria > Pseudomonadota > Gammaproteobacteria > Xanthomonadales > Xanthomonadaceae > Stenotrophomonas > Stenotrophomonas maltophilia_R. The sequence continues at coordinate 94,597 of NZ_NERD01000002.1, forward strand.
TGGCGACCTCCAACTGCCAAGCAGTGCAAGTACCACCGCAATGTAAAGGAACGGTACGTAACGAGCCCACCAAGGTGCGGCGTGCACCAAGGTCAGCAGCATCAGGTATCCGATCAGCGCCAAGAGAAGACGAGTGGGCTGATCAGTGCGCTCGCGCGGCTTGATCGTGGCAACCAGGATGGCCAGTGCGGCGATGCAGAATGCCAGGGAGAACAGTGGTCCAAAACCAGCATAACGGGTGTCAGGAATGCCGGCGGCCTCGACCTCGCCAGGGCCTACCTCACCCGGCAGCTTCAGGCCTGGGTGCACAAAAGTGTTGGAGGTATGGGCGAACAGCGATCGCGCCAGCGTTACCGCACGATTTCCCTCGAGCATGCTGGGCTCGGCCTGATTCTCCATCACCTTGTTGTTGCCCGTGACCGGATAGGCGATGGGCAGGCCCGAGACGAGATGGTTCAGGTAGGGATGAGACAGAACGAACGCGCCCAGCAGCGCCCATCCGAGGACTTCTTTCCAGTTGGGCCTGCGCAGAAACAGGAAGGGGAGAGCCAACAGCGCCCCATAAAGAGCTCCGGTGAATTTCAGTCCAGCAAGAACGATCAGGCTGCCCCATGCGATGACGTTGCCGGTGGGTCCCCGCTGCTCATCCAGGCAAGCCAGCACGCATAGAGCAACCGCGGCATAGGTCGCGCCATCAACGTAGTTGGTCGCCGCCTGTGCCATCAGCGTAGGTGCGATCGCCAGCAGTATCGCTCCCACAACCGCCCGCCGACGCTGGCCCAGCACTGGCGTCAGTACGGAGATCGCATACAGGAACAACGCGATGGCCAGTACCATGCCCAAGGCCTTGCCCGACTCCCACCCGAAGCCTGTGTCCATCAAAGCCGCGCCAAACAGCCAGGACAGGTTGGGGTAGTGACTGACCCATTTGTTGTTGTCGTTGCCTTCCCAGATGCTGCCAGCGTAGTACGGTTCGTCCCGGGTCCGCGCCCAATCGATGAACTCCGGTGCGCTCCAAGGGTTCCAGCCCTCGTGCAATGCCACAGTGGCTGGCTTGTGATACATATTCCCATCCCAGGTGGCATCCTGGAATTGATTGCCCGTCCAGGCTGCGAGTGCCACCAAGGCCACAGCAAGCACCGCAGGCAGTGCCCAGTTCCGGATACCGGCCTGCTGCACGAGCAGGACTCCGACAGCGAAGGGCAGCACGATCCAGGCGTATGGCAGCCCCAGGTAGGTGCTGAGCGCCTTTCCCGTCACCATCAGTATTACCAGCACGATCAGCGCTGCGGCCACGCGGCGCGGCGCGGCACTCTGCAATGGCGCAACTACGGGGCGGCGCCCGGAGTCCATCAACATTTCTTTCATTGGGCTACTCAATGTTGCTGGCGGTAGTGCTCGTAGGCTGCGACAAGCATGTCCTCGTCGTTCCGGCTCGGGTGCCAGCCCAGAAGGCGCTCGGTAGGTGCAATGTCGACCACGTAATTGATGTCGGCAATCTGATACTGCTCCCGATGCAGCAGTGGTTTGCCCAGCTTTTCCAGCAACGACAGGGCCAACTTCAACGGCTTGGCCGGTACTGGCACTACAATCGAGCGCGAGCCGATGCGCTTGATCGTATTGCGCAGCAACTGGCGGACTGGCGGTGCATCGCCTGATCCCAAGCTCAGTGCGACGGCGGGGAATCCCTTCTCGACCGCAGCAAGAATTGCGCTGACGACATCCTCCACGGCGATCATCTGGTAGCGGTTCCGGCCGCTGCCGATGGTTGGCACGGGAAGGCCCAGGTCCATCAGCCGGAACAGCTTGATCAGGATGCCAAAGCGTCCGGGGCCCACAATCATGCGTGGACGCAGCACGGTAATCAGGTAGCCATCGGTCCGTGCCTGTTCGCACAGCTGTTCTGAAGCCGCCTTGCTGCGCCCATACGGACCCAACGGGTTGCGCCGGTGCGTTGGAGGTACAGGCAGCGATTCCGGCAGCCCGTACACCATATCCGTGCTGGTATAGATCAAGCGTGGCTGGCGCAGTTTGCGCATCCACTTCAGTACATTGGCTGTACCGGTAACGTTGACCTCGGCGAACCAGGCGTCCTGCTCTTTTGCCGGCACGGCGTTATGGAATTGCCTTGCCGCAAGATGGTGGACGACATCACCTTCATCCAATGGCACGCGCGATAGCGCCGCAGTATCCAGGATATCCAGTTGGTGGTGGACGACCCTCCCTGAAAATTCTGCAGGGAGAGGCAGCAGGTCAACGGTGTGGACTTGCTGGCCCTGTGCAAGGAGGGTCCGGACGAGATGCGATCCGGTGAAACCTGATCCACCAATGACAATATGCTTGCTCACGGCTCAGCCCCCACGCGCGACGAGAACGACGCCAGCACAGATCAGCGCGATTCCAGCCAGCTTCATTACGCTGACCGGTTCACGGAAGAACAGATATGCAGCACCAACGACGATTACGTATCCCACGCTCAGGAAGGGATACGCGAAACTCACCTGGACTTTGGAGAGGACGTACATCCAGAGCACGATGCTGATCGCATAGCACGACAGTCCGCTGAACACCCATGGATTGAAGACGATGCGGAGGGCGCCCTGTGCGAGTTCAAGCACGCCCTGGTTGGTCACCAGCGAAACATTCGGCATGCCTTTGCGAAGGAAAAGCTGCGCGCTCGCATTGAGGGCTACGGAGAACAGAATGAGTGGGATGAATTTGAGATACATGCGATCAACTTTGGAATGGTGAGGAGGCATTACCAGTGGCGTGTCGCCGCCATTACGATGACCAGCCCGACGAGGCCGACGCCCTGGCTGACGCGGTCGCGCGCTGCGAAAACGATGGGATCATCATGCATGTCGCCCCGGTGGGCGACAAACCAGGCACGGCTGATCCAGTACAGCAGCACAGGACAGAGCAGCCAGAGCACTTGGGGTGTGGCGTAGAGCCTGAGGCTGTCAGGGCTGTTGATGTAGAGGGCGAAGACCAGAACGCCGATGTAGCCCGCAGCTGTTCCGAATGACTGCACCAGCGGCAGATCGGCCACGGAGTATCCGCGCCCCGAGGCTTTCTGTTTCCCCTGCGTTGCAGCTGCAGTTAGTTCGGTATAGCGCTTGAGAAGGGCAAGACTGAGGAAAATGAACATCGAGAACGCCAGCAGCCAGAATGACCGTGGCGAATCGATTGCAAAAGCGCCGCCGATTATCCGTACGGTGTAAAGCGCCGCCAACACCACCACATCGATCATCACGATGCGCTTGAGCGTGAACGAATAGGCCAGGGTCGTGATGAAGTAGATCAGCAGGACAAGCGCGAACGCAGGACTTGTCCACAGGGCCAGGGCGAAACCAGCCAGTGTCAACAGGGGGGTGGCGACCACGCCATGAAACAGGGGCAAGGTCCCGGCCGCGAATGGTCGCTTCCGCTTCCGTGGATGCTGCCGGTCCGGTGCCAGATCCAGCAGGTCGTTCAGCAGGTAAACGCCGGATGCGCACAGGCCGAATGCAAGGAAGGCGAGCGCCGCGTTTACTACGGCTTCTGGCTCGAACAGGCGGTGCGCGGTAAGCAGTGGGACCAGTACCAGAAGGTTCTTCAGCCACTGGTACAGCCGCAGGGCCTTGATCCAGGTGCGGAGTCCTCCGGGCTGTCCAGGCAGGTGATCGATCAACCGGGTTTGCGCGCTGGCTCGGTTTGCCAGCGATTCGGAGGCGTTGACGACGATGGCACCTGCGGCGTGCTTCCAGACCGGCAGGTCAACGCGGTGGTTGCCAAGGTAGTCGAAACCCCGTTCCCCATAGCGCTCGACGAGGGCCTCAGCCTTGGCGTGCCCGGCCAGATTGCGGGCACCATCGCTGGCGATGACCTCGTCAAAAACACCGAGATGATCGGCGATCGGCTGGACCAGCAGCCGGTCCGAGGCGGTGCACAGGACACGCGGACGCTGCGGTGTCCCGCGCAGCAATGCCACGACACGCTCATCGTATGGCAGCGTTTCAACCTCCAAGGTCACCCGGGAAGCGAGCTGGCGCTTCACGTAGGCCTTGCCGCGCAGCAGCCAGAACGGTACCAGCAAAGCGAACAGCGGGTTGCGCGCCAGCAGGGCCAACAGTGATTCGTACAGCAGGTCGCTACGCAGCAGCGTCCCGTCCAGATCGACGCACAGGGCTGCTCCCGGCGTCAACTCCCCGGATCCGGCCGGTACATCATTGTGATGCGACATGTGCCGCAGTTCCCCTCATCCAATAGTGCGGGGAGTATACGAGGGGGCGTTACATTGCGACAGATTCAGGTACCACCCCGGGGGCGTGAAGGCAGTGCGTCCCAGGACAGGCTGGAGCAGCCGGCTGAGCCGTCACAGCAGGGGCCAATCGCAGTTGGTGCAGGGTAATGAGCTCGCAGCCCGCCGTAGCGCAGGTCGTTTGTCCAGGCACCAGCGTCAAGGTGAGCTGCCCGCCAGCCTCGCTGGACAGGCGTGCCAGGTCGATGGCGTATTCACGCGTCCCTGCCTCGATCTGAAGCAAGCCGAGCGGGGCGTCATTGGCCAGCACCGTGATCTCGCGAGGTGACTGCGCTGACAGTGAAAGGACTGCCTCCAGCCGGGCGGGTTCGGATGGCAGGCGCAGGCGGAGCGAGGCGGCCGCAGCCCGAACGCTGCGCCCTTGGGGAGATGGACCGTGCCAGCCACAGGAAATGAAACGATTGCTGGCATCGGTGCTGAAATCCACCGACGATCCTACGGGGAGCGCCTCGTAGGCAGGCAACAAGGTATAGCCATCCAGTCGCACCGCAGCCTCTGGCGACACCCCGACACGTACTTCAGCCAGAGGCAGGTCATCAGGGAATACATATCTGGCTTCCAGCATCGTCCCGTCAAGTTCATCGGCTGTGTCCAGCAGCGCATGGCGATCGTAGGTCTGTGCCCCGTAACTGGCGACGATGTCTGCCCAGGCACCGTTGGCGGGGTGGGCCACGCCCTTCAGGCTGAGGGTATAGTTGCCCGCGCACAGATCCTGGTAGGCACCATAGGCCAAGGTCCCTTCGGCACCCTGCGAGAACAGCTTTCCATCCATCGCCTCTCCGACGATCGTATTGCTCGCATCGAAGTGGTTGCGGATGATGAAATCGTTGCGCAGCTGAGATGCCGGGGGGGCTTCGCGTGCAGCCTGCAGCAGTTCCGGCACCAACGCGCCGGCCTTGAGCGATTGTTGTGATACCACGCGAGCCGTTCCATCAGCACTCCCCCACAGGCACCACTCATCGGCGGGCTGTCGTTCGTCGAACGCAAAGCAGCGATCAATATAGAGGACCTGCTGGGAATCACCTCCGGCCAGAAGGTGGCCAGAGCGGATGCCATTCGTGCCCAGCTGGGCAATTCGGCCGCGGTCATCGGCAGCGATGGCCAAGGGCGGAGTCAGGGTCTGCTTACCCAACTGGATGACGCCATCCACCAACTGCAGATGATCGTCGATCCGGCCCAGTTCCCATAGTGTGCTGGAATAGGCCATGAAACCTGGTAAGTGGTCCTGGCTGGCATCTGGTTCCCGACCGGGGCGGACACTCAATGAAGTGCCTGCGCCTTTCACTGAAAGCTGTGAGCGGCCAAATCCGAGTGCCACTCCGCCTTGCAGGGCATCAAGCAGAGAGGCCCCCGTATCGAGGGTGGTTGCGGGTCGATCAACCTGCCTCGCGCGCAGGCCGCTGCCGAACATGAGGAGAAGGTTGCTGCGATCAGCATCGCGCAGCAGGTCGGCAACGTCGTTGGGCAGAGCCAGATGGTCCGATGCAACAACAATGATTGTATTGCGAGCGTAGGGACTGGTGCGGATGCGACGTACGAAATCAGCAACCAGTCGGTCCGAGCAATGGATTGCGTCGAGCATCGGCCTGCGCTGGCCAAGTCCTTCATAGGCTACATCGAGGCAGGCATGGGGGATGTGTCCGCTTGGATGATGTGTATCCAGAGTCAGGCCGACGAGCGCGAAAGGCGTGGTCCGCTGCGAGAGCGCAGCGAAGCGGTCCCAGAGCGCATCCAACAGGACATCATCGTGGACGCCCCATGGCGAGAAGCGGTTGTCGCCCAGCTTCAGGTTCTTGAAATAGGAGCGATCGCGTACCGTGCCGAAGCCGTGGCTGGCGAGGAACTGTCCCTTTCCAGCGAAATCAGAAGCGGCGCCTCCGATGAACTCGACGTCGTATCCGCGCTCGCGCAGGTGATCGGTCAGGCAGTACGCGCCAGGCAGGAAGCGGCCGATGCTTGCATAGCCATTGGCATCCTGGCTGAGGGAAAGGGGGACGCCGCACAGAGAACTGACCATGCCGGCAATCGTCCACGTGCCGCCTTCACGCGAGTCCACGTGCAGGAAATCCACGGCCTCGCTGCGCAGCTTGTTCAACTCTGGCGTCAGTCCGGGGAATCGCGACTCATCGAGATAGGTACGCTCGAAGCTTTCGGCGTAGAGAATCACCACGTTGCGGTGATTCCCGAGCGGGCCGTCGGGCCGTACGTACTGGTCCCCTTGTGCCGGTGCAAGACGCGCCTGCCGATCCTGGCGTACCAGTGTCGCGACGTCGTAGACGATCGGATTGAAAACCAGCGTCGCCAGCAGAGAAGCCGTGAACATAGGACCGGCGGGTGCCCACCTTCGTGCCGAATGCAGGCGGGGCATGAAAGCGAGGAGCAGGCACGCCACCAGTGCTGCCGAAAGCAGAACGATGGGTAAGCTGAAATCAGCGGCTCCTGCGCCGCGCATGCCTGCGCGCAGATGATAGATCACGGCGTAATCGATGCCGTTGCCACTGAGTGCATCAATGAAAAGCCAGATCGCCAGCAGTGCTCCGCAGAGCGCAGTGACCAGCAGCTTCCATCGCTGTCCATGTGTGCAACGTCGCGCAAGCAACGCGAGCATTCCGATCCATGCCGCAAAAAGCAGGCATTTCATCGCCATCTGCATTCTCTCCCTCCGGTTGGAGCGATGGGAGGGGGAATGCTACAGAATCAAGACAGCACAAAAGGCGTGTTGCAATACGCCGACACATTTTGACGAGTGGCAGGGTGAGCAATGTCTGCCCACCCTGCGGGTTGCTATGCAGGTTTCGACTTACAGCGCCTTTTCCAGCTCCGGCAGGATCGCAAACAGATCCCCCACCAGACCGATATCGGCAATCTCGAAGATCGGCGAATCCGCATCCTTGTTGATCGCCACGATCGTGCCGGCGTCCTTGATGCCGGTCAGATGCTGGATCGCGCCGCTGATGCCCACCGCCACGTACAGTTCCGGCGCGATGATCTTGCCGGTCTGGCCGACCTGCAGGTCGCTGGGCACGTAGCCGGCGTCGACTGCGGCACGCGAGGCGCCGACGGCGGCACCGAGCTTGTCGGCCAGCTGGAAGATGACCTTGAAGTTCTCTTCCGAACCGACACCACGGCCACCGGAGACCACGCGCTTGGCGCTCTGCAGATCAGGGCGGTCGCTGGCACCGGCGGCCAGGCCGATGAAGCGGGTGTGGGTGGGCAGGGCGGCGTCGACGCTGGCCGCTTCGATGGCGGCGCTGCCGCCCTGGGCCGCTTCCGGCCACGAGGCGGCACGCACGGTGGCGACCACGATCTGGTCGGCCGGGGCTTCCACGGTGATGATCGCGTTGCCGGCGTAGATCGGGCGCTTGAAGGTGTGGCTGCCCTCAATGCTCATCAGGTCGGAGACCTGGTTGACGCCGAGCAGGGCGGCCACGCACGGCATCAGGTCCTTGCCGAAGGTGGTCGACGGGCCGAACACGTGGGTGTAGCCCTTGGCCAGCTGCGCGATCTGCGGCGCCAGCACCTGGGCGATGGCCTGCGCGTTGGCGGCGTTGGCCACGGTCAGGACCTTGGCGACGCCGCTGATCTTCGCTGCCTCGGCGGCGACGGCAGCCGGATCGGCGGCCAGCACCAGCACGTCGATGCTGGCACCGCTGATGGCGGAAGCAGCGCTGACGGTCTTGGCGGTCGCAGCGTTGAGCTTGCCGTCGTGGTGCTCGGCGATGACGAGAATCTTGCTCATTACAGCAACCCCTTCTGCTTGAGTGCGGCAACCAGTTCGGCCGCGTCCTTGACCATCACACCCTTGCTGCGCTTGGACGGCGCGGCGTACTGGGTGGTCTTGAAGGTATCGGCGGCTTCAACGCCGAGGTCGGCCAGCTGCAGGGTCTCCAAGGGCTTGGCCTTGGCCTTCATGATGTCCGGCAGCTTGATGAAGCGCGGCTCGTTCAGGCGCAGGTCGGTGGTGACCACCGCTGGCAGATCGACTTCCAGCGTTTCCAGGCCGGCGTCGACTTCGCGGGTCACCGTCGCCTTGCCGTCGGCAATGTCCAGCTTGCTGGCGAAGGTCGCCTGCGGGCGGCCCCACAGCGTGGCCAGCATCTGGCCGGTCTGGTTGGCGTCGTCGTCGATGGCCTGCTTGCCCAGGATCACCAGGTCCGGCTGTTCCTTCTCGATCAGCTTGAGCAGGGTGCGTGCGGCGGTCAGCGGCTGGATGGCCTGGTCGGTGACCACATGGACGGCGCGGTTGGCGCCCATGGCCAGGCCGTTGCGCAGGTGCGCCTGGGCATCGGCCGGAGCAATGGTGGCGACCACGACTTCGCTGGCGATGCCCTTGTCGCGCAGGCGCAGGGCTTCTTCCAGGGCGATTTCATCGAAGGGATTGGGGGACAGCTTGACGCCGTCGGTGACCACGCCGGAACCGTCCGGCTTGACCTGAATGCGGACGTTGTAGTCCACCACGCGCTTGTACGCGACGAGGATTTTCATCTGGTACGGGGTCCTTCAATAACGGGGAGAACGTCCGGTCCTCGCACAGCAACCGGTTCGGGGGTGGGACCCCGATTCTAACTGGCCTTTGTCGACCATGCGAATGCGTATGGTGAAACGGCGTCCTGTATCCAAGTCGCCTGAGTGGCTACTCTAGCGGCCGGTTCCGTTGCCCCGCCACATGCCTTCATTGACCTCGCCCCCTCCATGCCGCCTGCTGCTGGCGATTGCCGTTGCTGGTGTGGCCATGCGCCTGCTGTTGGTGCAATGGATCCCCTTGCAGCCCGTTGCCGATTTCGGCCGCTATCTGGAGGTTGCCAGCAGCGTTGCCAGCGGTGGCGGCTTCCGGATTTCAGGCATTCCCTATGTGTCCCAGCCTCCGTTGTACCCCGGAGTGCTCGGCGCCTGGTTCATGCTCACCGGCGTGAACGTGGGGGCGGGCAAGATTCTCAACGTCCTGCTCTGGGCCGGCACGCTGGTTTCGTGGGTCGGTCTGGGGGTGCGCCTCCAGCTGCGCCCGGCCTGGCAGGTCGCCTCTCTGGCAGTGCTGGCATTCCACCCAGCGCTGGTCGCCTACAGCAATGTACTGGGTACCGAATCGCTGTCACTGTTCCTTGCCGTGTTCGGCATGCTTCTGGCGGTCGTGCGTTTTCCGGGCCGATGGCTGCTGCTGGGAGCTGTGCTGGCACTTACCGCGTTGAACCGGCCACAGATGCTCCCGTTGCCGGGAGCCGTGGCACTGGCGTTGCTCCTGCGTGATGGGATACGCGTCGCCACCTGGCGGCGGATCTGCATGGTGGTGTTGGGTTTTCTGCTGGTACTTGGTCCATGGACCCTGCGCAACGCACTTCTTTTCGGCCAGTTTGTGCCCGTCAGTGCAAACAGTGGGTATGTACTGATGGTCAACAACAACGATGCCAATGCGCATGGCGGGTGGATGCCGTTGAAGGACGTACCCCTCCAGGCTGACGACAAGGCTCGGTTTGCCGATGCTGGATTTCCCCAAGGGTTCTTCACCGGAGAAAGCGAGGACTGGAAGCTCCGCCACTGGACGCCTGCGGCCGACGTGATTGGCTCAGGAATTGGCCGCCGTTGGATTTCCGAACACCCGGGCCGCTTCCTGGAGTTGGCGCTGCTGCGCGTGCGCGGATCGTTCGATGTCGGCAGCCTCCTGCATTGGCCGTTCCTGGAAAGAGGCGGTGCTCCGGTGTGGCTGGGTAGATTGACGCTGGCACTCAACATTGCGTTGACGGTCTGGACGACGGTTGCGCTGCTGCGCATCTGCCTCCATCTGCGCCGCTGGCAGCCCGTTCACTGGCTTGCCGTGGCCACACTTGGCCTGGGAATGGTGTCGATCCTGCTGTTCGAGGGGCAGGGACGCTACCTTCTGCCACTGGTCCCAGCGGCGCTGTTCATCATTGCCGCCGCGGGCAGGCTACGCTTGCCAGGCCGGATCAACGCTTGATATCCCGTGGTCCTCTGAACACTTCGCTGCAGACACGTCCCAACCCGTACCAATCAGGAGAACAGGTAGTGCCCACATGGCTTGTCACCGGCGGCGCCGGATTCATTGGCGGTAACTTTGTTCTCGAAGCGGTCGCCCGTGGCATCAAGGTCGTCAATCTCGACGCACTGACCTACGCCGGCAACCTGAAGACCCTGTCCAGCCTGGATGGCAACCCGGACCATGTGTTCGTGCAGGGGGACATCGGTGACAGCGCGCTGGTCGCCCGCCTGCTGGCCGAACACCAGCCGGACGCCGTGCTGAACTTCGCCGCCGAAAGTCACGTGGACCGTTCCATCGACGGCCCGGGCGCCTTCATCCAGACCAATGTGGTGGGCACCCTGGGCCTGCTGGAAGCCGTGCGTGACTACTGGAAGGCGTTGCCGGCCGGGCAGGGCGCGGCCTTCCGCTTCCTGCACGTGTCCACCGACGAGGTGTACGGCACGCTGGGCGAGACCGGAAAGTTCAGCGAAACCACGCCATACGCCCCGAATTCGCCGTACTCGGCGTCGAAGGCGGCCTCGGACCACCTGGTGCGTGCGTTCCACCACACCTACGGGCTGCCGGTGCTGACCACCAACTGCTCCAACAACTACGGCCCGTATCACTTCCCGGAGAAGCTGATTCCGCTGGTGATCGCCAAGGCGCTGGCTGGCGAGCCGCTGCCGGTGTACGGCGATGGCAAGCAGGTGCGCGACTGGCTGTTCGTGTCCGACCATTGCGAGGCGATCCGCACCGTGCTGGCCAAGGGCCAGGTCGGCGAGACCTACAACGTCGGCGGCAATTCGGAAAAGCAGAACATTGAAGTGGTGCAGGCGATCTGCGCACTGCTGGACCAGCGCCGCCCGCGCGCGGACGGCGAGCCGCGCAGCAGCCAGATCACCTATGTTGCCGACCGCCCCGGGCATGACCGCCGCTACGCGATCGACGCCTCGAAGCTGAAGAACGACCTGGGCTGGGAGCCGGCCTACACCTTCGAGCAGGGCATCGCCTTCACCGTTGACTGGTACCTTCACAATCAGGAGTGGGTCAACGGCGTGCTGGATGGCAGCTACCGCCTGCAGCGCATCGGCACCACGGCCTGAACCCAGGAGACACCATGACCCAGCGCAAGGGCATCATCCTCGCCGGTGGTTCCGGCACCCGGCTGTATCCGATCACCAAGGGCGTCAGCAAGCAGCTGCTGCCGGTGTACGACAAGCCGATGATCTACTACCCGCTCAGCGTGCTGATGCTGGCGGGTATCCGTGAGGTCCTGATCATCAATACCCCGCACGAACAGGTGTTGTTCCAGCAGCTGCTGGGCGATGGTTCGCAGTGGGGCATGGACATCCAGTACGCGGTACAGCCGAGCCCGGATGGCCTGGCCCAGGCTTACCTGATCGGCAAGGACTTTGTGGCCGGCAAGCCGAGCTGCCTGGTACTGGGTGACAACATCTTCCACGGCCACGGGCTGCGTGAGGTACTCAAGCGTGCCGACGAGCGCGTGCACGGCTCGACCGTGTTCGGCTACTGGGTCAATGATCCGGAACGTTACGGCGTGGCCGAGTTCGACCAGAGCGGCAAGGTGATCGACCTGGTGGAGAAACCGGAAAAGCCGCGCTCCAATTATGCGGTGACCGGTCTGTACTTCTATGACGGCAACGCCAGCGATTACGCGGCCGAACTGAAGCCGTCGCCGCGGGGCGAACTGGAGATCACTGATCTCAACAAGCGCTACCTGGCCGAAGGCAACCTGCACCTGGAAGCACTCGGCCGTGGCTATGCGTGGCTGGATACCGGCACCCACCAGTCGCTGCTGGAGGCATCCAACTTCATCGAGACCATCCAGACCCGTCAGGGTCTGCAGGTCTGCTGTCCCGAGGAAATCGCGTTCGGCAAGGGCTGGATCAACGCTGGACAATTGGAAGCGCTGGCCGCGCCGTTGATCAAGAACAGCTACGGCGAATACCTGCATAAACTCGCCCTGCGTGGAGTCGTTCCGTGAAAGTGATTGAAACCAGGTTGCCCGGCTGCGTGGTGATCGAGCCGGCCGTGTTCGGTGATGCCCGCGGTTACTTCTTCGAAACCTGGAACGCCGAGCGCTTCGCCGCGCTGGGCCTGCCGGACCGTTTCGTGCAGAGCAACGTCTCCACTTCCGCGCAGGGCGTGCTGCGCGGCCTGCATTACCAGTGGCCGCGGCCGCAGGGCAAGCTAGTCAGCGTGCTGGAAGGCGAGGTCTATGACGTCGCCGTGGACATCCGTCGCGGCTCGCCGACCTTCGGCCAGTGGGATGCGGTGGTGCTGAGCGCGGAGAACAAGAAGCAGTTCTGGATTCCGGAGGGCTTCGCCCACGGTTTCGCCGTACTGTCCGAGCGTGCGGTGTTCAGCTACCTGTGTACCGAGGTCTACCTGAAGGACTTCGACGCCGGCGTGCGCTGGAACGATGCGGATATCGCCGTGGACTGGCCAGTCAGTGCACCGACGCTGTCGGCCAAGGACGAGAACGCACCGTTCCTGAAGGACGTCGCCGAGGACCGCCTGCCGGTCTACACCCCATGACGGTGCTGGTGTTCGGCGGCAACGGCCAGGTCGGCCAGGAGCTGCTGCGCGCGCTGGCCCCGCTTGGGCCGGTGGTCGCGACCACCCGCACTGGTCAGTTGCCTGATGGCAGTGCGTGTGAGGTGGCCGACTTTTCCCAGCCCGACAGCCTGCCGGCATTGCTGGACCGCGTGCAGCCATCGGTTGTGGTCAATGCGGCGGCTTACACCGCTGTTGATCGCGCCGAACAGGACGTCGATGCGGCCTTCGCTGCCAATGCGCAGGCGCCAGGCGTGATCGCGCGCTGGTGTGCGGCGCACGGCGTGCCGTTCGTGCATTACTCCACTGACTACGTGTTCGATGGCCAGGGTAGCGCGCCGTACCGCGAGGATGAGCCGACCGCGCCATTGGGCGTGTACGGCACCAGCAAGCGCGATGGTGAGGATACGGTGCGCGCGGCCGGCGGCCGCCATCTGATCTTCCGCACGGCGTGGGTGTATGCCTCGCACGGCGCGAACTTCCTGCGCACCATGCTGCGCGTGGGCGCCGAGCGCGATGCGTTGCGGGTGGTGGCCGACCAGATCGGTACACCGACGCCGGCCGCGCTGATTGCCGATGTCACCGCGCAGGCGCTGCAGCATCCGGGCCAGTTGTCTGGTACCTGGCACCTGACCGCCAGCGGCCAGACCAGTTGGCATGGGTTCGCCGAGGCGATCTTCGCCGAAGCGTTGGCCACCGGCATGTTGGCCAAGGTGCCGACGGTCGAGGCGATTCCCAGCTCCGAGTATCCGACCCCGGCGAAGCGCCCGGCCTGGTCGGTGCTGGACAATCGCAAGCTGCAGCAGGATTTCGGCATCGTACTGCCAACCTGGCAGGACGGCCTGAAGCGGGTGATGGCGGAGATTGCCTGACCCGGTAGGCGAAGTGCCGACCAACGGTCGGCACCCACCCCGACCAACGGTCGGCAGCCTCCAGCGGGCGCTGGGTCAGCTCCGCCCGTAGGTATCCTCGAACCGCACGATGTCATCCTCGCCGAGGTAGCTGCCGGACTGCACTTCGATCAGTTCCAGCGGCAGCTTGCCCGGGTTGCGCAGGCGGTGGGTCACGCCCAGCGGAATGTAGGTGCTCTGGTTCTCGCTGAGCAGGATCACTTCATCGCCACGGGTCACCTCGGCGGTGCCGCTGACCACGATCCAGTGCTCGGCACGATGGTGGTGCATCTGCAGGCTGAGTGTGCCGCCCGGCTTGACCGTGATCCGCTTGACCTGGAAGCGCTCGCCGTTGTCGATCGAATCGTAGGCGCCCCACGGGCGGTAGACCTTGCGATGCCAGGTGGCCTCGCTGCGGCCTTCGGACTTCAGCTGACCGACGACGGTCTTGACCTCCTGCATGCGGTCGGCCCTGCCGACCAGCACCGCGTCGTCGGTCTCGACGACAATCACGTCATCCAGCCCGACCAGCGCCACCAGGCGCTGTGCGTAGGCATAGGTGTTGCGGCAGTCGATGGCGATCACATCGCCCTGGTGCGCATTGCCATCGCCGTCCTGCTGCGAGACATCGCGCAGCGCGGTCCACGAGCCGACATCGTTCCAGCCGGCATCCAGTGGAATCACCACCGCATCGGCGGTCTTCTCCATCACCGCATAGTCGATGGAATCGGACGGAACGTCAGTGAAGGCATCCTTGTCCAGGCGGGTGAAATCGGCATCGCGACGCGCCTGCTGCCAGGCCTGGCGGCTGCCGGCGAGCATGGCGGGCTGGAAGCGTTCCAGCTCCTGCAGGTAGCGCGAGGCCTTGAACAGGAACATGCCGCTGTTCCAGTAGTACTGGCCGCTGCTGACGTAGCCGGTGGCGGTGTCCAGGTCGGGCTTCTCGACGAAGCGCTCGACCGCGCGCAGCCCCTGGCCATCGGCGGCCTTGATATAGCCGTAGCCGGTTTCCGGGCCGGTCGGCACGATGCCGAAGGTCACCAGCTTTCCAGCTTCGGCGGCAGCGGCGGCAGCCTGCACGGCGCTGCGGAATGCAGTCTCGTTGGTGATCACATGATCGGAGGGCAGCACCAGCAGCAGGGCATCGGCGCCGTCGCGGGTGGCTTCCAGCGCGGCCACCGCGATCGCCGGGGCGGTGTTGCGACCAACCGGCTCAAGGATGATCGCGGCTGGCTCGGCGCCGACCTGCTGCAGCTGCTCGGCGGCGACGAAACGGTGCTCTTCGTTGGCGATCACCAGCGGCCCACGCGAGGCAATCGGTGCGACGCGCTTCCAGGTGGCCTGCAGCATCGTCTGTTCGCTGGCCAGCGGAAGGAACTGCTTGGGATAGGCCTCACGCGAAAGCGGCCACAGACGGGTACCGGAGCCACCGGACAGGATGACAGGCTGGATAGTGCTCATGGCCTTCCTTTGATTATTTCTGCAGCAGGGAGGAAATCTCGTCGGTACGCGCCTGCATCAATGCAGCGTCTCCCCTCGATTCCACATTCAGGCGCAGCAGCGGTTCAGTGTTGGAGCTGCGCAGGTTGAAGCGCCAGTCGCCGAAATCGGCGCTGACGCCATCGGTGTAGTCCAGCGCGGGCGACTGCGCGGCGAAGTGTTCCATCACCCGTGCGACCGCAGCCTTGGCATCGGCAACCTTGAAGTTGATCTCACCGCTGCAAGGATAGGCGGCCATGCGGTCTTCAACCCAGTCGGCCAGCGAGCGGCCGCTTTCGGAGACCAGCTGGGCGATCAGCAGCCACGGGATCATGCCCGAGTCGGCATACGCGAACTCGCGGAAGTAGTGGTGGGCGCTCATTTCGCCGCCGTACACGGCATCTTCCGCGCGCATCTTTTCCTTGATGAAGGCGTGGCCACTCTTGCACAGCACTGGCACGCCACCGGCCTGTTCGACCATCTCCACGGTGTTCCAGACCAGGCGGGGGTCATGCACGACCTTGCCACCCGGGTGGTGGGCGAGGATTGCCTTGGCCAGCAGGCCGACCAGGTAGTAGCCCTCGATGAAGCGGCCGTTGTGGTCGAAGAAGAAGCAGCGGTCGAAGTCGCCATCCCACGCAATGCCGAAGTCCGCGCCATGTTCGCGCACGGCGTCGGCGGTGGCGGCGCGGTTTTCCGGCAGCAGCGGGTTGGGAATGCCGTTGGGGAAGCTGCCGTCCGGTTCGTGGCAGATGCGGATGAACTCGAACGGCAGGTGCGGTGCCAGCAGGTCGACGATGGCACCGGCGCCGCCGTTGCCGGCGTTCACCACCAGCTTCAGCGGCTTGAGCTTGCTGGCGTCAACGTAGCTCAGCAGGTGCTGGATGTAGGCGCTCTTGTCGTGCTGGGCGATCTGGCCGGCGCAAGGCGGCTGTGCCGCGGATGAATCGGCGGCGACCGCATCGGAGATCGCGAACAGGCCGGTATCGGAGCTGATCGGCCGGGCGTTCTCCTTGACCAGCTTCATGCCGTTGTAGTCCATTGGATTGTGGCTGGCGGTGACCATCACCCCGCCGGCAGCCCCCAGGTGATCGGTCTGGAAATAGACCTCCTCGGTGCCACACAGGCCGATGTCGATGACTTCGCGGCCCGCACCGCGCAGGCCGGCCGCCAGCGCGTCCTGCAGCGCGGGGCTGGTCAGGCGGACGTCGTGGCCCAGCACCACGGGGCCCGGAGCGAGCTGTGCATTCAAGGCCGTGCCGATCCGGCGTGCCAGGTCTTCGTTCAGTTCTTCCGGCACGCGGCCGCGGATGTCATAGGCCTTGAAGGCGGGCAGGGGCATCGGTCAGATCCAATGTGAGCTTAGCCACTGATTGTAGCCTTTGTCCTGTATGGGAATCGTTTCCATTCCGCAACTCCCCGTGATTGGCTGATGACATTGGGTAAGGGGCCGCCTGTACCGGTTGGCGAGCGGGTGACGAGCCCATAGCAGGGCGATCACGGCCAGGTCTGCCTGCGTCAAGTGGCCGGGGGTTCCAGCAGCAGCCCAGGCGTTGTTTCCTGCCACTGCCGGCCGAACTCGATCACGCCGTTGCTGGCGTACTTGACGTGGCGGAGCAGGATGGGGGCGATGGTCGGACGTGAACAGCTGCAGGGATGACGCAGGCGGGTGGCGAGGTTGATTTCCTCCGGCAGGGGTATCTGGCCGCGCATTTCACCTCGGCGATGAGCATGTCGCCGCATCGCTGCATGCCGCGGCATCTGACAGGCGGCGTTCACCCTTTTCCATTGGCCACGCGTTCATCCAGCGGAGCAGGGCCTCTTCGTTGCGGGTCCGGGCCATCAGTGCAGGCGAGCCGGCCACGGCGCCCACGATCGGCAGGAGAATTCCCGATGCAACGGAACCCTTGGCGATGCCTCCGCAATGCTGCGGCGCATCCAGCTCTTTCGTTGCCTCCGGCTAGAATGCGGTCATCCTCAACGTGCAGGGTAGTAGAGCAATGCAGCAATCGACTTCCGGCGGAAAGCGCGGCAAGCGCTTCGCCAGTGCGGCGGAGGCCCTGCGGGGGGTGGTCGCCGATGGCCAGACCCTGGCCGTGGGCGGCTTTGGCCTGTGTGGCATCCCCGAGGCGCTGATCGCTGCGCTGCGCGACAGTGGCGCCAAGGGCCTGACCGTGATCTCCAACAACGCCGGCGTCGATGGTTTCGGCCTGGGCCAGCTGCTGGAAACGCGGCAGATCAAGAAGATGATTTCGTCCTACGTGGGCGAGAACAAGGAATTCGAACGGCAGTTCCTGGCCGGCGAACTGGAACTGGAGTTCAACCCGCAGGGCACCCTGGCCGAGCGCCTGCGTGCCGGTGGCGCGGGTATCCCGGCGTTCTTCACCGCCACCGGCTACGGCACGGTGGTGGCCGAGGGCAAGGAAACCCGCGAGTTCGACGGCAAGCACTACGTGATGGAGACTGCGCTGCGCGCCGACGTGGCACTGGTCAAGGCCTGGAAGGCCGACGAGGCCGGCAACCTGGTGTTCCGCAAGACCGCACGCAACTTCAACCCGGCCTGCGCGATGGCCGGCAAGGTCTGCATCGTGGAAGTGGAAGAGGTGGTGCCGGTCGGCGCCATCGACCCGGACCAGGTGCACCTGCCGGGTATCTACGTGCACCGCATCGTGCACAACGCGCATCCTGAGAAGCGAATCGAACAGCGCACCATCCGCGCGGAGGGCAACTGACATGGCGTGGACCCGTGACGAGATGGCGGCACGCGCCGCCCAGGAGCTGACCGATGGCGCCTACGTGAACCTGGGCATCGGCCTGCCGACGCTGGTGGCCAACCACATTCCCGAAGGGGTGGATGTGTGGCTGCAGTCGGAGAACGGCCTGCTCGGTATCGGCCCGTTCCCGACCGACGCCGAAGTGGACGCCGACCTGATCAACGCCGGCAAGCAGACCGTCACCGCACGTGCCGGCGCCAGCTACTTCGGCAGCCACGACAGCTTCGCGATGATCCGCGGTGGCCACGTCAACCTGGCCATCCTCGGTGCCATGCAGGTGACCGACAAGGGCGACCTGGCCAACTGGATGGTGCCCGGCAAGATGGTCAAGGGCATGGGCGGCGCGATGGATCTGGTCGCCGGCGTACAGCGCGTGGTGGTGCTGATGGAGCACACTGCCAAGAACGGCGAGCACAAGATCCTGCCCGAATGCACGCTGCCGTTGACCGGCGTGGGCGTGGTCGACCGCATCATCACCGATCTGGCGGTGTTCGACGTGACTGGCAAGGGCCTGTTGCTGGTGGAAGCCGCGCCGGGTGTCAGCGATGAAGAACTGAAGGAAAAGACCGGCGTCGCGTTCCAGCGCTGAAGTCAACGATGTTGCCGCGCAGCGCCAGCCTCAGGGCTGGCGTTGTGGGCCTGAGACGACGTAGCCTGCGTTGGCAACAAGGTCCGGCAGCAACTGCATGACCGGATCAAGTGCATTGTCGTTGTCCAGCTCACTGGGATAGCAGTGCGCATCCAGTAGTGACCGCAGCGCCGACGCTCGCAGCCACATCGTGCCTACTGTCTGCGGCTTAGGGGCGTCGGCCATCCCCAGCCGCGCCGCCCAGCGGAGATGACTGCGCGAAACGACGATTGCCTCCTGAGTGGATGCCGCGAACATGCCCAGCGCAGGTTGCTCATCGAACTGTTGAAGCACAGCGTCGAGATCGGCCGTCCCTGGTAGCTGCGGTCTTGCCTCGCCGCTTCCGCGGAGGTCCAGCCAGCAGGCCAGCAACGATGGATCCGGACCGAAAGCCTCCAGAACCTGCACGATGCTGGACAAGGCATTGTCAGCATGGCCGATGATATCGGCCGCAGCGTCATGAGGGCGCTGCGCCATTGGAATGAAAACACGGTAGCTCACGCCCAGGTCGCTTGCGGCCTCACAAGCTGTAGCGATCAACCCGGGATCATCAATGAGAACCAGCAGGCAGGCCCGCAGGGGGGAAGCGGGCGGAGCCGGGGACAGCGCTTGGCGCGTCGCGTCAAGCCAGGCATGCCCAAGCCGGGCATCCGGCTCCAGCACGGCACCTTCAGCCCACTCGTTCCAGGCGTTGATGAACACCATTCGCTGTGCCTGCGGTGCTGCAGACAGGCGCTCATGGATCGTGGTGCGCAACCAGTCGCGGTAGCCACGGGGTGAGGCGTGCAGGTACACGCGGCCGCGGCCGGAACGACGCGCCTCGTTGTCCCAGCCCGGGTTCACGCCGGGATAGAGCGGATAATCCGGCAGCGGCCGCGCTGCGATTTCTGCAGCCAGTTCGCGCCAGTCGCGTACATCGCCGTTGAAGGCAGGATTGAGCAGCCACTGTTGTGCCGACAACGAGCGCGGGTTGCTCATGTTCGGCGGGAATTCGACGGCGGCATCGAAGCCGATATCGCGCGGATCCGGTCGCTCGAAGCCCTGGACGTAGGCCAGATGGATCTCACCGACACCGTTGTCGCGGCACCAGCGACGCCAGCGCTCGGCAGTCGCACGGGCGTCGGGCAGCAGGTTCGGGCGATAGACCAGCAGCATCGGCCGACCCTCGACTTTCAATGCACGGCGGTCGAGCAGGTAAGGCGCTACATGTGCGATGAAGGCCAGATCGTCCTCTGCGCTGTGCTGCTGGCCGATCAGGATGTCGTCGTCGCGGCCGTCCCAGCGTCGTGCCCAGTTCTCGTTGGCCCAGCACAGGCAGAACGGCAGGTCGATGCTGTCATCCGCCAGCCATTGACGCAGCGGATCCTCCATCAGGGTGCGGCCGCTGAACCAATAGTAGTAGAAGCAGAATGCGCCGATGCCGTGTTCCGCAGCCAAGCGTGCCTGGTCACGCATCACCTGCGGGTTGCGCAGGTCATAAAAGCCGAGGTCGGCCGGTAGGCGGGGTTGGATGTGGCCCTCGAACTGCGGCAGGGCGCGGGTCACGTTGCGCCACTCGGTAAAGCCCTTGCCCCACCAGGCGTCGTTCTCTGGGAAGGTGTGGAACTGCGGCAGGTAGAAAGCAACCAGCGTCGCCGGCATGGGCGACGGCAATGCTCCCTCGCGCCAGGGTACGTGGCCGATCGCCGGCTCGTCGGCACGCCAGCGCAGCTGGGCCCTGGCGCGGGCGCTCCCCTCATCCTGCTGTCCCTTGGGCGGCGGCGGCACCCAGTCGCCATGCCGTGACAACAGCCGGGTGCGCAACCGGTCGCGCTGCGCCTGCGGCAACGGCAAGGCCCGGAACACGGCGCGCAGCAACGGGAACAGCGACTGGCGCAGGCTCATCGGGCGGGGCCTCGCGACAGAGGACGGTAGGACGGGATCAGCATCTGGGCAACGGTCATGGCGCCATTTTCGGTGCTGGCGGCCATGACGGCAAACGGCGGCGTGCTAGCGTGTGACCATGCTGTTCCCCCACGACCTGCCCGATGCCGATGTCCTGCACCTGCCGGGCTGGCTGGCTGCGTCCGACGCCGACCAGCTGCTGTCCTCGCTGCAGGCCGAGGTGCCCTGGGAAACCCATCGCATCCGCATGTTCGGCAACTGGGTGGACTCGCCGCGGCTGAGCTGCTGGATCGGCGACCCGCAGGCGCGCTACCGCTACTCCGGTGCCGAGTTTGTGCCACACCCATGGGCGCCCGTGTTGCAGGCCGTGCGCGGGCGCCTGGAAGCGGAAGGCCACGGCCGCTTCAACAGCGTGCTGCTGAACCGCTATCGCAGCGGCGGTGACTACATGGGCTGGCACAGCGATGACGAGCCAGAGCTGGGGCCGGCCCCGGTGATTGCTTCGCTGAGCCTGGGCGCTGCGCGCCGATTCCTGCTGCGACGCCGCGACGAACCGGCGCGCAAGGCCGAATTCGTGCTGGGCCATGGCGACCTGCTGCTGATGGCCGGACAAACCCAGCGCTTCTACCAGCACGCGCTGCCGAAGATGGCGCGGGTGCAGGGCGAACGAATCAACCTGACCTTCCGCTGGATTACGCCGCGGTGACCAAGAAGGGGTCAGAGCCCTTTCCGGCAGGAAAGGGCTCTGACCCCTGCGACGCGTCAGCGCTTGGCCGCCGTGGCGTCGTTCTGCCCGCTCACCAGCGTCCAGCCCACCACGTCCTGCGCCAGCTGCTGCAGGCCGCGCTCGAACGCGGCGGCCACGGCTGGCACGTCGGTGCTGCCCACCGGCTGCGATTGGCGGAAGGTGCGGTCGGCCACCACGCGCTGGTCGGCGACGTGGATCAGCTTGGCGTTGACTTCGATCACCACGGTTGGCGTAGCCTGGCCCTGGTAATCCGATTCAAATCGGCGCACGTCGGTGGACAGCTTGTAGTCGGCACGGATGCCGGCGGCCACGCGGGCCACGCCACGGATGCGGCCGGAATCCTCGAACCCGCGCAGCAGGGTGTCTTCGATCATGTCGGTGGCCGGCTGCGCCCAGCTGGCACCCTTGTAGATCTCCATCTGCGACGGTGTGGGGCGCACATTGATGCGCGGGCTGTCGACCATGCGCGCGGCGCTGGGCTTGGCCAGCACCAGCTGCCAGCTGGCCTGCGGCCACGCCGGGTCGGCCTTCACCTGCACGGCGGGCGAGTACAGCGTCACCGCGGTCTTCTCGCTGCTGCCAAGAATGGAACAGCCGCCCAGCAGGGAGACCATCGAAGCGGCCAGCAGCAGGCGCGGAAGGGTGGTCGGGCTCATTTGGGTTCGAACTCCTTCGGTGCGTCGCGGCCCAGCAGGTAGCGCGCGGGATTGTTCTCGAGACGGTCGCTGACCCGGCGCAGGTCGCGGATCAGGCCGCGCAGTTCGGTCAGCGTCGGGCCCAGCTGGCCAAGGCCATCATTGGCGAAGCTGTTGATCGCGGCGCGGTTCTCGCCGAGGATCGAATCGGCGTTGCCAGCGGCCGAGTCGAGCTTGGCCAGGGTAGCGTCGAGCTTGTCGATGATGCCCGGCAGCTGCTGCACCAGGTTCTTGTCCAGGCGCTCGATGGTGCCGTTGGTGGTCTTCAGCGTGGTGTCCAGGCTGCGTGCGGCATCGCGCGCGCTGAGCAGCAGTGCCTGGGTGCCTTGGTCACGGTCGGCCAGGCCGCCGCTGATCGTCTCCAGATTGGCCAGCGTGGCGTTGATCGAGGCCACGTTGCGGTCGCTGAGGATCTGGTCCATGCGCTCGACGATGCGGTTGGCGACGTCGGTGATGTTCTGCAGCGCGGAAGGGGTGGTCGGGATGATCGGTGCCGGGTCCTTGTTGACCGTGGTCAGCGCCGGTGACTGCGGCGTGCCGCCACTAAGCTGGATGATCGACGGGCCGGTCAGGCTGGTGATCGCCAGCTTGGCGCGGGTATCGGTCTTGACGGGTGTCGTCGAGTTCAGGCGGATGCGCGCGACCACCTGGCGCGGGTCGTCCGGCACCAGGTTCAGTTCGGTGATCGAGCCCACCGCGATGCCGTTGTACTGCACCGGGCTGCCCACCGACAGCCCGGTCACCGCTTCGCGGAAGACCACGCGGTATTCCTGCCAGGTGCGGTCGGAGGAGTATTTGGCCGCCCACAGGCCGAAGGCCAGCAGGGCCAGGCCGGTGATCAGGGTGAACGCGCCGATCAGCACGTAGTTGGCTTTGGTTTCCATGGCTCAGGCACTCTCGATCTGTTCGCCACGCGCGGCGCGCGCGCGGGGTCCGTGGAAGTATTCCTGGATCCACGGATGATCCAGTTTCTCGATGTCCGGCAGCGGCGCGTTGGCCACCACCTTGCGGTCGGCCAGCACGGCGACGCGGTCGCAGATGGCGTACAGCGTGTCCAGGTCGTGGGTGATCAGGAACACGGTCAACCCCAGCGCTTCCTGCAGGGTCTTGATCAGGCGGTCGAATGCCGCCGCGCCGATCGGGTCGAGGCCGGCGGTGGGTTCGTCCAGGAACAGCAGCGGCGGATCCAGCGCCAGCGCCCGGGCCAGGCCGGCGCGCTTGCGCATGCCGCCGGACAGCTGCGAGGGCAGCTTGTTGATCGCGTCGGCGGGCAGGCCGGCCAGTTTCACTTTCAGCAGCGCCAGTTCGTAGTGCCAGCGTTCGGGCAGTTCGCGATGGTGTTCCTTCAGTGGCACCTGCACGTTCTCGCCCACGGTCAGCGACGAAAACAACGCGCCGTCCTGGAACAGCACGCCGGTGTTGCGCTCGATGTGCAGGCGGCTCTCGGCATCGTCGGCACGCGCATCGCGGCCCAGCACTTCGATCCGGCCCTCGTCGGGCGTGCGCAGGCCAAGGATCGAGCGCATCAGCACCGACTTGCCAGTACCGGAGCCGCCGACCACGCCCAGGATCTCGCCGCGGCGCACGTCCAGGTCCAGGTCTTCGTGCACGGTCTGGCTGCCGAAGCGGTTGACCAGGCCACGCACGCGGATGGCCAGTTCGTGGCCGTCGCCATCGTGCATGTCGAGGGTTTCGGGGAGGGCGGATGTGCTCATGTCACCAGTCCATGTGCATGAACCACAACGCCGCGAAGGCGTCGATGATGATCACCAGCGAGATCGTCTGCACCACGCTGGAGGTGGTGCGCTCGCCGACCGACTGCGCGGTGCCCTCGACCTTCAGTCCTTCCAGGCAGCCGATCAGGCCGATCACCAGCGCGAACACCGGCGCCTTCGACAGGCCGACCAGCATGTGCCGCACTTCCATCGTCTCGTGCATGCGCGCGATGTACATCTTTGGCGGGATGTCGAGGTCGAACGCGCCCACGGTGATGCCGCCGGCCAGGCCGGCGACCATCGCGATGAAGGTCAACAGGGGCAGGGTGACCAGCAATGCCAGCAATCGAGGCAACACCAGCAGGTCGACCGGGTCCAGGCCCAGCGTGCGCATCGCATCGATTTCCTCGCGTGCCTTCATCGCACCGATCTGCGCGGTGAACGCACTGGCGGTGCGGCCAGCCAGCACGATGGCGGTCAGCAGCACGGCAAACTCGCGCAGGAAGGCGATGTTGACCAGCTCGACCACGTAGATCTCGGCGCCGAAGTCACGCAGGATGGTCGAGCCGAGGAAGGCGATCACCGCACCGACCAGGTAGGACAGCAGCGCCACCAGCGGTACCGCGTCCAGCCCCACCTGCTCCATCTGGTGCACGGTGGCGGTCAGCCGGAAACGGCGGGGTTCCTTGACCAGCCGGGCCGCCTTGACCAGGTTCTCGCCGAGGAAACTGCACAGCGCCTTGATGTTGTGGCCGGTGGTGTGGACGCTGACGCCCAGCCGTTCCAGCGCGGCCAGCACGCCGAAATCGCGCTTGGGCTTGGGCCGGTCGTCGGCCACTTCCTCGATGGTGCACACCAGCGCCTGGTGGTCCGGGCGGAACTGCAGTGCGTCTTCGTGCAGATCGGCACGATGTGCCACGCGCAGTACCTGCAGCACGCCAGCCGAATCCAGCTGTTCGATACCGGTGGCATCGATGCCGGTTAGCGTATCGGGAACGCCGTGCAGGACCTCGGCCGCGGCCAGCGCGGTCTTCAAGGTCCAGGTGCCGGACAGGCGGATCAGGCCCGGGTCGTGGGCATCCTGTTCGAGCTGGGGGGCGTGGTTCGGGGTCACTTGGGCCATTCGGGTCGCAGCATAACCGTTCTGTATCGGGCTTCGCGTCGAACTCGGATGAATTTCTCCGGTGGGCCCAGCGTAGGTAATACTACGGCGCATGTCCGCAGACGCTCACACGATCCCCACGCCCCAGGCTACCTACGCACAGCGCGTGGCCTTTGTTTCCGAGATCGCCGGACGCCTGCACAGCTATGGCACCACGGCCCAACGCCTGGAAGCGGCGGTGGTGGCACTGGCCCGCCAGCTCGATCTGGATTGTGAACCGTGGTCGAATCCCACCGGTATCATCCTCAGCTTCAGCGATCCGGCGCAGGCGATCGGCTCCAGTGACATCACCCGCGTGATCCGCCTGGCGCCCGGTGAGAACGACCTGCACAAGCTCAGCGTCGCCGACCATATCGCTGAGGAAGTGTCCAACGGGCGGATGAGCATCGCCCAGGGCCATACCGCGCTGCGCCAGCTGGACAAGGATCCGGGCCGACGCGGCAAGCTGCGCACCATCCTGTCGTTCAGCCTCGGCGCGGCCGGCGTGGCGGGTATGTGGAAGCTGCCGTGGCTGGACATTGCCACGGCCGGTGTCATCGGCCTGATGATCGGCCTGCTCGGCATGGTCACCGACCGCCGCCCGGCCACCCGCGAAGCCGCCGAGGCACTGGCCGCGCTGCTGGCCGGCTTGGTCGCCACGCTGGTCGCATCCTTCATCGGTGCGCTCAACCTCAACACGGTGATCATCGCCTCGCTGGTGGTGCTGCTGCCCGGCATGTCGCTGACCAATGCGGTCAACGAGCTGGCCAGCCAGCACTGGGTGTCGGGGACCGCGCGCTTTGCCGGCGCGCTGACCACCATCATGAAGCTCAGCGTCGGCGCGATGATCGCGGTGACCCTGGCCGACGTGTTGGGGCTGGACCCGGTGGTCCGCGCCACGCGGCCGCAGGGGCCATGGGTGGAGTGGGGCTCGCTGCTGACCGCAGCCTTCGCCTTCGCGATGCTGTTCAAGGCCAACCGCCGCGATTACCCGTGGGTGATCGCCGCCTCGGTGGCCGGTTATGCGATCTCCAAGTTCGGTGGGCACGCCTGGGGCGCGCCGGCCGGCATTTTCCTGTCGGCGATGCTGCTGACTGCCGGTGGCAATCTGTTCGGCCGCCTGGTCGGGCGTCCGGGCGCGATCATCCGCCTGCCGGGCATCATCATGATGGTGCCCGGCAGCACCAGCCTGCGCGGCGTGCTGACCCTGGTCCAGCAGCAGGACGTGGGGGCCGGCCAGAGCGTGTTCCTCACCGTGCTCAACGTGGTGATGGCGCTGGTGGCCGGCCTGCTGTTCGGCAACCTGCTGATGCCCGCTCGCAAAACCCTGTAATCGCCCTCTGGGCTGCTTCCTGTGGGTGTGGACCGTTGGTCCACACACCTTTCCGGGACATGAAAAAACGCCGGCGTTCGCCGGCGTTCTTCAGTGCATCCCGATCCGGCCTCAGGCCTTCTTGATCAGGAAATCTTCCGGCTTCTTGTTGCCCTTGGCGGTCAGCTCGGCCATCCAGCGCGGCTGCTTGCCGCGGCCGGTCCAGGTTTCCTTGGGGTTGGCCGGGTTGCGGTACTTCGGGGCCACCTTGCCCAGCTTGCGGCCGGCGGTCTTCGACGGGGCCTTGGCAACCTTGGCGACCTTGCGCGCGCGCGGGGCCGGGGCGTCGCCGAACAGTTCCTCGATGGTGTAACCCTCGGTCTTGGCCAGCTTGGTCAGCTGGGCGCGAACCTTGGTGATCGGCCGGCGCTTGGCGACGATGGTCTGCTGCTTCTTCGCGGTGCGGATCAGGGCGCCCAGTTCGCGCGCCGACAGGCCGGTCAGGTCAATGCTCATTTACGGTTACTCCGGAAACTAATAAGTGGACGGGACGAGCCAGTCCATGGCGTCGGCGGACAGAATAGAGATGAATTAATCCAAGCACAAATGCAGGAAGGACATGCCGTGGCGGCATGCCGACGCTGTTGCGGTGATTTTGACCGGATTATGTCCGCTGCAATATTGGCCCGCGCTGGCGCAGGCAAAAAAAAGACCGGGGCAGGCCCCGGTCTTTTCATGTCAGCCCTGCAGTCGCTGCAGCAGGGTCGCCTTGTCCAGGCTCTCCGCGTCGCTGGCGCGGCGCGAGCGGTACTCGTAGGTACCGCCGGCCAGGCCGCGTTCGCTGACCACCACGCGGTGCGGAATGCCGATCAGTTCCATGTCGGCGAACATCGCGCCCGGGCGCAGGCCGCGGTCGTCGAGTGCAGCATCCAGGCCCGCGTCGCGCAGCTCCTGCAGCAGGGTGGCAGCGGCGTCGGCCACGGCTGCATCGCCCTTCGGGTTGATCACGCATACCACCACCTGCCACGGTGCCATCGCATCCGGCCAGATGATGCCGGCATCGTCATGGTTCTGTTCGATCGCGGCAGCCACCACGCGCGAGATACCGATGCCGTAGCAGCCCATCGCCATCACCGCCGCCTTGCCGTTTTCATCCAGCACGGTGGCATCCAGCGCTTCGGCGTACTTGCGGCCGAGCTGGAACACGTGGCCGACTTCGATGCCACGGGCGATCTTCAGTTCACCGCCGTCCACGGCACGGTCGCCGGCACGCACGTTGCGGATATCGGCCACTTCCGGTTCCGGCAGGTCGCGGCCCCAGTTGACGCCGGCCAGGTGGAAACCGGCCTCGTTGGCACCAACGACGAAGTCCGCCATCGCCGCCACTTCGCGGTCAGCCACCACGCGGATGGCCTTGGCCGGGGCGACCGGGCCGAGGAAGCCCGGCACGCTGCCCAGGTACTCGGCGATTTCTGATTCGCTGGCGAAGCGCTGCTCGTCCAGGCCGGCAACCTTGGCCAGCTTGATCTCGTTGACCTCGTGGTCGCCACGCACCAGCACCAGTACGAACTGCTGCGCCTCGCCTTCGCCGGCGATCAGCGCCACCGACTTGACGGTGCGCTGCAGGTCGATGCCGAGCAGTGCCGCGACGTCCTCGCAGGTCTTCTGGGTGGGGGTTTCCACCTTGCGCATCGCTTCGGTGGCGGCCGCACGCGGCGCCGGATCGGCGGCAATGGCCGCTTCCATGTTGGCCGCGTAATCCGAGCCGGTGGAGAACACCAGGGCGTCCTCACCGGAATCGGCGATCACGTGGAACTCCTGCGACGCATCGCCGCCGATCGCACCGGAGTCCGCCTGCACCATGCGGAAATCCAGGCCGAGGCGGGTGAAGATGCGGCTGTAGGCCGACTTCATGTTCTCGTACTCGCGCACCAGGCACTCATCGTGCAGGTGGAACGAATAGGCGTCCTTCATCAGGAATTCGCGCGAACGCATCACGCCGAAGCGCGGGCGGATCTCGTCGCGGAACTTGGTCTGCACCTGGTAGAAATTCACCGGCAGCTGCTTGTAGCTGGACAGCTCGCTGCGCGCGAAGTCGCAGGCCGCTTCTTCGGCGGTCGGGCTGTAGCAGAACACCTGGTCCTTGCGGTCCTTGATCTTCAGCAGCTGCGGGCCGAACTTCTGCCAGCGGCCGGTCTGCTCCCACAGTTCCTTCGGCTGGATGGTCGGGATCTGGAATTCCACGGCACCGGCCCGGTCCATTTCCTCGCGCACGATGCGCTCGACCTTGCGCAGCACGCGCAGGCCCAGCGGCGACCAGGTGTACAGGCCCGATGCCAGCTTGCGGATCATGCCCGCGCGCAGCATCAGCCGGTGGCTGGTGAGCTCGGCGTCGCTGGGGGTTTCCTTGGTGGTGTGCAGGTGGAACTGGGAGAGGCGCATCGTCGGCTTCGGATAACGGCAGAGACCTCTATTCTGCCAGCCCGGCCGGGGGGAGGGGTATCGGCAGGGCTGCGCCCTGCACCCGCCTGAAGCAACGTCAACAGCAACAGCGGGCTTCCTGTGGGATGGCGGGGTGGGTCCGGTGGCAGGGGACGCCGTAAACCCACAGTGCCCTGCCATCCCCCAGGAAGCCGCTCTGGCATTTGACGTTGCCCTTGCTGTTGCCTCTGCGGGTGCAGGGCTGCAAGCCCTGCCGATACCCTCACTGTGCTGGGCAGTAGGCCTTGATGGCGGCTTCGGCCAATCCCCTCTGCGCGGTGTGCTGCTCCGGGGTCAACGGAGTATCGGGCTTGCCATCGCCATCGGTGTCCTGCATCACCTGGCCACCACCATCCAACAGGGCCAGGTTGGCCCGGGCCGTGCTGCACTGCTCGGGGACCGGCGCGGCCGGGGTCTCGGTGCTGGTCGTGGCCTGCGGGGTGCGGGCCTGTTCGCGGGTCTCGAACTTCTTGCCCGCCGGTGGGGTCTCCGAGTACTGGGTTACGCCATTGGCGTCCTTCCATTTGTAGACGGGGCCGGCCACGGCGTTGGCACTGGCCAACAGCAGCAGGCATCCAAGGCAGGACAGGGCACGCATGGCAAACTCCACGGAATGGGCGCAGAACGCCGATTGCAGCATTGGCGCCGACCGCTGGCAAGTCGATTAAACTGGATTCCATGGACCCGATCACACCGCCGCCGCGCTCGCGCACGATTTACCTGCTGCCCAACCTGTTCACCACCGCCGGCCTGTTCGCCGGTTTCTACGCGATCATCGCCGCGGCCAACGGGGATTTCGTCAATGCCAGCATCGCCGTGTTCGTGGCGGCGGTGATGGATGGCCTGGACGGGCGCGTGGCGCGCCTGACCGGCACCAGCAGTGAATTCGGCGTGCAGTACGACTCGCTGGCCGACCTGGTCAGCTTCGGCATGGCCCCGGCGCTGGTGATGTACCACTGGTCGCTGTCGTGGCTGAAGTTCGACGATCCGCTGCTCGGCCGCGTCGGCTGGGCCGTGGCCTTCCTGTATGCGGCCTGCGCGGCACTGCGCCTGGCCCGCTTCAATACCCAGGTGGCGGTGGTCGACAAGCGCTGGTTCGTCGGCCTGGCCAGCCCGGCTGCAGCGGGCCTGATGATGTCCTTCGTCTGGGCGTTCGCCGATGGCAACCTGGGCTGGGACGGCAACCAGCTGCGCTACGTGGCGCTGGCGGTGACGATCATCGCTGCACTGCTGATGGTCAGCCGCATCCGCTTCTGGAGCTTCAAGGGCGGCGGTGCCAAGGGTACCCGTTCGGACCGCGTGCCGTTCCTGGTGCTGGCCCTGGTGCCGGTGGCCATCGCCATTGCGGTCATCGACCTGCCGCGCGTGCTGTTCGCGGTCGGCATCCTGTACGCCTTGTCCGGCCCGGTGATGTGGGCCGTGCAGCGCCTGCGCAAGAAGCCCGAGGCCGCGTGAGCCAGGACCTGCCCGTGCTGTGGTCACCGGCCCAGCAGGCCTGGCTGCAGGCCATGGGTTACACCGTCTATCACGACGGCCAGCTGGCCACCGAGCTGGATGCCGCGCTGCAGCTGAGCGTGGCCGAAGCCGAGGCCAGCGTCGCCGCGCCGGAACCGGTGCGGGCCCCCGTGCTATCGCGCGAACCGCATGCCGGGCCGGCGCCCGCAGCCCGGCAGGAACGCCCGGCACCGCCGGGCCGCGAAACGCCGGTCAGCGCCCCGGATACCGTGCCGGCGTCTCAGCGCCCGATGCCCAGCGGCAACGCACGCCAGCCGGTGGTCCGCCTGCCGGATCGCCTGCAGATCGCGTTGCTGCGTGCGTCCGGCTGCAACCCGAACGACCCGGCGACGCAGCGGCTGATGGAAAGCTGGCCGCTGGACCAGCTGCGCCGCGACCCAGCCGCCAAGCGTGCGTTGTGGCCGCAGTTGCGTGCCCTGCGCAAGCGGGGCACGCCATGAGCGCGGTGACCCGGCCCGGCCCGGTCAGCCTGCGCGCGCTGCGCGAGAGCGACCTCAACGCCGTGATGGCGATCGAGCTGCGGGGCTACCCTTTTCCCTGGACCCGCGGCATCTTCATCGACTGCCTGCGCGCCGGCTATCCCGGCCTGGCGATGGAGCGCGATGGCCTGCTGATCGGCTATGGCGTGCTCAGCATCGCCGCCGATGAAGCGCACGTGCTGAACATCTGCATCGATCCGCTGGCGCAGTCGCGCGGGCTGGGGCGCCAGCTGCTGCGCGCGCTGGTGCAGCTGGCCGCCGACCGCGGCGCACAGCGCGTGTTCCTGGAAGTGCGTCCGTCCAACACGCCGGCGCTGGCGCTGTACCACAGCGAAGGCTTCAACGAGATCGGCCGCCGCCCGCGCTACTACCCGGCTGCACAGGGCCGCGAGGATGCGGTGGTGATGGCGATCGAACTGGTCGACGGCGACCTGCAGGCAATGCCGCCGCTGTAACGGGGAATGGTTGCCGGCCAGCGGCCGGCGCGCCCGATGCGCCGCTCACGCCAGCCGCAACGCCAGCACACCGCCGACGATGAGCGCCGCTGCCAGCCAGCGCGCACGCGGTATGCGTTCGCGCAGCAGGAACACCGAAATCAGCAGCGCGAACAGGATCGAGGATTCGCGCAGCGCCGAGACCATCGCCACCGGCGCCTGGGTCATCGCCCACAGGGCCATCCCGTAAGAGGCCGTGGTGCCGACGCCACCGGCCAGGCCCAGCGGCCAATGCTGCCGCGCATAGTCCAGCACCACGCCGCCGCGGGTGTACAACGCCCACAGCGGCAGCGGAATGCCCGACAGCAGGAACAACCACAGCGTGTAGCTGAGCGCGCTGCCTGACTGCCGCGCGCCTTGCGCATCGACCAGGGTGTAGGTGGCGATCATTGCCGCGGTCAGCAGCGGCAGGCGCAGCTGGCCGCCACGCGCCCCCAGTGCCATGCACAGGATGCCGGTGCTTACCAGCACCACGCCCAGCCACGCTGCGGCGGGCAAGGCCTCACCGAGCAGGGTGCCCGCCAGTGCGACCAGGATCGGCGCGCTGCCACGCATCAGCGGATAGGCCAGGCTCATGTCGACCTGCTGGTAACAGCGTGCGACCAGCCCGTAATACGTCACCTGCAGCAGTACCGACGCGCCGAGCCACGGCCAGCTCCGTGCGGCCGGCAAGGGCAGGAAGCCCAGGGCGGCGGCCGACAACAGCGCGGCACTGCCGGTGACCAGCACCGTGCCAAGGAACTTGTCCGGTCCACGTTTGACGATCGCATTCCAGCTGGCATGCAGCGCGGCTGCGGCGAGAACCAGCAGGAAGATGGAAAGCGGCATCCGGTGATGATGCCATGCCGGGGAAATGGAAACGCCGGGCATTGCCCGGCGTTTCCGATGCCGCTTCGGTGGGTGCCAACCTTTCCCGCCGTGGTAGGTGCCAACCTTGGTTGGCACGCACCAGAGCGCGGCGCTTACAGCTTGGCGCGCTGCTCGCGCAGGCCGGCCAGCTGGGTGTTCCAGTCGACCAGGCGCACGCGCTCCTGCTCGACCACCGCCGGTGGCACCTTGTCGGTGAACCTGGCCAGCTTGGTCTCGCTCTTTTCCTTTTCGGCTTCGACGCGCGCGATTTCCTTGTCCAGGCGCACACGCTCGGCATCGAGATCAACCAGGCCTTCCAGTGGCACCAGCAGCTTCAGCTCACCCACGATCGCGGCGGCGGCCGGCGGTGCGCTTTCGCCCTCGGCCAGCCACTGGATGCTGTCCAGCTTGAGCAGGAACGACAGCGAGGCGCTGAAACGTTCGATGCGCACGCGATCCTGCTCCAGCCCGGCCTGCAGGCGCAGCGGCACCTGCCTGGACGGGGCGACGTTCAATTCGCTGCGCACGCGACGCACTGCACTGATCACCGCCTTCAGCCATTCCACGTCGGCCTCGGCCTGGGCGAAATCGCCTTCGAATTCGGTGGCGGTCGGGTACGGGCGCAGCGACAGCGTGGTCTCGGCCAGGCCCAGGCGCGGCGCCAGCTGCTGCCACAGCTGTTCGGTGATGAACGGGGTGAGCGGGTGCAGCAGGCGCAGCAGCGCTTCCAGCACGTACAGCAGGGTGTGGCGGGTGCTTTCGGCGTCGGCGGCGTCGGCACCGTTCAGTGCCGGCTTGCTCAGTTCCAGGAACCAGTCGCAGAACGCGTTCCAGGCGAACTCGTACAGGCACTGCGCCAACAGGTCGAAGCGGTAGGCGGCGAAATGGCCCTGTGCCTCGGCGGTGGTGGCGGCCAGGCGCGAGAGGATCCAGCGTTCGGCATCGGTGCGCGGGGTCGGCACGCCGGTGAATGCAGCACCCTCGGTGTTCATCAGGGCGAAGCGGCTGGCGTTCCACAGCTTGTTGCAGAAGTTCTTGTAGCCCTCGGCGCGGTTCATGTCGAACTTGATGTCGCGGCCGTGGGTGGCCAGCGCGGCGATGGTGAAACGCAGCGCGTCGGCACCGTGGGCAGCAATGCCGTCCGGGAATTCCTTGCGGGTGGCCTTCTCGATCTTCTCCACCATCTTCGGCTGCATCAGGCCGCCGGTGCGCTTGGCGACCAGGTCGTCGATGGTGATGCCGTCGATGATGTCCAGCGGGTCGAGCACGTTGCCCTTGCTCTTGGACATCTTCTGGCCCTGGCCGTCGCGGATCAGGCCGGTGAAGTAGACGTCCTTGAACGGGATCTTCCCGACCAGGTTGTCGGTGGCCATGATCATGCGCGCCACCCAGAAGAAGATGATGTCGAAGCCGGTGATCAGCACCGACGACGGCAGGTAACGATCGAAGCCGCGCTCGGCCATGGCCTGCTCGTTCGGCCAGCCCAGGGTGGAGAACGGCCACAGCTGCGAGGAGAACCAGGTCTCCAGCACGTCGCTTTCCTGGTTCAGCACCACGTCGCTGCCCAGGTTGTTCTTGGTCCGCACTTCCTCCTCGCTGCGACCGACGTAGCAGCTGCCGGTGGCGGCATCGAACCATGCCGGAATGCGATGGCCCCACCACAGCTGGCGGCTGATGCACCAGTCCTGGATGTTGTTCATCCAGTGGCGGTAGGTGTTGATCCAGTTCGGCGGCACGAAGGCAATGCTTCCGTCCTCGACCAGTTCCAGGCCACGCTTGGCCAGGTCGTCCATCTTCACGAACCAC
The DNA here is from genome assembly GCF_002799155.1 of Stenotrophomonas maltophilia. Taxonomy (GTDB): domain Bacteria; phylum Pseudomonadota; class Gammaproteobacteria; order Xanthomonadales; family Xanthomonadaceae; genus Stenotrophomonas; species Stenotrophomonas maltophilia_R. The sequence goes on from NZ_NERD01000002.1 coordinate 128,335, forward strand.
TGGTCGGTCAGGTACGGCTCGATCACCTGGCCGGTCCGGTCGCCGCGCGGCACCTGCAGCTTGTGCGCCTTGGTCTCGACCAGGATGCCGAGGTCTTCCAGTTCGGCCAGCACGGCCTTGCGTGCTTCATAACGGTCCAGGCCCTGGAAGCGCTCGGGCGCGTTTTCGTTCAGCGCTGCCACCGGGGTGAACAGGTTGATCATCGGCAGGCTGTGGCGCACGCCGACTTCATAGTCATTGAAGTCATGGGCCGGGGTGACCTTGACCACGCCGGTGCCGAACGCGCGGTCCACGTAGTCATCGGCGATCACCGGCACGCGGCGACCGGTCAGCGGCAGCACCACGTTCTTGCCGATCAGGTGTGCGTAGCGCGTGTCTTCCGGGTGCACCATCACTGCGGTATCGCCCAGCAGGGTTTCCGGGCGGGTGGTGGCGACCACCAGGTAGTCGCGGGTTTCGCGCAGGGTTTCCACGCCGTCGGCATCGCGCTCGACGTGCTCGTAGCTCAGGCCGTCATCCAGCGTGTAGGCGATCGACCACAGGAAGCCGTCTTCCTCGGCGCTCTCCACTTCCAGGTCCGAGATCGCGGTCTTCAGCACCGGATCCCAGTTGACCAGGCGCTGGCCGCGGTAGATCAGGCCCTGCTCGTACCAGCGCACGAAGGCTTCGTTGACCGCCGCCGACGGCTGCGGGTCCATGGTGAAGGTGCTGCGCGACCAGTCGGCGGAGGTGCCGAGGCGGCGCATCTGGCGTTCGATGGTGTCACCGGACTGCTGCTTCCACTCCCAGACCTTGCCGATGAAGCCTTCGCGGCCCAGCGAATCGCGGGTCTCGCCCTTGCCCTCCAGCGCCAGGTTGCGGCTGACCACCATTTCGGTGGCGATGCCGGCGTGGTCGGTACCGACCTGCCACAGCGTGTCGTAGCCGCGCATGCGGTGGTAGCGCACCAGTGCGTCCATCAGGGTCTGCTGGAACGCATGGCCCATGTGCAGGGTGCCGGTCACGTTCGGCGGCGGCAGCAGGATGGTGTACGGCTCGCCCGTGCCGGACGGCTTGAAGTGGCCGGCCTTCTCCCAGGCCTCGTAGAGGTCGGTCTCGAAGGACTTCGGGTCGTAGCTGGAGGCGAGTTGGGTCATGCGGGGGAACCGGTAATCAAGGCGGAAGGGAGATCAGCGCGAACCGAGGGCGCGCCGGATCTTCTGGTCGGTGTGGTACTGGCTGACCGCGTAGGCGGCCCAGATGGCAGCAGGCAACCAGCCGATCAGGGTGATCTGCAGGATCAGGCAGACGATGCCGGCCAGCGGTCGGCCGATGGTGAAAAAAGACAGCCAGGGAAGAATCAGGGCGATCAGCAGGCGCATCAAGGGGTCCTCGCCGGGTTTACATGTCGTGCTTGTTCAGGTCGTAACCGGCGGCCTTGTACTGGCGCCAGCGCTCGCGCAATGGTTCGCGCGCTTCCGGATCGGCCGGAACCACCTCCAGCACGCGCTCGCACTGGCCCAGCCAGGGCTCGTCGCGCAGGTTGATCACCAGCGGGCGCGCCGGTGCCTCGGTGCCGGGCACGGCGATCAGCACCAGGGCCTCTTCCTCGTCCATGTCCTCGCCGGCGATCTGGTGCGGGATGTAGGCATCGTTGTCGAACGCCCACAGCAGCTCGTCCAGTTCCTCGGCCTGGGCCTGGTCACGGGCCAGCACCAGGGTGAACAGCCCGGCGTCATTGGCCTTGCGTGCCAGCTCGCAGACCAGGCGCAACGGCTCGGTCAGGAAGCGGGGCTTGGCAATCAGGTAGAAGTCGGCGCGGGGCATGGCAGGGTCCGGGTCAGGCAGGGGCCCGGCAGTGCCGGGCGAGGCCCTGGCCGGCGCAGGCCGGCCAGGGTCGGGTACGGCATCAGGCGCGGGCGGCCTGGTCCAGCAGCCACTGGCTCAGCAGGCCGACCGGGCGGCCGGTGGCCATGCCACGCTTGCCTTCATCGCTGGCCACGCCGGCGATGTCCAGGTGGGCCCAGCGCTGGCCTTCGGCGAAGCGCGACAGGAAGCAGCCAGCGGTGATCGCACCGGCCCAGCGGCCGCCGATGTTGTAGACGTCGGCGAAGGTCGAATCCAGCATCGGCTGGTACTCGTCCCACAGCGGCAGGCGCCAGGCGCGGTCGAACACGTGCTCGCCCGCGGCCAGCAGCTCGTTGGCCAGGTCGTCGTGCTTGCTCATCAGGCCGGCGGTCTGGTGGCCCAGGGCGACCATGCAGGCACCGGTCAGGGTGGCGACGTCGACCAGCGCGGCCGGCTCGAAGCGCTGCGCGTAGGTCAGCGCGTCGCACAGGATCAGGCGGCCCTCGGCGTCGGTGTTGCCGACTTCGATGGTCTTGCCCGACATCGAGGTGATCACGTCGGACGGACGGTAGGCGTTGCCGTCGATGGCGTTCTCCACCGCCGGCACCACCACCACCAGGTTCAGCGGCAGCTTGGCCTTGACTGCGGCGACGAAGGTGCCGATGACGTTGGCGCCACCGCACATGTCGTACTTCATCTCTTCGATGCCGCCCTGGGTCTTCAGGTTGACGCCACCGGTATCGAAGGTGATGCCCTTGCCGACCAGCACATACGGCTTGGCGTCGCCGCCATTGTTCCACTTCAGCACGACCAGGCGCGGGCGGTTGGCCGAACCACGGGCCACGGCCAGCAGCGAGCCCATGCCCAGCGCTTCCATCTGGTGCTCGTCGAGGATCTCGGCTTCGGCGCCTTCGTGTTCGCCGGCGAACTTCACGCCCACTTCGGCCAGATAGGCCGGGGTGCAGTAGTTCGGCGGCAGATTGCCCAGTTCGCGGGCGAACTCGACACCGGCGGCGATGGCCTGGCCCTGGGCCAGCGCCTGGGCGTCGTCACCGGCCACGGCCAGCTGGGCCAGGCCGGCATCGTCGGCCTTCTTCTTGCCCAGGGTGGCGGTGTAGCGGTAAGCGGCGTGATCGGCGGCAATCACCGCCTGGCGGATCGCCCAGGCCGCGTCGCGGTCCTTGATGGCTACTTCGGACAGGGTGAACAGTGCGCTGCGGGCAGCACCGGCCTTCAGCGCGCGCACGGCGTCGCCGATGGCCTTCAGGTATTGCGGCACGCCGAAACGGGCGGCTTCGCCGAGGCCGACCACCAGCACGCGCGGGGCAGACACGCCCGGCAGGTCGTGCAGCAGGGTGGTGACGCCGGTCTTGCCGGACAGGTCGCCGCGCTGGGCCAGGGCGGCCAGGCGGCCACCACTGGCGGCGTCCAGGGCCTGCGCAGCCGGAGTCAGGGTATGGTCGGCATACGCGCCGACCACCAAGCAATCAACGGTGGCGGTGGCCGGAGCAACGTGGTTCAGGGTGAATTCGAGGGCCATTGAGCAGATTCCATTGGCGAGTCCGTACAATCGCAGGCCGTTTACGCCCAGACAGTAGACTGGGCGGCACCGCGAACGAACCCCAGAGTTTAAACCACCGCCCCATGCTGAAGCTCGACCGATACCTGCTGGGCGATTTCGTCCAGAGTTTCCTGGCTACCCTGATCGTCCTGCTGGTGGTCAGCGTGGGCGGCGTGCTGGTGGACATCCTTGGCAACATTGCCGACGGGCGCCTGCCGGCCAAGCTGCTGTTCTCCCAGCTGGGCCTGCAGTTCATCGCCTACCTGCCGCTGATCCTGCCGCTGGCGCTGATGCTGGGCCTGCTGCTGGCCATCGCCCGCCTGTACCGCGACTCGGAGATGGCGGTCATCACCGCCATTGGCGTGGGGCCCAAGCGGCTGCTGCGGCCGCTGCTGATGCTGGTGGTACCGGTGGTGCTGCTGGTCGGCACCTGCTCGCTGTGGCTGGGCCCGTGGGCCGGCCGGGTGGCCGAGCAGATGATCATCGAGGCCAACCGCAGCGTGCTGATGGCCGGCCTGGAGCCGGGCCGCTTCACACCGCTGCCCAATGGCGGCGTGGTCTATCTGTCCTCGATCTCGCCCGACGGCACCGAGCTGGGCAAGGTATTCCTGCAGCGGCAGAAGGACGATCGCCTGGAAGTGGTGTCGGCCAACAGCGGCCGCATGTACTTCGAGGGCACCCGCCAGCGCTTCCTGGAGCTGGATGACGGCCACCAGGTGGAAGGGCCGGTGGCCGGCGCGCTGGACTACCGCCTGGCGACCTTTGCCCGCAACGATGTGGCCCTGCCCGATGGCGCACAGACCCGCACCGAGGACGACCCGGAACTGATGCCAACCCTGGAGCTGATCGGCGATGCGCGGCCGCAGGCACAGGCCCAGCTGCACCGCCGCCTGGCACCGCCGCTGATCGCGCTGGCCTTCGCCCTGCTGACCGTGCCGCTGGGCCGCAGCTCGCCGCGCCAGCAGCGCTACGGGCGCATGATGCTGGCGCTGCTGGCCTACATGGTAGGGACCAACCTGACCTTCATCGGCGCCGGCTGGATCGCCGACGGCAAGATTCCCGGCGCGCTTGGCCTGTGGTGGCTGACCCTGCCGCTGCTGGCATTGGCCATCTGGATGTACGTGCGTGATGGCCGCCTGGCCCGCACGAAGGGAGCCCGCGCATGAAGCTGCGCCCGATGCGTTTCGACTTCTACCTGGGTCGTGCGGTGTTCACCACCGTGCTGCTCACCTGGGCCGTGCTGACCGGCCTGGACGTGGTGATGGCCTTCTCCGGTGAGTTCAAGGACATCGGCAAGAACGGCTACACGCTGGGGCATGCTGCGGCGTGGGTGCTGTACACCGTGCCCCGCCGTGCCTACACCTTCTTCCCTACCGCGGCAGTGATCGGCGCGCTGATGGGGCTGGGCCAGCTGGCCGCCACCTCCGAGCTGACCGCGCTGCGCGCGCTGGGCCTGTCGCGCAAGCGCCTGAGCGTGTCGGTGGCGATCGCCCTGTCGCTGCTGACCGCGGTGATGGTGCTCAGCGCCGAGACGCTGGGGCCATGGGGCCAGGACCGCGCCGATGCGCTCAAATCCAGCGCCAAGTGGGGGCGGGATATCTCCACCACCCGCTATTCCGGTCTGTGGGCACGCGAGGGCGATACGTTCCTCAACGCGCAGAGCGGCGAGGAACAGCTGGTCGGTGACAAGGGAACCCGGTTGATCCTGCGCGACGTGCGTCTGTACCGCATCGCCGAGGATGGCCGGATTGCCTCGTTGACCCACGCCGCCACGGTCGAGCACGACAAGGACGGCTGGGCGCTGACCGGGGTGCGTCGAGACACCTTCGGCGAGCGCTCGGCAACCCGCCAGGAAGTGGCGCGTGAACCCTGGAACTCGAAGCTGGATCCTGCCGCGCTGGCGACCGGCATCGCCAAGCCGCGCAACCTGAGCGTAGCCGAGCTGAGCACCAGCATTGCCTACCGCGAGCGCAACGGGCTGGATGCGCGTGATTTCGAGGATGTGTACTGGAGCCGTTGGTTCTACCCGGTGAACGTGCTGGCGCTGTGCCTGGCGGCGGTGCCGTTCGCGTTTGGTTCGCTGCGCAGTGGCGGCATGGGCAAGCGCCTGTTCCTGGGCATCCTGTTCGCGCTGGGCTTCTGGCTGCTGCAGCTGTTCTTCGGCCGCATGGCCGGTGCGCTGAAGTTCGATTACCGCATTGCCTATGCGCTGCCACCGATCGTGATGCTGGCGGTGTCCGGCCTGCTGTTCCGGCGCAAGTCGGGCTGATTCTGGTTGTTGTAGCGTTGTTGTAGCCGAGCCTGTGCTCGGCTACAGACAGCGCATCACCGCTTCGGCATGCGCACCACGCGGGTGCCACTGGCGCGGTCATGCCAGGTCAGGCGTTGGCGGTCGACCCAGGCCCACCAGAAACCCAGCCCGCCCAGCAGCAGTGACAGCGTGCCGACCGCGAAGCGCAGCCACAGCTGGCCGATCCGCAGCGGCGTGCCATCGCTCGATTGCAGTTTCAGCCGCCACGGACGCATGCCCAGCGTCTGTCCGCCACGGCGCCAGCTGGCCGTGGCGTACCACCCCGTGATTCCCCAGCACACCGCCCACAGCAGCCACTGCCAGGCACTGAAGGGTGCGATGTTCTCGCGCTGCGCGTGGCCGCTGAAGGTGTAGGCAAGGGTGAACAGCGTACCGGCCAGCATCCACAGCGCCAGCACCGGCAGTGCGTCGTAGACCATCGCCAGCACGCGCCAGGCCAACAAGGCACGTGGGCGGGGCATTTCGGTAGCGGCCGCAGGGGCCGTGTCGGTGGCAGGGCGGGACATGCGCCGAGCATACGCAAAGCTGGCCGTGCCCGCAGTGGCCCTCGTATCCTGCATGCATGGCCCTTGTTTCCACCCCCGCCGAACGCCGCCAGCTGGTCCAGCAACTGCCCGAGCTGCGCGCCGACGACAGCGCGCGCATCCAGCGTTTCCTTGATGCGATCTGGGCCGAGAACGGCCTGGCCCGCGCCACCCTGGACAGCTACCGGCGTGACCTGGAAGGGCTGGCGCGCTGGATGGATGGGCGCGACGGTGGCCTGGCCGGCATTGAGCGTCCCGGGCTGTTCGATTACCTGGCCTGGCGCACCCGGCATGGCTGGTCGCCGCGCAGCAATGCGCGCCTGCTGTCGGCGCTGCGCGCATTCTTCGCCGATGGCGTGCGCCGGGGTGAACGCAGCGAGGACCCCAGTGCGCTGCTCGACCCGCCGAAGCTGCCACGGCTGTTGCCCAAGGCGCTGGCCGAAAGCCAGATCGATGCGCTGCTGGCGGCACCGGACATCGACAGCCCGCTGGGCCTGCGCGATCGCGCCATGCTGGAACTGATGTATGCCGCTGGCCTGCGCGTGAGCGAGCTGGTGCTGCTGCCTGCGACCGCAGTCAACCTGCGCCAGGGCGTGTTGCGGGTCACCGGCAAGGGCAGCAAGGAACGGCTGGTGCCGCTGGGCGAGGAATCGCAGCATTGGCTGGAGCGTTACCTGCAGCAGTCGCGGCCTTTGCTGGTCGGGAAGGGCAAGGTGCACGCGCTGGCCGATGGGCAGACGCCGTTGTTCATCGAGCCGACGCTGCACGCGCTGACCCGGCAGGCGTTCTGGCACCTGGTCAAGCGCCACGCGCAGGTGGCCGGCATCGACCCGGCGCGGATCAGCCCGCATGGCCTGCGCCACAGTTTCGCCACCCATCTGCTCAACCGCGGTGCCGACCTGCGCGCGCTGCAGATGCTGCTCGGACACAGTTCGTTGTCGACCACCCAGATCTACACCCTGGTGGCGCGCGAGCATCTGCAGAAGCTGCACGCCCGCCACCATCCGCGCGGCTGAATCGCTGCCCGGGGCCGTGCCGGGCGTCGCGGCCCGGCTCCGGTGGCTGTGTCAGAATCCGGGATCTTCTTCTGTTGCGGATCGCTCCATGCTCCGATTTGCCATCGCCGCCGTGTTCGGTGCGCTCAGCCTGACCGCCTGCGCCCAGCCGGCTCCGCCGGCCGCCAAGGCGCCTGCTGCTGCGGCCAAGGCCAGCCCGGCCGCCAACGCGCCGGCCGACCAGGCGGTACGTGCCGCGTTGACCGCACTCAATCCGGGTTTCCAGGTGGATTACATCGGTGCCGCGCCGTTCCCCGGCTTCCGCGAGGTCGTCGTCTCCGGCCAGCTGCTGTACGTGTCCGATGATGGCCGCTACCTGTTCCAGTCGCAGCCGTACGACACCCGTGCCAAGGGCCCTGCAAACAGCGAAGGCCTGCTCGGCTATCGTCGCGGCCTGCTGGCCAAGGCCAACCACGGCGACCGCATCGTGTTCGCTGCGCCGAACGCGAAGTACACCATCAGCGTGTTCACCGACATCGAATGTGGTTACTGCCGCAAGCTGCACCAGGACATCGCCGAGCTCAACCGCAACGGCATCACCGTGGAGTACCTGGCGTTTCCGCGCATGGGCCTGGGCAGCAAGGACTACACCGACATGATTTCAGTCTGGTGTGCGGCCGATCGTCGGCAGGCGCTGACCAACGCCAAGCGCGGTGGCAGCGTGCCGGCCAGGAACTGCACCAACCCGGTGGCGATGCAGTACGCGCTGGGCCAGCAGCTGGGCGTCAACGGCACGCCGGCGATCTTCGCGCCCGATGGCACCCAGCTGGGCGGTTACCTGCCGCCGGCACAGCTGCGTGCGGCGCTGGACAAGCTGTCCGGGAAGCGCTGATCGCAGCCGACCTTTTCCTGTAGAGCCGGGGATGCGTGTCGCATCCCCGGCTTTTTCCTTATTTCAGGCCATCACTGACCGCCTTGGTCAGCGTGCCCTGCGCATCGTCACCGCTGAACTCCCAGACGAACGCACCGCCCAGGCCCTGGGTCTTCACGTAACCCATCTTGCGCGTGATGTTGGCCGGGGTGTCGAAGCTCCACAGCGTGCTGCCGTTGTAGATCCAGGTGGCACCGGCGGTGTTGTCGGTGTAGCCCGGCCACGCCAGGTTCTTCAACACCTTCCAGTCCTCGATGCCGGCTTCATACGTGCCCGGGGCGGCACCGCTGGCGGTCTGGTACAGGCCGTTGTTGGCATTGGCCACACCGGTCCAGCCACGCCCGTAATAGCCGATGCCCAGGTTGAGCTTGGCGGCGGGCACGCCACGGCTGATGAAGGCCTCGATGGCGTCATTGCTGTTGTACAGCTTCTGGTCGCCGGTGGACGGATCATTCGGCGAATCGAACAGCGCCGACTGGTGATTGGTCTTCGCATCCCACGCGCCGTGGAAGTCGTAGGTCATCACGTTGATGTAGTCCAGGTACGGGTGGTATGCGGCCGGATCGGTGACGCGGATCTTGTCGATGCCGGCACCCACCGCCACCGTCAGCAACAGGCCCGGACGCACCGCATCGAGCTGGCGGCGGAACTCGGCCATCAGCGCGGTGAAGTTGGCGTTGTCCTCCGGCTTGCCGCATTCGATGCCGCAGGCCACCGGGTATTCCCAGTCGATGTCGATGCCGTCGAACACGCCCAGTGCGGCACCGGCGCCACCGGCACCGTCGGTCACCGGCAGGTTGCCCTTGATGTAGGCGTCGATGCACGAGGCAACGAAGGCCTGGCGGTTTTCCGGGCGCGCCGCGCTGGAGAAACCACGCGACCAGGTCCAGCCGCCCAGCGAGATCAGCACCTTCATGCCCGGGTACTTGGCCTTGAGCTGCTTGAGCTGGTTCCAGTTGCCGCGCAGCGGCTGGTCCCAGGTATCGGCGCTGCCACTGACACTCTCGGCGGCACTGAAGGCCTTGGTGTAATCGGCGAAGGCATCGCCACCGGCACCGCTGTTCGGATCCGATGGCTGGGTGACGCCCACTTCGCAGCGGTTGTTGCGCACGTTGCCGAACGCGTAGTTGATGTGGGTCAGGCGCGCGGCCGAGCCGCTGCTGTCGATGTTCTTGACCCGGTAGTTGCGGCCGTAGATGCCCCACTGGGTGAAGTAGCCGATGACCCGCTTGCCGGTGGTGCCGCCGTCACCGGCAAGCGTGGTGGCGCTGATCTCGGTGCCCTGTGCCGACGCGTTGCCGGCGTTGTCGCGGGCGCGCACGCGGTAGCGGTAGGTGGTCGACGCGGTCAGCCCGCCATCCACATAGCTGGCGCTGGACGGCGAACCGACCAGGCTGCCGTTGCGGTACACGTCGTAGCCGGCCACGCCGCTGCCACCGGTGTTGTCGGTGGACGGGCTCCAGCTGAGCGCGATGCTGTTGGCGGTGCGGGTGCCCACCGCCAGCCCGCCCGGCACGCTCGGTGCGGTGGTATCGCCACCGGCGGCGTTGACGGTGATGGTGATGGTCGCGGTGCTGCTGGTCGCGTTGTTGTTGTCGGTCGCCACTGCGCGCAGGGTGTGGCTGCCGGCGCTGGCATTGGCCCAGCTGGCCGCATACGGCGCACTGGTGGCTACGCCCAGCGTGCTGCCATCGCGGAAGAACTCGACCTTGGCGACGCTGCCATCCGGATCACTGGCGTTGGCGGTCACGTTGACCGTGCTGCCGGCGCTGAAGGTCGCGCCGTTGGCTGGCGAGGTCAGGCTGACCACCGGCGGCTGGTTGCTGCCGCTGCCATCGCAGGCGCCAAGGTTGGTGTAGTAGGGCGCACCGGCCGGATGGTCCGGGGGCGCGTTCCAGATGTCCTGGTTCGCCCGATAGAGGACGCCTCCTTTCTGCAGGGTATCGCCGGCCCGGTAGATCTTGGCCTGGTCCCACTGGGCCACCCCGGCACAGCTGGCAGCCTGCGCCAGGCCGGGCAGGGCGGCGGTACCGGCGGCCAGGGCGAGCAGCCAGGCCAGTCGCCGGGGACGACAGCTTCGGGTCGAACGTTCGGCACTGCGCACAATCGGGTCGTACATGGGTAAGTCTCCGATCAAAGGGCGCGCGGGCCCCGATGGCGCCGCGCGTGACGCAGGTCCGGGCGTCGCCCGGGAAGGCGACGGAGGGGCCGGACGGAGGCACCTGGGAGGCCGGGGAGAGAGTCCGGCGCCAGGTGGGGACAACGTTGTCATCAATCGCGTGGTCAATCCGTGAGCAAGCGCATGGTTCCGGGATCCGGGCGGAGGGCGGCGCTGCGCGCGGTAGGCGGCCATCGGCGGAGCCCCCTCGTGGCTGGGGCTTTCCGCGAACAGCGGATTTCTGGGGGTTGGCCGGTCGGGTGGGCTGCGCAGGGGACGCCGTGAATACGTCCCTGTAGGCTCGGGCGCGCCATCCATGGCGCTTACGCCCCTGCGCAGCTCGCTCTTCAAATGACTGATTTGTGTTGTTCCCTGGTTGCCGGCCAGCGGCCGGCACTACCGCAGAGCATCCACGCATGGCGTGGATCTACCGCAGATCGCGGGAAACTGTCGGAGGCGGGGTGGGTCCGGTGGCGGGGGTGTCCGCGGCATGGATGCCGCGGCCAAGCCCCCAGGGACGGGTTTACGGCGTCCCCCGCCACCGGACCCACCCCGCCATCCCACGGGAACCCAGCTTTTGCTTTGGCCGTTGCCGTTGCCTTGGCTTCGGCGGGTGCCGGGCGCCGCCCGGCCAAAGCCCACCCCCCGCTTCCGGTACAATGTCGGGCCCGTTTCCCAACTACGGTTCCCCGGACATGATGGTCCTCGAGGGCGCGCCCGCCCTGTCGCCGTTCCGCCGCGAACGTCTTGAATCCCGCCTGCAGTCCATCGCTCCCTCCCTGCGCATCAGCGGTGCCTGGCACGTCTACTTCGTGCAGCCCGAAGGCAGCGCCGCCCCCGACCTGACCACCCTGTGCCGCATCCTCGAAGCCGCGCCGCAGGCCGAAGCCGTGGCCGACGGCGCGGTCAGCCGCATCGTGGTGCCGCGCCTGGGCACGCTGTCGCCGTGGTCGAGCAAGGCCACCGAACTGGTCCGCGGTGCCGGCCAGCCGGTCAGCCGGGTCGAGCGTGGCCTGCGCATCGACGTGCAGGGCTGGCCGACCGATGCCGCCGCCCAGCAGGCGCTGGTCAAGGCGCTGCACGACCCGATGACGCAGTCGGTGCTGGAGACCGTGCAACAGGGCCAGGCGCTGTTCTCGGCGCCGGCCCGGGGTGAACTGGAGCGCGTGCCGGTGGACCAGCTGGAGGCCGCCAACCAGCGCCTCGGCCTGGCCATGGCCCAGGACGAGATCGACTACCTGCGCGAACGCTTCACCGCGCTCGGCCGCGCGCCGTCCGATGTCGAACTGATGATGTTCGCGCAGGCCAATTCCGAGCACTGCCGCCACAAGATCTTCAACGCCAGCTGGACCATCGACGGCCAGGAACAGGACCGTTCGCTGTTCCGGATGATCAAGAACACCCACCAGCAGACCCCGCAGCACACACTCAGCGCCTACAGCGACAATGCCGCGGTGATCGAAGGCCATCCGGCCTCGCGCTACCGCCCCGATCCGGCCAGTGGCGAATACCGTCGCGAGCCGCAGGTGCCCAGCGCGTTCCAGATCAAGGTGGAGACGCATAACCATCCGACCGCGATCGCGCCGTTCCCGGGCGCATCGACCGGCAACGGCGGCGAGATCCGCGACGAAGGCGCGACCGGCCGCGGTGGCAAGCCGAAGGCGGGCCTGTCCGGGTTCTCGGTCTCGCACCTGCGCATTCCCGAGCTGCCGCAGCCGTGGGAAGCGCCGCGCGCGCTGAACCCGCGCATGGCACCGGCACTGGAAATCATGACCGACGGCCCGCTCGGCGGCGCTGCGTTCAACAACGAATTCGGCCGCCCGAACCTGCTCGGCTACTTCCGCAGCTTCGAGCTGCCGGAGGGCGCCGATCTGGTGCGCGCGTACGACAAGCCGATCATGCTGGCCGGTGGCCTCGGCGCCATCGACCGCGTGCAGGTCGACAAGATCCAGCTGCAGGCCGGTGATGCGGTGATCGTGCTGGGTGGACCGGCAATGCTGATCGGCCTGGGCGGCGGCGCCGCCAGTTCAGTGGCCTCCGGCGAGAGCGCCGAGGACCTGGACTTCGCCAGCGTGCAGCGCGACAACCCGGAAATGGAGCGTCGCTGCCAGGAGGTCATCGACCGCTGCGTGGCGATGGGGGCCAACAACCCGATCAAGTTCTTCCACGACGTCGGTGCCGGTGGCCTGTCCAATGCCATCCCCGAGCTGCTGCACGACTCCAAGGTTGGTGGTGTCATCGACCTGGGCAAGGTGCCCACCGACGATCCGTCGCTGTCGCCGATGCAGCTGTGGTGCAACGAATCGCAGGAGCGCTACGTACTGGGCGTGGCCCAGGAGCGCCTGGCCGAGTTCGCCGCGCTGTGCGCCCGCGAGCGCTGCCCGTTCGCTGCGGTTGGCGTGGCCACCGCCGAGGAACACCTGGTGGTGGCCTACGGTGCCGTGCCGGGCCACACCCCGGCCGATGCACCGATCGACCTGCCGATGGACGTGCTGTTCGGCAAGCCGCCGAAGATGCACCGCGACACCGCGCACCCGCCGGCCCCGCGCTGGCCGGCGCTGAAGACCGGCGGCCTGGACCTGCAGGAAGCCGGCCTGCGCGTGCTCGCGCACCCGACGGTGGCTTCGAAGAATTTCCTGGTCACCATTGGTGACCGCAGCGTCGGCGGCCTGACCGCGCGCGAACAGATGGTCGGCCCGTGGCAGCTGCCGGTGGCCGACGTGGCGATCACCCTGGCCGACTTCGACGGCGTGGCCGGCGAAGCGATGTCGATCGGCGAGCGCACCCCGCTGGCCCTGCTCGACGCCGCTGCGTCGGCACGCATGGCGGTGGGCGAAGCGCTGACCAACCTGTGTGCGGCCCCGGTCGATGCGCTGGATGAAATCAAGCTGTCGGCGAACTGGATGGCCGCGGCCGGCCACCCGGGCGAAGACGCGCTGCTGTACGACGCGGTGAGGGCGGTGGGCATGGAACTGTGCCCGCAGCTGGACATCAGCATCCCGGTGGGCAAGGACTCGCTGTCGATGCAGGCGCAGTGGCACGACCAGGGCGAAGCGCACAAGAGCGTGTCGCCGGTGTCGCTGGTGATCTCGGCGTTCGCGCCGGTGGCAGACGTGCGCCAGCAGCTGACCCCGCTGCTCGACCGCGACGTGGACAGCGAGCTGTGGCTGATCGGCCTGGGTGCCGGCAAGCAGCGCCTGGGCGGTTCGATCCTGGCCCAGGTGCATGCCGACCACGGCGACCTGCCGGCCTTTGCCGGGGCCGCGCCGGACCTCGACGATCCGCAGCGCCTGCGTGGCTTCTTCGAGCTGATCCGCGATGCGCGCCAGTCTGGCCTGCTGCTGGCCTACCATGACCGCAGCGATGGTGGTGCCTTCGCCGCGCTGTGCGAAATGGCGTTCACCTCGCGGCTGGGCCTGGACATCACCCTCGATGCCTGGGGCGATGATCCGTTCCGCAGCCTGTTCAACGAAGAACTGGGTGCGGTGGTGCAGATCGCGCGCGAGGACCGCGCTGCGTTCGCCGACCTGGTCGAACGCCACGCACTGACCGAATGCGCACAGCGCATCGCCAAGCCGACCACCGCGCCGGTGGTGCGCGTGTCGCTGGGTGGCGAGAACCTGGCCGAGTGGCGTTGGGACGCGCTGTTCGACGCATGGTGGTCGGTCACCCACGCGATGCAGAAGCGCCGCGACAACCCGGCCAACGCCGATGCCGAGCGCGAGGTTGCCCGTGCCTTCACTGCGCCGGGCCTGAAGCCCAAGCTCAGCTTCGACCTGAACGAAGACGTGGCTGCACCCTTCATCAGCACCGGCGCGCGTCCGCGCGTGGCCGTGCTGCGCGAGCAGGGCGTCAATGGCCAGATCGAAATGGCCAACGCCTTCGAACGTGCCGGCTTCCGCGCCTTCGACGTGCACATGAGCGACCTGATCGAAGGCCGCGTGGCGCTGCAGGACTTCACCGGCCTGGTCGCCTGCGGCGGCTTCAGCTACGGCGACGTGCTCGGTGCCGGCCGGGGCTGGGCCACCTCGATCCTGGAGCGCAGCGCACTGCGCGATGCCTTCGCCGCGTTCTTCGCGCGTGAAGACAGCTTCGCGCTGGGCGTGTGCAACGGCTGCCAGATGATGAGCCAGCTGAAGAACATCATCCCGGGTGCAGAGCACTGGCCGCAGTTCCGCCGCAATGCCAGCGAGCAGTTCGAAGCCCGCACCGCGCTTCTGGAAGTGGTGGAGTCGCCGTCGGTCCTGCTGCGTGGCATGGCCGGCTCGCGCCTGCAGGTGGCGGTGGCACATGGCGAAGGCCAGGCCGTGTTCGACAATGCCGTCGACCAGGCTGCCGCACGTGTCTCGCTGCGCTACATCGATGGCCACGGCAACGTTGCCAGCCAGTACCCGCTGAACCCGAACGGTTCGCCGGACGGCATCACCGGCCTGACCAGCACCGATGGTCGCGTCACCATCATGATGCCGCACCCGGAGCGCACCCCGCGTGCGCTCAACCTGAGCTGGGCACCGGCGGAATGGCAGGGTGATTCGCCGTGGATGCGGATGTTCCGCAATGCCCGGGTGTGGTGCGGCTGATCGCATCGTTCCGCGCAGGCCGCAATGCCACCGCGTATGGAGAAACCCGCTGCTTTGTCGGCGGGTTTTTCTTTGCGCGCGTGAAATTCCTGATCTGCCCGCTAGTTACATCCGTTTTCATGCGCCAACAGTTCGTCACGCATACCTAACAAAATGCTTTTATAAACACGTGAAATGGTGAACTGCTTCACGGCAATAGGATTTGTCGTGTCAAAGTCTTGACGATCTGCAAAGTTGCCGTTAACACTTGAACCCCGTTTCAGAACCATTCATTCCGCAGTAACCGCTTGGCGCACGCGCTCGGTTTTCTGTCGCTGCGCGCCGTTCGGCAATACCCGCAGTAAATCACGCGAATAAACGCCCCCAGGGGACGTTGGACCAGAAGGTCCGGCGGTGGCGTTGCTTTGCCCAAAACCAGTCCAATCAGGAGCCGTACCGATGAATCGGATTTATCGCAAGGTCTGGAACAAAGCATTGGGTCAGTTGGTGGTGGCCTCGGAACTGGCTTCCTCCGACAGCGGCAGCGGCGGGGTGGTCGACCAGCGCCGCAATGCGACTCAGGCCACGCCCGCCCTGCTGGCGGTGGCACTGGGCCTGGTAGTGGGATTGGGCATGAGCGGTTCGGCCGCCGCACAGTCGGTGCAGATCGGCGGCAGCGCCACCTGCGTCGCATTCAGCGGCAAGCTGCTGGAAAAGTGCCTGATCGAAGGCTCGGCCAGTGCCAAGGGCAGCAACGCGGTGGCGATCGGCGGCAACAGCAGCGCAAGCGCGGCCAACAGCGTGGCGCTGGGCGCCGGCTCCAAGGCTACGCGCGCCAACACGGTGTCCGTCGGCGATACCGGCAAGGAGCGGCAGATCACCAACGTGGCCGCCGGTACCCAGGGCACCGATGCGGTGAACAAGGCGCAGCTGGATGCGCAGGCGCGCGCCACGCAGGCCGCACTGGCGGACGTGGCCGCAGATGGAAACCGCTATTTCAAGGCCGACGGCGCCGGCGATGACAGCGACGCAGCGAAGATCGAGGGGCAGGGCGCAGTTGCGGCCGGCGCCGGTGCACAGTCGCTGGCCAACGCCACCACCGCCATCGGCACCCAGGCCATTGCCGCTGGCCTGGGCGCAAGCGCGTTCGGCCAGGGCGCATTTGCGATCGGCGATGCCAGCGTGGTGGTCGGGCAGAGCGCTGCGGCATTCGGTCTTGGCGACACCGCAGTCGGCGCAAGCGCTACCGCAGCCAGCGAAAACGGTGCGGCCACCGCACTCGGCGCCCTGTCCGAAGCCACCGCCGATGGCGCCACTGCCGTGGGTGGTGGTGCCGTGGCGATGGGCCCGGGCAGCACCGCACTGGGCCGCGGCGCCACTGCCGCCAACGAAGCGTCGATCGCGGTGGGTGCGTTCAGCACCGCCGTCGGTGAATTCAGCACCGCGCTGGGCTCCAATTCGGCGGCGGTCGCCACCGGCAGCGTGGCGCTGGGCGCCGGCTCGCTGGCCGACCGCGTCGATACCGTCTCTGTCGGCGCGGCCGAATATGGCCTGACGCGGCAGATCACCAGCGTCGCTGCGGGTACCGAAGAGACCGACGCGGTCAACGTCGGCCAGTTGAAGGACGTTGCCGCCGTGGCCGATGCCACCGCCAAGCGTTTCCAGGCCAACGGCAGCAGCGACAGTGATGCCGGCGCGCTGGCCGAGGGCGACGAGGCGCTTGCGGCCGGTGAGGCCGCCAATGCGATCGGCAAGGGCGCGACGGCCGTGGGTGCCGGTGCTGCGGCCGTCGCGCAGAACGCCACCGCCGTTGGCAACAACGCACTGGCCTCGGGCCAGAACAGTGCAGCGTTCGGTAACAACGCGCAGGCCAATGGCCCGGGCAGCGTTGCCGTGGGTGGCGCTGCGGTGGATGCCGATGGCAACCCGCTGATCACCAGTGGTGGCGTGCCGGTGGAAACCGGCGCCACCAGTGCAGGTGTCGGTGGCACTGCGGTCGGCGCCAGTGCCGAAGCCAGTGGATTTGCAGCGTCGTCGTACGGTGTCGGCGCCTATGCAGCCGGTGCGCAGGCGTCGGCGTTCGGTGCCGTCGCCAATGCCATCGGTGATTACTCCACCGCGCTGGGTACGCAGAGCAACGCGACCGGCACCAGCAGCGTGGCCATCGGTGGCCCGGCCGACCTGATTCCGGGCTTGGGCTTCTTCGTACAGACCCAGGCCAGCGGCGAAGCGGCGACGGCCGTCGGTGCCGGCGCCATCGCCAGTGGTGACCGCGCCGTGGCCAACGGCAGCCTGAGCGAAGCCTCCGGCGCCGAAGCAACCGCAGTCGGCTACTTTGCCTATGCGCCTGGCGAGAACGCCAGTGCACTGGGCGCACAGACCTGGGCCAGCGGCGCGCAGAGCACCGCCGTGGGCTACTACGCCACCGCACGCGGGGCCAACAGCGTTGCGCTCGGTGCCAACTCCGAAGCGGTGCGTGCCAACAGCGTGGCGGTCGGCAGTGCCGGCAACGAGCGGCAGATCACCAGCGTCGCCGCCGGCAATGAAGCCACCGACGCGGTGAACAAGGCGCAGCTCGACGCCGTGGCCAGCACCGCCGATACCACTGCGCGCTTCTTCCAGGCCCAGCCGGAAGCAGGCAGCGATGCCGGTGCAATGGCCGAGGGCGAAGGTGCGGTTGCGGCAGGTTCGTCGAGCAATGCGATCGGCGCCGGTGCGGTTGCGCATGGCGCAGCGGCCTCGGCCATCGGTGACGACGCCGTGGCGGTGGGTCGCAACAGCAACGCCACCGGCAATGGCGGTGTTGCCATCGGTGGCCTCGGCCAGGCCTACGATGAGTACAACCAGCCGATCATCGATGCCGACGGCACGGCGCAGCAGGTCGGCACCACTGCGGTTGCGGACGCAACGGCGGTTGGCAGCGGTGCGCAGGCGACCGGTGCCGCCAGCAGTGCGTTCGGCAACGCCGCCAAGGCCAGCGGCGACAACAGCTTCGCGGCCGGCGGCAAGTCGCGTGCGACTGGCAGCTACGCGGTCGCGGTCGGCGACAGCGCCTTCGCCAGCAGTGATGACAGCACCGCCGTTGGCGGCTACAGCTGGGCCACCGCCAGTGGCGCCAGCGCCTTCGGTTCCGGCGCATGGGCGACGGCCACCAACGCGTCGGCGTTCGGCAATGCGGCGTGGGCCAGCGGCAGCGGCGCGACCTCCATCGGTTACAACAGCTGGGCCAACGGCGCCAGCTCCACCGCCGTCGGTCGCGGTGCCTTCGGTTATGGCGACAACAGCGTGGCGCTGGGCTTCCAGGCGCTGGGCAACAGCCTCAACAGCATCGCCATCGGCACCAACACGGTGGCCGGTGGCGAAAGCGCGATCGCACTCGGTGCCGGCAGCAACGCCAGCGCCAGCAATGCCGTTGCACTGGGCGCCGGCTCGGTCGCCAACCGCGCCCGCAGCGTTTCGGTCGGCAGCGACGGCAACGAGCGTCAGGTCACCAACGTCGCTGCCGGTACCCAGGCGACCGATGCGGTGAACAAGGCGCAGCTGGATGCCGTGGCAGGTGCAGCAGCCACTACCAGCCGCTTCTTCCAGGCCAGCGGCAACGGCGACGATGTGGCCGGTGCGCTGGTGGAAGGCGACAACGCATTGGCCGCAGGCGATGCGGCCAACGCCATCGGTAATGGCGCCACCGCACTGGGCAGCGGCGCCAACGCGCTGGCCAACAATGCCCAGGCGCTGGGCTTCAATGCATTGGCCACTGCGGCCAACGCCAGTGCCGTCGGTGCCAATGCGCAGGCCACGGGCGAGTACGCCACCGCGCACGGTGCGGAAAGCGAGGCCAGCGGCGAGCAGAGCGCGGCGTTCGGCGCGGCCAGCATCGCCAGCGGCGCAGGCAGCACCGCTACCGGCGTGCTGTCCGAAGCCTCCGGCGAGGAGGCCGTGGCGGTGGGCTACTTCAGCAACGCCAGTGGCAGCGGCTCCACCGCGGTCGGCAGCGAGAGCGTCGCCAGTGGCACCGCGTCGGCAGCGTTCGGCATCGGTGCCGAAGCAACCGGCGGCTACAGCACCGCCATCGGTGGCTATGCCCAGGCGTCGGCCTTCAACGCCACCGCCTTCGGCAACTTCGCCAATGCCTCCGGATCCAACAGCGTGGCGCTGGGCGGCGACGCGGAAGCGTCCGGTGCCTACAGTACGGCCACCGGCCAGGGCAGCCTGGCTACCGGCACCAACAGCGTCGCCGTCGGCGGATCACTGTTCGGCGTGCTGGCCACCGAAGCATCGGGCAACTACTCCACCGCCGTCGGTGGCGGCGCCTGGTCCGGCGGCATCAACAGCACCGCGCTGGGCAATGCGGCCGAATCACGCGCTGCCAACAGCGTGGCGTTGGGCGCCGATTCGATCGCCGACCGTGACAACACGGTGTCGGTCGGTGGTGGTGGCAATACCCGCCAGATCACCAACGTGGCCGATGGCACGCAGGGCAATGATGCGGTCAACAAGAACCAGCTCGATGCCGTAGCCGCGGCAGCGGAAAAGACCAGCAAGCAGTTCCAGGCCAGCGGCAGCGCCGATGGCGAAACGGGGGCGCTGGTCGAGGGCGACAACGCGCTGGCGGCCGGTGATGCGGCCAACGCCATCGGCAACGGTGCCACCGCGCTTGGCAGCGGTGCCAATGCGCTGGCCGCCAATGCCACGGCCGTGGGCATTGATGCACTGGCCACCGGCAACAACGCGGCGGCGCTGGGCAGCACCGCACAGGCCAGCGGTGAAGACAGCCTTGCGCTCGGCACTGGCGCCAGCGCAAGCGAGCTCGGCGCCAGCGCAGTCGGTGCGCGTGCACAGGCGAGCGGTGCCTACAGCACTGCAAACGGCACCGAGTCCAACGCCAGCGGCACGCAGGCACTGGCCAGCGGCTTCCGCAGCACGGCCTCCGCCGATGGCACCACCGCCGTCGGCGGCTATGCCGAAGCCACCGGCCGCCTCGGCACTGCGCTGGGCTACGGTTCTGCGGCCAGTGGCGCCAACACCACGGCGGTCGGCTTCGGTGCCGCCGCCGCCGGTACCGGCGCAGTGGCTGTCGGCCAGTCCAGCGAAGCCAGTGGCGAAGAAAGCGTGGCGATCGGTGGCAGCACCTTCTTCGGCCTGATCCCGTCGCGTGCCAGTGGCACAGGGGCGGCCGCATTCGGCGCGGGTGCGTGGGCCACCGAAGACTACGCCACGGCCATCGGCTGGAATTCGTGGGCGGATGCGGCGGATGCCACCGCGCTGGGTGCCAGCGCCACCGCCAGTGGGGTGAACAGCGTGGCGCTCGGTGCCGGTTCCAAGGCTGAGCGCGACAATTCCGTGGCCGTGGGCACGACAGGCGGTGAGCGCCAGGTGACTCACGTGGCGGCGGGCACCGAGGCCACCGATGCAGTGAACAAGGGCCAGCTGGATGCGGTCGCCAGCGTTGCCGACAAGACCAGCCGCCAGTTCCAGGCGAGCGGCAATGCCGATGGCGAGGCAGGCGCACTGGTGGACGGCGACAACGCACTGGCCGCCGGCAACGCGGCCAATGCCCTCGGCAACGGCGCCACCGCACTGGGCAGCGGTGCCACGGTGGTGGCGGCCAACGCCACTGCAGTAGGCGTCGACGCATTGGCTACAGCCGAGCAGGGCGTGGCCATCGGCAGCGGTGCCAGCAGCACCGCAAGCGGGGCAGTCGCACTGGGCGCACAGAGCAGCAGCGGGGGCGCCGCCAGCATTGCGATCGGCGCGCAGTCGCAGTCGCAGGGCATCGGGGCGACCGCCGTCGGTAGCCTCGCCGAGGCCGCCGGTCTGGCTGCCACTGCAGTGGGCTATGGCGCGATCGCCGATGGCCGCGAAACCACGGCGGTCGGCAACTTCGCCCAAGCCAGTGGCTGGCGCGCCACGGCGTTCGGTGCAGGTGCCAGCGCCGGCTTCTTCGGCACCGCCGTGGGCAGTGCCGCGCAGGCCGCCGATGTCTCTACGGCGGTGGGCCAGGGCACCATCGCGCAGATCGCCGGCGCCGGCTTCGGTGTGCAGGCCAGGGCCGGCGAGTACGGCACCGCACTCGGCAACAACGCCGCCACCGGATTGAACGGCGTGGCGGTCGGCTTCAACGCACTGGCGGGACAGGATGCAGGCAGCGTCAGCGGTGGCCAGTACACCACCGCCATCGGCAGTGAGGCATGGGCGACCGAGGACGGCGCCACCGTGGTCGGTTACAACAGCTATGCCCAGGCCACCAACGCGACGGTGCTCGGCAGCAACACCTGGACCACCAAGGACGCCGGCAACAGCGCCGCGCTGGGGGCGGGCTCGCTGGCCGACCGCGCCAACACGGTTTCGGTCGGCGCCGCACAGGATTGGGTCGATGCCGCCGGAGTCACCCACAGCGCGATCAACCGCCAGCTCACCAATGTCGCGGCCGGTACGCAGGCCACCGACGCGGTGAACAAGGGCCAGCTCGATGCAGTGGCCGCTACCGCCGATGCGGTCGGCCAACGCTTCAAGGCCAATGGTTCGGGTACCGCCAGTGCCACCGGCACCGACGCCGTGGCCATCGGCGGCAATGCCAACGCCAGTGGCAGCCGCAGCAATGCGCTGGGCAGTGGTGCCACGGCCCTCGGCAATGCAGCGTTGGCACTGGGCGCCAACAGCGGCGCCAGCGGCAACAACTCGGTGGCACTGGGTGCCGGTTCGCGCGCGCTTGAGGCCAATGTGGTCTCGGTCGGCGGCGGCAACGGCACGGCCGGCCCGGCCACGCGGCGCATCGTCAACGTGGCCGACGGCCGCATCGCCGCTGGCAGTACCGATGCCATCACCGGTTCCCAGCTCAACGTCACCAACCAGCGGGTGGGCGCGGTGGAAACCCGCGTGGGTGATTTCGATTCGCGCATCGCCACGGTCGAGACCACCGCGGCCAGTGCGGTTGGCTATGACGATGCCAGCCGTGACCGGCTGACCCTGTCCGGTTTCCAGGGCACCACCATCGACAACGTCGGTGCCGGCAGCATCGCCGCAGGCAGCCGCCAGGCGATCAATGGCGGGCAGCTGTTCCAGTCGCTCAGTGATGCCGCCAGCTTCCTCGGCGGTGGCGCCAGCGTCGGCATGCAGGGTGTGTTCGTGGCGCCCAACTATGTGATCCAGGGCGCCACCTACAGCAACGTCGGCGATGCGCTCGGTGCGCTGGACCGCAAGGTCAGCGAGATTGACCGTCGTACCGCGGGTGGCACGCGCGCAGGTGCTTCCAGCCTGCGCGCAATGAGTGCGTCGCTGGATGAAAGCCCGCTGGCCAGCGTGGCCGACGCACCGGCAACGGCCGATGCCGCACCGGCCGGTACCGCGCGCGTGCAGGGCACGCCGACGGTCGCTGCGGCGGGGGCCGGCATTCCGGTCGGTACCCCGGCGACAGGGGCCAATGCCGTTGCGATGGGCGAGGGCGCCGTCGCCAGCGGTGCTTCGTCCACGGCCATCGGCCAGGGCGCCAGCGCCACTGCGGCAAACGCCGTGGCACTGGGCCAGGGTTCGGTCGCCGATCGTGCCAACACGGTCTCGGTGGGCAGCGAAGGCAACGAACGTCAGGTCACCAACGTCGCCGCTGGCACCACCGCTACCGACGCCGTCAACAAGGGCCAGCTTGATCGTGGCATGGCCACGGCCAACAGCTACACCGACAGCCGCGTGCAGGCCGTTGCCGACAGCTTCGATGTGTTCAAGGGCGAGATCGATGGACGCCTGCGCCACATGGACCGCCGCATCGACCGCCAGGGCGCGATGAGTGCCGCGATGCTCAACATGGCCACCAGTGCCGCCGGCATCCGCACCCAGAACCGTGTGGGTGTCGGCATCGGTTTCCAGGGCGGCGAATCGGCGCTGTCGCTGGGTTACCAGCGTGCGATCAGCGATCGCGCCACGGTCACCTTCGGCGGCGCCTTCAGCAGTGACGACAGTTCGGTCGGCGTCGGTGCCGGCTTCGGCTGGTAAGCCACTCCATTGCGCCGGCGGCCACCCACGCCGGCGCCGTACCTGCAATCAGGGCCTGGGGGGAGGTCACGGCAATCCCGGCTGGGCCGGCCGGGAGTCGTCAAGGAATGATGGCCGCAGTGTTGGTTCGATCCATGACCCAGAAGAGGAATTCGACGTGATCAAGAAGCAGAACCTTCGCATCAATGTGCTTGCCGCCGCCGTGCTGTCGATGACGGCCGTCGGTGCCGTCCACGCCGCCGGCCTGCCGACCCGTGAACCGGTGCGCCAGACCAGCACCGCCCAACCGGGGGCCGAGCGCATCATCGTCAAGTACCGCGCCGGTACCGCTGCGGCCAGTGATCGCTCGGCCAAGCTGTCCACTGTGCAATCGGCGTTGACCCGCGCCAACCTGTCGGGGGGCACGGCACGTGCCAGCACGCTCGGGCCGCAGGTCGTGCGCAAGCTCGGCATCGGCGCCGATGTGATCCGCCTGCAGGGCCGCCTGGCCCCGGCTGAACTGCAGCGCGTACTGAAGGAGCTGAAGGCCGATCCTGCCGTGCAGTACGCCGAGGCCGACGTGAAGCTGCGCCGCAGTGAACTGCGCGCGGGCGACGTGCAGCCGGCGCTGGCGCCGAACGACCCGTACTACCAGCAGTATCAGTGGCACCTGCACAACGCTACCGGCGGCATCAACGCACCTGCAGCCTGGGATGTGTCGCAGGGCGAGGGCGTAGTGGTGGCGGTGCTCGACACCGGCATCCTGCCCCAGCATCCGGACCTGGTCGGCAACCTGCTGGAAGGCTACGACTTCATCAGCGATGCCGAGACCTCGCGCCGTGCCACCGACGACCGCGTGCCGGGCGCGCAGGATTATGGCGACTGGGTCGAGAACGACAACGAGTGCTACAACGGCTCGCTGGCCGAAGACAGTTCGTGGCACGGTACCCATGTGGCCGGCACCGTTGCCGAGCAGACCAACAATGGTGTTGGCATGGCCGGCGTGGCGCACAAGGCCAAGGTGTTGCCGGTCCGCGTGCTCGGCAAGTGCGGTGGCTACCTGTCCGATATCGCCGATGCCATCACCTGGGCCTCCGGCGGTACGGTGACGGGCGTCCCCGCCAACGCCAATCCGGCCGAGATCATCAACATGAGCCTGGGCGGCAGCGGCAGCTGCGATGGTACCTACCAGGACGCGATCAACGGCGCGATCTCGCGTGGCACCACGGTGGTCGTGGCGGCGGGCAACGAAACCGACAACGCCTCCAAGTACCGCCCGGCGAGCTGCGAGGGCGTGGTGACCGTGGGTGCCACCCGTATCACCGGCGGCATCACCTACTACTCCAACTACGGCACCCGCGTTGACCTGTCCGGACCAGGCGGTGGTGGCAGTGTCGATGGCAACCCGGGAGGCTATGTGTGGCAGTCCGGGTCCGATGCGGCCACCACCCCGGAGTCAGGCAGCTACAGCTACATGGGCATGGGCGGTACCTCGATGGCTTCGCCGCACGTGGCAGCCGTCGCCGCACTGGTGCAGAGCGCGCTGATCGCCAAGGGCAAGGATCCGCTGGCCCCGGCGGCGATGCGCACCCTGCTGAAGGAAACCGCACGTCCGTTCCCGGTCGCCATTCCGGCGGCCACCCCGATCGGTACCGGTATTCTCGACGCCAAGGCCGCGCTGGCCAAGGCACTGGAAGAACCGTGCACCGAGAACTGTGGGCCGGTGGCGACGCCGCTGACCAACAAGGCTGCGGTCGGTGGCCTCAGCGGCGCTGCCGCCAGCAGCCGCCTGTACAGCTTCGAAGCTGTCGCCGGCAAGCAGCTCAGCGTGATCACCTACGGTGGCACCGGCAACGTGTCGGTCTACATCGCCCAGGGACGCGAGCCGAGCGCCAGCGACAACGATGCCAAGTCGACCCGTCCTGGCACGTCCGAAACGGTGCGGGTGACCAAGCCGGTAGCAGGCACGTACTACATCAAGGTGGTGGGCGAAGCCGCCTACAACGGTGTGAGCATTCTCGCCACGCAGTAAGCACCTCGTGTCGTAGTTGAATGGCCGAAGCCCGTCATCCTGTGTGACGGGCTTCGTCTTTTTACGAAAGGTGGCCGCAGGGCGGCGGAAATCACGGCTTAACTGCTAAAGTCGGGCCGATTGACAGGAGAGTCACGTGAACGCGCTTGCTGCAACCGTTACCGACGACGCCGAAGGCCGCATCCTGGATGCGCTGCTGGCGCGCGGCCGGCTCAAGGAAGGAGACCTGGCACGCGCGCGGCCGCTGCATGCCGAGGCCGGTGGCAGCCTGCTGGGCCTGCTGGTGCGCCTGGGCCTGGTGTCTGAACGCGACCAGGCACAGGCCAGTGCCGAGGTGCTGGGCCTGCCGCTGCTGGAAGGCAAGCAGGTGCCGGAGGCCCCGCCGCAGGGGCTGGCCGAGGGATTGCCGCTGTCGCTGCGCTTCCTGAAGCAGTTCCACGTGTGCCCGCTGGAATTGGATGAACACGGGGTGCGGCTGTGGCTGGCCGATGCCCATGACGCCTATCCACAGCAGGCCGTGCAGCTGGCGCTGGGGGTTCCGGTGACACCCGTGCTGGGCATGCGCGCTGAAATCGATGATCTGGTCGAACGCTGGTTCGGGCAGGGCCGCAGCGCGATGGGAGCGATCGTGGAAACCGCGGACGGCGAGGGCGGTGCCGTCGACGATATCGAGCACCTGCGCGACCTGGCTTCGGAAGCGCCGGTGATCCGTCTGGTCAACCTGGTGATCCAGCGCGCGGTGGAGCTGCGCGCGTCGGATATCCATGTCGAACCGTTCGAGAGCAGGCTGAAGGTTCGTTACCGCGTCGACGGCGTGCTGGTGGAGGGCGAAAGCCCGCCGGCCAACCTCACTGCCGCAGTGATCAGCCGCATCAAGATCATGGCCCGGCTCAACATCGCCGAGCGCCGCTTGCCGCAGGACGGCCGCATCATGCTGCGCGTGCAGGGCAAGGAGCTGGACCTGCGCGTAAGCACCGTGCCTACCGCGCATGGCGAAAGCGTGGTGATGCGTCTGCTCGACCGCGAAACGGTGGTGTTCGATTTCCACCGGCTCGGCTTCACCGACGCCTTCCTGCCGCAGTTCCGCAAGGTGCTGGAACAACCGCACGGCATCCTGCTGGTAACCGGCCCGACCGGCTCGGGCAAGACCACCACGCTGTACACCGCGCTGAGCCAGCTCAACACCGCTGACGTCAAGATCATCACGGTGGAGGACCCGGTCGAATACCAGATCGAGGGCATCAACCAGATCCAGGCCAAGCCGCAGATCGGCCTGGACTTCGCCAATGCGCTGCGCAGCATCGTCCGCCAGGATCCGGACATCATCATGATCGGTGAAATGCGCGACCTGGAAACCGCGCGCATCGCCATCCAGTCGGCGCTGACCGGCCACCTGGTGCTGTCCACCCTGCACACCAACAATGCTGCCGGTGGCATCACCCGACTGCTCGACATGGGCGTGGAAGACTACCTGCTCACCTCCACCATCAACGGCATCCTGGCCCAGCGCCTGGTGCGCCGGCTGGAGCCGACCCACGCCGAGCGCTATGCCGCTTCGCCGGAGGAGATCGAGCGGTTCGAGCTGCGCCGCCTGCAGCCGGAAGGGCCGATCCACCTGTACCGCCCGAAGGCATCGGCGCTGGCGCCGACCGGCTACCTGGGGCGTACCACCATCATGGAATTCCTGGTGATGAATGATGCGCTGCGGCGTGCGGTGATGCGTCGCGATGGCATGGGCGAGATCGAGCGCATCGCCCGCGAAGCCGGCATGCGCACCATGTACGAAGATGGCCTGTCCAAGGCGTTGAGCGGGCAGACCACCATCGAGGAAGTGCTGCGCGTGACCGAGGAAAGCTGATGCGCGCAGGACGCCGGGGCTGACATGCCGAACTATCGCTACAAGGCGCTCAATCCGCATGGCGAGGTCTTCGACGGGCAGATGGAAGCGGCCAGCGAGGCCGAGCTGATCGCGCGCCTGCAGGACCAGGGCCACCTGCCGATGGAGACGCAGCTGGCCGATGCCGGCGCGATCGGCGGCAGCAGCTGGCGCAACCTGCTGCAGCAGCGCCCGCTGCAGGGCGCCGCATTGCTGCAGTTCACCCAGCAGCTGGCGACCCTGCTCGGTGCCGGCCAGCCGTTGGACCGCGCGCTGTCGATCCTGCTGGGCCTGCCCGAAGACGAACGATCGCGCCGCGCGATCACCGACATCCGCGATGTGGTGCGCGGCGGTGCGCCGCTGTCCACCGCGCTGGAACGCCAGCATGGGCTGTTCTCGCGCCTGTACGTGAACATGGTGCGTGCCGGCGAGGCAGGTGGCAGCCTGCATGAAACCCTGCAGCGCCTGGCCGACTACCTCGAGCGCAGCCGCGCGCTGCAGGGCAAGGTGATCAACGCACTGGTCTACCCGGCGATCCTGCTGGTGGTGGTCGGTGGTGCACTGTTGTTCCTGCTTGGCTATGTGGTGCCGCAGTTCGCGCAGATGTACGAGAGCCTGGACGTGGCACTGCCGTGGTTCACCAATGCAGTGCTGCAGCTGGGCCTGTTCGTGCGCGACTGGTGGGTGCTGCTGCTGGTGGTGCCGGCACTGGTGGTGTTGTTCTTCGAGCGCAAGGCGCGGCAACCCGCGTTCCGGCTGGCGCTGGATGGCTGGCTGCTGCAGCGGCGTGGCATCGGCCGCCTCGTCGGCGAGCTGGAAACCGCGCGGCTGGCGCGTACGCTGGGGACGCTGCTGCGCAATGGCGTGCCGCTGCTGGGTGCGCTGGGCATCGCCCGCAACGTGCTGGGCAACCGCGCGCTGGCCGCCGACGTGGAAACGGCTGCCGATGAAGTCAAGAACGGCGCCGGGCTGTCGCTGGCACTGTCGCGCGGCAAGCGGTTCCCGCGCCTGGCCCTGCAGATGATCCAGGTCGGCGAGGAATCCGGCGCACTCGATACCATGCTGCTGAAAGCCGCCGACACGTTCGAACAGGACAGCGCCCGGCGCATCGACCGCATGCTGGCGGCGATGGTGCCGGCGATCACCCTGGTGCTGGCCTCGGTGGTCGGCGCGGTGATCGTGGCCGTGCTGGTGCCGCTGTACGACCTGACCAATGCCATCGGTTGACGATGGCACTCCCTGCAACCCCGACACTCCGCAACTGAAAGGACCGTCCATGATTGCCCGTCGCCGACCGATCCGCCTTTCCTTCACCGCCGCGCGCAACCAGTCGGGCATGAGCCTGCTGGAAATCATCATCGTCATCGTGCTGATCGGCGCGGTACTGACCCTGGTCGCCAGCCGCGTGCTGGGCGGCGCCGACCGTGGCAAGGCCAACATCGCCAAGGCGCAGGTACAGACCGTCGCGTCCAAGATCGACAACTACCAGATCGACACCGGCAAGCTGCCGGGCACGCTCAATGACCTGGTGACGGCACCGGCCGGCGTCGGCGGGTGGCTGGGCCCGTACGCCAAGCCGGCCGACCTGAACGACCCGTGGGGCCATGCGCTGGAATACCGCGCGCCGGGCGAAAGCCAGCCCTATGAGCTGGTCAGCCTGGGCAAGGATGGTAAGGCCGGCGGCAGCAGCGTCGACGCTGACATCCGCTACCAGCCGTAACCGCGCATGACGTATTTCCTGCCGCGCCGGTTGCCCCACCCGCGCCTGCACGGCAGGCGCGCGGCCGGACTGTCGCTGCTGGAAATGCTGCTGGTGATCGCCCTGATCGCGGCGATCGGCCTGATCACGGCCGCTGGCCTGTCGCGCGGTTTTGCGGGCATGCAGCTGCGCAGCGCCGGCAAGGACATCGCCAGCCAGCTGCGCATGGTGCGCGCGCAGGCAATCGCCCGCGGCGAACCGCAGCGCTTCGTGATCGAACCGGCACGGCGCCGCTGGGAAGGGGCCAACCAGCGCCACGGTGAGGTCCCGGCACAGCTGCAGGTGCAGTTCGAAGGTGCCGCCCAGCTGGCTACCGCGCCGGGGCAGGGGGTGATCGAATTTCATCCCGATGGCGGCTCCAGCGGTGGTCGCATCCGGTTGCAGCGCGACGGTGCCGAATGGCGCATCGACGTCGGCTGGCTGACCGGCGAGGTCCGCTCCGGCCCCTGGCGGGTGCAATGAAGCGGCGCGCGCGTGGCTTCACCCTGCTGGAAGTGATCATCGCCTTCGCCCTGCTGGGCCTGGCGTTGACCCTCCTGCTGGGCAGCCTGTCCGGAGGCGCCAGGCAGGTACGGGATGCCGAGCTGCGCACGCGCGCGGTGCTGCATGCACAGTCGTTGCTGGCCGAGGCCGGCGTCGGCGCGCCGCTGCAGGTGGGCAGCCAGCAGGGTGACTGGGAACAGGGACGCTATCACTGGGAACTGCAGGTTCAGCCGTGGGTGGAGCCGCGCGCCGGCAACGTCGTGCAGGCAACGTCGCCGGGCACCCCATGGCTGGCGGAGCTGCAATTGCAGGTGCGCTGGGGCGACAGCGAGCGCGAGCAGCTGCACTGGCGCAGCCTGCGCCTGTTGCCGCCCGACCTGGAGAATGCACGGTGAGGCGCCACGCCGCAGGTTTCACCCTGGTCGAAGTCATGCTCGCGACCGTACTGCTGGCCGGCGGCCTGGCACTGGCCTTTGCCAGCGTGCGTTCGGCGATGGCGGTCAGCCAGCGCGGTGAGCAGATTGCCGCCGAAAGCGAACGCATGCGCGCAGTGGAGTCTTTGCTGCGCAGGCAGTTGGCGGGTGCATTGCGCACCCCTCTGGAGGCCCCGGACCCCACCCGCGAACCGCTCTTCTTCCAGGGCGAAGAGCAGCGCATGTTGTTCGCTGCCGACCTGCCCGGATACCTCGGCCGTGGCGGCCCCTACCTGCACGCGCTGCAGGTGGACGGGCGCAATGGCCAGCAGCGCCTGCTGCTGGACCTGGTGCTGCTGCAGGAAGGCGAGCGCATCGCCGAGAATCCGCCGCGCCCGCCGGAGGTACTGGTGGAGAACCTGAAGTCGGTGCAGCTGCGCTATCGCGGCATCGATGCCAGCACCGGGCAAGTGACCGACTGGCTGCCGCGCTGGGATGACACGCGCCGCCTGCCGATGCTGGTGGAGATCCAGATCGTGCCGGTCCGGGGCGCGCCGTGGCCGCCGCTGGTGGTGGCGCCGCGTGCCGGTGGCAGTGGAGGCGCGCGATGAACCGTCAGGGCGGGGCGGCATTGGTGCTGGTGCTGTGGCTGATCGCGTTGATGACGGCGCTGGTCGGCGCGTTCGCGCTGAGCGCGCGGGTCGAACACCTGCAGCAGCGCGTGCTGGATGACGATGCGCGCGGGCAGGAACGTGCGCGCGCCGGCCTCGAGTATGCACTGCTGCGTCTGTCAGCCGATCCGCAGCGGGCGCCCTGGCGTGCCGATGGCCGTACCTACCGCTGGCAGTTCGATGACGCCAGCATCGAGATCAAGGTGCTGGACGAGAACGGCAAGATCAACCTGAACCTGGCCGACGCGGCGCTGCTGACGGCCTTCCTCAAGGCGCTTGGCGAAGACGATGCACAGGCCCGGCAGTTGGCCGGGGCCATCATCGACTGGCGCGACGAGGACAGCCTGCTGCAGCCGGGCGGTGGTGCCGAAGCGCAGGACTACGCCGCGGCCGGGCTGCCCTACGGCCCGCGCAACAGGCGGTTCGAGACCCTGGGCGAGCTGCAGCGGGTCCTGGGCATGCGCGGACCGCTGTACCGGGCGATGCTGCCGCACCTGACCCTGTACAGCCGCCAGGCACGGCCGGATCCGCAGTTCGCCAGCGCGCCGGTGCTGGCTGCGCTGGGGCTGGATGCGGACAGGGTGCTGGCGCAGCGCGCACAGCAGGAGCGTGATGCAGATTCCGCTGGTGGTACGCCAACGCTTGCCAGCAGCAGCGGCACCTATAGTATCGAGTCCGGTGCCATCGACCGCAGTGGACGCAGGTCGGTGCTGCAGGCCGTGGTACGCAGTGGCTCGGGCGGGGTTCCCGGGCGGACCTACACAGTGCTTCGCTGGGAGCAGGGAATGACAGCAAGATGACGGCGTGGCAGGACACTCTGCGGCAGGTGCAGGGCCGGATCGGCCCGGGCGCTGGCCGTTTCCTGCGCTGGTGGCGGCAGTCGCTGCTGGCCTGGGTGCCAGTGCGCTGGCAATGGGCATTGGGCTGGGGCCAGGCACGGTTGCTGCTGCAGCATGAGGGTGACCAGCTGCAGGTCTGGCGTGAAGCCGGTGAACGCCGCGAAGCGGTGGCGCGCCTGCCGTGGCCGCTGTCGCCGGTTGAACTGGACCGCGTGCTGGAGCCTCGCCTGCGCGGCCTGCCGCGGGTGTGGCTGCTGCCCGCCAACGCCGTGCTGCGTCGCGATCTGCGGCTGCCGGCCGCCGCCGCCGACCGCCTGCGTGCGGTGGTCGGCTTCGAGATCGACCGCCAGACGCCGTTCGAATCCAGCCAGGTCAGCTATGACGTGCGCGAGCTCGGGGCGGCCGGCGAGGGCCAGCTTCAGGTCGAACTGGTGGCGTGGCCATTGCGGCAGCTGGACGCATGGCGCACCGGTGTGGGCCCATGGGCCGACGCGCTGGCAGGCGTCGATGCCATCGATGCGCAGGGCAACGTGCTGCAGGTGAACCTGCTGCCGCCCGCGCAGCGCCAACTGCGGCCAGACCCGATGCGGCGCTGGAACCTGCTGCTGGCCGTGGCTGCCGTGGTGATGCTGGTACTGGCCGCGGTGCAGCTGCTCGACAACCGCCAGGCCGCCGCCGATGAGCTGCGTGACCAGGTCGAGCGCAGCGCGCGCAGTGCGCGTGGCGTGGCCAGCGAACGCGCGCAGTTGCAGGCGCTGATCGATGGCGCCGCGTTTCTGGAGAAGCAGCGCAGCCAGCGCGCCGGTACCGTTGAGATCTGGAACGAACTGACCCGGCGCCTGCCGGAAGGTACCTACCTGGAAAAGCTGGCGATCGAGAACAACAACCTGCAGCTGATCGGCCTGAGCCGCGAGGCATCGCAGCTGGTGCAGCTGCTG
Source organism: Stenotrophomonas maltophilia (assembly GCF_002799155.1). Taxonomy (GTDB): domain Bacteria; phylum Pseudomonadota; class Gammaproteobacteria; order Xanthomonadales; family Xanthomonadaceae; genus Stenotrophomonas; species Stenotrophomonas maltophilia_R. Next base: position 160,177 of record NZ_NERD01000002.1, read on the forward strand.
CAGGACGCACCGCAGTGGCGCAAGGTCAACCTGACCGGGGTGCTGCAGGCCGATGGCGCCGCCAGTGGCCGCGACCGCTTCACCATGACCGCCGAACTGCAGCCGTTGCCGGCTGCCGCACCGACCCCGGAGGCGGCCGATGCCGATGCCAAGCGCACGCCGTGACCGCTGGCTGGCGCTGGCACTGCTGCTGGCAGTGCTGGGCCTGGCCTATCTGCTCCTGGTGCACCCCTGGTTCACCCAGCCGTTGCGTGCGATCGATGCCGATGTCGCCGCCCTGCGCGAACGCGAGTCGCGCGTGCAGGCGCAGCTGCAGCAGCAGCCGCAGATCGAACAGCGCCTTCGCGCTACCCGCGAGGCACTGCAGCAGCGGCCGGGCTTCCTGCGCGAAGCCACTGCCGAAGCTGCCGCCGCTGCATTGGGCGCCCGCCTGCAAGATGCAGTGGCGATGGCCAGCCCGGGCAACCGCAGCTGCACCATCAGCAACCGCACGCCGCTGACCGACAACCGGCGCGATGCCGAGTTCGTGCGCGTCGCCATGCAGGTGCGCCTGCGCTGCGGCGTGGCCGAACTGGCCACCGTGCTGCACAGCCTGGAAACCGGCAGCCCACGCCTGTTCGTCGACAACCTCAACCTGATCGCGCAGCGCTTCCAGCAATCGCCGAACGAATCGGGGCTGGGCCTGGACGTGTCCTTCGAGCTGGCCGGCTATCTGCTGCCAGCTGCCGCCGACGGCACGGTTGCGGCACCCGCTGCGGCACCGGTACCGGCACCACCCGCTTCGCCGGACGAGGCCGCACCCGCGCCCAACCCGGCGCCCCCGTCCGACGGACAGGAGGTGGCCGATGAAGCTTGAACAGATCAGCCTGCGCACCGGCTTCCTGCTGGCGTTGGCCGGTTGGGCGGCCGCCGTCTGGCTGGCGACCGGCTTCGGGCTGGGCAGCCAGCTGCCAGGTGCGGATGGCGACGCCGATGCGGTGCCTTCGCTGCCGGTGCTGCCGCCGTTGGCCGCCGAACGCATGGCCAGCGCCGACAGCTACAGCGCGATCAGTGAGCGCCCGCTGTTCGCCGAGGATCGCAGGCCGCGGCCCTACCTGCTGGGTGGCAGCGAACCGGCGGCCAGCGCCGCGCTGCGCCTGACCGGCGTGCTGCTGACCGGCGATTTCGGCATGGCCACGTTCACCACTGAACAGAACCGCTCGCTGCGCCTGCGCCTCAACGGCGAAGCCGTGGATGGCTGGCAGCTGGTGGCGCTGCAGCCGCGCCAGGCCACGGTGATCGGGCCCGGTGGCAACCAGGTTCTCGAACTGGCGGTGTTCAACGGCCAGGGCGGTGAGCCGCCAACGGTGCTGCGTGGTGCCAATGGTGCGCCGCCTGCAGGTGCGATCGTTGTGCCGCCCTCGGCGGGCGCTCCGCCAGCGCCGCCACCGGCCGCGGCACCCCCATCGCCGTCGCCCGCTGGCAATGCACCAGCGCCCGCGGCGACAGCTGCAAAAACACCACCGGCCAACAACGGTCCCAGCGAAGCGCAGATGCAGGCCATCCGCGAACGCATCCAGGCCCGCCGCCGCCAGCTGCAGCAACAGCAGCAACAACCGTCGCCGCCCCCGGGCGATGGCACCAACCGATAGAGTGAATGCATGAGCCTGCGTTTTCTTCCCTGGTCCTTTGCCCTCGCGCTGCTGGTCGGCTGCAGTACGGTGTCCGCGCCGCACGTGCAGCGCAACGGCAACCTGTCGCCCAGCGCCGACGCCGGCCAGGCGGCCGACGTCGCTGCCGATGCCGCCCGTGAAAGCCAAGGGGCACCGCAGGCGGTGATCCGCCGTGGCACCGGCACGATGATCAACCGCCAGGCCGCGCGCGCGCCGGCATCGGCGCTGCACGGCGCCAGCACCGGCGAGGCGACCTTCAACTTCGAAGGCGAATCGCTGCATGCGGTGGTCAAGGCCATCCTCGGCGACATGCTCGGCCAGAACTACGTGATCGCACCGGGCGTGCAGGGCACGGTCACCCTGGCCACGCCCAAGCCGGTATCGCCGGCGCAGGCACTGAACCTGCTGGAGATGGTGCTGGGCTGGAACAACGCGCGCATGGTCTACAGCGGTGGGCGCTACAACATCGTCGCCGCCGACCAGGCGCTGGCCGGCACGGTCGCACCGAGCACGGCACCGGCGGCCAGTGCACGCGGTTTCGAAGTCCGCGTGGTGCCGCTGCAGTTCATCTCCGCCACCGAGATGAAGAAGGTGCTGGAGCCGTACGCGCGCCCCAACGCCATCGTCAACGTGGACAGCGGCCGCAACGTGATCACCCTTGGTGGTACCCGCGCCGAGCTGGAGAACTACCTGCGCACCGTCGAGATCTTCGACGTCGACTGGTTGTCGGGCATGTCGGTGGGCGTGTTCCCGATCCAGTCGGGCAAGGCCGAGCAGGTGGCGGCCGACCTGGAAAAGGTGTTCGGCGAAGAGAGCAAGACGCCCAGTGCCGGCATGTTCCGTTTCCTGCCGCTGGAGAATGCCAACGCCGTGTTGGTGATCACGCCGCAGGTGCGCTACCTGGACCAGATCCAGCAGTGGCTGGATCGCATCGACACCGCCGGCGGCAGCGCCCGCCTGTTCTCCTACGAGCTGCGCTACATCAAGGCACGCGACCTGGCCGAGCGCCTCAGCGAGGCCTTCGCCAGCAGTGGCAACCGCGGCGGCTCCAGCCCGGCCTCGCTGGCACCGGGCGCCATTCCGTCGCAGCTGGGCGGCGACGGCGACCGTGGCATGGACAACAGCAGCAGCAACCTGGGTTCGACGCTGGGCGGAACCAGTGGCAGTGGCAGCAGCAATGGCAGCCTGAACCTGCCGCAGCGCCAGCCCGGCAACGTCAGTGTCAGCCTGGAGGTGGAGGGCGACCGCGTCGGCGTGTCGGCGGTGGAGGAAACCAACACCCTGCTGGTGCGTTCGACCCCGCAGGCCTGGCGCTCGATCCGCGAGGTGATCGAGAAGCTGGATGTGATGCCGCTGCAGGTGCATATCGAGGCACAGGTGGCCGAAGTGGCGCTGACCGGTGACCTGAAGTACGGCGTGAACTGGTTCTTCGACAACGCCGTGGCCGGCCGCACACTGACCGGCGCGCTCAGCGGCCTGACCCTGCCGCCGGCTGCTGCGGGTGCCTGGAATACCTTTGCGGGTGGCGTGACCGGCAATGATGGTGTGGGCTGGGCATTCACCGGCCACAATGCCGCTGCCGTGGTCAGCGCGCTGGACAAGGTGACCGACCTGCGCCTGCTGCAGACGCCATCGGTGTTCGTGCGCAACAACGCCGAGGCCACGCTCAACGTCGGCGACAAGGTGCCGATCAACACCACCACGGTGAATACCGGCGTGGGCACCAGCACCTACAGCTCGGTGCAGTACATCGACACCGGCGTGATCCTCAAGGTGCGCCCGCGCGTGACCCGTGACGGCACCGTATTCCTGGATATCGTGCAGGAAGTCAGCAGCGCCTCGGACGTGCCGGACGCCTGCAACCCGACCGAGCGCAACTGCAACCCGCGCATCTCGACCAAGAAGCTGTCCACCGAAGCGGCGGTGCAGAGCGGCGACACCATCATGCTGGCGGGCCTGATCACCGACTCGGCCACCGACGGCAGCAGCGGCATCCCCGGCCTGAGCAGGATCCCGGTGGTCGGTGCGTTGTTCGGGCAGAAGACCCGCACCAGCCGTCGTTCGGAAGTGATCGTGCTGCTGACCCCGACGATCGTCCGCAACAGCCAGGAATCGCGCAATCTGACCGACGAGTACAGCAAGCGCTTCCGCGCGATGGAGCCGCTGAACCAGCCGCGCGCGAAGAAGTAGGGGGTTACGGCCGGGCTGCGCCCGGCACCCGCCGAAGCAACGGCCGAAGCAATAGCAATAGCAACAGCAACAGCGGGCATTCCGTGGGATGGCGGGGCGGTGTGGGGTGGCAGGACACGCCGTAAACCCCCCTCCGGGGTCCGGCCCAGCCGCTGGCGGCTGTGCGTTCGGGCGCTTGCGAAGCAGTGCTTCGCAAGCAAAGCGCCCTCACCCATGGGGGCTCGATGGCGCCATCCATGGCGCCAACGGTCCTGCCACCCCACACCGCCCCGCCTCTGACAGATTCCTGCGGCTGTGGGTAGGTGTCGACCTTGGTCGACACATCTGTCAGATACCGATATACAAAAATGGGGTCAGATCCGTTTTCCTCTGGAAAACGGATCTGACCCCAGCCTTTGCCGGCGGATCGCAGAAATCTGTCGAAGGCGCGACCGAGCCTACAGGGACGTATTTACGGCGTCCCCCGCAACCGGACCCACCCCGCCATCCCCAAGGAACCCGCCTTTGCTTCGGCTGTTGCTGTTGCCTTGGCCTGAAGCAGGCGCCGGGTGCAACCCGGCCGATACCCTCCCGGTGCTACGCTGTGGCCACCGACAACCACGGAGGCGGGATGGGGGCGATCGTGTTGTTGCCGCTGTGCGTGGACGATGCCGCGCTCGACCGCTGCCTGGCCGCACTGGATGCCGGCACGGCGCCAGGGACCGCGGTCTGGTTGGCCGATGATGCGCAGACCGGGCCGCGCGCGCAGGCGGTGGTGGAACACTGGTTGGCGCATACGCCGCTGCAGGCCGAGTACACCCGGCGCGCGCGGCCATTGGGCGAAGTTGCCCATCTGGACGAGATGCTGCGCGCCTGCGATGGCCTGGACGTGGCGGTGCTGGCGCCGGACAGCGTGCCCTCACCCGGCTGGTTGCAGCAGTTGCAGGACGCCTTCGCACGCGATGCCGCCATCGCCACCGCAACCCCATGGTGCAACGCCGGCGAGACCGCAGCGTGGCCACGGCTGGGCGAGATCAATCCCGAACCGCAGGACCAGGCCCTGCTGGCGCACACCTGCGCGACGTTGCCGACGCTGCACCCGGAGCTGCCATCGGCGGTCACCCACGCGGTACTGGTGCGTGGCAACGCGCGCCGCCGTGCCGGTGGCCTGGACGTGGAGAGTTACGCGGGCTGGAACGCGGCACTGGTCGACCTCAGCCTGCGCATGGCCGGCCTGGGGTGGCGCAACGTGTTGTGCGAAACCGCCTTTGTCAGCCGGGCAGGGGAGGCCGTCAGCCGCGATGGCGACCTGGAGGCCCTGGCGGCGCGCTGGCCGGCCTGGGTACCGCGGCTGGCCGACTTCCTGATGCGCGATCCACTGCACGGGTTGCGGGCTGATCTGCAGCAGCGCATGCGGCAGGCGATAATGCCGCGGGAACAGGGTGACCTGTTCGTTCAGTCCGCGCCGGAGCCACCCGTTTGAATGTTGCCATTGCCGCCATCGTCGTCACCTACCAGAGTGGCAGCACCATTGATGCCTGCCTTTCGCGCCTGCGCCAGGCGCAGGATGTGGCCGAGATCCGGGTGATCGACAATGGTTCGCTGGATGGCACCCTGGACATCGTGCAGCGGCATGCCAGCCACGATCCGCGCGTGCGCTTCGTCGGCAACCCGGACAACCCCGGCTTCGCCGCCGCCAACAACCAGGGCGTGGCCGACTCGCGCAGCCCGTGGCTGGCCTTCATCAACCCGGACCTGATGGTCGAGCCGGATACGCTGGCCGAACTGCGTTCGCGCGCCGAAGCACTGGGCGATTGCCTGCTGGGCGTCGAACAGGTGGACGAGCATGGCCACGCCGACGAGGCGGTGCGCCGCCGCGACCCGGATTTCCTGATGATGCTGCGTTCGCCCGGCAAGGGCTCCAGGCTGGCGGTTCCGCGTGAGCCGCACCAGGCGCTGCAGCGGGTACCTGCGTTGTCTGGCGCATTGCTGATGATGCCGCGCGCGCTGTTCGACCGCATCGGTGGCTGGGACGCGGGCTATCGCCTGCACGCCGAGGACCTGGACCTGTGCCGTCGCGCACGCGAGGCCGGCGCGGTGGTGGCGATCGCCAACGACCTGCAGGTTACCCATGTGCGCGGTGTCTCCAGCCGCTCACGGCCGTTCTTCGTGGAATGGCACAAGCACAGGGGGCTGTGGCGCTACTTCCAGAAGTTCGAGGCCGGGCAGCGTCCGCTGCCGGTACGCGTGGCGGTATGGGGCGCGATCTGGGCACATGCGCTGCTGCTGGTGCCCCGCCTGCTGCGCAGGTCGTTGTAGCGCCGCAAGAGCATCCACGCATGGCGTGGATCTACCCATGTTGTTCCCCGTGAGCCGAGCGTGGCTCGCAGGCACCCCGGTTCACCCTGCCGGGCGCATAATCCGCCCCATGCCTATCATCCAGTCCCTGCTCGACACCGACCTGTACAAGTTCACCATGATGCAGGCGGTGCTCCACCAGCACCCCGGCGCCCAGGTGCAGTACCGTTTCAAGTGCCGCACGCCCGGTATCGACCTGGCAAGCTGCATCGACCAGATCGATGAAGAAATCGACCACCTGTGCAGCCTGCGTTTCAGCGACGCGGAGCTGGACTACATGCGTGGCCTGCGCTTCGTGAAGCCGGATTTCGCCGATTTCCTCGGCCTGTTCCATCTCGACCGCAAGTACATCCAGCTGCGCGCATCAAAGGCCGTGCCCGGCGAGATCGAACTGGACATCACCGGCCCGTGGCTGCACACCATCCTGTTCGAAGTGCCGTTGCTGGCGATCATCAATGAAGTCTGGTTCCGCAACACCACCACGGCCGACTTCGCCGAAGGCGAACGCCGCCTGCAGGCCAAGGCCGCGCTGCTGCGCGATACCCCCGGCTTCGAGCAGTGCCGCATTGCCGACTACGGCAGCCGCCGCCGCTACTCGCGGGACTGGCATGCGCGGCTGCTGCCGCTGCTGCGCGATGCGCTCGGCCCGCAGCTGGTCGGTACCAGCAACGTTCACTTCGCCCGCCTGTACGGCATGACCCCGCACGGCACCATGGCCCATGAGTACCTGCAGGCCTTCCAGGCCCTCGGCCCGCGCCTGCGCGATTCGCAGGTGGCGGCACTGGAATCGTGGGCGCGGGAATATCGCGGCGATCTGGGCATCGCGCTGTCCGACGTGGTCGGCCTGGATGCGTTCCTGCGCGACTTCGACATGTACTTCTGCAAGCTGTTCGACGGCGTGCGCCATGATTCCGGCGATCCGTTCGACTGGGGTGACCGCATGCTGGCGCATTTCCAGCAGCGCCGGGTCGATCCGCGCAGCAAGGTGCTGGTGTTCAGCGATGGGCTCGACATCGCCAAAGTGATGCGCCTGTACGACTACTTCCGCGGTCGCTGCCAGGTCGCCTTCGGCGTCGGCACCCACCTGACCAATGATCTGGGCCCGACGCCGCTCAACATCGTCATCAAGATGGTCCGCTGCAATGGCCAGCCGGTGGCCAAGCTCAGCGATTCGCCGGGCAAGAGCATGTGCGACGACCCGGGTTACCTGGCCTACCTGCGCCAGGTCTTCGAGCTGCCGCCGGCGTAAAGCGCCGGCTTACAGGTAGTCGACGACCACCAGGTAAGCGCCCTGCAGCGGTTGCTGCTTCGAAGCCTGCACGCTGTAGCGCTCGGAGAAGGCGATATCGCCGGCGCGCATCGCGCTGGCCGACACCGACAGCTTCTGGCCCTGGCGCTTGCCATCGCGCAGCGTCGCGGCCTGGCCATCGGCCAGCGCCGTCACGGCCACCGTCGAACCCTTGGCCGACGGCGGGCAGGCCGCCAGGCTCAGCTCACCCTGGGACAGGTTCGTCGTGCAGCCCGGCTCGGCGATGCGGCCGCTGAAACGAATGTTGCCGCTGCTGGCCTGGGCCAGCGCGCTGACGGACATCAGGGCCACGCACAGCAGAATGGAATTCCTCATGACACGTTCTCTGGTTCGGTGTGTCCTAGTTAGCGACAGGTTCGATCCGCCTTTAATAGGACAAATCCGAATCTGCTAGGGCCATCACCAAGAAAGAGTGATGCGCATCAAATAAGGTGATTTCCACCTGAAAAAGGCCGGTTTCCGCGCCTGTCGAACACGCCGCTCAACGTGTCATCCACGGTCGTCTGTGACCCGGCCGTCCCACCGTCAAATCCTCCACGCGCTTCTGGCGCCCATTCCGCCTACCACGTCACATTTAAGGCGTCAATGAATTGGCGTTCAGAAAAATAATGAGACTTTCATCACAGTTATGCCTATACTTGCGTCACGGATTCAGGGGTAGGTATGTCCGAGTCCGGCCACAGGTGAGACGCAAGGATGGGTCTTGATAGCCCGGCAGTGCTCCTTGCTTCCTCCTCTACTTCTCATCTCTTCAGTAGGGTTAGGTAAAAGCGAATGCACAAGATCAATATCATCGCCGCTCTGATGCTGGCCGCCGCTCCGCTGGCCGCCAACGCCGCCGACGGCACCATCACCTTCAACGGCAAGGTGACCGACAAGACCTGCACCATCTCGACCCCGGGCGGCAAGGACTTCGCCGTCAACCTGCCGACCGTGTCCAAGAACACCCTGGCCGCCGCCGGTAACGTTGCGGGCCGTACCCCGTTCGCCATCAACCTGACCAAGTGCAGCGCCGGCAACGTCGCCACCTACTTCGAGCCGGGTTCGACCGTTGACTTCAACACCGGCCGCCTGCTGAACCAGGCCTCGGCCAACGCTGCCACCAACGTGCAGCTGCAGCTGCTGGGTTCGAACAACCAGGTCCTGCCGATCAAGGCTGCCGGCGCTGGCCAGGCCCAGACCAACTCGCAGTGGGTCACCGTCGGCACCGACGGCTCGGCCGATCTGAACTACTACGCTGAGTACTACGCCACTGCCGCCGCCACCCCGGGCGACGTCACCAGCAGCGTGAAGTACACGATCATCTACAACTGATCGCAGTCGTACCCGCACTGGCCGGCGTACGCGCCGGCCAGTGCACCGCGGCCCCTGGCCACATACCTCGAGCGTAGTACTTCCGATGAAAGCATTCTTTCCCCGGGCGCTGCTGCTGGCAGCGTTCACGCTGCCCTTCTGCCAGAACGCTCTGGCTGGCGTGGTGGTCAATGGCACGCGAGTGATCTACCCGGCGCAGGCGCGCGAAGTCACCGTGCAGGTCGACAACGTGGGCGATTCGCCGGCGCTGGTCCAAGCCTGGATCGACAGCGGCGACGCCAACCAGACCGCCGATACCAGCGATGCCCCGTTCGTGCTGACGCCGCCGATCGCGCGTGTCGAGCCGGGCCGCAGCCAGGCGCTGCGTCTGATCTTCTCCGGCGCGCAGCTGCCGACCGACCGTGAGTCGGTGTTCTGGCTCAACGTGCTGGACGTTCCGCCGTCGCCGGACAACGCCGACAGCGGCGAACAGAATTACCTGCAGGTCGCGTTTCGTTCGCGCCTGAAGCTCTTCTACCGGCCGCAGGGCCTGAAGGGCGTCGCCAACGACGCACCGGCAGCGCTGCGCTGGACCCGCACCGGCGACCGCCTGCGGGTGGAAAACCCGAGCCCCTTCCACGTCACGCTGGCCGAAGTGCATGCCGTGGCCGGCAGCAGTGAAAAGACCGTCGAGGACAAGGGCGCCATGGTCGCGCCGAAGCAGAGCCTGGAGTTCACCGCACCGGCGGGCTCCGACCAGGTGCGCTTCATCACCATCAACGATTACGGCGGTCGGGTGGAGCACAAGGTCCGCCTCGGCAGTACCGGGGGCTGAACGCGCCGCGCCGGCCACGGGCCTGCGCATCCCGCCACCGCCGCCGTGCGGCGAATTGAAGGAATGTCAGTGTGATCGGAAACAGATTGACATTGTCGATCCATCAGGCGCTTTGCCTGTTGGTTGCTGGCGTAGCCTGCCCAGGATGGGCGCTGGCTGCCCCGGCCAATCTCGGCGAACAGGCGCTGATGGCGCAGAGTGGTGCGGCCAACGCGCGTGCACCGGAATCGGCCCAGTTCAACTCCAGCTTCCTGTCGGGTCAGGCCAAGCAGGTCGACCTGGCAGCCTTCAGCAACGGCAACCCGATGGTGGCCGGCACCTACCGCGTCGACGTCTACGTCAACGGGGCCTGGCAGGGCCGCCGCGACCTGCAGTTCAAGGCCGATGCGCAGGGCCGCGTCGATGCCTGCCTGCCGCTGCCGATGCTGGAAGAAATGGGCGTGGACAGCGAGGCCGTGCTGCTGCAGCAGGACCCGTCGGTGCCCACCGACAAGACCAGCTGCGTGCCGGTCCAGCAGCGCATGGCCAATGCCTACGGTGTCTATGACAGCGGCAACCTGCGCTACGACCTCAGCATTCCGCAGGTATTCCTGCGCCGTGAGGCACGTGGTTACGTCAATCCGGCGCTGTGGGACCGTGGCATCAATGCCGGCTTCGTCGGCTACAGCTTCAATGCCATCGACAGCGACAGCCGTGTCGAAGGTGGCCAGCGCAACCGCAGTGCCTACCTCGGCCTCAACGCCGGCATGAACCTGGGTGGCTGGCAGTTCCGCCACGATTCGAACCTGACCTGGTCCGAGGGTGATGGCCGCCATTGGCAGAGCATCGCCACCTATGCGCAGCGCGGCATCCCGCAGGTGCGCGGCATGCTCACCATCGGTGAGGCCTACACCACCGGTGAACTGTTCGACTCGATCGGTTACCGCGGTGCCAGCCTGGCCAGCGACGACCGCATGCTGCCCGATTCTCTGCGCGGTTACGCGCCGGTCGTGCGCGGCATCGCCGAGACCAACGCACGCATCGAAGTGCGCCAGAACGAGCAGCTGATCTACTCCTCCACCGTGTCGCCGGGCAGCTTCGTCATCGACGACCTGTACCCGACCGGCTACGGCGGCGACCTGGAAGTGAGCGTGATCGAGGCCGATGGCCGCCGCCGCGAATTCAAGGTGCCGTTCGGTTCGGTGCCGCAGATGCTGCGCGAAGGCGTGTCGCGTTACTCGCTGACCGCCGGCCAGGTGCGCAACAAGCTGCTGGCCGATGAGCCGTGGCTGGTGCAGGGCACCTACCAGCGCGGTATCGGCAACCAGCTGACCCTGTACGGTGGCAGCGCCCTGAGCGACGGCTACCTGTCGCTGCTGTACGGCGTCGGCGTGTCCACGCCGGTCGGCGCGTTCGCCGCCGACGTCACCCACGCACGCACCACGTTCGACCACTACGGCAACCACACCGGTGCCAGCGTGCGCTTGAGCTACAGCAACATGATCGGCGAGACCGGGACCAACCTGACCCTGGCCGCCTACCGCTACTCGACCGAAGGCTTCTACAGCCTGCAGGACGCCCTGTATGGGCGCGATTCGGACAAGCGCGGCATCGACCCGACCACCCGTGGCCGCCAGCGCAGCCAGTTCCAGGTAACCCTGAACCAGCCGCTGGGCCGTCGTGGCGGCGCGCTGTACGTGACCGGTTCGGTGCGCGACTTCTACGACCGCTCCGGCACCTCCAAGCAGTACCAGGTGGGCTACAACAACGCCTGGCGCTCGGTGAACTACGGCTTCTCCGCGCTGCGCACCGAAGAAGGCGTGCTCGGCCGTTCCGACACCCAGTACCTGCTGTCGATGAGCGTGCCGCTGGGCCGTGGCACCCACCCGGTGTCGTTCAGCGCCGATCTCGGCGTGCGCGAGCGCGGTGGCTACGACAACAGCCGCGTCGGCGTCACCGGTTCGGCCGGCATCGACAACAACTTCAGCTACGGCGTGGCGCTGTCCGACTCCCGCGAAGGTGGCACCACCGCAGTGGGCAGCGCGGAATACCGCAGCCGCTACAGCGCGTTGAACGCGACCTACAGCCACTCGCGCGACTTCCGCCAGGCGTCGGTCGGTGCCAACGGCAGCGTGGTCGTGCATCCGGGCGGCTTCACCTTCACCCCGCAGCGTGGCGACACCATGGTGCTGGTGGAAGCGCCGGGCGCGCGCGATGCGATCGTCAGCAACGCCCCGGGCCTGCGCGTCGATGGCCGCGGCTACGCGGTCGTCCCGTACGTGTCGCCGTACCGCCTCAACACCGTCACCCTCGACCCGCAGGGCATGGCACATGACGTCGAGCTGGAAAGCACCAGCCAGTCGATCGCGCCGTTCGCCGGTGCCATCAGCTACCTGCGCTTCGATACCCGCAAGGGCAACGCGCTGCTGATCCAGGTGCGCAACACCGATGGCCGCACGATGCCGTTCGGTGCGCAGGTCAAGGACGAGCAGGGCCAGCCGGTGGGCATGGTCAGCCAGGGTGGCCGCCTGTACGTGCGCAGTGAGAAGAACCAGGGCCAGTTGCAGGTCGAGTGGGGCGCAGGTGCCGACCAGCGCTGCACCATTGATTACCAGGTACCGGCGGGCGCCGATGCGTCCAAGACCGGCTTCATCCCGCTGGAGGCAGCATGCCGATGATTTCTTCCCGTGGCCGCAAGGCACTGGCCGCGTTGGCCCTGCTGGGTGGCGTGCTGCTGGCGCAGCAGGCCAGTGCGGCCTGCCGCATCCAGGTCAACGGTTTCGTTGCGCAGGACGTGCAGATGGACATGGGTCAGATCGTGATCCTGCCCAGCACGCCCGTTGGCGGCGTGATCAAGGAAATCAGCGTGCCGATCAACCAGCAGAACAGCGTTGCCCGCTGTGACTACTGGTACGGTGGCAGCTCGACCGGCGAGTATGTCAACGCGCCGCAGAAGCGACCGGTGGCCGGCTTTGCCAACGTCTATGAGACCGGCGTGGCCGGCGTGGGCATCCGCCTGTTCCGCGACTCCGGCGCGATCCAGACCTACTACCCGCATTCCATCAATTTCGCGGCCAACTCCACCATCTCGCTGATCGGCGGCCAGTTCCGCATCCAGCTGATCAAGACCGCCGCGCAGACCGGTTCGGGCGTGATCGCGCCGAACGGTCGCTTCACCACGTATTACTTTGATGGTGATGGCCCCAGCCGCCCGGTGCTGACTTCCACCTTCAGGGGCTCGGGCACCACCGTGGTCAGCCCGACCTGCGAAGTGCAGGCCGGCAGCCGCAACATCGCGGTTGATTTCGGCAGCGTGCCCAACACCACCTTCACCGGTGTCGGTTCCAAGGCCGTCGATCGTGATTTCGAGATCCGCCTGAACTGCCAGGGAAGCAATGTCGCGCAGTATCAGAGCAAGATCGGCATCCGCCTCGACGCCGATCAGGACAGCTCGAACATGCCCGGCGTGCTGAAGCTCAGCGCGGCCACCAACAGCGCCACCCGCATCGGCATCCAGATGGTCCAGCGCGATGGCAGCACCGAGCGCGAAGTGCGCTTCGGCCAGACCGTCAACGTCGGTACCACCACGCCGGGTACCAGCACCATGACTCTGCCATTGCGTGCCCGTTACGTGCAGACCCAGGCCGGCACGGTCGGTGCGGGTGTCGCGAACGGCCAAGCCACCTTCACCATCCAGTACGAGTAAGCCGGCCGCAGGCCGCCGCCACCGCTGCGTTCCACCGCAACGTCACCTGTTCCGCAGGTGGCGTTGACTGCGTCTTGATCTTCCAACGATGAAGATCAGTGCCACGACGCACGTACACCCACATGGATGTGATGTATGTCGCGAATTTGGAGTTTCCTCATGAGGTGACCGTCTCCTGCCTGCGGGCATTGGACGGGAATGCCGAAAGGATCCAGACGTGGCTACAGCTACCTGCATCCCCCCGCACCATCCTTCGGGAGCGCTGCGGTGAAGGTCCTGTCGGTGTTCGGCACGCGGCCGGAAGCCATCAAGATGGGACCGCTGGTGCGGGCCCTGGCGGGGGCTGCGGACATTGAATCGGTGGTCTGCATCACCGGCCAGCACCGGGTGATGCTCGACCAGGTGATGTCGCTGTTCGGGATCACTGCCGACCACGACCTCGATGTCATGGTGCCCAACCAGACCCTCAATGGCCTGTGTTCCAAGCTGTTCGAACGGCTTGACGCGCTCTACACGCAGGTCCGTCCGGACCGGGTACTGGTGCATGGCGACACCACCACGGCGATGACTGCCGCGCTGGCCGCATTCCATCACCGCATTCCGATCGGTCACGTCGAGGCTGGCCTGCGCACCGGCGACATCCACCGGCCGTGGCCGGAGGAAATGAACCGGCGGGTGATCGATGTGATTGGCCACCAGCTGTACGCGCCTACGCCCAGCTCGCGCGCAAACCTGGCCGGTGAGCACCTGGGCGGGCAGATCCTGGTCACCGGCAACACCGTCATCGATGCCCTGCAGCAGACCGTAGAACGCCTGGATGCCGATCCGGCACTGCGCGCGCAGGCCGACCAACCCTTCCACATGCTCGACCCCGCACGCCGCCTGCTGGTGGTCACCGGCCACCGCCGCGAAAGCTTCGGCCAGGGCTTCGAGGACATCTGCCGTGCGCTGGCCGAGCTGGCCCGGCGGCCGGACCTGCAGGTGCTGTACCCGGTGCACCTCAACCCGAACGTGCAGGGACCGGTCAACGCCCACCTTGGCAACCTGGACAACGTGCACCTGGTGCCACCGCAGGATTACCTGCGCTTCGTGCGCCTGATGCAGCGCGCCGACGTCATCCTCACCGACTCCGGTGGCGTGCAGGAAGAAGCGCCCGCACTGGCCAAACCGGTGCTGGTGATGCGCGATGTCACCGAGCGGCCGGAGGCGGTCGAAGCCGGTGTGGTGACACTGGTCGGTACCACGCCCTCGCGCATCGTCGATGCGGTCAACGCGGTATTGGCACAACCCCCGCAGCCGGCCCGCTTCGACCCCGATGCCAGCCCCTACGGCGACGGCCGTGCCAGCGCACGCATCGTTGCCGCCCTGCGCGGCGCGCCGCTTCCCGAATTCTCGCCCGGTCTCCGTCGCGGCGGTGCCGCCCTCCCTCATCCCCGTGAAGTGACGCCATGACCCAGCCCGGCCGCTCTCCCCTGTTTGCTTCCGCTGCTGCGTTCGTCCTGTCGGGCGTGGTCGGCAGTGCCCATGCCGCCGACAGCGTTGCCGGCCAGTTCACCGAATGGAGCGGCGACAGCACGGTGAACCGGCAGATGACCCTGCGCGAACTCGGTTTCCGCCAACCACTCGTGCTGAGCGGGCAGGAGAGCCAGCGCGAGGTCTACCTGCCGGTGCCGGCCGGCGTCGCCACCCGCGATGCGCAGCTGCAGCTGGATGGGCGCTATGTGCGTGGCCACGCCGGGCGGACCTCGAGCCTGTGGTCGGTCGATGGCGATCCGATCGCGGCGCGCTCGATCACCGACGCGCAGGGCGATGCCAGCCAGCTGCTGGCCATCGATGGCGAACCCCGCCAGAACGGCTTCGTGCGGGTGGGCGTTGGCTGGTGGTCGATCGTGTCCGACTACCAGTGTGCCGACCAGAGTGCACCGGCCAACGTGCTGCGGCTGTCGCCGGACTCGCGTTTCAGCTATCGCTTCGACGGCCGTGCCGTGGACACCGTGGCCAAGGCGTGGGGCGCGCTGCCACCGCAGGTGCGGCTGCTGGTGGATGGCAAAGCGCTGCAGGCGCCAACCTATGATGCCGCCTGGCGCATCGGTACCGCGTTGCAGGCCGGCGGAAAGCAGGTGCAGGTGGTGGCGCTGCCCAAGGTCGGTGACAGCGTCGACCTGGCCGGCATCAGCATCCCGGCCAGCCTGCAGGGCGTGCCGGCCTACGCCGCGCTGGCCACGGGCGAGCGCGCGCATGCGATCAAGGACCTGGCCGAAGTTGGCGCACTGCTGTCGCTGCGTGACAGTGGGCCGCTGGCGGCCGATGTGATGATCGGCAGCGATGCGCTGCGGGCCGGCGTAAGCGCGGCACTGGACGCGCTGGCCGTACAGGTCGGCGCTGCTGGTGCCGATGCGGGCACTGCCTTCGCTGCGTGGCGCGGTACCGACATGGCTGGGCTGGAAAAGCCCGCTGCCAACGTCTCGGTCAGCGTTGTCGCCGTTGCCGGCCGTCCGACGCTGGTGGTCGACCCGGCAGCGGCAGGCAAGGTCGCCGGGCTGTTCGCCGAACAGTGGCGCAGCTACGCGCTGGGCCGCAGCCTGCAGGTCAGCCAAGCGGGCACGCCGAAACTGGACGGTGACCAGGTGCTGTTGAGCCGGCTCGGCAACATCGCCGGCACGATGGACGTGGTGACCCGCGCCGATCGCAGCGCCAGCTTCGACCTCGGCGCGCTGTCGGCCGATGGGCGCCTGCCCGAGCAAGTGGTGATCGATGTCTCGGCGGCGCCCAACGCAGCCGGGCAGGGCGCGGTGGCGACCCTCTACTTCAACGATTACCTGCTGGGTGGCAAGGTGCTGACGGCCAATGGCCAGCCGCAACGGCTGGTGGCCAAGGTGCCGGCCTACGCGCTCTCGGCGCGCAACGAGATCCGCGTCAGCTTCCTGCGCCAGCCGGCGCGGCCCTATTGTCACGACCCGGCCACCGGCTATCCGGTCTCGATCCTGCCCAGCAGCCACCTGACCCTGGCCAAGCGTTCGCTGGGCAGTGACTTCGTTGGTGCCAGCAGCCAGCTGTCGCGCGGCAACCAGGTGTTCGTGCCCGGCACCTGGCTGCAGGATGCGCCGGCCTCGCTGGGCAAGGTCATCGCGGTGGCCAGTGCCGTGGGCGCGTCACCGGAGGCGTCGGAACTGAAGGTGGTCGATGCCGGTGCCGCGGTCAGCCCGGGCGCGCCATGGCTGGCGTTCGGCGTGGCGCCCTCCGGTGTTGATGTGGCCGGCCTGAAGGATGGTCATCTGCTGATCGGGGCGAAGCCGCAGCCGCTGCTGGATGTCAGCGGGCTGGATCGTGCTGCCGTGGTGCAGGTGGGGTCGTCCGGCGGCCAGCTGGGCGTGCTCTACAGCGACCTCGGTGCGCAGGCACCGTTGTTCGGCGCGCCGTTCCGGCTGCTACGCGGTGATCTCGCCGTGCTCGACGGCAGTGATGCCGTGCGCGAATTCGACCGCCAGGATCCCTATGGCACGCGTATCGCGCAGGACGGCAATCCGCAATCGAAGTGGGAACGGCACATGGTCTGGTTGCTGCTGCTGGTCGGCGTGATCGTGTTCGCGCTGCTGGCCGCCCGCGTTACCCAGGTTCGCCGCCGCAAGTCCGCCAACACAGGGCACTGATCCACCGTGGACGGTCTGTTCTGGAACATCCAGCTGGCCAACTACTACGCCGCCCTGGAAACCACGGCAGCGGCGGTGGCCGTGCTGATCCTCATCTCCAGCCTCGATGACCTGTTCATCGATGCCTGGTACTGGGTACGCGAGAGCTGGCGCGCGCTCACCATCAAGCGCCGCGATGCGTACCGGCCGCTGACCCAGGAAGACCTGCTGCAGCGGCCACAACAGCCGCTGGCGATCATGGTGCCGGCGTGGATGGAGTACGACGTCATCGCGCAGATGGTGGAGAACATGATCAACGTGCTCGACTACCGCGAGTACGTCGTGTTCGTCGGCACCTATCCCAACGATCCGCAGACCATGGACGAAGTCGAGCGCATGCGCCGCCGCTACAAGCGCCTGCGCCGCGTGGAAGTGCCCCACGACGGGCCGACCAGCAAGGCCGACTGCCTGAACTGGCTGATCCTGGCCATCTTCGACTACGAGAAGCGGCACGACATCGAGTTCGCCGGGGTGATCCTGCACGACAGCGAGGACGTGCTGCACCCGATGGAACTGCGCTTCTACAACTACCTGCTGCCGCGCAAGGACATGATCCAGCTGCCGGTCACCTCGCTGGACCGCGAGTGGTACGAGCTGGTGGCCGGTGTCTACATGGACGAATTCGCCGAATGGCACGCCAAGGATCTGGTGGTGCGTGAAAGTGTTTCCGGCATGGTGCCGTCGGCGGGCGTGGGTACCTGTTTCTCGCGGCGGGCATTGCTGGCACTGAGCGCGCAGACCGACAACCAACCCTTCAACACCGACAGCCTCACCGAGGATTACGACGTGGGTGCACGGTTGGCGGCGATGGGCATGCAGTCGATTTTCGCGCGCTTCCCGGTGCAGTTCCGCGTGCGCCGCCCGTCGTGGTTCGGCTGGGGGCCGGTACGCGAGCGCACCCAGCAGATGGCGCTGTGCGTGCGCGAATATTTCCCCGACAATTTCCGTGCCTCGTACCGGCAGAAGGCACGCTGGGTACTGGGCATCGGCCTGCAGAGCTGGGAGTCGCTGGGCTGGCGTGGTTCGCTGGCGACCAAGTACCTGCTGGCGCGCGACCGCAAGGGCATCATCACCTCGTTCGTCAGCATCATCGCCTATCTCATCTTCCTGCAGCTGCTGCTGTTCTGGCTGCTGAAGATGACCGGGGTGTGGACGATGCAGTTCCCCAGCGTGTTCCAGGCCGGTACCTGGCAGATGAACGTGGCGCTGCTGACCACTGCGGCACTGGCGACCCGGGTCGTGCAGCGCTTCTACTTCGTCAACCGGCTATACGGCTGGGAGCATGCGTTGATGTCGATCCCGCGCATGGTGGTCGGCAACATGATCAATTTCATGGCCACCGCACGCGCGTGGAAGGTGTTCCTGGCCTACCTGCTGTTCGGCAAGCGCATGGTCTGGGACAAGACCATGCACGACTTCCCGGACGCCGCCCAGCTGGTGCAGACCCGCAAGCAGCTGGGCGAGCTGTTGGCCACCTGGCAGGCGGTGGAACCGGAGCGGCTGCAGCAGGCGCTGGACCAGCAGCATGCCGGCCGTCAGCAGCCGCTGGGCCGCATCCTGCTCACCCAGGGCTGGCTGGATGATGAAACGCTGGCCGAGGCCATCGCCTTCCAGGGCGACCTGCAGCGCGCGGTGATCGATGTGGGCTACCTGCGCGCCGGCCAGTTCCCGGTCAGCGCCGATGCCTGCGTGCAATGGCGCATGCTGCCGCTGCCACCGCGCCAGCAAGGCACCCTGCGGCTGGCCGTGGCCAGCCCATTGCCCGAAGAGGCGTTGGCACTGCTGAAGCAGGAAACCCGCAGCGCCCACATTGAACAGAGCATCGCCCGCGAAAGCGAGATCAACGCCGGCCTGCGCCTGATCGGCGGTGACCGGCACTGGCAGCTGGACAACGTACCGTTGCTGGGCGACCTGTTGGTGGAGATGCGCCTGATCGACCACGCGCGCTTCGAGATTGCACTGGACGACTACAAGCCGCAGCGCGATGGACGCATTGGCGATTACCTGGTCAAGCAGGGCATTGCCACCGAAGACGCCGTGGCCCAGGCCATGCAGGAGCAGCGCCGGCGTGCGGCCACGCTGCAGTCGCCGCCTCCCGGAGCCGTGCCGGCATGAAGACCACGCTGCTGTCCACCGTCATTGCCGTGGCACTGGCCAGCGCTGCCGCGCCGGTGCTGGCACAAGCCGATGCCGCACTGCCGCTGTCCGGTGCGGCCTACCGCATCGCCGAGCAGGCGTTTGCCGCCTATGAGCGCGGTGACTACCGCGCGGCTTACCAGCAGTCCAGCGAAGCGATCCGGTTGCGCCCGGACGTGGTGCGGCTGCGCCTGCTGCAGATCTATGCGCTGCAGAAGCTCGGCCGTAGCGCAGAAGCACAGCAGCAGGCGCGGCGCGCGCTGGATGCGGGGCTGAAGGATCCGGCGTTGCCGGCGCTGGCGGCTGCCACCGCTGCACGTAGCACCTCCACGGACCGTACCGGCGCGCGTGCTGCATCGCCATCGCGCCCGGCCGGCAGCGCCGCGGACCGTAGCCGGCAGCAGGCCTACGCGCTGGCCACCGAGGCATACGCAGCCTATGACGCCGGGCGGATGGGAGAAGCGGCCGGCAAGGCCGAACAGGCCTTCCGGCAGCAGCCGACGCAGGGTGCCTGGGCACTGCTGTGGGTGGCCGCGCTGGAGGCACAGCAGCAGCCCGAACAGGCCGACGCCGCCATTGCCACCGCGCTGCAGTTGGGCGCGCCGAATGCCGAGGCGCTGCGTGCCCGGCGCGTGGCGCTGGATCGACAGCGCGCGCTGCTGCAGGCCCAGCAGGCGTATCGGTCGCTGTCCACGCAGGATGATGCCGCGGCCGTTGCGCAGGCACGTGCCGCTGTCGAGCTGGCGCCGGAGGTGGCCACGTACCGGTTGCTGCTGATTACCGCGCAGCTGCAACAGGGGCAGCTGGCCGACGCCGAGCGCAGTGCCGACCAGGCGTTGCAGGCCGACGGCCAGGATCTCGATGCACGGGTGATGCGCGGCTACCTGCGCCAGCGCCAGGGCAATACCGTGCTGGCCAATGAGGACTTCGACAGCGCACTTGCTGCGCCGGGGTCAACAACGCAGCTGCGCAACGTGCGCCTGCTGGCGGTGGATGCGGCGCTGGCCAGCGCCGACCGCACGCGCGCCGCGGCGCTGCTGGCACCGCTGCAGTCGGCATTGCCAACGGATGCGGGTGATGCACGCGCGCAGCAGCTGCTGCTGCAGGGCATCGAGCAGCGCGCCCGGGCGATCCGCTCAAGTCGCGCGCTGCCCCCCATCAGCGCGCAGACCTACCCGGCACCGGTCCAGCACTGCCAGCCTGTTGACAGCGGCAACCGCTGCGAGCTGATGCCGGCCGACCTGCAGGGCGATGGCGGTGCCGCGCAGCGTGCCTACGCGGCCTACGCGCGCCAGGACTACGCCGAGGCCATCGGTGAGGCGCGGCAGGCCGTGCAGCTCGCACCGGACGACGCGAAACTGCAAGGCCTGCTGACCACCACGCTGGCGTCGGGCAACCGCGCCCAGCAGGACGAAGCACGGCAGCGCCTGGATGCGGCGCTGGCACAGCGCCCTGACGATGCGGAGGCGCTGATGCAGCGCGGCTACCTCAACCAGAAGGCGCACCAGCCGGCGCAGGCACTGGCTGACTTCCGCGCCGCCGAGGCCACCGGCAGGGCACCGAAGAGCGTGGTGCTGGACCAGGCATATGCGAGTGCAGCCCACGGTGATCACCCACAGGCGGTGTCACTGCTGCGTAGCGCCATCGACCGCGCAGACGCCGGTGAGCTGCCGCTGGATGGGCACCAGCGCTTCAGCGTGCGCAATGCCATCGCCAACTATTCGCGCGAGTGGGGCGTGATCGCCTCGGCCGGCTTCCGTGGAGCACGCCAGGCGGCGACCAATGTCGGCGGGGCGGCGATCAGCACGCCGGGTGATTCGGTATTCAGCACGCTGGAGGCGTTCTGGCGGCCACCAGCCTTCAATGACCAGCATGGCACGCTGGAGCTCTACGCACGCCTGCTCAATACGCTGTACGACGAAGGCGGCACCTACGAATCGATCCGTGCGGTGGATCCGTGCACCGGCGAATCAACGCCGGATGCGCGTGCACGCGCCGAGCGCCTCAGTCACTCGCGCTCGACCACCGGCTGGCCGTCCACCATCGCCTCGTTCGGCCTGCGCTACGCGTTTGGCCAGACCGGTTTGAGCGCCGGCATCGAGCGCCGCCAGTTCCTGGGCAGCGCCACCCGCACGGGCGATGTCTATCCCGCATCGGCGGCCGTGCAGTGCCGCCTGCAGCTGGCCCGGCATCCACCACTGGAAGCCAGCACGCTGGCCCGCTACCGCCTGGCCAGCGGTTCCGGCGGGTGGATGTCCTACCTGACCTACGGCTATTACCACGGCACCGATCTGCGTACCGATGTGAACCAGTGGTGGATGGTCAGCGGCTACGCGCAGGGCGGCTACACCTGGGACGACAACGGCGCCCACTTCACCCTCGATGCGCTCGATGCCAATGGCACGCCGGTACGGCGGATCGGCGATGCCAACGGGCGGCTGCATCGCGAGCAGTGGTTCGCTGCCGGTGAACTGCGCGCGGGCCGCAGCTTCCGTTTCGGCGCCGGGCAGACCCACTGGGTGGTCACGCCGTATGTGGTGGTGGGAGCGGACTGGCTGGACCAGCGCTCGCGCGTGCGCGACATCCGCTACCCGCTGTTCCCGGCGCAGTCGTTCGCGCTCAACGATACGCAGCGCAGCTGGTCACTTGGCGCCGGCCCTGGCGTGGGCGTGCGCTACTGGTTCCGCGAGGACCACTACAACACGCCGCGCTCCTACCTGGACCTGACCGTGCAGTACCGCTTCGCGATCGGCGGTGGTGATACGCAGCGCGCCAAGGGGTTGTTCGCCACCGCCATCCTCTACTACTGAGGCACGCCCCAGCGTCGCCGAAGCGCCGCCGCCTGCGGCGTGTCCTGGGTCAGCCACGGCTCCAGCGCATAGACCAGCACGTGCTGGGCGCCGCTGCCGCGTGCCCATGCCAACTGCCGCTGGATGCGTGCGGCATCGGCGGTTTCGCCCTTGAATCCGCTGCCATCGGCCGGGCCGCCGGGCAGTTCGCGGAACAGCTCGACGATCGCATCGAAGCCGATGCCTTGCGCGTGGAAATGATCGAGCAGCGGTTGCAGCTGCTGCACGTTGCCGGCGCCGGCCACCCCCACGCCGTCCTGCACCATTGGCCGCAGCGCGGTCTGTGCCAACACCGCCTGCCACAGCGTGACCAGGTTGCCGTCGGTCTGCAGGCGGCTGAAGTAGCAGGAAATCGCGCAGTCGCCGCCGCGTGCGCTGGCGGCCTGCACCAGGCCGTGCAGCCACTGCGCCAGCCATTGCTGGCGGGCCGGATCGGCCCAGTGGTACTGCTCCAGTTCGTAGGGCAGGTACCAGCCCCCGAAGGCCGGCTGCTGCGCCCAGAGCGCCTGTGCCAACCACTGGCGTGCGTGCGCCAGGCTCTCGGCCAGGAAGGCCTGCAGCGTGGCGTCGTCTGCGCCGATAGCCTGCCACCAGCGTTGCTGGAAGGGCAGGCCGACGCGGATGGGGATGTCGTTCTCGCTGGCGGCGGTGAACAGTTGTTGCAGGCTGCTGTCCGACAGTGACCAGTCGCCGTCGCTGCCACCGAGGATGCCCGTCCATTGCAGCACCAGCTGCCGGCAGCCCAGCGTATGGGCCAGCTTCAACGAGCGCTGCCAGTCGGCCTGGCCCCACTGCAGGTGGCTACGCCAGGGTTGCAGGAAGGTGCCATCCACCTGCACCGGCAGCGAACAGCCGGGCAGGCTGGCGAGCGCACCGGCGACCGGAGCCAGCACCGACGCGCGCAGCAGCCGCCGGCGCAACGGCGAAGACGGATCTGCGGGAAGGACAGGCGGAACCATGCCTGCATCATCCCAGAGCACCGTGCGTGGCAGGTGAACCTGAGCGCGTAGTGCCTGCCGCCGGCCGGCACCGCCCAGCGCTTATTCCAGCGCGTAGCGCAGGGTGAACAGTACCGCTACCAGCCACACCGCCGGATGCACTTCGCGCCAGCGGCCGGTGCCGGCCTTCAGCGCCGCATACGCGATGAAGCCGAACGCCAGGCCGTTGGCGATGGAGTAGGTGAACGGCATCGCCAGTGCACACAATGCGGCCGGCACCGATTCGGTCAGGTCGCTCCAGTCCACTTCCACCAGCTCACGCAGCATCAGCCCGGCCACGAACAGCAGGGCAGGCGCGGTGGCGTAGCTGGGCACCATCGACGCCAGCGGCGAGAACAGCAGAGCGGCCAGGAACAGCGCCGACACCACCAGCGCGGTCAGGCCGGTACGGCCGCCCACCTGCACGCCCGAGGCGCTTTCAGCGAAGGCCGTGGTGCTGCTGGTGCCGAGCATCGAACCGGCCACGATCGCCGTGCTGTCGGCCAGCAACGCACGGCCGAAACGCTTCTGCGCGCCCGGCAGCTTCAGCAGGCCGGCACGGCCAACCACGCCGTACAGGGTGCCGGTGGCATCGAACACTTCCACCAGCACAAACACCAGCACCACCTGCAGCAGCACCGCGATCGGCGCACCGCCGTCATGGTGCAGCAGGCCCGGCAGGTCCAGCTGCAGGAAGGTCGGCGCCAGGCTCGGCGGCAGCGAGACCAGGCCCTGGTACTGCACGTCGCCCAGCGCCCAGCCGGCGCCGGTCACCGCCAGGATGCCGATCAGGATCGCGCCGCGGATCCGGCGTGCTTCCAGCACCGCGATCAACAGGAAACCCGCCAGCGCCAGCAGCGGCGGCGCCGTGTTCAACGGGCCCAGCGCCACCAGCGTGTCTTCGTTGCCGACGATCACGCCGGATTTCTGCAGCGCGATGATCGCCAGGAACAGGCCGATGCCGGCCACGATCGCCGAGCGCAGCGACGAAGGAATGCCCGACACCAGCCATGCGCGCACGCCGGTCAGCGACAGCACCAGGAACACCAGGCCGGAGATGAACACCGCCGCCAATGCCTGCTGCCACGGCAGGCCGGCGGCACCGACCACGGTGAATGCGAAGAACGCGTTCAGGCCCATCCCCGGTGCCATGCCGACCGGGAAGTTGGCGGCCAGCGCCATCACCGCCGAACCCAGCGCGGCGGCCAGGCAGGTGGCCACGAACACCGCACCCGCATCCATGCCGGTGGTGCCGAGGATCTCGGGGTTCACGAAGACGATGTAGGACATCGTCAGGAAGGTGGTGACACCGGCCAGCAGCTCGGTGCGCACGGTGGTGCCGTGCTGCTGCAGCTGGAACAGGCGCTCGAACAGGGACATGGGGCGTCTCGCAAAGGTGTCGCCAGCAAGCAGGCGACCCACAGAAGGAGAAAGGCCGCGCGAGCGCGGCCTTTCCTGTTGCCTTACTTCAGCGCCTTGAAGCGCAGGCGCTTCGGCGCAGCGTCGTCGCCCATGCGGCGGCGCTTGTCTTCTTCGTACTCGCGGTAGTTGCCCTGGAAGAACTCCACGTGCGAGTCGCCTTCGAACGCCAGGATGTGGGTCGCGATGCGATCCAGGAACCAACGGTCATGCGAAATGACGAAGGTGTTGCCCGGGAACTCCAGCAGCGCATCTTCCAGCGCACGCAGGGTTTCGATGTCCAGGTCGTTGGACGGTTCGTCGAGCAGCAGCACGTTGCCACCCTGCAGCAGGGTCTTGGCCATGTGCAGGCGGCCACGCTCACCACCGGACAGCGAACCGACCATCTTCTGCTGGTCCTGGCCCTTGAAGTTGAAGCGGCCGATGTAGGCGCGCGACTGGATCTCGATGCCGTTGATGTTGAGGATGTCCAGGCCGCCGGCGATTTCCTGGAAGACGTTGTGGTTGCCTTCCAGCGCGTCGCGGCTCTGGTCCACGTAGGACAGCTTCACCGTCGGGCCGACCACGATCTCGCCGGTGTCCGGCTTTTCCTGGCCGGTGATCATCTTGAACAGGGTCGACTTACCGGCACCGTTCGGGCCGATGATGCCGACGATGGCGCCGGCCGGCACCAGGAAGCTCAGGTTGTCGAACAGCAGGCGATCGCCGAACTTCTTCGAGACGTTCTTGAACTCCATCACCGCATTGCCCAGGCGCTCGCCCGGCGGGATGAAGATTTCATTGGTCTCGTTGCGCTTCTGGTAATCGACCGACTGCAGCTCTTCCAGGCGGGCCAGACGGGCCTTGCCCTTGGTGCGGCCGCCCTTGGCGTTCTGGCGCGACCACTCCAGTTCCTTCTGGATCGCCTTCTGGCGAGCCTTTTCCTGGTTGTCTTCCTGCTTCAGGCGCTCATCCTTCTGGGTCAGCCAGTCGGTGTAGTTGCCCTTCCACGGAATGCCGCGGCCGCGGTCCAGTTCCAGGATCCACTCGGCGGCGTTGTCCAGGAAGTAGCGATCGTGGGTGACCGCCACCACGGTGCCGGTGTAGCGCGCCAGGAACTGTTCCAGCCATTCCACCGACTCGGCGTCGAGGTGGTTGGTCGGTTCGTCGAGCAGCAGCATGTCCGGCTTCTGCAGCAGCAGGCGGCACAGCGCCACGCGGCGCTTCTCACCACCGGACAGCTTGCCGACGATGGCATCCCACGGCGGCAGGCGCAGCGCATCGGCGGCCACGTCCAGCTGGTTTTCCAGGGTATGGGCGTCGCCAGCGGCCAGGATCGCTTCCAGGCGCTCCTGTTCCTTGGCCAGCGCGTCGAAGTCGGCGCCTTCCTCGGCGTAGGCGGCGTACACCGCTTCCAGCGCGGCCTGGGCCTGCAGCACTTCGCCCACGCCTTCCTCGACCGCTTCACGCACGGTCTTGGTCGGGTCCAGTTCCGGTTCCTGCGCCAGGTAGCCGACCTTGATGCCCGGCTGCGGGCGGGCTTCGCCCTCGAAATCGGTGTCCACGCCGGCCATGATCTTCAGCACGGTGGACTTGCCGGCGCCGTTCAGGCCCAGCAGGCCGATCTTCGCGCCCGGGAAGAAGGACAGCGAGATGTCCTTGATGATCTGCCGCTTGGGCGGGACCACCTTGGACACGCGGTTCATGGTGTAGATGTATTGCGAGGACATGCGGTCTCCGTAGGCGCGGTCCTGCACCCGACCCGTCACGGGAACCTCCCGTTGCGGCAGCGGGCACAGACTGAAATGGAATACCGCCAATTATAGCCGGAACCGGTTCCGGGCCGCGCCCGGGAGGGGGCGCCGGGCTGGCCGCGGCCTGAATACCGCGTCACAGTCCTGCAGCAGGAAGCGTTTCCAGCCGGAAACGGTTCAGATCGGGTGCGCAATATGGGCTCACCACCCACCCATGCAGAGGTCTGACATGCGCATCAATCGAGTAATGGCCAGCGCCGTGGCCTCTGTACTGGCGCTCGGCGCCGTGGCCCCGGCCTTCGCCGACGACGACCACCGCCGTGGCCATGACCGCCGCGAGTGGCGCGAGGATCGCCGCGAGTGGCGCCATGACCGCCGTGACTGGGAGCGGGATCGCCGTGAAGCCCGGCGCGACTACCGCCATGACCGCCGTGAATGGCACCGCGACCATGACCGCTACTACCGCCCGGCACCGCCGCGCGTGGTCTATCGCCCGGCCTATGGGCCCGGCTATGGCTGGAAGGTCGGCCACCGCTATCGCGACTACTACCGCGGCCCGATCTATGTGGTGAACGACTACCCGCGCTACCACCTGCGTCGCCCGCCGCATGGCCATCACTGGATCCGCGACGACCGCGGCAACATGCTGCTGGTCGCCATCGCCACCGGTGTGATCGCCCAGTACGTGCTCAGCAGCCGCTGAGGATCGCGGCCGGGGTCGGATCCCTTTCCAACGGAAAGGGCTCTGACCCCACACCATCAATCGAAACCATACGGGGCCGGATTCCTTCGGGGATGCCGGCCCCGTCCTTTTCGGCCCCGGCAGGCCGGTGCGGGGCTACAATCGGGAGCTGAGCCGTACCCCTTTTCCCTGCCTGCTGGAGTACCCGATGTTCCCGCGTGACGTCCGCATCGAATCCTACGATCCCGAACTGGCCAAGGCCATCGCCGCTGAGACCCAGCGCCAGGAAGACCACGTCGAGCTGATCGCCAGCGAGAACTACACCAGCCCGGCGGTGATGGAGGCCCAGGGCAGCCAGCTGACCAACAAGTACGCCGAAGGCTACCCGGGCAAGCGCTACTACGGTGGCTGCGAATACGTGGACATCGCCGAGCAGCTGGCGATCGACCGCCTCAAGCAGCTGTTCGGCGCGGACTACGCCAACGTGCAACCGCACAGCGGTTCGCAGGCCAACCAGGCCGTGTACTTCGCCCTGCTGCAGCCGGGTGACACCATCCTCGGCATGAGCCTGGCGCACGGCGGCCATCTCACCCACGGTGCCAAGGTCAATGCCTCGGGCAAGCTGTTCAACGCCGTGCAGTACGGCGTGAACGACCAGGGCCTGATCGATTACGACGAAGTCGAGCGCCTGGCCCTGGAGCACAAGCCGAAGATGGTCGTGGCTGGCTTCTCGGCTTATTCGCAGGTGATCGACTGGGCGCGCTTCCGCGCCATCGCCGACAAGGTCGGTGCCTACCTGTTCGTGGACATGGCCCACGTCGCCGGCCTGGTCGCCGCTGGCGTCTACCCGAGCCCGCTGGAGCACGCCCACGTGGTCACCTCGACCACCCACAAGACCCTGCGCGGCCCGCGCGGCGGCATCATCGTCGCCAAGGGCGCCGACGAAGACCTGGTCAAGAAGCTGCAGTCGATCGTGTTCCCGGGCATCCAGGGCGGTCCGCTGATGCACGTCATCGCCGGCAAGGCCGTGGCCTTCAAGGAAGCGCTGGAACCGGGCTTCAAGGCCTACCAGCAGCAGGTGGTGAAGAACGCCCAGGCGATGGCCAATACGCTGATCACGCGCGGCTACAAGATCGTCTCCGGTGGCACCCAGAACCACCTGATGCTGGTCGACATGATCGGCAAGGACGTGTCCGGCAAGGACGCGGAAGCCGCGCTGGGCAAGGCCCACATCACCGTCAACAAGAACTCGGTGCCCAACGACCCGCGTTCGCCGTTCGTGACCTCGGGCCTGCGCCTGGGCACCCCGGCCGTGACCACCCGCGGTTACGTCGAACAGGACTGCGTGGATCTGGCCAACTGGATCGCGGACGTGCTCGACGCACCGAACGATGACGCCGTCATCGCCCGCGTGCGCGACGCGGTCAGCGCGCAGTGCCGCAAGTACCCGGTCTACGGCTGATCGGAGCAGGGGTCAGAGCCCTTCCCTGCGGGAAGGGATCCGACCCCGAAGCCCGGATCGAAGCAGGGGTCGGATCCCTTCCCGCAGGGAAGGGCTCTGACCCCGGTATCGGAGCAACCGCGCATGGATGAGCGCCACCTCAAGTACCTGTACGCGGCGTTGTCGGTGTTGTTCGGCCTGCCCAGCCTGTTCTTCGGCGGCGCGGGCGCCTGCATCGCCCTGGTCATGGGCGTGATCGGGCTGGTCTCCCTGGACGCGGACAAACTGTGGTTTGCCGCCGGCATGTTTGCGTGGGGCTCCTTCGCGATCGCGGGTCTGGTGGCCTGGGTGGCACTCAGCATCTTCTGGTTGCGCGATGGGGCACGCGGCCTGCGCATGGCATCACGCCGATGGTGGTGGCTGCTGGGCATGGGCGTGCTGGCGGGCCTGCCCATGCTGGCGATGGCGCTGTACTACTTCACCGAGCTTGGCCCTTCCGTGCTGAGCGGACTGTTCGCCGGGCCGTCCCTGATGGTGCCTGCCGGCATGCTGATGCTTCTGTGGTTGCGCGTTGAAGCCGTGGACCCGCCATCCGCGCCGGCACGGGCGTCGGAGTAACGCCGCATGGATGAGCGCCGCGCCCGGTACCTGTACACCGCCCT
Organism: Stenotrophomonas maltophilia; assembly: GCF_002799155.1. GTDB lineage: Bacteria > Pseudomonadota > Gammaproteobacteria > Xanthomonadales > Xanthomonadaceae > Stenotrophomonas > Stenotrophomonas maltophilia_R. The sequence continues at coordinate 189,066 of NZ_NERD01000002.1, forward strand.
CGCGGTGTTGTTTGGCTTGCCCAGCCTGGTGATGGGCGGTGCGGCGGCGACGATGCTGCTGCTGATGGGGGTGGGCCAGTTCGGTCATGGCACGTTGGCCTCGGTGACGGTGATGCCGCTGTGGGGTCTGGCCGGCATCGCCGGCTGCGTGGCCTGGTTGTGGCTGAGCGCGGGTTTCCTGATGCAGGGGCGTGCCGGGCTGCAAGTGCGCCCGGTCTGGTGGTGGATGCTGCTGGCCGGAGGGTTTGCTGCATTGCCTCCGTTGGGCCTGGCGTTGTGGTGGGGGGCCACGGTCCACGCCGAGGGCATTACCCTGTTGCTGCTGGGCCCGTCGATGCTGGTACCGGCTGCGATGCTGGTGTGGATCAAACGCCGCGCATGACGTGGCCCGTGGAAGGACATCGAACGCATGGATGAGCGTCATCACAAACGCTGGGTGGCCATTGCCGGCCTGTTGGTGGGCCTTCCCACCGTGGCCGCCGGAGGCACGGGGGCCGTGCTGGGGCTGATGGTCGCATGGGATGGCAAGTATCTGGCGGGCGACGAGCACACGCTGTTGCTGCTGTGGTCGTCGGCCGGAGTCATCGGCCTGCTGTCCTGGCTGTGGCTGAGCGGCCTGTTCCTGTGGCGCGGCCTTGCCGGCCTGCGCCAATCGCCGGTTGTTGCCTGGGTCGGCCTGGCGCTGGGGGTGCTGGCCGCGTTGGGCGTGGTCGCCGCCACGTTGTACCTGACCTTCAAGCACGGGGAGATCTCGACATTGGGCTTCCTCGGGTTCGGCCCGCCTCTGCTGGTGATGGCCGGGCACCTGGCGTGGTTGCGTTGGCGGTCGTAAGCGTCCACTGCCCCGCACAGCTCACTTTCAGACAAATTGCATGGTGGTGAAAAGACCGGCTGCCTAACCTTCCCATGGTTTTCATTACCGTGGGGAACCCATGAACTCGACGGGTCGCCGAAAGGGCGTCGCACTGCTCCTGCATCTCCTGCTCTTTTCCATTCCCTGCGCGTTGGCTGGCCTGTTGGGTTCGCTGCTGCTGCTAGGGGTATGGGCGCATGGCGGTGACAACAGCGCAGTTCTTGGATTGCTTGCGATGTGGGGTCTGCTGTCTGCGACGGCGATCCCGCCTGTTTACCAGCTCACGAACACGTGCATATGCGCGGACCGGATGGATTGAAGCCCGCCGCGCCAGTGCTGGGGACGCTGTTTCTCGTGTCAGCTGCTCAGGCTGTTTCCGCGTTGGTGATAACAGTGTCAAGTTTTGGAGTGGATCCGATACTGCTGATACTGGCAATCGGTTGGGGGGCTCCCTGGATCAGCCTCGCCTGCCACTTCCGATGGCTGTCGAAAGCCAGCGGGCCAGTCAAGTGAAGCGGAGTTTGCTGGTCGGGCCCTTCTCAAGTGCTTTTGCGACACTGTCAAAACCCTTCCGACAGGTATTCCCCTGAGCCAGGCGTTCCGACCCCATCGTTTCTGCCTTCCAAGCGGCCGCGGCCGTCTCGATGCTCTTCGCGGCAACTGGTTGGGCCCCCGGGCTTCTGCTGGCTGCGCCAGTTTTGATCATCATCGGCGCCCCATGGGCCAGTTTGAGCTGGCATTTGCGGTGGCTTTCAAGGCTGGAGGAATGATGCCTTCGGCTTGCATGTCGTCATTGCCGCGGGGAGTTTACGACCAGCGGTTTAAAAGGAATTGCATGGCTTGCTGGGGAAAGCAGGCATAGGTTTCCTGCATGGACACCCCAATGCGCACCGTGCGCCGTCGACACGGCCTCTATCTGCTTCTCCATAGCTTATTGTTTTCCATTCCCTGCGCATTGGCTGGCCTGGCTGGCCTACTAGTGCTGCTGTGGGGATGGGCACATGGCAGTGGTAAGGGAGCATTTCTCACATGGGTTGCGGCTTGGAGTGTGCTGTCCGTGGCAGCGTGCATTCTTGTTGTCTGGCTGGCAAATACATGGCAGATGCGTGGACCGGACGGACTGAAAGCCGCCGCGCCAATGCTGGTGGCGCTGTTTCTGCTGTCTGCCGCTCAGGTTGTGTCCGCGCTGGTCCTGACGGTTCCAGGTCTTGGAGGCGACCCGATTCTGCTGGCGCTGGCAATGGGTTGGGGGGCTCCCTGGCTCAGCCTTGCGTGCCACTTCCGATGGCTGGCAAGGGGCGGCGGGCCTGACTGAAGAAGAGCGGAGATTGCTGCTGCGCCCCTTCTCAGGTACCTTTGCGACGCTGCCATGACCGTGGCAATAGGTACTTCCCTGAGCCAGGCGTTCCATGCATTGCCCCTTCTGCCAACATGCCGATACCCGGGTCATCGACTCGCGCGTCTCCGAAGACGGCGCGACGATCCGCCGTCGGCGTGAGTGCGAAGCCTGCGGCGAGCGCTTCAGTACCCTGGAAACGGTGGAACTGAAGCTGCCGGCGATCATCAAGAGCGATGGCACCCGCGAGGCATTCGACCAGCGCAAGGTCCGCGCCGGCTTCGACCGCGCGCTGCAGAAGCGTGCGGTGGCCGAAGACAAGATCGAAGCAGCGGTGCGTGCAGTGGTTCACCAGCTGCGCATCAGCGGTGAGCGCGAAGTGCCCTCGATCAAAGTCGGCGAGTTCGTCATGAACGAACTGCGCAAGCTCGATCATGTTGGCTATGTGCGCTTCGCGTCGGTCTACCGCAGCTTCGAGGACGTGGCCGATTTCCGCGAGGAGATCGAGAAGCTCGAGCGCGACCTGCCGTCCAGTACCGAGCAGCTGCAGCTGCTGGGCGATGTCATCGCCCTGACCAAGAAGAAGAAGGGCTGACCGCCCCAGCCTTGGTTGGCACCGATGCCGCCGCATCCACCGGTGGGTGCCAACCGTTGGTTGGCACCGATGGCATGGATCAACACCAACGGCGCTACCATGGCCGCATGACCACCCCGTTCTCCGTCCTCGACCACCTGCACATGGCCAACGCACTGCGCCTGGCCGAGCGTGCCGCCTACACCACCCGCCCCAACCCGATGGTGGGCTGCGTCATCGCCCACGGCGAACGCGTGGTCGGGCAGGGTTGGCACCAGCGCGCTGGCGGTCCGCACGCCGAAGTGTTCGCGCTGCGCGAGGCCGGCAGCGAAGCACGCGGTGCCACCGCCTACGTCACCCTGGAACCCTGTGCGCACTATGGGCGCACGCCGCCGTGCGCGCTGGCCTTGATCGAAGCAGGTGTGTCGCGCGTGGTCGCGGCGATGCGCGATCCGTTCCCGAAGGTCGATGGCGGTGGCTTCGATCTGCTGCGGAATGCCGGCATCGAGGTCGCCGAAGGGCTGATGGCGGCGCAGGCGCGTGAGCTCAACAAGGGCTTCCTGTCGCGCGTGGAGCGCAACCGGCCGTGGTTGCGGGTGAAGCTGGCCGCCAGCCTCGATGGCCGTACCGCGATGGCCGATGGCAGCTCCAAGTGGATCACCGGGCCGGCCGCGCGCGAAGACGTGCAGCACTGGCGCGCGCGCGCAGGTGCGATCCTGACCGGCGCCGAGACCGTGCTGGCCGACGACCCGATGCTGACCGTGCGCCTGGCCGACACCGAAGTGATGCCGCCGCTGCGCGTGGTGCTCGATTCGCGCCTGCGCTCGCTCGAATGCAGTCGCGTGCGCGAGGGTGGGGCACCGACGCTGTACCTGCACGATGCAGCCGTGAGCGCACCGGATGCGGCCGACGCCGAATTCGCCAGCGTGCCCTGCGTTGATGGGCGGCTGGACCTGGGCGCCGTACTGGCGCTGCTGGCCGAGCGCGGCATCAACGAGGTGCATACCGAAGCCGGCGCGACCCTCGCCGGCGCGCTGCTGCGTGCGGGCTGGGTGGACGAACTGCTGCTCTACCAGGCGCCCACGCTGCTGGGCGACAACGGCCGGCCACTGCTGGCCGGCCTCGGCATCGATGCGATGGACCAGCAGCGCCGCCTGCGCGTGGTTGACCAGCGCCAGGTGGGCGAGGACATCAGGCTGCTGCTGCGCCCGTGAGGGAATGACGCGGAACAGGGGCGATGCCCTTGTGGTCAGGCATCCTCGTCGTCTTCTTCGCCGACCGGGCATTGGCCCTTCCACTGCTGCTTCCACAGCGCATGCAGGTTGCGGCAGTACGCGCCCAGTGCCTCGCCCGGCAGTTTCTTCGCCTTCAATCGCAACTGGTGACGGGTAAAACCGTCGTCGTACTCATGGGGCAATACCAGCACGGCGCACTGATCGTGATACATCAGGAACGCGTGGCAGTCGTCGTCTTCGCTCATCCACGCATCCAGCTGCCTGTCGCTCAGCAGGGTTGATTCGAAGGCAACCGATGGGATGACCGAGAAGGTCGTGATCCTGGACTTGGGTACTTTGGCTTGCCCGCACGCCGTCAGCGCCAGCAGCGCCATCAGCATGACCGTGGTCGACGTCGTACGATGTTTCATGCGGCTGCCCCGGTGGAAGAGGGCAACAGCATTGACCATGCAGGCCGCGCAGGGCCATGCAACGGTTCTGAAAGTGCGGATGCAGTCGTCATCCGCGACCACGAGCCGAGCGTGGGCTCGGCTCTACACGTGCCTCACGCGCACGCGTCGGTCCACATCATCTCGGCGATCGGGCGCAGCGCCTTGCATTCCTGCGTCATCTCATCGGCAGACTGCACCTGGGCCTTGGCCTTCAGTTCCTCGGCCATCGCATCCACGCCGCTGAGCTGGTCCGGCGCGATCTTCGCCACGCAGGCGCGATGCTGCTGCAGCAGCAGGTCACAGCCCGGCACGCCGGTCACCTTCGGTGCGCTGGCCGCCTGCGCGTCCTGCATCCAGTCCTCGAACGGAGCCAGCGCGCCGGTCACGGTGCCCACCAGGTCGTCAAAGTTGCCGCTGTACCAGTAGCCGTTGTCCTTGGCCGGGTACAGGGTGAAGGTGCCGCTGACCGGCACGCGCGCACCGCTCTGCAGCGCCTGGGTGTAGGCGTCGGTGAACTGCTTGCGCGAGGCCGGGCTGGCGTCGGCTGCAAGGCTGGCGGCGAACAGCGGGCGCACCTTGCCCAGGTCGGGCACCTGGCAGCTGAAGGTGATGCGCGCCAGCTTCTGGTCTTCCACGTACTCGTTGTCTTCAATCACGCTCTTGCTGGCGCGGCACTTCGAATCACGCAGCGCCTTGGCATACAGCGCTTCGGTGGCGGCGGCATCGACCTTGGTGCCGGTACTGGCCAGCACGGTCTGCCACGGTTCGGCCAGCGCCTTGGCCAACGCACCCGGGTTCGGGGTCACGGCATCCTGGCCTTCGAACGCCGGCTTCAGCGCATCGTTGAGCGTGCGGGTCGCAGCCGCATCATCTTCCAGCAGCACGCGTGCGTACAGGTCGAAGGCCTGTTCTGGCGTCAGCGTGGCCGGCGCGGCGCCAGCCAGCAGCGGGGCAGCCAGCAGGGCGCTGGCCAGCAAGGTACGCAAGGGGGTCTTCATGACGGTGTTTCCTGTTCCAGAGGCGCGCAAGCCTAGCGCATCTGCGTGGATTTTCGATGGCGCGATGGGGTCACGTGGCAGTGCGCACGGGCCAAAAAAAACGGGCCCCTTGCAGGGCCCGTTCGATCGCACGACGAGGATCGGGCAATCAGAAGCTGGCGCGGACGCCGACCGAGTACTGGGTGACGTCGCGGTAGCCGGCGATTTCGCCCACCACGCCCCAGGTCTTGGTGAAGTTGATCTGGCCGCCGACGGTGCCGACCCAGGTGCCCTTGTAGTTGTTGCCGCCATCCATGTAACCGGCCTTGGCCCAGGCTTCGGTCATGCGCGACGGCTTGCCGCGGATACCCATGGTGACGCGGCCCAGGTTGGTGTGGTCCTTGCCGTGGTAACGCACGCCGTCATAGCGCAGGGTCGATTCGGCGTTCTGGCGCACCCAGGCGGCATCGGCGGTGAAGTCCAGGCGGTCGGTCCACGGCATGCGGTAGCCGATACCCAGCTCCGGCTGGTTCAGTTCCAGCTTCAGCGAGTCTTCGCCGTAGTGGCGGGTCTTGCTGGTGCGCGACCAGCCACCGAACACGTAGACCTGCTCGGCCAGCGCGACCGAGCCACGCAGGTAGCCACCGTCGACCTTCGGGTCGTCCAGTGCGTTGTCGTCAACCTGGACCTGCGTCCAGCCGCCTTCCACGTAGGTGTAGCTCAGGGCGTCGGCCGAAGCCGAGAACGGGGCGGCGGCCAGCAGGGCAGCCACGATCAGGATCTTGCGCATGGGAATTCCTGTGAATTTCAGTCCATTGGCGGGCCTGCCCTCGCGGCTGCCCGTGGCGACCTCATGTCGTCCGCTGCGGATTTTAATGAAAGTTTTACAAAATGCGAGAGACGGCCGTCACAGGCTGGGGGCCGGGTTGGGGGTCGGATCCGTTTCCCATCGGGAAACGGCTCTGACCCCAGTACTGCTGTGCCACCGGGCCATGGGGTCAGAGCCCTTTCCTGCGGAAAGGGGTCCGACCCCATTCAGCACGGGCTGGTACACTAGCCGCGCCGGTTCGCCGGTACACAAACGTCTTCAGGGCGGGGTGCAATTCCCCACCGGCGGTAGGTGCGCAAGCACGAGCCCGCGAGCGCCCCGGCCCACGGCCGGGGGTCAGCAGATCCGGTCCAATGCCGGAGCCGACGGTCATAGTCCGGATGAAAGAAGACGGTGCCACAGGGCTCATGCCCTGCGTGCGCCTGTTTGCCTTGCGGCGTTTTTCGCTCACATTCCGCGGAGAACGTTACTTGTTTACTGGAATCATCGAAGGCGTCGGCCGTCTGGCCGCACGCGAATCCATCGGCGGCGATGTCCGCTTCACCTTCAATGTCGGGAATCTGCCGTTCGACAACGTGCAGATGGGCGAGAGCATTGCCATCAACGGCGTCTGCCTCACCGTCATCGCATTCGACGCCAGCAGCTTCCAGGCCGATGCCTCCACCGAGACCCTGGGCCTGACCACGCTGGGCCAGCTGGGCGAGGGGGCGGTCATCAACCTGGAACGCGCCATGCGCCCGACCGACCGCCTCGGCGGCCATCTGGTCAGCGGCCACGTCGACGGCCTCGGCCAGGTGCTGACCATCCACGAAGACGCGCGTGCCCAGCGCTGGCGCTTCGCCGCGCCGGCCTCGCTGCGCCGCTACATCGCCAAGAAGGGCTCGATCTGCGTGGACGGCGTCAGCCTCACCGTCAACGAAGTGGACGACGAAGGCTTTGAAGTCGCCCTGATCCCGCACACCGTGGCCAACACCGCCTTCTCCGCCGCAGGCGTGGGCAGCGCGGTCAATCTTGAAATCGATCTGGTCGCCCGTTACGTCGAGCGATTGATGGGTGTGCCGACCAACGGTCAGCACCCGCATGGAGATGCAGCATGAATTTCGCCCCGATTCCGGAAATCCTGGAAGACATCCGCCTGGGCCGCATGGTGGTCATCGTCGATGACGAAGACCGCGAGAACGAAGGCGACCTGATCATGGCCGCCGAACTGGTCAAGCCGTCGGACATCAACTTCATGGTCACCCACGGCCGTGGCCTGGTGTGCCTGCCGCTGACCCGCACCCGCGCCGCCGACCTCGGCCTGGCGCCGATGGTGCAGGCCAATACCGCGCAGTTCCAGACCAACTTCACGGTCAGCATCGAGGCCGCCGAGGGTGTCACCACCGGCATCTCGGCGCATGACCGCGCCCACACCATCCGCACTGCGGTGAAGCCCAATGCCAAGCCGTCGGACCTGCACCAGCCGGGCCACATCTTCCCGCTGATCGCCCAGCCGGGCGGCGTGCTGACCCGCGCCGGCCATACCGAAGCCGGCGTGGACCTGGCCATGCTGGCCGGGCTGGAACCGGCCGGCGTGCTGGTGGAGATCCTGAACCCGGATGGCAGCATGGCGCGCCGCCCGGAGCTGGAAGTGTTCGCCCGCGAGCACGGCCTGAAGATGGGCTCCATCGCCGACCTGATCGCTTACCGCCTGGCCACCGAAAAGACCGTCGAGCGCGTGGACGAGCGCGAGATCGAGACCGAGTTCGGCCCGTTCAAGCTGGTGACCTACCGCGACCGCATCGCCCACGACCTGCACTTCGCGCTGGTCCGTGGCAACCCGGGTGCCGAAACGCCCACCCTCGTGCGCGTGCAGGTGGAAAACCCGCTGGCCGACCTGCTGCACTGGCGCCGTGACGACTTCGGCGTGGCCGCCACCGATGCCCTGCGTGCGATCGATGCCGAGGGCGCGGGCGTGATGGTGGTGCTGTCGGCCCCGCGCGATGGCGAAGCCCTGCTGGCCCGCCTGCGCCAGCAGCCGGCGCCGGTGGTGCCGGGCAAGGACAAGGACGTGGGCCAGTGGCGCCGCAATGGTGCCGGCGCACAGATCCTGTCCGACCTGGGCCTGGGCAAGCTGCGCGTGCTGGGCACCCCGCGCCGCCAGATCGGCCTGGCCGGGTACGGCCTGGAAGTGGTGGAGACGGTCACCCTGTAATGGGGATTGCCGGCCAGCGGCCGGCACTACCGGTGGGTGCCGACCCCATGCCACCGGTGGGTGCCGACCGTTGGTCGGCACAGCCCTGGGCCCCCGCCAGCCACGGCCGGGGCCCATCCACGCTAGAATTACCCCCTTATCGAGTCCCCCAAGCCGCATATGAGCCACTTCGAAGGCGATCTTCGCACTCCCGAATCGGCGCGCTTCGCCATCCTGGCCAGCCGCTGGAACGCCCGCATCACCGACGCGCTGGTCGCAGGCGCCCGCCTGAGCCTGGCCGGCAACGGCATCACCGAAGCCAACATCGACGTGATCCGCGTGCCGGGTGCCTGGGAACTGCCGCTGGTGGCCGCACGCCTGGCCGCCGCCCATGAACACGCCGCCATCCTCACCCTGGGCTGCGTGATCCGTGGCGATACCCGCCACTACGAACACGTGGCCGACCGCTGCGCCGAAGGCCTGATGCGCGTGCAGCTGGATTTCGGCGTGCCGGTGCTGAACGGCGTGCTGGCGGTCGAACGCGCCGAGGATGCCGAGGCACGTGCCGGCGGCAGCCACGGCAACAAGGGCGAGGAAGTCGCACTCGCCGCATTGGAAATGGTCAATCTTCTGGAGCAGCTGCCATGAACAAGAACACCCAGGGCAAGCCCTCCGGTAAACCCGTCCGCCGCGATGGCGTCGACCCGGTGCTGCGCTCGCGCGCCCGCCGTCGTGCCGTGCAGGCCATCTACGCCTGGCAGATTTCCGGCGGCAACGCCCAGTCGCTGATCGCCCAGTTCGCCCACGAGCAGGCCCGTGAAATCGCCGACCTGGCGTACTTCGAGGCGCTGCTGCACGGCGTGCTCGACAACCGCCGCGACATCGACGAAGCGCTCGGCCCGTACCTGGACCGTGGCATCGAGGAAGTGGACGCGATCGAACGCGCGGTGCTGCGCCTGGCCGCTTACGAACTGCGCTACCGCCTGGACGTGCCGTACCGCGTGGTGATCAACGAAGCCATCGAATCGGCCAAGCGCTTCGGTTCCGAACATGGCCACACCTACGTCAACGGCGTGCTGGATCGTGCCGCCGTGGAATGGCGCAAGGTCGAATCGGGTCACTGACCCGGTTTCTGCTTCTGGTGGATGCCAACCTTGGTTGGCATGGCTGGGAACCTGTTCCGGACTCCGAACGGCGTGGAAACCTGCCTTGGTAGAGTCGACTGTTAGTCGACTGCTTTTTGAACGGCGGTCATGATGTTGGACGCGAGAGCAGTCGACTAACAGTCGACTCTACCCGGTCGGTTCCGCCCCACCGGTTCCACCTCGTCGGCATCATCCGCCCGCGCCCGTCGCCCATCCATGCACCCCGCCGGAACGCCCCATGTCCCTGGCCGAATTCGCCCTCATCGACCGCATCCGCGCCCGCACCCTCGAGCGCGACGACATCCTGCTCGGCATCGGTGACGACGCCGCGCTGCTGCAGCCGCGTGCCAACGAACAACTGGTGGTCACCGCCGACACGCTCAACAGCGGCATCCACTTCCCGGTGGAAACACCGGCCTTCGACATCGGCTGGAAGACCCTGGCAGTCAACCTCTCCGATCTGGCGGCGATGGGCGCGCGCCCGGCGTGGTGCACGCTGGCACTGTCATTGCCGGAGGCCTCTGAAGACTGGATCGAGGCCTTCGCCGATGGCTTCTTTGCCTTGGCCGACCAGCACGACATCGCGCTGATCGGTGGTGACACCACGCGCGGCCCGCTGTCGCTGTCGGTGACCGCGATGGGCCAGGTCGGGCGCGGCCAGGCCCTGCGACGCGATCGCGCACAGGCAGGCGATGACATCTGGGTGAGCGGCACGCTCGGCGATGCCGCCGGTGCGCTGCGCCTGTGGCAACAAGGTGCGTTGAGCATCGCCACCGCCACGCTGCTGGCCGACTACGAAAGCCTGCGCCTGCGCCTGCTGCGGCCGACGCCGCGCGTTACCCTCGGCCTGCGCCTGCGTGCATTCGCGCATGCCGCGGTGGATGTGTCCGACGGCCTGCTGGCCGATGTGGGCCACATTGCCACGCGCAGCAACGTGGCCGCGCAGGTGGATGCCGATTCGCTGCCGATCTCGCACGCGCTGCGTGAGCTGCTCGGCCGCGACGCTGCACGCGACTGCGCACTGCGCGGCGGCGACGACTACGAGCTGTGCTTCACCGCTGCCGCCGACCAGCGCGATGCGCTGCATTACCTGGCCGAATCGCTGGACGTGCCGCTCACCCGCATCGGCCGCATCGCCGAAGGGCAGGGCGTGCACGTGGACGGCGAAGCCGCCGACGGCGGCTACCAGCACTTCGCGTAGCAGCAGCGGTACTGCTCTGGTGGGTGCCAAACTTCGGGGTGGGGTCAGATCCCTTTGCGGCGCAAAGGGATCTGACCCCCAGTGAAGCACCTCGGCATTGCCCTGGTAGGTGCCAACCTTGGTTGGCACGAATGTGTCGACCAAGGTCGACACCTACCGAAGCGCACGCGCATCGGTATCGCCCGGCGTTACGCCGCGCGCAACTGCACGTCCACATACTCGGCCAGCCCACGGCAGGCCAGCAGCAGGCCCTCGCGCGCACCATCGCCCATCTGCTGGTCGATATCGCCGTCCACGCGCACGCGTTCAGTGGCGTGCAGCAGTTCCAGCAGGAAACTCAGCCCCGCATTGGCACGATCAATACGCGCCAATGCCAGGCGCTGCCCGGGTGTGTGGTTGTTGCCCGGCCACGGCTGGCCATCGGCCGCATCGCCCTGGCGGATGTACTGCAGGCAGGCCTGCAACGTGATGGCCCCGGCGCTGTTGCCGGCCTGCAGCGATACGAACGTGTCTTCCAGTGTGCGCGCCAGGTCATCCGGCAGGCGCGTGGCGGCGTCGCCCAGGGTGGCGAACAGGTGGGGGTAGGGGGAAGCGGTCATGGCGGCGTCCTTGTGCAAGCGGCAAGGGGCCACCCCGCTTAACAGCGAGGGTGGCGGACGGTGCATGGTTCCAATACCGGTAGTAACACTGCGAAACGCCGGCGGGCACGGGGCCCCCACGCACCGCCCGCCATAGATGCGCGGACAGAATGCCTGCCGACGCCACCCAACAAGGAAAGGGTGACGCCGGCAGACAAGCGTAAACAACAGTGTTACTGATCGGGATTGGAAGCCCGTGCCACCCGTTGTCGGTGGCGCTACATGATTTGCATGAAGCGCCAATGCTGCCAATGAGAATTGTTGGAAACTTCGAAAGTGTTGGAATTTCGTGGCTGGCAGGCAGCAGATGGCAATGCCTGCCGAATGCGACATTCTCTGTAGCGTCGAGCCATGCTCGACCGTTGTCGGTCGTCGCCGGGAAAACCCAGTCGAGCATGGCTCGACGCTACAGAATGCAGAACGGCGCCGGATCTCTCCGGCGCCGTTCTTTCAACTACTTCACCACGTGTACGCGACGCTGAGGTTCGCAGTCGCTTCGCGATACCCATGGTCACCGCGCATCACACCAAAACCACCCCAGGCACTCAGCCCGGAACGGAAATCCACACGCGCACCGGCATTCAACTCATAGCGGTTGCGCGGCACGCTGGCCTTCAGGGCCTCATCATCGAACGCCATGCCGTTGCTGGCACCATCGCGGTACCAGTTGGCCACCACGTACGGGCTGACCGCCGCGCCGGCTGCACTGCGGCCTTCGCCCTGCAGGCGCAGGCCCATGCGGCCGGACAGGCCGCTGCCGCCCAGGCTGCGCACCACCGTGCCGTTGGTTTCCTGGTGGCGGTCGGTGTTGGCATCGATATAGACCAGCTGCAGCTCCGGCTGCAGGCTCAGCGCGGTGCTGCCGATCTGGCCGATACCAATGCGGTAGCCGGCTTCCAGCGACGACTGCCAGATGTCCGAGTCGTAGCGTTCTTCGGCCAGGCCTTCGCCCTGCACGCGGTTGCGGAACTGGCCGCGCTGCACGCTGGCATCCACATACAGCGCATCGCTGCTCCAGTTGCCGTACACGCCCAGCGCGCCGCCGTTGACCTTGCCGCGTGCGCTGTAGCCGGTCAGCTGCGAACGCGAGGTGGCATCGGACTTGGCCAGCGTACCCATCACACCCACGCGGCCCTGGCCGTTGTCGAACACGCCGATATCTGCACCCAGCTGCAGGCGCGAGCGATCCACGCGCAGGTCCAGCTGGTCTTCCACGGCCGACAGTTTGCTCTGCGTGGCATCCACACGGGCCCAACCACGCACGCCATCCACGGCGGAGATGCTGCCTTGGCGGTCGCGCCAGCCGTGGCGCAGCAGCTGGTCCATCGCGAACTGGTTGGCCAGGTAGGCGCCGGCTTCCGGGCGCAGCACCGGGCCTGGGTCGATCGGATTGACGGGGTCCACCGGATCGATCGGCCTGCACTCCGGCAGCGTGGGATCGACCACGCACGGGTCCGGCGCGCCGGCCAGCGCCGAGCGCAGGTACCAACCGCCGTCGCTGGCATCCTTGAACAGGAAGTACTCGTATTGCCCGCCCACCGCGCGGCCCTGCAGGTCGAACTGCGCATTGGACGCACCGCCCACGCGGATCAGCTCGATGCCCTTGTCGGTCTTCGCACCGGCGCCACTGGCATTGAGCACGCGCACGTTCGCCTGGCCGTTGGCGTCGCCGTTGATCACCAGCTTGTCGGTCAATGAGCTGTCATCGCCGAGCATGGTGTTGAACAGCAGGGTGCCGCCATTGCCGGTGAAGCTGTCGGCAGTGAGGGTATTGAACGTGCTGCCATTGCCCAGTGCCACGGTGCCGGTACTGCCAAGGCTGAGCCGGCCGACGTTGCTGTCACCGGTCATCAGCCAGTTGCTGTCGCCGTCGATTTCGGCACGGGTGACATTGATGAAACGGCCGTCGATCTGTGCCTTGTTGCGCAGGGCGACATTCAGCGAACCCATGGTGGCGAACAAGGAATCAAGGCGGACATCACCCGACAAGCGCGCATCATCCACGGTGAAGTTCACGTCGGTGAACGAGCCGGAAACGGCGCCATCGCGGCCTACGCGCAGCAGGTTGCCGTCACCTGCAATCAGGTGTGAGCCATTCGCTACGGTGATGTTGTAGGTGCTCGCGAACCGTGGGATGACCTGGATGGCGGCACCGCGGCCGGACTGCAGGGTGGAGTCATTTATGTCGAGCCGCAGCGCGCCGGAGTCAACACGCTCACCCATCAGCAATGCACCCACATTGGCCGCCACCACCTGTGAACCATTGAGGATATCCATCTGGCCCACCACAAGGCGGGCGCCGATCCCGGTGGTGAAGGGACGGGGCGGTGAGTGGAGGTCATCAACGCGAACATATGTGCCATCCAGCACGACCGAGGGAGTGAACTGCGAGTCCCAGGCCGACAGGATCGAGGCATCAATGCCGATGCTCGAAGTTGCACCGGGCACCAGCTGGGCAGCGTCAACCACCACGATGCTGTCCTTCAGCGTTACCGAGGTGTTGCCACTGTCAATAAAGACGCTACCGTCGATCCGGCTTGAGTTGGCCACAAGCGTGGCTTCACCGTACAGATGGATGGCCTCGCGTTCCAAACCGGTGCGGACGACCCGCGCGTTCTGCAGGTTCACCACGGACGTATCCCCCGCGCGAATGTGCTGGGTCTGCCCGCCGTTGACCGTCAACTGCGAGCCATTGATGAGCCTCCAGGCCTCGATGGGGTCAGCTGCACCCACCTCGGCGGCCTGGTCATCCAGATCGCCTGCCAGTACAGCGCCGGCGGGGAGTGAAGCCAAGGCCAGCAGCAGGCTGCGGAACAGCCGGTGCGGCGTCGGCGGTCGAGGCGAGGAAACGACGGAGCTGAGCTTCATGGGGGGATCCTTGTGTCGGGAATGTGGGAGGCACGCGTCACCACGTAGGCATTCGGATCGGCTCCCGTGTCAGGCGGCTTTGCTTGAGTGGCCGTGATGGGGGCTGGATGCGAAGGAACGCGTCTCCTTTGGCCGCAGTCTGTGTGCGCAGGCGCGGCCATCCCATGCAAAAAGTTGTAAAGCGCACTGGACACCCCGGTGCCTTCAGCTGCCAGCCAGTAAGGCTCCAACTTCGAAAGCGCTGCAGAATCGCGGCGCGTGCAATATGCGAGGCCAGACGCGCATCAGCACGGCAGGTGCGATATTTCTCGTGGAGCCCAGCCTGTGCTCGGCGCTACAGAAGGCAGAAAGCAGAACGGCGCCGGATCTCACCGGCGCCGTTCGTGCTTACATCACCACTTGTAGGCGACACTCACGTTGGCCGTGGCCTCGCGGTAGCCATGGTCACCGCGCATCACGCCAAACCCACCCCAGGCACTCAGCCCGGAACGGAAGTCCACACGCGCACCGGCATTCAACTCATAACGGTTGCGCGGCACGCTGGCCTTCAGGGCTTCATCGTCAAACGCCATGCCGTTGCTGGCACCATCGCGGTACCAGTTGGCCACCACGTATGGGCTGACCGATGCACCGGCGGCACTACGGCCTTCGCCCTGCAGGCGCAGGCCCATGCGGCCGGACAGGCCGCTGTCGCCCAGGCTGCGCACCACCGTGCCATTGGTTTCCTGGTGGCGGTCGGTGTTGGCGTCGACGTAGACCAGCTGCAGTTCCGGCTGCAGGCTCAGCGCGGTGCTGCCGATCTGGCCGATACCAAAGCGATAGCCGGCTTCCAGCGACGACTGCCAGATGTCCGAGTCGTAGCGTTCCTCGGCCAGGCCTTCGCCCTGCACGCGGTTGCGGAACTGGCCGCGCTGCACGCTGGCATCCACATACAGCGCATCGCTGCTCCAGTTGCCGTACACGCCCAGCGCGCCGCCGTTGACCTTGCCGCGTGCGCTGTAGCCGGTCAGCTGCGAACGCGAAGTGGCATCGGACTTGGCCAGCGTACCCATCACGCCCACGCGGTCCTGGCCGTTGTCGAACACGCCCACGTCCGCACCCAGCTGCAGGCGCGAGCGGTCCACGCGCAGGTCCAGCTGGTCTTCCACCGCCGACAGCTTGCTCTGCGTGGTATCCACACGCGCCCAGCCACGCACGCCATCGGCGGCGGTGGCGCTGCCGCCCTGGCGGTCGCGCAAGCCGTGGCGCAGCAGCTGGTCCAGCGCGAACTGGTTGGCCAGGTAGGCGCCGGCTTCCGGGCGCAGCACCGGGTTGGGCTCGATCGGATTGATGGGATCAACCGGGTCCACCGGATCAATCGGATCCACGGGCGCGCATTCCGGAAGCGCGGGATCGGTGTCGCACGGATCCGGACCTGCCGGAACCTGCGAACGCAGGTACCAGCCGCCGTTGGTCGCATCCTTGAACAGGAAGTACTCGTACTGCCCGCCCACCGCGCGGCCCTGCAGGTCGAACTGTCCGTTGGACGCACCGCCCACGCGGATCAGCTCGATGCCGTTGTCGGTCTTCGCACCGGCACCGCCAGCGTTAAGCACGCGCACGTTGGCCTGGCCGTTCGAATCGCCCTTGATGATCAGCTTGTCGGTAGCCGAGCTGTCGTCACCCAGCTGGGTGTTGAACAGCAGGGTGCCGCCGGCGCCGTTGAAGGTGTCCACGGTGAGTGTGTTGAACGTGCTGCCGTTGCCCAGCGCGATGGTGCCGGTATTGCCCAGGGCCAGATGGCCGACGTTGCTGTCGCCGGTCATCAGCCAGGTGCTGTCGCTGTCGACGCTGGCCGAGGTGACGTTGATGAAGCGGCCGTCGATCTGTGCCTTGTTGCGCAGGATCACGTCCAGCGTGCCCAGGCGCGCGCTGGCATCGTCGCTGGCAACGTGGCCCGAAAGGCGCGCGTTGTCGACACTGAAACGAACCTTGGATGCGCCGCTTGCGCCTGCGACAAAGGAGCCAACGCGCAGGAGGTGGCCATCGCCGCCCCGAAGCCGCGATCCATTCGATACCGTGATATCGAATGTGGGGGCGTGGCCGATCGTAGCGATACGGATCGCCGAACCGCTACCACCGATGACGGTTGAATCATCAATGACGACGCTGCTGTGCAGGTCATCGCCGCTGCTGTACAGAAGTATGCCGATGTCGTCGGCATCGATGCGGGAGCCGTTGCGTATCGCCACCTGTCCTTGTGCCAAGCGTACCCCGACACCGGTGTGGCCTGGGCGAGGACGATCAGGCTGCTCGACGCGCACCTGGGTTGCGTCGATTTCAACCTCGACACCCGGGATCAGGCCCGCCCGATGCTCCAGATCGATGCCGATGGAGGCAGGGCTGAATGGATGCAGGCCTGTAGCGCGAGTGACCTGCACGTTGCTGCTGAACAGACGCGCCGACGCCTCACCCGTCAGCAATAGACCATAGCCAACGATCGACGACCGATACGCCGTGAGTGAGGCATTGTCCGCCACCAGGATAGTGGCCTCCATGGTCGATGGAGGCAGGCGCACTGTTGCGTCCGACAGGAGAATGGTGGAATCGTCGAATGCTTGGATGGCGAGTGTTTCCGCACCAGTGACGGTCAACTGCGAACCCCGCCGCAGTTGCCAGGCTTCCACCCGATCGCCGGGAAGCAGCTCTACGGATTCGCCTACCAGCTCCCTTGCAACAGCGGTGCTGGGGTTGCAGGCAAGCACCGCCAGCAGGTGGCAGGCAAGAAGCGTGGGGCGGGTGCGGACACGCGCACCCGCCAGGAGTACTGGCGTGTTCCTCATGAGACAGTTACCGGGCCGGAAGGGGGTATTCATGGAGACGGAACCCATTTCCTACGAAAGGGGCTCCGCCGCAGTGAGCGGTTACCAGCGATAGGCAACACTTACATTGGCCGTCGCTTCGCGATACCCATGGTCACCGCGCATCACGCCAAACCCACCCCAGGCACTCAGCCCGGAACGGAAGTCCACCCGCGCACCTGCATTCAATTCGTAGCGATTGCGCGGCACGCTGGCGTTCAGTGCTTCCTCGTCAAACACCATGCCGTTGCTGGCGCCATCGCGGTACCAGTTCGCCACCACGTACGGGCTGACTGAGGCACCGGCTGCACTGCGGCCTTCGCCCTGCAGGCGCAGGCCCATGCGGCCGGACAGGCCGCTGTCGCCCAGGCTGCGCACCACGGTGCCATTGGTTTCCTGGCGGCGGTCGGTGTTGGCGTCGGCGTAGACCAGCTGCAGTTCCGGTTGCAGGCTCAGCGCGGTGCTACCGATCTGGCCGATACCAAAGCGATAGCCGGCTTCCAGCGACGACTGCCAGATATGCGAGTCGTAGCGTTCCTCGGCCAGGCCTTCGCCCTGCACGCGGTTGCGGAACTGGCCGCGCTGCACGCTGGCATCCACATACAGTGCATCGTTGTTCCAGTTGCCGTACACGCCCAGCGCACCACCGTTGACCTTGCCGCGTGCGCTGTAGCCGGTCAGCTGCGAACGCGAGGTGGCATCGGATTTGGCCAGCGTGCCCATCACGCCCACGCGGCCCTGGCCATTGTCGAACACGCCCACGTCCGCACCCAGCTGCAGGCGCGAGCGGTCCACGCGCAGGTCCAGCTGGTCTTCCACCGCAGACAGCTTGCTCTGCGTGGCATCCACACGGGCCCAACCACGAATGCCATCCGCTGCGGCAGCGCCGCCCTGGCGGTCGCGCCAGCCGTGGCGCAGCAGCTGGTCCATCGCGAACTGATTGACGAGGTAGGCGCCGGCCTCCGGGCGCAGCACCGGGGTGGGGTCGATCGGGTCAATGGGATCAACCGGGTCCACTGGATCGATCGGCGTGCACTCCGGCAGCGTGGGATCCACCACGCACGGATCCGGCGCACCGGCCAGTTCCGAGCGCAGGTACCAGCCGCCATTGGTCGCGTCCTTGAACAGGAAGTACTCGTATTGCCCGCCCACCGCGCGGCCCTGCAGGTCCAACTGCGCATTCGATGCACCGCCGACGCGGATCAGTTCGATGCCCTTGTCGGTCTTCGCACCGGCACCGCCAGCGTTGAGCACGCGCACGTTGGCCTGGCCGTTCGAATCGCCCTTGATGATCAGCCTGTCGGTGGCCGAGCTGTCGTCGCCCAGCTGGGTGTTGAACAGCAGGGTGCCGCCGGCGCCGTCGAAGGTATCCACGCTGAGCGTGTTGAACGTGCTGCCATTGCCCAGCGCCACGGTGCCCGTGTTGCCCAGCGCCAGGTGGCCGACATTGCTGTCGCCGGTCATCAGCCAGGTGCTGTCGCTGTCGATGCTGGCCGAGGTGACGTTGATGAAGCGGCCATCAATCTGTGCCTTGTTGCGCAGGATCACGTCGAGGACGCCATTGGACACGGTCGCCGCATCGAGGTTGACGTTGCCGATCAAGCGCGCGTCATTCACGGTGAAGTTGACGCGGCTTTCAGCAGCAATGGGATTGCCGCTCCACGACTTCACCAGCAGAAGGTTGCCGTCACCTGCAATCAGTTGCGAGCCGTTGGCGACGGTGATGCGGTAGTCCGCATCAGATGCGCGCTGCGCGACCCGGATAGCAGCACCGCGACGGGACTGCAGCACGGAGTTGTCAACGCGGAGCGTCATTGGGGCTTGCCCGGCGGTGGAGGGCGCAAGCAGGGCGGCCATGTTAGCCGCGTCGACCCGGGAGCCTTCAAGGTGAACCTCGCCCCCCATCACGCGCACGCCCAGACCACTGTTGATGTCCGGCGTACCCGGTGCGTCCTCGACACGAAGGGTGCTGTTGCGAACCGTTACGAATGCGTTCTCGGGGTTGGCACCACCGGCAGGAGACAGGCCGATACCCACGCTGGCGTTGCCGGGGTGCACGCCCCCACCTGCGGTCACAGAGATCTGGCTGTCCTCGATCCATGCAGTACTGCTGTTGACGAGATGGAGACCGCCATTGAACTGCGTCGATCGAGCCGCCAGCATCGAGGTGCCGGAAAGACTCACGGCTGATCCTATCGACGCCGCGTTCACCGTAGCGTTGGAGAGCACGATGGATGAGTCATTGGCAGTCAGGTTGTGCGTGGCGCCGCCGTCTACAGTCAGCAGCGAGCCGTTCTTCAACGTCCACGCTTCGGTCGGGTCAGCGGCGCCCACATCGGCGGTCTGCCCATCCAGATTGCCGGCAAGGGCAGCGCCGGTAGGGAGCGCGGCCAAGGCCAGCAGCAAGCTGCGGCACAGCAGGCGGGGCGCCGGAGCGCGGCAGGAGGCGGCGGCGATGTGCTGCATGGGAAGTCCTTGTGTCGAAAAAGGGGGAGAGACACGTCACACCACACGAACGCATTCAGATCGAAGCCGGCACGCTGCGTCCATGTGAAGCTGCAGTGAGGGGTTGGGTCAAATACGAAGCCATATGTCTCCACTGGCGGCAGTCTCTGCGAGCGGGTCCGACCGTCCCATGCAAATAGTTGTAAAGCGCGCTGGACACCCGCTGTGTCTTCAGCTGCCAGCCAGCACTGCGACAACCTGTCGCAGGTGGGTTACAAGGCATTCGATGGTGCAGCCGGATGCGCGGATCGAGCATGTCGCCTCTTTTCAGGAGCGACCCCGTGCAGCATTCCATCCTGCGTCACCATGTCCTGGCTTCCGCCCTCGCGGCGGCCCTGCTTGCCGGCATTCCCGCGTCCGCCCAGCAGATCGTGGCCGACGGGGACGATCAGACGCCCCCCGAAGGCGACTACCACACCACCGAGCCGGTACTGCCGGGTGACCCCTCCGGGCACGCCTTCTACGCCATCAACGGTGGCCGCATCCTGCCCACGGGACCGGTGAACCTTTCCACGATTGGACGTGCAGCACATGCGGCGCACGCCGAAGGGGCCGGCAGTGTGATCAGGCTGGATGGCGGAACGCTAACCACCGCCGGTGTGTCCGCTGCCGGCGCATCGGTCGCTGCCGGTGCCCTTTTGCAGGCCACCGGCGTTGTGTTTGAGACAACCGGCAACAGCGCACACGGTGTGCAGGTGCAGGATGCCGATGCCGAGTTGAAGAACGTGCAGGTTCGCAGCAGTGGGGGGGACGCCCTGCGGCTGATGGGCGGCAGCCTGCAGATGCAGGGTGGCCAGCTGCAGGTGAGCCGCTCAGGTACGTCCGGCCTGTACGCGAACGCGGGTACTGCAACGCTCGATGCCGTCCACATCGACATCCTGGACGATGCGAGGGATGGCGTGCTGGTCACCGGAACGGCTGATGTGGTGCTGCAGAACTCGAGCATCAGCCGCGTGGGGCATTCAGGCGTCGCCGCGACAGCGCACCGTGGCGCAACGTTGGCGATGCACCAGGTGGACGTCCACCTTCAGGGGCAATCGGCCACAGGCGTGGCGCTGGGGGGGACCGTCCATCTCTCTGACAGCCGGATCGTGGTGCAGGGTGCGAACAGTCGTGCGGTGGATCAGTCTGGTGGTTCACTGACGGTGCAGGGCAGTGAGCTGTCCGGCGACTCGGGACTGAGGCTCATGGACAATGGCGTAACCGTTCTACGCGACAGCAGTGTCCGCAGCGAGCGGATTGCCCTGGATATAAATGGGCGGGGCAATGCAGTGACAGTGGAGCGGAGCACGCTTGCAACCTCTGACGGCACCGCCATCTGGATGCCGAACGACTCCACGTTGGTGCTGCGCGATTCGTTGGTGGCGGCGCGGGGCGATCGCGCACTCGGTCTGGATGTGCGAGGTGGACACGCCCAGGTTGTTGGCACGCGTCTTTCCACCCATGGCAGTTCGGCCCATGGCGTGTACGCGCAGGGTGACATGGGGCGCCGACCTCTGATCGATGCCGTCGACATCCAAGTGCTGACCGAAGGTGACGGTTCTGCTGCCGCGATCGCGCGCACCGGCGGCACGGTTACGTTGAGTGACAGCCGCCTACAAACCTTGGGTCGATCTTCCCATGGTCTCATTTCCGGGGGGGCTGGGCAGATGGCGTTGTCCAACACCCACGTGCTTACCGAAGGCGAAGATGCATGGGCGGCGTTGATCAATGACAACGGGCGGCTGAGCATCGACGGTGGCTCGCTGGTGAGTGCGCAGCATGGCGGTGTGTGGGTGCGCAGCAGTCGCGACCCTGGCCTGACCCTGTCCAACGGCGCACTGGTATCGGGTGGCAATGGCATTGGCCTGGCGCTGGACGCGGCGGTAGCCGGGCGTTTCGATGTGCTGCTGGAGGGACGCTCGCAGATGGTGGGCGACATCGTCATCACCCCGGAAGACGAGGACGCCGGCCTGGTGCCACAGTCGGACGTGCATGTGCGGCTGACGGATGGTTCGCTGTGGCAGGGTTCGTCGGATCTGGTGCAGACGATGGCGATTGAGGGCGGCAGCCAATGGACGCTGACCGGCGCCGCCAGCGTGGGTGAACTGCAGGTGCTCAACAGTGGTGTGGCATTGTCCGATGGCAGTGGTCGCTTCAACACGCTCACCGTGGACGGTGACCTTCACAGCGAAGGAGCGACCTTCCTGTTCGAGGGCGCTCTCGGTGGCGATGGTAGTGCGATGGATCGGCTGCACGTGCGCGGTGATACCTCCGGTGATGCGCTGGTGGCGGTGAAGAACATCGGTGGCGTGGGCGCACCGACGGTGGATGGCATCCCGTTGATCGAGGTCGACGGTGCATCACTGGCGAGCTACGCGCTGAGCGGACGCGCGGTGGGAGGATCGTACGAGTACTTCCTGTTCCAGGGCGGGTTGGCCGATCCCGCCGATGGCAACTGGTATCTGCGTTCGCAGTGGTTCGACGTCTGCAAGGATGATCCGGCAGCGCCGGGATGCGCGGTCGATCCGGGCCCGGGCCCAGACCCGGGCGAAGGCGGTGAAGGTGGTCCGCTTGATCCAGGGAATCCGGTCACGCCGCCGCCGGTGCTGCGCCCGGAAGCGGGTGCGTACCTGGCCAACCAGTCGGCGGCGATCAACATGTTCTTCCATCGTTTGAATGATCGAGGCGGGCTGGCAATGCCGGGTGGCGAGCGCCAAGCCTGGGCGCGTGTAGGCCGCAGCAATGCCGACTTCAATGCTGTGGGTGGTCAGTTGTCGATCGATGGCAATACCTCGGTGCTGCAGATCGGCAGCGACCTGCTCCGCCGCGGCAATGCTGCGTTCGGCGTGATGCTCGGCAGTGGCCGCACTGATAGCAGTGCGGTGTCTGGGCTGACCGGTTACAGCGCCAAGGGGCGGGTGCGTGGTAGCGCCGTGGGCGCGTACGGCACCTGGCTGCAGGACGCCGGGGGTCTCACGGGTGCCTACGTGGATGGCAGCGTGCAGTACGGCCGCTTCGACAACCGCGTGCAGGGCATCGGCCTGGAGCCGGAGCACTACGACTCGCGCATGGCCAGCGCGTCGCTGGAGACCGGCTACACCTTCAACGCGTGGCAGGGCACCGCCAGCGTGTTGTACGTGCAGCCGCAGCTGCAGCTGAGTTACGTCAACTTCAGCGCCGATCGTCATGTGGAAGCCAACGGTACGGTGATCGACCATGCCGATGCCGGTGGCCTGAGCGGTCGTGTGGGGGTTCGTGTGTTCGGTCATGGCACTGCAGCCGGCAACACCGTACAGCCGTACCTGGGCGTCAACTGGCTGCGTGGCAGTGGCACCAATACGTTGCAGTTCAACGGTGACACGCTGGGTGCGGATGTCCCGCGCAACCGCTATGAAGTGCAGGCCGGTGCCGAGGTGAAGCTGGGCCAGCGCTGGGGTGCGTGGGGCGGCATGAGCGTGCAGCGCGGTGACCACGGCTACCGCAACGTGGGTGGCCAGTTGGGCCTGCGCATGGCCTGGTAAGCGGACATGCAGCGGGGTCGGATCCCATTGCCACGGCAATGGGCTCTGACCCCAGCCGCCCGGCACGCGGGCTTCTGTAGAGTCGAGCATGGCTCGGCCCTGCAATTGCGTTGAGCGGGGACTGGACCTGAACGATGTCCATGTCTGTCGCGATTGTCCATTGAATGACTGCGCCAACGCTGGCGATGCTGCCGGATTGCCTGCTGCCGGTCGCTTGCATGTCCCCTCCCGAACGTTCCCACAACGCCGCCATCGATGGCCTGCGCGCACTGGCGGTGCTGGCCGTCGTCCTCTTCCACACCAACGCGGTGTGGCTGCCCGGTGGCTTCACCGGCGTCGACCTGTTCTTCGTGGTGTCCGGCTTCGTGATCAGCCAGTCGCTGGCCTCGCGCACCCATGCGTCGCTGGGCGCGCTGCTGCTCGACTTCTATCGCCGCCGCGTGCTGCGCCTGTTGCCGGCATTGCTGGTGATGTTGATGGCCACCTTCGTGCTGTCGGCGCTGTTCATTCCCCGCGCGTGGCGCAACGAGCAGTTCGACCAGACCGGCTGGGCCGCGCTGGTCGGCTTCAGCAACATCGTGCTGGCCGGCCAGCAGGACGACTACTTCTCGCCCGGTGCGGAACTCAACCTGTTCCTGCACACGTGGACGCTGGGCGTGGAGGAACAGTTCTATCTGGTCTTCCCGCTTCTGTTCTTCGTCTGGCTGCGTGGGCGTGAGCGCTGGCCGTGGTCGCGTTGGCTGTTGCCGGTGCTCACCGTGCTGTCGCTGGCGTGGGCGGCCTGGCAGGCAAAGACGGCGCCGGCGGCGGCGTTCTATCTTTTGCCCGCTCGGTTCTGGGAGTTGGCTGCAGGCGCACTGCTGTACCAGTGGATGCGTACGCGCGTGCCCGCCCAGCGGGGGGACGCGGTTGCAGGTGCCGGCCTGGTGTTGCTGGTCGCAGGCGTGATGATCGCGCCCCAGCTGGCGATGCCGGTGCCGGGTGTACTGGCCACCGTGGCCGGCACGTTGATGCTGTTGGCGAGCGTGTCGTCGCCGGGTACATCGCGCGTCGGCCGCGCCTTGGGGTGCATGCCGCTGGCGTATCTCGGACGGCTGTCCTATTCGTTGTACCTGTGGCATTGGCCGCTGCTGGTGCTGCTGCGTTGGACCTACGGCCTGCACGGCGCTGCGCTGTGGCTGTATCCGGTACTGCTGCTGGCGGTATCCGCTGCGTCCTACCACTTCATCGAGCGTCCGCTGCGCAGCGCCGTACCTCTGCTGCGTTTGGCACCGGCCAAGGTGCTGGCGATGGCGTTGCCGGTGGTAGCGCTGTGCGGCGCAGGCGCCTGGGCCACGGTGGAGTACCACGAGCAGGTCTCGCTGAGCGTCACCCGCGACGGCTATGCGTGGCAGGCGCGTCGCTACCCCGCGTGGCGCCCGCTTGAGCCGGTGAGTGCACCGGCATTGGAGGGGCGGCGCCTGTTCGTGGTGGGCGATTCGCATGCGGCGGCCTACCGCACCATGACCAGCATGGTCGCGCGGCAGACCGGCATGGAGGTGCACCAGCAGGATCGTGGCGGCTGCAGCTTCGTCAACCTGCTACGGGCCAGCCCGGCCGATTGCCAGGGCTTCATCGAAGAGGCGCTGTCGACCATCGAGAACGAGGCACGCCCCGGTGACATCGTGCTGCTGGCGGCACTGCGCATGCCGGAGCTGCGTGGCTTCGACTGGCAGCAGCAGGACGCACAGCAGATCTATCAACAACTACTGGGCGAGCGCACGCCGGCCCATGCGCAGGCGGCGGGCGATGAGGCCGATCGTGTTCTTGGGCGTTTGCAGAAGCTGGGTGTACACGTGGTGGTGGATGCACCGCTGCCGTTGTTCAAAGCCGGGGCCTATCGCTGCTCGGACTGGTTCAACCGCCGCAACCCCGCGTGTGCCGGTGGCCTGAGCATGCCGCGCGCTGACCTGGACAGGCTGCGCGCGCCACAGATGGCATTGCTGGCCGAGCTGGCAGCGCGCTATCCCGCGTTGACGGTGTGGGACCCGTTGCCGCTGCTGTGCGGGCCGCAGACCTGTTCGGCGGTGGAAGAGGGTGAACCGCTGTTCTTCGACAACGATCACCTGAGCGGGCACGGCAACCGCGTACTGTTGCCCAGCTTCCGCCAGACCCTGATCGATATCGTGGGCGGCAAGCCCCTGTAGCGCCGGGCCATGCCCGGCGGTGGTTACGCCTGCGGCAGCACTTTGCCCGGATTGAGGATGCCATCCGGGTCCAGTGCGGCCTTGATCGCGCGCATTGTCGCCAGCGTTTCCGCGGTGAACGCCTGCGCCATGAAATCGCGCTTGGCCAGGCCAATACCGTGTTCGCCGGACAGCGTGCCACCCAGTGCCAGCGTCAGTTCGAAGATCTTCGGCAGCGCGGCATGCGCGCGTGCGTTCTCGTCGGTATCGTCGGGGTGGTAGAGGATGTTGACGTGCAGGTTGCCGTTGCCGGCATGGCCGAAGGTGACGATGGTCAGCGTGTAGTCGCGTGCCAACGCCTGTACGCCGGCCACCAGTTCCGGAATGCGCGACACCGGCACCACCACGTCTTCGTTGATCTTGCCCGGCGCAACGCTGCGCAGCGCGGGCGACAGCGCCTTGCGCGCCGCCCACAACTGGTCGCGTGCGCGACCTTCCATTGCGACATCCAGTTCGATCATGCCGTCACCCTCGGCAGCGCTGGCCAGTGCCTGCAGCAGGTAGGGCAGGGTGTCGTGGTCACCATCGGCCTCGACCAGCAGCATCGCACCGGCCTCGGGCACGTCGGCACCGTTCAGCCGCAGCAGCTCCAGGCTGCGCGCGTCCATGAACTCCAGGCGGGTAGGCACCACCGGCTGCGCCATCAATCGCGATACCGCCGCAGCGGCGGCATCGGCATCGCGGTACAGCACGCGCAGGCCGGCCTGGCTGACCGGCAACGGGGTCAGCTTCAGCGTGGCTTCCACGATCAGTGCCAGCGTCCCTTCGCTGCCCACCAGCAGATGCGTGAGGTCGTAGCCAGTGGCGTCCTTGGTGTAGGCACCGCCGCAGCGGATCACGTCGCCGGTGCCGGTCACCGCCACCAGGCCCAGTACGTTGTCGCGGCTGGTGCCGTACTTCACCGCGCGCGGGCCACCGGCATTGCAGGCGAGGTTGCCTCCGATGCTGCAGATCTCGGCGCTGGAAGGGTCCGGTGCCCAGAACAGGCCATGCGGCGCCAGTGCCTGCTGCAGGGTGCCGTTGAGCACACCCGGCTGCACGACCGCGCAACGGTCACCGGCGCGGATCTCGACGATGCGGTCCATGCGGGTAAACGACAGCACGATGCTGCCCGGTTGTGGGACGGCGGCGCCGGTGGTGCCGGTACCGGCACCACGCGCGACCAGCGCGACGCCGTGTGCGCGGCAGGCACGCACCAGTGCCTGTACCTGTTCGATGTCGGCCGGTAGCGCTACGGCCGCCGGCCGCTGGTGGCGCCATGAGTTGTCCTGCGCGTTGGCCTCCAGCGCGCTGTCATCCATGCGCCAGCCCTCCACGCCCAGCAGGGCGGACAGTTCGGCAACCAGGGGGGCGGGCAGGGCAGGACTCATGACGGATCTCGTGGGGCAGCAGGCGCGGGTTGGATCAGTTTCCAGGCGACGACGGCGGTAGCCAGCGGCAGCCACACCCAGCGCAGTTCAGAGAGCAGGGTGGCCACGCCGCGTGCGCTGAAGAACTGCGGCGCGAACGGTGAAACGCGGATGGGTCGCCACGGCGCGAAGAAGCGGTGTTCGCTCCACGGCCAGGCCAGGGCGACACCGAGGCCGCCGGAGGTCATCGCATCGAGCAGCGGATGGCTGGCGGCACAGACGAAGACGAACACTGCCGCTTGTACGGTTGATGCCACCGTTGGCCGCGCCCTGGTAGGTGCCAACCTTGGTTGGCTCAATGGCGCCGACCAAGGTCGGCCTCTACCAAGGCTCAGCAGTAACGCCGCCAATACGGCCAGCGCGCAGGCAAACAGCAACGAATGACTGGCGCCGCGATGGCCAAACGCATCGGCATAGGGAATGTGCAGGGCAAAGGCCAGTACATCGGCATCGGGCAGCATCGCCGCGATCACGCCGGCCGCCAGCAGGCGCGGCGGGATGCGACCACGGTCAGCGGCGCACCACAGCGCCAGCGGCACGGCGGCATGGGTGATGATCGAAGGCATCAGTCATGCACCCCGGTAGTGGCGGTCGCTGGCCGGCTGCAGGCACACATCAGCAATCATCCAGCCGGAATGCGTCACGCAGCCACCGCAGCTGCGGTGGATCTCCGGTGGCATCGACCACATCGAAACGGCACGGCGCATTGGCCAGCGTGGGGTTGTCCTGCAGGAAGAGTTGGGCGGCACGGGCCAGGCGCCGGCATTTGCGCGCATCCACCGATGCGGCGCCGCCACCGAAATCGGAGCGTGCGCGATAGCGCACTTCCACGAACACCACGGTGCCGGCATCGTCCATCACCAGGTCCAGTTCACCGCCGCGATAGCGCACGTTGCGCGCGCGCGGCTGCAGTCCGGCCTGTTGCAGATGCTGCTCGGCGGCGGCTTCCACCGCCGAGCCACGTTGGCTGCGCTCAGCGACCACCGACGATCGGCATCGGCCGGCCGCCATTGAAGGTCGACCATGCCGGCTGGCGCAGGATGTTGCCGTTGCTGTCCAGGAACAGGGTGCCGGTGGCACCGTCCAGGCCGCCTTCGTTGGACAGCTTGTCCAGGTAGGCGGTGATCTTCCAGGCGTCGGCACCGAAGGCGAACAGGCGGCCGGCCGCACCGCGTGCGCTCGGCAGGGTGCTGGCCACCTGGCTGGCCGAGGGCAGGCCGGACACGCTGCGTACGTTCCAGGCTTCATTCGGGTAGACGATGCCGTCCAGGGCCACGTCTTCTTCGACCTTGCCGCTGCCGACGGTCAGCTGCGAGGTGCCGACGCGGGTGGCGCCACCGGCACCGGCCAGCGCCAGCTGCGGCGCCAGCAGGCGGGCCTGCGGCGCACGCACGGCAAGGAATACCGCATCGACCTGGCCGGCATTGCGCACCTGCGCGCCGACATCGCCAACGGCATCGCTGACGTTGAAGGTACCCACGACCTGGCCACCGCGTTGTGCGAAGCGCTGCGCGAAGGCGGCGGCGGAACGGCGGCCAGTGTCGTCGTTGCTGCTGATCACCAGTGCGCGGCTGCGCTCGCGTCCACGCAGGTACTCGGCGGCGACGATGCCGTCGTCTTCCGGCGCCAGCGAGAAACCGGCGCTGCCGGCCGGCGGTGCGTCCTTGCCGCGGTTCAGGGCCAGCACCGGCACCTGCAGCTGCTGGCGGCCGTACACGGCGTCCACTTCGTCGCGGCCCAGCGGTCCCACCACGAAGTCGGCGCCGGAGGCGACGGCCTTGTCGTAGGCGGCGAGGGCACCGGCCGCGGTGCCGGCGGTGTCGAAGAAGTTGATGTCCGGGCGGCGGCGGCTTTCACCGTAATAGGCGCTCAGCAGGCCATCGCGCACCGGCTGTGCGGCGGTGGCCAGGCGGCCGCTGAGCGGCAGCAGCACGGCCAGCTTGGCCGGCGGCCGGTAGCCGTCGCTCATCGCCGGCGGGCGCTTGCTGGTGTCGAACTGGGCCGCGCCATCGCGGTCGAACGGGCGCGGCAGCGGCAGGCCACGCGCGATCAGCGCACGACCGGCGAAGTTGTACAGCGGGTCGTTGGCCGGCAGCGCGGCGGCACGGCTGCGCAGGGTGGCGTCGTCGAGGGTGCCGAGCAGGCCGGCAATGGCGGCCTGGTTCTCGCTGCGTGCGCTGCCGGTCAGGCTGGCATGGGCGCGGGCGCGCTCGGTGGCGGCGCCGAAGGCATCGCCGGTGCCCTGCAGGGCCTGGGCGCGGGCCAGCAGCCAGCGGGTGCGCAGGCCGACCGCAACGCTGTCGGCATGATCCTTCAGCAGGGCCAGCGCCTGCGCCGGCTGCTTGTCGGCCAGGGCCAGCTCGGCACCGGTCAGCTGATAGCGCTGCAGGCTGGCGCCGGACAGCTGGCGTGCGGTGAGCTGGCCCAGCAGGCTGCGCGCGCGGGCACTGTCGCCGGCGAGGTGCCAGGCCCAGGCCGCGTCGGCCAGTGCGTTGCTGCGGGCGCCGCCGCGCAGGGTGGCGGCCAGGCCTTCCAGCTGCAGTGCGGCGTCGCGCGGCTTGCCCTGTTCGATCAGCGCCAGCGCCTGGCTCTGGGCCGGCGAATCGGGCGTGCTGGTCAGGCTGGTGGTGGCACAGCCGGCCAGCAGCATCAGCGACAACGACAGGGCGGAGATCCGTGCGGCGGGCTTGTTCATGATCGGGTCCATGCGATGAGGGCAGCGGCCTTGGCCGGGTACACGCTACGATTCTACCCTTGCCCCGTGAGTACCGCTGAAATGAGTGTCCCAACCCTGTACGTCGTCGCCACCCCGATCGGCAACCTGGCCGATCTGAGCCCGCGCGCGCAGGAGGTGCTGCGTTCGGTGGCGGCCATCTGTGCCGAGGACACCCGTCGCAGCGGCCAGCTGCTGTCCCATTTCGGCATCCAGCAGCCGCTGGTGGCCCTGCACGAACACAATGAAGAGGCCCTGGCGCAGCGCCTGGTTTCGCGCCTGCAGGCCGGCGAGTCGCTGGCACTGGTCAGCGATGCGGGCACCCCGCTGGTCAGCGATCCCGGTTTCCGCCTGGTGCGCGCCGCGCGTGCGGCGGGTATCAAGGTCAGCCCGGTTCCCGGCGCCTGCGCCGCCATCGCCGCACTGAGCGTGGCCGGCCTGCCCAGCGACCGTTTCAGTTTCGAAGGCTTCCTGCCGGCCAAGGCCAGCGGCCGCCGCGACCGGCTGCAGGCGCTGGCCGGCGAAGTGCGCACGATGGTGTTCTACGAATCCTCGCATCGCATTGCCGAATCGCTGGCCGACATGGCGGCGATCTTCGGTGGCGAGCGCCCGGCGGTGCTGGCCCGCGAGCTGACCAAGCTGTTCGAGACCGTGCTCGATGGCGACCTGGCCGGCTTGTTGGCCAGGGTCGAGGCCGACGACAACCAGCGCAAGGGCGAGTTCGTGGTGATGGTGCAGGGTGCTGGCGACGACGAGGAGGCGCAGCTGGCGCACGGCCGCCGTGTGTATGCCAAATTGAGCGAGCATCTGCCGCCGTCGACCGCCGCCAAGCTGGCCGCCGAGTTGACCGGCGCGCCGCGCAAGGCGTTGTACGGCAGTTGATGGATCGTGCGGACCAAGGTCCGCACCCACCAAAGCGGACTCCGCACCCACCAGAGCAGCGGAATCGGTAGATCCACGCCATGCGTGGATGGATGAACCGGACGCCGCGATCAGCACGGCAGGAAGGGCGTGCGTACGCTAGAATACGCGCTGGCGGAGCCGGCCAGACAGTCGCGTCATCCCTTCGGGGGTGCCGAGGAAAGTCCGGGCTCCATAGGGCAAGGTGCCAGGTAACGCCTGGGCGGCGCAAGCCGACGGAAAGTGCAACAGAAAGATACCGCCTACGTCTTCTTCGGAAGGCCGGTAAGGGTGAAATGGTGCGGTAAGAGCGCACCGCGAGTCTGGCAACAGACCGGCACGGCAAACCCCACCTGGAGCAAGACCAAATAGGGATCCTTTGGCGCGGCCCGCGTTGGATCCGGGTAGGTTGCTTGAGCGTTGCGGTGACGTAACGCCTAGAGGAATGACTGTCCACGACAGAACCCGGCTTATCGGCCGGCTCCGCCTCCTTCTTCTTCCACGCATGGCGTGGATCTACCGTGACTGCGGGGCCGCATTCCTTTCCGGAGGAAAGGAACCCGGCCCCATGCCCTGATCAGCCCGGCGTACGGTACTGCCCGGCGGAAATGAACTGCGAGAAGCGCTCGCACCACACCACCACCGTGGTGTAGTCGTCCACATCCACGTTCGCGGGCACCTCCACCAGGAAGCGATTGAAGGTCTTCACCTCGCCGATGCGCTGGGCCTGCGCCTTGATCTTCAGGAAGTCGGCCTTGTTGTCGACGAAACCGCGGGCCAGGTAGACCTTGTAGTCCGGGCCCGGACCCATCTTTCCGTCGAAGGCGACCTGGGTAGCGCTGACGCTGACCTTGCCTTCGGCCCAGTGCACCGCGTCGCTGCCTTTGAGATCGCGGCGGAAGGTGGTGCGGTAGGTGGCGTCTTTCATGGCGGCCTGCACCTGCGCGACCGGCGGGTCATCGGGGGCGATCAGGATGGGCAGGAGGTAAACGCCCAGGCCGAAGCCAAGGCCGAAGGTGAGCAGGTGGGTGGCGAGCAGGATCAGGATGCGGCGCATGGGGCCTCCGTGTGGTGGTGGTCGATCGCGCGGCGTGGTGCCGGGCGCGACCACCCTGGGAGGTCAGGGCCGACATTTATAGACACAGTGCCGAATGCGAAAAGGGCACAGTGGGCGGATCGCGATGCTGGAGCCCCTGCGGCGCGGGCGGATCACGGTCGCGGTTGGAACCTGAATGACGTTTCAGGCATGTTGCGATGACGAATGCCGCCGCGTGGATCGCGACAACGTGGCCGGCACTACGGGGTCAGAAAATGACGCGGCTCTGTCCGTTGGGTGCACCCTGCGGCCCGAAGCGGCGTTCGTGGATTTCGCCGTGGCCGTCGGCGTCGATCAGCAGCACGGTGCTGGCGCGGGTGCCGTAATCGTCGCCGCGGATGAAGGCCGGGCTGAGCCAGCGCTCGCGCTCCAGGCCGATGCCGGTGTCGGGCAGGTCGCTGTCGGCGGGGCGGTGTTCGTCGGCGAGGGCGTTCCAGAGCGGGGTCAGATCCCTTTCCCCTTGGGAAAGGGATCTGACCCCGTCTTCCTGCAGCCACGCCGACAGCGCGGCCATCAACCGCCGGGTCTTCGGCCACGGTGCGTCCAGCGCACCATTGGACATGCCGTGCACGCCCGGGCCGAGGGTCTGCCGCTCGGCGGGATGGTTGCCCAGGTACTCCAGGCTGTCGCCATCGGCCAGCAACAGATTGAACGGGGCGTAGGCGCCAGCCACGGTCGCCAGTCGCTCGATATGCACGGCGGCCGGGTCGCGGCCACGCAGGAAGTCGGCCACCAGCGCGCCCCGCGACGGGCCGGTCTGGGCAGCCAGCGGGTCGCGGACGTTGGTGACCACCGCCATCCGGCCCGAGGCGCCGACCCCGGCCCAGCCACCGCCGGAGCGCAGGTCGCGTCCGCCGATGACGGAGGTCTCATCCTGCCAGGGGGCCAGCGCCGCCGTCGGGCGGGCGTGGAACTCATCACGGTTGCCGGTCATCACCAGCCGCCAGCGCGGATGGTGCATCCAGCCAAGAGCGAGCAGGCACATGGGCTCATTGTGCACGGTTTGCGCAGTCTGGCGCCGTTTCTGGCCCGTTCCGGATGAATGCGCGGCCGATGTTTCACGCCCCGTCCACGCCCCTGAACTTCCGTTCAATCTCAAAAATTGAGACGGATCAGCAACTTGTGGATAAGCCTTGAACAATTCTCTAAAGGTTGTTGCAAGCCATTGATGCGGCTGGCGATTTCCCTGCGGAAAAGTTGTTGACAACCCTTGGGCCGCTGCTAAGGTGGGCATCAGAGGGAAATCCGGGTGTTTTGTGGGTTTTCGTGGTTCAATGTTTCACCGGGCGAAGGACAAGGTGCAGGCGTCGTGTTCCAGGGCGAGACGGCCATCACAGTTGACGACAAAGGGCGCATGGCGGTTCCCACCGCTTATCGCGACCTCGTCGCGCGCGCCAGCAACAACCGTCTCGTGTTGACCTACAACCCGTTCGAAGCCGGCTGCCTGTGGCTGTACGCAGAGTCGGAATGGGAGCGGGTCCGCGACGATGTGATGTCCAAGCCCAACACCCAGCGCGTCGTGCGCCTGTTGCAGCAGAAGCTGGTCGGCTCGGCCGCCCATCTGGAGCTGGACGGCAACGGTCGCATCAGCATCCCCGCCAGCCACCGCGGTGCGGTGGGTATTGAAAAGAAGGCGGTATTGCTCGGTATGGGCGACAAGTTCGAATTGTGGAGCGAGCAGGCGCATCGGGCCCTGATCCAGCAGACGTTGTCTGACGAGGATCTGGGTGATGGGTTGCTCGACCTGAAGTTGTGAGCCGGGGTGCCCGGATGCGCCCAGAAGCGCAGGCCGGTCACCTTCCGGTGTCGCAGTCGCCGGCGGTGCATCTGCCGGTCCTGTACACCCAGGTCCTTGAAGGCCTGAGGGTGATCGAAAACGGACGTTATCTGGATGGCACGTTCGGTCGTGGCGGTCATGCACGTGGCGTGCTTACCCAGCTCGGTCCCGAGGGGCGCCTGCTGGTCATGGACAAGGATCCGGAAGCCATCGCCGTTGCCGAGCGCGATTTCGCGCCGGACCCGCGCGTGTCCATCTTCCGTGGCAGCTTCGCCCAGCTGCTGCAGTGGGATGCGACGGCTGAAGGCCTGGACGGCGTGCTGTTCGACCTCGGCGTGTCCTCGCCGCAGCTGGATGTGGCCGAACGTGGCTTCAGCTTCGGCAAGGACGGCCCGCTGGACATGCGCATGGATCCGGACAGTGGTGAAAGTGCCGCGCAGTGGATCAACCGCGTTGAAGAGCGCGAGATCGCCGATGTGCTGTGGACCTACGGCGAAGAGCGGCAGAGCCGGCGCATCGCCCGCGCCATCGTGGCCCGCCGCGAGAAGCAGCCGTTCTCGCGTACCGCCGAGCTGGCCGAGCTGATCGCCTCGGTGATGCCGCGTGGCAAAGACAAGATCCACCCCGCCACGCGCAGCTTCCAGGCCATCCGCATCCACATCAACCGCGAGCTGGCCGATCTGGAAGCCGGGCTGGATGCGGCGGTGGAGCGGCTCAAGCCCGGTGGCCGCCTGGCAATCATCAGCTTCCACTCGCTGGAAGATCGCATCGTCAAGCAGTACATGAACCGCCTGGCCAAGGCGCCGCCGGCCAACCGCCGCCTGCCCGAGGCGGCGGTGTTCGTGCCGACCCTGGATCTGATCGGCGGGGCCATCAAGGCCACCGACGAAGAACTGGCGGCCAACCCGCGTGCCCGCAGCGCCGTGCTGCGCGTGGCACAGAAGAGGGAGGCCGACGCATGAGCCGGCTGCTGCTGATCATCCTGCTGGCCTGCACCGTGGCCTCGGCGATCGGCGTCGTGTTCGTGCGTCACCGCCATCGGCAGACGTTCATCGAGCTCTCGCGCGCTGAACGCAAGCGCGATGACATCAATCTCGAATTCGGCCGCCTGCAGCTGGAACAGGCGACCCTGGCCGAAGCCAACCGCGTGGACCGCATCGCCCGCGAGAAGCTGGGCATGAAGTTCCCCGAGGCCGCCGACATCGTGGTGGTGCGGCCATGAGCAAGACCGGCCGCAACCGCCCGCGCAATGCCTTCAACCTGCGCCAGCGCCTGCGCTGGGTGGCGCTGGCGCTCGGCCTGTGCTCGGTGTCGCTGGTTGGCCGTGCGGCTTACGTGCAGATCATCAACAGCGATTTCTACCAGCGCCAGGGCGAGGCCCGTTACCTGCGCGAGCTGCCGATCAAGACCTCGCGCGGCATGATCACCGACCGCAACGGCGAGCCGCTGGCGGTGTCCACGCCGGTCGCCTCGATCTGGGTCAACCCGCAGGACCTGCTGCGTTCGCCCGAGCGCATCCCGGAGCTGGCCCAGGCGGTCGGCATGTCGGTGGATGAGCTGAGCAGCCGCCTGTCGCAGAAGTCGGACAAGGAATTCATGTACCTGCGCCGCCGGATCAATCCGGACGAGGCAGAGAAGGTGGTCGCGCTGAAGATTCCGGGCGTGGCCGCGCAGCGCGAGTTCCGCCGCTTCTACCCGCAGGGCGAAGCGATGGCACACGTGCTGGGCTTCACCAACATCGACGACCGCGGCCAGGAAGGCCTGGAACTGGCGTTCGACGAATGGCTGCGCGGCAAGGCCGGTGCCAAGCGGGTGATCCGCAACCGCAAGGGCGAGACGGTCGAGAGCGATCTGCTGCGCGCCGCCGAACCGGGCAAGGACCTGACCCTCAGCATCGATCGCCGCATCCAGTACCTGGCCTTCAAGGAACTGCGCAACGCGCTGGTGGCCAACAAGGCAGCCGGCGGTTCGATGGTGATCATGGACGTGACCACCGGCGAGATCCTGGCCATGGTCAACCTGCCGACCTACAACCCGAATTCGCTGACCGGCGCGCTCCCCGATACGCGCCGAAACCGTGCGGTGACCGACCTGGTCGAGCCGGGTTCGACGATGAAGCCGCTGACCATCGCCACCGCGCTGCAGGCCGGTGCGGTGACCAAGGACACCATCATCGACACCAACCCGGGTTACATGACCCTGGGTCGTTTCACCATCCGCGACGTGCCGCGCAACAACGGTGTGCTGAACGTGACCGGCGTGATCACCCGCAGCTCGAACGTGGGTGCAGCCAAGGTCGCGGCGAAGATGCCGGACCAGACCTTCTATGACGGCGTGCGCCGCTTCGGCTATGGCTCGGCGCCGCACAGCGGTTTCCCGGGTGAATCGGCCGGTGTGGTGATGCGTCCGGCACGCTGGTCGGGCACCACCAAGACCACGATGTCCTATGGCTACGGCCTGTCGGTCACGCCGCTGCAGATCGCCACGGCGTACTCGGCGCTGGCCAACGGCGGCAAGTTGATCGCGCCGACCTTCGTCAAGGGCCAGCGCAACGAAGGCCAGCAGATCATCGACGAGAACGTCGCCCGACAGGTGGTGGCGATGATGGAAACGGTGGTCACCCAGGGCGGCGCCAAGCAGGCGGCGGTGCTGGGTTACCGCGTGGCCGGCAAGACCGGCACCGCGCGCAAGGCCGGCCCGGGCGGCTATGAGCGCGGCCATTACAACGCGCTGTTCGCCGGCGTGGTGCCGGCCACCAACCCGCGTTTCGCCACCGTCATCGTCATCAACGACCCGCAGGCCGGCAAGTTCTACGGCGGCCTGGTGTCGGCCCCGGTCTACCACAACGTGATGGAAGGCACCCTGCGCCTGATGGACGTGCCGCTGGACGACCTGCAGTCGTGGCTGGCCGCACAGCAGTCGGGCAAGGTCGGCCATTCGGCCTCGATCCTGCCGGCGCCGCCGGCCGAGACCGCGCTGCCGGTCGATGCTGCTGCCGAATTCGACGCTGCGCTGCCGAGCGCGCAAGCCCAGACGCCGCCCGCTACGGGAGGCACGCAATGAGTCCTTCGATGTTGCTTTCGCAGTTGCTTCCGGACGTGGCCCTGGCGGGCCATGACCCCGTTCTGACCGGCCTGGTGCTGGACAGCCGTGCCGTGCGCCCCGGCAATGCCTTCGTTGCCATCGCCGGTTTTGGCGCGCATGGCCTGGGCTTTGTCGAGCAGGCGCGCGCCGCGGGGGCCAGTGCCATCCTGTTCGAACCGCCGGCACCTGCCGAGCTGCCGGCACCGGCCGATGCGATCGCCGTGCCGGGGCTGCGCGCGCGCATGGGCGCGATGGCCGACCAGTTCCATGGCGCACCGTCGCGCGCGATGGCGATGGTGGGCGTGACCGGCACCAACGGCAAGACCTCCACCGTGCAGCTGCTGGCCCAGGCCTGGCACCTGCTCGGAACGCCCAGTGGCAGTATCGGCACGCTGGGCGCCGGACTTTATGGCTCGGTCGAACCGACCGGCTTCACCACGCCGCTGGTGCTGCAGATGCATGCGCTGCTGGCGCAGCTGCGCGACGCCGGTGCGCGCGCGGTGGCAATGGAAGTCAGCTCGCACGCGCTGGACCAGGGCCGCGTGGATGCCGTGCACTACGACGTGGCGGTGTTCACCAACCTCACCCGCGACCATCTGGATTACCACGGTGACATGGCCAGCTACGGCGCGGCCAAGGCGCGGCTGTTCCATCGTCCGGGCCTGAAGGCTGCCGTGATCAATCTTGACGACGCGTTCGGTCGCCAGCTGTTCGCCGGCCTGCCGGCGGGCGTGCAGCCGATCGGCCTGAGCTCGCGCGGTGCCAGCGACGCCAGCGTGCGCGCCGAGGCGCTGCAGCTGGACGGCCGTGGCATTGCCTTCGAGCTGGTCATCGACGGCCAGCGCACGGCGGTGCAGTCGCCGCTGCTGGGCCGCTTCAACGTGGACAACCTGCTGGCGGTGGCCGGAACCCTGCATGCGCAGGGCCAGCCGCTGCCGCGCATCGCCGAAGTGCTGTCGGCGCTGCAGCCGATCCGCGGCCGCATGAACCGCCTGGGCGGCGAAGACGGCCTGCCGACCGTGGTGGTCGATTACGCACATACCCCGGATGCGCTGGAACAGGCGCTGGACAGCCTGCAGGGCCACCTGCACGGCGCGCTGTTCTGCGTGTTCGGCTGCGGTGGCGAGCGCGATACCGGCAAGCGCCCGCAGATGGCGGCGATCGCCGAGCGCCTTGCCAACCAGGTCATCGTCACCGACGACAACCCGCGTGGCGAGGATGGCGACGTGATCGTGGCCGACATCCTGGCCGGCTTCCAGAACGCCGATGCCGTGACCGTGCAGCGCAGCCGCGCGCGTGCGATCGGCCTGGCGGTGAAGCGTGCCGGCGCCGGCGACATCATCCTGATCGCCGGCAAGGGCCATGAGCCGTACCAGGAAGTGAATGGCGTGCGCCATGACTTCGACGACACCGAAGTGGCCGCTGCCGCACTGGCTGCCAAGGCCGGTGTGCTGGCGGCCCAGGCCGGGGAGGGCATCGCATGAAGCGCACCCTGCTTTCGCTGATCGCGCACTGGGCCGGCGGCGAGATCCATGGCGATGACGTGGCCATCGATGCGGTCAGCAATGACACCCGCAACCTGGGCCCGGGCAGCCTGTATGTGGCGCTGCGCGGCGAGCGCTTCGACGGCCATGACTTCGCTGCCGACGCGCAGGCGCGCGGTGCCAGCGCGCTGCTGGTCGAGCGCCTGCTGCCGACCGAACTGCCGCAGGTGCTGGTGGCCGACAGCGAACTGGCACTGGCGAAGATCGCCACCGGCATGCAGCGTGACCGCGGTACCGAGGTGTTCGCGGTCACCGGCAGCAATGGCAAGACCAGCGTGAAGAGCCTGCTGCTGTCGATCCTGCAGCAGGTGGCCCAGCAGGCGCACAGGGTGGTCTACGCCAACCCGGGCAACCGCAACAACGAGATCGGCCTGCCGCTGGCAGTGATCGATGCGCCGGAAGATGCCGACTACGCCGTCTACGAGATGGGTGCTGGCAAGCCGGGCGACATCGCCTACCTGACCGACATCGCCCGCCCGCGGTATGCACTGGTCAACAACATCGCTCCGGCGCACCTGGAACGCATGGGCAGCCTGCTCGGCGTGGCAGTGACCAAGGGCGCGATCTATGCCGCGCTGCCGGCCGATGGCGTTGCGGTGATCAATGCCGACGATGCCTATGGCCGCTGGTTCGAACAGCATTTCATCAGCACCCCGGCGCGCTGCCGCGTGCTGCGTTATGGCCTGGAACACTCGGCGGACGTGACCGCGCGCGATATCCGCGCCGGTGCGCAGGGCAGCCAGTTCACCCTGGTCACGCCTGCTGGCGAGACCCGCGTGGTGCTGGGCCTGCCGGGGCGCCACAACGTCAGCAACGCGCTGGCCGCTGCCAGCCTGGCGTTGGCCGCTGGTGTCGACCTGGCGCTGATTGCCGCTGGCCTGGCCGAAGCGCAGCCGGTGCCGGGTCGCCAGATTGCCCATCAGCTGCGCAACGGCGCGGTGCTGGTGGACGACAGCTACAACGCCAACCCCGGTTCGCTGGCGGCGGCCATCGATGCGCTGGCCGCTGCCCCGGAAGAGGGCTGGCTGGTGCTGGGCGACATGCGCGAGCTGGGCCCGGATGCCGAGGCGCTGCATGCGCAGGCCGGACTCCGCGCGCGCGCCGCTGGCCTGAAGCGCCTGTATGCGCTGGGTCCGCTCAGCGCCGCTGCTGCCGCCACCTTCGGTGACGGTGGTCGCCATTTCGCTACCCATGGTGCGCTGTCACAGGCGCTGCAGGATGAGTTGCACGCTGGTGTGCGCTGCCTGGTCAAGGGTTCCCGTGGCAGTGCCATGGACCTGATCGTCAAAGCGCTGCTGGCGCAAGGAGAGGAATCCCCGCATGTTGTATGAACTGGCTCGATGGTTGCAGCAGTTGGAGAGCCTGTTCGGGCTGTTCAACTACCAGACGTTCCGCGCCATCCTCGCCGCGCTGACGGCCCTGTTCCTGTCGCTGTGGCTCGGCCCGGCGATGATCCGCAAGCTTGCCCAGTTCAAGGGCGGCCAGCCGATCCGCAAGGACGGTCCGCAGACCCATTTCTCCAAGGCCGGCACGCCGACCATGGGTGGTTCGCTGATCCTGCTCACCATCACCCTGTCGGTGCTGATGTGGGCCGACCTGCGCAACCGCTACGTGTGGCTGGTGCTGGCGGTGATGCTGTGCTTCGGCGCCATCGGTTGGTATGACGACTGGATCAAGATCGTCCGCCGCGACCCGAACGGCCTGAAGTCGCGCTGGAAGTACCTGCTGCAGTCGATCTTCGGCCTGGCCGCGGGCCTGTTCCTGTTCTACACCGCCGACGTGCCGGCGGCGCTGACCTTCTACATCCCGATGTTCAAGTCGATTGCATTGCCGCTGG
Source organism: Stenotrophomonas maltophilia (assembly GCF_002799155.1). Classification (GTDB taxonomy): domain Bacteria; phylum Pseudomonadota; class Gammaproteobacteria; order Xanthomonadales; family Xanthomonadaceae; genus Stenotrophomonas; species Stenotrophomonas maltophilia_R. The sequence continues at coordinate 228,759 of NZ_NERD01000002.1, forward strand.
CCGGCATCGGCTTCGTGGCCATCGCCTACTTCTGGATCGTCGGCTTCTCCAACGCGGTGAACCTGACCGACGGCCTGGACGGCCTGGCGATCATGCCGACCGTGCTGGTGGCCTGCGCGCTGGGCGTGTTCGCCTACGCCTCGGGCAACGTGGTGTTCGCCAACTACCTGCAGATCCCGCAGATTCCGGGCGCCGGCGAGCTGGTCATCATCTGCGCGGCCATCGCCGGTGCGGGCCTGGGCTTCCTGTGGTTCAACACCTATCCGGCCATGGTGTTCATGGGCGACATCGGCGCGCTGGCGCTGGGCGCAGTGCTGGGCACGATCGCGGTGATCACCCGCCAGGAGCTGGTGCTGGTGATCATGGGCGGCGTGTTCGTCGTCGAAACGCTGTCGGTGATGATCCAGGTCGCTTCGTTCAAGCTGACCGGCAAGCGCGTGTTCCGCATGGCGCCGATCCACCACCATTTCGAACTGAAGGGCTGGCCGGAGCCGCGCGTGATCGTGCGCTTCTGGATCATCTCCGTCGTGCTCGTGCTGATCGGCCTGGCCACGTTGAAGGTGCGCTGAGATGAACGACCTGTCCCGCCAGGCAACACGCCTTGAAGCCATCGAAGGCAGCTACGACAAGTGGCTGCTGGGCGCGATCATCGCGCTCACCGGTGTCGGCGTGGTGATGGTGGCGTCCAGCTCGATCGCACTGATGAGCAGCCCGTTCTACTACCTCAACCGCCACCTGATCTTCCTGGCGGTGGGCATCGTGCTGGCGGTCATTGCCGCCCGCACCGAGCTGAAGTCGATCGAGCAGTACAACCAGATGCTGCTGCTGGGCTGCTTCGTGCTGCTGCTGGCGGTGTTCGCGCCGGGCCTGGGCAGCACGGTCAACGGTGCGCGCCGCTGGATCAACCTGGGCATTTCCAAGTTCCAGACGGTCGAAGCGGTGAAGGTGCTCTACATCGTCTGGCTGTCCAGCTACCTGGTGCGCTTCCGCGACGAGGTCAACGCGACCTGGCCGGCGATGCTCAAGCCACTGGGCGTGGCCGGTGCGCTGGTGGTGCTGCTGCTGCTGCAGCCGGACTTCGGTTCGTCGACCCTGCTGCTGGCGATCACCGCCGGCATGCTGGTGCTGGGTGGGGTGAACATGCCACGCATGTCGATGCCGGTGATCATCGGCCTGGTCGGCATGAGCGCGCTGGCGATCATCGAGCCGTACCGCATGCGCCGCATCACCTCCTTCCTAGACCCGTGGGCCGACCAGCAGGGCGACGGCTACCAGCTGTCCAACGCGCTGATGGCGGTCGGCCGTGGTGAATGGACCGGCGTCGGCCTGGGCAACTCCGTGCAGAAGCTCTACTACCTGCCGGAAGCACATACCGACTTCATTTTCTCGGTCACTGCCGAGGAGTTCGGCTTCCTGGGTACCTGCGTGATCGTGGCGCTGTACGCGCTGCTGGTCGGCCGCACCTTCTGGCTGGGCATGCGCTGCGTGGAAATGAAGCGCCACTTCTCCGGCTACATCGCGTTCGGCATCGGCCTGTGGATCAGCATGCAGACCTTCGTCTCGATCGGCGTGAACCTGGGCATCCTGCCGACCAAGGGCCTGACCCTGCCGCTGATCTCGTCCGGCGGTTCGTCGGTGCTGATGACCTGCGTGGCGATGGGCCTGCTGCTGCGCGTGTCGTATGAACTCAAGCGTGCCGAGCGCCGCCAGGCCGTGCGCATCGGTGGCGCCGAAGACGCCGCTGCCGGGCCGATGGACGAGCCCGGCGCTGCGGTGGGCGCCGGCGTGCCGAAGAGTGCCGAGCCTGCCGCATCCGCATCCGCATCCGCATCCGCTGCAGCGAACGCCGCACGTGGCACCAGCCGCCTGCAGTCACGCATCGAACCGACCTTCGGGAGGCTGTCATGAGCGCAGCCACCCATAGCGAGCGGCCGGTGATGATCCTGGCCGGTGGCACCGGCGGCCATATCTTCCCCGGCCTGGCTGTGGCACGTGTGCTGCGCCAGCGCGGCGTGCCGGTGACCTGGATGGGCGCCGACGGCGCGATGGAAACCCGCCTGGTGCCGCAGCACGACATTGCCATCGATACGCTGGCCATCACCGGGCTGCGCGGCAAGGGCAAGCTGGCCCTGTTGGCCGCACCGTGGCGGCTGATGCGTGCGCTGCGGGCTGCGGGGATGATCATCCGCAAGCGCCAGCCGCGTGCGGTGGTCGCGTTTGGTGGCTTCGCCTCCGGCCCCGGTGGCATGGCCACGCGCCTGCATGGCCTGCCGCTGATCGTGCATGAGCAGAACCGTGCACCGGGCCTGACCAACCGTATCCTGTCGCGCTATGCGCGCCGCCTGCTGACCGGTTTCCCGGGCACCTTCGCCAAGCGCGAGGAGTTCGTCGGCAACCCGGTGCGTGCCGAGATCGCCGCCATCGCGCCGCCGGAACGCCGCTTCGCCGACCGTCACGGTCCGCTGCGCGTGCTGGTGGTGGGCGGCAGCCAGGGTGCACGTGCGCTCAACACCGGCGTGCCCCAGGCGATTGCCGCGCTGGGCACCGACGTGCCGGTGCAGGTGCGCCACCAGTGCGGCGAGAAAATGCATGCCGAAGCGGTCGAGGCTTACGCCAAGGCGGGTGTGCAGGCTGAAATCACGCCGTTCATCGCGGACATGGCCGAGGCCTTTGCCTGGGCCGACCTGGTCGTATGCCGCTCCGGCGCGTCCACGCTGGCCGAGCTGTGCGCGGCTGGTGTCGGCAGCGTGCTGGTGCCATTCCCCGCTGCCGTTGACGATCACCAGACCCGCAATGCGGAGTACCTGGTCGAGCGCGGCGCGGCGGTTTTGCTGAAGCAGGACGGAACGCTGGCCGACGGCATTGCCGCACTGCTGCGCGATCTGTCCGAAAATCCCGCCCGCCGCATGCAGATGGCGCAAGCCGCGCGTGCCCTGGCCAAGGTCGATGCCGCCGAGCGCATCGCCGATATCATTCTCGAGGAAGCTGTATGAAGAAGGCCTGCCACCGCGCCTGCCCTGCGCGAGGCCGCGCATGATCCGTCGCCTGCACGACACCAACGACCTGGTGCGCGCGTTCCCGCGCGTGCATTTCGTCGGCATCGGCGGCACCGGCATGAGCGGTATCGCCGAAGTGATGCTGACGCTGGGCTATGAAGTGTCCGGCTCGGACAACGCCGACAACGTGGCGACCCGCCGCCTGGCCAGCCTGGGTGCGCGCATCATGCGCGGCCACTCCGCGGCCAACGTGCTGGGCACCGACTGCGTGGTGGTCTCCAGTGCCATCCGCGAAGACAACCCGGAACTGATGGAAGCGCGCAGCCAGCGCATTCCGATCATGCCGCGCGCGGCGATGCTGGCCGAGCTGATGCGCTTCCGCCGTGGCATCGCGGTGGCCGGTACCCATGGCAAGACCACCACCACCAGCCTGACCGCTGCGGTGCTGAGCGAAGGTGGCCTGGACCCGACCTTCGTGATCGGTGGCCAGCTGCTGGCCGCCGGTGCCAACGCCAAGCTGGGCGGTGGGCAGTGGCTGGTGGCCGAGGCCGATGAAAGCGATGGCAGCTTCCTGCGCCTGAACCCGCTGATGTCGATCATCACGAACATTGATGCCGACCACCTGGAAAACTACGGCAACGACTTCGCCCGCGTGCAGGCGGCGTTCGCCGAGTTCCTGCAGCGCCTGCCGTTCTATGGCCTGGCGGTGCTGTGCATCGACGATCCGGAAGTGGCGGCACTGGCTGCCAAGACCCCGCGCCACGTGATGAGCTACGGCATGAGCCCGCAGGCCGACGTACGCGCCGAGAACGTGGTGCAGGAAGGTTCGCGCATGCGCTTCACCCTGCGCCTGCCGCAGGGCACCAGCCAGGAAGTGGTGCTGGCGCTGCCGGGCAAGCACAACGTACTCAATGCGCTGGCCGCCGCTGCGGTGGGCTGGCAGTTGGGCGTGGCACCGGATGCCATCGCACGCGCGCTGGAAGGGTTTGCCGGTGTCGGCCGTCGCTTCAACGATCTGGGCGAGGTGACCACCGCCAGCGGCGCCAAGGTCCGCATCATCGACGACTACGGGCATCACCCGAGTGAGCTGGAAGCGGTGTTCGCCGCCGCCCGTGGTGGCTGGGCCGACAAGCGCCTGGTGGTGGCCTTCCAGCCGCACCGCTACAGCCGTACCCGCGACCAGTTCGACAAGTTCGCCGCAGTGTTGTCCAGCGTCGATGCGCTGGTGCTGAGCGAGGTCTACCCGGCCGGCGAGGAACCGATTGCCGGTGCCGACTCGCATGCGCTGGCCCGTGCCATCCGCGCGCGCGGCCGCAGCGAGCCGGTGGTGGTGGGCAAGGCTGCCGAGCTGGCCAGCGTGCTGCCCGACGTGCTGCAGGACGGTGACCTGCTGTTGATGATGGGCGCCGGTGACATCGGTGCCGTGGCCACCCATATCGCGGTGGAAGGTTTCAAGGGGGAGGGCCAGGCGTGAGCACGCTGACCTTCCCGCCGCTGCGCGTGACCGATCCGGCCGGGTTCGGCCGCGTCGCCGTGCTGCTCGGCGGCAGTTCCAGCGAACGCGAGGTGTCGCTGGACTCGGGCCGCAACGTGCTCGAAGCCCTGCAGTCGCGTGGCGTCGATGCGTTCGCGGTGGACGGCATTCCGGCGCTGACAAAGGCGCTCGCCGCTGGTGGCATCGACCGCGTGTTCAACATCCTGCACGGCCACAACGGTGGCGGCGAGGACGGCATCGTGCAGGGCCTGATGGACGCCTTCGGCGTGCCGTATACCGGCTCCAACGTGCTGGGTTCGGCGCTGAGCATGGACAAGATCCGCACCAAGCAGGTGTGGCTGTCGCTGGGCCTGCCGACGCCGCAGTACCGCAAGGTCACTGCCGAAGACGTGCACGCCAATGCCGCCGAACTCGGCCTGCCGGTGGTGGTGAAGCCGGCCAACGAAGGCTCCAGCGTGGGCATCAGCCGGGTCACCGATGACGCCGGTCTGGACGAAGCGGTGGCCCTGGCCGCGCGCTACGACGGCCAGCTGCTGATGGAGCAGATGGTGGTCGGCGACGAACTGACCGTGGCCATCCTCGGCGACGTCGCATTGCCGTCGATCCGCATCGTGCCCAAGGGCCAGTGGTACGACTACAACGCCAAGTACATCGCCGAAGACACCCAGTACCTGTGCCCGGGCCTGGACGGTGACGACGAAGAAGAGATCCGCCGCATCGCGCTGGCCGCGTTCCGCGCCGCTGGCTGCCGCGGCTGGGGCCGCGTGGACGTGATGCGCGATCGTGCCAGCGGGCGTTTCTTCCTGCTGGAAGTGAACACCGCGCCGGGCATGACCAGCCATTCGCTGGTGCCCAAGGCGGCCCGCCAGGCCGGCATCGGTTTCGAGGAACTGGTGTGGCGCGTGCTGGAACAGACCCTGGAGGCCTCGCACGCATGAACGCGGTGCTGCGCATCTTCGTCTGGCTGTTGGCGCTGTCGGTGGTTGCACTGCCGGTGGTGGCCGTGGTCAATGGCTGGGTCGGCGCCGAGCGCTGGCCGCTGGCGAAGCTGCGCGTGCATGGTGAGTTCAAGCGGGTGCCGGCCGAACAGCTGCAGCAGGTGCTGCTGCCGTATGCGCGCGCTGGCTTCTTCGCGGTCAAGCTGCAGGACGCGCAGGACGCCCTGGAAAAGCTGCCGTGGGTGGAAAGCGCGCAGGTCCGCAAACAGTGGCCGGACGTGCTGGAAGTGACGCTGGTCGAGCACAAGCCGTTCGCGCGCTGGGGCACTGATCGCCTGGTCTCCGAGCAGGGCAAGCTGTTCCCCACGCCGAAGAAACTGTCCGACCTGGCATTGCCCGAACTGGATGGCCCGGACAGCCAGACCGCAGAAGTGATGAAGCTGTACAGCGACTCGCGTGCATTGTTCGCACCGGCCGGCGTCGATGTGCGCCGGGTGACGATGGACGCACGTGGCAGCTGGTCGCTCGTGCTGAGCAACGGCACCGAAGTGGTGGTCGGCCGCGACGACGCGCGCTCGCGCATGCAGCGCTTCGTCAAGGTGCTGCCGCAGCTCAACCGCCAGGACGCGCCGATCGAGCGCGCCGACCTCCGATACACCAATGGTTTCACGCTGAGCTGGGGTACCCCGGCCACGCCGGCGAAAACGCCGGCGACCCCGGCCAGAAGCACGCAGGAAAGGACATGAATCGCAAGGGTGACAAATCGCTGATCGTTGGCCTGGACATCGGCACCTCCAAGGTGGTGGCGCTGGTGGGCGAGTATTCGCCGGGCAACCCGATCGAAGTGATCGGCATCGGCTCGCACGAATCGCGCGGGCTGAAGCGTGGCGTGGTGGTGGACATCGAATCGACCGTGCAGTCGATCCAGCGCGCGGTGGAAGAAGCCGAGCTGATGGCCGGCTGCGAGATCCGCTCGGTGTACGCCTCGATCTCCGGCAACCACGTGCAGTGCAAGAACTCGCCGGGCATCGTGCCGATCCGCGACGGCGAAGTGACCTGGGGCGACCTGGATCGCGTGCTCGACGCGGCCAAGGCGGTGGCAATCCCGGCCGACCAGAAGATCCTGCACGCGATCCCGCGTGAGTATGTGCTGGACGATTCGCAGGAAGGCATCCGCAACCCGGTCGGCATGACCGGCGTGCGCCTGGAAGTGCATGCGCACCTGGTGGTGTGCGCGCAGTCGGCCGCGGCCAACATCAGCAAGTGCGTGCAGCGCTGCGGCCTGCAGGTGGACGATCTGGTGCTGTCCTCGCTGGCCTCCAGCGTGGCGGTGCTGACCGCCGACGAGCGCGAGCTGGGCGTGGTGCTGGTCGACATGGGCGCCGGAACCACCGACATCGCCGTGTTCGTGCAGGGTGCGATCTGCCACACCGCCTCGCTGCCGATCGCCGGCGACCACGTGACCAACGACATCGCGCACATGCTGCGTACCCCGACCCCGGAAGCCGAGCAGATCAAGGTGCGCTACGCCTGCGCCCTGGCCCAGCTGGCCACGGCCGAGGAGAGCATCCAGGTACCGTCGGTGGGCGATCGCCCGCCACGCCGCATGCCGCGCCATTCGCTGGCGCAGGCCGTGCAGGGCCGCTACGAGGAAATCTTCGAGATGGTGCAGGCCGAACTGCGCCGTTCCGGCTTCGAGGAACTGGTGCGCGCCGGCATGGTGCTGACCGGTGGTGCTTCGAAGATGGAAGGCGTGGTGGAACTGGCCGAGGAAATGCTGCAGATGCCGGTGCGCGTGGGCATCCCGCAGCACGTCACCGGCCTGGGCGAAGTGGTCGGCAACCCGGTGCACGCCACCGGCGTGGGCCTGCTGCTGATGGGCAGCCAGATCGAGCACCCGCGGCGGCCGTCGCTGCCGACCGGGCGTGCTGGAAGCATGTTCAAGAAACTCAAGACCTGGTTCCGCGGCGAGTTCTGACGCGGAGCCCGTAAACCCGGGCATCGCCCGGGCGTAACACCCGCAGTACCCGCATCACAACGCAACACCGGCAACACACAACCCACACAGCCGCGACGTCGGCATGCAGCAGGACGGCAGGACGCCCGAATGCCCATGCCAGCCAAAGCGGATACAACGAGGACACGGACATGGCGCATTTTGAACTGATCGAAAAGATGGCACCCAATGCGGTGATCAAGGTGGTTGGCGTGGGCGGCGGCGGCGGCAATGCCGTGGCGCACATGGTCAACTCGGCGGTGGATGGCGTGGAATTCATCACCGCCAACACCGATTCGCAGGCCATCAAGAATTGTGGTGCCAAGCTGCAGCTGCAGCTGGGTACCAACGTGACCAAGGGCCTGGGCGCAGGCGCGAACCCGGAAGTCGGCCGCCAGGCCGCGCTGGAAGACCGTGAGCGCATCATGGACGCGCTGCAGGGCGCGGACATGGTGTTCATCACTGCCGGCATGGGCGGTGGCACCGGCACCGGCGCTGCGCCGGTGGTGGCACAGCTGGCCAAGGAAATGGGCATCCTGACCGTGGCCGTGGTCACCAAGCCGTTCCCGTTCGAAGGCCGTCGCCGCATGCAGGTGGCGCTGAAGGGCATCGAGGAACTGAGCCAGCACTGCGACTCGCTGATCACCATCCCGAACGAGAAGCTGATCACCGTGCTGGGCCGCAACGCGACCATGATCCAGGCCTTCCGCGCTGCCAACGACGTGCTGCAGGGCGCCGTGCAGGGCATCGCCGACCTGATCGTGCGTCCGGGCCTGATCAACGTCGACTTCGCCGACGTGCGCACCGTCATGTCCGAAATGGGCCTGGCGATGATGGGTACCGGCACCGCCCGTGGCGATGACCGCGCCCAGGCCGCTGCCGAATCGGCGATCCAGAACCCGCTGCTGGACGACGTGAACCTGGCCGGCGCCAACGGCATCCTGGTCAACATCACCGCCGGTGCCGACTTCACCATGGCCGAGTTCGACGAGATCGGCCGCACCATCGATGGCTTCGCATCCGAAGACGCCACTGTGGTGGTCGGTACCGTGCTGGATCCGGACATGCAGGACGAAGTGCGCGTGACCGTGGTCGCCACCGGCCTGAACCGCGTGTCGGCCAGCAAGACCCAGCGTCCGGGCGAGCGCGCTCCGATCAAGCTGGTCCGCAACGCCACCACCGGGCAGCCGGAGTTCGGTGACTTCGACAACGGTGGCGACGCCGTGTCCAAGGCCGTGGGCGGCATGGGCCTGGGCCTGCGTCGTGCCAGCAGCGACACCGCGGCGGCGTCCGCTCCGTCGGCCCCGGCCGCTTCGGCCCCGGCGGCCGCGGAACTGCCGAACGACTACCTGGACATCCCGGCGTTCCTGCGCCGCCAGGCGGACTAAGCGGGGCGCCCGGGGTTGTCCTCCCCGGGTTGCGCCACCATGTCCTGAAAACGCGGGCGCCGGGCCAGGATGGGCCCGGCCGCCCTGCTTCACGCGCGTCCTGCCGATGCGCCGGTGTGTCCTGCCGGCGGCGTTACCTGGCGTTTCAGCCAGGGTAGGGGAGCGTGCGTGTTAATCTAATGTGTCACTTCCGGTCCATCCCCCATGATCCAGCAACGCACCCTCAAGAACACGATCCGCGCCACCGGCGTTGGCCTGCACAGTGGTGACAAGGTCTACATGACCCTGCGCCCGGCACCGGTCAACCATGGCATCGTGTTCCGCCGCGTGGACCTGGACCCGGTCGTGGAAGTGCCGGCCAAGGCCGAGCTGGTCACCGAAGTGACCCTGTGCACCGGCCTGACCTGCAACGACGCCAAGATCCAGACCGTCGAACACCTGATGTCGGCGCTGGCCGGCCTGGGTGTGGACAACATCATCGTTGAACTGTCCTCGGCCGAGCTGCCGATCATGGACGGTTCGGCCGGCCCGTTCGTGTTCCTGCTGCAGTCGGCGGGCATCGTGGAACAGGATGCGCCCAAGCGCTTCATCCGCGTGCTGAAGACCGTGGAAGTGACCGAGGGCGACAAGGTGGCCCGCTTCACCCCGTACGAGGGCTACAAGCTGGGCTTCACCATCCAGTTCGACCACCCGATGATTCCGGCCAAGCAGTCGCGCCAGGAAATCGAGTTCTCGACGCTGGCCTACACCAAGGAAATCTCCCGCGCGCGCACCTTCGGTTTCATGCGCGACCTGGAATACATGCGCGAACGCAACCTGGGCCTGGGCGGTTCGATGGACAACGCCATCGTGCTGGACGAGTTCCGCGTGCTGAACGAAGACGGCCTGCGCTACGCCGACGAATTCGTGCGCCACAAGATCCTTGACGCCATCGGCGACCTCTACCTGGCCGGTGGCCAGGTGCTGGGTGCCTACGAAGGCTTCAAATCCGGCCATGCACTCAACAACAAGCTGGTACGGGCCCTGATGGCCGACGCCAGCGCCTGGGAATGGGTCAGCTTCGACTCGCCGGCTACCCCGGATCCGGTGGAATATGCCACCCCGGCCTACGCCTGATCCTGTAGGTTGTTGAATTTCAAGAGTAAAACGCCGCCTCTCTGGGCGGCGTTGCTTTTTCCGGCGCCAGCGACGCCTTCAGCATGCTTGAAACGCGTCAAGGCCGGTTCAAGGTCACGGTTTTGTGAACCTGTTGGATCCGAAGCCTGAATTTAACGAAGTTTTAACTCGAATCTAACGACAGGCCCCCGGATGGCAGCTAGGATGCGACCCGGCCCCCGAAATGTTTCACGCCGTGGTGACACGCGCGACGGGGAGCGGAGCCGGATGCTCCGTTGCCATCAGGACCGTTTCTTCGGCTTCGAGGGAATGTCCTGCAGGCAAGCCAAGGCGTCGCGTAGCCCTTTGTGCGTGGCGGCTGAAACTGCGTGGGGGCCATTCCGGTTGTCGATCGCTGGGGAGCGTGAGGGAGTGGTGGACGCAGTCTTGATGGTCACCCTGGTGGCCTTCAGCCCGATGGAACGGGCCGCGTCGAGCAACTGGGCTTCGGCAAGCCGCAACTTGGCATGCCAGACCGGGGATTCGACGAGAAAAACGAGGTGTTCCCCGTCCACATTGGCCAGCCGGCAACGGCTGCGCAGAGGTGGCGGCAACTGGGGGCGCAACTGACGGTCCAGCGCGTCGAGCCACAAGGCACGCCGCAGCGGGTTCCCGCTTTTGTCCGCCATCACCGCATCCAGCGCCGGTTTCGGCACTGACGCGGGGCGAACGCTGGATTTCGGCTCAGACATGAAAACTCACTGATGGCATTCAAAAAGATCGTAATCAAAACGCGTGAAGGACAGGCCAAGGCGTCGCCTATCGCGCGTTTGCGGTTCTATTTCGAGGACCGCCCCCGCGCCCTGCTGGGCAGCGTGCTCGGGGTGGGCTGCATTATCGGCCTTGCCGGCGGCATTGGCGCCAGTGCGCTGAATGATTCGCGCCTGCAGGCCAAGGTCGAACGCCAGGACGCGGAGTTGGCCAAGGTCAAGCGCGATGCGCAGACCCAGGTCAACGCGCTGGCTGCCCGTCTCGGCGAACTGCAGGCCCAGGCTACCCGCCTCAACGCCCTCGGCGAACGGCTGACCCAGATGGGCAAGCTGGAAGACGGCGAGTTCGACTTCAACGAGACCCCCGGTCTCGGTGACGGCGACGCCGGCGGCCCGGCCAGCGACATTCCGGTCAAGGACGTCAACGCTGACTTACAGGTGCTGGAGCAGCGCTTCGCTGCTTCAGGCCGCCAGTTGTCGGTGATGGAATCGCTGATGTTCGACCACCAGCTGCAGCAGAACGCCGTGCCCTCGCGCATGCCGATCCGCAACAGCTACGTGACCTCCGGTTTCGGCACCCGTGCCGACCCGTTCGGCCGCGGTGCCGCCACCCACAAGGGCATGGACTTCCACGCCAGGGTCGGTGACCCGGTGATGGCCGTGGCCGAAGGCGTGGTCAGCTTCGCCGGTGTGAAGGGCGGCTACGGCAATGTCGTCGACGTCGACCACGGCAATGGCTATGTCACCCGCTACGCGCACAATTCGCGCCTGGTGGTGAAGGCCGGTGATCTTGTCCGTGCCGGCCAGGAAGTGGCCAAGGCTGGTTCCACCGGCCGCTCGACCGGTGCCCACGTGCACTTCGAGGTGTGGGAAAACGGCAACGTGGTCAACCCGCGCAAGTTCCTCGGCGACGGCGGCAACACGCCGGTCGGCCGGATCCGCCGCGGCTGATCCCCGGGTCGGATCCCTTCCGCGCCGCGGAAGGGCTCTGACCCGATGCGGTTGAGGGCTGGGGTCAGAGCCCTTTCGCCACGGCGAAAGGGATCCGGCCCCGCATCCGTGTTTCTTTGCCGAATCCGGGGCGATTGCGACCGGATTGGCGCTTGAAACCTCAGCCGGCCGTCCCAAGCTACAATGGGTGTTGCCATCGACAGGGCGCCAGGCGCCCTGTTTCGTTTGCGGCGGACGGATCCCAAGGGGGAGGCCGGGCGTCGTGTCCATCCAACCCGGTTCCTTCAATGATCAACAGCCTGCTTACCCGCGTATTTGGCAGTCGTAACGAACGACAGCTGCGCCAGCTCAACCGCATCGTCGCCAAGATCAATGCGCTGGAACCGGAGATCGAGAAGCTTTCCGACGAGCAGCTTCAGGCCAAGACGCCGGAGTTCAAGCAGCGCATCGCCGGCGGCGAAGCCCTGGACAAGGTGTTGCCGGAAGCGTTCGCGGTCTGCCGCGAAGCCGGTCGCCGCGTGCTGGGCATGCGCCACTACGACGTGCAGCTGATCGGCGGCATGGTGCTTCACCTGGGCAAGATCGCAGAAATGCGCACCGGTGAAGGCAAGACCCTGGTGGCGACCCTGCCGGTGTACCTCAACGCGCTGGAAGGCAAGGGCGTGCACGTGGTCACCGTGAACGACTACCTGGCCCGCCGCGATGCCGCGCAGATGGGCAAGCTGTACAACTGGCTGGGCCTGAGCGTGGGCGTGGTGTACCCGGGCATGCCGCACAGCGACAAGCGCGAAGCGTACGCGGCCGACATCACCTACGGCACCAACAACGAATTCGGCTTCGACTACCTGCGCGACAACATGGCGCTGTCCAAGGCCGACCGCTACCAGCGCGGCCTGCACTACGCCATCGTCGACGAGGTCGACTCCATCCTGATCGACGAAGCGCGTACCCCGCTGATCATCTCCGGCCCGGCCGATGATTCCCCGGAGCTGTACATCCGCGTCAACCGCGTCGTGCCGCACCTGGTCAAGCAGGAAGCGGAGGACGGCGAGGGTGACTTTTGGGTGGATGAGAAGGGCAAGCAGGTGCACCTGTCCGAAGCGGGCATGGAGCACGCCGAGCAGCTGCTGGTCGAGGCCGGCATCCTCGACGGCGAGACCGAAGGCCTGTACGCGGCGCAGAACCTGACCGTCGTGCACCACCTCAATGCCGCCCTGCGTGCGCACGCGATCTACCAGCGTGACGTGGACTACATCGTGCGCGACGGCGAAGTGGTCATCGTCGACGAATTCACCGGCCGTACCCTGGCCGGCCGCCGCTGGTCCGACGGCCTGCACCAGGCGGTGGAAGCGAAGGAAGGCGTGCCGGTCCAGCGCGAGAACCAGACGCTGGCGAGCATCACCTTCCAGAACCTGTTCCGCATGTACAAGAAGCTGTCCGGCATGACCGGTACGGCCGATACCGAAGCGTTCGAATTCCAGAGCATCTACGGCCTGGAAGTGGTGGTGATCCCGACCAACCGCCCGACCATCCGCAAGGACAGCCCGGACCAGGTGTTCCTCAACCGCAAGGGCAAGTTCAATGCGGTGCTGGCCGACATCGAAGAGTGCGCCAAGCGCGGCCAGCCGGTGCTGGTGGGTACCACCTCGATCGAAACCTCGGAAATGCTGTCCGAGCACCTGAGCAAGGCCGGCGTGAAGCACGAAGTGCTCAACGCCAAGCAGCATGACCGCGAAGCGACCATCGTCGCCAATGCCGGCCGTCCGGCCGCCGTGACCATCGCCACCAACATGGCCGGCCGTGGTACCGACATCGTGCTGGGTGGCTCGCTGGAAGCCGAGATCCACGCTTTGGGCGAGGACGCGACCGACGAGCAGAAGGCCGCAGTCAAGGCCGAATGGCAGAAGCGCCACGATGCAGTGAAGGCCGCGGGCGGCCTGCACATCGTCGGCACCGAGCGGCATGAATCGCGTCGTATCGACAACCAGCTGCGTGGCCGTTCGGGTCGCCAGGGTGACCCGGGTTCGTCCCGCTTCTACCTGTCGCTGGAAGACAACCTGATGCGCATCTTCGCCTCCGACTGGGTGCAGAAGGCCATGCGCATGATGGGCATGAAGGAAGACGACGTCATCGAGGACCGCTTGGTCAGCCGCCAGATCGAGAAGGCGCAGCGCAAGGTCGAGGCCCACAACTTCGACATCCGCAAGAACCTGCTGGACTTCGACGACGTCAACAACGACCAGCGCAAGGTGATCTACGCCCAGCGCGACGAGCTGCTGGATGCCGAGTCGGTGAAGGCAAATGTCGACGGCATCCGCGACGACGTGATCTTCGACATCGTTGCGCGCTTCGTGCCGCCGAACTCGATCGACGAGCAGTGGGACCTGCGCGGCCTGGAAGCGACCCTGGAGTCGGACTTCGGCCTGCAGATGTCGCTGACCGACTTGGTCAAGGAACACGAAGAGCTGGACGCCGAGGCCATTGCCACCAAGGTCCAGGAGCGGGTCAACCAGCATTTCGCCGAGAAGGAAGCTGGCCTGGGCGAAGAGACCATGCGTGCGCTGGAGAAGCACGTGATGCTGACCGTGCTGGACCAGAGCTGGAAGGAGCACCTGGCGCGCATGGATTACCTGCGCCAGGGCATCTACCTGCGTGGTTACGCGCAGAAGCAGCCGAAGCAGGAATACAAGAAGGAAGCCTTCGAACTGTTCTCGGACATGCTGGAGAACGTCAAGCGCGAAGTGGTGACCCTGCTGGCCCGCGTGCGCATCCGCAGCGACGAGGAAGTGCAGGCCCTGGAAGCGGCCGAGCGCCAGCAGGCGCAGGCGCGCCTGAGCCAGTCGCAGTTCCAGCACCAGGATGCGGGTGGTTACAGCGCCGACGAGGAAGCCGCGCAGGTCCAAGCCGCGCAGCAGGGTGTGGCCACGCTGCAGCGCGACGAGCCGAAGATCGGCCGCAATGATCCATGCCCGTGCGGCAGTGGCAAGAAGTACAAGCACTGCCACGGCCAGCTGAGCTGATCCCGAAAGGCCCCGCGCAAGCGGGGCCTTTTGTTTTGCAGCGGCGGATCCGGCCCGGATTCGTGATTGCGCTGGCCGCCCTGTTCTGGGCATGCTGGCCCCATGGTTTCCCCCTCCCGATCGATCCATGTCGTGGCCGCCGTCATCACCGACGCCCGTGGCCGCGTGCTGCTCAACCGCCGTACCGAGAACCGCGACATGGCCGGCCTGTGGGAGTTCCCTGGCGGCAAGCGCGAATCCGGCGAGACCTCCGAGCAGGCGCTGGTGCGTGAACTGCGCGAAGAGCTGGGCATCGAGGCTGATGTCGGGCCCTGGCTGATGGACGTGCCGCAGCGCTATCCGGACAAGCACCTGACCCTGGAGGTGCGTCACGTGCGCAGCTGGAAGGGCACCCCGCGCGGGCGCGAAGGCCAGGCGATCACCTGGGTGGCGCAGGACAAGCTGGCCCGCTATTCGATGCCACCGGCCGACCTGCCGGTGGTGGCCGCATTGCGCCAACCGGACTGTTACCTGATCACGCCGGCACCGGCTGACGACACCGCAGGCGTGCAGCAGTGGCACGAGCAGCTGCACCGGGCGGTGGCGGCCGGGCAGAAGCGCATCCAGCTACGCCTGCCGCCGGAACATCCGCAGCGGCAGTCCATGATCGAACAGGCCGTGCGCGCGCATCGCCGCGGCGTGCAATGGCTGCTCAACCGAGACATCACCTTGGCGCGCACACTGGGCGTGGGCGTGCACCTGGGCAGCGAACAAGTGCTGGCCCTGCAGGAACGGCCCTTGCCGGAAGGGCAGCTGGTCGCCGCGTCCTGCCACGACCTGGAGCAGCTGCAGGCAGCGCAGCGGCTGGGCTGCGACTTCGCGGTGCTCGGCCCGGTGCAGGCCACGGCCAGCCATCCCGAGGCGACGCCGCTGGGCTGGGAGGCCTTCGCCGAACTGCGTGCGCAGGTGTCACTGCCGATCTACGCATTGGGCGGGATGGCCGCCGGCCATATCGCCGAAGCGCGTCGCCATGGAGGGCAGGGCATCGCTGCCATCCGTGGGTTGTGGCCGGCGTGATGCCGCGCACGCGGGGTCAGATCCCTGCGCAGCAGGGCTCTGACCCCATGGCCGAGATCCGGGGTCAGCGCCCTTTCCGCTGGAAAGGGATCCGACCCCTCCCGATCACAGGGTGATCCAGAAGCACCCGTATTGCCGCCGCAACCCCAGCACGGTCGACGCGCGCGACACGCTGCCGGGCAAGGTCTGCTCCAGGCGCAGGCCGACCGGATGCCGTGCCGCTGGCGGCTCAGGGTCGGATCCCTGCGCCGCAGGGCTCTGACCCTCGTCCTGCGATTGCGGCAGCGCCTGCGAGGGATACACCGGCACCACGTCCACCAGCGGCCGCCGCGCCAGCGATTCCAACTGGCCGAGGATGCGCTGCGCACCGGCATCGGAGACCACACCCCATAGGTACAGCGAGGACAGCCGGTTCACATCGTTGCTGACGATGCCGGCGCGCAGTGCCTCCACCAGCTCGCTCAGGCGCCGTGGGCAGCGCGCACCCAGGGTGTCGCGCGGCAGGGTGCTGCCGGTGGGCATGGGCGGAGGCAATCGCGACCGGGCGCCGACGCTGTCGCAGGGGCGGTCGGTATACACGCTCTGCCCCTGCGCGTCGGTGCAGCGGTTCAAGCGTGGGGACTGCGCATGGACAACGCCCGAGGCCGAACACAACGCCAGCAGCAACAGCAGGAAGGGAAGCCGGTTCATCGACGCAGGGTAGCGCCGATCGCCGTGGCATGGCGTACTTTCAGCCGTGCAGCAGCTTCAGTACCGAGGTGGTCGGCCTGGCCAGGTTCAAGGTGTAGAAGTGCAGCCCCGGTGCGCCGCCCTCGACCAGGCGCTGGCACAGTTTGGCCACCACTTCGGTACCGAACGCCCGCACCGATTCGGCGTCATCGCCATAGGCCTGCATCCTGCGGCTGATCCAGCGCGGGATTTCCGCACCGCACTGCTCGGAAAAGCGGCGCAGCTGGCTGAAGTTGGCGATCGGCATGATGCCGGGCGTGATCGGTACCTGTACACCGAGCCGGCGCACTGCATCGACGAAGTGGAAGTACGCATCCGGGTTGTAGAAATACTGGGTGATCGCCGCGTCGGCGCCGGCATCGATCTTGGCCTTGAAGTGTTTCAGGTCGGCCAGTGCATCGGAGGCCTGTGGATGGGTCTCCGGGTAGGCCCCCACCTCGATGCGGAAGGCGTCGCCATGTTCGGCGCGGATGAAGTCGATCAGTTCGGCGGCATAGCGCATGTCGCCGGGGAAACCCATGCCCGACGGCAGGTCGCCACGCAGGGCCACCAGGCGGCGGCAGCCGATGGCGCGGTACAGCTTGAGCAGCTCGCGGATTTCCTGGCGGGTGCCGCCGACACAGGACAGATGGGGCGCGGCATCGAAGCCGTGGTGCTGGTTGAGGTGGCGCACGGTCTCGGAGGTATAGCTCAGGGTCGAGCCACCGGCACCGAAGGTGCACGACACGTACTCGGGGACATAGTCCTTCAGCTTGGCTGCGGCGCGGTCCAGCTGGCCGCGCTGTTCGTCGGTCTTGGGCGGATAGAACTCGAAGCTGATGGCGGTCATGGCACGGGCGGCAGCGGCGGGTGCGGATCAGTATATCGCTTCATCAAGATGGATGTGCGATTGGGGCGTGAGGACAGGCCATCCGTGGCACGCGACCGTTCGCCCCGGTGCCCGGCCGTTGCTCCGAAATCGCAACCGGGCGCATTGGACCGGCAGCACGCTGTTCCCATCCCGGCACCACCCACCCGATGAAGGAGCAGACAATGAAGATCTTCCTGGCACTGTGGTACGCGATGAAGGCCCTGGCCCGGCTGGCGATGATCGGCATGGCGATGGCCGTGCTCGGCTCCGGTTCCGCGCACGCCGCCACCGGCACGACCGCTGGCAAGGTGCAGGTCGAGGTGGTCGGCAAGGGTCGCCCGCTGCTGATGATCCCCGGCCTCAACAGCAGCGCCGAGGTCTGGCGCGAGACCTGCCTGGCCCTGAAGGCCGTGCAGTGCCACCTGGTGCAGTTGCCGGGCTTTGCGGGCGCCGGTGCCGCCGAGCCGCGCCCGGCGGATTTCCTTTCGGCCATGCGCGACCGCCTGCTGGCCTATGTGCATGACCAGAAGCTGGACCATCCGGCGGTGATCGGCCACAGCCTGGGCGGCGTGCTGACGCTGCAGATGGCGGTGAGGGAACCGGACGCGCTGGGGCCGCTGGTCATCGTCGATTCGCTGCCGTTCTATGCGGGCATGCAGAACCCGCAGGCGACCGCACAGAGCGTGCAGCCGATGGCCGAACAGATGCGCGCTGCGATGCTGGCTGCAGACCCGGCCAGTTACCAGGCGCAGGCCGAAGCGGCGCTGGCCCCGCTGACCAACAGCACTGCGCGCCTGCCCGACCTGAAGCGCTGGGGCCATGACAGCGATCGCGCCACCACCGCCGATGCGATGTACTCGCTGCTGGTGACCGACCTGCGCAGCGAGGTGGCCGGCATCCGCTCACCCACGCTGGTCCTGGGCGCCTGGGCGTCCTACCAGGCACTCGGTTCGACCGAATCATCGGCGCGTGCAATCTTCCAGTCGCAGTACGCCGCGCTGCCCGGCGTGCGCATCGAACTGAGCGCGACCGGCCACCACTTCCTGATGTGGGATGATCCGCAGTGGCTGCGTGGGCAGGTGCAGGCATTCCTGGACAGCCACCGCTGATCCTTCCGACCGCTCCGGCCATGGCCATGCCCGATTCGACTTCCTCACTGCGCTTCTGGTTGATCAACACCCTCGGTTGGGCGCTGTTCTGCGCGCTCAGCCTGGCGATGAGCCGCACCTTCGGCGGTGGCGCCAGCAGTGGTGGCACGCTCATCAGTGTTGGCCTGGGCGTGCTGCTGTGGGGCATCAGTGCGGGCGTGCGTGCGCTGGCCCTGCGGCGCCGCTGGTGGCAGCGGGAGTTTGGCGCGCTGGTGCTGCGGCTCGCGCTGGCAGTGCTGCTGGGCGCGCTGCTGGCGCAGCTGCTGCTGACGGCCGTGCTGCAGCCGGCGCTGGCACTGGGCTGGGTGGATTTCGGTGGACGGCCGGGTGACTTCCGCCCGATGGCACGGCTGGCCTATCTGCTCAACACCATGCTGCTGCTGGGCCTGTGGACCGCGCTGTGGGCCGGGGTGCACAGCCTGCGCCAGGCGCGCCGCGCGGAACTCGAACGCCTGCGCGCGGAGGCCGAACGCAGCGCCCTGGAGCGCGATGCGCTGCGTGCGCGGCTCAACCCGCACTTCATGTTCAATGCGCTGAACAATCTGCGCGCGCTGATCCTGGAAGATCCCGAGCGTGCGCGCGACATGGTCACCCGCCTGTCGCGCACGCTGCGCCAGGCGCTGGCGCACAACCGCAGCGAGCAGGTCACGCTGGCCGAGGAACTGGCGGTAGTGGACGACTATCTGGCCATCGAGGCCATCCACTTCGAGCAGCGCCTGCAGGTAAGCCAGCACATCGATGCCGGTGCCATGCAGGCGCGGTTGCCGGCGATGGCACTGCAGCTGCTGGTGGAAAACGCGATCAAGCACGGCATCGCCAGCCGCCCGGGCGGCGGTGACGTGCAGATCCAAGCCACGCTGGACAATGATGTGCTGCGTCTGCAGGTGGACAACCCGCTGGGCGGCGCCAGCGAGCCCACCCACGGGCATGGCGTCGGCCTGGCCTACCTGCGTGCGCAGCTCGCTACGCACGGGCGTTTCACTCTGCATCAGGCCGGCGACCGCATGCAGGCCCTGCTGGAGATTCCGCAATGAGTGGCATGCTGCGCGTGTTGATCGTCGATGACGCACGGCTGGCGCGCCAGGAGCTGCGCACGCTGTTGTCGGCGCTGCCCTGGGTGCAGTGCGTGGGCGAGGCCGACGATGTGCCCGCTGCACGCGAGGCGATCGCCATGCTGGCGCCGGACCTGGTGCTGCTGGATGTGCAGATGCCCTCCGGCAGTGGCTTCGATGTGCTGGATGGGCTGGAGACGGTGCCGGCGGTGATCTTCGTTACTGCCTACGACACCTACGCGGTACGCGCGTTCCAGGCCAACGCGCTGGACTACCTGGTGAAGCCGGTCGAAGCACCGCGCTTGCTGGAAGCGTTGCAGCGGGCGCGCCAGCGCGAGGTGGTGGCGGGTGGAATGCCGGAGCCGCGCAGCACGCTCGGTCCGCAGGACCAGGTGTTCGTGCGCGAGGGCGAACGCTGCTGGTTCGTGGCGGTCTCGGAGATCCGTCGGCTGGTGGTGGATGGCAACTACACACGGCTGTGGTTCCGCGACCAGAACGCGTTGCTGGCCCGCAGCCTGAGCGCGCTGGAGGCGCGCCTGCCCCCGGAGCTGTTCTTCCGTGCCAACCGCAACACGCTGGTCAACCTGCGCCGCATCCGAGGCGTGGTGCCCAGCATCGCTGATGGCTACGACCTGGCACTGGATGACGGCAGCGAGGTGGAGGTGTCGCGGCGGCAGGCGCGGGAGCTGCGCGAGCGGATGGCGTTGTAGCTGCCGCTACAGCTCGGCACTGACCGGGCTGGTAAGGAAGCCCCACAGCAGGCGCGCCATCACTGCCGGTGAGCGTGCCTGTGCGCGGGCGTAGGCGAGCAGTGCATCCAGCCGCGGGCGGTCGTAGAGATGGCCGGCCAGCAGCACCGCATGCACGCGGCGGGTATTGGCGGTGTCGTGCAGCGGGTTGCCATCCAGCAACACGAGGTCTGCGGCTTTGCCGACTTCGACGCTGCCATGTGATGCCTGCAGCTGCAGATGGCGCGCAGCCTGCAGCGTGGCAGCACGCAATACGTCGGCCTGGCTCAGGCCGGCTTGCCGCAGCCACTGCAGTTCATCATGGTAGCGGAAGCCGCCCAGCCCGGTATCGGTGCCGACCAGCACGGTGACGCCGGCGCGATGCGCGGCACCGGTCAGCGCCAGCCCGTGCTCGAAGTAGGCTTTCAATGCGTCTTCGCCGCGCAGGCCGGGGTAGCGCGTCACGGTGGCCTGCAGGTCATCACGCCACGCCCAGCGTGAAAGCGGATCGAGATAGGCCAGGCGTGGATCGTCGATGAAGGCAGGGTCGCGTGCACGTGCATCTTCTTCGCGGGTGACATGGGTGGGTACGAACGCGGCACCGCTGGCCTGCATCCCGCCGAACGCCTCGTTGCAGAGCGCGGGCTGGTAGCCGCCGACCATGCGTTCGGCCAGCGCGGTTGGATCCTCGCTGTCGAGCGTGCCACCGCGCCACGCCGCCGCGTTGTCGAAGCAGTGGCGCACAAACAGATGGGCATGCTCGAAGCTGCGTTGGCCTGCCTGCACGGCGTCTTCCAGAGGCACGACCCTGGGCAGGTGGCCGACCAACGGACGGCGCAGCTGCTGCGCCTCGGTGGCCAGCCGCTGGTAGGTGTCCGCACGCAGCCGGTTGTAGACCTTCAACGCATCAACACCGCGCGCGCTGTACATGCGTGCACGCGCAGCGGCGGCCCCCGGCGCGAGTGACGGATCTTCGAAGTAGAAACTGGCGATCTGCACGAAGCGCGGTGCAACCTGCTGCCCGGCAATGGCCTGTGCGGTCCAGCGGCGCTTGTCGGCCACGCAGGCGATCAGCGGGTCGGTGGCATTCGGGCAGTCCATCATGTCGCGGGTGCCGGTGATGCCGTTGGCCAGCATCAGCGGGAACTGCAGTTGCGGCGACACCTGCAGTGCATGGGTGTGCATGTCCCAGAAACCGGGCAGCAGCCAGCGGCCACCGGCATCAAGAACGGGCATTGTGGTGTCCCGTGGCACATCGCCAATGGCGGTGATCGTGCCATTGCGCACTGTCACCGTGGTCGGTTCACTGACTTGGCCGCGCACGACATCCACCACGCGGGCATTGACGATCACGCGGCCGTTGCCCGGCTCGGGCAACGGCGGTGCCGACAGCGGCCAGAGCAGAGCGGCGGCGAACAGCAATGGCGGCGCCAGCAGGAGGATGGCCAGGGCGATCGGCCATCGCCGACGGTGGGCGGAACGGGGCAACGCGCGTGCTGCATCCATGAGCCGGCGATCCTTGCATTGGGTCGCCCGCAGAGTGCTGCAAGCCGGACGCGGGCGCCAGTGACCATCGGCATCGGACCCTGCCTGCCTCCGGGGCGGTTACCCTGTGTGGTGGAACTCCTGACCACGCCATGCCATGTCCATCGTCCTCACCGATTTCGCCCGTCCCCGCCTGTTCCCGCGCGTGCCGCGCGGCAACACCATCCAGGACTGCACTGCCGAGCAGTTCGAGGCACACCTCAATACGCACGCGCCGCTGAAGGTACTCGACGGCTACGCGCCGTTCTGCAAACTGTTCGTCTACGAGAACTGGACCAGCACGCGCTGCCTGACGGTGCCGATCACCGAGGCCAACCGCCACCAGCTGCGCAGCGCTTACGAGGCGCGCAACCGCGAGGAACTGCCGGTGCTGGTGCGCTGGTTCGAGGGCGTGGAATCGCCGCGCGCGAACTACCTGGTGGTGATCCTGTACAGCGCCGGGCAGCTGGCGAAGGAAGGTTCGCCGATCGAGGCCGACTGGGGCATCGTCGGTTGCATCTATACCGCCGAACCGGAAGAAGTGCCGATGGCGCCGATCACGATGATGCGCAATGCGTTGGGCGTGGAGGAAGGTGGTTCCGGCGTGCCGCTGGACCGGGAGGCCTACCAGCGCTCGGTGGCGTTCTGGGAGAACAACGCCAACTGGCGGCCGTGATCCAACAGGTGAACGTGCCGGTTGCGCACCGCGCTACCATGGCAGCACAACGATGCACGGAGCGCCGGATGATGATGGAACGCGTGATGCGATGGAGTGCACTGGCAGTGATGCTGCTTGCCGGTGGCGGGTGCTCGCCGGGATACGATGCCGGCGCCGCATGCGGGAGCCTGGCCGAGCCGGCGCCGGTCCGGGATGCCGGTGTCGAGCAGTTGCAGGCTTCGCAGGACGACGGACGCTGCACCTTCCGCGCACAGGGGCGCGATGCGGCAGCGTTGCAGCGCCAGCAACGCATGCTGGATGCCCTCGCCATCATCGCGTGTGGCCAGCCTGCGCAGGTACAGCCGGTGGCGGGCACAGCAGGGTTCGAACTGCAGATGCCGCCGCGTTGCCCGCTCTCGGCCCGCAGCTCGCTGTTCGTCCAGGACGACCCACGCTGGACGCTTGATCGTCCTTCGATGCCGGATTACCCGGCGGCGGCGCGTGCCGACAGGCAGGAGGGCATCGCTCACCTGCGCCTGCTGTTGGACGACGAGGGGCGCGTCAAGGCGGCCATCGTGGCCACGTCCAGCGGCCACCCGTTGCTTGATGAAGCGGCGGGCAAGGCCGCGCTGGGATGGCGATCGAAGCGGGAGTGGTGGGCGTTCAGCACCACGCGCATGAGCCTGGTGCGGACGACGGTGGCGTTCGCCGCCAACTAGCTGCCAGGCGACGACGTGAGCGCTGTCCACTCCCACCACGGGTAGTGGTACTCGCGGTCGATGGCCTGCCAGTGCCGGCCGCACTGTACGCACGAGACCGTATGGCAGTCGCCCCAACCGCCTTCGGCTTCTTCCACCGAGCGCAGCTGCATCTGGCCCTGTTCAACCAGACGACGGGGATCAAAGAACGGGTAGCCGGGGTTGAGCGCGCACAGGCAACCCTCGCGCGCCTGCCAGTAGCGCAACCGACGCAGGGCCGCCTTCAGGTGGGCCTGGTTGCTGATCAGCATGCCGCCGAGGGCGATGCCCTGGCAGCTGCGCTCGATCAGATCCACATGCACGGCCAACGCGTCCAACGATGCGGCATCGAACAGGCGCGCGACGGTGCGCGCGGCGTCAGTGATGCGCGTTGCGTCGCGCGAGAGCAGGTCCTGCAGCAGCACGTCGGCCTGTGCATCTTCGAGCCGGGGTATCTGCGCTGCAGGCCACGGCCAGCGCATCAGCGCGCCTTGCCGATGGCAGCGTAGTGGCCGGCAGTCAGCCGCAGCAGGTCGGCCGGTGCCAGTTCCACCTCCAGGCCACGGCGCCCGGCGCTGACATGCAGCGCGGGCAGCGCTTCGGCGCTGGCGTCCAGGAAGGTACGCAGGCGCTTCTTCTGCCCGAGTGGGCTGATGCCACCGACCAGGTAGCCGGTCGCGCGCTGAGCGGCATCGGCGGCGGCCATCTCGCACTTCTTGCAGTGGGCGGCTTCGGCCAGCGCCTTCAGGTCGAGCTGGCCGGCGACCGGCACGATCGCCACCAGCAGTTCGTGCGCTTCAGTGCTGGCCAGCAGGGTCTTGAACACCTGGGCCGGGTCGAGGCCGAGCTTGTCGACGGCTTCGCCGCCATACGATTCGGCATGGGCGTCGTGCACGTAGCTGCGCACGGTGTGGGCGATCTTTTCGCGCTTGAGCAGGTTGATGGCCGGGGTCATGGGCGCATCCTAGCGCGGGGCAGGGGTGTTGCCTTGACCGAGACTCGCGCATCAACGCAGAACGGGCCCCCGCAGGTGCCCGTTCCGGCTGTGATCGTCGACATCCAGGATCAGCGCGACATCGACTGCTGTGTCTGCATCTGTTCCTGGGTCTGCCGCTGCGACAGTTCGCTGTCCAGCGCCTGGCTCTGCCGCGTGCTGTCCTGCAGGTTGCGGTTCACCGCCTGCGACAGATCGACGTAAGTGCGGTGCATGGCGGGATCGCCCAGCTGGCCCTGCACCGCGAACACGCCCTGGTTGTCCGGCCGTGCCAGCACGAGATCGACCTGGCTCATGCCGGCCAACTTGGACTCGTAAGCCACCTGGCCTGCGGCGTTCTCGAGCTGGCTGCGGTCATTGAACAGCGGCGACAGGCCGCCCTGGCGGCGCTGTTCTTCCAGCGTCTCCAGTTTCTCCACGACCTGCTGGTAGCGCGGGTTGTCGGCGTGGCCCGGGGTGGCCATGGTCGGTTCGGCGGCCTGCTGTTGCTGTTGCGCGATGGCCTTGTCGAGCGCACCCAGCGTGGTGGCACCGGCCTTACCGTCGACGGTGAGCTGGTGCTCACGCTGGAACTGCTTGACCGCTTCCAGGGTGCCGGGCCCGAAATCGCTGTCGGCCACCAGCGGTTTGCCGTCCTTGCCCAGGTAGCCCAGGTCGGCCAGCTTCTGCTGCATCGCCTGTACCTCATCGCCCCTGGCGCCACTGACCAGGACGCCGTTGCCGCCGGGCGAGCCATGCGAGGGGGCATGAGTGGGGGTGATGCCCAGCTGGGTCATGGCCCGGTCGAAGCGCTCATCGCGGCTGGTGACGGCGGCCGGCGACTGGATGCCGTATTGGGTGGCATCGACGAAGGCCTGCACGTCGGCGCGGGTCGGCGGATTGCCGGCCTGCACGGTACCGCCCTGCAGCTTCTCCGCATTGCCGGCCAGATAGTTGATGAACTGCGGGCCCATGCTGCCGAACTGGTTGTCATAGTCGGCCATGGCCAGCTGCAGTTCCGGGTTGGCCACGATGGCATCGGCAGCGGCCGGGTTGGTCGCACGCACCTTGGCGATGGCTTCATCGACGCGCTCGATGGCGCCGTCCAGCTTGGCGTTGGTGAGCTGGTCCATCTTCGCCTGCGGAATGGCCTGCAACTTGGCATCAAGCGCGGCAAGCTGCTGGCTGCTCAGCCCTCCCTGCTGCGACAACAGCTCGATGTCAGCGGCGGTGAACCCGTTGTCGCGCAGGAAGCGCCTGGCCTGGGGGTTGCCGCCGACATCGAACTGCACCAGCCCGAACGAATAGGTGCTGGCGCCTTTCTGGGCGTATGAGAAGTGGTCCAGGTGGCGGGTGTTGCCGCCCAGTTCGGTATGCAGGAACAGCGTGGACAGCTGCTCGCGGGTGAGGGTGGAATCCGTTGCCATGGTCATCGTCCTTCAATGAGGAAAAAGGAGCCGGGCATGCCCAGCCGATCTCAACCGGCGCAGTGCTGCTGGGTGAAGCCGAGCAGCTGGCGGGTGGCCTGGGCGCCATAAGCGGCCGCTGCCGGTTCGAGCGCGAACTGGCCGACCATCTGGTTGCTGCACAGCTGCACGGTGCGCTTGCCGGCGGTGGTTTCCTGGGTGCAGTGGGCGGCCAGCAGGGCGTTGGGGCCGCCGCCCATGTTGGTGGCCGCGGTGCAGCCCAGCAGGCGGCCTTCCTGGCCGTTCTCCCGCAGCAGCGTGTTGAAGTTCGCCAGCTGGCTGTTGGGGTCGCGCAGCACCAGCAGGTCCACGCACTGCTGCTGGCCGTTGGGCACTTCGCAGGCGTCCTGGTCGACCAGGCCGTCGCGCGTGGCCGACAACACTTTCAGGCGGTCGGCAAATACCTGTTGCAGGCAGTGCGCGTCACCGCACAGGTCGCGCGTGTGCTGGATCCAGCGCTGCTGCTCGGCCTGCAGCTTGTCCTTGCCGGCGGCATCAAGGGTTTCGCGTGCAGTGGCTTCGGCCTTGGCCAGCTCGCCTTCCTGCTGCAGCAGGGCGGGGTCGTTGCAGATCAGGGTCTGCACCGGCGATGCCCCCTCGGTGCAGGCCGTGTTGCTGCCCGTGGCCGCTGCCGGGGCGTCGGCTGCCTTGTCGGCGCTGGCCTGTCCGGTGGCCGCTGCCGGAGCGGTGGCCCCACCATCGCCGGCCGGAGGGGCGCAGGCGGCCAGCAGGGCCACCCAGCACAGGGTCATCAGGGGCTTCATCGCCCGGGTCATTCGGTCACGGTTGCGCGGCATGTCCTGTCCTTTGGTGTCTGCGTCCCGGCGCATGGCCTGCCGTTGGCAGTCCATGGGGGCGTAAAGCCTAGCAAGCGGCTTCTTAGGGCTCTGTGACAGGGCGCGCGGATCTTCTGCCGGGTGCCGCAACGCAGAACGGGCGCCCGAAGGCGCCCGTTCGTGCATTGCATGCCCGGTAGTGCCGGCCGCTGGCCGGCACCCTCCGCAGCCATCAGTAGCGGTAGTGGTCCGGCTTGAACGGGCCTTTCACCGGCACGCCGATGTAGTCGGCCTGTTCCTGGCTCAGGGTGGTCAGCTTCACGCCGATCTTTTCCAGGTGCAGGCGGGCCACTTCTTCGTCCAGCTTCTTCGGCAGCAGGTAGACCTTCTTCTCGTAGCTGTCCTTGTTCGCCCACAGGTCGATCTGTGCCAGGGTCTGGTTGGCGAAGCTGTTGGACATCACGAAGCTCGGGTGGCCGGTGGCGCAGCCCAGGTTCACCAGGCGGCCTTCGGCCAGCAGGAAGATCGCATTGCCGTTCGGGAAGATGTACTTGTCCACCTGCGGCTTGATGTTGACGTGCTTGACGCCGGCGAACGACACCAGCGCATCGACCTGGATCTCGTTGTCGAAGTGGCCGATGTTGCAGACGATGGCCTGGTCCTTCATCGCGCTCAGGTGCTCGATGCGGATGATGTCCTTGTTGCCGGTGGTGGTGACGTACAGGTCGGCACGGCCCAGGGTCGATTCGATGGTGTTGACTTCATAGCCTTCCATCGCCGCCTGCAGGGCGCAGATCGGGTCGATCTCGGTGACGATCACGCGCGCGCCGTAGGCACGCAGCGACGCAGCGCAGCCCTTGCCGACGTCGCCGTAGCCGCAGACCACGGCCACCTTGCCGGCCAGCATCACGTCCATCGCGCGCTTCAGGCCGTCGGCCAGCGACTCGCGGCAGCCGTACAGGTTGTCGAA
Organism: Stenotrophomonas maltophilia; assembly: GCF_002799155.1. GTDB lineage: Bacteria > Pseudomonadota > Gammaproteobacteria > Xanthomonadales > Xanthomonadaceae > Stenotrophomonas > Stenotrophomonas maltophilia_R. The sequence goes on from NZ_NERD01000002.1 coordinate 256,075, forward strand.
CTTGCTCTTGGTGACCGAGTCGTTGACGTTGATCGCCGGGATCAGCAGGGTGCCGGCCTGGGCCAGCTGGTACAGGCGGTGCACGCCGGTGGTGGTCTCTTCGGAGACGCCCTTCCAGTCCTTGACCACGCGGCCCCAGTAACCCGGGCGCTCCTTGGCCACGCGCTTGAGCAGGTTCTTGATGACCTGTTCTTCGTGCGAGGAGGAGGCGGTGTTGACCCAGTCACTGCCGTTTTCCAGCTCGTAGCCCTTGTGGATCAGCAGGGTCACGTCACCACCGTCGTCGACCACCAGTTCCGGGCCGGTCAGGGTGCCGTCGGCCAGGGTGAAGGTCAGCGCGTCCAGGGTGCAGTCCCAGTACTCTTCCAGGGTCTCGCCCTTCCACGCGAACACCGGGGTGCCGGTGGCGGCGATGGCGGCAGCAGCGTGGTCCTGGGTCGAGAAGATGTTGCACGAGGCCCAGCGCACGTCGGCGCCGATGTCCTTCAGGGTCTCGATCAGCACCGCGGTCTGGATGGTCATGTGCAGCGAGCCGGTGACGCGCACGCCCTTCAGCGGCAGCTCGGCCTGGTACTTGCGGCGGATCGACATCAGGCCCGGCATTTCGTGCTCGGCGATGTCCAGTTCCTTGCGGCCCCAGTCGGCCAGCGTGATGTCGCGGATCTTGTAATCACCTTCGGTGGAGAAGGTCTTGGCAACAGCGTTCATTCGTGTGCTCCGGTTGTGGGCGAGCGGGTGCTCGCATCTAGCCGGGCGCCGTTGTTACAAAGCCACCTTACCGAGCCTGGCCGGGCCTCATGGAATCCGGTCGCAGCGCCCCTCGGCAGGGGAGAACGCCCATTATATCGCGGCCACGGCATGACATCCGGATGACCCAACCATCGGCAGGTGGGGGCGCGTGCATGGCCTGTTAAGGTCGGTGTTTTCACGCATCACACAGGTGGAACGATGAGCATGCACGCGCGCCGCACACGGCGCTGGACCGGCCTGGTCCTGTCGATGGGACTGCTGGCGGTGGCCCCGCTGGCCTGGGCCTTGTCCCCGCAGCCTGCTGCGGCGCAGGCCCCGGGCGTCAACGGCTACGAACTGCCCTCGGCGGCGCTGCAGGCGGTGGTGGATGCGCCCCGTGCGCCTTCGTTGTACCTGTCGCCACGCCGCGACGTGGCCGCGTTGATGCAGATGCCATCGCTGCCGTCGATCCAGGTGGTGGCGCAGCCGGAACTGAAGCTGGCCGGCCTGCGCATCAACCCGCGCACGTTCTCCGACAGCCGCTTCAGCTTCGGCGAGAAGCTGTGGCTGATGAACGTGGCCGATGGCAAGGAGCGGCAGATCAGCGGACTGCCGGCCAAGCTGTCGATCGCCAGCGTGATGTGGTCGCCAGACCAGAAGTGGTTGGCCTTCAACCAGGTCGACGCCGCCACCGGCGCCAATGAACTGTGGCTGGTGGACGTGGCCGGCGGCAGTGCCCGTCGTCTGGTTGCCGGCCTGAACACGGTGATCGGCAGCGGCTACCAGTGGTTGCCGGACAGCCGCAGTCTGGTGGTGTTCACGCGCCCGGCCAACCTCGGTGCGGCCCCCGCCGCCGACGGCATCCCGACCGGCCCGGCCGTGCAGCAGACCCGCCAGGGCGAGGGCGTGGTGTCGATCCGTACCTACCAGGACCTGCTGAGGAACGAAGCCGATGCGCGCCAGTTTGATTACTACGCCACCACGCAACCGGTGGAAGTCAGCCTGGACGGCAGCACCCGCGCGATCGGCGCGGCCGGCATCTTCATGGGCTTCGCGGTGTCGCCCGATGGCCGTTTCGTGCTGCGCCAGCCGGTGCAGCGCCCGTACTCGTACCTGGTGCCGGTAAGCAGCTTCCCGCGCCGCATCGAAGTGATCGAGCGTGCCAGCGGCAAGCTGGTGCACACCGTGGCGGTGCGGCCGCTGGTGGAAGGCCTGCCGACCGGCAACGATGCCGAAGTGACTGGCGTGCGCGACATCCGCTGGCGCGGCGATGTCGATGCCACCCTGGTCTGGGCCGAAGCGCAGGACGGCGGCGATCCGAACAGGGACGCCAAGGTGCGCGATGCGGTGCTGATGCAGGCCGCGCCTTTCGACAAGCCGCCGGTGACGCTGGCCCAGCTTGGCAGCCGGCTGGCCGGCATCAGCTGGGGCCGCGGCGACCTTGCCCTGCTGACCGAATCGTGGTGGAAGACCCGCAGGACCAAGACCTGGCTGATCGCCCCGGACAACGCCAGCGCCGAGCCGCGCCTGCTGTGGGATCGCGATGCACAGGACCGCTATGCGGATCCGGGCCGGCCGCTGATGGCCAGCGACGACCGCGGTCGCTCGCTGCTGCAGACCAGCGCCGATGGCAGCAGCCTGTACCTGGCCGGCGCCGGCGCTTCGCCGGAAGGCGATCGTCCGTTCGTGGACCGCTTCGACATCGCCAGCGGCAAGGCCACCCGCCTGTTCCACTCGCAGGCGCCGAGCTATGCGCTGCCGGTGGCATTGCTGGACGACCAGGCCAGCTCGCTGCTGCTGAGCCGCGAGAGCCCGGACGAGCCGGCCAACTTCTACGTGCAGTCGCTGGCCGATGCAGGCGCTGCGCCACGTGCGCTGACCCACTTCGCGCATCCGCTGCCGCAGCTGAAGGGCGTGCAGAAGGAGCAGATCCGCTACAAGCGCAAGGATGGCGTCGACCTGACCGCAACCCTGCTGCTGCCGCCGGGCTACGATCCGAAGCGCGACGGCCCGCGCCCGCTGCTGATGTGGGCCTACCCGGGTGAGTTCAAGAGCGCGGCCGCGGCCAGCCAGGTCACCGATTCACCGTACCGCTTCAATGCGGTCAGCTACTGGGGCCCGCAGGCGTTCCTGGCCAAGGGCTACGTGGTGCTGGCCAGCCCGTCGATGCCGATCATCGGCGAGGGCGACAAGGAGCCGAACGACACCTACGTCGAACAGCTGGTGGCCAACGCGCAGGCGGCCGTGGATGAAGTGGTGCGCCGTGGCGTGACCGATCGCGATCACATCGCCATCGGTGGTCATTCCTACGGCGCGTTCATGACCGCCAACCTGCTGGCGCACACCCGCCTGTTCAAGGCCGGCATCGCGCGCAGCGGCGCCTACAACCGCACGCTCACCCCGTTCGGCTTCCAGGCCGAAGAGCGCAACTACTGGCAGGCGCAGGACGTGTACCAGAAGATGGCGCCGTTCAACTACGCCGACAGGATCAAGGATCCGATCCTGTTCATCCACGGCGTGGACGACAACAACTCCGGCACGTTCCCGATGCAGAGCGAGCGCATGTTCGCCGCGGTGAAGGGCCTGGGGGGCACTGCGCGGCTGGTGATGCTGCCGAACGAGTCGCACGCGTACCGCGCGCGCGAATCGATCATGACCATGCTGGCCGAAAGCGAGCGCTGGCTGGAGCAGACCATCGGCCCGGCCGAGCAGGGCAAGGCGAAGAAACAGCGCTGACCGGACCCGGTAGTGCCGGCCAGCGGCCGGCACTACCAGATGAAACCATTTTTGCATCGCAGCACGACGCCCGTTCTGGTTTAGGCTTGGGGCCTGGATCCGTTGACCGAGGCCTGTGCGTCGCCGATGAACGAGTACCGCAGCAGCATCGAGTTTGCTTCTCCCGATCTTCCGCTTCGCGATGATGTGCGCCGGCTCGGCGCACTGGTCGGTGACCTGCTGGTCGAGCAGGTATCGGCAGCCTTCCTCGACGATGTCGAAGACGTGCGTACCCGCGCCATCGCCCGCCGCGAGAACCAGGCACCGCTGTCGGAGCTGGCCGAAGGGTTGGCCGGACGCACGCCGCAGCAGGCCGAGACCATGGTGCGGGCCTTCAGCACTTACTTCCAGGTGGTCAATATCGCCGAGCGCGTGCATCGCATCCGCCGCCGCCGCGACTACCAACGCGCCGGTACCGCCGGGGCGCAGCCCGACGGCCTGCAGGATGCGCTGCAGCACCTGAAGGCGCAGGGCGTGGGCCTGGACGAGCTGGCGCAGTGGTTGCCCCGGATCGACATCGAACCGGTGTTCACCGCGCACCCGACCGAAGCGGTGCGCCGTGCGCTGCTGGAGAAAGAGCAGCTGATGGTGGCCAGCCTGGTCGACAACCTCGACGGCCAGCGCACGCCGGGGGAAGCTGCCGCCGATGCCGCGCGCTTCCGCATGGCGCTGACTGCCTCGTGGCAGACCACCGATTCCTCGCCGGTGCGGCCCACCGTCGATGACGAGCGCGAGCACGTGGGCTTCTACCTGGTGCAGGTGCTGTACCGGGTGATACCGGTGCTGTACGAATCGCTGCAGCAGGCGCTGCGGGATACTTACGGCAAAGAACTGCCACTGCCGCGCCTGCTGCGTTTCGGTACGTGGGTGGGCGGCGACATGGACGGCAACCCGAACGTGGATGCCCACACCATCCGCAATACGCTGGATGCGCAGCGGCAGGCGGTACTCGCGCGCTACCAGAAGGAACTGCTGCAGCTGGCCAGCCTGCTCAGCCAGTCCACCGAGCGGGTGGGCGTGAGCGATGCGCTGCAGGCGCGCGTGGCGCAGTACGAGCAGCTGCTGCCGCAGGTGCAGTCGCGGCCACGCCATGCCGACATGCCGTACCGCCTGCTCAACGACCGCATGCGCGCACGCCTGCAGGCAACGCTGGACGATGGCGAGGGCGCTTACGCCGGCCCGGACGAACTGATCGACGACCTGCAGCTGATCCTGGACAGCCTGCGCGCGAACCGCGGCCAACATGCCGGTGGCTTCGCCGTGCAGCGCCTGCTGTGGCGGGTAAAGACCTTTGGCTTCCACCTGGCGCGGTTGGACGTGCGCCAGGAATCGAGCGTGCACGCGCGCGCGCTGGCCACCGTGCTGGGTGGCGATGCCGCGTGGGACGGTCTGGATGCATTGGGTCGCGCGCGGCTGCTGGCGCCGCATGCCAGTGGGGACGCACCGTTGCCGAAGGGCGACGATGAAGGCAACCGGCGACTGGACGCCGTGTTCGCGGCGTTGGCCGATGCGCGTGCGCGCCATGGCGGCGATGCACTGGGCAGCTACATCATCTCGATGGCACATGACCGCAGCGACGTGCTGGCGGTGCTGGCGCTGGCGCGCCGTGGCGGCCTGGTGGAAGGGAACGGCTCAGTGCCGCTGGATATCGCGCCGCTGTTCGAGACGGTGGACGATCTCAAGCGTGGTACCGCGACCCTGCGCGATCTGCTGGCCGACCCGGTGTACCGCGCGCACCTGCATGCACGCGATGACGTGCAGATGGTGATGCTGGGCTATTCGGACAGCAGCAAGGACGGCGGCATCGCCGCTTCGCGCTGGGGCCTGCAGCGCGCGCAGGTGGAGCTGCTGGAGGTGGCGGCCGAGGCCGGCATCCGCCTGACCTTCTTCCATGGCCGTGGTGGTTCGATCAGCCGCGGTGGTGGCAAGACCACGCACGCGGTGGATGCCTCGCCGCGCGGCAGCATCGATGGCCGCCTGCGGGTGACCGAGCAGGGCGAGGTGATCCATCGCAAATATGGCATCCGTGCACTGGCCCTGCGGTCGCTGGAGCAGGCCACCGGCGCGGTGCTGCGCGCCAGCCTGCGCCCGCGTGCCGCCGAACCCCGCGAGGATCAGTGGCGACCGGTGATGGACGCGGTGGCGTCCGCCAGCAGCGAGGTGTATCGCGCCTTCGTCGGCCAGGCCGGTTTCATGGACTACTTCCGCACTGCCACGCCGATCGACGTGATCGAGCGGATGACGCTGGGCTCGCGGCCGTCACGCCGGCTCGGCCAGGACGCGGCACTGGGCAACCTGCGTGCGATTCCATGGGTGTTCGCCTGGAGCCAGGCGCGTGCGGTGATTCCCGGCTGGTACGGCGTGGGCAGCGGACTGCAGGCGGCGGTTGATGCCGGCCACGAACAGACCCTGCGCGATATGGCGCGAGACTGGCCGTTCTTCCGTACGTTCCTGGACGACATCGCGATGGTGTTGTCCAAGGGGGATATCACCATTGCCGAGCAGTTTTCGCTGTTGTCGGGTGAACTGCACGGGCACTTCTTCCCGCAGGTCCAACGTGAGCTTGAACTCACCCGGCACTGGCTGCTGGCGCTGATGGACCAGCGGACGCTGCTCGACCACGATGCGCGGCTGGCGTTGTCGATCCGCCTGCGCAATCCCTACGTCGATCCGATCAGCGTGCTGCAGGTGGATCTGCTGCAGCGCTGGCGGGCCAGCGGGCGCGAGGATGACGACCTGCTGCGTGCGCTGGTGGCGTGCGTGAACGGTGTGTCGCAGGGCGTGCAGAACACGGGTTGATCCGCATCCGCCGGGCGTGGCCCGGCGCTACCTGCCGCGGTGGGTGCGGGGCTTGGCCCGCACGCCCTCACTCTTCGGGTGACGGCGGGTTCGACGCCAGCAGTTCCAGATGGCGCTGCTCCATTTCCTGGCGCAGCTGGCGGCGGATCTGTGCCGCGGCCTGGCGGCGCTTCTCGTCCGACGTGGCCGGCTGCAAGGGCGGCACCGGCGTTGGACGGCCTTCCTCATCCACGGCCACCATGGTGAAGAAGCAGCTGTTGGCGTGGCGCACGCTGCGCTTCAGGATGTCTTCGGCCACCACCTTGATGCCGATCTCCATTGACGAGGTGCCGGTGTAATTGACCGAGGCCAGGAAGGTGACCAGTTCGCCCACCGCGATCGGCTGGCGGAACATCACCTGGTCCACCGACAGGGTGACCACGTAGCTGCCGGCGTAACGGCTGGCGCAGGCATAGGCCACCTGGTCGAGCAGGCGCAGAATGGCGCCGCCGTGGACCTTGCCGGAGAAATTGGCCATCTCCGGCGACATCAGCACGGTCATGGACAGCTGGTGGGTTTTCAGTTCGGTCGACATGCGGCGATTGTATCGGCAACCGGGTAGCGCCGGCCGCTGGCCGGCAACCGCGCACGCCTTCCCGCATGCCATGAAAAAGCCGGCCAGCGGCCGGCTCTACCAAAAAAGAGAAGGGCCGCTTGCGCGGCCCTTCGTGTTTCTTACTTCAGCTTCGCATCGGCGCGCAGGGCGGCGGCGCGGTCGGTCTTCTCCCAGGAGAAGGCCGTGGCGTTGACGGTCTCGCCTTCGCCGTTGAGGTAGCTGAATTCCTTCGGCTTGCGGCCGAAGTGGCCGTAGGCGGCGGTCTGCTGGTACATCGGGTGCACCAGGTCGAGCATCTTGATGATGCCGTACGGGCGCAGGTCGAAGTGCTTGCGGATCAGCTTCTCGATCTTGTCGTCACTGATCTTGCCGGTGCCGAAGGTGGTGACCGAGATCGAGGTCGGCTCGGCCACGCCGATGGCGTAGGAGACCTGGACTTCGCAACGGTCGGCCAGGCCGGCGGCAACCACGTTCTTGGCGACGTAGCGGGCAGCGTAAGCAGCCGAACGGTCGACCTTGGACGGATCCTTGCCGGAGAAGGCGCCGCCACCGTGACGGGCCCAGCCGCCGTAGGTGTCGACGATGATCTTGCGGCCGGTCAGTCCGCAGTCGCCCACCGGGCCGCCGATCTCGAACTTGCCGGTCGGGTTGATGTGGAACTTGGTGCCCTTGTGCAGCCACTTGGCCGGCAGCACCGGCTTGATGATCTCTTCGCGGACGGCCTCGATGAGGTCCTTCTGCTTGATGCCCGGGGCGTGCTGGGTCGACAGGACCACGGCGTCGATGGCCGAGACCACGCCGTTCTCATAGCGCAGGGTGACCTGGCTCTTGGCGTCCGGGCGCAGCCACGACAGCGGCGAGTTCTTCTTCTTGCGGATCTTGGCCTGCTGCTCGACCAGGCGGTGCGACAGGTGGATCGCGGCCGGCATGTAGCTGTCGGTCTCGTTGGTGGCATAGCCGAACATCAGGCCCTGGTCGCCAGCGCCCATTTCTTCCGGCTTCTTGCGGTCCACGCCCTGGGCGATGTGCGGGGACTGCTTGCCGATCAGGTTCAGCACGCCGCAGGTGGCGCCGTCGAAGCCGACGTCGGAGCTGTCGTAGCCGATGTCCGTGATGACCTTGCGGGTCAGTGCTTCCAGGTCGATCCAGGCACTGGTGGTGATCTCACCGGCCACGATGGCAACACCGGTCTTGACCATGGTCTCGCAGGCCACGCGGGCGCGCTGGTCCTGGGTCAGGATCGCGTCCAGCACCGCATCGGAGATCTGGTCGGCAACCTTGTCCGGATGGCCTTCGGAGACCGACTCGGAGGTGAAGAGATAGCTGGACATCAGGCGTAATATCCCTTGATTCGGATGGAAAGATGGGCGCGCATGATACACGGGGTGCGCCGCCTGTGCATTGTGAACCTGTACCGGTTGCCGGTGGTTAAGCCCATGTAGGCCCGGCAGGGGCCGTCCGGCCGGGATTGAGGCCCAGCCTCGAGGCCCAGTGTTCCACCAGCGTGACAACGCACCGGGCTGCTGCCGGCCTCGACCGCGCACGCCACGACGCCCGCCAGAGGCTGCCCGGCCGTCATCGTTCTGCCCCAAAACCGCCATCTGGCTGCCGCCTGCCGGGCGCAGGCTGTCGGCCAATCCGGCCGCCGGGCATGAGTGGATCCGCCATGCAGGAACTCGAACAGCGTCTCCAGCAACGCTTCCCCGATTGGTTCCATGGCCGTCGAGGCCAGCTGGCGCGGCCGCTGCTGCGCAGCGTGGGCCGCTGGTCGCGGTTGGACCAGATCGAAGCCTTCCTGCAGCGCAGCGCGGGATTGCGCGGATTCGGCTTCGTCGCCGCCGGCCTGGAGTTCATCGATGGCCAGTACCAGGTGGATCCGGCCGCGCTGGCGAAGATCCCGGCCACCGGCCGCCTGCTGATCGTTGCCAACCATCCCTCCGGGGCACTGGACGCGCTGGCCCTGCTGGACGCGGTCGGCCGCGTCCGCCGCGACGTGCGGATCGTGGCCAACGACCTGTTGGGGGCGATCGCGCCACTGCAGGACCTGCTGCTGCCGGTGCGCATCCTGGGTGGCAAGGCGCAGCGCGGCAGCCTGCATGCCGTGGAGGAAGCGTTGAACGCCGAGCAGTGCGTGATCGTGTTCCCGGCCGGCGAGGTCTCGCGGCTGTCGCTGCGCGGCATCCGCGATGGCCGCTGGCAGCGGGGGTTCGTCCGCTTTGCCCGCGCGGCCGGTGCGCCGGTGCTTCCGGTGCGGGTGGACGCGCGCAACTCCGCGCTGTTCTATGGCGCGTCGACCCTGTTCAAGCCGGCCGGCACTGCGCTGCTGGCGCGCGAGATGTTCACCCGTCGTGGCCGTCCGCTGCGGCTGAGCATCGGCGAGCCGATGCAGCTGGGCAAGGGCGGTGACCCGGGCGCCCAACTGCTGGCGGTACGCCGGGCGCTGTATGCACTGGGCCGCAATGGTGCGGCCGCCAATACCACTGCCTGCGCAGGCCCCGGGCCGCTGGCGGCCCCCGTGCCGCCTTCGCAGGTGGCTGCCGGCATTGCAGCAGCGACCCAGCTGGGCCAGACCGCCGATGGCAAGCAGATCCTGTTGGCGACCTGTACCGCCGATTCGCCGCTGCTGCTGGAGCTGGGCCGCCTGCGCGAGCTGACCTTCCGCCAGGTGGGCGAGGGCACCGGGCGCAGCCGCGATCTGGACGACTACGATCCGCAGTACGAGCACATCGTGATCTGGGACGCTACTGCGCAGCGCATCGCCGGCGCCTACCGCATCATGCGCGGCGCGCAGGCGCTGGCCCGTCACGGCCTGTCCGGGCTCTACAGCGCGTCGCTGTTCCGCTATTCCGACGATGCCATCACCCACATCGCCGAAGGCCTGGAACTGGGCCGCAGCTTCGTGGTGCCCGACTACTGGGGCAGCCGCAGCCTGGATTACCTGTGGCAGGGCATTGGTGCCTACCTGCAGTGCCGGCCGGGCATCCGCTACCTGTTCGGCGCCGTGTCGATCAGCGCGGCGCTGCCGCGTGATGCACGCGAGCAGCTGGTGGCGTACTACCAGCGCTACTACAGCGGTACCGCCGGCCTGGCCGAATCGAACCGCCCGTTCCAGTACTTCGCCGCGCCGCCGAGTTTCGGCGAGCTGGATGCAGGTGCCGCGTTCGATGTGCTCAAGGCCAACCTGGCTGCACTCGGTACCGGGGTGCCGACGCTGTACCGCCAGTACACCGATCTGTGCGAGCCGGGCGGTGCGCGTTTCCTTGCGTTCGGCGTCGACCCTGACTTCAGTGATTCGATCGACGGCCTGATCGAAGTGGACCTGTGCGCGATCCGGCCGAACAAGCGCAAACGCTACCTGCGCGACGCGGGGACGCCGGCATGAGCACGCTGGCGAACCTGTCGCCGCACCGGCGCGCAGTGTTCGTCTCCGACGTGCACCTGGGTTCACGTCATTGCCATGCCACCGAGCTGGCCCGATTCCTCTCGCAGCTGCGCTGCGAACGGTTGTACCTGGTCGGCGACATCATCGACCTGTGGTGGATGGCGCATCGCCGCACCAACTGGCGGCAGTCGCACAGCGAAGTCATCCAGGCCCTGCACGCGCTGCGCCGTGCAGGGACCGAGATCATCTACATTCCCGGCAACCACGACGCATCGTTGCGCCACGTATGCGGGCTGATGCTGCCGGCCATGCAGGTGCGCCGCCGTGCCATCCATGTGACCGCCGATGGCCGCCGGTTGCTGGTCGCCCATGGCGACGACTACGACGGCGTGACCCACTTCGGCGGCCTGCAGGAAAAGTTCGGCGACTGGCTGTACTACCGCATCCTCACCGGCAACCAGGCGCTGAACGCCGTGCGGCGCCGGCTGGGCATGCGCTACTGGTCGCTGTCGGAGTTCCTGAAGAAGCGCAGCGGTGCCGCCGAACGCTATATCGAGCGTTTCGTGCAGGCCGGGCTGGATGACGTGCGCCGGCGCGGCCTGGATGGCATCGTGTGCGGCCACATCCACCGCGCGGCGCTGGTCGAACGTGATGGCCTGGTCTACGCCAACGACGGCGACTGGGTGGAGAGCCTGACCGCACTGGCCGAAGACCATGATGGTGCACTGCGCCTGCTCGACCACAATGGCCAGACCCTGGTGGAGCTGCCGGGGGCGCGGTTGTCGCAGGTGGCGTAACGCGCGTCTGGCCTCCTGCAGCCGAGCCCATGTTCGGCTGACGTGGCGCTGGACGAAGAGCAGCCGAGCATGGCTCGGCTGCTACATACACCGCCTGCAAGCCGCTAGCATCGACCAATGGACTCCCTGACCCAGATCGTGCTCGGTGGCGCCGTCGCCGCTGCCATCGCCCCGCCCGGACATCGCCGTGCGGCCCTGCTGGCCGGTGCCGCGCTTGGCACCTTGCCGGACCTCGACGCCCTGTGGCTCGGTTTCACCGCAGCCGATCCGGTGGCGAACATGATCGAGCACCGCAGCTTCAGCCATTCGCTGCTGGTGCTGCCCTGGGTGGCGGCATTGATCTGGTGGTTGTTCAAGCGTTTCGGCAATGGCCGCGTCGCGCAGTCGCCGGTGCGCTGGTTCTGGGCGATCCAGCTGGCGCTGGTCACCCATCCCGTGCTGGATGCGTTCACTGTGTATGGCACCCAGTTGTGGTGGCCGCTGCGCCCGCATCCGACCATGGGTTCCAGTGTCTTCATCATCGACCCGGGGTATACGGTGTGGCTGCTGCTGGGCTGCGTGCTGGCCTGGTTCGGTCGCGCCCGGCCCTGGGCAGGCAAGGTGCTGGGCGTGGCCCTGCTGCTCAGCAGTGGCTACCTGGGCTGGGGCCTGATCGCAAAGGCACAGGTCGACCGTGCCGCACAGCAGAGCCTGGCCGCGATGGGCCTGGGCGATGCGCCGCGCTTCTCGGTACCGATGCCGTTCAACACCCTGCTGTGGCGGGTGGTGGCGATGACGCCCAATGGCTACGTGGTGGGTGACCGCTCGCTGCTGGCCGACCGCGGGCCGATGCGGTTTGAAGGCCATGCGTCCAACGTGCAGGCCTTGCGCGAAGCGCAGGCCATCCCCGCGGTGCAGCAGCTGCAGTGGTTCAACCGTGGCTTCATGCGTGCGCAGGTGGTGGACGGCCGGTTGCTGCTGAGTGACCTGCGCATGGGCCTGGAACCGGACTACACCTTCAACTTCGTCGTGGCCGAGCAGGCCGATGGGCAGTGGCGGCCAATCACGCCCGGGCAGGTGCGCGTGGATTACAGCAGTCCCGCCGCGCGCGCTGACGCCGGTCGCCGGTTGGCCGCCATGTGGCAGCGGATCTGGCATCAGCCGGCAGCACCGCCGGGTGCGGTCGACCATACCGCCGTGCATTGATCAGTAGATCCACGCCATGCGTGGATGGCGCGGACATCGGTGGTCGCCGCCCCGCACGGCGTGGCTCCACCGAATCAATACACCGTGGCGCGGCCCTGCACGAACGAATAGAAGAACACCGCGTTCGGGTCGTTCTGCACCAGGCGGAACTCGCGACGCATGCCTTCCACGGTGTCCTCGTCCACCGAGCCGGCCTGCAGCAGCTGGTCGGCCGCCGACAGCAGCAGTTGTTCCCAGAACGCGATCATCGTCTTGCGACGGGCCGGTTCGCGGTTGTCCAGGTGGATGGTCTTGATCTCGGTATGCACGTCGCGGAAGCCGCCGGCCAGCAGCAGGTTGCCCAGCTTGGCGCCGACGAACGGGTCTCCCCCATGGTCGTACTGGAAATCGTTGAACGCCATCCAGTAGCGCCAGATGTGCGGCGAGTACGGGTCGAGCAGGAACGAGGCATTCATCACCTCGGTGATGTACACCGGCGAGCCCGGCGCCAGCACGCGGCGCACCTCGCTCAGTACGCGTGCTGGTGACGGCACGTGCTCCAGCACCCAGCACAGGAACGCCGCGTCGAAGCTGCGTGCCTCGAACGGCAGCTCGCCGGCGTCGGCCTGCTGCAGGGTGTAGCGGTCGCTGCACCACGGTGTGCGCGCCAGGTTCTCGCGCGCGGTGGCCAGCTGCGTTTCGCTCAGGTCCACGCCGGTCACGTGCAGCTCGGGGAAGCGGCGCAGCAGGATCTCGGTCTGTGCGCCGACGCCGCTGCCGACTTCCAGCAGGCGCCGCGCGCCGCTGTAGTCGATCTGGCCGAAGATGCTCGATTCCAGCAGCCGGGCCTGGGTCATCAGGCGCTGCTGCTCGGTGCCGGAGAACCCGTGCAGGTAGGTCGGGGAGGAGATCGGCGGAGTCATGACGGCGGGCTCTTGTAGCGTCGAGCTGGCTCGACTGTTCGGAAACGCGGGGCGGGCGGCTCAGGCCGCCGAAGAGAGCGCCGGTTCCCCGGCGATCAGGCGGTCGAAGTACTCGGTGGTCAGGGCGATCTGGCTCTGCGGGTCTTCGGCGCGGTTGACCACTGCGCGGAAGGCGGCGTTCTCCGGCCGGTCCTTGGCGTACCAGCCCAGGTGCTTGCGCGCGATGCGCACGCCCTGCGGTTCGCCGTAGAACGCATGCAGTGCATGCAGGTGGCCGAGCAGGATGTCGCGCACTTCCGCCAGCGATGGCGGCGGCAGTTCCTCGCCGGTGGCCAGGTAGTGCGCCACCTCGCGGAAGATCCACGGCCGGCCCTGCGCGGAGCGACCGATCATCACTGCATCCACGCCGGTTTCCTTCAGGACGTACGCGGCCTTCTGCGGCGAGTCGATATCGCCGTTGGCGATCACCGGAATGCGCAGCGCCGCCTTGATCTCGCCGATGGTGCCGTACTCGGCCTGGCCGGTGTAATGCTGGTCGCGGGTGCGCCCATGCACGGCCAGCGCGGCGATGCCGCTGGCCTCGGCGATGCGCGCGATCACCGGGCCATTGCGGTGGTCGCAATCCCAACCGGTGCGGATCTTCAACGTGACCGGCACGTCCACCGCGTTGACCACGGCTTCGAGGATGCGCGCCACCAGCTGTTCGTCGCGCATCAGTGCCGAGCCGGCCCAGGCGTTGCACACCTTCTTGGCCGGGCAGCCCATGTTGATGTCGATGATCTGCGCGCCGTGGTCCACGTTGTAGCGCGCGGCCTCGGCCAGCTGCTGCGGCTCGGTGCCGGCGATCTGCACGCTGATCGGGGCCGGTTCGCCCTCATGGTCCATGCGGTGGATGGACTTGCGCGTGTTCCAGAAGCGCGGGTCGCTGATGGTCATTTCCGAGGCGGCCAGCCCCGCACCCAGCCGTTTGCACAGCAGGCGGAAAGGCTTGTCGGTGACGCCGGCCATGGGCGCCAGCACGACGTTGGGGGCAATGGTGTACGGGCCGATCTGCATGCGCCCATTGTAGGGCGCGGGCGGCGGTACGGCCGTGTCGGCGGCGTTCCGGTTCAGGCCGATCGGCACCGACCTCATGCCATACCGGCATCAGCAGATGCTTGACGGTTGCATCCACCGCCCCCAAGTGCGGGCGATGGTGGGCGGCTACCCCAGGCTCTGCCAGGCCTGGCGGGTACCCAGCGCGAAGGCCAGCCCCAGGCCGAGGCAGGCCAGTGAACTGACTACCCAGAAGTGCCGGCCGTTGTATCCGGGCCGGAGCAGCGCCAGCCCGAAGCCCATCGCCGCGCGCAGCAGCAACAGCAGGGCGATGCCCGACAGCACCGGACGGCTGGCCGGCAGCGGCGAATGCCAGCCTGCGGCTGCCAGCGCGTACAGCGTCCAGGCGACCAGCACAGCAGTAATGCCGGCGGTCATCAGCGGTGGCCACCAATGCCCCGCCTGTGCCAGCCGGACCATGCGCGGGCCAGCGCCGAACCACCGGTACCAGGGTGCCCCAAACGCAATGCAGCCGATATGCAGCAAGGCTGCGATGGCACTGCCGGCGGCGGCAACCAGCAACCAGGGGAATCCGTCCATGTCCTGCCCACGCTGAAATGCTGCGCGGATGGTGGGTGAGGGGCGGGGTGAGGGCAATGCGACCGGCAGTCGCAGCTGTTCGATGCCACCGCCGGTGATGGCGCTGCGCTCAGCGCGGCGGATCGATCTGCAACCCGGTGCCGAGATGGTCCAACGCCACGTCCACGCGTGGCAACCGCTGCCGGCCCTGCGGCCACAACAGGCGCAACGGCAGGCCGCGGCAGTCCAGCGACGGCAGGATCGACACAAGGCTGCCGCGCGCCAGCGCATCATCGACCAGCCAGGTGGCCAACTGCGCGATGCCGAAGCCGGCCTCGACCGCAGCCACCTGGGCCTCGGCGCTGCCAACCACCAGGCGCGCGCGGGCCTGCAGCGGTGTACTGCGCTGCCCGCCATCGGCCACCTGCCACGGCCCGATGCTGCCGTCGGCGCGTCCGAACAGCACGCCGTCATGCCCGGCCAGCTCGGCCGCGGATGTCGGCAGGCCATGTCGCTCCAGATAGGCCGGGGACGCACAGAAGCGAAGGCATTCGTAGCCGAGCAGGCGGCTGCCCAGGGTGGCCGGCAGCGGCTCCGGTCCACCGATGCGCACGGCCAGGTCGATGCCGTCATCGGTCAGGTCCACAAAGCGGTCGCTGAAGGTCACCTGTGGCCGCAGCTGCGGAAACGTGTCGGCCAGCTGCAGCAGCAACGGCCAGACTTTCAGTCGCCCGAAGGTGGCTGGTGCATCCACCCGCAGGCGGCCCACGGGAGCGTCTGCGTGCGACGCCAGCACCGACTCGGCATCGGCCAGTTCGCCAAGCACCCGCACGCAGGTGCGGTAGAAGCCCTCACCGGCCTCGGTCAGGCGAAGGCGGCGCGTGCTGCGTTCGAACAGCCGGGCTCCCAGCCGCGCCTCCAGCCGTGCGATGGTCTTGCCCACCGCAGAACTGGTCAGGTGCAGGCGTTCGGCGGCGGCAGTGAAGCTGCCGGCATCGGCGGTGGCGACGAAGGCCTCGATGCCGCGCAGACGCTCGGTGGGAAGCATGGGGAATTTCGGTCCGGAATCGATGGAAAATATAGCAGTAATCGGAACTCGGGGAGGAAATAGGCTGGTGGCCCCTGTCCTGATGCCTGCTCATGTCCACCCTCGATTCCATCGTGGCCGCTGTCCACGCAAACGCTCGCGCACGTCTTCCGGTCGTCCTGCTGGCGGTGTCCGCCTTCGTCATCGTCACCACCGAATTCCTGATCGTCGGCCTGTTGCCCGCGCTGGCGCGCGACCTTGGCCTGGGCATCGCCCGCGCCGGGCAGCTGGTCACCTTGTTCGCGTTCACCGTGATGCTGGCCGGGCCACCATTGACTGCGCTGCTGTCACACGTTGGCCGGCGCCCCCTGTTCGTGGTCATCCTGCTGTTGTTCGCGGGTTCCAACGCGCTGGCTGCGATGGCCACGCAGCCGTGGCTGCTGGCGCTGGCGCGGGTTCTGCCAGCACTGGCCCTGCCGGTGTTCTGGGGCACGGCCAGTGAGACTGCTGCGCAGCTGGCCCCGGCAGGACAGGGCGGTCGTGCGGTCGCGCGGGTCTACCTGGGTATCACCGCCGCAATGCTGTTCGGTATCCCACTGGGTACGTTGGCCGCCGACGCCCTCGGTTGGCGCGGCAGCTTCTGGCTGTTGGCGGCCTTGTCGCTGTTGATGGCGGGCGCGTTGGCGTTGTGGATGCCGGGCGCCGTGGCCGGACCGCGGCGCGCGCTGGGCGAACAGGCACGTGTGTTGCGCCAACCGCAGTTGCTGGGCCATGTGCTGCTGTCGGTGCTGGTGTTCACCGCGATGTTTGCTGCCTACACCTACCTGGCCGATGTACTGGAGCGCCTGATGCAGGTACCGGCCGCACAGGTGGGCTGGTGGCTGATGGGCTTCGGGGCCGTCGGGCTGATCGGCAATGCACTGGGCGGGCGCTGGGTCGATCGTGCGCCGCTGGGCGCGACCCTGGTGTTCTGCGCGGTGCTGGCGCTGGGCATGCTGGCCAGTGTCGGGCTGGCCGGCCACGGCACGCTCGTGCTGATCGCACTGGCCCTGTGGGGCGTGGCGCATACCGGATTGTTCCCGCTATGCCAGGTGCGGGTGATGCGTGCGGCGCCACAGGCGCAGGCGCTGGCGGGAACCTTGAATGTGTCTGCGGCCAATGCCGGAATCGGCCTGGGCGCGCTGCTGGGAGGTGGGACCATCGAACGCTTCGGCCTGGCTTCGCTGGGCGTGGTGGCCGCTGCCGTGGCGCTGCTGGCAATCGCAGCTGGGCTGCTGCTGCGACGTGCGGAGGAACCATAAAAAAGCCCGGATGCCTGCGCACCCGGGCCTTCTCATCCACGCATGGCGTGGATCTATTTTGCTTCAGCGTCGGCCGGGGTGAAGCGCGGCATCGCCGCTGCAGCGCCTTCCTTCTCGGTCGAGCGACCGGCGAACTGGTTGGCGAAGCGCACGTGGCGGGCGAACGGGGCGTCGGCCACCTGCGCCAGCGACGCGGCCAGCGCACCGTTGAAGGCATCACCGGCACCGGTGGTGTCGATCGCCTGCACCTGTTCGGCACCCACGCGGTAGTACGGCTGGGTATCGCCGCGCAGGTTCTCGTCGGCATGCGACACGAACACGCCCACCGAACCGAGCGTGACCACCACGGTACCGTTGCCGACCAGCTTGCGGCACAGCGCGTGCAGGCTGGCGCCATCCAGCGCGGCGACGTCGTTGGCATCCACGCGCTCACCGACATGGCGGCCGAGCAGGGCGGCGAACTCGGTCTCGTTCGGGGTGATCACATCGGCCAGCTTGAGCAGGCCGATGGTCGAGGGGGCATCGGCCGGTGCGGTGTTGAGCACGGTGGTGACGCCGCCCTCGCGGGCCGTGGCCAGTGCCGCTTCGATGGTCTGCACCGGCGATTCCAGCTGCGCCAGCACCACCTTGGCACTGGTCAGCAGGGCCTGCTGCTGTTGCAGGAAGTCGGTGCTCAGCGCAGCGTTGGCGCCCGGGCCGATCACGATGGTGTTGCGGCCACGGGCATCGACGTAGATGCCTGCGGTGCCGGTCGGCTCGCTGCTGGCTTCGGCGATCAGACCGAAGCCGTCCTGTGCGGCCAGTTCGCGCGCGGTGGCGCCACCGGCGTCGTCGCCCAGCGCGCACACGAAGTGGGTGTCGGCACCGGCGCGGCAGGCCGCCACAGCCTGGTTGAAGCCCTTGCCACCGGGGCCGGTGCTGTAACGGCCGGCAATGGTCGCACCCGGTGCCGGCAGCGACTCGCACCGCCACACGTGATCGACATTGAAGGAACCGACGACAACGACACTGCTGCTCATAGGGAATCTTTTCTCAACCAAGGGTTCAACTGAAGTGCGTCAGCACGCCGGCGATGGTCGCCGTCATGAAGGTGGCAATGGTACCGCCCAGCACGGCGCGCAGGCCGAACTTGGCCAGGTCGTGGCGACGTTCCGGGGCCAGGCCGCCGATACCGCCGATCTGGATCGCGATCGAGCTGAAGTTGGCGAAGCCGCACAGCGCGTAGGTGGCGATCAGGCGACCTTCCTCGGACAGGCTCACGCCAGCGATCTGGCCGTTCACGATCTGCGACAGTTCGGTGTAGGCCACGAACTCGTTGATCACGACCTTCTGGCCGATCAGCGAACCGACGGTGGTGGCATCGGCCCACGGGGTGCCGATCACCCAGGCGATCGGGGCCAGCACGTAACCGAAGATGGTCGACAGGTTGGTCGGCTTGCCGATGGCAGCAGCCAGGCCGGTCACATCGCCGATCCAGGTCAGCGGGGCGTTCAGCAGCGCGATCAGGGCGATGAAGGCCAGCAGCATCGCGCCGATGTTCAGCGCCAGCTTCAGGCCGTCACCGGCGCCGGCGGCGGCCGCGTCGATGATGTTGCTGGAGGTCTTCTCGACTTCCATCTTCACCGTGCCGCGGGTGAGCGGGGTGCCGGTTTCCGGGATCAGCAGCTTGGCCACGACCAGGGTGGCCGGTGCTGCCATGATGCTGGCCGCCAGCAGGTGCTTGGCGTAGAAGGCCTGCTGCGCCGGATCACCGCCGCCGAGCATGCCCACGTAGGCCGCCAGCACGCCGCCGGCGATGTGCGCCATGCCGCCGATCATCATGGTCAGCAGCTCGGACTGGGTCATCCTGGCGATGTACGGGCGCACGGTCAGCGGCGCCTCGGTCTGGCCGATGAAGACGCTGGCGCAGACGCTGGTGGTTTCCGCGCCGGACACGCGCATCACCTTGGTGATCGACCACGCCATCACGCGCACGATCGCCTGCATGATGTTGAGGTGGTACATCACCCCCATCAGCGCCGAGAAGAAGATGATGGTCGGCAGCACCTGGAAGGCGAAGATGAAGCCGTAGTTCTTGGTGTCCATCAACGAGCCGAAGATGAAGCCCGAGCCTTCGTTGACGAAGCTGAGAACCTTGACGAAGCCCTTGCCCAGCGCATCGAACACATCGCGCCCGCCCGGCACCAGGATCACCAGCGCAGCGAACGCGATCTGCAGGGTGATACCGGTGGCAACCAGCTTCCAGTCAACCGCACGCTTGTTGTTGGAAAACAACCAGGTGATGCCGATCAGCACCGCCAACCCGAACAGGCCGAAGCCGATCCTGCCCAAACCTTCGACCATGTGAGTGACTCCCCTGGGGCGTCGCGAAAAACGGGAAGCCTAGTGCAGGGCAGGGGCCGGGGCAAGAAAAAGCAGCGTGCGCGCACCCAACGGTACCGATCAGGCCAGCAACGGCAAGGGCTTGCGGCCGGCGGCGGAAGGTAGAATGGGGTTTGATCCCGGCCCGGATGCGGGCCCGCAGCAGGAGATTCGCATGCAATACCGTCGCCTGGGCTCCACCGGCCTGCCGATTTCCGCCCTGTCCTTCGGCGCCTGGGTGACCTTCGGTGACCAGATCCCGCGCGACGAGGCCCGCAACCTGGTGGCTGCGGCCTGGGACCACGGCGTCAACTTCTTCGACAACGCCGAGGGCTATGCCAACGGCCGCGCCGAACAGGTGATGGGTGATGTGATCGCCGACCTGCGCCTGCCGCGCGATGGCCTCTGCGTATCCAGCAAGGTGTTCTTCGGCAGCGCCAAGGACCCACGGCCGACCCAGCGCGGCCTGTCGCGCAAGCATGTGACCGACGCCTGCCATGCTGCGCTCAAGCGCCTGCGGGTCGATTACCTGGACCTTTATTACTGCCATCGCCCGGATCCGGACGCACCGATCGCCGAGACCGTGCATGCCATGGATACCCTGGTGCGGCAGGGCAAGGTCCTCTACTGGGGTACCTCGGAGTGGTCGGCGGTGCAGATCCAGCAGGCGCTGGACATCGCCGACGCGCGCAACCTGCAGGGCCCGTCCATGGAACAGCCGCAGTACAACCTGCTGCACCGCGAACGGGTCGAGGTCGAGTACGCGCCGCTGTATGCCGGTGCCGGCCTGGGCACCACCATCTTCTCACCGCTGGCCTCGGGCCTGCTGACCGGCAAGTACGACCAGGGCATTCCGGCGGATGCGCGGCTGGGCCGCGAGGGCATGGAATGGCTGCAGGCGCTGGTGATGGGTGACGACACCGAGGCCCGCCTGGCCCAGGTGCGCCGTTTCAGCCAGGTGGCGCGCGTACTGGGGCACGCCCCGGCCACGCTGGCCATCGCCTGGTGCCTGCGCAACCCGAACGTCTCCAGCGTGATCCTGGGCGCCAGCCGGGTCAGCCAACTGCTGCAGAACCTGCAGGCGCTGGAGGTGCTGGAGCAGGTCGACGCCGCTGGCTGGGCGCAGGTCGAAGCCGTCTTCGCCTGACAGCCCTCTGCAGCGTCGAGCCATGCTCGACGCTACAAAAGCACCGCGCCCACCGTGCCATTGATGATGTCTATCGAATTTAAGAATTCGATCATTAATCCCATCAATGAAATTGAGAATGGTTGTTGATTGTCAACTGAGAATCATTATCATTTAACTCGTCCCTCGCACGAGTCCAGATGCTCATGAATGCTCAACCTGTACTGCTGCGCCCCGAAACGCTGACCCTCCGCGATCGTCCGGTCCGTGTCGTTCCGCCGGAAGAGGTCATCGACAGCGAAGCCCTGCTCAAGGGCCGTCGTGAAATCCTGATCCAGCACGGCGACCGCTTCTACCGCCTGCGGCACACCAGCAACGACAAGCTGATCCTGACCAAGTAATCGCGGCCTGGTCGCCCGCCCCCCTCCCTCCTGCCGGCCGCGCCGGCAGGGTGGGCGACCCGTCCGCTCCCGCTCTCTCCCCCTCGGTCTACCGCGTGCACCCTCCGGGTGTGCCGGTAACCGGGGGTTCCCCTGCCTGACCGAACGAACCCGATGACCCGCCAAACCGCCCTCTGCCTTGCCATCTGGATGGCCCTGCCGCTGTCCGCCCACGCTGCTGCCGCGGCCACCGCTGCGCCCGAGGCGCGCGAATTCGACCGCGTGCAGGTCACCGCCACCCGTACCGAGCGGGCGGTGAGCGATGTGGCGGCCACCGTGGACGTCATCGACCGCGAGCAGATGGACCGGCACCTGGTGCAGGACATCAAGGATCTGCTGCGCTACGAGCCGGGCCTGTCGGTCAGCCGCAGCGCCGCGCGCTTCGGCCTCGGCAGCATCCGCATCCGTGGCCTGGACGGCAACCGCGTGCGTGTGCAGACCGATGGCATCGCCATGCCCACCAGCTTCAACATCGGCTCGTTCTCCAACGCCAACCGCAACTTCACCGACCTGGACACGCTCAAGCGCGTGGAGATCGTGCGCGGCCCGGCCAGCTCGCTGTACGGGTCCGATGCGCTCGGTGGTGTGGTCGCCTTCGTCACCAAGGATCCGGCCGATTACCTGAAGGATGGCAAGGACAGCTACGTTGGCCTGAAGTTCGGCTACGACGGCGAGTGGAAGGGCCTGCTCGGTGGCGTGACCAGCGCGTTCGGCGGCGAACACTGGAGTGGCATGGTCAACATCAACCATCGCCAGGGCCAGGAAACCGGCAACAAGGGCGACGTGCGCAGCCTCGACAACACCCGCACCGCGCCCAACCCGCAGGACCGCGATGGCCGCAGTGGCCTGGCCAAGCTGGTCTATGCACCCAGCGAGGACCAACGCTTCCGGCTGACCGTGGAAGGCAACGAAGACAACACCGATACCAACGTGCTGTCCTCGATCGACCGCACCACCACCACCGGCATGAAGGCGCGCGACACGCAGAACCGCACCCGCGTGTCGTTCGCCCATGAAATGGATGCGCTGGACAAGGGCTTCGCCGACAGCCTGCATTGGCAGCTGTATACCCAGCACAGTGAAACCACCCAGATTACCGATGAGGACCGCGCCAACCGCAGCCGCCGCCACCGCGAGTTCAACTTCGACCAGCGCGTTTACGGCCTGCAGGCGCAGTTCAACAAGGCGTTCAGCACCGGCAGCGTCGAACACGCGCTGACCTACGGCTTCGAGGGTGCGCGCACCGAAATCCGCCAGAAGCGCGACGGCTACCAGGTGCTGGCCAATGGCCAGACCAGCACCACCATCCTGCCCGACGCCTTCCCGGTACGCGATTTCCCGATCAGCAAGACCACCGAGCTGGGCCTGTACGCGCAGGATGAAATGCGCATGGCCAACGGCAAGCTGTCGCTGGTGCCGGGCGTACGCGTGGACCGCTACGAACTCAAGCCGGAGGTGGACAGCATCTTCGCCGAAGACAATCCCGGCGTTGCGGTGGCCAAGCTGACCAAGACCAGCGTGTCGCCGAAGCTGGGCATGGTCTATCGCTTCACCGACGAATGGTCGCTGTTCGCGGGCTACTCGCATGGCTTCCGTTCGCCGCCGTACAACGACGTCAACCTGGGCTTCACCAACTTCGCCTTCGGCTACACCGCCATTCCCAATCCGGACCTGAAGCCGGAAACCAGTGACGGCATGGAGCTGGGCCTGCGCTTCCTGTCGCCGGCGGCCTACGTCAGCCTCAGCGGCTACTACAACGAGTACAAGGACTTCATCGAGTCGCAGTCGCTGGTCGGTACCAACGCACAGGGCCTGATGGTGTTCCAGTCGCGCAACATCGCCGACGCGCGCATCTACGGTGCCGAACTGAAGGCCGGCGTCGACTTCGGCCAGGTCAGCCCGGCGCTGCAGGGCTGGGCGCTGCGCAGTTCGGTGGCCTGGTCGCGCGGCGACAACAAGACCGAAGACACCCCGCTGGATTCGGTCGACCCGCTGCGTGGCACCGTCGGCCTGATGTACGACACCGACACCTGGGGCGTCGAACTGGCCGGTACCTTCGTCAAGCGCAAGGACCGCGTCACTGCGGCCACGGTGTACCGCCCGGCCGGCTACGGCGTGGCCGACCTGATGGCGCACTGGAACTTCGCCCCGGGCGCCACCTTCAACGTCGGCGTGTTCAACCTGGGCGACAAGCGCTACATCGACTGGTCCAACGTGGGTTCGACGCTGTCGCCGACCAGCCGCGTGCTGGACCGCTATACCAGCCCGGGCCGTACCCTCTCCGCCAGCCTTGCCGTTTCCTGGTGATCTCATGAGCCGAGCCTTGTCCGCACGCAGGAACGACGCCATCGCCGCGCAGGGCAGCGCGGTCTGGCCGACGCCGGCACAGCTGGCCACGCTCGGCACCGTGTTGTGCCTGTACCGCGCCGACGGCAACGAGCTCGGTGGCTGGCGCCAGGCGGTCCGCGTGCATGCCTGCCAGGGCGTGGACAGCGAGGGGGTGCGCGAAAGCCTGTGTTTCCTCGATGCCCGCGGCCGCTGCGTGTGGCGCCTGTACCTGCTGCCCGACAGCGATTTCCTGGCCTGGGACCGGCTGGTCGCGGCGTTGCCGCCTGGCCCGGAACATGACAGCGATGGCAGTGTCGGCGAACGCCTGTGGCGGCGCCTGGCCGGGCACCTCGGCGGCCAGCGCTGGCGCCTGTGCACGTTGCGCCTGCATGCCGCCGACGATGGCCGCACCCTCGCTGCAAGCCTGTCGGCGCTGTCTTCGCTGGGCGCAGCCACCGCGCGACGCATCGCGCGGCTGGAAGGCGCCGAGGGCGAGCTGGCGATCGACGACTGCTGCTGCGCCGACGCCGCACGTCGCCCGGCGCCGCGGGTTCCCGGCGACCTGCCGCTGATCCGGCTGTGACCTTTTCCTGATGGAACGCCTGTCGGCCACGGACGGCCTCTCACTACACCTGCTACCCCGAGGGAAGACCCCGATGAAGTTCCAGACAGCCAGCGTCATGCTGCTGCTCGCCGCCAGCGGCGTGGCCAGCGCGCAGCCCTCCGACATCGCCCGCGACCACGACAGCATCCTCGCCATGCAGGGCGAGTACACAGTGGATTTCGCCTTCGACGAGACCGTGCTGCTGAAGCCCGGCTACGAGCGTGCCCCGGCGATGCGCAGCGGCGGCAACGAGCTGGTCATCGTGGTCGAGGACACCCCCAGGCGCATCGTGCTGCAGCACCTGCTGCTGGATGAAAAGAGCGGCCACATCACCAAGCACTGGCGCCAGGACTGGGTCTACGAAGCGCCGAACCGCTTCGAGTTCAGTGCCGACCAGACCTGGCAGGTACGCAGCATCCCGGCGGCCGTGAACAAGGGCGCCTGGACCCAGTGCGTGTATGAAGTGAGCGATGCTCCGCGCTACTGCGGCACCGGCGCGTGGACCTACACCAACAACGTGCCGACGTGGACCAGCGACCTCAGCTGGCGCCCGTTGCCGCGCCGTGAATACACCAAGCGCAGCGACTACAACGCGCTGGCCGTGGTCAACCGCCACACGCTTACGCCCAATGGCTGGACCCACGAGCAGTTCAATACCAAGGTGCAGCGCAACGCCGACGGCAGCCAGGTGGAGATCGCCCGCGAGTTCGGCTTCAACGACTACGTGAAGACCACCGAGATCGACTTCACCCCGGCCCGCGACTACTGGAAGGCCACCGCTGGTTACTGGGCCAAGGTACGCCAGCGCTGGGACGGCTTCCTCGGCCAGGCCCCGGGCGTGCACCTGAAGACCAAGCTGGACGGCATGGCGATGATCATCCCGCTGTTCACCCAGGCCGAAGAGATCCAGTCCGGCAAGACGGTGAAGGACAAGCAGATCGACGACGTGTTCGCCAAGTACGTTGAGAAGGCGCCGAAGGAAGGCTGATCGCCACGGCTTTGGCGGGTGCCGGGTTTGCCCGGCACCGCATCCACGCATGGCGTGGATCTACCGATCTTTGCCTCTGGTCAAGCGCCATGCGCGAATGCGCTGCACTCAGGACGCCGGTCCACCCAGCGTGGTCAGGTCCAGCCCGGCGTCCCGGAACGTACGCAGGGTGGCCTGCAGGCTCGCCTCGTCATCGCGCGTGCGGACGCCCATGATGGCGTCGCCGCAGCGCGCGCGGTCCGTGCTGCACGCCTGCGGGTCGGGCAGCAGCGCGGTCTGCCCGGCCAGGATCGCCATGTGCACCACTTCCTTTACCGTTTCCAGCACGAAGGCCTGCACCGGGTCCGGGACATGGCCCACCGCAGTGCGGGCACATGCGGGCAGCATCGCCAACAGCAGCGGCACGCCGACGAGAACAGCGCGCAGGCAGAAGCCGTGTCTCATTGCTATTCCTTGAACATCAGGAACGCCGCCACCACGATCAATCCGAACGCCGCGTAGTGGTTCCACTTCAGCGGTTGGCCCAGGTAGAACGCGGAGAACACCGCGAACACCAGCAGCGTGATCACTTCCTGCATGCCCTTCAGCTGCGGCGCCGAATACACCGCGCTGCCAAGCCGATTGCCGGGCACCTGCAGGCAGTACTCGAAGAACGCGATGCCCCAGCTGGCCAGGATCACCGTCATCAGCGGGGCACTCTTGAACTTCAGGTGCCCGTACCAGGCGAAGGTCATGAAGATGTTGCTGCCGAGCAGCAGCAACACCGGGTACAGGTAAGCGGCGAACGAGGTGCCGGGCATCCGGGTGATCTCAGCGAGGTGGGGCGCGCAGCATACAGCCGGCCCCACCCCAGGCGTGTCACGACCGCCTCAGGCTTCGCGCAGCGCCAGTGCCGGCGGCGTATGCAGGATCGCCCGGGTACCCCACCAGCCGGCCAGCAGGCTCAACCCGATGCCGACCACGCCGCCGATCAGCAGGCCCGGCCATGGCGGCAGCAGCGGCAGCTCGAACACCCTCTGCGAGACCGCCACACCGATGGCGGCCGCCGCGCCCACCGCCAGCAGCGCCGCCAGCGTGCCCAGCGCGCCGAACTCCACCAGCACCGCGCCACGCAGCTGGCGCCGGGTCGCGCCCAGGGTGCGCAGCACCGCGCTGTCGTAGCGGCGCTCGCCGGCAGTGGCCTGCAACGCGGCCAGCAGTACCAGCAGTCCGGCCAGCAGGCTGAACACCATCACCAGCTGCACCGCCTGTGCCACCCGTTCCATCACATCGCGCACCTGCGAGATCACCGCGTCCACGTCCAGCAGCGACAGGTTCGGCTGCGCGCGTACCAGTTCGCCCAGTCCCGCCGCCTTGCCGGGCGGCAGATGGAATGCCGACAGGAGGTTGTGCGGGGTATCGCCCACCGCGTTCGGATTGAGCAGCACGAAGAAGTTCGGACGGAAGGTGTTCCAGTCCGCCTTGCGCACGCTGGTGACAGTGAATTGGCGTTCCTGCTCGCCCACCGCAATGCTGATGCGGTCGCCCGGATACACGCCGTAGCGCTTGGCCCAGCCGATTTCCACCGACGCCTCCGCCGCGGTGCTGTCGGCCTTCCAGAAGGTGCCGTTCACCAGGGTATTGGCGGGCGGGAAGGTGCTGCGCCAGCTGAAGTTCAACGGACGGTTCCCGTCATCGTCGTCGCGCTGGCCTTCGCCCTGAGCCGGCTGCCCGTCCTGCACGGACGCGCGGTCCACGCGCAGCGGCGGCTTGCCGTTGATCGCGATCAGGCGGCCGGTGGCCATCGGTTCGATGCTGGCGTCATTGGCGCCCAGCCCGCGCAGCGCGGCCAGCACGCTGTTGCGCTGTTCGGGCTGGATGTTGATCAGGAAGTAGTTGGGGGTATCCGCGGGCAGGCGCTCGCGCCACTGCTGCAGCAGGCCGGGGCCGGTCACCGCCAGCAGCAACAGTGCGCACAACGACAGTGACAGCCCGACCAGCTGCATCACCGCCAGCATCCGGCGCCGGGTCAGCGCGGCCAGGCCCAGCCGCCAGTTGCCATGCAGGCGGTGTTGCAGGCCGCGCAGCAGCTGCAGCAGCACGAAGCCGATGCCACCGGCCGCCACCGCCAGCACGGCCAGGCCGCCGAGCACCCACAGCGCCAGTTTAAGGTCGCCGGTGACCTGCACCGCCAGCAGCAGGCTGGCGGCCAACGCCGCCACATAGGCCAGCAACGAGGCCGGCGGCAGGGCGGCAAAGGAACGGTTGAGCACGCGCATCGGCGGCACCCCGCGTAGCCGCAGCAGCGGTGGCAGGCCGAAGCCGAACAGCAGCAACAGGCCGATGCCGGCGCCGGTCAGCGCAGGCATCGCTTCGGGCAACGGCAGGCGTTGCGGCACCAGGCTGCCCAGCACCTGTACCAGGCCTTCCTGCGCGGCCATGCCCAGGCCGATGCCGAGCGCACAGGCCGGCACCGCCAGCATCAGCAACTGCAGCGCCAGGCCCAGCAGGATGTCGCGCTGGCGAGCGCCCAGGCAGCGCAGGATCGCCACCTGGTCGATGCGGCGCAGCGCGAAGCGGTTGGCGGCCAGTGCGGTGGCCACGCCCGCCAGCAGTACCGCCAGCAGCGCGCTCAGGCCGAGGAAGCGCCCGGCCAGATCGAAGGCCTGGCGCACGCCACGCTGGGTATCGTCCACGCTCAGCAGGCGCAGGCCCTTCACCTGTGGCAGCAGCCATTGCCGCAGCGCCGCGATCGGCTCCGCTGCGCCGGCGAACATCAGCCGGTAGTTGATGCGGCTGCCTGGGCCGAGCAGTCCGGTGCCCTCCACATCGGCGCGATTGACCAGCAGGGTCGGCGAGAGCGTGAGCAGGTCGCCACCGGTGTCCGGCTCGGATTCAATGATGCCGGCGATGCGCAGCGTGCCGGCGCCGAACTCGAGGTCATCGCCGGCCTTCAGCCCCAGCCCCTGCAGCAGGCGCGGGTCGGCATAGGCCTGGCCCTTGGGCGGCATGCCGGCATCGGTGATCAGCACACCGCCGGGCGTGGCCCTTACCCGCAGCGTGCCGCGCAGCGGATAGCCCGCCTGCACGGCCTTGATGCTGGCCATCTGGCTGGCCTCGCCGTTGAACAGCACGCTGCCGAAGCTGGCGATGCGGGTGTAGGCCAGTCCACGCCGCTGTGCTTCTTCAGCGAATGCCTGCGGTGGGTCGTCGCGGCCGGCGATGCCGAGGTCGCCGCCGAGCATTTCCGCCGCGCTGCCGGACAACGCCAGGTTGACCCGGTTCACCAGCGTGCCCACGGCGGTCATCACCGCCACGCCCAGCACCAGCGCGGCAAACACGGTCAGCAGGTCGCCGGCCAGGGCCTCGCGGCGCAGCGCGCGCCACGCATGGCGCAGCAGGTTCATGCCTGCGCCCCACGCTCGACCGGCAGCAGGCGGCCGTCGTCGATGCGGTGGACGTACTGGCAGCGCTGGGCCAGGCGCAGGTCGTGGGTGACCAGCACCAGGGTGGTGCCGCTGCCTGCATTGAGTTCGAACAGCAGGTCGCTGATGTGCTGGCCGGTGGCGTGGTCCAGCGAGCCGGTCGGTTCGTCGGCAAACAGGATGCGTGGGCGGGTGACGAAGGCGCGTGCCAGCGCTACGCGCTGCTGCTCGCCGCCGGACAGCTGGCGCGGGTAGTGGCGGGCGCGATGGGCCAGGCCGACCTGCGCCAGCACTTCGTCCACCCGCGTGCGGTCCTCGCGCCCGGCCAGTTCCAGCGGCAGTGCGACGTTCTCGGCGGCGGTCAGTGCCGGCAGCAGGTGGAAGCTCTGGAACACGAAGCCGACTTCGCGTGCGCGCAGCTGGGCACGTGCCTCTTCATCGAGTTGGCCCAGATCCTGGCCGGACAGCGCGATGCGGCCGCGGCTGGGCAGGTCCAGGCCGGCCAGCAGGCCGAGCAGGGTGGTCTTGCCGGAACCGGAGGCGCCGACGATGGCCGCGCTGGTTCCTTCATGGACGGTCAGGGTGATGTTGTCCAGTATGTGGACTTCACCCTCCGGGCCCTGTACGGATTTGCCGACCTGGTCGACGGCGATGGCGGCGGACGCGCTGCGGGGGGACAGGCTGTCGATGAGGAGACTCCAATGCGCAAGACGGGATGGAGCCGGCGAGCCGGCGCGATGATGGTGCTGCTGCTAGGGTTCCTGCTGCTGCCCGGGCTGGCCTGTGCCAAAGGTCCGGCCGGCACCGTGCTGGTGCTCGGCGACAGCCTCAGTGCTGCCCACAATATCCCTGCCGACGCCGGCTGGGTCAGCCTGCTGCAGCAGCGGGTCAGGCAGCAGTCGAAAACCCCGGCGCGCATCGTCAATGCCAGCATGAGCGGGGAAACCACCGCCGGCGCGCTGACCCGCCTGCCGGGCCTGCTGGCGAAGGAAAAGCCGACCGTGGTGGTGATCGCCCTGGGCGGCAACGACGCACTGCGCGGGCTGACCCCGGCGCAGGTGCAGGGCAATCTGGAAAAGATGGTGCAGGCCAGCCAGAAGGCCGGTGCCAAGGTATTGCTGCTGGGCATCGACGTACCGCCCAACTATGGGCCGGCCTACCGCCAGCGCCTGGCAGCGGCCTACAAGGCATTGGCTACGCAGTACAAGGTGCCGCTGCTGCCGTTCCTGCTGGAAGGCGTGGCCCTGCAGCCGGGCATGATGCAGGCCGATGGCCTGCACCCCACGGCACAGGCGCAGCCGAAGGTGCTGGACAACGTATGGCCGCTGCTGCGGCCCCTGCTCTGAACGATTTACAACCCTCTTGACGGAACTTCACATCGCGTCCACCGTCGATCCGGCATGTTTCACAAAGCTGAAGTTAGAGGGAATCACATGCGTCAGACGAAGGAGACCTCCGGCTTGGTGCTGGTGGTCGAAGACAACCGCAACATCTCCGAGATGATCGGGGAATACCTGGAAGGTCGCGGCTTCGAAGTCGACTATGCACAGGACGGCCTGGATGGCTACCGCCTCGCGGCGGAGAACAGCTATGACGTCGTGGTGCTCGACTTGATGTTGCCGCGCCTGGATGGCATCGAAGTATGCCGTCGCCTGCGCAACGATGCGCGCAAGTCCACACCGGTGCTGATGCTCACGGCACGCGACACTCTGGACGACAAGCTCACCGGCCTGGGGTTCGGCGCCGATGACTACCTGACCAAGCCGTTCGCGATCCAGGAGCTGGAAGCCCGCCTTCGCGCGCTGATCCGCCGCGAACGCCGCCAGGTCGGTTCGGAAGTGCTCAAGGTCGCCGACCTGGTGCTCGACCCGGTCAGCATGCGCGCCACCCGTGCCGGCACCGAGCTGCAGCTGTCGCCGATCGGCCTGCGCCTGCTGACCATCCTGATGCGCGAATCGCCGCGCGTGGTCACCCGCCAGGAGATCGAACGCGAGATCTGGGGCAATGGCCTGCCGGATTCGGACACCCTGCGCAGCCATCTGTACAACCTGCGCAAGATCATCGACAAGCCGTTCGACCGTCCGCTGCTGCACACCGTGCAGAGCGCCGGCTACCGCATTGCCGATATCGCCCAGCCGATGGCCTGATCAGGGCCCACGCCGGTGCAGTTGCAGGCCCGGCCGGGCAATGACCATGCACGGAGCCGGGGATGACCGGCCGGCGCTGCCGCCGGTCATCACCCGTGCACGACTACGGCGCGGTGCGCTGCCTATAATCGCAGCGCTCTGACCGGGACCCCGCAATGCCGCACGGCCTGCCGCGCAAGATCCGTATCGCCTTCATCCTGCAGGCAGTTCTGGCCAGCCTGGGCATCCTGCTCGGTGCCTGGCTGGTCTCGCTGGTGATCAAGCACAGCCTGGTCGGCGCGGCCCTGCGCGAGGAAGCGGCGTACTACTGGACGCTGTACGAGGCCTCGCCGGTGCAGCCGCCACCCAACACCCAGAACATCCGTGGCTATCTGCTGGAAAGCGGGCAGTCGGCACTGTCCTTGCCTGGCAACCTGCGCAACCTGGAGCCCGGTTTCCACGAGCTGCCCAAGGACGACCAGCTGGTGCTGGTCGATGTACGCCCGGCGGGCCGCCTGTACCTGGTATTCCTGCGGTCGCGCGCGGAAATGCTGGCCTTCTGGTTCGGCATCGTGCCGGTGCTGCTGACCTTGTTGGCGGTGTATGGCGCCAGCTGGGTCACCTACCGTGCCTCCAAGCGGCTGGTGTCACCGGTGAACTGGCTGGCGCGGCGCGTCTCGCGCTGGGACCCGGGCCACCCGGAGGCGGCCGACCTGGAGCCGAACAAGCTGCCTGCGGACATGCAGGGCGAGACCCGGCAGCTGGCGGCGGCGCTGCATTCGCTGGCCAACCGGGTCAGCGCGCATGTGGCGCGCGAACGAAATTTCACCCGTGATGCCAGCCACGAGCTGCGCACGCCGTTGACCGTCATCCGAGTGGCCAGCGACATGGCCCTGGGCGATGAAGCCCTGCAGCCGCGCCTGCGCCGCAGCCTGCAGCGCATCCAGCGCGCCGGCCGTGACATGGAAGCAGTGATCGACGCGTTCCTGATCCTGGCCCGCGAAGCCGACGTCGAACCGCAGATCGAGCTGTTCGATGTCAACGACATCGTCCGCTATGAGGTGGACAATGCCAACGAGCTGCTGGGCAACCGGCCGGTATCGGTGCACCTGCACAGCGAAGCCCCGGTGCAGCTGCATGCACCGCCGCGGGTGCTGCAGGTGGTGGTCAGCAACCTGGTGCGCAACGCGTGCAGCTACACCGACGAAGGGCGTATCGACGTGCACGTGCTCACTGACCGGGTGGTGGTGCGCGATACCGGCATCGGCATGTCCGCCGAGGCGTTGTCGCGCGCGTTTGAACCCTTCTACCGCGCCGAGCCAAGCCGCCCGCAGGGCACCGGCCTGGGCCTGTCGATCGTGCGCCGGCTGTGCGACCGCTTCGGCTGGAAGGTCAGCCTGGCCAGTGAGCCTGGCCAGGGCACCGAAGCAACGGTGATCTTCCGATAGAGGGCTTTTGCCGGGCTGCGCCCGGCATCCGCCGAGGCAACATCAACATCCCCGTCTTCGACAGTTCCCCGCCATCCGCAGTAGATCCACGCCATGCGTGGATGGGGTTGCTCAGTTGCAGTTGACCTTCGGCGCCAGCGCCCTGGTCCAGATCGCATACCCGGCCGGGGTCATGTGCAGCATGTCCTCGCGGAACAGCGTCGCGTCCGGCTGTCCATCGGCGCCGAGCATCGGCGTGTAGATGTCGGTGAAGCCGGTATTGGGCAGCCTGGCCAGCGCGGCCTTGATCAGCGTGTTGGCTTCGTTGATCGCCGGCAGCAGGTGCGCGCGCGACGGGCTTGGCTTGATCGACAGGTACTCCACCTTCGTCTTCGGCAGGTCGCGATGCACGCGCTGCACGAAGGCGACCACGTCGTCGCGCACCTGCACGGCGCTGCGGCCGCTGTTGAGGTCGTTGTCGCCAGCGTAGAAGAACACCTTGCACGGCGCGTAGGGCACCACGATGCGGTCGGCATACCAGGTGCTGTCGCGCACTTCCGAGCCGCCGAAGCCGCGGTTGAACACCGGCTGGCCGGGGAAGTCGGTTGCCAGGCTCTCCCACATGCGGATGGAGGAGCTGCCGATGAATTCGATGCCACCGTGCGGCGGCGGGTTGGACAGGTCGGCGCTGGCGAAGCGGGCCATGTCGGCGGCCCAGGCCACGTTGGAGACCTGTTCGGGGACGCGCGGCGGCTTGGCCGGGCTCAGCGCCTGGGCCAGGGGGGCGGCGGTCAGCAGGCCCAGCATCAGCAGGCAGGTACGGCGACGGGACATCAGACGCTCCAGCAGGGAAGGGAGAGAGCCATCATAGAAGCTGGGGCGGGCCCGGGCTTGCCCCTGGCAGTCCATTCACCGGGCCGGTGCCGGGATGCGCTGACGGCCTTGTGGCAAAATGGCGGCCATCTGCCTATCCCTGTGCACCCATGATTCCCTGCCGTGCGTCTGAGCGGTCGCTGCGCCGCGCCCCTGTTGCTGGATGTTCCACCCGTGGCTGATCAGTTCGGCCATCTGCCCCGCGGCCCGCGCCGCATCTTCCAGGCCGCCCGCTGGTCCTGGCAGGGCCTGCGTGCGGCCTGGCTGCATGAGTCCTCGTTCCGGCTGGAGGTCTACCTGCTGATCCTGCTGACCCCGGTCGCGATCTGGCTGGGCCAGACCCCGGTCGAGCGCGCGCTGCTGATCGGCTCGATGCTGCTGGTGCTGGCGATGGAACTGGCCAACTCGGCCATCGAAGCGGTGATCGAACGTTACGGCAGCGAGATCCATGAGCTGGCCGGCCGCGCCAAGGACATGGGCTCGGCGGCGGTCTTCGTGCTGATGATGAACGTGCTTCTGTGCTGGGCGCTGGTCGTGGTCCCGCATGCAATGGCCGGCAATTACGGCTGATCCCCATTCCCCCACTGCCCTGAAGAGTTTCCATGTCCTTTGAGTTCCTCGCCGACCCCAATGCCTGGGTGACCCTGTTCACCCTGAGCGCACTGGAAATCGTGCTCGGCATCGACAACCTGGTGTTCATTTCCATCGCGGTCAGCAAGCTGCCGGAAGAGCGTCGCCCGTTCGCGCGCAAGCTCGGCATCGCCGTGGCCTGCATCACCCGTATCGCCCTGCTGGTGTCGCTGGCCTATCTGGCGCACATGTCCGCCAACCTGTTCACCGTGGCCGGCATGGGCATCTCCATCCGCGACCTGGTGCTGATCGTCGGTGGCCTGTTCCTGATCATCAAGGGCTACATGGAGATCAAGGAACTGATCACCGGTGGCGAAGACGAGAACCCAGCCACCAGCAAGGCCTCGGGTGTATTCGGCATGGTCATCCTGCAGATCGCCATCATCGACATCGTGTTCTCGCTGGACTCGGTGATCACCGCCGTCGGCATCGCCGATCACATCCCGGTAATGGTTGCCGCCATCCTGCTGTCGGTGATGGTGATGCTGCTGGCCGCCAACCCGCTGGGCCGCTTCATCGACGCCAACCCGACCGTGAAGATGCTGGCCCTGGCCTTCATCCTGCTGATCGGTGCGGTGCTGATCCTGGACGGCCTGGACGTGCACGTGCCCAAGCCCTACATCTATGCCGCGATGGGCTTCTCGGTGCTGGTGGAGTGGCTGAACCTGCTGATGCGCCGCCGCGCGCGCGAGCACCACGTGCCGGGCGCCGGCGACTGGTAAGCGCGCCACTGGCACGTGTGTCACCCAGAACCCCCGGCCTGGCCGGGGGTTCTGCGTTGTGGGGCGAGGCGCTACAACGGCGTTGCGGTTTTTGCACTTTCCGTGGGGTTCAGGCATCCACTTGTGAATCTGGATCAACAGTGTTTTCCCGGGGCGAGGCTTAATCCGCCACAGCAAAGCGCGCAGGCTACGCACTCCCGCTTCCCCGCCCCCAGGAAACCCCCATGAATTCCAGAGCCGCCTTGCTGGCGCTTGCCGTCGGCGCTTTCGCCATCGGAACCACCGAGTTTGCCCCGATGGGCCTGCTGCCGGTCATCGCCGACGGCGTGGGAGTCGGCATTCCGACCGCCGGCATGCTGATCACGGCCTACGCCGTCGGCGTGATGCTGGGCGCGCCGGTGATGACCCTGCTGATGGGCCGTTTCGGCAAGCGCACCGCGCTGATGCTGCTGATGTCGATCTTTGTGGTCGGCAACCTGTTGTCTGCAGTGGCCCCGAACTACGGGCTGCTGCTGCTGTCGCGCCTGGTCACCAGCCTCAACCACGGTGCCTTCTTCGGCATCGGTGCGGTGGTCGCCGCCAGCCTGGTACCGAAGGAAAAGCAGGCCGCCGCCGTGGCCACCATGTTCATGGGCCTGACCATCGCCAACATCGGCGGCGTGCCGCTGGCGACCTGGGTCGGCCAGCAGCTGGGCTGGCGCCTGTCCTTCGCCGGTACGGCGATGCTGGGCCTGGTCGCGATCACCGCGCTGGGCTTCGCGCTGCCGGCGTCCGCACCGGGGCCGCGCCCGGACGTGCGCCGCGAACTGAAGGCGATCCTGCAGCCGCCGGTGCTGCTGGCGATGGCCACCACCGTGCTCGGTGCCGGTGCCATGTTCACTCTTTACACCTACGTTGCGCCGGTGCTGACCGAACTGACCGGCGCCTCCAACGGCTTCATCGCGCTGTCGCTGGCGCTGATCGGTATCGGCTTCACCGTCGGCAACGGCATCGGCGGGCGCATGGCCGACTGGTCGCTGGATGGCGCCACCCGCATCCTGCTGGCCGTCCTGGCACTGCTGATGTTCGTGCTGCCGCTGGCCTTCATGAGCCACGCCACCGCCGCCCTCGGTGTGCTGCTGTTCGGCGCGGCGACCTTCGCCCTCGTACCGCCGCTGCAGATCCGGGTGATGCAGGCAGCCAGCGAGGCGCCGGGCCTGGCATCGTCGATCAACGTGGGTGCGTTCAACCTGGGCAATGCCGTGGGTGCGGCGCTGGGGGGCGCGGTGATCAGCTCGGGGCTGGGCTACGCCGCGATTCCGGTGGCCGGTGGCCTGCTGGCGGCGTCGGGCCTGCTGCTGGCGTGGCTGGGGCGGACGCGCGCTGTGGTGGCCGAGGCCTGCTGAGTGATGTGGGGTGCCGGCAGGGCTTGCAGCCCTGCACCCGCCGAGGCCACTGCAACAGCAACAGCGTGCATTCCGTGGGTTGGCGGGGGGGGGGCCGGTGGCGGGGGACGCCGTAAACCCGTCCATGGGGGCTTGGCCGCGGCATCCATGCCGCGGACACCCCCGCCACCGGACCCACCCCGCCTTCGACAATTTCCCGCGATCTGTCGCAACGGCGTTCCGCTCTGGTAGGTGTCGACCTTGGTCGACACGAATGCCTGAAGAACCGGCTGTTGCTTTTGATTTTTCTTTTGATCTTCCCGCGGTGCGCAGGAAACCGTATGAGGCCGGGCGGGTGCGTTGGCTGGGGGCGTGAGCGCCATGGGCCCGAGGCATGCCTCGGGCGGGTTGGGCAGGACGCCCAACCCCGGTCTTGCCGTGTGCGCAGGACAGCGCACACGAGCAAGGCGCGGCTAAGCCTCCAGGGACGGATTCACGGCGTCCCCCGCCATGCCCACCCGCCCGGACTACTCAGGCGATCCATGAGCATGGCCACCGCGGAGGGGGCGGCGCCCGATGGCCGGTCTTTCACCCGAACCATGGCATGCTCGGTGCCAAGCCCACCCGGAACCTCCGCCATGCGCCTGTTCACCCGCGTTCTGCCCCTGATGCTGTTGGCCTCCCTGCTGTCCGGCTGCGGTTACAACGCCATCCAGCAGAAGGATGAAGCGGTCAAGGCCAGCTGGTCCGAAGTGCTCAACCAGTACAAGCGCCGCGCCGACCTGGTGCCCAATCTGGTGCAGACCGTGAAGGGCTTCGCCAGCCAGGAAGAGCGCGTGCTGACTGAAGTCACCAACGCCCGCTCGCGGGTTGGCCAGATCAATGTCAACGCCGATGACGAAGCCTCGCTCAAGCAGTTCCAGCAGGCGCAGGGTGAACTCGGCAGTGCGCTGTCGCGACTGCTGGTGGTCACCGAGAACTACCCGGTGCTGAAGTCGGACCAGAACTTCCGCGACCTGCAGGCGCAGCTGGAGGGCACTGAAAACCGCATTACGGTTGCGCGTGGCCGCTACATCCAGCAGGTGCAGGACTACAACACCTACATCCGCTCGTTCCCGCAGGTGATCACCGCCAAGCTCTTCGGCTACAAGACCAAGCCGAACTTCACCGTGGACAACGAAGCGCAGATCTCCAACGCGCCGGCGGTCGATTTCGGCAACGCGCCGCAGCAGCAGCCGGCACCGCAGCCGGGCCACTGACCGATGCGCCTGGCCACTGCGCTGCTGGCCCTGCTGCTGTGGCTGCCGCTGGCGTCGCAGGCGCAGCAGCTGGCGCCGATTCCGGCGCTGGATTCGCCGGTGGTCGATACCACCGGCACGCTCGATGCCACGCAGAAGCAGGCGCTGGTGCAGCAGGCGCTGGCGCTGCAGCAGCGCAAGGGCAGCCAGCTGCAGGTGCTGGTGGTGCCGACCACCCAGCCGGAAGACATCGCGCAGTACACCACGCGGGTCTTCGACCAGTGGCAGATCGGCCGCAAGGGCGTGGATGACGGCGTGCTGCTGGTGGTGGCCAAGGACGACCGGCGCGTGCGCATCGAGCCGGGCTACGGCCTGGAAGGCGCCATTCCCGATGCCATCGCCAACCGGGTCATCCAGGAATACCTGGTGCCGCGCTTCCGCAGCGGCGACTACGCCGGCGGCATCACCGACGCCACGGCGGTGCTGGTCAAGCTGATCGACGGCGAAACGCTGCCGGCACCGGTCAGCGGCCATCGCGGGCGGGAACCTGGCGGTGGCGGCGATACCTGGTTCCTGGCGCTGTTCATCGGTGTGTTCGCCGGCAGCATCCTGCGCGGCGTGTTCTCGCGCGTGCCGCGACCGCTGCGTGGCCTGCTCGGCGGCGCCGGTGCAGCGCTGGCAGCATTCCTGTTCACCTCCACCCTGCTGGCCAGTGGCCTGGCCGGTGTGGTCGGCCTGATCGTGGCGATGCTCTCTGGCCATCCCGGCCGTTTCGCCGGTGGCGGCGGCTGGGGCGGTGGCAGCTGGGGCGGGGGCGGTTTCGGCGGCGGCGGTGGATTCGGCGGTGGTGGCGGCTGGGGCGGCGGCGGTGGTCGTTCGGGCGGCGGCGGTGCTTCGGGAGGCTGGTGATGATCCAACGTCTGTGGCGTCACGTGTTTTCGCCGTCGGTACGGCGCGCCTTCCCACCCGCCACGCTGCAGGCGATCACCGAGGCCATCGCGGCCGGTGAGCAGCGCCATGGCGGGCAGGTGATGTTCGCGGTGGAAGCAGACCTGCCGCTGGGTGCGCTGTGGCACAAGGTGACCCCGCGCCAGGCCGCCGAGCATGCCTTTGCGCGCCTGCGCACCTGGGATACCACGCACAACAACGGTGTACTGATCTACCTGCTGCTGGCCGATCACGCGATCGAGATCGTCGCCGACCGTGGCCTGCAGGGCCGGGTCAGCCCGGCGCAGTGGCAGCGGGTCTGTACCCACCTGCGCGAGGGCCTGCGCGGTGCCAATGTGGTCGAGGCGCTTCAGGATGCGATCGACGAGGTCTCCACCCTGATCGAGGGGCACTTTCCGGCCTCGATGCGGTCAGACGATGATGGCCTGCCCAAC
The DNA here is from genome assembly GCF_002799155.1 of Stenotrophomonas maltophilia. Classification (GTDB taxonomy): domain Bacteria; phylum Pseudomonadota; class Gammaproteobacteria; order Xanthomonadales; family Xanthomonadaceae; genus Stenotrophomonas; species Stenotrophomonas maltophilia_R. Next base: position 294,194 of record NZ_NERD01000002.1, read on the forward strand.
ACGCCCCAGCTCCTTGGTTGAGCCGGGGCGGCACTGGCCCGAGAATAGGCGTTCAACCGCAAGGCACCTTCCATGATCTATTTCCACGACATCGACCCCATCGCCCTTTCGCTGGGGCCGATCAAGGTGCATTGGTACGGCATCATGTACCTGCTCGGCTTCACTGCGGCCTGGCTGCTGGGCCGCAGGCGCATCGCCCAGGGTCGCCTGCCGGGCGTCGATGCCAACGGGTTCTCCGACCTGCTGTTCTACGCGATGCTGGGCGTGGTGCTGGGCGGGCGCATCGGCTACATGCTGTTCTACGCGCTGGGCGATTTCCTGCACAACCCGCTGCTGCTGTTCAAGGTGTGGGATGGCGGCATGAGCTTCCACGGTGGCCTGCTCGGCGTACTCGGTGCCTGCTGGTGGTGGTCGCGCAAGCACACGCTGCACTTCTTCGACACCATGGATTTCATGGCGCCGCTGGTGCCGCTGGGCCTGGGCTTCGGCCGTATCGGCAACTTCATCGGTGCCGAGCTGTGGGGCAAGTACACCGACGGTACCTGGGGCGTAGTGTTCCCGTCCGGCCTGCCGGCCCCGCTGAACCAGCTGGACCACGCGACCCTGCAGGCGCAGTTTGCGGCCGGCGCGCTGAATCAGTTCGCCCGCCATCCCTCGCAGCTGTATGAAGCGTTCCTGGAAGGCCTGGTGATGTTCGTGGTGCTGTGGACGGTGTCGGCCAAGCCGCGTCATCGCTATCTGGTCGGTGGCCTGTTTGCGCTGATGTACGGCCTGTTCCGCTTCGCCGTCGAGTTCGTGCGCATGCCCGACAACGGCGTTTACGTGGCCTTCGACTGGCTGACCCGTGGCCAGATCCTCAGCCTGCCGCTGATTGCCTTTGGCCTGGTGCTGCTGGTGATGTCGCGCCGCGCACCGGTGCTGCAGCCGCAGTTGCCGGTGGCTGTCGAGGGCAAGGCATGAAGGCCTACCTGGATCTGCTCTCGCATGTGCTTGAACACGGCGCCGAGAAGAGCGACCGCACCGGTACCGGTACCCGCAGCGTGTTCGGCTGGCAGATGCGCTTCGACCTCAACAAAGGCTTCCCGCTGGTCACCACCAAGAAGCTGCACCTGCGCTCGATCATCCACGAGCTGCTGTGGTTCCTGAAGGGCGACACCAACATCGGCTACCTGAAGGACAACCAGGTGCGGATCTGGGATGAGTGGGCCGACGAGAACGGCGACCTCGGCCCTGTATACGGCAAGCAGTGGCGCAGCTGGGCCACCGCCGATGGCCGCGAGATCGACCAGATGCAGTGGCTGGTGGACGAGATCAAGCGCAACCCCGATTCGCGCCGGCTGGTGGTCAGCGCCTGGAACGTGGGCGAGCTTTCGCAGATGGCGCTGATGCCGTGCCACAACCTGTTCCAGTTCTACGTGGTTGACGGCAAGCTCAGCTGCCAGCTGTACCAGCGCAGCGGTGACATCTTCCTCGGTGTGCCGTTCAACATCGCCAGCTACGCGCTGCTGACCCACATGGTGGCGCAGGCCACCGGCCTGGGCGTGGGCGACTTCGTGCATACCCTGGGTGACGCGCACCTGTACTCGAACCACTTCGAGCAGGCGCGCGAGCAGCTGTCGCGTGAGCCGCGCGCGCTGCCGAAGCTGTGGTTGAATCCGGAGGTGACCGACCTGTTCGGGTTCCAGTTCGACGATATCCGCATCGATGGTTATGACCCGCATCCGGCGATCAAGGCGCCGGTGGCGGTATGAGTACCCGCCTGATTTCCAGGGGCCTGCTGGCGCTGTGCGGCCTGCTGCCGCTGGCCATGGTGCAGGCCACACCGGCCGACGCGCTGCCGCTGGCCCGGCAGGTCAATGAGCAGATCGTGCACAAGCACATGCGCGAGGAAGTGCAGGCGTTCGCCCGGGCATTCAACGGCAGCACGATGCTGCCCCAGGATGTGCCGGAAGGGTGCCGGGCGCAGATGCGTGAGGCGGTAACCGGCATGTACACGGCGATGACCGAGCACCTGAAGGCGGGCGTCGAGGATCCGGCTTATCAGCGTGAGCTTGAACAGCGCCTGGCCACCGTCTACACCAGCGACCAGCTGAAGGCGTTCCTGGCACGTCGTGCCGGCACCGACAACGCGGCGTTGTCGGCGGAGATCCTGTCGGGACCGGGCCTGAAGGAGATCGAGGAGGCGCAGAAGCAGAAGATCATCAGCGGCCTGGATGAGCAGTCCACCTCCAGCCCGGCGCTGGCTGCAGCATTGCAGGCCGCCAGTGCCGCGAACGCGGCCTGCGAACGCCTGCAGATCGATGCCAGCTGAGGTGGTCGGACCGATGAAACTGTCGATGATCGTGGCGTTGGATCGCAACCGTGGCATCGGCCAGGGCAATGCCATGCCCTGGCACCTGCCGGATGACTTCAAATACTTCAAGGCGCTCACCCTGGGCAAGCCGATCCTGATGGGGCGCAAGACCGCCGAGTCGATCGGCCGCGTGCTGCCGGGGCGGACCAACCTGGTGCTGACCCGCAGCGGCCAGGTACCGTTCGAGGGCATGCGCGCGGTGGCGTCGCTGGACGAGGCGAAGGCGATTGCCGAAGGCGAGGGCGCCAGCGAGCTGTGCATCATCGGCGGCGGCGAGATCTTCCGCCAGCTGCTCGGCCAGGCCAGCGACCTGTACTTGACCTGGGTGGATGCCGAAGTGCCTGCCGACACGCATTTCCCCGACGTGGATGTGCAGGACTGGCAGGAAGTGAGCAACGAGCCGCATGCGGCCGATGAACGCCACGCCTACGCATTCCGCTTCGTGCACTACGTGCGCCGCTGATCGCAATGCAACTGTAGCGCCGGGCCATCGTCGGCTGCTTTCCGCGGGCACATCCCGGAGCCGAGCAGGGCTCGGCGCGACAGGATTGCCTACGGCATCCGGTAGTGCCCGATGATCGCGTGCTGGAACAGCAGGTTCTCTTCGCGGGTGCCACGCGCGATGTTGTGCAGTACCAGCGGCGTGCCATTGGCCAGCCGCCGGTCGGAGACGATGCCCACGTGCAGCAGGCCATTGCCGTTGAGCTTCCAGGCAACGATGTCGCCGGCCGCATAGTCGGTGGCGAGCGCGGTGATCGGTTGCTGCCAGCCCTGCCGTTCGAACCAGCGCATCAGGTTCGGCACGCGACGATGATCGATGTTGCGGTCCGGCCGTGACAGGCCCCAGATCGCCGGATAGGCACTGAAGTTTCCGCGCATGTCCTCATGCACGCGTGCCTGCAGGTCCAGGCCCTGGCTGCGCAGGGCGCGCACCACCACGTCGGTGCACACGCCGCGATCGAGCGGGACGTCGCCGCCGGGATAGGCCAGCACCTGGTAGGCGGGATCGTAACGGGTGGTGACGCCGATCTGCGCGCGCGCTGCGGCCACCAGTGGCGGCGAAGGCGCCTGCGGCTGCGTCGGCCCAGGTGCAGCACCATCCGCAGCCGTGGGAGCAGGCGGCGAGCCGGGCTGGCAGCCGCTGGCCAGGGCCAGCGCCAGCAGCAGCACCGTCCATGGTGCCCAGCCGCGCCGCGTCATGCCTGCGGCGGGGGGCTGTTGTTGGTGCCGCCACCCGTGCCGCTCCCACCGCCACCGCCGCCACGACGGCGACGACGGCGCGGGCCACGGTTGCCCGGGTTCGCAGCGGCGGCGTTGCCACCACCCTGTTCCTTGCCCTGCGCCGCAGCGGTGGGGCGCTCGTGCGCCGGTCGCGCTGGCGGGCGGGCGTTGGGCACCGGCGCGGGGACATCGCGGCCCGGCACCTGCACCACGCGCAGCTCATCGGTATCGAGCTGGATGGCGGTCAGCTTGCCGCCCCACACCGCACCGGTGTCGATGGCGTGCACGCCCTGGGTGATGGTCAGGCCCAGCGCCGACCAGTGGCCACAGACGACCTTGAGGTCGCGCTCGACCCGGCCCGGCACTTCGAACCAGGGATACAGCCCCTGTTCCTGCGTGCCCGGCGTGCCCTTGTCCTCGATGCCGATGCGTCCCCGCGGGGTGCAGTAGCGCATGCGGGTGAGCACGTTGATGATCGCGCGCGAGCGGTCGTAGCCGGACAGGTTCGGGGCCCAGCTCGGCTTGTCGCCGTACATGTTGCGGAACAGCTTGCGGTAGCCGGCACCATGCAGCTGCACCTCGACCTCGGCGGCATGCTTCTCGGCCATCTGCGTCGTCCACTTCGGCGCCAGGCCGGCGTGCACCATCATCCAGCCAAGCTCGCGATCGACGTGCACCAGCTTCTGCAAGCGCAGCCAGTCCAGCAGTTCGTCGCGGTCCTCGGCCTGCACGATGCGCAGCAGGTCCGGGTTGACCTTGCGCTGTTCCTCTTCGGTGCGTGCACCGACGGCCAGCAGCGAAAGATCATGGTTGCCCAGCACCACCACGCTGTGCTCGCGCAGCGAATGCACCAGCCGCAGCGTTTCCAGCGACTGGCCGCCACGGTTGACCAGGTCGCCACAGAACCACAGGGTGTCCTGCGCCGGGTCGAAGCGGATCTTCTCCAGCAGTCGCTGGGTGACGTCATAGCAGCCCTGCAGGTCGCCGATCGCCCACACACTCATCGTTCGGCCTCCGTGTCAGTGCAGGGTACGCGGGATGGCCAGCACGAACGGTGCGACCTGCGCGGCAAATTCGGTGCCATCGTCGGCGACCATGTCGTAGTGCCCCTGCATGGTCCCGTGATCGGTCCCCAGCATGACACCGGACGTGTAACGGAAGTCTTCACCGGGGCGGAGCCGCGGCTGCTCGCCGATCACCCCGTCGCCATCGACATGCTCGACACGGCCATTGGCATCGGTGATGCGCCAGTGGCGTGCGACCAGGCGTGCCGCGACCCGCCCCTGGTTGTGGATGCGGATCGTGTAGGCGAACGCAAAGCGACCGTCTTCCGGCGCGGATTGATCGTCGAGGAAGCGCGGCGCGACTTCGACGGAGATGGCATAAACGTCAGCGTCTTCCATACCGGCAGTGTAATCAGGAGGCATTGGCCAAAGCGATGAATTCGGCCACGTCCAGCTGTTCGGCGCGGGCATCGGGACGCACGCCGGCGGCGATGAACTGCTCGGCGGACACCACGTTGTTCAGGGCATTGCGCAGGGTCTTGCGGCGCTGCCCGAAGGCGGCCTTGACCACCTCGGCGAAGCGCTTGTGGTCGTTGATGCTGATCGTGGCCGGGTCACGCGGCACCAGCCGCACCACGGCCGAATCGACCTTCGGCGGCGGCCGGAACGCGCCCGGCGGCACCACGAACAGCGAGGTCACCTGGCAGTAGGCCTGCAGCATCACGCTGAGGCGGCCGTACACCTTGCTGCCGGGGCCGGCCGCCATGCGGTCGACCACTTCCTTCTGCAGCATGAAGTGCATGTCGCGGATGACCGCGGCATGCTCCAGCGCATGGAACAGGATCGGCGAGGAGATGTTGTAGGGCAGGTTGCCGACCAGGCGGATCGGCTGGCCGTCGGCCAGTTCCGTGAAGTCCACCCGCAGCACGTCGCGATGAACGATGGCCAGCTCGCCCAGCGGCGCCGCGGCGGCGGTCAGCGGTGCGATCAGGTCGCGGTCGAACTCGATCACTGTCAGCTTCGGGTGCACGCGCAGCAGCGGCAGGGTGATCGCGCCCTGGCCGGGGCCGATCTCGACCAGGCGGTCGCCAGCTTTCGGGTTGACCGCCATCACGATCTTGTCGATGTAGTGGCGGTCGGCCAGGAAATGCTGGCCAAGCTGCTTCTTGGCCGGGGCGGTAAACACCGGGCCGGAGGGAGAATGCGGGGAATTCATGCGCCCAGTGTACGTTGCCGCGCAAGCTGCGCACACAACGACGTTGCTGCCTGCAGGCTGGAGGGATCGGCGATGCCGCGGCCGGCCAGGTCCAGCGCGGTGCCATGGTCCACGGCCACGCGTGGGTAGGGCAGGCCCAGGGTCAGGTTGACCGCCTGTTCGAAGCCCGAGTACTTCAGCACCGGCAGGCCCTGGTCGTGGTACATCGCCAGCACGGTGTCGAAGCCGGCCAGCTTGGCCGGAAGGAAGGCGGTGTCGGCAGGCAGCGGCCCGATCAGGTCCATGCCCTCCGCGCGCAGGCGCTGCAGCAGCGGGATGACCAGGTCCAGTTCCTCGCGGCCCAGGTGGCCATCTTCGCCGGCGTGCGGGTTCAGGCCGAGCACGGCGATGCGCGGTGCAGGCAGCCCGAACTCGCGGCGCAGCGCGGCATGCACGGTGCGCAGCGTGTGCTCCAGGCCGGGCGCGGTGATCGCATCGGCCACCTCGCGCAGCGGCAGGTGGGTGGTGGCCAGGGCCACCCGCACGATGTGGTTGGCCAGCATCATCACCACCTTCACTCCGGCCTGGTCGGCCAGCAGTTCAGTGGTGCCGCTGTAGGCGATGCCGCCTTCGTTGATGACCGCCTTGTGCACGGGGCCGGTCACCACACCATGCAGTTCGCCGGACAGGCAGGCCTGGCCGGCACCGAGCAGGGCGCCGATGACCGCGCCGGCATTGGCCGGATCGGCCTGGCCGAAGCGGCTGGGCACAGCATTGCGGATCGCGCGCAGGCGCAGGTCGCCGGGGACGCGGGCTTCGGCGTCCTCGGGCAGCAGTTGCAGGGGCAGCTTCAGCGCGGCCGCAGCCGCGCGCAGGGTATCCGGGTCGGCGAAGGCCAGCAGCCGGCAATCTTCACGCGGCTGCTGGACGAGGCGGACACACAGTTCCGGGCCGATCCCGGCGGGCTCGCCCGGTACCAGCGCGAGCTCGGGGCGCATCGGTCAGGACTGCGGCGGCGTGGCGGTGTTTTCCGCGCGGTCGCCGCTGCGGAAGCTGACGTAGGCCTCGCCACGCAGCTCCTGCAGGAAGCGGTTGTACTCGTCTTCCAGCTTGCGGCGGCCGATGGTCTCGCGGACCTGGGCACGCTGGTTGTCGGTGGTCACGTCGGTCTGGCGGGTCGCCACGCGCTGCACGATGTGCCAACCGGCGTCGGTGCGGAACGGCTGGCTGACGCCACCGTCCTGGAGTCCTTGCACCTGCTGGCCGAAGGCCGGACCGAACGCGTCGGCCGGGAACCAGCCCAGATCACCGCCCTGGCCCTTGCTGTTGTTGTCCTCGGAGGACTCCTTGGCAACGGTCTGGAACTCGGCACCACCGGCAATGCGGGCGCGCAGGGTGTCGATCTTGGCCTTGGCGTCGGCGTCGGTCTGGTGGTCGTCCACGCGCACCAGGATGTGGCGGCCGTGGAACTCGGTGACCGTGTGCTCACCGGCAGCGGCGGAGCTGGCGTCGCGCACTTCCACCAGCTTCAGCAGCTGGAAGCCACTCGGGCCGCGGATCGGGCCGACCACTTCGCCGGGCTTCATCTTCTCCATCAACTGGGCGAACGCGGTGGGAATCTCATCCAGGCTGCGCCAGCCCAGGTCGCCGCCTTCCAGGGCGTTCGGGCTGTCCGAATAGCGCACGGCCGCCGCGTTGAAGTCCAGCTCGCCCTTGTCCAGCAGGGCCTTCACGCCATCGGCCTTCTTCTGGCCGGTGGCGATCTGGTCGGCGTTGGCGCCGTCGGGCAGGGCGATCAGGATGTGCGCCAGGTGGTACTGGTTGCCCACCGTGGCCTGCTGCTTCAGCGCGGCGTCGACTTCACCCTCGCTGACGCTGATGCGGCTTTGCGCGAAGCTCTGGCGCAGGCGCTGCACGGTGATCTCATCACGCACCGAAGCGCGGAAATCGTTGAAGTCGATGCCGTCATGGGCCAGGCGCTGGCGCAGGGCGTCCAGGTTCGAACCATTCTGCTGGGCGATGGCGTTCATCGCCTGGTTCAGCTCCTGGTCGCTGACACGGATGCCGCTGCCCTGGGCGCGGGCGACCTGCAGCTTGACCAGCACCAGGCGCTCGAGCACCTGGCGGCTGAGCACGTCTTCCGGCGGCAGCTGGTTTTCACGGCCCGCGTACTGCGCCTTGATGTTGGCGATCGCACGCTGGAGCTCGCTCTGCAGGATCACGTCCTCATCGACGACGGCGGCGATGCGGTCAAGCGGCTGCGCCTCCTGGGCAAGCACCTGCAGGGGGGCGGACACGCTGGACACCGCCAGCAGTGAGGCGAGAAGAACGGGGAAGCGCTTGGTCATGGGATCAGGTTCGGATCGTAGTCATCCCGGGTCGCCCCGGTGTTGCTCGGCGGCACGAGATAGAGGTCGTCGCGGTTGTAGCCGAGGATAGCACGGCGCAGGGTACGGTCCGTGTCCTGCCCCAGGGAGCTCAGGCCCTTGAGCACGAACTCCAGCTGGATGGCGTTGTTCATCTCGCCTTCGCGGTTGCGGACGTAGCGGCGCCCGACCACACGCACGGCCAGGCAGCAGCTGTCCCACTGGACGCCGGCGATGATTTCCAGCGGTTCCTTGTCCTGCAGCGAGTAGTAGTAGCGGCCGACCAGGCTCCAGCGCGCATTCAGCGGGTACAGGAACGACAGGTCGGCCTGCTCCAGCAGGGTCCGGTCATGCTTGTTGGCGGTGGCCGGGGCGCCCGAGTTGATGCGGTAGCGGTAGCTGAGGTTGATCACGCCATCGTTGGGCATCAGATAGCGGGCTCGGACGCTGGCCAGATCCTCGCGCTTGTACTTCGGATCCCACTGGTAGGTGGCGCCCAGGGTCCAGCGGTCGTTGATCATGTAGTTGCCGTCGGCGATCCATGCCGACTTGCCCTTTTCCACCGGCGCGCTGCCCGGAGTGACGGTGACCCGCGACTCGTCGAAGTACTGGATCTGGCCGATGGAGGCCGAGAAGCGTTCCTTGCCGGTGGTCTGGTCGATGAAGCGGGTACTCAGCGCCATGGTCAGCTGGTTGGCGTCGTTCTGGCGATCGGCGCCGGTATAGCGCGAGTCGCGGAACAGCTGGCCCCAGCTGAAGGTGAAGTCACGGGTATCGAAGATCGGCAGTTCATCCTGGTTGCGGTAGGGCGTGCGCAGGTAGAACAGCCGCGGCTCCAGGGTCTGCAGGAACGACTTGCCGCCGATCCTGGTTTCGCGATCGAAGAACAGGCCGGCGTCGATGCTGCCGATCGGCAGGCTGCGGCTGGGCGAGGTGTTGCCGCGCAGCTGCTCCGGCGTGGCCGTGTTCGGGTCGATGCCCTGCGAGCGCAGGATCTGGCCGCGGATGCCGTTCACGCCATCAACCAGGCCACGATCCAGCTGGTAACCGGTATAGCGGTAGGCCAGCGTCGGCGTGACATACCAGGCCGCGCCGCTGATCGGGAACGACACGTAGGGCTTCACGTCCAGGCGCGAGCCGCCGCTGACACCGATGCCGTTGGTCTGGCGGCTGCCATTGCGGGTGTACTGCAGGTCGGGGCCCGCATCTGCGCCGTACTTGAAGTTGATGTCGTCGTGGGTGAAGCGCACGGCTTCGGCGTAGACGCCGGTTTCCAGCCACGGCAGGACCGGCTTGTCCCAGTTGAGGTACAGGCGCGGCTGGCGGTTGTAGGCCAGCGCACTCTCGTTGAGGGTGTAGTCGGTCAGCTGCCAGCGGTCGGCCATGATGCCGGCCGTCCAGTTCCTGCCGGTGCCGTACAGACCGATGGTGCTCTGCAGGTTCGACGCGGTGACCCCCACCAAGCGGTTGGCGAAGTCTTCGACATAGCGCTCGTCGCTGACCCAGGCCAGGTTGGCGCGGGCCTGCCAGTGGCTGTCCACGTTGTGGTAACCGCTGAACATCACCCGGCCGCGGTCGCGGTCGCGCAGCTTGTCGTTGGGCATGAACGCGGTCAGCAGTTCGCCGCGGCCGCCGTTGTAGAGGTAGCGGAACTCGTTGTCGAGCATCAGGCCGCGCCGGCTCATGTAGCGCGGGGTCAACGTATCGTCGTAGTTCGGCGCCAGGTTGAAGTAGATCGGCTGGGCATAATCGAAACCGTTGCGCCCGGACATGCCCAGCTGCGGGAACAGCAGGCCGGTCTTGCGGCGGTCATCGATCGGGAACTTGAAGTACGGCGCCCACAGGACCGGCACCTTGCCGATGCGCAGCACGGCGTTGCGGGCGGTGCCGAAGCCCTCGTCGTTGTCCACTTCGATCTGCGGCGCCGACAGCTTCCACACCGGCTGCGACGGGTCGCAGGTGGTGTAGGTGGAGCGGTGCATCTGGCCGACCGCGCCCTGCAGGTCGACCGACTCGGCGTCGCCGTTGCCGCGACGCGACACCAGCTGGTACTTGATGTCGGTGATCTTGTGGGTGTCGCTTTCCTGGTTGCCCTCGGCGCGCTTGGCGACCATGCGGATCGAGGAGTCCTGGTAGCGGACATTGCCGTCGGCGATGTAGTTGCCGCTTTCGGTATCGAAGCTGAGCTTGTCGGTACCGACGAACTGGTCGCCGCGGCGCAGGGCCACGTTGCCTTCGTACTGCGGCACGGTGGTGGTGCCCAGCAGCTGGTCGCCCTCGATGTCGGTGGGCTGCTGATCGCGCGCGGCGCTGGCGGCGGCCTTGTCCTGCCCCGGGACCGGGGTAGGGGCATCGGTGAACGCGGGAATCACGTCGGTCGCCGGGCACAGGCCCCAGTTGAGCGGCTTTTCATCGGCCATTGCCGGCAGGCAGATGGCGATGCTCAGAGGCAGGGGAAGCAGGCGGAGGGCTCGGCGCACGCGGTTCGGATTCGGGCGAAAACGGACGGTAGCTTGCCCCATCCCTTGCATAGGGGCAATGAAGGGCGGCGGATCCTGCCGGTTCGGGTTCATCCGGAGACGCTGCCTGGAGGGGGCGGCAGCAGCGCCCGGACATGGGCCACGCTGCACTCGGCAAGGGCCTGCAGGTCATAGCCGCCTTCCAGCATCGAGACCACCCGGCCGGCCGCATGGCGCCGCGCCAGTGCATGCAGTTCACGGGTGATCCAGGCGAAATCGTCGGTTTCCAGCATCAGATCGGCCTGCGGGTCGCGCAGGTGGGCATCGAAGCCGGCCGAGATCAGCAGCAGCTGCGGGCGGAAGTCGTCGATGGCCGGCAGCATCTCGTCGGCCCACACATTGCGGAAGCGGAAACCGCCACTGCCCGGCGGCAGCAGGATGTTCATCAGGTTGCCGGCACCGCGGTCGCGGCGCAGGCCCGAGTTGGGGAACAGCCCGGCCTGGTGGGTGCTGTAGTAGGAGACCCGGGCGTCGTGCTGGAAGATGTCCTGGGTGCCGTTGCCATGGTGGACATCGAAGTCGACCACCGCGATGCGCTCCAGGCCATGGCGGTCACGGGCGTAGGCGGCGGCGATGGCGATGTTGTTGAGCAGGCAGAAGCCCATCGCGGTGCTGCTGGTGGCGTGGTGGCCCGGTGGCCGCACCGCGCAGAACGCCAGCGGATCTTCGCCCAGCATTACTGCATCTACAGCGGCCACGCCGGCGCCGGCGGCGTGCACGGCGGCACTGGCCGAGCCGGGTGAGGTCCAGGTGTCCATGTCCAGCTGGCGCAGCGGCACGGTCTGCGGCTGCAGCACGAAGTCGAGCAGGGCGCTGTCGTGGACCCGGGTCAGTTCACCGAACTTGGCCGGCGGCGCCTCGCGCCAGTCCAGCTGGCCGGGGAATGCGGCGTGCAGGGCATCCAGGACATGCCGCAGGCGTTGCGGGCACTCCGGATGGCCGGGGCCGGGGTCGTGCAGCAGGCAGGACGGATGGGTAAAGACCAGCATCGTGCCGACTCAGCGCTGGCGCTGCTGCGGCTGCCACAGCGCTTCGCCGTGGCCATCGGCACGGGCCAGCACGCGGGCCAGCACGAACAACAGGTCCGACAGCCGGTTGAGGTACTGCAGCGCCTCGCTGCGCACGGCTTCGTGGCGGGCCAGGGTGACCGTCTCGCGCTCGGCGCGGCGGACGATCGTGCGCGCCAGGTGGCAGCGCGCGGCGGCCTCGCCACCGGCCGGCAGGATGAATTCCTTCAACATCGGCAGGCTGGCGTTGTAGTGGTCCAGCTGCTGTTCCAACGCCGAGACATCGGCGGCGTGGATCGCGGCGTGGCCGGGGATGCACAGTTCGGCGCCCAGGTCGAACAGCTGGTGCTGCAGATGCACCACCAGCGCGCGGACATCCTCGGGCAGCGCCGTGGCCAGCAGCAGGCCGAGCGCGGCATTGGCTTCATCGACGGTGCCGTAGGACGCCACGCGGGCGTCATCCTTGGCCACGCGCTGGCCGTCGCCAAGGCCGGTACTGCCGTCGTCGCCGGTGCGGGTATAGATGCGCGAGAGGCGATGGCCCATGGCGCGGCTCAGTGGCGGATGTCGCGGCGGGCCTGCTGGAGCTTCACTACCTGCTCCACGGCCAGCTGCAGGGCGGCGCCGAGCGCCACGTAGATCGCGGTGGTGCGCAGGTACGGCCCGAACCACTGTGCGTAGTTCTGTGCCCAGCCGGCCAGCGTCGGTTCGGCCACGTTGCGGCTGGTCCAGTAGAAGCCGCCCTGCGCCAGCAGGTGGCAGACCGCCACCGAGGCCACCAGCAGCAACGCGCCCTTGGCCAGCACCGGCCAGCGTGCCCCCTGGTAGTTGCGGCCCAGCAGCATGCCGCCGGCCCACAGCGAGAAATAGGCCGGCAACAGCAGCCAGTAGCCCGGCGATACGCAGTAGTGCTGCCAGAAATCCAGGCCGCTGCTGCGGATCACGATCCAGTCCACCAGCACCGCGAACACCATCAGCAGCGGGAACGCCCAGCGGGTCCAGCCGGCCAGATAGAAGCCACCGATGAAGAACACCGCCCAGGAAGCATCGGGGATCGCCGCGAAGTGGTTGACCCGGGTCGCCGCCAGCAACAGCACGAGTACGGACAGGACGAAGGCACGGTTGGCGGTGGCGGACATGGCAGCGGGCCCGGAGCGGATTCAGGTTTCATTCTAGCCCGCCGCGCCGGTTGGCGCAGGTCGGGGAGCGTTGGGTGTTCGGGCGGGGCGAGCGCGTATCATGAACACCATGAGTGAACGACATGACGTGCTGATCGTCGGTGGCGGCCTGGTCGGTGCCAGCCTGGCCATTGCCCTGGACCGGCTGGGCCGCGATGTGGGCCTGCTCGAGGCCAGCCCGGCCGGCGAGCTGCCGGCGGTGTTCGACCAGCGCAACCTCAGTTTCGCCGCGGCCACCGTCAACGCGCTGACCGCGCTGGGGGTCATGCAGAAGCTGGCGATGGCGCCGGGCCCGATCCGTCGCATCCACGTCAGCCGCGCCGGCGATTTCGGCCGCGTGCAGCTGGAGGCTTCCGACTACGACCGGCCGTGGTTCGGTCAGGTGGTGGTGGCGCGTGACTTCGGCCAGGCGCTGGAAGCACGGCTGCAGGAGCTGCCGCAGCTGCGGCGCTACCGGCCGATGCGGTTCCTGGGCCTGGGCGAGGTGGTCGACGGCTACCGCCAGGTGCGAGTGGCCGACGAGGCCGGCGAGCGCATGCTACTGGCACGGCTGGTGGTGGGCGCCGATGGCACGACCAGCGGCGTGCGCGGGGCGTTGGGCATCGAGGTCGACCGGCATGATTTCCAGCAGACCCTGTTCGTGGCCCGCGTGCGCAGCCAGCGCGCGCCGGACGGCACGGCCTGGGAGCGCTTCACCGATACCGGCCCGACGGCCCTGCTGCCGCGTGGCGATCGTCACTTCGGCACCGTGCACGGCGTAGCGAGCGATCAGGCCGATGCGGTGATGGCACTGGACGATGCGGCCTGGCTTCAGCGCCTGCAGGATGCGATCGGCTGGCGTGCCGGCCGCCTGCTCGAATCCGGCCCGCGCAGTGCTTACCCGCTCATCCAGGTGCTGGCGCGCGCATTGGCCGGTGAACGCACGGTGCTGCTCGGCAATGCCGCGCAGACCATTCATCCGCTGGGTGCGCAGGGCTTCAACCTGGGCCTGCGCGATGCGCTGACCCTGGCCGAGCTGCTGGAGGATGCGCATGAGGATGCCGGCAGTGATGCGCTGCTGCAGGCCTATGTCGCGCGCCGCGAGGAAGACCGCCGGCAGACGGTGGCGTTCTCCGGTGGCCTGGCACGCCTGACCAGCAATCCGGCGCCGCTGATGCGGCCGCTGCGCAGCCTCGGCCTGGTGGCCGCACAACGCGCCTCGGTGCAGTCGATGCTGGTCGGCGGTGCGATGGGCTTCCGTGGCGAAGTGCCGCGGCTGTGCCGTGGAGAAGCCGCATGAGCCGGCGCGCGCGCCTGGACGTGGCCATCGTCGGCGGTGGCGTGGTTGGTGCCGCCTGTGCGCTGGCGCTGGCCGATGCCGGTCTGTCGGTTGCACTGGTGGAGGGCCGCGAGCCCGCGCCATGGCGGGCCGCGCAGCCAGACCTGCGGGTGTTCGCCTTCGCCGCCGACAACGTGCAACTGTTGAACCGTCTGGGTGTGTGGCCGGCCATCGCGCAGGCCCGCGCATGGCCCTACCGGCGCATGCAGGTGTGGGATGCCGCCGGTGGCGAGGATCTGTTGTTCGACGCCGACCGCTTCGGTCGGCGCGAACTGGGCTACATCGTCGAGAACGGCCTGCTGCAGGATCGCCTGTGGTCGGCACTGCCGGCCGCAGGCATACAGCTGCATTGCCCGGCGCGGGTGGATGCGCTGGAGCAGGACGCGGACGGTGTGCGCCTGCGCCTGGATGACGGGCGCCGCCTGGAAGCGGCGCTGGCAGTGGCCGCCGACGGCGCCGAATCGACCCTGCGCCAGCTGGCCGGACTCGAGGTCGAGCGCCATGACTACCACCAGCGTGGCGTGGTGGCCTATGTGGACAGCGATCTTCCCAACCAGGCCACGGCCTGGCAGCGCTTCCTGCCGAGCGGGCCACTGGCGTTGCTGCCGGTGGCCGAGCGTCGCAGCTCGATCGTCTGGACCCTGCCCGAGGATGACGCGGCACGTGTGCTGGCGCTGGATGAGGACACCTTCAACCGTGAACTGACCCGCGCCTTCGCTGCACGCCTGGGTGAACTGCGGCTGGCATCACCGCGTGCGGCATTCCCGCTGCGTCGCCAACTGGCCCGCCACTACGTGGCCGGCCGCGTGCTGGCGCTGGGTGATGCGGCGCACGTGGTGCATCCGCTGGCCGGGCAGGGCGTGAACCTGGGCCTGCGCGATGTCGCCGCCCTGCAGCAGTGGCTGGCGCCATCGGCCGAACGCCGTGGCCAGCCGCGGCTGTCGCCGCAGCGGCTGCAGCGCTGGGCACGCGAACGGCGCAGCGACAACCACATCGCCGCTTACAGCTTCGATGCGATCAACCGCCTGTTCTCCAACGACGAAATGCATCTGACCCTGGCCCGCGGACGCGCGCTGGGCTGCGTCGGCAAATGGCCGCCGCTGGTGCAGGCATTCTGGAAGCGCGCCGCCGGCGTCTGACGCAAAAAGGGGACGGAGGGGATTAAGTCGTATGTGCACATACGACTTAATCCCCTCCGTCCCCTTTTTCAGTCGACCAGCCAACCGGCCAGGTCGGAGCGATCCAGCTTGCCGCGATGCCTGCGGTCCAATGAATTGAATTCATCGGCCAGCGCCGGGTTGGCCTGCGCTTCTTCGCGGCTGATGAAACCATCACCATTCACGTCCAGCGCGGCGAAGTGGATGCGGTACTGGCCGACCACGCTGCTCGGTTCCAGCGAACGCACGGTCACCTGTGCCTCGCCAGCCGGCTGTGCAATCTCGACGCTGCCGGTGACCTGGCCGGCGCCCAGTGGCTGCTGGCGGATGGCGCCGCCGGTCGGGCCCAGCGGCTGGACCTGCGCCGGCATGGACGGCAGCTGCTGTGCAAGGGCCGTTGCAGTTGCCAGCAGGGCGATCAGTATCGGAATCGAGCGGTATCGCATGGTCCCATTCCTCGGTAGCGCCGGGCCACGCCCGGCGGGCACGACGGCCTCAGCGCAGCGGCGACGCCAGCACGGTGATCTCTTCACGATCGTGATAGAGCTGCTTGGCGCGGACCACCAGCGGCTTGCCGGCCTGGTCCTTGAACAGGTCCAGGCACAGCCGGGTCTCGTCCCAGCGCTTCTTCATCGGCAGCTTCAGGTTGAAGATCGCATGCCTGCACCAGCCCTCGCGGAACCAGGTGGCCATCCGCTCGGCCACGCGGCGCGGCTGCTCGACCATGTCGCAGACCATCCAGTCCAGCGGCTGTTCCGGGTGCCAGTGGAAGCCATCGGCGCGCAGGTGCTCGACCAGGCCGGTGTCCAGCACGTGCTGGCGCAGCGGGCCGTTGTCGATGCTCAGTACGTGCATGTGCTGGCGGGTCAGCACCCAGGTCCAGCCGCCGGGTGCGGCGCCGAGGTCGGCCGCGCGCATGCCGGGCTTGGCCAATGCTTCGCGTTCTTCCGGGGTCAGCAGGGTCAGCAATGCTTCGTCCAGCTTCAGTGCCGAACGCGAAGGCGCTTCAGGCAGCAGCTTCAGGCGCGGGATGCCCAGTGCCCACGGCGCGCTGTCGGCCGGATCGGCCACGCAGACGAAGGCGTGGGTGCCGTCGACGAACACCACGTGCAGGCGCGGCAGGCGGTTGTTCGGCTTGTCGCTGAGCTTGCCGGCCTTGCGCAGCGCCGGGCGCAGCGCATTGCCGAAGGCACGCGCCAGCCCGGACAGCGGCTTGCCGGCGTCAGAATCGGGGTGTTCCACCCACAGGTCACCGAAGCGCGGCGCATCGGCCAGCACCTCCAGCATCGGGGTGATGCGGTCGGCCGGGTCCAGCTGCGGCAGCTCGGCCAGTACCACCAGCTTCTGTCGCGCGAAGATCAGCTCGCGCCAGCGCAGCCGTGGCGCCAGGGCTGCGGCTTCGTCGCACATGAAAAGCACATAGCCGTCGTTGCGCTGGGTACGCGCGTAGCCGGCGAAACCGGCTTCACCGGCGCGGAACTGCAGCTCGCCGGCCAGCTCGGGCTCGAAGCCCTGCCGGCACAGGCACAGCAGGCCGATGCCGGTTTCAGTAACGGGCGCCATCGCTTTCCCCATAGGCACGCAGCACGCTGCGTGCGGCATCGCGGTTCAGGCCCTGCACCACTTCGATGCCGCGCTTGTTGAGCTCGCCGACCCAGTCGGCCGGCAGCGGGCCTTCGTCGAACGGCGTCAGTTCCTCGACGTCGGCCGCGTTGGCACCGATCAGCAGGCGGTCGATGCCGGCCCACACGGTCGCGCCGTAGCACTGGCAGCACGGCTGCGAACTGGTGGCCAGGGTGACCGGCGACAGTACCGCGTTCAGGCGCGGGGTCTGCAGGCGCTGCTGGGCCAGCATGTAGGCCATGTTCTCGGCGTGCGCCAGCGAGGTTGCGTGCGGCATCACCCGGTTCACGCCGGCGGCGATGACCTTGTCATCCGGCCCGAACACCACCGCGCCGAACGGGCCGCCACTGGCGTGCTCGACATTCAACCGCGACAGCTCGATCGCCAGTGCGACCTTGGCCTCGTCGCCCGGATATCGACGATCCAGGTCGATCTGGTCGTGGATCCAGGCGGGAAGGGTCAGGTGGACTTGCGCGTACAGCATCGCGGGGTGCCTCGTAGGGAATGGAAGAAGGTGCGGTTGCTTGGGGAAACCGGCGCGCAGTGTAGCTGCACCGGCCTGTATCGGGTGTGGCGATGGGTCAGCCTGGCGAGCCGGTGCGGATCACCACGTACTGCTTGCGGAATTCCAGCCCGGCCTGCGGCCAGCTGGCGGCATAGGCGCGCAGCAGGGGCAGGGCGGCGGCGAAGTCGTGGCCATTGACCCGGCAATCGGCTTCGCACAGGCCTTCGGCATCGCGCGAGGCGAACAGGCGGATCGCCAGGAACGAGCGGGCCTTCAGCAGCTCGTCGAAGGCATCCATGCTGCGGGTGAACAGGCAGCAGGGACAGGAGCCATGGTCGTCTTCGCTGCAGGTGGAGGCATCCACCTCCTGCGCGCGGTAGTGCGCCAACGGCCCCAGCACCACGGTGCGCTGGTGTTCCTCGCCGTCATCGCCGGCCGGGTAGGCCAGGCCCATCATCGGCAGGCCCTGCGCGTCCTCGGCGCCGATCGCGGTCTGCAGGGTCGCCAGGTCCACCCGCATCCAGGTCTGGAAGCCGGACAGCAGCGAGGCCTGTTCGTCGGCACCGTTGGCGTGCTGGTACTCGAACAGGCCATCGGCGAACAACACCGGATGCTGGGCCTCGATGACGGTGGAGGTCTGCCAGCCGCCGTTGCCGCGCGCATGCGCGGCCATCGCATGCGGGGTCAGGCGCAGGCCGCTGTCCAGCAGCAGCGCGCCACCGTCGGCGTGGCTGGCGATGCCGGCGTCCTGCAGGACCTGCTGCAGCAGCGGGAGAAGGGCGGTGGAGGTCGTGGTCATGTCAGGCCTGTGGATGGATGGGGCGGAACATCCAGGCAGGGCCTGGAACTAGCGCTCGAGCGCGTCGAGTTCGGCGCGATATCGCTGCGCGTCGGATTGCTGCTGCGGGTCGCTGCCATGATCGCGCAGCCAGGTTTCCAGCTCGCGGCGATAGTCCGCGCGGAAATCCGCGTTGCCCGGGCTGAAATGCAGCTTGCGTGCCGCCACCTCCACGCGCTCGCGCGCGCTGGCACGGGCCTGGGCGATGCCGTGCGGGGATTCGTTGGTGAGGATGACGAAGTTGCGCGGGAAGCCCGGCGTGTACTTCACCACGAACGGCTGGTCGGGCGCGGGAATGCGGATCGCGTTCTCCAGCGGCCACAACGAGGCGGTGTTGGTGTGGAACACCACCTCCACATCGCGGCCCTCGGCGGTGCGCAGCACCGCTTCGTAGCGCCAGATGTACTGCTCGTTCATCGTCGAACTGGTGCGCTCGGACTTCACGATCACCGCTTCACCGCGCTCGCCCACCACGTTCAGGAAGGCGGCGTTGACGAAGTGGCCGAGGAAGATGTTGAGCATCGCCAGCGGGAACACCACGATGGCGTAGCCCGGAAAGCGCCGCCACCACGAGACCAGCCCGGCCAGCACCATCGCCGAAAAGAACGTCAGCAGCGGGTGCTGCGTCAGGAACCAGAGCAGGGCGGAAAGGGCGGTGATCATCGTCGCGGTCGTGCGGGCGCCGTCCTGGCGCCCGCGCAGGTCCTCAGGCCGACCAGGTGTCGCGCAGGGTCACGCTGCGGTTGAACACCGGCTTGGCCTCCGTGTGGTCGCGGCGATCGGCAACGAAGTAGCCGGTGCGTTCGAACTGGAACGACTGTTCCGGGGCGGCGCTGGCTGCGGCTGGCTCGACATAGCCGGTGACGGTGCGGCGCGATTCCGGGTTGAGGTAATCGCGGTAGGTCTTGCCTTCCGATTCGTCGTCCGGGTTCGGCACCGAGAACAGGCGGTCGTACAGGCGGATCTCGGCCGGCACGCCGTGCACGGCGCTGACCCAGTGGATGGTGCCCTTGACCTTGCGGTTGGCGCCTTCCATGCCCGGACGCGATTCCGGATCCAGCCAGCCGCGCAGCTCAGTGATGGTGCCGTCGGCATCCTTGATCACTTCATCGCAGCGGATGATGCCGGCGCCGCGCAGGCGTACTTCGCCACCCGGCACCAGGCGCTTCCAGCCCTTCGGCGGCACTTCGGCGAAGTCCTCGCGGTCGATCCACACTTCGCGTGCGAACGGCACTTCGCGGCTGCCGAAGCGCTCGTCCTTCGGGTGATTGCTGAAGGTCAGCTGTTCTTCATGGCCTTCCGGCAGGTTGGTCAGCACCAGCTTGACCGGGTCGACCACGGCCATGCGGCGCGGTGCGGCGCTGTCCAGGTCTTCGCGCAGCGCGCCTTCCAGCACGCTGAAGTCGATCAGCGAATTCTGCTTGCTGATGCCCACGCGCTCGGCGAACAGGCGCATCGCGGCCGGGGTGTAGCCACGGCGGCGCAGGCCCTGCAGGGTCGGCATGCGCGGGTCTTCCCAGCCGTCCACCAGCTGTTCGGTGACCAGCGCCATCAGCTTGCGCTTGCTCATCACCGTGTAGTTGATGTTCAGGCGCGAGAATTCGATCTGGCGCGGCTTGGCCGCTTCGCGCGGCAGGCCGGCGTCGACCAGCGGCTGGGTCAGCGCGTCGTCGTGGGCGAAATCGACGTTGTCCACGCACCAGTCGTACAGCGGGCGGTGGTCTTCGAACTCCAGCGTGCACAGCGAGTGGGTGATGCCCTCGATCGAATCGCCCAGCGCATGGGCGAAGTCGTACATCGGATAGATCGGCCACGCATTGCCGGTGTTCTGGTGCTCGACGTGCTTGATGCGGTACAGGGCCGGATCGCGCAGGTTGATGTTGCCGCTGGCCATGTCGATCTTCGCGCGCAGGGTGCGCGCGCCATCCGGGAACTCACCGGCGCGCATGCGGCGGAACAGGTCGAGGTTCTCCTCGACGCTGCGGTCGCGCCACGGCGACGGGCGGCCCGGCTCGGTCAGGGTGCCGCGGTAGGCGCGCACTTCTTCGGCCGACAGGTCGCAGACATAGGCCTTGCCCTGTTCGATCAGCTTCTCGGCGGCCAGGTAGTAGGTCTGGAAATAGTCCGAGGCGTGGCGCAGCTCGTTCCACTCGAAGCCCAGCCAGCGCACGTCATCCTGGATCGCGGCCACGTATTCCGGGTCTTCCTTGGCCGGGTTGGTGTCGTCGAAGCGCAGGTTGCAGACGCCGCTGAACTCGCCGGCGATGCCGAAGTTCAGGCAGATCGACTTGGCGTGGCCGATGTGCAGGTAGCCGTTCGGCTCCGGCGGGAAGCGGGTCTTGATCGCCTGGTGCTTTCCGCTGGCCAGGTCCTCGCGCACGATCTGGCGGATGAAATCGCGCTTTTCGTGGCTGTCGGCGGGGGTCTCGGGGCTGGCGGGGGTGTGCTCGGACATGAGTCGGCGAAGAGAAAGGCAGAAAGACCAACAGTCTAGCGCGTACGGGGCGGGGCTGCCCGGTGGGGTATGGGAATGCCGGCCAGCGACCGGCATTACCGCGTGCAGGCCGCTGGCCGGCGGAACGGTCATGCGCCGTCACCACCACCATTCAGCCCCCGGGCGTATGCTGGAATCCTGTCCCACGGAGCCGCCGCATGCACATCGTGTACAAGGCCGACAACCTGTTCGACGCCCATCTGGTCAAGCACGCGCTGGAGGATGCCGGCATCCCGGCGTTCGTGTTCGGCGAGTCGTTGCTGGGTGGCATGGGCGAGCTGCCGCTGTTTGGTGTACTGCGGGTGGGAATCCCGGATGCCGCACGCCCGCAGGCCGAGGACGTCGTGGCGGCACTGGACTTGGGGCATGCACCGGATGCCCCCATTTCGGATGCAGACGACATAGCCGGTCTTCCGGCGTAGGAGCGCATCATGTTGGGAATTGGCCAGGGCATCCTCGGTATCGGCGCCTTCAAGCAGCGCCTGCCGCGCCCGGAAGAGGCGCTGCCGGGGCGTGACCAACCGCTACCGCTGCACAGCAACCAGCACTTCGTGAACAGCCATCCGCTGAAGGACCGTTTCGCCGGCCTGCAGCAGATCCGCTTTGCGCTGGGCTGTTTCTGGGGCGCCGAGCGTAAGTTCTGGACCGAACCGGGCGTGTACAGCACCTCGGTCGGCTATGCCGGTGGCATCACCCCGAACCCGACCTATGAAGAGGTCTGCTCGGGCCTGACCGGCCACACCGAAGTGGTGCAGGTCGTGTTCGATCCGGCGGTGGTGAGCCTG
Source organism: Stenotrophomonas maltophilia (assembly GCF_002799155.1). Lineage (GTDB taxonomy): Bacteria > Pseudomonadota > Gammaproteobacteria > Xanthomonadales > Xanthomonadaceae > Stenotrophomonas > Stenotrophomonas maltophilia_R. The sequence goes on from NZ_NERD01000002.1 coordinate 315,757, forward strand.
GAACGGCTGCTGCAGCTGTTCTGGGAAAGCCACGACCCGACCCAGGGCATGCGCCAGGGCAACGACACCGGCACCCAGTACCGCTCGGCGATCCACGCTACCGACGAGGCCCAGTACAAGGCCGCGCTGGCCAGCCGCGAGGCCTACCAGTCCCAGCTGGACGCCGCTGGCTATGGCCCGATCACCACCGAGATCGTGTATCCGGCGCCGGCGTACTACTACGCCGAGGACTATCACCAGCAGTATCTGGCGAAGAACCCGAACGGCTACTGCGGCATAGGCGGCACCGGCGTGAGCTGCCCGATCGGGTTGGATGTGGAGGCGCCGCGCTGACGCGCGGTGGTCCGCCTGCGGCGGGCAGAAGCTGAAAGCAACTGCCAAAGCCAAAGCCAAAGCCAAAGCGGCTCTGGGGTGCTGCGGGTTGGGCGGGGCGGCGTGGGTGGGCAGGACACGCCGTAAACCCGTCCCTGGGGGCTCGATGGCGCCATCCATGGCGCCAACGGTCCTGCCCACCCACACCGCCCCACCTCCGACAGTTTCCCGGTGACGGTGGGCAAGAGCACGGGTTATTGACGAACTGGTGGAAAAGAAAAAGGACGCGGCGTTCACCGCGTCCTTTTTGTTTGATCCTGCAGTGCTTTCTGTAGAGCGGAAGGCAGCGGCAGGAGCCGCTGCCAACGTCGCTTGCGACGGCCCGGAGGGTGCCGGTCAGGACGACCGGCGTAGCCATGCTCGGCTGCGAGCAAGCGAAGCGCGCGACCCGCTGTTGCTCTTCTTTCTTTCTTCCGTGGCGGGCGGCCACAGGAAACTGTCAGAGGGCGGGCGGGTTGGGTTCGCGGGGGTATCCGCGGCATGGATGCCGCGGCCAAGCCCCCATGGACAGGTTCACGGCGTCCCCCGCGAACCCAACCCGCCCGACCCAGCGCGGCTGTTGCTTCAGCAGTCAGTCGAGCAAGCTCGACTCTACAAAACCGCCCGCCACGAGGGGCTCAGCCGTTGGCCGAAATCCTCACAGTTCCGAACGAATGCGCTCGCGCAGCGCCTGCAGATCCTTGGCAAACGCATCGATACCGGTCGCCAGCTTCTCGGTCGCCATCGGATCGGCCGCGAGGTCGGCTGCGAACTTCGCCGCATCGATCGGGGCCACCGCCACGCCATCGGCCGCACCGGCCACCAGCTTGCGCGGCAACTCACCGTGGTCGGCGTCCAGCTTCTCCAGCAGGTCCGGCGAAATCGTCAGGCGGTCGCAGCCGGCCAGTGCTTCGATCTGCGCGGTCGAACGGAACGAGGCGCCCATCACCACCGTCGGCGAGCCACGCCGCTTGAATTCGGCATATACGCCACGCACGAACTTCACGCCCGGGTCTTCGTCGATGCTGGCCGGGGCCTGGCCGTTGGCCACGTACCAGTCCAGGATGCGGCCGACGAACGGCGAGATCAGGAATGCGCCGGCTTCGCTGCAGGCCAGCGCCTGGGTCGGGTTGAAGATCAGGGTCAGGTTGCAGTCGATGCCTTCGGCCTGCAGGATGCGCGCGGCTTCCACGCCTTCCCAGGTCGCGGCGATCTTGATCAGGATCTTCTCGCGCGGTACGCCGGCATCGGCGTACATCTGGATGAACTGGCGGGCCTTGGCCACGGTGGCGGCGGTGTCGTGGGCCTGGTCGGCATCCACTTCGGTGGACACGCGGCCCGGCACCAGCGTGCTCAGCAGCGCGCCGACGCCGATGGTCAGGCGGTCGGCCACGGCGTTCACCACGGCTTCGCGGTCGCCCGTCTGCTGGCGGCCCCAGGCCAGTTCGCGTTCGATCAGCTCGGCGTAGACCGGCAGGTCCAGCGCCTTCTTCACCAGGGTCGGGTTGGTGGTGCAGTCCACCGGCTGCAGGCGCTTGATGGCATCGTAGTCACCGGTATCGGCAACCACCACGGACAGTTCGCGCAGCTGGGACAGTTTGGACGGGGTACTCATTACGGCTCCTGGTGCAGGGGGATCGAATCGCGCGCGGTGCGCAGCGGTAATCAGGGGCGGTCGTTGTGGACCGCGGTCACGCGCAGGCGCAACTTGCGGCCGCCGGGCGCATTCCAGTCGATGCTCTGGCCGATCGACAGGCCGAGCAGGGCACTGCCGACCGGGGCCAGCACGGAAACCTTGCCTTCATCGACGTTGGCTTCGCGGGGGAAGACCAGGGTCAGGACATGCTTCTCGCCCGACACTTCATCTTCGCACTCCACGCGCGAATGCATCATGACGATGCCTTCGGGAATCTGGTCCGGTGCCAGCACGGTGGCACGGTTGAGTTCTTCAGCAAGCGCGAGCGCGGCAGGCGTCTGGCTCAGCGCAGGGGATTCGAGCATGGCGTCCAGGCGGTCCATGTCGAAGGTAGAAACGGTGATCGACGGCGGCAGGCCGCTGGCGGTGTTCATGGTGAAGCTCCTTGGTTGAAAGCCATGCAAAAGGCGGCACCTGCTGGCGCCGCCTGTCTGTATTGTGGGGACAAATGCGGCCGGAATCGACTCCTGCCGATTCCGGGCCGGTGCTGCGGGGGCTCAGCCGTTCAGCGCGGGGCCGGGCAGCGGCGCCGCATCGCTGGCGGCATTGAGCGCTTCCAGGGTAAACAGCGCCTGCGGCAGGCGCTTGAACTGATCGGCCAACTCCATCAGGAAATCGTTCATGGCCGAGCTGCGGCGCCAGACCATGGCGATGCGGCGGCTGGGACGGCCTTCGCCGGTGAAATCGAGCAGGCGGATGTTGTTCGAGCGCGGGACCGGCGGCTGCACCGACAGGCTCGGCAGCAGGGTGATGCCGACGTCGGCAGCGACCATCTGCCGCAGCGTTTCCAGGCTGGTGGCGCGGAACTCGGACTTCTCGTTGGCGCCGAACAGGCGGCAGACTTCCAGTGCCTGGTCGCGCAGGCAATGCCCGTCTTCCAGCAGCAGCAGCTTCTGCGTGGCCAGTTCCTGTACGTCCAGGTGTTCGCGACGGGCCAGCGGGTGGCGCCCGGACACGGCCAGCAGGAACGGCTCTTCGAACAGGAATTCGGCATGCAGCTGGTCATCGATCACCGGCAGCGCCAGCAGCGCAGCGTCGAGCTTGCCTTCGCGCAGGCGGTCCAGCAGCACGTCGCTCTTTTCCTCGACCAGCAGCAGTTCCAGCTCCGGGAAACGCTCGCGGATGCGCGGGATCACATGTGGCAGCAGGTACGGGCCCAGGGTCGGGAAGATCCCCAGGCGCACCGTACCGGCCTCCGGATCGCGGCTGCGTCGCGCCGCTTCCTTCAGCTGTTCCACTTCGGACACGATCACCCGTGCCCGTGCCGCCGCTTCCTGGCCGGCCGGGGTCAGCATCACCTTGCGCGGTGCGCGTTCCACCAGCGGCAGGCCCAGCTCTTCTTCCAGCTTGCGGATCTGCGTCGACAGCGTGGGCTGGCTGACGAAGCAGGAGGCGGCAGCCCGACCGAAATGCTTGTGGTCGGCCAGGGCTACCAGGTACTTCAGATCACGTAGGTTCATCCTTACACCCCAGGGGTAACGGACCGGCTGACGGCATGGTTACCCGACAGGCAGACAATGCTCCCGGTGATCTGGGAACGGTGGATCAGGCCGCTTCAGCAACGGCACCGCTGCTGTTGCTCACCGACGAGCGGATCAGGTGGTCGAACGCGCTCAGTGCGGCGGTCGAACCGGCGCCCATGGCGATGATGATCTGCTTGTAGGGTACCGTCGTGCAATCGCCAGCGGCGAACACGCCCGGCAGATTGGTCTGGCCGCGATCGTCGATGACGACTTCGCCACGCGGCGACAGCGCCACCACATCCTTCAGCCACTCGGTGTTGGGCAGCAGTCCGATCTGCACGAAGATGCCTTCAAGCTCGACGCGGTGGGCGTCGCCACCGACGCGGTCCTTGTAGACCAGGCCGGTGACGCGGCTGCCGTCGCCCAGCACCTCGGTGGTCTGTGCGCTGGTCAGCACGGTGACGTTGGCCAGGCTGCGCAGCTTCTTCTGCAGCACTTCATCGGCGCGCAGGCTGGAATCGAACTCCAGCAGGGTTACATGCGACACGATGCCGGCGAGGTCGATGGCCGCTTCCACGCCGGAGTTGCCGCCACCGATCACCGCCACGCGCTTGCCCTTGAACAGCGGACCATCGCAATGCGGGCAGTAGGCCACGCCCTTGTTGCGGTACTGGTCTTCGCCCGGCACGTTCATCTGCCGCCAGCGCGCGCCGGTGGACAGGATCACCGAGCGCGACTTCAGCACCGCGCCGTTCTCCAGCTGCACCTGCACCAGGCCATCTTCACCGGCCGGCACCAGCGCGCTGGCGCGCTGCAGGTTCATGATGTCCACCTCGTACTCGCGCACGTGCTGTTCCAGCGCCGTGGCCAGCTTCGGGCCTTCGGTCTCCTTTACCGAAATGAAGTTCTCGATCGCCATGGTGTCGAGCACCTGGCCACCGAAGCGCTCGGCGGCGATGCCGGTGCGGATGCCCTTGCGTGCGGCGTAGATCGCTGCCGCCGCGCCGGCCGGGCCACCGCCCACCACCAGCACGTCGAAGGCGTCCTTGGCGGCGATCTTCTCGGCGTCGCGCTTGCTGGCATTGGTGTCCAGCTTGGCTACGATCTGCTCGAGGGTCATGCGGCCCTGGTCGAACACTTCACCGTTGAGGTACACGGTCGGCACCGACATGATCTCGCGCTTCTCGACTTCGTCCTGGAACAGGGCGCCGTCGATGGCCACATGCTGGATGCGCGGGTTGAGCACCGCGGCCAGGTTCAGGGCCTGCACTACGTCCGGGCAGTTCTGGCAGGACAGCGAGAAGTAGGTTTCGAACTTGTATTCGCCTTCCAGGTTCTGCACCTGCTCGATCAGCTCGGCGGTGGCCTTGGACGGGTGGCCGCCGACCTGCAGCAGCGCGAGCACCAGCGAGGTGAACTCGTGGCCCATCGGCAGGCCGGCGAAGGTGAGGTGGATGTCCTGGCCCGGCGTGCCCAGGTCGAAGGACGGCACGCGGCCCTGGCCGTCGCGCAGGACCTGCAGCGAGATCTTGTCCGACAGGCTTTCCAGGGTCTGCAGCAGTTCCAGCATTTCCTGCGACTTGGCGCCGTCGTCGGCGTGCGCGGTGATCTGGATCGGGCGGGTCACGCGCTCCAGATAGGTCTTCAGCTGCGACTGCAGGTTGGCGTCCAACATCGGGTCTTCTCCTGGCTTCAGGCAAACAGGGGGCGTGGCACCGCTGTAGAAGGTAGCGGACCAGCAGGGGGTAGGGGTGAACCCAAGACAGCGACCGTGGAAGGGGCTGGCTGGCCAAGGCGGGCGAGCGTTGGCTGTCTTGGGTTCACCCCCACGCCGGCGGGGGGACCGGCACGGGGATGAAAGGCGCGCCGTGGCGTGGGGCCACGGCAGGCCGGTACTGCTTTAGATCTTGCCGACCAGGTCCAGCGACGGGGTCAGGGTCTTCTCGCCTTCCTTCCACTTGGCCGGGCAGACCTGGTTCGGGTTGGCGGCGGTGAACTGGGCAGCCTTGAGCTTGCGCAGGGTCTCGGCGACGTCACGGGCGATCTCGTTGGAGTGGATCTCCAGGGTCTTGATCACGCCTTCCGGGTTGATGATGAAGGTGCCGCGCAGGGCCAGGCCTTCTTCTTCAATGTGCACGCCAAAGGCGCGGGTCAGCTGGTGGGTCGGGTCGCCGACCAGCGGGAACTGGGCCTTGCCGACGGCCGGCGAGGTTTCGTGCCACACCTTGTGCGAGAAGTGGGTGTCGGTGGTGACGATGTAGACCTCGGCGCCGGCCTTCTTGAACTCGGCGTAGTGGTCAGCGGCGTCTTCGATCTCGGTCGGGCAATTGAAGGTGAAGGCGGCCGGCATGAAGATCAGGACGGACCACTGGCCCTTCAGGCTGTTGTCGGAAACCTTGATGAACTCGCCATTGTGGTAAGCGTTGGCTTCGAACGGCTGGATCTGGGTGTTGATGAGGGACATCATTTTTCCTCTGGTGAAGGGGAGTGGGTGAATCGACAGGAGCTAGGTTACCGATTCGCTCGCGATAAGAACAATCCATTGATTGCATCTATTTGATAGACGTAGGCTATCAAAAGCCGATGAGCAGGCACTGAACCTTGTCGCCCCCGTCCTGCAACTGCCTGTGTGACAAGGAAAATCTTCTGGGACGGTTGAATGGGGCCGATAGCCCCTCCTTATCCCCTCAGGCGGAACCTGAACGGTTTCCGGCTTTTGTAGAGTCGAGCCACGCTCCGGTGCTCCAGAAGCAGCCGAGCGTGGGCTCGGCTCTACAATTGCGGAATGTCTCTGCAACCCGAATCCTCCCTGCGCCAAGTCGTGGCCGAGGCCAGTGCCCGCCTCGGTGGCGTCGACGCCCGCCACGAGGCCGAACTGCTGCTGCTGCACGTGCTGGACCGCCCTCGCAGCTGGCTGTTCGCGCATGCCACCGATCCGCTCGCCACCGCCGACCAGGTCGCCTTCGAAGCCCTGTTGGCCCGCCGCGTGGCTGGCGAGCCGGTGGCCTACCTGACCGGCCGCCGCGGTTTCTGGACGCTGGACCTGGAGGTCGACCCGGCCACGCTGATCCCGCGCCCGGAAACCGAACTGCTGGTGGAGCTCGCGCTGGATCGCCTGCCACAGGGCCGCGCACTGCAGCTGGCCGACCTGGGCACCGGCAGTGGCGCGATCGCGCTGGCCCTGGCCAGCGAACGGCCGCAAGCGCAGGTGCTGGCCACCGATGCCAGCTCCGGTGCGCTGGCCGTGGCCGCGCGCAATGCCGCCCGCCATGAACTGGGCAACGTCCGCTTCGCCGAGGGCGGGCACGACTGGTATGCGCCGCTGCAGGGCGCGCGGTTCGACCTGATCGCCAGCAATCCGCCGTACATCGCCAGTGATGACCCGCACCTGGTACAGGGCGACCTGCGCTTCGAACCGGCCACCGCGCTGGCCTCCGGCGTGGATGGGCTGGATGACATCCGCCGCATCGTCGACGGTGGCCAGGCCCATCTGCTGCCCGGCGGCTGGCTGCTGATCGAGCACGGTTGGGACCAGGGTGCGGCGATCCGCGCGCTGTTCGAGGCCGCGGGTTTTGCGGAGGTGCAGACCGTGCAGGACCTGGAGCAGCGCGACCGGATCACCCTGGGCCGGCGTCCGGCCTAGAATGGAGGTTCTCCTGCCCCGGCAGGGCATCACCCTGGAGCTGCAAGCATGCGTACGCTGTACCCCGCCATCACCCCCTACGACGTAGGCACCCTGAAGGTCGACGATCGCCACACGCTGTACTTCGAACAGTGCGGCAACCCGGACGGCAAGCCGGTGGTGATGTTGCACGGTGGCCCGGGCGGCGGCTGCAGCGACAAGATGCGCCAGTTCCACGACCCGTCGAAGTACCGCATCATCCTGTTCGACCAGCGCGGTGCCGGCCGTTCCACCCCGCACGCCGACCTGGTGGACAACACCACCTGGGACCTCGTCGCCGACATCGAGAAGCTGCGTGAGCATCTGAAGGTGGATCGCTGGCAGGTGTTCGGCGGCAGCTGGGGTTCGACCCTGGCCCTGGCCTATGCCGAAACCCACCCGCAGCGCGTGACCGAACTGGTCCTGCGCGGCATCTTCATGCTGCGCCGCTGGGAGCTGGAATGGTTCTACCAGGAGGGTGCCAACCGCCTGTTCCCGGATGCGTGGGAGCACTATCTGAAGCCGATTCCGGCGGTGGAACGTCATGACCTGATCTCGGCCTTCCACCGCCGCCTGACCAGCGACGACGAAGCCACCCGCCTGGAAGCGGCCAAGGCGTGGGCGGTGTGGGAAGGCGCGACCAGCTTCCTGCACGTCGATGACGACTTCATCAACAGCCACGAAGACCCGCACTTCGCCCTGGCCTTTGCCCGCATCGAGAACCACTACTTCGTCAACGGCGGCTTCTTCGAAGTGGAAGACCAGCTGCTGCGCGACGCGCACCGCATCGCCGACATCCCGGGCGTGATCGTGCACGGCCGCTACGACGTGGTCTGCCCGCTGGCCAACGCCTGGGACCTGACCAAGGTGTGGCCGAAGGCGAAGCTGGAGATCACCCCGGCCTCGGGCCATTCGGCGTTTGAAGCCGAGAACGTGGACGCGTTGGTGCGCGCCACCGATAGCTTCGCCTGATCGATGGTAGTGCCGGCCATTGGCCGGCAACGCCTCAGCGGTGGCGCCGGGCCACGCCCGGCGCTACCACTGCCCTGCCAGCAACGCGTCGGCCAGCACCTGCAGCTTCGGCGAATGCTGGCGCGAGGGCGGGTAGATCAGCGACAGCGCGCGGCTGCGGCCTTCAAACCGCTGCAGCACGCGTTGCAGGCGGCCGTCCGCCAGCGCGTCGGCCACCGCGAAATCCATCACCTGCACGATGCCGATGCCGGCGAACGCCGCTTCCACCAGCGGATCGCCGCTGTCGAACACCATCCGCGTCGGTGGGGTGAACTCACGCAGTTGGCCCTCCTGCACGAACTGCCAATCCACCAGCCGGCCACTGCGCAGGTTGCGCACCGCCAGGCAGGCATGGTCCTGCAGCGCGGTGACATCGTTGGGCGCGCCACAGCGGGCCAGATAGGCGGGGCTGGCCACCGTCACCCAGCGCAGCGGACGCAGCGGGCGTGCGACGATGCGCTGGTCGGCGATGACGCCGGTGCGCAGCGCGGCATCGAAACCTTCCTCGACCAGATCGACCAGGCGGTCGCTGAGCACCGCTTCCACCTGCAGCTGCGGGTGCTGTTGCAGCAACGGCGCCAGCAGCGGCACCAGCACCTTGCGCCCGAACATCGATGGCGCGCTGATCTTCAATGTGCCCGAGGGCGTGCACGGGCGGTCCGCCAATTGCCGCTCGGCATCGTCGAGGCCGGCCAGCAGCGGTGCCACCTGTTCCACGAACTGACGGCCATCCGGCGTCAGCGCCACGTTGCGGGTGTTCCGCTGCAGCAGCTTGACCCCCAGCGACACTTCCAGCCGCCCGATCGCGCGCGACAGGCCGGACTGGCTCAGGCCCAGCTGGCCGGCAGCCACGGTGAAACTGCGGGCTTCGGCCACCTGCACCAGCATGCGCACCGCATTGAGGTCCATCGAGGCTCCATTCATGCGGAAAATCATGACAGATATCGTGGGCATGGGGTTTATTGATTGGTCTGCATCAATGAGACTGCGCTCCCCCACTGCGCCGGACCGCCAATGCATCCCCTCAAATACCCGCGCTGGGCGCTGACCCTGCTGGCCACCGCCCAGCTGATCATCGCCCTGGACGCCACCATCATCTTCGTCGCCCTGCATGACATGGGGCGCGCGCTGCAGATCAACGCGCAGCAGCTGCAATGGGTGGTCAGTGCCTACACCGTGGCCTTCGGCGGCAGCCTGCTGCTGGGCGGGCGCGCCGCCGACCTGATCGGCCGCCGCCGCTTCTACCGGCTGGGCATGCTGCTGTTCGCGCTGGCCTCGCTGCTCGGCGCGCTGGCGCCGGATGCCACCTTGCTGATCATCGCGCGCGCGGCACAGGGCATCGGCGCGGCGCTGCTGTTCCCGGCCACGCTGGCACTGATCAACACGCTGTACGCGGAAGGCCCGGTGCGCAACCGCGCCCTGGCGATCTGGAGCATGGCCAGCGCGGTTGGCCTGGCGCTGGGCACCCTGCTCGGTGGTGTGCTGACCCAGGCGTTCGGCTGGCCGGCGGTGCTGGCGGTGATCGTGCCGCTGGCCACGGCGTGTGCGGTCGCAGCCGGTGCATGGCTACCGGCCGACGGCCCGCGTGCGCATGGCCGTTCGTTCGACCTGGCCGGCTGCATCACCGTCACCCTCGGCGGCAGCCTGCTGGTGACCACGCTGGTGCAGGGCCCGGAATGGGGTTGGACGGCGCCGGCCACGCTCGGCTGCCTGCTGCTGTCGGTGCTGTTGCTGGTGGCGTTCGTGCAGATCGAGCAGCGCAGCCGCGATCCGCTGATGCAGTTCGCGCTGCTGCGCCTGCCGGGCCTGCGTGCCGCGCTGGGCCTGACCTTCGCCTTCATGAGCAGCTACGGCGTGCAGTACTACTTCATGGCGTTGTACTTCCAGGATGGCTATGGCTGGAGCCCGCTGCAGGCCGGCCTGGCCTTCCTGCCCGCCACCGCGGTCTGCACGGTGGGCATCCAGCTGGCCGAATGGACGCTGCAGCGCTGGAGCGCGCGAAAGGTGCTGGTGGTCGGGCAGCTGGCCGGTGCCATCGGTATCGCCTGGGTGGCCGCGACGCTGCCGCACGGCGCGAACTTCTGGCCGCTGCTGCCCGGCGTGGTGGTACTGAGCATCGGCCAGGGCATGACCTGGACCTCGATGTGGATCGTGGCCGGGCAGGGGGTTCCCGCTGCCCAGCAGGGCGTGGCCTCGGGCATGGCGGCCACTGCACAGCAGATCGGCGGCGCGTTGGGCCTGGCGGTGCTGGTGATGGTGGCCAATGCCGATGCGGGTGCCGCCGGCTCGTCGAGTGCACTGGCCGGGCTGGTGCGCGCCGAGTATGGCGCGGCGTTGTTCGCGCTGTTCGGCGTGGTGATCGCGCTGGGCCTGCGCCCGGCACCGGTAGACTCGGCAGTGACCGCTTGCCTGGGCAACGACGCATGATCGAACTGCTGGACCTGCAACAGACCCTGTGCGCCTTTGCGGCCTGCAATGATGACGATGCGGTGTACGCCTCCTTCGGTTGGGTGCATGCCACCGGGGGCGATCTGCTGCAGGCGCGTTTCTGGCTGCCGGCCGATGAAGGCGAGGCATTCGACGACGACGGTGATGTTCCCGCCGAGGCGCGCGCGCTGGGCCTGTCCACCTTTCTTGAACCGGCGACCTTCGCCGACGTGCTCGACGTGCAGAAGCGGCAGCGGCCGCTGTCCACGCTGGCCGACCATGCACGGGCGCTGGCGTACTACGCCGAGTTCGACGCGTTCCGGCAGGTTGAAGGCATCGACGAGGCGCTGGGCGAAGCGGACGCCGGGGAACAGGCGGCGGCGCGCGAGGCCGGCATTGGTGCGGGCATCTTCGCGTCGTTCGATCTGGTGCTGGTCGCGTGCCCGGAGGCACAGGTCAAGGCAGTGGCCCGGCGCGTGGCGCACCTGCTGGAGATTCGGGTGGGCGAGGCGCTGCCGCGCTGTCGTGCGTTGCCGCTGCTGCTGGGCCAGGCACTGGACCGCAAGCGTGCGCAGGCGATCAAGGATGACTTCGCCGCTGTTGGCGCAACGCTGCAGGTGCGCGGCTTCAAGCCGTTCCCGTGGATGGACGCGCCTGCACTGCGTTGAACAACACCATCCACGCCATGCGTGGATGGGATCATGCCAAGGCCAGCAACCCCGGCTGCAATGCGTTGAAGATCCGCGCCAGCCGTTCCGCCCATGCCTGTTGCCCGGTGGCATCGGTGATCAGGTCCTGGCGGATTTCCAGTTCCACATGCACCAGGCCGCGCCCTTCGCCATGCACCGGCACCGCATAGTCGCTGGTACTGCTGACCGAATACGGTTCGTTGTCACCCACCACCAGGTCGCCTTCGTCGCGCAGTGCCTGCAGCAGTGCGTGCGCAAAGCGCGTGTCCTGGTGGTACAGCACGCCGGCGTGCCACGGCCGCTGCATGCCGTTCATGGCCGGGGTGAAGCTGTGCATCATCACCAGCAACGTGGGGCGGCCGGCATCGCGGCGTGCATCAAGTTCGGCGTCGATGCGTGCGTGGTAGGGCGCGTGGATCGCATCGATGCGCTGCTGCCGCTGCGCCACCGACAGCCTGGCATTGCCCGGCACCATGGTGTGGTCGCTCACTTCCGGAATCAGCGTAGGTGAGGCCAGCGGGCGGTTGCAGTCGATCAGCAGCCGCGAGTAGGTCTGTTCGATCGCCCAGGCATCCAGCCGTTCGGCCAATGCGCGGGTGGTGCCGGCAATGCCGATGTCCCATCCGATGTGGCGATCCAGCTCAGGCTGCGCAAGGCCCAGCCTGTCCAGCGCATGCGGCACCTGCTGCCCGGCGTGATCGGCCAGCAGCAGGTACGGCGAGGCGCCCTGTGCGTGGTGGATCGTGTAGATCGGCGGGTCGTCGGCGCCCAGCAACGCCGGCAAGGCGTGGAGGTCGGCGTCAGCCACGCGGGCGCCCGTCAAGGTGGTGCTCGATCATCCACAGGCCGGCCCACAGCTTGGCATCCAGCTCGTAGCCTTCACCCATCTTCTGCACCAGCCAGGCCGCAGCCTCGTCGCGCGGAATCTCGTGCACGGTGATGTCTTCGCTGTCATCGCCGCCGCCTTCGCCGACCCGGCGCAGTCCGGTGGCACGCACGAAGGCGATCTTCTCGCTGCTGGCGCCGGAAGACGTCGGGCCGATCATCAGCACCTCGGCGTGATCGGCGGTCCAGCCGGTTTCTTCTTCCAGCTCGCGCACGGCCGAGACTTCGATCGATTCGCCTGCATCGATGTCACCGACCAGGCCGGCCGGCATCTCGATGGTGGGGGCCTGCAGCGGTACGCGGAACTGCTCGACGAACAGCACCTTGTCCTCCGGGGTGACGGCGATGATGATCGCGGCCAGGCCACCGGCATGGGTACGTTCGCTGTATTCCCAGGTGCCGCGCACCAGCATGCGCTGGTACTTGCCTTCATAGACGACGCGCGGGGCTTCGGTGTTGCGCTGGTTCATGCGGGTTCGCCGGAATGGGAAAAAGAGGGAGTGGGAACGGGGTCGGCCACGCCAGCGGCATCGAACAGCCGGCGGCGGGTCATCGGGCCGAAGCGCAGGGTCTGGCACAGGCCACCGAGCAGCTCCGGATCGGCCGACTGGCGCAGCAGCCCAGGCTGGCTGCCTTCCAGCGGCGCATCCAGCGCGATGGTGGTCAGCTGGCGCCAGAGCTGCGCGTGCTCGCGCTGTTCGCGCAGGCGCACCGCCATCTGTGCGGCGCCGCGCAGGCGCAGGAACGGCACTTCGTCCAGGCGTTCGTACAGTGCATCCATGCTGCCGAAGTGGGCCAGCAGCACGGCGGCGGACTTGCTGCCGACACCACTGACACCAGGAATGTTGTCCACCGCATCGCCGCACAGCGCCAGGTAGTCGGCAATCTGGTGCGCGTGCACGCCGTGCCGTGCCTTGACGCCGGCCACGTCCCAGCGCTGGTTGCGGGCGTAGTCCCACTGCTCGTCGTGGTCGAGCAGCAACTGCGACAGGTCCTTGTCGGCGGAGATGATCACCCCGCGATGGCTGCCGCGGTGCACGTGCAGGGCGCTGCCGATCAGGTCGTCGGCCTCGTATTCGTGGTGGGCCAGCACGGCAAGGCCCAACGCCGCGCACAGGGCCTTGCAGTGCACGAACTGGCGCTTGAGCGCCTCCGGCGCCGGATCGCGGTTGGCCTTGTAGGCCGGATACAGCCGGTGGCGGAAGCCGCTGTCCAGCGCTTCGTCGAAGGCGATGGCGATATGCCGCGGTCGCTCGCGCTCCAGCAGGTCCAGCAGGAAGCGGGCGAAGCCGTGCACTGCATTGGTCGGCCAGCCCTGGGCGTCCTGGAACTGGTCCGGCAGCGAGTGCCAGGCGCGGAACACGTAGATGCTGGCGTCGACCAGGTACAGCGACGGCGGCGGAGCCGGCAGGGTCATGCCGGCGGCGTCCAGTCCCGCAGCAGGGCTGCGGGGTCGGGGCGCTCGCGCTCGGGCACGTCGGCCTTGGGCGTACCGATGTGGATGAAGCCGGCAATGCGTTCGCCGTCGACCAGGCCCAGATGGGCCTGCACGACCGGATCGAAGGCCATCCAGGCAGTCAGCCACTGCGCGCCGAAGCCCAGCGCCTGCGCGGCCTGCAGCAGGGCGAAGCAGACGCAGCCGGCGGTCATCAGCTGTTCCTGTTCGGGCACCTTCGGGTCCGGGCGCGGGCTGGCGACCACCACGATCACCAGCGGGGCGTGGCTGAAACGCTGGCGGTCCTTCTCGAATACGGCCTCGCCGGCATGCGGGTCGCGCTGGCGGCTGCGTTCGGCCAGGAAGTCGCCCAGAGTGTGACGTGCATCGCCGGCGATTTTCAGGAAGCGGAACGGCACGCGCTTGCCGTGGTCGGGCACGCGCACCGCCGAGGCCAGCATCCGCTGCAGGGTGGCCAGGTCCGGTCCGGGCTCGCCCAGTTGCCGCGAGGGCACCGAGCGGCGGGCATCCAGGGCGAGCAGGGCAGCGGGGTCGGGCATGGAGTCTGAACCGGTCATCACGGGTGGTTGATTATAGTCGGGGTGGTCAATGACGCCGTTTGTGTCGCGTCCGGCCCCTGAATACCAAACTGTGATGAACATCATGCCACTGGCGGGAAACGGGCAGCCGCTTCCCCTCGCCTCGTGGGCCTTGCACGGCTTACGATATCCGTCTTGCCGGGCCGCCGGTCATGAGGTTTGAAGTGAGGACTGTTTCACTGTCCGTGACGGGCTGGCCGGCCTACCATCGACGTTCCGGTACATGGGGTGTGCCGGTCGTCGCGATGTCCATGCTGTCTGTCGTGCCAGAGAAGGTGGGGAGCCTTCCCGAATGATGAGCGTGCCCACACCGATGGGATCGCCGGGCCGTGACCCGGCCCAGCTCCAGCTTGCCCGGGACATGGTCCTGCCCGCGCTGTGCCAGGCGTTCGGGGCCGCGCTGGCGCGTTTCGACGATGCCCTGTTCGACCGCGCCGGCAATGCCGGCTCGTCGCAGTTGCTGTTTCTGGACGCGATGCGCGAACTGCGCCGCCGCCGTGAAGATATCGCTGCCGCCTTCGCCGGCCACCTGCAGCAGGCCTGGGCCGCATTGGCGGCCGGTGAGCCGCTGTCGGCCGAGGCGACCCTGTCCGGGCCGGCCGAGGATGGCCTGAGCCTGCTGGCCGAGCACGTACTGGAATCGCGGTTGGCAGTGCGCAATTTCGCCACCGTGCTGCTGCGCGACTTCAAGCCGGTGCTGGCGCGGCTGGACCGCCGCCTGGGGCGGTTGATCGGCGGCGCGGAGCTGGACGCCGACCACAATCCGATCAGCCCCGAACACCTGGGCGTGGCCATTCACGAGGCCTTTGCCGGCTGCGAACTGGCGCCGGAAGTGCATCTGGTACTGATCAAGCTGTGCGAGCGCGACCTGCGCGCACCGGTCGGCCGCATCTACGAGAAACTGGACGAGCAGCTGGCCGCGGCCGGGGTGATGTCGCAGATGGGCGCGCCGCAGCGCCCACTGTCGGCGGCGCCCGATCCGCGCATGGCCGGGGTGCTTGACGATCTGGTCGAGCAACGCCAGGGCACCGGCTTCGATGCCGGATTCAGCGATGACGAACAGGCCGCACCGGCCTGGGCGCAGCGTTTTGCCGCGCGCTGGTCCGAGCGCCGCGGCCACATGCAGCAACACCTGGGCGGCGAAGAAGGTGGTGCTGGCGAGGCCTACGCAGGCCAGCAGGGCATGCTGCTGGAAGCGCTGCATGAACTGCTGCAGCAGACCCGTCACGTGCGTGAGGACGCGACGTCGGCTGCACAGGTGGCGATCGGCCAGCAGCGTCCGCTCAGCCAGCGCGAAATGATGTCGGTGCTGTCGCTGCTGCAGGCCACGCCCAGTGCGACGCTGCGTGCAGCCATCGGCGAGGACGGTGAATCGCTGGCACAACGGCTGAAAAGCGAAGTGCTGTCCAGCGCCACCCAGCTGGGCGTGGACCCTGGCCAGACCCGCCTGGACCCGCAGGACGAGGATGCGATCGACCTGGTCGGCATGCTGTTCGACGTGATGCTGGATGAACGTGAACTGGAAGGCCGCTCGCGCGAACTGATCGGCCGCCTGGTGGTGCCTTTCGTCAAGGTGGCCATGCTCGACCGCCGCATGTTCGTGCAGAAGACCCATCCGGCGCGCAAGTTGCTCAACTCGCTGGCCGAGGCCTGCGAGGGCAACACCGGCGAGAGCCAGGCCGAGCGCATGCTGATGGCCAAGGTCGAGGAGATCATCGAGCGCCTGGTGGCAGAGTTCAACGAGAACCTGGCGATCTTCCTGACCCTGGAAGAAGAATTCCGCGAGTTCCTGGTGCAGCACCGCCGCCGCGTGGAAATCGCCGAGCGCCGGGCCGCGGAAACGCAGCGCGGGCAGGAAAAGCTGGAAATGGCCCGCAGCCGGGCCAGTGCGGAACTGGACCGCCGCATCGGCGACGCCACCCTGCCGCCGGCCATAGCCGAGTTCCTGCGCCAGCCGTGGCAGCACCACCTGACCCTGGCGCTGCTGCGCGAGGGCGAAGAAGGCGCATCGGTGGCCGAGGCATTGAGCCTTGGCGATGGCCTTCTGGAGGAAGTGGCCGAGGCCCGCCGCCAGATCGTCGGCAAGCCGTGGCTGCAGGCCTGGCAGCCGGTGCTGGCCAAGGTATTTGCCAGCGTCGGCGTGCACGGCGATGCGGCCACCGGTGCGATCGACGCCTTGCATGACACGCTGCAGGGCATCGCCGAGTCGCGGCCGGAACTGCAGCGTGCGCTGCCCGAGCTGCCGCAGGTCGCGCTGCCGGCACCGCCGGTGGCCGAGTCGCCGGCGGTGGAACTGGGTGGCCAGATTGACGCTGATGACTTCGACAACGCCGATGCCGACCGCTTCCGCCGCATGGAAATCGGCAACTGGCTGGACTTCGTCGACAAGGACGGCAAGGTCCAGGCGGGCAAGCTGTCCTGGGTCAGCCCGATTTCCTCGCGCCTGCTGTTCGTCAACCGTCGCGGCGTGCGCTTCTGCGTGGCCTCGCCGGAAGAGCTGGCGGTGATGGTGCGGCTGGGCCGCCTGCGTGCCCACGTTGACGATGGCGCCTTCGACAGCGCCATGCAGGGCGTGATCGACCGCCTCGACCCGGGCAGCGCCACCCTGCACTGAGCGCTGGCCGCCTGCTAGGATCGGGAAAACTCACCGATCAGCGGGGACCTGCATGGCCGTGGCGTTGCTGGGGATCAAGGAGACCGCGCCGGGTGAACGGCGCGTGGCGTTGACGCCGGAAACCGCGCGCAAGCTCGGTGCCCTCGGCATTACGGTCTGGTACGAGGCCGGCGCCGGCCTGGCCGCCGGCTTCACCGATGCCGCCTATGACGATGCCGGCGCACGTGTCTTCGACGCGGGCCGCTGGGCCGAGATCGATATCCTGCTGTGCGTGCAGGCGCCCCCTGCAGCGGCGCTGGAGCAGCTTCGGTCCGGTGCCAGCGTGGTCGGCTTGCTGGCCCCGGCCAACGATCCGGCGCTGGCCGCGCTGGCGGTCGATGATCGCCTGCAGCTGTTCCCGCTGCAGCAGCTGCCGCGCACCACCCGAGCGCAGGCGATGGATGTACTCAGTTCGCAGGCCGGCATGGCCGGCTACAAGGCCGCGCTGATCGCCGCCGAACGTGCGCCGCGCTTCTTCCCGATGCTGACCACCGCTGCCGGCACCGTGCGGCCGGCCAAGGTGCTGGTGATCGGTGCCGGCGTGGCGGGCCTGCAGGCCATCGCCACCGCACGTCGCCTCGGTGCCCAGGTGGAAGGCTTTGACGTGCGCCCGGAAACCCGCGAGCAGATCCAGTCGCTGGGCGCGCGCTTCCTCGACCTCGGGGTCAGCGCGGCGGGCGAGGGCGGTTATGCGCGGGCGCTGACCGATGAGGAGCGCGCCGAGCAGCAGCGTCGGCTGGCCGACCACCTGCGCAGCATGGACGTGGTGATCTGCACGGCCGCAGTGCCGGGCCGCCCGGCGCCGACCATCGTGACCGCCGCAATGGTGGAGGGCATGGCCACCGGCAGCGTGATCGTCGACCTGGCGGCCGAAAGTGGCGGCAACTGCGCACTGACCCAGCCCGGGCAGTGCATCGAACACCAGGGCGTGACCATCGATGGCCCGCTGGGCCTGGCCAGTCGCGGTGCGACCCAGGCCAGTGAGATGTATGCGCGCAACCTGCTCAACTTCGTTGCGCTGTTCGTGCGCGAGGGGCAGCTCGGTTTCGACTGGGAAGACGAACTGCTGACGAAGACGCGCTGGCGGGCGTGAGTGACATGGGGTCAGATCCCTTTGCCTCTGGCAAAGGGATCTGACCCCCTACCCCGAAGGCTTACCGCGGCTTTGCCGGCGGCGGGTTGTCGCGTACCCAGTCCCGGCGCTGTTCCGGCGTCATCTGCGACCAGCGCTCGCGCAATGCATCGCGCTGCGCGGGGGACAGATCCCGCATCTGACCGAACAGTGCACGCGCCTGCGCGCGCTGTTCGGGGCTCATGTGCTCGAAGCGGCGCAGGCCGCGGCGGGCCTTGTCGCGCTCCTCCGGGCTCATCGATTGCCAGCGTTGGCCGTGTGACAGCATCCGCTGGCGCTGGCCGGCATCGGCGCTGTTCCAGCGGTCGCGCAGCGGCGCCAGCAGGGATTCGCGCTGGGATTGGCTCAGTTGCTCCCACGCAGGCAACGGCGCGGCCGGTGCGGGGCGTGCGGCAGGGGCGGGCGTGGTGTTCTGCGCCAGCGCCGGGAAGGCCGGCAGCAGCGCCAGGGTCAACAGCAGTGGCAGGGTAGGCAGTCGGGACATGATTTACTCCATCGCCAGGTCGGTATCGCCCAGCCACAGGTACAGATCGGGATTCTCGTCGTAGAGCGCGCCGTTGTCTTCCACTGAAGCAAGCACGGGGGCCGGCGCCGGACCGGCAAGCGTGCCATGGCCGGTGAACTGCAGGCCGATGCCCAGTGCCACGACCAGTGAACAGGCGCTGGCCAGCCACCAGCGCCAGCGTCCGCGATGGGCGGCCGTGGCGCCGTGGCGTGCCTGGCGCAGCCGTGCCAGCGTGGCCGGCGACAGCGCCTGCCGGGCGCGTGCCAGATGGGTTTTTACCGCGCCTTCGCTGCAGCCCATGGCGCGGGCAGTGGTGGCGCCGTCCAGGTCCTGCAGCACGCGCAGGGTGAAGGCCTCGCGCTGGCGGGCGGGCAGGGTGCGCAATGCGTCCACCAGCTGCTGGTACTGCTGGCGTTGCTCATGCGCCTGCGCCGGGTCAGGGCCGGGGTCGGCCCAGTCGATCGCGCTGCCCTCGGCGTCCTGGTTGTCGCGCCAGAACGGCAGGCGGAAGCGGCGCCGGCGCTGCACGTCGATCACCCGGCGGCGCAGGATGCTCCAGAACAGCGGCGCCCATTCGGCCGCCGGCTTGTCGGCGTAGTCCAGCATGCGCAGCAGCGCGTCCTGCACTGCATCCATGGCGTCTTCGCGCTGGCGCAGGCCGGCCTCGGCGAAGCGGAACGCACGCGGGCCGACGCTGGCCAGGAACGCCTCCAGCGATGCCGGCAGGGCATCGGTTTCGGCGCTCGGGGGGACGGGGCTGCTCACCAGCACAGGGTACGGTTCCTCGCTCGGGGTCACCATCGACAACGCGTGAGCGTCGTCGCGGTTGACGCCGGGTGCGCACGGGTTCAGCCCGTGGTTATGATGGGGCGACGAAGACGGAGCGGGAGCGTTGCCAGTGAGTGACGGGTTCGTGGCGCTGTACATCTTCATGCTGGCGGCCATCGCCGGCCATGTGATCATTTCGCGGGTGCCGGTGATCCTGCACACCCCGCTGATGTCGGGCTCCAACTTCATCCACGGCATCGTGCTGATCGGCGCGATGGTGGTGCTGGGGCACGCGCAGACGCCGCTGGAAAAGGCGCTGGGCTTCCTTGCCGTGGTGCTCGGCGCCGGCAACGCCGCCGGTGGCTACGTGGTCACCGCGCGCATGCTGGAAATGTTCAAGCCGAGCGCGCCCAAGGGCGGCAAGGACGAACCGAAGGAGCCGCAGGCTTGAACATCAGCACCGTCGAACTGCTCGATTGGCTGGTCAAGGCCAGCTACCTCGTTGCCGCCACGCTGTTCCTGCTCGGCCTGCAGCGCATGGCCTCGCCACTGACCGCGCGCAGCGGCATCCGCTGGGCCGGGCTGGGCATGCTGCTGGCCACCGCGGCGACCTTCTTCCTGCCCGAACTGCACAACGTGCCGCTGATCCTGGTGGCACTGCTGCTGGGCGCGGGCCTGGCCTGGTGGTCGGCCGGCAAGGTCGCCATCACGGACATGCCGCAGATGGTGGCGCTGTACAACGGCATGGGCGGTGGCTCGGCAGCGGCGATCGGTGCGGTGGAACTGCTGCGTTATGCCTTCCTGGCCAACCGCGATACCAGCCACTGGAGTGCACAGGCGCTGGCCGACCTGGCCGCACGCCAGCCGTCGGGCACCGTGCTGCTGCTGGCCGTGGTGGGCGCGGCAATCGGTGCGGTGTCGCTGTCCGGCTCGGTGATCGCCTGGGCCAAGCTGGATGGCCGCCTGGACAAGCGTGTGACCTGGCCCGGCCAGCAGGTGATGAACCTGCTGGTGGCACTGGCGGTGGTGGTGCTGGCGATCATCGCGGCCAGCACGCTCGATACCTGGGCGATCGTGGCCTTCTTCGTGCTGGCGCTGGCACTGGGCGTGCTGATGACGTTGCCGATCGGTGGCGCCGACATGCCGGTGGTGATCTCGCTGTACAACGCGTTCACCGGCCTGGCGGTGTCGTTCGAGGGCTACGTGCTGGGCAACGAGGCGCTGATCATCGCCGGCATGATGGTCGGCGCGGCCGGCATCCTGCTGACCCGGCTGATGGCCAAGGCGATGAACCGCCCGATCCGCAACGTGCTGTTCTCCAATTTCGGCGGTGGTGCCGGCGGCGAGGCGCAGGCGATCACCGGTTCGCAGAAGCCGATTGAAGCGTCGGACGTGGCCGCGATGATGGCCTACGCCGAACGCGTGGTGGTCGTGCCCGGCTACGGCATGGCCGTGGCGCAGGCCCAGCACAAGATCTGGGAGCTGGCGCAGCGGCTCGGCCAGCGCGGGGTGAAGGTGAAGTTCGCCATCCACCCGGTGGCCGGACGCATGCCCGGGCACATGAACGTACTGCTGGCCGAGGCCGGTGTGCCCTACGACCTGATCGCCGACATGGATGACATCAACCCGGAATTCGCCACCACCGACGTGGTGCTGGTGATCGGTGCCAACGACGTGGTCAATCCGGTGGCACGCACCGACCCGGCCAGCCCGATCTACGGCATGCCGGTGCTGGATGTGGTCAACGCGCGCAACGTGGTGGTGATCAAGCGCGGCAAGGGCACCGGCTTCGCTGGTATCGAGAATGCGCTGTTCTACGCTGACAATACCCGCATGCTGTACGGCGACGGCGCCGAAGCGGCCGCATCGCTGGTGAGCGAGCTGAAGGCGCTCGACGGCGGGCATTGAGGGACGGGGTCGGATCCCTTTCCATGGGAAAGGGCTCTGACCCCGGAACCGTTCCGATCCACGCGTGGCGTGGATCTACGCGCTCAGCGCGCCAGCCAGGCGCCCACGCCCACGCCCACCGCCAGCCACAGCCATTCCATCGCGCCATTGGCCAGGGTGATCAGGGTCCAGGCCAGGTGCGGACCCATCCGCATCGTAGCGTCCCACAGGTCCAGGCCGATCGAGCCGCCCATCCAGGCGCTGGCGATGGCCCAGTTGGCCACGGCGGCCACCAGCAGGGTGCCCAGCACGACCAGGGCGACACGCAAGCGGCCCGGGCCCAGGGTGCCCAGGCGCAGCATGAACACCAGTTCCAGGGCGGACAGTACCGCCATCCAGCCGACCTGTCGGCCGGTCATCAGCGCCAGGACCATCCAGGCGAGGGGAGCAACAAGCAGGCCCAGCAACAGCATGAGGGGCCAGAGCCAGGTGACGGTCCTGGCACGCGCGGCATTGGAGGACATTGAAGCTCCCTGAAGATCAACCACAGGATACTGTGGTTTGCCGCAGTGCACCGGCGGTGCCGGGGCGGCTGGGCTAGAATGCCGTCTTGCGTGGCCCCGGCCACGGCCCCATATCGGTCCCCATGTATTCCCGTAGCAGCGAACCTGTCCACTTCGAACGCGATTGCGAGGCCGTGATGGTCCCGCAGGGCGACACCGTGACCCTGCCTGCCGGCAGCTATGGGTACATCACCCAGGCGCTGGGCGGCAGTTATTCGGTGTTCGTCGAGGGCAACCTGTTCCGCATCGCCGGCAAGGACGGCGACGCCATCGGCAAGGAGGCGCCGGCACCGCTGGAACTGCCGGCCGATGCCACTGATGAACAGGTGGAACAGCTGGTGTGGCAGCAACTGCGCACCTGTTTCGACCCGGAAATCCCGGTGAACATCGTTGAACTGGGCCTGGTCTATGAAGTGGAGATCAAGCACCTCGACGAAGGCAAGCGCGAAATCGACGTGAAGATGACCCTGACCGCTCCGGGCTGCGGCATGGGCGAGATCCTGGTCGACGACGTGCGCAGCAAGCTCGAAATGATCCCGACGGTGGCCGAGGCCGACGTCGACCTGGTGTTCGACCCGCCGTGGAACCAGCACATGATGTCCGAGGCGGCACGGCTCGAGACCGGCATGCTTTGACCCAGGGCCCGCAGTGACGCGGGCCCGGCACTACCCGCAACCAGAACAGGAATCCTCCGGTGTCCCAGTCCATTCCCAGCTTCGCCGTCACCCGTTCGGACCACCCGCGCAGCGCTGAAGAGCGCGCCAAGATCCTGGAGAAGCCGGGCTTCGGCCTGCACTTCACCGACCACATGGTGGAAGTGCGCTGGGACAAGGACACTGGCTGGCACAACGCCAATGTGCGCGCTTACGGCCCGCTGCAGCTGGACCCGGCCGCAGCCGTGCTGCACTACGGCCAGGAAATCTTCGAAGGCATCAAGGCCTACCGCCATGCCGACGGTTCGATCTGGACCTTCCGCCCGGATGCCAACGGCCGTCGCCTGCAGCGTTCGGCGCAGCGCCTGGCGCTGCCGGAACTGCCGGTGGAGATCTTCGTTGAATCGCTGAAGCAGCTGATCGCCGTTGACAGCGACTGGGTGCCGTCGGCCGATGAGTCGAGCCTGTACTTCCGTCCGTTCATGATCGGCGACGAAGCCTTCCTCGGCGTGCGCGGCGCGCACAAGGCCGGCTACTACGTCATCGCCAGCCCGGCCGGCCCGTACTTCGCCAAGGGCGTTGCGCCGGTGTCGATCTGGCTGTCCACCGAATACGCACGTGCAGCCAAGGGCGGCACGGGTGCCGCCAAGTGTGGTGGCAACTACGCGGCCTCGCTGCTGCCGCAGCAGAAGGCACAGGCACAGGGCTGCTCGCAGGTGCTGTTCCTCGACCCGGTCGAAGGCAAGTACCTGGAAGAACTGGGTGGCATGAACGTGTTCCTGGTCTACAAGGACGGCACGCTGGTGACCCCGGAACTGTCCGGCAGCATCCTCGAGGGCATCACCCGCGAGAGCATCCTGCAGCTGGCGCGCGACCGCGGGATGAAGGTCGAAGAGCGCAAGGTGAGCATCGACGAGTGGAAGGACGGCGTCGCCTCCGGTGCCATCACCGAAGTGTTTGCCTGTGGCACCGCGGCAGTGGTCACCCCGATCGGCCAGCTGAAGGGCGAGGGCTTCTCGGTGGGCGACATCAACGCACCGGCCGGCGAAGTAACCATGTCGCTGCGCAAGGAACTGACCGACATCCAGTACGGCCGCCTGCCGGACCGCCACAACTGGCTGGTCAAGCTGGGCTGATCGCCCGCGCCGAACTGTAGCGTCGAGCCATGCTCGACTGCTCTTCTGGAAAGCCCGTCCCCGTGACGGGCTTTCTGCGTTTTGGTCAGGTGGCTGGGGTCAGATCCCTTTTCCCTGGGAAAAGGGATCTGACCCCGGCTCCGACCCCGGATCAGCGGACGCCGATGTCGGCAAAGTCATTGCAGGACACGTGATGACCCAGTCAGGTGCGTGCAGGCCGCGAGAAAGTTCCTTCACCTTCACAAACCCTCGACCCGAGAAGTCTCAGAACGAACATTTCATCTTGCTGAAAAGACGCTGAAAATCTTGTGGTGTCCGGTTTTGGTCATTAGCGTCATCTGCACGGCGGATCGATAGGGGGATCCGCTGACTCGCCGGACTTCGAACCTCGCCAACGCAAGCCAGCCCATGGTTCGGGCCGGTGCTTCTGCCGATTCCGGCATTCACACCACTAGAAAGGGAAATACGATGTCCCAGGTAACGCAACCGCGTGTGCGTCGAGTGTGGGTGGTCCTTGGTGCGTCCGTTCTGTCATCGCTGCTGCTGGCCACGCCTGCGCTGGCCGGTGACGTCCAGCTCAGCGGCCTGCAGTCCGCGCCGACGCACCAGCGCTTCATCGTGAAGTACCGTGACGGCAGTGCGCCGGTGGCCAACACCACCGCATTGGCCTCTTCGCTGAAGAGTGCCGCCGCCGGCCTGGCCAGCAGCCAGGGCCGCGCGCTGGGCCTGCAGGAGGTCCGCAAGCTGGCCATCGGCCCGACCGTGGTCAGGACCGACCGCCCGCTGGACCAGGCCGAATCCGAGCTGCTGATGCGCAAGCTCGCTGCCGACCCGAACGTGGAATACGTTGAAGTCGACCAGATCATGCGCGCGACGCTGACCCCGAACGACACCCGCTTCAGTGAGCAGTGGGGCTTCGGTACCTCCAACGCGTCGATCAACGTACGGCCGGCCTGGGACAAGGCAACCGGCACCGGCGTGGTGGTGGCCGTGATCGATACCGGCATCACCAACCATCCCGATCTCAACGCCAACATCCTGCCCGGCTATGACTTCATCAGCGACGCCGCGATGGCGCGCGATGGCGGCGGTCGCGACAACAACCCGAATGACGAGGGCGACTGGTACGGCGCCAACGAGTGCGGCTCGGGCATTCCGGCCTCCAACTCCAGCTGGCACGGTACCCACGTCGCCGGCACGGTGGCGGCAGTGACCAACAACAGCACCGGCGTGGCAGGCACGGCGTTCAACGCCAAGGTCGTCCCGGTGCGTGTGCTGGGCAAGTGTGGCGGTTACACCTCCGACATCGCCGACGCGATCGTGTGGGCCTCCGGCGGCACCGTCAGTGGCGTGCCGGCCAATGCCAACCCGGCCGAAGTCATCAACATGTCGCTGGGCGGCGGCGGCTCCTGCTCGACCACCTACCAGAACGCGATCAACGGCGCGGTCGGCCGTGGTACCACCGTGGTGGTCGCCGCCGGCAACAGCAACACCAACGTGTCCTCGTCGGTGCCGGCCAACTGCCCGAACGTGATCGCGGTGGCAGCCACGACCTCGGCCGGTGCGCGTGCCAGCTTCTCCAACTATGGTTCCGGCATCGACATTTCCGGTCCGGGCCAGAGCATCCTGTCCACCCTCAACACCGGCACCACCACGCCGGGTAGCGCCACCTATGCGTCCTACAATGGCACCTCGATGGCGGCACCGCATGTGGCCGGCGTGGTTGCACTGATGCAATCGGTGGCGCCGAGCCCGCTGAGTCCGGCGCAGGTCGAAAGCATCATCAAGAGCACCGCACGGCCGCTGCCGGGCGCCTGCTCGGGTGGCTGCGGCGCCGGCATCGTCGACGCCAATGCGGCCGTGGCTGCAGCGATCAATGGCGGTGGTACGAACCCGGGCGGCAACGTGCTGCAGAACAACGTGCCGGTGACCGGCCTGGGCGCTGCCAGCGGCGCTTCGCTGAGTTACACCGTGAACGTTCCGGCCGGCAGCACCCAGCTGCGCGTGGCGATCAGTGGCGGCAGCGGTGATGCCGACCTGTACGTGCGCCAGGGCAGTGCCCCGACCGATACCAGCTACACCTGCCGTCCGTACCTGAGCGGCAACAGCGAAACCTGCACCATCAACAGCCCCGCCGCCGGCACCTGGTATGTGCGGGTGAAGGCCTACAGCACCTTCTCGGGCCTGACCCTCAACGCCCAGTACTGAGCCCAAGTCCCTCTCCAAGGGCACGCCCTGGCTTCGGCCGGGGCGTTTTTTTTCTGGGTGGGTGCCGACCCTGGTCGGCACGCTGTCCCTCAGACCGACTCGAAGCGGTTCGCCGCCACGTTCTTGCGCACATGCTGCGGGTCGAAAATCCGCCCGTTCATCGCGATGTACACGCCGCTCGGCAGCGACTGCACCGCACCGATCGCACAGCCGATGTTGAACTCGGCATCCGAGCCGCGGAAACGTGCCGGGCTCAGCGCGCCGGTCATCACGATGGTCTTGTCCGGGATCGTCGCCAGCACCTTGCCGGTCTGCACCATCGAATCGGTGCCGTGGGTCACCAGCACGTGCCGGGTCGGCTGCGCGGCGATGGTGGCGCGGATCAGTTCGCGGTCCTCATCGTTGATGTGCAGCGAATCCTTGCGCAGGATCGGAATCACGTTGAAGCGGAACGTCACGCCCAGCTCGCGCAGGATCATGCCGATCTGCGGATCGCCGATCTGGTAGTCCGACTTGTCGTCGAAATAGATCTTGTCGATCGTGCCACCGGTGGTGACGACCAGGAGCTCTTCCATCATGTGCATGCGCGAAACCAGGACAGGTACAGCGGCGCGGGGCCAGGAATGCAGATGATACGGCCCGGCGGCCGCAGCGTCAGCGTCGCCTGCCGAAGCGGGCACGCAGGCCGGGCAGGCTGGCGCTGAAGATCACCAGCAGCGCCAGCGCGATCTCGATCAGCGCCAGCCAGCGCGTTTCCGGGTGGCTCCAGGCGCTCATCACGCCGTGGCTGAACCAGCCCAGTGCCAGCACCGAGGCCCAGAAGCCGGCCTTGCGCCAGCCCACGCGCACGGCGATGGCCAGGGCCAGCGGTGGTGCGGTGAACACCAGCTGGGTCGCCAGCCAGTGCCTGTCATTGATGAACCAGCCTGCGAACAGTGCGGCCAGCCCCATCAGGGCCAGCAGCAGGACCGTGCGCGGCGGGCGGTTCATCGGGCCAACCGCTGCGCGATGTCGGCCACCCGCCGGCCCAGCGCGCGCGCCAGCACGGCTTCGTCGTCGGTCGGCTGCGGGTCGTCGGCGGCGCCGGCCACGTGGCTGGCGCCATACGGCGTGCCGCCACTGGTGGTGTGGCTCAGCGCCGGCTCGGTGAACGGGATGCCGACGATCACGCAGCCGTGGTGCAGCAGCGGCACCTGCATCGACAGCAGGGTCGATTCCTGGCCGCCGTGCATCGAGGCGGTGGAAGTGAACACGCCGGCCGGCTTGCCGGACAGGGTGCCATTGACCCATTCGGCGCCCAGCCCGTCCAGGAAGTGCTTGACCGGCGCGGCCATGTTGCCGAAGCGGGTGGGGCTGCCGAGCAGCAGGCCCTGGCATTCGACCAGGTCCTGCACGCTCACATACGGGGCGCCATCGTCGGGTACCGGCGGCTGCGCGGTCTGGGTAACGGCGGCCACGGGCGGCACCGTGCGCAGGCGCGCGGTCATGCCCGGCACTTCGCCGATGCCCCGCGCGATCTGGCGCGCCAGCCGTGCCACCGAACCCCCCCGGCTGTAGTACAGCACCAGAATCTCGCCCATCGTGCCCGCTTCTCCTCGTCGTGTGGCCACCAGTATGGCTATCCTGCCAGCATTCCGCATCGGGTACCCTTTCGCCGATGGAACCTTTGGATACGCTCAACCTGTGGATGGAGCGCGCGCGGGATCGCGCACGAGCCATCAGTTTCGGCCGCTTCCTGTGGCATCGCTTCCTCGACGACCGCCTGTTCCAGGCGGCGGCAGCGCTGGCGTACACCACGGTGTTCGCGCTGGTGCCGCTGGCGATCGTGGTATTCGGTGTGCTGTCGGCCTTCCCCGTCTTCGACCGCTGGAGCGATCAGCTCAGCGACTACGTGTTCTCCAACTTCGTGCCCTCCGCGGCGCGCGCGGCCGAGGGCTACCTGCGGCAGTTCTCGGCCAGTGCCGGCCAGCTGACGGCCGCTGGCTTCATTGCACTGGTGGCCTCATTGCTGATCACGCTCAACAGCGTGGAAGAGACCTTCAACCAGATCTGGCGGGTCGGCTCGACCCGGCCCAAGCTGACCCGCTTCCTGGTCTACTGGACCGTATTGACCCTGGGCGCGATGCTCGCCGCCGCATCGCTTGCGGTATCGGCGCGGGTGTTCGCGATGCCGTTGTTCGGTACCCAGGAGGGCCGTTGGTTGGCCGAGCTGGCGCTGCGGCTGGCACCGATCCTGATCGAGTTCGTCTGCATCACGCTGATGTACCGGGTGGTACCGCATCACACGGTGAAATGGCGGCACGCCGTGCCTGGCGCGATCCTGGCGGCGGTCATCCTGGAACTGGTGAAGTGGGGCATCGGTGCCTACCTGGGCAGCTTCCAGTCCTACCAGAAGCTGTATGGCACGGTGGCCTTCGTGCCGATCCTGCTGCTGTGGATCTACCTGTGCTGGGTGGCGGTGCTGCTGGGCGCGTCGCTGGCCTCATCGATGGCCGCCTTCCGCTACCAGCCGGTTGAACTGCGCCTGCCGCAGGGGTACGAGTTCTACGGCCTGCTGCGCCTGCTCGGTCGCTTCCACCATGCCCGTGCCAAGGGCAAGGGCATGGCCGACGATGAAATCCTGCGCTTGGAACCATTGCTGACCGACTCGCTGCTGCAGGACCTGGCCTGCAACCTGCAGGAGATCGGCCTGCTGCGTCGTGACGAGCGCGGCGAGTGGCTGCTCGCGCGCGACCTGGACCAGGTCAGCCTGGCCGATCTGTACGAATGCACCCAGCTGCGCATCCCGGTGGCCGAGCAGCACCTGCCGTACCGCGACGACAGTTTGGGCCGTGCCGCATTGGCGGCGCTGGACGATCTGCGACTGCCCCTGCGTGAACGCCTGAAGCGCAAGGTCAGTGACATCTATACCGACTCTGGAGACATGCCATGACCCGCAAGACGCCGTTGCCGCTGCTGCTCCCGTTGACCCTGCTGCTGGCCCTGGCGGCCTGCAAGCCGGCCCAGGAGCCGGCCCCGGCCAGCAGCCAGCCGCCGGCACAGGCGCCGACGCCGACCGCTCCGGCACCGGTCGATGAAACCCCGGCCGAGCGCACCACCGCCGAATTCCCGACGTTGAAGATGAAGGCGGTGGATGGCAGCGACTACGACCTGGCCGCGCATCGTGGCAAGTGGGTGGTGGTGAACTTCTGGGCGACCTGGTGCGCCCCGTGCCGCAAGGAGATGCCCGAGCTGTCGGCGCTGCATGCGATGCGCAGCAACATCGAGGTGGTCGGCCTGGCCTACGAGGACATCGAAGTGCCGGAGATGCAGTCGTTCCTGACCAAGCATCCGGTGACCTATCCGATCGTGATCGTGGACCCGTTCGATCCACCGGCGGACTTCGCCACGCCGCGAGGCCTGCCGTTGACGCACCTGCTGGATCCGCAGGGCAAGCTGGCCCACACCTTCCTTGGCCCGGTGACTGCCGCCGACATCGAAAAGCAGATCGCGGCTGCCAAGTAGTAGGTTGGTCGGCAGGGCCTGCGGCCCTGCACCTGCCGGATCAACGTCAACGTCAAAAGCGTGCATTCTGTGGGATGGCGGGGTGGGTCCGGTTGCGGGGGACGCCGTAAACCCGTCCCTGGGGGCTTGGCCGCGGCATCCATGCCGCGGACACCCCCGCAACCGGACCCACCCCGCCTTCGACAGATCTCCGCGATCTGCAGTAGATCCACGCCATGCGTGGATGAATCTCCATCGGAATCGAATATTTCGAACTGGAATCGAAAAGCATCCACGCATGGCGTGGATCTACTGTGTCGACCAAGGTCGACACCCTCCAACAGCCGCAGAAATCTGTCAGGGGTGGGGCGGTGTCGGAGTGCGGGGTGTCAGCCGCATGGGCCCGAGGCATGCCTCGGGCGGGTTGGGCAGGACGCCCAACCCCGGTCTTGCCGTGTGCGCAGGACTGCGCACACGAGCAAGCGGCTGCCAAGCCTACAGGGACGTACTTGCGGCGTCCCCGCACTCCGGCACCGCCCCACCATCCCACGGAATACCCGCTGTTGCCGTTGCCGTTGCCGTTGCCGTTGCTGTTGCTCTGGCTCTGGCTTCGGCAGGTGCAGGGTGCAACCCTGCCGACCCACCCTAAGCTTCGACCGGGAAGTCCTCGATCGGCTTCAGCACATCGTAGTGCTCGCGATGCAGCTTGCCCTTCAGCTTCGGCAGCTCCGGCAACGGCGCATCCACCCGCGTGTCCGGTAGCCGGTCCAGCAGGTTGCGCACCAGGGTCAGTCGGCCCAGCCGCTGATCGTTGAAATCCACCAGCGTCCACGGCGCCGCCTCGCGATGCGTCGCGCGCAACATCGCCTCGCGGGCTTCAGTGTAGGCGCTGTATTTGCTGCGCGATTTCAGGTCGACCGGGGACAGCTTCCAGCCCTTCAATGGATCGAGATGACGCTCGGCGAAGCGCTTCTCCTGCTGCTCCTGGTCCACGCACAGCCAGTACTTGAACAGCAGGACGCCGTCATCCACCAGCAGCTGTTCGAACACGGGTGCCTGGCGCAGGAACTGCTGGTACTCGGTCTCGCTGCAGTAGCCCATCACCCGCTCGACGCCGGCGCGGTTGTACCAGCTGCGGTCCATCAGCACGATCTCGCCGGCGGCGGGAAGATGCGAGGCATAACGCTGGAAGTACCACTGCGTGGCTTCGCGGTCGGTCGGCTTGGGCAGCGCGACCACCCTGCATTGGCGCGGGTTGAGATGCTGGCTGATGGCCTGGATCGCGCCGCCCTTGCCGGCCGTATCCCGTCCTTCGAACAGCACCAGCAGGCGTTGCCCACTGTGCTGCACCCAGCGCGCCATCGCAGTCAGTTCCAGCTGAAGCGGCAGCATCAGTTCGTCGTAGTCCTTGCGCTTGAGCTTGGCCATCGTCACACCACGCGGGGAGGAAGCCCGAGCGTAACGCAGGGATCGCTCAGGGGGTGTCGATGCCCTGCCAGCCCTGTTCGCCTGCCAGCTGCTGCAGCAGCGCCGACAGGTCGCGGGCAAAGCCGGCCATGTCGAACAGTCCACTGCGGTCGCGCGCCTGTGCCAGCTCGGCACGCAGCGCGGCCAGTGCCGCAGGGTCATTGCCCAGCGCGCTGGCGGCGGCGATGAACGCCGCGTCGTCGGCGACATTCATCCGTGCCAGCCCCAGATGGTGGTTGAGGCTGCCGGCCACGCGCGCGGCGAAGGTGTCGCCGGGGCAGGTCAGTACCGGGCAGCCGGCCCACAGCGCATCGGAGGCGGTGGTGTGCGCGTTGTAGGGGTGGGTGTCGAGGAACAGGTCGGCGTGCTGATACCGTGCCAGGTACTGCGGATGCGGCAGCTTGGCCATGAATACCAGGCGGGCTGGGTCCAGGCCGGTGGCCTGCGCGGCGCTGCGCAGGCGGGCGTCGGCCTGGCCGGGGCCGGACAGCAGCCACAGCACGCTGCCGGGCACCGCCTGCAGTACTGCGAAGGCACGGCCCATGCTGCGCGGATTGAGCTTGTAGCTGTTGTTGAAGCAGCAGAACACCACGCCGTGTTCGGGCAGCCCGCATTCGGCGCGGGACGGTGCCGGTTCCAGTACGCGGGTGTTGTCCGAGGGCTGGAAGGCACGTGGCAGGCGCAGGACGCGTTCGCTGAAGTGAGGTTCCAGCGATGCCGGCAGCACGAATCCATCGGCAACCACGGCATCCAGCCAGCGTGCGCCTGATGTGCCGGGGTAGGCCAGCCAGTTCAGCTGCAGCGGGGCCGGGCGCATCGCCAGCACCTCGGGCGTGCCGCCGCCGCCCCAGCCGCGCAGGTCGAACAGCAGGTCGATACCCTGTGCACGGATGCGGGCCGCGATGTCGGCATGCCGCAGTGCAGATACATCATGCAGCCGGGTCGCGGCCTGCAGCCGTTCGCGGATGCGGCTGCCATCGGCGCGGTTCAACGCGAACAGGTGCAGCTGCAGCGCCGGGTCATGACGCAGGTGTTCGAGCAGGGCCACGGTCAGCAGCCCGGTGGGATGGGCACCGAAGCCATTGGAGAGGAAGCCGACGCGCAGCGGGCCGCGTGCGCGTACCTTCGCTGCCGGCAGGGGCCGTACCGAGGCGGCGATCAGCGCGGCGCGCGCACGCGCGCAGGCCAGCTGCTCGGCAGCGCTGGCGTCTTCGCTGAGGAAGGCGAACGGCTCCACCGCGCCCTGGCCGGACGCGAGCGCGGTGCGTACCTGCGTGGCCAGCGCGTCCACGTCCTGCCAGTCGCACAGGCGACGCTGCCAGGCCAGGCGCTGGGCGGCGATGTAGGGTTCGTCCGGCATCAGTGCATGCGCGCGGCGATAGGCGGCCGCCGCGCCTTCGGCGTCATCGGCATCTTCCAGCGCATGGCCCAGCCACAGCGCGATACCCGGGTGCTGCGGGGCCAGCGCCGAGGCCTGGCCGAGCAGCCTGGCCGCGTCGGCATGCGCGCCGGCCATCCAGGCCACGCGACCCAGGCGTGCCAGCGCTTCGGGATGGTTCGGGCGCAGCTGCAGCGCACGTCGTGCCGCCTGCTCGCCGGCGGCGATGTCGCCGGCTTCCAGTTCCAGGTCGGCCAGCATCACCCAGGCGACGAAATCGCCGGGCTGGCGTGCAATCGCCTGCTGCAGGTGCTGCCGCTGCTGCCAGGCCGACATCGTGCTCAGCCCGCCGACAGCTGGGCCAGGGCGTCGACCTGGTGTTCGTGGCTGAGCCGCTGCAGCAGCGGGTCGAGGTCGCCGGCCAGGATGTTGGGCAGGTCGTACAGGGTCAGGCCTTCCACGCGGTGGTCGGTGATCCGGCCCTGCGGGAAGTTGTAGGTGCGGATGCGCTGGCTGCGGTCGCCGCTGCCGACCTGCAGGCGCCGCGATTCGGCCTGCGCGGCGTCCTGTCGCTGGCGCTCTGCATCGAGCAGCTGCGCTTTCAGGCGCTTCATCGCCTTGTCGCGGTTGGCGTGCTGGCTGCGCTCGGTCTGGCACTCCACCACTACGCCGGTAGGCACGTGGGTGATGCGGATCGCCGACTCGGTCTTGTTGACGTGCTGGCCGCCGGCACCGGACGAGCGGAACGTATCCACCTTCAGGTCGGCCGGGTTGATCACGATGTCATCCACTTCGTCGGCTTCGGGAATGATCGCCACCGTGGCCGCCGAGGTGTGGATGCGACCCTGCGATTCGGTGGCTGGCACGCGCTGCACGCGGTGCGTGCCCGATTCGAACTTCAGGCGCGAGAACGCCCCCCGGCCGACCACGCGCGCCACCACTTCCTTGTAGCCGCCATGCTCGCCGGGATTGTCCGATTCGATCTCGACCTTCCAGCCCTGGCGCTCGGCATAGCGGGCGTACATGCGGAACAGGTCGCCGGCGAAGATCGCGGCTTCGTCGCCGCCGGTGCCGGCGCGCACTTCCAGGAACAGGTTGCCTTCGTCGCGCGGGTCACGCGGCACCAGCAGCAGCGCCAGCTCCTGCTCCAGTTCCTGCAGGCGCGCCTGCGCAGCGGCGATTTCCTCGTCGGCCAGTTCGCGCAGGTCGGGGTCGGCGCGCATGCCTTCGGCGGCGGCCAGGTCGGCCTTGGCACGGGCCTCATCGGCCAGTGCAGTGGCGACCGGTTCAAGTTGGGCGAATTCGCGCGAAAGGTCGCGGAAACGGGTGTTGTCGGCGACCACATCGGGTTCGGCGAGCAGGCGTTCCAGTTCTTCGCGGCGCTCGGCCAGCGCTTCCAGCTTACGGCGCAGGGTCGGCGTCATCGGGTCTCACGGGTGGGTGGCGGTAACCCGGCGTGGCCGGGAACAGGCGCTCGGCGGCGCGGGTCAGGTCAGCATCGCCACTCAGCGCGGCGGCGCGCAGTGCGGCGGTCGGCGGATGCAGCAGTCGATTGGTCAGGCCATGGGCCAGCAGTTCCAGCACTTCGTCGGCCGGCTTGCCATTGGCCAGCTGCTGGCGCGCGCGTTCCAGCAACTCGGCGCGGGTGGCCTCGCCGAACGCGCGCAGCTGCCGCAGCGGCGCCTGGTGGGCACTGGCCTGCTGGGTCTCGACGAAGCGCGATACCTGCAGGTCGATGATCGCCTCGGCCTCGGCGGCAGCCTCGCGACGGCCACGGCGGTTGTCTTCCACCGCGCGTTCGAGGTCGTCCACGGTGTAGAGGAACGCGTCGTTGAGCGTGCCGACTTCGGCCTCGATGTCGCGCGGCACGGCGAGGTCGAACAGCAGCATCGGCTTGTGCCGGCGCGCACGCAGGGCCTTGGACACCATCTCGCGGTGGATCACCGGCTCGCGCGCGGCGGTGGCCGAGAACACGACGTCGGCCTCGCCCAGGTGGCGGTCCAGTTCGGTCAGTGGCAGGGCTACGCCGCCATGACGACTGGCCAGCTCCTGCGCGTGCGCGAGGGTGCGGTTGGCGATCAGCAGTCGCCGCACCTTGCCCTCACTCAGGTGGCGTGCAGCCAGTTCGATGGTCTCGCCGGCACCGACCAGCAGCACGGTGGAATCGTCCAGGCGTGCGAAGGCGTTCTGCGCCAGGCGCACTGCAGCCGAGGCCACCGACACCGGGTTGGCACCGACCTGGGTATCGGTGCGTGCGCGCTTGGCCACCGAGAAGGTCTGCTGGAACAGGCGGTCCAGGCGCTGGCCGAGCAGGCCATGGTCGCGTGCGGTCGACCAGGCATCCTTCACCTGGCCGAGGATCTGCGGTTCGCCCAGCACCATCGAGTCCAGCCCGGTGGCGACCCGGAACAGGTGGCGCACGGCTTCGGCATCGGCGTGCTGGTACAGATAGCCCTGCAGGTCGCCGGCCTGGCTGTGCAGCCACTGGTCCAGCGCCTGTGCCGACTCGGCCACGGCGTACAGCTCGGTGCGGTTGCAGGTGGACAGCAGCACCGCCTCGGCGATCTGCGGGGTATCGCGCAGCGAGCCCAGCGCACGCGGCAACGCCTCACCGGCGAAGGCCGCGCGCTCGCGCAGCTCCACCGGTGCGGTCTGGTGATTCAGTCCGAGCACCCACAGGGTCATTGTTCAGTTGCTTGCGATAAGCTGCTGGCCATTGGACGACATTTTAAGGCCCCGATGCCGACGATGCCCGCATTGATTCGCATCCCCAGTGTTCTGCTGCTGTCCCTGGCCTGTGTCCAGGCCCTGGCAGCGGTGCCGGCCAAGGCCCCCGTGCGGGCCGCGGCCACTGAGGAACTGGCGCTGGAACCGGTGATGGCCGGTGAATTCGCCCTGCAGGCCGGCAAGCTGGCCGAGGCCGCGCGCTGGTACCTGCAGGCCGCGCAGCAGACCGACGGCGACGCCGGCCTGGCCGAGCGCGCGACCCGTATTTCCATGCTTGCCAACGATGATGCCAGCGCCGCCAAGGGCCTGGCGCTGTGGCAACAGCGTGCCCCGCGCTCGTTGACCATGCGCAGCGCGGCCGGTGCGCTGGCCATGCGCCAGGGCGATGTGAAGGCCGCGCGGACCGAACTGCAGGCCCTGCTGGCCGACCCCGATGAGCGTGGCTGGAAGTTCGCCCTGGCCGCGCTGATCGGTGGTGGGCGCGACCCGGCGGTGCCGGCGCAGGTGCTCGGCGAGCTGGTCGATGCCAATGCCATTCCACCGAAGATCGAGGCTTGGCAGGAGTTCGGCCGCCTGGCCCTGCGCATGGACAAGCCCGAGCTGGCGCGGCGCATGATCGATGAAGTGGTCAAGCGCTTCCCGGAAGAACCGCGGGTGGCGCTGCTGCGTGCCAGCCAGTTGCAACAGGCGGGCGAGACCGACAAGGCATTGTCGCTGCTGCACGACGTCGAGCCGAAGACCCGGCAGGACCCCGAACTGCGCAATGCGGTGGCCATCGCCTACGACAGCCTGGGACAGCCCGCTGCGGCCGAGCGCGTTCTGGCGTTCGGCCCGCAGGACGTCCAGACCTGGGGCATGCGCGCCTCGCTGCTGGCCAAGCAGGGCGACAAGGCGGCGCTGTCGAACCTTTACAACGAACTGTCGCGGCAGGCCGCCAAGCCGGACCCGGCGCAGCGCCTGCTGCTGGGCAAGATCGCCGAGTACCTGAAGCGTTACCCCGAGGCGGTGCAGTGGTACCACAGCGTGCCCGGTGGCGATGAACTGAGCGAAGCGCGCCTCCGCGCGGCCAATGCCCAGGCCCTGGCCGGGCGCCTGCCGCTGGCGCTGGAGGAAGTGCACGCGATCCAGTCTGATGCAGTGGTCGATGACGATGTACGCCGCGACGCCTACCTGCTGGAGGCCGAGCTGCGCCAGCGCGGCGACGACAGTGCCGGCGAACTGGATGCATTGGCCCGCGGCCTGGCCGCCTACCCGGACGACAACGGCCTGCTGTACGCCCGCGCGCTCACCTGGGAGCGCCGCGACGACATCCCGCGCGCCGAGGCCGACCTGCGCAAGATCCTGGTGACCGACCCGGAGAACGTGCCGGCGCTGAACGCGCTGGGCTACACCCTGGCCGATCGCACCGGCCGCCTGCAGGAGGCGCTGGAGCTGATCGACCGCGCCCGCGTGGCCGAGCCGGACAACGCCGCCATCGTCGACAGCTATGGCTGGGTGCTGTATCGCCTGGGCCGCAAGGACGAAGCACTGGTGCAGCTGCGCCGGGCCTGGACCCTGGCCAAGGACCCGGAGATCGCCGCCCACGTCGGTGAAGTGCTGTGGGTGCTGGGCAAGCATGACGAGGCCCGCCACTTCTTCGACGAAGCGGCCAAGCTCGACCCTGAAAACCGCGCGCTGCTGCGCGCCCGCGAGAAATTCAATCCATGAGTGTTTCCCTGATCCGGCCGCTGCTGTTGGCGGCCGTGGCCCTGGCGGTCACCGCCTGTACCAGCGTGGGTACGCAGAAGACCGCGCCACCGGCGGTTGTCGAGACGGTCTCGGCCGAAGCGGCGCAGGCCGAGGCGGCGCGCGTAGCGGCCCTGCGCGCACAGCCGGACTGGGCCTTCCAGGGCCGGGTGGCGGTCAGCAAGGGCAAGGACGGCGGCAGCGGTCGCATCGACTGGAAGCAGGACGGGCGCCGTTATGTGGTCGAACTGAGCGCGCCGGTGACCCGGCAGAGCTGGAAGCTGACCGGCGATACCCATTCCGAGGCCGGTCGCCTGGAAGGGCTGGCCGGCGGGCCGCGTGACGGCGAGGACGCCCAGCAGCTGCTGCTGGAAGCGACCGGCTGGGACATCCCGGTCAACCAGCTGCCGGAGTGGATCCGTGGCCTGGTGGCCGGCGATGCTGCCGGCCCCGAGACGGTCGAGCGCGACGGTGAAGGCCGGCCGCGTCGCATGCAGCAGATGGGCTGGCAGGTGCAGTACCTGGACTGGTACCCCGCCGAAGCCGGCCGGCCGGCGCTGCCGCGCCGGATCGAGGCCAGCACTGGCGACGCCAAGGTGCGCCTGCTGGTGGACCAGTGGGGGCAGGGTAGTCCATGAGCGGGGCAGTCGACGACGCGGGCTGGTCCTGGTGGCCGGCCCCGGCCAAGCTGAACCTGTTCCTGCACATCACCGGCCGCCGGGCCGACGGCTATCACGAGCTGCAGACCGTGTTCCGCCTGTTGGACTGGGGGGACCGCATCGGCCTGCGCCTGCGTGAAGACGGTCAGGTGCGCCGGCAGGGCGAGGGCCTGGCCGGCGTAGCCGAGGCAGACGATCTGGCGGTACGGGCGGCCCGCCTGCTGAAGGAAGTGGCGAATGTCACGCAAGGTGCGGACATCATCGTTGAAAAGCATGTTCCCGCCGGTGGTGGCTTCGGTGGCGGTTCGTCCGATGCGGCCACCGTGCTGGTGGTGCTGAACCGGCTGTGGCAGGCCGGCCTGGATGAGGATGCCCTGGCGGCGCTGGGCCTGCGCCTGGGCGCCGACGTGCCGGTGTTCGTGCGTGGCCGCAATGCCTGGGCCGAAGGGGTGGGCGAGCAGCTGCAGCCGATCGTGCTGGAACCGGCCTGGTATGTGGTGGTTGAACCGGGTGTTCATGTTCCCACGCCGGCCCTGTTTGCAGACCCGGATTTGACGCGCGACAGCCCAGTGGCGAAAATAGAGGACTTCGCTTCCGGGACCCTGGTCGGGAACGCGTTCGAACCGGTGCTGCGCCGCCGTGAGCCTGCCGTCGAGGCGGCGCTTGCTGCGTTGAGCGACATCGGCGCGGCGCGGCTGACCGGTTCGGGAAGTGGTTGTTTCGTCGAATTCGCGTCGCAGTCTGCTGCAGAGCAGGGACGGTCGAAATTGCCGAAGGAGTTGCGGGCAAGGGTGGCAGCGGGCGTTGCGCGTTCGCCACTGCTGGATGCACTCGAGCAACACTGATTCATCAATGCAGGGGCGTCGCCAAGAGGCCCAAGGCACCAGGTTTTGATCCTGGCATTCGTAGGTTCGAATCCTACCGCCCCTGCCAATAGCGGCTGTGTCCGCGCCTTCCCAGCGCATCGCCCGCGCGGGACGTGGAAACAACCGCGGTGTTGTCAGCAGCAAGGGTCCATCAGGGTCCTTGCCGACTCCGGATCCCCGCCACTCGTCCCCGCCCGAGACAATCATGATGCAAGAGTCCCCGAACCTGCTGGTCTTTTCCGGCAACGCCAACAAACGTCTGGCGCAGAACATCTGCAAGGAACTGGGGGTTCGCCCGGGCAAGGCGCTGGTCTCGCACTTCTCCGATGGTGAAGTGCAGGTGGAAATCGAAGAGAACGTCCGCAAGCAGGACGTGTTCGTGATCCAGCCGACCTGTGCGCCGAGCGCGGAAAACCTGATGGAACTGCTGGTGCTGATCGACGCGCTCAAGCGCGCATCGGTGGCCAGCGTGACCGCCGTGGTGCCGTACTTCGGCTACTCGCGCCAGGACCGCCGCATGCGTTCCTCGCGCGTGCCGATCACCGCCAAGCTGGCGGCGAAGATGTTCAGCACCGCTGGCGCTGATCGCGTGCTGACCGTCGACCTGCACGCCGACCAGATCCAGGGCTTCTTCGACATTCCGGTGGACAACGTGTATGCGTCCCCGCTGCTGCTGGCCGACATCTGGCGCGCCTACGGCACCGAGAACCTGATCGTCGTCTCGCCGGACGTGGGCGGCGTGGTCCGCGCCCGTGCGGTGGCCAAGCGCCTGGATGACGCCGACCTGGCGATCATTGACAAGCGCCGCCCGCGCGCCAACGTCTCCACCGTGATGAACATCATCGGTGACGTCGAAGGCAAGACCTGCGTGATGGTCGATGACATCGTCGATACCGCCGGCACCCTGTGCGCCGCTGCCGCTGCCCTCAAGGCGCGCGGTGCGCTCAAGGTCGCCGCCTACTGCACCCACGCGGTGCTGTCGGGCCCGGCGGTGGACAACATCACCAATTCCCAGCTCGACGAGCTGGTGGTGACCGACACCATCCCGCTGAAAGACGCGGCGCGGGTGTGCAGCAAGATCCGCCAGCTGAGCGTGGCGGAAATGCTGGCCGAAACGATGCGCCGCATCGCCTTCGGCGAGTCGGTCAGTTCGCTGTACGTCGACTGAGTTTTTCGCCCCTGCCGGCAACGGCGGAGGCATACCCCGGGTGCTTCTGGTCGCGGAAGCACCTCCAACCGCCACGCCGCAAGGCGAGGCAACAACCTGAGTAGTTGAAAATGTCGAAGACCCATGAAATCAAGGTCACCAAGCGTGAACTGCAGCGTAAGGGTGCGAGCCGCCGCCTGCGTCACGCCGGTGTGATCCCGGCCATCGTGTACGGCGGCAACGCCGAGCCGGTCGCCATCAGCCTGGACCACAACGAGATCTGGCTGGCCCAGCAGAACGAGTGGTTCTATGCCTCGATCCTGGACCTGAACCTGGACGGCCAGGTGCAGAAGGTCCTGCTGCGTGACATGCAGCGCCACCCGTACAAGCAGCTGATCATGCACCTGGACTTCCAGCGCGTGAACGAGAACGAAGCCCTGACCGCTTCGGTCCCGCTGCACTTCGTCAACGAAGACACCTCGCCGGCCGGCAAGGCTGCCGACGTCGTGGTCACCCACGAACTGAAGGAAGTGACCATCACCTGCCTGCCGAAGGACCTGCCGGAGTCGATCGAAGTCGACCTGGGCGAGCTGAAGGCTGGTGACGTGGTGTACCTGTCCAACATCAAGCTGCCGAAGGGCGTGGAGATCCCGGCCCTGGCGCTGGGCAAGGACCACGACGACGCCATCGTCACCGCCAAGGCCGGCAAGGCCGACGCGGCTGACGAAGAAGTGGCTGCTGCCGAGTAATACCCAAGCGGCGCCTGCCTCCGGGCAGGCGCCGTGCTGGGAGGAACCATGGCAGGATTGCGACTGATCGTCGGTCTGGGCAACCCCGGATCGGAACACGCCCGGACCCGGCACAATGCCGGGTTTCATTTCGTTGAGGCCCTGGCTGAAAAAGCCGGTGCGCGATGGAACGTGGACAGCAAGCTGTTCGGTGAGACCGCCAAGGTCGAGATCGCCGGGCAGACGGTGTGGCTGCTCAAGCCCGCCACCTTCATGAACCTCAGCGGCAAGTCGGTCACCGCCGCGCAGCGGTTCTGGAAGATCGAGCCGGAAGAGACCCTGCTGGCCCACGACGAACTGGACCTGGCGCCCGGCGTTGCACGGTTGAAGTTCGACGGTGGCCACGGCGGCCAGAACGGCCTGCGCGATACCATCCGCCTGCTCGGTCATGGCAAGTTCCACCGCCTGCGCGTGGGCATCGGCCACCCCGGCCACAAGGACCGCGTGGTGGGCTGGGTGCTGGGGCGCCCTTCCAAGGACGATGAAGTACTGATTTCGCGCGCCATCGACGATGCCATCGACGTGCTGCCGCTGGCAGTGCAGGGCGATTTCAGCGAAGCAATGAAGCGGCTTCATACC
Source organism: Stenotrophomonas maltophilia (assembly GCF_002799155.1). Taxonomy (GTDB): domain Bacteria; phylum Pseudomonadota; class Gammaproteobacteria; order Xanthomonadales; family Xanthomonadaceae; genus Stenotrophomonas; species Stenotrophomonas maltophilia_R. The sequence goes on from NZ_NERD01000002.1 coordinate 356,298, forward strand.
CCGAAGTAATTTGCCCGGTAGGTACCGACCGTTGGTCGGTACGGAGAATGATTGGAAAAGCAGCGCCCATGTCGCTGCTTCCCCAATCACTTTCACCCCAGAGAGCTGTCACCCATGGGTATCAAATGCGGCATCGTCGGCCTGCCCAACGTCGGCAAGTCGACCCTGTTCAACGCGCTGACCAAGGCGGGTATCGCCGCGGCGAACTTCCCGTTCTGCACCATCGAACCGAACGTCGGCATCGTGCCGGTGCCGGATCCGCGCCTGAACGAGCTGGCAGCGATCATCAACCCGCAGAAGGTCATCCCGACCGCGGTCGAGTTCGTCGACATTGCTGGCCTGGTGGCTGGCGCCGCCAGCGGTGAGGGCCTGGGCAACAAGTTCCTGGCGCACATCCGCGAAGTCGATGCGATCACCCACGTGGTGCGCTGCTTCGAGCACGGTGACATCGTGCACGTGGCCGGCAAGGTCGATCCGATTTCGGACATCGAAACCATCGACACCGAGCTGGCGCTGGCCGACCTGGACAGCGTCGAGAAGGCGCTGAACCGCGCCGAGCGTGCGGCCAAGGGTGGCGACAAGGATGCAGCGGCGCGCAAGCCGGTGCTGGCCAAGCTGCAGGCCGCACTGTCGGATGGCAAGGCCGGCCGCTCGGTGGGCCTGGACGAGGAAGAGAAGGCGCTGGTGCGCGACCTGTTCCTGCTGACCCTGAAGCCGGTGATGTACATCGCCAACGTGCTCGAAGACGGTTTCGAGAACAACCCGCACCTGGAAGCCGTGCGTGCGCATGCTGCCGCCGAAGGCGCACAGGTGGTGCCGGTGTCGGCCGCGATCGAAGAAGAGCTGTCGCAGCTTGACGACGAAGACCGCGATACCTTCCTGGCCGACCTGGGCCTGAGCGAGCCGGGCCTGAACCGCGTGATCAACGCGGCCTACAGCCTGCTCGGCCTGCAGACCTACTTCACCGCTGGCGTGAAGGAGGTCCGCGCGTGGACCGTGCGCAAGGGCGCCACCGCCCCGCAGGCCGCCGCGGTCATCCACACCGATTTCGAGAAGGGCTTCATCCGCGCCGAAACCATCGCGTATGACGACTTCATCAAGTACAAGGGCGAAGCCGGCGCCAAGGAAGCCGGTCGCCTGCGCCTGGAAGGCAAGGAATACCGCGTGCAGGAAGGCGACATCCTGCACTTCCGCTTCAACGTCTGATCCAGCGGCATTGGATCGACCCCGGACGCCCCGCCCTGTGCGGGGCGTTCGCGTTTCCGGTGATGGACAAAAAACCACCACAGTGCGAAACGCTTGCGGTGTGATGTTCGCCGGTACTTGTCCACAGCAAACTCCCATCGCTTTCCACGGCGGATGTGGAAAACCGCGCCCGCCTCTGTAGAACCGAGCCCATGCTCGGCCTTACACGGCTTTCCCGTGCAGCATGGACAATTTTTCACCATGCTTCGAAACGCCTGCGTGGCAACACTCCCACCCACTTGTCCACATCAAATCCCAACCACTCTCCACGAGGGGTGTGGAAAACCGCGAAGGGGCATGGACAAAAAACAGCCACATCCTGAAACGCTTGCTACGTGCGGTTCGCAGGCACTTGTCCACACCAAACCCCCATCGCTTTCCACGCCGCATGTGGAAAAAGTGCCCGGCACTCCCTTGCCGGGCACGTCCCGCATCACCAGTTGTACGACACGCCCAGCTGGGCGCCGACATCGCGGAAGCCCATGCCGCCGCTCTGCCGGCTCAGTTCACCCCAGCCGCGCCAGCCGCCGGACAGATCCACCTGCACGCCGGCCTTGGCTTCATAGATGTCGCGCGGCAGCTGCCGCTGCAGCCGCTCGCCGTCCATTGCCAGGCCCGCGCCATTGCCGCCGGACCACCAGTTCACCGCCACGTACGGGTGCACCTGGCCTTGCGCCGCGCTCAACCCACGGCTGTACAGGCGCAGGCCGAGGCGGGTGCTGGTCTCGCCGCCACCGTGGTCTTCGACCACCGTGCCGTTGGCCTCGACCACGCGGTCGCTGTCATAGCGGCTGTGCACCACCTGCAGCTGCGGTTCCAGGTAGATGCCGCGCTGCGCGGTGCGCCGCAGAGGCAGCACATAGCCGGCCTCGGCCGATGCACTCCAGTTGCGGGCGTCATAGCGCTCCTTCTGCAGGCCTTCGCCCTGCACGCTGTTGCGGAAGCGGCCGTACTGCAGCCAACCATCCACATAGGCACCGCCTTCCATGCGTGCATCCTGCAGCCAGGTCGCATAGGCGCCCACGCTGGTGCCAGTGACCACGCCACGCGCGGTGTAGCCGGTCACCTGCGAGCGGCTGTCATTGCGCGCGCGGCCATGGCCGAGCATCGCACCGGCCTGCAGTTCGCCCGTGCCACCCACCTCGAAGCGGCGTCCGGCGCCGACCAGCACGCTGCTGATCTGGCCATCGACCTGGACCTGGCGGTTGCGGTCATGGCTGTCGGGCTGCGCGCTGCGAAGGTGCATCCAGGCCACGGCGTCACGGCTGGCGCCGGCCAGGGCGGCGGGATCACCGGCGCGGTCGTGCAGGCTGTGCCGGAACATGCCCAGCGCGGCGCTGCGGTTGGCCAGGTAGGCCGCCGGTTCCGGGCGTTCCACCTGCGGACGCGGCGGATCGATCGGCGGCTCCGGCGGCAACGGCGGGTCGACCGGCGGTTCCGGCGGCTGTGGCGGGTCGATCGGGGGATCCGGCGGCTGCGGCGGGTCGATCGGGGGATCCGGCGGTTCCGGCGGATCGACCGGCGGCACGTATTCCGAGCGCAGGTACCAGTTGCCATCATCCGGGGTCGACACACCGCCCTTGAACAGGAAGTAGTCGTAGGCACCGGCGACCGCGCGCCCCTGCAGGCTGAACTGTGCATCCGACTGGCCGGCCACGGTGATCAGGCGGATGCCTTCCTGGGTCAGCGCACCGGTGCCGCCGGCATTGCGCACGCTCACGCTGGCCGTGCCGCTGCTGTTGCCGTTGATCACCAGCTGGTCGCCCAGCGAAGTGTCGTCGCCCAGCGCGCGGTTGAAGTTCCACTGGCCACCATTGCCCACGTAGTCGCCGCTGACGGTGACGGTCTTGAAGCCGTCTGCCGCCGGCGCATCGAAGGCGATGGTGCCGGCGTGTTCGAGCGTGCCGACGCTGGAACTGGCACGTACGTTCCACTGGCTGCTGCCATCCAGCGCCAGCTGTGCGACCTGGTAGCCGGAGTCGTTGCGCAGGGCACCGCTGAAGGTGGTGCCGTTGCCCAGCAGCATGTGTACGTCGGCCGTGGCGCTGTCGACCACCACGTCACCGCGCAGCGTGCTGGCGTCGGCACTGAAGTCGATGCGGCTGGTCGCCACGCTGCTGCCGTCGGTGAATACCGTGTCGCTGACCCGCAGCAGCCGGCCGCTGCCGTCGCCCGCAGTCACATCGCTGCCATTGACGGTCAACGCGTGGTTGCTGCCCTGCAGCCAGAACGCGGCGCCACTGGCGGTCTCGATGTGGCTGTCGTTGAGGGTGGCGCGGTTCCAGTACGGGCCGAACGCGGTCAGGTAGGAGCGATAGCCGCCGCTGTTGCTGCCGGTCATGCGGATGTCCAGGCGGTCGGCCTGGGTCAGCCGCGCCGTGTTCATGTGCACGATGCCAAACACATTCTCGCCGTCGCTGCGGATCGCAACGTTGTCGAGCAGCGCGGTGGCGGTGGAGCCGCCGATGAACACGCCGCCGCCGCCGTTGCCGCGCACGTCGATCACGCTGCCGTTGGCTTCGATGCGGCTGGCGGTGCTGCCGGTGGATCCGGTCACGCGCACGCCGTAGGTCGCATCACCGTGCGTGGTGATCCGGCCACCCTGCACGCTGGCGACGCCGCCGGCGATCTCCACGCCGTAGCCATGGGTGTCGGTCCAGGTATCAATGGTGCTGTTGGTCAGCTGCAGGCGCGACTCGTCGCTGGCCAGCCAGAATCCGGAAAAGCCTTCGCGCACATCGAACGCCGCATCGCGGGCGCTCAGCTGGCCCCAGTTGTTGATGTTCACGCCATAGCCGCCAACGGTGTAGAAGCTGCCGCCGTTGATCACCGCGCTGGAATAGGTCTTGCTGATGCTGCTGCCGAGCAGGCGCATGCTGCCACCCACCGAGTGCGCTTCCACGTTCTCCAGCAGCACGCTGCCGCCGCTGCCGATATCGAACCAGCCGCCATCCAGGTAGGTGTCGTACAACTCGGCGCGGCTGCCCACGCCATCGACGGCGACGCCGGCGAGGATGCCGCCGGGAGCCAGGGTGATCCGGCTGTTGCGGATCGTCAGCAGGCCGGCGCTTTCGGCGCGCAGGCGTGCGCCACTGTCGGCGCTCATCTGCAGGGTGTCCAGGTGAACCTCACTGCCGTTGCCGGAGGCGCCGACCAGGGTGCCGACGCCGCCGGTCATCGCAATGCGGCCTCCGGTGTAGCGGATCACGCCACCGTTGGACGCCTGCACGCTGCCATAGCCGCTGCCGTTGCGGGTGGTCTCGATGTCGACGTCGCGCGCATCGATCACGCTGCCGGCACCATTGGCATACAGCGCATAGAAGCCTGTGCCGGTCGCCGGTGCGATCGACAGCGTTGCGCCGCGCAGCTGCACCTGGCCGCCGCTGGCGGCGGACACGCCGCTGCCATTGCCGGTCACGTGGATGTGGCTGCCGTCGATCAGCGCAGTGCTGCCGGTACCGGTGACCGTGAGTGCAAAGCTGCCCGCGCTGTGGTTGAGGACATCGTCGGCACCCAACTGCAGGCTGTCACCGTCGTCGACCAGCAGCGGGCCGGTGAGGTCTGCGGCATGCGCCGGCAGGGCTGCCCACAGGGCAGTGGCCAGCAGGCTGGGAATGAGGGGCACACGCGGGGCGCGCGCGCGCCCGTACGCACGGCGGGGCCGTGAGGGGGAGGCGTTCATGCTGATGGACTTCCTGTGGCAGGGCGCAGCAAGGCTGCGCGGACTGACGCGGCAGGGCCGCGTCGCTGCGGAAGCCACAGCCACGGCGCCTGCAGGCGCCATCGGACTTCCGTCCCTCCGGGCGAAGCGGCAATTGCTTGCCACATGCACCATGCTGGGATGCGTCCAGCCTAGAAATCGTCCTTGTCCTATGGAATCAGGCGTTTCCTAAAGCCACTGCAGTCCCCATCACAGGGCCGGCAGGGTTCAGGCAGGAGTGGGCCTCAGCCGAACAGTGAGGCCTGCAGGCAGTACTCGATCAGCGCCTGGTCGCTGTCCACGCCGAGTTTGCGCATCGCGCTGATCTTCTGCGTGCTGACCGTCTTGGCGCTGCGCTGCAGCTGGCGTGCGATGTCGCCCACGCTCATGCCGCTGGTGAACAGGCGGATCACCTCCAGCTCGCGCGGCGACAGGCGCGCACGGACCGCATCGGCATCGGCCGGTTCGCTCGCGGCTACCGGCAGCAGTCCCGGGGGGCGGTAGACGCGGTCGGCCAGCACCACGCGCAGGGCCTGTACCAGGCTGCCCAATCCATGGCTTTTGAGCACCACGCCGCCCGCGCCGGCGGCATACATCGCCGCAACCAACGATGGATTGGACACCATCGTCAGCACCAGCAGGCGTGTCTCCGGGAAGCTGCGGCGCAGGAACGAGATCAGCTTGATGCCGTCCCCGAAGCGATCGCCCCCCGGCATGCTGTAGTCGGTGATGACCGCCTGTGGCCGGGTCCGGGTCATCAGCTCGATCAGCGTACCCGGATCGGCCGCTTCGCCCACGATGTCCAGGTCCAGTTCCCCGGCCAGTACGTCGCGGATGCCGGCAAGCACGATCGGGTGGTCGTCGGCGATGAGGATCCGTGTGGTCATGGCAGGGTCGGGTCGTCAGGAGGGGAAGGGGACGCAGCGTCGCGCAGCGGATGCAGCATCTGTTCGAGGCGTTGCTGGAAGCCGGCAAGAGCGGCCGCCTGGGTGGCCAGGTCATCGCCGCCGGCAAGGCACTGTTCGATCTGCAGGCCGCTGTCCACCAGCGCAGGTGCACCGACGATCACCAGCGCGCCGCGGATGCGGTGCAGAACCTGCGCCACGCGGGCGGGATCGGCAGCGGCGATTGCCTGGCGCAGGCTGTCCAGGTCGGTCTGCATGGTCTGTACGAACAGCGACTGCATCTTCGCGGGAACCTGCAGCGGGGGATCCGTGTCGTGCGATGCGGTGGACGCACGGCGCTCCTGCATCGCAGAGTCTGGCGCATCGCCGTCGGCGATCCGGGTCAGCAGGCGCTGCAGGGCTTCCAGCGTGATCGGCTTGACCAGCACGCCCTGCATGCCCGATTCCTGGCAGCGTTGGCGTTCGGCCGGGTCGGCATTGGCGGTGGCGCCGTGGATCGGCACGCTGACACCCCGTGCCCGCAAGGCGCGGGCCAGGCCGTAGCCATCCAGCCCGGGCATGTTCAGGTCGGTCAGCACCAGCGCGAACGCGCCCTGTTGCCAGTAGCCCAGCGCTTCATTGCCATCGCTGGCGACCACGGCGCGGCAGCCGAGCTGCTCCAGCTGGTCGCGCAGGATCGCCTGGTTGATCGGGTTGTCCTCGGCGACCAGCACCTGCAGGCCGAAATGACGCGTCGCTGGCAGGCGCCCTTCTGCGCTGGCGGCCAGCGGCTGGCCACTGGCTGCGGCCAGGGCGACCACGATCGCGTCGAACCGATGCAGGCCAACCTGCCAGACGCCGTTGACCTGCCGCGGCCGCACGCCGCCTTCGCGGCAGGCGACCACGCGCGGTCCATCCGCCCATCCGGGCAGGGAGTCGTCCAGGGCCAGGTCGAGCAGCACGCCCGCCGATGGCAAGCCTGCCGCGACGTCCTCACGGTAAACGCTGGCCTGTGCACCGCGCTGCTGCAGGCGCTCGCAAAGCGATTGCACCAGTTCTCGCACGCTGCCCCGCACCTGTATCTGCAGGCCGGCGGGCAGCTGCGGCGCGGGTGACTGCTGCGGATCCGGTGGTGCCGATGGCAGCGGCAGTTCAACACTGAAACTGCTGCCCAGGCCGCTCTCGCTGACCACGCGCAGCTGCCCTTCCATCAACGCCACAAGATGCGCGCAGATGGCCAGGCCCAGGCCGGTGCCCCGCATCGCATCGGTGCCCGGGTTGGCCTGGAAGAACGGCTCGAACAGATGCGCCTGGTGTTCGCTGGCAATGCCGATACCGGTATCGGCCACCTGCCATTGCAGCCAGCAGCGTTGCTCCTGCCAGCGTGCCGAAAGGCGGACCACCACGCGCCCGCTGTCGGTGAACTTCAGTGCGTTGCTGATCAGGTTGTTGAGCACCTGGCGGGTCCGCGCGGCATCACCGCACACCATGGGCGGCACGTCGGCATCGATGCAGGCGTAGAACTGCAGTGCCTTGTTGGCGGCCGCAGCGGCGTACGAGTCGAGCGCGTCTTCGGTCAACCGCACCGGATCGAATGGGCTGGGCTCCAGGCTCAGTTGCCCGGCCTCGGCCTTGCTGACATCCAGGATGTCGCTGATCAGCTGCATCAGGGTAGAGGACGAACGCTGGATCGTTGCCAGGTAGTCCTGCTGCCGCGCATCCAGTGGCGTCAGCCCCAGCAGCTCAAGCGTACCAAGGACGCCGTACAGCGGCGTGCGGATCTCATGGCTCATGGTGGCCAGGAACTGGCTCTTTGCGCGGTTGGCCTGGTCGGCGGCGCGGCGCGCCTGCTGCAGCACCTGTTCGGCCTCATGCTGGCTGCTCAGATCAATGAACAGGCAGAGCACTGCCGGCTCGCCGCGATAGCGCGCCGGTGTCGCGGTCACCAGCAGGTGGCGGCCTTCGGGCGTGGCGTAGGCCAGGCCATCGCCCAGCGTGGTGCCGCCGGCAGCCAGTACGCTCCGCCGCCACGGGCCATGCCAGCCGCCGGCATGGTGGTCCTCGCCCAGCCAGCGGCGGGCAAGGGCGTTGTCCAGCAGCACATTGCCATCGGAACGGCGCAGCAGGCACAGCCCGATCGGCGCGTTGTCCAGGATCGTGCGACTGAAGGCTTCGCTTTCCAGCAGGCGCGCGTGGTTGCTGCGCAGCGGTTCGATGACCGAACGCCGGTACGCGCGCAGCACCAGCGTGCCACCCAGTGCCAGCAGCAGGGCGACCACGGTCGCGCCCAGCAAGGGCCCTTGCGGGTGCTGGAACACCTGTCGCCACCCGACGTGGTAGACCGCCAGCCAGCCGCGCTCGCTGCGCATGCGGAACTGCAGGCCATCGAGGCCGGCCTGCCAGGAGGTGCCGGCGTCGCTGGCATCGGCCGCATCGCCCAGCAGGCGCTGGCCATTGGCATCGAACAGCGACAACCGCTGGAACACCGGGACACCCAGCACCTGCCGATAGTCATCGACACGGCCGGGATCGAGCAGGCAGGCCAACGCCGCCTGCGAGTCCTCGTCGTCCTCACCCCACAGGCGCGCATCCTGCGGGGCGTGGGCGATGGCCAGCAGCCAGGTCTGTCGGTCGCGCCAAGGCACGCCCACCCAGACGATGCCACCGCGCTGCAGCGCCGGCTGCGTCCCCATGACCTGATGGATGCTGGCGATCGCCGGGCGCAGGTGATGCGGGCTGTTCTGGTTCGCGTCGGTACCGGCGATCTGTACAGGTGCCAGCAGCCCGCGCGTGCCCTGGCCATCGACCAGCAGGCATTGGGGTGGTGGATAGCGCGAGGCCGACCAGAACGTGCCGTAGAAGCGCAGGAAGCGGTCGCCCAGCTCGGTCGGTGGCGAAAGACTGGCCCCCTCGCTCCCGATCACCGCAAAGTTGGCGAACAAGGGGCCGCGTTGCAGCTCCACGCTGGCATCGGCCACCGGCTGCCCACGCGTGCCGACATCATGCAGACGCCACTGGCGAAGGAAGCGCTCCTGCTCGCGCAGCGTGCCGTCCAGGCGGCGGAAGTGGTACTCGATCTTGCTGCGCTCTTCGTTTAACAGCTGCGAGCCGGCCGACAACAGCAGTCCGGCCTGCAGGGTCGCCAGCACCACCACGCCAATCAGCAGGGCGTGGACGCGCAGCGAGCGGCGAGCGAGTCGGCGTACAGGAGCGGCCTCGGCCGGCATGGCAGGTCTCGGAGCAGGGGGCGGTCAGCGGCACCTTGTGCAGCAACGGATGGAACTCCGCCGCCGCTGCACAGACAGGATCGTCAATGCAACTTGATGATTTCGTGAAGCCGCCGTGGAATCCGTGTCAGCGCAGGGCGGCCCGCGGCGCGTCGTCCCACTGGGGCGCTTCTTCATCCAGCAGGCGGGTGAACTCATCCGACGGCAGCGCCTGTGAGATCAGGAAGCCCTGCACCTGGCTGCACCCCAACTGGCGCAGCGCGGCCAGGTCGGCATCGCTTTCCACGCCCTCTGCCACGATGGTCAGGCCCAGCTGGTTGGCCAGTGCGATCACCGTTGACAGGGTCAGGTGCAGGGCCGGGTCGCGGGCGCAGCCGCTGACCAGCGCGCGGTCGATCTTGACCTCGGTGAAAGGGGTATTGACCAGGTTGTGGACCGAGCTCAGGCCCTGCCCGAAATCATCCTGGGCCAGGCCGAAGCCCTTCATGCGCAGGCGGCAGGCGCCTGCATAGAAGTCGCTGACGTGCCGCGTGGTGCTGTTTTCCATCAGTTCGAAGCACAACTCACCGGGTGTACCGCCGTGGGCCAGGGTCAGCGCCAGCAGCTCGTCGGGCAGATCCGACTGCTCCAGCAGGTGAGGGGGCAGGTTGATCGACACCGGTACCCGGAAACCTTGCCTGCGCCAGCGCGCCTGCGCGCTGATGCTGGCCTTGAGCATCATCCGCAGCAGATCGCCCTCCAGCCCGTAGCGGCAGATCGCCGGCAGGAAGCTGCCAGCGGCCAGCGTACCCAGCTGGGGGTGGCGCCAGCGCACCAGTGCCTCGGCCGCCACGACCCGTCCTGACTGCAGTGACTTCTTCGGTTGGAACCAGGCCGTCAGGCTGCCATCGGCCATGGCCTGGCGCAGCTGCGATGCATCCGGTTCGGGTGCCGCCGCCGCGCGCGCTGGGGCGTCGTCGGCAACCGGACGCGCCTGCGCCAGGGCCTCGAACAGGGCGTCCACATCGGCGGCGGCCACTGGCTTGGGCAGCAGCCCGATCACATCCAGCCCCAGCGATTCGGCCATCAGCCGTGCCGAGGTCATCATCCGGCGCGGCGCGGCACTGACTACCGCAAGGCGCGGCGGGCGCGGCTGTGCGGCCAGCGCCTGGATGAACTGGATGCCGTCCTGTCCGGGCATCAGCAGGTCACTGACCACCAGGTCATAGGGCTGGCATGCACACAACGCGATGGCCGCATCCACGTCCTCGCAGGCATCGACCTGCACGCCGGCGCGGCTGCCGAACAGGTTGGCCAGGAAGCCGCGCTGGAAGGGCTGGTCTTCCAGGATCAGGACACGCTGGGTCATGCGGGGTCTCCTTGGCGCAGGGCGTTGAGCGCCTTGCGCAGGCGGGCGATGTCGATGGGTTTGCTCAGGTAGCCTTGCATGCCACTGGCCAGGCAGCGCTCGCGCTCCTCGGCGGTGGCATTGGCGGTGGCACCGATCACTGGCACCGGGTTGCCGTCATCGCGCAGCTGGCGGGCCAACGCGTGACCGTCCATGCGCGGCATGTTGATATCGGTCACCACCAGGTCGAATGACTGCTCGCGGCATCGCTGCAGGGCTTCCACGCCGTCCTGTGCCAGCTCCACATCGCAGCCGAGGGTGCGCAGCTGCTCGGCCAGGATCACCCGGTTGATCGGATTGTCTTCGACGGCAAGCACGCGCAGGCCCAGCGGCACCGGCGGTGCCGCGCGCGATGTCTCCGGCAGCGCCGCACGTTGCTGCTGCACGTTGGCCAATGCATTGCCGATGGCGGTCATCCCGTGCAGGGTCACCACCAGGCTGCCATCGGCGGCAACAGTGGGCTGGTCACCGCCGTCGATCGACGCCACCACGCGGGGGCCTGTCCAGGCCAACGGCATCCCGGCCTCACCATCCATCAGGATCGCGCCGTCATGGTCCAGCAGTGCTGGGTCGCCCTGCAGGGGCTGCGCGTTTGCGCCCCAGCGACGCAGCCAGCCGCAGGCACTGTCGACCAGCTCGCGGTCGCGGCCGCGCACCAGGATCGGCGGCTCCGGTAGCAGCACAGGGCCATCCTCTGCGGTGGGCAGAACCGGCAAGGGCAGACGGACGCTGAAGCTGCTGCCCAGGCCAGGCTCGCTCACCACCTGCAGTTCGCCGCTCATCAGGCGCACCAGGCGGTCGCTGATGGACAGGCCCAGCCCGGTGCCCTGTGCACTGGCCGCGCCGCGGACCTGGCGGAACGGTTCGAACAACCGCGCCTGTTCTTCGGCGGCGATACCCACGCCGGTGTCGGTGACCTGCCAGGCCAGCACGCTGGATTCACCTTCGCGCTGTACCTGGCGCACGCGCAGCACCACCCGCCCATGTTCGGTGAACTTGATCGCGTTGCTGAGCAGGTTGCCCAGCACCTGGCGGATGCGGTCGGCATCACCGAGCACCCGCGTCGGCAGGCGCGGGTCGGTACAGACCAGGATCTGCAGGCCCTTGCAGGTGGCCGACGCGGCAAAGCTGCGCAGCACGCTCTCGGTCAGCTCGCGCGGCGAGAACGCCGCCGGCTCCAGGCTGAGCTGCCCTGACTCGATCTTGGAAACATCCAGCACGTCGCTGATCAACTGCAGCAGGACCGATGAGGAACTTTCGATGGTGCGCAGGTACTGCGACTGCCGCGCGTCCAGCGAAGTGTGCCCGAGCAGTTCCAGCGTGCCCAGCACGCCGTACAGCGGGGTGCGGATCTCATGGCTCATGGTGGCCAGGAACGCACTCTTGGCCTGGTTGGCCGCATCGGCGGCCTGGCGTGCCGACGACAGCGCGGCCTGTGCCTGGCGGTGCCGGGAAATGTCATGGAACACGCACAGCAGCACGTCATCGCCCTGGTAGCGGCAGGCCGCGTGCAGCACCTGCAGCTGGCGACCATCGCGGGTGGTGAATTCCAGTCCACACCCGTGCTCGCCGGCATGCCCGCGCCATGGCGCCTGCCAGTCGCTGTGTTCGCCTTCTTCGCCAAGCCAGTCGCGCAGCAGCTGGTTGGAGAGCAGCAGCGCGCGGTCGCTGCGGCGCAGGACGCAGATGCCGACCGGCGCCATGTCGATCACCGTCGAACTGAAATCCAGGTTCTCCAGCAGGCGGCGGTGTTGCTGCAGGGCCGGCTGGATCAACTGGAGGTCCACGCGATGCCGCAGCAGGCGCAGCGCGAGGCCGGCCAGCAGCAGCAACAGCACGCAGATCAGCAGAGGCACCGCCAGGTCGCCCAGCAGCAGCTGCGGCGGCAGGTGGTAGACCAGCCGCCAGCCATCATTGCCGACCCCCTTCACCAGCGCTACGCCGCGCGGAAGCCCGCCGCTCCACAACGTGCCGAAGCTGTCGTCCTGGCGCTCCCGCAGGGTCTTCCAGCCCGCACCATCCAGCCGCGGGGCCTGGCTGGACAATGCAGGCTGCCCGCCACGGTCGAGCAGCGCATAGCCGCCGATGCCCTGGCCGTCGATCATGCTCGCCGCCGCCGCGCCATCGAGCAGCAGCACCAGCCACTGCGTCGGATGGGGGCCCGCCTGTACCGGCTGGGCCAATGCAACGCCACTGTCACCCGGGCGCAGCCAGTACACCGGGTCGGCTCCCTCCACGCTGCCGCTGCGCGCCTGAAGCACGCGCAGCGAGGGCAGTCGCGCCAGGTCGACATCGACCTCGCCTCCGGCCAGCCAATGCGCGCCCCGGGCGTCGACCAGAAGCAGGTGCGTCTGCAGCGCCTGCAGCGTGTGCTCGGCGCGCGTTGACAACAGCAGCCGCTGGCCCGGTTGGCCGCCAGCACCCTCCAGCGGCACCTGGCGCATGCCTTCGCTGTCCGCCGCAGGTGCATCCGGGTTGCCCGTCACCACCGAATCGCCCAGGTAGCGCAGCAGGGCTTCGCGCTGGTCGAAATAGATCTGGGCCCTGTAGGCCGCCGCGTTCATCTCGCGGCGATGGGTCGAGATGTCCTCGGTGAATGCGGTGAGCAGGTAGAACCCGGCCGCGGCGGCCAGGCAGATGAAGACGCACACGGTCAGGCAGCGCAGCAGCACCGACGCGGTAGTCGATGGCACGGCCTGCTGCAGCGAAGGGCGGGGGAAGCGGAACATGCAACGATGCTAGGGAGCGGCGCGGATGGCGCGGAATCAGCTGTTTCCTAAAAGCCACTGCGGACCGGCCAGGCAGCGGTCCCTGCTTGGACGCCGTTCAGCCAGCAGAAAAAAAGAACCCCCGCCGAAGCGGGGGCTCCTGTATCGGCACTGGCCTGGCACTTACAGTGCGCTGCCACCGAACTTGTGCGTGTACTGCAGGTTGATCGTGCGGCCGACGCTGTCGAACCAGGACACGTCGTAGTAGGGGTACGCGGTGTAGGTACGGTCCTTCGGCGGCATCTTGTTGAGCACGTTGACCACCGACAGCGACAGGCGCGAGTGGTCGTCGAAGCGGTACTGCAGCGAGGCGTTGTAGCGATACGTTGCCCTCACGTACGGGCTGTCACCGCTGTCCCAGTCGAACACCTGGTCGTAGCTGTCCGAGGTTGGCAGCTTGCCCAGGCGCGAGCCGTACACGGTTGCCGACCACGCATTCTTCTCCCAGGTCACGCTCAGGCTGGTCTTGGTGCGCGGGATGTCGAAGCCACTGTTCACTGCGAACTGGTCTTCGCTGCGGTCGCCCGGGTAGCGCTGGAAATCATGCTTCTTCACCCAGGTGTGGGTGCCGTTGAAGATGAAGTCGCCGATGCCCGTCTGCAGGCGGTAGCGCAGGCCGACGTCGATGCCGGAGGTGGACTCGCGGGCGACGTTGATCGGCTCCACGCGCACGCCATAAAGGCGCCCGTCGTTGCTGCGGGTGATGCGGGCGAGCGCATCCACGCAGGTCGGCGAGGTGATGTCGGCGCTGCCCAGGCGGCAGTTCGCTTCGTTGGCCAGGATCGTGCGCACGTCCATGTCCTGCACCTGGTTGCGCATGTCGATGTCGAACCAGTCCACCGACAGGTCCAGGCCGATCGCCGGCGACCAGACGAAGCCGGCACTCCACGAGGTGCTGGTTTCCGGGTCGAGCTGGCGGTTGCCGATGCGGCTGCGGACCAGGTTGCGTTCGTAGTCGGCGCAGTCGGTGGCGCCGTCCGCGCGGCAGCTGTACAGGTCTTCGGCGGTGGTCTCATCGTTGCCCGGGCCGGCGAATACGTAGTGCAGGTCCGGCGCACGGAACGCGGTGCCGTACGAACCGCGCACCAGCAGCGTGTCGATCGGGCGCCATTCCAGGCCGCCGCTCCAGGTCGCCTTGCCGATGGTGTGGCCGGAATAACGGTACTGGTCGTAGCGGCCGGCCACGCTCAGGTTGACCGACTCGTGCAGCGGCATGCGCAGCTCGGCAGCGGTCGCCCAGCGGTTGCGCGAACCCTTGCCGTCCGAATCCTTCCAGCTGTAGTAGTAGTACCCGGTCGCCAGCGGATCGGGATTGAGCGAGTACGCCTGCTGGCCCACTTCCACGGTCGCGGCAAACCCGGCGTCGCCACCGGGCAGGGCGAACAGGGCCGAGTTGGTCAGGGTGAAGGCGGCAGTCTCCGTGCGCGACTTCGGGGTGTAGGTGGTACGCGCGGCGATCGAATCGTACTCGGCGCGGGTCAGCGGCCGGTACAGGCGTGACGGGTCGGCATTGTAGACCGGGAAACCGTCGTCATCCACGCCCAGCTGCGGACCGAGGAACAGGTCATTGGCCTTGGCGGCGATGATCTGCGCCCAGCTGATCCGCGACTGGTACTGCGAATGGCTCAGCGCTGCTTCGTAATCCCAGTTGCCGGCCAGGTTGCCCTTGAAGCCGGTGGTCACGCTGAAGGTCTTCTGCGTGCTGCGCACCATGGCGTTGCGCAGGCCGCCCATTTCCTCTGGCGAGAACTGGCGCTGCCAGAACTCGATCTCGCCGGTGGCTTCGTTGTTGAAATAACCCGACTCATCGCCGTTGGCGTCCATGCGGCCCCACTGGGTGACGTCGCGCATCAGCGACATCGTGTGGTAGCCCAGCTGCACGTCGGCGAACCACTGCTGGCCATTGTCGAAGTCGTAGCTCAGCGACGCGTAGCCGTTGGCGCCGCGGCGCTTGCTGAGGATGGTGCCGTAGCCGATGGAGCTGTCGCTGCCACAGTAGTAGCCGTACTTCGGGCGATAGGCGCGGTAGGTGCTGCCCTGGTTCTGCCCGGCCAGGGCTTCGCAGGTGGCGGCGCCCGGGTCCAGATAGTCATCGTTGTAGTCGGTGCGCAGGTAGGCACGGCGAGCGATGCGCGAACCCTCGGTCGGGCCATCCTGGGTCGAGTCCTGGATGTCACGGTCATAGGCCCACAGCGGGGTCTGCGACTGCAGCTCGACGCTGTATACCGCGTTGAAGTTGCCACGGCTGAAACCGCTGGCGATGCTCATGTCGAACGACTCGCCACCGCCTTCGGTGGTGGTGCCCATGCGCATGTCGATGGTGGTGCCGTCGGCCTTCTTCTTCAGGATGAAGTTGACCACGCCGGCGATCGCGTCCGAACCATAGATGGCCGAGGCGCTGCCGGTCAGCACTTCAATGCGTTCGATCATCCCCAGCGGAATGTTGGAGACATCGGTGAAGTTGCTGCGGCCCTTGAACGGCATCGGGAAGTCGGCGATACGGCGGCCATTGACCAGCACCAGCGTGTGGTTCGGGCCCAGGCCGCGCAGGTCCACCTGCTGGGCGCCCGGCGAGAAGTCGGCGCCGCTGGAAGACTGCTGGCTCTGCGTCTCACCGCCGTTCTGGGTCATTGCACGCAGCACGTCCGGCACGCTGGTGAAGCCGCTTGAGCGGATCTGTTCGGCGTTGATCACCGTGATCGGGGCGGGGCCTTCCACCTGGGCGCGCGGAATGCGCGAGCCGGTGACCTGCACCGCGTCCAGTTGTTGTATCGAAGAGGAAGACGGAGCCTGGGCGGCCGCGGAAGCAGCCACACCCATCAACGCCAGCTGGATCGACCACGCCATCGCCTGTCTACGCATGAGGAATTCTCGGAAATGAAGCCGGCCCGCAGAGGAGGGGCCCTGTCCCCCATTCAGATTTCCGGAATGGGCGCGCGCATTTAACGCCTTTTTTATGTCCTTGACTACTGGGTGCCTATCTGGCAAAGAGTGAAAACGCTTGCAAGTCGATGTCGTTCAGGGAGATCAGGGATGCGAAGCCTCCACCGGACCCTCCCCTTTGCCTGGCTGGCGCTGCTTGTGCTGGCCTGGCCACTGGCCGCACCCGCGCAGGATCTGCTGGGCCCCGGCTTTGCCTATTACGAAGTCGGCGACCTTGAGGCCCCGCGCCCCGGCCCGCGCGCGCCGGCGATGATGCTGATGGGCGGTGGCGAGTGGGTGCCGGACGCCTTCCAGTGGTGGCTGAGGCAGGCCGGCAATGGCCGTGTGCTGATCCTGCGCGCCTCCGGTGGCGATGAGCTGCAGGACCGCCTCTACCACGAGATCGGCGGCACCACGGCGGTACAGACCCTGGTCTTCGACAGCCGTCGCGGTGCCGACGATCCGGCCGTGCTGCGCGTGGTTGCCGCAGCCGATGCCATCTTCATCGCCGGTGGTGACCAGGCCCGCTACATCCGCTTCTGGAAGGGTACCGCGCTCAACCGCGCGCCTCGGCGGCTACGCCTATGGCGCGATGGATGGCGGCAGCATCACCTCCGCCGGTGCGCTGGCCGACCCGATGGGCAGCGCTGTCACCATCGACAGTGGATTCCTGCAGATGCCCTACCTGCGGCGCGTGGTCACCGATACCCATTTCGACAAGCGTGACCGGCTCGGTCGCCTGATCGTGTTCGTGGCACGCGCCGCGCAGGACAGTGGTGACCCGGACATCGTCGGCATTGGCGTTGATGAGGACACCGCCCTGTGCGTGGAGCCCGATGGGCAGGCCCAGGTCTACAGCGCCGACGGCGAAGGCAAGGTCTGGGTGGTCAGCCCCGGTCGTGATGCCGATCGTCTGGTCGAGGGCGAACCGCTGCGCTTCCATGCCGTACCGGTAACGGTGGTCGCCAGTGGCAGCCGCATGCGGCTGGACGACTTCCAGGCCGAGGCCGATTACCACGCCGTGGCCGACGTCGCCGACGGCCAGATCGAAGTCGTCCGCCAATGATGTTCCACCCGCAATCCATTCCCTCGTCCTGCTGGAGATGTACCCGATGAAACTGCGCCTGGCGCTGTCTGCGCTGCTGTCCCTGCCGTTGCTTGCCCAGGCCGCCCCGGCCGCCTCGCCGCTGCTGGTCATCCACGGCGGTGCCGGCGTCGAGCGCAAGGACCTGTCGCCGGCCGAAGAGAAGGCCGCGCGCGATGCGTTGCGCGCCGCGCTGCTGAAGGGCCATGCCGAACTGGCGGCGGGTCGTCCGGCGCTGGCTGCCGTCACCGCAGCGATTACGGTGCTGGAAGACGATCCCACCTTCAACGCCGGCAAGGGCGCGGTGTTCACCCATGACGGCCACAACGAGCTGGATGCCGCAGTGATGGACGGCGCCACCCAGGCTGCTGGTGCGGTGGCCGGCGTGCAGCGGGTGCGCAACCCGATCCTGCTGGCACAGACCGTGATGCAGAAATCCAGGCACGTGATGATGGTCGGGCAGGGCGCCGAGGCCTTCGCGGCCGAGCAGGGTATTGCCCTGGTGGATCCCTCCTACTTCCGTACAGAGAAGCGCTGGCAGCAGCTGCAGCGCGCACTGAAGGAAGAGGCCAGCGGCCAGGCCCATGCCGACCTGGAGACCGCAAAGCACTTCGGCACGGTGGGCGCGGTCGCGCTGGACGCGCAGGGGCAGCTGGCCGCCGGCACCTCCACTGGCGGCATGACCAACAAGCGCTATGGCCGAGTGGGTGACTCGCCGATCATCGGTGCAGGCACCTGGGCCGATGCGCGCTGTGCGGTGTCGGGCACCGGTTGGGGCGAGTACTACATCCGTACTGCGGCCGCGCACGAGATCTGCGCACGCATGCGCTACCAGGGGCAGACCCCGGAGCAGGCTGGCAAGGGCGTGATCAACGAAACGATTCCGCAGTTGGGCGGCGATGGTGGTGCGATCGTGCTCGGCGCAGACGGGAAAATGGCCACGCCGTTCAACACCCAGGGCATGTATCGGGGCTGGATCGGCGCCGACGGTGTCCCTCATGTCGCAATTTTCGCCAGCGAGACCCTGCCGGTCCCTGGGCAATAACCTTGCGTATCAATGGGTTTGCGACAACGTGTGAAAAAGATGGAAAAAAGCGTTGACAGCCCCCCGCCTGATCAGCAGAATAAGCGGCTCACCACCACACACCGCAACGCTTCGGCGGCAACGGGTTGGGGTGGTAAGGAGGGATACCCAAGCGGCCAACGGGGGCAGACTGTAAATCTGCTGGCTTACGCCTTCGGTGGTTCGAATCCACCTCCCTCCACCAGTTTCACGTTGTGACATTCCCGGCGCGGGAGTAGTTCAATGGTAGAACCTCAGCCTTCCAAGCTGATGGTGCGGGTTCGATTCCCGTCTCCCGCTCCATTGAATGAACTTTGAATAGTATCGAGTTCATGTCATAATGCAAAACTCGGCTCACGTAGCTCAGTCGGTAGAGCACTTCCTTGGTAAGGAAGAGGTCGAAGGTTCGATTCCTTTCGTGAGCACCATCTCAAGCATCACCTCTCAGACGAATTCGAGATAAGCAGCCATGGCCAAGGGTAAGTTCGAGCGCACCAAGCCGCACGTCAATGTCGGCACCATCGGTCACGTCGACCACGGCAAGACCACGCTGACCGCCGCACTGACCAAGATCGGTGCCGAGCGCTTCGGTGGCGAGTTCAAGGACTACTCCGCGATCGACGCCGCGCCGGAAGAAAAGGCGCGTGGCATCACGATCTCGACCGCGCACGTCGAATACGAATCCCCGACCCGTCACTACGCCCACGTTGACTGCCCGGGCCACGCTGACTACGTCAAGAACATGATCACCGGTGCCGCCCAGATGGACGGCGCGATCCTGGTGTGCTCGGCCGCTGACGGCCCGATGCCGCAGACCCGCGAGCACATCCTGCTGTCGCGCCAGGTCGGCGTGCCGTACATCGTCGTGTTCCTGAACAAGGCCGACATGGTCGACGACGCCGAGCTGCTCGAGCTGGTCGAGATGGAAGTGCGCGAGCTGCTGAGCAAGTACGAGTTCCCGGGCGACGACACCCCGATCATCGCCGGTTCGGCCCGCCTGGCGCTGGAAGGCGACCAGAGCGACATCGGTGTGCCGGCCATCATCAAGCTGGTCGAGGCCCTGGACACCTGGATTCCGGAGCCGGAGCGTGCGATCGACAAGCCGTTCCTGATGCCGGTGGAAGACGTGTTCTCGATCTCGGGTCGCGGCACCGTGGTGACCGGTCGTATCGAGCGCGGCATCATCAAGGTCGGTGACGAAATCGAAATCGTCGGCATCCGTCCGGTGCAGAAGACCACCGTGACCGGCGTTGAAATGTTCCGCAAGCTGCTGGACCAGGGTCAGGCAGGCGACAACGCTGGCCTGCTGCTGCGCGGCACCAAGCGTGACGACGTCGAGCGCGGCCAGGTTCTGGCCAAGCCGGGCACGATCAAGCCGCACACCAAGTTCGAAGGTGAGGTCTACGTCCTGTCTAAGGATGAAGGCGGCCGCCACACCCCGTTCTTCAACGGCTACCGTCCGCAGTTCTACTTCCGTACCACCGACATCACCGGCGCAGCTGCTCTGCCGGAAGGCGTCGAAATGGTGATGCCGGGTGACAACGTCAAGATGGTCGTCACCCTGATCAATCCGGTGGCAATGGACGAAGGCCTGCGCTTCGCCATCCGCGAAGGCGGCCGCACCGTCGGCGCCGGCGTGGTCTCGAAGATCATCGAGTAAGCCTGCAGTACCGGTGGTTGCATAGCGCCGCCGGTTACGCGAATGGCGGGCCGGGAACCTCGGTCCGCCTTCGCCGTCTAAGGGAAGGCAAGTTTTCAACGTACGCCAGTAGCTCAATTGGCAGAGCAGCGGTCTCCAAAACCGCAGGTTGGGGGTTCGAGTCCCTCCTGGCGTGCCATCTGCCCACCTTATCCAGCGGCCTGGGCCGCTAAAGCAGACACAGCCGGATGAATAGCAAGATCGAACACTCCAAGGACAACTCCGCCCACGGTGGGGATATCGTCAAGTATGTCGCCGCATCGCTGCTGGTGCTGGCCGGTCTGTTCGTCTGGTTCTGGTTCTCCGCCGACTCTGGTCGCGCCGCCCAGCTGGGTGCGTGGGCAGGTCAGCTGCGTGCGTTGGCGGTCGTGGTCGGTCTGGTTGGCGGTATCGGCGTGTTCATGCTGACCGGCAAGGGGCGCGACACCCGCGAATTCCTCTCCGAGTCGCGCTTCGAACTGCGCAAGGTGGTCTGGCCGACGCGCCAGGAGGCCATCCGCATGACGTGGGTCGTGATCGTCGTGGTGCTCATCCTCAGCCTGCTGCTGGGTGGCTTCGACTTCCTGATCCAGAAACTGACTCAGTGGTTCCTGAGCCGCTAAGGAGAATTGCATGAAGCGTTGGTACGTCGTTCACGCCTATTCGGGCTTCGAGAAGTCGGTGGCGCAGGCTCTGCGCGATCGCATCGTCCGTGACGGCATGGAAGAGCGCTTCGGCGACGTCCTGGTCCCGACCGAAGAAGTGGTCGAGATGCGCGCTGGCCAGAAGCGCCGCTCCGAGCGCAAGTTCTTCCCGGGTTATGTGCTGGTCCAGATCGAGACCCACGAAGAAGCCGGTATTCCGCGCATCGACAACGAAAGCTGGCACCTGGTCAAGGAAACCCCGCGCGTGATGGGCTTCATCGGCGGCACTGCCGATCGTCCGTTGCCGATCGCCGATTCCGAGGCCGAGGCCATCCTGAATCGCGTTCAGGAAGGTGTCGAGAAGCCGCGTCCGAAGGTGCTGTTCGAGCCGGGCCAGATGGTCCGCGTCACCGACGGTCCGTTCAACGATTTCAATGGCGTCGTCGAAGAAGTCAACTACGAGAAGAGCCGTCTGCGCGTCTCGGTGCTGATCTTCGGTCGTGCCACGCCGGTCGAGCTCGAGTTCGGCCAGGTCGAAAAGGCCGTCTGATCCGTCTGTAGCGTCGAGCCACGCTCGGCTTCGGACCAGAAACCGGGCCTGGCCCGGTTTCGTTCGTTTATCTGCCGCTTCAGGCATGTGAAGAAAAAACCTGTTATAGTGCGCGGCTCCCCGCTGGGAAAGCCGGCAGGACGAGGCCGCCGCAAGGTGGCCTTCAGCATGATTTCAAAACGCGATGCCGGGACGCGTGATTCCCGGTCCGATGGGGAGCCTGTTGTCGAAAGGCGCTAGCACCCGGAGAGCACTCACATGGCAAAGAAAGTTGTCGGTTACATCAAGCTGCAGGTGAAGGCCGGTCAGGCCAACCCCTCGCCGCCGGTCGGTCCTGCGCTGGGTCAGCGTGGTCTGAACATCATGGAATTCTGCAAGGCGTTCAACGCTGCAACGCAGAAGCTCGAGCCGGGTCTGCCGGTTCCGGTGATCATCACGGCCTATTCGGACCGTACGTTCACCTTCATCACCAAGAGCACCCCGGCTACCACCCTGCTGAAGAAGGCCGCTGGCATCTCGTCGGGCTCCAAGCGCCCGAACACCGAGAAGGTCGGCAAGGTCACCCGTAAGCAGCTGGAAGAGATCGCCAAGGCGAAGGAACCGGATCTGACTGCCGCCGACCTGGACGCCGCCGTGCGTACCATCGCTGGCTCTGCCCGTTCCATGGGCCTCGTGGTGGAGGGTTAATAAGATGGCACAGACCAAGCGTGAGAAGGCCATCAAGGCCGCCGTCGTTCCGGGCAAGGCGTACGCCTTCGAGGACGCGATCAACATCCTGAAGAGCGCCACCAAGGCCAAGTTCGTCGAGTCGATCGACGTTGCCGTGCGCCTGGGCGTCGATGCGAAGAAGTCCGACCAGCAGGTCCGTGGCTCCACCGTGCTGCCGGCCGGTACCGGCAAGTCGGTTCGCGTCGCCGTGTTCGCTCCGGCCGGTGCCAAGGCTGACGAAGCCCTGGCCGCTGGCGCCGAAGCCGTCGGTATGGACGATCTGGCCGAGAAGATGCAGGCCGGCGATCTGAACTATGACGTCGTCATCGCGACCCCGGACGCCATGCGCGTCGTCGGCAAGCTGGGCACCGTGCTGGGCCCGCGCGGCCTGATGCCGAACCCGAAGGTCGGCACCGTTTCCCCGAACCCGGGTGAAGCCGTGAAGAACGCCAAGTCGGGTCAGGTCCGTTACCGCACCGACAAGGCCGGCATCATCCACTGCACCATCGGCAAGGCCGACTTCGCCGAAGACGCGCTGAAGTCGAACCTGACCGCGCTGCTGCTGGACCTGATCAAGGCCAAGCCGGCCACCTCGAAGGGCACCTACCTGCAGAAGGTTTCGGTCAGCTCGACGATGGGTCCGGGCGTCACCGTCGATCAGTCGTCGCTGACCCTGAAGTAATTGTTTCAAGCGGTCACGGCACCCTTGGTGCCGTGACCGTGACATTTGAAGGCATCGCTGGCAGTGCATCGCCCGCGGTAGCCGTCAAAGACCGCAGGCGCGGTCGTGGCAATACCGGCGACGGGCACGGAAGCTCGATCTGGCAAGGAGTCGCCGCCGGAGCAGTCATGAGCGCTTAATCGATTCCCCGGAATCACCCTGCGTAGATGGTGCCCTTCTGGAGTTTTTCTGGTTCACGCACGTCTGGGTTTCCCAGGTTGGCCCACTCCAGGTCTAGAACGGCCCACCCCCGGAACATCATCCCGATGTTCCCGGCGTCCAGGACGGATGCCGCACAGGACCGCACACGGCAGGAGCCGTAAGCGGAGTTCAATAGGAGGAGTGCAATGGCTCTCAATCTGTCCCAGAAGCAAGAAGTAGTCGCCGAGCTGGCAGACGTCGCCGCCAAGGCCCACTCCTTGATCGCAGCCGAATACGCTGGCACCACGGTCGCCCAGATGACCGCGATGCGCAAGCAGGCTCGTGAAACCGGTGTTTTCTTGAAGGTTGTCAAGAACACCCTGGCTTCGCGCGCCGTTGAAGGCACCGAGTTCGCAGTCGCACAGGACCAGATGGTTGGTCCGCTGCTGTACGCGTTCTCGCTCGAGGAGCCCGGCGCTGCCGGTCGCCTGATCAAGGAAGCCGCCAAGGGCAACGACAAGCTGAAGGCTAAGGTCGTCGCCATCGGTGGCGAAGTGTTCCCGGCAAGCCACGTCGAAGTGCTGGCCTCGCTGCCGACCCGCGACCAGGCCCTGGCCATGCTGGCCCGCGTCCTGACCGAGCCGGTCACGATGTTTGCCCGCGCCATCAAGGCCGTTGGCGAGAAGCAGGGTGGTGGCGACGTCGCCGCCGACGCTGCCGAGCCGGCCGCCGAGACCGCCTGAGTTTCGACTTACCGTGGTTCCTGACGGAACCTCAACCCAGAAAATCATCCAAAGGTATTAATCATGTCCCTTACCAACGAACAGATCGTCGACGCCATCGCCGAGAAGTCCCTGATGGAAGTGATGGAGCTGGTCAAGGCCATCGAAGAGAAGTTCGGCGTCTCCGCCGCTGCTCCGGTTGCCGTGGCCGCTGCCGCTGGCCCGGCCGCTGCTGTTGAAGAGCAGACCGAATTCACCGTCACCCTGAAGACCGCCGGCGAGAAGAAGGTCGAGGTCATCAAGGCCGTCCGCGCCATCACCGGCCTGGGCCTGAAGGAAGCGAAGGACCTGGCCGAAGCCGGTGGCGTCCTGAAGGAAGGCGCTTCGAAGGAAGACGCCGAGAAGATGAAGAAGGACCTGGAAGCTGCTGGCGCGACTGTCGAAGTCAAGTAAGCAGTTCCCTTGCATCGTCACCGATTCACGGCGATGCAGCCAAGGCTGGGGGCGTAAGCCCCCGGCCTTTGGTCGTTGTTGCGGTGGTGTAGATCCACGCCCTGCGTGGATGTGAAAAACAGCAGGAAAAAGCCCAACACGGGCTGCAGTCAAACCCCGGCAGGCCAGCGCAGAGCGCGGCAGCGGGGGCGTGGTAGCAGACGAGTTGGCAGTTGGAAGTAGCGGGAGAAGGCGTGCTGGTGCCGGCAATACCAGCGACTTCCAACTGACAATTTCAAGTTCCCTTCGGATCGTGGGCGCACGATCCGCACAACAAGGTGGAAGACCTCATGACGTCCTATTCGTTCACCGAAAAAAAGCGTATCCGCAAGGATTTCGGCAAGCAGCGCTCGATCCTCGAAGTGCCGTTCCTGCTCGCCATCCAGGTGGATTCCTATCGTGAATTCCTGCAGGAAAACGTCGATCCGGCCAAGCGCACGGACCACGGCCTGCACGCTGCGCTGAAGTCGGTCTTCCCGATCGCCAGCTACAGCGGCAATGCTGCCCTGGAATACGTCGGCTACAAGCTGGGCGAACCGGTCTTCGACGAGCGTGAGTGCCGCCAGCGTGGCATGAGCTACGGCGCCCCGCTGCGCGTGACCGTACGCCTGGTGATCTACGACCGTGAGTCGTCGACCAAGGCCATCAAGTACGTGAAGGAGCAGGAGGTCTATCTGGGCGAAATCCCGCTGATGACCGAGAACGGCACCTTCATCGTCAACGGCACCGAGCGCGTCATCGTCTCCCAGCTGCACCGCTCGCCGGGCGTGTTCTTCGACCACGACCGTGGCAAGACCCACAGCTCGGGCAAGCTGCTGTACAGCGCCCGCATCATTCCCTACCGCGGCTCCTGGCTGGACTTCGAGTTCGACCCGAAGGACGCGCTGTTCACCCGTATCGACCGCCGCCGCAAGCTGCCGGTGTCGATCCTGCTGCGCGCGCTCGGCTACAGCAACGAAGAGATGCTGGCCGAGTTCTTCGAGATCAATACCTTCCACATCAACCCGGATGAAGGCGTCCAGCTGGAGCTGGTGCCGGAGCGCCTGCGCGGCGAAACCCTGGGCTTCGACCTCGCCGACGGCGACAAGGTCATCGTGGAAGCCGGCAAGCGCATCACCGCGCGCCACATCAAGCAGCTGGAAGCCTCGGGCATCGCCGCCCTGGCCGTGCCGGACGACTACATCGTCGGCCGCATCCTGTCGCACGACGTGGTCGATGCCTCGACCGGCGAACTGCTGGCCCAGGCCAACGACGAGATCAGCGACGAGCAGCTGCAGAACTTCCGCAAGGCTGGCGTCGATGCGGTCGGCACCCTGTGGGTGAACGACCTGGATCGTGGCCCGTACCTGTCCAACACCCTGCGCATCGATCCGACCAAGACCCAGCTGGAAGCCCTGGTCGAAATCTACCGCATGATGCGTCCGGGCGAGCCGCCGACCAAGGATGCCGCGCAGAACCTGTTCCACAACCTGTTCTTCACCTTCGAGCGCTACGACCTGTCCGCGGTCGGCCGCATGAAGTTCAACCGTCGCGTGGGCCGCAAGGAAACCACCGGCGAAGCCGTGCTGTACGACAGCAAGTACTTCGGTGAGCGCAACGACGAAGAGTCCAAGCGCCTGGTCGCTGCCCACGGCGACAGCTCCGACATCCTTGACGTGATCAAGGTCCTGACCGAGATCCGCAACGGTCGCGGCGTGGTCGATGACATCGACCACCTGGGCAACCGTCGCGTGCGTTCGGTCGGCGAAATGGCCGAGAACGTGTTCCGCGTCGGCCTGGTCCGCGTCGAGCGCGCGGTCAAGGAGCGCCTGTCGATGGCCGAGTCGGAAGGCCTGACCCCGCAGGAGCTGATCAACGCCAAGCCGGTCGCCGCTGCCATCAAGGAGTTCTTCGGCTCCTCGCAGCTGTCGCAGTTCATGGACCAGAACAACCCGCTGTCGGAAGTGACGCACAAGCGTCGCGTCTCGGCCCTGGGCCCGGGTGGTCTGACCCGTGAGCGCGCCGGCTTCGAAGTGCGCGACGTGCACCCGACCCATTACGGCCGCGTCTGCACCATCGAAACCCCGGAAGGCCCGAACATCGGCCTGATCAACTCGCTGGCCGTGTACGCCCGCACCAACCAGTACGGTTTCCTCGAGACCCCGTACCGCAAGGTCGTGGACGGCAAGGTCTATGACGAAGTCGAGTTCCTGTCGGCGATCGAAGAAAACGAGTACGTCATTGCGCAGGCCAACGCCCTGACCAATGCCGACAGCGTGCTGACCGAGCAGTTCGTCCCGTGCCGCTTCCAGGGCGAGTCGCTGCTGAAGCCGCCGGCGGAAGTCCACTTCATGGACGTCTCGCCGATGCAGACCGTGTCGATCGCGGCCGCGCTGGTTCCGTTCCTGGAGCACGATGACGCCAACCGCGCACTGATGGGCGCCAACATGCAGCGTCAGGCCGTGCCGACCCTGCGTGCGCAGAAGCCGCTGGTCGGTACCGGCATCGAACGCGCCGTGGCGCGTGACTCCGGTGTGACCGTGAACGCCCGTCGTGGTGGCGAGATCGTGCAGATCGACGCGGCCCGCATCGTGGTCAAGGTCAACGAGGAAGAGATCGTTGGCGCCACCGACGCAGGCGTGGACATCTACAACCTGGTCAAGTACACCCGTTCGAACCAGAACACCTGCATCAACCAGCGTCCGCTGGTCCAGGTGGGTGACGTCATCGCTCGCGGCGACGTGCTGGCCGACGGTCCGTCCACCGACATCGGCGAACTGGCCCTGGGCCAGAACATGCTGATCGCGTTCATGCCGTGGAACGGCTACAACTTCGAAGACTCCATCCTGCTCTCCGAGCGCGTGGTGGAAGAGGATCGCTACACCACGATCCACATCGAAGAGCTGACCTGCGTCGCGCGTGACACCAAGCTGGGGCCGGAGGAAATCTCCGCCGACATCCCGAACGTCTCCGAGCAGGCGCTGAACCGCCTCGACGAAAGCGGCGTGGTGTACATCGGTGCGGAAGTCCGCGCCGGCGACATCATGGTCGGCAAGGTCACCCCGAAGGGCGAAAGCCAGCTGACCCCGGAAGAGAAGCTGCTGCGCGCGATCTTCGGCGAGAAGGCTTCGGACGTTAAGGACAGCTCGCTGCGCGTTCCGCCGGGCATGGACGGCACCGTCATCGACGTGCAGGTCTTCACCCGCGACGGCATCGAGAAGGACAAGCGCGCCCGCCAGATCGAAGAGTCTGAAATCAAGCGTGTCAAGAAGGACTTCGACGACCAGTTCCGCATCCTGGAAGCCGCCATCTACATGCGTCTGCGTTCGCAGATCGTGGGCAAGGTGGTCAACGGTGGTGCTGGCCTGAAGAAGGGTGATGTGATCACCGACGCCTTCCTGGACGGCCTGAAGAAGGCTGACTGGTTCGCCCTGCGCATGAAGGACGAGGACGCCTCGGAAGCCATCGAGCGTGCGCAGAAGCAGATCCAGGCGCACGAGAAGGAATTCGAGCGTCGCTTCGCCGACAAGCGCGGCAAGATCACCGCCGGTGACGACCTCGCCCCGGGCGTGCTGAAGATGGTCAAGGTGTTCCTGGCCGTGAAGCGCCGCATCCAGCCGGGCGACAAGATGGCAGGCCGCCACGGCAACAAGGGTGTGGTCTCCAACGTGGTGCCGGTCGAGGACATGCCGTACATGGCCTCGGGCGAGACCGTGGACATCGTGCTGAACCCGCTGGGCGTGCCGTCGCGCATGAACATCGGCCAGATCCTGGAAGTGCACCTGGGCTGGGCCGCCAAGGGCCTGGGTCGCAAGATCCAGGCGATGATGGAAGCCCAGGCGGCGGTCGCCGACCTGCGCAAGTTCCTGGACGACATCTACAACCACGACGACACCAACGTGGCCAACCGTGTCGACCTGTCGCAGTTCAGCGACGAGGAACTGCTGCGCCTGGCCCGCAACCTGACCGACGGCGTGCCGATGGCCACCCCGGTGTTCGACGGAGCCACCGAAGCGGAAATCAAGCGCATGCTGGAACTGGCCGACCTGCCGAGCAGTGGCCAGACCCAGCTGTACGATGGCCGCACCGGTGAAGCCTTCGATCGCCACACCACCGTTGGCTACATGCACTACCTGAAGCTGAACCACCTGGTCGACGACAAGATGCACGCCCGTTCGACCGGTCCGTACTCGCTCGTCACCCAGCAGCCGCTGGGCGGCAAGGCGCAGTTCGGCGGCCAGCGCTTCGGTGAAATGGAAGTCTGGGCGCTGGAAGCCTACGGCGCGGCCTACACCCTGCAGGAAATGCTGACGGTGAAGTCCGATGACGTGCAGGGCCGCAACCAGATGTACAAGAACATCGTCGACGGTGAACACGAGATGGTCGCGGGCATGCCGGAATCCTTCAACGTGCTCGTGAAGGAAATCCGCTCGCTGGCCATCAACATGGAACTGGAAGACAACTGATCCATGCCGGCGCGGCGGCCTCCGCCGCCGCGCCGCTGGCAGTGAACTGAAAGCCCATCGACACAGCATTCCTCCTTCTGGAGAACACCATGAAAGACCTGCTCAACCTCTTCAACCAGCAGCGCCAGACGCTGGACTTCGACGCGATCAAGATCGCGCTGGCTTCGCCGGACCTGATCCGTTCGTGGTCCTTCGGCGAAGTGAAGAAGCCGGAAACCATCAACTACCGTACCTTCAAGCCGGAACGCGACGGCCTGTTCTGCGCCGCCATCTTCGGTCCGGTGAAGGACTACGAGTGCCTGTGCGGCAAGTACAAGCGCATGAAGCACCGCGGCGTGGTCTGCGAAAAGTGCGGCACCGAAGTGACCCTGGCCAAGGTGCGCCGCGAGCGCATGGGCCACATCGACCTGGCCTCGCCGGTCGCGCACATCTGGTTCCTGAAGTCGCTGCCGTCGCGCATCGGCCTGATGCTGGACATGACCCTGCGCGACATCGAGCGCGTGCTGTACTTCGAAGCCTACGTGGTGACCGAGCCGGGCCTGACCGCCCTGGAGCGCCGCCAGCTGCTGACCGAAGAACAGTACCTGCAGGCCCGCCAGGAGCACGGTGACGACTTCGACGCCGCCATGGGCGCCGAGGCCGTGTATGAACTGCTGCGCACGATCGACCTGCAGTCGGAAATGACCCGACTGCGCGAGGAAATCGCCGCGACTGGTTCGGAAACCAAGCTCAAGCGCCTCACCAAGCGCATCAAGCTGATCGAGGCCTTCCTGGAATCGGGCAACCGTCCGGAATGGATGGTCATGACCGTGCTGCCGGTGCTGCCGCCGGACCTGCGTCCGCTGGTCCCGCTGGATGGCGGCCGCTTCGCGACCTCCGACCTGAACGACCTGTACCGCCGCGTCATCAACCGCAACAACCGCCTGCGCCGCCTGCTCGAACTGAGCGCGCCGGACATCATCGTGCGCAATGAAAAGCGCATGCTGCAGGAATCGGTCGATGCACTGCTGGACAACGGCCGTCGCGGCCGTGCCATCACCGGCACCAACAAGCGCCCGCTGAAGTCGCTGGCCGACATGATCAAGGGCAAGCAGGGCCGCTTCCGCCAGAACCTGCTCGGCAAGCGCGTCGACTACTCGGGCCGTTCGGTCATCGTGGTCGGCCCGTACCTGCGCCTGCACCAGTGCGGCCTGCCGAAGAAGATGGCGCTGGAGCTGTTCAAGCCGTTCGTCTTCGCCAAGCTGCAGCGTCGTGGCCTGGCCACCACCATCAAGGCCGCCAAGAAGCTGGTCGAGCGCGAAGAAGCCGAAGTCTGGGACATCCTGGAAGAGGTCATCCGCGAGCATCCGGTGATGCTGAACCGTGCGCCGACCCTGCACCGTCTGGGCATCCAGGCGTTCGAGCCGGTGCTGATCGAAGGCAAGGCCATCCAGCTGCATCCGCTGGTCTGCACCGCGTTCAACGCCGACTTCGACGGTGACCAGATGGCCGTCCACGTGCCGCTCTCGCTGGAAGCCCAGCTGGAAGCGCGTGCGCTGATGATGTCGACCAACAACATCCTGTCGCCGGCCAACGGCGAGCCGATCATCGTGCCGTCGCAGGACGTCGTGCTGGGTCTGTACTACATGACCCGCTCGCTGGAAAACAAGAAGGGCGAGGGCATGGCCTTCGCCAACATCGCCGAAGTGAAGCGTGCCTACGACAACCGCGTGGTGGAACTGCACGCGCGCGTCAAGGTCCGCATTACCGAGGTCGTGACCGACGAAGACGGCAACAAGCAGAACAAGACCTCGATCGTGGACACCACGATCGGTCGCGCCCTGCTGGCTGAGATCCTGCCGGAAGGCCTGCCGTTCGCGCTGGCCAACACCGAGCTGACCAAGAAGAACATCAGCCGCCTGATCAACTCCAGCTACCGCCAGCTGGGTCTGAAGGACACGGTCGTGTTCGCCGACAAGCTGATGTACACCGGCTTCGCCTACGCGA
The DNA here is from genome assembly GCF_002799155.1 of Stenotrophomonas maltophilia. Classification (GTDB taxonomy): domain Bacteria; phylum Pseudomonadota; class Gammaproteobacteria; order Xanthomonadales; family Xanthomonadaceae; genus Stenotrophomonas; species Stenotrophomonas maltophilia_R. The sequence continues at coordinate 386,665 of NZ_NERD01000002.1, forward strand.
CCCGCGCTGGCGTCTCGATCGGCATCGACGACATGCTGATCCCGGACGAGAAGAAGGGCATCCTCACCGAGGCCGAGGCCGAAGTGCTGGAAATCCAGGAGCAGTACCAGTCGGGCCTGGTCACCGCCGGCGAGCGCTACAACAAGGTGGTCGACATCTGGTCGCGCACCAACGAGCGCATCGCCAAGGCGATGATGGACACCATCGGTACCGAGAAGGTGGTCAATGCCAAGGGTGAGACCATCGACCAGAAGTCGATGAACTCGCTGTACATCATGGCCGACTCCGGCGCGCGTGGTTCGCAGGCGCAGATCCGTCAGCTGGCCGGCATGCGTGGCCTGATGGCCCGCCCGGACGGCTCGATCATCGAGACGCCCATCAAGGCGAACTTCCGCGAAGGCCTGAACGTGCAGGAGTACTTCAACTCCACCCACGGTGCCCGTAAGGGTCTGGCCGATACCGCGCTGAAGACCGCGAACTCGGGTTACCTGACCCGTCGTCTGGTCGACGTGGCGCAGGACGTGGTGATCACCGAGGTGGATTGCGGTACCACCGAAGGCCTGATCATGACCCCGATCGTGGAAGGCGGCGACGTGGTCGAGCCGCTGAAGGACCGCGTGCTGGGCCGCGTGGTTGCCGAGGACGTGTTCCTGCCGGGCAACGACGAAGATCCGATCGTCACCCGCAACACCCTGCTGGACGAAGCCTGGGTTGCCAAGCTGGAAGATGCCGGCGTGCAGACCATCAAGGTCCGCTCGACCATCTCCTGCGAATCGGCCTTCGGTGTCTGCTCGCGCTGCTACGGCCGCGATCTGGCCCGTGGCCACCTGGTCAACATCGGTGAAGCGGTCGGCGTCATCGCCGCGCAGTCCATCGGTGAGCCGGGTACCCAGCTCACCATGCGTACGTTCCACATCGGTGGTGCGGCGTCGCGAGCTGCTGCGGTCGACAACATCACCGTCAAGACCACCGGCTCGGTCAAGTTCAGCAACCTCAAGTCCGTCGAGCACGCCAACGGCTCGCTGGTGGCAGTGTCGCGCTCGGGCGAAATCTCGGTGCTCGATGCCCACGGCCGTGAGCGTGAGCGTTACAAGCTGCCGTACGGTGCCACCATCACGTCCAAGGACGGTGATGCGATCAAGGCTGGCCAGACCGTAGCCAACTGGGATCCGCATAACCACCCGATCGTGTCGGAAGTGGCCGGCTTCATCCGCTTCATCGACTTCGTCGACGGCGTCACCGTCATCGAGAAGACCGACGAGCTGACCGGCCTGGCCTCGCGCGAAATCACCGATCCGAAGCGTCGTGGTACCCAGGCCAAGGACCTGCGCCCGATCGTGCGCATCGTCGACGCCAAGGGCAACGACCTGTCGATCCCGGGCACCGACCTGCCGGCGCAGTACCTGCTGCCGCCGCGTTCGATCGTCAACCTGCAGGACGGCGCCCCGGTGGGCGTGGGCGACGTCGTCGCCAAGATCCCGCAGGAAGCGTCGAAGACCCGCGACATCACCGGTGGTCTGCCGCGCGTGGCCGACCTGTTCGAAGCGCGCAAGCCGAAGGATCCGGCGGTGCTGGCCGAGCGTTCGGGCATCATCAGCTTCGGCAAGGACACCAAGGGCAAGCAGCGCCTGATCATCAAGGACACCGATGGTTCGGAGCACGAAGAGCTGATCCCGAAGTACCGCCAGGTCATCGTGTTCGAAGGCGAGCATGTCACCAAGGGTGAAACCATCGTGGACGGCGAGCCGAGCCCGCAGGACATCCTGCGTCTGCTGGGTGTCGAACCGCTGGCGGCCTACCTGGTGAAGGAAATCCAGGACGTGTACCGCCTGCAGGGCGTGAAGATCAACGACAAGCACATCGAGGTGATCACCCGCCAGATGCTGCGCAAGGTCGAGATCACCGATCAGGGCAGCAGCAAGTTCCTGAACGGCGAACAGGTGGAGCGTCAGCGCGTTATCGAGGAAAATGCGCGCCTGTCGACCCGCAACGAGCTGCCGGCGCACTTCGATCCGGTCCTGCTGGGTATCACCAAGGCGTCGCTGGCGACCGAATCGTTCATCTCGGCCGCTTCGTTCCAGGAAACCACCCGCGTGCTGACCGAAGCGGCCGTCCGCGGCACCTCGGACAACCTGCGTGGCCTGAAGGAAAACGTCATCGTGGGTCGCCTGATTCCGGCCGGTACCGGCCTGGCTTACCACAGCAACCGCCGTCGCGGCGCTTCCGGTCTCACCGAGTCGGAAATGCAGACCCTGGCCGGCACCCCGGCTGCGGTCGAGGCGCCGGTGGTTGAAGCCGAAGCTGAACAGGCGTCGGGCGAAGAATGAGGTATCCGGTCCGGCTGCAAGGCCGGACCACCCCGTCGGTCCATCGATGGGAGTGGGAAAGGGCAGGGAGATCGTCCGCGATCGACCCTGTCAATCTGAACGGGGTACATGGAGGCCCCCCAGTAACGTCCCGGGATCAGGGACGGGCTTGACAGGAGGCGTTTGACTGCTTTCCTGGCAGGTTGCTACAATCGTCTGTCTCAGCAGGCCAAAATTTCGGCCTGCTTTAACATTTCCGCATCTCTGGTCGGATTTTCCGGCCACCAATCAGAAGAACCTACTGATGGCGACGATCAACCAGCTGGTCCGCAAGCCGCGGCAAGCGACCACCTACAAGAGTGCCTCGCCGGCGCTCGACAAGTGCCCGCAGCGCCGTGGCGTCTGCACCCGTGTCTACACCACCACTCCGAAGAAGCCGAACTCGGCTCTGCGCAAGGTTGCCAAGGTCCGCCTGACCAACCAGGAAGAAGTGATTTCCTACATCGGTGGTGAAGGCCACAACCTGCAGGAGCACTCCGTGGTCCTGATCCGCGGCGGTCGCGTCAAGGACCTGCCGGGTGTGCGTTACCACACCGTTCGTGGCTCGCTCGACGCCGCCGGCGTTGCCAAGCGTCGCCAGGCCCGTTCCAAGTACGGCGCCAAGCGTCCGAAGGCATAAGGAGAGAGCACTATGTCGCGTAAGGGTAATACTCCGCAGCGTTCCGTCCTGCCCGATCCGAAGCACGGAAGCGAAACCATCGCCCGCTTCATCAACATGGTCATGCAGAGCGGCAAGAAGTCCGTCGCCGAAAAGATCGTGTACGGCGCCATGGACGTGATCACCGAGAAGAACAGCAGCGCCAATGCCATTGAGCTGGTGCAGAAGGCTCTGGACAACGTCGCTCCGGCGGTCGAAGTCAAGTCGCGCCGCGTCGGTGGTGCCACCTACCAGGTGCCGGTCGAAGTGCGTTCGTCGCGCAAGATGGCGCTGGCCATGCGCTGGCTGATCGACTCCGCGCGCAAGCGTGGTGAGAACACCATGCCGAAGAAGCTGGCTGCTGAACTGATCGACGCCTCGGAAAATCGTGGCGGCGCCATCAAGAAGCGCGAAGAAACCCACCGCATGGCCGAAGCCAACAAGGCATTCGCCCACTACCGCTGGTGAGTTTGACGGCCTTGTAAAACAGGCAGGGCAGCACCACTTCGGTGCGTGCTGCCTCGCGGTCCCAGAAGGACTGCGCCAATCCGAAGGCCGCCGAAAGGCGGCGTTCGGCCATCCGAAATCCAAGAAATCTGAGAGGCTCCCGTGGCCCGTTCCACTCCCATCGAGCGTTACCGCAACTTCGGCATCATGGCTCACATCGATGCCGGCAAGACCACCACGTCCGAGCGCATCCTGTTCTACACCGGCAAGAGCCACAAGATCGGTGAAGTGCACGACGGCGCCGCCACCATGGACTGGATGGAGCAGGAGCAGGAGCGTGGCATCACGATCCAGTCCGCTGCCACCACCGCGTTCTGGAAGGGCATGGACAAGTCCCTGCCGGAGCACCGCTTCAACATCATCGACACCCCCGGGCACGTCGACTTCACCATCGAAGTGGAGCGCTCGCTGCGCGTGCTCGACGGTGCCGTCTTCGTCCTGTGCGCCGTCGGTGGCGTGCAGCCGCAGTCGGAAACCGTGTGGCGCCAGGCCAACAAGTACCACGTGCCGCGCATCGCGTTCGTCAACAAGATGGACCGCACCGGTGCCAACTTCCAGAAGGTCGTCGGCCAGCTGAAGGCCAAGCTGGGCGCCGTTGCCGTGCCGATGCAGCTGCCGATCGGCGCTGAAGACAACTTCAAGGGCGTTGTCGACCTGCTGAAGATGAAGGCCATCCACTGGGATGAGGCTTCGCAGGGCATGAAGTTCGAATACGGTGAAATCCCGGCCGAACTGCAGGGGCCGGCTGAAGAAGCTCGCCAGTTCATGGTCGAGACCGCTGCCGAAGCCAGCGAAGAGCTGATGGAAAAGTACCTGGGCGGCGAAGAGCTGGCCGAGGCTGAAATCATCAATGCGCTGCGTACCCGCACCCTGGCCACCGAGATCGTGCCGATGTACTGCGGCTCGGCCTTCAAGAACAAGGGCGTGCAGGCCATGCTGGACGGCGTGATCCAGCTGCTGCCGTCGCCGGTCGACGTGCCGGACGTGAAGGGTGTGGACGTTGACGACGACACCGTCGAAATGACCCGCAAGTCGGACGACAAGGCTCCGTTCTCGTCGCTGGCCTTCAAGATCATCACCGACCCGTTCGTCGGTGCGCTGACCTTCTTCCGTGTCTACTCGGGCACCCTGAACGGTGGCGACACCGTGCTGAACTCGGTGAAGGGCAAGAAGGAGCGCATCGGCCGCATCCTGCAGATGCACTCGAACAACCGCGAGGAAATCAAGGAAGTTCTGGCCGGTGACATCGCCGCTGCCGTGGGCCTGAAGGACACCACCACCGGTGACACCCTGTGCGCCGTGGATGCCCCGATCATCCTGGAGCGCATGACCTTCCCGGAGCCGGTGATCTCGATGGCCGTCGAGCCGAAGACCAAGTCGGACCAGGAGAAGATGGGCCTGGCCCTGGGTCGCCTGGCACAGGAAGATCCGTCGTTCCGTGTGAAGACCGACGAAGAATCCGGCCAGACCATCATCTCGGGCATGGGCGAGCTGCACCTGGACATCATCGTCGACCGCCTGAAGCGCGAGTTCAACGTTGAAGCCAACGTCGGCGCGCCGCAGGTGGCCTACCGCGAAACCATCACGATGGCTGACGTCAAGTCGGACTACAAGCACGCCAAGCAGTCCGGTGGTAAGGGTCAGTACGGTCACGTCGTGATCGAGCTGTCGCCGATCACCGCTGAAGACCGTGCCGATCCGAAGCTGGCTCCGGCCATCAAGGACGACTTCCTGTTCATCAACGACATCACCGGCGGCGTGATCCCGAAGGAATTCATTCCGTCGGTTGAAAAGGGCCTGCGCGAAACCATCACCAGCGGTCCGCTGGCTGGCTTCCCGGTCGTGGACGTCAAGGTGAAGCTGGTGTTCGGTTCGTACCACGACGTCGACTCCTCGGAAATGGCGTTCAAGCTGGCTTCGTCGATGGCCTTCAAGCAGGGCTTCGCCAAGGCCAAGCCGGTGCTGCTGGAGCCGATCATGAAGGTCGAGATCGTGACCCCGGAGGATTACCAGGGTGACGTGATGGGCGACGTCAGCCGTCGTCGCGGCGTGCTGCAGGGTTCCGACACCACCGGTGACGGCTCCGCTTCGATCATCAACGCGATGATCCCGCTGGGTGAAATGTTCGGCTACGCCACTGCGCTGCGTTCGCAGACCCAGGGCCGCGCCACCTTCACCATGGAATTCGATCACTACGAGCCGGCTCCGACCAACATCGCCGAAGCCGTCATGAAGAAGGGCTGAGCCTCGCTCAGCCTCTCTTGAAACCACTTACGAACAATCAAGGTATAGAACAATGGCAAAGGGTAAGTTCGAGCGCACCAAGCCGCACGTCAACGTCGGCACCATCGGTCACGTCGATCACGGCAAGACCACGCTGACCGCCGCACTGACCAAGATCGGTGCCGAGCGCTTCGGTGGCGAGTTCAAGGACTACTCCTCGATCGACGCCGCGCCGGAAGAAAAGGCGCGTGGTATCACGATCTCGACCGCGCACGTCGAATACGAATCCCCGGTCCGTCACTACGCCCACGTCGATTGCCCGGGCCATGCTGACTACGTCAAGAACATGATCACCGGTGCCGCCCAGATGGACGGCGCGATCCTGGTGTGCTCGGCCGCTGACGGCCCGATGCCGCAGACCCGCGAGCACATCCTGCTGTCGCGTCAGGTCGGCGTGCCGTACATCGTCGTGTTCCTGAACAAGGCCGACATGGTCGACGACGCCGAGCTGCTCGAGCTGGTCGAGATGGAAGTGCGTGAACTGCTGAGCAAGTACGACTTCCCGGGCGACGACACCCCGATCATCGCTGGTTCGGCCCGTCTGGCGCTGGAAGGCGACCAGAGCGACATCGGCGTGCCGGCCATCCTGAAGCTGGTCGACGCCCTGGACAGCTGGATTCCGGAGCCGGAGCGCGCGATCGACAAGCCGTTCCTGATGCCGGTGGAAGACGTGTTCTCGATCTCGGGCCGCGGCACCGTGGTGACCGGTCGTATCGAGCGCGGCATCATCAAGGTCGGTGACGAAATCGAAATCGTCGGCATCCGTCCGGTGCAGAAGACCACCGTGACCGGCGTTGAAATGTTCCGCAAGCTGCTGGACCAGGGTCAGGCAGGCGACAACGCTGGCCTGCTGCTGCGCGGCACCAAGCGTGACGACGTCGAGCGCGGCCAGGTTCTGGCCAAGCCGGGCACGATCAAGCCGCACACCAAGTTCGAAGGTGAGGTCTACGTCCTGTCGAAGGATGAAGGCGGCCGCCACACCCCGTTCTTCAACGGCTACCGTCCGCAGTTCTACTTCCGTACCACCGACATCACCGGCGCAGCTGCTCTGCCGGAAGGCGTCGAAATGGTGATGCCGGGTGACAACGTCAAGATGGTCGTCACCCTGATCAATCCGGTGGCAATGGACGAAGGCCTGCGCTTCGCCATCCGCGAAGGCGGCCGTACCGTCGGCGCCGGCGTGGTCTCGAAGATCATCGAGTAATCTGGTAGTATCTGCGCCCCGATGTTGCCTGGGTAGGGCATCGGGGCGTATCAAATGGGAAAGCAGGCACAGGATGTGCCTTGTGTTCCCCGGACCAGGAAGGGTCAATGCCATTCAGGCGGCGTCAACAGGCGACTGTTGACAGCTGCCTTGCGTGCCATTATGCTTCTACGTCTGGGCAGGCCGGGAAACTGGTCTGCCTACGTTTTTGAGGTCTATGGAGTGACCTTGGCGGCCTGCAGGACTGTGGGCCGTCCGTATTCAGGAATTTCATGGGGCAAAGCAACCCAGAGGCTTTGTCTGTCGCTCTTTTAACGAAGGAACCTACCGCCATGGCGGACCAAAAGATCCGGATCCGGCTGAAAGCGTTCGATCATCGTCTGATCGACCGTTCGGCCAGCGAGATCGTTGAAACGGCAAAGCGGACCGGCGCGCAAGTGCGTGGCCCGATCCCGCTGCCGACCAAGATCGAGCGTTACACCGTTCTCGTTTCCCCGCACGTCGACAAGGACGCGCGTGACCAGTACGAGACCCGCACGCACAAGCGCGTGCTCGATATCGTTGACCCGAATGACAAGACCGTGGACGCGCTGATGAAGCTCGAACTGGCTGCCGGCGTCGACGTTCAGATCAAGCTGACCTGAGGACTACGACCATGACGAAGAAGTATTCGTTGGGCTTCGTGGGCCGCAAGGCCGGCATGAGCCGCGTGTTCACCGAAGATGGCCGCTCCATCCCGGTGACCCTGATCGAAGCAACCCCGAACCGCATCGCGCAGATCAAGACCGTCGAAACCGACGGCTACAGCGCCGTGCAGGTGACCGTCGGCGCGCGTCGCGCTGCCCTGGTCAACAAGCCGGAAGCCGGCCACTTTGCCAAGGCGAAGGTGGAAGCGGGTCGTGGCCTGTGGGAATTCCGCGTTGAAGACGCGCAGCTCGGCGATTTTGCCGTTGGCGGCGAAGTCAAGGCGGACATCTTCGAAGTCGGCCAGATCGTCGACGTCCAGGGTGTCACCAAGGGTAAGGGCTTCCAGGGCACCATCAAGCGCCACAACTTCCGTATGGGCGATGCAACCCACGGTAACTCGCTGTCGCATCGCGCGCCGGGTTCGCTGGGTCAGCGCCAGACCCCGGGTCGCGTTTTCCCGGGCAAGAAGATGTCGGGCCACATGGGCGCGGTGCAGCAGAGCACCCAGAACCTGGAAGTGGTCAAGGTCGACGTCGAGCGCGGTCTGATCGCCGTTCGCGGCGCCGTTCCGGGCGCGGCGGGTGGCGATGTGATCGTCCGTCCGGCGAGCAAGGCATAAGGAGAGATGACGATGGAACTCGTTATCACGGGTAGCAACAACAAGGTCTCGGTCTCCGACGCCGTGTTCGGTCGCGATTTCAGCGAAGATCTGGTCCACCAGGTCGTCGTTGCCTACCGCAACGCCGGTCGCGCCGGCACCAAGGCACAGAAGACTCGCTCCGAAGTGGCTGGTACCACCAAGAAGTCGAAGAAGCAGAAGGGCGGCGGCGCGCGTCATGGCGCACTGACGGCTCCGATCTTCGTCGGCGGCGGTGTCACCTTCGCGGCCAAGCCGCGCAGCTTCGAGCAGAAGGTCAATCGTAAGCAGTACCGTGCCGCCATGTGCGCGATCCTGTCCGAGCTGAACCGTCAGGGCCGTCTGACCATCGTGGAGTCCTTCGACGTCGAAGTGACCAACACGAAGGGTCTGATCGCCAAGCTGGCCGGCCTGGAAGTGGGCAAGCGCCCGCTGATCGTCACCGAAGAAGCGTCCGAGCACCTGTACCTGTCCGCCCGCAATCTGCCGTACGTGCAGGTGCGTGACGTCCAGGGTCTGGATCCGGTCTCGCTGGTGGGTGCCGACACGGTCGTCATCACCGCTGACGCGGTCAAGAAGGTCGAGGAGTGGCTGGCATGAACAGCAACGAAAAAATCTTCAGCGTGCTGCGTGCCCCGCGTGTCTCCGAAAAGACCGCGCGCCTGCAGGAACTCTCCAACCAGTATGTCTTCGAAGTTTCGAACGAAGCCACCAAGGCCGATGTAAAGGCCGCGGTTGAGCAGCTGTTCGACGTCAAGGTCGAAGCCGTCAACGTGGTCAACGTCAAGGGCAAGAACAAGTCCTTCCGTAACCGTGCTGGCCGCCGCGGCGATTGGCGCAAGGCGTACGTTCGCCTGGCCGATGGCCAGTCGATCGATGTAACGGCCAAGGCCTGAGGTACATCCCATGCCATTGATGAAATTCAAGCCCACTTCCCCCGGCCGCCGTTCGGCCGTGCGCGTGGTCACTCCCGACCTGCACAAGGGTGCTCCGCACGCTGCCCTGGTCGAGTCGCAGAGCCGCTCGGGTGGTCGTAACCACCATGGCCGCATCACCGTGCGTCACGTCGGTGGTGGTGCCAAGCAGCACTACCGCATCATCGACTTCAAGCGCAACAAGCTGGGCATCCCGGCGCGCGTGGAACGTATCGAATACGATCCGAACCGCACCGCGCACATCGCTCTGCTGTGCTACGTCGACGGTGAGCGTCGCTACATCATCGCCCCGAAGGGCCTGAAGGCTGGTGATCAGGTGATCGCTGGTTCGGATGCCCCGATCAAGGCCGGCAACACCCTGCCGCTGCGCAACATCCCGGTCGGCACCACCATTCACTGCATCGAACTGAAGCCGGGCAAGGGCGCTCAGATCGCTCGCGCCGCCGGTGCGGCCGTGCAGCTGGTGGCTCGCGAAGGCATCTACGCCACCCTGCGCCTGCGCTCGGGTGAAATGCGCAAGGTTCCGGTCGAGTGCTGCGCCACCATCGGCGAAGTCGGCAACGACGAGCACAGCCTGGAAAAGCTGGGCAAGGCCGGTGCCAAGCGCTGGCGCGGCGTCCGCCCGACCGTTCGTGGTGCTGCCATGAACCCGGTTGACCACCCGCACGGTGGTGGTGAGGCCAAGGCCGGCCAGGGTAACCCGCATCCGGTCACCCCGTGGGGTGTCCCGACCAAGGGTTACAAGACGCGCCATAACAAGCGCACTCAGCAGTTCATCGTCCGCGATCGTAGGGGCTAATCGACCATGGCACGTTCACTCAAGAAGGGCCCGTTCGTCGATCACCACCTCGTCAAGAAGGTGGAGGCCGCTGCGGGCAGCAAGAAGCCGATCAAGACCTGGTCGCGCCGTTCGATGATCCTGCCTGACATGGTAGGCATCACCATTGCCGTGCATAACGGCAAGAACCACATCCCGGTTCTCGTCAACGAGAACATGGTCGGCCACAAGCTCGGCGAATTTGCCATCACCCGGACCTTCAAGGGTCACGGTGGTGACAAGAAGTCGGGCAAGTAAGGAGAGATGACAATGGAAGCGAAGGCCATCCTGCGCACTGCGCGCATCTCCCCGCAGAAGGCTCGTCTGGTCGCTGACCAGGTGCGCGGTCTGCCGGCCGAACGTGCGGTCAACCTGCTGAAGTTCTCGGACAAGAAGGCTGCCCACCTGATCAAGAAGGTGGTGGAGTCGGCTATTGCCAATGCCGAGAACAACCAGGGCGCCGACGTCGACGAGCTGAAGGTTCAGACCATCATGGTTGATGAAGGTCCGACCCTGAAGCGTTTCATGGCGCGGGCGAAAGGCCGCGGTACCCGCATCCTCAAGCGCACCAGCCACATCACTGTGGTTGTGGGCGCCGCCAAGTAAGCGGATAAGGAAAAGACCATGGGTCATAAAGTTCATCCGATTGGTATCCGCCTCGGCATTTCCAAGGACTGGAACTCCAAGTGGTACGCCAACAAGGCCGAGTTCGCTGGTTACCTGGCAGCCGACCTGAAAGTGCGCGAAATGCTGCGCAAGAAGCTGGCCCAGGCCGGCATCAGCAAGATCCTGATCGAGCGTCCGGCCAAGACCGCTCGCGTGACGATCCACACCGCCCGTCCGGGCGTGGTGATCGGCAAGCGCGGTGAGGACATCGAGAAGCTGCGCAAGGAAGTGAGCGAGATGATGGGCGTCCCGGCGCACATCAACGTCACCGAAGTGCGCAAGCCGGAACTGGACGCGCAGCTCGTTGCCGAGTCGATCGCCCAGCAGCTGGAGCGTCGCATCATGTTCCGCCGTGCAATGAAGCGCTCGGTCGGCAACGCGATGCGCCTGGGTGCCCTGGGCATCAAGGTCAACGTCGGTGGCCGCCTCAACGGTGCAGAAATCGCCCGTTCGGAGTGGTACCGCGAAGGCCGCGTGCCGCTGCACACCCTGCGTGCCGACATCGACTATGGCTTTGCTGAAGCCAAGACGACCTACGGCATCATCGGCATCAAGGTCTGGATCTACAAGGGCGAGGTCTTCGATTTCTCCCAGGTTGGCCAGGAAAAGCAGGACGACACCCCGTCGCGCAACGATCGTCATGATCGCGGCGACCGTGGTGACCGTCAGCGCCCGGCCCGTGAAGCGAGGTAACGACAATGTTGCAACCCAAGCGAACCAAGTACCGCAAGGTACACAAGGGCCGTAACGATGGCCTGAGCTGGAGCGCCAACGCTGTCAGCTTCGGCGAATACGGCCTGAAGGCAACCGCACACGGTCAGCTGACCGCGCGTCAGATCGAAGCGGCCCGCCGCTCGATCAGCCGCTACGTCAAGCGCGGCGGCAAGATGTGGATCCGCGTGTTCCCCGACAAGCCCATCACCAAGAAGCCCATCGAAGTCCGAATGGGTTCTGGTAAGGGTAACGTGGAATACTGGGTGGCCCAGATCCAGCCCGGCCGCATGATCTATGAAATCGAGGGTGTTTCCGAGGAAGTGGCTCGCGAGGCGTTCCGCCTGGCCGCCGCCAAGCTCTCGGTCACCACCACTTTCGTGACCCGTACGGTGCGCTGATGGATATCAAAACTCTCCGTGAAAAGTCGGCTGACGAACTCAAGGCCCACCTGATCGACCTGCGTAAGGAACAGTTCTCTGTCCGTATGCAGCAGGTCACCGGCCAGCTGCCGAAGACCCACGACATTCGCCGGGTCCGTCGCGAGATTGCTCGCGTCAAGACCCTGCTCGGCAGCACGAAGTAAGGATGGCCGCTATGAGCGACAATACTGAAAAGAAGACGCTGCGCACGGTCGAAGGCCGTGTCGTCAGCAACAAGATGGACAAGACGGTTACCGTCCTGGTTGAGCGTCAGGTCAAGCACGCGCTGTACGGCAAGTACATCAAGCGCTCGACCAAGCTGCACGCCCACGATGCCGACAACGCCTGCAAGGAAGGCGATGTCGTCCGCGTGACCGAGATTGCTCCGATGTCCAAGACCAAGAACTGGCGCGTGGTGGAAGTCATCACGCGTGCGGCTGAATAAGGAGTCTGAATCATGATCCAGATGCAGAGCTACCTTGACGTCGCGGACAATTCGGGTGCCAAGCAGGTGATGTGCTTCAAGGTGCTGGGTGGTTCCAAGCGCCGTTACGCCGGCATCGGCGACATCATCAAGGTCACCGTGAAGGATGCGATTCCGCGCGGCAAGGTCAAGAAGGGTGAAGTGTATGACGCCGTCGTGGTGCGTACCCGCAAGGGTGTGCGTCGCGCCGACGGTTCGCTGATCCGCTTCGACGGCAACGCTGCCGTCCTGCTGAACAACAAGCAGGAGCCGATCGGTACCCGTATCTTCGGGCCGGTGACCCGTGAACTTCGTTCGGAGAAGTTCATGAAGATCGTCTCGCTCGCTCCCGAAGTGCTGTGAGCGACAGGAGATAATCATGGCTAACCGTATCAAGAAGGGCGACCAGGTTGTCGTCAACGCTGGCAAGGACAAGGGCAAGCAGGGCGAAGTCGTCCGCGTCGACGGCGACCGTGTGGTCGTCGCCAACGTGAACATCGTCAAGCGCCACACCAAGCCGAACCCGCAGGCAGGTGTTGCCGGCGGCGTGGTCGAGCGCGAAGCTTCGATCCATATCTCCAACGTGAATGTTCTGAACCCGGCTTCGGGCAAGGGCGAACGCGTTGGCTTCAAGGTGCTGGAGGATGGACGCAAACTGCGTGTGTTCCGCTCCAGCGGTGAGGCGCTCGACGCCTGAGGAATGAGAAGATGAGTTCCCGTCTCGAAAAGTTCTACAAGGACGAAGTGGTGCCGGCGCTGATGAAGCAGTTCGGTTACACCAATCCGATGGAAGTGCCGAAGCTGGTCAAGGTCACCCTGAACATGGGTGTCGGCGAAGCGGCCACCAACAAGAAGATCCTGGAAAACGCCGTCGGCGACATGACCAAGATTTCCGGCCAGAAGCCGGTTGTCACCAAGTCGCGTGTGTCGGTTGCGTCGTTCAAGATCCGCGATGGTTGGCCGATCGGCTGCAAGACCACGCTGCGTCGCCACAAGATGTACGAGTTCCTGGATCGCCTGATCAACATCTCGCTGCCGCGCGTGCGCGACTTCCGTGGTGTTTCCGGTCGTTCCTTCGACGGCCGCGGCAACTTCAACATGGGTGTGAAGGAGCAGATCATCTTCCCGGAAATCGACTTCGACGCCGTCGACGCGATCCGCGGCATGGATATCGCCATCACCACCACTGCGAAGACCGACGCGGAAGCGAAGGCGCTGCTGGCAGCGTTCAAGTTCCCGTTCCGTAACTGATCTGTCGAGGAAACCGAAATGGCAAAGACCTCCATGGTCAACCGCGACATCAAGCGGGAAAAGCTGGCAAAGAAGTACGCTGAAAAGCGTGCGGCTCTGAAGAAGATCGTGTCCTCCGTGGACGCGACCTACGAAGAGAAGATCGACGCCGCAACCAAGCTGGCCAAGCTGCCGCGCGATTCGTCGCCGAGCCGCCAGCGCAACCGTTGCGAGCTGTCGGGTCGTCCGCGTGGCGTCTACAGCAAGTTCGGCCTGGGCCGTAACAAGCTGCGTGAAGCCACCATGCGTGGCGACGTCCCGGGTCTGCGCAAGGCCAGCTGGTAATCCCAGCCGGCCCTGCGATCAGGCGCCCCTTCGGGGGTTGCTGAACCGGGCAGGGGAGGCATTCAGCTTTCCCGACGCAAAAAAACCGAGGAGCCCGGCGCAAGCCGGGCTCTTTTGGCGTATACTCCCGCGTCTTGCCCTGCGCAAACGGGGTCGTAGGAGTGGGCTTCCGGCCCGCTGCATCAAGGGACCTGGCCCGTTTCCAGGAGACAACAGATTTTCGCGAAAGCGGATATCGGTGCACTCAAAGGTACTCATATGAGCATGACTGATCCCATCGCCGACCTGCTGGTCCGCATCAAGAATGCGGCCGCGGTTGGCAAGCAGACGGTGAAAGCCCCGTCGTCCAAGATCAAGGTTGCGATCGCCCAGGTCCTGAAGGACGAGGGTTACATCACCGACCTGCGCGTGACCCAGCTGGAAAACAACAAGTCCGAGCTGGAAATCGTGCTGAAGTATTTCGAAGGCAAGCCGGTCATCGCGACCCTGAAGCGCTTCTCGCGTTCGGGCCTGCGCCAGTACCGCGGCAAGAGCGAGCTGCCGAAGGTCATGAACGGCCTGGGTATCTCCATCATTTCCACCTCCAAGGGCATCATGACTGATGCGCAGGCGCGCCAGCTGGGCGTCGGCGGCGAAGTCCTGTGCTTCGTGGCCTAAGGCGAAAGGAGTAGAACTATGTCCCGCGTAGCCAAGAAGCCGATCACCCTGGGTAAGGTTGAACTGAACGTCCAGTCGGACAGCGTCACCGCCAAGGGCCCGAAGGGCACCCTGTCGCTGGCCAAGCCGGCCGGTATTGCCATCAACGTCGACAACGGCGTTGCCACCCTGAGCACCGAAAACGCCGAGCTGGTCGCACTGACCGGTACCGTGCGTGCGATCCTGTCCAACATGGTCAAGGGCGTGTCCGAAGGCTTCGAGCGCAAGCTGGAGCTGGTCGGCGTGGGTTACCGCGCTGCCATGCAGGGCAAGGACCTGAACCTGTCGCTGGGCTTCTCGCACCCGGTCGTGTTCGTGGCGCCGGAAGGCATCACCCTGTCGACCCCGACCCAGACCGAGATCCTGGTCCAGGGCGCTGACAAGCAGGTCGTCGGTGAAGTTGCCGCCAAGATCCGTGCGTTCCGCAAGCCGGAGCCGTACAAGGGCAAGGGCGTGAAGTACTCCGACGAAGTCATCATCCGTAAGGAAGCCAAGAAGGCCTAATTAGGCGCTTCCGCTTTCAAGGGAAAAACATCATGAACAAGAACATCGCCCGCCTGCGTCGCGCCAAGTCGACCCGCGCCCACATCCGTGAGCTCGGCGTCGCCCGCCTGTCGGTGCTGCGCACCGGCCAGCACCTGTACGCCCAGGTCTTCACCGCCGACGGTTCCAAGGTGCTGGCTGCTGCCAACACCACCCAGACCGACGTCATGGAAGGCCTGAAGAACGGCAAGAACGCCGACGCCGCTGCCAAGGTTGGCCGCATCGTTGCCGAGCGCGCCAAGGCCGCCGGCATCGAGAAGGTTGCCTTCGATCGTTCGGGCTACCGCTACCACGGCCGCATCAAGGCCCTGGCAGAAGCGGCCCGCGAAGCCGGCCTGCAGTTCTAAGGGACAAGGGCAGGGGGCCATGGCCTCCTGCCCGCCTGCTCGCCAGCCTGAGTGAGGCTGGACGGCGCCGCTCTTCTGCAGCGGCCCACCGGAACGCCGCGTCACGCCACAACCATAAGCGGCTTCGAGCCGTACATACCCAAACAACCAAGGAATCAACATGGCAGAAGAGCGTCAGCAGCGGGGTCGTGATCGCGACCGTAACCGCGAAGAGAAGATCGACGACGGCATGATCGAAAAGCTGGTCGCGGTCAACCGCGTCAGCAAGACCGTCAAGGGTGGCCGCCAGTTCACCTTCACCGCCCTGACCGTTGTCGGCGACGGCGAAGGCAAGGTCGGTTTCGGTTATGGCAAGGCCCGCGAAGTGCCGGTCGCCATCCAGAAGTCGATGGAGCAGGCCCGCAAGAACCTGGTCAGCGTTGACCTGAACAACGGCACCCTGTGGCACACCATCAAGGATGGTCACGGCGCAGCCCGCGTGTTCATGCAGCCGGCTTCGGAAGGTACCGGCGTCATCGCCGGTGGCGCCATGCGCGCCGTGCTGGAAGCCGTCGGCGTGAAGAACGTGCTGGCCAAGGCCACCGGTTCGCGCAACCCGATCAACCTGGTGCGTGCCACCGTGAAGGGCCTGGCTGCTGCGCAGTCGCCGGCCCGCATCGCGGCCAAGCGCGGCAAGAAGGTGGAGGAACTCAACCATGGCTAATGAGTCCAACAAGACTGTCAAGGTCCGCCTGGTGCGTGGCCTGCGTGGCACCCAGTCGCGTCACCGCCTGTCGGTGCGTGCTCTGGGCCTGAACAAGCTCAACGATGTGCGTGAACTGAAGGACAGCCCGCAGGTACGCGGCCTGATCAACAAGGTTCAGTACCTCGTCCAGGTTGAGGAGTAATCGACCATGACTCTGCGTCTCAATGAACTGAGCCCGGCACCGGGCGCCCGCACCGAGCGTACCCGCGTCGGTCGTGGTATCGGCTCGGGCCTGGGCAAGACTGCCGGCCGCGGCCACAAGGGTTCGTTCGCCCGCAAGGGTGGCGGCAAGATCAAGGCTGGCTTCGAAGGCGGCCAGACCCCCATGCAGCGTCGTCTGCCGAAGATCGGCTTCCGTTCGCCGATCGCCAAGGACACCGCTGAAGTGCTGCTGTACGCACTGGACAAGCTGCCGGCCGGTGAGATCGACTTCGCCGCCCTGCGTGCTGCCAAGCTGGTCCCGAGCACTGCCAAGAAGGCCAAGGTCGTCGTCAAGGGCGAAGTGACCAAGGCGTTCACCCTGAAGGGTATTGCTGCCACGGCGGGTGCCAAGGCCGCGATCGAAGCTGCCGGCGGCAGCGTAACGGAGTAAGAAAATCATGGCGCAAGCTGGCATCGGTAACCTCGCGGGCGGAATGGGCAAGTTCACTGAACTTCGCCAACGTTTGCTGTTCGTCGTCGGGGCTTTGATCGTCTATCGCATCGGCTGCTACGTGCCGGTGCCGGGCGTCAATCCCGATGCCATGCTTGCCATGATGCAACAGCAGGGCGGCGGCATCGTGGACATGTTCAACATGTTCTCGGGCGGCGCCCTGCACCGTTTCAGCATCTTCGCGCTGAACGTGATGCCGTACATCTCGGCATCGATCGTGATGCAGCTGGCCGTGCACATCTTCCCCGCCCTGAAGGCGATGCAGAAGGAAGGCGAATCCGGCCGCCGCAAGATCACCCAGTATTCGCGCATCGGCGCCGTGCTGCTGGCAGTGGTGCAGGGCGGCTCGATCGCACTGGCCCTGCAGGGCCAGGTCTCGCCGTCGGGCGCTCCGGTCGTGTATGCGCCGGGCATGGGCTTCGTGCTCACCGCCGTGGTCGCGCTGACCGCCGGCACCATGTTCCTGATGTGGGTCGGTGAGCAGGTCACCGAGCGCGGCATCGGCAACGGCGTGTCGCTGATCATCTTCGCCGGTATCGTGGCGGGCCTGCCGGGTGCGGTCATCCACACCTTCGACGCCTACCGCGACGGCAACATCCAGTTCATCCAGCTGCTGCTGATCGCCATCGTCGTGCTCGCCTTCACCTTCTTCGTGGTGTTCGTCGAGCGTGGCCAGCGCCGCATCACGGTCAACTACGCGCGCCGCCAGGGCGGTCGCAACGCGTACATGAACCAGACCTCGTTCCTGCCGCTGAAGCTCAACATGGCCGGCGTCATCCCGGCGATCTTCGCCTCGAGCCTGCTGGCCTTCCCGGCCACCCTGGCCATGTGGTCCGGCCAGGCCGCCAACCAGAGCAGCTTCGGCCAGATCCTGCAGAAGGTCGCCAACGCGCTGGGCCCGGGCGAGCCGCTGCACATGATCGTGTTCGCTGCGCTGATCACCGGTTTCGCGTTCTTCTATACCGCGCTGGTGTTCAACTCGCAGGAAACCGCCGATAACCTGAAGAAGTCCGGCGCGCTGATTCCGGGCATCCGTCCGGGCAAGGCGACCGCCGACTACATCGATGGCGTGCTGACCCGCCTGACCGCCGCTGGCTCGGCGTACCTGGTGATTGTCTGCCTGCTGCCGGAACTGATGCGCACGCAGCTGAACGCCTCGTTCTACTTCGGTGGTACTTCGCTGCTGATCGTGGTGGTGGTGGTGATGGACTTCATCGCCCAGGTGCAGGCGCACCTGATGTCCCACCAGTACGAGAGCCTGCTGAAGAAGGCCAACCTGAAGGGCGGCAACCGCGGCGGTTTTGCCCGCGGCTGATAGGCCTGTTATACTTTCGTCTTCCTGACGTGATGGTCTCTCCGCTTCGCGGACTCCGGCCACACAAACGAAGGGCGGCCCCCGCAGCGGTTCCGGGTGGGGGTGTGATGAGGTGGTCCCGCGCTGGAGTAGCGCGGGCGGCCCCGGGGGAAACCCCAGGTCCAACCCCATCCGGCGCCGGAGCCTGGGCACACTCCCCAGGCCGGGTTCATGAAACCAATGGTTTCACGGGCTTCCATGTAAACCGGAACCTTGTTAGTATCGCTAGTTCACTTTTTTGATCCATCCTGCCGGATTGGCGTGCCCGAGGCGCGCTGTCGGCCATCACTCAGCTGGAGAACCGCGTCATGGCGCGTATTGCAGGCGTCAACCTGCCAGCCCAGAAGCACGTCTGGGTCGGGTTGCAAAGCATTTACGGCATCGGCCGTACCCGTTCGAAGAAGGTCTGCGAAGTCGCAGGCGTTGCTTCGACCACCAAGATCCGCGATCTGTCGGAGCCGGAAATCGAGCGCCTGCGCGCCGAAGTCGGCAAGTACATCGTGGAAGGCGATCTGCGCCGTGAAATCGGCATCGCGATCAAGCGCCTGATGGACCTGGGCTGCTACCGCGGCCTGCGTCACCGTCGTGGCCTCCCGCTGCGTGGCCAGCGCACCCGTACCAACGCCCGCACCCGCAAGGGTCCGCGCAAGGCGATCAAGAAGTAAGGGACTGAGAAATGGCTAAGCCCGCTGCTAAGACCAAGAAGAAGATCAAGCGCGTCGTCACCGACGGCGTTGCCCACGTCCACGCTTCGTTCAACAACACCATCGTCACCATCACCGACCGCCAGGGCAACGCTCTGTCGTGGGCGACCTCCGGTGGCGCTGGCTTCCGCGGTTCGCGCAAGTCGACCCCGTTCGCTGCCCAGGTGGCTGCTGAAAAGGCCGGTCGTGCTGCGCTGGACTACGGCGTGAAGTCGCTGGAAGTCCGCATCAAGGGCCCGGGTCCGGGCCGTGAGTCGGCCGTGCGTTCGTTGAACAACGTCGGCTACAAGATCACCAACATCATCGACGTGACGCCTATCCCGCACAACGGGTGCCGTCCGCCGAAGAAGCGTCGCGTCTAAAGGGAGCGATAAGAAATGGCTCGTTATATCGGTCCTACCTGTAAGCTCGCCCGTCGCGAAGGCGCCGACCTGTCCCTGAAGAGCCCGGCGCGTGCGCTGGACTCCAAGTGCAAGCTGGAGCAGAAGCCCGGCCAGCACGGCGCCACTGCCCGCAAGGGCAAGCTGTCCGACTACGCCACCCAGCTGCGTGAAAAGCAGAAGGTCAAGCGTATCTACGGCCTGCTGGAGCGTCAGTTCCGCAACTACTACAAGAAGGCCTCGACCAAGAAGGGCAACACCGGCGAGAACCTGCTGCAGCTGCTGGAAACCCGCCTGGACAACGTCGTCTACCGCATGGGCTTCGCCGTGACCCGTCCGGCTGCCCGTCAGCTGGTGTCGCACCGCGGCGTCACCGTGAATGGCAAGTCGGTCAACCTGGCTTCGTACCAGGTCAAGGCTGGCGACGCCATCGCCCTGTCCGAAAAGGCTGCCAAGCAGCTGCGCGTCCAGGAAGCCCTGACCGTCGCCGCCCAGCATGACCTGAGCCCGTCGTGGGTTGAAGTGGATTCCGGCAAGTTCACCGGCATCTTCAAGGCTGTTCCGGATCGTTCGGATCTGCCTGCGGACATCAACGAAGCGCTGATCGTCGAGCTGTATTCGAAGTAATTCATCATTGGAGAGCCCCCGGCGACGGCCGGGGGTTCACTAGGAGAACCCGCAACATGACGGTTACCGCCAACCAGGTTCTGCGTCCTCGCGGTCCGCAGATCGAACGCCTTACCGACACCCGTGCAAAGGTCGTTATCGAACCTTTGGAGCGGGGTTACGGGCATACGCTGGGTAATGCCCTGCGTCGCGTGCTGCTGTCGTCCATCCCGGGCTTCGCCATCACGGAAGTCGAAATCGACGGCGTGTTGCATGAGTACACCACGGTCGAAGGTCTGCAGGAGGACGTGCTTGAAGTCCTGCTGAACCTGAAGGACGTGGCCATCCGTATGCACTCCGGCGACAACGCCACCCTGTCCCTGTCCAAGCAGGGCCCGGGCGTTGTCACCGCTGCCGACATCAAGGTCGACCACAACGTGGAGATCCTGAACGGCGACCATGTGATCTGCCACCTGACCAAGGATACGGCGATCAACATGCGTCTGAAGATCGAACGTGGTTTCGGCTACCAGCCGGCTGCCGCGCGTCGTCGTCCGGACGAAGAAACCCGTGCCATCGGCCGCCTGGTCCTGGATGCCTCGTTCTCGCCGGTCCGCCGCGTCGCCTATGCCGTGGAAGCGGCCCGCGTCGAACAGCGTACCGACCTGGACAAGCTGGTCATCGATATCGAGACCAACGGCACCATCGACGCCGAGGAAGCCGTGCGCACCGCCGCCGACATCCTCAGCGACCAGCTGTCGGTGTTTGGTGACTTCACCCACCGCGACCGCGGTGCGGCCAAGCCGGCCAACAACGGCGTGGATCCGGTGCTGCTGCGCCCGATCGACGATCTGGAGCTGACCGTGCGTTCGGCCAACTGCCTGAAGGCTGAAAGCATCTACTACATCGGCGATCTGATCCAGAAGACCGAGGTGGAGCTGCTGAAGACCCCGAACCTGGGCAAGAAGTCGCTCACCGAGATCAAGGAAGTGCTGGCTCAGCGCGGCCTGTCCCTCGGCATGAAGCTGGAGAACTGGCCGCCGGCCGGCGTCGCCAGCCACGGCATGCTGGGCTGATATCGGTAATGCCTGAAGGCTCCACCGTTCGCGGTGGGGCCTTCAACGCAACATACATGCCACGACGAACGAAGGTTCGCGGGCAGGTCGTCCAGGACGGATGGCCAGGACCAACCGCAGTCCGCGCAACAACGCCAGGATGGCGACAACGATCCGCACAGCCTCATCATTAACCAAGGAATATCACCATGCGTCACCAGAAGTCTGGCCGTAAGTTCAGCCGCACCAGCGCCCATCGCGAAGCGATGTTCAAGAACATGGCCGCCTCGCTGTTCAAGCACGAGCTGATCAAGACCACCCTGCCGAAGGCCAAGGAACTGCGCCGCGTTGCCGAGCCGCTGATCACCCTGGCCAAGGTCGACTCCGTCGCCAACCGTCGTCTGGCCTTCGCCCGCCTGCGCGACAACGAAGCCGTGGGCAACCTGTTCACCATCCTGGGCCCGCGCTACGCGAACCGTCCGGGCGGCTACCTGCGCCTGCTGAAGTGCGGCTTCCGCGCCGGCGACAACGCGCCGATGGCCTACGTCGAGCTGGTTGACCGTCCGGTCGTGGCCGAGGAAGTGGCCGAGTAATCGGACCGCTCCAACGCGACACAGCGAAAGCCCGGCCTCTGCCGGGCTTTTGCGTTTCCGTGGGCCGGATCCGACCCGCACCGTTCCGACGAGCGTCACCTGTGGCGGTTCGAATGGCGTGCGCACTCGGTTACGCTTGGCGCCTTGATCCATTCGAGCGTTGACGATGAATCCACTGCGCTGGCCCTTCCGCGCCCAGTTCTTCCTGGGCTTCCTGATCTGCGCGGGCCTGCTCGGCTACGCGATCTTCCTGCAGCTGAAGATGGGCCTGGAGCCATGCCCGCTGTGCATCTTCCAGCGCCTGGCGTTTGCCGCGCTGGGCCTGCTGTTCCTGATCGGTGCACTGCACGGGCCGTCCAACCGTCCCGGTCGTGCGACCTACGGCGTGCTGGCCTTCATTGCCGCGGCAGTCGGTGTAGGCATCGCCGCACGCCATGTCTACGTGCAGATGCTGCCGCCGGAGATGGGCGCGACCTGCGGCCCGCCGCTGAGCTTCCTGCGCGAGACCATGGGGCCGCTGGAAGTGTTCCGCACGGTGCTGACCGGTACCGGTAACTGCGGCAACATCGACTGGACGTTCCTGGGCCTGACCATGCCGATGTGGTCAGGCGTGTGGTTCGTGCTGCTGGCGCTGTGGGCGCTGGTGGTGTCGCTGCGCAAGGTCAGGCGCTGAAGCAAGGGCGTGCCGGCCGCTGGCCGGCAACCCCATGAATGATGGCAGCGTTCCGTAGCTGCCGGCCAGCGGCCGGCACTACCACGGTCTGTCCTCAGAAGTCCTGCTGCAGGCTCAGGTAGGCGCCGCGGCGCGGTCCCCATTGCGGGGCGAACACGCCGACCCCGCCGCCATCGCGCAGCTGGTAGCTGCGATCCAATGCGTTGATCACGGCCAGCTGCACGTGCAGCGGATGGCCGCTGTCGGCATTGAAGTCGTGCCCGGCGCTGAGGTTCACCTGCAGGTACGACGGCAGCTCGCCGCCATTGGGCACGCCCTCGATATCCGAACGCAGGCCGCTGCCGAACACGTAGTTGGCACCGACCCGGTTGTGCCCGGCGAAGGCGTAACTGAGCCCGCCCGACGATGTCAGCTTCTGGTCGTGGTCGAGGTGGATCCAGTGGTTGGCCACATAGGCCAGCGCATCGGGGTCGAGGTTGTACTGGCTGGTGATGACCTGGGTGCCGATCGCTTTGTTGTAAGCCGCGTTGAAGTAGGCGCTGAACGGGCCGTTGCTGTAGTCGGCGCTGAACTCCAGGCCACGGATGTGGCCGCGGCGGTAGTTGAATGTCGAGTAGATATAGGCGGCACCGAACTGGCCTTCGTCCTGCAGGCGCGCAACACGGCGGTCGTACGCGTCCAGGCCCAGGGTCAGGTGTTCACCCAGCTGCTGGGAGACGCCGATGTCGTAGTAGTCGCTGCGCTCGGCCAGCGGTACGTTGTTGCCACCACTGGGCTGCTGGTTGGTGGTGCCGTCGTACAGGGCGATATCGCTGCTGGCGATCAGCTCACTGGCCGGTGGCGTGAAGTAGCGCGAATAGCCGGCGTGCACGGTGGTGCTCTCGTTGGCATTCCAGACCACGCCCACGCGCGGGCTGAGCTGGCCCTCGGTGTGGCCGAAGGCCTTGTAGCGATCACCACGCAGGCCGTAGTTCACGGTCCAGTCGTCACCGATCTTCCATTCATCCTGCACGTACAACGCCAGCGTCCTGGCATGGAAGGCGCTGCGGTCAGGAACCAGCAGCGGCGTGGTGCTGGATTGCTGGCCGGCGTCATCGACCGGGAACACCCAGCTGCTGTTGCTGGCACGCGCGTTTTCGTAGTTGCCGTACAGGCCGTAGCGCAATGTGTGGTCGCTGCCCAATGGGGTGGAGACGTCGGCCTGCAGGGTGTTGGCGCGGTTGCTGCGCTGGACCTGCGAGGCGACGCCGCTGAACACCAGATCGCCCACCACATCCGGGTTGAATCCGACATCGCTGTAACGCTGCCCGGCCGAGAGCTGGTAGGCGCTGCTGCCCAGCGTGCCCTGCAGCACCAGCATGCCGAAGCGGGTGGTCTCGCGCTGGGTTTCATCCAGCTGGCTGGAGTCGAAGGTGGTGGTGTCCAGGTAGCCGAACTGCGGGGTCTGGCCGGGATTGACCGGGATCTGGAAGCGGTTGTTGGCGAAGCCGGCGAACACGCTCAGGCGGGTGTTCTCGTTGACCAGGTAGGTCAGGTCGGCGAAGGCCTTGCCCTGGTGGGTGTCGTCGTGCAGCGGCTTGCGCGAGCTGGTCGGATTCTCCAGGCCGACCTCGTTCTGGTCGTAGTTGCCGGTCAGGAACCAGCTCCAGCGTCCCTGGTTGCCCCACCACGATGCATTCGGATTGATCTTGCCGAACGAGCCCACAGTCAGCCCGGCGCTGCCGCCATTGCCGAGCTCGGCACCACTGCGGGTGGTGATGTCGACCACCGCGGCGGTGCGCTCGCCGAACTGCGCAGGCAGTGCGCCGTCCATCAGGCGGATGCTCTTGATGGTGCGGGCATCCAGGGTCTGGCCGAAGCCGGAGATCGATTCGGGCAGCAGCACGCCATTGATGCGGTACTGCAGGTTGGCGTGGTCGCCGCGCACGTGCACGCCGCCATAGGAGTCCTGGACGACGCCCGGGGCCTGCAGCAGCACCTGGCTGAGCGGCGCGGAGGCACCCAGCGGCTGCTTCTGGATGTCCTCGGCGGTGATCTGGTACTGGCTGCTGCCGATGTCCGGCGACAGCGCATTGCGGGCTTGGTCGAGCTGGGCGCTGACGGTGACCGTGTCGAGGTCCTTCACCGGGGCGGCATCGGCGGCCACGGCGAGGGAGGGCAGGCTGGCCAGAGTCAGGGCGAAGGTGATGCCGGTAGCGAGCAGGGAAGGTTTCATGGCAGAGGGGCTGTGGAAGGGGCCGGTGGGGGTTGTTACTTCGTAACAGTGCGTGGCGAATCATGCGCCTGTCCGGGAGGCCGTGGCCATGCGGTTTGTGGCCGATCGCGATGCACTTTCCCCGGCGTTCAGCCATGTGCAGACGGCGCCTGGCCCTTTGCGACAGCGGTCGGCTCTGCGACCATGACCGTCCCCCACCTCCGGAAGTCTGCAATGAGCCTGTCCGCCGTTTCGCCTGTCCCCGATCCTGCCGCGACCGCCGATGGCGCTGCCTGGTCGCCGGAGAGCTGGCGTGGCAAGACCGCGCTGCAGATGCCGACCTACCCGGACCCGGTGGCGCTGGACGCCGCCCTGCACGAGCTGAAGCGGTTGCCGCCGCTGGTGACATCCTGGGAAATCCTGGCCCTGAAGCAGCAGCTGGCCGAGGCGCAGGAAGGCAAGCGCTTCCTGTTGCAGGGCGGCGATTGCGCTGAGAATTTCAGCGACTGCGAATCGGGCACCATTTCCAACCGGTTGAAGGTGCTGCTGCAGATGAGCCTGGTACTTGTGCACGGCCTGCGCCAGCCGGTGATCCGCGTTGGCCGATTTGCCGGCCAGTACGCCAAGCCGCGTTCGGCTGATACCGAGACCCGTGACGGTGTGACACTGCCCAGCTACCGCGGTGATGTGATCAATGCGCCGGCGTTCACCGAAGCGGCGCGGCTGCCGGATCCGAAACGGATGCTGCAGGCGCACGCGCATTCGGCGATGACCATGAACTTCGTGCGTGCGCTGATCGATGGCGGCTTCGCCGACCTGCACCACCCCGAGTACTGGAACCTGGAATGGGTGAGCCATTCGCCGTTGGCTGCCGAGTACCAGAAGATGGTGGCGTCGATCGGTGATGCAGTGCACTTCATGGAAACCCTGGCCGGGGCCCGCGTGCACAACCTCAACCGCATCGACTTCTACACCTCGCATGAAGCGCTGCTGCTGCCCTACGAGCAGGCGCTGACCCGGCAGGTGCCGCGCCAGCAGGGCTGGTTGAACCTGAGCACGCATTACCCGTGGATCGGCATGCGCACGGCCGCGATCGACGGCGCGCACGTGGAGTACCTGCGTGGCGTGCGCAATCCGATTGCGATCAAGGTGGGCCCGTCGGTGACGCCGGACCAGCTCCTGCGCCTGATCGATGTGCTCAACCCGCATGACGAGCCGGGCCGACTGAGTTTCATCCATCGCATGGGGGCAGCGCAGATTGCCGAGAAGCTGCCGCCGCTGCTGGACGCGGTCAAGCGCGATGGCCGCCGCGTGCTGTGGGTGTGCGATGCGATGCATGGCAATACCGAAAGCACCGCCAACGGCTTCAAGACGCGCCGCTTCGACAACGTTCGCGGCGAAGTGGAGATGTCGTTCGATCTGCATGCGGCCGCAGGCACGCGACTGGGCGGTGTGCACCTGGAGCTGACCGGCGAAGACGTGACCGAGTGCACCGGTGGCGCGCGCGAACTGACCGAGCGTGATCTGGAGCGCGCGTATCGTTCGACGGTGGACCCGCGGTTGAACTACGAGCAGTCGCTGGAGATCGCAATGGCGATCGTGCGCAAGCAGGAACAAGTGCGGTAAGGGGTTTTCGGCAGGGCTTGCAGCCCTGCACCTGCGGACGCAACGGCAACGGCCGAAGCAACGGCAACAGCATGCATTCCGTGGGATGGCGGGGTGGTGTCGGAGTGCGGGGACGCCGCAAGTACGTCCCTGTAGGCTTGGCAGCCGCATCCATGCGGCTGACACCCCGCACTCCGACACCACCCCACCTCTGACAGATTCCGGCGGCTGTTGGTAGGTGTCGACCCTGGTCGACACGATAGATCCACGCCATGTGTGGATGCTTTTCGATTCCAATTCGGAATATTCGATTCCAATGGAGATTCATCCACGCATGGCGTGGATCTACTGCAGATCGCAGAAAACTGTCGAAGGCGGGGTGGGTCCGGTTGCGGGGGCGTGAGCACCATGGATGGCGCGACCGAGCCTCCATGGACGGATTTACGGCGTCCCCCGCAACCGGACCCACCTCGCCATCCCACGGAATGCCAGCTTCTGCTGTTGCTGTTGCAGTTGCTTCGGATTCTGGCAGGTGCAGGGCTGCAAGCCCTGCCGACCAACACCCTCCTTACGAACGACTGACGTGACGCTCATGCCCCATGCGCGAGGCTGTCCGCCTGGCTGTTCGAGTGGAGGTAACAGTGGTGCACTGGCAAAGCGCACAGGCATACGCATGGCCGTTGGGATTGGCCGTAGTGGTGGGCGGCATCGGCGCGTGGCTGATCCTGTGGGTCTACCATCGGCTGAAAGGGCGCGACCGCCGGCGTGCACGCATCGGACGTGTGCTCGGTCTGCCGATGGCCACCGCGTGGCCGCTGCTGCTGCTGATCCCCGCATTGCAGGCCACGCCGCTGCAGGATCCGCTGCTGGCCAACCTGCAGCACGTGCTGCACATCGCGCTGACCGCGTGCTTCATCTGGCTGCTGGTGCGGGCGGTGGCGGCGGGTGAGCGGGCAATCCTGCGCAGTCATCCCATCGATGTCTCCGACAACCTGGAAGCACGCCGCATCCAGACCCAGACGCGGGTGCTCAGCCGCGTGCTGATGGGTGGCATCATCGTGCTGGGCGCGTCGCTGGTGCTGCTGACGTTCCCGATGGTGCAGAAAATCGGTACCGCGCTGCTGGCCTCGGCGGGCCTGATCGGCCTGGTGGCCGGTATCGCGGCCAAGCCGGTGTTCGGCAACCTGATCGCCGGCCTGCAGATCGCGGTGACGCAGCCGATCCGGCTGGATGACGTGGTGATCGTCGAAGGTGAGTGGGGGCGCATCGAGGAGATCGGCAGCAGCTATGTGGTGGTGCGCATCTGGGATGAGCGGCGGATGGTGGTGCCGCTGACCTGGTTCATCGAGAACCCCTTCCAGAACTGGACGCGGCGCAGCGCGGACCTGCTCGGCACGGCGTTCCTGTGGCTGGACTATCGTGCGCCGATCGCGGCGATCCGCGCTGAGCTGGAGCGGATCTGCCGGGGTGAGGCGCTGTGGGATGGCCGGGTCTGCGTGACCCAGGTGACCGAGACCAGCGAACGTGCGATCCAGGTGCGCCTGCTGGTCAGTGCGCGCAGCTCCGGTGATGCCTTCGATCTGCGCTGCCTGGTGCGCGAACGCATGCTCGATTTCCTTGCGCGCGAGCACCCGCAGGCACTGCCGCAGGTGCGTGCGCGGCTGCAGCATGCAGACGAACTGGACATGCCGCGCGGGCCACGTGCACGTACCGCAGATGTGCGTTCGCCGGGTGCTGAAGATGGAGAGGCGGCAATCGTACCGGTGGAGCCGGAACCCGAACGGTAGCGCGGGTCGCTGGCTGCCGACCCGGGATCTGGCGGCCAGCAGCCGGCACTACTGGATCACGGTTCGCCGGCGTCGATCAGGGTGTCGGTGTCGAAGTGCGGTGGTCGCCGCGCGCGGGTGCGCTGTTCATAGGCGTAGGCCATTTCGATCAGCTTCGGTTCGCTCCAGGCGGTGCCCATGAACAGCAGGCCGACCGGCAGGCCATTGATCTGGCCCATCGGGACGGTCAGGCTGGGATAACCGGCCACGGCGGCGGCGCTGTAACTCTCGCCGGGAAAGTCGTCGCCTTCGCTGCGGATCGGCCATGCCACGCCGGTGGTCGGTGCCACCAGGGCATCGAGCTGGTGGGCGGAGAGGGCGGCATCGATGCCTTCCGGTCCGGCCAGCCGGCGTGCATCGCTGCGTGCGCGGATATAGGCGGGGTCGGCCAGGCCGGCAGTGGCATCGGCCTCCACCAGCAGTTCCTGGCCGAACAGGCCCAGTTCCTGCTTGCTGTGCGCCTGGTTGAAGGCGATCAGATCGGCCACGCTGCGCAGGGGAGCGCGGTAGGTGCTGAAGTATCGCTCCAGCCCGGCCTTGAACTCGTACAGCAGCACCGTGCGTTCGGCCTCGGCCCAGGCGCCCTGGTTGGGCAGCTCCACCGGCACCACGACGGCACCGGCCCGACGCAACTCGTTGGCCGCCTGTTCGATCAGCGGCGCCATGCCGCGGTACTTCAGCAGCGGTGTCTGCAGCAGGCCGATGCGCTTGCCACGCAGGCCCTGCGGATCCAATCGCGCGGTGTAGTCGTACACTGCGCGGCCGGGCATGGTCGCAGTGGCCGGGTCGGCATCATCGCGGCCGGCGATCGCGGTCAGTACGGCCGCCGCGTCCGCGACGCTGCGCGTCATCGGCCCTGCGGTGTCCTGGCTGAAGGAAATCGGGATGATACCCTCGCGGCTGACGAGGCCGACGGTCGGCTTGAGGCCGACGATGCCATTGATCGCCGCAGGGCAGACGATGCTGCCATCGGTTTCGGTGCCGATGGCTACGCTGGCCAGGTTGGCGGCGACCGCCACCGCGCTGCCGCTGCTGGAACCGCAGGGCGAGTGGCTGAGGCGATAGGGATTGCGGGTCTGGCCACCGCGTGCGCTCCAGCCGGACACTGAATCGTTGCCGCGGAAATTGGCCCACTCGCTGAGATTGGTCTTGCCCAGCACCACCGCACCGGCGTCCCGCAGGCGCCGCACCACGTACGCGTCCTCAGGGCGGAAGCCCTGCAGTGCCAGCGAGCCGGCGCTGGTAGCCATCGGAGTGGCGTTGATGTTGTCCTTCAGCAGTACCGGAATGCCGTGCAGCGGGCCGCGCAGGCGTCCATCGCGGCGCTCGCGGTCGCGCGCAGCGGCTTCCTTCACTGCATCCGGGTTGAGCTCGATCACCGCGCGCAGGCGTGGCCCGGTGCGGTCCAGGCTGGCGATGCGCTGCAGGTAGGCCTGGGTCAGGGTGGTGCTGTCCAGCTCACCGGCGGTCATCCGCGCCTGCAGGTCGGCGACATCGGTTTCGGCGTAAGGGAACGGCACGTTGCGGCTCGCAGGTTCGGCCGCATGCGCGCTGGATGTGGCCGGGCTGCAGCCAGCCGAAAGCAGCGCAGGCAGCGCGGCGAGCAGGCAGGTCAGCAGAGGCGGCAAGGACAGGCGCATGGGGCGGCTTGGTCGGCTCCAATCCCCAGTGTAGCCGGTGCTCAGCGGTGGCGCTTGCGCAGGTCGCGGGCGAGGACGTAGACCACGATCAGGTTGATCGCCAGGATCGTCCACGACGGCCAGCCGGGGTGGCGGATGATCGCGAAGATGTCGAAGGGCAGGTACAGCGAGGCGGTCAGGCAGCCCAGCCAGGAGGCCCAGGCCTTTGCCCGCCACAGGCCCCAGGCTTCGACCAGGTGCAGCAGGCCGTAGCCGATCATCCCCGCCGCGGCCAGGTGCACCGCGTCGGGGCTGATCATGTGCAGCAGCGACGGCAGGGTGCCATGGTCCGGATCCAGGCTGAAACGCCGGATCAGGACCATGATGCCGTGCCGCAGCGGCTGCGGACCGAGCACTTCCAGCCCGGTGGCGGCCAACAGTGCCAGCATCGCCTTGCTCGCTTCGAGCAGGGCGATGACATGCAGACCCGGATGCCGGTGTGGATCCGGGTTGTAGCCGCTCTGGTTCACGGGGTGCTGGCTCAGCCGCCGCGCGAAGCCTTCTTGCGGTCGCTTTCGGTCAGGAACTTCTTGCGCAGGCGGATCTCCTTCGGGGTGATCTCGACCAGCTCGTCGTCTTCGATGAAGTCCAGGGCCTGTTCCAGCGAGTACTTGATCGCCGGGGTCAGCTGGATCGCATCGTCCTTGCCCGAAGCGCGCATGTTGGTCAACGGCTTGGTCTTGATTGCGTTGACGGTCAGGTCGTTGTCCTTGGAGTGGATACCGACCAGCTGACCCTCATACACGTTGTCGCCTTCAGCAGCGAACAGCTTGCCGCGTTCCTGCAGCGGGCCCAGCGAGTAGGCCGGCGTGGTGCCCGGCGCATTGGCGATCATCACGCCGTTGATGCGCTTGGCGATCGCGCCCTGCTCCTTCGGACCGTAGTGGTCGAACACGTGGAACAGCAGGCCCGAACCCTGGGTCAGGGTCTTGAACTCGTTCTGGAAACCGATCAGGCCACGAGCCGGGATCGAGTATTCCAGGCGCACGCGGCCCTTGCCGTCCGATTCCATGTTCTTCAGCTGGCCCTTGCGGGTGCCCAGCTTTTCCATCACGCCGCCCTGGTGGATTTCTTCGATGTCCACCACCAGCTGCTCGATCGGCTCCATCAACTGGCCGTCGATTTCCTTGATGATCACTTCCGGGCGCGACACGGCCAGCTCGTAGCCTTCGCGACGCATGTTCTCGATCAGCACCGACAGGTGCAGTTCGCCACGGCCGGAGACCAGGAACTTGTCAGCGTCTTCCAGCTGCTCGACCTTCAGGGCCACGTTGTGGACCTTTTCACGGTCCAGGCGGTCCTTGATCTGCCGGCTGGTCAGGAACTTGCCACCGGACAGGTCCTTGTTGCCGGCGAACGGCGAGTTGTTGACCTGGAAGGTCATCGAGATGGTCGGCTCGTCGACGGTCAACGCCGGCAGCGCTTCCGGGAAGTCCGGTGCGCAGATGGTGTCGGAGATGGTCAGCTCCTGGATGCCGGAGATGGCCACGATGTCGCCGGCTTCGGCCGAATCCTGCTCGATGCGCTCCAGGCCCATGAAGCCCAGCACCTGCAGCACCTTGCCATTGCGCTTCTTGCCTTCACGGTCGATGACGGCGACCTGCATGTTCTTCTTCAGGGTGCCGCGCTGGATGCGGCCGATGCCGATCACGCCCACGAAGTTGTTGTAGTCCAGCTGGCTGATGCGCATCTGGAACGGGCCTTCCGGGTCCACTTCCGGCTTCGGCGCGTGCTGCATGATCGCTTCGTACAGCGGGGTCATGTCGCCGTCGCGCACGGTGTCTTCCAGGCCGGCGTAGCCGTTCAGGCCCGAGGCGTAGACGATCGGGAAGTCCAGCTGCTCGTTGGTGGCGCCGAGCTTGTCGAACAGGTCGAAGACCTGGTCGATCACCCACTCCGGACGGGCGCCCGGACGGTCGACCTTGTTGACCACGACGATCGGCTTGAAGCCCATCGCGAAGGCCTTCTGGGTCACGAAGCGGGTCTGCGGCATCGGGCCGTCCATCGCGTCGACCAGGATCAGCACGGTGTCGACCATCGACAGCACGCGCTCGACCTCACCGCCGAAGTCGGCGTGGCCGGGGGTGTCGACGATGTTGATCCGGTTCTTGATGCCGGTCTTCTTGTCTTCCCAGGTGATGGCGGTGTTCTTGGCCAGGATGGTGATGCCGCGTTCCTTTTCCTGGTCGTTGCTGTCCATCACGCGCTCGGCGAGGACGGTGCGCTCGGACAGGGTGCCGGACTGCTTCAGCAGCTGGTCGACCAGGGTGGTCTTGCCATGGTCGACGTGGGCGACGATGGCGATGTTGCGAAGATTTTCGATGGACATACGAAAGGGGGCCAGTCGGCGCCGGATTTGGAAAAAGAAGTCCAACATTATACGTCGAACTTGACGATTCGCGAAAAGGTGGATTTCACATCGGTCTCGGGACCCATTCAGCTGGCTGTCCACGCTGCCGGTCGAGGCCACCTGGCCTGTACGGCGTGAGGCCCATCCGGTGGCTGAAGCCCGGAACTGCGCCCATGGTCGAAGCCGCCGCCGCCGCGAGGCAGGTGTAAACTAGGTGGCTAGACGCGTTCCCCTCTGCATCAAGGATCTTCATGTCCCTCATCGCCACTTTCGACACCACCCAGGGCCCGATCAAGGTCGAGCTGTTCGCCGACAAGGCGCCGCTGACCGTGGCCAACTTCGTGAACCTGGTCAAGCACGGCTTCTATGACGGCCTGATCTTCCACCGCGTGATCGCCGACTTCATGATCCAGGGCGGCTGCCCGCAGGGTCGTGGCACTGGCGGCCCGGGCTACAAGTTCGAAGACGAGAAGAATGGCGTGAAGCACGAGGTCGGCTCGCTGTCGATGGCCAACGCCGGCCCGAACACCAACGGCAGCCAGTTCTTCATCACCCACATCAAGACCGATTGGCTGGATGGCCGCCACACCGTCTTCGGCAAGGTCCTGGAAGGCCAGGCCATCGTCGATTCGGTCAAGCAGGGCGACGTGATCCATTCGATCACCCTGGAAGGCGACGTCGACGCCGTGCTGGCCGCGCAGGCCGAGCGCGTCGCGGAGTGGAACAAGCACCTCGCCGCCTGATCCCCCTTCGAAACGGCCACCCACGGGTGGCCGTTTCCCTGTTCCCCGCCGCCCGCCAGGCCTGCGTGGCCACGCCCGCGGCGTCCCATCAAACGCTTGCAAGCAAGAGGAAACCCCCATGAAAGCACCCGTTCGTGTTGCCGTGACCGGCGCCGCCGGCCAGATCGGTTATGCCCTGCTGTTCCGCATCGCCTCCGGCGAAATGCTGGGCAAGGACCAGCCGGTCATCCTGCAGCTGCTGGAGCTGCCGGTCGACAAGGCCCAGGCCGCCCTGAAGGGCGTGATGATGGAACTGGAAGACTGCGCCTTCCCGCTGCTGGCCGGCATGGTCGGCACCGACGACGCTGAAGTCGCGTTCAAGGACGCTGACATCGCCCTGCTGGTGGGTGCACGTCCGCGTGGCCCGGGCATGGAGCGCAAGGACCTGCTGCTGGAAAACGCCAAGATCTTCACCGCCCAGGGCGCGGCGCTGAACAAGGTCGCCAGCCGTGACGTGAAGGTGCTGGTGGTCGGCAACCCGGCCAACACCAACGCCTACATCGCCATGAAGTCGGCCCCGGACCTGAAGCCGGAAAACTTCACCGCCATGCTGCGCCTGGACCACAACCGCGCGCTGAGCCAGCTGTCGACCAAGCTCGGCAAGCCGGTCGGTGGCATGGAGAAGCTGGTCGTGTGGGGCAACCACAGCCCGACCATGTACCCGGACTACCGTTTCGCCACCGCCGATGGTGCGTCGATCGCCGATGCGATCAACGATCAGGAGTGGAACGCCAATACCTTCATCCCGACCGTCGGCAAGCGCGGCGCGGCGATCATCGAAGCCCGCGGCTCGTCCTCGGCTGCTTCGGCCGCCAATGCCGCCATCGACCACGTGCGTGACTGGGTGCTGGGCAGCAACGGCAAGTGGGTCACCATGGGTGTGCCCTCCGACGGTTCCTACGGCATTCCGGAAGGCGTGATCTTCGGTTTCGCAGTGACCACCGAGAACGGCAAGTACACCCTGGTCAAGGATCTGCCGATCGACGACTTCAGCCAGAAGTACATCGACAAGACCCTGGCCGAGCTGGAAGAAGAGCGCGCCGGCGTCGCCCACCTGCTGGGCTGATGCAGGCGGTGCCGGCCCTGGCCGGTACGTCTTCCATCGAGGTAGGTACCGGCCGTTGGCCGATACGCAGAAAACGGGGAAGCTTCGGCTTCCCCGTTTTTGTTTGGACGGATACGGAACCGCATGATCCACCTGCATTACATCGATGACGCGCTGCTGGTGGCCGAGAAGCCGGCCGGCCTGCTGTCCGTGCCCGGCCGCAGCGCAGACAACCAGGACTGCGTGGTCGCGCGCCTGCAGGCGTTGTACCCGGACGCGTTGACCGTCCACCGGCTGGACCAGGTGACCTCCGGCCTGCTGCTGCATGCGCGTGGCAAGGAAATGCAGGCGGCGTTGTCGATGCAGTTCGAGCAGCGCCAGGTCGGCAAGCGGTACGAAGCGGTGGTGCAGGGGCTGCTCGATGGCGATGCCGGCGAAGTGGACCTGCCGTTGATCGTGGACTGGCCGAACCGGCCGAAGCAGAGGATCGATCATGAACGTGGCAAGCCGGCGCTGACACGCTGGCACGTACTGGCTCGCGATGTTGAGGCGCGACGCACCCGGGTGGCGCTGGAGCCGGTCACCGGCCGCAGCCATCAGCTGCGCCTGCACATGGCCAGTCTCGGCCATCCCATCGTTGGCGACGTGCTGTATGACGCCGCGCCTTCGCAGCGCGTGCATCTGCATGCGCGCAGCCTGTGGTTCACCCATCCGGTGACAGGCGAGGTGCTCGCGTTCGAGTCTGCGGCTCCCTTCTAGAGAGTAAGTGTGTCGGCAGGGCTGCGCCCTGCACCTGTCTTCAAGCAACGGCAACGTCAAAAGCCAACGCGGCATTCCGTGGGATGGCGGGGCACTGTGGGTTTGCGGGGACGCCGTAAACCCATCCATGGGGGCTTGGTCGCGGCATCCATGCCGCTCACACCCCGCAAACCCACAGTGCCCCGCCTTCGACAGTTGGCCGGTAGCCAGTAGATCCATGCCATGCGTGGATGAATCTCAATCGGAATCGAATATTTCGAATTGAAATCGAAATGCATCCACGCATGCGTGGATCTACGGTGTCGACCAAGGTCGACACCCACCAAGGCAGAACGTCGTTCCGACAGATCGCGGAGAACTGTCGAAGGCGGGGTGGGTCCGGTTGCGGGGGCGCGAGCCGCATGGATGCGGCGACCGAGCCTCCATGGACGGATTCACGGCGTCCCCCGCAACCGGACCCATCCCGCCATCCCCCAGTAAGCCAGCTTCTGCTGTTGCTTCGGCTTGGGCAGGTGCAGGGCTGCAAGCCCTGCAGAACAAAACCCCACCCCCTACCAAGGTAGGGCGGCCCGCGCGGCAGCGCCGGACTATCCTCGAACCCATGACTTTGTCTGGGAGGGCTGCGTCATGAACTACGAGGAAACCTACCGTCGCTCGATCGACGAGCCGGAGGCCTTCTGGGGCGAGGAAGCCAAGCGCATCCATTGGCACACACCGCCGCAGCAGGTGCTCGACTACAGCAATCCGCCGTTCCGGCGCTGGTTCGTCGGCGGCGAGACCAATCTCTGCTACAACGCGGTCGATCGGCACCTGGCCGAGCGTGCCGAGCAGCTTGCGCTGGTCGCTATTTCCACCGAGACCAACAGCACCCGCGAGATCACTTACCGCCAGCTGTATCGCGAAGTGAACGACTTCGCCGCCGTGCTCAAGCATCTCGGCGTCGGTCACGGTGATCGTGTGGTGATCTACATGCCGAACATGGCCGAAGCCGTGTTCGCGATGCTGGCCTGCGCGCGCATCGGCGCCGTGCATTCGGTCGTGTTCGGTGGCTTTGCCGCGCACAACCTGGCGCTGCGCATCGACGACGCCAAGCCCAAGCTGCTGATCGCCGCCGATGCCGGCATGCGCGGTGGCAAATTGATTCCGTACAAGCCGATGGTGGACGCCGCCTGCGCCGAAGCCACATCGCCACCGCCGCACGTGCTGATCGTGTCGCGCGGACTGGATGCCGCCGAACCACGCGTGCCGGGCCGCGATGTGGAGTACGCCGAGCTGCGTGCGCAGATCGGTGAAGTCGATGTGCCGGTGCAGTGGCTGGAAGCGAGCGAGCCGAGCTACCTGTTGTATACCTCCGGCACCACCGGCAAGCCGAAGGGTGTGCAGCGCGATGTCGGCGGCTACGCGGTGGCGATGGCACAGTCGATGGAAACCGTGTTCGACTGCAAGCCGGGACAGGTGATGTTCTCCACTTCCGATGTCGGCTGGGCGGTAGGCCATTCCTACAATGTGTACGGCCCGCTGATCGGCGGCTGCACCTCGCTGCTGTACGAAGGGCTGCCGACCAACCCGGACCCCGGCATCTGGTGGGCGCTGTGCGAGCAGTACAACGTGCGCACGATGTTCTCATCGCCCACCGCCATCCGCGTGCTGAAGAAGCACGACGCGGATTTCATCCATCGCCACGACCTGCGCGCGCTGAAGTACCTGTTCCTGGCGGGCGAACCGCTGGACGAACCGACGGCGCACTGGATCAGCGAAGCGCTCGGCAAGCCGATCATCGACAACTACTGGCAGACCGAAACCGGTTGGCCGGCGCTGACCCTGCTGCCGGGCCTGGAGATGAAGCCGGTGCGCTTCGGTTCACCGGGCTTCCCCAACCTTGGTTACCGGATGAAGGTGATCGACGAGAACACCGGCGAGGAAGTCGCCCCGGGGCAGAAGGGTGTGCTGGTGGTGTCGCCGCCCTTGCCGCCGGGCTGCATGAGCACGGTGTGGAACGACGACAACCGATTCCTGCAGAGCTACTTCAGCCACTTCAAGGAACTGCTGTACAGCTCGCTGGACTGGGCGATCCGCGACGACGATGGTTACACCTTCATCCTTGGCCGTACCGACGATGTGATCAACGTGGCCGGGCATCGGCTGGGCACGCGCGAGATCGAGGAGGCCATCTCCAGCCATCCACGCGTGGCGGAGGCCGCTGTGATCGGGGTCAAGGACGAACTGAAGGGGCAGGTGCCGCTGGTATTCGTCACCCTCAAGCAGGGGCTGGATGGCGAGGATCCGGCGGCGCTGGTAGCCGAGATGATGGCCACGGTGACCACCTCGCTTGGTGCGGTGGCGCGCCCGGCGCACGTGCACGTGGTCAACGCGCTGCCCAAGACCCGTTCCGGCAAGCTGCTGCGGCGCTCGTTGCAGGCGCTGGCCGAGCAGCGCGACCCGGGTGACCTGTCCACACTGGACGACCCCAGCGCGCTGGAGGAGATCCGCCGGGCGCTGGGCCGTTGACCAGGTAGCGCCGGCCGCTGGCCGGCACCCCCATCGATCCCCAGGTTGCCGGCCAGCGACCGGCACTACTCTGCGCACTTGCGCTAAGCTCGGCCTGTCATCGACCTGCAACACGCGGCGCGCGCCGGGGAACGCGCGTGCCGCCCGGGGATGGCACCCAGGGGGGCGTGC
Source organism: Stenotrophomonas maltophilia (assembly GCF_002799155.1). Taxonomy (GTDB): domain Bacteria; phylum Pseudomonadota; class Gammaproteobacteria; order Xanthomonadales; family Xanthomonadaceae; genus Stenotrophomonas; species Stenotrophomonas maltophilia_R. Next base: position 423,842 of record NZ_NERD01000002.1, read on the forward strand.
CCGCGAGGGTGCGCTGGCATTGCGCATCAAGGGAGGGGGGAGGCAATGGCATTGCTGCACGCCAAGACGGCTGCTGGCCGTCAGGAAATCGAAGACCGTAGCCGGCGCCTGCCGGCGGCACTGCGTTCAATCCTGCTGATGGTCGATGGCCATCGCGACGACACCGAGCTGCGTGGCCTGTTCGAAGGCCTGCGCGCACCACCCGATGCATTGGAACAGCTGGCCGCACAAGGCCTGATCGAAGTGATCGGCGGAAGCGCAGAGGTGGCGCCGGCGCGTGGTATCAGCACCGGCCGCGAACAGGATCCGGCGCTGTACCAGCAGTTGTATGCTGCGATGAGCGAGGCGGTGCGCCGCCACCTGGGCCTGAAGGGCTACTTCATGCAGTTGAAGATCGAACGCTGCACCGATGCGCTGGCGCTGGAGCGCTTGTGCCCGGAACTGCTGACGGCGGTGGGCAAGGCGCGCAGCCCGGCATTGGCGCAGCGCTGGTGGCAGGAAACCCAGGCGGCCCTGGTGAACGCTGGCACTGAGGTCGTGCAGGCCTGAGCCACCGCGTAAAGTGATCGGTTCACTTCCCCACAAGGAGTCCCGCGTGCAGGACGACCACGACGACACCGACACCCCAGGCTGGGACGCGATCAATGCGGCGCTGGCGCCGCTGTATGCCGGCCAGGAGCCGCGCCACTTCGGCACCGCGCTGCCGTACACGCTCGGTGGCCAGGATCCGCTGGATGGCATCAGCGTGTACTGGGCGGAAACGCCGATCCCGCACTGGCACTACATCACCTACGGCTTCTCCGAGCTGTACGCCAAGGAGAGCAGTGATGTCGCCGCCAGCGGCTATGGTTTCGAGCTGACCTTCCGCCTCGCTGCCGAAGCCGGTGAGAACGCCGGCAGCACGCCGCCGGTGTGGCCGATGAACCTGCTGCAGAACCTGGCGCGCTATGTGTTCGGCAGTGGCAACGTGTTCGAGGATGGCCACCACCTCAACGCCAACGGTCCCATTGCGCTGGAGACCGGCACGCGGCTGTGCCATCTGGCCTTCATCGCCGACCCGCAGCTTCCCGCGCGCGATACCGCCAACGGTCACCTGCTGTTCCTGCAGTTGGTCGGGCTGACGGATGAGGAGATGGAGGCGGTCAAGCGCTGGTCGACGCGCGGCGTGCTGCAGGCACTGCAGCCGGCGATGCCGCTCTGGATCAGCGACCTGCATCGCAGCAACTTGCTGGAAGATCCGGCACTGGCGGCACAGGTGCAGGCCGGCAGCGAGCGTGAGGGCTCCAGCACCGGCATGCTGTTCATCGAGACGCTGGACTGGCGGCAGGAGGCGGGCGCCACCACGCTGGTGCTCGGTGCCGGCCAGGTGGCCAGCGTATGCGAGCTGCTGCCGCTGCGCCTGCGCCACGGCAAATCGCTGGAGCTGGCCAGCCGCGAGCGCCAGTGGGAATTCATACCGGCCGCGCGCGGTGACGCCGGCGTGGTGTCGGCAGACAGCGCGCGCTGGGCGCTGGATGAGACGGGGCTGCAGGCCCTGGCGGGCGTGCGCGCCGAGCGCGGCATCTACCCGGTGGCGGGGGCACTGCGCATTGAAGTGGTGCCGACCTACCTGCGCGATGCCAAGGGCGAAGTGATCCGCCAGATCGGCTGAGCGGATCGATGGAACCGATGGAACCGATGGGGTCAGATCCGTTCGCCACGCGAGCGGCTCTGACCCCCAGGTCAGGCTCAGGCCAGCCCTTCGGCCTTCAGCGCGGCCTGCACGCCGGCATCGGCGTCCATGCGCGCCTTGTAGGCGGCCAGGTTGTCCAGGCCGGACAGGTCGACCTTGGTGCCGGCGGCCCAGCGCAGGGTGATGTAGAAGTACGGGTCGGCAAAGCTGCGGAAGCCGGCCAGCCAGGGCTTGTCGGCCAGCTGCTTGTCAGCGGTCTCGAACAGGCCACGCAGGCGCTTGTGCGCGGCGGCGCGGATCGCATCGAACTGGCTCTCGTCGGCGATGAACTTGCCTGGCGCGAACAGCGGCGAGAAGGCCGGGTGCACGTCGGAATTGACGAAGGCCAGCCAGCGGGTGGCTTCGGCGCGCTGACGCGGGCTGCCATCGCCGCCGAGGCCGGCGTGCGGGAAGCTGTCGGCGATGTAGCCCATGATCGCGGCGTTCTGCAGCAGCACGAAGTCGCCGTCTACCAGTGCGGGAACGGCGCCGGCCGGATTGATCTTGAGGAATTCCGGACCCTTCAGGGTGTCCTTGTTCAGCAGTTCAACCTCGAACGGCTGGCCGGTCCACTGCAGGGCGATGTGGTCGGCGGTGGAACAGGCACCGGGCTTGCTGTACAGCTTCATGGGAACTCCAGGTGATGCGGGCGGGAAACGCCCACTATCCCAGAGCCTGGCGGCGGGCGGCAACGCTGCCGCCAGCACGGATCGTTACGACTGCCGCGGCTTGAGGTTCTGCACCTTGTAGAAGGTGTGATCGCCGATGGTGGCCACCTGGTAGGCGTTGCGCCAGTTCGGGCTGGCGATGGCCAGCGCGGCGAAGTGGCTGGCACCGGGCACGATCTCGCGGCGCTCGCCGGCCGGCAGCGCCCAGTTGCGCTCGGCGTCGAAGGCCACGTTCATCGCCTCGCTCCAGGCCGCGTCGTTGCCCAGCTGGGTGCCGGGTGAGACGATGGTCGGCGCGAACTGCTTGCGTGCGGTGACCACCTGGCACATCGAGTCGCCCCACAGGCCACTGTCGAGACGGCGCAGTGCGACCTCGGCGACGGCCTGCTGGCCACGCAGGGTCTGGTCGCGGGCTTCCAGGTAAACGGTGGTGCTCAAACACAATGAATCAGCGGCCGGCTGCGGCAACAACTGCGACAGCCAGAGAATCCAGGCCAGTTTCATATAACTCCTTGCTCCGTATGGGCCGCACACTCCGGTTCCGGCCGCAGGGCGACAGGAGGCGGGGCACGACTTGGCGTCATGGGGAGGCGGCCATCGGGGCCGCCCCGTGGGCAGCCCCAAAAGAAACGATCAGTACCGATCGAGGGGCTGCGCCGGCTCACCGGAAACTGGCTGGTGAGCGGAAAGATGGCGCAAGGTAGGGGGGCGTAGCCGAACGCATCGTGAACCGCTCGGCTTGACATTCAGGTTCAACGGGGGTGACGAAAATCACATTCCGCCCCCCATTCAGGCGCTTGTCAGAGCGCGGCAGCGACCCGGCTACCCTGATCGATGGCGCGTTTTGCATCGAGTTCTGCGGCCACATCGGCACCGCCGATCAGCTGCGCGTTGATGCCGGCCGCCTGCAATTCGGCCTGCAGCATGCGGTTCGGTTCCTGCCCGGCGCAGATCACCACATGGTCGACCGGCAGCAGCTGTTCGCTGCCGTCCACGCGGATGCGCAGTCCTTCGTCGTCCACGCCGAGGTACTCGACGCCGCCGAGCATGCGCACGCCCTTGGCCTTCAGCGTGGCGCGATGGATCCAGCCAGTGGTCTTGCCCAGGCGCGCGCCGGGCTTGCCCGGGCTGCGCTGCAGCAGCCACAGCCGGCGCGGTGAGGCCTCGGCATGCGGCTGGGCCAGCGAGCCGCGGGCCTCGAAGGTGCCGTCCACGCCCCATTCGGCCATCCAGCGCTGCGGGTCGAGAGAGGGTGACTCGCCGGCGTGGCTGAGGAACTCGCCGACATCGAAGCCGATGCCACCGGCGCCGATGATCGCCGCATTGGCACCTACTTCGACCCGGCCCAGCAGCACGTCCAGGTAGCTGACCACCTTGGCGTGATCAGCTCCGGGGAAGTCGACCTTGCGCGGCGTGATGCCGGTGGCCAGCACCACCTCGTCGAAGCCGGCCAGCTGGGTGGCATCGGCGCGGGTGCCGAGGCGCAGCTGCACACCGGTTTCCTGCAGCGCGTGGCGGAAGTAGCGCAGGGTCTCGTGGAACTCTTCCTTGCCCGGGATGCGCTTGGCCACGTTGAACTGGCCACCGATTTCGTCGCTGGCATCGAACAGGGTGACGTGGTGGCCGCGCTGGGCCGCGACGGTGGCACAGGCCAGGCCGGCCGGGCCGGCACCGACCACGGCGACCTTCTTCGGCGCGTGGGCCGGGTGATAGACCAGCTCGGTCTCGTGGGCGGCGCGCGGATTGACCAGGCAACTGGCCAGCTTGTTCTCGAATACGTGGTCCAGGCAGGCCTGGTTGCAGGCGATACAAGTGTTGATCGTCTCGGCGCGGCCGGCGCGGGCCTTGTTTGGCCATTGCGGGTCGGCCAGCAGGGGGCGCGCCAACGACACCATGTCGGCGCCGCCATCGGCGAGGATGCGTTCGGCCACCTCGGGCATGTTGATGCGGTTGGTCGCCACCAGCGGCAGTGTCACATGCGGCTTGAGCTTGGCGGTGACCCCGGCGAATGCAGCCCGCGGTACCGAGGTGGCGATGGTCGGGATGCGCGCTTCATGCCAGCCGATACCGGAATTGATGATCGTCGCGCCGGCCGCCTCGATCGCCTGCGCCTGCTGCACGATCTCTTCCCAGTTGCTGCCGTCTTCCACCAGGTCGACCAGCGACAGCCGGTAGATGATGATGAAGTCCGGACCGCAGGCCTCGCGGATGCGGCGTACGATTTCGACCGCGAAGCGCATGCGTTGGCGCGCGTCGCCGCCCCAGGCATCGGTGCGCTTGTTGGTGCGCGGGGCGATGAACTCGTTGATGAGGTAGCCCTCCGAGCCCATCACTTCCACGCCGTCGTAGCCCGCCTCGCGGGCCAGCTTCGCGCTGCGTGCGTAGTCGGCGATATGGCGCTCGACGCCGCCGGCCGAAAGCGCGCGCGGGGTGAACGGGTTGATCGGTGCCTTCAGCTTCGACGGTGCCACCGACAACGGGTGGTAGGCGTAACGGCCGGCGTGCAGCAGCTGCAGGCAGATCTTCGCGCCGTGCTGGTGTGCGGCGGCGGTGAGCTGGCGGTGCGGCCGCACTTCCCAGGGCCAGGACAGCTTGCCGCCGAACGGCTTCAGCCAGCCGACCACGTTCGGCGCGAAGCCGCCGGTGACGATCAGGCCGACGCCGCCCTCGGCGCGCTCGGCGAAGTAGGCCGCCAGCCGCGGGAAGTCGCGGGCGCGATCTTCCAGGCCGGTGTGCATCGAGCCCATCAATACGCGGTTGCGCAGCTGGGTGAAGCCCAGGTCCAGCGGGGCGAACAGATGGGGGTAGGCACTTTCGTTGGCTGGCGACATGGTCGATACGCTTGCGTACGGAAGCGCGAAGCGTGCCGCGAAACGGCGGCCGGGGCAAGGGTTGCTTGGCGGGCGGTGCCGGCCGTTGGCCGGGTACATGACTACCCGTGGCCGCGCTGCGCGCTCGCCGGGCGCGGCCCGGCGCTACCCACCGGTGGGCGGCCAATCCCGAACCAGCCCAGGGTCACTCCGCACAACGGGCCGATCAGCAGGGCGAAGGCGAGGGTGCCGAGGCCAACATTGCCGCCCAGCCACCAGCCCAGCAGCAATACGCTGCCTTCAATCAGGCTGCGTACCTTCCAGATCGGCCAGCCGGTGCGGGCATGCAGGCCGGTCATCAGGCCATCGCGCGGCCCGGGGCCGAGCTTGGCGCCGATGTACAGGCCAGTGGCCAGCGCGACCAGCAGCATACCGGCGCAGAACATCGCCAACTGCCAGCCCAGGCCAACGGCCGGTGGCAGCAGCCAAAGCCCGAACTGCGCGGAGGGACCGATCAGCATCACGTTGAGCACGGTGCCGACGCCCGGCTTCTGCCGCAGCGGCCACCACAGCAACAGCACCAGTGCGCCGATGACATTGGTCGCCAGGCCGAAGGACAGCGGCGTCTGTGCGGCGATGCCCTGCGACAGCACATCCCAGGGCGCCACGCCGATGGCGGCGCGGATCATCAGCGAGGCACCGAAGCCATACAGGAACAGGCCGGTGATCAGTTGCAGCAGGCGCAGGGGCAGGGCGGTAGGCATGGCGACGCTCGGGGGGAGGAATCTGTTTCCACCGTATCCCCGTTCTTGCTTGGTCCATAGATACAGATGCCGGTCAATCCACCGCTACAGGCAGGGTCCAGCCTGCCGGTGGGGCGCTGCATGAGGCGTCAGTCGTCCCAGCCCACCAGCACCAGCTTGCCCACCGTGCGCCCACTGGCCAGGCGTTCATGCGCGATGTCCAGATTGGTGGCATTGATCGTGCCCAGCGTTTCACTGAGCGTGCCACGCAGCTGGCCGGCATCGATCATGCTGGCCGCGCGGCTGAGAATGCGGTGCTGCTCGATGCAGTCGGCAGTGGCGAAGCGCGAGCGCGCGAACATGAATTCCCAGTGGATGCCGATGCATTTGGCCTTGTAGGGATCGCCGATGCGCAGCGCGCCACGTGGCTCCACGATCAGGCCGACATGGCCCTGCGGTGCCAGCAGTTGGCCCAGCTCATCCCAGTAGTGATCGGTGTCGGCCAGATTGAGCGCAACCTGGACCGCATCGATGCCCAGCGCCTGCAACTGTGGCTGCAGTGGCTGCCGGTGGTCGATCACGTGCGTGGCCCCCATCTGCCGGCACCAATCGATCGAGGCCTCGCGCGAGGCAGTGGCGATCACTTCGAAACCTGCATGGCGGGCCAGCTGGATCGCCATCGAGCCCACGCCGCCCGCGCCGCCGATCACCAGCAGGTGCTGGCCGCCATGGCGACGATCATCCAGGTGCAGGGGCATGCGCTGGAACAGCAGCTCCCAGGCGGTCAGCGTGGTCAGGGGCAGCGCGGCGGCGTCCGCGAAGTCGAGCGTGGTCGGCTTGCGGGCGACCAGGCGCTCGTCCACCCACTGGTACTGGGCGTTGCAGCCCGGCCGGGTCAGGTCGCCAGCGAAGTAGACCTCGTCGCCGGAGGCGAACAGGCTGGCCTCGTCACCGATGGCTTCGACCACACCGGCTGCGTCCCAGCCCAGCACCCGGGGAACGTCGAGTGTGGCCGGATCGGTGGCGGCCCGCTGCTTGCCGTCGACGGGGTTGACCGATACCGCTTCGATCCGGACCAGCAGGTCGCGGCCGCGTGGCGGCAGCGGCGGAGGCAGGAGGACATCACGCAGGGTAGGGGCGAATTCACGACTCAGGGCGACGGCTTTCATCACGGCTCCGGCTGGGTTCGTGATCCCATCATAAGGTTCCTCACGTTTCCGCAAACCTGCTGAACCGTGTCCTGCAGCGCGTTGCGCAATATGTCGTTTTTGCCGCTTAAACTCCGTCAAACCCTTGCAGCGTGTGGGTCTTGCGGATTTTCATCATCCTGTATAGGGTTTCAACGTCGGACCGGCGGACGGTCGGGCGCAACACTTCACATGTTACGGGACTGTTAACATGGCCTTCACCCGCCTGAGCATAATGTTCGCGGCGGTGGCGTGCTGAATCGGCTGTCGTACATCGACGCACTAGTGCTGGCCCATGCCTCTACCGGTTTCATACCCCCGAAATAGGAGCTGTACTCAATGAACAAGAAGATCCTTACTGCCGCGCTGCTGGGCGGCCTGGCTTTCGCCCAGGCAGCTTCGGCGCAGGAGTTCGATGACCGCTGGTACCTGACCGGTTCGGCCGGCTTCAACTTCCAGGACAGCGACCGTCTGACCAATGACGCTCCGTTCGTGACCCTGGGCCTGGGTAAGTTCATCAGCCCGAACTGGTCGCTGGACGGTGAGCTGAACTACCAGAACCCGAACTTCGACAGCAACCAGGACCTGAACTGGTCGCAGTACGGCGTCTCGCTGGACCTGCGTCGCCACTTCATCAAGGAAGGCCGCGGCTGGAACCCGTACATCGTCGGTGGCCTGGGCTACCAGAAGTCGGAAGAAGAGTACGCTGCGCTCGACAACAACGGCCCGCGCCAGCGTAAGGACGGCAATGTTGCCGCCAAGCTGGGCGTCGGCCTGCAGACCACCTTCGAGAAGCGTGTTGCTGTCCGCGCCGAAGTGGCCTACCGCGCTGACTTCGACGACCAGAGCATCGCCGCACGTGACGAGAGCTGGTTCGGCGACGTGCTGGCTTCGGTCGGCGTCGTGATCCCGCTGGGCCCGGCTCCGGTCGCGGCTGCTCCGGCTCCGGCTCCGGTTGCCCCGAGCTGCGCCGACCTGGACGACGACGGTGACGGCGTCAACAACTGCGACGACAAGTGCCCGAACTCGCAGCCGGGTCAGACCATCGGTCCGGACGGTTGCCCGGTTCCGGTCTCCATCGACCTGAAGGGCGTCAACTTCGACTTCGACAAGTCGAACCTGCGTCCGGACGCCGTGGCGATCCTGAGCGAAGCCACCGAGATCCTGAAGCGTTACCCGGATCTGCGCGTTGAAGTCGCCGGTCACACCGACTCGAAGGGTACCGACGCTTACAACCAGAAGCTGTCGGAGCGTCGTGCCACCGCCGTGTACAACTACCTGACCAAGAACGGCGTTGACGCCGGTCGCCTGGTCGGCCCGATCGGCTACGGCGAGAGCCGTCCGATTGCTCCGAACACCAACCCGGATGGTTCGGACAACCCGGAAGGTCGCGCCAAGAACCGTCGTACCGAGCTGAACGTCCAGAACTAAGTTCTGACGCTCTGCAAGTAAGACACAGCAGGACCCGGCTTCGGCCGGGTCTTGTTGTTTCTGCGGCCAGGAACCTGGATCTTCATGCGCGAGGGCAACCGTTCGTCGGGTTTTTGTCCATAAAACCAATGAGTTGCCGTATTCATTGAAAGTGGCGCTTGAAAGCTGGCGCGGCATTGCTAAACTCGCCGCGTCACTTCCTTCCGTGGATGTCCTCATGCTGCGCTCTGCATCGGCCGCCGTCCTGGCGCTGGCCCTGGTTCCCGCCGCCCACGCTGCGGTCGATTGCTCGGTCAACACCAGCGCGTCGCCGCTGCCGTTGCCGGCCACGACCATCGCACCGGTGGCCGACGAGCTGTACATCCGTGGCAACCAGCTTGGCATGCCGGCTGGCGTGTTGAGCAGCAACTACGATCCATCGCAGTCGCTGGACCAGGTGCTGCAGCGCCTGCGCATCGACGGCTGCCAGAACATCGCCAAGGCCATCCCGAGCGCGCCGGCGGTGAAGCCGAACGATCCGGCGGCCTACAAGCCGCAGACCGAGTTCGACAACACGCCGTGGCGCTTCGACATGAGCCAGAACGGCAAGCGCATGACCGCCGAAGAATTCGATGCCTGGATGAAGGCGCGCGGCGTGCGCGTGGTCAAGGCGCGTCCGGCGCCGGTCGCCACTCCGGCTGCGGCCGAAGCACCGGCTGAGACCAAGCCGGTCGACAAGAAGTAAGCGCCGCGGGGAGCAGAGGCTTGCGCACGCGCCGCCCACCTGCCACCCCCGCCGCCCGCTCCCACGCACCGCGTGGGCGTGCGGTTCCGAATGCCTCCAGTGGCGTGCGCCATGGCCTGGCGCGCGTGTTGTCCAAGGCCGGCGTGTGCTCGCGCAGCGAGGCCGCGCGCTGGATCGCCGAAGGCCGCGTGCGTGTGTCCGGCCGCATCGTGCGCGATCCCGAGTTCCCGATTGGACAGCCTGCGCCATCGATCGAAGTCGATGGCCAGCCGATGGGTGCGCCGCAGCGCATGTACCTGATGCTCAACAAGCCGCGCGGCGTGGTGACAACGACGCAGGACGAGCGTGGTCGCGACACCGTGTATCGCTGCTTCGATGGTGCCGGCCTGCCGTGGATCGCGCCGGTCGGGCGCCTGGACAAGGCCAGCGAAGGGTTGTTGTTGTTCAGCAATGATCCGCAATGGGCGGCGCACCTGACCGACCCGGAGACCGGGCCGCAGAAGACCTATCACGTGCAGGTGGATCGTCTGCCTGACGAGGACACCCTGGCAGCGCTGCGCGCCGGTGTCGAAGACGAGGGCGAGTTCCTCGTCGCCCTGGCCGTGCGCGTGCTGCGCAGCGGTGACAAGACCGCGTGGCTGGAGGTGGTCCTCGACGAGGGCCGCAACCGCCACATCCGCCGCCTGTTGGCGGCCTTTGACCTGCAGGTGCTGCGCCTGGTCCGGGTCGCGATCGGTGGGCTGCTGCTCGGCGATCTCGGCAAGGGGCAATGGCGGGTACTGGAGGTCAGCGACCAGCAGCGGCTGGGGGCCGCCGCACCGGGCTGATCACCGCCCACGGCCGGCAGTTGCCGGCCACCGTTCCAGGCGTAGGGGGCGCCTGGCTGTCGACATTCCCGAACGGAGCCTGCCATGTACCACCCGACCCTCAACCAAACCCTGCGCTGTGCAGGCCTGCTGCTGCCGATGGTGCTGCTGACCGCCTGTGGCGGCCACAAGAAGGTGGCCAAGGCGGAAACGCCTGCCGAGACCCCGGTGGTGGAAGTAAAGACGCCGGAGCTGGATGGTCGCGGCAGCTACCGCTTCCTGATGAGCAACGGCGACAAGAAGATGACCGCCGATGAGTTCGATGCCTGGATGAAGGCCAACGGGATCCGTGTCGCCAAAGGCAACGGCCAGGACGCCGCCGCCAAGCCGGTGGTGGTGGCCAGCAAGGACCAGCCCAAGGACAAGAAGAAAAAGAAGTGACGCCTGTGGGTGTCGACCTTGGTCGACACGCCTTGACCGGTGGGGTCAGAGCCCTTTCCGCAGGAAAGGGATCCGACCCCGGCCATGATCAGCCCTTGACCACGCCCAGTTCGACACCGATGCGGGTGAAGGCATCGATCGCGCGGTCCAGGTGCTCGCGGCTGTGCGCGGCGCTGATCTGGGTACGGATGCGGGCCTGGCCCTTGGGCACCACCGGGAAGAAGAAGCCGATCGCGTAGATGCCTTCTTCCAGCAGGCGCTCGGCGAACTTCTGCGCCAGCGGTGCGTCATACAGCATCACCGGGCTGATCGGATGCACGCCCGGTTTCACGTCGAAGCCGGCGGCGGTCATCTTCTCGCGGAAGTAGGCGGTGTTCTCGGCCAGGGTGCTGCGCAGGTCGTCGGCGGCAGCCAGCATTTCGAACGCCTTGATGCCGGCGGCCACCACATGCGGCGGCAGCGAGTTGGAGAACAGATACGGACGCGAGCGCTGGCGCAGCAGTTCGATCACCTCGGCACTGGCGCAGGTGAAGCCGCCCAGGGCGCCGCCCATCGCCTTGCCCAGGGTGCCGGTGATGATGTCGATCTTTTCCAGCACGCCCTTGACCTCGGCCGAACCACGGCCGGTGGCGCCAAGGAAGCCGGTGGCGTGGCATTCGTCGATGTGCACCAGTGCGTTGTACTTCTTCGCCAGCGCAGTGATTTCGTCCAGCGGCGCGATGAAGCCGTCCATCGAGAACACGCCGTCGGTGGTGATCAGCTTGGTCTTGCAGCCGGCGGCATCAGCGGCCTGCAGCTGCGCTTCCAGGTCGGCCATGTCGCAGTTGGCGTAGCGGAAGCGCTTGGCCTTGCACAGGCGGACGCCGTCGATGATCGAAGCGTGGTTCAGTGCATCGGAAATGATCGCGTCGTGCTCGCCGAGCAGCGGCTCGAACAGGCCGCCGTTGGCATCGAAACAGGCCGCGTACAGGATGGTGTCCTGCTTGCCGAAGAAATCGGCGATCTGCTTCTCCAGCTGCTTGTGCAGGTCCTGGGTGCCGCAGATGAAGCGCACCGAGGCCATGCCGAAGCCGTGCGTGTCCAGCGCGTCCTTGGCGGCCTGGATCAGGTCCGGGTGGTCGGCCAGGCCCAGGTAGTTGTTGGCGCAGAAGTTCAGCACCTTGCGGCCGTCGTCGAGGGTGATCTCTGCGGACTGCGGGCTGGTGATGATCCGCTCGGACTTGAACAGGCCCTGGGCGCGGATGGCGTCCAGTTCCTCGGCGTAGTGGCGGGTCAGGGCGGAGGAGGCGTCGGTCATGGCGTGGGCACGGCTCTGAACGGGGAAACCGTTGATTCTACCGGGCATCGCCCGTCGCCGACCGGGCCGGATGGGCCATCGCCATGGTCGGCGCATGTTGCATCGCAATAGCAAACTGGTTAAGAATTCGTGAACCGGAGCTGTCGCGCTCCGGCTGCTTCCGCCTTCCACGCCACGCCACCGCCCCCACCGGAGACGCTCATGAAGCACGCCCGTGCCTGCCTCGCCATTGCCGCTGCCCTGACCCTGGCCGCCCCGTTCGCCGCCAGCGCCCAGGAAAACGAATCGCCGTACAGCTGGAACGTCACCGCTGTTTCCGATTACCTGTTCCGTGGTGTGTCGCAGACCGACGAGGATCCGACCCTGCAGGCCGGTTTCACCTACACCAGCCCGGTTGGCCTGTATGCCGGCGTGTGGGGTTCGGGCGTGGATTTCGGTGCCGGTGATCCGAAGACCGAGGTCGACTACCTGATCGGCTACGGCGTGGATGTCACCGAGCGCGTCAACGTTGATGTGCTGCTGAACCGCTACACCTACCTGAAGTCCAGCCACCAGAACTACAACGAGCTGATCACCACCACCACGCTGGATGACACCTACAAGCTGACGGTGGCCTACACCAACGATGTATGGAACAGCAGCACCGATGGCTGGTACTTCGGCCTGGGCGGCAGCTGGGGCCTGCCGAAGGACTTCACCCTGAATGCCAACGTCGGTCGCAGTACCTTCGAGGATGGCATCGCCAAGGATTACACCGACTGGAACGTCGGCGTCGCGCGCCAGTTCGGCCTGTTCAACGTCGGCCTGGGCTACTACGGCACCGACGGCAACGGCCGCGACAACTCCGGCAAGCTGGCCCACAGCCGGGTGATGCTGTCGGTCGCGATCGGGCAATAACCGGGGCCTGCGGCACCGGCGATTGCCCCGCGCATTTCACCTTATCCCTGCGCCGTTGGCGCGCCCCCTTGAACAACAAGGGGGCTCTCCTCCAGACAGGCAGCGGTACATGAAAAAGGCGCCCACAGGGCGCCCTTTTCTTTCCGGTAGCGCCCGGCCATGCCCGGCGTCGCCGTGTGCCGGGTCAATTCCAGCTCAAAACAACCTTGCCGGCCTTGCCTTCTTCCATCAGGTCGAAGCCCTTCTGGAAGTCGTCGATCGGCAGCTGGTGGGTCATCACCTTGCCGAGTGGGAAACCGGACAGCACCAGCTGGGTCATCTTGTACCAGGTCTCGTACATCTTGCGGCCGTAGATGCCCTGCACGGTCAGGCCCTTGAAGATGATCTTGTCCCAGTCGCAGCCAGCGCCCTTGGGCATGATGCCGAGCATGGCGATCTTGCCGCCGTGGTACATGCAGTCGAGCATGTCGTTGAACGCGCGCGGGTTGCCGCTCATTTCCAGGCCCACGTCGAAGCCCTCCATGTGCAGTTCCTTCATCACGTCCTTCAGCGACTGGTTGGCGACGTTGACCACGCGGGTGGCGCCCATGTCGGCGGCCAGCTTCAGGCGGAAGTCGTTGACGTCGGTCACCACGACGTTGCGCGCACCGATGTGCTTGCAGATGCCGGCGGCGATGATGCCGATCGGGCCGGCACCGGTGATCAGCACGTCTTCGCCGATGACGTTGAACTCCAGCGCACAGTGCGCGGCGTTGCCGTACGGGTCGAAGAACGCGGCCAGCTCCGATGGGATCTGGTCCGGGATCGGCCACAGGTTGCTGGCCGGCATCACCATGTATTCGGCGAAGGCGCCGTTGACGTTGACGCCGATGCCGACGGTATTCGGGCACAGGTGCGGGCGGCCGCCACGGCAGTTTCGGCAGTGGCCGCAGACGATATGGCCTTCGGCCGAGACGCGCTGGCCGATCTCGTAGCCGGTCACCGCCGAGCCAAGCGCGGCGACGCGACCGACGAACTCGTGGCCGATGGTCAGGCCCGGCTTGATGGTGCGCTGGCTCCACTCGTCCCACAGGTAGATGTGCAGGTCGGTGCCGCAGATCGCGGTCTTCTCCAGCTTGATCAGGACCTCGTTCGGGCCCGGGGTCGGAACCGGAACTTCTTCCAGCCAGATGCCCTTGGCTGCTTCGCGCTTGACCAGGGCCTTCATCGTTTGCTGCGCCATCGGGTGGAACTCGTCAGGGGGAAAGCGCGGATTATAGGGTGCCGCGCGGATTTCCCATGTTGCGCTGCGGGTGCAGTGGCGGAACGAAAGGCGTGCGCCAGCGGGCGTTTCGAACGTACTGCAAACAGCAGCGCCTCCCTGGTTCGGGGGAGGGGGCGACCACGCCCCCTCAGGAGGGTTCCCGTGCGCGCGGCGGAACGAAGTGAGCCCATGACTTCCGGGGTTCGGGCCGGGGCAGGGCGGCGGGCTACAATCGAAGGTTCCACTACCAGGGGCCGCTCCATGCGCTCGAACCTGCTTGCATTCTCCATCGTCGCCAGCCTTGGGCTGGCCCAGGTCGCCCATGCCGCTGAAGGCATGTGGGTACCGCAGCAGCTGCCGGAAATTGCCGGTCCGCTGCAGAAGGCCGGCCTGAAGCTGTCCCCGCAGCAGCTGTCCAACCTCACCGGCGACCCGATGGGCGCGGTCGTCGCCCTCGGCGGCTGCACCGCCAGCTTCGTTTCGCCGCAGGGCCTGGTGGTCACCAACCATCACTGCGCCTACGGTGCGATCCAGCTGAATTCGACGGCCGAGAAGAACCTGATCAAGGACGGCTTCAACGCGCCGAAGCACAGCGATGAGCTGAGCGCCGGCCCGAACGCCCGCGTTTACGTGCTCGACCAGATCACCGACGTCACCGCCCAGGCCAAGGCGGCCATTGCCGCCGCCGGCAACGACCCGCTGGCCCGCAGCCGTGCGCTGGACGCCTTCGACAAGGCGCAGGTCGCCGCGTGTGAGGCCGAGGAAGGCTTCCGCTGCCGCCTGTACACCTTCTCCGGCGGCAACACCTACCGCCTGTTCCGCAACATGGAAATCAAGGACGTGCGCCTGGTCTACGCGCCCCCGGGCAGCGTCGGCAAGTACGGCGGCGACGTCGACAACTGGATGTGGCCGCGCCACACCGGCGACTTCTCGTTCTACCGCGCCTACGTCGGCAAGGACGGCAAACCGGCCGCGTTCTCGGCCGACAACGTGCCGTACCAGCCCAAGCACTTCCTGAAGTTCACCGACCAGCCGCTCGGCGCCGGAGACTTCGTGATGGTGGCCGGCTATCCGGGCCGCACCAACCGCTACGCGCTGGCCGGTGAGTTCAACGAAACCGCCAGCTGGACCTACCCGACCATCGCCAAGCACTACAACGCGGTGCTGAAGATGATCGATGAGGCGGGCAAGGCCGACGCCGACGTCAAGGTGAAGTACGCCGCCACCGCGGCCAGCATGAACAACGTGGCCAAGAACTACGCCGGCCAGCTGGAAGGCTTCAAGCGCATCGACGCCGCTGGCCAGAAGCAGGCTGAAGAAGCCGCCGTGCTGGCCTGGCTGAAGAAGCAGGGCGCCGCCGGCAAGCCGGCCCTGGCGGCGCACGCGCAGCTGCTCAAGCACCTGGATACCAGCAGGTCGACCCGCGAACGCGACCTGTTCGTCGGTCAGTTCAACAACACCTCGGCCGTTGGCGCAGCGATCACCCTGTACCGCCTGTCGATCGAGCGCAGCAAGCCGGATGCCGAGCGTGAGGTCGGCTACCAGCAGCGCGACCTGCCGACCCTGGAAGGCGGCCTGAAGCAGATGGATCGCCGCTATGTGGCGAAGATGGACCAGCAGCTGCAGGCCTACTGGCTGGAGCAGTACGTTGCCCTGCCGGCCGCGCAGCGCAACAACGACGTGCTGAACAAATGGCTGGGCGGCAGCGATGCCAGCGCCGTCAAGGCGCTGGTGAGCAAGCTGTCGGGCACCGAGCTGGGCAGCCTGGATGCGCGCCTGAAGTGGTTCAAGGCCGACCGCGCTGCGTTCGAAGCCAGCACCGACCCGGCCATCCAGTACGCGGTGGCGATCATGCCGTCGCTGCTGAAGCAGGAAGAGCAGAAGAAGATCCGCGAAGGTGAGTCGCTGACCGCACGCCCGCTGTACCTGCAGGCACTGGCCGACTACAAGAAGAGCCAGGGCGAGCTCGTGTACCCCGATGCCAACCTGTCGCTGCGCATCACCTTCGGCAACGTGATGGGCTATGAGCCCAAGGATGGCGTGGCCTACACCCCGTTCACCACGCTGGAAGGCATCGTCGCCAAGGACACCGGCGTCGATCCGTTCGATGCGCCCAAGGCGCTGCTCGACGCGGTCAAGGCCAAGCGCTACGGCGGCCTGGAAGACAAGCGCGTCGGCTCGGTGCCGGTGAACTTCCTGTCCAACCTGGACATCACCGGTGGCAACTCCGGCTCGCCGGTGCTGGATGCGAACGGCAAGCTGGTCGGCCTGGCCTTCGACGGCAACTGGGAATCGGTCAGCTCCAACTGGGTGTTCGACCCGGTGATGACCCGCATGATCGCGGTCGACAGCCGCTACATGCAGTGGATCATGCAGGAAGTGGCGCCGGCACCGGAGCTGCTGAAGGAACTGAACCTGGCCAAATAAACCGGTTGCGGTAGTGCCGGCCGCTGGCCGGCAAACCTCGACCCAATGACCGGAAACTCCGGAACCCCGCGACGCAGGTCGCGGGGTTTTTTAATGCCCGGCCCGGCCCGGTGCGCCGAACAGGTATCATCGCTGTTCCGCGTACTTCACAGGATGTGAACGAAACGCGGAAACCTCCTCCCCCCAGGACCCCTTGCACGCATGCGCATCCTGCTTGCCCGCCACGGCGAAACGCCGTGGAACGCCGAAGGCCGCTACCAGGGCCAGATCGACATCCCGCTTTCGCCGATCGGTGAAGCCCAGGCCCAGGCACTGGGTGCCCGCCTGGCCTCGGTCGACATCACCCGTGCCGTCGCCTCGCCGCTGTCGCGCGCGCAGCGCACCGCGCAGCTGGCGCTCGGCGCCGCCCGTGCCGACATGCTGCTGACCGAGCCGGAGCTGCAGGAAATCGCCCATGGCGAATGGGAAGGGCTGCTGGCCAGCGAGATCCACGAGAAGGATCCGTCGCGCCTGCAGGCCTGGCGCGAGGAACCGGATACCGTTCTGATGCCCGGCGGCGAATCGCTGCGCCTGGTGCTGGAGCGCAGCTGGCGCGGCCTTGCCCGCGCTGCCGAAGGCCTTGGCGAACACGACACCCTGCTGGTGGTCGCCCATGACGCGGTCAACCGGGTGATCCTGTGCAGGGTGCTGGGCCTGCCGATCTCCCGTCTGTGGACCTTCCGCCAGGCACCGACCACGCTCAACCTGCTCGAAGGCGCCGACCTGGACAGCCTGGAGGTGGTGCGCCTGAACGACTGCGCCCACCACACCCCGTTCTTCGGTGAAGCCAAGCACCGCGCTCTCTGATCCATCCTCCCGCATCAACTGCTTCTGCTGGAACCGCTGCCGTGACGAACACCCCGACCACCCTGGCCGACTGGCTGGATTACATTGAACGCCAGCACCCGGCGACCATCGACATGGGCCTGGAGCGCGTGCGCGCCGTAGCCACGGCGATGGGGCTGGGGACGCCGGCCCAGCGCACCATCGTGGTCGGTGGTACCAACGGCAAGGGCTCCACCGTGGCCTTCATCGAAGCCATTGCGCGCGCGGCGGGCTGGAAGGTCGGCGCCTACACCTCGCCGCACCTGCTGCGCTACAACGAGCGCGTGCGCATCGACGGGCAGGAGGTGGACGATGCCGCGCTGGTCGCTGCGTTCAACGCAGTCGAGGCCGCGCGTGGCGAGATCACGCTGACCTATTTCGAGTACGGCACGCTGGCCGCGCTGCAGCTGTTCGCCGACGCCGGGCTGGACCTGGCGGTACTGGAAGTGGGCCTGGGCGGTCGACTGGATGCGGTCAACATCATCGATGCCGACGTGGCCGTGATCACCACCGTGGACATCGACCATGCCGAATGGCTGGGCGAGGACCGCGAAGCGATCGGCACCGAGAAGGCCGGCATCATCCGTGGCTGGAAGCCGGTGATCCTGGGCGAGACCGATCCGCCCTCGAGCGTGCTCGCACGTGCCTACCTGGTCGGTGCCAATGCGATCCGGGGTGGCAGCGATTACTTCTACGAGCCGATCGATGCCCAGCGCTGGCGCTGGCGCGACGTCGGCCTGCGCATGGAACTGCCGGCGCCGGCGCTGGCCGGCCCGATCCAGCTGGCCAATGCGGGTGCTGCCATCGCTGCGCTGCGTGCGCTGGACAAGCCGGTGCCGCGCGCCGCGTGGGCTGCCGGTATCGCGGCGGCGCGCATCCCTGGCCGCCTGCAGGCGTTCGAGCGGGAGGGTGTGCAGATCCGCGTCGACGTCGGGCACAACCCGCAGGCGGCGGGCCAGCTGGCGCGCGCGCTGAAGGCCGAAGCGGCAGCCGGGCGCACCCTCGCGGTATACGCCGCGCTGCAGGACAAGGACGTGGTAGGCGTGGTGCAGGCGCTGCAGGACGTGGTCGGCGAGTGGACCCTGGCGGGCCTGGACGGCCCGCGCGGGCAGAGCGCTGCCCAGTTGCAGGCGCGTCTGGCCAGCACGGCTGCGGCCCAGGCACAGCGGGTTGATAGCGTCGAACAGGCGCTGGCACAGGTGTTGTCACGGGCCGAACGCGGTGACCGCGTGCTGGTGTTCGGCTCCTTCCATACCGCTGCTGCCGCGCTGCAATGGTTGCAGGGCGCCGCCTGATCCGCGTTCAGCCAATGCCGACGCCGTCCGGTCCGGCACCCGTATAATCGACTGCAACCTCCGGACAGTTGCCGCCTCACGTGGATACGCCTCTGAAACAGCGTCTGATTGGTGCCATCGTGCTGGTCGCGCTGGCCGTGATTTTCCTGCCGATGCTGGTCAAGGGACCGGCGCCGGACAGCGGTGTGGCCTCGGTGCCGATCGCCGCGCCGGATGCACCGGCCGATGGCCAGTTCGAAACCCGTGAGCTGCCGCTGGTTGCTCCGGCCGGTGGAGCCACCGGCCTGCAGGCCGGGCAGGCCAAGCCCCTGCAGGAGGCCGCCGCCCCGGCCACTCCGCCGACCGTGGACACGTCTCCGGCCGTTGCCGCCGGCAACTACGCCGTCACGTTTGGCGCCTACGGCAGCAAGGCCGACGCCGACGCGGTCATCGCCTACCTGCAGCGCTCGCAGCTGCCGGGCTTTGCCGAAACGACCACCATCAACGGGCGCCAGGCGTGGCGTGTGCGCGTCGGGCCGTATGCCGACCGTGCGCAGGCCGAGGCTGCCCGCCTGCAGGCGGTGAAGATCCGCGCCGATGTAAAGGCCGAAGTCATCGCCCTGGACGCGGCGGCAGGCAGCAGTGCGGCGGTCGCCGCCACGCCGGCGCCGACTGCCAGCGCCCCGGCTGCGGCCACTACGCCGTCGGCCACCAGCAACCCGGTGCGCAGCGAAAGCCTGCCGCCGAGCACGCCGACGGCGGCCACCAAGCCGGAACCGCCCAAGCCGGCGCCGAAGCCGGAAGCCAAGCCCGAGCCGAAGCCGGAGGCCACCGCCAGCAAGCCGGCGGCGGCACCGGCCACGCCGGCCGCACCGGCGGCCAGTGGCGTCGGCTTCGCTGTGCAGCTGGGCGCGTTCGGCCAGGCCAACGATGCCAATGCGCTGCGCGACAAGGTCCGTGCCGCCGGCTTCAGTGCTTTCGTCGAGCAGGTGCGCACCGAAAAGGGCACCCTGCATCGCGTCCGCGTCGGGCCGGTGGCCAACCGGGCTGACGCCGAGCAGTTGAAGGCGCAGGTCGCCGCCAAGGTCGGCGTGGCCGGCATGGTCCGACCGCACCCATGACCCACGCGCAGGCCCGTTGCCAGCGCCGCCGAAGGAGCGGGGCGCCATGATCGACGTGGTGCTGCTGATCGTGATCGCCGCCTCGACCCTGCTCGGGATGCTGCGTGGCTTCGTTGGAATCGTCATCGGCACGCTGTCGTGGCTGCTGGCCGCGTGGGCGGCCTTCGCCTTCGGTAACGATGCGGCACGCTGGTGGGCGGCGCCGGCCGCGCCTGGCGGCGAGCACTTCGTCGGCGGCTACCTGGGCGTGGGAATTGGCGTGATGATCGTGGTCGCGGTGATCGGCATGGTCATCAAGGCGATGATCCACCGCAGCATGCTGACCAGCCTGGACCGGTTGCTGGGCGGCGTGCTGGGAGCCGTGCGTGGCGGCCTGATCGCGGCGATCCTGGTGCTGCTGGCCGGTTTCACCCCGCTGACCGCCGAACCCTCCTGGAAGCGCTCGGCGGTCCGCCCGGTGCTGAACCCGGCCGTGGCCTGGATGAACGGGAAGCTGCCGCACTGGCAGGTGCCCGGCGCCGATCTGCTGCCCAAGAACTTGCCGACCGACATGCTGTCCCCATCTGCATTGATGGAGCTGGGAAAGAACGCAGGCGCCGATTTGGGAAAGCCGGGCGCGGCAGGCGATAATGGCATCCTCAACCAGGTAGTGGCGGGCGGCGGATGGCTGCGGCCCGCGAAAGCGGAACAGGGCGACGCATACGATCCGGCCGAAGTGCGCCCGGACGCCCCAGCACTGCCGGACAGTATCGAGCCGGGCGATCCGGCCAATGTCGACCGCGGGCGCGGCGACCACCGCGGCCAGGTACGGCCACCTTCCTTGTAACTGGGCACAGCCCAGCGGAGACTTCGCACCATGTGTGGCATCGTCGGAATCGTCGGCAACCAGAACGTCGCCGGGCAGTTGTATGACGGCTTGACCGTTCTCCAGCATCGCGGCCAGGATGCGGCGGGCATCGCCACGGCCAATGGCAGCCGCCTGCGGGTGCAGAAAGCCACCGGCCTGGTCCGCGATGTGTTCGATGCACGCACCATGTCCACCCTGGAAGGCAGTGTCGGCATCGCCCATGTGCGCTACCCGACCGCCGGCTCGGAAGGCATGGACGAGGCGCAGCCGTTCTACGTCAACTCACCGTACGGCATCGCGCTGGCCCACAACGGCAACCTGATCAACACCGAGGCGCTGCGCCAGCAGGTGTTCGAACAGGACCGCCGCAACGTCAACACCGATTCGGACAGCGAAGTGCTGCTGAACGTGTTCGCCTACGAACTGGAGCAGCAGCGCCAGCTCAGCCCGGAAGCCGCGATCCGCGCGGTGGCCGGTGTTCACCGCCGCTGCAAGGGCGGCTATGCGGTGGTCAGCGTGGTGCTGGGCCTGGGCCTGGTTGCCTTCCGCGACCCGCATGGCATCCGCCCGCTGGTACTGGGCAAGCGCAGCCATGCCGAGGGCGACGAGTACATCGTGGCCTCCGAGTCGGCCGCGCTGGACGTACTGGGCTTCCAGCGCGTGCGTGACGTGCAGCCGGGTGAAGCGCTGGTGATCACCGCGCGCGGCGAGCTGTTCTCCGAGATCTGCGCCGAGCCGGCCGAACACACACCGTGCATCTTCGAGTATGTGTACTTCGCGCGCCCGGATTCGATGATCGACAATGTCTCGGTGCACAAGGCGCGCATGCGCATGGGCATCAAGCTGGGCGAGAAGATCCTGCGCCTGCGCCCGGACCACGACATCGACACCATCATCCCGATCCCGGATACCTCGCGCGATGCCGCGCTGGAGATCTCCAACGTGCTTGGGGTGAAGTACCGCGAGGGCTTCATCAAGAACCGCTACATCGGCCGCACCTTCATCATGCCGGGCCAGGGCGAACGCGTGAAGTCGGTGCGCCGCAAGCTCAACCCGATCCACCTGGAGTTCCGCAACCGCGTGGTGCTGCTGGTGGACGACTCGATCGTGCGTGGCACCACCAGCCAGCAGATCGTGCAGATGGCCCGTGATGCGGGCGCGCGCAAGGTCTACCTGGCCAGCGCGGCGCCGCCGGTGCGCTACCCGAACATCTACGGCATCGACATGCCGGCGGCCGAAGAGCTGGTCGCGCACAACCGCACCGTGGAAGAGATCGAGGCCCACCTGGGCTGCGACTGGCTGATCTACCAGGACCTGGAAGACATGGAAGCGGCGGTCAGCGAGGGCAACCCGGCGCTGCGCAACTTCGATTCGTCCTGCTTCAACGGCCACTACCCGACGGGTATCGAGCCGGGCTACTTCGAGCGCATCCAGCAGTTGCGTTCGGACGACGCCAAGCACAAGCGCCGCGCCTGAGGTCCAGGCGTGGTTGCGGTGCCCGATGTTGGTGGTGACCTGCTGCGCGCGGCGCAGCAGTGCCTGGCTGAAGCCGACCCGCTGCGCAAGGTGGCGCTGACCCAGGCGTATGCGGCCGCGTTCCGTGCCGGCCGCCTGAGGGTGACCGCCGATGCGCCGCCGCCGGAACCGATCCGCATGCCTGGCCGGCCGGCTCGGCTGGTGCTGGTGCATCCGCGCGAAGTGCCGCGGCGCGGCCTGGGCGGCGTGGAAGGGCGTGCCGCCTTCATCCACGCCATCGCCCACATCGAACTCAATGCGATCGACCTGGCCTGGGATGCGGTGTACCGCTTCCGCGGCCTGCCACCGGCGTTCCATGCCGACTGGGTCAGCTGTGCCGACGACGAATCGCGGCACTTCATGCTGCTGCGCGAGCGCCTGCAGGTACACGGCCACGACTACGCCGATTTTCCCGCGCACAACGGCCTGTGGGAAATGTGCGGGAAGACCGCCCATGATGGTCTGGCGCGCATGGCACTGGTACCGCGCGTGCTGGAAGCGCGTGGCCTGGACGTGACCCCGGGCATGATCGAAAAACTGCGCAATGTGGGTGATGGCGAAACCGCCGACGTACTGGAAGTGATCCTGCGCGAGGAAGTGGCGCACGTTGCGGCCGGTTCGCGCTGGTACCGCTGGTACTGTGATCGCGCCGGTGTCGAACCGCGCGCGCGGTTCAAGGAGCTGCTGGTGGAATACGCCGGCGGCTACCTGCATGGGCCGTTCAACATCGAAGCGCGCCTGCTGGCCGGCTTCGATGCCGACGAGCTCGCCAACCTGGTCGAACAGGCCGGCTGACAGAAAAGGGGACGGAGGGGATTAAGTCGTTTGTGGCACAAACGACTTAATCCCCTCCGTCCCTTTTTTCATGCGTTCGGCAACACCACGCGCTTGCCATCCACCGTTGGCCGGTTGATGTAGAACAGGCCGGGACCCGGCCTGTAGGGCAGTTCGCTGACGCCGGCGTCGGCGGTGTAGGTCAGTGCAGTGTCGCCCAGTGCATCGAAATTCCAGTGTGCCGACTGCATCAGGTAGCGTCGGCGCAGCAGCGCCTCCTGGGGCTGGGTCAGCGCCTGTCCGGCCACCAGTCGGCGTGCGATCGGCTGCAGGGCCGACGGCAGCTCCCAGCCGGGAACTCCAGCGACATTGGCGGTCCATTGCACGCCGGCATCGATGGCATGCTGCTGCATCACCTGCAGCGCGATCAACTGGTAGCGCCAATCGATGCGCCGGCGCAGCACCACTGCCGCGGTGACGTACAGCACCGGGGAGAGCAGCACGCTGCGGCTGCCGGCGCGACGTTGCTGTTGCCACTGGTGCCAGACATCCACCCAGACCTCCTTTTCACCCACGCCCAGCTGCTGCCGCCAGCGCTCGGCATCGGCCTGCGTTTCGGCGTAGGCCGTGGTGGCCTGCAGCAACGCCAGTGGAGGGACCAGGTAGTCGGCAACGGCCGGGCGACGCAACTGCTGCCGGCGCGGGCGGCTGAGCAGCTTGGGACCTTCTTCCAGCTGGTTGTAGCCACCGCCGATGTTGGCGTGCACGCCGGGCAGGGCGATCTCGGTGAACGGCGGTGCCACCGTGGTCAGCGGATAGTGCTGGCGATGTTCGTCGCGCGCGGTCAACTGCACCACGCGCGCAGCGATGCCGCTGCGCAGGGCGAGCTGCGGGTGTTCGTCGGCGCGGCCACCACTGACCGCAACCACGGTGTCGAACAGTCCGATGAAGCGCAGCACCGGCGTGACGGCGGCGAAGTGCACAGTGCAGGGCAGGCCGGCGCCCTGCAGCAGCTGGCGCCAGCGCGCGCTGTCCCAGGCCTGCAGCTGGTTTGCGATATCACGTGCCGCGGCAGCACCGCGCGAATAGCCGAACAGATCCACCTGCACGCTATGCAGCGGTCGTTGCCAGCGCGCGGACAGCTCGGCCAGTGCCGCCGGCAGCAGCACCTGCAGCGCGCGCTGCACTTTCGCGCGAACGCCACTGGCACCGATGCCGAAGGCCAGTCCGATCAGATCGTCATCGGCATCATCGCGGGTGCCCACGCCCTCGACATAGATCGACAGCGAAGGCACGGCCATCGCATCGCGGCGGCTGTCCGGATACAGCTGTTGCAGGCGCGCGATGTTGGTCAGGCCGTTGTCGTAGCTGCTGGTCAGCCGGCTCTGGTAGGTCGAATCATCATCCGCGCGCAGCTGCGCCGGGCGTGGCTGCGGAACCTGTGGGCGACCGCGTGCCAGGTTGTGTGCGTTGTTGCGGGTGCCATCGAAGAACAGGCCGATCCGCAGCAAGCCGACATCTTCGTCCGTGTCCTGCGATGGTGCCATGTGCATTCCCCGTCGTGGCTGCGTCACGGTAGCGCGAAAGCGGTGTATTGGCGAAGTGTAGTGACGCTTTTGACCTGACTGAACGCAGATGCGGTAGATCACAAATCCCGACTTTCATTTCACTCGCCTATTGAATTCACACGACCCGCGCAGGCCAGATGGCCAAACCCGGCAAACCGGGTCGTGCTGCATCAACGCTATTCACATCATTCAAGGAGCGACGCAATGTTGTCCAGATCGATTGGTAAAGCGGCAGGTGGCCTGGTCCTGGGTTTGTCGGTGGCAGCGGCCGCGCATGCCGCACCGTTGTTCGAGCCGGTGACGGTCATCAGCCGCGCATCGGCAAGCAGTGAGCCCGCACTCGGCAAGTTGCTGGCCACCCCGTCCACGGCGACGGTACAGGAAGTGCGTGTCGATGCAGCAGCCACTGCACAGCCGCAGCTGGAATTCGAACTGCTCGGCCAGCGCGTGCAGGCGGTGCGCAGCAAGGTTCAGGCGCTGCCCGATGGCGGCAGCATCTGGTACGGCCAGTTCCGTTCGCCCTCGGACAAGCTGACCGCGGCCACCTCCAACGGCCAGGACGATCCCGGCAATTCGCTGATCCTGGTGCGCTCGGGCGATACCATCACCGGCTCGATCCGCAAGGATGGAAAGCTGTACCGCCTGCGCCCGCTGGGCAACCGCCACGTGCTGGTGGAAGTGGATGAGTCGCGGATGCCGGCCGACCATCCGGCCGATTACAACCAGCTGCCGAAGATCCCGATGGGCAACAATGATCGCCTCGGTATCGCCCAGGCTTCGTCCGGCACGCCGGCGACCATCCGCGTGCTGGTGGTGGCGACGAATGCTGCGGTGGCTGCCTATGGCGGCAACATGCAGTCGCTGGTGCAGCTGGCCGTGGCCGAATCCAACCAGGGCTACACCAACAGCAACGTCGGCCTCACCCTGCAGCTGGCCGGGTACGAGACCACCAGCTACGCCGAGTCCGGCAACTTCACCACCGACCTGACCCGCTTCCGCAACACCAGCGACGGCTACATGGACAGCATCCATACCAGCCGCAACAACACCGCCGCAGACGTCGGGGTACTGCTGATCAACAACGCCAGCTACTGCGGTTTGGCCTCGGGCATCGGATCGACGGCGTCGACGGCGTTCGCGGCGGTGTACTGGGATTGCGCGACCGGCTACTACTCGTTCGCGCACGAGATCGGCCATCTGCAGAGCGCGCGGCATGACATCGCCACCGACCCGAGTACGTCGCCGTACGCCTACGGCCATGGCTACCGCTATGAGCCGGCAACCGGCACCGGCTGGCGCACGATCATGGCCTACAACTGCACCCGCAGCTGCCCGCGCCTGAACTACTGGTCCAACCCGAACATCAGCTACAGCGGCATCCCGATGGGCAATGCCAGTACCGCCGACAACCAGCGCGTGCTGGTCAATACCAAGCACACGATCGCGGCATTCCGCTGAGCCTGTATCGTCCGCGGCCGCCTCGTGCGGCCGCGGATTTCCGGCCCGCGCGCATCAGCTGCGGGCGAGGGTATCCAGCGTCCAGCCGCTGGCATCCACGCGCAGCACCGAACCCTGTTCGTACCAGTCACCCAGCACGATGCGGGTGCGCTCGCGACCACCGGCCTGCAGCGTGTGGATCGCCGGCCGGTGCGTATGGCCATGGATCATGGTGTCCACGCCATGGCGCACGAAGGTGGCATCGACTTCGGCAGCGGCCACGTCGGTCACCGACTCGAACTGTGCACGATCGTCCTGTTTCATTTCAGACTGGCGCGCCTGGCTGGCTTCGCGGGCCTTCTGCGCGAACGCGATGCGTGCGGCCAGCGGCTGAGAAAGGAACTGCGCCTGGAACGCCGGGTCGCGGGTCTGTGCACGGAACTGCTGGTAGGGGATGTCATCGGTGCACAGCAGGTCACCGTGCTGCAGCAGCACGGGCCGGCCGTACAGTTCGATCATGCACGGGTCGGGCAGGATGCGCAGGCCGGCACGGCGCGCGTAATCCTCGCCGAGCAGGAAGTCGCGGTTGCCGCGGATGAAGTACACCGGCACGCCGCTGTCGGACAGCACCTTCAACGCATCGGCGACGGCATCGGCGCCGGGCGAGGGCGTGTCGTCGCCGATCCAGGCTTCGAACAGGTCGCCAAGAATGTACAGCGCATCGGCGCCGGGCGCCTGCTCGCGCAGGAAGCGCAGGAACAGGTCGGTGATCTCCGGACGGCTGGGGTCCAGATGCAGGTCGGAAATGAACAGCGTGGTCATGCCCGCATTCTAGGCCATCAACGATGACGGTAGCGCCGCCGGCATTGTGGGGGTCAGATCCCTTTTCCGAAGGAAAAGGGATCTGACCCCGGGCTACACCGGCAGCGGCAGCCAGGCCAGGCTGGCCGACGCCAGCAGCACCGCGATGCCCGTCGCCGCCAGTACGTCGCTGGGGTAGTGCAGGCCCAGAACCACCCGCGACAGCGCGACGCCGGCGGTGAAGGGGACCAGCAACGGTGCCAGCCAAGGGTAGTAGGCCAGGGCGACGATGGTGAACGACACCGCATGCAGGGTGTGCCCGGAGGGGAAGCTGAATTCGTCCAGCGGTGCCACCCAGGCGCGGATGCGCAGGTCGGCCGCATAGGGCCGCGGGCGCCGGGTCCAGCGCTTGAGGCCCTTGTACAGCAGCAGCGCGGCCAGGCCGGTGGCAGCCATGTGCACCGAGGCGCGCAGGCCATCGAATCCGTCCAGCACCACCAGCGCACCCATCAGCACATACCAGAACACGCCATCGCCGAGCCGGCTGATGATCGAGAACAGGCGACGCACCCGGCGGCGCCGGCAGTAGTGGTTGGCCCGTCGGCACAGGCGTGCGTCGCGGTCGGCCAGCAACTCAAGCCGCGTGGTGCGCATGGCCGCTCCTCCTCGACTGTGCCAGTTCGGCCAGCAGGGCATCGAACTCGGCTACCACCTGCTGTGGATGCAGGCGCTTCATCGCGCGCGCGGCGTTGCCGCCCAGTTCGCGGCGTTGCGCGTCATCGGCAGCCAGCTGCACGGCGGCCTCGATGAACTGCTCGTCACTGCCCACCGCCGCGCCGTTCTCGCCGTTGCGCAGGTACTCGCGTGCAGCACCATAGTCGAACGCCACGGTGGCGACACCGCTGGCCATGCTTTCCAGAGTCACGTTGCCGAAGGTCTCGCTGCGGCTGGGGAACAGGAACAGATCGCCGCTGGCGAAGTGCCGGGCCAGGGCGTCGCCGCGCTGGATGCCGCAGAAGATGAAGTCGGGATTCTCGTGTGCCAGCCTCTCGCGGGCGGGACCCTCCCCCACCCACACGAAGCGTGCCTTGGGCCGGATCTGCTGCAGCCGGCGGAATGCCTTCACCGCCAGGCCAAGGTTCTTCTCCGCGGCAATGCGGCCGACATAGATCGCCACCAGGCCATTGCCATCGACGCCCCATTCCTCGCGCAGCGCAGGATCGCGCCGGCCCGGATCAAACTGTTGGCTGTCCACCGCGCGGGCCAGCAGGCGCACGCGCTCGAAGCCCTGTTCGCCAAGGAACTGCTGCAGCTCGCGGGTCGGCACCAGGGTGGCGTCCGCCTGGTTGTGGAACCGGCGCATCCAGCGCATGGCGGCAGCCTGCAGCCACGCCACGCCATAGTCGGGCAGGTATTCGTCGAAGCGGGTGTGGAAGCCGCTGGCGACGGGAATCCCGAGGCGGCGTGCAGTACGCAGCGCGGACCATCCGAGTGGACCTTCGGTGGCGATGTAGACCGCATCCGGGCGCTGCTTCTGCCAGTGGCGGCCCAGCCGGATCGGCGCTGGCAGGCCGAAACGCAGGCCGGGGTAGCGGGGCAGGGCGGCACCAGGAACCAGCAGCGTGCCCGGCGCCGAATCCAGTGCTTCGCTGGACTGGCGGGGGCGCACCAGGTCGATCTCGTGCCCGGCTGCGCGCAGACCCTGTTCCAGCCCCTGCACGGTGAGGGCAACGCCGTTCACTTCCGGTGGATAGGTCTCGGTGACGATGGCATAGCGCATGGCGGGCCTCCCGGTTTCCGGCATGCTCGGGCCTGGCGATGTAGCCGACATGACCGCTTTGCGACGGTCAGATGACGGCGGCGCCGGCCACCGTATGGAGGCCCTGCCCCCCTGAAAAAACCACGGCCCCGAAGGGCCGTGGTCGTAGTGCTTCACATCACAGCGCGATGGATCAGAAGCGCTGCTGGTACTTCATGTAGACGAAGCGGCCGATGTCGTAGCCACCGTAATACGAGAAGGCCGAGTTCGGCTTGGTGTACATGATCGGGCCGGTCTTCTCGAACACGTTGTTGGCACCGACCGAGACGGTGGCATCCCACGGCAGCGAGTAACGCACCTGCACGTCGTGGAAGGTGACCGAACCACGCTCGTTGTAGTTGCGTGCGCCCTTGTACCACGGGGCGTACACGCCCGGATCGGAGCACTCGTCCGGATAGGCACGGATGTCCACGCACTGTTCCTTCACGCCGGAATAGTAGCGCGCGGTCCAGCTGACGCCGAAGTTGCCCAGATCCCAGCCCAGCACCAGGTTCGAACGGACGCGGAAGTTGCTGCCGATGCCATTGGAGACAGTCGGCACCACCGTGCTGTCGTTGGTCGAGCGGAACTCGCTCTTGCTGACATAGGTGGTGGCCCAGCCAGCGTTGAACTTGCCGACGCTGGTTTCCAGGCGGTAGTTCAGGTCCAGGTCGTAGCCTTCGGTTTCCATGAAGCCGGAATTGCGGCTGCCGAACTGCAGGGTATCGACGATGCCGGCGGTCGGGCCGGTCGACTTGTCACGGGTGAAGCGCTGGCAGCGTGCATCGATGCCCTGCTCGTAGCAGTCGATCAGGATCTGGGTCGGGCTGTCGGCAACGATGGTGTTGTCGATGCGGATCTTCCACCAGTCCAGCGATGCATTGAAGTTCTTGATGAAGCTCGGACTCCAGACCAGGCCCAGCGTCTTGCTGGTCGAGGTTTCCGGGGTCAGGGTCGGGTTGGAACCCGACACGAACGGCACCGGCGTCGCATCGACGGAAGTGGCGACCGGCTGATTGCCCTGGCGCAGCTGGCGGAAGGTTGCAGCGTTGGCGATGTCACGGGCGCAGCGGGCGCGAACCTCGGCGCTGGTGCGCGAGGAGCCGAACTGCACGTCGCAGGGATCGCTGAACTGGGCGAAGGTCTGCGAGCCGCCACCGTACAGATCGCTGATGGTCGGGGCGCGGAAGCCTTCAGCCCAGGTACCACGGACCAGCAGCTGGTCGAACGGCTTCCACTTGAAGCCGAACTTGCTGTTGAGCGTGTTGCCGAAGGTGTCGTAGTCCGAGAAGCGGGTGGCACCGTTGAAGGTCAGTTCCTTCGCGCCCGGCAGGTCCGCCAGCACCGGCACGTTGATTTCCAGGTACGCCTCGTTGACCTTGTAGCCGCCACCGGTCGGGCCCGCGGCCAGGTTGGTGGTGGCGCCGGCCTGCGCCAGCGGATCCGGACGGTACTCACCGGTTTCCTTGCGGCTTTCCACACCGAAGGCGAAGCCCAGGTCGCCTGCCGGCAGGGTCACGATGGAACCGGCGATGTTGGCGAAGAAGTTCTTGCTGGTGGTCTTGCCGGTGGTGACTTCCGGCGGGAACAGCCAGGCCTGCAGTTCGGCGTTGCCATCGATGCCGTTCGGATCGATCGTGCCGTACGGCACCAGCGGGTTCCACGGCTTGCACACGTCATAGGAGATCGGCGCGGCAGCGGTGCCGCACTGGACCTTGCCGGTGGCCGCATTGTAGAACGACGGGCCGACGCCGCCAGCGACGCGCGCCTTGTGCAGGTTGCCGGTCGCGATGGTTTCCAGTTCGTTGCGGTTGTACTGGTAGCCCGCTTCCCAGTCGAAGTAGCGGCTGCCGATCTCGAACGAACCGTCGAACGACGCCACCGCACGGTAGGTCTTCAGCTCGCTGGTGGTCACGCGCGGCACTTCCCAGGTACGGCGGTTCCAGGCCACGGCGGTCGGGGTGGCGTAGCCATGCTGGCGGCCGAACGGGTTGAAGTAGCTGTCGATCGACATCGAACCCACGCCGGCGGTGCTCGACTGCAGCGGGTAGCCGGCGATCTGGCGCACGGCCTTGCGCTTGTTGTAGCCCAGCTCGGTACGGAAGTTGACGTTGTCGGTGATCTTGAAGCGGCCGTCGAAGTACACCGAATCACGCTTGAGCGGGAAGTTCAGGTGCATCTGCTCGTTGGCGTTGCTGACGTCGCCGGTGAACGCCGACGGATCGGTGATGTGGTAGTTCGCCGGGTTGGTCGGGTCGGCACCACGATTGAGCGAGTAGTTGCAGCCGTCCTTCGCGTTGGTGCAGCCTGGGCGACCCTTCAGGCCAGTGAACTGGCCCCACTGGCTGATGGTGGTCCAGTTGGTCAGGTTGTCGGCATGGCGGTCGGTCAGGCCATAGGCGCTGAAGCCGCGGTCCTTGGCCCACACGGCCTTTTCTTCGGCATGTTCGGCCGCGACGGTCAGCGAAATGCGGTCGTTGCTCCAGCCTGCCACCACGTCGAAGCGGTCACGCGCGCCGTCGCCCTGGCTGAACTGGCCGTGGTAGACGTTGGCGGTCACACCGGTGACATTGGAGCGGGTGATGATGTTGACCACGCCGGACATGGCATCGGAACCGTAGATGGCCGACGCGCCATCCTTCAGCACTTCGATGCGCTCCACCGCCGACACCGGAATCGTAGAGATGTCCTGGTAACCGGAGGTGCTGATGCCCAGGCGCTTGCCGTTGATCAGCACCAGCGTGCGCTGGGTGCCCAGGTTGCGCATGTCGATGTACGACCCCCCCGCGTTCTCGCCGGCGGTCAGCGCGTTGGCGCGGCTGATCGCCGGGCTGCCCATTGCGGTGACGTTCTGCAGGATGTCGGCGACCGAGCTGAAACCCTGCTGCTCGATGGCCGTACGGGTGATCGCGAACACCGGCTGGGCGGTTTCCACGTCCACCTGGCGGATGCGCGAGCCGGTGATCTCGATGCGGTCGAGGTTGGTGGGAGTGGCGCTGCTGCCGTCCTGGGCAAACGCGGGCAGGGCGGCCAGCGTCGCGGTGGTAGCCAGGGCGTAGCGGATGGCCTGCCCCAGTGCGGTGGTGCGTGAAGTCATGGCGAGCTCTCTCTCTCAGGTCGTGCAAAGGACGCCAAAGTGGGCGTCGAAGGAGCCAGCAGGGTCAATGACCGAGCCGGTGACCCGATAGTAGTCTCGTTGGTTAATGCCCTGTAAAGAGTTCGTATCAATCTATGTCACGTTGCATCCTCTTCCTTCACGAAACGTGAACAAAAGCAGGTGCTTACGTGAGGGGTGCGATCGCCCTTACCTCGCCGTTGTGTTGCGAAGCAGCATAAAAAACCGCCAGACTGCGCAAAGCGGGAGTGGGAAGTGCGTCACCCCTGGCTGTCCTGTGGACAACAGGGGACAGCGTATTCAGGCCACGAACGGACGGAACTGGATGCCCAGCCCGGCGATGCCGTCGGTCTCGCCGATCAGGTCGGCGCGCAGCAGCGGACGGGCATCGATGAAGGCCTGCGGCACGATCAGTGACAGGCGGTTGTCGTCGGCGGTCAGTTCCAGCGCCGGCAGCGGGTCGTCCTCATGGGCGCGGTTGAGCAGCACCGCCAGGCGCAGCAGGGCCGCCAGCCGGCGTGCGGTCAGCAGCAGGCGCTCGGGCAGGGCGTCGAATGCGGTCTTGGTCACGCTGCGGCGGTGGCTGCGCACCAGGGCGGCCAGCATCTGCTGCTCCTGGCGCGAGAAGCCAGCGATATCCGAGTGCTCGAGCACGTAGCTGCCATGCACGTGGTAGCCGCTGTGCGCGATCATCAGGCCCAGCTCGTGCAGGCGCGCGGCCCAGCCGAGCATGCGCGCATCGTCGGCATCGAGCCTCCAGCGTTCCTGCACCTGCTCCAGCAGCGACAGCGCGGTGTCCTGCACGCGGTCGGCCTGCACCGTATCGATGCCATAGCGCTGGCTGAGTGCGGCCACCGATTCATCACGCAGGTCGTTCTCGCCGGCGCGGCCGACGATGTCATACAGGATGCCTTCGCGCATCGCCGCCTTGCTGACCAGCAGCTTCTGCAGGCCCAGCGCCTGGAACGCCGCCTCCAGCACCAGGATGCCGCCGGCGATGATCGGCCGGCGGTCGCTGGACAGCCCCGGCAACTGGATGTCGTCGATCTTCTTGGCCTTCAGCAATTCATCTCGCAGCTGGGGCAGCGCCTCGGCGGTGATCGCGCCCTTGCTCAGCTTCATCGTTGCGCAGATCTCGCTGATCGCCTTGTGCGTACCTGAAGACCCCAGTGCTTCCTGCCAGCCCAGCGCGCGGTACTTGCTGGCGAACGGCTGGAACTCGCGGCCGATTTCGGCCAGCGCGTCCTTCCAGCGCTTCTTGCTCAACTTGCCGCCGGGGAAGAAGCGTCGGGTGCTGGCGATGCAACCGGCCTGCAGGCTTTCGCGCTCCAGGGTCTGCATGCCCATGCCGATGATGAACTCGGTCGAACCACCGCCGATGTCGATCACCAGCCGGCGCTGGCCGGGTTTGGGTGGTTGCGCGTGGGCCACGCCAAGGTAGATCAGGCGAGCCTCTTCGCGGCCGCTGACCACTTCGATGGCATGCCCCAGTGCGGTTTCGGCGGGGACCAGGAACGACTGCGGCGAGCGCAGCTGGCGCACGGTGTTGGTGGCCAGTGCGCGTACCCGGTGCGGCGGCACATTGCGGATGCGCTGGCCAAAGCGGGCCAGGCATTCCAGCGCGCGCTGCCGGGCAGCGGATGAGAGTCCACCCTTGCCATCCAGGCCGTCGGCCATGCGCACGGTTTCGCGCAGGCGGTCGATCACCCGCAGCTGGCCGAGCGTGTAGCGCGCGATGACCATGTGGAAACTGTTGGAGCCAAGGTCGATGGCGGCCAGCAGGTCGCCATCCTGCAATGCGGGCGGAGTCGTGGTGGTATGCGGCATGGACGAATGTTAGCCGAAGGGGCGGTGTGCTCGTCACCGCGCGGCCTTCACATTTTGGAAGAGGGGAGTGCGGCAGGGCAGCGCCCTGCACGTGCCGAACCAGCGGCAACAGCAACAGCAACAGCAACAGCGGGCTATCCGTGGGATGGCGGGGTGGGTCCGGTTGAGGGGGACGCTGCAAGTACGTCCATGTAAGCTCGGTCGCGCCTGCTCGTGTGCGCTGTCCTGCGCACACGGCAAGACCGGGGCTGGGCATCCTGCCCAACCCGCCCGAGGCATGCCTCGGGCCCATGCCGCTCACGCCCCCTCAACCGGACCCACCCCGCCTTCGACAGAATTCCGCGATCTGATGGTGGGTGCCGACCGTTGGTCGGCACTGATCCAGTCCCGACCAAAATCGGTGCCTACCGCTCCTGGTAGGTGTCCACCTTGGTCGACACACCGGGCTACAGCCCCTGCATCAATGCCATCTGTGCCGAATGCGGTGCCTCGTCGTGGGCCGGCGCACGCTTGTGGTAGACGCCGTCGGCGTCCAGTTCCCAGGCGTTGAGGTTGTCGTCCAGGTAGTTCTGCAGGACTTCGCGGTATACCCGCTTGGCCAGTTCCGGGTCGAGGATCGGGAAGCAGGTCTCGACCCGGCGCAGCAGGTTGCGTTCCAGCCAGTCGGCGCTGGCGCAGTACATTTCCGGTGCGCCGTCGTTGCCGAACCAGTAGACGCGGCTGTGCTCCAGGAAGCGGCCGACGATCGAGCGCACGCGGATGTTGTCCGAGATGCCCGGCACGCCGGGTCGCAGCGTGCAGGCGCCGCGAATGATCAGGTCGATCTGTACGCCGGCCTGCGAGGCGGCGTACAGCGCGCGCACCACCTGCGGTTCGTTCAATGCGTTCATCTTCGCGATGATCCGCGCCGGGCGGCCGGCGGCGGCAATGCGCGTCTCGCGTTCGATGCGGCCGAGGATGCCGGTGTGCAGGGTGAAGGGCGACTGCAGCAGGCGCTTGAGCTTCATCTTCGAGGCCAGCCCGGACAGCTGCTGGAACAGCAGGTGCACGTCATTGCCGATGTCCGCATCGGCGGTAATCAGGCTGATGTCGGTGTACGCGCGGGCGGTGCCGCTGTGGTAGTTGCCGGTACCCAGGTGCACGTAGCGGCGCAGCTTGCGGCCCTCGCGGCGCACGATCAGCAGCATCTTGGCGTGGGTTTTGTAGCCGACCACGCCATACACCACCTGCACGCCGGCTTCCTGCAGGCGATCGGCCAGGCCAAGGTTGGCCTCTTCGTCGAAGCGCGCGCGCAGTTCCACCACCACCGTCACATCCTTGCCGTTGCGCGCGGCCTGGATCAGGGCGTCGACGATCAGCGAATCCTTGCCGGTGCGGTACAGGGTCTGCTTGATCGCCAGCACGTTGGGATCGACCGACGCCTGCCGGATCAGCTCCAGCACTGCGGTAAAGGCATCGAACGGGTGATGCAGCAGCAGGTCGTGGCGCGCGGTGGTCTCGAAGATGCCGTCGCTGTCGCGCAGGGTACGCGGGGTCATCGGCGGGTACTTCAGGTCCGGCTGTGCGATCAGGTCGTAGAGCTGGATGATGCGGTTGAGGTTGACCGGTCCATCGATGCGGTACACCGCGTTCTCGGTCAGGCCGAAATTCTGCAGCAGGGTGCGCACGATCTCGCGCGGCATGTCCTGCGCGATTTCCAGGCGCACCGCCGGTCGGTAACCACGGTCGACCAGCTCGTCGCGCAGCGCCAGTGCCAGGTTCTCCACCTCCTCCTCGTCCACTACCAGCTCGGAGTTGCGGGTGACGCGGAACTGGTAGGCGCCCTGGACTTCCAGGCCCGGGAACAGCTCATCGACGAAGGTGGACAGCACCGAGGACAGGAACACGAAGTTCTGCGGGCCGCCGAGCTTCTCCGGCAACTGGATGATGCGTGGCAGCGAGCGCGGCGCACGCACGATGGCCAGGTGGCCGGCGCGGCCGAACGCATCGGTGCCCTTCAGCACCACCACGATGTTCAGCGACTTGTTGAGGATCTTCGGGAACGGATGCACCGGGTCCAGGCCCAGCGGCGACAGCACCGGCATGATCTCGTTGCGGAAGTAGGCGCGCAGCCAGCGCTTCTGGCGGTCGGTCCAGGAATGGCGGCCGAGCACGCCGATGCCTGCGTCCATCAGTGCCGGGCGCAGGGTCTCGTTCCAGCAGCGGTACTGCTGGTCCACCAGTTCGGCGGCGCGGTCATGGATGGCATTGAGGATCGCCTGCGGACTCATGCCGTCGGGTGCCGGCGGCAGGCCGAATTCCTGTGCGTGGCGCACGGCCGCAGCGCGGATCTCGAAGAATTCGTCGAGGTTGGTGCAGGAGATGCACATGAAGCGCAGGCGCTCCAGCAGCGGCACCTGCGGGTCCATCGCCTGCGCCAGCACGCGGAAATTGAAATCCAGCTGCGACAGCTCGCGGTTGATGTACAGCGCCGGGTCGCGCAACGGATCGTTGTCCGGGCTCACGGGGAGGGGGAGGGATCCGAGGCTGCTCATGGCGTCATTCTTCGATGGAGGTCAGGGGGGCGGACTCGCGCGGGCGCACGTGGTCGGCATCGAAATGGCAGGAGAACACCGAGCCCTTGCCGACCTCGCTTTCAATCTCCAGCCGTGCGTGGTGCAGGCCGAGGATGTGCTTGACGATGGACAGGCCCAGCCCGGTGCCGCCGCTCTCGCGCGAGCGGCTGCTGGAAACGCGGTAGAAACGTTCGGTCAGGCGCGGCAGGTGGGTGGCCGGGATGCCGTAGCCGGAATCGCGCACCGCCAGCACCGCGCCGTCGCCCTCGCGGCGGAACTCCACCGCGATGCGGCCCCCGGCCGGGGTATAGCGCACCGCGTTGGTGACCAGGTTGGAGAAGGCGCTGTGCAGTTCCTTGGTCGAACCCTGCAGGTCGACACCGGCGAGGTCGTCGATGCTGATCTGGTGGCGGCCCTGGCTGTGCGCCTCGGCCTCGCGGCGCAGCGTCGCCAGCATCGGCTGCATGGCCACGGTCTCTTCCTCGCTGTGTTCCTGCGATTCGAGGCGCGACAGGGTCAGCAGGTCTTCCACCAGCTGGGCCATGCGCTGGCTCTGCTTGCGCATTTCTTCCAGCATCGGTCCGGTTCCCGGGAAATCCTCCGGGTCCATCATGTCCAGGTAGCCGTGGACCACGGTGAGCGGGGTGCGCAGTTCGTGTGAAACGTTGGCCACGAAGTCACGGCGCACCTGTTCCAGGCGCAGGAGCTTGCTGACGTCGCGGGCGATCAGCAGCCAGTAATCCGACGAATAAGGAATCAGGCGCAGGTTCAGGCGGATCGCCGGATCGACCGGCGAGGGCACGTCCAGGATCGGTTCCGCATTGCGGCCACCGGCCAGCCAGTGGGCCAGCGGCATCGGCTGCAGGCGTTCGACTAGGGCCTCGCCAAGGTCGCCGGGATGGTGCAGGCCGAGCAGGGCGGTGGCCGCTTCGTTGAACCACTGCACGCGCTGGCTGTTGCGGTCCAGCACCACCACCGCATCGGGCAGCGCGGCGGCGGCGGCGCGGTAGCTGCGCAGCATGTCCAGCAGGCGGCGCTTGCGCACGCGCATTTCCACCTGGTTGCGATACAGCAGGCGGTCCAGTTCGTTCCAGACGCCGGTGCCTTCCTCGGCGGTGTCCCAGCGCTGGCGTGCGGTCAGGCGGCGCAGCACGCTGCGCAGGCGCCAGTAATGCCAGGCCAGGGTGGCCAGCGCGCCCAGTGCGATGCACAACCACAGATGGCCCGTGAACCACCCCACCAGTCCGGAGAACAGCAGTACCGCGGCAACGGTGGCCAGGGTCTTCAACCAGGCAGAGCGGATGTGGCGGGGCATTGCGGTCTCGTCGTTGAGGTGCGGCGGTTCACTGGGGTGAACCGAGGGTTATAGCAGAGTTGCCGGCACCGGCACCCGCAGGTGCGCGGCGCCGGCACGACGAGACTCAGGTGGCCGTGGAGAAGCGGTAGCCGGCGCCGCGCACGGTCTGCACCATGTTCTCGGCGTTGAACGGTTCCAGCGTCTTGCGCAGGCGGCGGATGTGCACGTCGATGGTGCGCTCCTCCACGTACACGCTGCCGCCCCACACATGGTCCAGCAGCTGGGCGCGGGTATAGACGCGCTCCGGGTGGGTCATGAAGAAGTGCAGCAGGCGGTATTCG
Organism: Stenotrophomonas maltophilia; assembly: GCF_002799155.1. Lineage (GTDB taxonomy): Bacteria > Pseudomonadota > Gammaproteobacteria > Xanthomonadales > Xanthomonadaceae > Stenotrophomonas > Stenotrophomonas maltophilia_R. The sequence continues at coordinate 461,361 of NZ_NERD01000002.1, forward strand.
GTCGGGCCGATCGGCACCGGCTGGTCGTTGGCGAACACGCGGTGGGCAGCGCCGTCGATGCGGATCGGGCCGACCGCCACGCTGCCATCCTCGTCATCCTCGCGGGCACGGCGCATGACCGCACGGATGCGGGCCAGCAGTTCGCGCGCCGAGAACGGCTTGACCACATAGTCGTCGACGCCTGCTTCAAGGCCTCCAACACGGTCGTTCTCTTCGCCACGGGCGGTCAGCATGATGATCGGCACTTCGCGGGTCAGCGTTTCCTTGCGCCAGCGGCGGGCCAGGTCCAGGCCGCTGGTGCCGGGCAGCATCCAGTCCAGCAGGATCAGGTCCGGAACGCGGTCGGCGATCGCGGTCTGGGCCTCCCGGGCATCGCCGGCGTGGACCGGTTCGTAATCACCCTTGCGAAGGGCGAAGGCGACCATTTCACGGATCGCGGGCTCGTCATCGACGATCAGGATGCGTTTCTGCACGAGGACACCGTAGGGCTCGGTTACTGGAGTGGTGCCAGTAGACTACGGTTTGATGACATGTTTGTGACTACCCGGCCGGAACCGGCCTGGATTGCCATCGGCCGGTCATGCAGCGCTCAGCGGCGGTCCAGGTCCGGGTCCTGCACGCCTTGGCGGCGCAGCTCCAGCACGGTCGGGGTGATCGATTCGATGCGGGCGTCGACCCGCGCGCGGCCGATGTAATCCAGCGCCGGGTTGCGCTTGAGGGCCTGCAGCTGCATCAGCGCCTGTTCCGGTCGCCCGCTGAGGAAGGCAGCCTCGGCATAGGCCTCGCTCGCACGCACGCTGTCGCCGGCCAGCTCGCTGGCGCGGGCAAAGCGCTGCTGGAAGACCGGATCGTTACCGCTTTGCGACAACAGCGGGCGCAGCATTGCCTGCGCGCGCTGGCCGGCCTCGCGGTTGCCCTGTTCGTTCAGGATCTCGGCATAGGTCAGTGCCACCGGGCGGCTGTTGGGGTGTTCACGCAGCAGCTGCTCGAAGCGGCTGTTGGCCTGGGCGGCCTGGCCCGCCCGCGACTCCGCTTCGCCCAGGCCCAGCGCCAGCCACAGGTTGCCAGGATGGGTCTGCAGCAGGCTGGCCAGGGTCTGCCGGGCCTGGCCGGCACCGGCACGACCACCGCGCATCACCGCCAGTGCCTGGCCATAGCGCTGTGCGTCGTTCAGACCGTCCTTCTGCCGCTTGGCCAGGTCGGCATACTCGCGTTCCAGCTCGGGGGTGGAATCCGCGCTGAGCACGCGCAGGCGCTCACGCGCCCAGTCGAAGTCGCCGCTGGCGCCACGGTTGAGCTGGCCGATCGGCAGGCGCAGCACATTGCTGGGCAGCAGCGGGTTGTTGCCGCGCAGCAGCGGCTCGCCCAGGCTGGGATCGGCCGGGTCCACCCGCTCCTTGCGCTCACCAGTGGGGGTGCTGGTGGTCAGCAGCACCGTATCCTTCTTCATCTGCTCGGCGCGGGCCTTGGCCTCGCTGATGCGGGTGATGTTGACCGGGTGGGTGCGCAGGAACTCCGGCACGCTGTAGCCGCCCTCGTTGCCGCGCATCGCCGCCGACATGCGTTCGAAGAAGCCGGCCATGGCATCCACGTCGTAGCCGCTGCGCGACAGGGTGCGGATGCCGAGGCGGTCGGCCTCGGACTCGTTGGAGCGGGTGTAGTTGATCTGCCGCTGCTGCATCAGGCCCATGCCGGAGCTGATCGCGGCCATCGTCGCGTTGCCGGACGACGTGCTGTTGCTGGCCTGGGCGGCAACCACCGCCGCGAGCATGCCCAGCAGGATCGGGATCTGGTCACGCTGGGCGCGCTCGACACCGCGCAGCACATGCTGCTGGGTGACGTGGGCGATTTCGTGGGACAACACTGCAGCGACCTCATCCTCGCGCTCGGCGGTCAGCACCAGGCCGGCATTGACCCCGATGTAGCCGCCCAGCGTGGCGAAGGCGTTGATCTGGCGGTCGTTCATCACGAAGAAGGTGTACGGCTGCCGTGGCTGGTCACTGTTGGAGCCGAGCCGGGTGCCCATGGTCTGCAGCCAGTCATTGACCAGCGGATCCTCCAGCAGGTAGCCGTAGTTGCGCAGCTCGCGCAGCATCATCGCGCCGTACTCGGCCTGCCGGGCCGGGGTCAGCAGCTCACCGGCCGAGGAGCCGATGTCGGGCAGCTTCTCCTGGGCCCGGGCCAGCGGCATGGCCAGGGCAAGGGTGACGGCGGTAGTCAGCAGCAGGGCTCGCAAGCAGAAGGTCCTCGGGCGGGGCGCGCCAAGCGTGGCAGGGCAGGGGGCAACCATTCGTTAATCCACAGTGTTGCGGCCGTGGCGTGGAAATTCCAGCGCACCGGTACCATATGTAGACCGTCGATCCATCGTGGAGTTTCCCGTGACAGCCCAGACCGCCGGCGGTGCCCCCGCCATCACCATCTATTCCACCGCCGTCTGCCCGTACTGCGTGGCCGCCAAGAACTTCCTGAAGAGCAAGGGCCAGCAGTGGACCGAGGTCCGCATCGACCTGGACCCGGCCGAGCGCGAGAAGATGATGGCGCTGACCCGCCGCACCAGCGTGCCGCAGATCTTCGTCGGCGACGTCCATGTCGGCGGCTACGACGACATGATGGCCCTGCACCGTGAAGGCAAGCTCGAGCCGCTGCTGGCCGGGCAGGGCCAGGCATGAGCACGGCCGACGACGGCAGCAAGGACCGCATCGCCGAGTTCACCGAGTTCCGCAAGCGCATGAACGAGCGCATCCTGGGCGAACCGAACCAGGTGGTTCGCCGCTTCTTCGCGCTGGATACGCAGACCTACCAGGCCGGCGCGCTGGACGTGAAGACCAAGGAACTGCTGGGGCTGGTGGCCTCGATGGTGCTGCGCTGCGACGACTGCATCAGCTACCACGTGGCCCAGTGCAAGGACGCCGGGGTGACCCGCGAGGAGTTCTTCGAGACCTTCTCGGTCGGCCTGGTGGTTGGCGGTTCGATCGTGATCCCGCACCTGCGCCGCGCGGTCGACTTCCTCGACCAGCTCGAAGGCGGCGCCGCCGCCCCGGAAGCGCACGCGCATTGAGGTAGCGCCGGGCCCGTTCCCGCGATCCAACAGCCCGGGGAGCCCCCTTGTTGTTCAAGGGGGCGCGCCGACAGGCGCGGGGATAAGGTGGGATGCGCGGGCAATTCTGCCTTACCCGGCTCGGACTAATTGCCTATTTGGGGTCTCCGAGCCGGGTAAGGCATAATTGCCGATGAAACTTCCTTTGCGCCGGCGTTTCCGGGCACGTCCGGACGGCGTTTTTCCCCCTGTTCGGAACATCGATCAATGACGCAGAAAATTACGGTCATCCGCGGCGACGGCATTGGCCCGGAAATCATGGACGCCACCCTGTTCGTGCTCGACCAGCTCAAGACTGGCCTGGAGTACGAAGACGCCGACGCCGGCCTGGTGGCCCTGGAAAAGCACGGCGACCTGATGCCGGCGGTGACCCTGGAATCGATCGCGCGCAACAAGGTCGCGCTGAAGAGCCCGCTGACCACCCCGGTCGGTGGTGGCTTCACCTCGATCAACGTCAGCCTGCGCCGTCACTTCGACCTGTACGCCAACGTGCGTCCGGCCCACACCTTCCCGAACACCAAGTCGCGTTTCGACAACGTCGACCTGATCACCGTTCGCGAGAACACCGAAGGTGCCTACCTGGCCGAAGGCCAGGAAGTGTCGGCGGACGGCGAAACCGCCTTCTCCGGCACCCGCATCACCCGCAAGGGCTCCGAGCGCATCGTGCGCTACGCCTTCGAGCTGGCCAGGAGCACCGGCCGCAAGAAGGTCACCGCCGTGCACAAGGCCAACATCATCAAGTCGACCTCGGGCCTGTTCCTGAACGTCGCCCGTGAAGTCGCCGCGCAGTACCCGGAAATCGAGTTCCAGGAAATGATCGTCGACAACTGCTGCATGCAGCTGGTGATGCGTCCGGAACAGTTCGACGTGATCGTCACCACCAACCTGTTCGGTGACATCATCTCCGACCTGTGCGCGGGTCTGGTCGGCGGCCTGGGCCTGGCCCCGGGTGCCAACATCGGCAAGGGCGCAGCGATTTTCGAAGCCGTGCACGGCACCGCGCCGGACATCGCCGGCCAGGGCAAGGCCAATCCGTGCGCGCTGCTGCTGGCAGCCGCGCAGATGCTGGACCATGTCGGCCAGCCGGAAAACGCCGAGCGCCTGCGCAAGGCCATCGTCGCCACCATGGAAGCCAAGGACTCGCTGACCGGCGACCTGGGCGGCACCGGCACCACCATGAGCTTTGCCCGGGCCATCGCCAGCCGCCTGTAAGCGGCCGGCCGACCTCGGTTGGATCCGCAGCGGGGCGCCTTCGGGCGCCCCGTTGCGTTTTCCCGCTCTTGCAGCGTCGAGCATGGCTCGCCTCGACACCGTCGGTCTGTGCATAATTCGCACAGATCATGTGCTGATATGCGGCTGGTTCGTGCGTCATTCGCTCCGCATCCTGTGCCCACTTCCCAACGCACAGGAGCCTGAACATGAACCTCACCGCCTTTGGCCTGGCCAGCCTGATCGGCATGGCCACCGTTACCCCCGTCAGCGCTGTCGAACCGGCCCATCCGACCATCCGCCACATGGCCGGCGCGCCGGTGGCGACCTCGCTGGATGCGGCGAAGACCGCCGTGCTGGTGATCGACTTCCAGAATGAGTATTTCGATGCCAAGGCCGCACCAGGTTTTGCCGGTGGCCGCATGGTCATCCCCGATGGCGTGGCCGCGCTGCGCCAGGCCAAGCGGGTGGTCGAATTTGCCGACGCCCATGGCATCCGCGTGATCCATGTGCAGCACGTGTTGCCGGCCGGCGCGCCGCTGTTCGCGCAGGGCAGCATCAATGCCGCGTTCCATCGAGACCTGCAGCCACGCCAGGGCGAGACCGTGGTGCAGAAGGACAATGTCAGCGTGTTCGCCGGTGCGTCCGCCGCAGTACTCGACCAGGTGCTGAAGAACGCCGGCATCGACACCCTGATCGTCACCGGCCTGCAGACCCATGCCTGCGTGGCGGGTGCCGCGCGCGACGCGGCAGCGGCGCCGCGCGGCTACCGGGTGATCGTTTCGTCCGATGCGAGCGCCAGCCGCGACCTGGATCTGGCCGGCGGCCAGCGCATCGGCCATCGCGCGCTGCATGAGGCCTCTCTGGCCCAGATCGAGGACACCTTCGGTGATGTCATGAGTACTGACGCAATCCTGGCGCTGCCGGTGCGCCAGGCCGGCGACGGCGCTTGATAAGCTGGCGGGGTCCGCATGCCGCGGGCCCCGCCACGTGGAGCTGCCCGCCGATGGATCACTTCGCCGCCCTGCGTGCGCTGCGCGCCATCGTCGACGCCGGCAGCTTTACTGCGGCCGCCGAACGCCTGGGGACCACCCACTCGGCGATGTCGCGGCAACTGCGGCAGTTGGAAGAACACCTGCAGGTGCGCCTGCTCGATCGCAACAGCCGTCGGCTGTCGTTGACCGAGGCCGGGCGCGATTACTACCGTGAGGCGGCGACGCTGCTGGATCGCCTGCAGGAAGCCGACGACCGTGCCCGCGCCGGGCAGGCGCAGCCCAGTGGCAGCGTGCGGATCAGCGTGCCGCAGGTGGTGGCCAGCCAGGAGCTGCCGCACTGGCTGCCGTCGTTCCTGCAGCGTTACCCGCAGGTCACGCTGGACCTGTCGGCAGATGATCAGCTGGTCGATGTAGTGGGCGGTGGTTTCGACCTGGCCCTGCGCATTGCGGCTTCATTGCCGGACAGCCAGCTGGTCGCGCGCGAACTGGCCAGCTGCCCGCGCATCCTGGTCGCCGCACCGGCCTACCTGGCGCGCCACGGCCTGCCGCGGCAGGCAGCGGACCTGGCACAGCACACGCTGCTGGGTTTCAGTCCCACGCCGTCAATGCCGCCCTGGCAGTTGCAGGGGCCGCGCGGCGCAACCGCGAGCGTCGAAGCCGGGCAGCGCCTGCGCGTGGATGCCACGCCCGCACTGTACGCCGCCGCGCTGGCCGGCATGGGCATCAGCCTGTTCACCGCGCTGACCGTGCAGGAGGATCTGCGCGCCGGCCGTTTGATCCGCGTGCTGCCGGCCTGGCATGCCGGCCAACGACGCTACTTCGCGCTATATCCGCATGCACGCGCGCTGGCGCCCAAGGTACGTGCGCTGGTCGAGCATCTCGCGGCGCACTACGCTGCACAGGTGAGCGCGGCAGGGTAGCCGCGCGGCTGCAACCGAGGTGGTGATGGAGTCGGTGTATCTGCTGGTCGCGCTCGGGGCGATCGTCGCCGGATTCGTGCAGGGCCTGTCCGGTTTCGCTTTCGGCATGGTGGCGATGTCGTTCTGGGCATGGGGGCTGGAGCCGCGACTGGCCGCTACGCTGTCGGTGTTCGGCGCGCTGGTGGGTCAGCTGGTGGCAGTGTTCACCGTGCGGCGTGGATTCAATCTGCGCCTGCTGCTGCCGTTCGTGCTGGGTGGGCTGGCGGGCATTCCGTTGGGCGTGAGGGTGTTGCCGCAGCTGGACATGGACTGGTTCAAGGCGCTGCTGGGCGGCTTCCTTGCGCTGTGGTGCCCGGTGATGCTGATGGCGCGCTCATTGCCGCCGATCCGCGTGGGTGGTCGTATCGGTGACGCGATCGCCGGCATGGCCGGTGGCGTGCTCAGCGGCATCGGCGGTTTCGCCGGACCGGTGCCGACGCTGTGGAGCACGCTGCGTGGCTTCGGCAAGGACGAGCAGCGCGCGGTCATCCAGAACTTCAATCTGGCGATGCTGGCAGTGACCATGGCCACCTATGTCGGCAGCGGACTGGTGAGCCGGCAGATGCTGCCGTACTTCGCCATCGTGGCACCGGCCATGCTGGTGCCGACCCTGTTGGGGGCGCGTGTCTACATCGGCATCAGCGAGCCGCGGTTCCGGCAGGTCGTGCTGAGCCTGTTGACCGCCTCGGGCATCGCATTGCTGGCGTCGTCGCTGCCGTTGCTGCTGGCGCGCCCGTAACCGGTTGAGCGTCAGGCCGGACGGAACATGCGGAAGCGCTGTTCGGCGCCGATGCGGAAGTAGTCGGCGGGCCCGCCGCCGCGCAGGATCGGGGCCGCCGCCGCAGTGTCGTAGACGCCTTCGACCAGCAATCGTGCATCGATATGCACCGCGACCACCTCGCCCAGCACCAGCCAGCCGTTGGTGTCCTGGCCGGCGGCGTCGCGCAGGCGCACGATCTGGGTGCAGCGGCATTCCATGCTCACCGGGCTCTGTGCAACACGTGGTGGCGCGACCTGGGTGGATGCCAGCGGAGTCAGGCCGGCGAGGGCGAACTCGTCGACGTCCGGGGCGACCGCGCGGCAGCTTTCGTTCATGGCCTCGGCCAGGTCGAACGTGGCCAGGTTCCAGACGAACTCGCCGGTCGCTTGGATGTTGCGCAGCGAATCTTTGCGGCCCTGGCTGGAGAAGCCGATGATCGGCGGGGTGTAGTTGAAGGCGTTGAAGAAGCTGTACGGCGCCAGGTTCAACGTGCCGTCTGCATCGTGGCTGGAGATCCAGCCGATCGGGCGCGGGCCGATGATGGCGTTGAACGGATCATGCGGCAGTCGGTGGCCCTCTGCCGGGCGGTAGCTGTGGAAGGTGTCGGGCATGGGGCGGGGTTCAGTAGTGTCGAGCGTGCTCGACTCCAAAAAAAACCGCGACCCTTGCGGATCGCGGCTTGTCGTTCTCGGCGCGGCCGGACTCAGCGCTGCTGGATCTTCGACAGCAGGCGCAGGAATTCCACGTACAGCCAGACCAAGGTCACCATCAGGCCGAATGCGCCATACCACTCCATGTACTTCGGTGCGCGCTGGGCTACGCCGGTTTCGATGAAGTCGAAGTCCAGCACCAGGTTCAGCGCGGCCACCACCACCACGAACAGGCTGAAGGCGATGCCCAGCCAGCTGGAGTCGTGGATCACCGGCACATTGATGTTGAAGAAGCCCAGCACGAACGAAGCCAGGTAGAGCAGGGCAATGCCGCCGGTGGCGGCGACCACGCCCATCTTGAAGTTCTCGGTGGCCTTGATCACGCCGCTGCGGTATGCGAACAGCAGTGCGGCCAGGGTACCGAAAGTCAGCAGCACCGCCTGGAACACGATGCCCGGGTACTTCATGTTGAACAGTGCGGACACGGCGCCCAGGAACAGGCCTTCGACCAGCGCGTACATCGGCGCGGTGACCGGCGACCATTCCTTCTTGAAGATGGTGATCAGCGCCAGCAACAGGCCGCCGATCGCGCCACCGATGGCGTACAGGCTTGCGCTGCCGGAAATCTGGCCGTACTCGTCGACCGACTGGCTCCAGGCGAACGCCGCGGTCAGCACGGCCAACAACAGCAGGATGCCGGTCTTGTTGGCGGTGCCGTTGAGGGTCATCACCTGGTCGGGGCTGGTCACCACCGAGCCGCTGGCGAGGTCGAGGAAGGTCGACTCGGAAAGAGCCGGGTTGCCGCTGCGCATGCGTATTCTCCGTGCGAATGAGGGTCGGGACGGCCATCCGGCCGATGACCGCGAGCATAGCTGATGACCACGCACGGCGCTGTGGCAGACTTCGGGTCGGCACCGCCTGCGTTGACAGTTCGCGATGTGCTTGGCGACAATGAACGACTCCGCGGGCCTGACCCGAGGGGATTGCAAGACCGGGGTATAGCGCAGTCTGGTAGCGCGCCTGCTTTGGGAGCAGGATGTCGGGGGTTCGAATCCCTCTACCCCGACCAATCCCACGTCACGTCGGATTGGACACCGTTCCGGTTCGGGCGCCCGTAGCTCAACTGGATAGAGCACCGGCCTTCTAAGCCGGCGGTTACAGGTTCGATTCCTGTCGGGCGCGCCATCGGCGAGACAGCGGGATCGTATCGGCGGATGTGAAGAAGTGCTTGCAAAAGCGTAAAGACTCCACCAGAATATCGGACTCGCTTCGGCGGACCGGAACTTCGGTGACAGTCTCCAGGCAAAGATTTGAGGTTCCACCGCCAGTGGCATCGGCGGGTGGACGAAAGTTTCAGTGGTGGCTGTAGCTCAGTTGGTTAGAGTACCGGATTGTGATTCCGGTGGTCGGGGGTTCGAATCCCCTCAGCCACCCCACTGATTGAACCGCATCGGCGCTGCCGAAACGGTATTGCAATAAACAGAAAGCACGCTACAATGTGCGTCTGAGTTTCACGGGCCGTTAGCTCAGTTGGTAGAGCAGTTGACTCTTAATCAATAGGTCCAAGGTTCGAATCCTTGACGGCCCACCAAGACAGAAGCCTCCTGGTACGCCAGGAGGCTTTTTTCTTATAGGTGTGACCCTTTCGTTTCGACGGGCCACACGTTGCAGAACCCCGCGTGGCGTGGATCCGCAACGCAGCGGGATCGCAGTGCTGGTTTCAACGGTGTTGAAGAAAGTGCTTGCACCCACCGAGCGGATCGGGTCATAATTCGCGCCCCGATTTCGGGCTGTTAGCTCAGTTGGTAGAGCAGTTGACTCTTAATCAATAGGTCCAAGGTTCGAATCCTTGACAGCCCACCAGACGAAAGCCACTTGGTTCGCCAAGTGGCTTTTTTCTTGCCTGTACGCTGGGTTGTGCTTCATCCACGCATGCCGTGGAACTACTGAAGCGATGCTGAAATCTGGGGCATATGCGCCATCGTTGTTTTCAATGCTGTGCACTGCTTCTCACCGCATCGCCTCCTGCATCGCACCCAATGAATCTTCCGCGCCGATGGCGCATGCACGAAGGAAGATGTTGATGGCTGAGATCACTCGATTGCACCGCACGCTGTGGGTTCCCTTCGCCTTGATGGCACTGGCGGCCTGCGCGCCGGGCAATGATCCCGCGCAGACCGTCGAGCGCGATGCGGGCGCGGAGAGCATTCCGGCGCGCCCGGTCGGTGACGCCCTGCAGATGCAGCCGGCCCAGCCCGCGGAGGGGGAGGTCCTGCCCGACGCGGTCGAGGTGCAGCGCAATGCGGACGATTCGGTAGATGTGCGCAAGGCTGCGCCGGAGTCGGTGGCCCTGCGTCGTACCGACGATGGGGGCGTGGAAGTCCGGAAGGTGGATGCAGCCGTTGAGTCTGGCACAGGCATGGCGCCGGCCCGCGCCGTCCCGCAGCGGTAAGCTGCAGCCCTCCCGGCGGGTCGCGCACCCGCCGGGGCGGCTGCGATGCAGCAATGGCGCGGAGTGCGGTGGATTCAGCTTTGTGCAGGCCTTCCGATTCCAGTCGCCGCCTGCGACAATGAGCGCCTGTGCCGGCCACGCGAAAGTGGCGGAATTGGTAGACGCCCTGGATTTAGGTTCCAGTGCCGCAAGGCGTGGGGGTTCGAGTCCCCCCTTTCGCACCAGTGCCGGCCTGTCCCCGCCCTGATCGGGCCATCTGCGCCCCCTTGACCGGCACGCGCTGGCAGTGCAAGCCGAATTGGGCGAAACTAAAGGGCTGCGGCAAGCAGGCGCGTCCCAGACGTCGTGTCCTTACAACCGTTTCATCCCAATCATCGAGCCGGGGGCCTGGGCCACCGGTGGCAGGAGTCAACATGCAAGCTTCGATCGAATCCACCGGCAACCTGGAACGCCGCCTGAGCTTCTCGCTGCCGGAAGACCGTCTGCAGAGCCATATCGTCGGCCGTCTGGGCGAAATCGCCCGTACCACCCGCATCAAGGGTTTCCGTCCGGGCAAGGTGCCGGCCAAGGTGATCGAGCAGCGCTTTGGCGCGCAGGTCCGTGGCGAGGCGCTGGACGGCCTGCTGCGCGAAACCTTCGATGCCGCCGTGCGTGAGCACGACCTGCGCATCGTCGGCAGCCCGCGCATCGACAAGGGCGACGAGGGTGAGTTCTCCTTCGTGGCCACCGTGGAAGTGGTGCCGGACTTCGGCGACATCGACGTCAGCAAGCTGACCGTCGTGCGCCACAGCGCCGAGATCACCGACGCCGACATCGACCAGATGATCGAGAACCTGCAGAACCAGCGTCGTACCTGGGCCCCGGTCAGCCGTGGCGCGCAGGACGGTGACCTGGTCGCGGTGGAAACCTGGTCGCAGGCCGGCGAAGAGCGCCTGCCGGCCGAAGGCACCGAGAAGGGTTCGATCGTGCTCGGTCAGGGCATGATGTTCGACACCATCGAAAAGGGCCTGGTCGGCCTGGCCAAGGGCGAAGAAAAGACCCTGGACGTCGAGTTCCCGGCTGACTGGCGCGTGCCGGTGCTGGCCGGCAAGACCGTGCAGGTCACCGTCAAGGTCGCCGAAGTGTCCGAGCCGGTCGTGCCGGCGGTCGACGAAGCCTTCATCAAGAGCTTCGGCGTGAAGGGCGGCGACGTCGAGCAGTTCCGCAGCGACATCCGTGCCAACCTGGAGCGCGAGCTGAAGGGTGCTCTGATGAACCGCCTGCGCCGCGAAGTGGGCGAGCAGCTGATCGCCGCCTATTCGTCGGTGGAAATGCCGCCGCGCCTGGTCGAGAACGAAGCCCGCGCCATGCTGGCCCAGCAGGTCGAGCAGATCCGCCGCAACGGCCAGAACGTCGGCGAAATCCCGGCCGATGCCCATGAAGGCTTCAAGGACGCTGCCGCCAAGCGCGTGCTGGTCGGCCTGCTGGTCGGTGAAGTGGCCCGCATCAACGACCTGCGCCTGGAAGCCAAGCGCCTGAACGAAACGATGCGTCTGATCGCTTCGACCTACGAAGAGCCGGAACAGGTCATTGAGATGTACCGCAACGACCCCCAGCTGATGTCTGGCCTGCAGAACCGTGTGATGGAAGAGCAGGTGATCGACTGGATCGCCGAGCGTGCCCAGCACACCGAAGAGAAGCTGTCGTTCCAGGACGCGATCCGCCAGTAAGCCCGGGCGGATCACCGGATGCCCCGCGCCTTTGCCGGCGCGGGGTTGTTGCCCCCCAAGATAGGTACCTCACGTAATGGACAACCGAACCAAAGCCCTGAACCTGGTTCCGATGGTGGTCGAGCAGACCAGCCGCGGCGAGCGTGCCTACGACATCTATTCGCGCCTGTTGAAGGAGCGCCTGATCTTCCTCGTGGGGCCGATCGACGATCACATGGCCAACGTGGTGGTGGCGCAGTTGCTGTTCCTGGAATCGGAAAACCCGGAAAAGGACATCAACATCTACATCAACTCGCCGGGTGGCGTGGTCACCGCCGGCATGGCGATCTACGACACCATGCAGTACATCAAGCCGAATGTGAGCACCACCTGCATCGGCCAGGCCGCCTCGATGGGCGCCCTGCTGCTGGCCGCGGGCGAAGCCGGCAAGCGCTATGCGCTGCCGAATTCGCGCGTGATGATCCATCAGCCGCTGGGTGGCTACCAGGGCCAGGCCACCGACATCGACATCCACGCGCGCGAGATCCTGACCCTGCGTTCGCGCCTGAACGAAGTGCTGGCCAAGCACACCGGCCAGTCACTGGAGACAATCGCGCGGGATACCGAACGCGACAACTTCAAGAGCGCCTTCGAGGCGCAGGCCTACGGTCTGGTCGACCAGGTCCTGGAGCGTCGTCCGGATGAGTCGATCCAGGCCGGTTGACCGGCCTTCACGGGGCCATGGAGGCCCCGTTCCTGCAGGGTCGGGCGGGACTGGTGTCCCCTCGGCCCTGTGCTATTCTCGAATCGAACCCCCGTTCAGCGGGTGGGGTAACTGGGTAAGCGAAGCATGAGCGAAGACCGCCAAGGTCGTTCCACGGACACCGGCAAGATCCTCTACTGCTCTTTCTGCGGCAAGAGCCAGCATGAAGTGCGCAAGCTGATTGCGGGTCCGAGCGTATTCATCTGCGATGAGTGCGTGGAGCTGTGCAACGACATCATCCGTGAGGAACTCGAGGAAAAGGCGCAGTCGGCGCGCAGTTCGCTGCCCAAGCCGCGCGAGATCCTTGAGGTTCTCGACCAGTACGTGATCGGCCAGAACCGCGCCAAGCGCACCCTGGCCGTGGCCGTGTACAACCACTACAAGCGCATCGAGAGCCGGCAGAAGAACGACGACGTCGAACTGGCGAAGTCGAACATCCTGCTGGTCGGGCCGACCGGTTCGGGCAAGACGCTGCTGGCCGAGACCCTGGCCCGCCTGCTCAACGTGCCGTTCACCATGGCCGACGCCACCACGCTGACCGAAGCCGGTTACGTGGGCGAGGACGTGGAGAACATCATCCAGAAGCTGCTGCAGAAGTGCGACTACGACGTCGAGAAGGCGCAGCAGGGCATCGTCTACATCGATGAAATCGACAAGATCTCGCGCAAGAGCGAGAACCCGTCGATCACCCGCGATGTGTCCGGCGAAGGCGTGCAGCAGGCCCTGCTGAAGCTGATCGAAGGCACCGTGGCCAGCGTTCCGCCGCAGGGCGGCCGCAAGCATCCGCAGCAGGAATTCCTGCAGGTGGACACCAAGAACATCCTGTTCATCTGCGGTGGCGCGTTCGCCGGGTTGGACAAGGTGATCCAGGCCCGTTCCACCGACGTCGGCAGCATCGGCTTCGGCGCCAAGGTGAAGAGCAGCGAGCGCAAGCAGGAAGTGGGCAAGGTGCTGGCCGAAGTCGAGCCGGAAGACCTGATCAAGTTCGGCCTGATTCCGGAGTTCGTCGGCCGCTTGCCGGTGGTGGCGACCCTGGAGGAGTTGGACGAGCCGGCCCTGATCAAGATCCTGACCGAGCCGAAGAACGCCATCACCAAGCAGTTCAAGAAGCTGTTCGAGATGGAGAACGTGGAGCTGGAGTTCCGTCCGGACGCGCTGTCGGCCATCGCCAGGAAGGCGCTCAAGCGCAAGACCGGCGCCCGCGGCCTGCGCACCATCGTCGAATCGGTCCTGCTGGACACCATGTACGACCTCCCGTCGCAGGAGAACGTCAGCAAGGTGGTGGTGGACGAGTCGGTGATCGAGCACAAGTCCGAGCCGTACCTGATCTACCAGACCCCGGCGGCCCCTGAACAGAAGGCCGCAGGCGCCGAGTGATCCTTCCAGGTTGTTGATTGGAAAGGACTTTAAACGAATGCCTTGCATCTGAAAGCCGATGGCCCCATAACGGGGCCATCGGCTTTTTTTGTCTCCGGAAGATGCCCTCCCGGAGGCGGTTTTCCCCTTCCCTGGAGCCCCCATGGCCCGTTCCCCAAGTGAAACCCTCGACCTGCCGGTCCTGCCGCTGCGCGACGTAGTGGTGTTCCCGCACATGGTCATCCCGCTGTTCGTCGGCCGTGACAAGTCGATGCACGCGCTCGAACAGGCGATGGAAGCGGACAAGCGCATCCTGCTGCTGGCGCAGAAGTCGGCCGAGACCGACGACCCGCATGCGGCCGACCTCTACCAGGTCGGTACGCTGGCGCAGGTGCTGCAGTTGCTGAAGCTGCCCGACGGCACCATCAAGGTGCTGGTCGAGGGCCTGTCACGCGTGCAGGTTACCCACGTCGACGAGCGCAACGGCTCGCTGCATGGCCAGGCCGTGGAGATCGACGCCACCGACGAGCGTGAAACGCGCGAGGTCGAGGCGATCGCCCGCTCGCTGATGTCGCTGTTCGAGCAGTACGTGAAGACCAACCGCAAGCTGCCGCCGGAACTGCTGCAGACCCTGTCGGGCATCGATGAGCCGGCCCGCCTGGCCGACACCATCGCCGCGCACATCAGCGTGCGCCTGGCCGACAAGCAGCGCCTGCTGGAGACGTTGGCCGTCGGTGACCGCCTGGAGATGCTGGTCGGCCTGGTCGATGGCGAGATCGATGTGCAGCAGATGGAGAAGCGCATCCGCGGCCGCGTGAAGTCGCAGATGGAGAAGAGCCAGCGCGAGTACTACCTCAACGAACAGATGAAGGCCATCCAGAAGGAACTGGGTGACCTGGACGACGCGCCGGGCGAACTGGAAGAGCTGGCCCGGAAGATCGCCGAAGCGGGCATGCCGAAGGCGGTTGAAGCCAAGGCGCGCAACGAACTGAACAAGCTCAAGCAGATGTCGCCGATGTCGGCTGAAGCCGCGGTCGTGCGCAACTACCTGGAATGGCTGCTGGGCGTGCCGTGGAAGAAGCGAAGCAAGGTGCGCAAGGACCTGAAGGCTGCGCAGGATACGCTTGATGCGGACCACTACGGCCTGGAAAAGGTCAAGGAACGCATCCTTGAATACCTGGCAGTGCAGTCGCGCGTGAAGCAGATGAAGGGGCCGATCCTGTGCCTGGTCGGGCCGCCGGGCGTGGGCAAGACCTCGCTGGGCCAGTCCATCGCCAAGGCCACCAACCGCAAGTTCGTGCGCATGTCGCTGGGCGGCGTGCGCGACGAGGCCGAGATCCGTGGCCACCGTCGTACCTACGTCGGTTCGATGCCGGGCCGCATCGTGCAGAACCTCAACAAGGTCGGCAGCAAGAACCCGCTGTTCGTGCTCGACGAGATCGACAAGATGTCGATGGACTTCCGTGGCGATCCGTCGTCGGCGCTGCTGGAAGTGCTTGATCCGGAGCAGAACAACGCGTTCAACGACCACTACCTGGAAGTGGACCTGGACCTGTCCGAAGTGATGTTCGTGGCCACCTCGAACTCGCTCAACATTCCGGGCCCGCTGCTGGACCGCATGGAAGTGATCCGCATCCCGGGCTACACCGAGGACGAGAAGCTCAACATCGCCACCCGCTACCTGGTGCCGAAGCAGATCAAGGCCAACGGCCTGCAGCCGGAAGAGCTGGAGATCGGCAGTGATGCGATCCAGGACATCGTGCGCTACTACACGCGTGAATCGGGCGTGCGCAACCTGGAGCGCGAGATCGCCAAGATCTGCCGCAAGGTGGTGAAGGAGATCGCGCTGGCCGGCCCGCAGCCGGTGAAGGCGAAGAAGGGTGCGAAGAAGTCCAGGGCGCTGGTGAACGTGTCCGGCAAGAACCTGGACAAGTATCTGGGCGTGCGTCGCTTCGACTTCGGCCGCGCCGAAGAAGAAAACGAGATCGGCCTGGTCACCGGCCTGGCCTGGACCGAAGTCGGTGGTGATCTGCTGCAGATCGAATCGACGCTGGTGCCAGGCAAGGGCCAGCTGATCCTGACCGGCCAGCTCGGCAACGTGATGAAGGAATCGGCTTCGGCGGCGCTGTCGGTAGTGCGTTCGCGCGCCGTGGGCTTTGGCATCGACAGCGACTTCCTGCAGAAGCACGACGTGCATCTGCACGTGCCCGATGGCGCCACGCCGAAGGACGGCCCGAGTGCCGGCGCGGCGATGGTGACGTCGCTGGTGTCGATGCTGACCAAGGTGCCGGTGCGTGCCGACGTGGCGATGACCGGCGAGATTACCCTGCGTGGTCGCGTCACCGCCATCGGTGGCCTGAAGGAGAAACTGCTGGCCGCACTGCGTGGCGGCATCCGTACGGTCATCATTCCGGAAGAGAACCGCAAGGACCTGGCCGACATCCCGGCCAACGTCACCCGCGATCTGAAGATCGTGCCGGTGAAGTACATCGAAGAAGTCCTGGACCTGGCGCTGGAGCGTCCGCTGGCACCGAAGAAGGCGCGCAAGAGTGCGCAACGTGTCACGGTGCGCAGCAAGGCCAAACCGAGTGGAAACGCGCGCGTCAAGCATTGACGCGCGCTGTCCAATGGCTTGAAACCCGCGTCGTTGCTGGCTTTCCAGCTTGCGTGGGGGTAGGGCCACTGGTATAAAAGCAGCACTCGCGAATGGGTGATCGCAGTCGGGCGATCACTGAATTCGGCGAACCGTTTCCACATGGCGGCCGCATGCAGAGCGTGTGCGGTTGCTTCCCTGTCGAATAAGCGGAACCCACCGCCAAAGGAGTTGTAGAGAATGAACAAGACCGAATTGATCGATGCCGTTGCTGAAGCTGCAGACCTGACCAAGGCCGAGTCCAGCCGCGCTGTCGATGCCGTCGTTGCCGCCGTCACCAAGGCGCTGAAGGACGGCGATGCGGTCACCCTGGTTGGCTTCGGTACCTTCCAGGTCCGCGACCGTGCTGCTCGCACCGGCCGCAACCCGAAGACCGGCGACACCATCAAGATCGCTGCTTCGAAGAATCCGTCGTTCAAGGCTGGTAAGGCCCTGAAGGATGCTGTAAACTAAGCGGCTCGCTGGGGTGCTTAGCTCAGCGGTAGAGCGTCTCCTTTACACGGAGAGGGTCGGGGGTTCGAAACCCTCAGCACCCACCACAGCACCGCGGTAAAAGTTTGAGTGTGGAGCGGTAGTTCAGCTGGTTAGAATGCTGGCCTGTCACGCCGGAGGTCGCGGGTTCGAGTCCCGTCCGCTCCGCCATTCAACGAGGCCTCCGGCCAAAAGCTGGAGGCTTTGTTTTCTCCCTGGCCCAGGCCGGCTGAAAGCAAAAAAGCAACACTGTGGAGCGGTAGTTCAGCTGGTTAGAATGCTGGCCTGTCACGCCGGAGGTCGCGGGTTCGAGTCCCGTCCGCTCCGCCATTGCATCGAGGCCCCCGGCCGAAAGCTGGGGGCCTTGTCTTCTCCCCCGGCAGGTTTGGGGGCAAGGCGAAAAGGTTTTTGCAAGAACGGAGCGGTAGTTCAGCTGGTTAGAATGCTGGCCTGTCACGCCGGAGGTCGCGGGTTCGAGTCCCGTCCGCTCCGCCATTGCAGAATTCTTAAGTCCCTGTGAAAAAACTTTGAAAAAAGTGTTCATCGGGCTGGGTTTCCAGGGAATCTTCGGATATACTGGGCGCCTGCAAAGTTTCAGCGCGGAGCGGTAGTTCAGCTGGTTAGAATGCTGGCCTGTCACGCCGGAGGTCGCGGGTTCGAGTCCCGTCCGCTCCGCCAACTTCAAAAGCCCTCGGCGCAAGCCGGGGGCTTTTTCTTTGCGTTGCGCCGGAGGGTGCCGATGCGTGGGTGGCGCGCGCCGGCGGTGGTGGGCGCAGGCCACGCCGCTGGTGCTTTTGGTCCCTGCGGCGAAGCGGGTTACACTGCCGGGCTCGCCAATCAGGCCTTGTGATTCCTCACCATGCTGCAGAAACTCCGCGACAAGACCTCAGGCTGGATCGTCACCGTGATCCTGGGGCTGCTGATGATTCCGTTCCTGTTCGTGATCGACAACAGCTACCTCGGTGGCGTTGGCGCACAGAACGTGGCCAAGGTTTCCGCGCCGCCGACCTGGTGGCGTTCGGCGCCGTCGTGGTGGCCGGTGCGCATGCTGTGGCAGCACCATGAGATCAGCTCGCAGGATTTCCGCACGCGTTTCGAGCAGGAGCGCATGCGTGAGCGCCAGCAGCAGGGCGACAACTTCGACCCGCGCGCGTTCGAGAGCACCGAGAACAAGATGGCCGTGCTCGACCAGCTGATCGACGAGCAGGTCGTGCGCCTGGTCGGTGAGCAGGCGGGGGTGGTGATCGGCGACGGTGCGGTGCGTGAATACATTGCGACCATGCCGGCGTTCCTCGATTCGAACGGCAAGTTCAACGAGAACAACTATCGCCTGGCCCTGGCCGGCGGCAACCCGCCGCGTACGCCGACCCAGTTCCAGGAACTGGTGCGTGAGAGCCTGCAGCAGTCGGTGATCCCGTCGGGCCTGCAGAGCTCGGGCTTCGTCACCCAGGCTGAGACCGAGCGCCTGCTGAAGCTGCTGGGCGAAACCCGTGACGTCGAGCTGGCCGCGTTGCCGCCCGTGCCGGCTGATACCGCACCGGTCACCGATGAGCAGATCAAGAAGTGGTACGACAGCCATGGCAAGGATTTCCGCCAGGCCGAGAGCGTGTCGCTGGAATACGTCGAGATCAATGGCGCGAACCTGCCGGCACCGACGGCGGCCGATGAAGCGACCCTGCGCAAGCGCTATGAAGACGAGAAGGCGAAGTTCACCTCGCCGGAGCAGCGCCAGGCTTCGCACATCCTGATCACCGGTGACGGCGCCGAAGCCAAGGCGAACAGGATCGCTGCCGAAGCCAAGGCCGCTGGTGCCGATTTCGGCGCGCTGGCCAAGGCCAATTCGGAAGATCCAGGCTCCAAGGACCAGGGCGGTGACCTGGGCTGGGTGGAGCGCGGTGCGATGGTGAAGCCGTTCGAGGACGCGCTGTTTGCGGCCAAGGCCGGTGACGTGATCGGCCCGGTGAAGACCGAGTTCGGTTACCACATCATCAAGGTGGCCGCTGTGCGCGGTGGCCAGGGCAAGTCGTTCGAGGAAGTGCGTGACACGCTGGCCGCCGAGCAGCTGAAGGCGGACGGTGAGCGTGGCTTCAACGAGCTGGCCGGTCACCTGGTCGATGCCATCAACAAGAGCCCGAGCGACCTGGCCGCTGCGGCCAAGGAAGTGAACCTGCCGCTGCAGACGCTCGGCCCGATCACCCGCGCGACCGCCAGTGGCATTGCCGCTGACCCGGCTGTGCTGCGTGCTGCCTTCTCCGACGTGCTGGTGCAGGACGGTACCGCCAGCGACCCGATCGCCCTGGGTGGCGCGACCAACCACAGCGTGGTCATCCGCGTGGCTGCGCACACCCCGGAACAGGCCCTGCCGCTGGAAAAGGCCCGTGAGCAGGTGATCGCCGCCATCCGCGCTGACCGCCAGCGCCAGGCCAGCGACAAGGCCGCCGATGCCATCCTGGCCAAGCTGAAGGCAGGCGCCACCCTGCAGTCGCTGGCTGCCAGCGAGAAGCTGCAGCTGAGCCCGATGCCGGGTCTGCCGCGCAGCCAGCCGGTGCCGACCCCGGAAATCAACCGCGCGATCTTCAGTGCGCCGGTACCGGCCGAAGGCAAGCCGAGCTATGGCAAGGTCGACGTCAATGGCCACGCGCTGCTGTTCGCGGTGAACAAGGTCAATCCGGGCGACATCAAGGAAGTGACCGCCGAGCAGCAGAAGCAGCTGAAGGAACAGCTGAGCCAGATCGACGGCATGGCTGCGGCCAAGGCCTACATCGAGGCGATGCGCAGGAAGTTCGTGGTCCAGACCACCGAAGCGAACCTGTAAGCCTTGCGGCTGCATCCATGAGAAAGGCCCGGCAATGCCGGGCCTTTTTTTACGTGCCTATGTAGAGTCGAGCTTGCTGGACTGCATCTGCCGGGCGCAGACGTGAAAAAGCCGAGCGTGGGCCCGGCGCAACAGGAAGGCGCGCGCGCGGGGGGACCGCGCCGGCCGTCAGTTTTCGACGCGCAGTACCGCGCCCGGCTTCAGCACACTGCTGCCGCTCAGGCCGTTCAGCGACAGCAGGGCCTTGACCGGCATGCCGTAGCGGCGGGCGATGGTCCAGGCCGACTCGCCATCTCGCACGGTGTGGCGGCGGCTGCGCGGACGATCGGCAATCGCGGCGACGGTCCTGGCGACCTGCGGCGTTGGCGTGGCGGCGGCAGCCGGTGCGGCGCTGGCCACCAGTGCAGTGGCCGCTTCGGCGACAGTCGCATTGGCGGCCGAGACCGGTGCCAGCACGCGGGTCGTGCCTGACGAGGCGCGGCCACCGCCCGCCAGGGCGGGGTTCAGGCGGGCGATCCTGGCCGGGTCCAGGGCGCGCTGTGCGGCCCACTGCTGGACGCTGGTGCCAGCCGGCAGGGTGTGGTCCTTCAGCACCGGCACGGTGCGGTCGAGCGAGGCCATCACGCCGGGTTGGTCTTCCACGTCTTCCAGCACGCAGGCCAGGGCATGCAGCTTCTCGACGTAGGCATAGGTGACCGGCGACAGGCCGGGCAGCGCGGACGGCTTGGCGTTCTGTGCGTTCATGCCGGCCTTGCGCAGCGACTGCAGCACGCGGTACTCGCCGGCGTTGTAGGCCATGGTGGCCAAGCGCCAGTCGCCGCCGAACATGCCGTGCAGGGTCTTCAGGTAGCGCACTGCGGCCTGGGTCGAATCGACCGCCGACAGGCGGCCGTCGTAGCCGTTGGCCATGGGTACGCGATGGTTGCGCGCGGTGGTGGCGATGAACTGCCACAGGCCGGTCGGGCCGCTGCCGTTGCGGGCGTTGGGCCGATAGCCGCTTTCCACGAACGGAATCAGTGCGAATTCGGTAGGCAGGCTGGCCTTGCGCAGCTCTTCGACCACGTAGCCGAACAGCACCAGCGCATCGTCATCCTGGTTGGCCAGGCGCGACGGGGCGTGGGCGAACTGCTTCTGCCAGCGCGGGCTGGTGGCCTCTGCGTCGCAGGTGGGTTCGGCCAGGCCGTCGCGGAAGCTGGAGAAGATCTCCTGGCCATTGCGCACGGAGGCGGCCGGCAACGCGGCCGGATCCAGCGGCAGCGCCGCAGCAGCGGTCAGGTTCTGGCTGATGCCGGCGCCCAGCGACTGCGCGCCGGCGGTTCCGGCCAGCCCCAGGACCAGGCCCAGGGCCAGCGGCAGACTTCGGCGCATCATGCGCGGAAGCCGTCTTTCCAGTGCCGGAGGCCGGCCATGACGTCGACGTCGTCAACGACGTCGCGGCCCAGGTGCGCCGACACTGCCGCGCGGATCGGCGCAGTGTGCACACGCAGGAACGGATTGCAGTCCAATTCGTTGGCCAGGGTTACCGGCAGGGTGGAACGGTCATCGCGGCGCATGGCCAAAGCCTCCTCTTGGCGCTGCCACAGGGCAGCGTTGGCGGGGTCGACATGCCGCGCGAAGACGGCATTTGACACGGTGTACTCGTGGGCGCAACAAAGCAGCAGTTGCGCGGGCAAGGTACCCAGCTTGCGCATCGATGCCAGAAGCTGGGACGGCGTACCTTCGAACAGGCGCCCACAGCCCAGGCTGAACAACGAATCTCCGCTGAAAAGATGTTCAGCAGTGTGAAACGCGATGTGGCTGCGGGTATGCCCGGGCACGGATAGTACGTGGAACGTCCGGCCCAGTGCCTGAACGCGTTCACCTTCGCCGACCCGTTCGGTTGCCATGGGGATGCGCTCTTCGACGGGCGCGATGACCCGTACACGGGGAAAACGTGCCTGCAGCGCGGGCACGCCACCGATGTGGTCATCGTGATGATGGGTGAGCAGGATCGTGTCCACGCGCAGGCCCTGATCGGCCAGCGCCAGCACCGGCGCGGCATCGCCGGGATCGACGACCACGGCGGCGCCAGCGTCGTCGATCAACGTCCAGATGTAGTTGTCCGCAAATGCGGGCAGGGCAGTCAGTCGCATAGAATTGGACCATGCCCGCGCTGCAGAGCACCCGTCAAGCGAGCCAGACCCCGTGGTTCGACACTGAACCGGCGGACTCCTTGCGCGTGCTGGAGCGGCAGTTGCTGCTGCCGCAGCTGTCTGTCCTGCCGACGCAGCCCTGGCTGTGGATCGCACCAAGTGCCGCCTGGCTGGACGATGCGCAGCTGGGCGGGCGCGGCCTGCGCCTGTTCCGTCAGGGACAGGGCTATGCCGGCGATACCCGCTGCGCGCTGCCGCTGCCGCTGGCCAACGAGAGCGTCAACGCGGTCGTGCTGCAGCATGTCACCGCGGGCGATGCCGACCAGCTGCTGGACGAGTGCGAGCGCGTGCTGATGCCCGGCGGCCACCTGTGGCTGAGCAGCCTCAACCCGTTCAGCCCCTACCGCACGCACTGGCGCCAGCATGGCCTGGTGGTGCGCACGCCGCAGCGGATCCGCCTGCTGCTCGGCCGCCACGGGCTGGAGTGCGACGATATGCGTTACCTCGGCCCACTCTGGCGCGGCGCTGGCAGCCGTCGCCCGGGCGGTTGGGCGCCGCTGCGCGCGGCCTGCCTGTTCCATGCTGAAAAGCGCACGCTGGCCCTGCCCGGGCCGAAACCGTTGCCGGTGCGTTGGCACGGCACCGTTGTTACCTGATCTGGAGTTGTATTGAAAACCATCGAAATCCACACCGACGGTTCCTGCCTTGGCAATCCCGGCCCCGGTGGTTGGGCTGCGCTGCTGCGCTACAAGGGCCACGAGCGCGAACTGAGCGGTGGCGAAGCGCACACCACCAACAACCGGATGGAGCTGATGGCGGCCATCTCCGGGCTGGAGACGCTGACCGAGCCGTGCAACATCGTGCTCTACACCGATTCGCAGTATGTGCGGCAGGGCCTGACCCAGTGGCTACCCGGCTGGATCCGCAAGAACTGGAAGACCGCCGGCGGCGACCCGGTAAAGAACCGCGAGCTGTGGGAGCGCCTGCATGCGGCCACGCTTCGGCACCAGATCGACTGGCGCTGGGTGAAGGGCCACTCCGGTGACCCGGACAACGAGCGGGTGGATACGCTGGCGCGCAATGCGGCCATCCAGATCCGCGACGCCAGCCCGGTAAACTGAGCCCATGCGTCAGATCATCCTCGATACCGAAACCACCGGCCTGGAATGGAAGAAGGGCAACCGCATCGTCGAAATCGGCTGCGTGGAGCTGTTCAAGCGCCGCCCGACCGGCAACAACTACCACCAGTACATCAAGCCGGACTGCGAGTTCGAACAGGGCGCGCAGGAAGTCACCGGGCTGACCCTGGAGTTCCTGGCTGACAAGCCGGACTTCGCGCAGATCGCCGACGAGTTCCTGGCGTTCATCGATGGCGCCGAACTGATCATCCACAACGCGGCGTTCGACCTGGGCTTTCTTGACAACGAGCTGTCGCTGCTGGGCCCGCAGTACGGCAGGATCACCGACCGCTGCACGGTGATCGATACCCTGGTGATGGCGCGCGAGCGCTTTCCGGGCCAGCGCAATTCGCTGGATGCGCTGTGCAAGCGACTGGGCGTGGACAATTCGCACCGTGCGCTGCACGGCGGCCTGCTCGATGCGCAGATCCTGGGCGACGTCTACATCGCACTGACTTCAGGCCAGGAAGAGATCGGCTTCGGCCTGGGCGATGACGATGGGGGCGGCACCGGGGCGGCGCTGCAGGCCTTCGATACCAGCAAGCTGCTGCCGCGCCCGCGCGTGGTGGCGACGCCGTCGGAGCTGGAAGCGCATGCCGCGCGGCTGGAACGGCTGCGCAAGAAGGCCGGCCACGCGCTGTGGGATGGCCCGAAGGTGGAAGAAGCCGCCAGCGCGTAAACGATGGGATCCGGTATCCGGCGGATTCTCGCCGGGCATGGCCTGGCGCTACCGGATCACGCCATTCAGTGGCAGCGCACCAGGATCACGCTGATGTTGTCGCGGCCACCACCGTCGAGCGCGGCGGCGACCAGCGTGTCCACGCATTCCTGCGCGCTTGCATCTTCGAAGGCGAGGGTGCGGGCGATGCCGCGGTCGTCCACTTCCTCGGTCAGGCCATCACTGCACAGCAGTAGCTGCATGCCGGGGCGCAGCTCACCGCTGGTGGTGGCCACGTTGAGGTGTGCCGGATCGGTGACGCCCAGCGCCTGGGTGACCACGTTGCGATGCGGATGGGCGCGTGCCTGTTCGGCAGTCAGGTTGCCCTGAGCGACCAGTTCCTGCACCACGCTGTGATCCTGGCTGAGCTGTGCCAGCTGGCCGTCACGCCACAGGTAGGCACGGCTGTCGCCGACCCATGCCACTTCATAGCGATTGCCCTGCACGCGTGCGGCGACCACGGTGGTACCCATCGGCAGTGTGTCGTTGCGCCGCCGCGAGGCACGGATGATCTCTTCGTCGGCGGTACGGATGGCGTGGGCCAGCGGCGCGCCACCGCGGATCTCGCGCACGATGGTTTCACGCGCCAGCGCGCTGGCGACTTCGCCGCAGGCGTGGCCGCCCATGCCATCGGCCACCAGCCAAAGGGCCAGCTCGCTGTCACCGTAGTAGGTGTCCTCGTTGAGCTCGCGGCGCAGGCCGGGGTGGGTGAGATGTCCGAATTCGATCATGGTGTGCAGGGGCGGGTATTGCTGGGGAGACAGGCATCATCGGGGGGCTGCAGGCATCCGGCAAGGCATGCACCCAGGAAATTTTCACTTCATTGACCGGGATGACTTGTCGTCGGCCTCACTTCCTCGTATGATGCGCGTCCCCGGTCCGCCGGGGACCACCCGGAGAGGTGGCAGAGTGGTTGAATGTACCTGACTCGAAATCAGGCAGGCGTTTATAGCGCCTCGGGGGTTCGAATCCCCCCCTCTCCGCCAGATAAAGAAAAAGGGCTGCCGACAGGCAGCCCTTTTTCTTTATCCGGCGCGGGACGCGCCGCGCTCTGCGCGTCGCCCCACACGTTGCTGCGCAACCTGTGGGCCCCTCCCTTTGCCGGCCTCTCCCCGCTCCTGTCGGGGCAGCCCCTCAACAGAGGGGCTTGTTCCTCCAGATGCATCACGGGAGATCCGCGCGGTGCGTGGATGCTGTTCCTGCTGGCAGGCTCATCCACGCATGGCGTGGATCTACCCGGCATATCCGTCCGGACGCTGCGGGTTACCATGTACGCACCACCTGCTGGAGCTTTCCCCATGACCGCTGAAATCCTCGTCCCCGTTTCTTTCGGCGAGCTGCTGGACAAGATCTCGATCCTGCAGATCAAGTCCGAACGCATCAGCGACGAGGGCAAGCTGGCCAATGTGCGCAGGGAGCTGTCGGCGCTTGAGCGGACCTGGATGGCACACCCGGCCGCGGTGAAGGACATCGCCAAGCTGCGTGCCGAGCTGAAGGCGGTCAACGAGCAGCTGTGGGAGATCGAGGACGACATCCGGCTGAAGGAAAAGGAACAGGCGTTCGACCAGGTTTTCATCGATCTGGCGCGCAGCGTCTACCTGCGCAACGACGAACGCGCGCGCATCAAGAAGGCGATCAACCTCGCGCTGGGTTCGGCGTACGTGGAAGAGAAGTCCTATCAGGATTACGCGCAGCGCGCGTAATCCCGGGCGGGCCGATGCAGCAGGTCCACGCCATGCGTGGACGGCGCCCGCCGCTTACCCCAGATGGTCGGCCACGTAGCGTTCGAAGGCGGCGATGCCGTCTTCGACGGTGATCAGTTCCATCACATCGTCGAACTCGATCTTCGTGCCCCACTTCAGATCGGTGGCCTGCTTGGCGAGGTACTTCCGCGCAGCGTCGTCGTAACGGTCCACGCAATAACGGCGGTCCGAGTACGGGCCACTGCGGTTTGGATTGCTGGCCGCATGCAGGCCCAGCACCTTGGTGCCCATCGCGTTGGCGATGTGCATCGGGCCCGAGTCAGGCGTCATCACCAGGTTGGCGCGGGCAAGCAGTGCAGGCAGCTGCTTGAGCGTGTCCTTGCCGACCAGGTCCAGTGCCGGTGTGATCAGTTGCGCCTGGATGGCGTCGGCCATGCTGCGCTCCAGTTCACTGCGGCCACCGCACAGCACCACCTGCCAGCCGCGCTGGACGGCATGGTTGGCCACTGCGGCGTAGCGGTCGGCATACCAGTTGCGGCGCACGTGGCTGGAACAGGGCGAGATCATCAGCACCGGGCGGCCATCGTCCTGCCACTGCGCGGCGGCCCATTCGAAGGCGGACGACGGCACGGCCAGGTCCCAGCTGACGCCGGTCTGGCGCAGGCCCAGCGGTTCGCAGAAGCTGCCGATGGCATCGAGCACATGGATGCCGGGACGGTCGGGGATGCGCTCGTTGATGAAGAGCCCATGCAGGTCCTTGGAGCGGCTGCGGTCGTAGCCGATGCGGCGCTCGGCCGGGATGAAGGCCGACAGCAGGTTGGCGCGGAACGCGACCTGCATCTGCAGCAGCGCTTCGAAGCGCCCCGGCGGCAGCTGCCTGCGCAGTTCCTTGACTCCGGCCATGCCGCTCTTCTTGTCATAGGCATGGAAGGTGACGCCGGGGAGGCCGTCGAGCAGCTTGTGGCCGACCTTGTCGATGATCCAGTGGATCGGCGTGTCCGGGCGCGCGGCCTGCAGGGTGCGCACCAGGGGCACCACGTGGGTGACATCGCCAAGTGCGGATAGGCGCAGGAGGCACAAGGAGGAGGACGCTGATGCCATGTGTTGTTAGACTCAATGAAATGGTCGCATTCGACGCCAATGAAGCGCTGACGCCATGCCGCGAGGGTCGCGGCATCGGGGCCATTCTGTTCGACCGCGAGCGGCTGCGGCAAGCCGAGATCGGCCTGTTCTCGCCCCAGCACTGGGGCAGCAGGGCCCGGCCGGTGGGCGAGGGTGGCCGCGGCAGTGCCTGGTTCGTCGATGCGCCGTTCGGTGCCAGCGTGCTGCGCCACTACCTGCGCGGCGGCATGGCGGCCCGTATCAGCCACGACCAGTACCTCTGGCGCGGCTCGGACCGGACCCGCAGCTTCGCCGAATTCCGCTTGATGCGGGCGCTGCGCGAGAAAAAGCTGCCGGTGCCACGGCCGATCGCCGCGTTCTACATGCGCGAGGGCCTGCGCTACCGGGCGGCGATCCTGATGGAGCGGATCGAGGGTGTACGCTCGCTGGCCGACCGCGCGCTGGTCGCCGGCCGTGGTGCCCCCTGGGAGGAGACCGGGCGCTTGATCGCCCGTTTCCACCGTGCCGGCCTGGACCATGCCGACCTCAACGCGCACAACATCCTGTTCGATGGCAGTGGCCATGGCTGGCTGATCGACTTCGACCGCGGCGTGATCCGCATCCCGGCGACCGCCTGGCGAGAGCGCAATCTCAAGCGCCTGCTGCGCTCGCTGATCAAGCTGCGCGGCGAGCGCAGCGTGGAAGATGTGCAGAAGGACTACGCGCGGCTGCGCCGCGCCTATGACATGGCCTGGAACCGGGGCACCTGATGGACTGGTCGTTGCGTTTCCTGGGCGTCGGCAATGCGTCGGCAGTCGAGCTGGGGTCGCCGATGTCGGTGATCGAGCGGGAGGGGCGTCCGTGGCTGACCATCGATTGCGGTGGCGAAGGCCTGACCGCGTTCAAGGCGCACTACGGGCACATGCCGCAGTCGCTGTTCGTCACCCACGTGCACCTGGACCATGTGGCCGGCTTCGAGCGCCTGTTCGTGGACACCTACTTCAATGCGCACCGACGCGGCAAGGTGCGCCTGTACGTGCCCGCCACGGTGGTGCCGCTGCTGCACAAGCGCATCGGGGATTACCCGAACGTGCTGGCCGAGGGCGGTGCGAACTTCTGGGATGCCTTCCAGTTGATCGTGGTCGGTGAGGCGTTCTGGCATGAGGGCGTGCGACTGGAAGTGTTCCCGGTGCGCCACCATTGGCCGGAGACCGCCTATGGCCTGCGCCTGCAGGGCGCGCTGACCTGGAGCGGCGATACCCGGCCGGTTCCGGAGATGCTGGCCCGCTTTGCCAACGACAACGAACTGATCGCTCACGACTGCGGCCTGCACGGCAATCCGTCGCATACCGGCGTGGACGATCTGGAGCGTGAGTACAGCGCCGAACTGCAGGCGCGGATGATGCTGTACCACTACGCCAGCGCAGCCGATGGTCTGGCACTGGCTGCGCGTGGGCACCGCGTGGCGCAGCCGGGGCAGTGCGTGCCGCTGGCGAGCCCGACCGCACCGCACGTGCTGGCGCAGGACCCGCCGTGAGCGGTACCGGCCAGCCCGCCGATGTGGCGCTGGCTGCCGAACTGGAGGCGCTGGAGCGTGCACTGCATGCGCCAAACGTGCGGGCCGGCCGTGAGCAACTGGCGGCATTGCTGGATGAGGATTTCAGCGAGATCGGCAGTTCCGGCCAGTGCTACGACCGTGCGGCCGCGTTGCAGGAGATCCCGTTGGAGCGTGCGCAGGTGCAGATCGAGTCCGATCAGTACGCGGTGCGGCTGTTGGCCGAGGGCCTGGCCCAGGTGCGCTACCGCAGCCGCCATCACCTCGATGGGCGGCCGCAACGCTGGGTGCTGCGCAGTTCGCTGTGGCGCCGGCACGGGGACGGATGGCGCATGGTGTTCCACCAAGGCACGCCCGAGGCAGGGTAGCGGCGGGCGTTGCCTGGTACGAACGGCTTAAGGGTCAGAGCCCTTTGCCGGGCAAAGGGATCTGACTCCAGTGCAGAAAAGGCGGTGGCCCCGCCGGCTGACCTCGGCGCCCGCGTCGATCGATACCGTTGCTGCCTTCCGGCCCTGGCGGGGTTTTCGACCTAGCGTCGCGAGGGGCCGACGGGGCCACCATAGAGACGTTGGCCGCCCGGTGGGCGGCCAGTTCACGGATCAGGGGAAGCAGCGCGCGATGCGCCGGAGACCACAGCCGGACCGCACATCGGCTGGCCGATGGCAGACGCGCATTCTAGCGCAGGCAGGTCCATCGGCGCCAGCTTCACGCGCTGAATCGGCTGTAACCCGTTCCCGGCGACGGCGGCCGGAGGCCACCCCCGTTGCTAGAATGCCGGCCAGGAGGAACGACCTCCCCCACATCGGGAATCAAAGACCAGGACGGCCTGGCCCTACCAAGAGGAGGGCCGTCATGGCCTGGATCTATCTGTTGTTTGCCGGCCTGCTGGAAATCGTCTGGGCCGTGTCCATGAAACAGTCCGAAGGCTTCACCAAGCTCACCCCCACCGTGGTCACCCTCATCGGCATGATCGCCAGCTTCTGGTTGCTGGCGGTGGCCATGCGCAGCCTGCCGCTGGGAACCGCCTATACGATCTGGACCGGCATCGGCGCGGTCGGGGCATTCGTGGTTGGCATCGTGTTTCTCGGAGAGCAGGTCAGCGCGATGCGGATCGGTGCGGCGGTATTGATCGTCTCGGGCCTGGTGCTGATGAAACTCTCCAGCAGCTGAATCATTTACTTATGGTGGGGAAGGGAATCCCCGCCCGTCGCAGGTATATGCATTTCCGGCAAATCATTTTGTCCGCCCGTTTTATTTGACGTGCGTCATGAAAATAACGAGCGTGATTCACATCGCACTGGCGCCGTCGGTCGCACAGTGCCGCCATTCGTCAGGCGAAATCGGGGAGTTTTCGCCTTGACGGAAACGTTGGCGCACCTGTCCTGGGTGCGATCGCGTGAAGATGTGAAGATTTTCAGGAGTTAATGCCGCCAGCCCTTGTTTCCGTGTCGGGAACCGGGATGGGTCGCATCGTCTTCAAAAAACTGCCTGCAGTGCCATCCGGTCTTTTCAGGGAGATTTACCGATGAACCGCATTTACCGTCTGGTTTTCAATCGCGCCCTCGGCGTAATGCAGGTTGCTTCGGAGGTCGCCCAGAATCCTGGTGGAAGCGCGGTTTACGTGAAGCGGCTGCCGCGATTGCGGGCGCACCAGCTGGCGCTGGCGTTGGCCACCACGCTGGCCAGTGGTTCGGCCTTTGCGGCGTGCACGACCCCGGGGCCGGTAATCAACTGCACCGGAACCACCAATAATTTTGCGGACGCCACCAACGGCGTCCAGGTGACCGTGGCAGCTGGCGCGAATGTAGGAAGTACCGCTGGCCTGGGTAATTCGATGACGCTGAGCGGCAACGGCATCCAGCTCACCAACAACGGCACGATCGGCACCAATGTCGGTCTCTTTGCTGCCTCCGGCGCGGTGCTTGGCAATGCCAGTGGCCAGGCGATCAGCGTTACCAACAGCGCGACCGGCACGCTTCAGGGTTTCATTGATATCGGCTCCCTGCTGGGCGCGAATGGCCGCGCGCTGTCCGTGCAGAATGGCGCAGGCGGTGTCACCACGATCAACAATGCCGGCACCGTCAACATGAATTTCCTGCTGGGCGGACTCGGCACGGCCGACGCGCCGGCCATCGTCAGCTACGGTGGCGCGCAGACGATTCTGAGCAACAGCGGCGGGATCACCGGACGGGTCGGATTGGCCGGCTCGACGCTGGGCAACTCAGTCAACAACAGTGGCACGATCACCGGCAGCGTCTATCTCGGTGATTCGGCGCAGGGGAATACGTTTACTGCGGTGTCCGGGTCCAATGTGGCAACCGGGACCGGGGCCTCGGCGGGAATCGATGCACTGGGTGGTATTTCGGTTTCGCTCGCCGCCGCCGGTACGGTCAATGCCGGCGTGGGCGCCGGCGCCGCCAGCAACACGCTGGTGCTGCAGAACGTCGTCAGCGGTCCGGGGTCCGGTACCGGCGGTGCAGTGACCACGCTGGGTTGGAACCAGTACCTCAACTTCCAGAGGCTCACGGTCAACAGCGGTACGTGGAACCTGCAGGGCGCATGGAGCGGGACCGGGCCGACGACGCTCAACGATGGTCTGATCAACTTCAACAATGCCGCCTCCTTCGGCACAGGGCTGTTCACCGCCAACGGCGGTGCCATCGCCTCCTCCACGGCGGGTCTGAGCCTGGCCAACGCTTTCAGCCTCGGTGGCAATCTGTCCCTGTCTGGGACCAATGCGTTCGGACTCGGGGGCGTGCTTTCAGGGACTGGCAGCCTCACGGTCAACAACAGCGGCATCGTCACGCTCGGTAATGCAAACCTGTTCTCCGGGGGAGTCAATCTCAATGCCGGTGGACTGGTGCTGGGCAATGCGGGGGCGCTCGGCAGCGGTAATCTGACCGTCGGCGGCACGGCATCCCTGGATACCTCGGCCAACTTCAACCTGGGCAACAACCTCGTCATCAACGGGGGCGGAACACTCAACCTGCTGGGCAGCAATGGGCTCGGCCTGAATGGATCGATCTCCGGAGCAGGCAATCTGTTCAAGGCGGGTGCCGGCACATTGACCTTGAATGGTGCCAACACCCTTGCAGGCACGTTCTCCATTACCGGCGGCGCACTGGCACTGGGCGCCGCTGGCAGCCTCTCGTCGACAGGAGCGATCTCGCTGGGCGCAGGGACCAACCTTGATCTCTCGGTTGCAGCCAACCAGACCATCGGTTCGCTCGCCGGATCCGGTGCGCTCAACCTGGGCGCACGCACTCTCACCCTGGGTGGCCTGAACACCAGCACCACTTTCTCCGGCGCCATCAGCGGTGTCGGTGGCACGCTTGTCAAGGTCGGTACGGGCACCCAGACCCTGTCCGGTGCCAACGCCTTCACCGGCGGTGTTGCGCTCAACGGTGGTGGGCTGCTGCTGGGCAATGCCGGTGCGCTGGGAACGGGTGCGCTCAGTGTCGGCGGCAACGTCAGCCTTGATGGCAGCGCAGGAGCGCTGGCGCTCAACAACGCGGTCACCCTGGGGACGGGCAGCTTTCTCAACCTGCCTGGTACGCAGGCATTGACCTTCAATGGTGTGATCGGCGGTACCGGCAGCCTGGTCAAGAGCGGTCCGGCCACGCTTACGCTCAACAATGCCAACACCTTTGGCGGTGGCCTGTCACTCACCGCAGGCGGCCTGGTGCTTGGGAATGCCGGGGCGCTGGGAACCGGTGCACTCAACGTCGGTGGTCTGGCAACGCTCGATGCCAGCACGGCACTGAGCGTGAGCAATGGCATCAACCTGGGTGCCGGGGGCTCTCTCAGCGTGCTGGGCAGCAATGCGCTGACCCTGGGGGGCGTCATCAGCGGCACCGGCAGCCTGGTCAAGAACGGCGCTGCCACGCTGACGCTGGGCGGTGCCAACGCGTTCACCGGTGGATTGGCGATCAACGCGGGCAAGGTCGCGCTGGCCAGTGGCGGCAGCCTTGCAGCCACCGGTGCAGTGAATCTGGTCAATGCAGGGACGGAGCTGGACATCTCGCTTGGCGGCAACCAGACCATCGGCGCGTTGTCTGGCGCCGCAGGCAGCACGGTGGCGCTGGGTAGCAGCACGCTCACTCTTGGCAATGCCACCAACCAGAGCTTCGCCGGCGCGATTGGCGGTACCGGTGGCCTGATCAAGCAGGGCACCGGCGTGCAGACGCTGGCCGGCGCCAATACCTTCAGTGGTGGCCTGAACCTGGCGGCGGGCGGCCTGCTGCTGGGTAACGACAGTGCGATCGGCAGCGGGGCGTTGACGGTCAGCGGCAATAGTTCGCTCGATGGCAGCGCAGCACTGAACCTGACCAACGCCATCAGTCTGGGGGCAGCACTGACGTTGCCGGGCAGCCAGAACCTCACCTTGGGCGGCAACATCACCGGTACCGGCAGCCTGACCAAGAACGGTGCCTCGCTGCTGACCTTGAACGGCACCAATGCCTTCAGCGGTGGCCTGAACCTCAATGCCGGCAGCCTGCTGCTGGGCAACAGCGGTGCACTCGGTACGGGCGCGTTGAGCGTGGGCGGCAATGCATCACTCGATGGCAGCACGGCCCTGAACCTGACCAACAATGTGGCGCTTGGGGCGGGTGCACTGCTGTCGTTGCCAGGCACGCAGGCGGTCACGCTTGGTGGCGTCGTTTCCGGCGCCGGTGGTCTGATCAAGAACGGTGCCACCACCCTTACGCTCAATGGCGCCAATACCTTCGGTGGCGGTCTGGTGCTCAACGGCGGCGGCCTGATGCTGGGCAATGCCGGCGCACTGGGAACCGGACTGCTTGCCGTCGGTGCAAACGCGACCCTGGACAGCTCGGTGGCATTGAGCCTGGGCAACGCCATCGATCTCGACGCCGGCGCGCAGCTGAGCCTGGCCAGCAACGAGGACGTTGCTCTAGGCGGTCTGGTCACCGGCACGGGTGGCCTGATCAAGACCGGTACCGGTGTGCTGTCGTTGAACAACAGCAATGCCTTCAGCGGTGGCCTTGCGTTGAACGCGGGCAGCGTATCGGTGGGCGCCAACGGTGCGCTTGGCACCGGGGCACTGAACATCGGCGGCAATGTTTCCCTGGACGCGAGCGCCCCGGTTTCGCTGACCAATGCGGTGAACCTGGGCGCCAATACGCTGACCCTGCCGGGCAGCAACAACCTGACCCTGACCGGGGTGGTGGGGGGAACCGGTGGCCTGATCAAGAACGGCGCCTCGACGCTGACGCTGTCCGGTGCCAATACCTTCCTGGGCGGCGCCACGGTCAATGCCGGCACGCTTGCGCTGGGTGCGGGTGGCAGTCTCGCCGCGGGTGGGGCAGTAAATCTTGCCGGTGCAGGTGCGACGCTGGATATCGGCGCAGCGGGTGCCGGCCAGACCATCGGTGCGTTGAACGGCGTGGCAGGCAGCCAGGTGGCGCTGGGTACGCAGTCACTCACCTTTGGCGGCGCCAGCAATGGCAGCTTTGCCGGCGCCATTGATGGCAGTGGTGGATTGATCAAAGTCGGCGCTGGCGTGCAGACGTTGTCCGGCGCCAATACCTTCAGTGGTGGACTGGCGCTCAATGCGGGCGGGTTGGTGCTGGGCAATGCGGGCGCGCTTGGCACAGGAGCGCTGGGGATTGGCGGCAACGTCAGCCTGGACGGAACGGTGCCCCTGAACCTGGCCAACGCGGTGAACTTTGGTGCCGGAACCCAGCTGACGCTGGGCGGCACCAGTGACCTTACCCTTGCGGGTGTGGTGGCTGGCAACGGAAGCCTAATCAAGAATGGTGCGGGCCTGCTGACCCTCAACAACACCAATACCTTCGGCGGCGGCCTGGCCTTGAACGGCGGTGGCCTGGTGGTCGGCGCGAATGGTGCGCTCGGTACCGGCGCGCTTGCGGTGAATGCCAGCACCACACTGGATGCGGGCGCGGCAGTGACGCTCGGCAATGCAGTCACGCTGGGCTCGGGCGTTGCACTGACGTTGCCGGGCAGCAATGCGCTGACGCTGTCGGGCGTGGTCGGTGGCAATGGCAGTCTGATCAAGAACGGCGCTACCACGCTGACGCTGTCCGGTGCCAACACCTACACCGGCGGTACCACCATCACTGCCGGCACGCTGGCGCTGGGCACGGGCGGCAGCCTGGCCGCGGCGGGTGACGTCACGTTGGGCGCGGGCGCTGGCTTCGATATCTCCGGTGCCGGCAGCAGCCAGACCATCGGCGCACTCAATGGTGCGGGCGGAAGCACGCTGTCGCTGGGCGGAAATTCATTGACGTTCGGAACCGCCAGCAACGCCGCGTTCGACGGCGTGATCAGTGGCGGCGGCGGCCTGGTGAAAGTGGGCGCAGGCGTACAGGCGTTGTCCGGGGCCAACACGTTTGGCGGTGGCGTGACGCTCAATGCAGGCGGGCTGGTGCTCGGCAATGACGCGGCGCTGGGTGCGGGGGCGCTGACTGTCGGTGGTGCTGCCACGCTGGATACCACCGGCCTGGCAACGCTGGCCAACAACATTGCCCTCAATGCCGGGCTGACCGTGCTCGGCAGCAACGCACTGACACTCAACGGCATACTTTCCGGGGCTGGCAGCCTGACCAAGAATGGCGGCGCAACGCTGACCTTGAACGGCGTCAACACTTATACCGGTGGTACCAACATCAACGCCGGCACGCTGGCGCTGGGCGCCGGTGCCAGCCTGGCGGCGAGCGGTACCGTGAATCTCGCCACCGGTGCCACGCTGGATCTGTCCGCGGGCAGCGGCACGCAGACCTTCGGCACCCTGGTCGGCAACGGTACGGTCAACCTGGGGGCCAACTCGATCGAGGTCGGTGGTGCCACCAACGGCACGTTCAGTGGCTCGATCGCTGGCACGGGTGGCCTGACCAAGGTCGGTTCGGGCATCGAAACGCTGACCGGGACCAATACCTATACCGGCGGCACCTTCATCAACGCCGGCACGCTGGCGATTGGTCCGGGTGGCAGCCTGGCCGCTACCGGTGCGGTCACCCTGGCCGCTGCGGGTACCGGCTTTGATATCTCCACCGCAGGTGCCAACCAGACCATCGGCTCACTGTCTGGCGTGGCCGGTTCAACGCTGAGCCTGGGTGCACGGACGCTGATCCTCGGTGGCGTTGGCAACAGTACCTTCAACGGCGCGATTTCCGGTACCGGTGGCCTGGTCAAGAACGGTGCTGGCGCACTGACGCTGGGCGGCGCCAACCTGTTCAGTGGCGGCCTGGCCCTCAATGGCGGCGGCCTGGTGGTCGGCAACAGCGCGGCGCTCGGCAGCGGGGCGTTGACGGTCGGAAGCAACGCAACGCTGGATGCATCGACCAGCGTCAGCCTGGCCAACAACATCAGCCTTGCATCGGGTGCCAACCTCGACCTGCTCGGCAGCCAGGCGCTGGCTCTGGGTGGCGTGATCTCGGGTGCAGGTGGGCTGATCAAGAACGGTGCGGCCACCGTGACGCTGACCGGTGCGAACTCCTACACCGGTGGCACCACCATCAACAGTGGCACGCTGGCGATCGGCGCCGGTGGCAGCCTGGCGTCGACCGGTGCGGTGAACCTGGCCGGTACCGGTACCCTCGACATCTCGGCCGGCAACCAGAGCATCGGTTCGCTTGCCGGTGTGGCCGACAGCACGGTGGCACTGGGCGGCAGCACGCTGACCCTGGGTGGTACGGGAGACAGCACGTTCAACGGTGCGATCACTGGCAATGGTGGCCTGATCAAGAACGGAGCAGGCGTGCAGACCCTCAACGGCGCCAGCACTTTCAGTGGTGGTGTAGCGCTCAATGCAGGCGGCCTGGTGGCCGGCAACAATGCAGCTCTGGGTACCGGGGCGGTCACGGTGGGGGGCAATGCCACGCTCGATTCGAACTCCGCGGTGACGCTGGCCAACAACTTCGTCCTCAACGCCGGGCTGACCGTGCTCGGCAGCAACAACCTCACCCTCAACGGCAGCCTGAGTGGCACCGGATCGCTGACCAAGGAGGGCGCGGCGACGCTGACCTTGAACGGTATCAATACCTATACCGGTGGTACCTTCATCAATGCCGGTACGCTGGCATTGGGCGCTGGCGCAAGCCTGCATGCCAGTGGCATCGTCAACCTGGCCAGTGGTGCGACCTTCGATCTGTCGGCGGGCAGCGGCACGCAGCAGTTCGGTACCCTGATCGGCAACGGCACAGTGAACCTGGGCGGCAACACCTTGACCATTGGTGGCCCCGCCAATGGCACGTTCAGTGGCTCGGTGGGGGGGACCGGTGGGCTGGTCAAGGAAGGCACCGGCACCCAGACCCTGACCGGTACCAATACCTTTACCGGTGGTACCACCATCAATGCGGGCACGCTGGCGATTGGCGCCGGAGGAAGCCTGGCATCCACTGGCGCGGTGACATTGGCCAACGCTGGAACGGCGTTCGATATTTCTGCCGGTGGTGCGCAGAGCATCGGGTCACTGGCCGGTGTTGCCGGCAGCACGGTCGCGCTCGGTGGCAGCACGCTGACACTCAACGGCGTAGGGAACACGACCTTCGCTGGTGACATTACGGGTACCGGTGGGCTGGTGAAGAATGGCGCGGGTGTGCAGACCCTGACCGGCACGAATACATTCAGTGGCGGTGTGGCGCTCAATGGCGGTGGCCTGACACTGGGCAATGGTGGTGCGCTGGGTACCGGTACGCTGACGGTGGGCGGCAATGCCACGCTGGATGGCACCGCCGCATTGACCGTGGGCAACAACGTGCAACTGGGCAGCGGCACGCTGACCCTGGCGGGCAGCAACGCGCTCACGTTGAATGGTGCGATCAGTGGTGCGGGTGGTCTGCTCAAGGATGGCGCAGCGACCGTCACTCTTGGCGGTACCAGCAGCTATGGCGGTGACACCACGATCAACAGCGGCACGATGGCGGTGGCGGCCGGTGGCAGCCTGTCCGGTGCCAGCACGGTGAACCTGGCCGGCGCCGGCACGTTGGACATCAGTGCCGGTGGCAGCCAGAGCATCGGTGGCCTGGCTGGCGTGACCGGATCCAGCGTGGTGCTGGGCGGTGCAACCCTGACCACCGGCGGCAACAACGCCACCACCACCTTCGGCGGCGTGCTCAGTGGCACCGGCGGCCTGGTGCAGAGTGGCAGCGGCACGCTGACCCTGAGCGGCGCCAACGTCTATACCGGCGGCACTACCATAAATGGTGGCAGCACGCTGCAGATCGGCAACGGTGGCAGTACCGGCTCGGTGCTGGGCGACATCACCAACAACGGCAACCTGGTCTACAACCTGGGCACGACGGCAACCGTGGGCGCGGTGGTCAGTGGCAGCGGCGGCCTGACCCAGGCCGGCAGCGGCACGCTGGTGCTGACCGGCAACAACACCTACACCGGTGGCACCACCATCAATGCCGGCGGCACGTTGCAGGTGGGCAACGGTGGTGCGACCGGTGCGATCGTTGGCGACATCATCAACAACGGCGCGCTGGTGTCGAACGTGGCCGGCAACACCACGCTGGGTGGCACCATCAGCGGCAGCGGTGGCCTGACCCAGGCCGGCAGCGGCACGTTGACCCTGACTGGCAACAACACCTATACCGGCGGCACCACCATCAATGCCGGAGGCACGCTGCAGGTCGGCAATGGTGGAGCGACCGGCGCGATCACCGGCAATGTCGCCAACAACGGCAGCCTGGTCTTCGACGTCGCGGGCAACACTACCGTCGGTGGCGCGATCAGTGGCAGTGGCGGCCTGACGCAGGCCGGCAGTGGTGTGTTGACCCTGGTCGGCAACAACAGCTACAGCGGCGGTACCACCATCAATGTCGGCGGCACGCTGCAGGTGGGCAATGGCGGTACAACCGGCGCCATCGCCGGCGACATCACCAACAACGGTGCGTTGATTTCCAACGTGGCCGGCAACACCGCGCTGGGCGGCACGATCAGCGGCAGTGGCGGCCTGACCCAGGCCGGCAGCGGTACGCTGCTGCTGACCGGCACCAACACCTACACCGGCGGTACCACCATCAACGCCGGCGGCACGCTGCAGCTGGGTAACGGTGGTGCGAGCGGCTCGATCGTCGGCGACGTCATCAACAATGGCACGCTGGTGTCCAACGTGGCGGGCAACACCACGCTGGGCGGCACCATCAGCGGCAGCGGCGGCCTGACCCAGGCCGGCAGTGGCACACTGACCGTGACCGGCAACAACACCTATACCGGCCCGACCACCATCAACGCTGGTGGCACCCTGCAGGTCGGCAATGGCGGTGCCACCGGCGCGATCGGCGGCACTGTGACCAACAACGGCAGCCTGGTATTCAACGTGGGGGGCAGCAGCACCGTCGGCGGCGCCATCAGTGGCAGCGGCGGCCTGACCCAGGCCGGCAGCGGTACGCTGATCCTGGGTGGCAACAACACCTACACCGGCGGAACCACCATCAACGCCGGTGGCACGCTGCAGGTCGGCAATGGTGGCGCGAGCGGTGCGATCACCGGCAACGTCAGCAACAACGGCAGCCTGGTGTTCAACGTGGGGGGCAACACCGCGGTGGGTGGCACCATCAGCGGCAGCGGTGGCCTGACCCAGGCCGGTACCGGCACGGTGACCCTGACCGGCAACAATACCTACACCGGCGGCACCACCATCAATGCCGGCGGCACCGTGCAGATCGGCAACGGCGGGGCCAGCGGCGCGATCACCGGCAACATCACCAACAACGGTGGCCTGGTGATCAACACCGGCGGCACCACCACGCTCGGCGGCAGCATCACCGGCGTCGGCAGCATCGTGCAGGCCGGCCCGGGTGGCCTGAATCTCGGCGGCAACAGTGGTGGTTTCAGCGGCACCGGCCAGGTCACCGGCGGTGGCCTGAATGTCACCGGCACCATCGGCGGCCAGTGGACCATCGGCAGCGGCACGACCCTGTCCGGCACCGGTACCATCGGCGGCACCGGCGGCGGCGTGACGGTGTCCAGTGGTGGCGTGCTGTCGCCGGGCAATGGCCCGGGCAACGGCAGCGGCGCAGGCAATGGCACCGGCACGATCACGGTGGGTGGCAACCTGACCCTGTCGCCGGGCAGCACGCTGGGTATCGATCTCGGTGCCAGCGGCAGCGACACGGTGCAGGTGGGCGGCAGCGCCAACGTGGGCGGAAGCACGGTGCAGGTGAACACCATTTCGCCGAGCACCAGCTACCAGCAGGGCCAGCAGTACACCGTGGTCAATGCGGGCGGTGGGGTGAACGGGCAGTTCGCGGAAGGAAGATCCACCTCGGCGTTCCTCTCCGTCACTCCGGTCTACACCGCCAACACCGCCAACCTGCAGATCGACGTGGCGCAGACGGCGGCGTTCACTACCGTGGCCAACACGCGCAACCAGTACAACACCGCCGCGGCGCTGGACAGCCTGCCGCAGAGTGGCGCGGCGCTGGGCCTGTACAACACGGTGCTGATGTATGACGCCGGCACTGCGCGCAGCGCATTCGACCAGCTCTCCGGTGAAGTGCACGCGGCCAGCCGCGCGGTGCTGCTGTACGACAACTACCTGGAAGAGGGCATCCGCCAGCGCCTGGGCAGTGAGCTGCCGACCGTGCGTGGCGAGCGCGCCTCGGCCTGGCTGGCCGGCAGTGGCAAGGTGTTCAAGCAGGATGGCGATGGCAACGGTGATGAGATCCGCTCCAACCGCAATGCGCTGATGGCGGGCGTGGACTGGCAGCTGGGTGAACATGTGGTGCTGGGTGCGGCGGCCGGCAACGAGCGGCTGGATACGCGCCTGTACGATCGCAGTTCGCGCGCCCGCCTGCGTGGCAACACGTTCGGCCTGTATGCACAGGGACAGTGGAACAACGGCTTTGCGGTCGGTGGCAGCGTGTCGCGCGGTGACTACCGCACGCGCACCACGCGTGAAGTGCCGCTGCTGGGCCAGACCCTGTACAGCCGCCAGGATTCGGACGTGACCATCGCCCAGGTCGAAGGCAGCTGGACCTGGACCCATGGCAGGACCCAGCTGCAGCCGTACGTGCAGTTCACCAAGCACTGGGTCGACAGTGATCGCGCGGTGGAGCAGGGCGGCAGTGCCGCACTGGTGCTGGAAGGCGGCAAGGACACGCTCGACGTCAGCACGGTGGGCGTGCGGGGCCGCTGGGACGTCGGCAGCGGCGAGCGCTTCCCGGCGCAGCTGACCGTCGGCCTGGGCTGGCAGCATGCGTCGGGTGACACTGATGTGGCCAGCCGCAACCGCTTCGCGGTCGGTGGTGATGCCTTCGATGTCTACAGTGCGGTGATGGCGCGCAATGCGCTGGTCAGCCAGCTCGGTGTGGCGGTCGGCCTTGGCCGCAACAGCCAGCTGTCGATGTTCGTGCAGGGCCAGCACGGTGATGGCCGCCGCGATGTCGGCGGGCAGATCAACCTGCGGGTAGGCTTCTAAGGGGAGCGGGCCAGCGGTGGATCCACGCGCTGCGTGGATCTACCGGTGCGGCGGGAGTGAGTGCTGATCCATGGCGCCGCTGTGCCGCGCAGACCGCTCAGTTCACCGCATCCTGCGTGCGTCGACGCAACCCGGCTGGCGGGGGCTCGCGCGCACTGCGGACATCGTCGATCCGTGCGTCTGCATCATGAACGCACCTGCTTCATCAATTCGTTGCAGACTTCGCTGGTGGGCTTGTACTGGCCCTTCTTCCAGGCATCGGTGATCTTCTTCTGTGTCTGTGCTTCGGCCGTGTCATAGGCCTGGTCGAAGCCTGCTTCGGTACCGAACACGGTTTTTGCCTGCGCCTTGTGGCTTGCGCGCAGCTTGGCCGCCTGTTCCGGGGTAGCGCCGCACGCCAGGGCGTTGCC
This sequence comes from Stenotrophomonas maltophilia, assembly GCF_002799155.1. GTDB lineage: Bacteria > Pseudomonadota > Gammaproteobacteria > Xanthomonadales > Xanthomonadaceae > Stenotrophomonas > Stenotrophomonas maltophilia_R. The sequence continues at coordinate 502,435 of NZ_NERD01000002.1, forward strand.
TGCATGCGTGCCTCCCAGTGCGCCGAACTGCGCCGCACCGCCGCCTTGTGCGACTGCGGTGCCGCTGCCGATCAGCAAGGCGGAGGTGATCACTAGCTTCGTCATGAAATACCGCATGTTGATGTTCCTCATCCGGCCCGTTGGCGGGCATCAATCCCCTGTGCCCCGAGCATAGCAACAGGCAGTGAGTGCCAGCGTGTCGTTGCATCGCGACAGCGTGGTCAGTGGTGAGGGAGGGGGTGGGGTGCCGCGACGCGGGGCAGGTCCTGTCGTTGAACGGCCGTCGAACGTGGACGCGGGGTGGCCGGCCCGGCATCCACGCATGGCGTGGATCTACCGATGGATCAGGAGCGGGGAGAGGCCGGCAAGGGGAGGCGCCCGAACGTTGCGCAGCAAGGTTTGGGCGAGCCGCGTGCAGCGCACTTCGCGTCCCCGGCCAGATAACTGAAAAAGGCCGCCCAGAGGGCAGCCTTTTTCAGTTATCTGGCGGAGAGAGGGGGATTGTCGGGTGCATCCATGCACCCGATCCCGATGCGCGTTGCTCCTCGGGACCCGCCTGCGGCGGTCCGGTTCTGCTCCTGCAGAACCGTCGAACCCCGGCGTGGCTTCTCACCACCCATCCCATCCGCCAGACAAACGCAAAAGGGCCGCCTTGTGGGCGGCCCTTTTGCGTTTGTCTGGCGGAGAGAGGGGGATTCGAACCCCCGAAGCGCGGTTTAGACGCTTACACACTTTCCAGGCGTGCTCCTTCAACCACTCGGACACCTCTCCGGATCCCTGCCATCGGCAAACGCCTCAGCAGGGGCGCAGATTCTAGCGGGCGGCGCGGCCGGACACAAGCACCCCGATCAAGGGCGTATCCATGGCAATGGGTGGCGAGGGGGCTGGACAGGCATGGCACAATGGAACATCCGATGGAAAACGGTGGCCTGATGTCCTATCTCGTCCTTGCCCGCAAGTGGCGTCCGAAGCGTTTTGCCGAGCTGGTGGGCCAAGAACACGTGGTCCGTGCGCTCAGCAACGCGCTGGACAGCGGCCGGGTCCACCACGCGTTCCTGTTCACCGGCACCCGTGGCGTGGGCAAGACCACCATCGCGCGCATCTTCGCCAAGTCGCTGAACTGCGAGCAGGGCACCAGCGCCGACCCGTGCGGCCAGTGCGCCGCCTGTCTGGACATCGACGCGGGGCGTTACATCGACCTGCTGGAAATCGACGCCGCGTCCAACACCGGCGTGGACGACGTGCGCGAGGTGATCGAGAACGCGCAGTACATGCCCTCGCGCGGCAAGTACAAGGTCTACCTGATCGACGAAGTGCACATGCTGTCCAAGGCGGCGTTCAATGCGCTGCTGAAGACGCTGGAAGAACCGCCGGAGCATGTGAAGTTCCTGCTGGCCACCACCGATCCGCAGAAGCTGCCGGTCACCGTGCTCAGCCGCTGCCTGCAGTTCAACCTCAAGCGCCTGGATGAAGACCAGATCCAGGGCCAGATGACCCGCATCCTGGCGGCCGAAGAGATCGAGGCCGACGGCAGCGCCATCGTGCAGCTGGCCAAGGCTGCCGATGGCAGCCTGCGTGACGGCCTGTCACTGCTGGACCAGGCGATCGCCTATGCCGGCGGCGCGCTGCGCGAGGACGTGGTGCGCACCATGCTGGGTACCGTGGACCGCACCCAGGTGGCGGCGATGCTCGATGCGCTGGCCGAGGGCGATGGCCCGCGCCTGCTGCAGGTGGTGGCCGCGCTGGCCGAGTTCTCGCCGGACTGGAGTGGTGTGCTGGAAGCGCTGGCCGAAGGGCTGCACCGCATCCAGGTGCAGCAGCTGGTGCCGGGCGCCGCCGCCGCGGAAGGCCTGGATGCCGCGGCATTCGCCGAGCGCCTGCGCCCGGAAGTGGTGCAGCTCTGGTACCAGATGGCCCTGAATGGCCGGCGCGACCTGCCGTTGGCACCGAGCCCGCGCGCAGGCTTTGAAATGGCGGTACTGCGCATGCTGGCGTTCCGTCCGGCCGCAGCGGTACCGCCGGTGCCGAAGGGGGGCGACGGTGCGATGGGCGGCGCGCCAGGCGGCAACGCTGCCGGTGGTGGTGCCGGTACCGGTAGCCACGAAGCGACGCCGGCCGCTGCCGCAACCTCGGCCAGCCCGACCGTGGCGCCGCAGGTGGCTGCCACCGCGCAGGCCGCACCACGCGAACCTGAACCCGAACCCGAGCCGGCCCCGCAACCGGAGCCGGATCCGACGCCTGAGCCCGAGCCGGTTCCGGTGGAAGAGCCCGTGTCACCGCCGCCAGTGAAGGTCGAGGCAGAAGCGCCGGCGCCTGCCGTCACTGCAGAGTCAAGCGACGACCTGCCGCCCTGGGCCACCGGCGAAGCCGAGGCGCGTGACGAGGCGTTGGCGGCCGAGATGTCCGGCCCGGACGCCGCCATGGCTGCGCCCTGGCACGAACCGCCGGCTCCCGTCGCGGCTCCCAGCGAGCCTGCGCTGCCCGAGCGCCCGTTCCGCGCCGAAGGCATTGCCATTGCCCCGGCCGAACATGCCGAGCCGGCCCCGGCGCATGCCGCCGCACCGCAGGACGGTGTCAGCGAGCTGGCCACTGCCGAAGACTGGCTGGACCTGGTCGCCAACAGCGGCCTGAGCGGCCCCTCGCGGCAGCTGGCCGCCAACGCCGCGTTCATCAGCTGCCAGCATGGGACCTTGAAACTGGGCCTTTCGCCCGGATTTGAATACCTGCGCTCGGAGCGCGCGCTGGCTGCCCTGGGCGAGATGCTGCAGAAGGCCCTCGGCCAGGCGCCGAAGATCGTGGTTGAGACCGTGGAAACCGAACACGTTCCGGCCGAAACCCTGCATCAGCGGGCCGACCGCCAGCGTGGCGAGCGGCAGCAGGTGGCAGAGGCTGTTTTCATGGACGACCCGGAAGTGCAGGTGCTGATCCAACAGCATGGCGCACGGGTTGTTTCCGATTCCATCCGTTCTTTTGACGAGTAAGACACTATGCGCGGCAATATCGCCCAACTGATGCAGCAGGCCCAGAAGATGCAGGAAAACCTGCAGAAGGCCCAGGAAGAAATCGCCAGGATCGAAGTGACCGGCAGCGCTGGTGGCGGCATGGTCAGCGTGACCCTGACCGGCGCCAAGGAATGCCGCAAGGTGCGCATCGATCCGTCGCTGGCCAGCGATCCGGAAATGCTGGAAGACCTGATCGCCGCCGCCTTCAACGATGCCTCGAACAAGATCGATGCCGAATCGAAGTCGAAGATGGGTTCGGCCACCGCCGGCATGCAGCTGCCGCCGGGCATGAAGCTGCCGTTCTGATCTTCAGCGTGGCACTTGCGCAAGCGGGTGCCACGTAGCATCGAACTGTTCGACGGTTCCAGCCCTCAGTCGAGCATGGCTCGGCTCTACAAAGCATGCCGCCGTGTCCGCACCCCTGCTTGAACAATTGATCGACGCACTGCGGGTGCTGCCTGGCGTCGGCCAGAAGACCGCGCAGCGCATGGCCTACCACCTGCTCGAGCGCGAGCGCGAAGGTGGCCAGCGCCTGGCCGAAACCCTGGCTTTGGCGGTGGAGCGTATCGGCCACTGCGCGCAATGCCGCGACTTCAGCGAAACCGAACTGTGCCCGACCTGTGCCAACAGCAGCCGCGAGCGCAGCCAGCTGTGCGTGGTCGAATCGCCGGCCGACCGCCTGGCCATCGAGAACGCCACTGGCTTCCGCGGTGTCTACTTCGTACTGCAGGGGCGGCTGTCGCCACTTGATGGCGTCGGCCCGCGCGAGCTGGGCCTGGAGCAGCTGGAGCAGCGGCTGGCCGAAGGCGAGGTGCAGGAGCTGATCATCGCAACCAGTGCCACCGTCGAAGGCGAAGCCACCGCGCACTACCTGGCGCAGCTGGCGCGCGCGCGCAAGGTGCAGCCCAGCCGGCTGGCGCAGGGCCTGCCGCTCGGTGGCGAGCTCGAATACGTTGACCGCGGCACGCTGTCGCACGCGTTCGGCACGCGCAGCGAATTCCGCGACTGAGCGCTGTCCGGGCAGCGTCCGGCGTGTCCGGCCTACAATGCGGAGGACATCCCGCCGAGGCCGACCATGAGCAACGAAACCCTCTTCAGCAAGATCATCCGTCGCGAGATCCCGGCCACCATCGTCTACGAGGACGACGAGGTGCTGGGCTTCAAGGACATCGCACCGCAGGCGCCGGTGCACGTACTGTTCATTCCGAAGAACGAGATCATCCCGACCCTGGACGACCTGCAGCCGTCGCAGGCGCACCTGATCGGCAAGCTGGCCCTGGCCGCCGCCGAGTACGCGCGCCGCGAAGGTCTCGCGCAGGACGGCTACCGCATCGTGATGAACTGCCGCGAGCATGCCGGGCAGACCGTGTTCCATATCCACATGCACCTGCTGGCCGGTGGGCCGCTGGGGCATTTCGGTACGCCGGGCCGCTGAGCACCCGGCATCCACGTCATGCGTGGATGAAAAAGGCCGCCCAGGGGCGGCCTTTTTCCATTACGCAAGCCTGGTGGCGATCACCACCAGCCCCAGCGGCCATAACCGCCCCAGTACGGGCCATACGGGCCTGGGCCCCACGGGCCATAGGGGTAGGGCACCACATCGACCTGGCGCTGTTCCGGCCACAGGTAGATCACGTCGGCCGACAGCTTCGGCAGGCGGTAGTCGTACTCGCCGATGCGGGTGTTCTGGTAGCCGTCGATCTTGCCGATGAAGGTCACGTCGCGGCCCGCTTCAAACACGGCCGGATCGTAGAACCCGGCGCGGCAGGCAATGAAGCGGCCATCGCTGGCGTCGGACGAGGTGGTGTTCGGGCGGCCGCTGGCGTTGAGCGGGCGCGAGATCATCTGGAAACAGGTCTCGCCCTGGCCGGGCTTGGTCTCGATGATGCGGCCGCCCCAACGGACCGGCGTGCCGACCTGCTGGGTGGCGACCGAGTCGCGCGGGGAGACCAGGCTGAACTGTCCCTGCAGCGGCTTGGGGGCCGTGGCGCAGGCCGACAGGGCCAGCGTGGCCACAGCGGTGAGGAGGAACTTGGTGTTCATGGGGAGGCTCCGGAAGTCGGGCGATGCCTGCGCAGGTCCCGCAATAATGAAGCGAGGTCGGTGCAAGTTCCAGCGTAACGCGCGTCGGCGAAACGCTGGCTGAGTGCCAGCAGGGCGGGGTCGGGGTGCTGGGCGTGTACCCGCCGTGCCCAGTCGCATGCCGTCTCGTTGGGTTCGCGGGCCAGGCCAAGGCGCGCATAGCGGCGCCCCAGCCGGTGCCAGGCGCGCAGCAGCGGGTCGCGCTCGCGCTCGCCGCGGGCCAGCAACCAGGCCATCCACGCCAATGCCAGCAGCGCGGCGACCACGAAGCCGGCCACCAGCTGTGCCGGCCCGAGATCACCCAGCCCGAGCGGCTTGAGCAGCTGCTGCTGGCGGCGTGCGTCGAAGGAAAGCACCAGGTCGTTCCAGCCGCGGCGCAGCCAGTCACCCATCTGCCCCAGCTGCAGCCAGCGCTGCTGCAGCGGGGTCTCCGTGCCGGCCTGCAGGCGGTCGTCCAGCGTGTCCAGGATGCGTTCCGGTGCCACGGCCGCAGTCGGGTCGACCCGGACCCAGCCGCGTTGCGGCAGCCACACTTCGGCCCAGGCGTGGGCATCCATGCGCCGCACCACCCAGTAGTCGCCGATGCGGTTGCGGGTGCCGCCTGCGAAGCCGGTCACCACCCGGGCCGGAATGCCGGCGTTGCGCATCAGCACCACGAAGGCCGAGCTGAAGTGCTGGCAGAAGCCGGCCTTGTAGTTGAACAGGAAATCGTCGACCGGATCGCGCCCGGCCACCGGGGTTTCCAGCGTGTAGGAGAAGTCGCGGGTGATCCACTGCAGCGCGCGGCGGACGATGGCTTCGTCATCATTGCCGGCCTCCTGCCGCCATTGCCGTGCCAGCTGGGCGGTGCGCGGATTGAAGCCGGGCGGAAGCTGCAACGCGGCGCGGCGCAGATAGGGCGACAGATCGGTGTCGAACCGTTGCGGCGGCGCCGAATGCAACCGCCAGCGGCTGAGCGCGGACAGCGTGCGGTCGCTGCGCAGGCTCATGTCCGCATCGAAGCTGCTGCCCTCCGGTGCGCGGCTGGGCAGGTCCAGTGCCACCAGCAGGCGACGGTCGGTGGGCTCGTAGTCGATCTGGTAGTCCCATCCCTGTGCGGCGGCTTCGACCATGGGGGCGGGGCGCCGGGCCGTCGCGCGATCGCGGCTCCAGCGGTGGCCGTCGAACGACGTCAGCACCGGGCCGCGCCAATAGCGCTGCGCGGGCTCGGGCACCGCACCGAAGAACTGCACGCGCAGCGCCGGGGTGTCGTCGGCCATGAGGTCCAACCATTGGTCCGGCGCCATGCTGTCAGCCAGGCCCGGTGTACCCACCGCTCGTTCGGGGACGCCCCACAACGGCGTGGACAAGCGCGGGAACAGCCAGAAGCAGGCCAGTGCCAGCGGCAGGCCGAGGCCAAGCAGGCGGCCGACGCCGCGCAGTTGGCCGCGCAGTGGCAGGCCTGGGCTGCGACCCTCGTCCTGGGCCAGGCGCTGCAGGGCCAGCAGTGCGGCAACCGCGGCCAGCGCCGCCAATCCGGTGGTCAGCGGCCCCTGGTCGAGCAGGAAGGCCGCGAAGGGCGAGAACAGCGCGAAGCCCAGCAGGCTGCGCGCATCGCGCAGGTTGCGCAGTTCGCTGGATTTGATCGCCAGCATCGCTGCCAGCAATGCACAGCCGGTATCACGGCCCGGCCGCACCATGCCCATCTGCCAGACGATGGTGGCGAGCATGGCCAGCACCAGCAGCAGGCGAACCGGCATCGGCAGCACACGCCGCCACGAAAGCGCAGCGGTCAGCACGGCGGCGATCGCGATCACCACGGCCAGTGCCGGCGGCAGCTGCAGCAGGAGTGGCAGCAGCGCCAGCGCCGCGCTGGCCAGGGTCCAGCTGCGGGCGTTGCGATCGAGCAGGACGGCAGGCTCAGTCATGGGGCATCAACGCCAGTGCGCGCAGGCACAGGTGGTGGTGGCTGGCGCCCTGGCCGGGCCCGAGCGTGGGATGGGCCGGAAGCAGCAGCGTGTAGCGGCGGCCTTCGCGCTCGGCCATGTCGACCCAGCGCGCCAGCCGCGCGATGCGCGCTTCATGGCCCATCGGCGCCAGCGCGCGCCAGTCCAGCACCACGTCGATGCCGATCGGCTTTTCGTACTCGCGTACCAGCAGGCTGTCGCGGCGTGCCGAGTGTTTCCAGGCAATGCTGCGCGGGGCGTCGCCGGCACGATAGGGGCGCAGCTGATGCAGCTCATCGCCACTGGCATGGGCACGGGTGTGCAGTGGATCGCTGCCACTTTCCGGAAGGGGTGGTGCCAGAGCCTCGGCAAGCGGATAGACCAGCAGCGGCTGCTCGGGCCATACCCATGACCATGCCCGCACCAGTCCCAGCGGCTGCGTGCTCGACAGGCGGATGCGGGGTAGTTCCAGCCAGCCGCGGCGCTCGCTGGGGACATCCAGCTCCACTTCGCCGCGACCGTGTGCAGGCAGTGCGACCCAGGCCTCGCTTGCGCCCAGCTGCAGGTGCAGCCCATGGCGCGCGCGCGGGTCGCGCAGCGACAGGTCCAGGCGCAGGCGCAGGGGGTGCCCGGCCGGCACCGGTTCGGCGGAGATTGCATCGATCTGTATGCCGGACAGCTGCAGATGCGCGGCGATGGCGCTGGCGATCGCCGCTGCAGCCAGCAACAGGGCCAGCAGCAGCGCAGGGTTGTTGTTGTAGTTCAATGCGCCCAGCAGCATCGCCGACAGCAGGGTGGCGACGAACAGGCCGAAACGGGTCGGCAGTACATAGATGCGATGGCGATCCAGCCGCTGCGGCAAGGCTTCGGGCCTGCGTGGGCGTGCCAGCAGCTGCATGCGTGCCCAGCGTGTGGCCACCTTCAGTCCACCGCGACGGTCTGCAGGATCGCCCGTGCCAGTGCAGGCCCGGAGCTGGATTCGGCCTCTGCCACCAGGCGATGGCCGGCCACCGCTATGAAAAGGGTCTGCACGTCTTCGGGCACCACATGCCCACGGCCGAGCAGCAGCGCGTGGGCCTTGGCCGCGCGCAGCAGGGCCAGCCCGGCACGCGGTGACAGGCCCACACGTACGCCGGCATGCTGGCGGCTGCGGGTCAGCAATGCCTGCACGTAGTCGATCAGCGCATCGCTGGCGTGCACCTGGCCAACGGCTTCACGCAATGCACGCACCTGGGTGTCGTCCAGCTTCGGCACCGCGCGTGCGATGAGGTCGCGACGATCGCTGCCACGCAGCAGCTCGCGCTCGGCCTGCGCGCTCGGATAGCCCATCGCCAGCCGCAGCAGGAAACGATCCAGCTGCGAATCCGGCAACGGGAAGGTGCCGGACAGGTCGACCGGGTTCTGCGTGGCGATCACGAAGAACGGGTCGGGCAGCGGATGCGTCTGTCCATCCAGGGTGACCTGCTGCTCGGCCATCGCTTCCAGCAACGCGCTCTGCGTGCGCGGTGGTGCACGATTGATCTCATCGGCCAGCAGCACGTGAGTGAACACCGGGCCGGGGTGGAACTGGAACTGACGGCTGCCAGCCTCGTACACCGATACGCCAAGCACATCGGCCGGCAACAGGTCGGATGTGAACTGCACGCGCTGGAAACTGAGCCCGAGGCTGCTGGCCAGTGCATGCGCAAGTGTGGTCTTGCCCAGGCCGGGCAGATCCTCGATGAGCAGGTGGCCGCCGGAAAGCAGGGCGACAAAGGCCAGCCTGACTTCCGGCACCTTGCCCAGCACCAGTGCGTTCACCTGATCCTGTGCCTCCCGCAGGGCCTGGCGCAGTTGATCGGTTAGCATGCTGGGATTGGGGGACGAGGCAGGCATGATCGTCTCAGGTCTGGAATCCATTCGATTATCCATAGAGCAATGCAAGGCGAACAGCGCGCGCGGACAATATTTCTCTGGTTATGGACGCTGATCACAGCGGCCAAGCTGGTGGTGGCTGCGCGCCTGCCCCTGTTTGTCGACGAGGCGTTCTATTGGCAGGAGGGCCAGCACCTGGCCGCCGCCTATTCCGACCTGCCAGGGCTGACGGCGTGGCTGGCGCGCCTGGGCGTGGAGATCGGTGGCCATCACGTGCTCGCATTGCGCCTGCCGTTCCTGGCCATCGGTGCGCTGCTGCCGTTGCTGGTGGTGCGCATCGCCACGCGCTGGTTCGGCAACGTCGCCGGGTGGCAGGCGGGCAGCCTGACCCTGCTGATGCCGCTGTCGGCCACCCTGGGCCTGCTGGCCGTACCGGATGTGCCGATGGCGCTGGCGGCGGTGATCTGCCTGCACGCCGGTGCACGCCTGCTGCACAGCGTGGATGCGTCGTCGGCGATGAAGCTGGCGCTGGGCCTGCTGATCGGCGCGCTCAGCCACTACCGTTTCATTGGTGTCATCGGTGTCGGCTTCATTGCGTTGCTGGCGCTGCCGCAGGGCCGCCGCATGCTGGCCGACCCGCGCGTATGGGTGGCGATCGCAGTGGGCGTACTGGCCTGGCTGCCGTTGCTGGCCTGGAATGCGGACAACCATGATGCCGGCCTGAAGTTCCAAGTGGTCGAGCGCCACCCGTGGACGTTCGAGTGGGAGGGGCTGTGGTTCCTGGTGATCCAGCCGATGCTGGTGACGCCGATCCTGTGCATCGCGATGTGGAAGGTCGCCCTGGCGGGTACCCGCAGCGGTGGTGGTGCGCGGGTGCAGTGGCGCTATTTCGGCCTGGTGGGTGGGGTGTCGACGCTGGGCATCTTCCTGCTGGGCTTCTTCACCGATGTCGAGCGGATCAGTTTCCACTGGCCGTTGCCGGGCTACCTGGCGCTGCTGGTAGCCGTGCCGGTGGTCCTCAATGGCTGGCCGCGCTGGTTGCGCCGTACCGGCTGGTGGCTGGCGGCTGCAGGTACCGTGCTGGCCTTCGGCTACTACCTGATGGCGTCCACGCCGGCACTGCGCGAGCAGATGGCCGGCAGCAAGTATTACCCGCGCAACTTTGCCGGCTGGCAGCCACTGGCCGTGGCGGTGCGCGACGAACTGCGGCAGATGCCGCCGGGCACGCGTGTGCTGGCGGGCAACTTCAAGGTCGGTGCCGAACTGGGCTTCCAGCTGGGCAGTGGTGATATCGAGGTGTTGCCGCATCCGCTCAACGACAAGCATGGGCGGACCGCACAGCTGGCGCAGTGGGGCCTGCTGCACGAGGGCCCGCGCCGCGCGCCGATGCTGCTGGTGCTGTCGCCCAGCGACCAGCGCTACCGTGAGCTGCTGGCGCGCTATCACGCCATCTGCGAGCAAGTGGGGCCGCTGCCGTCGCCGCGCGTGGTCAGCAGCGATCATGGCTTCCAGCGCTTCCTGCTGTTCCGGCTGCCGGTGCAGCGTGCGCAGGGGCCGTGCGTGACGCCGGCGATGGCCTGGCTGGATGCGCCGTCCAACGGCGAAAAGGTCTCCGGGACGCTCGCCATCAAGGGCTGGGCATTCAAGGATGGCGTCGGGTTGGCGCGCATCGAAGTGCTGGTCGATGGCCGTTCGATCGGTGATGCGCGCTACGGGCGCATGTTCGACATCCGCCACACCTGGCCGGACAGCACCGATCCGCAGCATCCGGCGGTGGGCTTCGATGCATCGCTGGATACCACCACGCTGGCGCCGGGCCGGCATTGGCTTGGCCTGCGCCTGCACGGGCGCGACGGCAGTGTGGAGCAGTGGCAGGAGCAGCCGTTCGAGGTTCGTTGAGTCCTGCTGTGGTGGAGTCGAGCCATGCTCGACTGCTTCTGTTCCGGAGGGCAGGGGCCAGCAAAAGCAACCGTGGCTCGACTCTGCCGTTCGGGGCGGCGCGAATCCCGCTGTTCAGGGCACGGCGAACCCCGCCTGGCGCAGCAGGCCGCACAGCGCGATCAGCGGCAGGCCGACCAGCGCGGTCGGGTCGCGGTTGTCGATCGCCTCGAACAGGCTGATGCCCAGGCCCTCGCACTTGAAGCTGCCGGCGCAGTCCAGCGGCTGCTCGGCCGCGACGTAGCGGGTGATCTCCTGCGGGTCCAGCGCGCGGAAGCGCACTTCGGTCAGGTCCAGGGCGGCGAGGCATTCTCCATCACGCCTGAGACTGATCGCTGTGTGAAAGCGCACCGTCTGCCCGGACATCGCCATCAGCTGCGCACAGGCCGCATCGACGGTGCCGGGCTTGCCCAGCGGCTGGCCGTTCAGGTCCGCCACCTGGTCCGAGCCGATTACCCAGGCACCCGGGTAGCGGGCGGCCACTTCGGCGGCCTTGGCGGCGGCCAGGCGCGTGGCCAGGGCCAGCGGAATCTCGGCGCCCAGAGGGGTTTCATCCACGTCCGGGCGTGCACAGTCGAAGGGCAGGCCCAGCCGTTCCAGCAGTTCGCGACGGTAGCGGGAGGTGGAGGCCAGGACCAGTGGCATGCGACAATACCGGGGCAGGGCACGGCAGTCTGGCCCCTTCACGACGCCAGCGGCAAGCCCTGTATGGCGGGCATTTGACAGCGGACGACGCGATCCTTAGTATTCAGCGGCTTATGTCCGCGAACGTGCCCGAAACGCTGGATGCCTGGCGGATGGTTGTAGCGCGAAGGCGCTTCGACGGTCAGGTCTCCCTGGCTGAATTGACCCGCCTGCAGGGGTTGGTCGCAGATACCGACGGCGAGTGTGCCTACTCGCTTGAATTCGGTCGCGACGACGTCTTGCGGGTATCCTATGTGGAACTGACCATCGACACCGCGTTGCCGCTGACCTGTCAGCGCAGCATGCAGCGATTCCTGTTGCCGGTGAAGGTGACCCAGAGGCTTGGCCTGATCCGCGACGAGGACGAGGAATCGTCCCTGCCGGAGGAATACGAGGCGTTGCTGGTGCCCGAAGACGGCCAGCTCCGCCCGCTGGACCTGGTCGAGGACGAGTTGGTGCTGGCGGTGCCTGTGGTGCCGCTGTCGCCCGACGGTGAGGCAGTCGACAAGGACTGGGCGCCGAGCGAAGAAGAAACGAAGAAGGCCAACCCGTTTGCGGCGTTGGCAGCACTGAAGAAACAATAGCAGCCGGATTGTCGTCGGCGGCTGCGGCGAAAGCGAAAGTGTGCTGGGCGCTGGCGTCCTGCGCGACGATACGACGAAGCAAATCGAACCGAGTTTGGAGCAATCCCATGGCTGTGCAGAAATCCCGTGTCACCCCGTCCCGCCGCGGCATGCGTCGTGCCCATGACGCCCTGAGCGCCAAGCAGCTGTCGACCGACCCGACCACCGGCGAAGTGCACCTGCGTCACCACATCACTGCCGATGGTTTCTACCGCGGCAAGAAGGTCATCCAGACCAAGACCTCGGCCGTCGAAGAAGATTGATGTGCCGGGAAGGCCGCTGCCTCCGGGCAGCGGCCTTTGCCTTCTTTCCCGGGTGTGCCGGTGATCGGCGGCCCGCGCAACAGGAAACATGATGAGCAAGCGGATCTATTCGAGGATCGCGGGCACCGGTAGCTATTTGCCGGAAAAAGTCCTGACCAACGCCGACCTGGAAAAAATGGTCGAAACCTCGGATGAGTGGATCCAGTCGCGCACCGGAATTCGTGAACGGCACATCGCGGCCGAAGGCGAAACCACCAGCGACCTTGGCTACAACGCCGCCCTGCGCGCGCTTGAAGCCGCAGGCATCGATGCCTCGCAGCTCGACATGATCGTGGTCGGCACGACCACCCCTGATCTCATTTTCCCGTCCACCGCGTGCCTGATCCAGGCCAAGCTCGGTGTGGCCGGGTGCCCCGCCTTCGACGTCAACGCAGCCTGTTCGGGCTTCGTGTTCGCGCTGGGCGTGGCCGACAAGTTCATCCGTTCCGGCGACTGCAGGCACGTGCTGGTGATCGGCACCGAAACGTTGACCCGCATGGTCGACTGGAACGATCGCACCACCTGCGTGCTGTTCGGTGATGGCGCTGGCGCTGTCGTGCTGAAGGCCGACGAAGAGACCGGCATCCTCAGCACCCACCTGCATGCCGATGGCAGCAAGAAGGAGCTGCTGTGGAACCCGGTCGGCGTTTCGACCGGCTTCAAGGACGGCGCCAACGGTGGTGGCACCATCAACATGAAGGGCAACGACGTGTTCAAGTACGCCGTCAAGGCGCTGGACTCGGTCGTGGACGAGACCCTGGCCGCCAACGGCCTGGACAAGTCCGACCTGGATTGGCTGATCCCGCACCAGGCCAACCTGCGCATCATCGAAGCGACCGCCAAGCGGCTGGACATGTCGATGGACCAGGTCGTGGTGACCGTCGACAAGCACGGCAATACTTCGTCCGGCTCGGTGCCTCTGGCACTGGATGCCGCCGTGCGTTCGGGCAAGGTCGAACGTGGCCAGCTGTTGCTGCTGGAAGCCTTTGGCGGCGGCTTCACCTGGGGTTCGGCCCTGTTGCGCTATTGATAGTGCAAGTTACGACAATGTGAAGCTTTGTCGTTGCGGCCCCTTTGGGGCCGCAACGCGTTTGAGGAGGACCTGTCATGGTTGAGCCCATCGTCATCGAAGGGCAGCGTGCCTGGCTGAAGCAGTACGGCAAGGGAAGCCGAGCATTGGCCCTGGGCCTGCTCAATTTCGTCGCCCGCCGTTTCCATCTCGATGCCCTGCGCCCGCCACCGCATCGCGGCGGCGACGCCGCACGCGCAACCGAAGCCCGCCGCCTGGGGGAACTGCAGGCACAGGGCGTGAACGTGCCTGGCGTACTGGGCACCGGCCATGCCGCGCTGGTGATCGGCGACAACGGCAGCTCGTTCAATACCTGCCTGCGTGAAGCCGATGAGGCCGGTCGCGATCGGCTGGTGATGGCGGCAATGCAGGCCATTGCTGAAGCGCATGCCCGCGGTGCCTATTTCGGGCAGCCGTTGCCGCGCAACCTCACCTGGGACGGCGAGAAGGTCGGTTTCATCGACTTCGAGGAAGATCCGCTGGAAGTGATGGATCTGTCCGAAGCGCAGGCCCGCGACTGGCTGATGTTCGGCTATGGCGTGGCCAAGTACTACGCAGACCGCCCTGAGCGTCTGCAGGGGATGATGGCCGAAGCGATGGGCGACGTTCAGGCGCCGGTGCGCGAGCACGTGCATGCGGTCAGTGGCCGCCTGCGCAGCCTGGCCAGAGTGTGCATGAAGCTGGGCCGTTCGGCGCGCGCGCTGGCCCATTCGATCTTCATCACCCATGGCGCCAGTACTGCAGGCGTTCTGATGCTGCTGGGCCTGTGCGTGGATTTCCTCGCCGACGGCGATCTGGACGTCCTGCAGCTGTTCTGCTGATGGCTGATAGGGGTCAGATCCCTTTTCCTGCTGAAAAGGGATCTGACCCCGTTGCGCTTGCCCGGCCGCCCACCATACGCGTGCATACGCGCACGTACAGACGACACGGCATGTTCCCCCTTATGATGGCCCGCTTCGATTGCAACAAGCGGATGACCGCGTGACCGTATCCACCCTCGCTTTTGTCTTCCCCGGCCAGGGCTCGCAGTCTGTGGGCATGGTGGCCGAGCTGGCCGAACTGCACCCGCAGGTGCGTGAAGCCTTCACCGAGGCATCCGATGGTGCCGGCGTCGACCTGTGGGCGCTGTCCCAGGGTGGCCCGGAGGAAATGCTCAACCGTACCGAATACACCCAGCCGGCCCTGCTGGCCGCCAGCATCGGCGTGTGGCGCGCCTGGAGCGCCGTGGGCGGTCCGCGCCCGTCGGTGCTGGCCGGCCACAGCCTGGGCGAGTACACCGCCCTGGTCGCCGCGGGCGCATTGAGCCTGCATGACGGTGCGCACCTGGTGCGCCTGCGCGGCCAGCTGATGCAGGACGCCGCACCGGCCGGTGTCGGTGCCATGGCCGCCGTGCTCGGCGCCGAGGACCAGTTGGTGCTGGACGTCTGTGCTGAAGCGGCAGGCAGCCAGGTGGTGGTGCCGGCCAACTTCAATTCGCCGGGCCAGATCGTGATCGGTGGCGACGCCGACGCCGTTGACCGTGCGCTGGCGCTGCTGGCCGAAAAGGGCGTGCGCAAGGCGGTCAAGCTGGCCGTGAGCGTGCCCTCGCACACCCCGTTGATGCGCGAAGCCGCCAACCGCCTGGCCGAAGTGATGGCCGGCCTGGCCTGGCAGGCGCCGCAGCTGCCGGTGGTGCAGAACGTCGACGCCAAGGTGCATGACGGCATTGACGCGATCCGTACCGCGCTGGTGCAGCAGCTGTACCAGCCGGTGCAGTGGACCGGATGCGTACAGGCGCTGGCCGGCCGTGGCGTCACCCAGATCGCCGAGTGCGGCCCGGGCAAGGTGCTGACCGGCCTGGTCAAGCGCATCGACAAGGCCATCGACGGCCGTTCACTGGCCACTCCGGGCGACTTCGAAGCTGCCCGCGAGGCATGGTCGGCCTGATACCCCCTGTTCCTGCCGCCCGTGCCGGTGGCCGCTGCAAGCGGCACGGGTGCGGCGGCCGTCCCAGCCTGAGGAAAACATCATGAGCAAGCCCCTGCAGGGTGAAATCGCACTGGTCACCGGCGCCAGCCGTGGCATTGGTGCCGCCACTGCCGATCTGCTGGCCGCCCAGGGCGCCACCGTCATCGGCACCGCCACCACCGAATCCGGCGCTGCCGCGATCGGTGAGCGCCTGGCCGCCCACGGCGGTCACGGCCGCGCGCTGAACGTCACCGACGCCGCCGCGCTGGACAGCGTGCTCGATGGCATCGCCAAGGAATTCGGCCCGATCTCGATCCTGGTCAACAACGCCGGCATCACCCGCGACAACCTGCTGATGCGCATGAAGGACGAGGACTGGGCGTCGATCATCGACACCAACCTGACCAGCGTGTTCCGCACCAGCAAGGCGGTGATGCGCGGCATGATGAAGGCGCGCAAGGGCCGCATCATCAACATCGCATCGGTGGTGGGCGTGACCGGCAATGCCGGCCAGGCCAACTACGCTGCGGCCAAGGCCGGCATCATCGGCTTCAGCAAGTCGCTGGCCAAGGAAATCGGTTCGCGCGGTGTCACCGTCAATGTTGTCGCACCCGGCTTCATCGACACCGACATGACCAAGGCGTTGCCGGAAGAAGCGCGTACCGCGCTGATCAACGACATCGCCCTCGAACGCCTGGGTTCGCCGGAAGACATCGCCCATGCGGTGGCCTTCTTGGCCGGACCGGCTGCCGGCTACATCACCGGCGAAACCCTCCATGTGAACGGCGGCATGTACATGCCGTAAGCAAGGGGCGCAGGGATTGCGCCGCAAGTGGTTGATCTGCGAGGGTTTTTGCTGCAATGCAAGGCCGCGTCGGTTTCCACTACACTATCCCACGGCCATCGCCTTTGATGGCGACCACTTTTGAACCACAACTCCATCTGGAGCGAGATCCCATGAGCACCATCGAAGAACGCGTCAAGAAAATCGTCGTCGAACAGCTTGGCGTCAAGGAAGAAGAAGTCACCAACAGCGCATCGTTCGTCGATGACCTGGGCGCTGACTCGCTGGACACCGTTGAGCTGGTGATGGCCCTGGAAGAAGAATTCGAGTGCGAGATCCCGGACGAAGAAGCCGAGAAGATCAGCACCGTGCAGGCCGCCATCGACTACATCAAGGCCCACGTCAAGGCCTGATGTCAGACGGCAGTGCGCGCGCGGGCCACGCTCGCCGCGCACCGCACCCCATGGGGCCGCTGTTGCGGCCCCGTGTGTTTGAGCATCACACCGAAGCAAACCGAGTTGCCCGTTGAAATCATCCGGGCCAGGAGAATCAGCAATGAAGCGTCGCGTCGTCGTAACCGGCCTGGGTATCGTCTCGCCGTTGGGCAATGATCTGGCCAGCAGCTGGGAAGGCATCACCCAGGGTCGTTCGGGCATCGGTCCGCTGACCAACGTTTCTGATGCCTATCTGGATCGGTTCACCACCAAGATTGCAGGTGAGGTCAAGGGATTCGACATCACCGCCGACAATGAACTGTTCGGCAAGTTCCGGGTCAGCGGCAAGGATGCCAAGAAGATGGACCCGTTCATCCATTACGGCCTCGGTGCCTCGTTCATGGCCCTGCATGACTCGGGCCTGGAAATCACCGACGCCAATGCCGATCGCATCGGCGCCATTGTTGGCGCCGGCATCGGCGGCCTGCTCGGCATCGAAGAGCAGACCATCGAGTTCCACGAGGGCAAGAAGATCTCGCCCTTCTACGTGCCCAAGACCATCATCAACATGCTGCCGGGCCAGCTGAGCATCATCACCGGCCTGAAGGGCCCGTCGTTCTCGGCGGTGTCGGCGTGCGCGACCTCGAACCATTCGATCGGTACCGCGATGCGCATGATCCAGTACGGCGATGCCGACGTGATGGTGGTCGGCGGTGCCGAGCGTGGCTCCTCGCCGACCGCGGTGGGCGGATTCTGCGCGATGAAGGCCATGAGCACCCGCAATGACGCTCCGGAACAGGCTTCGCGCCCGTGGGACAAGGACCGCGACGGCTTCGTGCTGGGCGACGGTGCCGGCATCCTGATCCTGGAAGAGTACGAGCATGCCAAGGCGCGCGGCGCGAAGATCTACTGCGAACTGGCCGGCTTCGGTGCCAGCTCCGACGCGTACCACATGACCGCACCGAGCGAGAACGGCGAAGGCGCCGCCCGCTGCATGGTCATGGCCATGAAGGACGCCGGTGTCACCCCGGAACAGGTCGGTTACCTCAACGCGCACGGCACCTCCACGCCGCTGGGCGACCTGGGCGAGACCATGGCGATGAAGACCGCCTTCGGCGACCACGCCTACAAGATGATGGTCAGCTCCACCAAGTCGATGACCGGCCACCTGCTGGGCGCTGCCGGCGGCGTGGAAGCGATCTTCTCGGTGATGGCGCTGCAGGACAACGTCATTCCGCCGACCATCAACCTGCAGCAGCCGGGCGAAGGCTGCGACCTGGACTACGTGCCCAATGAAGCACGCCAGGCCAAGGTCGACGTGGTGATGTCCAATGGCTTCGGTTTTGGCGGCACCAACGGCACGCTGATCTTCAAGCGCGTCTGACCGAGTTGTACAGTCGAGCCATGCTCGACTGAACGTGCGTTACGCACGAGGAGGCCGCCGCAAGGCGGCTTCCGTGCATCTGAACCCCTGAGCTGGCTGCCATGACCCACGCACCGCTGATCCACCCGCTGCCGCACCCGATCGATCTGCTGGCCCTGCAGCAGCACGACCCGGCACGCTTCCCGCTGCTGATGGAATCCACCGCCTCGGGCACCGCCCAGGGCCGCTGGAGCCTGCTGCTGGCCGCGCAGGGCGATGGCCTGCGGCTGGATGCCGATGGCCAGGTGCGCGACCAGCACGATGCGGTACACGCCGGCAGCTTCCTGCAGGTGCTGGATCGTGCCTGGCAGCGCGAACGCCTGCCGCATGATGGCAGCCACAGCCTGCCGTTCCGCGGCGGCTGGGCGTTGATGCTCGATTACGAAGTGGCCAGCCAGATCGAACCGGTGCTGCCGGCGCGTGCGCGCGAGGACGGTCGCCCGACCGCGCTGGCGCTGCGCTGTCCGGCCGCGGTGCTGCACGACCACCACAACGAGGCCAGCTTCGTCATCGCCGAAGCCGGCGAGCAGGCGTTGCTGGATGCGCTGGTGGCACTGGCCTCGGCCACGCTGCCCGAAGCCGGGCAGGGCTGGCAGCCGCCGCAGTCGGTGGGCGAGGATGCGCCGCAGCGCTTCACCGACGGCGTGCGCCGGGTGATCGAGTACCTGCGTGCCGGCGACGTGTTCCAGGTGAACCTGTCACGGCGCTGGAGCGCGCAGTTCGCCGCCCCGGTCAGCCCGCAGGCGCTGTACGCGCAGCTGCGCCGCGCCAACCCGGCACCGTTCGCCGGCCTGTTCAGCGCGCACGGCCGCCATGTGGTCAGTTCCTCGCCAGAGCGGCTGGTGTCGGTGCATGCCGGCCATGCGCAGACCCGTCCGATTGCCGGCACGCGTCCGCGGTTTGAAGGCGATGACGATGCCGCGCGCATCCAGGAGCTGGTCGGCCACCCCAAGGAGCGTGCCGAGCATGTGATGCTGATCGACCTGGAACGCAACGACCTGGGCCGCATCTGCCTGCCCGGCACCGTGGTGGTCGATGAGTTGATGACGGTGGAGAGCTACGCGCATGTGCACCATATCGTCAGCAACGTCAGCGGCCACCTGCGCCCGGAGGTCACTCCCGGCGAGGTAATCGCCGCCACGTTCCCCGGCGGCACCATCACCGGCTGCCCCAAGGTGCGCTGCATGCAGATCATCAGCGAGCTGGAGCAGGTGCCGCGCGGCGCCTACACCGGCGCGTTCGGTTGGTTGAACCGCGATGGCGACCTGGACCTGAACATCCTGATCCGCACCGCCGAAGTGGATGGCCACGAGGTGCGCTTCCGCACCGGCGCCGGCATCGTGGTCGATTCGGACCCGGACAAGGAGCTGGACGAGACCCGCGCCAAGGCCCGCGGCCTGCTGCGCGCGCTGGGCCAGCAGGGGTAGTGTCGGCCGCTGGCCGGCAACCCCATTCCCCCACGGTGGGTGCCGACCTTGGTCGGCGCGGATGCCTCCATGGCCGTTCATCCACGCATGGCGTGGATCTACTGATGGCCGCGCCGGATGGGGCGCTTGGTGGGTGCCGACCGTTGGTCGGCACGGGGGTGTGTCCCCGGTCATGACCCCAATCCACCGGCACGGTATCCTGCACGACGGAATCGAGTTCAGAGGTAGTCCATGGCGGGAGCCAAGCGCGGGTGTCTGTTCGTGGTAACGCTGGTGGTGGTGCTGGCCGCCGTCGTGGCCGGTGCGGGCGCGTGGTTCTTCTACCAGCAGACCCGGTTCGCCGACGCCCCGATCACCCCGACCGCCGAGAGCATGGTCATCGCCAGCGGCGATGGCATGAACAGCGTGCTGCGCAAGCTGCGCGATGCCGGCGTGGACGAGGGCCAGGACACCCAGTGGCAGCTGTTGGCGCGCCAGCTTGATGCCGCCGGCAAGCTGAAGGTGGGTGAGTACGCGCTCAGCGGCGACCTGACCCCGCGCGAGCTGCTGCTGCGCATGCGCGCCGGCAAGGTGCTGCAGCACCGCGTCACCATCGTGGAGGGTTGGAACATCCGCCAGCTGCGTGCCGCGCTCAAGCGCGCCGAGCCGCTGCTGCACACCACCGACAATCTTGATGACGCCGCGTTGATGCAGCGTCTCGGTTTCGGTGGCCAGCATCCGGAAGGCCGCTTCCTGCCGGAGACCTACGTCTACCAGCGCGGCGACAGCGACCTGGACGTGCTCAAGCGCGCCCACGCCGCGATGGAAAAGGCACTGGATGAAGCCTGGGAAAGCCGCGCGCCAGACCTGCCGATCAACACGCCCTACGAACTGCTGACGATGGCGTCGATCATCGAGAAGGAAACCGCGTTGGCCAGCGAACGCCCGCAGATTGCCGGCGTGTTCATGCGCCGCCTGAAGATCGGCATGCGCCTGCAGACCGATCCGACCGTGATCTACGGCATCGGCGCTGCGTATGACGGCAACATCCGCCGCCGCGACCTGACCACCGATACGCCCTACAACACCTATACCCGTGCCGGCCTGACCCCGACCCCGATCGCCATGCCCAGCCGCGATGCGCTGATGGCGGCTGCACAGCCGGCACCGGGCGACGCGCTGTACTTCGTCGCCGTGGGCGATGGCAGTGGCGCGCACGTGTTCTCGCCCAGCCTGGACCAGCACAACGCCGCAGTGGCCCGCTACCTGCAGCAGCTGCGCCAGCAACGTACCCAGGAGACCCCGGCGCAATGAGTCCCGCGCTGCTTCGCCACCCGCGTTTCGTCAGCCTGGAAGGCGGCGAGGGCGCGGGCAAGACCACCGCCATCAATGCCATCCGTGACTGCCTGCGCAGCCACGGCCACGAGGTGGTACTGACCCGCGAGCCGGGCGGTACGCCGCTGGCCGAGCGCATCCGCGGCCTGGTGCTGAAGCCCGATGCCGAGATCGCTGCCGAACCGCTCAGCGCCGAAGCCGAGCTGCTGCTGGTGTTCGCTGCACGTGCGCAGCACGTGCGCCAGGTGATCCAGCCGGCACTGCAGCGCGGTGCCTATGTGCTGAGCGATCGCTTCACCGATTCCAGCTATGCCTACCAGGGCGGTGGCCGCGGGCTCGATCCGCAGTGGATTGCCGACCTGGAACGACGCGCGGTGGGCCTGCTGCCGGGCCTGACCCTGCTGCTGGACGTGGACGTGGCAGTGGGCCGCGCACGCGCCAATGGCCGCGACCTGTGGCCGGACCGCATCGAGAGCGAACAGGACGATTTCTTCCAGCGCGTGCGCGAAGTGTTCCGCAGCCGCGCGCAGCAGGACCCGCAGCGCTTTGCGTTGATTGATGCGGGCCAGGAGCAGGCGCGCGTGGCCGCTGATGTGGTCGCGCGTGTCGAACGCTGGCTGCAGGAAGGGGAGGGCGCATGAGTCCCTTTTCACCATGGCAGCAGCGCGCGTTCGACCAGACCGTGGCCGCGCTCGATGCCGGTCGCCTCGGCCATGGCCTGCTGATCTGCGGTCCGGCCGGGCTGGGCAAGCGCGAGGTGGCGTTGGCATTGGCCGACCACGTGCTGGCGCGCGGCGATGCCGCGCATGCCACGCGCACGCGCCAGCTGATCGCTGCCGGTACCCATCCTGACCTGCAGCTGGTCAGCTTCATTCCGAACAAGAGCGGCGACAAGCTGCGCACCGAGATCGTCATCGAGCAGGTGCGCGAGATCACTGACAAGCTGGCGCTGACCCCGCAGTACGGCGTGGCGCAGGTGGTGATCGTCGACCCCGCCGATGCGATCAATCGCTCGGCGGCCAACGCGTTGCTGAAGACGCTGGAAGAGCCGCAGCCCGGCCGCTACCTGTGGCTGATCAGCAGCGACCCGGCGCGCCTGCCGCAGACCATCCGCAGCCGTTGCCAGCGCCTGGAATTCAAGCTGCCGCCGCCGCACGAAGCGCTGGGCTGGCTGCAGCAACAGGGCCACAGCGAAGCATCGGCGCGCGAAGCGCTGGAGGCTGCGCGCGGCCATCCCGGCCAGGCCGACAACTGGCTGCGCGAAGATGGCCTGAGCCTGCGCCGTGAAGTGGGCCGCGAGCTGGAACAGCTGGCCGCCGGCAAGACCGGCGCGGTGGAGCTGGCGCAGAAATGGTGCGGTGATGACAACGTGGCGCTGCGCCTGCGCTTCGCTGCCGACCTGGCGCTGGCCCAGGCCAGCACCGATGCCTTGACCACGCCGGAACGATTGCACAAGCTTGCAGCCTGGTTCGACGCTGCCAACCGCACCCGCGACCTGCTGCGCACCACGGTGCGCGCAGACCTTGCGGTGGTCGAGTTGCTGCTGGCCTGGAACAAGGTGAACGAGCGGCCTGCCGCAAGGGGAAATCGATGAGTGCCAGCAACGCCCGCCAGGGCATCCTGTCCCTGGCCGTGAAGGACAAAGCCGCGCTGTACAGCGCGTACATGCCGTTCGTGAAGAACGGTGGCATCTTCGTGCCCACGCCCAAGCGCTACTTCCTGGGCGACGAGGTGTTCCTGCTGCTGACCCTGCCCGATTCCAGCGAGCGCCTGCCGGTGGCCGGCAAGGTGATCTGGGTGACCCCGGCCGGCGCACAGGGCAACCGTACCGCCGGCATCGGCGTGCAGCTGGCCGACGGTGCCGAAGGCGAGGGCGTGCGCCACAAGATCGAGACCCTGCTGGCCGGGCTGACCGGCTCGGACAAGCCGACCCATACGATGTGATCGCGGTTGCGCCGGATCATACCCGGCGGCGTGTGGGAACGCGCATGAACACGAATGTGAAAAGTGTTGACGGCCTCTGAAAAGCCCCTATAATGAGCGGCTCAGCAACACACCGGGCGGTTAGCTCAGCGGTAGAGCATTGCCTTCACACGGCAAGGGTCACAGGTTCGATCCCTGTACCGCCCACCATTTAAAATCAGTGTGTTGCGAAGAAGCCGGCCTTGAGCCGGTTTTTTCGTAAGTGCAAGGTAAGTGCATTAGCAAGGCCAATGCTCGCCACCCAGTTGGCGCCGAATCACTTCCCTGCTTCAATCAAAGTGCGCAATGACGCGCTATGCGATTGAAGGACGCAGGGGGATCGATGGCCACTTACATGGTTGGTTATGACCTGAACAAGCAGGGCAAGAACTACGATGGGTTGATCGCCAAGATCAAGGAAATAAGCAACGGCTTCTGGCATCACCTTGATTCGACTTGGCTCATCGGCCATGCCGGCAACGCAATCACGATCCGCGAGGCTCTTGAGCCGTACTTGGATGCTGATGACGAACTCCTGGTTGCGCTGTTGACCAAAGGTGACTGGGCTTCGTTCGGTATCAAGGAATCTGGCGCGACCTGGCTTCACAACCACCTTTGAATGAAAGCAGGCCCTGCCATGGACGTGCATGGTAGGGCCTTCTCTAAATCACCCTCTTTCCGGTGATTTACCGATTGAGCGATACCCGCAGTGCGCGGCTCCCGGATGCGTCCCACGCTGTGTCGTGACGACCCCCAGTCAGTCCAACCGATCCGCCGCCTGTGCGCCAGACTCTCCCATGAGCCGAGTGTAGGGTTTTACCTACATCAGATCAGGGGCTCTACCTACATCTACTCGTGAAGAAGCTGCATCAGACTGACAACGACTCTACGCCGATAGAGTACGTATCCACTGATAAGGGGGCAGCATGGGTTTTCTGAGTGACGAGGAGATTGCATCTCTTCGGATTGCAAAGATGAACTATCAGATCGTTGGCGATGAGGAGTTCGCTCCTCGGCGACCGATGGCAAATGTCGAGTTCGAGCACTTCTTCTTGGCTCGCATTGCGGACATGGACGCATCATCGCTGTTTAGGTTCTCAGAGCACTCCGCTGCCCGTGATCTCGTTCAACGCATTGCCTCGGAACGTGTTCAGTTTGCCCAGGGTGGCGTGCAGCTGGCGCGAGATTTTCATGGCCGTCATGTGGGGCAAAGTTCGTCTGGGGCATTCTTCTTCTTTGAGCTGCATGTGGCAGACGAATCGGTCCGCCTGTACTCAATGCTCAAGTACGACTATCGCGAGGTTCTTGCACCGTCCAGATCGAATGGCTCCAGGCAGCTGAGGAAGATCGTTGAGGCTTTCGTTCAGGATAAGCGCGCCCTGCAGAAGTCATGCTTGATAAGAGTAAGGGACGGGATTGCAGAGGATGAGATTTCGGCACGTGATCGAAATGGGAAGTCGCCCGATATCACTGACTTCTTCTCCGCCTTTCTCAGCGTAGAGAGATCACGAGACGACAAGGAGCTTAATCAGCAGGTCTATTTGGCCCTCACAGATGTTCTAAAGAGTCACCAAGAACTTCTACCGGAGGGGGGCATATCGCAGGCCCTTGCGGTGGCTAGAGAGCGGCTTCGCACTGCGTCAGTGATCAGTGATTCAACGGCGCTTGACGCGCTGATGCTGGCAGCGGGGCGTCCGAGTGAGCCGGAATTTGCTGAGTCGCTGGAGAAGGCTCTGCAGCGTTCCATGAAGAGGCGCAAAGTCTCAGGCCTTGAGTTTGCGCCAGACGAGAATGTCCTGAAGAAATCGGTTAGGAAGAAGCTCTCCACCAAGGAAGGGGTCAACCTGGATTACCCTCAGTATCTGGAGGGATCACGTGTAACAATGGAGGACCTTCCGACAGGTGGACGCAAGATCACTATCACGACCGACCGCCTGGAGGTCGACAAAGTTGTCTCCGAGACCGCTCGCGCGCTTCGTTAACAACCTGCTCGCTGCCCAAGCGGCATCCGTCACTGAAACCGGTGACGGTCCGCTAGTACTGCATGGAGTCAGCTTGCAGGCCGCTGCCGACCTGCGGGAATTAGCGGAGGACATTGGTTGGTCGTGCACTTTGGTCGATTGCTCGGACATGGAGGTCACTCTCGGTGACTTGAGTGATTACTGCGAGCCTTTTGATGTACGAATAGAGAAGATTGGTTCGCCTGACGAGCTTCTCTTTATCTCGGCGCCTGGATTCCGAGAATGGTTGGAGGGGCGCCCTTGCGGTAAAGCTCGTTATGCAGGAGCCACAGTTGGCTTTGAGACCGAGTCCTTTCTGCTCTTGGCGGCGGAGGATGAATCGCGCGAATTCACGCCAGGCTTAGAGCGTAGGAGTCCGAGGGCGGTCGTCAAATCCATGGGTGAAACGCCTTTGCTCGCTGCGGACATTCGGCCGTACATTCTTGTGGGCTCGAATCATCCATGGTCGCAGCCGGCGTTCGGTATTTGGCTCGAGGTTGCGCTGCCGCGGCTAATGGTCGCATTGGCTACGGAGGTGAACTACGTCAGTTCAGAGATAGATTTTGCCGGTCCACCCAAAGTCACGCTTGAAGGGATCGACGTGTATGAGCCGGCAAAACTAGGCGCGGATGCCTTTCTTGCGTTGCAGTCTGCCGCCAAGTGGGTCTACGAAGTTGACCGAGAGGTCGAGACCCGGAAGAAGCTCTTCGGGATCGAGTTCGCAAGATCCATCAAGAGCCGCGCAAGGGCGTATGGCGCTTTTGGTGAGGGATGCAGCGATGCACTCGAAGGGGCAAGGATCGCACATCAGTTTGGACTTGCTGAAGTAAGCAGAGACGCATTGAAGTCTATGGCGGATCTCAGAAAGTCCGTAGCAGATGAGACAACGAAGATCGCGGATGCGACGCGTCAGCTCTCACTGAGCATTGCGGGTGCAATGTTCTACGGTCTGGGTTTGATTGCTGCACGCCTAGGGTCTGCTACCAACCTATATCTGCTTGATGCCATGGCGGTTGTTGGCTTGGGATACGTGGCGGCAATCATATGGATCACTCATAAGAATCTGAAGCAGCAAGAGGACTTGCGCAAAAGATGGAGGGGTAAGTTCTACGAGTTTCTTCGTACGGAGGACTACAGGACCATGGTCACAGAGCCTCTAGAGAAGTCCGAGGGCTCACTGCGATTCGCAATGATGTGCGCTGGGGCTTTGTCGTTCTTGTTGTTCCTCGTGGTGGTTGTACACAATCACGTTGCTTGATTAACCAGGGAGGCCGAGCGGGGCCGCCAGGTCGCCAGCGCTAGGTGCGCGGATCCGCTCAGATCTCCCTCGCCGCGTCGACTGGCTCAGTGGAAGTGCTGTTCGTCCGGGTCTTCATCTTCAAGCGGATGGCAGACCTGGACTCATCGGTCGGCGTGGCCCCGAGCTTGGAGAGCATCGCGCTGAGCGCGTGCGTGGACGATACGCTCAGGTCCTCGCCCGTCTCCATGCGTGCGGCGAGGATGCACACCTGGCGTAGCAATAGGCGGTGGGCGGCATTGAACCAGGGCATGTTCGAGACGCACTCCTTCCAAACCCGAACCTGTGCGGCGGTCATGCCTTTGTAGGGCGTACCGATGGGGGCAGGTCAGGATTCAGCCGCAAGCGCACATCGCATCAGCCGTGTCCGTCCAGCAGCTCGCGCGCGATCATCGCCGTTGCATCCAGCAGGTCGTGGCCGCCGCCGGCCTGCACCACCACCGCCAACAGGCTACGGCCCACCTCGGCATTGCCGCTGGTGAGCTCCATCTCGCCTTCAAAGCACAGATCGGCCAACCATTCGTGGGCCTGCTGCAGCCCGCGCTTGCGGACGCGGCGGAACTCCGAGAGCAGCTTGGCCTGGCCGGCCTCCTGCTCACCATCTGCAAGCAGGGCGATGGCACCGCCGTGCGCCGCGCGCCAGATGGCCGGTAGCGGGCGACCGTTCGCGCCCACCACGTCCGCCGAGAACTGCGCGCAGTACATCTCGTAGCGCTTGCCCGCCGTGCTGCTGGGCGCGATGCCGGCCTCGGCCAGCAGGCGTTCGGCTTCATCCAGTTTGCTGAACTTCAAGCGCAGCAGTGCAGGGCGGCTCAGTTGTTGTGCCAGCGCGTGCTGGTTGGCGGCGAACCAGACGTTCCAGCCCACGGTTGCGCGGCCTTCCAGTGCGGCCTTGAAGTATTCCAGGTGTTCGGCATCCATTGCGGTCTCCTGCGCTCCCTGCGCGATTGTAGCGGGCGCACATCCGGGCCGGTCAGGCATCGCCACTGGAGAGGCAATGATGTGCCTCGCGCACCAGTTGTCGTGCGGCCACGATCAGCCCGTCGGTGTGGAAAGCGCCCAACTGTTCGTCCGGGCCGCCTTCGTTACGCGAGCGGTCGGCGGCCTGCAGCAGATCGAGCACTGCGCTGAGCCCAGACATCGAACGGCGAAGCGAGGCGTGGTTGCTGGCACCGAGGGTGAGGCTGTTGCACGGCAGTCCGTCATCGCCGTCGGCATGGTTGATGGCATTGAGGCAAGTGAAGAACGTGGCCGACTGCGTTGGCAGGTTCTGTTCGTTCAGGGCGGACTCGATCTCGCGTGCGAGGTCATCGGGCACTTCGGCGGCGACGTCGCCGATAAGCGCGTGCAGGCGGGGATGGATGGCGGTGCGGTTGGTCATAGCGAAACCCTCACTGGCGTAGGGCCACCTTCCGGAGTGAAGGTGGCGGACGGTGCGGGTTGGCGTACCAAGGCAAACGAACTCCCATCGAGAAGAAGGCCTGGCGGATCTGTCGATCCCCACGCACCGGCCGCCATGGAAGGCAATCGGTGCATTCTCTCTGCTGCGACGTAAACCGCAGCGATGGGTGTTCATTCGTTTATTCGAGACGCCAATCCCGGCCAAGGCGTCTTGCCTCGGCGCGGCGATCTTCAAGCCGGGCAATCACATCGGTCTGTAAGGAAAATTCTCAACTGTCCCTAGGCAGGCCAGACATTTCCCGTTGTGTGCCGTCCGACACCCGCGAGTAGTGCGGCCCATCACTGATGGCGCACATCGCCGCCCCTGCCGACCGTGCACGAGATGACTCCAGAGCGGCGCCGCCACGGCAATCGCGTCACCCCGCGCGGCGGAGACGGGACCATGCCACGCATGGAGCCAGAGGGTTCCATCCCTGCGCTGTCCCGCCGCCCCGGGCAGGCGTAGTCTCAGTCCGTTGCCGTGCCCACCCACTCTGGAGTGCCACCATGCCGCTCGCCCGCATCGATCTTCGCAAAGGTAAATCCGCCGACTACCTGCAACGCGTCGGCGAAACCATCTACCAGGCCATGCGCGCGGTGGGCGTGCCGGAGAACGATCGCTTCCAGATCTTCCAGGAACACGCGCCTGGCACGCTGATCTACGACCCCGGCTACCTGGGCGTGGACCGCACCGACGATTTCATCTGCATCCAGATCACCTGGAACGAAGGGCGCACGCTGGAGCAGAAGAAGGCGCTGTACGCGGGCATCGCCGAGGGACTGCACGCGGCGGTGGGCATCCGCCGCGAGGATGTGTTCATCAACCTTGTGGAAATGAAGAAGGAGAACTGGTCCTTCGGTAATGGCGTGGCGCAGTACGTGAGTTGACGCGGGAACGGCGTCTGCGCCTGACGCGGTTTGGTCAGGCCATGCGCGGCGATGCCTGCTGTTGTGCCTGTTGTTCGTCCTGCGTCGGTCGGCTTGCGTCGCGGGATTGCTGCTGCACGTTGGCCTGCTGATACAGCGTATCCGCGTCGCCCTGCTGCGTATCGAGCAGGGACAGGCGCTGGCGATTGGCGGCAGGGTCCGGCGAGGCGGTGTCGCCGCTGCGATGCAGGAATACGTAGCCGGGTACCTCGGCGGTGCTGTTTGAACTGAATGCCACGTGCAGCGTGTCCTTTTCGCTGAAGCCGGCCTGCACCGCCGCGTGGGTCAGATGGCCGGCCAGGCGTTCATGCTCCTGTCCGGGGGGCAGTCCCTGCTGTTCGCTGGCCTGGACGAGTGCGGTGCGCACCTTCTGGTCCAAGGCATGAAGGCTGTGCCCCGGTGCGCGCGCGTCCGCAGCCAGACGCTCGCCCAAGGGGCCATCAATGCCATCGGTTTCGCTGAGCAGACGCTGCTTCAAGCTGCGCTCGGGCAGGGGATGAGTGATGGTGCGGTTGAGTTCGCTGTTGGGGAAAGGGGGCTCAATGCTGTCCACGCCATGGATGTTGCGCAGCGGACGATAGCCGTCCTTGCCCTGTGACTGGACGCCCAGCGGAATGCGGACATCGGGCAGCAATTGCCCAACAGGGCCGCCGATGCTGTTCACGTCCAGGCTCTGCTTGCGCTGGATACCCGCATGATTCAATGCACCCCAGGTGAAGTCCACGCAGTTGTGACGCACGTCGGCATAGTGCTTGCTGAAGCCGTGCGCTACTGGATCGTCGCCGAACGCTTTGAGCTTGTTGTACTGTGCTTCGGTGATTTCCAGAGAGCGCGTGTAATGCGGGTTCTTATAGGTCTTTGCATCGTTGACTACGATGTCACCTGGGCCGTTCATGCTGCCGTGCTCGATCGGTGCAAAGCCGTAGCTTGCCGGATCCTTTCCCGGTGCTCGAAGGACGTAGAACATGTGTCCCGGCCCGGACGTCTGCGCCGAGCCATCAGGATTGCGCAGCGGTTGCTGCGTAACGGGGTGGAGAAGAGGTGTTCCCGGTGCCGCAATGACGATATCGACGATGTAGCGTGGCTTGTCCATGTGCGTGGTGATCCTCCTGGAAGGTGTACGAAGGCGCTGCGCTACTTGGCGAGCGGACGCGATTCGTGAATCAGTATCCTGGCGCTTGCGCCACGAAGTGGTGCGATGTCTTCAACCGTGCTGATCTGTACGCGGTAGCGATTTTGCGCCTGCAACGGCAGCAGCGCGACATGGAGTCGATAGGCCCCATCGCTGCCTCGTTGGGTCTGGGCGTAGTTCAGGCCCTTACCGCGGTGCCAGTCTGGCAGTGGCTGGCCAGATTGCGACTGTGCGATCTGGTAGGCGTCGGGGCTTGCCAGCGACTGCCAAGTGCCGCCGGACCATTGCTGAAGTCCAACGCGTAAAGGAATGTGCAGGTCGCGTGGAGAAGCAGCATCTGGCGATGAGGAAACGTGCTGCAGATCCAGCTCCACCGCATATGTACGGTAGCTGGCAAAATTGCGCGCCGTGGTCTCGAACTCGAACTGCAGCTGCTGGCCGGGCGTGTCCACGGCGATGGGCTGTGAGAGTTCCAGCGGCTCTGGCGGTGGGGGCGGCCCCTTGTCGGCGCAGGCGGCAAGCAGCGCGGTCAGGCCGAGCAGGCTGATGCGCAGCCGGCGTGTGATGCGGGTGGTCATGCGGATCCCTCTGGCTCCTTGCCGTTGCCATCTGAACCCTAACGTTGGCGAGGCGGTGCCTGCAAGCGCCGGGACCGCGGTGCGGTGCATTCACATGTCACCGCTGGAGGCGAGCCCCTGCGTCACCGTGTCGCAGGGGACAAACCCTGAACGGGGTCCAAGGTTGATCGTGGCCCCGTAGAATGGCGGCGTGCGTCGTTCTGCTCTCCACCGCCGGTTCCAGGCCCTGGCATGGCTTGCCATGCTGCTGGTGCTGCTCGCCCCGTTGGTGAGCCGCTGGCTGGCACAAGGCCACGTGGTCGCTGCCGCACCGGTGGCAGCCATGGGCCACGCGACGCACGCAGAGCATGCGCAGCACGCGATGGAGGGCCACCGCGGCCATCACGCGATGGCGATGCGGCACGCTGAACCAGCGCCGAAGCCGGCTGCCGATCCACACGCCGACCATGGGATGGGCGTGGACTGCGATTACTGCCTGATCGCCGCGCGGTTGATCACCCTGCTGGTGGCCGCATTGCTGCTGCTGGCGCCGATGGAACCGGTCTGCCGCGCGTTGCGCGGTGCAGTGCGGGCGTTGCCGCAACGGATCAGCGGCACATTGGGAGCGCGCGGACCGCCGGCCTTCATGGCCGCCTGAGCCGCACGCGCGCTGCATTGATCTTCCATCCATGAGGTTGCCGGCCATGGCCGGCGCCCGCACGCGCGTGTTTGTCACTTTCTGATTGCTGCCCTGCCATCGCGGGGTGGCCTTGCATGCCGTGAAAAAATGAAAACGACCCCCAACTCCACGCGCCTGCGCCGGGCGACGCTGCCTGTTCTGTGCGCGTTGCTCCTGCATGCCGCGCCCCTGCTTGCCGCCGACGCGGCACCACCGACGACGCTGGATACCGTGCGCGTGGTCGACACCCGCAGCGGCGAACTGTCGTCCACCGCCAGCGCCGGTTCCGCGCTGGGCCTGAGCGTGCTGCAGACACCGGCGAGCTTGACCGTCATCTCGCGCGAACAGCTGGAGCAGCGCGGTGACACGAACCTCAACGATGCGATCAGCCGGGCAGGCGCGATCAGTGCCATGCCGCACCCCGGCAACGGCCTGAGTGCGTTGTCCAGCCGCGGCTTCACCGACGGGGCCTCGGTGATGCGGCTGTATGACGGGTTGCGCCAGTACGGGGGCGTCGGCATCACCTTTCCGTTCGATACCTGGTCGATCGAACGCATTGAAGTGCTGCGTGGACCGGCCTCGGTGATCCATGGCGACGGTGCGATCGGCGGCGTGGTCAACATCGTGCCGAAGAAGCCCACGCGCGGTGCGATCGAGAACGAGATCAGCGTAACCGTGGGCAGCGAGGACACCGCGCGCCTGGGCTTCGGCAGTGGGGGCGCACTGACGCCCGAGCTGGCCTACCGGCTGGATGTGAGTGGTAATTACGGCGGTGGCTGGGTTGACCGTGGCCGCAACAGTGACGCCACCTTCTCCGGTGCCTTGTTGTGGCAGCCGCGTGCGGACCTGCAGCTGACCCTCACCCATGCGCAGGGCTACCAGAAACCGATGCGCTATTTTGGCACGCCGCTGGTGGATGGCCGCCAGCTGGAGGCGCTGCGCCATCGCAACTACAACGTGGATGACAGCGAGATCCGCTATCGCGACCGCTGGACCCAGCTCGATGCACTGTGGACGCCGACCGCGAACGTCGAATGGCGCACGCGCCTCTACCAGATCGACAGCCAGCGCGATTGGCGCAATGCCGAGGCCTATGTCTACAACCGCGCCACCGGTCTGATCGATCGATCGGGCAATACCGAGATCACCCACAACCAGGACCAGACCGGGCTGACCTCAACGCTGCGTGTGCAGGGCAATGTGGGCGGTTGGGCGAACAGCTTGGCGGTGGGCCTGGATGCCAACCGCGCGCACTTCAAGCACACCAACAACAGCTATGCCGGCAGCTCGGGTCCGGTCGATCCGTTCGATCCGATTCCGGGCCAGTTCACCAGCGACGCGCCGAACCTGCCGCGCTACCGCAACCGTGCCGAGCAATACGCGCTGTTCGTGGAGGACCGGCTGGCATTGAGCGAACGCTGGTCGGTACTGGGTGGGCTGCGCCACGACCGCGCGCGCATCGATCGCGCCGATCTGATCGGCGGCCAGAACGCGTTCTCGAAGACCTACAGCAGCACCGGCTGGCGCGCAGGTACGGTGTTCGCGTTGCAGCCGACGCTGAGCCTGTATGCGCAGTACTCGCAGGCGGCAGACCCTGTCAGCGGACTGCTGATGATCAGCCCGGCCAACGGAGCGTTCGACCTGGCAAAGGGGCGGCAGATCGAAGTGGGCCTGAAGCAGGCCTTCGACGGCGGCGAGTGGACGTTGGCCGCGTATCGCATCCGCAAGACCGGACTGCTCAGCCGCGATCCGCTGGTGCCGGATCGCCGCGTGCAGGTGGGCGCGCAGACCTCGCGTGGCATAGAGGCCTCCTTGAACTGGAACATCGCGCCGCACTGGTCACTCGACGCCAACGCCACGGTGCTGAAGGCCGAGTTCGAGGACTTCCTGGAGACGACCGGCTCGCCGCCGATGCTGGTGTCGCGTGATGGCAACGTGCCGCCGAACGTAGCCGAACGCCTGGCCAATGCATGGTTGAGCTGGCAGTTCCTGCCGGACTGGAGCGCGGCGGCCGGCGTCCGCTATGTCGGCAAGCGCTATGCCGACAATGCCAACACGCTGGAACTGCCCGGCTACAGCACCACCGACCTGGCGCTGACCTGGCAGGCAGCACCGCGCACGCGATTGTCTGCGCGCCTGTTCAACGTGTTCGACAAGGCGTACTACGCCACCGCGTACTACACCAGCACGCAGTGGCTGCTGGGTGCGGACCGGCGCATTGAATTCACCGTCGACCATCGCTTCTGAGGACGCGCACCATGTCGCTGCGATCCACTGCCAAGCGTTGGACCTACCTGGTGCACCGCTGGCTCGGCATCGGCGGATGCCTGTTGATGCTGCTGTGGTTCGTCAGCGGCATGGTGATGTTGTTCATCGGCTACCCGAAGCTGACGCCCGGTGAACGTCTGGCGGCATTGCCGGTGCTGCCGGAGGCCCGCGATCTGAACGGGCTGTCAGTGCTGCCTGTAGCCGTGCAGGCCGAGCCGGAGACCGTGGCACTGACCACGCTGCGTGGCGAGCCTGTGTATGTGGTGCGCACGGGAAGCAACGTGGGGGCGTGGTCAGCCGCCACCGGGCAGGCCCTGCTGCCGGTGTCGGCACAGCGTGCCGAAGCATCCGCTGCACAGTTCGCCGGCGGCCAGGCCTTCGTAGGCGCGACGCGCGTGGACGAGGACCGCTGGACCCATTCGCGCGCGCTGGACGTGCACCGGCCGCTGTACCGGGTGGAGGTGGGTGGCGCACGGCCCGGCGACCTGTATGTATCTTCGCGTACCGGTGAAGTGGTGCTGGACGCACCGCATGTGCAGCAGCGCTGGAACTACGTGGGTGCCTGGCTGCACTGGTTGTACTTCCTGCGCATGCAGTCGGTGGACCCGGTGTGGACGTGGGTGGTGATCGTGCTGTCCGCGCTGTGCACGCTGGCGGCGATCAGCGGCATCGTGGTGGGTGTGTGGCGCTGGCGTTTCCGGGGGCACTATCGGTCCGGTGCGAGGACGCCGTACGTCGAGCCGTGGATGCGCTGGCACCATCTGATCGGATTGTGTGCTGCGGCCTTCGTGTTCACCTGGATCTTCAGCGGGCTGATGTCGATGAATCCACTGGGCATCTTCAGCAGTACGCGTGAAGCGATCGACAGCGGGCGCTATCGTGGCGGCGTGGTGGCGGTGGATGGCGCGCTGGGTGAGCCGGCGACACTTCTGGCCGCAGCCGATGCCGAGCGCTTCCGGCCGGTGGAGATCCAGTGGCGCCGCGTCGGAGGCGAGCTGTTCGCAGTGCTGCTGGACGGTCAGGGCGATACCCGCATCGTGTCCGGCAGCGATGGGCATCTGCAGGTTGCGCGCCTGCTGCCGGCGGCGTGGCTGCAGCAGAAGGTGCGGGCGCTGTCCGATGCGCCGATGCAGGAGTTCGTGGTGCAGCATGCAGCGGACGCCTACTTCTATCCGCGTGCGCCCGAGGCCATGAATGGCGCAGCGGTACGGCGCTTCCCGGTAGCCGTGGTGGACTTCGGCGATGCCGAGGCGACGCGCGTCTATCTCGACCTGGCCACCGGTGATCCGTTGCTGACGATGGGGCATCGCGAGCGGGTGGGGCGCTGGCTGTTCTACTTCCTGCACAGCTGGGATCTGCCCGCGATGTTGCGCCAGGAAGGTGCCCGGCTGGCGGTGTTGCTGCTGCTGAGCGCTGCCGGCACCGCGTTGTGTGCCACGGCGACGGTGATCGGCTATCGGCGATTGCGGATGACACTGCGGCGCAGGCGGCGCTGATGCCACGGGCTACACCCGCAGCCAACGCGTGGAGACGGCCACCAGCAACAAGGCCGTGGCCACGCCGATGAACGCAGCGATCAGGCCGAAATGGTTGGCGGCAAAACCGATCAGCGCCGGTCCGGCAAGGATGCCGGCGAAGCCCAGCGTGGAAACGGCGGTGATTGCCAGTGCGCCGGGCATGCGGGTCTGGTGGCCGGCCAGCGAGAACAACGCCGGTGCGATGTTGGCGCAGCCAAGGCCGACCAGCACATAGCCGAGCAGTGACGCCTGCCACGGCGTGACCAGGGTCAGCACGAGCACGCCCGCGGCGGCGAGCAGCGCGCCGAACACGATCGCGCGCTCACGGCCTGCGCGCGCCACCAGCGCATCGCCGAACAGGCGCGCGACGGTCATGGTCAGGGTGAAGGTCACATAGCCGATACCGGCGAGGCTGGCATCGACGCGACGCACATCGCTGAGGAAGACCGCGCTCCAGTCGAGCATCGCGCCTTCGCCGAGGAAGGCAACGAACGCCAGCACGCCGATGAACAGCACGATGCCGTGCGGCAGGGCCAGCATCGGTGTGTCGTGTGGCGTGCGTTCGCTGTGCCAGTGCGCGGCCGAGAGCAGCATCACCAGCAGCATGGCGCCGACGCCGATCATCACCGATGCCAAAGGGGGCAACTGTGCGGACAGCAGCACGGTCATGATGGCCGCGCCGAGGAAGCCGCCGATGCTGAAGAAGGCATGGAAGCCGGACATCATCACCCGCCGTGCTTCGCGCTCGACGATGACGGCCTGTACGTTCATCGTGCAGTCCATCGCGCCCACGGCGGCGCCGAACACGAACAGCACCAGGCCCAGCGTCCAGGCCGAACCGCCCAGCGCCAGGCCGGGCGCGGTCAGGCAGATCAGCAGGCTGCTGGCCACCATCACCCGGCGGCAACCGAGGCGCGCGGCCAGCACGCCGGACAAGGGCATCGCCAGCAGCGAGCCGGCACCAAGGCAGAGCAGCACCAGGCCCAGCGTGGCGTCATTGATGCCGGTGCGCGCCTTGGCGAACGGCACCAAGGTGGCCCACAGCGCGGTGGCGAAGCCGGGAATGAAGAATGCAGCGCGGGTCGCGTGCTGTTCGGCACGCGCGCGGTTGGCAAGGGACATGAGCGGTACGGTCAGGGAGGCGTGGGGTGCACCGCGATGCCGGCGGCGCGGAAGCGTGCGGCCAGCGCAGGCGGTGCCGAGGTGGTCAGGACCAGGTCGTCGATCTCGTCGAGGCTGGCAATCTGCCAGTTGCCGCGTGCACCGAGTTTTTCAGTGGTGGCGGCGACGATGACGCGGCTGCTGCACGCCACCATCGCGCGCTTCAGCGTGGCCTCTTCCGCATCCATCGCCCACACGCCGGTGTCGCCGTCCACCGCGCAGGGGCCGGGCAGGTACACGTCGGCCCGCAGGCGCTGCACCTGGGCCAGTGCTTCGGCGCCGACCGCACCACCACCGTTGGCCAAACGCCCGCCGATCAGCTGCACCGAGGTGCCTTCGAGCATGCTGGCGGCGGTGGCGATCTGTGGCGCGTTGGTGATCACCGTCAGGCCGAGGGCGGCCGGCAACTGCTGGGCGACCGCCAGGTTGGTCGAGCCGGCGTCGAGCAGTACCACCTGGCCGGGCTGCAGCAGCGCGCAGACGCGGGCGGCCAGCTCGGCCTTGTCGCCGCGGTCGCGGGTCAGGCGCTCGCGCAGCGGGCGTTCCTTTGGCGGCGGCAGCACGGCGCCGCCGTAGACGCGCTGGCACAGGCCTTGTGCCGCCAGCTCGCGCAGGTCGCGGCGGATCGAATCTTCGGAGATGGCATAGCGGCGCGCCAGCTCGGCGGCGACCACGCGGCCCTGCTGGCGCAGTTCCTCAAGGATCTGCTGGGTGCGCTGGGCGGGGAGGGGGCTGGGATCGGAGCTCATGACGCAAGTCTGCACGTTTGTGCATTAACGTGCAACAACGTGCATTTGGCGGGAGTGGACACAGAACGGCTGGATTGCCGGTGAACCGGCCCGCGCCCGGCGTCTATGGATCACCTTTGCGGCCCGGCATCATGGCGGGGCCCTTGGCGTGGAATCCACGATGTCCCCCACCGTT
Organism: Stenotrophomonas maltophilia; assembly: GCF_002799155.1. Taxonomy (GTDB): domain Bacteria; phylum Pseudomonadota; class Gammaproteobacteria; order Xanthomonadales; family Xanthomonadaceae; genus Stenotrophomonas; species Stenotrophomonas maltophilia_R. Next base: position 539,107 of record NZ_NERD01000002.1, read on the forward strand.
CACCGCAAGCTGCGCATCGGCGCGGACCAGTACACCGGCCAGAAAGTGGTCGACCAGCAGTTCCATGAGTGCGACTTTTCCGGTGCCGACCTGACCGCGACCGAGTTCATCAACTGCAGCTTCTACGACGCCGACAGCCGCGCCGGCTGCCGCTTCAATGGCGCCACGCTGAAGGAAGCCAGCTTCCGCAGCTGCGACATCAGCATGTGCCATTTCAGTTTCATCAAGGCACTGGGCCTGGAGATCAGCGAATGCCGCGCGCAGGGCGCGGATTTCAGCAACGCCAGCTTCATGAACCAGGTCACCACGCGCAGCTGGTTCTGCAGTGCGTTCATCAAGAAGTCGAACCTGCGCTATGCCAATTTCTCGCGGGTGACATTGGAGAAGTGCGAACTGTGGGAGAACCGCTGGGATGGCGCGAACCTGAGTGGCGCCAGCTTCGCCGGTTCGGATCTGTCCGGCGGCCAGTTCGAGGGCATCGACTGGAACAGCGCCAACTTCACCGACTGCGACCTGACCCGCTCGGAGCTGGGCGAGCTGGACCTGCGCAGCACCAACCTGCGCGGCGCCACGCTGGACGTGCAGCAGGTAGCGCTGTTGATGCAGCGCATCGGCATTACCGTAGTGCCGTAGGCATCATCCGGCGTACGCCACCCAGCCCTTGAAGCTGAAGCCGGCATAGAACAGCTCGATGCTCTCGAAGCCGGCTTCCTGCAGCAGTGCCACTTCCTGTTCGGGAGCCAGCAGCGGCAATCGCTCGGCAATGGCCTCGATCGCGCGCTGAGCATCGGCGTGGGCAACGCCAGAGGCTTCGGCGAACGCTGCGTAGCGCTGCAACCAGCGCAGCTTGCCGGCCGGATCCTGCGGCACGCTGTGGTGCGCCAGCACCAGCGGCGCGCCGGGCTGCAGGCGCCGGTGCAGTTCGCGCAGCGTGTGCAGGCGCTGCGTAGCGTCGAGGAAGTGCAGGGTCAGCAGGCAGCTGGCACCATCGAAGCGCACGTCCGGGGCATCGTCGATGTAGCCTTCCAGCAGCTCAACGCGTGCGTTCAACGGGCCCAGCGTCTGCTCGGCCAGGGCCAGCATCGGCGCGGCCGGGTCCACGCCCAGCAGCTGCCAACCCGGTTGCGCCTCGGCGAAGGCTTTCAGCTCCAGCCCGCCACCGGCACCGAGTACCAGCACGCGGCCCTGCGCGGGGACACGTTCGGCCAGCAGCAGACGGCTCATCTGCTGCAGGGCGAGGAAACCCGGCACCTGGCGCAGTGGCGCTTCGGCATAGCGGGCCACCGCCTGCGGATCGGAGAACGTGGACATGCGCGGATTCCTGCGGCGGGGGACATACCACTGTAGCGCGGCGCGCAAGAGGCATTGCGCGCCGCTGCCGCACGGGCAGGACAGGGATCAGGCCGCCGCGGCCCCGAGTACGTCCTGCAGTCGTACCTCGCCGAGGAAACCACCGCTGCTGGTTGCCGGCTGCTGCGCCTCGATGGCGTGGGCGAACTGCACGCCGGCGTCGTCCTGCAGGCGCTCGAACAGCTGCTGCACCCTGGGGAACTCGCGACGATCAACCACCTGGTGGTAATCGTTCCAGCGCGCGATGCCGGCGAAGTAGGCATCGGCGAAGCTGCGCTGTGCGCCCAGCAGCCACGGGCCCGTGCCGATCATCTGCTCCAGTGCCTGATGTGCGTGGCGGACCTTGGTCGTGCCGTACGTACGCAGCGCTTCACCTTCGGCACCCTCCGCGTGTTCCAGTGCATGCCAGAGCGGGGCGTAGGCACCGAAGAAGCTGGTGTTGAGATAGGCCAGCCGGTGGTTGAGGCGATCGAAGCCGGGCGTGCCCTGTGCGAAGCCCAGGCCCTGCGCGATGCCCTTCGCGGCCAGATGGTTGAGGATGGCCAGGCTTTCGCTGAGCAGTTCGCCCTGCGCGGTGCGCAGGGTCGGGGTTTCGCCCAGTGGATTGAGGCGGCGGTAGTCTTCGCCCTGCACCTGGCCGGGCATGTCGATGCGGCACAGCTGGTAAGGCTGGCGCAGCCACTCCAGGGCAACGATGGAGCCGAACGAGCAGCCCGAGGGCACGCCGTAGAAGAGGATCGGGGTCATGGCAGGTTTCCGGTTCAAGCCGCGATGCGGCGGGTGAGGAAAGCGTGCCTGCGTGGACATTGCCCCGGAAGCCGTCAGAATGGCATCCTGAAGTCCACATCTGTGGACGTTGCGCATGCTCAATCTCAACGATCTGGCCCTGTTCGTGACCGCAGTGGAGCAGGGCGGGTTCGCGGCTGGTGGCCGCCATCTGGGCTTGCCGCGCTCGACCCTGAGCAAGCGCGTGGCGCTGCTGGAAGAACACCTCGAGGTGCGGCTGCTGCAACGCAGTTCGCGTCGCTTCGCGTTGACCGAGGTCGGCCAGGCGTTCTTCGAACGCGCACGCACGGCCCTGTCTGAAGTGGAGGCCGCCGAGGCCATCGTCCGCGACCGCCAGGCCGAACCCAGCGGCACCGTGCGCATCAGCGCTTCGATTCCGGTGGTGCAGGGCGAGCTCGCCGCGTGCCTGCCTGCACTGGCCCGCCGCTATCCACGGCTGCGGATCGAAGTTGAAGCAAGTGATCGTTTCATCGATCTGGCTCAGGAGGGCATCGACATCGCCCTGCGCAGCCACTTCGGTCCGCTGCCGGATTCGGGGTTGGTGCAACGCGCGTTGGGGAGCGAACGCATCGTGCTGGTCGCGTCCCCTGGCTATCTGGCAGCTGCACCAGCATTGGTGGCACCAGAGCAACTACGCGCGCATGCCGGCCTGCTCACCGCGCGCCACGCCACGCGATGGACGCTGCACGGCCCCGACGCCCGCACCGTGCAGGTGGAGCCGCAGGTGGCAATGGTCGGCAATGAATCGCAGCTGCTGATCGCGGCGGCCGAGGCGGGCCTTGGCATCACCGTGCTGCCCTACAGCCTGTGTGCTGCGGCTCTTGTGGCCGGTCGCCTGCAGCAGGTGCTGCCGGCGTGGCATGCCGGCGAAGTGACCACCAGCGTGCTGCTGCCACATCGTCGCGGCCAGTTGCCAGGCGTGCGCGTGGTGGTGGATGCGCTGGTCGCGCATTACCAGCTCAACGCAACTCCCGCGCCAGCACCTGCCAGATCCGTGCGTCCTGGCACTGCGAAACGTTGAAGCGCAGATAGTCGGCCGCGCGCTGCGACTGGCTGAACGCGTTGCCCGGCGCCAGCACGATGCCTTCGCGCAGGCACTGCCGCGCCAGCGCGGCGGCATCGCGGCCATCCGGCAGTTGGCACCACAGGAACAGTCCGGCTTCTGGCTGCAGCCACGGCGTGATGCCAAGCGTGTGCAGCTTGCGCAGCGTGTGCCGGCGCGCATCGGCCAAACGCGAACGCACCGATTGCATGTGGCGTCGGTAGCCGCTGTCGGTCAGCGCGATGTGCATCAATTGTGCGGCCAGATGGCCACCGCCGAAGCTGGTCGCCAGCTTCAGGTCGGTCAACGCCTCGATCCAGTCATGGCGCGCAGCGATGTAGCCGCAGCGCGAGGCCGCCGACAGCGTCTTGGAAAAACTGCCGACGTGGATCACCCGTGACAGCCCATCGAGTGCGGCCAGGCGCGGTGCCGGCTGCAGTTCGAAGTCGGCGAAGATGTCATCCTCGACGATGATCAGTTCGCTGCGTTCGGCCAGGCCCAGCAAGCGATGTGCGGTGCTGGCCGAAAGCACCGCACCGGTCGGGTTGTGCAGGCCGGAGTTGGTGATGTACAGCCGCGGCGAATGGTCCTGCAATGCGCGTTCGAACGCTTCGAGGTCCGGGCCGGTGGGCGTGTACGGCACACCCACTGCCTGTACCTGGTGCGCCTTCAGCAACGCGTGGTAATTGAAGTAACTTGGGTCATCGACCAGCACGCAGTCGCCGGGCTTGAGCAGGAAGCGGCAGATCAGGTCGACCGCGTGCGTACCGGATTCGGTCAGCACGATCTGCTCCATCGGTGCATCGATGCCCAGCGTAGCGCTTCGCCGTTGCAGCAGCTGGCGCAACGCGGGCAGCCCGAGTGGGCCGGCGTAGTCGGCCAGATGCATGGCATCGGCGCGCGCCAACCGACGCAGGCCGCGCCGCACGCCGTCGTGGTACAGCCAGTCACTGGGCATCCAGCCGCACCCGGGCTTGAGGTGGCCCGGCGGGGTTTCCAGCGACTGCCGCGACACCCACAGCGGGTCCACGGCGCGGTCCAGCCGGGGCTCCATCTCGGCCAGTGCCAGCGGTGCGGCGGGCCCGCTGACGTAGAAGCCGGATCCTGCGCGCGCAGTGATCAGGCCTTCGGCCGCGAGGCGCTCGTAGGCTTCGACCACGGTGGAGACCGACACTCCCATCGCAGCCGCCTGCGCGCGCACCGAAGGCAGGCGGGAGCCGGGACCATCCACGCGTGCGGTGATGCGGTTGCGGACGGCCTGGATGACCGATTCGATGCGGGTAAGCGGACGTGACATGGCAGCACTGTAGTGGAAGTGTGGGCAGTACAGTTATTTGGGACTGTACTGGATTGTAGCTGGGGTGGTTCCGCGCTGGATGCTTCCATACAGGCTCCGCCAGGCGTCGCCCGGCACTTCAGGATTACAGGCGTGGAACGGTCGGCGAGTGGTTGGATCAATGGCTTCATTGGTGTGGTGATCTTCGCAGGCTCATTGCCGGCCACCCGTCTGGCGGTGCTGCAGCTGGATGCGGGGTTCGTCACCGCCGCCCGCGCCACCATCGCCGCTGTGCTTGGCCTGGGGCTGCTGGTGCTGCTACGCCAGCCGCGGCCGCGACGTGGCGACCTGCCGGGGTTGCTGGTGGTTGGCCTCGGCGTTGTGGTCGGCTTTCCGCTGCTGACCGCGCTGGCCCTGCGCCATGCCTCATCAGCGCACACCATCGTGTTCCTGGGCTTGTTGCCGCTGAGCACCGCGGTATTCGGCGTGCTGCGCGGTGGCGAACGGCCGCGCCGGGCGTTCTGGTTGTTCTCGTTGCTGGGCAGCGCCTGCGTGGTCGGCTATGCAGTGCGCAACGGCATCGAGGCGTCATTGCAGGCCGACCTGCTGATGCTGGCGGCAATCGTGGTGTGCGGGTTGGGCTATGCCGAAGGCGGCCGGCTCGCCCGTCATCTGGGCGGCTGGCAGGTGATCAGCTGGGCGTTGCTGCTGGCGTTGCCGGTGATGCTGCCGTTGGCAGTGCTGATGCGCCCGGCCTCGTTCGCGGCAGTCGGCGCTTCGGCGTGGTGGGCGCTGGGCTACGTGGCGGTGTTCAGCATGCTGATCGGTTTCCTGTTCTGGTACCGCGGGCTGGCCCAGGGTGGCATCGCCGCTGTTGGCCAGCTGCAGTTGCTGCAGCCGTTCTTCGGCCTGGCCCTGGCCGCGCTGCTGCTGCACGAAGCGGTCAGCCTCAGCATGGTGCTGGTGACCGTGGTCGCGGTGATCTGCGTGGCAGGCGCGCGCCGCTTCAGCCGCTGAAAAAAGGGGACGGAGGGGATTAAGTCGCAACTGACCCTGCTGTGCCTGAAGCGACTTAATCCCCTCCGTCCCCTTTTCTTGTGATAGCGCGGGCGTATCGTGGGCGGTGGTCAACGGTATTGGCCGGGGCGGTGCGCTTGGCTGAAGCTGTGCCGATGCAGCCAATTTCTCGTATTTCCTTCGAGGGCCAGGTGGGCCTGGTGACGGGTGCCGCCGGAGGACTGGGCCTGGCCTACAGTCGCTTGCTGGCCGAGCGCGGTGCGCAGGTGCTGATGCATGACATCGGTGCTGGCACCGACGGCCGCGGCGCCGATCCGCAGCGCATCCTGCGCAGCGTCGAAGCGTTGCAGGCGCGGGGGCTGACGGTGCAGGCCGCAAGCGGTCCCATCGATCATCGCGCCGGTTGCCATGCGCTGGTGCAGGAACTGCTGCAGGCTCACGGCCGCATTGACTTCCTGATCCACAACGCGGGCTGGGTCGAGTACCAGGCGCTGGAAGTGATTGAGGACGAGGCGCTGGAGCAGATGCTGTGCCTGGCGGCGAAGACGCCGCTGTGGTTGGCGCAGGCGGCGTGGCCGGCAATGCGCGCGGCGGGTGGTGGGCGCATCGTCATCACCACCTCCGATCGCGCGCTGTATCCGCAGTACGCACAGCGCGGGCTGTCCGCTTACGCGATGGGCAAGCTGGCCGCGCTGGGCCTGGTCAATGTGCTGGCGCTGGAAGGCGCCGGGCATGGCATCGTGGTCAATGCGGTTTCGCCGGTGGCGAAGACGCGCATGTGGGGCATCGAAGGTGAGCCGGACGAGCTGCATCCTGATGCGGTCGCGCAGGGCGTGGCCTATCTGGCATCCACGCGCTGCCAGGAGGGAGGGTGGGTGCTGCGCGCGAGCAACGGGCAGTTCCATGCACTGCGCCTGCAGGAAGCGGAGCATGTGGCCTACCCACGGGATCTGCGCGCGGTGCCTGCCGACAGTATTGAATCGGTCGCGCTGCAGTGGCCTGCCATCGCGCGTGCCAGCATGGACGCGCGCAGCTGAGCGCGTACCCTAGGCAGGTTCCCACTGCCTGCACCGAGATGATCGACCTGCGCCTGCTACGCCAGTTCGTGGCCGTGGCCGAAGAGCTGCATTTCCACCGCGCCGCCGCCCGCCTGCACATGTCACAGCCGCCGCTGACGGCGGCGATACGACGGCTGGAAGACGCGCTTGGAAGTGAACTGATCGTGCGTGGCAACCGTACCCTGGGCCTGACCGTGGCCGGGCAGACGCTGCTGGTGGAGGCGCGGGCAACACTGCAGCAGGCGGAGCAGGCACTACAGCGCACCCGTGAAGCCGCCGCCGGGCAGTCTGGCAGCCTGCGCGTGGGTTATGTCGGCAGTGCGCTGTATGGCCGGTTGCCGGGCTTGATCCGCCGCTTCCGCCAGCAGTACCCGCAGGTGCAACTGCATCTGCAGGAGGCGACGTCGCGCCAGCAGCAGCTATGGCTACGCGAGCAGCGCATCGACGTCGGTGTGCTGATCCCACCGATTCCCGCCGCCGAGCTGCTGCTGCACGACTTCGACCACGATCGCCTGGCGATTGCGCTGCCGCGTGCACACGCGCTGGCCAATGTGCCGCAGGCCAGTGTGGCGATGCTGGCAGACGAACCGTTCGTGTCGTGGCCGGCGGGCGAGGGCATCGGCTTCCATGCACAGGTGCTGGGTTTGTGCACCGTTGCGGGCTTCACCCCGCGCGTGGTGCAGGAAGCGCAGGGCATGCATGCCGTGCTATCGCTGGTGGCGGTCGACGCCGGCGTGGCGATCGTGCCGGCCAGCATGGCCAGCTTCCGTCCGCAGGAGATCGTCTATCGCGTGCTGCAGGGCGAAGCAGCGCGCTTCAGCCTGCAGTTCTGCATGCGCCCGGAACAACTGTCGCCCGTGCTGGGCAATTTCCTGCAGATGGCGGGTGCGAACTGATCCTGTGGATCCGCTATGCGGGGTCGCCGCGGAACAGGTTCGCAACGGCATAGTCGATGAACACCCGCAGGCGTGCACTGGGATGGCGCCCACCGGGCCATAGCAACGAGAACTGCCCTTGGTGCGTGGGCAGTGCAGGCAGCAACTGCTGCTGCGGTGGTCAGCGCCGGCAATGCTCAGAACCGATAGCTGATGGTACCGGTCACTACGCGCGGGTAGCCGGCGAAGCAGTCGCCGAAGGTACGGCACGGTGCGTAGTAGCGCTTGTCGGTGAGGTTGGTGATGTTCAACGCCATCGTCCAGTCAGTCACCTGTACTTCCACCAATGCGTCTGCCAGCGTGTAGCTGGGGGTGATGATGCGCCCGCCATTGCCCAGCGACACCGTATTGCCGACGTGGCGCACACCCAGGCCCAGGCGCAGGCGTGCGGCATCGTCCAGCTGGAAGCCCTTCGAAACCCAGGCCGAGGCCAGGTCCTGCGGGGTGTCGTTGAGGCGCTGGCCGACTTCCAATGCGAAGTTGCTGCGGCTGACCTCGGCCTCGTTGCGCGCAACGGCAGCGGTGATCGTGAGGTCGTTGGCGAACTGGAACTGGCCTTCCAGCTCGATGCCCTTGGAGCGGATCTGCCCGGTCTGCACCACGTTCAACACGTTGTCCGGGTCGTTGGTCTGCCGGTTGGTTTCGATGATGCGATACGCTGCCATCGTCAGCAGCAGGTTGCGTGCGGGTTGCCACTTGATGCCTGCCTCGCTCTGGCGGCCACGCATCGGCTTGAAAGCCTGGCCGAACAGGTCCTGGCCAGTGACCGGCAGGAACGACTCGCTGTAGCTCAGGTAGGGCGACACCCCTGCACCCAGTTCGCCAATCAGGCCGGCGCGATAGGTGGTGGCGTTGTCGGTCTGGCTGGGCTGCCCCTCTGTCTTCGAGCGTGCATGGTCGCGGCGCGCGCCCAGTACCAGCGAGACGCGGTCGGCCCAGCGGATCTGATCCTGCACGTACAAACCCAGCTGGGTGGAGGTCTGGTCGGGTTGGCGGTCCCAGCCACGGACCGTCGGCGCCACCGATACCGGGGTGTAGATGTCGATCGGCGTGCCGGTGGCGTCCAGCCGCTGCAGCTGCTCCTTGTACTGGCTGTAGTCCACGCCGGCCAGCAACAGATGCTGGAAGGCACCGGTGGCGAAGTCGAACTGCAGCGCATTGTCGGCGCTGAAGATCTGCACGTCGGGGCGGGTGCCGTAGGCCGTGCGGTTGACCACGCGCCGCTCGGCGTCGATGAAGGGATCGGCCGGGTTGCTGTAGCTGTCCACGTACATCTGCTGCAGCGTGGTCCTGCCATCGATATAACGCACCGCCGAGCGCAGGCTGAGCGTGTCGCTGAAGCTGTGATCGAACAGCGCTGTCAGGCTGTACACGCGCGAGTCGATGCGGTCGAAACCAGGATCGCCGATGAAGGTGGACGGGTCGAGGCGGCGTCCGGGCGGGGCCAGCAGGGTCGCGGCCAGCGGCAGGAACTGCTGGCTGGAGCCGGTCCTGTCGTGCTGGTAGCTGGCCAGCAGGGTCAAGGTGCTGCGTTCGCCGCGCCAGCTGATCGACGGTGCCAGATAGACGCGGTCATCCTTCAATACATCGGTCTGCATGTTCGATTCGCGCACCAGCCCGACGAAGCGGCCGGCAAGCGTACCGGCATTGTTCAAGGCGCCGCCGATATCACCCTGCAGCTGCCTGCGGTCGAAACTGCCGAGCTGCACGCCGACCTCGCCGTTGGGGGCGCCGAAGGTCGGGCGCTTGCTCATCGCATTGATGATGCCGCCGGTGGCGCCGGCACCGTACAGCACCGAGGACGGGCCGCGCAGTACTTCCACACGTTCCAGGCCATAGATTTCCGGGCGGGCGAGGGGGCTGAACCCGTAGCTGCGGCGCAGGCCGTCCTGGTACTGCACCGGGTCCAGCCCGCGCACCGAGGTCGCATCGTTGCGGGTATCCAGGCCCCAGGCATCGGCGGTGACGCCGGCGCTGTAGCGCAGCACTTCCTGCAGGTTGTGTGCGCCGCGATCGGTGAACAGCTGCTGGGTGACCACGCTGATCGCCTGCGGTGTCTCGGCCAGGGCGGTGTCGGTCTTGGTCGCGGTGCTGGCCCGCTCGGCCACCACCGTTACCTTGTCCAGAGTGCGCGCCGCCGGGTTGTCCTGGGCCTGGGTGATGGCCGAGGCCAGCAGGGGGGGCAGGGCAAGCGTGTACAGCAGCGGGCGGCGCGGCGACAGGGCGGGCATTGTCAGGAATCCGGGAAGGGCGGTGACGGCGGATTATCCGGATGCCCGCTCACAAATACAAATGATTCCCAAATGCGATTGTGTCGTCCGGGCGCTGTGTCAGGGCAGGCCGTCGGTCGCGCCGCGGATGCTCATCCAGGCGCCGCCGCCGGGGGCGCTGCCGGCACGGACACGGAAGCCGTGAAGGCCGGCGATGGCGGCCACGATCGACAGGCCCAGGCCGAATCCTGGTCCCTGGCTGGCGCTGCTGGTGCCGCGGAAGAAGCGCTGGTAGATCAGCGTGCGGTCCTGTGGCGGAATGCCTGGCCCGTTGTCGATCACATCGATCCTCGGGGCGCCGTGATCATCGACTGCACGCAGCAGGATGCGGCCGTGTGCCGGGGTGAACTGCAGGGCGTTGGACAGCAGGTTGGCCAATGCTTCGAACAGCAGCTCGCGGTCGCCACGCAGCGGGCCCAGCTTCGGGTCCACCTGCAGCTCCAGCAACTGCTGCTTTTCCTCGGCCAGCGGCAGATAGAACTGGTGCAGTTCCTGCAGCAGCTCGGTGATGTCGACCGCGTCGAAGGCCGAACGCCGCTGGTGGCTCTCCAGTTCGGATACCCGCAGCAGCGCGGCGAAGCGCGCCATCAGCATGTCGGTCTCGGCCAGCGCTTTGTCCAGTGGAACAGCGTGCGGGTCCCGTTCTTCCAGGCCTACGCGCATGCGGTACAGGTGGGCACGCAGGCGGGTCAGGGGCGTACGCAGATCGTGGGCGATGCTGTCGCACACGCCCTTGACCTCGGTCATCAGCTGTTCGATGCGCTCCAGCATGGCGTTGACGATGCTGGACAGCCGGTCGATCTCGTCGCGGCGGCTGGAGACCGGCAAGCGCTGGCCAAGGTCACCGGCCACGATGCGGTTGGTGGCCGCTTCGATCTGCTGGATCCGCTTCAGCGGGCGCCGGCGCAGCAGATGCCAGCCCACCAGGCCGGGAATGACGGTCAACGACACGCCCCACAGCAGTGCATCGAGAATGATGCTGTTGACCGCCATGAGCTTGCCATTCTGGCGCACGAACACCAGCGTCCGCCCATCGCGGGTCACCACGCCGAGTGCGCTGCCACCGCTCTCGTGGGGACCATCGGCCAACGTCCAGCCGTCCACCGGATGCGAATTGCCATCCAGCGGCAGCCCCTCGGGAATGGCGGCCAGTGCGCCAGCCATCGGCATGCCGGTGTTGTCGAACAACCCGTACGTATAGACCTGGTGCAGGTCGAAGCGTTGGCTGTCGCGCAAAGCTTCATCCAGTGCCGGCCCGTCGAAGCTCATGAACAGGTGGGCGCGCTGCTGCAGTCCCGATTCGGTCAGGTCACTCAGGTAATCCGAGATGCGCCAGTACATCACGCCCAGCAGCAGGCTCGACCACGCCACGAACAGGATGCAGTACAGGCCCAGCAGTCGGCTGCTGGAGGAACGCCAGTGGTCAGGATTGCGCGTCGAAGACATAGCCGGTTCCACGTACGGTCATGATCGGCTGCGGCCGGCCAGGTTGTTCGATGCGCTTGCGCACGCGGCCGATATGCACGTCGATCAGGTTGGTGCCCGGATCGAAGTGGTAGCCCCAGACTTCCTGGAACAGCATGCTGCGGGTGACCACCTGGCCGGCGTTGCGGACCAGGAATTCGAGCAGCTTGAACTCGGTCGGCAACAGCGCGATTTCATGCCCGCCGCGTCGCGCCGAACGGGTCATCAGGTCCAGTTCCAGGTCACCGGCGCGCAGCACGTTGTCGATGGCGCCGGTCGAGCCCTGGCGCCGGACCAGCACTTCCACGCGTGCGGCCATCTCATCGGAGGCGAACGGCTTGGTCAGGTAGTCATCCCCTCCCGCACGCAGGCCGCGCACGCGCTCATCCACGTCAGACAGGGCACTGATCATCAACACCGGCGTGGTGATGCCTTCACGGCGCAACCGGGTGACCAGGGCCAGCCCGTCGATGCCGGGCAGCATGCGGTCCAGGGTGATCACCGCGTAGTCGCCTGTACGTGCCATCGCCAGGCCGTTGCTGCCGTCGCTGGCAACGTCCACGTCGAAACCGTGGCTGCGCAGTTCGGTGGCGATTTCCTCTGCGGTGACAAGATCGTCCTCGATGGTGAGTACGCGCGGCATGGGCCAGTGTGCAGAGTGGGACAGGGGCATCGTCGCAATCGCGGGCAGCGACTGCAAATGAAAAATGTTTCATGCGCCATTTAGCAGGATCGTGCCGCCGCGTCTTCTATATTCGGCGCCGAACGCTCCCCCACGCGTGGAACCTGCAGCCGATGATCCTTCCGAATTCCTCCCGTGCTTGCCGCGCCTGGCGGCTGCCGCGTACCGCGGGCCTGCCGCTGCTGGCGCTTGCCCTGGCCGGCCTGCTCAGCGCCTGCGGCAAGGACGCGCCCAAGCCTGCCGCCACGACGCCTGAGGTGACGGTGCTGACCCTGCGCAGCCAGCCGCTGGCACTGCAGCAGGAATTGCCTGGGCGCAGCGTCGCCTCGCAGGAATCGGATGTGCGCCCGCAGGTGGATGGCGTGCTGGTGAAGCGGTTGTTCGAGCAGGGCCAGTGGGTGAAGGCCGGGCAGCCGTTGTTCCAGATCGAGCCCGCGCTGTACCAGGCGGCGCTGAACGAGGCACAGGCCAACCTGAAGACGGCCGAGGCCGCTGCGGTGACCGCGCGCCTGCGGGCGCAGCGCATGCAGGCGCTGGGCAAGGACCAGTTGGCCGCGCGCCAGGACGTGGATGATGCGGTGGCCAGCGACCAGCAGGCCGCTGCCGCCGCGCAGGCCGCACAGGCGGCACGTGACACGGCCAGCACACGGCTGGGGTTTGCCACGGTGACTTCACCGATTGCCGGGCGCATCGGCCGCGCGCTGTTCACGCCGGGGGCGCTGGTCACCTCAGGCCAGGCCGATCCACTGGCACGGGTGCAGCAGATGGACCCGATGAACGTGGACATCACCCAGTCCAGCAATGAGTACCTGGCACTGCGCCGCGCCATCGCCGACGGTGGCGTGCAGGCCGATACAGCGCCGGTGCGGCTGCGCCTGTCCGATGGCACCGACTACCCGTTGCCGGGCACGCTGGAATTCGCCGACGTGGACGTTCAGCAGGAAACCGGCAGCATCACCCTGCGCGCGCGTTTCCCCAATCCGGACGGGCAGCTGCTGCCGGGCATGTACGTGCGCGCGCTGGTGGGGCAGGGTACCCGCCAGCAGGCGCTGCTGGTGCCACAGGCTGCGGTCGATCGCAGCCCCAAAGGCGAGGCGCAGGCGTGGCTGGTGGACAAGGATGGGAAGGCACGGCTGCGCCTGTTCCGCACCGCGCGTGCGGTGGGCGATCAGTGGCTGGTGCTCGATGGCCTTTCCGCCGGTGAGCGGGTGGTGGTGGCCGGCGCGCAGGGCCTGGCCGATGGCATGGCGGTGCGGGTGAAGCCTGCGCCGGCGCCGGCCGGGAAGGACTGAGCAGATGCTGCCGCGCTTTTTCATCCATCGCCCGGTATTCGCCTGGGTCCTGGCGATCTGCATCATGGCCTTCGGCACCATTGCAGTGACCCAGCTGCCGGTGGAGCAGTATCCGGACATCGCGCCGCCGCAGGTCAACATCACCGCGAACTACACCGGTGCCTCGGCGCAGACGGTGGAGGACAGCGTCACCCAGGTGATCGAGCAGCAGATCAAGGGCATCGACCATCTGCTGTATTTCTCATCCACCAGCTCGTCATCGGGGCAGGCGCGCATCACAGTCACTTTCGACCAGAGCGCCAATCCGGATATCGCCCAGGTGCAGGTGCAGAACAGCGTCAACCAGGCCATCAACCGGCTGCCGCAGGAAGTGCAGCAGCAGGGCGTGACGGTCGCCAAATCCCAGGGCGATTCGCTGATGGTGGTCTCGCTGTACGACACCAGCCGGCGCATGGAGCGCGTGGACGTCTCCGACTTCCTGGTCAGCAACGTACAGGACCCGATCAGCCGCATTCCCGGCGTGGGCGAGATCAACGTGTTCGGCTCTGCCTATGCGATGCGCGTCTGGCTGGACCCGCACAAGCTGCGCGCCTACGACCTGATGCCGTCGGACGTGCGCACAGCGATCCAGGCGCAGAACACGCAGGTGACGGCGGGCGAGCTGGGCGCAATGCCGTCCAGTCCGGCGCAGAGCCTCAACGCCACGGTGACCGCGCAGTCGCGCCTGCAGACCCCCGAACAGTTCCGCGCGATCATCCTGCGCACCCTGCCCAATGGCGCGGCGGTGTTGCTGGGCGACGTCGCACGGGTCGAGATCGGCGCGGAGAACTACCAGACCAGCAGTTATCTCAATGGCTATCCGGCGGCCGGTTTCTCGGTCACCCTGGCCTCCGGTGCCAACGCATTGGCCACTGCCGACGCGGTGCGCGCGGAGATCGAACGGCTGCGGCCGACCTTCCCGCCGGGGCTGCAGGTGGCTTATCCGCGCGACAGCACACCGTTCGTGCGGGTCTCGATCGAGGGGGTCATCCATACCCTGGTCGAAGCCATCGTGCTGGTGGTCGTGGTGATGTTCCTGTTCCTGCAGAACCTGCGTGCCACGTTGATCCCGGCAATCACGGTGCCGGTGGTGCTGCTGGGCACCTTCGGCGTGCTGGCGGTCGCCGGATTCACCATCAATACGCTGACCCTGTTCGCGATGGTGCTGGCGATCGGCCTGCTGGTCGATGATGCGATCGTGGTGGTGGAGAACGTGGAGCGCATCATCCACGACGAGCATCTGTCGCCTCGCGAGGCCACCGAAAAATCGATGGGCGAGATCACCGGCGCGCTGATCGGCATCACCGTGGTGCTGGGCGCGGTGTTCCTGCCGATGGCCTTGTTCGGTGGTTCCACCGGCATCATCTACCGGCAGTTCTCGATCACGATTGCATCTGCCATGGCATTGTCGGCGCTGGTGGCGCTGACGCTGACCCCGGCGCTGTGCGCGACCCTGCTCAAGCCGTCTTCGGCGCAGAAACCGCAGGGCCGCTTCTTCCGGGCGTTCAACCGGGGCGTCGAGCGCAGCCAGTTGGCCTACCAGGGAAAGCTCGGTGGCGTCGTTACCCGGCCGCGGCGCTGGATGGCGTTGTACCTGCTGCTGGTGGTCGCCATGGTCGCGCTGTACGCGCGCATGCCCACCGGCTTCCTGCCGGTGGAGGACCAGGGCCAGGTGACCTTCCAGTTCTCCACGCCGGAAGGCACGCCGATGGCACGTACCGAAGCGCTGGGCGAGCAGATCAGCCGCTACTTCATGGAGCACGAGAAGCAGAACCTGGATGTGGTGTTCGTAGTGGTCGGCCGCAACAATGCCGGTACCGGCCAGAACGCCGGGCAGGGCTTCCTCGCACTGAAACCCTGGAATGAGCGCACGGGTGACAACACCGCTGCGGCGATCATCACGCGGGCCAATGCCTACTTCCGCAGCCTGCCCGATGCCAGGGTCAACGTACTGGCACCGCCGGCGGTGCGTGGACTGGGCCAGTCCAGTGGTTTTGAACTGTGGTTGCAGGACACCAGCGCGGCCGGACGCGTGGCGTTGCAGGCGGCGCAGGAGCAGGTGGTGCGTGCGGCCGGCGAAGACGACGGGCTCACCTCGGTGCGCCTGAACGGCCTGGGCGACAAGGCCGAGCTGCGGCTGGACATCGACCATGCGCAGGCCAGCGCGCTGGGCCTTGCGCAGGCCGACATCAATTCCACGCTGTCGGCGGCCTGGGGCGGCAGCTACATCAACGACTTCCTCGACCGTGGCCGGGTCAAGCGGGTCTACATGCAGGGTGATCAGCCCTACCGCAGTGTGCCCGACGACATCGGCCAGTGGTATGTGCGCGGTGGCAACGGCCAGATGGCGTCGTTCGCCAGCTTCGCCAGCAGCCACTGGGCGCGCGGCCCGCAGCTGCAGCAGCGCTTCAACGGCCTGCCGGCGATGCAGATCCAGGGCAGTGCCGCCGAAGGGCGCAGCTCGGGCGAGGCGATGCAGCGCATGCAGGCGCTGGTTGCCGATCAACCCGGGTTCGACCTGCAGTGGAGCGGCCTGTCCTACCAGGAACAACTGGCCAGCAACCAGACATTGTGGCTGTACACCGCCTCCATTGCCTTCATCTTCCTGTGCCTGGCAGCGCTCTATGAGAGCTGGACGGTGCCGGTGGCGGTGGTGCTGGTGATCCCCCTGGGTGTCATTGGTACCGTGCTGGCGACCACCGTGGCCGGGTTCGTCAATGACATCTATTTCCAGGTCGGTCTGCTGACCACCATCGGCCTGTCGGCCAAGAATGCGATCCTGATCGTGGAGTTCGCCGAAGCCCGCTATCGCGCTGGCAGTTCGGCGGTGGAGGCGGCGCTGCAGGGCGCGCGCCTGCGCCTGCGCCCGATCGTGATGACATCTCTGGCCTTCGTGGCCGGTGTGATTCCATTGGCGCTGGCCACCGGTGCGGGTGCGGTCAGCCGCCGCGAAATCGGCATGAGCGTGATCGGCGGCATGGTCTCCGGCACCGTGCTGGCGGTGGTGCTGGTGCCGCTGTTCTTCGTGCTGGTACGCCGCCTGGGCCGGTCGCGGCCGCAGGACTGAGTGGGGGCGCGGCTGTCATCTGGCTGCCGCGGTACCCTCACCCGTTCTTTGCCCAGGCGTCGCTAACGTAGGTCGTCCCCGTCCCCCACGGAGACCCGCCATGTGGCTGCTTGACCATCTCTGGCCCAGCCGTAGACCGCTTCCTCCCCCGGTTGCGGACGCACCGCAGGGGCCGCCACGCCGTCCCTGGCTGAAGCGTCCGGCGCGGGCCGGGCGCAGCGGCATGGCGCCCTGGCAGAAGGTCGCCACGCCGCTACGGCGCACGCGCCACTAGCCGGTGCGGTCGGCGGGGTGGTTGACCCCGTCGTTGACCGGGATCACACCCAGCGCGAACGGGTCGATGCCCTCCAGGCAGGCCACGTTGTAACCGTACTGTTCCGGGTTGGAGCGGCGCCGGTGATGGGTGTAGATGCCGCACACGCCGCAGAAGTAGTGCTCGGCCACATGGGTGTTGAACTGGTACAGCTGCAGGTGGTTCTGTCCGCGCACCACCTGCAGGCCCGCGCGGCTGACGCTGGCGGCAATGGCCCCCCGGCGGCGGCACATCGAGCAGTCGCAGCGGCGCGGGTCGACGATGCCGTCCGGCAGGTCCAGCAGCAGTTCGACCGTGCCGCAATGACAGGTGGCGCGGTGCTGGGGTTGGACCGGAACGCCGGCCACGGAAGTAATGCCCATCGTTGCTCCTGTGAGGTGAATCCGGCCGCATGGGCCGCCGCCGACGGTGCGCCGGCGTGCCTGAACGGGCCGTAGATGCCACCGTGAACCGGCTTGTGGCTAACTATGCGGCTTCGGGACCGCACCAGGATGCCAGTGAAAGCCGCAGGACGTTGGATGACAGGAAGTGCCATGGCGCTGGCAGCGCTGTGGGTGACCGGGCTGTTGGCCTATCAGATGCCGGGGCCGGGTTGGCTGGCCAACGGCGTCGCCGGGCTGTGGCTGCTGGTTGCGCTGTGGGCGTCATGGCGGGTCGCGCGGGGCCGCGCCTCGTGCCGCCTGGGCCTGGCGTTCGGTGCATCGCTGGCACTGGCCGGCCTGTGGTGGCTGCTGCTGACCCCTCGCCAGGACCGCATATGGGCCGATGACGTGGCCCAGCGCCTGCATGTGGTGTCCTTCGATGGCCGCCATGTGGTGCTGGACAACGTGCGCGACTTCAGCTGGCGCAGCGAAACCGACTACGACGCGCGCTGGGTACGCCGCGAGTACGATCTGGACCAGCTGCGCTCGGCCGACCTGGTGCTGTCGTACTGGATGGGGCCGGCGATTGCCCACACCCTCATCTCATTCGGTTTCGAGGATGGCCGCCACGTGGTGTTCTCGCTGGAGATCCGCAAGGAGCGTGGCGAATCGTTCTCGGCGCTGGGTGGCTTCTTCCGCAAGTTCGAGATGACCCTGGTGGCCTCGGAAGAGACCGATATCATCCGCACCCGTACCAACGCGCGCGGCGAGGATGTCTACCTGTACCGCCTGCATGGCATGGACCGCGCGCAGCTGAAGGAACTGTTCACCGCCTACATCGCGCAGGCGCGTGAGCTGGATGCGAAGCCGGGCTTCTACAACACGCTCACCAGCAACTGCACCACCATCGTCTTCGACCTGGCCCGGCACATTGCGCCGCGCCTGCCGCTGGACTACCGCCTGCTGCTGTCCGGCTACCTGGCCGAGTACGCGCAGGAGGTCGGTGCGCTCGCTCCGGGTGTGCCGTACGCCGAGCTGCATGACAAGGGCCGCATCACCCAGCGTGCGCTGGACCAGGGTAGCGGCGACCACTTTTCCACCGTGATCCGCCAGGGCGTGCCTGGTACCGAGCAGGACCCGCAGTAATGACCCGACTCTTCCTGATCCGCTGGCAGCGCGCGCTGCCGGTGTTGTTCGCCGCCTTCCTGCTGCTGGGCAGCAGCGGCTGCGCGATGGTGACCGTCAAGCAGGTCACGTCCAGTGATTCGCTGGTCAACAAGCGTGCCGACGTGCTCAACACTGGCAAGCTCAGCCCGGCCGCGCGTGAAACGCTCAGCGCGGCGGGCCTGGACGAATCGCAGTGCGAGAAGGACTTCCTGGTCTGCCGCAGCACGCTGCTGATGACTGATGACCTCAATGTCGAGCAGCGGCTGTCGGCGCTGTCCGAGCTGTGGGTGAAGGCTGCACTGGCGCTGACGCCGAAGAAGACCACCGCCGGCGATCCGCCGATGAGCGATGCAGCGCTGGACGCCTGGCTGGAAGCCGCGCGCTATGCCTATGCCTACCTGTTCTACAGCGGGCGTTCGCCGTCCGACCGCGCCTTCGAAGACCGGCAGACGCAGGTGCGCGACTACTACAACTACGCGGCCGAGAAGGCGGCAGTGGTGCTGTTCGTGCGCGCACGCGCCGCTGCGCTGGCGGGCGAGGACTATACGAAACCGCTCACGGTCGGCAGCTGGTCGCTGGCCTCCAACTACCAGCAGTTGAACCTGAAGAGCATTCCTGCGCAGCTGGTGCCGGCCGGCACGGTCAGCTTCGTCGGCCTGCGCAGTACCTATCGCCGCGATGGCTTCGGTGCCGAGCTGGTGATGGTGATGGATCCGCCCAAGCTGGTTGCGCCGGTGATCGCACCGGATGGCCCGAAGGCCGAAACCACGCAGGACGACGAGGGCGACGAGCGCCGTGGCCGCCGCCATCGCCATGATGATTCGGTGCCCGAGTTCAGTGAGATGTCCTCGATCAACGTCACAGCGCTGTTGCGGTTCGAGGGCAGCAGTCTCGAAGACGTGATGCGCACGCGCCGGGTCGAGCTCGATGCCTATTCGCCGGAAGCCACCGAGCGCATCACCCTGCATGGAGAACAGGTGCCGCTGGCCGGCAACTTCACCGCGGCTTACGGCCTGTGGCTGGCGCAGAGTGGCTTCGCCCGGCAGTCACTGCGGACGCTGTTCGGCATGAGCGAAGGCATCGGCGAACCCCACATCTACCTGATGCAGCCGTGGGACCCGAACCGCCGCATCATCTTCATGCTGCATGGCCTGGCCAGCAGCCCGGAAGCGTGGGTGAACCTGGCCAACGAGATCATGGGCGATCCCGAGCTGCGCCAGCAGTTCCAGGTGTGGCAGGTCTACTACCCCACCAATGCCCCGATCGCGTTGAACCGCTACGAGATCGCCAACGCGTTCAACGACACGCTCAAGCATTTCGACCCCAACGGCAGCACGCGTGCGTCGAAGGACATGGTCTACATCGGCCACAGCATGGGCGGTGTGCTGGCCCGGCTGCTGGTGAGCAACTCCGGTGATGTACTGTGGAACGACCTGCTGGCCAATTACGATCTGAAGGGCGAGCGCCTGAAGCGCGTGCAGACCAAGCTGGGGCCGCTGCTGCACTTCAAGGCACAGCCCAACGTGGAGCGCGCGATCTTCATCGCCGCGCCGCACCAGGGCACCGATATCGCCGGTAACAAGGTCGGTCGCCTGATCGGTCGCCTGGTGCGGCTGCCACTGACCATCCTTGGCAAGTTCGAGGATGTGTTCATGGCGCTGGCGCAGGCCGAGCAGCAGGTCGACGGTACCGCCAAGCCGAAGATCCCCAACAGCATCGACAACCTCAAGGCCAGCGATCCGTTCGTGAAGGCCACCGCGCAGTTGCCGATCGAAGCAGGCCTGAAGTACCACTCGATCATCGCCCAGCGCAAGCCGGAGCTGCCAGTGGAGAAGTCCGATGATGGGCTGGTGCCGTACTGGAGCGCGCACCTGCAGGGCGCGCTGTCGGAGAAGGTGATCATTTCCGGCCACAGCGTGCAGGAAACCCCGCAGGCGGTGCTGGAAGTGCGGCGCATCCTGCACCGGGACATCGATGACACGGGGGCCGCTGCAAATCCCTGACCGCTACGCTCGCCGGGTCGTGCCCGGCGGAAGCGCAATGCTGGGCCCCTACACCCGCCGTGCGATCACCGTAGCCAGCACGGCCAGCCCGCAGGTGATCGCCAGGCACAGCAGGTAGCCCGTGTGCGGCGCGCTTTCCACGAACATGGCGAACAGCGCGCCGGAAACCGCCAGCGCGGTGGCCACCGACAACGCCTCGCTCAGCTGCAGGGCAGAGGTATTGGTGCCCTGCTCATGCGGCGCTGACAGCGACAGGGTCAGCACCGACAGGCTGGCGTAGATCATGCCCATGCCGAAACCGGTCACGGCCCAGCCAACCAGCGCGACCGGCAATGGCATCCGCTTGAACAGCACTGCCAGCGTTGCGGCGATGCCGACCGTCATCATCGCCGTGCCAACGCGCAACAGCTGCTGCCGTGACCAGCCGCGCTGCTGGTGGCCCTGCAGCCAGGAGCCCGCGAACCAGCCCAGCGCACCGAGGCTGAGCACCGCGCCGGCCCAGCTGGGCGAGAGTCCACGTTCGCGCTGCAGCAACAGCGGCAGATAGGCCTCGCAGGCGAAGAAGGCCGCTGCAGCGATGCCGCGCAGCGCGATCACGCTGGGCAGGCCGCGGCGCAGGACCAGTGTTCCGGCCGGCAGCAGCCGGTGCACGCAGAACAGCAGCGCCAGCATCGCCACACCGATGCAGGGCAGGGCGGCCATGCCCTGTTGCTGGCCACCGACGTAGAGCAGCAGCGCGGCCAGCGAGGCACCACTGGCCCAGCGCACCACGTTGCTGCGCTCGCCATCGTTGCCGACCGCATCGGGGGACTGCATGCGCGCCAGCGCCGGGCGCAGCAGCAGTGCGGCCGGGACGGCCAGCAGCGGCACCGCCAGGAACACCCAGCGCCAACCGAGGTGCTGCACGATCAGGCCGCTCAGTGCCGGGCCGACCATCGAGGGCACCACCCAGCCAGCAGAGAACGCCGCGAACACCTTCGGTCGCAGGTGCTCGGGATAGCTGCGGCCAACCATCACGTACAGCGAGACCGAAATCGCGCCCGCACCCAGGCCTTGCAGCAGGCGCCCCGCTACCAGCGTGCCCATGCGCATTGCGAAACCAGCCAGCAACAGGCCCAGCACGAAGCAGGCCAGGCCATACCACAGTGGCCGTGCCGGGCCCTGGCGGTCGGCCCAGCGACCGGCCAGGGTCATGCCGATCACGCTGGTGGCCAGGGTGCCGCCGAACGCCAGTGCATACAGGCGCAGGCCGTCCAGCGCCTCGGCCACGGTGGGCATGGCGGCAGCCACCGCCAGTGCCTCGAAGGCGTGCAGCGCGACCAGCGCCACCATGCCGGCGGTGGTGGTGCGGTAGCGCGGGGACAGGATCGAAGTATCGGCCGGCGCGATGGTGCCGGCGGGAGGTACGCTCGGGGTCATACGGGTCAGGTGCGGGCCGCGCTTGTCAACAAGCGGCGAAGATAGCAGCATGACACCTCAACAACGGTTGAGGTCAAGCAATGGTGTCCCAGGAGCTGAGCGTGGGCGAAGTCGCCGAGCGCAGTGGCGTGGCGGTTTCCGCGCTGCATTTCTACGAGCGCAAGGGGCTGATCAGCAGCCTGCGCACCTCGGGCAACCAGCGCCGTTACAGTCGCGATGTGCTGCGCCGGCTGGCGGTGATTCGTGTGGCACAGCGGGTCGGCATGCCGCTGGAAGCGGTCGGCCGTGCCTTCGAGAGCCTGCCCGAAGGCCGCGCGCCAACCAAGGCCGACTGGGCCAAGCTTTCCGCGCGCTGGCGCACCGAGCTGGAAGAGCGCATCCACATGCTGCAGCTGCTGCGCGATGAACTGACCGGCTGCATTGGCTGTGGCTGCCTTTCGCTGCAGCGCTGCCGCCTGGCCAACCCGGGCGACGTCCTCGGCGAACGCGGCGACGGCCCGATGCGCTGGGAGTGAAAAAGGGGACGGAGGGGATTAAGTCGCAAGTGCACAAACGACTTAATCCCCTCCGTCCCCTTTTTCTTACCAGACCGTGATCGTCTCGCCGCTCTGGATGCCTTCCACCGCACGCTGGAAGGCCAGTGCCGCGCGCTGTGCGCTCACCGCTTCAAAGCCGGGGAAGTAGGGCGCGTAGGCGGCCATCGATTCGATCAGCACGTTGGGGCTGACCACGTTGATGCGCAGGCCGCGTGGCAGCAGTTCCAAGGCGGCTGCACGCACGAAGCCTTCCAGCGCGGCATTCACCGAGGTGGCGTTGGCGCCATCGCGGATGGGCTGTGCGCTGACGATGCCGCTGGTCAGGGTGATCGAACCGCCGGCGCTGAGATGGTGTTGCGCGGCCAGTGCCAGCCGCACCTGGCCCAGTAGTTTGTCCTGTAGTCCAAGGTTGAACTGCTCGGGCGTCATCTCCTGCAGCGGGCCAAAGTGCAGCTTGCCGGCGGTGGAGACCACGGCATCGACCGGGCCGGTACGCGCGAACAGCTCGGCGACACTGGCGTCATCGGTCAGGTCCACGCGCAGCTCGCCGCTGCGGCGGCCGGCGGCGAGGATCTGATGCTGCTGGCCGAGCTGGCGGGCGACTGCCTGGCCCAGGGTGCCGCTGGCACCGACGAGGAGGATCTTCATGGCCGTTCCTTGCGAGAGGGGGATGCGCGCAGTCTGCGCCCTCACATCCGGGTTAGGTAAGCTGCGCATGCTTCGCAGATCCCTAACTCTGGATTAGTAATGGATACCCTTCGATGCATGCGGGCCTTCATTGCCGTGGCCGAGCGTGGCAGCTTCGCCGGCGCCGCCGAACAGCTGCAGGTTTCGGCGGTGATGGTGGGCAAGTACATCCAGCAGCTGGAGTCCCACCTGGGGACCGCGTTGCTGCAACGGAACACCCGCCGCCAGCGCCTGACCGAGGCCGGCAGCGCCTACCTGGCCGGCTGTCGGCAGGTGCTGGAGCAGGTGCAGCAGGCCGAGGCCGATGTCGCCGGCCTGCAGGTGCAGCCACGTGGCCTGCTGCGGGTCAGCGCGCCGACCACCTGGGGCAGCTGCGTGCTGGCGCCGGTACTGTCCGGGCTATTGCGTGAGCAGCCGTTGCTGGACATCGAACTGGACCTGAGCAACCGTCGCGTGGACCTGATCGAGGATGGCTTCGACGTGGCGATCCGGGTCGGGCCGCTGCCGTCACAGGAAGTGGTGGCGCGGCCGTTGCCGCCCTACGCGATGAGCCTGTGCGCGGCGCCTTCCTACCTGCGTCGGCGCGGCATGCCGCGCACGCCGGCGGATCTGGCGGGACACGACTGCCTCAGCCATCTGGCCTGGCGTGGTGGCCATGGCTGGCAGCTGGCCAACGGGGAACAGGTGGATTGGGAGGCGCGGCTGGCCTGCAACGACGGCCTTGCGCTGCGCGAGGCTGCCGTGGCCGGAGCAGGGCTGGTGCTGCAGCCGACAGCCCTGCTGGCTGGCGAGATCGCGGCCGGGCGGTTGAAGCCGTTGCTGCGCGACTACCTGCCCGAACCGCGGCCGATGAACCTGATCTACCTGCCGGATCGACGGCCGCGCCCGCGGCTGCAGTGCTTCGTCGATTTCGTCATGGCCACGTTGGGACGGTGATCATCGGGGGGGATGGGGTCAGATCCCTTTGCCTCGGCAAAGGGATCTGACCCCAGGAGATCAATCATTCGCCGCAGACAGTTCCTGCCCGCGCACCTGCGCGGCGCGCAGCGCGGTATCCACCAGCGCCTCGAAACCGCCGGCCTGGAAGCTCTCGATTGCAGCCTGGGTGGTGCCGTTGGGCGAGGTCACGCGACGGCGCAGCTCGGCCGGGCTTTCACCGGCCTCATCAAGCATGCGCGATGCACCCAGCAGGGTCTGCACCACCAGCGTGCGCGCGGCGTCGGCCGGCAGGCCCTGGGCGATGCCCGCCGCTTCCATTGCTTCGGCCAGCAGGAACACGTAGGCCGGCCCGCTACCGGACACGGCAGTGACCGAATCCATCAGCGCCTCGCGCTCGATCCACACGGTACGGCCGGCACTGGCCAATACCTGTTCGGCCTGCGCGTGCTGCTTAGCATCCACCGACGGCGTGGCGAACAGGCCGGTCACGCCGGCGCCGAGCAGGGCGGGCGTGTTGGGCATTGCACGCACCACCGGCAGGTTGCCACCCAGCCAGCGTTCCAGCTGCGCGCTGGTGATGCCAGCGGCAATGGATACCACCAACGGCCGATTCGCCTGCGCCAGTGCCTGCAGCGACTGGCAGACCTCGCGCAGTACCTGCGGCTTTACTGCCAGCAGCCAGGTGCGGCCCTGTGTGGCGGCATCGGCGGCGTTTTCGTGTACCTGCACGCCGAAATCGGTGGCCAGCGATCCGCGCAGTGCGGCCACCGGTTCGGCCACGTGGATGTGCGCGGCCGGCACGCCCTGGCGGATCAGGCCGGCGATCAGGCTGCGCGCCATGTTGCCGCCGCCGATGAAGGTGATGGAATCAGCTGCCATGGAAGTCTCCTTGGAAAATCAGGCCGGGCGCGGGCGCGCGCCGAACAGGGCGGTGCCGATGCGCACCAGGGTGGCGCCCTCGGCGATGGCTTCGGCGTAGTCGCTGCTCATGCCCATCGACAGGGTGTCGACCTGCGCGTGCTGGGCGGCCAGCGACTGGAAAAGGGTGCGCATGCGCACGAACGCATCCCGACGGCGCTCGGCCTCGGGCCATGGCGCGGGAATCGCCATCAGGCCGCGCAGGCGCAGCTGGGGCTCGGCGGCAATCGCGGCGACCAATGCGTCCACGGCCTCCGGCGCACAGCCGTGCTTGCTGGACTCATCGTCGATGTTGACCTGGATCAGCACGTTCAGCGGGCCGCGCGCGGCCGGGCGATGGCGCGCCAGCGCCGTCACCAGCTTGGGCCGGTCCACGCTCTGCACCCAGTCGAAATGGGTGGCCACGGCATCGGCCTTGTTCGACTGCAGGTGGCCGATCAGGTGCCACTCCAGCGCCAGGTGCTGCAGCGCCTGCATCTTGGCCAGCGCTTCCTGCACATAGTTCTCGCCGAAGGCATGCTGGCCCTGTGCGGCCAGCGCGGCCACGGCCTCGGCCGGTTGGGTCTTGGAAACGGCCAGCAGGCGCGGATCGGGCCGGCCGGCCGCCTCGGCGGCAGCATGCAGGTTGCTCAGGATCTGGGGCAGGGGAGTGGCCACGTAACGCGTTCCGTTGAATCAGGAGGCTATACTGCCGCCCGGGGAAAGATCCTTCCAGTCGAAGCCGTTATTGGGGAGTAGCCGCTCATGGATATCGCCGAACTGCTGGCGTTTTCCGTAAAGAACAAAGCGTCCGACCTGCATCTGTCCGCAGGCCTGCCGCCGATGATCCGCGTGGACGGCGACGTTCGCCGGATCAACATTCCAGCCCTGGACCACAAGCAGGTCCACGCGCTGGTGTACGACATCATGTCCGACAAGCAGCGCCGCGATTACGAGGAATTCCTCGAAGTGGACTTCTCCTTCGAGATTCCGTCGCTGGCGCGCTTCCGTGTGAATGCGTTCAACCAGAACCGCGGCGCCGGTGCGGTGTTCCGTACCATTCCGTCCGAGGTGCTCACCCTCGAGGACCTGGCCTGCCCGCCGCTGTTCCGCGAGGTGATCCAGCAGCCGCAGGGCCTGATCCTGGTGACAGGCCCGACCGGTTCGGGCAAGTCGACCACGCTGGCGGCGATGATCGACTACATCAACAAGAACGAATACGGCCACATCCTCACCGTCGAGGATCCGATCGAATTCGTGCATACCTCGCAGAAGTGCCTGATCAACCAGCGCGAGGTGCACCGCGACACGCATGGCTTCAATGAAGCACTGCGCTCGGCACTGCGTGAGGACCCGGACATCATCCTGGTCGGCGAGTTGCGCGACCTGGAAACCATCCGCCTGGCGCTGACCGCCGCGGAAACGGGCCACCTGGTGTTCGGCACCCTGCACACCAGCTCGGCGGCCAAGACCATCGACCGCATCATCGACGTGTTCCCGGCCGGCGAAAAGCCGATGGTGCGTTCGATGTTGTCCGAGTCGCTGCGCGCGGTGATCTCGCAGGCGCTGCTGAAGAAGGTGGGCGGCGGCCGTACCGCGGCATGGGAAATCATGGTCGGCACCCCGGCCATCCGCAACCTGATCCGCGAGGACAAGGTGGCGCAGATGTACTCGGCCATCCAGACCGGCCAGCAGTACGGCATGATGACCCTGGACCAGCACCTGCAGGACCTGGTCAAGCGCAGCCTGATCACCCGCAACCAGGCCCGCGAGTACGCCAAGGACAAGCGCCTGTTCGAGTAAGGCGGGGCCGCAACGGGGCGGCGTGCGCCAGTGCGCCGCCGTACCCGTGCCGTTTCCTCCACCGACCGTTTCCTGGTACATGCCCCATTGGGAGCCCGCCGTGAACACCACCGCGACCACCATCGATTTCACTTCGTTCCTCAAGCTGATGGCGCACCAGCGCGCCTCGGACCTGTTCATCACGGCCGGCATGCCGCCGGCGATGAAGGTCAACGGCAAGATCTCGCCGATCACGCAGACCCCGCTCACGCCGCAGCAGAGCCGCGACCTGGTCCTCAACGTGATGACCCCGGCGCAGCGCGAGGAATTCGAGAAGACCCACGAATGCAACTTCGCCATCGGCCTGTCCGGCGTCGGTCGCTTCCGTGTCAGCTGCTTCTACCAGCGCAACCAGGTCGGCATGGTGCTGCGTCGCATCGAGACGCGCATCCCGACCGTGGAAGAACTGAGCCTGCCGCCGATCATCAAGACGCTGGCGATGACCAAGCGCGGCATCATCCTGTTCGTCGGTGCCACCGGTACCGGTAAATCGACCTCGCTGGCGGCGATGATCGGTTACCGCAACCAGAACTCGACCGGCCACATCATCACCATCGAAGACCCGATCGAATTCGTGCACAAGCACGAAGGCTGCATCATCACCCAGCGCGAAGTCGGCATCGATACCGACAGCTGGGAAGCGGCGCTGAAGAACACCCTGCGCCAGGCGCCGGACGTGATCATGATCGGCGAAGTGCGTACCCGCGAAGGCATGGACCACGCCATCGCGTTCGCCGAAACCGGCCACCTGGTGCTGTGCACCCTGCATGCGAACAACGCCAACCAGGCGATGGACCGCATCGTCAACTTCTTCCCGGAAGACCGCCGCAACCAGCTGCTGATGGACCTGTCGCTGAACCTCAAGGGCGTGGTCGCGCAGCAGCTGGTGCCGTCGCCCGATGGCCGCTCGCGCAAGGTGGCGATGGAGATCCTGCTGGGCACGCCGCTGGTGCAGGACTACATCCGCGACGGCGAGATCCACAAGCTGAAGGAAGTGATGAAGGACTCGGTCCAGCTGGGCATGAAGACCTTCGACCAGAGCCTGTTCGAGCTGTACCAGGCCGGCGAGATCAGCTACGAGGACGCGCTGCGCTACGCCGATTCGCAGAACGAAGTACGCCTGCGCATCAAGCTCAGCCAGGGCGGCGACGCGCGTACCCTGTCGCAGGGGCTGGATGGCGTGGAGATTTCCGAGATCCGGTGACCCGGCTGGCATCGGTCGTGACCGGATTGATGAATTCCAGTCATGACCGACTGCCATCCAGTCGGTTCAATCCACCGGCAGTGCAGGCGTATCGTCAGCGCTCCCCCTCTGGAGCACGACGATGCAGACACGTGAACTCGGCCGCAGCGGCCTGAAGGTTTCCGCCCTCGGCCTGGGCTGCATGGGCCTGAGCCATGGCTACGGCCAACCGGTGGAGCGCAGCCAGGGCATCGCCCTGCTGCACGCCGCCGTCGAGCGCGGCGTGACCTTCTTCGACACCGCCGAAGTGTACGGCCCCTACACCAACGAAGATCTGCTCGGCGAGGCGCTGGCGCCATACCGCGACAGGCTGGTGATCGCCACCAAGTTCGGCTTCAAGGACGCGCGCGTCGATACCGGCCTGGACAGCCGCCCGGAGAACATCCGCGCGGTGGCCGAAGCCAGCCTCAAGCGCCTGCGCACCGACCATATCGACCTGTTCTACCAGCACCGCGTCGACCCGAACGTGCCGATCGAAGATGTGGCCGGTACCGTGCGCGACCTGATCGCCGAAGGCAAGGTCGGCCACTTTGGCCTGTCCGAGGCCAGCGCCGCCACCGTGCGTCGTGCGCATGCGGTGCAGCCGGTCGCCGCCGTGCAGAGCGAGTACTCGCTGTGGTGGCGCGAACCGGAGCACGAGCTGCTGCCGACCCTGCAGGAGCTGGGCATCGGCTTCGTGCCGTTCAGCCCACTGGGCCGTGGCTTCCTGACCGGCGCGATCAACGCCGACACCACCTTCGATGCCAACGACTTCCGCAACACCGTGCCGCGCTTCGAAGTGGAGGCGCGTCGTGCCAACCAGGCGCTGGTGGATCGCATCGGCACGATTGCTGCGGCGCGTGGCGCGACCCCGGCACAGGTGGCGCTGGCCTGGCTGCTGGCGCAGGCGCCGTGGATCGTGCCGATCCCGGGCACCACCAAGGTCCATCGCCTGGAAGAAAACCTGGGCGCGGTCGACCTGCAACTTGCGCCGGAGGAACTGCAACGCATCGCGCAGGCGCTGGATGAAGTGTCGATCGTCGGCGAGCGCTACAACGCGCAGCGCGCGGCCCAGGCCAAGGGCTGATCACCAGCTGGGTACGGACTCCCATCATGGTGGGTGCGGACCGATGGTGGGTGCGGACCGATGGTGGGTGCGGACCGATGGTGGGGGGCGGACCGATGGTGGGGGGCGGACCGATGGTGGTGGGTGCGGACCGTTGGTCCGCACTCCTTAACCCTCACCCCATCGGCCCGCGCAGCGCATCAAGCACCGTGCGCATCGCCACGGTCACGTGGCGACGCGACGGGTAATACGCGTAGTAGCCATCGAAGTGCGGGCACCAGTCGTCCAGCACCGACTGCAGGCGGCCATCGTCCAGCATCGGTTGCACCTGGTCTTCCGGCAGCCAGGCCAGCCCGCTGCCAGCCAGCGCGGCGGCGCGGGTCATGCCCATGGTGTTGAAGGTCCACTGGCCGCTCACGCGCACGCTCAGTTCGTTGCCGTCCTGGCCGAAATCCCACGGCATCAGCCCGCCATGCGTGGGCAGGCGCAGGGTCACGCAGTTGTGCTGGGCCAGGTCATCCGGGTGCTGCGGCACCACGTGCTGGCGGAAGTAGCTGGGCGCGCCGACCACGCGCATGCGCAGCGGCGGGCTGATCGGTACCGCGACCATGTCGCGCGCCAGTCGCTCGCCGAGGCGGATGCCGATGTCGTAGCGCTCGGCGACGATGTCGGCCAGCCCGTAGTCGGCAGCCAGTTCCACCTTCAAATCCGGATACTGCTGCAGCAGCGGCGCCAGCCGTGGCCACGCGATGTACTCGGCGGCGTGGCCGGTGGCATTGATGCGGATGGTGCCGGCCGGGCGTTCACGGTATTCGGCCAGCGCGGCCAGTTCGTCCTCGATCTCGGCCAGGCGCGGAGCGAGGGTCTCGAGCAGGCGGGCGCCAGCTTCGGTGGTGGACACGCTGCGGGTGGTGCGGGTCAGCAGGCGCACGCCCAAGCGCTGTTCCAGCCCGCGCATGGCATGGCTGAGCGCGGACTGGGAGACACCCAGCTGGGCGGCGGCCCGGGTGAAGCTGCCCTCGCGGGCGACGTGGACGAAGGCCTGCAGGTCGTTGAGGTTTTCACGGGGCATGCAGGGATGATACGGCTCCCGGATTGAACGGATCTGTCGATTTACAGCTCGCCGGTTCGTTGTAACGGTACATCCAACGCAAGGAGCTTCCGCATGAGCACTGAAAAGCCCAAGGGCCCGGCTTCGTACTTCCCCTCCATCGAGAAAACCTACGGCCAGCCGGTGGCGCACTGGCTCGGGCTGCTGGCGGGCAGGAAGGGCCTGAAACACATGGAGCTGGTCAGCTTCCTGAAAAGCGAACATGGGTTGGGTCATGTCCATGCCAACGCGCTGGTGGCGCACCATCTGGCCGGGAAGGGATGAGGCAGGCAACGCTGGGCTGAACGGCCGTGTGGGGCCTCGCCACACGGCATCAGGGTCGGGCAGACTGGGCGTCCATCCCGAGGCAGGACGCCCCCATGCAGGTCACGCTGGACGCGATCACCGTCGACAACTACGAAGCCGTGTGCGACCTCGAGGTCAGCCAGGCGCAGCAGGGCTTCGTGGCTGGCAATACCTGGTCGCTGGTGCAGGCCGCATTCAATCCCGGCTACCAGACCCGCGCCATCCTGGCCGATGGCGAGCTGGTCGGGTTCTTCATGTGGGTGCCGGAAACGCCGCAGCGGACGTCGATCTGGCGCTTCATGGTCGATCAGCGCTGGCAGGGGCGTGGCATCGGGCGCCGCGCGCTGGAACTGGCGCTGGTGCAGATCCGGGCAACGCCCGGCCTGATTGAGATCGAGATCTGCTACAACCCGCGCAATCCTGTCGCCGGCGCCTTCTACAGCAGCTTCGGATTCGTCGAGACCGGCATGGACGAAGACGGTGAGGACATGCTGGCCGTGCTGCCTGTCGTGGACCCGGGATAACCTGAATGGGCGGGCCTCACTGAACGATTTCATCTGCAACTGTCATGCAGATCGTGTCTAATATCGCTCCCCACCTGCTGTTCCCCCACCCGCATGTCCCTTCCCTCCCATGGCCCCGCGCCGTGCGACGACGCTGACGGCCACCTGGTCACCGCCGGTCCGCTGACCCCGCCGCCCGACAGTGCCGGCACCACCGCCGACGAGAAAGCGCTGCGTCACTCGATTACCGAGGACGTGCAGGGCATGGTGCTGGCCACGATGGTGGCCTCGCTGGGCCTGGCCATCTTCGCCAAGGGCGGGCTGATGATCGGCGGCATGGCCGGCATGGCCTTCCTGCTGCATTACGCGATGGGCTGGAACTTCGGCCTGGTGTTCGTGCTGGTCAACCTGCCGTTCTACTGGGTGGCGTTGCGGCGCATGGGCTGGGAATTCACCCTGAAGACCTTCGCCGCGGTCACCGCCTGTGGCGTGCTGACCGACCTGCTGCCGCGCTGGATCGACTTCTCGCATATCAATCCGCTGTATTCGGCGATCGTCGGTGGCGCGCTGTCCGGCCTGGGCATCCTGTTCTTCATCCGCCACCGCGCCAGCCTCGGTGGCATCGGCATCCTGGCGGTGTACCTGCAGCGCACCCGCGGCTGGAGCGCGGGCAAGGTGCAGATGTCCTACGACGCCTGCCTGATGGTGGCCGCGTTCTTCGTGCTGTCGCCGTCGAAGGTGCTGTACTCGGCCATCGGCGCGGTGGTGCTCAGCCTGGTGCTGATGTTCAACCACCGCCCCGGCCGCTACATGGGCGTGTGACGATTCGGCACTACCGGGCCGCGTTCAACCACGGCGGCGACAGCTTCAGCAGCCGCGCATGCACCGGGCAGTCCTCGGCGTGCGCACCGGGCAGGTAGCCCAGGCTCATCAGGAACTCACCGGTGATCTCGCCGCCGGTGAAGCGGAAGGTCTTCTTGAACAGCTTCACCCAGTCGGCCTTGCTGCGCGGGTGATGCGCATCCAGCCAGCCCGCGAAGCTGCCATGGCTGGCCCGCAGCTGCTGGATCACCTGCGCGTTGTGGATCGCCGCCAGCACCTTCAGCCGGTTGCGGATGATGCCCGCGTCCGACAGCAGGCGTTCGATGTCCTGCTCGGCATACGCCGCCACGCGGTCCACATCGAAGCCGTCATAGGCCGCGCGGAAACCCTCGCGCTTCTTCAGGATCGTTTCCCAGCTCAACCCGGCCTGGTTGATTTCCAGCACCAGCCGCTCGAACAGCTCGCGCTCGTCACGCTGCGGAAAGCCGTACTCGTTGGCGTGGTAGTAGTCGTGCACCGGATGGCCCGGGGCGATGAGGCAGTAGCCGCTCATGGGGAAGACTCGTTGGATTCGGGTTCGGGATCGATGGCCACCGCAGGGCGCCCACCGATGGACAGCATCGGCCAGCGCGGCGGTTCGAGCGAGAGTTCGCCATCACGCAGGGCCTGGTTGATCGCTTCGGCCTGGCCGCTGACGGTGCCGAACAGCGAACCGGCCCGGCGCCACTGGGAATTCCTGCCACGTGCGTACAACACGCAGTCCGGCCCACGGTGGGTGTACAGCTCGCACAGCAGCACATCGCCGCTGCCATCGCCATCCAGGTCGCGATGCACGATCAGGCAGTCGCGCTCGCTCTGGGCGCAGGATTCGCCATTGATCGAGCGCGTGGCCAGTGCCTGCCACCAATCGTCCGGTGGCGAGCTCGATCCCTTGGCAAGCTTCAGCGCGCGCTGCAGGGCGGCGACGTCCTGCAGACCCTTGTCGAGGCGTTGTCCGTCGTCCCAGCGTGAAGTACGTGCCAGTGCGGCAGCGATCACCTGTGGCGCGTTGGCATCGGCGGTGATCGCCGGATCACGCTCCAGTTCGCGCAGCGCCTGCACGCCACGGCGCCCAAGATCGAAGCGCAGCACGTTGACGTCAGTGCTGGTGATCGCCGGCGGGTCCGCGCGCAGGCGCGCCAGCTGGCTGGACAGGGCCAGCCGTACCGGGTCAAGCGGCGGCGAGTTGCCCAGCAGCGCCAGTGCCAACACCGCCCAGCACATCCAGCGGTTGACCGGCTCCAGCGCCTGCAGCCAACGGCCCTGCCGGCGCAGCACCGCCAGTGCATAGCCCACGGCATAGCCGGCCACGGCCAGTGCGATCAGCACCGCCCAGAACCGGTCCACCGTCCAGCCGTACTGCATCACGCGCAGGCCCAGCGCATACAGCGCCAACGCCGCGTAGACCGGTAACGCCAGCAGGCTGGCCTCGACCAGCCGGCGCAGCACGACGGGGTAGGGGGCGGTGTCATCGCCCTGCTGGTAGACCGCATTGGTGAAGGTCACCAGCAACAGCGACAGCACCAGCAGCAGGCTGGCGGCCGAGCGGGTCTTCCACAAAGGCTCCAGCCCGGTGAGCGGCAGGCTCAGCACGAACAGCACGGCGATGAACGACAGCAGCGGCAGCAGCCCGCGGCAGATCGCGAACAGCACCTGGCGGGTGATCTGGATCGCGCGGTGCTGGGTGCGCCCGATCAGCACGCCGAATCCGGCCAGGCTGCCGGTGGCCAGCGCGATGAACGCGTCCTGCCGGAACAGGTCGCGGAAGAAGGTCACGTCCAGCAGCTGGAACAGTGCCGCCCACAGCCACAGCAGCAGCCAGGTCAGGCCAGTGAACAGCGCCGCCAGCGCCAAGGTCAGGCCGTTCTGCCAGGCGCGCTCGAACAGCTCCGGATAGCTGGCGCGCCAATGCCCGTGCTGCAGCTGGAACTGCCACCAGGGCAGTACCACGAACACCGCCACGGCCATGCCCAGGGTCAGCGGGAACTGCAGCGGGCCCGATTCCAGCGCGATCTCGCCATTGAGGTTCCAGCCGACCCAGGCGGCCAGCGCCAGCACCACCGCTGAGCCGAGCATGGCCTGCAGCCACAGGCGGCGCTGGCCCAGCTCGACCAGGCTCAGCGCCACCGCGCTGGGAATGGCCAGCACCCAGGCGTACCAGCAGTAGCGCCAGCCGATATCGCGGAACGGCCACGCTTCGGACAGCTCCTGCGCGGCATACAGCATCAGGCCCTGCAGCAGCGCGATCAGGACGATGGCGCTGCGTGCCGGCAGGGTCAGTGGCAAAGAGGGCTGCATCGACGACCTTCCATGGCAAAGTGCCATCGTAGCCGATCGACGCGCGCGTCCATCGCGCGACCATCCCGCCCCCAGCAGGTAGAATGGGGGCATGCCTGTAACGCCGACTTCCCTCGCCGATCACCTGCTCGTCGCGCTGCCGTCGCTGCTCGACGCGACCTTTGCCCGCAGCGTCGCGCTGATCTGCCAGCACGACGAGAACGGTGCGATGGGCGTGCTGGTCAACCAGCCGTCCGAGTACACGCTGGGTGAAGTGCTCGCGCAGATGGACATCACCACCGGCGATGGCGACCTGCAGGCGCGCATGGTGCTCAATGGTGGCCCGGTGCATCCCGAACGCGGCTTCGTCATCCACGACGACGGGCGGGCGTGGGATTCCAGCCTGACCGTGGGCGAAGGCCTGTACCTGACCACCTCGCGCGACATCCTTGAAGCGATGGCGCGCGGCGAAGGCCCGGCCAATGCCGTGGTTACCCTGGGCTGTGCCGGTTGGGGGGCAGGGCAGCTGGAAAGCGAGCTGTCCGAGAACAGCTGGCTGACCGTGCCGGCCGACGCCGAGCTGGTGTTCCAGCTGCCGCTGGAGCAGCGCTGGCAGGGTGCGGCCTCGCGCATCGGCGTGGACCTGTTCCGGCTGACCGACTACAGCGGCCATGTCTGAGCCGGCCGCGCCCGCACCGGTTTCTCCTGCCCCGGCCATCCGCCGTGACGGCACCGTTCTGGGTTTCGATGTCGGCTCGCGGCGGATCGGCGTGGCCATCGGCAGTGCCTTCGCCGCCCATGCGCGCGCGGTGGCCGTGGTCGATGTGCACGGCAACGGCCCGGACTGGGCTGCGATCGAACGCCTGCTCAAGGAATGGAAGCCCGACGGCCTGGTGGTCGGCGACCCGCTGACCCTGGATGGCCAGGACCAGCCCAACCGCAAGCGTGCGCAGGGCTTCGCCCGCCAGCTGCGGGAGCGCTTCAAGCTGCCGGTGGTGATGATCGACGAGCGTTCCAGCTCGGTCGAGGCCGCCCGCCGCTTCGCTGTCGAGCGCGCCGAAGGGCGCAAGCGCCGCCGCGATGCGGCTGCCCTCGATGCCGTGGCCGCGGCGGTGATCATCGACCGCTGGCTGTCGTCGCCGGACGACGGTACCCCCATTCCCTGACTGCACGACTCCCGCCATGACCGCACAGCAAATCGATGCCTCCGGACGCCTGCGCCACCTGCTGACCCTGGAGGGCCTGCCACGCGAAACCCTGCTGCAGCTGCTCGACCGGGCGGGGCAGATCCGCGACGCCGCGGTCGGCCGCGTCGGCAACAAGCGCCACGTGCTGGCCGGTTCTGCGGTATGCACGCTGTTCTTCGAACCGTCCACCCGCACCCGCAGCTCGTTCCAGCTGGCCGCGCAGCGCCTGGGCGCCGATGTGCTCAACTTCGATGCCTCGACCTCGTCCACGCGCAAGGGCGAAACCGCCTGCGACACGCTGCGCAACCTGGAAGCGATGGGCGTGCGCGGCTTCGTGGTGCGCCACCCCGATGATGGCGCCGTGGCCGCGCTGGCCGAAGCGGCGGGCGAGGGCACCGCGCTGATCAACGCCGGTGACGGCCGCAGCGCGCACCCGACCCAGGGCCTGCTGGACATGCTGACCCTGCGCCAGGCCAAGGGCCCGGACTTCTCAAAGCTGAAGGTGGTGATCGTCGGCGACGTGAAGCATTCGCGCGTAGCCCGCACCGACCTGCATGCACTGCGCACGCTGGGCGTGGGCGAGATCCGCGTGTGCGGCCCGCAGTCGCTGCTGCCGGACGACGAGACCCTGAAGGGCTGCGTGGTCGGCGATGATTTCGACGCGATGCTGGAAGGCGTCGACGCGCTGATGATGCTGCGCCTGCAGCGCGAGCGCATGGAAGAAGGCCTGGTGCCGTCGCTGGAGCAGTACCACGCCCAGTACGGCCTGACCAACGAACGCCTGGCGCGCGCGGGCAAGGATGCCGCGGTGCTGCACCCGGGCCCGATCAACCGCGGCGTGGAAGTCATCGACGAGGTGGCCGACGGCCCGCAGTCGTGGGTGCTGCGCCAGGTCGCCAACGGCGTCGCCGTGCGCATGGCCGTGCTGGAAACCCTGCTGGGCTGATCGCTCTGGTGGGTGCCAACCTTGGTTGGCACTGCTGGTGTGGTGGGTGCCAACCTTGGTTGGCACTGGCCTACCCGGGCGAAGGTGATTTCCCGATGTTCAGGAAACATGCGCCCGCCCATGCTCTTCTGCATGAACAGCACCCGCCTTCTGCTAGGCCGTCATTCCAGTATCGGCCATAGCTACATCCTCACGACGAACGTGCATGGCCGGGCGGCTCTGTTCGCCAATGACGCCGTTGCGGTTACCGCCATGCAGGAGTTCCAGCGTCTGGATCTGGAGGGTCTGACCCATTCGATCGCCTACGTGGTCATGCCGGATCACGTCCACTGGTTGATGCAGCTGCGTGCGGCATCGCTCGACGTTGTCATGAAGCGCTTCAAGTCGCGTACGGCGGTGTACGCAAACAGGGTACTGGGCAGGGTGGGGCGCTTCTGGCAGTCCTGCTATCACGATCACGCGATCCGCTCAGATGAATCGCTGTTCCGGCACGCAATGTATGTGATGGCGAATCCGATCAGGGCGGGGCTGGCAACGCAGCTTGGCGAGTACCCGCATGCGTGGTGTGAGTGGGAACTCGACGGTTCCTGTGCCAAGGCGGAGTTCATTGGGGCTGACAGATAGTGCCAACCAAGGTTGGCACCCACCGAAACCACGCGCCAACCTTGGTGGGCACCTCCCGGAAGTCGTAGTTCAGCGCTTCTGTGCGAACAGCCACGCCCACATCGCCGGGTCCGCATAGGTGGCGTCCCAGGCATTGTGGTTGCCCTGCGGGTACTCGGTGTAGCGCACGTCGCGTGCGTGGGTGCTCTGGAATGCGGCGTGCAGCCTGCGGTCATCGTCCGGTGGCACCACGTCGTCCAGCGCACCGTGGAAGATCCAGATCGGCGTGTGCTGCAAGCGTTGCGCGATCACGGCATACGGATCGGCTTCCCGCGCGACCTGCTCGACGAACAGGGTCGGGCGCTTCGCGCGTGGTGCAAGTACCGCGCCGCACACGGGGACGATCGCGGCAAAGCGGCGCGGGTCGTCCAGGGCGATGTTCCAGCTGCCGTAGCCGCCCATCGACATGCCGGTCAGGTACTGCCGCGCCGGATCTGCGCCGAATTCGGCAATCGTCGCGTCCAGCGCGGCCACCGCCGCACGATTGTTGCGGCCGCTCCATTCCTCGTGGCCTGGTACCTGCGGGAACACCACCAGGGCGGGGAAGTCGGGATGCTCGCGCAGGTAGGGCCCGAGCCCGGCCTGAGTCTGCTTGACACCGTCGCCGCCGCGTTCGCCCGAACCGTGCAGGAACAGGACCACCGGGACATGGGAGGCTGCGGGCGTCTCTCCGCGAGGACTGCGGGCCTGCAGGCCCGCGGGAATGAATACCTGGTAGTAGGCCGTATGCCCGTCCACCTTCACCGCGCGTGCTTCGAAGCGACCACGCGCGCTGTCCGGCAGCGAAGTGCAACCGCTCATCACCAGGAGGGCCAGCAGTGGCAGCCAGCGGAACAGCAAACGGACCATGGGGTTTCCCGAAGCGGCGAGATCGCCTGCATCGTAGTCCGCCGCCTTCGGTCCGGCATCATGCGCCGCATCACTCCGGGCGCGGGAAGCTGGCGATGATGTCCAGCTGCTCCTGCGCTTCGGCATTGCCGCCGGCGGCGGCCGCCTGTACCTGCGCGATGTCCGGGTGCAGCACCACCAGCAGCGGGTTCTCGCAGACTGGGCAGTCGTACTCGGTGGCGTCCTCGGCCAGCTCCATCTCCATGGCGCGCGAGCTGCCCTTCCATTCGCAGGCCGGGCAGGTGTGCTGCTGGTCGCGCCAGCCGGGCTGGAAGTAGTTTTCGATCGTTGTTGCCATGGGATGTTCCAGGATGGAAAGCGGGTTGGAGCCCTGCGCCGCAGGAATCCGGCCCAGCAGGGATCAGTGCAGCAGCACCAGCGTGGCCAGGCCGAGGAAGGTGAAGAAGCCCATCGAGTCGGTCACGGCGGTCAGGAAGATGCCGCTGGCCAGCGCCGGGTCGAAGCCGAAGCGTTTCAGGGTCAGTGGCACCAGCACGCCGGCCAGTGCGGCGAACAGCAGGTTGCAGGTCAGCGCGATGGCGATCACCGCCGACAGCCCGGGCGAGTGGAACCAGGCCAGCACGATCAGCCCCAGTACGGAACCCAGCATCACGCCGTTCAACAAGGCGACCCGTACTTCCTTCCACAGCAGCGTGCGCGCGTTGGACGCGCCCACCTGGCCCAGTGCCAGGCCGCGCACCATCAGCGCCAGCACCTGGGTACCGGCATTGCCGCCCAGGCCCGCCACGATCGGCATCAGCACGGCCAGTGCCACCAGCTTGTCGATGGTGCCTTCGAAGTGGCCGACCACGCTGGAGGCCAGGAAGGCGGTGCACAGGTTCACCGACAGCCACATCAAGCGCCGCCGCATGGCGCGCCAGACCGGGCTGAACAGATCCTCGTCCTCGTCCAGGCCGGCGGCGCCCAGCGCCTGGTGCTCGGCCTGGCCACGGATGATGTCGACCACGTCATCGATGGTGATGCGGCCGATCAGGATGTTGTTGTCGTCCACCACCGGCGCGGAGATCCAGTCATGGTCGGAGAACTGGCGGGCGACCTCCTGGTCGCTCTCGCCGACGTCGATGGCCGGCTGCTCGTCGTCGATCAGGCGGTTGATCGGGGTGGTGTCCTCGTGGGTCACCAGTGCCGCCAGCGACACCCGGCCGAGATACTGGTGGCGCCGGCTGACCACGAACAGGTGGTCGGTGTGGTCCGGCAATTCGCCGCGCAGGCGCAGGTAGCGCAGCACCACGTCGACATTGACGTCGGCGCGCACGGTCACCACGTCCGGATTCATCAGGCGGCCGGCGCTGTCCTCGGGGTAGGACAGCACCTGTTCCAGGCGCTCGCGGTTCTCGCGGTCCATCGACTTGAGGACCTCGTCGATGACCGTATCCGGCAGGTCTTCGACCAGGTCGGCCAGATCGTCGATGTCCAGGTCTTCGACCGCGGCGATGATCTCGTCCGGGTCCATGTCCGCGAGCAGGCTCTCGCGCACGTCTTCGCCGACGTGGACCAGCACCTCGCCGTCATCTTCCGGGTCGACCAGGCCCCACACCACCTCACGCTTGCCTGGCGGCAGCGATTCAAGCAGGTTGCCGATCTCGGCCGGGGCCAGGGTGTTGACCAGGCGACGCACCGGGCCCAGCCGGCCGCTGTCCAGTGCATCGGACAACATCCGCAGTTGGCGCGCAGTCTTGTCGTGGCGTACAGCTTCAGCCATCGCAGCTCCCGCGGGATAAGAAAAGCCGCGATCCCGGCAAGGATGCGGCAACAGGGGTGTTCAGCGCGTCATTATCGCAAGGGGATGTTTCACCGGATACCCCGGCCGCGACGAGACGGGGTCAGATCCCTTTTCCTGCGGAAAAGGGATCTGACCCCAGGCGTGCATGCCCGGCGAGCGGGTGGTGTCAGGCCGTATCCGCCACCAGCGCCAGCCAGCGCTCGATGGCGCGGCGGTCGCGCGCGGCCAGCAGCTTCGGCGCACGGGCGCGCAGCGCACCCAGGTCGGCTTCGCGGATCGCGCGGCGCACCTCCAGCAACGTACCGGGATGCAGGCTGAACTCGCTCAGGCCCAGGGCCAGCAGCAGCGGGGTCATCCGCGCATCACCGGCCATCTCGCCGCAGACCGCCACCGGGACGCGGTGGCGTGCGCCGGTCTCGATCACCATCTGCAACAGCCGCAGCACTGCCGGGTGCAACGGTGAATACAACTCACCCAGTGCCTCGTTGTTGCGGTCGGCGGCCAGCAGGTACTGCACCAGGTCATTGGTGCCGATCGACAGGAAATCGACCAGATCGATGAAACTCTCCAGCGCCAGCGCCGCGGCCGGTACTTCGATCATCGCGCCCAGCGGCACGTGCTCGGACACCATGTGGCCTTCGTCGCGCAGCTGTTCGCCCAGCTTGAGCATGCGCCGGCGCACTGCCAGCAGTTCCTCGCGGGTGCTGACCATCGGCACCAGCACGCGCAGCTTGCCGTAGGCCGAGGCGCGCAGGATCGCGCGCAGCTGGGTGTCGGCCACCTTGGGCCGTGCCAGCGACAGGCGCACACCGCGCAGGCCCAATGCCGGGTTCTCTTCGTTGCTCAGGGTCAGGCCGGTGCGATCGGCCTTGTCCGCACCCAGGTCGAGCGTGCGGATGGTCACCGGCCGGCCGGTCATGCCCAGCGCGGCATCGCGGTAGGTCTGGAACTGTTCTTCTTCGTCCGGCAGTTCGTTGCGCTGCAGGAACAGGAACTCGGTGCGGTACAGGCCCAGCCCTTGAGCACCCAGCGCATGCGCGTGGGTGACGTCCTCCAGCGATTCGGCATTGGCCAGCAGGGCGATGTCGACCTGGTCGCGGGTACGGCTGGGCTTGCTGCGCAGGCGACCAAGCTCGCGCTGCTCGCGCGCGTGTTCCTTCAGGCGCGCGCGGTAGTCACGCAGGTTGTCTGCCAACGGGTTGGCGGTGATGCTGCCGTCGGCACCGTCGATGATCAGCACGTCGCCGTCAGCGATGCGGCTGAGCAGCTGCGGCACGTTGACGATCAAGGGCAGGTGCAGGCTGCGCGCCAGGATCGCGCTGTGCGACAGCGCGCTGCCGGCGGCGGTGACGATGCCGACCACCCCCTGTGCCTGCAGCTGCGCCAGTTCGGACGGAGCGATGTTGTCGCAGACCAGGATTTCACCGGCCAGGCCCTTCATCACCTGAGGGCGTTCGGGTTGCAGGAAGGCGTGGATGCGGCTGATCACATGGTCGAGATCGTCCATGCGGCTCTTCAGGTAGGCATCGTCCATGCCATCGAAGACCTTGGCCAGCCGGTCACGCTGCAGGCGCAGCGCATAGCCGGCGCTGTACGGGCCGCTGCGGATCAGCTCGTCCAGCCCCAGCAGCAGTTCGGGGTCATCCAGCAGCAGGGCATGCAGGTCGAGGAACTCGCCCACTTCATGGTTCAGTGCACCCTGCAGCCGCTGCCGCAGTTCGTGCATTTCCGTACGCGCCGCATCCACCGCACGATGCAGGCGGGCCAGCTCGGCCTCGACCTGGTGGACGGCAATACGTTGCTCGGCCACTTCCAGCGCATGCGGCAGGCGTACGCGGGCCCGGCCCATTGCCGCGCCGCGGGCAGCACCGTGCCCGGCCAGCAGTTGTACCGGCCGCTGGCCGGAGGGGACCTGGCCGGCGCGTGCGCGTGGCACGCTCAGCTGTCCTCGTCGAAGCGGCGTTCGAACAGGCCGACCACCGCTTCCATCGCGGCGGCTTCATCTTCGCCGTTGATGCGCACGGTGACCGGGGTGCCCTGGCCGGCGGCCAGCAGCATCACGCCCATGATGCTCTTGGCGTTGATCTCACGGCCCTTGGCGGCCATGGTCACGTTGCAGCGGAACGGCGCCAGGGTCTGCACCAGCTTGGCGGTGGCCCGGGCATGCAGGCCCAGGCGGTTGCTGACGGTGAGTTCTCGTTCAAGCATCGTCGACTATCGCTCCATTACGGGTACCCGCCGCGGCTGTGGCGGGCAGTTGATCCAGTCCCTGTTCCGGATAATTCATCACCCGCAGCAACATCGGCAGGCTCAGCGCCGACACCCGGCGAACCGGGGTCCCCAGCCGGGCCAGCTGCCCGGCAAGGTTGGCGGGGCTGGCGCCGTACAGGTCGGTCAGGATCAGCACGCCTTCGCCGCTGTCGACCCGCCGCAGGGCGGCCGAGGCGAGCGGGAGCAGGGCGTCCAGGTCTGCGTCGAACGGTACTTCGAAAGCTTCGGTTTTCAGCGGCAACTGCCGCAGGAGCCGGGTCGCCACGTCAAGCAGGGCGGTCCCGACCCCAGGATGTGTTACGAGGAGA
The DNA here is from genome assembly GCF_002799155.1 of Stenotrophomonas maltophilia. Taxonomy (GTDB): domain Bacteria; phylum Pseudomonadota; class Gammaproteobacteria; order Xanthomonadales; family Xanthomonadaceae; genus Stenotrophomonas; species Stenotrophomonas maltophilia_R. Next base: position 580,882 of record NZ_NERD01000002.1, read on the forward strand.
ATGCCACAGGTCATTACTGCACGTTAACAGGTCAAGGTGAATCGGCGATAGCAGCAGATGAGGGGCACTGTGTCCCGTATTCAGCGTTACCGGGATCAGAGCCCTTTTCCCCTGGAAAAGGGATCCGACCCCATCCGTTTTTCGATGCCCGGCAGAGATTCATCCACGCATGGCGTGGATCTACTGTGTCGACCAAGGTCGACACTCACCAACAGCACACCGCACTGCCAGCCCACGGAAGCCGCTTTTGCTGTTGCCGACCAGCGGCCGGCACTACCAGCGGGTGCCGGGCGCAGCCCGGCCGACCCCCTCAATCCTGTTCGCGGTGGTAGGTGGCCACGTCTTCCCAGCCCTTCTCGCGGGCATGCCGCGCCATGCGTTCGGCCAGGAACACCGAACGATGCTTGCCGCCGGTGCAGCCGAATGCCACGGTCACATAGCTGCGGGTGCCATCGCCCAGTTTCGGCAACCAGGTATCGAGGAAATCCATCAGCTGGGCCAGGTAGCGCTGCACGTCCGGCTGCGCTTCCAGGTAGTCGCGCACGCCGGGCTCGCGGCCGCTGAGTGCGCGCAGGTCCGGGTCCCAGTGCGGATTGGGCAGCACGCGGGCGTCGAACACGAAGTCCGCCTCGGCCGGTACGCCGCGCTTGTAGGCGAACGATTCGAACAGGAGCGACAGGCGAGTGGCGTGGTCCAGCGCGAACTCGGTGATGATCCGCCGCCGCAGCTGGTGCACGTTGAGCGTACTGGTGTCGATCACCGCATCGGCCTCGCGTCGCAGCGGGGCAGTCAATTCACGTTCGCGGGCGATCGCTTCGGGCAGTGACAACCCCAGCTGGCTCAGCGGATGGCGACGACGGGTATCGGCGTAGCGCTTGAGCACCGTTTCGTCGTTGGCCTCGAAGAACAGCACCTTCACTTCCACGCCGGCATCGGTGGCCAGCTTCCGCCAGTCGCCCAGCTGGCTCAGGTCGGCCTGGCCGCGCACGTCGATGCCCACCGCCAGCCGGCGCGGCGCGCTGCCGTCGTGGTTGGCCAGCAGGCTGCGCACGAAGTCCGGTAGCAGGTGGATCGGCAGGTTGTCCGAGCAGTAGTAGTCCTGGTCCTCGAAGGTCTTCAGGGCGACGGATTTACCCGAGCCGGACAGGCCGCTGACGATGATCAGGGTCGGGGCGGAGGGGGTGGCGGTGCTCATGGACAGGCTCTTCGAAGGGCGGGGAATCAGGGTGTTCGCCGTTCCAGCAGGTTGCTGTGGCGGGCGATGAACATCGCTGCCGGGTCAATGCCCTTGGTGCGCAGGATGTGCAGGCGGGTCGCGGCCTCGGTCAGCACGGCCAGGTTGCGACCGGGCATCACCGGCAGGGTGATCAGCGGAACGTCCAGGTCCAGCACATGGCGGGTACCCGAGTCGCCGGTCAGGCGCTCGTAGCCATGCGGGGTGGGTTCGGTCATCGGCTTGGTCAGGTGGACGATCAGCCGAAGGTACTTGTTCTTCTTTACAGCCGTGTCGCCGAACATCTCGCGCACGTTCAGCACGCCCAGGCCGCGCACTTCCAGCAGGTCCTGCAGCAGTTCCGGGCAGGTGCCGTCGAGCACGTCCGGGGCGATCTGGGTGAATTCGGGGGCGTCGTCGGCGACCAGGCGGTGGCCGCGGCTGAGCAGTTCCAGCGCCAGCTCGCTCTTGCCCGACCCGGCCTCGCCGGTGATCAGCACGCCGATGGAATAGATCTCCATGAAAACGCCATGCAGGATCACCCGCGGCGCCAGCGTGCGCGCCAGGTGGTAGGACAGGTGGTTGAGCAGTTCGTGGCCGCGCTTGGGCGACAGCCACAGGGGGGTACCGGATTCATCGGCGGCGGCGCGCAGGTCTTCCGGGCACGCCTGGTTGCGGGTCAGCACCAGCGCCAGCGGATGCGACTGCATGATCTTTTCGATGGTCTCCCACCGCTGGCGCGGTTCCAGCGCATCCAGCCAGGACAGTTCCTCGGTGCCCAGGATCTGCACCTTGTTGGGATAGATGGCATTGAGGTAGCCGGCCAGCGAGGGACGCCGCGAGACCGTGTTGCCGGCCTCCAGCTCGCGCTTCTCGCCGGATTTGCCGGCGGCCCAGCGCAGCCCCAGCCGCTCGCGCTGCTGTTCGAACAGTTCACGGGCGGTGATGCTGGTATTCATGCGGCACTCGCAGGCGGGGTCATGTCCAGCGCCTCGCGCAGGGCCCGGGCGTCGCCCGCTTCGCGCAGGGCCAGGCGGATGTCCGGTGCCGAGAACAGTTCGGCCAACTCGGACAGCAGCATCAGGTGCTGGTGGGTGTAGTGGGCGGGGACGGCCATCGCGAACACCAGGTCCACCGGCTCGTCGCCGCCGAAGTCGACCGGGGTGGCCAGCCGCAGCAGCGCGCCACGTGGGCGGTCCAGGGTCGGCGCGCGGCCGTGGGGGATGGCGATACCGTGGCCGATCGCGGTGCTGCCCAGCGCTTCGCGCTGGCACAGGTTCAGATAGATCTGTTCGGCGTTGGCCTGGCGGCAGGCCAGCAACCCGGCGGCGGCCTGCAGGACGCTGTCACGGTCGGTGGCCGTGCAGAGCTGGGTCTGCACGGCCGCCAGGAGGTCAGTCAGGGGCATGTCTGCGGGGAACGGTGGCAATCAGCCACCATTGTCGCCCACCGGCAGCGGTGCGTGCTGCTGTTTTTTCTCCTTGTGCTTGATCACCAGGCGGTCAAGCTTGTCCGCAAGCAGGTCGATCGCGGCATACATGGTCTGGCCGCCGGCCTCGGCGTGCAGGGTCTGCCCCGGAATGTTGAGGCTGGCGTCGACGTGGTGTTCGGTCTTCTGCAGCTTGAGGGTCACCCGCGCTTCGCAGTGCTGGTCGAAGTGTTTTCCGATCCGGGCCAGCTTCTCCTCTACATAGGACTGCAGGGCCGGGGTGACTTCGACGTCTTTGCCAAACGTTTCGATGCGCATCGGGTTTCTCCTGTGTTCGGATGTGCCAATGAACCTCTCCGCCGGGTGCGGCGGCGCGTCAAGCGATTCTGACCCTTTCGTGCGAGGCGGAGATGTTCATGGCTTCACGATACTTCGCCACGGTGCGTCGCGCTACTGGGATTCCCGACGATTTGAGCAGCTCAGCCAGCTTGGCGTCAGAAAGCGGCTTGCGCGGGTTCTCATCGTCGATCAGGCGCCGGATCATCGCCTGGATGGCCGTGCTGGACGCCTCGCCACCGCCGTCGGTATCGATGCCCGAGGCGAAGAAGGCGCGCAGCGGCAGGGTGCCGCGCGGCGTACGTACGTGCTTGCGGGCGATCGCACGCGACACCGTGGATTCGTGCAGGCCCAGCTCGGCGGCGATCTCGCGCAGGGTCAACGGGCGCAGCGCCTGTTCACCGAATTCGAGGAAGCCGGCCTGTTGCAGGATCAGGCTGCGCACCACCCGCAGCAGGGTTTCGCCGCGCTGCTGCAGGCCCTTCAGCAGCCAGCGCGCCTCCTGCAGCTGGGCGCGCAGGTAGCCGGCGTCGGCCTCGCCACAGCGGCGGATCAGCTGCTCGTAACCGCGGTGGATCACCACCTTCGGTCCGGCATGGCCGGCCAGCGCCGCGCGCCAGATGCCGTTCTGCCGCCACACCACGACATCGGGCACCACGTAGGTGTCCTGCGAAAGCGGTGCGATCTGCGTACCCGGGCGCGGGTCCAGCGAGCGCAGCAGGGCGACCGCCGTGTCGACCTCGTCCAGGGGCTGCTTCAGTTCATGGGCCAGCCCGGCGACGCCACTGCGCGGCAGCCGTTCCAGCGGGCCTGCGGCGATCTGTCGCGCCAGTGCCAGCCCCGGCGTGTCGCCAGGCAGCACGTCCAGCTGCAGCTGCAGGCATTCGCCAAGCGTGCGCGCGGCAACGCCGACCGGGTCGAAACGCTGGATACGGTGCAGCACCGCGAGGATTTCATCCTCATCGGCATGGACTGCCGGCAGCAGGGTTTCGGCGATGGTGGCCAGCGGTTCGCGCAGGTAGCCGTCGTCGTCCAGCGCATCGATCAGTGCAGCGCCGATGCTGCGGTCATGCGTGGAAAGGTGCGACAGGTGCAGCTGCCACAGCAGGTGGTCGGCCAGCGTTTCGGTTTCGGCCACGCGCTCGGCGGCACTGCCGGTGTCATCGTCATCGTCGAAGCTGCCGCCACTGCCGGCGGCACTCCAATCGAGTTCGGCCGGCGCCCAGTCGTCGCCGTTGCCGGTGCGTTCGGCGGGCGCGTCGGCATCCGCGCTGTCGCTGCCTTCATTGGCGGCACTGCTGTCGTTGCTGTCGGCCCAGTCCAGCAGCGGATTGCTTTCCACGGCCTGGGCGATTTCAAGCTCCAGTTCGGTCGTGGACATCTGCAGCAGCTTGATCGCCTGCTGCAGCTGGGGCGTGAGCACCAGGTGCTGTCCCAACGATGTCTGCAGCCGAGTCTTCATGCCTGTGCCGAACGGAAGGAAAGGGACCCGGCGCCTGCGGTCACAGCTTGAAGGAATCCCCAAGGTAGACGCGACGTACGTCGGCGTTGTCCAGGATCGCCTCGGGCGAGCCCTGGGCCAGCACGGTGCCCTCGGCGAGGATATACGCGCGGTCGCAGATTCCCAAGGTCTCGCGCACGTTGTGGTCGGTGATCAGCACGCCGATGCCACGCTGCTTGAGATGGGTGACGATGCGCTGGATTTCACCCACCGAGATCGGATCGACACCGGCAAACGGTTCGTCGAGCAGGATCAGGCGCGGCTGTGCGGCCAGTGCGCGGGCGATCTCGCAGCGACGACGTTCGCCACCGGACAGGCTGGCGCCGAGCTGGTCGGCAACATGGCCCAGCTGCAGTTCGTCGAGCAGGCTGTTCAATTCGCGTTCGCGGCCGGCCGAATCCAGGTCTTCGCGCAGCTCCAGTACCAGGCGCAGGTTGTCGGCCACGGTCAGCTTGCGGAACACCGACGGTTCCTGCGGCAGGTAGCCCACGCCCTGTTTGGCACGGGTGTACATCGGGTCGCTGGTGATGTCCTTGCCGTCGAGCACGATGCTGCCGGCATCGGCGGCGACCAGGCCGACGATCATGTAGAAGCAGGTGGTCTTGCCGGCGCCGTTGGGGCCGAGCAGGCCCACCACTTCGCCAGCGTCGAGGGTCAGCCCGAAGTCCTTGACGACTTCGCGCTGCTTGTAGCGCTTGCGCAGGCCCTTGGCGACGAGCATTACTTCTTGCTCCCGGCCGGCTTGGCCGGCGTGCTGGCCGGCGCCGCCGCCTTGGGCGTGGCAGCCGGCTGTGCCGCCGGATTCTTGTTCTTCGGCGGGATGACGGTGCGCACGCGACTGCCGTCGCCGCCGGAGTTCATCTCGCCGCTGCGGGTGTTGTAGACCATGCGCTGGCCGGCATTGGTGCCGCGCGCGCTGGTGACCTTGTAGTTACCGGTCAGGGTGATGATCTCGGTCTTGATGTCGTAGTCGATGCGATCAGCCACCGCGTCCATCCAGGTGCCATCGTCGAGCTGCTGCTTCATCGTCGCCTGCTTGCCGATGAACACCGCTCGCACGGCCTCGCCATCCTTCAGGTAGATCTCGGCTTCGGACGAGCGGATGTCCAGCGAGCCCTGGGTGACGGTCACGCCCTGCGAAAGCACGGTCTTGCCATCGCCGGTGAGCACGCCCGACTGGGCGCCGGAGTCGATGTTCATGTTCTCGTTGCGGTCGGTGGACTTGGCAAAGGCAGCGCTGGGAACAAGCAGGCCGAGCGCGAGTACGGCTGCAAAGGGAATCTTCATCGGGGTCCGTTCTACCGGTGGGGCCGCCCGGGAAACCGGGGGCGGGTGGGTGGGCTGCCTGCCTTGCGCCTGTCCGGGGACGTCGCAGGAGGGCGGCGGAATCAGCGTCGGGGCGTGTAGCGGCCCTTGGACTGGCTGAGGAAATGATACGTGTTGTTCTTCGAATCCACCTCGAAGCCAACGCCGGACTGTTCCATGCCGGGGCGGGTCATGGTGACCAGTGCATCGGTGCGGGCACGGTTCTCTTTCGGGAACACGTCCAGGTGGTCGGTGCGGAAGGTGGTCGGCACTACGCCCGGGTCGGCCGGGCTGTCGCCGGCGACATTGCCGCGCAGCTTCATCTCGTCGCCCTTGGCGCTGAGCCAGCCGGTCTCGGCGCGCAGGGTCCAGTGCTTGCCATCCTTGTCCGGCATCTCGAACAGCGGCGTGGCGATGTTGATGGTCTGGTCGCCACGCTGGCGCTCCAGCAACGGGGCGCGCAGGGTGGTCGATTCCTTGCCGTGCTCATCCAGGGCGACGATCTGGAAGTCGTGCAGGATGTAGTCCACACCGGCGTCCTGGCCGGCACTGGCCGGCGCCTTGTCGCGGTTGCGCAGGGCGGCCCAGCTGCTGAGCAGGGCCGCCAGCAGCAGGCCGATTCCGAGCAGGGTGCGCCAGTTCAGGGTCGGCAGGTTCATGCGCCGAACCTCGCAAGGACCGCGTCCACGTGGCCCTGGGCGGCCAGCAGGATGTCGCACAGCTCGCGCGCGGCGCCACGCCCGCCATTGGCGCGGGTCTGCCAGTGCACGCGCTCGGCGATCCACGGGTGGGCGTTGGCCGGTGCCACCGCCAGGCCGACCGCGCCCAGCGGCGCCAGGTCCGGCAGGTCGTCGCCCATGAAGGCCACCTGCTCCAGACCGACGCCGTGCTGCGCGCACAGTGCCTGCACGCTGGCCAGCTTGTCGCCCACGGCGATCTGGGTGTCGATGCCGAGGTCGGCGCCGCGCCTGAGCGCGGACTGGCTGTTGCGCGCAGTGATCAGCACGGGATGGATGCCGTGCTGTTGCAGCAGTTTCAGGCCCAGGCCATCCTGCACGAAGTACGCCTTGCTCTCGTTGCCGTCCTTGTCGTAGTACAGCTGACCGTCGGTGAGGGTGCCGTCCACGTCGAAGCAGGCCAGGCGGACACGGGCCGCGGCGGCATGCAGATGGGCGGGGAAGGCGGGCAGGGGGGACCAGGGCATCAGGGTGGCAGGCTCGATGGGTTCGGGTTGGGGCGGTACAGACTGAATGGGGTCTACGGACTGTCGGTTAAACCACCCGGGCCCGCAACAGGTCATGAATGTTCAGGGCGCCGACCGCGCGGCCCTGGCCGTCGACCACGATCAGGCCGGTGATCTTGTGGGTCTCCATCAGCCGGGCGGCCTCCACGGCCAGCTGGTCGGCGCCGATGGTGCGCGGGTTGCGGGTCATCACATCGGCGATCTTCGCGGTCCGTACGTCCAGCGCACTGTCCAGCGCCCGGCGCAGGTCGCCGTCGGTGAACAGGCCGATCAGCACGCCGCCGTCGTCGACCACGGCGGTCATGCCCAGGCGTTTGCGGCTCATTTCCATCAGGGCCTCGCTGAGGCTGGCATCGGCACCCACGCTGGGCAGGTCCTCGCCGGTGTGCATGACGTCGGTGATGTGCAGCAGCAGGCGGCGGCCGAGGCTGCCGGCCGGGTGCGAGCGGGCGAAGTCGTCGGCGGTGAAGCCGCGTGCATCGAGCAGGGCCACGGCCAGCGCATCGCCCATCGCCAGCGAGGCGGTGGTGCTGGAGGTCGGCGCGAGCGCCAGCGGGCAGGCCTCGGCCGGCACGCTGACGTCCAGGTGGATGTCGGCGGCGGTGGCCAGGCTCGACTGCGGGCGGCCGGTCATGGAAATCAGCACGTTGCCCTGGCGCTTGAGCACCGGCAGCAGCATCAGCACCTCATCCGATTCACCCGAATAGGACAGAGCCAGCACGACGTCGTCCTCGGTGATCATGCCCAGGTCGCCGTGGCCGGCTTCGCCGGGGTGGACGTAGAACGCCGGCGTGCCGGTGGAGGCCAGGGTGGCGGCGATCTTGCGGGCGATATGCCCGGACTTCCCCATGCCGGTGGCGACCACCCGGCCACGGCTGGCCAGTATCGCCTGGCAGGCCTGCTGGAAAGCCTCGCCAAGGCGGTCGGCCACGGCATCCAGTGCCTGCTGTTCGATCTCGAAGACGCGGCGGCCACTGGCGACCAGGCTGGCCGGATCGACGGAACGGGGGGGCAGGAGGGACTCGGCCATGCGGACGCCACGCAGCGGAAGTAGAATGGAGGCACATTTTATTAGGAAAGCCCGTTGGACGCCGACACCATCCGCAACCTGATCGAAACCGGCCTGCCCGGCGCCCGCGCCGACGTGCACGGCGATGATGGCGTGCATTTCGACGCGACCGTGGTCTGCGAGGCCTTTGCCGGAAAGATGCCGCTGGCCCGCCACCGGATGGTCTATGCCACCCTGGGCGACCTGATGGGCGGCGCGATCCACGCGCTGGCGCTGAAAACCGTGACCCCGGCCGAAGCCGGCTGAACCGCAGAAGATCCCGAATACATGGCCAAGATCGTTGTGACCGGCGGCGCTGCGCTGCACGGTGAAGTGAGCATCTCCGGCGCCAAGAACGCCGTCCTCCCCATTCTCTGCGCGACCTTGCTGGCTGATGCGCCGGTGGAGATCACCAACGTGCCGCACCTGCACGACGTGGTCACCACGGTGAAGCTGCTGGGCGAACTGGGCGCCAAGGTCACCATCGACCAGGGCACGCTGTCGCGCGGCAGCGCGATCGTGGTCGACCCGCGTCCGGTCAACCAGCACGTGGCACCGTACGAGCTGGTCAAGACCATGCGCGCCTCGATCCTGGTGCTGGGCCCGCTGCTGGCCCGCTTCGGCGCGGCGGAAGTATCGCTGCCTGGCGGCTGCGCGATCGGTTCGCGTCCGGTCGACCAGCACATCAAGGGCCTGCAGGCCCTGGGCGCCGAGATCGTGGTCGAGAACGGCTTCATCAAGGCCACCGCCAAGCGCCTGAAGGGCGGCCATTTCACCTTCGACATGGTCAGCGTCACCGGCACCGAGAACGTGCTGATGGGCGCGGTGCTGGCCGAAGGCACCACCATCCTCGACAACTGCGCGATGGAACCGGAAGTGACCGATCTGGCGCATTGCCTGATCGCGCTGGGTGCGAAGATCGAAGGCCTGGGCACTGCCCGCCTGGTCATCGAAGGCGTCGAGCGCCTGTCCGGTGGGCGCCACGAAGTGCTGCCCGACCGCATCGAAACCGGCACCTTCCTGGTGGCCGCGGCGATGACCGGTGGCAAGGTTACGGTCAATCGTGCGCGCCCGAACACCATGGATGCAGTGCTGTCCAAGCTGGTCGAAGCCGGTGCGAAGATCGAGACCACCGACGACACCATCACCCTGGACATGCAGGGCAAGCGGCCGAAGGCGGTCAACCTGACCACCGCGCCGTACCCGGCGTTTCCGACCGACATGCAGGCGCAGTTCATGGCGCTCAACTGCGTGGCCGACGGCGTGGGCGTGATCAATGAAACGATCTTCGAGAACCGTTTCATGCACGTCAACGAACTGCTGCGCCTGGGCGCGGACATCCAGGTTGAAGGCCACACCGCCATCGTGCGCGGCAGCGAGCACCTGAGCGGTGCGCCGGTAATGGCTACCGACCTGCGTGCTTCGGCCTCGCTGATCCTGGCCGGCCTGATGGCCAGCGGCGAGACCACCATCGACCGCATCTACCACCTTGATCGTGGCTACGAGAACATCGAAGAGAAGCTGTCTTCGCTCGGTGCCACCATCCGGCGCGTGCCATGATCCTGCGCGGCAAGTTCAGCCCGCGCCGCAAGGCGCTGCTGGCGCTGGTGCTGATCGTGCTGGCGTGGCTGGGCTATGCCTGGTACGCCAACATCGCCATCACCCAGGGCATCGAGCAGAAGGACATGGACTGGAACGGCGATGGCACCGTTTCGCGCGACGAAATCATCGAGTCGTTCCATGCGGTTGCGGTGAACGACAGCCAGGACGGCAACCGCCATTGCCGAACCTTCGTCTGGCGCAGCACGGGTGAACAGATCCGCGTGGACTGCCGCACCGAGTTCAAGGCGGCCGAAGAGAAACCGGCCGAAGCGAAGAAATAAGAAAACGCCCGCGAAAGCGGGCGTTTCTTTTCGCGGGGTCGGATCCCTTTCCGACGGAAAGGGCTCTGACCCCGGGCGGTCAGTTCATCGCCTTGATGGTCAGGTCCAGCGCATCGCGGCCGCTCTCACGCTGCAGCATGCGCGCCGGCACCGGGAACTCCGGCACGATCCAGGCGATCAGTTCCTTGTTGCCGTCGGCGCGCGAGACCTTGGTGGCTTCATAGCTCTTGCCGCCCACGGTGATCGATTCCTTGCCGATCACGCGGTAGGTCATGTTCTTGATGCGGCCTTCGTCGACCATGCGGTAGGTCAGCGGCTTGCCTGCGGCCAGGTCACGGGCGATTGCCAGGTTGATCAGCAGTGCATCCATGTCACCGGCCTTCAGTGCGATCGGGCCGGCGCGGTCCGGCTTGATGTCGCCGGTCCAGGTGGCCTGGTTGCTGGTCCAGTTGTAGTTGGCCTGCACGTTGCGCTTCTTCACCAGCAGCGCCGAACGGTCCTGGCTGCTGAGCGGGCGCAGCTGGCCACGCACTTCCTCGAACACGGTGCTCTGGCTGAGGTCGGCCAGCTGGTTCTTCACCTGCAGGCTGTAGCGCCACTTGTTGCTGCCTTCGCTGGCCAGGGTCATGGTGCCGTTGGCCTGCATGCCCATGTAGCTGGCCAGGTAATCGGCCTTGAACGGCTGCAGCGCCATGGCCGGCAGGCTGGCCACGGACAGCGCGGCCGCGGCGATCCAGGTGAGGGGGCGGGTCAGGGTGCTCATGCTCAGACTCCTTGGTATTCGATCAGGCGCAGATCCACGCGGTCTTCGCCGTCTTCGCGTTGCAGGATGCGCACCGGGGTGGGGACACCGTTGGCGATCCAGAGGATGGTTTCGTTGTTGCCGCCGTTGGTCCGGTAGACCCGCAGCGCGTTGTAGGACAGGTCGCCGACCTCGACGTTCTCGGTCTGCGGCGCGGCCTGGTAGTCGTGCTGGCGGACCTTGCCCATGTCCACGTAGCGGTAGTGCATGGTGGCACCGGGGCGGGCATCGCGCATGATCGCCAGGTTGATCAGTAGTGCGCTCTGGTCGCCCGGCTGCAGCGGGATCGGCTGCGCGCGTTCCTTCTTGACGTCGCCGCTCCACTGCGCGGTGCCGGCCTGCCAGTTGTACGTGCCGACCGCCTTCTTGCCGAGGAACAGGCCCTTGCGCACCGTGCTCTGGCTGAGCGGTGCATAGGTGCCACCGCGCTCTTCGAACACCGTGCTCTGTTCGATGTTCAGGCCCAGCACGCTGGCGAAGCCGCGGCGGCCGACCACCTGCATGTCCACCCGCCACTGGCTGCCGCCGGTGTGGGTGACCTGCATGCTGGCATCGCCCGCTTCCTTGCCCTTGTAGAAGGCCTGGTAGGTAGCGCTGAACGGCTGCAGCGGCGGCGGTTCCCACGCCAATGCCGGCAGGGCCGGGGCCGTCGTTTCGGCCGGCGGCTGCACCGCTGGCACCGGCGCCGGCGGGGCGGCGGGCGCCTGTGCCTGGCCCCAACCCACGCCGGGAAGCACGGCAAGCGACAGCAGCAATGAAGTGGACAGCAGGGTCGTGGTCTTCATGGAGGACAGGAGCTGCAGGAGGGGGGCAGGATGCCAGCCCCGCAGTCAGCGGGGCGTGTGCGTGGGCGTTACCGGTTCAGGTTCCCGGCGGAATCTAGGACCAGTGGGCTAAACAGGGGGTGACCATCCAGCAGTGGCTGGCCCTCCCGTTCAGCCAGGCGGCCGGCGCACAGCAGCTGCAGGGTGGCGATCAGCAGCGGGTGCTCCACCGCCAGCACGCGTGCAGCCAGGCTGTTCGCGTCATCGCCGGGCAGTACCGGCACCCGTGCCTGGGCCAGCACGGCGCCGGCATCCAGCTCGGGCACCACCAGGTGCACGCTGGCCCCATGCTCCGCATCGCCGGCGTGCAGCGCCCGCGCATGCGTGTCCAGCCCCTTGTGCAGCGGTAGCAGGGAGGGGTGGATGTTGACCAGCCGGCCATTGAAGCGCTGCACGAAGGCGGCGCCGAGAATGCGCATGTAGCCGGCGCAGACGATCAAATCCGGCGCGACCGCGGCCAGCGCATCGCCCAAGGCCTGCTCGTAGGCGGCGCGGTCATCGAATTCTTTCGGTGCATGCGCCCAGCGCAGGCTGGCGCCGACCCGCTGCAGCGCGGCGGCGGACGGGCGGTCGGAGAACACGCCGACCACCTCGGCGGGCAGGCGGCCGTCGGCGATGGCATCGAGGATGGCCTGCAGGTTGCTGCCGCGGCCGGAGGCAAGCACGGCAATGCGGGTGGGCGCGGTCATTGCTGGGTACTCCGGCGGACCAGCGGCCAGGTCAGCAGGCTGCCCACGGTGGCCATCAGCATGTCGGCGTGTGCATCCCACATGTCGCCCTGCTGCCCGTTGTAGGCCTCGGCGGCATCCGGCGACAGGGCAAGCGCGATGGCCCACTCGAACCACTCGTAGACCAGGCTGGCGCACATCACCGTCATCACCGCCAGGCTGAAGGCCTGGCCGCGGCGCAGCGCCGGCCAGGCATGGCGTGCCAGCTGCAGCAGTGCCGGCGTGAAACAGACGCCGAACAGGAAGTGGATGAGGCGGTCGAAATGATTGCGCTGCCAGCCGAACGCCGCATTGGGCGACCAGCCGGTCAGCGCCTGCGCCCACGCGTCGTAAGGCACGTTCGAGTACAGCCAGCGCGCCGCCACGCAATGCAGCGCGATGAAGCCGCAGATCGCGATGAAGGCGCCGTTGCCCATCCAGCCGCGGCGGTCGATCCACAGCAATGCGGCCAGGCCGATCACGGTCAGGGTGCTGTGCAGGGCCTGTTCGGTGGGCCACAGCGGGTGGATCCAGCTGATCGCGAACACCGCCAGCACGGCGGCGAAGGCCAGCTTCTTCGGTAGTGAAAAGCGATGAGTGCTGGCAGCAACGGGGGCGGCGATGGCAGGCGAGGACATGTCGGGTCGATCAGAAGGGGGCGGTCGTCTGCCTGCAGGCTCAGACACTGAGGTGGTCGCCGCGGTCAAACAGCACGGCCATGTCGGGCTTGGACAGGAACACCCAGGCATAGGCGGTCAGGGCCATGCCCAACGGGCCGGCCAGCACCGCCAGCCAGGCCGTGCGCTGGCACCAGGCCAGCCCGGTGCGACGCGACAGCAGGCGCGCGGTGTGCAGCTGCACGAAGCCCAGCACGGCAGCCAGCACTGAAACGGCGCCGTACACCGTGGCCAGCACTGCGCCATCGTCCAGCCCGCGCGAGCTGGCGACCAGGCCGATGAAACCGAGGAAGGCCAGCGCAGCTACCCAGTGGAAAACCGCCAGCGCGTAGAACAGCACCTTCAGCGTCTGCAGGTGGCTGGCCAGCTGCAGCTGCGCAAGCGACTGCTGCGGCAGCGGCGGAGGCGTGCCCGGGCTCGTCATGCCGCGGTACCGGCGGTGTCGAACGCGGCCTTGACCTGCGGGCGCAGCAGCGTGATCAGGCTGAACACCCCCAGCACGGTACCGATCGGCGTGAACAGGCAGGCCAGGCCAGCCATGATCAGGCACAGCAGGTAGCGGCGGCGGCGCGCCAGGCAGCGGCCGGCATAGGCGACGAACGCGCCCAGGGTCACGCCACCGAACACGATGACGCAGCCGATGAGGGTGAACATCCAGCCGAACAGGCGCTGTTCGGCCGGCGACGAGGGTTGGCCGCCGGAATTCATCGGCAGATTGCCGTTGAGGGCGGTGATGCCCAGCACGATGTGGACGATGAAGATCATCGAGAACAGCGCGATCAGGCCACCGACCACGTAGTGCGCAATCGACAGCATGCGCAGATGGTCAGCATCCTGGCTGCTGAACGCCGGTGCCACCGTCGTTGGCGGCGGCACGGGGGCGGGTGTCGGGGGGGGCGTTGCGTCCATGCGGGCTCCTCGGGGCCGGGTTCAGCCGATGTGGACGCGCTCGGCGCCTTCAGCGGTGACCACCTGGCCGATGGTCCAGTGTTCCAGGCCCTGTGCCTTGACCGCCTCGCTCACCGCGGCGACCTGGTCCGCTGCCACGATCAGCACGAAGCCGATGCCGCAGTTGAAGGTACGCCACATCTCGCTGTCGGCCACGGCGCCTTCCTTCTGCAGCCACTGGAACACCGGCGGCAGGGTCCAGGACGAGGCCTGGATGTCCAGGCCGAGGCCGTCGGGCACTACGCGGATGATGTTCTCGGTCAGGCCGCCACCGGTGATGTGGGCCATGCCGTGGATGGCTTCGCCATGCGACTTCAGCAGCGACAGGATCGGCTTCACGTACAGGCGGGTCGGTGCCATCAGCGCATCGACCAGCTTCACGCCGCCTTCCAGTTCCAGCTCGGCCGGGCGGCCGGCACGGTCGTAGATGCGGCGCACCAGCGAGTAGCCATTGGAATGCGGACCGGACGAGGCAATGCCGATCAGCACGTCGCCGGCGGCCACGCTGGCGCCGTCCTTCAGCTCGCTCTTCTCGACCGCAGCGACCGTGAAGCCGGCCAGGTCGTACTCGCCCGGGGCGTACATGTCGGGCATTTCAGCGGTTTCGCCGCCGATCAGCGCGCAGCCGGCCTCGGTGCAGCCGTTGGCGATGCCGCCCACGACCGCCGCGGCGGTGTCGATGTCCAGCTTGCCGGTGGCGAAGTAATCCAGGAAGAACAGCGGCTCGGCGCCCTGCACCAGCACGTCGTTCACGCACATGGCGACCAGGTCGATGCCGATCGTATCGTGGCGGTTCAGCTGATGGGCCAGCTTCAGCTTGGTACCCACGCCATCGGTACCCGACACCAGCACCGGCTCGCGGTACTTGTTGGACAGGTCGAACAGGGCGCCGAAACCGCCCAGGCCGCCCATCACTTCCGGGCGGAAGCTGCGCTTGACCAGGGGCTTGATCCGCTCGACCAGCTCGTTGCCGGCGTCGATGTCGACACCCGCGTCACGGTAGGTGAGGGGGGAGGGGGCGGAAGACGGGGTGTTGGTCACGGGCGTCGGCGCTGGCAGGGGTTGAACGAGCGATTTTAACAGGCCGCATTGGCGCAAAGGCCGTATTCGGGCAACAATTCCCCCGGATTCGTCGAGCCAATGGATGTCCTGATGCGCCGCAGCCTGATTCTGACCCTGCTCCTTGCACTGAGCCTGCCGATGGCCACGATGGCCCAGAGCGGCCTGCGCACCGAGGGAGATGTTGCCACCGCCTCGGGTGCCTACGAGGCCGAAGTGCCCGTCAACAGCCAGGCCGAAGCCGATCGCAACGGTGCCCTGGCCCGCGCCCTGAGCGTGGTGCTGGGCAAGCTGTCCGGCGACCGCAACGTGATGTCACGCCCCGGCGTGGTACAGGCGCTGCGCAATGCCAAGGACTACGTGGCCAGCTACGACTACAAGCAGGACCAGAGCGTGGGCGCCAGCGGCGCACCGAGCTTCCGCACCCTGCTGGTGGCCCGTTTCCGCGAGGACGACGTCGATTCGCTGGTATCGGCGCTGGGCCTGCCGCTGTGGCCGCAGCCGCGACCGAAGCCGGTGCTGTGGCTGGCCGTCGACGACGGCAGTGGCCCGCGCCTGGTCAGCGTGCAGCAGGCCAATGCCGCCCGTCCGTTGCTGAACCGCGCCATCGAGCGCGGCTACAAGCTGGGCCTGCCCAGCGGTGGCGCCGCCGAACAGGCACTGGCCGGTGCCATCTGGCGCCAGGACAGCGCCGCCGTGGCCCGCGCCTCCTCCCGCTACTCGCCGCCGATGCAGCTGATCGGCAAGCTGTACCGCGCCAATGGCGGCTGGCAGGCGGACTGGGTGTTCGTCGACAACGGTCGTGAGCTGAACAAGTGGACCAGCAAGGACGCCAACGCCATGCGCGCGATGGCGGCCGGTGCCGATGGTGCCGCCGATGCGCTGGTCAAGCGCTATGCCAAGGCCGGCGCCGCCGTCGGCCAGGCCGGGACCTACCGGGTGGTGGTCACCGGCATCAACAGTGCCGACGACTACCTGCGCCTGGCCGCCGGCCTGCGTGAGGTGCCGGTGGTGCGCAACGTCACCCCGCTGCACGCTTCGGCCGGCCAGCTTGAACTGAGCCTGGAGATGACCACCGGCCTGGCCGGCTTCAACCGCATGCTGGGCGACAACGGCGTGCTGGTGCCGAGCGCACCGCTGCCGGCTCTGCCGACGCCGATCGACGACACCACCGGTGCCCCGGTCGCTGCGCCGGTCAGCAACGAGTACCGCCTGCGATGAACCTGACCCCGGAAGCGGAAATCGCGCAGTTCCTGCGCCGCCTGAAGTACATCCTGTTCGCCGGCCTGATCGGC
Organism: Stenotrophomonas maltophilia; assembly: GCF_002799155.1. Taxonomy (GTDB): domain Bacteria; phylum Pseudomonadota; class Gammaproteobacteria; order Xanthomonadales; family Xanthomonadaceae; genus Stenotrophomonas; species Stenotrophomonas maltophilia_R. The sequence goes on from NZ_NERD01000002.1 coordinate 597,152, forward strand.
TGGGTGGTGTGGCTGCTGGCGCCGATCCTGACCCCGTTCGTGCTGGCGCTGGCGCTGGCCTGGCTGGGCGATCCGCTGGTGGACCGCATCGAGGCCACCGGCCGCTCGCGCATGACCGGCGTGGTGCTGGTGTTCGCGGCGATGGTGCTGGTGATCGTGGCGCTGCTGCTGGTGCTGGTGCCGATGATCGAGCGCCAGATCACCACCCTGATTGCGGTCGCGCCGCAGGCACAGGCGTGGCTGATGGAAAAGGGCATTCCCTGGTTCGAGCAGAAGACCGGCCTGGAAGTGATGCAGTGGCTGGATCCGGACCGCCTGATCGAATGGGTGCGCAGCCACTGGCAGCAGGCCGGCGGCTTCGCCACCACGTTCATGGGCTACGTCTCGCGCTCGGGCTTTGCGATGGTGACCTGGGTGGTCAACATCCTGCTGCTGCCGATCCTGGCGTTCTACTTCCTGCGCGACTGGGACAAGCTGGTCGAGCGGGTCGCGTCGGTAATCCCGCGCAACCAGATCGGCACCATCAGCGCGCTGGCACGCGAGTCCAACGAGGTGCTGGGGGCGTTCATCCGCGGCCAGTTCCTGGTGATGCTGGCGCTGGGCGTGATCTACGCCGGCGGCCTGTCGCTGGTCGGCCTCAAGTTGGGCCTGCTGATCGGCCTGATTGCCGGCTTGATCAGCTTCATCCCGTACCTGGGCGCGACCACCGGCATCCTGATGGCCATCGTGGCCGCGCTGGTGCAGGCGCAGGGCTTCGACCTGAAGTTGCTGCTGCTGGTCGGCGTGGTGTTCACCGTGGGCCAGCTGCTGGAAAGCTACGTGCTGACCCCGCGCATCGTTGGCGACAAGATCGGCCTGCACCCGGTAGCGGTGATCTTTGCGGTGATGGCCGGCGGCCAGCTGTTCGGCTTCCTCGGCATGCTGCTGGCGCTGCCGGTGGCGGCGGTGACCAACGTGCTGCTGCGCTATGCCCACCAACGTTACCGCCAGAGCGAGCTGTACGTGGGCGAGAAGCCGGCGATCGTGCTTGATGGCGTGGTCGACGCTCCCCATATCATCGTTCCGGACGACAAGGGCCCCGACCTGAAGTGATGGGTGTGCCGCAACTGCCGCTGGCCCTGCATTATCCGCGGGACCAGCGCCTGGAAACCTTCATCGGCGCGCCGGACGGCGCGCTGGCGCAGTTGCGTGCGATCGCGGTCGGCGCCAGCCACGATTGGGTCTACCTGGAAGGTGCGGCGGGCACGGGCAAGACCCACCAGGCGCTGGCGATGTGCTCCAGCGCCGAGCAGGCCGGGCGACTGCCAACCTACGTGCCGCTGGCCAGTGCCGCCGGCCGGGTGCGCGCGGCGCTGGACGGGCTGGAAGCGCGCGAACTGGTGGCGCTGGACGGCCTGGACGAGGTCGCCGGCAACCGCGAGGACGAAATCGCGCTGTTCGATTTCCACAACCGGGCACGCGCTGCGGGCGTGACCGTGCTCTACACGGCACAGAAGGCGCCGGGCGAACTGGGTCTGGTGCTGCCGGACCTGCGCTCGCGGCTGGGCCAGTGCGTGCGCGTGCAGCTGCAGCCACTGGATGAGGAAGGGCGAGCAGCAGTGCTGCGCGAGCGCGCGCTGCGCCGCGGCCTGGCGATCGACGAGGCGGCCATCGAGTGGCTGCTGTCGCACACCGGTCGTGAACTGGGTGGATTGATCACCCTGCTTGACTGGCTGGACCGCGAATCGCTGGCGGCGAAGCGGCGGATCACCGTGCCGTTCCTGCGCCAGGTGCTGGAAGAAGGCCGGCCCCGCTACTGAGGTTGGGATGTTTCTTTGCAGGGCTGCTGCCCTGCACCCGCTGCAAGCCAGAGCAACGTCAAAATCAAGTGCTGGCTTCCTGGGGGAGGCGGGGTGGCTCAGGTTGCGGGGGACGGCGCAAGTACGTCCATGTAGCCTCGGTCGCGCCATCCATGGCGCTCACGCCCCCGCAACCTGAGCCACCCCGCCTTCGACAGTTGGCCGGTGGCCTTGGGATTGACCTTGGATCAGATGTGCTCCGTGCTTGGTAGGTGTCGACCTTGGTCGACACAGACGAGCGAGCGCAGCGAAGCGGTCCGCTTCTGCTTTTCTTTTTCTTTTCCGTGGCTGGACGCACACGGAAACTGTCAGAGGCCGGGCGGGGTGGGTTCGAGGGGGTGTCCGCGGCATGGATGCCGCGGCCAAGCCCCCATGGATGGGTTCACGGCGTCCCCCGCGAACCCACCTCGCCCGGCCAAGCACGGCTTTTGATTTGAGCGACCCGCCACGAGGGGCTCAGCCGTTCGCCGCCAACTCCGCATCCAGCGCGCGCAGGCGATCCACCGTCCCGACGTCGGTCCAGCGCCCACGGTGATGCTGCCCGGTCATCAATCCCTGCACCATGAAATGCTTCTGCAACGGCACCACCGAGAACTTCGGTGGCAGCCGCTCGCTGCCCGGCGCATCGCCGATCACCGAGCGCCAGTCGGCCACGATCGAAGGACGGTACACGCCGATGCCGGCATAGGTCAGGCACGGCCCCGTGCGGTCGTGATGCAGCAGGCCCTGTGCGTCCAGCCGGTAGTCACCGTCCGGGTGTTGCGCCGGATTGTCGACCAGCACCAGATGCGCCTGGCCCTGCGGCTCGCGTGGCAGCGTGGTGAAATCGAAATCGGTCCAGATGTCGCCGTTCACCACCAGGAACGGGGCGTCGCCCAGCACCGGCAGTGCGTTGAGGATGCCACCGCCGGTTTCCAGCGGGGTCTGTCCTTCGTACAGGAAATGCAGACGCAGGCCCCACTGGCTGCCATCCCCCAACGTTGCCGGGAACTGTTCGGCCAGCCACGCGGTGTTGACCACCACCTCGCGCACGCCCAGCGCCGCGAGGCGTTCCAGGTGCCAGACGATCAGCGGCTTGCCGGCCACTTCCAGCAGTGGCTTGGGGGTGTGCAGGGTCAGCGGGCGCATGCGCTCGCCGAGGCCTGCGGCAAAGACCAGTGCTTTCATCGGGCCACGCGCATCGGTGCGGCCAGCTCGGCCAGCGCCGGCTTGATGCGCTCTTCCAGCAGCCGCTGCAGCGGCGCCAGTTCGCGGTAGCGCGGCAGCACTTCATCCAGGTAGGTGATGAAGCGCGGTGCGTCGTCCAGGTAGTGGCCCTTGTTGTCGCGGTAACGCAGGCGGCAGAACAGGCCGAGGATCTTCACGTGGCGCTGGATGCCCATCCAGTCGGCATCACGCAGGAAGGTGGCGCGGTCGGGCACCGGCAGGCCGGTGCTGCGTGCGCGCTCGTGGTACTGCGCCAGCCACTCGTCCACGCGCTGCAGCGGCCAGCTCAGGAACGCATCCTTGAACAGGCTCACTGCGTCGTAGGCGATCGGGCCGCGCACCAGGTCCTGGAAATCCAGCACGGCAGGGCCATCGTCGACCGGCATCAAGTTGCGCGGCATGTAGTCGCGGTGGGTCATCAGCTGGGCCTGGCCGAGCGCGTTGTCCATCAAGCGGCGGTGCACCAGCTGCAGGCCTTCAAGCTCGCCACAGTCCAGCTCCAGCTTCAGATGGCGCTGCAGGAACCATTCGTCGAACAGGCCGGCATCACGCTGCAGCAGCGCTTCGCCGAACTGGCCGAAGTCGGCCGGTACCGGGATCGCCTGCAGGCGCAGCAGCTGTTCGATCGAGCGACCGAACCATTCATCGGCGTTGCGCTCGTCGAGGATCTTCGCCAGGGTCGGGCCGCCGAGATCTTCCAGCAGCAGGAAGCCGGCTTCCAGGTCCTGGGCGAGCAGCGCAGGCACGCGCAGGCCGTGGTCGTGCAGCAGGCCGCGCATGCGCAGCCACGGCCGCGGATCTTCCAGCCCCGGCGGAGCGTCCATCACGATGTGGTTGCCGCGCGTGCCGGTGGTGCGCCAATAGCTGCGCATGCCGGCATCGACCGAGGCGCGTTCGACCACCGCGTCGGCATCATCAAGCTGGGTACGGGCCCACTGCAGGCGCTGCGCGCTGCGCTGGGGATCGGAAGCGGGTTCGGTCATGCAGGCATATCCGGGCGCGCTGGGCGCACCAACGTCGGCAACAGGAAGGAAGGGGGAGCGGCGTCAGCGGCGACCGCTGAACAGGCGCAGGACGGCAAGAACGGCCACCGCGCCCACCACCGCACCGAGGAAACCGGCCGGTTCGCCGGGGGCGTACCAGCCCATGTACTGGCCGAACCAGCCGGCCAGCAGGGCACCAAGAATGCCCAGCACGATGGTCAGCAGGCAGCCCATGCGGTTGTTGCCGGGCATGAAGAAACGCCCGAGCAGGCCGACAAAGAAGCCAACCAGCAGGATGTACAGCCAGCTGCTGCTGCCGAACAGACCATTCATGCGCGCGGATTCCGCTTGAGTGTGGACGCAGCCTAGCAAGGCCAGGCTGCGTCCGTCACGGGTGCCGGATCAGCAGCAGCCGTGGTCGCCGTGGCGGGTGCCGCTGTCGGCAGCCACCGGCGAACCGCTGGTCTCGCCGCGCAGGCTGGCGGCGTAGTGCTCGCTGATCACCTTGGACACACAGGCGGTGACCTTCTTGCCCATCGGGATGTGCAGGAACTCGTTCGGGCCATGCGCATTGGAATGCGGGCCGAGCACGCCGGTGATCATGAACTGCGCACCCGGGAACTTCTCACCCAGCATGCCCATGAACGGGATCGAGCCGCCTTCACCCATGTACATGGCCGGCTTGCCGAAGAAGGCCTGGCTGGCGTCGTCGATGGCCTGGGTCAGCCACGGCGCCATGGCCGGGGCGTTCCAGCCAGTGGAGGCCTTTTCCAGGTCCAGGGTGACGTGGGCGCCGTTCGGCGGATCGCGCAGCAGCGCTTCCTTCAGCAGTTCGCCGCAGGTCTTGCCGTCGGCGGTCGGCGGCAGGCGCAGCGACAGCTTCACCGAGGTCTGCGGGCGCAGCACGTTGCCCGCCGATTCCAGCGCCGGCATGCCACCCACGCCGGTGACCGACAGCGCCGGGCGCCAGGTGCGGTTGAGCACCAGTTCGGTCAGGTCCTCGTTCATCGGGCGCAGGCCGTCGACCATCGGGAACTTCTCGAAGATCTCGGTATCGACCACTTCGGCGGCACGCTTGGCCTGTTCCTGGCGCTCGGCCGGGATCTCAACGTTCATGCCGTCGATCAGGATGCGGCCGGTGTCCTGGTCCTCGATGCGCGACAGCAGCTGGCGCAGCAGGCGGAAGCTGGACGGCACCACGCCGGACGCATCACCGGAGTGCACGCCTTCGTTGAGCACCTTCACGGTGAAGTTGCCGCCGGTCAGGCCGCGCAGCGAGGTGGTGCACCACAGCTGGTCGTAGTTGGCGCAGCCCGAATCCAGGCAGACCACCAGCGACGGCTTGCCGATGCGGTCGGCCAGGTGATCGACGTAGGCCGGCAGGTCATAGCTGCCCGACTCTTCACAGGCTTCGATCAGCACCACGCAGCGGGCGTGCGGCAGGCCCTGGGCCTGCAGCGCCAGTACTGCGGCCAGCGAGCCGAAGATGGCGTAGCCGTCGTCCGCACCGCCGCGGCCGTACAGCTTGTCGCCGCGCAGGACCGGGGTCCACGGGCCGAGGTCGTCATCCCAGCCGGTCATTTCCGGCTGCTTGTCGAGGTGGCCGTAGAGCAGGATGGTGTCGTCGCCGGTCTCGGCGCCGGTGGCGGGAATTTCCAGGAAGATCAGCGGGGTACGGCCTTCCAGGCGCACCACTTCAACCTTCAGGCCGGGCAGTTCCTGGGCCTTGGCCCAGTTCTCCATCAGGGTGACCGCCTGTTCCATGTAGCCGTTCTGCACCCAATTGGCGTCGAACATCGGCGACTTGTTGGGAATGCGGATGTAGTCGACCAACTGCGGGACGATTTCGCTGTCCCACTTGTCATTGACGAATTGGCCGAGCTTGGCGCTGTCCATCTGAAACTCCGGTTGCATGGGCTGATCCGCGCATTCTACGCCTGTGCCGAGGGTAGGGTTTTTCCTACATCACGTCGGGTATTTGGCTGGCTTACGGAAATCCGGGAAACCGATAGGCTGTGCACATGTGGTGACGGACACTGTTCCTACCGACGGGATCGCCGGTCGGGGCGACCAGAATCACAGGGAGATACACGTCGTGCCTTGGTTTGTCGTGTTGAGGGCACTGGTGCTGGTAGTGGGGATCGCTGGGGCGCATGCCGCCGAACCGATCGACATCAACCGCGCCGATGCCCAGGCGCTGCAGCAGGGATTGACGATGGTCGGAGCCACCAAGGCCGAGGCGATCGTCGAGCACCGGCGCAGACACGGCCCGTTTCATCGCGTCGAGGACCTGACGCAGGTGAAGGGGATAGGGAAAGCGATCGTCGAACGGAATCGACAGCGGATCACCGTAGGCAACAGGTTGTTGCCGGCGGATCCGGTACCCGGATCGGTACCGGTGCGGACCGTACCCAGGCGCTGACAGCAGGAATCGTCGGAACCGGCAGGAGGCTGGTTCACCGGTTACGGACAGGAAGGCCGTGACCACCGACCGCCGCAGGACGCGGCACCAATCACCAGGATGGTGGCATCACAGACCTGTGGAAGGGGCTGAGATACAAACAGGACAGACGCGGCCGCGTGCAGGATGCAACGCTACCCCCACAGCGCAGGATGCGAGGGGGCGGCAGCAGGCCGACAAGGACGTAACGATTGCCCGGTACGACACATGGCTGTGTCGCCGGGCAGTTTCATTTCCGCCACCCGGTTTTGCCGCGGCCACCACGGGCCGATGGTGTACGGTGGCCGCTCCGCATGGAAAGGACGCCGCTGGATGCTTCCGCACCGCACTACCACCCTGATGCTCGCCCTTGCACTGGCGCTGCCGCTGCCGGCCCATGCCGCTGCGCCGGCGTCGGCTGCCAAGCCCGCTGCCGCCAGCACCGCCGAGGTACGCGGGCCGACCGACCTGAAGCCGGGCGAGTACCTGTGGCATCCGGAAATCTCACCGACCGGGCCGATCGTGCTGGTGGTCAGCCTCGATGAGCAGCGCGCCTACGTGTATCGCAACGGCATTGCCATCGGCCTGACTACGATCAGTTCGGGCAAGGCCGGGCACGAGACGCCGACCGGGGTGTTCACCATCCTGCAGAAAGACAAGGACCACAAGTCCAACCTCTACAACAGCGCGCCGATGCCCTACATGCAGCGGTTGACCTGGGACGGTATCGCCCTGCATGGCGGCAGCCTGCCCGGCCACCCCGCCTCGCATGGCTGCGTGCGCCTGCCGGAGGCCTTCGCGCAGAAGCTGTTCAGCGAAACCCAGCGCGGCGATACCGTGGTCGTCGCCGATGCCAAGAGTTCGCCGATGACCCTGGCCTATCCGTCGGTGCTGGCACCGGTCAATGCACGCGGCCAGGCCCTGCCGGAGGCCGAGGGCGGGGCGCCGGCGCAGGCCTGGTGGGACGGCAGTGCGGCGCCGGCCGGGCAGGTCGGCATCCTGGTCAGCCTGCACGACCAGCGCCTGTATGTGCTGCGCGATGGCGTGATGATCGGCGAGTCGCCGCTGAAGGCCGACGCCCTGCCGGCGTTCCAGGGCACCACCCTGTTCGTGATGGGGCAGGGCTACAGCGATACGCCCAGCCCGCTGGACGTGAGCCAGCGCCTGCACCAGTGGACGGCCTATCCGCTGCTGGGCCAGGACCGTGCCCAGGCCACCCCGGATCTGCTGGCCACGCCCTCGCTGCCGATGGCGCTGCCGGCCGATTTCGCCCGCCAGCTGTACCAGGTGCTGGTGCCGGGCACGACCCTGCTGGTCACCTCGCTGCCGGCGGTCCGCCCAAGCCCGGCTGAATCCGGGATGCAGCCGGTCTTGGAATCCGAGCCGCCAGGGTCCACCCTCAAGGGCAACTGACGCCCTCGTTGTGCCCATGACTGCATCCCGCCTGTGCCGGCTGGCCGCGTTCGGCCTGCTGGCGAGCTCTGCCAGCGCCCCGGCGCTGGCACGGACGCCCGCCCTCGCTGCCTCTGCCGATGATCTGGCGGCCCTGCTGTCGCGCAGCGCGCCCAAGGCCGACCGCCACGTACTGCAGCTGGCGGCGCACGCCATGCGTTGCGCGCTGCAACGGCCGGAGCTGGGCATCAACGGCGACCGCCTCAGTGTGATCGACTATTCGCGGCCGTCCACCGAGCCACGCCTGTGGGTGTTCGACCTGGCCCACCAGCGGCTGCTGTTCGAGGAGTGGGTGGCGCATGGCCGCAACAGCGGCGGGAACCACACCGAGCACTTCTCCAACCGCGATGGCAGTTTCATGTCCAGCCTCGGCGCGTTCACCGCGCAGGAAACCTACATGGGCGGCAACGGCTATTCGCTGCGCCTGGCCGGCCTTGAGCCGGGCTTCAACGACCGCGCACGCGACCGTGCGATCGTCATCCACGGCGCGCCGTACGTGAATCCGGCCACCGCGCAGCTGCAGGGACGGCTCGGCCGCAGCCTGGGCTGCCCGGCGGTGCGGCTGTCGGTGGCCAAACCACTCATCGATGCGTTGCGGGGCGGCACGATGGTGTTTGCCTACTACCCCGACCAGGATTGGCTGAAGCACTCGCAGCTGCTGGCCGGCGGGTGCGGTGGCCAGGGTACGCTCGCTACGCGGTGATGCACGACGGCGCGCAGCATGATGCAATGCGCCGATGAACATCGACTCCCTGCTGCACACTCCGAGCCAGGTGATCTCCAGCCTGGACTATCGCCGCGAGCGCTGGCGCAACGGCCTTGGCTGGACCCGCGAGATCCTGCGCCTGCCTGCGCAGGGGGATGACTGGGCGCTGCGCCTGTCGGTGGCCGAGATCGAGCAGGACGCCGCTTTCTCCGCGTTTCCCGGCGTTGAGCGCGAACTGGTGCTGCTGCAGGGCAATGGCGTGCGCCTGCGCTTCGACGATGGCCATGTGGCTGAAGTGTTGCCTCCGCACGGACGGGTGCGCTTTGCCGGTGAGGAAGCGCTGCACGGCGAACTGGTCGATGGCACCACCCACGACTTCAACCTGATGTGGAAGCGTGACCTGCTGCAGGCCGAACTGCTGCACCGGCCACTGGTGGGGTCGATGTTCTTCTTCTGCGAACCGGGCGTGGCCTGGGCGCTGCACCTGCTGGCCGGCCAGGCGGCGTTTGCTGCCGACAGCGGTTTGCCGGCGCTGCAGGCGGGAGACACCGCGTGGTTGGCGGCGGGGGAACGGCAGCGGCATGCACTCACCGGTGGCGGAGAGGTGCTGGCAATACGGGTCCGTGCGGCGGGGGGATGATTTGCTGGCGCCGGTAGGCAACATCCACGCCTTGCGTGGATGCGGCCGCCGACACGGCGTCATGGTGCGAACCAAGGTTCGCACCCACCAGGATGCGGTGGCCTCAACCCACCAGGATGCGGTGGCCTCAATACACATCGCGCCGGTAGCGACCGGCCAGCAGCAGTGCTTCCTTGCCTGTGGCACCCAGTGCCTGCTCGATCACTGCATCCACGGCCGGGGCCATGCCCTGCAGGCTGCCGCAGACCAGGATCGTCGCGCCTTCATCCACCCATTGCCGCAGCGTGGCTGCTTCGGCCAGAAGCCGGTCCTGCACGTAGCGGTGCGTGCCCCCGTCGCGGCTGAACACTGCATCCAGCCGCGCCAACGTGCCGTCGGCCAGCATCGCCTGCAGCTCTTCGCCGAAGTGGAAGTCGTGCGCGGCGGTGCGCTCGCCGAACAGCAGCCAGGTACGGCGCGCGCCACGCTGGGCACGTTCGTGCAGGTGCGCGCGCAGGCCGGCGATGCCGGTGCCGTTGCCGATCAGAAGCAGCGGCACATCGGCGGGCACGCCATGGAAATTGTCGTTGCGACGCAGGCGCAGTTGTACCGGTTCACCGAGTGCGGCGTGGTCGCACAGCCAGCCGCTGCCGATGCCGGGTGTGCCATCGATGCGCAGCTGGCGGCGCAGCAGCAACTCCACCGCGCCGTCGGCCATCACAGAGGCGATGGAGTACTCGCGGTGGGGCAGCGGTTGCAGGGTCGCCAGCAACGCAGGCAGATCACCCGGGGGAACCAGCGAGGGCAGATGCGAGCGCTCGATGCGGGCCAGCAACGTCTGCCCGTCATCCAGCACGGTGTCTGCATCGAAGCTCTGAGCATCGAGCCAGGCCCGCGCGCTGTGGCGTGCGTGCTGTGGGCCGATCTCGGCGATGTCGCCGGCCTGCCACTGCACGTCGACGCCAGCCGGTGGCTGCAGGCGTAGCCAGTACACCGGGCCGCCGGGGCTGCCCGGGTTCAGATGCTCGCGTTGCAGCAGCATCCACGGCTGGTACTCGGCCGGGCTCCAGTCGGGCAGTTCACTGGCGCCCCCGCCAAGTTGTCCGAGCAACTGCTGCCAATGTCGCAGCGCGGCCGGATCGGCATTGTCGACTTCGATCGCATCGAACAGCGGATGCGCACCATGCTGGCGCAGCCACTGGTCCAGCTGATGGCCGAATCCGCAGAAGTGGCCATAGCTGCGGTCGCCCAGCGCGAGCACGCCGTACTGCAGATGCTGCAGCGAGGGCGGTGTGGCCATCACCCCGCGCAGGAACGGCAGGGCATGGTCGGGTGGATCGCCTTCACCGGTAGTGCTGGCGATGAACAACGCACGCTGGCTGGCAGCCAGCAGCGCGGCATCCACCTCATGCAATCCGCGCACGCGCACCGGCACGCCGGCGCCACGCAGGGCCTCGGCACTGCGTTCGGCCAGTGCGCGGGCAAAGCCGGTCTGGCTGGACCAGACCAGCAGGATCGGTGCGGTACCGCCGGGCGCCGCATCATCGCGCGGACGACTGCGCCACCACAGTGCTGCGCAGGCCAGCGCGTACAGCGCGGTGGCGATGATGGCGATCTGCGATTGCCGTGCCGGCGGCGCGCCCTGCCACCAGGCTTCGCCGAGGTGCAGGCGAAGCAGCGCCCAGGCGATCAGCGCCAGTACGATCAGTACAAGTGCGTTGCCGAGCCACGCGCGCGATGGCCGAGTGCTCATGCGTCCTGCCCGTCGAGCAGGCGCTGGAAGGCGCTGCTGAGGAATTCGCGGGGACCATCCGCTGCGCGTTGCAGGTAGCGCACGGCCAGTCCTTCGCGCTCGGCCAGCGCCATGCCCGGTTCGCGACCGAGGACGGTCAGTGCGGTGGCCCAGGCATCGGCGTGCATGGCGTCGTCGGCCACCACGGTTACTGCTGCTGCAACCTGGCGCACTGGCCTGCCGGTACGCGGGTCCAGGCTGTGGCTGTAGGCCTCGCCATCGGCGTGGTACTGGTGCCAGCGATCGCCGGAGGTGGCCACTGCCTTGCCGTCCAGCGCCAGCACCCGTGGCGGGGTATCGGTGTGCGCATCCTCTTCCGGTGCGGATTCCACCAGCACGCGCCACGGTTGGCCGTCCGGTTTGCGGCCGTAGCCGGCCAGTTCACCGCCGACTTCGATCAGCGCCGCAGTGATGCCCTGAGCACGCAGCCATGCAGCGACATGGTCGACGCCGAAGCCCTTGGCGATCGCGGAGAGATCCAGTTCCAGCCCGCCCGGTTGCAACAGGCCATCGTCCTGCCACTGCAGGCGCTGCCAACCGCATCGATTGCGCGTGGCCTGCAGGAGGGCGGCATCGGGCTGGCGGCGTTCACCGGCATGCGCGCCGAAGCCCCACAGTGCAACCAGCGGACCAATGGTGGGATCGAAGGCGCCGCCACTGCTGGATGCGATGGCCTGTGCGCAGGCCAGAACGTGGCGGGTCTCGGCCGGCAGCACGCACCATCGGCCGGCGTCGGCGCGGTTGTAACGGCTGAGGGCCGAGCCGGGTTCCCAGGTACTCATCTGCGCGACCACCTCATCCAGCCGCGCCTGGATGCCGGCATGCAGCGGGTGCAGGTCGCGCTGGCGCGACGCGACCAGCGACACGCTCCAGGTGGTGCCCATGGTGGTGCCACCGAGGCGGGCGATGTCGAGCAGGGGATCCGTCATGGTGGTGCGCTGCGGCTGCGATGCCGGGAGAGCCCGGCATCGCGGTCCACGTTACTGCGGCAGCACTTCCAGCGTGGCGACGTAGCTCAGGCGGCGCTTGGCGGCCTGCTTGACCGACGTCTTGTTGTCCTCGGTGCCGGTTTCCAGCCAGTACATGCCGGCTTCCGGCCAGGTCACCTTGATCTCGCCCTTGGCGTCGCTGGTCAGCTTCAGTTCGTCCTGCGCGTTGCGGTAGCGGGTGGCGCCACGCACGATTTCGAACTCCAGGCCTGCGGTCGGCTTGCCATCGACCAGTACGCGGAAGGTGGATTCCTCGCCGGCGAACAGATCATTCGGGTGGCCGACGGCGACCAGTTCGATGCCACGGTTGGTCGGCTTCAGTGCGGTGTCGTTCGGTGCACCGTTGGTGACGAAGGTCTCCACGCGGCCGATCGACTGGCTCACGTCCAGCTTCTTCGCATCCTTGGGCAGTTCGCCGAGGGTCGCCACGCTGCCGCGCCAGCGCTTGCGCTCGCCGTTCTGCTCGTAGGTGGCGAACAGGCCGTCATTGACCGACGCAATGCGGTAGGTGCCGGGCTGCTTCAGCTCGACATCGAACACGCTGCGGTACTTGCCGGTGGACGCGTTCTGCGGCTGCACGGTGCTGCCATCCGGGGCGGTGATCACCACCGACTCCAGGCGCAGCGGCACGTGGTTGAAGTAGAACAGGTCGTTGGAGACCGCACCGTCGACGGTGATCCACGGCGCATTGCCGGCGATCACGGTCTGCGAGGGCAGCAGCCAGGCCTTGTGGGCCAGGGCGGAGAAGGGAAGGGCAGCGGCCAGGGCGGCGGCGAGGACGAGCGTGCGCTTCATGCGGAAGACTCCAGTGGATACGGGGTGATGCGACAAGGGGAAGGGGATTACGACTTAATCCCCTCCGTCCCCTTTTCAGGGTTTGACGGCAAGGGTGACCTGGCCCAGTTCGGTGGCGCCCTGCGCCTTGCCGTTCTGCGCGGCGGTGGCCGGCCAGGTGAAGGGGATCTTCAGCAGTTCACGGCCGCCCACTTCGCGCACTGCTTCCACCACCAGGGTGTAGTTGCCCGGGGCCAGCTGCTTCAGGGCCGGCTGCTTGTCGCTGAACGACAGTGCGTGCTTGCCGGCCGGGCGGGTCGGGCCGGTCACGCCGTCCACCGGCACCTGCAGGGTACGGCCGCTCTTGCGCCACCACTGGCGCAGGTCGGGCAGCCACTTGGTGCCGTGGCCTTCGCTGTTGCTGGTCTGCTGGTACCAGACCGACAGGTTGGCCGCGACCTTCTGGTCGGCGCCTTCCAGCCACACCGCCACGTACGGGCGGTGGTACTCGGCCACGTTGAGCTTGGGCACTTCGACGTTGATGTCGAGGGTGGTGGCATAGGCTGGCGAGGTGGCCAGCAGGCCGCTGAGGGCGATGGTCAGGGTGACGCGCATGGGGCGGCTCCGGAAACGAAGGAAAGTCAGTGGATCAGCAGCAGGGCGATCAGCAGCGGGATCATCAGGCCGAGCCCGACCAGCGGCCAGGTCATGCGCCGCTGCCGCGCATGCAGGTGCAGCAGGAACAGGCCGGTGACGCAGAACACCAGGCAGGCCACGGCGAACAGGTCCAGGAACCAGCCCCACGCCGGGCCGGCATTGCGGCCCTTGTGCAGGTCGTTGAGGTAGGACACCACGCCGCGCGAGGTCGATTCGTACTCCACCGCGCCGGTCTGGCGGTCGATGCTCAGCCAGGCGTCGCCACCGGGGCGCGGCAGCGACAGGTAGATCTCTTCGGCCGACCACTCGGCTGGGCGTCCACCGATGGCGATGCCCAGCTGCGTGTCCAGCCATTGCCGGGCCGGGCCCGGAATCGGCGCGTTGCCGTCTTCGCGCGTGCCCAGCTGGCCCAGCAACGTGGCCGGCAGTTCCAGGTGCTGGTTCTGCACCTGGGGCTTGGCTTCGATCTTTGCTGCATGGTTGAGGGTCAGGCCGGTCACCGCGAACAGCAGCATGCCGACCAGGCACACCGCCGAGCTGATCCAGTGCCACTGGTGCAGCGTCCGCAGCCAGAAGCCACGGTTCTGTTGCTGCTGCACGGTGGAAGAAGCAGGACGGCTCACGGCGTGGTTCGGGCTGACGGCGGACTGCCCATTACATCATTGGTGAGAATAGCTCGCAATTGCGTATCGTTCTGTATCCCAGAGGCGTTGTCGGCTGCCGGCCAGCGGCCGGCCTGCCGCAGGTCGGTAGATCCACGCCATGCGTGGATGAAGCGGTGCCAACCAAGGTTGGCACCCACGAGAGCAGGGCGGTGCGCGGCGATCAGAACTTCGCGTTGAGCGAGATCCAGTAGCTGCGGCGCTGGTCCTTGGTTGCGTAGTCGTCCACGCAGCTGAACTCGCTGGGATTGAGCAGCAGGCACGACTGCGAAACGAAGTCCTTGTCGAACAGGTTGTTGACCCGCGCGTTCACCGTCAGCCACGGCGTGGCCTTCCAGCTGCCAGCGAGGTGGAAGATCGTGTAGTTCTCGTAATAGCGGACGTGGCCGGCGCCGGTACTGTCGATCAGCGTGTCGCGATAGCGGTCGTAACGGCCCTCGCCGATCAGCGACAGGCTGGCCGCTTCGTTGATCTGCCAGTTGAGGCTGGCGTTGGCCATGTGCTTCGCCGGCGTGGTGCCTGAGATCGGGCGCCCCTTGTCGGGGCCGCTGGTCTGCTCGCTCTTGGTCCAGGTGTAGTTGCCACGCAGCTGCAGGCTGTCGAGCAGGTCGAGGTGGGCGGCCAGTTCGGCGCCACGGGTCTCGGCCTTGTCGATGTTCACGCTCTGGGTGAAGGTGCTGTAGCCCAGTGCTGCCCAGCCAGGGCCGATGTCCACGCAGTAGCCACTGCCGGCGCGGGCCACTTCGCAGTTCGGGAAGGTGCCGCCGCTGGCGATCTTGTCCTCGAATTTGTTGAAGAAGCCGGTGACATTGAAGCCCCAGCGCTGGCCTTCGTAGTACGCGGCCAGCTCGTAGTTGGTGCTGGTTTCCGGCTTCAGATTGGGCGAGCCCACCAGCGGCAGCACGCCCTGTCCACCGAAGCCGGTGATGCCCGGGAACAACTGGTCCGGACGCGGGGTCTTGTAGCCGGTGCTGACGCCACCCTTGAAGGTCCATGCGTCGCTGGCGTTCCACACCAGGTAGCCGCGCGGGCTGACATGGCTGCCGAACACGTTGTGGTCGTCGTAGCGCAGGCCGAAGGTGGCGGTGAGGGTATCGGTCAGCGCCCAGTTGTCCTCGGCGAACAGCGCCCACATGCGGTGCTTCTGCCTGATGTTGCTGCGGTAGCCGGCGCCATCCATGCCGAACACGCCGTCGACCATGTCGGTGTCGTTGTATTGGCCGCCAACGGTCAGCTTGTGCGCGCCGAAGTCGAGGTCGAGCATCGTGTCCAGCACGTAGCCGTCCAGCTCCATGGTGCGCAGCGGGCGCGGGAGGAACGCCTGCAGGCGTGCCATCTCGGCCGGGTTGAGAGCGGCCAGTGCATTGCCACGGCCGGCCGCGCAGTTGTTGGCGGCACCGGTGCGGCGGCAGACGTCGTTCCACAGGGTCTGCAGGTTGGCGCGTTCGTCCAGGGTCAGCGGCAGCGAGCGGCCGAGGTTGCTGCTCTTGCTGTGGGTCAGCGAGGTCTGCCAGGTGCCGAAGCTGTAGCGGCCCTGATGGGTCAGCGACAGTTGGTCGCGCTCGTAGCGCTGGTAGGCGGTGTAGCCCACGCGCGGCTGCACCACGCGGCGGGTGACCGTGCCGCTGCCGTTCGGGTTGGGAATCACTGCGTTGCCGACGCGCCACAGGCTGGCCAGGCTGTCGAGGGTGCCGGTCTGGCCTTCGCTGTTGTCATACTTCTGCCGCGACACGTCGTAGTCCAGCCACAGCTCGTGGTCGTCGTTTATATGGAAGTTCAGCCGCACGCCGGTGTTCCAGTTGGTATTGGCCACCGACTTGCCGCCACCACCGAAGCCGATGCTGCGTTCCCACAGGCTGCCATCGGGCAGGGTCAGCGCCTCCCATTCCGGATTGGAGGCCTTGGCGTCGTAGTAGCTGCCGCGTACCGCCACGCCGATACGGTCCTTGACCAGCGGGCCGCTGAGGTACACGTCGGTGGTACGTGCATCACCGAACTGGTCGTCCTGCTGCACGGTGAAGCCCTGGGTCAGCGCGCCGTGCCAGCTGTCCTGGTTGCGGCGCGTGATGATGTTGATGACGCCGCCCATCGCATCCGAGCCGTACAGGGTGGACATCGGACCGCGCACCACCTCGATGCGCTCGATGGCATCCAGTGGCGGCAGGTAGGCGAACTGCCCACCACCGAAGTTGTTCGGATACAACTGGCCGACATTGCTCTGGCGGCGGCCGTCGATCAGCACCAGGGTGTACTCGGAAGGCAGGCCGCGCATGGAAATGGTCGCGCGGCCGTTCTTGTCGCTGGCTTCCAGGCCGACATCGATGCCTTCGACGTCGCGCAGCGCGTCGACCAGGTTGGTGTAGGGGCGCTTGCTGAGCTCTTCGCGGCTGACCACGCTGATGCTGGCCGGGGCATCGATCACCTTCTGTTCGAAGCCGGAAGCGGTGACCACCACCTTGTCCAGCGTCTGCGGCGCGCCGGCGGCGTCACCGTGGGCGAAGGCAGGGCTGGCGAAAGCCGCCAGCACGGCGCTGGTCAGCAGGGTACGGGACAGGGACGAACGGACACGATGGCGCTGGGCCATGGCAGTTACCTCGAAGGATGCAGGGTGGTGCGACGCCGTGCGCGAAGGGCGCGGCAGGCACGGAAGGCCCGGTCAGGGGCGGCAGGGATGAAGCAGGCAGCGGCGCGCAGGCGCGACCGCGCAGGCGGTCACGCGGGGCCGTGAATCAGGCGAGCGGCGGCGCTTGGCCGCGTTGCTGGCGGCGCCCGGGCGCATCGGCCCAGGGCGTGTCCGGAGCGGCCAGCGGCCAGTCCGGGCGCACGCCAGGCATGGCCGGCGTGGCGGGTACGAGGTCGAGTTCAGTGCGCAGCCATTGGCTGGCCAGCAGTAATGGCGGACGGGTCTTTTCGGCAGATTTCACCGGAGCCGCAGCACAGCGGCGCAGCTTGGCGGGTGCCTCTTGCTGCGAGGGGCCTTCACCACCGCGCTCTTCCAGCGGCATCTGCACGGCCATTCCGGCGTGGGCCTGTGGCAGCAGCGGCAGGGTGCCCAGCAGCAAGGCCAGCATCGCCACCCACGCCAGCAGGCTGGCCAGCGCGGGACGCTGGCCGCGCATGGCGGTGCCCATCTTGCGATGGATGAGTGGACGAGGGCGAAGCGGGCGCAGCAAGCGGGGATCCCCAAGGGTCTGCCGGCAGCGGCCGGCATCAACGGGGCGTGATTGTAATGAGAGCTGTTAGCCGTTGCAAATGAGAATGATTGCCAAATTGTCGCAGGCCGGCCCGGCGGGGGCTCAGACCTCGCTCCAGCGCCGCAGCAGATTGTGGTACACGCCGGTCAGCTGCAGCACCGCCTCGGCGTCGCCGCCGGTCTGCCGCAGGCGCTCGATCGAGCCATCCATTTCCCACAGCAGGCGGCGCTGCACATCGTCGCGGATCATGCTCTGCACCCAGAAGAACGAGGCCACGCGCGCGCCGCGGGTGACCGGGTTGACCTTGTGCAGGCTGCTGGACGGATACACGATCAGGTCGCCCGCCGGCAGCTTTACCTCGTGCTCACCGTAGGTGTCGCTGATGATCAGCTCGCCGCCTTCGTACTCCTCGGGCGCGGACAGGAACAGGGTGCAGGAAATGTCCGAGCGCAGCTGCTCGCCATTGGCCAGGTTCATCACCGCACCATCGACGTGGAAACCATAGGTGCCGCCACCGCTGTAGCGGTTGAAGCGCGGCGGCAGGTACTTCAGCGGCAGCGCGGCGCTGAAGAACAGCGGGTGCCGGGCCAGCGCGACGAGGATGATCTCGCCCAGCTCGCGGCGCAGCGGCGAAGCCTCTGGCAGCTGCTGGTTGTGCTTGGCCTGCGCGCCCAGATGGCCGACGGTTTCACGGCCATCGGTCCAGTCGGCGGCGTCGAGGCGGCGGCGGAAGTCGGCCACCTGGTCGGCGCCGAGGATGTCGGGAATATGCAGCAGCATGCGGAACTCCTCAGAGGGACGGCGGTGCGACCAGGGCGCGCACCTGTGGATGCGGCGACGCGGCCAGCTCCGGCACGATGTGCGCCATGAACGCCGGGCTGCCGTGTGCCAGTGCAAGCCGCAGCCAGTGCACGGCCTGCTCGACCTGGCCGGCCTGCAGCAGGATCGAGGCGTAGTTGGCCTGGCCGCGGAAGTCACCGGCTTCGGCCGCGCGCTGGTACCAGGCGAGCGCCGCCTGCGGATCGGGTGCGGTATCCAGCCCGTCTTCGAGGTGGCGGGCCAGCAGGTTCATCGATTTGGCGTGGCCCAGGTGCGCGGCACGGGTGTACAGGGCCAGTGCCTGCGCGCGGTCCTGCGGAATGCCGCGTCCGGTGGCCAGCAGGTTGGCCAGGTTGTACAGGCCCCAGTCCAGGCCGGTGTCGGCGGCGCGCCGGTACCACACCGCCGCCAGCGCAGGGTCGGGTGCGGTGCCCTGTCCCAGCTCATGGCAGCGGCCGAGCATGTTCATCGCCATCGGCGCGCCGTTGTTGGCGGCGGTTTCGTACCAGAGCAGCGCGGCCGAGGCGTCCTGCGCGGTGCCTTTGCCTTCCATGTGCATCTGCGCGAGCAGCAGTTGTGCGTCGACCTGTCCGGCCTGCGCGGCGTCGCGCACGCGCGCGAACGCGCGCGAACGCGGCCTGCGGATCGTGCTGCAGCAGCTCAGCCAGGGCATCGCTGTCGATGGGAGTGCGGGTAACCATGGGCGTGAGTATCGCCGGAAACAAAAACGGCGGCAGGAGACCCTGCCGCCGTGGTGGAGCGAAGTTACATCAGAACTTCACGTTCAGTGCCAGGGTGGCCGAGCGACCTGGGGCGATGCTCGCGTAGTGCGAGGCATAGGCCTTGGTGAAGTAGGTCTTGTCGGTCAGGTTCTGCACGTTGAGCTGCAGGCTGATGTTGTCCTGGATCGCGTAGCTGGCCATCGCGTCGAAGCGGGTGTAGCTCGGGATCCACTTGGTGTTGGCGACATCACCGTACTGCTTGTCCGAGTAGAACGCACCGGCGCCGATGGTCAGGCCGATCGGGAAGCGGTAGGTGGTCCACAGGTTGGCGCTGTGCTTGGCGGTGTTCGGGAACACGTTGCCGTTGTACGGCGACGGCACGTAGACGTTGGACGGGCAGGTACGACCGGACACGGCGCAGACAAAGCCGTTGTCCTTCAGTTCCGAGTCCAGGTAGGTGTAGCCGCCATACAGGCTCCAGGCGTCGGTCAGTTGGCCGGTGAAGCCCAGCTCGAAGCCGTTGATTTCCTTCTTGCCGGCGTTCTGGCTGGTGCCGTTGTCGACGGTCACGCGTGCGTTGTTCATCACCGTGTGGAAGATTGCCGCGGTCAGGTTCAGGCGCTTGTCGAACAGGTCCCACTTGGTACCCAGTTCGAGGTTCCTGGTGTCCTGCGGCTTGAGGTCGGCCACGGCGGCGCTCAGGCCGTCCGAGCCGTCACCACCGTCCATGCCCGGCGGGGTCGAGGAGGTGCCCCACGACAGGTAGATGCTGCCGTTCTCCAGCGGCTTGAAGACGACGCCAGCCTGGTAGTTCAGGAAGTCGTTGTCATTGCGCACGCGGGTCGGTGCCTTGCCGGCCACCGGAGTGGTCAGGGTGGTGCTGTAATCGTCGTAACGCAGGCCGACGTTGAAGCTCCACTGTGCGTTGAGTTCGATGGTGTCGAACAGATACGCGGACTTGGTCTTGGTGCGCTGCTCGACGTCCAGTGCCTTGTCGCTGCGGTACACCGAATGGGTGGCCGCCCACGGATCGCGCGGGTTCGGATTGGAGAAATCGGTGCAGTTGTAGCCGGTGGCGGCGCCGATGGTCGGGCACTTGCTGTTGCCGGTCAGCGGGTTGCTGGTACCCGGGGTCATCAGATAGCTGCCACGGGTCATCTTCTCGTCACTGTACTCAACGCCAGTGCTGTAGCTGTGCTTGAGCGCGCCGGTCTGGAAGGCACCGGTCAGGCCCAGCTGGTCGGCGAAGCTCTTGACGTCGACGGCGCGGGCGTTGGTACGGCGCCACAGGGTGCCGTAGTTGTTCGGGTTGCCCTGGCTGTCGTCCGGCTGGGTCCATAGGTAATCATTGCTCGTGTTGCCCAGCCGCGCGATGTTGCGCAGCTTGTGGCCACCGAAGTCATAGCTGGCGTCCAGGGTGCTGATGTCGGCGCGGGTGCGCTGGAAGTCGCGATCGACCAGACCGTAGTAGTTGTTGCGGTCCGGCACCATCGGGCGGCCGTCGACCCACTTCGATGCCGGTGCACCATTCGGGTTTCCGTAGGGGAAACCGCCTGCATCGGGCAGGTCGTCGCTCTGCATGTGGTAGTGGCTGGCGATCAGCTGCGCCGGGCCGTTCAGGCCGAACGCGATCGACGGTGCGATGCCCCAGCGGCTGACATTGGCGGCGTCGCGGCCGGCGATGTCCGACGCGTGCTTCATCAGGTTCAGGCGGGCGGCGATGCCATCGCCCAGCACGTAGTTGGCATCCACGGTGCCGCGCGCATAGCTGTCGGTACCGATGCCCATGCTGGCGCTGGTCTCGTTCTTCAGCTTCGGCGTCTTGCTCACCAGATTCAGGCTGCCGCCACCCGAGTCACGGCCACCGTAGGCCGAACTCGGGCCCTTGACCACTTCCACCTGCTCCAGATCGAAGATTTCGCGGGTCTGCGAACCGACGTCGCGCAGGCCGTCGACGAAGATGTTGCTCTGCGAATCGAAGCCACGGATGAAGGGACGGTCGCCGGTCGGGTTGCCGCCTTCGCCGGCACCGAAGGTGATGCCCGGCACCATGCGCAGCGCATCCTGCAGGTTGGTTGCACCGGTTTCGGCGATCAGCTTCTCCGACACGATCGACACCGACTTCGGGGTGTCCAGCAGTTCAGCGGTGAACTTCGGCGAGGACGGATTGAACCAGCTGCCGCGCACCTGCACCTTGTCCAGGTCGGTGGCCTTGCGGGAGCCCGCGTCGGCACTGTCGGCGGCGTGTGCGGCCAGCGGTGCGAAGCCGGCGGCCAGGGTGGCGGTGGCGAGCAGGGAAACGCGCGGTGCGTGCTTGCGGGACTTGATGTGAGTCATGGCTTGTGCAGTGGCTAGGATCGGAAAATGGCGAGGTCCGTGACGCAGAATGCGCGACGGCGTGCAGAAGAGGCTGTTTCTGTAGCGCCGAGCGGATGTTCGGCTACGGGGTGAACGAGTCCAGGCGCACGGCAACGGCCGCAGGGCGCCTCAGCTGGCGTGCGGTGCGGGCGGAGCGTGGCCGGGGTTCAGGCGCAGTGCGGGGTCGCGCAGCTGCCAGCGCAGGGCGTCGGAGCGCCACAGCGGGATACGTGCGACCAGGGCGGCGCGGGGACCTGCCATGCCAGCGCAGGGCGGCGTGCCCTCGCCATCCAGCGGCGGTTCCGGTGCGGGTGCGGCATGCTGCGGGCATTCGTCCACTGGCGTGGGCGGCAACGGCATGGCCTGGTGAAGATCATCCGTGTGCGCCTGCCAGCCGTGCGTGGCGGTACCGCTGCCACGTCCTTCATGCAAGGCCGACCAGCCCAGCAGCAGCGTCAGCAGCGCGGCCACGAGCAGCGGCCACCCCTGGCGGGCGAGCTGGCACAACGTGGCGGTGGGCGCGGGCGAAGCCATGGCGCGGGGGGCGGATCGTTACGAAGATGTTACGCAGGATAACATCAACGATAATGATTCGCATATACGTCGTTCGGCGGGCGACCTGGATGGCCCGGAAGGGCCCTGAGGGGCTTCTCAGTGGCCTCCGGCCTTCCACCCCAGGGGTTCTCGCGGAGCGCCCCACGGGCGATCTCTGCGGGCCGAGCGTCACCTCAATCGCGGTCGTCGCGGGTCCAGACGGCGTCGTGCTCGCGCTTCACCGGAAACTTGGGCACCGGGGTATAGGCCGGTGCGCACAGGGCGCGGCCATCGCGCACGTCGAAGCGCGCGCCGTGCAGCACGCACTCCACGCTGCCTTCGGCCGTGTTGAACTCGCCCGAGGACAGCTCGAACTCTTCATGTGTGCACTGGTCTTCCAGCGCGTACAACTCACCGTCGAGGTTGAAGACCACGATCGGCGTGCCGGTCACTTCGTCGAACACGCTCTTCATTTCACCCGGCAGCAGCTCGGTGCCGGCACAGACGAAGGTCCAGGTATCGCTCACGCGGCGGCTCCGGCCAGCGGCTTTTCCAGGATCTCGAAGCGCAGGTCGTCGCGCTTGGGAATGCCGAAACGCTCGTCGCCGTACGGGAACGGCTTCTTGATGCCGGTGCGCAGATAGCCGCGGCGCTCGTAGAAGGCGATCAGCTCGTCGCGCACGTCGATCACCGTCATCTGCATCACCGGCACCTTCCATTCGCGTGCGGCGTGTGCTTCGGCGGCGTCCATCATCTGCTTGCCGACGCCGCCGCCCTGCTGGGCCGGGTCGACCGAGAACATGCCGAAGTAGCCCTTGCCGTCGACATCGGCGACGTGGGCGCAGGCCACCAGCTGGCCCTCGCGCTCGGCCAGCAGGATGGTGGAGCGCGGGCGGTCGAGGTCGGCCTGGATGCCTTCGGCGTCGATGCGGGCGCCATCCAGCAGGTCGGCTTCGGTGGTCCAGCCGACGCGGCTGGCGTCGCCACGGTAGGCCGAGGTGACGAGGGCGATCAGGGCGGGGATGTCGGCCGGCGTGGCGGCGCGGAAGGTCAGGGTGGTCATGGCCCCATTCTAGGTGGGGCGGGGGCGGGCGCAAATGGGGGCGCGGCGTGGGGTCAGAGCCCTTTCGCGGGGCGAAAGGGATCTGACCCCGGCGTCTACCGACCCAACGGCAGGCCATGGACCGACTGGCATGGGTGCGGAATCGGCAGATGCTCGGGGTCAGATCCCTTTGCGTAGCGAAGGGCTCTGACCCCTGGTCCCAGGAGAAGCCCATGCCAAGGCCACCACGCATCGATGCTCCCGGTTACCCGCAACATGTCGTTCAACGTGGCAACAATCGCCAACCCGTGTTCTTCACGGATGACGACCGTGTGGCCTACCTGCGCCTGCTGTGTCAGCACGCGGACCAGCAGTACTGCTGTGTCCACGCTTATGTGTTGATGGACAATCACGTCCATCTTCTGGCAACGCCTGATGTCTCCGGCGGGCTGTCGCGGATGATGCAGGCGGTGAGCCGGACCTACGTACGTCGGGTGAATGATCGGCAGGGCCGCACGGGAACCCTGTGGGAGGGGCGTTTCCACTCGACGCTGGTCGATACGGATCGCTATCTGCTGGCCTGCCAGCGCTACATCGAGCTCAACCCGGTTCGGGCGGGGAAGGTGGCGCGCCCGGGGGACTATCGCTGGTCGAGCTATCGGGCGAATGCGCACGGCATGCCGAATGCGCTGCTCAAGCCGCATTCGGCATTCGAACTGATTGCCTTGGATCTGGATGAACGGCGCAGGCGCTATGCGGAGTTCATCGAGGAGGGTATTCCTGCCGCGGATGTGGCGGCGATCCGGCGAGCATTGCAGTCGCAGCGACGGTTGGCCGGTTCGCTGATGGGGTCAGATCCCTTTCGCGATGCGAAAGGGATCTGACCCCGCTGTTCCGGCTCACCCCAGCAGCTTGCGGACCTTGGTCAGCGCGGTCATGAACCGCTCGATCTCGGCGTGCGTGTTGTAGAACGCCAGCGAGGCACGGCAGGTGGCGGCGACGCCGAAGTACTGCAGCAGCGGGTGCGCGCAGTGCTGGCCCGAACGCACGGCCACGCCTTCCAGGTCGAGCAGGGTGGCCAGGTCATGGGCATGCGCGCCATCGATCAGGAACGAGACCACGGCGGCCTTCTCCGGTGCCTCGCCGATGATGCGCAGGCCGTCGACGCGGCGCAGCTCTTCGGTGAAGTGCGCCAGCAGTTCGGCTTCGCGCGCTTCCACGTTCTCCTGGCCGAGCTGCTGCAGATAGTTGGCGGCCACGCCCAGGCCGATGAAGCCGGCGATGTTCGGGGTGCCGGCTTCGAACTTGTGCGGGGCATCGTTGAATACGGTGCCGTCGAAGCTGACTTCCTTGATCATCTCGCCACCACCGAGGAACGGCGGCATCGCGTCCAGATGCTCGCGGCGCGCCCACAGTGCGCCGGTGCCGGTCGGGCCGCACATCTTGTGGCCGGTGATGGCGTAGAAGTCGCAGCCGATCGCGGCGACGTCGACCTTGCGGTGCGGCACCGCCTGCGAGCCATCGACCACCGTGACGATGCCGCGCTTGCGTGCTTCACGGCAGATCTCGCGCACCGGGTTGACCGTGCCCAGCACGTTGGAGACATGGGTGACGGCGAGCAGCTTGACCTCCGGGGTCATCGCTGCGCGCAGCGCATCCAGGTCCAGCGCGCCATCGGGGGTGATCTCGGCCACGCGGATGGTGGCGCCGGTACGCTGCGCGACCAGCTGCCACGGCACGATGTTGGCGTGGTGCTCCATGCGCGTGATCAGGATCACATCACCGGCCTTCAGCCGCGGCAGCGCCCACGAGTAGGCCACCAGGTTGATGGCGAAGGTGGTGCCACTGCACAGCACCAGGTCGCTGGGGCGCACGTTGAGGAAGCGCGCCAGCGTGTTGCGCGCGCCTTCGTAGGCATCGGTGGCTTCGCTGCCCAGCGCATGCACGGCGCGGCTGACGTTGGCGTTGTAGCGTCGGTAGAACTCGTCCACCGCGCCGATCACCTGCACCGGCTTCTGGCCGGTGTTGGCATTGTCGAAATAGACCAGCGGCTTGCCGTGCACTTCGCGCATCAGCAGCGGGAAGTCGAGGCGGACGCGGTCCCAGTCGGGGGCGCCGGTGCGTTCTTCGATCGGGCGCGGCGTGGACAGGTTCATGCCACACCCGCCTCGGCCAGGGCTTTGTCCAGGCGGCGTGCCAGCTGCGCACGCAGCGCATCGGGCAGGATCTTCAGCGGCTCGTGGCAGAACGCGGCGCTCAGCAGTGCCTGCGCCTGGGCCTGCGGCAGGCCGCGCGAGCGCAGGTAGAACAGCGCGTTGGCATCGAGCTGGCCGACGGTCGCACCGTGCGCGGCCTTCACTTCATCGGCGTCGATCACCAGCGTCGGCTGGGTGTCGATCTCGGCATCGGCCGACAGCAGCAGGTTCTTGTTGGACAGGTTCGCGTCGGTGCCGTCGGCGCCTTCGCGGATCTGGATGCCGCCATGGAACACCACGCGGCTGCGGTTGGCGGCGACGCCGCGCCACAGCAGTTCGCAACTCGTATCGCGTGCGATGTGGTCGATGCCCAGGCGGGTTTCGACGTGGCGGCGGCCATTGCCGAGCAGCACGCCGTTGGCGGTCAGCTGGGCGTTGTCGCCTTCCAGGCGCACGTTCAGTTCATGGCGGCTGAGCGCAGCGCCCAGTTCCAGATCAACGCGGTGGTACTGCGCGTCGCGGGCGAGCACTGCGTCGGTGCGCAGGAAGCTGGTCTGGCGCGCGCTGCCGGCCTGCACGCGGGCGTGCTTGAGCACCGCATCGCGGGCCACATGCGCGTGCAGCACCGTGTTGTCCAGGTGGGCGGAATCGCCGACGCTGAAGCGGTGCTCGACCACGCCGAGGCTGGCGCCGGCACGCAGTTCGATCAGGTGGCGGTGATGCCAGGCCAGGTCGGTCTCGCCGGCCACACTGGCAAATACCAGCTGCAGCGGTGCTTCGACCTGCACGCCTTCGTCCACGCGCAGCACCACGCCTTCGTCGGCCAATGCGGCGTTGAGGCGGGCGAAAATCTCCTCGCTGCGCTCGTAGCGGCGGCCAAGGAAACGCACAGCGTCTTCGCCGGCGGCCAGCGCCGCCGACAACGGCTGCAGCTGCACGCCCGCAGGCAGCGCCTGCACGTCGCTCAGCGCGGCATCCAGGCGACCGTTGACGAACACCAGGCGCGGTGCCGGGACGTCTTCCAGCAGCGCGGCGTCCAGCGCCGGGCCCTGCAACGGTGTCGCGGTGAACGCCCGGCGTTCCAGCTGGCGCAGCGAAGTGTACTTCCAGGCTTCGTTGCGGGCGGCCGGCAGGCCGTCGCGCAGGGCCGCATCCAGCACTTCGCGGCGCGCATCGCTGCCGCAGAAGGCCTGGGCCATCGAATCAAGCAGGGCACTCATCAGACCGCCGCCTCGGGCACGACCCGGTCCTTCAGGAAATCGTAGCCGTGTGCCTCCAGCTCCAGCGCCAGTTCCGGGCCGCCGCTCTTGACGATGCGGCCATCGGCCAGCACGTGCACCACATCCGGCTTGATGTAGTCCAGCAGGCGCTGGTAATGGGTGATGACCAGGAACGAGCGGTCGGCGCCGCGCAGCGCGTTGACGCCGTCGGCCACGCTCTTCAGTGCGTCGATGTCCAGGCCCGAGTCGGTCTCGTCCAGGATCGCCAGCTTCGGTTCCAGCACGGCCAGCTGGAAGATCTCGTTGCGCTTCTTCTCGCCACCGGAGAAGCCTTCATTGACGCCACGGTGCAGCAGTTCGTCCTTCAGGTGCAGCACGGCCAGCTTCTGGCGCACCAGCTTGAGGAACTGCATGGAATCGAGTTCTTCCTCGCCGCGGGCCTTGCGCTGGGCGTTCAGCGCGGCGCGCAGGAAGTAGGTGTTGTTCACGCCCGGGATCTCCACCGGGTACTGGAACGCCAGGAACAGGCCGGCGGCGGCACGCGCTTCCGGGTCCTGCTCCAGCAGGTCGACGCCGTCGAACTGCACGCTGCCTTCGGTCACTTCGTAGCCGTCGCGGCCGGCCAGGACGTTGCCCAGGGTGGACTTGCCGGCGCCGTTCGGGCCCATGATGGCGTGCACCTGGCCGGGCTTCACATCCAGCGACAGGCCCTTGAGGATTTCCTTGCCGCCAATGCGGGCGTGGAGGTTTTCGATCTTCAGCATGGTGGGGGTTTCCGTGGGGCGGGCCAGGGCCCGCCGGTAAAGAGAATGCGTTTGCGAGGGCAGGGTCGGGCGGTCAGCCCACCGAACCTTCCAGCGAGACTTCCAGCAGCTTCTTGGCTTCCACCGCGAACTCCATCGGCAGTTCGCGGAACACCTGCTTGCAGAAGCCGTCGACGATCAGCGATACCGCGTCTTCCTGGCTGATGCCACGGGCGCGGCAGTAGAACAGCTGGTCATCGGAGATCTTGGACGTGGTCGCCTCGTGCTCGACGGTGGCGCCCGGGTTCTTCACCTCGATGTAGGGGAAGGTGTGCGCGCCGCACTGCTTGCCGATCAGCAGCGAATCGCACTGGGTGTAGTTGCGCGCGCCGTCGGCGTTGCGGTCGACCTTGACCAGGCCGCGGTAGGTGTTCTGGCCGCGGCCGGCGCTGATGCCCTTGCTGACGATCTTGCTCTTGGTGCGCTTGCCGACGTGGATCATCTTGGTGCCGGTGTCGGCCTGCTGGCGGTGGTGGGTCAGCGCGACGGAGTGGAACTCACCGACCGAGTCGTCGCCCAGCAGCACGCACGACGGGTACTTCCAGGTGATGGCCGAGCCGGTCTCGACCTGGGTCCAGGTAACCTTGCTGCGTGCGCCCCGGCATTCGGCACGCTTGGTGACGAAGTTGTAGATGCCACCGACGCCGTTCTCGTCGCCGGGGTACCAGTTCTGCACCGTGGAGTACTTGATCTCCGCATCTTCCAGCGCGACCAGCTCGACCACCGCGGCGTGCAGCTGGTTCTCATCGCGCATCGGCGCGGTGCAGCCTTCCAGGTAGGAGACGTAGGCCTTGTCCTCGCACACGATCAGGGTGCGCTCGAACTGGCCGGTGTGGCCGGCGTTGATGCGGAAATAGGTGCTCAGTTCCATCGGGCAGCGCACGCCCTTGGGAATGAACACGAAGCTGCCATCGGAGAACACCGCCGAGTTGAGCGCGGCGAAGTAGTTGTCACCCACCGGCACCACGGTGCCCAGGTACTGGCGCACCAGCTCCGGGTGTTCCTTGATGGCCTCGGACATCGAGCAGAAGATCACGCCCTTCTCGGCCAGTTCCTTGCGGAAGGTGGTGCCCACGGACACCGAGTCGAACACCGCATCCACCGCCACGCCGGCCAGCTTGGCGCGCTCGTGCAGCGGCACGCCCAGCTTGTCGTAGGTGTCGAGCAGTTCCTTCGGCACGTCATCCAGCGAGGCGTACTTCGGGCCCTTCGGCGCGGAGTAGTAGCTGAGCGCCTGCAGGTCGATCGGGGCGATCTCCAGCTTGGCCCAGTCGGGCATCGGCATGGTCAGGAAGTGGCGGTAGGCGTCCAGGCGCCACTGCGTCATCCACTCCGGCTCGTCCTTCTTGGCCGACAGGGCACGGATGGTGTCCTCGTCCAGGCCCGGCGGCAGGGAGTCCGATTCGATCTCGGTGATGAAGCCGGCCGAATACTTGCGGCCGAGCTGCTCGTGGATCTCGCGGTTGGGGGTGTCGCCGTGGGCGACGTTTTCGATGGTTTCGGTGGCCATGGGGGGCTGCCTACGGATCAGGAGACGACATCGACAGCGATGGTGCGGCGCTGTTCGTCATCGGCAAGGGGAAGAGGGGGCAGGATCTGGGCGAGGGTGACATCGCGCAGGGCCTCGGAGACCACGTCGTTGATCAGCCGCCAGCTGCTGCGCGCGCCGCACTTGGGCGCCATGCCGCACTGGTGGTGGTCGTGGCTGCATTCGGTCAGGGCCAGCGGCCCTTCCATCGCTTCGACCACTTCGAACAGCGAGATCTCGATGGCCGGGCGGGTCAGCCGGTAGCCGCCACGAACGCCGCGCAGGCCCTCGACCAGGCCGGCCTGGGCCAGCGGCTTGAGGACCTTGCTGACCGTGGGCGGCTCCAGGCCGGTGAATTCGGCCAGCTCGGTGGCACTGAGCACTTCGCCCGGACGGGCGGCGAGCACGGTCAGCACGACGGTGGCGTAATCGGTGAGTTTGGTGACGCGCAACATGGGGATGCGAGTGGTTCTTAAAGCGGACTGAAATTGTACGCTTTTATTCGCCACCATCCAACCCGGGCATTCAGCCGGCGCTGGGGGCGGGCCGGGAGAACACACCGGGCCGCAGCCACGGCGCAATGCTGCGCCAACGGGGTGATTTTCGCAATCACCCGGAATGGGCGAGAATCCCGGTTCCATTCGCTGCAAACAGCCCGTGCCGATGCCGAAGAAGATCCAAGCCCGCAAGTCCGCCATCCATGGCAACGGCGTGTTCGCCGTGGCCCCGATCAAGCAGGGCGAGCGCGTGATCCAGTACAAGGGCCTGCTGCGCAGCCACGGCGATGTTGATGCCGACGACAGCGGCGACGTCGAAAGCGGCCACACCTTCCTGTTCACCCTCAACGATGACTGGGTGATCGATGCCAACTACAAGGGCAATGACGCGCGCTGGATCAACCACAGCTGCGATCCGAACTGCGAGGCGGTGATCGAGGAAGACGAGGACGGCGACAGCCGGGGCGACAAGGTGTTCATCGAGGCACTGCGCGATATCAAGGCCGGCGAGGAGCTGACCTACAACTACGGCATCACCCTGGCCGAGCGCCACACGGCCAAGCTGAAGAAGATCTGGGAGTGCCGCTGCGGCTCGCCCAAGTGCACCGGTACCATGCTGCAGCCCAAGCGCTGACCGGGCCCGTAGTGCCGGCCAGCGGCCGGCACTGCCTGGAGGCTCTCCACCTGCCGTGCACGACGGGGTCACCGCCGCGCAAGGGCCGTTCTTCCATTCTGTGGGCTCCCCCAACCGGAGTGCATCCATGGCAGAGCGATTGAAGGGCAAGCAGATTGCCATCCTTGCCACCCACGGCTTCGAACAGTCCGAACTGACCGAACCCAAGCGTTTGCTGGAAGCGGAAGGTGCGCGGGTCAGCGTGGTGTCGCCTGCAAAGGAGGCGACCATCAAGGGCTGGAAAGAGAAGAACTGGGGCGACGCCGTCGCGGTGGACATCCCGCTGGACGAGGCGGATCCGTCGGGCTTTGATGCCTTGGTACTGCCAGGAGGTGTGATCAATCCGGACACGCTGCGTACCGACGATGCGGTACTCAGCTTCATCCGCTCGGTGGATGAAGCCGGCAAGCCTGTCGCGGCGATCTGCCATGGCCCGTGGTTGCTGATCAATAGCGGGCTGGCCGATGGCCGCAAGCTGACGTCCTGGCCGTCCCTGCAGCAGGACCTGGCCAACGCGGGAGCGAACTGGCGCGATGCCGAGGTGGTGGTCGACGGCAACGTGATCACCAGCCGCAAGCCGGACGACATTCCCGCCTTCAGCGAGGCGGTGGTCAAGGCACTCGCCGCGTGATGCTTTGCCGGTAGTGCCGGCTGCTGGCCGGCAGATGCAGTGATTGCGCTGCGGGCCAGCGGCACTACCTCATTTACCCAGCACGCCTGCCGGCACCAGGTTGCCCAGGTTCTGGTTGAAGGTGACCACCAGCTTGCCGTTCTTCACCTGTGCCGACTGCACCTGCAGCGCGCCGAGCAGCCCGGCCACGGCCGGGTCCAGCTTGTAGATCGGTTCGCGCTGGGCGTAGTCGCTCAGCCAGGCATTGAGCAGGCCACGGGTGCGTGAGTCGAGGCGACCGCCCTGGTTGGCCGGGGTGAAGTCATCCACGCTGGGCTGCTGCAGGTGGAAACCCTGGGTCTGCGCGTCGTAGCGCAGGCCGCTGCTGAGCTTCACCGTACCCAGTTTGGCCGGGTTGCCGCCAGCGGTGGCCAGTGCCACGTCCATGCCCAGGTTCAAGCGCTCGCCGGCGGGAAGGCTCAGCTGCGGGTGGCTCATGGTCAGTGCGATCAGGCCGCCGAGGGCGTCCTGGGTGCGCGGGAAGCTGCCATCGAGATACTGCTGGACGTCGCTGGCACCCACCGACAGTTCGCGGCCGGAAATGGAGGGAGCCGCCTGTGCGCCGATCGCAGCAGCGATCAGTACGGTGGAGGCAGCAAGGCGGGTCATCAGGGAACGCAGGCGCATGGCGGTGACCGATGGGCAGGGAATGGATGGATCACAGAGTAGCCGCGCAGGCTGAATCGCGCGTGCATGCGGCTGCAACGGTTCAGTCCAGCATTGGACGCAGCTGCGCCGACTGGATCTGCCAGGCGCTGCCGTCGCTGCTGGGTTGCACGCGGTACCAGCCACCGAAGCGGAACGTGCCGTTGGCGGTGACCGCGCGGATCTGCACCGGCACTTCAAGCAGCTGTGGCGGTTGCCGGTCGTCGCGGGCGATCGGGGTATCGCTGTGCAGGCGCAGGGTGCGCAGGTCCCGCAGCTGTCGCAGCGCGGCGTCGTCCGCATGCCGCGGATCACTGGGCGGGATCGTCCAGGCGGCATTGCTGGAGGCGCGGTCGCGGTTGAGCAGCGCCGCCACGTAGCGGTTGAGCATCGTCGAGGGTGGCTCGGCACTGTCGGCGACGGCGGACAGCAGCGGCACATCGCTCGCCTGCAGCGCTGCGGGATCGGGGCCGGTATGGATGTCCGCTGCTGCGGTGGCGGCAGCGGCAACGGGCGCTGGCGCGGTTTCAACATTCGTCTGTGCTGCCGGGCGTGAACAACCCAGCAGCACCAGTGGTGCGATCAGCAACAGGATCCTGCGCATGCCTGCCTCCTCCCCGAGGCAATCTGGAGGGCGGCAGTGTAGCGATTGCGCGGGGCTCAGCGGGAGGAGGGCAGCTGTTCCAGCGCGTCCAGCGCCGGCAGGACCTGTGCCGCGACGGCGGCCAGTGCGTGGCCGTCGGTCCCGGCGTGGCGCTGCACGATGTCGCGCAGCAGCTGGGTGGCGATCACCAGGGTCGCGCGCTCGTCG
Organism: Stenotrophomonas maltophilia; assembly: GCF_002799155.1. Taxonomy (GTDB): domain Bacteria; phylum Pseudomonadota; class Gammaproteobacteria; order Xanthomonadales; family Xanthomonadaceae; genus Stenotrophomonas; species Stenotrophomonas maltophilia_R. Next base: position 628,981 of record NZ_NERD01000002.1, read on the forward strand.
CCGCTGATGCCGGCGGTACGCGGAGCCGCCTCCAGCAGGCGCATCAGGTCACGGCTGGCGCGGTGTTCCAGTTCGATGGTGCAGCGCCCGGTGCACTGCAGCCCGTCCTTTTCGATCGGGGTCACCGAGATCCGGTAGCGGGTGGAGGGGCTGGCCATGAGGGTATGCTCGCCGTAGCTGTGGAGGATGTGCCCACCATAGGCAAGGCCACGGCCGGCGGCGATGGCCGGCGCTGCACGCAGTGTTCCACCCGGTACGTTCCGCGCCCTTTGCGGAGCGCCGGCAGCCACTGGTGGCGAGCCTGCACGGGGATTGCCGGGGCCGCGGCAACGCTGTGTTGCGGGGTGTGGTCCGGACAAAAAAACGGGACGGCCAGAGCCGTCCCGTCGGATTCCGCGTTGGGGCGCGCGCTTACAGCGCGGCGTCCTTCAGCTTCTTCAGCGGACGCACCTTCAGCTTGGTGGTGGCCGGCTTGGCAGCGAACCACTGCTCTTCCTTGGTGAACGGGTTGATGCCCTTGCGCTTCGGCTTGGCCGGCACATTGACGGTGGTGATCTTCAGCAGGCCCGGCAGGGTGAAGGAGCCAGCGCCCTTCTTGTGCACCGAGGAGGCGACGGCGCTTTCCAGCGAGGCCAGCACAGCGCGGACGTCCTTGGCGACGACGCCGGAGGCTTCAGCGATGTGTGCAACCAGGCCGGACTTGGTCAGCACTTCCTTGATCGGCTTCGGAGCGGCCGGCTTGGCGGCTGCCTTCGTCGCGACTTTCTTCGCTGCCTTCTTCGGGGCAGCCTTCTTAGCGGTCTTTGCCATGGTTTCCTGTTCCGTGAACGGTTGGTTGTTTGGTCGGCGCCGAACCCCGTCGGCAAGCGCAATGTAGGGCAACTCTCGGGCGCCGCCAATAGCCCGAAGCGCGGAAAGTGCATGTTTTTTCATATCCAGGCCGATTCAGTACATGGCCGGTGGTGGGGGATGGGGGCGCGCCAGCGTGTTTGATCGCCGGCGCCCGCCCATCGGCGGAGTGCGCGAAACCACTGAAAACAAGGGGAAAATGCGTTCCGGGCTGGCGAGGAAGTGTCCACGCGCCGGGCTCGGGGCGACGCCCGGCGTGCGGCGGAGCGACGCAGGGCTAACGCGCGGCGTGCGAGGGTAGCCGTTCATCACCGCCACGCAGGAGCAGCACAATGGGAATCTCGCGACACGCCACCGCGCACTGGGAAGGCGATCTGAAGTCGGGCAAGGGACAGTTGAGCACGCCGCAGAGTGGGCTGCTGGACAAGACCCGCTACGGTTTCAACAGCCGCTTTGGCGACGAAAAGGGCACCAATCCGGAAGAGCTGATCGCTGCCGCGCACGCGGGTTGTTTCACCATGGCGCTGTCGGCCAAGCTCGGCGAGGCAGGCTTCACCCCGACCTCGCTGGACACCGAAGCGAAGGTCGACCTGTCGCTGGAGGGCGGCCCGCAGCTGTCGCAGATCCGGCTGAAGGTGAGGGCGGTGGTGCCCGGCATCGATGCGACGCAGTTCCGTGCCATTGCCGATGACGCCAAGCAGAACTGCCCGGTGTCCAAGGCGCTGAGCGCGGTGCCCATCAGCCTGGAAGCCGAGTTGGGCTGAGAAATCGCGGGCCGGGATGGTCACGGTAGTGCCGGCCGCGGGCCGGCAACCGCATGATGCCGAGGTCGAGGTGGCAGCCGGCCAGCGTCATGGCGACCTTCCTGGCAGCCACCCTCCGGGCCGTCGCGCGCGACGTTGGCAGCGGCTCCTGCCGCTGCCTTCGGCTCTACCCTCCAGCAGCACTCACCAATCGATGGTGCCGGCAATCACCGTCTGCACCTGCCCCCCCGACCAGACCTCGCCGTCTTCATCGACCCGCAGGGTAAGGCGTGCGTCGTGGCCGACTTCGCGGCCCTGGCTGACTTCGAACGGTGCACGGCCATGGGGCAGGGCATCGCGCAGGTCCAGCCAGGCGGCCAACACCGCATTGGCAGCACCCGAGGCGGCGTCCTCGAAGCGTCGGCCATTGCCGACAAAGGCGCGTACCGCCAGATCGAAGCCCTCGCTCCCATCGCTGAAGGCATAGGCGAACACGCCCATGCTGTCGGTGGATTCGGCCAGTGCAGCGACCGCATCCCAGTCCGGACGCAGGGCGCGCAACGCGGCTTCATCGGCCACCTGCACCACCCACCAGCTGCGCCCGCCCTGCATGCGTGCCGGCGGCAGCGTGCCCAGCGGCCAGCCCTTCAGCGCCGCCTGCAGGCGCGGATCGGAGGCCTCGACGGTCTCGGCCAGCTGCGCGCGCGGGGTGCGGATGGCAATGCGCTGCTGCATGCCCTCGCCACTGACGCTCAGCGGCAGCGCACCGGCGATGCCATCCTGCACCAGCACGCCATCGACCGGCGCGGCCAGGCCCGCCTGCAGCACCGCGTGCGCGGTACCGACGCTGGGATGGCCGGCGAACGGAACCTCCTTCTGCGGGCTGAACATGCGCAGCCGGTAGCTGGCGCCCGCGACCTGTGGCGGGAACACGAAGGTGGTTTCGGGCAGGCGCGTCCAGCGCGCAATGGCCTGCATGCTGGCATCGTCCAGGCCCTCGGCATCGAGCACAACGGCCAGCGGATTGCCGGCGCCGGCGCGCGGGGAGAACACATCCAGCTGCAGGAAGCGGCGGGTGGACATCAGGCAGGACTCCAGTAGACAGGCGGCATAGCGTAGCGCGGGGCACAAAAAAGGGGACGGAGGGAATTAAGTCGCTTGTTGCACATATGGCAGAAGCGACTTAATTCCCTCCGTCCCCTTTTTTCCGTGGGCTACCAGCGGATGTGGCCGTCGATGACCGGCTGCACCTGGCCGCCGATCCAGACCGTGCCCTGCGCATCGACTTCGATCTGCACGCGCCCATCGCGACCGACTTCGCGGCCCTGGCTGGCCACGTAGCGGCCCTCGCTGCCGGGCAGGGCGTTGCGCTGCCGCAGCCAGGCACCGATCAGGGCATTGGCGCTGCCGGTGACCGGATCTTCCGGCACGCTGGCCGCATCGGCGGGGCAGAATGCGCGCACCACACGGGCGTGGTCGGTGCCGGCCTCGTCAGCGAATACGGCCACGCCGGTGGCATCGGTGGCCAGGCTCCAGTCGCGCAGCGTGGCCATGTCCGGCGCCAGGCCGCGCACGGCAGCGGCGTCGCGCAGCGGCAGCAGCCACCAGCGTGCGCCGTTGTCCCACAGTTCGGGTTGCTGCCCCTTGGCCGCCAGTGCCAGCAGTGCGGCCGGCGCGGCGTCCGCCGGCGTGTCCAGCTGCCGGGCCGTTGGGCTGGCGAGCTGGATCTCCAGCGCCTCGGCCGGGCCGCTCACCCGAACCGGCAACACGCCCGCTGCACATTGCTGCAGCAGGGTGCCATTGCGCGGCTGGGCCAGGCCGCACGTCACCGCCGCCCAGGCCGCGCCGACGCTGGGGTGGCCGGCAAAGGCCATCTCCCGGGTCGGGGTGAAGATGCGGATGTGATAGTCGGCGCCCGGCGCAGTGGGGTGCAGGAAGAACACCGTCTCGGACAGGTTCAGCCAGGCGGCCAGGGCCTGCATCTGCTCGCCGGACAGGCCGTCCGCATCCAGGATGGCACCCAGCGGATTGCCGGTGCCGGGGCGGCGGGCGAAGACATCGAGCTGCAGGTAACGAAGGACGGCCATCTGCGGGGATATTGCGCTTAGAATCAAGGGTTCCGCCCCCGAGGGCGGCTCCCCCACATTCTACATAGCCAATCCATGTCAGCTTCCCCCCTTGTCGATCGTTGGATCGTACTGAAGTTCGGCGGCACCTCGGTGTCGCGTCGTCACCGCTGGGACACGATCGGGAAGCTGGCGAAAAAACGCGCGGAAGAGACCGGCTCGCGCGTACTGGTGGTGGTTTCGGCGCTGTCCGGGGTCACCAACGAACTGACTGCGATCGCCGATGGCGCGCCGGACAGCCGTGACCGCGTGGCCGCGCTGGTCGAGCGCCATGAAGGTTTCCTGGCCGAACTGGGCCTGGGCCGCGAGGTGCTGGCCGAGCGCCTGGCAGCGCTGCAGGGCCTGCTCGACGACCCGCGTGCGGCCACCCGCCCGCTGGAATGGCAGGCCGAAGTGCTGGGCCAGGGCGAGCTGTTGTCCTCCACGCTGGGCGCGGCCTATCTGCACGCTTCGGGCCTGGACATGGGCTGGATGGATGCCCGCCAGTGGCTGGACGCGATGCCGCCGCAGCCGAACCAGAGCGACTGGTCGCAACGCCTGTCGGTGAACTGCCAGTGGCGTGCCGATGCGGAGTGGTTGCAGCGCTTCCGCGCGCAGCCGACCCGCCTGCTGATCACCCAGGGTTTCATCTCGCGGCATGCCGATGGCGGTACCGCCATCCTCGGCCGTGGTGGCTCGGATACCTCGGCGGCGTACTTCGGCGCGCTGCTCGGCGCCAGCCGCGTGGAAATCTGGACCGATGTGCCAGGCATGTTCAGCGCCAATCCGAAGGATGTGCCCGACGCGCGCCTGCTGACCCGCCTGGACTATTACGAGGCGCAGGAAATCGCCACCACCGGCGCCAAGGTGCTGCACCCGCGCTCGATCAAGCCGTGCCGCGATGCTGGCGTGCCGATGGCCATCCTCGATACCGAGCGCCCGGAACTGCCGGGCACCAGCATCGACGGCAGTGCTGCACCGGTGCCGGGGGTGAAGGCGATCAGCCGCCGCAACGGCATCGTGCTGGTGTCGATGGAAGGCATCGGCATGTGGCAGCAGGTCGGCTTCCTGGCCGATGTGTTCAACCTGTTCAAGAAGCATGGCCTGTCGGTGGACCTGATCGGTTCGGCCGAGACCAACGTCACCGTGTCGCTGGACCCGTCCGAGAACCTGGTCAACACCGATGTGCTGGCCGCGCTGTCGGCCGACCTGTCGCAGATCTGCAAGGTAAAGGTGATCGTGCCGTGCGCGGCGATCACCCTGGTCGGCCGCGGCATGCGTTCGCTGCTGCACAAGCTGTCGGACGTGTGGGCCACCTTCGGCCGCGAGCGCGTGCACATGATTTCGCAGTCGTCCAACGACCTGAACCTGACCTTCGTCATCGATGAGGCCGATGCCGATGGCCTGCTGCCGATCCTGCACGCCGAGCTGATCGACAGCGGCGCCATGCCGGTGGAAGAGACCGAAGTGTTCGGTCCGCGCTGGCGCGAGATCGCCGGCACCGTGCGCCCGCGTGGCACGCCGTGGTGGCGGGGGCAGCGTGCGCACCTGCTGCAGCTGGCCGATGCCGGCACGCCGCGTTATGTCTACCACCTGCCGACCGTGCGCGCCCGCGCCCGCGCGCTGGCCGCGATCAAGCCGATCGACCAGCGCTACTACGCGATCAAGGCCAACAGCCACCCGGCCATCCTGCAGCTGCTGGAAGCCGAGGGCTTCGGCCTGGAATGTGTCTCGCACGGCGAACTGAAGCACGTGTTCCAGCACTTGCCGGAGCTTTCGCCCAAGCGCGTGCTGTTCACCCCCAGCTTCTGCCCGCGCAGCGAGTACGAAGCCGCGTTCGCGCTGGGCGTGACTGTCACCGTCGACAACGTCGAAGCACTGCAGCGCTGGCCGGACCTGTTCCGCAACCGCGAGCTGTGGCTGCGCGTGGACCTGGGCCGTGGCGAAGGCCACCATGCCAAGGTCCGCACCGGCGGCAAGGAGTCCAAGTTCGGCCTGCCGATCGCCCGTGTCGATGAGTTCGTGCGCGCGGCCACCGATCTGGGCAGCCGCGTGGTCGGCCTGCATGCGCACCTCGGCAGTGGCGTGGAGACCGCGCAGCATTGGCGCCTGATGTGCGATGAGCTCGCCGGCTTCGCCCGCCGCATCGGCAGCGTGCAGACCATCGATATCGGCGGTGGCCTGCCGATTCCGTACAGCGACGAAGACGAGCCGTTCGATCTGGACGCCTGGGCCGAGGGCCTGGCCGAGGTCAAGGCGCTGCATCCGGCGTTCCGCCTGGCGATCGAGCCGGGCCGGTACCTGGTGGCCGAATCCGGGGTGCTGCTGACCCATGTCACCCAGGTGGTGGAGAAGGACGGCGTGCGCCGCGTCGGCCTCGATGCCGGCATGAACGCACTGATGCGCCCGGCCCTGTACGACGCCTGGCATGACATCGAGAATCTCAGCCGCCAGGGCGGTTATGCCGAAGCGGCGTTCGATGTGGTCGGCCCGATCTGCGAATCCAGCGATGTGTTCGGCAAGCGCCGCAAGCTGCCGGTGTCGACCGCACCGGACGACGTGATGCTGATCGCCGATGCCGGCGCCTACGGTTATTCGATGGCCAACACCTACAACCAGCGGGCGTTGCCGCGCGAAGACGTGATCGAGTGACCACCGCGCGCGCCCTGCACCCGCCCACCGACACGCCCCGCGCGACCGCGCGGGCCTGTGCCTGACCGGATACACCATGACTGCTTTCGACAAACACCAGGTTTCCCGCTTCCGCTTCGTCCGCTGCGAATTCGCCGCGGAGACCGGCGTGGCCAAGCTGGTCTACGCCTTTGATGACGGTCCGGAGATGGTGGAAACCATCACCGTGCCGGGCGCCCCGTTCGTGCTGGACGAGGCGCGTGCCTCGGCAGTGCAGCGCGCGCTGCAGCTGTTGCACCTGATCGCCGGTGTCAGCTACTACAAGGCGGGCGTGCCGGAGACGGTCAGCATCGACAGCTACGCCATCGATGCCGATACCGCTGCGCTGGTGGAGACGGTCTACCTCAACGGCCTGGGCGAATTTGCGTACCGCAACGGCCTGAACCTGCGCGGGCGCTTCCGCCTGCCGGTGCAGGGCGACGCAGTGCAGGCGCTGGTGCTGGGCCTGCAGCCGCATGCGCTGGTGGCGATCGGTGGCGGCAAGGATTCGCTGGTCAGCATCGAAGCGCTGCGCCGTGCCGGCGTGGACGAGACGGTGACCTGGATTGGTGGTTCGCAGCTGATCCGCGCCTGTGCCGAGCGTACCGGCCTGCCCACGCTGAACCTGGGCCGCGCGCTGGCGCCGGAACTGTTCGAGCTCAACCGCCAGGGCGCCTGGAACGGGCATATCCCGGTTACCGCGGTGAACTCGGCGATCATGGTGCTGGCCGCGCTGCTGCAGGGCGCAGACCAGGTGGTGTTCTCCAATGAGCGTTCGGCAAGCTACGGCAGCCAGATTCCGGGCACCGGCGAGGTGAACCACCAGTGGTCCAAGGGCTGGGCGTTCGAGCAGGCGTTCGGCAGCCACGTGCAGAAGCACGTCGCTGCGGACCTGCAGTACTACTCGCTGCTGCGCCCGATGTCAGAGCTGGCGGTGGCCCGCCAGTTCGCCAAGACCGATTTCTACGACGCGCACTTCTCCAGCTGCAACCGCAACTTCCACATCCTTGGCGAGCGCCCGGTGAACCGCTGGTGCGGCGTCTGCCCGAAGTGCCATTTCGTGTTCCTTGCGCTGGCTCCGTTCATGCCCAAGACGCGGCTGGTGCGCATCTTCGGCCGCAACCTGCTGGACGATGCCGAGCAGGCCGGTGGCTTCGACGCGCTGCTGGAATTCCAGGACCACAAGCCGTTCGAGTGCGTGGGCGAAGGCCGCGAATCGCGCGCGGCGATGGCGACCCTGGCGCAGCGCGCGGAGTGGAAGGAAGACGTGCTGGTGAAGCGCTTCTGCAATGAGATCCAGCCGCAGCTGGATGCCGCCGAACTGGAACTGGCACCGCTGCTGCAGCTGCAGGGCGAGCACCGCGTTCCGGCTGCGCTGTGGGAACGGGTGCGTGAAGATTTCGAAGCTTGAAGGAAAGCGCGTTGCGCTGTGGGGCTGGGGCCGAGAGGGCCGCGCCGCGTTTGCGGTGCTGCACGAGCGCTTGCCCACGCTGCCGCTGAGCCTGTTCTGCCCGGCGGCCGAAGCTGAGGCCGCGCGTGCAGAAACCCAAGGCGCGCTGGACGTGCGTGGCGAGCCTTCTGCTGAAGCGCTGGCCGCGTTCGACGTGGTGATCAAATCCCCCGGTATCAGCCCGTACCAGCCGATCGCGCTGGTGGCCGCAGCGCAGGGCACCACCTTCATCGGTGGCACCGCGCTGTGGTTTGCCGAGCATGCGGGTGCCGATGGCATCGTGCACGACACCGTGTGCGTGACCGGTACCAAGGGCAAGAGCACGACCACCGCACTGGTCGCGCACCTGCTGCGTACGGCCGGCCACCGTACCGGCCTGGTCGGCAACATCGGCCTGCCGCTGCTGGAAGTGCTGGACCCACAGCCCGCGCCCGAGTACTGGGCGGTGGAACTGTCCAGCTACCAGACCGGCGAAGTGGCGCGCAGTGGCGCCCATCCGCAGGTAGCGGTGGTGCTGAACCTGTTCCCGGAACATCTGGACTGGCACGGCAGCGAGCAGCGTTACATCGAGGACAAGCTGCGGTTGGTGACCGAAGCCGCACCGCGCATCGCCGTGCTCAACGCCGCCGATCCACATCTGGCGGCGCTTTCGCTGCCCGGCAGCGAAGTTGTCTGGTTCAACCAGCCGCAGGGCTGGCACATGCGCGGTGACATCGTGCATCGCGGTGAGCAGGCCGTGTTCGATACCCGCAACACGCCGCTGCCGGGTCGCCACAACCGCGGCAACTTGTGTGCGGTGCTGGCCGCGCTGGAAGCGCTGGGGCTGGATGCGGTGGCGCTGGTGCCGGCGGTGCAGAACTTCCGTCCATTGCCGAACCGCCTGCAGCGCATTGGCGTGGCCGATGGCCTGACCTACATCAACGATTCGATCAGCACCACGCCGCATGCCAGCCTGGCTGCGCTGGAGTGTTTCGCCGGCCAGCGCATCGCACTGCTGGTGGGCGGGCACGACCGTGGCCTGGACTGGACCGATTTCATGCAGCACATGGCGCACGACGTGCCGCCGGTGGAGATCGTGACGATGGGCAGCAACGGCCCACGCATCCATGCGATGCTGCGGCCGCTGGCCGACGCCGGGCGCTTTGGTCTGCACGCTGCGGGCGATCTGCCCGAGGCGATGGTGCTGGCGCGTGCCGCGCTGGGTGGGCAGGGCGGGGTGGTGCTGCTGTCGCCGGGCGCGCCGAGCTTTGGTGCCTACCGCGACTATGTGGCCCGTGGCCGTCATTTCGCCGAACTGGCCGGATTCGACCCGGACAGCATCAGCGCGATACCGGGGTTGGGTATTGCCTGACCGGCGGGATCGGGGTCGGATCCCTTTCCGCAGGAAAGGGCTCTGACCCCATCGTGCATTTATCATGCAGGCATCCCCGGACGGACCCGGATGCCCGCATGTGCACCTTCATCACCGTGTTCCTGCCCACCTCGTTTGCGCAGGTTGAAGCCGCCGCGATCATGGAGCGCAGCGGCCGGCGCCTGTTCGCCCAGGCATCGCCCAGCCTGTAGGCCGCCGTCGGCCCCGGTTGGCAGCCCTGGTTGAGCGCGGGCCACTGCGATTGCGGTACGGCCCTGGCATCGGCGCAGGCTGGGCCGAAGTGGAAGGGCGATGCCGAACGCTGGCGGAAGAAGGGCTGGAGTGAAGCGAAGATCGCCCGCGCGCAGGCCGAGCAGTCGGCGCGGCACGAGCAGGTTCAGCAGGCGTGCCGCGACGAAGCGCTGGTCGATGCCAGCCAGTGGCTGCAGCGCATCGATGCGCTGCTGGGGGCAGGTGCGGCGCGCATCGGGCTTCTGGTGCGCGATTACGACGGCGCGGTGGGGGCCCGGCAGCCGAAGCCGCCGGAACGTCACTGGTCGCGAGCGCGCTTGGCGGCGGGGGATCTGCTGGCACTCCAGCCGGGCACCCTGCATTGGGTGGAACCCAGGTGAAGCGCGCTGCGCGCATGGCGTGGATCTACTGTTCCTGGTCGATGAACGCGTAGCCGCCGTCGATCAGCTGCTGCAGGTATGCGTCGAAGCTCGGCGCGATCACCGCATAGCTGTCCGGATCATGCAGGTAGCGCACCACCTGGCCAACCGTGCCGCCCGGTGCGGGATCGAAATCCAGGTACAGCATCGAGGTGCCGCCGTTGTTCATGCAGTGCGAGAAGCACAGGCGGCGGTTCATCGGCAGATCCGCGTCAATGCCTTCACCCAGGATCTCAGGTTCGTCATCCAGCCACGCTTCGTAGATTGAACGGATGCTGTCGTCCCACTGCTGCTGGTCCTCGAAGATCTGGGCCACCGAGCGCAGGTAGTACGGATAGCCGCCGTCCTCCACGTCCGAGCCGAGCATCAGCACGCAGACCTCGCCACCGGGGTATTCACGGAAGTGGGTACCATCCACACGCGACAGCAGCGCGATGAGGCTGTCCGGCGCCTGCGGCCACTGCGTGCGCAGGCGCTGCAAGTCTTCGGCGCTGGCGCCCTGCACATGTGCCCACTGCGGGGCATCGTCGGCAGGCAGGCGCGGGATCAGGCCAGACAGGAAGTGATCAACAAGGTTCATGCGGCAAAAAGGGGACGGAGGGGATTAAGTCGTATCCAACCACACCTGCGTCACGTCGCCAATGCAGAATGCGACGCGGGAGGGGCGAATACGGCTTAATCCCCTCCGTCCCCTTTTTTGTGGAGCAGGCGCATGAATCGTTGGCGATGCGGTGTGGCGGTGATCCTCGGGCTGGCGGCGATGCCGGCCTGGGCGGCGATGAAGACCCAGCCGGTGGAATGGACCCACCAGGGCACGACCTTCAGTGGTGTGCTGGTCTACGACGATGGCGGGCATGACAAACGCCCGGGACTGGTGATGGTGCCGAACTGGAAAGGCGTGAACGCATCGGCGATTGAAAAGGCCAAGCAGTTGGCCGGCGATGACTATGTGGTGCTGGTGGCCGATGTATACGGCAAGAGCGTGCGTCCGAAGACTGATGCGGAGGCCGGGCCGGTGGCCAGCAAGCTGCGCAACGACCGGGCGCTGCTGCGCGCACGTGCGCTGGAGGCGGTGAACGTGCTCAAGGCGCAGGCCGGCAAGGCGCCGCTGGATGCCAGCCGGATCGGTGCGGTGGGCTTCTGCTTCGGCGGCACCACGGTGCTGGAACTGGCCCGTGCCGGTGCGCCGCTGGCCGGCGTGGTCAGCCTGCATGGTGGGCTGGGCTCGCCGCTGCCTGCGCAGGCCGGTGGTACCCATCCATCGGTGCTGGTGCTCAACGGCGCCGACGACAGCAGCGTGACCGCCGAGGACATCGCCGGCTTCCAGAAGGAAATGAACGCGGCCAAAGTCGATTGGGAATTCACCAACTACAGCGGCGCGGTGCACTGCTTCGCCGAGCGCGATGCAAACAGCCCGCCGGGCTGCCAGTACAACGAACGGGCGGCCAAGCGCGCGTGGAAGGCGCTGGATGAGTTCTTCGAGGAGCGCTTCATGTAGTGCCGATAGTGCCGACCAACGGTCGGCACCTGCCGATGTTTCCGTGCCGACCAACGGTCGGCACCTACCCGTTCGGGTACGCCGGCCTGGTGGGTGCCGACCGTTGGTCGGCACGCCTCCATCAATGCGAGCGCTGCACCGCGTAGCGGGCCAGGCCGCGCAGGGCAGCCACGGCGTCGTTGTCGCACAGGCCATCGAGCGCGCGCTCGGCGGCCTCGGCGTATTCCTCGGCACGCGCGCGGCTGTACTCCAGGCCGCCGGTGGCGCGGATCGCGGCCAGCACTTCCGGCATCGCCGAGGCATCGCCGTCCTGCACGATGGTGCGCAGGCGCTCGCGGGTGGCGTCGTCGGAGTGGGCCATCGCGTGGATCAGCGGCAGCGTGGCCTTGCCCTCGGCGAGGTCGTCGCCCAGGTTCTTGCCCAGTTCCTCGGCGTTGGCCGAGTAGTCCAGCACGTCGTCGGCGATCTGGAACGCGTAGCCCAGGTGCATGCCGTAGTCGAACAGGGCCTGCTGGGTGGCCTCGTCCACGCCGCTGGCCAGCGCGCCCAGGCGGGTGCCGGCGGCGAACAGCACTGCGGTCTTGCGCTCGATCACGCGCAGGTACGCCGCTTCGTCGGTATCCGGGTTGTGCACGTGCAGCAGCTGCAGCACTTCACCCTCGGCGATGCGGTTGGTGGCATCGGCCAGGATCTGCATCACCGACATGCGTTCCAGCTCGACCATCAGCTGGAAGCTGCGCGAGTACAGGAAGTCGCCGACCAGCACGCTGGGCGCGTTGCCCCACAGCGCGTTGGCGGTGCTGCGGCCACGGCGCAGGCTGGATTCGTCCACCACGTCGTCGTGCAGCAGGGTGGAGGTGTGGATGAACTCGATGATCGCCGCCAGCTGGTGGTGGTCCGGACCGGCGTGGCCGACCGCGTGGCCGGCCAGCATCACCAGCATCGGGCGCAGGCGTTTGCCGCCGGCGGAAATGATGTGGTCGGCGATCTGGTTGATCAGCACGACGTCCGAAGACAGCCGGCGCCGGATCAGGGCGTCGACGGCGGCCATGTCGGCCGCGGCTAGCGACTGGATCTGGGGCAGGCCCAGGGCGGGACGGGTGTCTTCGGTGATGGTCATGCGATCAGGCTTTCAGGCTCACCACCGATTATAGGCGCTGGCCGTGAATTCGGGCGCAAACCGGTCCGCGCGGCATTTCCAGCCCGGCCAGCGCCGCCGTCTGCGTGAATACGTATGCAGGTTGCGCCATGCCCGGGAGGCCGCCGCTAAGCTTGCCGGATCAGGATTTCGGCCCGCTGCCGGCGGGTCCCGCATGCCCGGAGGGGGGCTGTCGATGTCGCACTATCCATGGTGGCGCGGAGCCGTCATCTACCAGATCTACCCGCGCAGCTACCTCGATGCCAACGGCGACGGGGTGGGTGACCTGCCGGGCATCATCGAGCGGCTGGACCACATCGCCGCGCTGGGCGTGGATGCGATCTGGATTTCGCCGTTCTTCAAGTCGCCGATGGCCGACTTCGGCTACGACATCGCCGACTACCGCGATGTCGATCCGCTGTTCGGTAGCCTGGATGACTTCGACCGCCTGTTGGCCAAGGCCCACGGCCTGGGCCTGAAGGTGATGATCGACCAGGTGCTGAGCCACACCTCGATCGAGCACGCCTGGTTCCGCGAGAGCCGCCAGGACCGCCGCAACCCGAAGGCGGACTGGTACGTGTGGGCCGACCCGCGCGAGGACGGCACCCCGCCCAACAACTGGCTGTCGCTGTTCGGCGGCTGCGCCTGGCAGTGGGAGCCGCGCCGCGAGCAGTACTACCTGCACAACTTCCTGGTCGACCAGCCGGACCTGAACTTCCATCACCCGGACGTGCAGCAGGCGACCCTGGACAACGTGCGCTTCTGGCTGGACCGCGGCGTGGATGGCTTCCGCCTGGATGCGATCAACTTCTGCTTCCACGACGCACAGCTGCGTGACAACCCGGCCAAGCCCGCCGACAAGCGGGTGGGGCGCGGCTTCAGCCCGGACAACCCGTACGCCTACCAGTACCACTACTACAACAACACCCAGCCGGAGAACCTGCCGTTCCTGGAGCGCCTGCGCGCGCTGCTGGACGAGTACCCGGGAGCGGTCAGCCTGGGCGAGATCTCCTCGGAGGATTCGCTGGCCACCACCGCCGAGTACACCCGCGATGGCCGCCTGCACATGGGCTACAGCTTCGAGCTGCTGGTGGACGACTACAGCGCGGCCTACATCCGCGACACGGTCTCGCGGCTGGAAGCGGCAATGACCGAAGGCTGGCCGTGCTGGGCGGTTTCGAATCACGACGTGGAGCGGGCGGTCAGCCGCTGGGGCGGTCACCCGGCCGACCCGCGCCTGGCGCGGATGCTGGTGGCGATGCTGTGCTCGCTGCGCGGCTCGGTCTGCCTGTACCAGGGCGAAGAGCTGGGCCTGGCCGAGGCCGAGGTGCCGTTCGAGGCGCTGCAGGACCCCTATGGCATCACCTTCTGGCCGAACTTCAAGGGCCGCGACGGCTGCCGGACGCCGCTGCCGTGGACCGAAGCGCCGCTGGCCGGTTTCACCACGGGCCAGCCCTGGTTGCCGATCCCGGCCGAGCACCGCGCCGCGGCGGTGGCCGTGCAGGAGCGCGACCCGCACTCAGTGCTGGCCGCGTTCCGGGCGTACCTGGCCTGGCGGCATACCCAGCCGGTGCTCCTGCATGGCAGCATCCGATTCATCGAAAGTGCCGAGCCAGTGCTGCTGTTCGAGCGTATGCTTGCAGATGAAACCCTCCTGCTGGCCTTCAACCTGTCGGCCGAGGCGGTGAGCCATCCGTTGCCGCCGGGCAATTGGCAACAGGTGGCGGTACCGGGCCCGGATGCGGGCACGGTGCAGGGCAATGAACTCCAGCTGCCACCGCGCGCGGTGTATTGCGCCCGACGCAGCTGACCGTTTTCTCCGGTGGCGGTACTTGCGGGGACGGGGCCGAAGCGCCCCGTCCCTTTTTTGTGGGTGGGGTTCCGGCGAAGGGCATCCGCGCAAAAGAAAACCCGCTGCCTGCGCAGCGGGTTTCCGATGAGTCGTTGCCGGCCAGCGGCCGGCACTACCCGGTCATGGTCAGAACTTGTAGTTCACGCCCAGCATGTAGGTGCGGCCCCACTCGATGTACTCCAGCGGGCGGTCCTTGCTGCCGGCATAGGTGCGGTACGGCTCGTTGGTCAGGTTGCTGCCCTGCAGCAGCAGGGTCAGGCCACGCAGGGCGCTGCTGTCGCTGAAGGTGTAGCTGACCTGCGCATCGGTCACGTTTTCGCCCACCACGTAGCGCAGGCTGCGGTTGCCATTGAAGTTGCCGATCTCACCGATGAAGTCCGAACGGCGGCGCTGGCTGACGCGTGCTTCAAAGCCGCTGCGCTCGTAGTAGGCGGTGAAGTTGTACACGCGCTTGGACAGGCCCGGCAGGCTGATCGGGTCGGTACCCACGCTGGAAGCACTCTCCGGGTCCAGGATGGTGATGTCGCTCTTGTTGAACGTCGCGCTGGCCTGCACGCCGAAGCCACGCAGGCTGTCGGTCAGCATGTCCAGCGGGAAGGACGCGGTCAGTTCCAGGCCCTTCAGCGTGCCGCCCTTGCCGTTCTGCGGTGCGGAGAAGGTGCCGGTGGTCAGCACCGGCGCGGTCATGCCCGGCGGCGGTACGTAGCTGCCCAGCAGCGAGGTGAAGTCGTAGTTGTCCACCGACTGGGTGTAGACGTAGCTCTTCAGGTCCTTGTAGAAGATCGCGGCGGCCACGTAGGCCTTCTCGCCGAAGTACTTCTCATAGGACAGGTCCAGCGCGGTGGCGCGCCATGGGTCCAGCAGCGGGTTGCCGCCACTGCCGCCGGGGCGGCCGGTACCGGTGTCCACGCCGAACTCCAGGCCGGCGCGCATCTGGTCCACGCGCGGTCGCGCGACCTGCTTGGCGGCGGCGAAGCGCAGCGTCTGCTGGTGCGGGAACATGAAGGCCAGGTTCAAGCTGGGCAGCCAGTCGTTGTAGGTACGGCCGTTCGAGTACGGCTGCACGTTGTTGCCGGCGGACTGCGAGCTGTCCCAGTAACGCGAATCCGAGCTCTGGTCGGTGTGCTGCATCTGCACGCCGATGTTGCCGCGCACGCCAACCACGCCGATGTCGGCGTTGATGTTCAGGCGCGCCCACGCCGTGGTGATCTTCTCCTGCACCGTCCACGACTTGGGAATCAGGTAGTCCAGGTTGTCGACCGGGTTGAAGGTCATGTAACGACCCACAGCGGCCGGCACGTTCCACGCCGGAATGGTGCCGAGGCCGGCGAAGCCGAGGTTCACCGGTCGGTACTGCAGGTCCGCGGCGATGTTGGCGTCGCCCTGTGCGCCGAGCAGGATGTTGCCTTCGGACTGGGTCTTCACCTTGCGGCGATCGGCGTAGTTCACGCCGATATCGATGTCCGGTGCCCACGAGGCGATGGCATCGGGCAGTGCAATGGTGGCGGCCAGCTTGCCGCCCTTCAGGCGGTCTTCCACCTTCGGCACCTTGCCGTAGCCGGAACCGTAGATGGTGTTGGTCAGGAACAGCGCGTCAGGGTTGGAGTAGTCCAGGCCCGGGCTGATCTGCGAAAAGCCGTCCTGGCGGATCGTCACGCCGATCGTGTCCAGCTGCGGCATCGGAGTCAGCTGCAGGTTGTTTTCCAGGTTCAGTTCATCGCGCGTGGCCTTGGAGTAGTTCAGGTCGGCGACCAGCTTGACGCCGCTGAAGTTGAACTCGTTGTTCCAGCCGAACGCATCGATCTTGTCCTTGCGCTTGTTGTACATGCCGCGCACCAGCGGATAGACACCGCTGGCGGTGCCGCCGGTGAACGAACCGTTGGCGTTGACCTGCGGATTGCTGACCAGCAGGCCCGGGGTGTAGTTGCCGTTGTAGTTGCTGAGATTCAGCTCGAACTGATTGGCGGTGTCGATCTGCTCGGCTTCGGTGTGGAACGCGTCGAAGGTGCTGGTCCAGCTGTTGTTGGGCCGGAACTGGATGGTGGCCATCACGCCGTCGCGCTTGTTGTTGCCGGTGCGGCGCAGGGCCTTGATGCCGTCGGAGAAATAGGTGCCCGCCGCAACGCCCGGGCGGTTGCCCTTGTCGGTGTGCTCGGTGGTCCACGGCTCATACAGGCCGACCTGGTTTTCCTGGATCGGCATGTCGCTGTGCGCGTAGCCGATGGCGATGCCCAGGGTCTTGTCCAGGAACTGGTCGATGTAGCTGGCGCTGAAGCGGTTGCCGTACGGGTCGGTGTTGGCGGCGCGGCCCAGCGAACTCTTCTGGTAGCGGCCGCTGACCGCGATCACGCGCTCGCCGAAGCTGAGCGGGCGCGCGGTCTGCATGTCGATGGTGCCCGACAGGCCCTGGCCGACCAGCGCGGCATCCGGAGTCTTGTACACGGTCACGCCATTGACCAGTTCGGACGGGTACTGGTCGAACTCGACGCCACGGTTGTCGCCGGTACTGACCACTTCACGGCCGTTGAGCAGGGTGGTGGCGAAGTCCGGCGACAGGCCGCGCACGCTGATCACCTGCGCGCGGCCGGCCACGCGCTGGGCGGCCAGGCCGGGCAGGCGCGAGATGGATTCGGCGATGCTGACGTCGGGCAGCTTGCCGATGTCTTCGGCGGAGATCGCTTCAACCACCGAGGTGGCATCCTGCTTGACCGCGATCGCGCTCTCGATGCCGCGGCGGATGCCGGTGACCTGCACCGTATCCAGGTTGGTGGCGGCGGTGCCGGCCGGCGTGGTGGTGCTCTGCGTGGACTGTGCCGACGCCAGTGTCGGCGCCAGGACAACGGCCAGCGCGATGCTCAGCGCGCTGCGCTTGTGGTTCAACATTTTCCCCTCCCAGGCAATGTTGCAGATCGATTCGTGAACGTCCCGGCGTGACCGTGGACGTGCGACGCGGTGGCCGCTGTCGTCGCCGCTATGGTAGGCAGCGCGTTCTTCGCGGGGATCACCCTGCATACGTATTCAATGGCGTCCGCAGGGTTGTAATCGCTTTCAGATCCCCGCCACGATGGCGCCGGGCGATGCCCGGCGAACGTCGCGCGGGGGCGTTCATCATTTCAAGGGCGTGAAGCGGATGGCCTGCCCACCGCCTGGCGCCAGCACCAGCGTCAGGGCATCGGCGCTGGTCACCTCGCGGGTTTCGCGGGCGAACGCGAACGGGTTGCTGCGGAAGTCGGCACCGTCACCATCGCGGTAGATTTCGGCGCGGTAGCGCACGCCTGGTTCCAGGAATCCCAGCGTTACCGGCAGCACGCGGCCATGCTCGTCGGTGATGCTGCCGAGGAACCAGTCGCGGCTGTTGCGGTCGCGGCGCACGATCGTCACGTAGTCACCCACTTCGCCATCGAGCACGCGGCTCTGCTCCCAGTCCACCGCCACGTCCTCGATGAAGCGGAACGCCTCGCGATGCTGCAGGTAGTGCTCGGGCAGGTCGGCGGCCATCTGGATCGGGCTGTACAGCACCACGTACAGCGCCAGCTGGCGGGCCAATGTACTGGGAATGGCCTGGCCGTGGCGGCCCTTCAGGCTGAGGATGCCGGGGGTGTAATCCATCGGCCCGGCCAGCATGCGGGTGAACACCAGGTTGACCTCATGCTCCGGTGGGTTCGGTGGCTGGCCCCAGGCGTTGTATTCCATGCCACGGGCACCTTCGCGCGAGATCCAGTTGGGATAGGTACGGCGCAGGCCGGTGTCCTTGATCGGCTCATGCGGGTTCACCGACAGATGGCGGCGCGCGGCTTCCTGCACCACCTTCAGGTGGTGGCGGGCCATGAACTGGCCGTCGTGCCACTCGCGCCACAGTGGGCCACCGGCCGGATTGCGGCGGTCGACCTGGCCGTCGTCGCAGACATAGCCGGTCTTGAACTGGTCCACGCCCAGCCGTGCGTACAGGTCCAGCGCGGCCCCCAGCTGGTCCTCGTAATGTTCGATGGCACAGCCGGTTTCGTGGTGGCCGATCAGGTGCACGCCCTTGTTCAGGCCATACGCTGACAGCGCTTCGATATCGAAATCGGGCGTGGCGCGGGTGAAGTCGAAGTCGTAACCGTTGCCCACCCACATGCCGTCCCAGCCCGGGTTCCAGCCTTCCACCAGCACGCCACGGAAGCCGTGCGCGGCGGCGAAATCGATGACTTTCTTCGTTTTGGCGGTGGTGGCCGCGTGCTTCGGCCCGGTCGCCCAGCTCTCATTGTCCAGGTGCATCGACCACCACACGCCCAGGTACTTGGCCGGCTTCACCCAGCTCACGTCGCCCAGCGCATTGGGCTCGTTGAGGTTGAGGATCAGGTCCGATTCGACCAGGCCACCGGCACGGTCGGCGATCTGCAGCGTGCGCCACGGCGTGGCGAAGGGCAGGGCACGGCGCACTTTCCAGCCTTCCGCCGAGGGCGACAGCTGCGCGCGCAGGCGCTGGCCCTCGGTTCGCCGCAGCCACATGCCGGCATAGTCCACCAGCGCCGCCTCGTGGATCGCCACATGCAGGCCATCGCGGCTGCGCAGGGTCATCGGCGTGTGTACCAGCGGAACTTCACGCAGCGGCGTGCGCTGGTACAGGTATTCGTAGTGGATCGGTTCGCCGGCGGGAATCCACCACGCGGTGGAATCCTGTGCGATGGCGAACTCGGTCAGTTCGTCATCGATGATCGCCTCGTGCAGGTTCGGCTGTTCGGGGAACACATAGCGGAAGCCCAGGCCGTCGTCGTAGACGCGGAACACCACATCCAGCCGCCGCTTGCTGCCAGTGGTCTCGGCCAGCTGCACGGTCAGCTCGTTGAAGTGGTTGCGGGTGATCCGGCGTTCGCCCCACGGCTGCTCCCAGCGGTCATCGACGCTGCGCCGCTGCTGGCCGAGCAGGGCGAAATCGCGGTCCAGGCGCCCGTCGCGCAGGGCGAAGCCGAGCTTCGAATCTTCCACCACGGTTTGGCCGAGGCGTTCCACGCGGTAGCGGGCGGTGCCGCCGTCCAGCACCAGGCTGACCGTGAGCACCTTGCCCGGTGATTCGACGCTGGCCACCTGTGGCGCGGCCTGTGCCAGCGTGGCCCAGGTCAGCAGGGCCAGACCGAGCAGGTGCGCGATTGCCGCGCGTACTGCAGTGGGTGACATCGGCAGTTCCCCTCCCAAGGCGCCGTTGGCAGACCCGGACCATAAGCCAGCGCGGCAGGCGCGCTACCGCGCAACGCCATGAATACGTATGCAGCTGGACGCAGCCGACAGCCCCGCGTCTACCATGGGGCCAAGGCACCTTGAGGGAGGGGCCGCGCCCGCCCGCCGGCAACGACGGTGCGGACCTACAACGCGTGCAGAGAGGGAGGGAGGCCGACGGGCGCAAGCCGGTCCGCCGCTTCGATGCTGAAGACCATTTGCCTGACCGCTGCCCTGGGGGCAGCGCTGGGATCGACCGCGCAGGCGGCCGACCTGCAATTCGACGGCCGCCATGCGCGCGCCGAAGCCGCTGCCAAGGGCAGCTTCGTGCTGCATGCGCAGAAGGGCGAGGTGCGCATCGCGCCGATGCCGATGCGCAGCCAGACCGGCAGCGTGATGTTCGATGCACTGTTCGCGCTGGCCCAGCAGGAGATGGACCAGGACCGCGTGGATGCGATCCGCGATCCTGCGTTCGACGAAGGCCGGCCGGTGCCGTGCGCGTGCTTCCAGACCGGCGCGCGCTGGCCTTATGTGTGGACCCGCGATGTCAGCTTTGCCGCCGACCTGGCGCTGGCGCGGCTGGATCCGCAGCGCACCCGGCAGTCGCTGCAGTTCAAGCTGTCGGCGGCACGCGACGGGCAGACGCCCGGACTGTTCGTGGCGCAGGACACCGGTTCCGGTGGCAGCTGGCCGATCAGCAGCGACCGCGTGGTGTGGTTCCTGGCCGCGCGCCACCTGCTGGATGATCACGCATTTGCCGACCAGGTCTGGCAGGCGCTGCAGGGCACGCTGGCGCAGGACCGCGCGATGGTGTTCGACGCACAGATGGGCCTGTACCGTGGCGAGACCTCGTTCCTGGACTGGCGCGAGCAGACCTATCCGGGCTGGACCCGTGAGGACGTGCGCTTCATCGGTGATTCCTACGCGCTGTCCACCAACGTACTGCACTACCAGGCGCTGCGCCTGGCCGAACGCCTCGCTGGACAGCACGGCGACGCCCGCGCGGCCGACTACAAGGCGTGGGCCGATGCGCTGGCGCAGCAGATCGATGCACGCTTCTGGCGCGAGGATATTGGCCAGTACATGAGCTACATCGGCGAAGCCGCGCACCCGGTACCGTACGCCAAGGTCGATCTGCTTGGCCTGTCGCTGGGCATCCTGGCCGAGGTGCTGCCACCCGAGCGCGCGCGCCGTGCACTGGCTGCCTACCCGATGGGGCCGGCCGGCAGCCCGGTGGTGTGGCCGCAGGAGGCGCAGCAGCCGATCTACCACAACCGCGCGATCTGGCCGTTCGTCAGTGCCTACTCGCTGCGTGCCGCGCGGCAGCTGGACGACGCGCCGCGCATCGCCGCCGAGATCCGCTCGCTGATGCAGGGCGCCGCGCTGGCCGGTTCCAACATGGAGAACTACGAACTGGCCAGCCAGGCCGTGCATGTTGACGAAGGCGCACTCAGCGGCCCGGTGGTCAACTCCGAACGCCAGCTGTGGTCGGTGGCCGGCTATCTGTCGATGGTGGTCGAAGGCGTATTCGGCGTGCAGGACGATGGCCGGGTGCAGCCCAAGCTGCCGGCGGTGCTGGTGCCCGAACTGTTCGGCAAGCAGCGCCGCATCGCGCTGGAAGCCAATGGCAAGCGCTATGTGCTGGAGCGACCGAAGCAGGTGGGTGATGGCCTGCTGGTGGCGGGCAAGGTGAAGATGCGCGGGACCACCACTACCGTGCAGCTGGTGGCCGCGCCGTCGCGCACGTTGCCCGCCAGCACGGCCGATGCAGAGGCGCGTGCACCGGCAACTCCGGCCGCACCGCAGGCGCGGCGCAGCGGAAAGGGTTGGTCGGTAGCGGTGGCCGAAGGCCAGGTGCTGTGGCAGGACGGCCGGGCGGTGACCGCGATCCACAAGGGCGTGGCACGGATCGGCGACGACGGCCTGCAGCATTGTTTGAGCCTGACCCGTCGCGAAGGTGCACTGGAATCGCTGCACAGCCCGATGCTGTGTGTTGGCCCACAGCAGGTGCTGCGCGGTGCACGCCAGTGGCAGTTCACTGCAGCCAAGGCCGGGCAGGTGCGCCTGCGCCTGCAGTACAGCAACCCCAATGGACCGATCAACACCGGTGTGACCGCCGCAGTGAAGCAGTTGGCGGTGCAGTGCGCCGCCCAGCCCGTGCAGCGCTTGACCGTGACGTTGCCGCACAGCGTGACCGCACAGGATTCCACTGCCGCGACGTTCAGCGTGCCCAAGGGACGTTGCAGCGTGAAGCTGGAAGAGGGCTTCAACATGAGCGCGCTGCAGCACTTCGCGCATTACACCGGCGGCAAGGGCGGGCGCGACGGCGTGCTCAACCAGGCCCAGGTGCAGGCGCTGAAGGTGGCGCCAGTGGCTGTGGTCGAGGGCAACCGATGAGCCGCCCTGCAAAGCCGCAGCTGTCGTTCTGGCAGATCTGGAACATGTGCTTCGGCTTCCTCGGCATCCAGTTCGGCTTCGCCCTGCAGAACGCCAACGCCAGCCGCATCTTCGAGACCCTGGGCGCGGACATGGAGGCGGTGCCGGGGCTGTGGATCGCCGCGCCGCTGACCGGCCTGCTGGTGCAGCCGGTGATCGGCTACCTGTCCGACCACACCTGGACCCGCTGGGGTCGCCGCCGTCCTTTCTTCATGATCGGTGCGGTACTGACCACCCTGGCCCTGCTGGTGATGCCGAATTCGCCGACGCTGTGGATCGCCGCCGGCACGCTGTGGGTTCTGGATGCGTCGATCAACGTGTCGATGGAACCGTTCCGTGCCTTCGTTGGCGACCAGCTGGCGCCACGCCAGCGGCCAGCCGGCTATGCGATGCAGAGCTTCTTCATCGGCGTGGGCGCGATCGTCGCCAGCTTCCTGCCCTTCATCCTGGCCCAGTTCGGCATCGCCAATACGGCCGCCGCAGGTGAAGTGCCGGACACCGTTCGCTATGCCTTCTATTTCGGCGCAGTGGTGCTGCTGGCGGCGATCACCTGGACGGTGGTCAGCACCCGCGAGTACTCGCCCGCAGAGCTGGCCGGCTTCGATGATGCCGAGCCGCCGGCACACCACACCGCAGCCGCGGTCAGCGGACCGGCACCGTGGGCGCAGGTGGTGTTCTGGCTGGGGCTGGGCGTGCTGCTGGCGCTGCTGATCGCCTGGCGGCAGGGCGACAGGATGCTGTACGTGCTGGCCGGCCTGTGTGCGGGCTATGGCCTTCTGCTGGCGCTCGCCCGCGCGCTGCCAGACACCCACATGCTGGCCGCCATCGTTGGCGACCTGCGCGCGATGCCCGTCACCATGCGGCGCCTGGCCTGGGTACAGTTCTTCTCGTGGTTCGCATTGTTCGCCATGTGGATCTACACCACCGCCGCGGTGGCCGGCACCCACTTCGGCTCGATCGATCCGCAGTCGGCGGCCTACAACGAAGGCGCCAACTGGGTGGGCGTACTGTTTGGTGCCTACAACGGCTTCGCTGCGCTGGCCGCGGTACTGATCCCGCCGATGGTGCGTGCGATCGGCCTGCGCTGGAGCCACCTGGTCAACCTGTGGCTGGGCGGCGCCGGCCTGGTCTCGCTGATGTTCATCCGTGATCCGCACTGGCTGCTGCTGTCGATGGCCGGCGTCGGCTTCGCCTGGGCGTCGATCCTGTCGCTGCCGTACGCACTGCTGTCCGACAGCGTGCCGGCGTCGAAGATGGGCGTGTACATGGGCATCTTCAATTTCTTCATCGTGATCCCGCAGCTGGTGGCGGCCAGCGCGCTCGGCTTTGCCCTGCGCGCCTGGCTGGGTGGCCAGCCGATGCATGTGCTGGTGCTGGGCGGCTGCAGCCTGTTCGTCGCCGGCCTGTGCGTGCTGCGGGTTCCGTCCCGTCCGGAGGTGGTGTGATGCGTGGAGCGCTGTCTGTTGCTGTTTCCCTGGTGCTGCTGGCCGGCCATGCGGCGGCTGCGCCGCGCCCGGACTACGTCGGCACCACCGAGCCGTTCGCCAGCGATGCGGTGTATTTCGTGGTCACCGACCGCTTCGTCAACGGCGACCCGTCCAACGATCATCGCGACCAGGGCGGCAAGCACCGCACCTTCGATATCCCGGTGCCATGCCCGGACAAGGTCGACGGCAACATCGGCTACCTCGGCGGCGACTTCCGCGGCGTGCTCGACAATGCGCAATACATCCGCAACCTGGGTTTCGGCGCAGTGTGGATCACGCCGATTGTCGACAACCCGGACGAGGCCTTTACCGGCAGCAAAGCGATCAGCTGTACCAGCACGCTGACCGATCGCGGCAAAACCGGTTATCACGGCTACTGGGGCATCAATTTCTACAAACTCGATGAGCACTTGCCGAGCAAGGACCTGGACTTCGCCGGGTTGACCCAGGGCCTGCATGGCGCAGGCCTGAAGGTGGTGCTGGACATCGTCGGCAACCACGGTTCGCCGGCCTGGACCATGCCGACGCGGCAGCCGCAGTTCGGCCAGCTCTTCGACAAGGACGGAAAGCTGATTGCCGACCACCAGAACCTGCCGCCGCAGAAACTGGATCCGAAGCACAACCCGCTGCACGCCTTCTACAACAACATCGGCCCGGTCGACAGCAAGGATGGCTCGATCTTCGACGGCAACCTGGCCGAGCTGTCCGACTTCAACCAGGATAATCCGGCGGTGATGGACTATCTGGTCGGTGCGTACCTGCAGTGGACCGCACAGGGCGTTGATGCGCTGCGCATCGACACCATTGGCTGGCTGCCGCACCCGTGGTGGCACGCCTTCGTCAAGCGCATCCGCGCCGAGCATCCGGACATGTTCATGTTCGGCGAAGCGTTCGATTACAACGCGGCCAGCATTGCCGAACACACCTGGCCGGCCAATGCCAACGTCAGCGTGCTGGATTTCCCGCTGCGTGGCGCGATGGAGCAGACCTTCGGCACTGCCGGCAAGGGCTTTGAGACGCTGGCCGAACCGCTGCACCTGAGTGGCGGGCCATACGCCAACCCGTACGAGCTGATGAGTTTCTACGACAACCACGACATGCCGCGCCTGCAGGCCAGCGACAACGGCTTCATCGACGCGCACAACTGGCTGTTCACCGCACGCGGCATTCCGGTGGTCTATTACGGTTCGGAAACCGGCTTCATGCGTGGCCGCGCCGAGCATGCCGGCAACCGCGCCTACTTCGGCCAGTCGCGCGTGGACGCTGCGCCGCAGAGCCCGATCTTCGCGCCGCTGCAGCGTATCGCGCGATTGCGCGAAGCCACGCCGGCGCTGCAGCGTGGCCTGCAGGTGAACGAGCGCCTGCAGGGTGATGAGGCGGTGTTCTTCCGCGTGCTGCAGCATGGCGACGTGGCGCAGACCGCGCTGGTGCTGCTGAACAAGGGCGACCGGGCGAAGACGTTCAGCGTGGAGCGCTACCTGCAGGCCGGTACCTGGCGCGATGCGCTGGGGGGCGGGGCGCTGAGGGTGGACGGCCGCCTTCAGGCCGAAATCCCCGCGCACGGGGTGAGGGTCTACGTGCTGGACGCGCAGGTGAAGCAGCCAGCGCTGCAGGCCGAACTGGACAAGGCCATGGCCGACCAGCAGGCGCGCGACCAGCGGCTGGGGCGGTGAGGGCGCCGCCGGGCATGGTCCGGCCCTACCGCTCTGGTGGGTGCCAACCTTGGTTGGCACGCTTTTCGAGCAGTCGAGCAAGCCCGACTCTACAATAGGCACCCCTCACGCCCCACCGTACCGCCATGACCGACCTCGCCCCGCAGACCCCGATTGAAACCCTGCTGAAGGCGGCGATGGACGGGGCGGTGCCGATCCGCGCCTTCATGGAGGCCTTCGTTGCCTCCGAAGTCGTGCTGCTGACCGGCAGCCTGGTCACCCCCGATGGCAGCGGCTTCGACCCGCTGCTGTTCGACAAGCAGGGCACCCTGCATGTGGCCGTGTTCACCGATCCATCGCGGGTGGGCATCTACAGCCAGCAGGCCGAACACCAGATCCGCTGGCTGATGCTGGACGTGCTGCGCCGGGTGCCGGGGGGCTATGGCGTGGTGATCAACCCGGGTACTTCGCTGGGTTTTGAGGTTTCCCCGAGCGGCGTGGGCGAAATCCTGAAGGACTTCGCCCAGGGCTGAGCCGCCGCCTCGTCACTTGTAGCGTCGAGCCATGCTCGGCTGCTCCTGCCATCTGCCAGATCAGTCAACAGCAAGCTTCCCTTCGGCCGCCCGACGTGGTCCCCTCTGGATAACATCGGGAACGAGGCTCTGCCATGGAATTCAGGATGCTTCCGGCTGACGCGCCGGAACGAATGCAACTGGCGCAGTGGTACCACGCGCAATGGGGCCGGGAGGCTGGCCTTTCACTGGAACAGGAACTGCAGCGGCTCAACCTGCCGCAGGATGCCGGGGGATTCCCGCACCTGATGGCCGCCTTCGATGGCGGCCAGCTGGTCGGTGCGGTCCAGCTCAAGCGCCGCGAGATGCAGGCCTTCCCGCAGTACGAGCACTGGCTGGGCAGTGTGTTCGTGGCCGACAGTCATCGGGGCCGCGGACTGGCCAGTGGCCTGGTCGAGCAGGCAGCGGCGCAGGCGATGCGGATGGGCGTTTCCGAGCTGTATCTACAGACCGAAGCGCTGGATGGCGGCCTGTACGCTCGGCTGGGCTGGGAGCCGCTGCAGGAAGCCGACAATCGCAGCCTTCGAGTTCTGGTGATGGTGCGCAGGCTGGCCGCATGAACGCCCCAACGGCCCCTCATTCCCGCTTTGCGCTGATCTTCCTGGTCGCAGCCATCGCCGCCGCGCTGGTGTCCATGCACCTGCTGCGCGCGGCCTGGCATCTGGCGCAGCGGGCGCGACAGCAGGGCCGTTCGGCATGGACGTTCGGAGTGCCGGCGGCGCTGGGCACCGTCGCTTCGATCGTGGCCTAGGTGCGGCTGGCGCTGCCGGGACCGAAGGTGGCGGCGCGCTGACTGCGCTTACCCGCGCAGCGACGATTCCCGCACCACCAGCTTCACCGGGATGCTCTGGCTTTCCACCGGCTGCCGGCCGATCAGCGCCAGCAGGCGTTCCACCAGCAGCTGCCCGGCCTGCTTGGTGTCCTGCTGCACCGTGGTCAGCGCCGGGGATACCGAGGCCGCCAGCGGGATGTCGTCGAAGCCGGTTACCGCCACGTCCTGCGGCACGCGCAGGCCGGCGTCGCGCAGGGCGCGCATCGCACCGATGGCGATCAGGTCGCTGGCGGCGCAGATCGCATCGATCGGCTCGCCACGCGCCAGAAGCGCCTGGCAGGCCTCCTGGCCGGAGGCCTCAGTGGTGATCGCATCGTGCTGCAGCGCCGGTTCGGCGGCCAGGCCGTGGTCCTGCAGGACCGCGACATGGCCGCGGTAGCGCTCCTGGAACTCAGGGTAATGGCTGGAGGCATGGCCGAGGAAGGCGATGCGGCGGCAGCCCTGCTTCAACAGGTGGGTGGTGATGTCGTGCCCGCCCTGGAAGTTGTCGCTGCCGATCGAGACACCGGGCTGGCCGGGCAGCGCGGCGCCCCAGCGCACGAAGTGCGTGCCCTGTTCGACCAGTCGCTGCAGGCGGTCGCGCGATTCGTGGTAGTCGCCATAGCCGAGCAGGATGATGCCGTCGGCCTTGTTGCTGTCCTCGTAATCGGCCTGCCAGTCGGTGGACAGCTGCTGGAACGAGACCAGCAGGTCCTGCCCGTGCAGGGCACAGGCGCGGGTGATCGAGCCCAGCATCGAATGGAAGAACGGGTTGATCAGCGAGTCGTCGTTGGTCGGGTCCTCGAAGAACAGCAGGGCCAGCGTGCCGGCGTTGCGCAGGCGCAGGCTGGAGGCGTTCTTGTCGACCTTGTAGTTCAGCTCGCGAGCGATGCGCAGGATGCGCTCGCGGGTTTCGGCGTTGACCATCGGGCTGCCCCGCAGGGCCCGCGACACGGTCGGCTGGGAGACCCCGGCCAGGTGGGCGATGTCCAGGGAGGTGGCTTTGCCTTTGATCGTCATGGGCACGCGGAAGGGGCAGGGGGGAAGGTGCCCGGGCATGATGCCATGGGCAGACGCGAATGCCTCTTCGGACGGCCGTTGAGGCAACGGTAAGTCATTGCCGGACAAGGAAATCAGTTCAATCCTCCGGCGCGGCCGGGGTCTTCCGGCCGGGCAGATGGCGGCGGCAATGCTAAGATGCATCGTTCTCGCATTCCCCCAAATTTCAACAGGGGCGGCCCAGCCTACTGCACCCCCGCCCGGGGCTGTGCTATCACTGGCGGTCTGCCCCTGGACAACGGACGAAGGTACCTATGGCGCGCGGCATCAACAAAGTCATCCTGGTCGGCAATCTCGGCAACGACCCGGACGTGAAGTACACCCAGGGCGGCATGGCGATCACCCGCATCAGCCTGGCCACCACCAGCGTCCGCAAGGACAAGGATGGCAACCAGCAGGAACGTACCGAATGGCACCGTGTGGTGTTCTTCGGCAAGCTCGGTGAGATCGCCGGCGAGTACCTGCGCAAGGGCAGCTCGGTCTACGTCGAAGGCAGCCTGCGCTACGACAAGTACACCGGCCAGGACGGCGTGGAGAAGTACTCCACCGACATCATTGCCGATGAAATGCAGATGCTGGGCGGCCGTGGCGAAGGCGGCGGTGGCGGCGGTGGTGGCAACTACGGTGGCGATCGTCCGCAGCGCCAGCAGGCGCCGCGTCAGGAGTACGGCAGCGGTGGCGGTGGCCAGCGTGGTGGCCAGGGCGGTGGCTACGGCAACCAGGGCGGCAACCAGGGCGGCGGTTACGGCAACCAGGGTGGCAACCAGCGCCCGCAGCCGCAGCAGGCGCCGCCGATGGACGACTTCGCTGACGACGATATTCCGTTCTAAGAAACACCTAGTTGAGAGTGTTGATAAAAAGTCTTACAAAGCCCCGCTTTTGCGGGGCTTTTAGTTTATAACCCCATCATGCGTAATTGAAGAATACTGCTATATGACGGTGCCGGATGCGAAGCGGCTCAACGATATGGACGAGGAGAACACCCGGCTGAAGAAATTGCTCGCTGAGCAATTGTAAGGGTTGTAACACATGGGTACAGCGACAGCGAAAGTGTCCAACGACACAGCCTGATTCTAACCCAGCTCCCGTCGATGATTTTCGCTATAAATAGAGTTACCTACCCTTTCATCGAACTCGCCATCCCGGCTCTGGTCAGACTGATGAGTAGGCTATAGTTGCTCGCATGCAACGCCGCACAGCCTTGATTTCGAGGCCTCCAAGGACAGAAGTCTCCTGCATGAAATCCGTCAACTTTGAATTTCTTCGCCCCGGGAACGAGCTGCTGGCCAATCTGGCCGGTCTTGCTGAGGGAGTCCTGCATGTCGATGCGGGCAGTGCACTGACGCGCCTGCGCAGCTTCGCCGAGGAGCTGACCAAGACCATCTACAGCGAAGAGCGCCTGCCGCGTTTGCCGCAGTCCACGTTCTATAGCTTGGTGAAGAG
Organism: Stenotrophomonas maltophilia; assembly: GCF_002799155.1. Taxonomy (GTDB): domain Bacteria; phylum Pseudomonadota; class Gammaproteobacteria; order Xanthomonadales; family Xanthomonadaceae; genus Stenotrophomonas; species Stenotrophomonas maltophilia_R. Next base: position 657,964 of record NZ_NERD01000002.1, read on the forward strand.
TCCGGTATTCACTGCGTGCACAAGCAGCTCACTAGTCCACCAGATCAACTTCCTGCGTATCCAGGGCAATGAAACGGCTCATGGCGGCGAGGGAGATGTTCGTACAGCCAAGTCGGCACTGAAGACGGCGCACGAGCTGGCCAAATACATGGCGGTGAAGTACTACGGGTTGGCCCATTCGAACTTGCCGGCTTTTGTCGAGGTCAAGGACCCCGCCACTGCGCTTAATGCGCTGCAGAAGTCGGTTGCCAGCTACGAGAAGGAGCTGTCCAAGCAACAGGAAGAGTTGCAGCGTGTTGTGGGGCAACTGGAGCAGCAGCGGGTACGTGATATTGAAAAGCTGCAAATGCCCGCTCCGGCAGACCAGAAGCAGCGCCAGGAAAGGAGCGAGGAGGTTGCCGGCAGCCTGCAATGGAGCGAGGCCAAGACCCGTAAGCTGTTGATTGACGCTATGCTGCTTCAGGCTGGCTGGGATGTGGGCAGCCCCGCACAGGTCGGGTTGGAGGTGGAAGTCGATTTTCCAGGCAACGCCAGCGGCAAGGGCTATGCAGACTATGTGCTGTGGGGAGACAACGGCCAGCCTCTGGCGGTGGTCGAAGCCAAGAAATCAGGCAACGTCAGCCTGCAGGCGGGGCGCGAACAGGCCCGCATGTATGCCGATGGTTTTGAACGCATGGGCATGCAACGCCCGGTGATCTTCTACAGCAATGGCTATGAGACCTTCATCTGGGATGACAAGCAGTACAACGGCTATCGGCAGGTGTATGGCTTCTATGGCAAGGACAGCTTGGAATACCTGATCTACCAGCGTCAGTACCGCGTTGCCGAGCTGAAAAAACACAACCCCGAGTTGAGCATTGCCGACAGGCCGTATCAGATCGAGGCGATCAAGACCGTTGCCGCGCACTTCCAGAAGCAGCGGCGCAAGGCGCTGATCATCCAGGCCACCGGCACCGGCAAGACCCGCGTTGCAATTGCTTTGGCCGAACTTCTGCTGCGCACCGGCTGGGCCAAGCGCGTGCTGTTCCTGTGCGACCGCAAGGAGCTGCGCGTCCAGGCCGATGATGCCTTCAAGCAGAACCTGCCCAGCGAACCGCGCTGCGTAATCGGCGAAGCCAATAAGGTTGACCAGACCGCGCGCATCTACATCGCTACTTTCCCGGGGATGATGAACCGTTTCGCGCAGTTGGATGTCGGCTTCTTCGACCTGATCATTGCTGACGAAAGCCATCGCAGCATCTATAACAAATACCGCGACCTGTTCGATTACTTTGACGCTCTGCAGGTCGGGCTGACCGCCACGCCGGTAAGGTTCATCAGCCGCAATACCTTCGACATGTTCGATTGCGAAACCACCGACCCGACATTCGAGTTCGGCCTGGATGCGGCCATCAACAACGATCCGCCGTATCTGGTGCCGTTCCGCGTGCGTGACCTGACAACTGATTTCTTGCGCGATGGCATCCACTACAACGACCTGAACGACGAGCAGAAGCGTCAGTTGGAAGAGGATCTGGGCGAGGAAGAAGCCAAGCGCACCACCATTGCCGGCAAGGATATCGGCCGCCGAATCTTCAGCGAATCCACCGACCGCATCATTCTGGAAAACCTGATCGACAACGGCGTCAAGGATGACACCGGCTCCCTGGTGGGCAAGACCATTGTCTTTGCCCAGCGCCAGGATCACGCCGAGCATCTGGAAAAGATCTTCACCAAGCTTTACCCGCAGTACGGCTCGCGTGTGTGCAAGGTCATCCACAACGACATCCCGCATGTGGAAACCCTGATCAAGGAGTTCAAGAGGCCGGACAACGACTTCCGCATCGCCATTTCGGTAGACATGCTCGATACCGGCATCGACGTGCCAGAGGTGGTGAACCTGGTGTTCGCGAAGCCGGTCAAGTCATGGGTCAAGTTCTGGCAGATGATTGGCCGTGGCACGCGTCTTCGCCCGCATCTTTTCGGCCCGGGCAAGCATAAGGCCGAATTTCTGATCTTTGATCACTACGGCAATTTCGAATTCTTCGAGCAGGAATACCAGGAGCCGGAAGACACCGGCGGGAACTCGCTGCTGCAGACTGCATTTGCCGCACGCGTCGAACTTGCCCAAGTGGCGCTGAAAAATAACCATGCCGAGGCCTTTGACCTGGCCGTGCGCCTGATGCGCGAAGACATCAATGACCTGCCGGACAGCAGTGTGGCCGTGCGTCGGCAGCTGCGGTTGGTGCACCAGTTGCAGCGGACCGACCAGCTACGGAATTTCGATAGCCGCACCCAACACCTTGTCAGTGAGACCATTTCGCCACTGATGTCTGCCCGAGTGCTGCGTGACAAGCATGCCACCGCGCTGGACAAACTCATGGCAAACATCCAGCGTTGTCTGGTGGAGCAGGCCAGCTGTTTTGAAGATGGCAAGACCGAACTATTGGTTGCTTTGGACAAGCTGGCAGTGAACATCCAGGCGGTCCGGCAGAAGGATGCAGTGATTGCCGAGGTGCGCAGTGCCGCGTTCTGGCGGCAGGCCAGCATTGCGAGCCTGGAACATGCCCGCAAGGAATTGCGCGGCATCATGAAGTACCGGCGCGTGGATTTCGGGCCGGGTTATGACATTCCCACGACCCGCACCGGCGATGGCGGGGTGATCCAAGAGGAGCGCACGACATACATGGTAGGAGCCAGTGAGGCGCTGATCTACCGGCGTCGGCTCAAGCGCATTCTCGATGACATGCTGGCCGCGAATCCCACCCTGCAGAAGATCCACCAAGGCCAGTCCATTGCCGAGCATGAGCTGAAGAAACTCACTTCCACCATCCTCACCAGCCATCCGGGCGTCAGCTTGGAGGTGCTCAACGAATTCTACGGCCGTACCGCCACTGAATTGCACCTCACCGTGCGTGAGATAATCGGCCTGGATGCACACGCCATCGAAGAGCACTTCAAGGGCTTTCTGCACGCACATCCTGGGCTTACCGCACAACAGGTGCGCTTCATGAACCTGTTGAAGAACTACATTGCCACCCACGGCAGTATCGTCATTGAAACGCTCTACGAGCCGCCGTTTGACAGCATTTCCCACGAAGGCATCGATGGTGTTTTTACTGCTGCGGATGTGGATGCGCTCGTGGCTGTACTCAAACCCTTCATGCACGGGGAAACCGTGCCAGCCAGCCGCTAGGAGAGCACATGGAAGCCAGTCAATGGACTACTGACGTCATCGTCATCACTGCCGTGCTTGCATTGATTTGTGTGTTGCTGGGCTATTTGGTGGCGACATTGCGTCAGGGGCGGCAGCTCAGTCTGCTGCAAGCCCAACTCGAGCAGGCTCAGCAGGCGCTAGCAGCGGCAGTCGCGGGCAGTGCCGCGCTGGGTCAGCAGCTCAAAGCCGCAGAAGCCCGAGCCAATGATTTGCAGGTTGCAGATTCCGCGTTGAAGGCGCAGATGCAGGCAGCCGTCGACAATGTGAGTCGGTTGACGCAAGAGCAGCTGGACGGCAAAGACGTGCAGGCTGAATTGCGGCAGGATCTGGAGGATGCCCACGGGCAGTATCTTGAAGCAGTCAAAGGCTTGGAGACCGCCCAGGCCGAAGGTAGGGCGTTGCAGGAGAAAGTCAACGACCTGGTTGATCGTCTGGCTACCGCCCAAGCATCCAATATCTCCTTGCAACGTGAGCGCGACACGCTCAAGGACCAGCTCGCCAATCAGGATGCCCTTGCCAAGGTGGCAGCAATTGGCGAACGGGAAGCCCGCGAGCAACTTCAGGGCCTCAAGGCGCAGCAAGTGGTTGCTGCCGAGCGCTATGAAACGCTCCAGGCTCGCTTTGCTACGCAGAGCAGCGAATACACCAAACTCAAGACGGAGCTGGACGAGCGTGAGGCCAGTCATGCACGTGAGTTGGCCAATTTCGAACAACAGAAAGCCAGCTTGAGCGAACAGTTCAGATTGCTCTCCAACGAAATACTGGAAGCTAAGGCCCAAGCCTTGCAGGAAAGCAGCAAGCTCAGTCTGAGTGCCGTGATGACGCCGTTCCAGCAGTCCATCGAAACCTTCAAGCTAGAGGTCCGGGAGATCCATCACCGCGAAACCACCCAGCAGGGTGAGCTGCGCAAAGAGCTGGAGCAGCTGAAGGCGCTTAACCAACAGATCACTGCCGAGGCCCATGAGCTATCCACTGCGCTGCGCGGTCAAAAGAAGCTGCAGGGCAACTGGGGCGAGCTGGTGCTTGAAAACGTACTCGACCGCTCTGGCCTTCAGCTGGGCAAGGACTACCAGCGCGAGGTCAGCATTACTACCGAAGAGGGGCGCCGGCGCCCGGATGCCGTGGTTTACCTGCCCCAGGGCAGGCATCTGATCATCGACGCCAAGGTCTCGCTCAACGCCTATGCCCGCTACGTGAACGCGGAAGACGATCTGGAGCGCAAGCAGGCCCTGAAAGAGCATGTCCAGGCCGTCGCCAGCCGCATCAAGGAGCTGGCTGACCGTGACTATTACAAGCTGCCGGGGCTCAACTCGCCGGACATGGTGTTCATGTTCATCCCCATTGAGTCTGCGTTCGTTGAAGCGCTCAAGGCGGATGAAACCCTGTTTCAGCAGGCCATTGAAAACAATGTGCTGGTGGCTACGCCGACTACCCTGCTGACCAGCCTCAACATCGTTCGCCAGCTCTGGCGCTATGAGGATCAGAACAAGCACACCGCCGCGCTGGCCAACCGAGCAGAGGGCGTTTTCAAAAAGCTCAACTCCTTCCTGGCCAGTTTCGAGAGAATCAAGAAGGGGCTGGAAAGCGCCACCGAAGCCTATACCAGGGCGGAAGGCCAACTGGTCAGCGGCAAAGGCAACCTCGTCAAGCAGGTGGGCGAATTCAAGAACCTTGCACCCGCCATTAAGGCGCAGCTGCCTGCCTATTTCGCCGACAAAGCCGCGCTGGAAATCGATTTTATCCCATCTGAGCAAAGCATCGAAGCGCTTAACCGCGCCGCTGACAATGAAGGCTTGCTCGACGAAAACGACACTGAAACTGAGTAAGAGACCAACTGATGTTGACCGGCAAGATCCGCAACGATATCGATAAGCTCTGGGAGAAATTCTGGACCGGGGGTATCACCAACCCGCTGACTGTGATCGAGCAGATCAGCTACCTGATGTTTGCCCGCATGCTGGATATGCAGGAAGACGTGGCCGAACGCAAGGCCAAGCGCACCGGTAAGCCGGTCGAGCGCCTATTCCCCGACTCCCGCGAGGGCCAGTTGCTGCGCTGGAAGAACTTCCGCAACCTCAGTGGCAAAGAGCTGCACAAGCACCTGAAGAAGAACGTCTACCCCTTCTTTGCCACGCTGGGCACTGCCGGCACCAAGGGCGGGGCAGTGGCGGCTCTGGGGCACATCGGCGAGTACATGCAGGATGCCGACCTGGAGATCAAGAACGAATCGGTACTGGTTGCGGCCGTGGAGATGATAAACGAACTGCCGCTGACCCACACCGACGTCAAGGGCGACATCTACGAATACCTGCTCAGCAAGCTGACGACCGCCGGCATCAATGGCCAGTTCCGTACCCCGCGCCACATCATCGATGCGATGGTGGAGGTGGTGGCGCCGCAGCCTTACGAGGTGGTCTGCGATCCGTCCTGCGGCACGGCCGGCTTCCTGGCCCGCACCATGGAATACCTCAACCGCACCCATTCCAGCGATGCGGGCACCCTCACCGACGAGGACGGCAACAGCAGCTACACCGGTGACCTGCTGGACGCCTACCGCAAGCACATCAACAGCCAGATGTTCTGGGGTTTCGATTTCGATACCACCATGCTGCGCGTGTCCAGCATGAACATGCTGCTGCACGGGGTGAGCGGGGCGAACATCAACTATCAGGACACGTTGAACAAATCCATCAAGGAACACTTCCCTCGTCAGGAAGAGAACTTCTTTGACGTGGTTTTAGCCAACCCGCCGTTCAAGGGCAGCCTGGACGAGGCCAACGTCAACCCGGACGTACTGGCCTTGGTCACGACCAAGAAGACCGAGCTACTGTTTGTGGCCCACATCCTGCGCTCGCTCAAGCTGGGCGGCCGTGCGGCGGTGATCGTGCCCGATGGCGTGCTGTTCGGCTCCAGCAAGGCCCACCAGCAGCTGCGCCGGGAACTGTTGGAAAACAACCAGCTGGAAGGCGTCATCAGCCTGCCCAGCGGCGTGTTCAGGCCCTATGCCGGCGTGAGCACGGCCATCCTGTTGTTCACCAAGGGCGGTGAAACGGAGCGGGTATGGTTCTACGACCTGCAGGCCGATGGCTATTCGCTGGATGACAAGCGCACGCCGCTGAAGGGCGAGGGCAGCAATGACCTGCCCGATGCGATTGCCCAGTGGGCGGCCTACCGCAAGCTGGTCGAGCGCAATGCCCGCGAGCAGACCATCAACAAGCAGTTCGGTGACCGCAAGCAGAAGGCCTTTGTGGTGCCGGCCGACGAGATTGCCGCCAACAAGTACGACCTGTCCATCAATCGCTACAAGGAAGTAAAGCACCAGCTGGTGCAGTACGAGGATCCGAAGCGGATCCTGCAGCGGCTGCGTGCGCTGGAGCAGGAGATCCTGGCGGATCTGGATGGGCTGGAGGGGATGCTGTGAGTTGGTCTACGAATAATCTCGGTGACCTTGTTGAAATAAAGGGCGGAGGAACACCAAGTAAGTCAGTACCTGAGTACTGGGGAGGGGCGATTCCTTGGGCGTCCGTCAAGGATTTCAAGGGTGGGACATTGGAAACAACGGAAGACTGCATAACTGAACTGGCCGTCAGTTCTTCTTCTACATGTCTTATCCCCGCGGGGAGCCTCATCGTTCCAACTAGGATGGCCCTTGGTAAGGTCGCTATAAACTCAGTGGAAATGGCGATAAATCAGGATCTGAAGGCTCTGCGGGTCAGGGATGAGTCTAGGTTGTTGGTTCGTTATTTGTATCGATTTTTAGAATATAAATCTGGATTTTTGCAGGAGCAGGGAAAGGGAGCTACTGTCAAAGGAATAACGCTAGATGTGCTCAAGGGATTGGAAGTCCCGCTCCCGCCCCTGTCCGAACAAACGCGAATCGCCGCCATTCTCGACAAGGCCGATGCCATCCGACGCAAGCGTCAGCAAGCCATCAAACTTGCCGACGACTTCCTGCGCGCGGTGTTTCTGGACATGTTCGGAGACCCGGTGACCAATTCGAAGAGTTGGCCAATGCTGCGCGTAGAGGAACTGTGTGAAATTGTCAGAGGGAGCTCCCCTCGTCCCCAAGGTGATCCGCGCTTCTATGGCGGTCCCGTGCCTCGGCTTATGGTTGCGGATCTGACTCGTGACGGGAAATTGGTAACCCCAAAGATTGACTCCTTAACAGAACAGGGTGCAAAGAAGAGTCGGCCGATTGAAGCCGGAACTGTGGTCATGGCTGTAAGTGGGAACGTCGGATTAACCTCTGTGCTCGCCATTGATGCATGTATTCATGACGGTTTTGTTGCCTTCAAGGGGCTTGATACATCCAAAATAAGGCAGGAATTTCTTTGTGAGATCATGATGTTTTTAAAGTCAACTCACGAATCCAGAAAGGCTGGGGCCATTTTTCAGAACTTGACTACTTCCCAAATAAAAGAAATGCAAATTCCAGTCCCTCCTTTGGCGTTACAAGATAAATTTATATCTATCAATGGTGCGATAAATAGAATTTATGATAGCTGTGATTTTTCGATATTTGAATCTATCAGCACAAGAGTTTTCAACGGCAAGTTGTAGGTGGGTATTCATGCATCTCAAGCCCGTCGAGCTTATTCACTTTCGCGGTTGGCGTGCTGTCACCGTTATTTACATTGACGTGGCACTGAACAGGATTTCGGGGGCAATAACGATGGCAAGTCTTCCATCCTCGAAGCCATCGCCTTCTTCTTAGAGAGCTGTGAGGAACCGCCCATCCACTAGAAGCACCAGAGCCTAGTCAGTAGCCATGCTCAACGTTGCATTGCTCTATCCCTGGAACCCCCTAGCTGAACGTAGTATTGGCCAACATCCTCAGTTGTTCGCCCACCTCTCCCAGTTCAGGCAGGCCTGCATCCATCCCGCCCGCAAGGCCGCTCCCCTTCGAGTGGATCGCGTGACTGTTGATAAGAGGCCACTTTTCACGCGACTTTCGCGTCCATTACAGACCAAAAAGACCCGGATGATTGAAATAGACCCGTCACAAAATTTAAAATACACATATAGATCAATCATTTACACAAGCACAATGATCTATTGACAGGCCGAGATGTGTGCACAACCGTTCTGATCGAACGCGCGTTTGCAGCAGAAAAGAAAGCCCCGTTCACGCGGGGCTTTTCTTTTTCCCGCGATTCCCTGGAGCTTGTGCCTCGCAGCATTGATTTTCGTGCACCGCGACTTGCAAACAGACAATTTCCTCCCCTATGGTGCAATCGATTGCATTGCTGTGAATCGTTGCGTTTGATACCGGTTGGGAGGCCGGCAGGTGGATGTCCATCCATTCGATCAAACCGGCCCCGGCAACGGGCCTCACGCGGCGCGATGCGCTGCGCCTGGCGGTTGCCGGCGGCATTGGCCTGGGGGCGGCAGGCGTGCTCCCCGCATTCGCCGCCGATGCTCCGCTCAAGGGCAACCTGAAGCACTCCGTCGCCCGCTGGACCTTCCCGCAGCTGTCGGTCGCCCAGCTCTGCGCGACGGTGAAGGACATCGGCTTCGCCGCCATCGATCTGGTCGGCCCGGAAGACTGGCCCACGTTGAAGGCCCATGGCGTGTACAGCTCGATGTGCAACGGCGCGGAGCTGGGCCTGACCAAGGGCTTCGCCGGCCGCCAGTTCCATGATGAGCTGGTGGAGCGCTACACGCGGCACATCGATCTGGTGGCCGATGCCGGCTACCGGAATCTCATCTGCTTCTCCGGCAACCGCAGCGGCATGGATCCTGCCGAGGGCATGGCCAATGCCGAGGCCGGCCTCAAGCGCATCCTCGGGCATGCCGAGAAGCGCGGGGTGGTGCTGGTGATGGAACTGCTGAATTCCAGGGTCGATCATCGCGACTACCTGTGCGACCACTCGGCCTGGGGCGTAGAGCTATGCCAGCGGCTTGGCTCGGACAACTTCGGCCTGCTGTACGACATCTATCACATGCAGATCATGGAAGGCGACATCATCGCCACCATCGGCAAGCATCACGCCTGCTTCAAGCACTACCACACCGCGGGCGTGCCCGGCCGGAACGAGATCGGAGACCAGCAGGAGCTCCACTATCCGGCCATCTGTCGCGCGATCCGCGACACCGGTTTCAAGGGATACCTGGCGCAGGAGTTCACGCCTGTAGCGCCTGATCCCGTTGCCTCATTGCGCGAGGCGATCCGCCTCTGCGACGTCTGAAACGATATCCACCCAGGTGAGAAACCCATGGCAGATAATCACTACGACGCCATTGTTGTTGGCTCGGGAATCAGTGGCGGTTGGGCGGCGAAGGAGCTGACCGAGAAGGGCCTGAAGGTCCTGATGCTGGAACGCGGGCGCAACATCGAGCACGTCAAGGACTACGTCAATGCGATGAAGGAAGCGTGGGACTTTCCGCACCGCAACCGGCCAACGCAGGCGATGAAGGCCGAGTTCCCGGTGCTGATGCGCGACTACGGCCTGGCCGAAAACCTGGAAGGAATGTGGGCCAACGAACAGGAGTCGCCCTACATCGAAACCAACCGCTTCGACTGGTTTCGTGGCTACCACGTGGGTGGCCGTTCGCTGATGTGGGGCCGGCAGAGTTATCGCTTCTCCGACCTGGATTTCGAGGCGAACCTCAAGGACGGAATCGCGACCGATTGGCCGATCCGCTACGCGGACATCGCGCCCTGGTATGACCATGTGGAACGATTCGCCGGCATCGCCGGCACGCGCGAAGGACTGGACGTGTTGCCGGACGGCGAGTTCCTGCCGCCGATCCCGTTGAACATCGTCGAGAAGGATGTGGCCGCGCGGATCAAGAAGGCCTTCGGCGGCACCCGGCACATGATCCACTCGCGCACTGCCAACATCACCAAGCCGATGCCCGAGCAGGGCCGCGTCAACTGCCAGTACCGCAACAAATGCATCCTGGGCTGTCCCTTCGGCGCCTACTTCTCGACCCAGGCGGCGACGCTGCCAGCGGCGATGAAAACCGGCAACCTGACCCTGCGGCCGTTCTCGATCGTCAAGGAAGTGCTCTACGACAAGGACCGCAAGCGCGCGCGCGGCGTGGAGGTCATCGACGCGGAGACCGGGCAGACCTACCAGTACACGGCCAAGGTCATCTTCCTCAACGCGTCGTCCTTCAACTCGACGTGGTTGCTGATGAACTCGGCCACCGATGTGTGGGAGGGCGGGTTGGGCTCATCGTCGGGCGAGCTCGGGCACAACGTGATGGACCATCATTTCGGAGCGGGCGCCTCGGGCCGGGTCGAGGGTTACGAAGACAAGTATTACTTCGGCCGCCGTCCCTGCGGCTTCTACATCCCGCGTTTCCGCAACGTCGCGGCCGACAAGCGCGGCTACCTGCGCGGGTTCGGCTACCAGGGCGGCGCCAGCCGCACCGGCTGGTCGCGCGAGATCGCCGAGCTGAACATCGGTGCTGACCTGAAGGAGGCGCTGACCGTGCCCGGTGACTGGCGCATCGGCATGACCGGGTTCGGTGAAATGCTGCCGCACCACGACAACACGATCCGCCTGGACCGCGACCGCAAGGACAAGTGGGGGCTGCCAGTGCTGGCGATGGACGTTGCCATGCGTGCCAACGAACTGGCGATGCGAAAGGACATGGCCGCCGATGCCGCCGAGATGCTGGAGGCGGCCGGTGTCAAGGACGTGAAGATGCACGACAACGATTACGCCCCGGGCAAGGGCATCCACGAAATGGGGACCGCGCGCATGGGACGTGATCGGAAGAGCTCGGTGCTGAACCAGCACAATCAGGTCTGGGATGCACCCAATGTCTATGTGACCGACGGTGCTTGCATGACCTCCAGCGCCTGCGTGAATCCTTCGCTGACCTACATGGCGCTGACCGCGCGCGCGGCCGACCACGCCGTGCGTGAACTGAAAGCGGGGAACCTCTGATGGATCGCCGCGAGCTGTTGAAAATGATCGTCGCCGCTACGGGTGCGGCCATGGTCGGCCTGCCTGCGCTCGCGCAGGGAAAGGCCGCTGCCGCACCGGTGAAGACCCTGTTCTCCGACGCCGATGTCGGCACGCTGGACGAGATCGCCGAGACCATCCTGCCGCGGACCCGGACGCCAGGGGCGAAGGATGCTGGCGCGGGCCTGTTCATGGCGACGTTCGTCACCGACTGCTACACCGCCCGGCAGCAGGCGGCGTTCCGGGCGGGCCTGGTCGATATCGACAAGCGGGCCGGTGGCCGCTTCGTGTCGCTCACGCCGGAAGCCCGGACCGAATTGCTGCGCACGCTTGATGCAGAGGCCAGGGCACGCCATGCCGATGTGACCGAAACCGGTACGCCAGAAGAGGGCGAGGCGATGCCGCATTACTTCACGATGCTCAAGCAACTGGCCATCTTCGGCTTCTTCACCTCCAAGGTCGGCGCCACCGGGGTGCTGCAGTACGTCGCCGTGCCGGGGCGCTACGACGGCGATCTCGCCTATGTTCCCGGCACGCCCGCCTGGGGGACCAGCTGATGGAGTGCAACAGGATGATCAAGCCGCTGCTGATCGCGGCCACCGTGCTGGCCGCCGCACCCGTGTTCGCGCAGAACGGGGCCGACGCCGCGCGCGATCCGAAGAAGACCGAGGTGTGGACGCCGGTGCCTGCGGTAGTGGCAACACCAGCGGGCATGGCGCCGTCCGACGCCATCGTGCTGTTCGATGGCAAGGATGTCTCGGCGTGGGAGTCGGAGCAGGGCGACCGCGTGCCCTGGACGGTTGCCGATGGCGCGATGACCGTCGTGCCCGGCAGCAAGGGCATCCGCACCCGGCAACGCTTCTGCGATGTCCAGCTGCATGTCGAGTGGCGCACGCCCACCGACACGAAGGGCTTCGACGGCCAGAACCGGGGCAACAGCGGCATCTTCCTGCAGGAGCTGTACGAGCTGCAGGTGCTCGACAGCTACAACAACCCGACCTATGCCAATGGCCAGGCGGGCTCCATCTACAAGCAGGCCATGCCGCGGGTGAATGCCTCGCGCGCACCGGGCCAGTGGCAGGCCTACGACATCCTCTGGAAAGCACCGCGCTTCTCGGCGGGCGGCGGGCTTGTCTCGCCTGCGCGCATCACGGTGCTGCACAACGGCGTGCTGGTGCAGGACGATACCGTGCTGGCGGGCAAGACCGAGTACATCGGCGCGCCATCGTACGCGCCCCATGGATGCGCGCCGCTCTACCTGCAGGAACATGACTCCAGGGTCAGCTACCGCAACATCTGGGTGCGCGAGCTGTAGTGGCACGCGGCCGGCGTGGTCGCCGGCCGCTTACTTCGCCAGGTAGCTGGCGATGTCATCGATCTCCTGCTGCGACAGCTGGGAGAAGGGCGGCATCAACCCACCGCCCTTGCTGATCTTTTCCTTGATCTGTGCAGGTGCCATGCGCTTGCCGATGTCGGTGAGCGCCGGAAACGCACCCGGCATGCCCGCACGATCGGCGCCGTGGCAGGCCACGCAGTTCGCGGTGTAGAGCCTTGCACCCGCAGCCGGGTCGTCCTTGCACCAGGCGACTGTCGCCACGCTCATGCCACCCAGGGCCACCACCATTGCCAGGATCATTTTCATGCGGGGCTCCTTGATGCGTCAGCGCCGCGCACGGGCGGGCACGTTGGTGGTCAGGTGTTCACGCAGATAGTCCGCGCCGGTCTGGATGACCTTGGCCGGGTCGCGTGGCTGGTCGTGCTCGATGATGTACCAATGCACGCCGGCGGCTGCCGCAGCAGGCAGGATCGCGTTCCAGTCCAGCACGCCCTGGCCCACCGCAGCGAATCCGCCTTCGTCTTCGGCCTGGCCCTTGGGCGCATTGTCCTTGGCGTGCACCGCGAACACGTGGCCGCGGAATTTTGCCAGCATCACCGCCGGGTCCAGGCCTGCACGCGCGACCCAGGCCAGGTCCAGCTCGGTCTGCAGGTCGGGACCGGCGGCGGCAAACAGCAGTTCCAGTCCGGTCCTGCCATCGAAGTCGGCCAGTTCGAAATCGTGGTTGTGGTAGGCCAGGCGCATGCCCTTACCGCGCACCTGCTTTGCGATCCGGCCCAGTTCCTGGCCCAGGGCAGTCCAGCCGGCGGCATCGCTCGGGCGATCCTTCTTGTCCAGGTACGGCACCACCAGCGTCGTGTTGCCGATCGACCGGTTGAAGGCCACCACCCCCTCCAGGTTGCTGCGCAGCTCGGCCAAGGGCACGTGCGAAGAAACCACCTTGATCGAATACCGGTCCAGCAACGGCTTGAGTTCGGCAGCGCGGGTGTCCTGCGTGCCGACCGTTTCCACTGCATGGATACCCGCGTCGTGGACGATCTTCAGCTGCTGCTCCAGCGAGCCGGCATCGCGCAGCGTGTACATCTGCACCGCGATCGGCTTCTGCGTGCGGGCAGCTTCGCCTGCAAGGGCAGGCAGCGCTGCGAGCAGCAGGACGAGGCCTGCAGTTCTACGGACAAGGGTCTTCATCAACAGCTCCTCCCGGGTTTCAACCGATGGCAGTCCAGGCACGCGACCTGGCCGATGCAATGACACGATCGACGATCAGCGCCGAGCGCACGCCGTCTTCAAACGTGGGCAGGCCCTGCGGCCGCTCGCCGTCGATGGCGCGATAGCTGTCGGCGACAAATGCTTCAAAACACTGGGCGTAGCCCTGCGCGTGCCCGGCCGGCAGCACCGACAGCCGGCGCTGTTCGGCAGTGCCGGCGCCGGGCCCGCGCACGAAGATCTCCTCGCGCTGGTCGGGCAGGCCGATCCAAAGGCGCTCGGCATCCTCCTGGTTGAAGGCCACGCTGGCCTTGGCGCCATCGATCTCGAACCAGAGGCGATTGCGGCGCCCGGCCGAAACCTGGCTGACCGTCAACGACGCCAGCGTGCCAGCGCCGGTCCTGAACATCGCCGCCGCCACGTCCTCGCTCGTGACCGCCTGCATCGCGCCGTCTGTGGCCGCTGTACTGAAGCTCTGGCCACTGACGGCGCTGCGCTCGGCGACCACCGTGTCGAAGGCCGCGCTGACCTCGGCGAAACGTTCACCGCTGACCCATTCCACCAGGTCGCACCAGTGCGAACCGATGTCGGCGAACACGCGCGATGCGCCGCCCAACGCCGGGTCCACGCGCCAGTTGTTGCTGGCGGGATCCAGCAGCCAGTCCTGCAGGTAGCTGCCGTGGATCAGGTGCAGCGGCCCCAGCTCACCGTCGGCGATGCGTGCGCGCGCCTCGCGCACCACCGGGTGGTAGCGGTAGACGAAGGGTACCGTGGCGACCAATCCGGTCGATGCGGCCAGCGCCGCCAGCGCCTGTGCATCGTCCAGCGTGGTTGCCAGCGGTTTCTCGCAGATCACGTGCTTGCCGGCTTCCAGCGCGGCCTGCGCCATCGCGCGGTGCAGATGGTTGGGCGTGCAGACGTGCACGACCTGCACCTGCGGATCGGCGATCACCTCCTGGATGTCCCGGTACGCACGCGGAACATTCCACGACTGCGCTGCCTCACGCGCGCGCTGCGGTGACGAGGCGGCCACGCCGTGTACCTCGGCACCGGCCAGCAAGGCGGCGCGACGATGCACGGCACCGATCATGCCGGCGCCGATGATGGCGATTCCAAGCTTGGGCATTGGCTGCGGTCCTCAGGGCGTGGAAGGCGCGGGCGCGGCCACCGGCCGGTCGCGGAACAGCAGCAGGAAGGCGATCAGCACCACCAGTGCCACGCCGGCCGGGAACAACCAGATCTGCTGCCAGTCGGGGCCAGCCTCGGTGGTGAAGTGCTCCACCACCGCGCCGGACAGGAAGGTGCCGATCAGCATGCCCACGCCGTACGTGGCCAGGGTAATGAACCCCTGCGCGCTGCTGCGCGCGGCCGGGCCGGCGTGCGCATCGGTGTAGATCTGGCCGGTGACGAAGAAGAAGTCGTAGCAGATGCCGTGCAGCACGATGCCGATCACCAGCAGCGGGAAGCCACCGCCCGCATCCCCAAAGGCGAACAGGGCATAGCGCACCACCCAGGCGGCCATGCCGACCGCCAGCATGGTCTTCACTCCCAGCCGCACGAACAGGAACGGCATGGCCAGCATCAGCAGCACTTCGGAGACCTGGCCCAGCGACTGCAGGCCCGCAGCGCCGCGCACGCCGAGGTCGTTGAGATACGGGTTGGTGAAGTTGTAGTAGAACGACAGTGGTATGCAGATGGCGATGGAGGCCAGGAAGAACACCAGGTAGGCGCGCGACTTCAGCAGCCGCAGCGAGTCCAGCCCGAGGATCTGCCCCAGCCCGGCGTCGCGCTGCTGTGCCAGTGGCGGCGTGTGCGGCAGGGTGAACGCATACAGGCCCAGTACCAGCGATGCCAGCGCCGCCATCCGGAAGGTCAGTTCGAGCCGATGGGCCTGCTCCCAGCCCAGCCAGCCGATCAGCACGCCTGCGACGATCCAGCCGATGCTGCCGGCCACCCGTACCAGCGGGAACTGTTTCTCGGGCGACTGCATGTGCCGCATCGCCACGCTGTTGGCCAGTGCCAGCGTCGGCATGAACAGCAGCATGTACCCCATCACGCAGGCCGAGAACACACTGAAGCTGGTGGCGGTGGATGCCAGCCACATCAGTACCGCGCCGGCCAGGTGCAGCACCGCGAGGATGCGCTGCGCGGCGAAGTAGCGATCGGCGATCAGGCCGACCAGGAACGGCGCCACGATCGCGCCGATCGATTGGCTGAGGAAGGCGGTGGCCACCTGGCTGGCGCTGGCCTGCAGCGGGCCCTGCACCAGGTACGTCCCGAGCGTCACGAACCACGCTCCCCAGATGAAGAACTGCAGAAACATCATCGCGCCCAAGCGCGACATGGCGTGCGACATGGCTTACCCTCCCGGGGCGGTAATGGCTCAGATTCCCAGCATGCGGTGCAGTGATGCGGCGTCCGTGCCGCTGTCGGCGAAATCATCGAAGGCGCGTTCGGTCACGCGGATGATGTGGTCGCGGATGAAGGCGGCACCCTCGCGTGCGCCGTCTTCGGGGTGCTTCAGGCAGCACTCCCACTCCAGCACCGCCCAGCCGGGGAAGTCGTACTGCGCGAACTTGGAGAAGATCGCCTTGAAGTCGATCTGGCCATCGCCGAGTGAACGGAACCGGCCCGGGCGATCGATCCAGTCCTGGTAGCCGCCATACACGCCGCTGCTTGCGCTGGGGCGATATTCCGCGTCCTTGACGTGGAAGATGCCGATGCGCGCGTGGTAGCGGTCGATGAAACCCAGGTAGTCCATCTGCTGCAGCAGCAGGTGGCTGGGGTCGTACAGGATCCTGGCGCGGGGGTGATGGTCCACCACGTCGAGGAAGCGCTCGAAGGTCGCGCCGTCGTGCAGGTCCTCGCCGGGGTGGATCTCGAAGCACAGGTCCACGCCGCAGGCGTCGAAGGCATCGAGGATGGGGCGCCAGCGCCGGCCGAGTTCGGCGAAGGCTTCTTCCACCAGTCCCGGTGGGCGCTGTGGCCAGGGATAGAAGTAGGGCCAGGCCAATGCGCCGGAGAACGTGGCGTGGGCGGTCAGCCCCAGGCGCTGGCTGGCTTTGGCGGCCAACCGCAGCTGCTCCACCGCCCAGGCCTGGCGGGCGGACGGGTCGCCGCGCTTGTCCGGTGGCGCGAATCCGTCGAACAGGCTGTCGTAGGCCGGATGGACGGCAACCAGCTGCCCCTGCAGGTGGGTCGACAGTTCGGTGATCTGCAGGCCGTGCCCGGCGAGCATGCCGGCAACATCGTCGCAGTACGCCTGGCTGCGCGCGGCCTCGGCCAGGTCGAACAGGTGGGGCGCGCTGGTGGGAACTTGTACGCCAGAATAGCCCAGACCCGCGGCCCATCCGGCCAGCGTGTCCAGCCGATCAAAAGGAGCCGTGTCGCCGATGAACTGCGCCAGGAACAGCGCTGGACCCTTGAGCGTCTTCAACGTGATTCGCCCTCGATGCAATCGATTGCATTATCCTAGCAGGGGCTCACGCAGGACCTGTTGTGCAGTGCACAGCAGACAGGAGAACTAACGCCATGGCCACCATCTACGACATCGCGAAGCACGTCGGCGTCTCCGCAGGCACGGTGTCGCGGGCGCTTTCGCGGCCGGACAAAGTCCTGCCGGCCACCCGCGCGCGCATCGAGCAGGCCGCTGCCGCACTGGGCTATGTGCCCAATACGGTGGCCCGCACGCTCAAGACCCAGCGCAGCGGCAAGATCCTGGTCACCGTCCCGGACATCGCCAATCCGTTCTTCGCGCAGATCCTGCAGGGGGCGGAGGACGCCGCACAGGCGGTCGGCTATGCGGTTCTGCTCGGCGATACCCAGCATCAACCCGACCGCGAGGAGCGCTATGCGCAGATGCTCCGGCGCAACGAGGCCGACGGCATGATCGTGCTGGGGCACCGCCTGCCGCCGACGGCGCGCGAGATCGTCCAGCAGCGCGGTGCCGCCGCGCCGGTGATCAACGGCTGCGAGTTCGACCCCGCGCTGGGCATTCCCAGCGTCCATATCGATAACGCCGCGGCCGCGCGCGTGGTGATGGAACATCTGTATGGGCTGGGACATGAACGGATTGCCGTGGTCGGTGGGCCGCCTGACAACCCGCTGCACCAGCAGCGACTGGAAGGCGTCCGCGCAGCCGGCAAGGCGCGCGGCCGCCTGCGCCAGCTGAGCATCGTGCCGGGGGATTTTTCCGTGGAATCCGGGCATGCGGCGGCGATGGCGCTGCTGGCCGCCGCGCCCGCACCGACCGCGGTGTTCTGCTTCAGCGACCAGATGGCGCTGGGTGCGCTGGCCGCCTGCCGGGAGCTGGGCATCCGCGTGCCGGACGAACTGTCCATCGTCGGCTTTGACGACCTGGCGTCTTCCCGCTACCTCACGCCGCCGTTGACGACCATCCGCCAGCCCATGCGGGAGATTGGTGAGCGCGCGGTCAACCTGCTGCTCGCGATCATCGAACAGGTTGATGTACCGCTTCAGCAAACGCTGGATTTCAGCCTGATGCTGCGGGGTTCGACGGCTGCGCCCGGGCAGGGGTGAGGGCAGGGCGCCGCCTTGAGTCCTTGATCCCGAATTGACGCAGAGCTGTCAGACTCAGCGTGGGCACCCCGGCAAGCGCCGGGGTGGAACGTGCGATCGCGCAAGGGGGTCGGCAATGCCGTTCTTGACTGACGCGTCGGAAGTCGCGGTCGAAGGCATCGGCGCGGCACGTCGCATCGGCTGGATGCGCTTCGTCGGCAATGGCCTGGGCGCGATTCCCATCGCCTCGATCATTCTTGAACGCCAGGACGGCCTGCTGGCCTGGGCGCTGCTGCTGCTCAATGCATTGGCGTGGCCGGCGCTCGCACTGGTATTGACCCAGCGTGCCCGCCAGCCCGCACAGGCGCAGTTCCGCTGCATGGTCGCCGACTCCTTCTTCGGTGGCGGCTGGATCGCCTTCATGGCGCTGAGCGCGGTCCCCAGTGCGTTGTTCGCCGCATTGCTGGTTGCCGACAAGATCGCGGCCGGTGGCGTGCGCCTGGCGATGCGGGCCACGCTGGCGCTGGCGCTGGGTTTCGCGATCACCTGGTGGGTGCTCGGCTTCCCTTACCAGCCCGTTTCCTCGCAGCGCACGATCGTGCTCAGCGTGCCGTTCCTGTTCGTCTACGGCATCGGGCTGAGCATCCTCAGCTGGCAGCTGGCGCGCCGGGTCAAATCGCAGAATCGCCAGCTGCAGCGGCTCAGCCGGATGGATCCGCTGGTCGAGCTGGCCAACCGTGGCTTCCTGATCCTGCGTGCGCAGCAGGCACTGGACCGGGCCCAGGGCCAGGGCGGTTTTGCCTGCCTGTTGATGCTTGATGTGGATGACTTCAAGCGCATCAATGATTCGCTTGGCCACCGCGCGGGCGACGAGGTACTGCGGCATATCGCTGCAACATTGCGCACGTTTGCGCGGCCCGGTGATACCCCGGCGCGGCTGGGGGGTGATGAGTTCGTGGTGCTGCTGCACGACTGCGCGCCCGTCGACGCGATGCACGTGGCCGAGCGGGTGCGCCTGCATCTGCTCGAGGCCGCGCGCCAGATCACGCCGGGCGTGGAGTTCAGTGTAAGCATCGGCATTGCCGCTACGCCGCGGGGAGGCAGTGTCGAGGACTGGCTGGCACTGGCTGACCGCGCGCTCTACCACGCCAAGCGGCAGGGCAAGAATACGGCCAGCTACGGCGAGTGAGTCGATGGGGCGCCGGCAGGGCCGCCACCGGATGAGAACGTAACGCCCGTTCAGCCTGCACGCCGAATCGGCGGGTCAATCCTCTACCATGGGCCACCCCGCCCGGACGCGCTCCCATGCAAGACGCCCTTGTTGCCCAGCCCAAGCCCCCCGTTCCAAGGATCGCGGCGTGGCTGATGATGCTGCTGGGCATGTGGCTGGCGCTGAAGCTGGGCCTGGTGGTGACCCTGCTGTCCGGCCTGCTGGTGTTCCAGTTGACCCATGTGCTGGCCTCCACCGTGGAAGGCAAGCTGCCGCCGGGACGGGCACGGGCGATCGCGGTGATCGTGCTGTCGGCGATCATCATCAGCGCACTGGTAATGGCCGGCATCGGCGTGGCCTCGTTCTTCCGCAACGAGACCGGTGGCCCGGACGCTCTGCTGGCGCGCCTGATGGAGATCCTCAACACCTCGCGCCACCAGGTGCCGGCGCTGCTGCAACCCTATATTCCCGAAGACATGCCGGCACTGCGCACGGCGCTGAACGAGTGGGCCGCCGAGCATCAGCGCCAGCTGGGCGTGGCCGGTACCTCGGTGGTGCAGGTGGGGGTGCGCGTATTGATCGGCATGGTGCTGGGCGCGATGATCGCGCTGTATGACGAACTGCCGCTGCCGCAGATGGGGCCGCTGGCGCAGGAGCTGATCGGGCGTACCAGCCGCCTGGCCACCGCATTCCGGCAGGTGGTGTTCGCGCAGCTGAAGATCTCGCTGCTCAACACGGTGTTCACCGCCGTTTTCCTGCTGGGCGTGCTGCCGCTGTTCGGCGTGCACCTGCCGCTGTCGAAGACCCTGGTGCTGATCACCTTCATCGCAGGCCTGCTGCCGGTGGTGGGCAACATCATCTCCAACACCATCATCACCATCGTCGCGCTGTCGGTTTCGTTCTATGTGGCGGTGGCGGCGCTGCTGTACCTGATCGTGATCCACAAGCTGGAGTACTTCCTCAACGCCCGTATCGTCGGTGGCGAGATCCAGGCGCGTGCCTGGGAGCTGCTGCTGGCCATGCTGGTGATGGAGGCGGCGTTCGGCCTGCCGGGCCTGGTCGCCGCGCCGGTGTTCTATGCCTACGTGAAGCGCGAACTGGTCGACCAGCGCTGGATCTGACGCGGCAAGGCATGACGTATTCGCCCAGATTGGACGGTCTGCGCGGCCTTGTCGGTGCGTTGGCGGCGTGCGCGGTATACCCACGGCAACGGTTGGCCCGGTAGCGCCTTGGCGCCTGTGCAGGCGGCCGCTACAGTGTTCCGCACGACAGGGGAAATGTGCATGGCCCGCAAGGCGTCGCCCATCGGATTGCGGACCTGGGTCTGGATCCTGGCCGGGCTGTTCGTAGTCTGTACGCTGCCGTTGATGGCCATCGCGCTGGTGCAGGGCACGCTGCGCTTCACTGCCGCCGAGGACAACCTGGTCAGCCTGCGCCAGCTGCGGCAGACCTTCGACCTGGCCAACCTGGTGTCGGCCGAGCGCGGCCCCGCCAACAGCCTGCTGGGGGCCAACACGGCCGATGCGGCTGAACAGGCCCGGCTCGCGGCGCAGCTGGCGGTCGCGCGCAAGCGGGTCGATACCGCCCTGCAGCACCTGGACACCGTGTTCAACGCCGACCCGGGCGTGGTCGACGAGCATGGAATGCTGGCCGACGCGCAACGTCGCCTGCAATCAGCGCGGGCCGCGGTGGACCGGGTGGCGGTGCAGCCGCACGATGCGCGCCGGGTGGAGGACGTGGAGCGCGCGATCAGCAGCATGTTCGCGGTGGTCGATCGCCTGCACGTACTGACCTCGGCGCAGATCAACGTGCTGGTCAGTGCCGACCGCGAAGCGGCGATTCCGGCGATGCAGGGCCAGGTGCTGATCGACCTGCGCGAGCATGGCGGCCGCCTGGCCTCGAACGTGATGGCGCCGGTGGCGGTACCGGGGGCATGGCGTGACGAACAGCTGCGGGCGGCATTGCAGACCGAAGGCCGCCTGCTGGAACTGTGGCGGCTGGCAGGCAGCCATGAAGCGGTGTTCCGCAGTGATCCGGCGCTGTCCTGGCATTGGGACATGGCACGCCGGCAGTTCTTCGGCGAATCGCTGCCGATGATCGAACAGTTGATCGAAGATGGCCGGCGCGGCGTACCGCCGCCGTGGACTGCTGCCGAGTTCACCACGCGCTACGTGCCGACCCTGCAGTCGCTGGAAGCGCTGCGCGACGGCTACCTGAGCGTGTCCATCGCCCGCTTCGAGCGCACCCGCAACCGCGAAGCGACGCGCCTGGTGGTGCTGGTGGCGACGGTGCTGGGCACGCTGGTGGTATTGGGCGTGGCGCTGCGCATTGCCCACCTGCAGATCCTGCGGCCACTGCTGCAGGCGCAGAAGCAGGTGATCCAGATTGCCTCGGAAGCGCCCGGCCCGGAACAGCATGTGACCCACCCGCTGGCCGAGATGCAGCGCCTGTTCGATGCCATCGAAGTGCTGCGCGAGAAGTCGCGCGAGCGCTCGGCGTTGACCAGCGAGCTGCGCCAGCTGGCCGGTACCGACGAGCTGACCGGGCTGTTGAACCGGCGGGCGCTGGACGAGATGGTGCAGCAACGCCACGACGACGGCGGCAACAGCGCGGTGGTGATCCTGCTGGACGTGGACCGCTTCAAGGCGATCAACGATGGCCATGGCCACGACGCGGGCGATGCAGTGCTGGTGCAGGTGGCGCAGTTGCTGCAGCGCCACCTTCGCCGCAGCGACAGCATTGCCCGCTATGGTGGCGAGGAATTTCTCGTATTGCTGGCCGACGGCGATCTGGCCGGCGGCCGCCAGGTGGCCGAGTCGCTGCGGGCGGCACTGCAGCAGCTGGAGATCGTACTGGTTGGCGGCAAGGTGCTGCGGGTCACCGCCAGCTTCGGTGTGGCCGAGGGCGGCACCGACGCGCTGGGCTGGCGCACCCTGTTGCGCGCTGCGGATGCGGCCATGTACCAGGCCAAGGCGCAGGGCCGCGATCGCGTGCGCGTGGCCGGCGGTGGCCGCATCGCGCGCTGAACGGCCTCAACCGATACGCGCATGCACCCGGCGCAGCGTGCGCGCGATCATCCGGCGCGCTATGGGACGTGGTACCGATAAGCCACGCCAGCGTAGCGCACCCACCCGGAACGTGGCGCTGGCGGTTGCCAGCACCTTGCCGGCCGGGTCGGTCAACCAACCACGGGTGAAGGCGATGCTGCCCTTGCTGTGTTCGACTTCACCCCAGCCGATGATCCGCCCGGGGCGCGGGGCTGACGAAACTTGTCTTGGATTCCACCGTGACTGCGATGCGGTTGGCCGGCAGCGTGGCGTAGATCGCAGGCCCCATGCAGTCGTCCAGCATCGCCGAGAGGAAGCCGCCCTGCACGTTGCCCATCGGGTTGGTCAGTACCGGGCCGGCCTCGAATTCGACCTGGATGCGGCGCCGTGCATCGTCGTAGTCGACGAAGCGCCAGCCGAGCAGGGTGCCTGCCTGGGAGGGCGGCAGATCACCGTTGACCACGCTGTAGAAGATGGATTCGGGATTCATGGGGAGCCTCGATGAAAGGGGAGGGAGGAACAGCACGTCAGGGCAGCGCCAACAGCGCCAGCACGAATCCGATGACGGACAGCACCACCACGGCAGCGCCAGCGGGTACAGGCGTACGGGCACCGGTTTGCCGCCGTACGCCGGTGGCGACCAGTACCGGTGGCACGGTGGCGACCAGGCAGAACAGCTGGAACGCCAGCAGCTGCGGCAGTGCGAAGTGACCTCCGAAGAAAATCAGCCAGGCCAGCATCACGCCGGCGCCGGCCAGTGCGATCCAACCGGCGCCGACCACGCGGATGAGGGCCATCACCAACACCTGCATGCGTGGTTCGACCTCAGCCCACGGCATGCCCACGGCCTGCCCGTGGTAGGGCATGAAGTCGGAGCGTTTCAGGTAGGCCGCAGCAAACAGCGAGACAATGAAGAACGCTAACAGGTAGCAGCCGAACGCGAGCCAGGCGAACAGGTCCATGTGGAGGCCATGCGGTTGCGGAGGGGAGCCCCGGTTGCGCCGGCGGCCATGCCGGAGGTGCCGCGGGGTTGCGCGATTCTCGGGCAAGCCCCTGTTAGAGGCGTGTCGTGGTGTGGAGGACCGTTCCTCCATCCGCTGTTAACGCGGGTGTGGTGGTGAGGAGTGCGTCACACACGTGCCATGCGCCCTATCTCGTTTTCTGTGAAGAGGTCGCAACTGCCCATCCACGCTTCGGTCACCGCTCTGCGCAGACGCTGGGACTCCATCCGACGAGGGACGACGACATGACCCAGCTCACCCTGCCTGAACTGTCCAGGAAAATGGCCGGCATCGATTTCACGATGCTGCAGACCCACGCCGGCGGAGAGATTGCCGGTCGTCCGATGAGCAACAACGGTGACGTGGACTATGACGGTGACAGCTGGTTCTTCACCACCGAAGACACCGACATGGTGCGCGAGATTGAAGCGGACCCCGCCGTCGCGCTGGGTTTTTCCGGCAGCAAGTCGCTGCTGGGCAAGCCACCGTTGTTCGTGCACGTGCAGGGAAGGGCAGCGCTGGTGCGCGATCGCGCTACGATGAGCCAGCACTGGGTGAAGGACCTGGAGCGATGGTTCGAACAGGGCGTGGATACACCGGGACTGGTGCTGATTCACGTGCGCGCCAGCCGCATCCACTACTGGGATGGCGAGGACGAGGGCGAAATCGTGATCTGACCGGAACCGCGCAGCGCCCGGCGCATCGTGTTCCAGGGTCAGCAGTGCGCAGGGTGTGCTGCAGGATCCCCAAGATTGGCCAGTTCCGGTGCCAAGGCGTGCTCCACCGCACGCCGCAGCAGTGCCGGCGCGACATAGTGCCGGTGCCCGGCGTCGATCAGCGCCATGTACATGCCGCCGAACGCATTGAGGGTCTGCACGCATGAGCCCAGGCTGATCTCGACATGTCCATCGCTACGCCGCTGCACGCGCACGCTGCTGCGGAAACGCAGGTGCCGATCGTCGGCGCCGAGCAGGACTTCGGCGTCGTTGTCCTGCGTATCGATGTGCGAATCCAGCACCGGAAATCGACCAGCGAACAACCGGCTGCGATCGGTCGACAGCAATGACGACACCGGGCATCCCAGCGGCGACGTGCGCAACCGCAACGGCGCCACCAGTCGGTTTCGCAGCGCCATCAGATGGCCTACGCCGCTGGGTGGATTGCGCAGGAAGCCCTCCAGTACATCGGCCAGCAGTGCCGATGCGGAACGGTGGACCACCTGCGAGGGTTCCAGGCACAGGGTGGTCAGGTCCTGGTAGTGGCTGTGCGGAAGCGCTGTGGTCAGCATGCCATCGGTGGCGGCGGGCCGCGAATGGATGGGATAGGCCGGTGTGGCACGTTCGACGAACCCGCGCAGCGGCCGCATGGGGATGCGGCGCAGCGGGCCGAGCAGGGCACGGGTACGCGCGCACAGGTGTGCGCACAGGCTGGGAGGCGCCGCCTGCAGCGACAGTTGCAACAGCGGTGCCGCCGCAAGCGAGGTGCCTGAAGGCCAGTGCGGTTCCGGAAGCACCTCGGTCAGGCTGGGGATATCGGCGGCATTGCGTTGCACCTGTGCACGCGCCTGCTCGCTCATCGCGCCGGCCAGTTCATTGCTGTGGCAGGACAACGCGAACAGCGCTGGATGTGCAGGATGGTTCGACGCGAACTGGTGCCAGGTGCCGCCGCCGAAGCGCACGGTAAACAGGCAGTCCGGTGGGATGCGGATGCGCCGAAGCGTGCGCGCGAAGGCACCAGGATCTGCTGCCAGCTGCGTGTCGGAGGCGGTGGCGAAACGCAGCTCGGCTCCCGCGCTGCCGGCGATGGCGGTGAACATGCGCGGGCCTGCATGGCGATGAAACGGGTGGCCACCGGCACCGACGGTGAAGCTGTACAGCGAGGAGGCATCCCCGTGCTGCAGGTGCATGCCACCCAGTCGCGCCGAAGGTTCATCCAACGCATCGATGAACGCCGGGTGGTGGCGCTGACGCTGGCCGGCGTCACTCACCAGCCCGTCACCGGCACCGATGCCGAGCTGCGCGATCAGGGTGACTTCGGTCGGACTGCCGCCGTCCTGTGCCGGAAGCTGCACTGCTGGAAACGAACGGCGATCGCGGGTCGAACCAGGCATCGTCATGCTCCTTGGCGAGGCGGATCAGCGGGCGGGGGACTTGCGGCGGGCGCGGGCTTCACGCTTGAGCGGGCCGCCGACAGGGCAGACTTCGGCCGCCCACGAGAACAACGTGTTGGCCAAACGGTCGGGTACCTGCCTGAAGTACACGAACTGGCCGCGTTTCTCGCGTTCGATCAGTCCGGCTTCCTCGAGGATGCGCAGGTGGCTGGACAACGCCGGCTTGCTGAAGTCGAAGCGCTCGGCCAGCTCGCCCGCGCTGAGCTCACCGGCGCTGAGATAGGCCAGGATCTGCCGGCGGGCGGTGGAGGCAAGGGCTTCGAAGATGCGGTCCATGGCGAGCTAATTAACTAATTCGTTAACTGATACTCCTCCCGCCGGTGGCGGCTGTCAAGCCAAGACCCGTTGCGTGGCACGCCTGGGCTTTGCCATCCTCCCCGCTGATTTCCGTACCGTGGAGTTCCGATGCGCCCTGTCTCCTGGCTGGTCCTGGCCCTGCTGCCTGCCCTGGTGGTGGCGCTGCCTGCGCGCGCAGCCAAGGCCAAGGCCCCGGCGCAGGACGCCTTCAGCGAGTTGTTCGATACCGCCTGCATGCAGCACATCGGGGCCCCGGCGCGGTTGCAGTCGCTGATGGAGTCCAATGGCCTGTCGCCGCTGCAGCCCGCCGAAGCCGCAACGCTGTTGCAGGGGCAATCGGGCGTGGCCTGGATGGTGCCTCTGGCCAGTGGCCGCTATGCGGTGAGCTGGGCTGACGATGGCACCTGTACGGTCTACGCCGAAAAGGCCGACGCGGCGGTCGTGCAGAAAGGGTTCGCCCGGTTGGTGCAGGCGGCACCGAAGCCGCTGCAGGCGCGCTCGCTCCCGGGCCGAGGGCCGCTGTCGGCCGACCAGGTGGCGATCCAGTACGGCTGGGCCACGCCGGGGCAATCCAAGCTGCAGGCGCGCTTCCGGCTGGTGACGCGGCAGGCGGCCGAGGCCGGCGTGCAGGCGATGGCTTCGGTGACGCCGGGCGAAGCGATGCTGGAGCAGAGCACGCCTGGGCCCTGATCGGGACCAGCCAGCGCGATTCAGCCTTCTACGCGGGATCTGGTATATCGTTTATCGATAAATCCACCCGGGGCGGCGTAGCCACCCCAATGCCGGAGGCCGCTTGACCGCTCGTCCCGCCCGCGCCAGACCCGCGCGAGGCCTGTTCACCCTGGCCCAGGCCGCCGTACAGGCCGTCCGGGCGATGTGCTGGCTGGGCATCCTGGCCGCACTGCTGGCGGTGCCGCTTGTTGCTCACGACCGTCGCTGGCTGCTCGACAGCGTGCATGACGCCGAGGCCGCCGCCGCGCACGGCAACGACCTGTTCCTGCATTTCTGCCTGGGCCTGGGAGCGATCGTCGCGCTGCTGGTGCTGTGCCTGATGTTCCTGCGCCATCTGTCGCGGCTGCTGAAATCGGCGGCGCGCGAACGGCCGTTCACCCACGCCAATGCACAGCGCCTGCAACGCATGGCGTGGCTGATGCTGGCGATGGAGCTGCTGTCGATCCTGATCGGCGCCTACGCGGCCTGGATGGGCCCGGACTTCACCTGGATGGAGGTGGGCGGAGGCATGTCGATCACCGGCCTGGTGGCGGTGCTGATGCTGTTCGTGCTTGCACGCGTGTTCGCCGTGGGCGCAGCGATGCGCGATGACCTCGACGGTGTCATCTGATGGCGATCGTCATCACCCTGGACCGCATGCTGCAGGAACGGGGCATGACCCTGTCCGAGCTGGCCGGGCGCATCGACATCACCCTGGCGAACCTGTCGATCCTGAAGACCGGCAAGGCGCGTGCCATCCGCTTTTCCACGCTTGATGCGATCTGCCGCGAGCTGCAGTGCACGCCCGGCGACCTGCTCGGGCATGACCCCGCGCAGGCGCAGGACGCCGATTGAATGTCTGCTCTTTTCCCTTGCCTACTGACGAAACGGACCTGAAATGGAATGGTTGGCTGACCCCTCGATATGGATGGGCCTTGCAACCCTGGTCGTGCTGGAGATCGTTCTCGGCATCGACAACCTGGTGTTCATCGCGATCCTTGCCGACAAGCTACCGCCGCACCAGCGCGACCGCGCGCGCGTGATCGGCCTGGCACTGGCGCTGCTGATGCGGCTGGTGCTGCTGGCGGCGCTGGCCTGGATCATGAAACTGACCGAGCCGCTGCTCACGCTGTTCGACCACAGCTTCTCCGGGCGTGACCTGATCCTGCTGGGTGGTGGCCTGTTCCTGCTGTTCAAGGGCACCATGGAGCTGCACGAACGGCTGGAAGGCCGCGAGCACCACGAGGATGGCAAGAAGGTCTACGCCAGCTTCGCAATGGTGGTGGCACAGATCGTGGTGCTCGACGCGGTGTTCTCGCTGGACTCGGTGATCACCGCGGTGGGCATGGTCGACAACCTGGGCGTGATGTATGCCGCCGTGACCATCGCGATGGCGCTGATGCTGGTGGCCAGCAAGCCGCTGACCCGCTTCGTCAACAAGCATCCCACGGTGGTGGTGCTGTGCCTGGGCTTCCTGCTGATGATCGGTTTCAGCCTGGTGGCCGAAGGCCTGGGCTACAAGATCCCGAAGGGGTACCTGTACGCGGCCATTGCCTTCTCGATCCTGGTCGAAGCGTTCAACCAGTGGGTGCGCTTCAATCGCGAGCGCAACGAGCGCCGCCAGCCGTTCCGCCAGCGTACCGCCGACGCCGTGCTGAGGATGCTGGGCGCGCGTCCGGCGAACGGCCACGACAGCGAAGGCGTGGACGAGCAGGTGGACGCCGATGATCGCCTGCAGCCGGCCGAACACGAGATGATCCGCAGCGTGCTGGGCCTGGCCGATCGGCCGGTGTCGAGCGTGATGACCGTGCGTGCCGACGTGCAGTGGATCGACCTGGCACGTGGGCAGGAGGACGTGGTGGCGCGCCTGGTGGCGTCGCCGCATACCCGCCTGCTGGTCTGCGAGGGTGACCTGGACAGCCTGCGTGGCGTGGTGCAGAGCCGGGACGTGCTGGCTGACCTGCTGCAGGGCAAGCCGCTGCAGCTGGAAGGCAACCTGCGTGAGCCGCAGTACGTGCTGTCCAGTGCCAGTGCTTTGCAGGCGCTGGAACTGATCCGCCAGCACCCGGTGCCGCTGGCCGTGGCGGTGGACGAGTACGGCAGCGTGGAGGGCCTGGTGACCGCCAACGACCTGCTGGCGGCGATTGCCGGCGACCTGGTCGATACCCAGGACGAGCGCTATGGCGTGGTCGCGCAGGGAGAGGATCAGTGGGAGGCCGACGGTGCGCTGACCGTGGATGATCTGCAGCGTCTGGCGGGGGTGTCGCTGCCGCGCAGTGCCGACTACATGACCATCTCCGGCCTGGTGCTGGAGCAGCTGGGCCGCCTGCCGGACATCGGCGATGCGGTGGAGGTGGCCGGCGTGCGCATCACCGTGCTGGCGATGGAGAAGCGCCGCATCGCCCGCCTGCGGGTGCAACGCCTCGGCGGAATGGCTTGACCCACTTTCCGCTACACAACACTGCCGGCAACCGTCACCATGGCGGACCCGCGTTCTTTCCAGGATGGTTGCAGTGCTGAGTACGATCGGTTTCCTGATGGGCCTGTATGTGGCCTGGCGCCTGTTCTGGCCACTGCGCATGCCCGCCGCATTGAAGGTCGTGCTGTCGGTGCTGCTGGTGGGGGTTGCCGTGCAGCTGCGCATCGTCGCCACCTTCTGGGGCACGATGGCCTCGCCCGAGATCCCGAAGCTGGCCATCGCCACGCTGGCCACCGGCTCGACCGCCGTATTGCTGCTGGCGCTGGTGATGCTGGTGCTGGACGCCGGCCTGCTGCTTTCGCGGCTGTCGCGCTGGCCTCGCGCGGTAGCCGCATTGCGCGCGCGGCGTCTGCGACCGGTGGCCGGCGTGCTGGCCCTGCTGGTCAGTGGTCATGGTGTCAGCCAGGGCATGGCAGTGCCCACGCCCCGTCAGATCGAGGTGAGCATCGCCGGATTGCCGGCCGCGTTCGACGGCTATCGCGTGCTGCAGCTCACCGACATCCATGCCAGCCGCCTGCTGACCGGCGACTGGGTGCGCAAGGTCGTGGATGAGAGCAACGCACTGGCGCCGGACCTGATCGTGATCACCGGTGATCTGATCGACGGCAGTGTCGAGGCCCGCCGTGACGACGCGCGCCCACTCGCGGACCTGCGGGCGCCGGATGGCGTCGTTGCCATCACCGGCAATCACGAGTATTACGCGCAGTACCAGGCGTGGATGCAGGCGTTCCGCGCGCTGCACATGCAGGTGCTGGAGAACAGCCACCTGCAGGTGCGGCGCGGTGATGCGGCGCTGACCATCGCCGGGGTTACCGACCCGGTGGCCGCACGCTACGGCCTGCCGCTGCCGGACCTGGGTGCTGCGCTGGCGGGGGCTGATCCATCTGCCCCCGTGATCCTGCTCGACCATCGCCCGCGCAATGCACGTGAGGCGGCCGCGCGTGGCGTGAAGCTGCAGCTGTCCGGGCATACCCATGGCGGGCAGATCATCGGCATGGACCAGCTGGTGAAGCGGGCCAACGGTGGCTATGTCTCCGGTCGCTACGACGTGGATGGCATGACCCTGTACGTGAGCAATGGTGCAGGCCTCTGGGCGGGTTTCCCGGCGCGCATCGGCGTGCCGTCGGAGATCACCCTGGTGACGCTGCGCCGCGCGCCGTGACCCGGAAGTGGGGTCAGATCCCTTTCCCGCAGGGAAAGGGATCTGACCCCTGACAACCACATGGAAGGAACCATGGCCCATCCCCGTGCATCGATGGAGCGCCTGATCCGAGCCAATGCTGACGAGATCAACCGGCTGCAGCAGGCCATCCACGAGAGTGCCGCGCTGCGCTGGCGTGACCCGGAGCAGAAGCTGCTGCACGCCCAGGCCTGCGCGGCGTTCCACCAGCACTACGAGCGGCTGGCGTTTCCGGGTGGCTATGCCAACGCGTTGAGACGGCTGGCGGAGGATGACCCGAATACGCTGGACGTCGCGCTGACCTTCCTTGAAGTGCGGCCATACTTCTTCCGTTCCGGGTACATGTGGAAGACGCTGCTGAAGCGCGTGCAACGGGTATCCATGGGGGCGAAGCAACGCGCGCGGCTGCAGGGGATCCTCGATGCCTACGCTGCCTATCGCGCCACACGCGACGGCTGATGGGGCGGCATGATGGGGTCAGTTCCCTTCGCCTTTGGCAAAGGGAACTGACCCCGGCCCGTCAGGCCGCCCGCAGCGGCGGCCGCGGATGCGCACTTCGACGCAGTGCTTGTGCCCGCTTGGCGATCCAGCGCACCACGAAGGCGGTGAACAGCAGCGCCGACGGCACCGCATACCAGAAGTTGCCCGGCACGCGCTTGAAGTACGAGTAGGTAAACACCGCCGCGATGATCCACATGCCGGTTACGTGCAGGCGACGCCAGGCGGTGGGTCCCATGCGCCGGGCGAGCCCCCGGTGCGAGGTGATGGCCAGCGCCAGGATGGCGATGTAACCCACCGTGCCCGGGAGGTTGGCCAGCGCTGAGCGTGCTGGCCAGAACGCCGGGTTGAGGATGCCGAAACTGGTGATGGCGATTGCGTGCAGCAGGTGCGAGAACGCGAAGGACAGGCCGATGATGCGCCGTTCGCGCAGCAGGAAACGAGTGAACGGGCCGGGCAGCAGGCTGGCGAACGACGATGCCGTGAACGCCGCCAGGAACAGCAGGAACGATGTGCGTGCAGTGACCCGGATCGCCGCCCGGCTGCCTTCGGCTGCATCGGGATGCAGGGCGAAGGCGGTCAGTGCGAACGCGATCAGGACCACGCTGATGGCTACGAACAGGCGCCAGCCGTGCAGGAGGGAATTGTTGGAAGCAGCCATGGTGAGACCTCGAAGTAGGGGACGGGTAGTGCCGGCCGCGGGCCGGTCAGGGAATGGGTAGTGCCGGTCGCTGGCCGGTACCCTCAACAGTCGTTCGGCACAACCAGCGCGCCTGCCGCGCACAGCTCTTCCAGAAGGGGGGCGCATGCCGTGCGCAGTGCATCCTTTGCCACGTCATGTGTTTTGGACAGTACCTGTAGTGCCTCATCCAAAGGCGCGCCGTCGTCACCGAAGACCGATAGCAGCGCATAGGCCAGCGGGGCCAGTTCCTCGACCTGCAGTCTGAAATCGGGCATGCGGCGCATCAGTAGCAGCGTGGGAGCTGCATCCAGCACCGGCACCAGCACCTCGTCCTCATGTACCGGCCACTGGTAGCCAAGTACCCGCACCTGCGGCGAAATCGCCAGCACATCACTGTCCAGGGGCGTGCACTGCAGCGATTGCCCGGCGCCACGGGCTTCAATGTGCAGCGACTGCTGCGTGCTCTCGTAGTGCGCCAGTTCCGCTGCCCAGGCCGGCAGTGCCAGTGTGTCCTGCACTGCCAGCCAGGCCGCGAATTCGCCAGCGATCTGTGGGAACAACGGGGTGTGGCAGGTGTGGCGGGCGTAGTAGTGCTCGACCGTGTCGCGCCAGCGCGGCATGCCCAACTGGTGTTGCAGGCGTGGCAGGGTGCCAGCCAGCAGGGTGTCCAGGCTGTCGATGCACAGGCGGCGGTACACCGCCAACCGGCGCGCCTCGACGCCATCGGGTGCGGCCATTGCAGGGTCGCGCACATGGTCGGCCCAACGCCGTTGCAGTGTGGCCAGTGACTCAGCCATGGGCCACCTCGGGCCAACGTGCCTCAGTCTGTGCCTGGCGGATCTGCGCAACCTCGGCCAGCAACTCGGCCAGTGGCGGGAAGTTGAAGTCGCGTTCGAGCAGGGTGGGGCGCACGCCCACCCGCGCATAGGCCTCGCGCAGCAGCGCCCAGACCATGCCTTTCACCGGCGCGCCGTGGGTGTCGATCTTGAAGCCATCGTCTTCATCGAAGTGGCCGGCTACATGCAGCGAGGCGACACGGTGGGACGGCACGCGGGCCAGGAATTCGAAGGCGTCGTAGCCGTTGTTGCAGGCGTTGACGAAGACGTTGTTGACGTCCAGCAGCAGGTCGCAGTCGGCTTCGGCGAGCACGGCGTTGATGAAGTCGATCTCGCTCATGTCCGCGCCGGCAACGGCGTAGTAGGAGATGTTCTCGACTGCGATGCGTCGGCCCAGCATGTCCTGCACCTGGGCGATGCGCCCGGCGACGTGGTGGACAGCCTCGGCGGTGAACGGCAGCGGCAGCAGGTCGTAGACATGGCCGCCGGCGGCGCAGTAGCTCAGGTGTTCGCTGTACAGCTGCACCTGGTGCAGGTCGAGGAAGGTACGGGTCTGTGCCAGCAGGGTGCGGTCCAGCGGATCAGGACCGCCCAGCGACAGCGACAGGCCATGGCAGGTCAGGGGGTGGCGTTCGCTCAACCTGCGCAGCGCTGCACCGTGTGCACCGCCGACGCCGATCCAGTTGTCGGGCGAAACTTCGAGGAAGTCGATGGCACCGGCCGGCATGGCCAGCAGTTCGTCGATCAGGCCACGGCGCAGGCCAAGACCGGCGGCATTGGAAGGCAGGGGCAGGGGCATCACGGATACTCCGGAGAGGGCGCCGCCCTGGAGGCGGCGCCGGTTGAACGTCGATCAATCGGCAACGCGGGAGAACAGGCCCTTCGGCATCGGCTTGCCGTTGGCGGTGTAGACGCTGCGCAGGTAGTCGTGCGCCTCCTGCTCGCTGATGTAGCCGTCGTGGTCGGTGTCGATGCGGTCGAACTCGGCGGCACGCTTGGCGGCCACAGCGTTGAACTCGGCACGCGAGACCCGGCCGTCGTGGTCACGGTCGGTGCGGGCAAACGAGGCGTCGCCGCACTTGCCTTCGCCACACTGGCCCTCGGCGACCCTGGCCTTGCCGGCGGGCTTGCCGGTGGTGGCCTTGCTGGCCCCGCACTTGCCTTCACCGCACTTGCCTTCGGCGGCGGCGCTCATGGCCACCGCACTGATCGCCAGCGGTTGGATCGCCGCGGCCTGGCCGGCCAGCAGCAGGCCACCGGCCAGGGCGATGCCGATGGCACCGATGCGCGGCAGGCGGGAGGAGGGGGTGTTCTTGGTCGAGACGGACATGGTGGTGACTCCTTGGGAATGCACGCGGGGCGTGCGGGATGGACGCCGCCGAACAGGCGACGGAAAGAGGCGCGTGGGAAAAGGCAGATCAGATCAGGCGCTGCGGCGACGACGCAGCAGATGGCCCAGCAGCAGCACACCGCCGAGCAGGGCACCGCCGAAGCCGATGCCGGGCAGCAGCGCGGCAACCGGCAGCAGCAGGGCGATCAGGCTGACGCCCCAGCCCAGGCCGTCGTTGCCGGCGGGGGCATGCGGCGAGCCGGCCAGCAGCCGGTCGACGCTGAGTGCGCCACCGCCGTTGAGGATCAGCGGCAACAGCATGGCCAGGAACAGCAGCGGCAGCTTGAAGTTGCCGTAGCCCTGGTCGGTGATCGCATAGCCCTGCCAGAGCTCGCCCAGGCCGTTCCATTGGTCGGGCCAGTGCACGGCGGCGATGGCGACCACGGTCAACACCCAGAAGACGTAGGCCACCGAGCGCGTGGCCAGGCCGAGCAGCAGCATCACCGCACCCACCAGTTCCAGCCAGGTGGCCAGCTGCCAGTTCAGCGACGCGGGCAGAGTGGAGAACGGGAAGGGGAAGCGGCCTTCCAGGTCGGCGAACCAGTTCTGGCCACCCAGCTTTTCGCAACCGGATTCAAAGAACTCCCAGGCCAGCAGGGCGCGCAGCGCCAAGGGCGAGAGCCAGCGGCCGACGGCGTCCAGGCGGGGGGTATACACGGAAGAGGCGGTGCTGATCATGGTGGTGTCCTGCGGGCCAGTGGTCGATGGAGGCCATTTCAGGCGGCGCAGGTATCGGCAACGTGTGCCGTTGCCCGGGGTTTTGTCAGCGACTGTGGCCGCGGCCGGGGTTTCCTACAGTCAGATACAAAGACGATGCGTTGATGCACATCGGGGCGTTGCGCGCCCGCGCGCGGGGAACGATTTCCACCCGGTAGTGCCTGGCCGGGCGCGGCGCCCGAATGTATCCCACTGTAGAAACACGCCTGCGCCCTACAGTCCGGTACAACTCTGCGCCGCGGCGAAACAGCGCCGATACACCGGCAAGCGGAAATGGCCACTCCCAACACCGGAGTGCCACCCATGATCCGTAGCTCGTTGCTTGCCGCCGCTCTCGCCTTTGCCGGCGCCGCCGCCCCCTCCTTCGCCTTCGCTACCCAGGCCGATACCGCTGCACCGCCCACCGTCATCCTGGTGCACGGCGCCTTCGCCGATGGCTCCAGCTGGAACAGGGTCATCAGCACCCTGCATGACTGGAAGCTGCCGGTGGTGGCCGTGCAGAATCCGCTCACCTCGTTGGCCGACGACGTCGCCGCCACCCGTCGCGCCATTGCCGCCGCGCCCGGCAGGGTGGTGCTGGTCGGCCACAGCTGGGGCGGTACGGTCATCACCGAGGCGGGCGATGACCCGAAGGTGCAGGCGCTGGTGTATGTGGCGGCCTTCGCACCGGATGCAGGGCAGTCTTCGGCGCAACAGGGCGAAGGTTTCCCGGTCGGTCCGGGCCTGGCCCGATTGCAGGAAAGGGATGGCTACCTGACGTTGCCCGCTGATGCCATCGCCCAGGACTTCGCGCCGGACGTGATGAAGAAGTCGGCCGCACTGCTGTACAGCACGCAGGTCCCGTTGAAGGCCAGCGCGCTGGGCGAGGTGGTGAACGTTGCGGCCTGGCGCAGCAAGCCGAGCTGGTACGTGCTCAGCCGCGACGATCGCATGCTGTCGCCGCAGCTGCAGGCCGCCACCGCACGCCGCATCGGCGCACAGCTGCAGTCGATCGGCAGCAGCCACGTGTCGCTGCTTTCGCATCCGGCGCAGGTGGCCGACAGCATCCTGGAGGCGGCAGGCGTGAAGCCGGCCGAACTGCCGCTGGCCGAGCAGGGGGGCTGAGCGATGGCCGCGCTACGAGGGTATGCACTGCCCCTGCTGCTGGGCCTGCTGGGTGGAGCGGCGTTGCTGCTGGCATGGCCCGGTGCCGAGGTCGGCGCGCAGCCGCTCGACGCAGCACCGAAGGCGGGGTTCGACGGTGGCGGGCCCTGGCACAACAGCCCACCGATGACACTGAAGCAGTTGCGGGGGCAGGTGGTACTGGTCGAGTTCTGGACCTACACCTGCAGCAACTGCCTCAATGTGGCGCCATATGTTCACCAGTGGCATGCACGCTACGCGTCGCAGGGCCTGCAGGTGATCGGCGTGCATACGCCGGAGTTCGCCTATGAGGGCCTGCCCGGCAACGTGCGCAGGGCCATCGGCCGCTTGGACATCACCTGGCCGGTGGTGCAGGACAACCAGTTCCGGATCTGGAATGCCTGGGGCAACCGCTTCTGGCCGGCACTGTACCTGCTCGACCGGCAGGGGAGGGTGGTCTATCGCCATTACGGCGAGGGCGACTACGCACGTACCGAAAGCGAGATCCAGCGCCTGCTGGCCAGCCCCTGAGCCGCGCTACCATGGCGGCGCCGCGCGGCGCTGCCCCCTGCCTTCATCGAGAACGCAATGAATCCTGTACCGCACATCCTTGTCGTGGACGATGACAGTGAGATCCGCCAGATGCTGGCCGACTACCTGCAACGCAACGGCCTGCGCGTGAGCCAGGCCGACGGTGGCCGGGCCATGCGCGCGCTGATGGACACCCACGCGGTGGATCTGGTGGTGCTGGACGTGATGATGCCGGGCGAGGACGGCCTGAGCCTGTGCCGCAACCTGCGCGCCGGCAAGCATCGTGCGGTGCCGGTGGTGCTGCTGACCGCCCGCGACGACGAGACCGATCGCATCATCGGCCTGGAAATGGGCGCCGACGATTACGTGACCAAGCCCTTTTCCTCGCGCGAACTGCTGGCACGCATCAATGCAGTGATACGTCGCACACAGATGTTGCCGCCGAACCTGCAGGTGAGCGAAGCCGGCCGCCAGTTGGCTTTCGGTGCCTGGCGCCTGGATACCACCGCGCGCCATCTGCTGGATGCACAGGACACCGCGTATCCGCTCAGTGGTGCCGAGTTCCGCCTGTTGCGCGTGTTCCTCGATCACGCCAATCGCGTGCTCAGCCGTGACCAGCTGCTCAGCCTCACCCAGGGCCGCGATGCCGAACTGTTCGACCGCTCGATCGACCTGCTGGTCAGCCGCGTGCGGCAGCGCCTGGGTGACGACGCACGCGAGCCGACCTACATCAAGACCGTGCGCAGCGAAGGCTATGTGTTCAGCGTGCCGGTGCAGTTGCTGGGGCCGGACGAATGAACACCGGCGCACGCCGTCCACGCTGGCCGCGCACGCTGTCGGCGCGGCTGCTGCTGGTGCTGCTGGGCGGACTGGCGCTGGCCCACGCGCTGTCCTTCGGCCTGCTGTTCTTCGAACGCTACCAATCCACCCGCAGCATGATGCTGCGCAACCTGGATGAGGATGTGGCAGTGAGTGTCGCGCTGCTGGAGCACCTGCCCGCAGAGCAGCGCGATGCCTGGGTGCCGCGGCTGGAGCGGCGCACCTACCGTTACCTGCTGCGCCCGGCTACGGCCGGGCCCGGGCTGCAGACCGATCGTGCACGCCAGGTCACTGCGATCATCGACGACAGCCTGCAGCACCGCTATTCGTTGCAGGCGCGCCAGGTAGCTCGTTTGCCGGAGCGCTTCGAGGTCGAACTGCGCCTGCACGACGGCACGCCGTTGACCATTGAAGTCACCCCGTCGGGCCTGCCGCTGGCACGCTGGCTGCCCGCCGTACTGCTTGTGCAGCTGGCGCTGCTGCTGGTGTGCGCATGGCTGGCAGTGCGCCTGGCCATGCGCCCGTTGCAGCAGCTGTCGCGTGCGGTGGAACAGCTGCAGCCGGGCAACGACGGACCGGCACTGCCTGAAGATGGCCCTGTGGAAGTAGGCGGTGCGGCGGCCGCACTCAACGCGCTGCAGGCACGCATTCGTGGCCATGTCAGTGAGCGCCTGCAGATCCTTGCAGCGATCTCGCATGACCTGCAGACCCCCATCACGCGCATGAAGCTTCGGGTGGAGACCCTGCCTGAAGACAACACCCAGCAGCGCCTGCTGGCCGATCTCGACCATCTCGGGCAACTGGTGCGTGAAGGCGTGGCCTATGCGCGCAGCAGCCACATCGCCAGTGGTACGCCGGTGTCGATGGACCTGGGTGCATTCCTGGCCAGTGTGGTCGGCGACTACGAGGACATGGGCAAGCCGGTCAGTGGCGGTGCACCCGCTGGACTGATCGTGCAGACCTGGCCGCAGCCGCTGCGACGGGTGGTCGGCAACCTGGTCGACAACGCAGTGCGCTACGCCGGTGCCGCCGAGATCGAAGCCGGCCGTGATGAGGCTGGCAGGATATGGATCCGTATTTCCGACCGTGGCCCGGGTATCCCGGAGAACCAGCTGCAGGCGGTGCTGGCACCGTTCCATCGGCTGGAAAGCTCGCGCAACCGCGATACCGGCGGCACCGGCCTGGGCCTGGCCATCGCGGTGCAGCTGGCGCAGTCGCTGGGCGGCTCACTGCGGCTGCACAACCGCGAGGGCGGCGGTCTGCGGGCGGAGCTGCAGCTGCCGGGCTGATGGTTGGGGTCAGAGTCCTTTGCCACCGGCAAAGGGCTCTGACCCCGGTTGGCAGGTGCACCGCGCCATCACCCCGCGCGTGACACCCTTCCGCCATGAATGAAATGACCGCGGCGCGGCAGCGCTCGATGTGGGTGGCGGGCCTGTCCACGGTGGTGGAGTGGTACGACTTCACCCTGTACCTGTACTTCGCCACGGTGTTGTCGCGTGTGTTTTTCGGCGGTGGCGAGCAGGCGCTGCTGGTCACCCTGGCCGGCTTCGCAGTGTCCTACCTGATGCGCCCGCTGGGCGCGCTGTGCTTCGGCCACCTGGGCGACCGGCTGGGTCGGCGCTGGATGCTGCTCGCGTCGATGGCCCTGATGGCAGCGGCGATGCTGGCCACCGCACTGCTGCCGACAGCGGCCACGGCAGGTACCACGGCGGGCGTGCTGCTGCTGGTACTGCGCTGCGTGATGGCGTTTTCGGTGGGCGGTGAGTACACCGGGGTGGTGGCGTACCTGCTGGAAAGCGCACCGGCGCGGCGACGTGGCCTGGTGACCTCGCTGGCATCGGCGGCCAGTGAAGTGGGGGCGCTGCTGGCGGTGGCGATTTCGGCGGTTACGGTTGCGCTGCTGCCCACCGCGCAGCTGGACAGCTGGGGCTGGCGTATTCCGTTCTTCGTCGGTGCCGGGCTCGCACTGGTGATCCTGGTCGCACGCTCGGGCATGCATGAGTCGCCGGAGTTCGAGCGTCAGCGCCGCGAGGGCAGCATCCCGGCCACGCCGCTTCGCCATGTACTGCGCAACCATCCGCTGGCGGTGGCACGCACCTTCGCGATCTCTGCGCTGGGCTCGATCACTTACTACGTCGGTATCACCTATGTGCCGGCATTCCTGCATGCGCAGGGTCATGACGAAGGTGACGCGCTGTGGCTGTCGACGATTGCGGCGGTGGCGGTGATCGCGATCACGCCACTGTGTGGTGCATTGTCCGACCGCGTCGGGCGGCGGCCGATGTTGCTGGGCCTGACCTTGCTGGCAGCGCTGCTGCCGCTGTCCCTGTTCGCCTGGATGGCGCAGGCGACGCCGCTGGGCATCGCGCTGGCCGCGGTGCTGCTGGCCTGCGTGGCCGGTGGCGTGAGCG
Source organism: Stenotrophomonas maltophilia (assembly GCF_002799155.1). Lineage (GTDB taxonomy): Bacteria > Pseudomonadota > Gammaproteobacteria > Xanthomonadales > Xanthomonadaceae > Stenotrophomonas > Stenotrophomonas maltophilia_R. The sequence continues at coordinate 697,240 of NZ_NERD01000002.1, forward strand.
CGGTGGCGGCGCCGGCCACCGCCGAGCAGTTCCCCGGCGAAGGCCGGGTCAGCGGGCTGGCACTGGGGGTGACCATGGCCACCGCCTTCTTCGGCGGAGCAACGCCATGGCTGGCGCAATGGTGGGTGGAGCGCAGCGGCTGGGCAGCGGCACCGGGTGCGATGATCGCGCTGGTGGCGGTGCTGGTGCTGCCGGTGCTGTGGACCCTGCCCGAGACGGTCCCGGGCAGGGCCAAGCGCTAGCCGGTCAGACCTTCAGGGTCTGCTCGATGTCGGCCAGTACCGCGGCCGCATCCACGCCGATGGCAATCGACTGCACCACGTGGCCGTCCCACACGCTGGGGCCGAATGCCAGGCCTTCCGGCTTGGGAATGGTCATGCCGCGGGCCACGCCGTCGGTGGCCACGCGCACGCTGGCGCGCTCGAACTGGAACAGTTCCGGGCGGGTCAGCGCGATGCAGGCGCAGCAGTCATGCACGACCATGCCCTTGTGGCCGGCCTGCAGGTAGAAGTCCACGTAATCCTGAGACAGCGCACGCACCAGCTCGGCATCGGCACCGCCGATCGCAGCCAGCGTATCCAGGCCGTCACGGTCCATTTCCACGCGGGTGGTCACGTCCAGGCCGATCGCGGTAACCGGCCAGCTGGCGGTGAACACCACGTCGGCGGCTTCGGCATCGCCCCAGATGTTGGCCTCGGCGGCCGGGGTGATGTTGCCGTTGACGTGGAAGGCGCCGCCCATGATCACCACGCCGCGCACCAGGCCGGCGATGTCCGGGGCCTGCTGCAGGGCCAGGGCCAGGTTGGTCATGCGGCCGACCGCGACCAGCGTCACTTCGCCCGGATGGGCGCGGACCAGGTCGATGATCAGCTGGTGGGCGGGGCGCGCATCGGCAGCCACGTCCAGGTGGGCCGGCACCGGGTGGTTGCCCAGCCCGTTGTGGCCGTGGATGTGCACCGGCCAGGCTTCCGGAGTGGCTTCCGGCTGCAGCGGGCCTTCGGCGCCGCGCGCAACCGGGGCGGCAAAGCCCCAGGCCTGCTTCAGGTACAGCGCGTTGTGCGTGGTCGACTCCACCGAGGCATTGCCGAAGGTGGTGGTGACGCCGATCAGATCGATCTGGGCGTGCTTGTGCAGGTACAGCAGGGCCAGGGCGTCGTCGACGCCCGGGTCGGTATCGAAAATGACTTTCAGCATGTTGTTGTTCTTCTTCTTCCGTGTGGTGCGGGGGCGCCGGCGGCCACGGGGCAGGCCGGCGCGCCCTACATTGTCCCATCTTCATGACAGGCAGGGCCATTGCCGGGGTGGCAGGCCATAATGCCCCCGGTCCAGGCACGGAGTCGTCGAATGCTGATCGTTGCCCTTCTGCTGGTCCTGCTGGTGCTGGGCCTGAACGTGGTGGCTACCGTGGTGATCGTCAGGCGTGATGGCCTGTCGGCGGGCGGCCGGACGGTGCAGCTGCTGCTGGTCTGGCTGCTGCCGCTGGTCGGCGCGATCCTGTGCATGGCGGTGGCCACGGCCGATGGTTCGGGGAGCCGGGGGGATGGTGGCGCAAGCTACGACAGCTCAGGTGGTTATGCCAGTGACAGCCACAGCCATCACAACCACAGCAGCGCCGACTGCAGCAGTGATGGTGGTGGGGGTGACGGCGGCAGCTGCGGTGGCGGCGATTGATGGGACGTCCCAGGGTGCCGGCCAGCGGCCGGCACTACCCAGCCGAGGTCATGTCCTGGTAGTGCCGGCCGCTGGCCGGCAACCCCAACAGCTCAGCCGCCGCCTTCGGTCGGCAACGGCGCCGGCACGTTCAACAGCCCGCCCGCCGCCACATAGGCGGCCAGTGCCTGGCCCTGGCTCAGCAGATGGCGTTCCATGGTGCGTTCGGCAGCCTGCGCGTCGCGGCGGCGGAAGCATTCCATCAGCTCGCGATGTTCGGCCAACGACTGCGCGGTGCGGCCTGGGGTCAGCAACTGGCGGCCGCGATGCATCTTCAGGATGCGGTGCAGATCGTGGGTGATACGGATCAGCCACGGGTTGCCGGCGTAATGCTGCACGGTCTCGTGGATCAGGTAGTTGTTGCGGTAGTACTCGGCGATGTTGCCCTCGGCCGCCGCCGCTTCCATCGCCGCATGCAGGTCTTCAAGCTGCTGCACGCCAGCGTCGTCGATGTGCTTGACCGCCTCATGCGCGCAGCGGCCTTCCAGCATGGCCATCACCGGGAACAGCTGGTTGAGGTCTTCCAGCGTCAACCGGGTGACCCGGCTGCCACGACCGGCATCGATCTGCACCAGGCCTTCGGCCGCCAGCAGCTTCAGTGCCTCGCGCAGGGGCGTGCGGCTGATGCCCAGTTCTTCGCACAGCGCAGGCTCGTCGATCCACTCGCCCGGCGGCAGCCGGTAATCGTAGATGCGTTCGCGCACGTGTTCGGCCACCTCTTCATACAGGGGCGCGCGCTTCTTCGGTGACCGTGGGGCAGGGGCAATAGCCATGCGCAGAGTGTAACGCCAGGTCGCGCCGGCCAGCGGCCGGCACGACCGGCTGGCGGTTACATCCAGCCCGGCACCACGAACACCAGCCAGGCCAGCAGCGGCCCCAGCGCCACCACCAGGCCGCTGTAGACCAGGAAGCGGCGGAACAGGGTCTCGCGTTCTTCCTTGGCGGCCGAGGCCACCACCAGCGCGCCGTTGGTCGAGAACGGGCTGACATCGACGATGGTGGATGACACCGCCAGCGCGCAGATCACGCCGGCGGCGCTGAGGTGGCCCTGCATCAGGAACGGCACCGCCAGTGGAATCGTCGCGCCGAGTACCGCTGCCGATGAGGCGAATGCGGAAACGATGCCGCCGACGTAGCAGACCAGCAGCGCTCCGAGCAGCGGGATGCCGATGTCGGAGACACCGTTGCCGATGAAGTCCACCGCGCCGGCATGCTCCAGCACGCCGATATAGGTCACCACGCCGCAGATCAGCAGCACGGTGGACCAGCTGATGCCGTCGACCGCACCCTTCTGGCTTTGCGGGGACAACAGTGCCAGCGCCACCGCCACGGTGATCGAGACCAGGCCGACGTTGAGGTTGTAGATCAACGCCGCCACGCCCAGGCCCAGCAGGCCGATCAGGGTGAACAACCGCTCGCGGGTCAGGTTCACCGCATCCAGGGCCGCCGGATCATTGCTGAGCGTGCCGCCACCTGCCGCGACCAGGGCGCCGTGGCCTTCGATGGCGAACTGGCGCGACGATGCCTGCGGGCCACCGGCCATCGCCAGTTCGGCATTGCCGAGCGCTCCTGCGGCGGTGATCGAGCCGCGACGCAGCAGCGCGATGCCGCCGAAGGCGAAGAAGCAGATCGTCGCCATCATGAAGTTGAAGCCCAGGCTGGTCAGGAACACCGCCATCTCGGTCACTTCCAGCCCGGCCTTCTGCACCACGCCGTTGGTGATGCTGCCGTACACGCTGATCGGCGAGAAGCCGCCCGCCTGCGCGCCATGGATGACCAGCAATCCCATCATCAGCGGGTTGATGTTGTACTGCTTGGCAAAGCGCAGGGCGACCGGGCCGATGATTGCGACCGCCGCCGGGCCCAGCGCACCGAACGCGGTGAGGACTGCGGTGATCACGAACATCACCCACGGAATGGCCACGATATGGCCGCGCACCACTTTCACTGCCCAGTGCACCAGCAGGTCGATGGTGCCGTTCTTCTGCGCAATGGCGAACAGATAGGTGATGCCGACCAGGGTCAGGAACAGATCGCCGGGAAAGCCGGCCAGGACCTCCTTGCCCCCCATGTCGACCCATAGCCCGCCGATGATGAAGGCCAGCGCGAAGGCGACGGCTCCCATGTTGATCGGCATCGCGGTGGCGACGATGAACATGATCACCAGGCCGATGATCGTTGCGATTTGTGGACTCATGCGCCCTCCCAGACACGTGACTCACGTACAGCGCGGATGGAGACCCGCCATCCCGGGGTAAGGCGACGTACGGCGTGTTGCGTGATGCGTACTGCTCGAACCCGTTATTGCAGCCGCTCCAGCGCACTGCGGACCCAGGCCGCGGCGCCTTCAAGGCTCTGGAACTCTTCCACCGCGCGCACTTCGCAGCACGGATAGGACGGCGCGACCATGCGCGCCAGCGCGTTGCCCGGGCCCAGTTGCAGGAATACCCGCGCGCCACGCTCGAAGGCCTGGCGCATCACCTGCGCCCATTCGATGGTCTGTGCCAGCTGTGCCGACAGCGTGTGCACCACTGCGGCGCGCTCCCGCACCGGGCGGGCATCGACGCCGGCCAACAGGGACAGCCGCGGCGCCTGCACCTGTGCTGCTTCCAGGGCAGTGGCAAACGGTGCCACTGCGCCGGCCAGCAGCGGCGTGTGCGCGGGCACATGGACCGGCAATGGACGGATTTCCGCACCGCACGCCTGCGCGTCTGCCGCCAACGCGTACAGCGACGGCCGTGCACCACCTACGATGAAGTGGTCATGGCCATTGGCGATCGCGATGAAGGCGCCATGCGCATCGCACAAGCGCTGGGCCGCAGTGCGGTCCAGTCCCAGTACTGCCTGGAGTCCGGCGTCATCGGGGCTGGCGGCATCCATCAGCCGCGCGCGCTGCGCGGACAGTGCCAGGCAGGTGGTGGCGTCGAAGCTGCCGGCGATGGCATGCGCGGCGAGCTCGCCGATGCTGTAGCCCGCGATCACGGACGGCGTCGGCAACAGCTCACGCAGCCCCTGCCAATGCGCCAGGCTGGCAGCGCTCAGCAACGGCTGCGCCTGCGCGTTGTCGAAGCGATCATCGGTGGCTGCGACGTTGAATACATCGCGGCCCAGCAGTTCACTCGTGGCATCGAGCACCGGCTGCGCGGCGGCGAGGCCGCGCACGCGATCGAACATCGCCGCATGCTGCGCGCCCTGTCCGGGGCAGAGCAGGGCAAGGCTCATGTGCCCTCCTGCTGCAACAGGAACAGGCTGCAGGCGAGCAGGTCTGCGCTGCCACCAGGGCTCAGGTGACGCGCAACGAAGGCATCGGCGATGCGTTGCAGGCGCGGCTGCCAATCGTGCGCGAAGGCACCCCCTTCGGCCAGGAAACGGTGGGCCTGCTGCCGTGCCCAGCGCAGGCCTTCCGCGCCACCGCGATGCAGCAGATTGAGGTCTTCGGTGTGTGCGACCAGCTGCATCAGCGTGTGGCACATCGCGGCTTCGCGTGGCAGGCCACTGGCCAGCGCGTGGCGCAGGCTGGGCAGCGCCACCTCGCGCAGCAGCGGGTAACCGGCGGCGGCCTGTTCGCGCACGCCTGGCACCTTGTGCAGGGTGCGCGCCCGCTGGCCCGGGCTGGCTGCATCCAGCGGCGCACGTGCCAGATCCGCAGCCCAGCGACGTACCTCCAGGCAGGCCTGCTCACCGGTGGCGGCATGGCCCAGGCGGGAACGGCAGGCCGCGGCGGCTGCCACCAGCAGGCCCAGGCTGAAGACCGCGCCACGATGGGTGTTGATGCCGGCGGTCGCGCGCAGCATCGCCGCTTCGGCGGCAATGCCACACCGGCGCAGCGCATCGAAGTCCGCCCCGGCTGCACCGAGGTGGGCAACCGCAGTGAAGTAGTGGCGCAGCGCGAACAGGCTGCGCAGGAACGTGCCGGCGTCCATGTCGTGATGGCTGCCGCGATCGAACGGCGTGACCAGTCCCGGTTTGGGTGCCAAGGCCAGTTCTGCATGCAGGCTGGCAACGGCGAGGCGCCCCAGGCGCGCGCAGTCCACGGCCGCTGCAGGCCCGACAGTCGGTTGCGCGACGGTGTTCATGCGCTCACCCCGGCGGAGGCGAACACGGACTCGCGCAGTTCCAGTGCGGCGCCTTCCGGGCGCTTGACCAGTACCTGGCGGCTGCGTCCCGCGTACTCCCGCCAGTTCACGGCGGCACCGTCGGCGAGGCATAGCTCGCCATCGACCCGGCGACCGTATCCGGTTTCCCACGCCTGCAGCCGTGCGACCAGGGCATCGGCCTGTGCGGTGGTGTCGATCCGCCACAGCAGATCGATGTCCGAGCGTGCGTGCACATAGCGCAGGCCACTGAGGTACTGCCACGCGAACGCACCGAACACGCGTGCTGCTGCGATGTCCTGCAGTGCCTGCACGGGACGCTGCCAATCCTGCACAAGGTCGCCTTCCAGCACGGACTGAAGTGTCGGTGGCGGCGCGGTGCGCAGCACATCGTGTGCCGGCACGCGCAGGGCCAGGCGCAGTTTGCCCTCGGCGGGTGGCAGCGGCACGCCAAGGCGCAGGCGGGGATCGGCATCGTCCGCGGCACGACGCGCAACGATGGCCGGCAGGCCCTGCGCAAACCAGTCGGCCAGGCGCGGTTCGTGCGCGGCAATGTCCGCCTGCCAGCCGGCGTGCGTTGGCAGCCAGACCAGCGTATGGCGGGGCAGCCGCTCAGGCATCGCCCTGGCTCACGGCAGCCGCGACGCGTGCGGCCAGCGTGCGCCCGCCACGCTCGGCACCCCGCGCGGCGCGGCGGTCGCCATCGGCGGGCGTGCGCAGCGCCTGAAGCAGGTACGTGGCCAGATCGCCATCCCATAGCGAATCCACCGCGCCCATCGCCACGTAGTTCTCCACGCCCGGCGCGAATACCGGCGAGGCCAGGCTCAGTGCCTGCAGTTTCTCCAGCGGCTGCTTGGTCACCCTTGCCATCGCGCGCAGGTCCATTACCCGCACCTGCGCGTCGGGCAGGGCATGGATGTGGTCGGCCATCAGCCCGAACGAGAGGAAGCCACCACTGACCGATTCCCCGTAGACCAGCGTCACCAGGCGCGCCCCCCGTCGGCGTGCCAGGTCCAGCGCCTGCGCCAGGTGCGCGAAATAGCCGTTGATGCCGAGCAGTTCGTCGCGGCGTGCCAGGCGTTGGCCTGCGGTGTCGACCAGCATCACGATCGGGCGCTGTGGATGCGCGGCGGTGCTGGCCAGCACGGTGTCGGCCAGTGCCAGTGCGTGGTCCACGCCCACCTCGAGTTTGTCGGCGGTGCCGATCACGGTCACCTCGCCGTCGTCGGTGGTGGCGGTACCGGTCAGTACCGAGTCCTCCACGGCAACGGCGTGGCCACGCGGGAACAGGGCATCGAGCAGCGCGTGCAGCGGAAGGCTCATGGCAGGCTCCGATCGGCAGTGGCGGCGAGGAAATCGTCGGTGTCCAGCAGCGGCAGCCGCTCGGGTTCGGCGATGCCCTGCAGCGACCAGATCTCACGGCCATCGCGGCACCCGCCCCACGCCTGCACGCGCGCCTTCAGCGCGGCATGGCGAGCCTGCAGGGCATTCAATGCCGCATCGGTATCGGTGCTGGCGGTGTCCGGTTGCAGCGCATCGAACGCCGCCTGCGCGAAGGCCTCGATGGCATCGGACACCAGCACCTGGGCCTGGTCGATCAGGTAGCGGTGCTTGCCCCCGGTTACCCGCCAGACCAGCGCACGGTCGCGGGAATCGAACTCTTCCACGCCGCGCACGGTCTCGATCACCTCCGGCCCGGACAGCGACAGCCGGCCCTCCTCGGACATGATCACCGTGCTGCAGCAGCGGGCGACGATGCCCATGCCGCCGAAGGCGCCATTGCCGCTGCCGATCAGCGCGATCACCGGCACGCCCACGGCACGCGCGTCCAGGGTGGCGCGCATGATCTCGGAAATGGCGATCAGCCCCGCATTGGCCTCGTGCAGGCGTACGCCGCCGGTATCGAGCAGCAGCAACACACCGTCGGGCCGGGTCATCGCTGCACGGCGCAGCAGGCCGGTCAGCTTGGCACCATGCACTTCGCCCACACCGCCGCCCATGAATTCACCCTGCTGCGCGGCCAGCAGCACGCGCTTGCCGCGCAGCGTGGCTTGACCGACGACGATGCCGTCGTCGAATGCCGCAGGAAGGTCGAGCTGGGCCAGGTGCGGGCTCATCATGCGTTGCGCCGGGCCGAGGAACTCGCGGAACGAACCGGCGTCGAGCAGGCCGGCGATACGCTCGCGCGCGTCGGCTTCGTAGTAGCTGTGGCGCGGCGTCCGGTTCATCGTGCATCTCCAGCGAGCAGCGTTTCCACGGCCTGGTCCAGGCGCAGGCTGACCACCGCCGGCGTGGCACCGGCATCGTTGATCGAGATGCGTACGTCGCGCAGCGGATGGCGCTGTGCGAAATCGCCGATCACCGCCTCCCAGACGCGGCCAAAGCCCTGCGCGGCGGTGATGATGCGCACCGTCATCGCGCCGTCCAGTGCGGCCGGTTCCAGCAGGATTTCCAGGTTGCCCGAGGCCAGTACGCCGACCAGTACCGCATCGCGCGGGAACTGCACCGGGGTGCGGCCTTCGAATCGATAGTCGAGGGTTTCCATGCTCAGCCCCTTACCAGTTGCGGAAGCGCTTGGGCGGGTCGTACAGGCCGCCGGACCAGCGCACCAGATCCTTCACCGAACGCGCCGCCAGCAGGTCGCGGCTGGCATCGCGCACGGAGATGCCCAGGTCATCCGGGCGGCGGATCACGCCGCGGTCGCGCAGGTTTTCCACCATCGCGCGGTCGCGTCCCAGGCCCACGGCGGTATAGCCGGCCACGCCACGGATCGCCTGTTCGCGTTCTTCCAGCGTGCGGCACAGCAGCAGGTTGGCGATGCCTTCCTCGGTCAGCACGTGGCTGACGTCGTCGCCGTAGATCATCACCGGCGGCAGCGGCATGGCCGCGCGTTCGGCCAGTTCCCAGGCATCCAGCCGATCGACGAAGGCCGGCGCCATGTGCTCGCGGAAGGTTTCCACCATCTGCACCACCAGCTTGCGGCCACGCGGCATCTCACCGGGGCGCGCGGCCTGCTGGCCGGCCTTGATCCAGGCCTCGCTGGCGTGGCGGCGGCCGCGTGCATCCGAGCCCATGTTCGGTGCGCCGCCGAAGCCGGCGATGCGGTCGCGGGTGGCAGTGGAGCTGTTGCCCTGCAGGTCGATCTGCAGGGTGGAACCGATGAACATGTCACACGCATACAGGCCGGCGGTCTGCGAGAACGCCCGGTTGGAGCGCATCGAACCATCGGCGCCGGTGAAGAACACATCGCCACGTGCGGCAATGTACTTCTCCATGCCCAGTTCCGAACCGAACGAATGCACCGACTTGACGAAGCCCGATTCGATCGCCGGAATCAGTGCCGGGTGTGGATTGAGCGCCCAGTGCTGGCAGATCTTTCCCTTCAGCCCGAGCGATTCGGCGTAGGTCGGCAGCAGCAGCTCGATGGCCGCGGTGTCGAAGCCGATGCCATGGTTGAGGCGGTTCACGCCGTACTCGGCGTAGATGCCCTTGATCGCCATCATCGCCATCAGCACCTGGATCTCGGAGATCTGCGCCGGGTCGCGGGTGAACAGCGGTTCGATGTGGTTCGGGCGCGGCGCCTGCACCACGAAGTTGACCCAGTCGGCGGGGATATCGACGCGGGGGAGGGTGTCGACGATTTCGTTGACCTGGGCAATGACAATGCCACCACCGAACGCGGTGGCCTCGACGATCACGGGGGTGTCTTCGGTGTTCGGGCCGGTGTACAGGTTGCCGTGGCGGTCGGCGGCCTGCGCGGCGACCAGCGCGACGCGCGGGGTCAGGTCGATGAAGTAGCGGCCGAACAGTTCCAGGTAGGTGTGGATCGCGCCGATCTGGATGCGTCCCTCGGCCACCAGGTTGGCCAGCCGCACCGACTGCGGGCCGGAGAACGAGAAGTCGAGCTTCGAGGCGATGCCACGCTCGAACACATCCAGGTGCGAGGGCAGCGACAGCACCGACTGCACCATGTGCAGGTCGTGCACGCGGGCCGGGTCGAGGTCGGCCAGCGCCTGGGCGAGGAAGTCGGCCTGCTTCTGGTTGTTGCCTTCCAGGCAGACCTTGTCGCCCGGTTCCAGCAGCGCATGCAGCAGTTGGCCAACGTCGCTGGCAGCAACCTCGCGGCCCCGGGCCCAATGCGCGGCCCGCTGCAGGCGGGCCTGGCGGCTGCGTTCCAACGTATCCCAGCTCGGGTTCATCGACCGGCTTCCGATTGGCGTTGAAATAATTACGGCATAATTATGATGGGCATGCAACCCGCGGTGCAGCAAATGAAAGGGCCCGCGCGGAGGCGGGCCCTTTCAGGGTTGGGGTGTGCCGACCAACGGTCGGCACCCACCAGGCACCCACCGGTTCGCGGGTCGCTCAGAACTTCCAGCGCAGGCTGGCCGACACGAAGCGCGGTTCGCCGTAGTTGTTGTAGTCCAGGTTGGCCCAGTAGGTCTTGTCCAGTGCGTTGCGCACGCTCAGGGTTGCCGTCCAGTTGTCGCTGATGCGGTAGTTGGCGTTGAACTGCACCAGCATGTAGGCCGGCTGGTTCACCGTCACCGTGCCGCCCAGCGGGTAGGCGATGTTGTAGCCCTGCACCTTGCTCTGCCACTGCACGCCACCGCCAACGCTCAGGCGTTCCAGCGCGCCGCGCAGCTGCAGCTGGGTGTTGAGCTGCAGCAGGTCCTCGGGCGGGTTGGCATACAGCAGGTCGGTGGCGGCGCGGGTCACCTTGACGTGGGTGTAGCCGGCATTGACCGTCCAGCCCGGCAGGATCTCGCCATTGACGTCCATCTCCCAGCCGCGTGCCTTGGTGCCGTTGACCCCGATGTAGGCCGAGCTGCCGTCGCTCAGCGTGCCTTCCGGCACACTCATGTCGCGCACCGCATAGTTGTTCTGCTTGGCCTCGAACACTGCAGCGTTCGCGGTCAGGCGGCCATCGAACCACTGCGTCTTGATGCCCGCTTCCAGGTTCGAGCCCTGCACCGGTGCCAGCAGGTTCTCGTTGCGGTCCTTGTAGTTCTGCGGATTGAAGATCTCGGTGTAGCTGGCGTAGGCCGACACGTTCGGCGTGATCGCATAGACCAGGCCGACATACGGCGTGATCTCATCACTGACCTTGTACGCACCACTGGTGCCGGTGTACGCCCCGGCCGCATTGTAGGAACGGCTCAAGGTCTGCCACCGGCTCAGGCGCGCGCCGGCGATCAGCGACAGCGGATCGGCCAGGTGCAGGCGCGTGGCCAGGTAGACACCGCTCTGCGTGGTCTTTGCCACGCGCCGTGCACCGGTGCGGATGTAGGTCACCTCGGAAATGTCACCGTCCCAATCAAAGACATTCGGGATGTAGTAGCAGCGCTCGCGCCCGCAGGTGGCCCAGTCACGCGGGAAGTTCAGTGCCACGGTATTCGTGGTGCCTTCCAGGTCCGACCACTGCGCATCCAGGGTGAGGTCGTGGTCGCGGCCGAACAGTGGGAACGTGCCGCTCAGGTAGGCATCGACGTTGCGGCGGGTGTCCTTCGAATCACCGGCGGCGGCACGCAGGTAAATGCCCGAGCCGGTCACCGGGTCCGGGTTGCCGGTGCCGTACAGGCGCACGTTCTGCACGTTGCCGCGGGTGTAGGCGGTGTTGATCTTCAGCAGCCAGTTGTCGCCGAAACGCTGTTCCAGGTTGGCGAAGGCGGTGTTGCTCTCGCGCTTCCAGTAGCTCCACTTCGGCGACAGGTTGGTCGAGCGTGCCAGATGGGCGAAGTTGCCCTGGTTGTCGAAGAACGGCACGGTGCCCCAGGTCGAACCGGTCGGGTTGTTGTCCTGGGTCTGGTAGCCGACGGTGACCGTGGTGCTGTCGGTGACATCGCCCTCCAGCACCGCCATGCCGGCCATCTTGTTTTCCTTGTAGCGGTCGTAATACAGCCCGCGGTCGGTGTAGGCGGCGACCACGCGGCTGCGGAAGCGGCCGTCGGCGGTCAGCGGTGCGGTCACGTCGGCTTCCATGCGGCGGTAGTCCCAGCTGCCGGCGCTGACCGCGAACGACGCATCGAATTCCTTGCCCGGGCGCTTGCGCAGCAGGTTGACCGTGGCCGACGGCACGCCGGCGCCGCTGAGCAGGCCGTTGGCACCGCGGATCACTTCGATGCGGTCGTAGAAGGCGGTGTCGTATTCCTGGTTGGTGGAGCCGCTGTAGGTGGGAATGCCATCGACCTGGAAGTCGGTGATGGCAAAACCGCGCGCGTAGTACAGCGGGCGCTGGGTGTCATAGAAGGACACGCTGACGCCGGTGACGTTGCGCATCACATCGTTGATGCTGAACAGTGATTCGTCCTGCAGGCGCTTCAGGCTGATCGCGGTGGCGGACTGCGGGGTTTCCTGCAGGGTGATCGGCAGGCGCGTGGTGCTGGCCGGCGGTGCCGAGTGCTGGGCACGCACGCTGACCCGGTCCAGGGTCTTGGCGTCGGATGCATCGGCGACGGCCTCGGCGAAGGCCGGGGTCGCGCCCAGTGCAAGCGAGGACAGCAGGGCGGCCGGCAGCAGCGCGCGGCGGGGCAGGCGGATACGGAACGTCGGGGACATGTGGGTTCGAAGCTCGGAGACGGGAAGGGGGCGGCAACAGTCATCCAGCACCCGGGCGGCGGCTTCGGGTACATCAGGTCCATCTGGGGAGAGGCGCGGTCACTGTGTCGGGCGCAAATGTAAATAATTCTTAACAACATTACAATTCTCGACATTGCGCATGGTCTTCCGGGCGCAGAGCAGTGGCGAGCCGGGGTCGGATCCCGTTGCCGCAGGCAATGGGCTCTGACCCCATCATCGGCGCCCGGGCGCAGGTCAGAGCCCTCCCGTGCGGGAGGGATCCGACCCACCTCGCACAAAAACAAACGACCACCCGAAGGTGGCCGTCCGTCTGCATCGAAAGGAACGCGCGGGCCTACAGCGCCTGCAGCTCCTCGTTGGCGTTGCGCTTTTCCTTGGCCGGTGCTGGAGCCGGTGCAGCCACCGGGGCCGGTGATGCCGCGTTCGCATCCACCGGCACCTCCAGATAGGGCAGGTGCAGGGTCTGGCTGGTCAGCGTACGGATCTCGTTCACCAGTGCGGCGCTGTCATTGAGCTTGCGCCCGTACGACGGCACGATCTCGCGCAGGCGGGTTTCCCAGCCGGCCTTCATCTGCTCCGGGAAGGCCTTGGCCATCAGGTCCAGCATGATCGGCGGCGAGGTCGACGCGCCCGGCGACGCGCCAAGCAGGGCGGCGAGGGTGTGGTCCTTGTCGGTCACGATCTCGGTGCCGAACTGCAGCACCGGGCCCTTCAGCGGATCACGCTTGATGATCTGCACGCGCTGGCCGGCGGTGACCAGCTTCCAGTCGCCCGGCTTGGCATTGGGGAAGTACTTGACCAGTTCGGCCTGGCGATCGGCATCGTTCAACCGCGCCTGGCCCATCAGGTACTGCACCAGGTCCAGGTTGTCCTTGCCCACTTCCAGCATCGGGCCGACGTTGTTGTGGGTGACCGACGAGTACAGGTCCCACCACGAGCCGTGCTTGAGGAACTTGGTGCTGTACAGCGCGAACGGCCCGAACAGCACCACCGGCTTGCCGTCCAGCTTGCGTGCATCCAGGTGCGGCACCGACATCGGCGGCGAACCGGTCTCGGCCATGCCGTAGGCCTTCACACCGTGGCGCGAGGTCACGTCCTGGCCCTGGAAGGCAAGGAACTGGCCACCGACCGGGAAGCCGGCGTAGTCCTTCGATTCCGGGATGCCCGACATCTGCAGCAGCTTCAGCGCAGCGCCACCGGCACCGATGAACACGAAGCGGGCGTGGGTGGTGGACTCGGTGCCGGCCTTGAGATCCTTCACCGTGACGTTCCAGCTCTTGTCGGCGTTCTGCCGCAGCGCGCTCACTTCGTGGTTCAGGTGCAGGCTGAAGTTCGGGCTGCGCTGCAGGCCGGCGGCCAGCTGGCGGGTGATCACGCCAAAGTTGACGTCGGTGCCGAGCGGCATCCAGGTCGCGGCGACCTTCTGCTTCGGGTCACGGCCTTCCATCAGCAGGGGGGCCCACTGCTTGATCTGTGCCGGATCCTCGGAGTACTGCATGCCGTAGAACAGCGGGTTCTTCACCAGGGCCTGCTGGCGCTTGTGCAGGTAGGCGATGTTGTCATCGCCCCAGACGAAGCTCATGTGCGGGGTCGGGTTGATGAAGTCGCTGGGCTGGCTCAACCGGCCTTGCTTCACCTGGTGCGACCAGAACTGGCGCGAGACCTCGAACGATTCGGCGATGCCGACCGCGCGCTTGGTCTCGATGCTGCCGTCGGGCAGTTCCGGGGTGTAGTTCAGTTCGGCGAACGCCGAATGGCCGGTGCCGGCGTTGTTCCAGCCGTCGGAGCTTTCGCCGGCGACGCCGTCGAGGCGTTCGTAGACCTGGATGTTCCAGTCCGGCTGCAGTTCCTGCAGGTAGGTGGCCAGGGTGATGCTCATGATGCCGGCGCCGACCAGCACAACATCGACGGGCTTGTCGTTGCTGGCGGCGGGCACCGAGCGCTGGGTCAGCGGCCAGTACAGGAACAGCGCGGCGGCCAGCAACAGCAGCACGAGCAGGGCGAGCAGGGCCTTGCCAAATTTCTTCATGGGGGCGGGATCGTTGGCGGAGGGGAAGGGGTCAGGATGCGCGTGGGGCAGGGAAAGGGCGTGAAGAAACAACGCCTTGCGCCATCCATCCGCGATTCTAACCGGATCCGGTCCTTTTTTGATGCAACGCAGCATCCGACGTTTCGCGGCCCCGTCAGGCGAAGCGCCGGGCCACGCCCGGCTCAGACCAGCTCAAGAACCTCGTCGCCGGCCTCGTCGATCCCGCCGGTCGGGCGCCAGCCCAGGCGCCGGTAGAAACCATGCGAGCGCGAACGCGGGTCGGCCGAGCAGGCCAGGAACAGCCGCTGGTGGCCGGCGTCGCGGGTCAGGCTGACCACTTCCTGCAGCAGCTGGCGGCCAATGCCACGGCCCTCGTACTCCGGCAGCAGGGCCAGCACCAGCACCTCGCCGCTGTCGCGGTCGGCGAAGCAGTAGCCAACCATGCGCTCGCCCTCCCAGGCGACGCGGCCGATCGAATCGCCCTGGGCGATGCCGGTCGCCCAACTTTCCGGCGTGATGCCCAGCTCCGCCAACTGCGCGGCACTGAAGGCGTTCTCGCGGGTGCGCCCGCGCAGGTCGATGCAGGCAGCGGCATCCTCGGGGCGCGCATCGCGGACGAATACAGGCATGCAGGGCATCCTTGCAGTGATCGGCCGGCCAGTATCCGCATCGCGCATGGACCCGGTGTGTAGGCCTGATGGAGAGTGTATGGAGCGCCTGCACCCGGGTCAGTCACTGCCAACGGTGAAGTACTCCACGACGAAGTAGCCGATCTGGTAGGCCAGCGTTGCCAGCACAAGGCGCAGCTGTGCGCGGCGGCTGCGCAGCCACCCGCCGAGCACCGCCACCGCCAGCATCAGCACGGCATGCAACGGGTACGCGGTTCCCAGCAGCTTCCAGCGGCTGCTGCCCTTGATGCCGGTATCGATCAGGTCGAGCAGGGTCAGCGCAGCAATCACGCTGAAGATCCAGCGCCGGCGCTGCATCAGGTAGTTTCCGTAGCTGCCGTATTCGCGCAGATCGTCGGGAAACAGCAGCGTGCACAGCAGGAACCAGGTCGCGCAGTAGACGATCACGAACAGGTAGGTTTCGAACGTCCAGCGGTGCACCTCGATGAGGCGGAATTCCCACCACCAGAAGGTCACCAGCGATATCAGCGTCCATGCCACCCAGCCAAGGTGCAGTGCAGAGCAGCCGCGGCGCTGGGGATGCTCGATGATCTGTGCCAGGCCCTTGAGCACGGTGGTGATCGACAGGCCGAGGATGATGCCCATCACCACCCGGATGTGCAGGAACAGCGGATCGGTCTGCATCGCGGCGCTCCGTGTCGGATGCCTCGATGCTGGCACAACAGGGCAGCCAGGAACGGACCCCGGTCACGCGGAGAAAAAAGGGGACGGAGGGGATTAAGTCGTATAAGGCCAATACGACCTGTAGGGCAGAAGCGACTTAATCCCCTCCGTCCCTTTTTTGCTGATCACCGTCAGCGCTTGCGCCGCACCAGCGCCGAGGAGGCGTCCAGCACTGCGCGGGTCAGCAGGGCCATGGTCTGCACGTCGCCCTTCCAGTGCTGCCAGTACAGCGGCACGTCTTCCCACGCGCGCTGGCGTACGTACACCAGGCGACCGGCATCCAGGTGCCGCTTGACCAGCGGCAGGGGGTTCATGGTCCAGCCCATGCCGCCCAGGTTGGCCTGCACGAAAGCGCGGGTGGAGGGAATCCACCAGGTCGGCGCGGTGCTGGGCAGGTCGTCGCCGGCCATGCGCCGGGCGAAGCGCGACTGCATTTCGTCCTTGCGGTTGAACACCAGTACCGGTGCCTGGGCCAGCGCCTGCGCGGTCACGCCCTTGGCAAAATGGCGCTCGCGGAACTCGGGGGTACAGGTCGCTGCATAGCGGATGCTGCCCAGCGCGTGGATCTGGCAGCCCTGCACCGGCTCGTCCAGCGTGGTCACCGCGCCCAGCACCGTGCCCTGGCGCAGCAGTTCGACAGTGTGGTCCTGGTCCTCCACGCGCAGGTCCAGGGTGGTGCCGGTGCTCTGTGCGAACTGCGAGGCGGCCTGCGGAAACCAGGTTTCCAGGCTGTCGTGGTTCACCGCCACCGGGATGCTGGCCTGGGGCAGGTCTTCGTCGGCCAGACCCATCCGGTGCAGGGCATCGTGTTCGAGCAGGGCGGTCTGCTCGGCCAGCTGCACCAGTACCTGGCCCTCGGCGGTGGCGGTGGCCGGGGTGCCGCGCTTGACCAGCAGGCGCCCGACCCGGTCCTCAAGCGCCTTGACCCGCTGCGAGATGGCCGAGGGCGTGACATTCAGCGACTGTGCGGCGCGGTCGAAGCTGCCTTCGCGGATCACCGCGGCCAAGGCGCGCAGCTGGGCATGGTCGATACGCATCGGATTAAGTTCCGCTAATGTTGGTTTAGGAAGTTTAGCTCGTCTTTTCCATGTTGCGGCGCGACAATAGCGCTCGTTCCGGTGCTGTCCGCCTTCGCGAGGCACCGTCCCCCCAAGCAATACAAGGCAGTGAATCCCATGTTCTCGGTCATCTCCGCCAGCACCGGCCTCGGTGCCTGGTTCTCTGGTGCAGCCACCGGCATCGGCCTGTTCGCCGTGGTCGGGGCCCAGAGCGCCTTCATTCTGCGCCAGGGCATCCTGCGCAAGCACATCGTGCCGGTGGTCGCCACCTGCGCGGCCATCGATGCCATCTTCATCTTCGCCAGCGTGGCCGGCCTGCGCACGCTCACCTCGGCGCTGCCGTGGCTGACCTCCGCCGTGCTGTGGACCGGCGTCGCGTTCCTGGCCTGGTATGCGATGAAGTCGGCACGCCGTGCGATCGCCGGTGGCGGTGGCATGGGCGAGGCCGACAGCGATGACGGCAGCCGCCGCGCGGTGCTGATGGCCGCGGTCGGCTTTTCGCTGATCAATCCGCACTTCTGGCTGGACATGATGGTGATCGGTTCCATCGCCGAGAACTTCGGCAACGCCCGCATGGCCTTCGCCGCCGGCGTGGTCACCGCCAGCTGCCTGTGGCTGACCGCGCAGGGCCTGGGCGCACGCCTGCTGGCGCCGCTGTTCACCAAGCCCGGCACCTGGCGCGTGCTTGACGGCACCATCGCCGTGATTCTCAGCATCCTGGCCCTCATGTTGGCGGTGCGCGGGGTCCACTGACCCGGCGCACGCCCCCCGAACCCACGTCCTGACTCTCTCTCCAAGGTAGTGGCAACGACGGCACCGGCAACGGTGCCGTCGTCTTTTCCGGCTCTGGCGGGAAGCGCATGGTGCTGCCTAGAATCGGCGACCAGGACAAGGTGTCCACAGGAGCAGGGGAAGGATGAACAAGACGATTCTGGCGGCTGCACTGGCCGTCATCGGGGGCGTTGCCGCAGGCAGCGTGGGCGCGGTGGACCTGACGCAGTACCTGCGTCGCGAGACCTTCACCGATATCAAGATTTCGCCGGGGGGCGAGTACGTGGCGGCAACGGTGCCGATGGAGGATGCCACCGCGATCGCCGTGCTTCGGTTGAAGGACAAGCAGATGGTCGGCAGTTTCCGGCCCCCCAGCCGCAACCACGCGCAGGAATTCGACTGGGTCAGCAACGAGCGCCTGCTGATCGGCCTGGCCCAGAAGTGGGGCTCGCTCGACCAGCCCAATCCCACCGGCGAACTGTACGCCATCGATGCTAATGGCAATCGCGGCGAGTTGCTGGTGGGCTACCGCGTGGAGAGCAACGGTCCGGGAACCCGCATCCAGCCGAAGAAGGTCGAGGCGGTTGCCGCCTTCCTGGCCGACGACCTGCCGGGCGATGAGCGCAACGTGCTGGTCACTGTGTGGCCGCTGGCCGAGGATCCGTTCACTCGCGTCGATCGCATGGACGTGACCAGTGGTCGTCGCTCGCGGGTGGCATCCTCGCCGGTACGGCGCGGCGAGTTCACCACCGACGGCGCGGGCGAGGTCCGCTTCGTGCACGGCTCGGGCAGCGACAACATCAACAAGCTGTATTTCCGCGAGCGCTCCGGCGACACCTGGAAGCTGATCAACGACGAGGCGGTCAGCAAGCGCATCGAAACCGCCATCGGCTTCTCGGCTGACGACAGCCTTGCCTATCTCAACGTCGAGCAGACCCAGGGGCCGGATGCGATCGTCAGCTGGAACCCGAAGACCGGCGAGCGCGCCACGCTGCTGCGCGACGAGGTGGTCAATCCGTACCGCATCATCCACCGGCCCGGCACCCATGTGCCGGTCGGCGCGCTGTACCTGGGCGATAAGCCGCGCACCCGCTTCTTCGATGAAGGCTCGGCCGATGCGCGCCTTTACCGCAGTCTTGAAGCGGCCTTCGGCGGCGCGGTCTACATCACGTCCAGTACCCGCGATGGCCGTGTCGTGCTCGTGGAGACCTGGTCGGGCTCGAACCCGGGCGACTTCTACGTGTATGACACCGTCGCGCGCAAGGCCGACCACCTGATCAGCCGCAGCGACTGGATCGACATCGACCGCAGCGCCAAGGTGCGTCCGATCGCACTGAAGGCCCGCGACGGGCTGCCGCTGCATGGCTTCCTGACCCTGCCGGCCGGCAGCGACGGGCGCAACCTGCCGATGGTGGTGATGCCGCATGGCGGCCCGTTCGACATCTTCGATTCGGGCCAGTACGACCGCGAAACGCAGATGCTGGCCGCCGCCGGTTATGCCGTGCTGCAGGTCAACTTCCGCGGCTCGGGCAATTATGGCCGGGCCCACACCCAGGCTGGAGCGCAGCAATGGGGCGCGGCGATGCAGGACGACGTCACCGATGCCACCCGCTGGGCGATCAGCGAAGGCATCGCTGATGGCCGCCGCATCTGCATCTATGGCGCCAGCTACGGGGCCTACTCGGCGATGATGGGCGCCGCCCGCGAACCCGGGTTGTACCAGTGCGCGGCGGGCTATGTCGGGGTCTACGACCTGCCGATGATGTATACCCGCGGCGACATCCAGGACCGCGGTTCAGGCGTGACCTACCTGCGCGAATGGTTGGGTGATCCGGCCAAGCTGGGCGCGGTGTCGCCGGTGAACCTGGCCGAGCGGATCAAGGTGCCGGTGTTCCTCGCGGCCGGTGGCGAAGACAAGCGCGCGCCGATCCAGCACACCGAGCGCATGGAAGCGGCGCTCAAGCGTGCCGGTACGCCGGTGGAGAGCCTGTACTACAAGACCGAAGGCCACGGCTTCTACACCGAGGCCCATCGCAGCGAGTACTACGACAAGCTGCT
This sequence comes from Stenotrophomonas maltophilia, assembly GCF_002799155.1. Classification (GTDB taxonomy): domain Bacteria; phylum Pseudomonadota; class Gammaproteobacteria; order Xanthomonadales; family Xanthomonadaceae; genus Stenotrophomonas; species Stenotrophomonas maltophilia_R. The sequence goes on from NZ_NERD01000002.1 coordinate 716,891, forward strand.
GGCGTTCCTGGCACGCAGCCTGGGGGGCAAGACCGCAACGACCGCACCTGCGGCCGGCAAGGACAAGGCGCCCTGAACTGACAGGGCGGCGGATGATCCTTCCGCCGCCCTGGTTTTCCGCAGGCGCGGGGCTTACTTCACCCCGTGCATCATCTTCTTCAGCAGCGGCGCGGCGATGAAGGCGGTCAGCGCACAGCCCAGGCCGATCGACATCAGCAGCCAGAACAGGTGGGCATAGGCGCCGGCCGCAGCCACCATGTCCAGCGATTCGCCTTCCGGCACCTCGATCGCGGCCAGCTTGCCGAACAGCGCGGCCAGCGTTTCCGAGAATGCGGTGGCCAGGAACCAGGTGCCCATCATCAGGCTCATCACCCGCGGCACGGCCAGCTGGGTCACCGCCGACAGGCCGACCGGCGACAGGCACATCTCACCGCTGGCCAGCAGGAAGTAGGCCAGCACCAGCCACCACACGCTGGCCATCTCGCCGGTGGCGCCGACCTGCTGCGCCGCCAGCGCCAGCGGCACGAACGACAGCGCACCAATCACCAGTCCCCAGGCTGACTTCACCGGCTTGCCCGGTTCCCAGCCGCGGCGGTCCATCCACGTCCATAGCGCGGCAAAGGCCGGCGCCAGCAGCACCAGGAACAGGCCGCCGAGGTAGGTCAGCGAGCCTGCGGTCTGCGGAATCACCAGGCAGTCGCGCACCAGCAGCACCAGCATCAGTACGAGGATGGCGGCGAAGAACGTGCGCGGTGCCGACGAGCCCGGACGACGCTCGGACAACCGCGCGCTGACCACGAAGCCCAGCGGTGCCAGCAGCAGCGAGATGATCGACCACGGCAGTGGCGTGCCGCCGGTGATCACCAGCGAGGGCACGATGTCCTTGGTCAGCAGGCGGTCGGTGAAGGTCACCCACGAGCCGTAGGACTGCTCGTACATCGTGAAGAACACCAGCGCCATGAAGATCAGCACCATCAGCGCGATCATCTGCTGGCGCTGCACCGGCGTGCACTTGCTGCCGGTGAACCAGGCGAACCAGACCAGCACGCCGCCCAGCACCACCAGCATCAGCATCAGCGCCAGGCTGATTTCACCGCCCAGCGCGAACGCGCCGTTGCCGGCCGCCCACATCAGCCACGCCACTGGCAGTACGCCGAGCACCGCGCACAGATAGATGAGCCATTCGCGCGGCAGGCCCAGCACCTTCTGCTTCAACGCCGCCGGTTGCGGCGGTTCGGCATGGCCCTGCAGGTACTTCTGGCCCCACAGGAACATCGCCAGCCCGGCGAGCATGCCGACGCCGGCCGCGCCGAACCCGTACTTCCAGCCATAGGCCTCGCCGAGGAAGCCACACACCAGCGACGAGAACAACGCGCCGAGGTTGATGCCGGCGTAGAACAGCGAGAAGCCCGAGTCGCGGCGCGGATCGTCCTTGGCGTACAGCTTGCCGACGATGGTGGAGATGTTCGGCTTCAGGAAGCCTACGCCCATGATGATCAGCGCCAGCGACAGGTAGGTCACCGCCAGCGCCGAGGTGTCGCGCACCACTTCGCCGTTCACCCGGTACGCCGCGTGGCCTTCGAAGGCCATGCCCAGGTGGCCGAGCACCAGCAGGGTGCCGCCGAACAGCACCGCCCGGCGCATGCCCAGCCAGCGGTCGGCCAGCATGCCGCCGAACACCGGGATGCAGTACACCAGGCCGCCGTAGGCACCGAGCAGGTCAAGGCCGGCCTTGTCGCCGAACAGGTGGTACTTGGTGAGATACAGCAGCAACAGCGCCTTCATGCCGTAGAAGGAGAAGCGCTCCCACATCTCGGTGAAGAAGCAGACGTAGACGCCCTTGGGATGGCCCAGGAAGTCGTCGGAAGCAGGAGCGGCAACGGTCATCGACGGCGGGGACAGCGGAAAGGGCGCGATTATAGGCCCCTGGGCCGGGGTGGGCAGCCCACGGTAGATCTACGCCATGCGTGGATGGACGATCCCGCCCAAGCGCTCACAGGTACCGCAACCACGCCAGATCACGCCGTCGTGCCTTGAACCGCGCGAACGCCCGCGTCGGCGGATACAGCACCACTGCAAGTGCGCACGCCACCAGCAGCAGGCCGCTGACCGAATCCAGCGCATACAGCCCGCCGTGGGTCGGCCCCCAGATCGCCAGTGCGCCCAGGTACAGCCCCTTCAGCACATACAGATGCAGCAGGTAGAAGAACATCGGTGCTGCACCAATGTCGGCCAACGGCCGCAGCGCACGCGCCACTGGCGGCCACTCGTACAGGCGCAGCAGCAACAGTCCCACGCCCAGGGTCAACAGCAGGAACTGCAATGACGGCGGGTACTTGGTGACGTTGAAAATGCTCAACCACGTGCGCAGCGGAGTGGCCTGGTACGACCAGGGAGCATCCCCGTACTGGTTTGCGAACCGCAGCAGCGCGAACAGGACCAGCGCACCGATGCCTGCGCACAGCAGCCAGTGCCGACGCTGCTCGGGCGCGCGATCACGGGCGAACCAGGGGCCCATCAGATAGCCCAGTGCGATCACCCCGATCCATGGCAGCACCGGATAGGAGGTGCGCAGGCGCAGGCCGCCGGCCTCGATCCAGTCGCGCTGGTGCAGCACCTTCCACAGCACCGCCAGCAGGCTGTTGCCTTCCACGTGCAGGCCATCGAACAGGTTGTGCCCGGCCACCAGCAGCACCGCCAGCACCAGCAAGGCCGGGCGCGGCAGCCACAGCAGGGCGGCCAGCGCGATCATGCTGAGGCCGATGGCCCAGATCACCTGCAGATAGATCGTGTCCGGCGGCAACTGGAAGGTCCAGGCGAAGTTCACCAGGGTCAGTTCCAGCACCACCAGGAACAGGCCGCGCTTGAGCAGGAAGGCGGCGGTGGCCCGGCGCGGGTCCGCCTGGCGCTGGCCGTACAGCCAGGCCGACAGACCGGTGAGCAGCACGAACACCGGCGCACACAGGTGGGCCAGCAGGCGGCAGGCGAACAGGGCGGGGGACACACTGGCCGCGTCCATCGGATCGCCCACCTGGTGCTGCAGGAAGAAGGTCTCGCGCACGTGGTCGAGCAGCATCAGCAGCATCACGGTGCCGCGCAGCTGGTCGATGGAGGCCAGGCGAAGTGAGGGGGAAGGGGGCATGCGATGCGGTGGGAACAGGTAATATTAAGATATAACATATCGTTTGCGACGGGCCCAGCCGCAGTTTGCCGGGTCGGTCGGTTGCCGGTTCACGTACGCGCCCATTGCGCTGCAGCACACGCCCCATCCTTTGGCACGCTGGACTTGATCTGCCCTGAACGCTAGCGTGGCAGGGATTTTTTGCCAGCAGGGGCTTCCATGAACCATGACGCTGCGCCCAAGCAGCTCACCTTCCGCGCAGTGGCCCTGGCCATCGTGCTGGCGGTGGTGCTGTCGGCGGCCAACGCCTATCTCGGTCTGTTCGCAGGCCTGACCATCGCCACCGCCATTCCCGCCGCGGTGATTTCCATGGGCGTGCTGCGCCTGCTGGGCGGTGGCTCCATCCTCGAAAACAACATCGTGCAGACCGGCGCCTCGGCCGGTTCGTCGATCGCCGCCGGTGTGATCTTCACCATCCCCGCGCTGGTGATCATGGGCTACTGGCCGGACTTCAAGTACTGGTGGGTGCTGGGCATCGCCGGCCTCGGTGGCCTGCTGGGCGTGCTGTTCTCGGTGCCGCTGCGCCGTTCGATGATCGTCGAAGACCCGCTGCCGTTCCCGGAAGGCAAGGCTGCGGCCGAAGTGCTCAAGGCCGGCGAGAACCCGGGCCCGGGCCTGAAGATCCTTGCCATCTCGGCCGTGATCGGCGCCTTCGTGAAGCTGGCCGCGGAAAGCGGCATGCGCCTGATTCCCGACGCCTGGGCCACCTCGGCCTATGTCGGCAGCTCCAAGGTCACCGCCTTCATCGGCACCAACCTGTCGCCGGCACTGCTGGGCGTGGGCTACATCGTCGGCCTCAACGTTGGCATCGTGGTGGTGTCCGGCTCGATCCTGACCTGGCACATCGCCATCCCGATCTACCAGGCCTTCTTCATGAACACCGATCCGGCGCTGGCCGCGTCGGTTGCCACGGCTTCCTCCACCGAGGCGGCGTTCGCCATCTGGGGCGCGAAGATGCGCTACCTGGGTGTCGGCGCGATGCTGATCGGTGGCATCTGGACCCTGATCTCGCTGCGCAAGTCGCTGCTCAACGGCGTCAAGAGTGGCTTCGCCGCTGCGCGCAAGAGCGGTGGCCCGGTGCTGGCGCACACTGAGCGCGACCTGCCGATGAAGTGGATGCTGGTCGCCCTGGTGGTCTTCGTGCTGCCGCTGCTGGCCCTGTACCAGGCCATCGTGGGCCAGTGGCACGTGTCGATCCCGATGACCCTCATCATGATCGTCGCCGGCTTCCTGTTCGTCTCGGTCTCGGCCTACCTGGCCGGCCTGATCGGTTCGTCCAACAACCCGGTCTCGGGCATCACCATCTCCACCATCCTGTTCGCCTCGGCCGTGCTGGTCGTGCTGCTGGGCAAGGATGGCCTGCAGCCGGTCGGCGCCTTCGGCGCGCCGCTGGGTGCGGTGGCTGCGATCATGATCGGCGCGGTGGTGTGCTGTGCTGCAGCGGTCGGCGGTGACAACCTGCAGGACCTCAAGGCCGGCTACATCGTCGGTGCCACTCCGTGGAAGCAGCAGCTGATGCTGGGCATCGGTGCGTTCTCGTGCGCGCTGATCATGGCGCCGGTGCTGAACCTGCTGGCCACCGCCTACGGCATCGGCGTGAAGTCCGAGCTGCACCCCAACGCGCTGGCCGCACCGCAGGCCAACCTGATGGCCTCGGTGGCCAAGGGCCTGTTTGGTGGTGAACTGCCCTGGACCTTCATCGGCATCGGTGCCGTGGTCGGTGCCGCCATCATTGCTTTCGACAGCTGGTTGAAGTCGCGCAACGCGCGCTTCCGCGTGCCGGTGCTGGCCGCCGCCATCGGCATCTACCTGCCGCTGGAACTGATGGTGCCGATCTTCCTCGGCGGCCTGATCGCCTATCTGGTCGAGCGCTTCCACAAGGTGCGCGCCGATGACGAAGAAGGCCGCGACCGCGTGCACAAGCCGGGCGTGCTGTTCGCTGCCGGCCTGATCACCGGCGAGGCACTGATGGGTATCGCCATCGCGATTCCGATCGTGGTCAGCAGCCGCGCCGACGTGCTGGCCGTGCCGTTCCATCTGCCGGGCGCACAGTGGATCGGCCTGGCCGTGCTGTTCGTGGTCGGCTGGCTGATCTACCGCACCGGCAAGCGCGCCGTGGCGTAAGGGCCACGGGGTCGGATCCCTTCCCACCGGGAAGGGCGCTGACCCCACGTTGGCAGCGTCTGGGGTCAGAGCCGATTCCGGTGGAATCGGATCCGACCCCGGCGTCCCCCCACAAACCCCGCTTCGGCGGGGTTTGCTCGTTGTGGCGGCGCAGCCAACCGCCGCCGGCAGCCATGACCGATGGCCTTGGCAGCCCCGGCCGCCCGGGCCTACCATCGGTTTTTTGCCGTCCTGCGGAGACCCCGATGAAACTGCGTCATGCCCTGCTGCCACTGAGCCTGCTGGCCGCCCTGCCCAGCGTCGCCGCTGCCCGTGGCCTGGAAGTCCGCGACATGGTGGCCATGGACCGCGTCTCCGCGCCGGTACTGACCGCTGACGGCGGCACCGTGGTGTTCGCCAAGCGCAGCGTGGATGCCAACCTGAAGGCCTCCACCGCGCTGTTCGCGCGCAACCTGCGCACCCGCGATGCGGCGCCGCCGAAGCAGATCACCCCGGCCGGCTGGAGCGTCAATTCCGCTTCGCTGTCGGCCGATGGCCAGACCGTGTACTTCCTCAGCGCCAAGAACGGCAGCCAGCAGCTGTACGCGCAGCCGATCAACGGCGGCACCCCGCGCCAGCTGACCGACTTCCCGGTCGACGTGGACAGCTACCACGTGTCGCCGCAGGACGACCGCGTGCTGTTCAGTGCCGGCGTGTTCCAGGCCTGTGCCTCGGACCTGGCATGCACCGAAAAGAAGCTGAAGGAAAAGAAGGACGCCAAGGCCAGCGGCCAGGTGTGGGATTCGCTGTTCGTGCGCCACTGGGATACCTGGAACGACGGCCGCCGCAACACCCTGTTCGTCGCACCGCTGCCGACGGCCAAGGCCGGCGCGGTCAAGGGCGCTTCGGCGCTGAGCGCGACCATCGATGGGGATGCGCCGTCCAAGCCGTTCGGTGGCAATGATGATTTCGCGTGGTCGCCGGATGGCGCCAGCGTGGTGGCCAGCATCCGCGTGGCCGGCAAGCAGGAGCCGTGGTCGACCAACTTCGACCTGTACCGCTTCGACGCCGCCGGCAAGCAGGCGCCGGTCAACCTGACCGCCGCCAACCCGGCCTGGGATGCCGGCCCGGTGTTCAGCGCCGACGGCAAGACCCTGTTCTATCGCGCGATGAAGCGCCCGGGCTTCGAGGCCGACCGCTTCGGCCTGATGGCGATGGACGTGGCCAGCGGCAAGACCCGCGAGATCGCCCCGCAGTGGGATCGTTCGGCCGGCGGCATCACCCTGTCTGCCGATGGCGCCAGCATCTACACCACCGCCGATGACCTCGGCGAGCACCCGCTGTTCCAGATCGACGTGGCCAGCGGCAAGGCCACCAAGCTGATCGGCGACGGCAGCGTGACCTCGGTCGACGTGGCCGGCAACAGCGTGGCGATCACCCGCAACAGCCTGAAGAGCAACGACCAGGTGCTGGTCGGCCTGCTGCCGGCCGCGGGCGAAGCCATCGGTGAACTGCGCGCGCTGACCCCGGCCGCCGGTGAGGTGCTCAAGGACGTGAGCTTCGGCGACTACGAACAGTTCGAGTTCAAGGGCTGGAACAACGACACCGTGCATGGCTACGTGGTCAAGCCGCACAACTACCAGGAAGGCAAGTCGTACCCGGTCGCGTTCCTGATCCACGGTGGCCCGCAGGGCAGCTTCGGCAACGGCTGGAGCTACCGCTGGAACCCGCAGACCTATGCGGGCCAGGGCTACGCCGTGGTGATGATCGACTTCCACGGTTCCACCGGCTATGGCCAGGCCTTCACCGATGCGATCAGCCAGCACTGGGGCGACCGCCCGCTGGAAGACCTGCAGAAGGGCTGGGACGCGGCGCTGAAGAAGTATTCCTTCCTCAACGGTGACAAGGCCTGTGCGCTGGGTGCCAGCTACGGCGGCTTCATGGTCAACTGGATCGCCGGCAACTGGAACAGCCCGTTCAAGTGCCTGGTCAACCATGACGGCGTGTTCGACCAGCGCATGATGGGTTATGCCACCGAAGAACTGTGGTTCACCGAGTGGGAACAGGGCGGTACGCCGTACCAGAAGGCGGCGAACTACGAGAAGTTCAATCCGGTCAACCACGTGGCGGACTGGAAGAAGCCGATCCTGGTCATCCATGGCCAGCAGGACTTCCGCATTCCGGTCGAGCAGGGCCTGGCCGCGTTCACCGCCGCCCAGCGCCAGGGCATCGAATCGAAATTCCTGTACTTCCCGGACGAGAACCACTGGGTGCTGAAGCCGAACAACAGCATCCTGTGGCATGACACCGTCAATGCCTGGCTGAAGCAGCACATCGGCAACTGATGACTGCAGCGCCGCCCTCCGGGGCGGCGCTTTTGTTTCACCATCTGCTTTACCGGTGGGTGCAGATGTTCCCGCCGGTGGGCGCCGACCGTTGGTCGGCACACCTCCAGCCAACAGCAGCCGAGCATGGCTCGGCTCTACCCAGAGCGCCTGCATGCCCTCGACCGCCCTGATCCAGAACGACATCGTCGTCTTCGGTTTGATCGCCGCCACCCTCGGCGCCGTGTTCTGGACCGCCTCGCGCGAGCAGGGGCTGTGGAAACGCGTCTACACCTTCGTGCCGGCGCTGCTGCTGTGCTACCTGATTCCCGGCATCTACAACACCGTCGGCCTGATCGACGGCCAGAACACCCGGCTCTACAACCCGATCGCGCGCGACATCCTGTTGCCGGCGGCGCTGATCCTGCTGACCCTGGCGGTGGACATCAAGGGCATCCTGCGGCTCGGCCCGAAGCTGGTGCTGATGTACCTGGGCGCCTCGGCCAGCATCATGCTCGGTGCGGTGGTGGCGTTCCTGCTGATGCGCGCGATCCATCCCGACACCGTGGCCGGTGATACCTGGGCCGGCATGGCCGCGCTGGCGGGCAGCTGGATCGGCGGCGGCGCCAACATGCTGGCGATGCGCGAAGTGTTCGACGTCAACGCGACCACCTTTGGCCAGTTCGCGGTGGTCGATGTCGGTGTCGGTTACGTGTGGATGGCCGCGCTGATCTTCCTGGCCGGGCGCGCAGCGAAGATCGACGCGCGCAGCGGTGCCGATACCTCGGCCATCGATGAACTGAAGGAACGCATCGCGCGCTTCCAGGCCGAACATGAGCGCATTCCCAGCCTCACCGACCTGATGCTGATCGTTGCCGTGGCCTTCGGTGGCGTCGGCCTGTCGCACGCGATCGGCGCGCCGCTGGCGGCCTGGTTCAAGGCCAACGTCAGCTGGGCCCCGCAGTTCAGCCTGGATGCGCCGTTCGTGTGGGTGGTGGTGCTGTCGACCACATTGGGCCTGAGCCTGAGCTTCACCCGTGCCCGCAATCTGGAAGGCGCAGGCGCGTCGCGGCTGGGTTCGCTGCTGCTGTACTTCCTGATCGCCTGCATCGGCATGCAGATGGATCTGCTGGCGCTGCTGGACCGGCCGTGGTTGTTCCTGCTCGGCCTGATCTGGATCGCCGTGCACATCGTGCTGCTGTGGTGCCTGGGCAAGCTGCTGAAGGTACCGTTCTTCTATTTCGCCATCGGTTCGCAGTCGAACATCGGTGGACCGGCCTCGGCACCGGTGGTGGCCGCGGCGTTCCATCCGGCGCTGGCGCCGGTCGGCGTGCTGCTGGGGACGATGGGCTACGCCACCGGCACCTACCTGGCCTACATCGTCGGCATCACCCTGCGCGCGTTGGCAGGGCAGGGGTGATGGGTATTGGGGTCAGATCCCTTTTGCGCAGCAAAAGGGATCTGACCCGGTTCACGGTGGATCACGCCACCGGCAGGCCGCGTTCGATCAGCCAGGCCTTCGCGTCTTCGGCGTCCTGCTCGAACCACGCCTGTGTAGACCCCAGCCGATACGTATACCCCCAGGCATCCATGTCGGCCATCAGCCGCTGGCTGCCGACGCCGGGCAGCTGCCCGGCCAGCACGATCTGCAGGTAGCAGGTCGCGTCTTCCTCGGCTACCGAGTCGGTGGCATCGGTATGCACCTGCGCACGCCGCTCCGGCGGCAGCACGATCAGGTGGCAGGCTTCGTGCAGCATCGAGTGCACGGGGGTGTCATCGCGCACGTACACGTTGCTGGCGATGATGCCGGCCTCGGGTTCGCCCCAGTAGCTGCCGGGAATCGGTTCACCGGCCGCCACGTGGTGCAGCCGAAGGCCATGCGCGGCGAGCAGGCACTGCGCATCGGCGAAGGCGATGTCGCCCACGCAGGTGATGTCCACGGCGGTTGTCGTATCGGTCATGCAGGTCAGGCAGTCCCGCCCATGCAGGCACGGGCGGGGCAGGGCATCAGGGTTTGTCCGGGCCTTCAGGCAGCGCCACGGAGATGTCCAGCACGTCGTGCTGGCCATCCTTCACCAGGTCGACCTTCACTGCATCGACGTCGATGTTCACGTACTTCTTGATCACTTCCAGCAGCTCGCGCTGCAGCAGCGGCAGGTAGTCCGGGCCACCGCGGTGGCTGCGTTCCTGCGCAATGATGATCTGCAGGCGGTTCTTGGCGGTTTCGGCGGTGGTCTTCTTCGCTTTGAGGAAATCAAACAGGCCCATGCTTACCCTCCGAACAGCTTGCTGAAGAAGCCCTTCTTCTCGACGTTGGTGAAGCGCATCGGGCGTTCTTCGCCGAGGATGCGCGCGACGGCGTCTTCGTAGGCCTGGCCGGCAGCGGATTCGACATCCAGGATGACCGGTTCGCCCTTGTTGGAGGCGTTGAGCACGTCACCCGATTCCGGAATCACGCCGATCGCCTTCAGGCCGAGGACTTCCTCGACGTCGGCGATGCTCAGCATTTCGCCGCTTTCCACGCGCAGCGGGGTGTAGCGGGTCAGCAGCAGGAAGGCCGGCACGTCCTGGCCGGACTCGGCCTTGTGGGTCTTCGAGTCGAGCAGGCCGATGATGCGGTCGGAGTCGCGCACCGACGACACTTCCGGGTTCACCACCACCACCGCGCGGTCGGCGAAGTACATCGCCAGGAAGGCGCCCTTCTCGATGCCGGCCGGTGAGTCGCAGATGATGTAGTCGAAGCCGTCGGCGGCCAGGTCCTTCAGGACCTTGCCCACGCCTTCCTGGGTCAGTGCGTCCTTGTCGCGGGTCTGCGAGGCGGCCAGCACGTACAGGTTGTCGAAGCGCTTGTCCTTGATCAGGGCCTGCTTGAGGGTGGCTTCGCCGTGCACGACGTTGACGAAGTCGTACACCACGCGGCGTTCGCAGCCCATGATCAGGTCGAGGTTGCGCAGGCCGACGTCGAAGTCGATCACCGCCACCTTCTTGCCGCGCCGTGCCAGGCCGCAGGCCAGGCTCGCACTGGAAGTGGTCTTGCCGACGCCGCCCTTGCCGGAGGTGACTACGATGATTTCAGCCAAAGGACTTCTCCTGATGATTCTGTTTGGGTGCTGCGTCAGTCCAGCGCAGCGATCTTGATCTGGTCCTGTTCCAGCCACACCTGGACGGCCTTGCCGCGCAGGTTGTCCGGGACATCGTCCAGTACCTTGTAATGGCCTGCAATGGCGACCAGTTCCGCATGGAAATCACGGCAGAAAATACGCGCCGCGGTGTTGCCCTGGGCCCCTGCCAGCGCGCGGCCGCGCAGGGTGCCGTAGATATGGATGCTGCCATCGGCGATGACCTCAGCGCCGGCGCCGACGGTGGCCATCACGGTCAGGTCGCAGTTTTCCGCGTACAGCTGCTGGCCCGAACGCACGTTGCCCAGCTGCATGCGGCCCGGCTGCGGTGCAGCAGCGTCGGCCACCTTGGCCACCGGCGTTGCCGGGGCCGGCTTCGGTTCGGCACGGGCCGCGCGGCGCGGTTCCGGCGCGGGCGGCGGCGGGGCCGGTTCGGCCTCGGCACGCTCGTACTGCGCGCGGAACTTGGCCAGCAGCGGCAGGCCGAGCTGCTGCGAGAGCAGGTCGACCGCGCTGGTGCCATAGGCCAGTGCCACCGGCAGCACGCCGGCGCTGCGCAGGCCATCAACCAGCGCCTGCGCGGTGGCCACGTCCGGCACCTGGCTCAGGCCGCCGAAGTCGAGGATCACCGCGGCGCGGCCGAACAGCTTCGGTGCGCGGGTCACGCGCTCGCGCATTTCCTGCACAAGGCGCTCGACATCAAGGGTGCGGATGCGCAGGTTGGCGATGCCCACCTGGCCGATCTTCAGTTCACCGGCCTGTTCGTAATCGAAATTCACCGCCACGCTCAGGTCCCCGTCGGCCGCTGTGCCTGCGCCGGCAGCTGCCGGGCGCGTGTCCATGCCACATCCGGCAGCTTGTCGCCGTAGGTCTCCTGGACCCATGGGTAGCTGCACAGTTCCTTGGCCAGCATGCTGGCACGCACATCGACCTGCGGCATGGTGTTCTGGCCCAGCTCGCGGAAGCCGAAGCTGCCGTGGAAGAGCAGGGCGGCATCGGCGCCATGGTCGAGGAAGACTTCGCAGGTCATCTGCGGGTAGCGCAGCTCGGCGAAGCTCTGCGCGTCGGCATAGAACGCACGGCCGACGCCACCGCCACGGCGGCGGCTGGCGACCACGATGCGGTCGATGTAGAAGAACGGGGTGTCCAGCTGCTGCTTGAACCAGGCGAAATTGCTGCTGTCGTGCTGGCTGTCGCTGCCGAAGCCGATCAGGAAGCCGGCCAGGTTGCCGTCGCGCTCGGCGACGCGGAAATACTCAGCGGTTTCATAGAACAGGCGCAGGCGGGCCGCATCCAGGGGAAGGATGGCCAGGCCAGCGTTGTTGTTCAAAGCCAGGACGGAATCGAGCTCGTGCTCGCGCACGTCGCGGATGACAATCGACATTGTGACTCCGTGGGGTAACGCGGTTGGTCCATCGAGGGACCCTGCGCACGATTATTGCATGCCCGGGGTGGGCTGCGGCATGAACAGGCGACCGGGCGGGCATGACTTCCGTGGGGTGCGGTGCGCAGGCGTGCCCCGTAGAGTGCTGGCATGTTGGGAGTCCTCAGCCATACCCGTGTCCTCCGCCTGGCCGGCCTGTTCACCTGGGTCATGGTCGGCCTGCCCCTGGCTTACTCGCAGTTCGAGAACCTGCACAGCCGCAATGACATGGGCGGCTGGGCGATCCTGCTGTTCGTCGCCTACCTGTCCTTCGGTACCGCCTATTACTGGCTGACCCGCATCCTGCGCAGCGACAGCCATACCAGCTGGCTGGACCGCGGCCTGCTGCTGTTGCTGACGGTCTCCGCGCTGGGGGTCAGCTTCCTCAGCGGATCGGGCCTGGGCAGCATCCTGATGATGGTGGCCGCCGGGGTCATTCCGTGGATGCTGTCGGTACGGCTGGGGGTGCTGTGGCTGCTGGTCAGCCAGCTGGCGGTGGCGCCGGTCTATTACATGCTGCTGCGCTTCCCGCTGTTTGAGGCAGTGATGCAGTCGCTGTTGTACGGCGGCTTTTCCATGTTCATCTTCGTGACCAGCCTGGTCGCGCGGCAGCAGACCGAGGCCCGCGACGAGCAGCGCCGGCTCAATTCGGAACTGCGGGCCACCCGCGCGCTGCTGGCCGAGAGCGCGCGGGTCAACGAGCGCACCCGCATTTCGCGTGAGCTGCATGACCTGCTGGGCCACCAGCTGACTGCGCTGACCCTGAACCTGGAGGTCGCCGGCCACCTGGCCGAGGGCCAGGCGCTGGATCACGTGAAGCGCTCGCACGCGCTGGCCAAGCTGCTGCTGGGCAACGTGCGCGAAGTGGTCAGCCAGCTGCGCGAGACCGGCGCCATCGATCTGGCCGCCGCGTTGCGCCCGCTGACCGAGAACGTGCCCTCGCTGGACATCCAGCTGGAGATCGAGGATCCACTGAACGTGGAGGACCCGCAGCGGGCCCATGTGCTGCTGCGCTGTACCCAGGAGATCATCACCAACGCGGTGCGCCACGCCGGCGCCCGCCACCTGTGGATCAAGGTGTACCGTGAAGCCCCCGACCGGGTGGTGGTGGAGGCCCGCGACGACGGCGTCGGCGCGGATATGGTCAATGTAGGCAATGGCTTGCGCGGCATGCGCGAGCGCCTGCAACAATGTGGTGGCCAGCTGCAGATCGAAACCCGTCCCGGCGAAGGCTTCCGGCTGCGGGCGACGGTGCCGGCAACGGTGCTGGTGGCCGCCCTTACCAAGGTTCCTGAAGGAGTGCGTTGATGATTCGCGTCTGCCTGGTCGACGACCAAACCCTGGTGCGGCAGGGAATCCGCTCCCTGCTGGCGCTCGACGACGGCATCGAGGTGGTGGCCGAGGCCGGCGACGGCCGGCAGGCGGTCGAGCTGATACCGCAGGTGCGCCCCGACGTGGTGCTGATGGACATGCGCATGCCGGTGATGTCCGGCCTGGAGGCGCTGCAGCTGCTGTCGCGGCAGGAACAGCTGCCGCCGACCATCATCCTGACCACGTTCGACGACGACCAGCTGGTGCTGGCCGGGCTCAAGGCCGGTGCCAAGGGCTACCTGCTCAAGGATGTCACCCTGGCGCAGCTGGTCGGTGCCATCCGCACCGTGGCCGATGGGGGATCGCTGGTGCAGCCGGCGGTGACCCAGCGCCTGCTGTCCGGCCTGGAGCACATGCGCAACGAGTTCGTCAGCCTGGACCGGCCGGACCCGCTGACCGACCGCGAGACCGAGATCCTGCGGCTGATGGCCAGCGGCTTCTCCAACAAGGAGATCGCCAATTCGCTGGGCGTGGCCGAGGGCACCATCAAGAACCACGTGTCCAACATCCTCTCCAAGCTGGGCGTGCGCGACCGTACGCGCGCCGTCCTGAAGGCGTTCGAACTCCAGCTGGTCTGAGGAAAATCCTTCAGGTACAACGACTTGGATGGTTGCCGAGGGTTCCCGCCAAGGTTGCCCCCTACTTGCCGGGCAGCGGTATGCGTTACCCTTCGAATTCTTTGTCCATACAAATACGCAGCCGGCAGGGAAACCGGTGCGCCAATCCCGATAAACAATGCCTGCGAAGCCTGCTAGGATTGGCGCTTCGCTTCAATCAACCCGGCCGTGGGATCGGCCCCGGAGACTCTCTGAATGACCCGTATTATCGAGTTCCTGATCGCCTTGGGGATCGTGGCTGGCCTGTTCGTCATCATTGGCGTATGTCTGCCGGGCGAGCGTCACATCACCGAAAGCATCGAGACCAACCGCAAGATGACGATCGTGTACGACACGGTCAGCAGCCTGCGCCGCTTCAAGGACTGGAACCCGCTGGTACTGCGCGATCCCGCCGTTGAACTGAAGCTGTCCGGCCCGGCCTCCGGTACCGGTGCCACCCTCGACTTCACCTCCAAGGACCTGGGCACCGGTTCCTGGAAGATCACCGAAGCCGAAGAGAACAAGCGTGTTGTGATCGCCATCGAAGACGCCACCAAGGGTCACGACAAGGTCACCACCTTCAACCTGGAGCCGACCGGCAAGGGCGGTCGCAACGTCAAGATCACCCAGGACTACTCGGTGAAGTACGGCTTCGACCTGTTCGGTCGTTACGCCGGCCTGTATGTCAGCCGCCAGATCGGCGACGACATCAAGATGGGCCTGTCGCGCATGGCCAACATGCTCGCCACCGTGCCGAACGTGGACTACCGCACGCCGGAAGCCCCGCTGACCGACCTGGCCATCGTCGACGTGCCGGCCGAGAACCTGCTGGTCGTCAACGCCGGCAACGTGGACCGCGGTCAGGACAGCATCACCAAGTCCATCAAGGACAACCAGGAGTGGATCAAGCGCGTGATGGAGGCCAATGGCCTTGAAGCCGCCGGTCCGTTCCGCATCATCACCACCGACTTCGGCCAGGAGAAGTACGCCTTCGACATCGCCCAGCCGGTGAAGAAGAAGGGTGCCGAGGGTGCCACCGCTGAGGAGCTGACCGTCAAGATCGATGGCGGCGCACCGGTCAAGTACGTGCACGTGGCTCCGCACCGTTCGGCGCATGCGGCCTACACCGGCCACATGGCCGGCCTGGACGTGGCCCGCAACGGCCTGCGCGCCTGGGCCGTGACCTCGGGCAACGAAGTCATCGACCGTCCGTACGAAACCTGGAAGGACGGCATCGACAAGTCGTTCACCCCGGAAGCGACCTACGACATCTACTGGGCCGTCAAGTAAGCCTCGGCTGACCCATGTAGTGTTGGACGCGAAAACGCGCCGCTCATTGCGGCGCGTTTTTTTTCATCTGGCGCCCGGCAAGGGGCGCTGCGCAAGGAGCCCTCATGTTCAATCTCGAACGTCGCGCACGCAAGCCTTCCCTGCTGGCCTGCCTGGGTGCGCTGTTGGCCGCTGCCTCGATCGGCCTGTCTGCCTATGCGTCGCACGGTGTGGCCGATCCGCTGGCGCAGCAGCATCTGAACATGGCGGCGCTGTATGCGTTCGCGCATGGTGCAGTACTGGTGGCACTCGGGCCGCGCGCACAAGGGGCGATCGCGCACCTGGCGCTGTATGTGCTGCTGCTGGGCGTACTGCTGTTTTCCGGCAGCCTGGCGGGCGGGGCGCTGTGGCAGTGGCCGACGCGGATGGCGCCGATCGGTGGCACCAGCATGATGGCCGGCTGGGTGCTGCTGGCGATCAATGCGTTGAGGCGGTGAGGGTCGCAGTGCTCTCGCTCCGATCCATGCCGATGCGATCGTGATGGTTCATGGGCGTTACTTTTCTTTTCGCGCGAAAAGAAGAGTAACCAAAAGAAACGCGCCGCCGGCCGCGAGCCGGTGCTGCGCACCGGTGTCCTGTGCTCCTCGGCCCATCGAGGGGCGGTGCGGGAACTCGCTGCGCTCAGACACCCGCACCTCTTCGCCCTCGCCAGACCTGCGGTGCTCGGCTCGCTTGAAGGCGGACCCAACAGCTGCACGCTGATCCGTTGCAGAGGCTTCGAGTGAAGCGACCCGCTTTTGTCTTTGTTCTCTTGTTCCATTCCGTGGCGGACAGCTCCAAAGAGTTTGCTTTGCAGCCGCCAAGCGGGGCTCAGCCGTTGGCCGGTCCCCAGCACCAGTGCCACGGTTCGTAGACGATCCCGTGCGGGTTATCGCGCGGGTAGCTCAGCTGGAAGCCGTGCGTGCTGGCATGGGCCCGCAGCCACGCGAAGGCGTCAGTGGCTTCGAACGATTCTTCGGCCGGGGCATCGCCCGGTGTGCCGATGTCCAGCGCATGGCCGCTGTGGTGTTCACTGAAACCTGGCGCGGCATTGACCTTCAGGATTTCCGCCACGCTCAGCCCGCGCGCCCGTTTCCGTTCGAAGATGCCCAGCTGGTAGGCATGGCTGCGGAAGCCAGAGATTGCATCCAGCGCCACGCCATCGCGCGCGGCGTGCAGGCGCATCCGCCGCCAGCCCTGCGCGGCGCCACGGCGTAGCCAGAGCGGGCGGGCGAAGCGATCGCGGCCGGCGAAGTGCAGCAGGCACGGTTCGGGTTCCAGCGGAAGGCCGCTGTCGTCGGCATAGCGCTGGGCATCCAGGCCGAGCTGCTGCAGGTGCTGCTGCAGGCCGGCCAGTGGAAGCCATTGTTCTTCCAGCGCAGCGCCGAACGGACGTGCCGCCGCTGCATCCAGCAGCGCCAGTGCGTCCTCGACCCCGGGCTCGCGTGGCAGGCGCGGCACCATCGAATGTACGCCGTGCGGTAGCACGGCTGCCAGGTAGCGGCCATCGCGCTTGCGTCGCAGCACCCATCGCGCCTGTGACAGCAGGCGCGCGTCAAGGTTGCTGCGTGCACGCAGCAGGTCCGCGGGCCACAGTTCGATGGTCTCGGTATTGATCAGCAGGGGCGGGCGTCGTTGCATCGGCGCAGCTTACTGCCGCAGCGCCGGCGCGGCCACCTTGCGCAGTGCGTCCAGCAGCACGTGCGGCCGGTCCAGGCTGAGCAGCAGCGTGCTGCCATCGCTGACCGGCAGGGCGAGAACGCGCGCGCGGTCGGTGACCAGGGCGAACCCCTTGCCGCCGCCCTGCAGGCGGAAGTGGCCGGAGTAGAAGCCCGGCATCGCATAGCCGTTGGTCTTGAAGCGGATGCCATAGCGGCGGTCGCGGCTGAGATCGACCACCTCGGCCTGGTCCAGCCGCAGTTGCGCGACCGGCACGCGCCGACGGTACATCGTCGAGCGCACGTCCAGCACGTCGTCGGCCAGTTCCACCCGGCGCCGGAAGAAGGCCGCGCCCAGCCCGATGCCGAGCGCGGCGATTACCACCAGGCTCCAGGCGGCGCTGCCGCCCATCCGGAACCAGGGCGGCGACAGCGTTACTTCGATCCAGGGCGCCGTCGCCGGTGCCTTGTACAGCTGCGCATACAGGCAGGCCCCGAAGGCGGCGAGCAGGGGCAGCACGATCCACAGCACGCGCAACGGCGAACTCTCGGTTACCTCGTACTGTTTCGGGTCGCTGGCGCCCATGGTTCAGGCTTCCTTCTTGAACACCAGCATCGCCGGGCACATCGGCGCCGGGATGATGACGTTCACCAGCTCCCAGCCCAGCTGGCCCTGGCGGCTGAGTTCTGTCTGCACGTCTTCTGGCTTGAGCACGCCCATCATGGACGTCTTGACCTCGATGGTCTGGTAGCTCCAGCGCTTGCTCATTCCTTGTCCTCCGGCGGTGGGGTGGGTTTCGGCAGGCGTCCTGCCCTGCGCAGGGCGTCGCGCAGCACGTATTCGATCTGCGCGTTGAGGCTGCGCAGCTCGTCGTCAGCCCAGCGCTGCGCGGCGGCCAGGACCTCGGCGTTGATCCGCAGCGGGTAGGCTTTCTTCTCACTCATGCAAGCTCCTGGCGGGGCGGTGGGGCGCCCCGTTGCGAGGGTGGTTCAGTACAGCGAACCGGCGTTGACGATCGGCTGGGTGCCGCGGTCCGAACACAGCACGGTCAGCAGGTTGCTGACCATGTGTGCCTTGCGTTCCTCGTCCAGCTGCACCACGCCGTTCTTCTGCAGTTCGGCCAGCGCCATCTCGACCATGCCCACCGCACCGGCGACGATGCGCGTGCGTGCGGCGATCACCGCGTTGGCCTGCTGGCGCTGCAGCATCGCCTGGGCGATTTCGGCGGCGTAGGCGAGGTGGCTGATGCGCGCGTCTATCACCTGCACGCCGGCATCGGCCAGGCGCTCGGCCAGTTCGTTCTTCAGGTGCTGGGAGATCTCGCTGGCGTGGCTGCGAAGGGCCAGCTGGCCTTCCTCATGCTGGTCGTACGGATAGCTGGTGGCCATCGCGCGTAGCGCCGATTCGGACTGGATGTGCACGAAGCTCTCGTAATCATCCACGTTGTAGACCGCCTCGGAGGCATCGACCACCTGCCAGACGATCACCGCGGCGATTTCGATCGGGCTGCCATCGAGCTCGTTGACCTTCAGCTTGCCGCTCTCGAAGTTGCGCACGCGCTGGCTGACCCGGCGCTTGGCATAGAAGGGGTTGTTCCAGCGCAGGCCGTTGTCCTTCACCGTGCCCACGTACTTGCCGAACAGGCTCAGCACCGCCGCCTGGTTGGGCTGGATGGTGTACAGGCCGGCCAGGATGAACACGCCCAGCGCCACCAGCAGGGCGCCCAGCAGCATCAGCAGCAGGTTGGGCGAGCCGGTGCTGGCATTGGCCGCAACGCCGACCACGAACAGGGCGGCGCCGGCGAGGCCGACGAGCAGGGCGCCGGCCAGCGTGCCGAGGCCGTTGAGCGAAGACAGCGACTTCTCTTTCATGGCGGTACGTCCTTGAGGGTTCGTAATGAAGATATCAAAGTGATATCAGTTTTCGACTGCCGTTCGTCGGATGCCATGGCCAGGGTGCGCGGGCAGCTAGAATGCCCACCCGCCTTCACATTGCTGCTGGAACCGCCATGGCCAAGCTTGGAACTCCGTTGTCCCCCTCTGCCACCCGCGTGCTGCTGCTGGGCTCGGGCGAACTCGGCAAGGAGGTGGCCATCGAGCTGCAGCGGCTGGGCGTGGAAGTGATCGCCGCCGACCGCTATGCCGATGCCCCGGCCATGCAGGTCGCGCACCGCTCGCACGTGATCGACATGCTCGATGCGATGGCCCTGCGTGCCCTGATCGCCCAGGAGCAGCCGCACCTGGTGGTGCCGGAGATCGAGGCCATCCACACTGAAACCCTGGTCCAGCTGGAACAGGAGCAGGGCCTGCGGGTGATCCCCACCGCGCGTGCCGCCCGCCTGACCATGGACCGCGAAGGCATCCGCCGCCTGGCCGCCGAGACCCTGGGCCTGCCGACCTCGCCGTACCGCTTCGTCGATACCGAGGCCGAGTACCGGGCCGCCGTGGCCGCCATCGGCCTGCCGTGCGTGGTCAAGCCGGTGATGTCGTCCTCGGGCAAGGGCCAAAGCACCCTGCGCAGCGAGGCGGACATCGCCCCGGCCTGGGAGTACGCGCAGACCGGTGGCCGCGCCGGTGCGGGCCGCTGCATCGTCGAAGGCTTCATCGATTTTGATTACGAGATCACCCTGCTGACCGTGCGCCATGCCGGCGGCACCTCGTTCTGCGCGCCGATCGGCCACCTGCAGAAGGACGGCGATTACCGCGAGAGCTGGCAGCCGCAGCCGATGTCGAGCAAGGCACTGGCGCGTGCCGAAGAGATCTCGCGTGCGATCACCGATGACCTCGGCGGCTGGGGCCTGTTCGGCGTCGAGTTGTTCGTGAAGGGCGACGAGGTGTGGTTCAGCGAAGTGTCGCCGCGCCCGCACGACACCGGCCTGGTGACGCTTGTTTCGCAGGAACTGAGCGAGTTCGCGCTGCACGCGCGCGCCATCCTCGGCCTGCCGATCCCGGTGATCCGCCAGAGCGGCCCGTCGGCCTCGTGCGCGCTGTTGGCGCACGGCGAAGGCGTGCCGTACTTCAACAACGTCGCCGCCGCCCTGCAGGTGCCGGACACCGCCGTGCGCCTGTTCGGCAAGCCCAGCGTGCATGGCCATCGCCGCGTCGGCGTGACCCTGGCGCGCGCGGAAACCATCGACGAAGCCCGCGCCATCGCGCGTGACGCCGCCGACGCCATCGGCGTCGAACTGCGCCCCTGAAAAAGGAGCGACGACCAACGGTCGTCGCCTACCGCATTCCGGTGGGTACCGACCGTTGGTCGGTACTCCCTCATCATCGGTTACGGCTTCACATCCACCCACACCAGATGGTGGTCGCTGCCGTCGGCGATCTTCGCTTCCGGGCTTTCGTTGGCCGGCCAGAAGATGCCGCTGCCCACGTATTCGAAACCGGTCGAGGGCAGCACGTAGTCCAGGCGCATGGTGCCGGACTTCGGGCCAAAATCGCCGGTGGCATGGAACGGTGCGCCCTTGCGCTCGATGCCCTTGGCGGCATAGGCCAGGCTGGTCTGCTCACCACCGACGCTGCGCGGGGTGGGGTAGCGCAGCACGCGGGCGTTCTCGATCAGCTCGACGATCGCCTCGTGGCGGCCATCGCCATCGACCGGATCGTTGTTGAGGTCGCCGAGGATCACGAAGCGCGCGTCTTGCGCCAGCCCGCCGCACTGGCCCTTGTCGTCGCACAGCCACGGCTTTTCACCCTTGGACAGGTATTCCTGCCACAGGCGCAGTTCGTCGTGGTTGCGCGCGGCGTTGCGCTTTTCCGGGCCGTCGAACACAGGTGGGGTCGGGTGCGAGACCAGCGCGTGGACCACACCGGCCGGGGTCTTCACCGGCACGTCCCAATGCGACTTCGACGACAGCCGCAGCTGCGACCACACATGATCGTTGTAGAAGCTCTTGCCGGTGCGCGGATCGACCGGGCGGATCGCACCCGGCATCGCGCTCCACTTCAGCAGCTGGAAGCTGCGCACCTTGGCTTCATCGATCGGGTAGCGCGACAGCACCAGCATGCCGTACTGGCCCGGGTGCAGGCCGTAGCCCCAGGCATCGTTGCCGCGGCTGCGGCCTTCGCCGCCGACCACGCCGTTGTTGTCCAGGTCCAGGCCGCTCGGCACGCCCGTATTGACCGGCGCCAGGTAGCGGTAGGCGAAGTGCAGCGGCTTGCCGCCACCGGGCTGGGCCACTTCCAGGTAGCGCTTCTGGAACAGGTCGGCGGCGCGATGCGCATCGTCGAAGTCGAATTCGTTCAGCAGCACCAGGTCCGGGCGCACCTGCTGCAGTACCGCAGCGATCTTGCGTGCGTGCTCGCTGTCACCTTCCAGTTCCTTGATCAGGCCACCGGTCTCATCGGAGTACAGCGAGGTGTTGTAGGTGGCCAGGCGCAGCGCAGCGGACGGCTTTTCGGTCATCGCAGGGGACGTGGCGAAGGCGGGGGCGGTGGCGCCGCAGAGCAGGGCCAGGGCGAGAATCAGGGGTTTGGCGTTCATGGGCCGTATTGTGCACCCGGCCCGGTGTCAGCGGTTTGTCAGCGCCCGTCCAGATCCTTGTCGAAATCGTGCCAGCGGCGGCCGTCGTAGGCCTCCAGCGGATGGAAGCGGCGCTTGTAGTCCATCTTCTGGTGGCCGCGGATCCAATAGCCCAGGTACACGTGCGGGAGCCCCTCGCGACGCGCCCACTCGATCTGCTGCAGGATCGCGAAGGTGCCCAGCCCGCGCGCGGCGTGGTCCGGGTCGAAGAACGTGTAGACCGCCGACAGGCCGTGCTCGGTGACGTCGGTCACCGCCACCCCCAGCAGCTGGCTGGGCTGGCCGTCGTGGCCGGGCAGGCGCATCTCCATGAAACGGGTGTGCGACCAGCTGCCGATCAGGAACTGCTCGAACTCGTGCGGGCCGTGGTCGTCCATGCCGCCGTTGGCGTGGCGGTGGGTCAGGTAGCGGTGGTACAGCGCGAACAGGTCGTCGCGGGCGGTGGCGGCGGTGATCCGCACCTCCAGGTCTTCATTGCGGGCGGCACAGCGGCGCTGGCTGCGGTCCGGGGCGAAGCGCGCCACCGGGATGCGCACCGCCACGCAGGCCTGGCAGTGTGCGCAATGTGGCCGGTAGACCAGGTCGCCGCTGCGGCGGAAGCCCCAGCTCAGTGCCAGCGGGTACAGACCGCCCAGGCGGCGATCGTTCGGGTCCAGCACCAGGTCACGCGCCACCCGGTCCGACCAGTACCCGCAGGGGTGCTCGCCGGTCTGGAAAAGTCGCAGTTCGTCGTCTCTGTCGCCGTGAATCGCCATGGGCACAGCATAGCCCCAGCCTGTCGCAGTGGCGGCGACTGTCCGCCGGATGAATGGAACCGGCAGTGGCGTCAACCGATGTCGCGCCGGGGCGTTGTTGTCTCCCGAGGGTGAAGTGATCACCCCGACGCAATTCCCATTCCCAGGAGTGACCCATGATCCGTACCCCCCTGCTGCTGGCCCTGCTGCTCGGCACCTCCGCTTCCGGTATCGCGCTGGCGGCCGACACCCCGACCACGCCGGCGCAGCGCCCGGCCAAGCTGGACACCAACGGCGACGGCGTCATCGACCGCAGCGAAGCCGCTGCCAACCCGCGCCTGGCCGCGAAGTTCGACGAGCTGGACAAGAACAAGGATGGCAAGCTGTCGCGCGATGAGATGCCGCGCTGGCAGCATGGCCGCCGTGGCCACGGCGGCGAGCGCTGGGCCAAGCTGGACGTCAACAAGGACGGCCGCATCAGCCGCGAGGAAGCCAAGGCCGACCCGCGCCTGGCCGCGCGCTTCGACCAGCTTGATCTCAACAAGGATGGCTACCTGGACAAGGCCGACCGCGAGCTGCGCATGAAGCAGCGTCGTGATGCCTGGTTCGCTGCCGCCGACACCAACAAGGACGGCCAGCTGAGCAAGGCCGAGTTCGATGCCGCCAAGGGCCCGATGCACGCTGGCCCGCGCCACGGCGGTCCGCGCGATGGCGCCGCGCCGAAGCCGCAGCGCTGAGGTTCAACGCAGTGAATGAGGACAACGCCGGCGCACTGCCGGCGTTGTCTGTTACAGGCGGCCGCTGCGCATCAGTGAGTACGCCACCAGCGCGATGACCATCAGGTTCATGGCGACGATGCCGGTGCGGCCGTACATCGATTCGAACTTCCAGTTGATGCCGGTTCGCCCGCGCCGCGCCGAATCGCGCGCGATCATCGGCGCCATTACCCGCTGCAGCGGCACCAGGCACTGGTAGTTGACCACGCCCAGCCCGACCGCCAGCACCGTCAGCTGCGCCCAGACCGGCGCCTGCAGCATCACGGCCAGCAGGATCGCCAGGCACCAGAACATGCCGGTGACGATGTTGAGATAGAGGAAACGGCGCACATCGGCGCGCTCGGACGCCGTTTCGGTGTACGACATCAGGAAGCGCCCGCCCAGATAGCTGCCGATCGCACCACCGACCACGCCACCGATCACCGCCGCCCAGCTTTCGGCCGGCAGTACGTGCAGCTGGCCCAGCGTCGCGGTCAACGATCCCATCGCGGTACCGCCGGCAGCACTGGCACCGCCGAGGCCGAGCTTGCTGCCGCCGATGCCGACGCCGGTGCCGAGCAGGATTGCGGCGCTGGCGGTGCCGGGCGCCGCCACCAGCACCATCGACACCACCGCCGTAGCGAATGCCGCGCTCGGGGCACTGCTGCGCGCGAATTCGCCGAAGCGCTGCAGCAGGCCGTCGCGCACGAGGGCGCGGGCGCGTGACAGGCGCTTGCGCACGGCCGCATCGCTGAGCCCGAGCAGGTCGGCGACCTGCTGCGAGCGCTGGCCTTCACGGTAGTACAGCAGCAGCACTTCGCGGCTGTCGGCGGGCAACGCGGAAATGATGTCCTCGGCGGCGATTTCTTCTTCCACCCGCTGCAGGCGGTCGGCCGCGCCTGGGGCCGGATCGGCGGCCATGCCCATCGCTACCTCGGCGGCCTCACCGGTCAGCGGTCGGCCGCGCTGCGCGCGCAGCCAGTCGCGGGCCAGGTTGCGGGTGATCTGCCGCAGCCAGGGCAGGAAGCTGGTCGAACTGCGCAGTTGGTGCAGCTGCTGCCAGCCCTTCACGAAGGCCTCCTGGGCGATGTCCTCGCTGGCCTGGCGGTCGCGGGTGATGGCCAGCGCGATGGCGGTGACCGTGTTCTGGCAGGCCAGCACGATGCGGCCGTAGGCATGCTGGCAACCGCCAGCGGCCGCAGGCAGTTCGCGTTCCAGGGTCTGGTCGATCGATGCGGCGAACGTCGTCATGGCGGCGGCTCTCCTGCTGGGATTGTGTCCCATGACGGAGCCGCGCGCGAAGTGTGACCGCAGATGCCGATGCATCTGCGGTCCGCGCATTCCACCTCATCCCCGCGCCGCTGGCGCGCCCCCTTGAACAACAAGGGGGCTCCAATCCTGACGGGTTACGGTGAAATCGTGGCCTTGCTGCCAGGCCGCTGTGCTCGCCGGGCATGGCCCGGCACCGCCTCTTACTTGGAGGGCTGGATGCGGACCCGGACTTCTTCCTCTTCCGGTGCGGCCTGCGGGGCCGGTTGCGCCGGCTGCGGCTGCGCCTGCGGGGTAGGGGCCGGAGCCGTCGGAGCCGGGGCACCGCGATGGCGCAGGCCGATCACCAGCGCCACGCCGGCGATCACCACCAGCAGGGCGATGCGGATGCGCCAGGCCCAGCTGCGGCCGCTGTTGCCCTGTTCCGGCGTGTCGCGGAAGGCGAACTCGGCGGTTGGGTGGTCGCGACGGGTGGTATCGAGCAGGCGCGCCTCGCGCAGGATTTCGCGCGCGCGCGGCTGGTCGTCGGCGCGCACGATCCACACCGCCGGGTAAGCATTGGCGTTGCCCAGGTCGGTATAGCTGAACTGACCGCGGCGGCGGGTCTTGTACGAGCGCCCGTTGGTCACCTTGACGTCGATGCCATGCTCGCGCAGGAGCTCGGCGACGCCTTCGACGGTTTCCACGCGCTGGCTGCTGAAGATCTGGCGCATCGGATCAATCCTTGGCCGGCACGGCAGCGGCCGCTGCCTGGTCGGGAACCACGCGGATCAGGCCTTCCTGCGCGGTGCTGGCCACCAGCACGCCATTGCGGGTGAAGAACTGGCCGCGGGCCAGGCCGCGCGAATCCTGCGCGCTGGGGCTGTCCAGCGAGTACAGCAGCCAGTCGTCGGCGCGGAACGGGCGGTGGAACCAGATCGCATGGTCGAGCGAGGCCATCTGCACGTGCGGGTGGTAGTAGCTGATGCCGTGCGGGAAGGTCGCCGTGCCCAGCAGGTGGAAGTCGGAGGCATAGGCCAGCAGCGCCTGGTGCAGCTCCGGGGCATCGCCGACCGGCTCGCTCAGGCGCAGCCATACCTGGTGGTACGGCGGGCGCTTGGGCGGGTTGAGTTCATCGCGCGGGTACACATGGCGGAATTCGAACGGGCCGCCGCGCGACAGCCAGCGCTGCACCTTGATCGGAAGGCGTTCCAACACTTCGGCCGGTAGCGGCCGGTTCGGCTCGATGTCTTCCGGCTGCGGCACTTCGGGCATCTTGTGCTGGTGTTCGGCGCCGGTTTCGGCCTGCTGGAACGAGGCCGCGCAGAAGAAGATCACCTTGCCGTGCTGGATCGCGGTGACCCGGCGCACCGAGAAGCTGCCGCCATCGCGGGTGCGGTCCACGTCGTAGACGATCGGGTGGTCGATGTTGCCGGCGCGCAGGAAATACGCGTGCAGCGAGTGCACGTGGCGGCCGTTGTCGACCGTAGCCTGTGCCGCGGCCAGCGCCTGGCCCAGCACCTGCCCGCCGAACACGTACTTGGTGCCGATGTCGCGGCTCTGCCCGCGGAACAGGTTGTCCTCCAGCCGCTCCAGCGTGAGCAGGTCGATCAGCTCGGAGACGACGGGTTCGGGCGTGTCGTTCAAGGGGGCGGCCACAGCAGTGAAGAGGGCCCGATTATACCGGTCAGGGGTCGGATCCCTTTCGCATTGCGAAAGGGATCTGACCCCGGGCGCGGGCAAACCTTACTTGCCCAGCCGGGCGACCAGTGCCTGCAGGGCATTCTGCGCATCCGGGGCGAACCAGGCCTCGACGAAACGGTCGAGCTGGATCAGGTCCGGCTGCAGCGCCACGTGCAGGTCGGCACGGGCAATCGCGCGGGTCAGCAGCATCGGCTGGCGCGGCTGCTTGAGCAGGTTCTGCAGCCAGGCAACGGCACGCGCCACCACCAGATCGCCCTCGGCCAGCTCATCCACCAGGCCGATCTGCAGCGCCTGTTCGGCCGGTACCAGCGAACCGGTGGTCAGCAGGACACCGGCGCGGTGCACGCCCACCGCACGGCGCAGCAGGCGCTGGATGCCCTCCGGTGCAATCAGGCCCACCTGCACCTCGTTCAGGCCGATGGCATAGGGGCGCGACGGATCGGCGCTGCGCGCCATCACCCGGTAGTCGCAGCACAGGGCCAGCACGCAGCCGCCGGCCGGGGCGTGGCCGGTAATCGCCGCGACCACCGGGATGCGGCTCTCGGCCAGCGTGCGCACGGCGCCAAAGAAGGCATTCCAGGTGTCCAGCAGCTTGTGCTTGTCATCGCCATGCGAGAGCAGGTGCGGCACGTCCATGCCGCCGGTGAAGATGCGCTCGCTGCCCGACAGCACGATGCCGTGCGCGTCTTCGGCCATGGCCTGCTCGATGGCATGGATCAACTGACGGCACAGTTCGGTGTCCAGTGCGTTGACCGGCGGGCGCGCCAGGCGCAGTTCGCGGATGGGGCCATGGTTGATCACCTCGATGAGCGTCGTCATGCTGCGGTCTCGTTGCGAAGAAGGAACCTGGGCGATGATAACCAAACCATTCGTTGGCGTACTGTTGGTGCTGTGTGCGTTTGCAGCATCGGCCTCGGCTGCCGAGACCAAGTGCGTCACCGTCGAGCAGGGCTGGGTACGGTTGTTGCCCAACCCGAAGATGGCAATGACTGCCGGTTATGCAGTGATCCGCAATGGCTGCGCCACTGCGGTGGCGATCACCGGTGCACGCAGTGCGAGCTTCGGCGATGTGTCGCTGCATGAGACCACGATCGTCGATGGGGTCAGCAGGATGCGTGAGGTCCGGCGCCTGCCATTGGCACCCGGCGCCAGGGCCGTACTCAAGCCCGGTGGCCTGCACCTGATGCTGATGGACGGCTACCGCACCCTGGAAGAGGGGCAGCCGGTGTGGCTGCAGCTGCAGCTGGAGGATGGCACCGAAGTCAGCGCGGTGTTGAACGCGCGCAGGGCGGCGCCGTAACGCGATGGTGGTGCTGGCCAGCGGCCGGCACCACCGACGGGTCTTACGACCAGTCGTAGGAGAACAGCACCGTGCGGCTTTCCGGCTCGTACAACATCACGATCGCATCGGCGCCGGTGGCGCACCAGTTGTAGCCGGCCACTTCTGCCACCGCGAAGAACGCGTTGCCATCGCGGCGGATGATTGCCCGCTCCGCATCATCCGGTGCATGCCGGTCGTTGGCGGCATCGGTGAATTCCAGGGTGAAGGCGTTCGGGATGTCAGCCGTCTCGATCCAGTTGCCGCAGGAAATCTGTCCGCCCAGCGTGTCCAGGTAATCGCGCTCGCTGGCCTCGCCCTTGCCGTAGCGCGAGTAGCAGGCGAGGCGGCCATGGGCGGCATGGTAATCGCGGGCCTTGGCGTAGCTGTCGCGCATCTGCGCGATGTGCTCCTGCGCGTCCTTGTCCTGCACCGCGTCGCCGATGAAATAACCCTCGTTGCCGAGGAAGCGCATCTCGTTGCCGGCGGTCAGTTCGAAGGCGATCCAGTTGGTGCCGGTGAAATCGTTGTGGTGCTCTTCGGTGGTCTCGCCGATGCAGCCGTCATACGGCTCGATCGGGCACAGCATCGTCGCCACCTGGCCGGCCAGTTCCGGGCGCAGCACGCCCAGGTCGATCTTCAGCAGCGGCAGCAGGTGCTCGCTGAGCCAGGCCTGGTCGGCGGGGAAGACCTCGGTGGGGAAGGCGACCATGCCGGGCAGCAGGTCGCTCAGTTCGGTCTTGTGGATCATGTCAGTCCTTTGAACGAAAACGGCAGCGCCGGGCCATGCCCGACGGGGCCAATGCCGACCAAGGTCGGCATCTACCGAGGACGCGTCAGGTAGACGCGCTGCGGATTGCGTCCGGCAGCGGCGCGCTCTTGCCGGTCTGCGTATCCATCCACACCACCACCACGTTGCCGTCGGAATACAGCTTCGACTCATCCTGCTGGTCGACGATGCGGTGGCCGATGGTCACGCTGCTGTTGCCCAGGCGCTCGACGAACAGTTCCACCAGGATGTCGTTGGGCCACACGATCGGCAGCCGGTAATTGACGTTGGTCGCGGCCACCACCGGTGCGATGCGGTCGGTCATCGACACGCCTTCCACGCCCAGCATCCAGCGCACGCGCGCTTCTTCCAGGTAGGAAATGTACTTGGCGTTGTTGACGTGGCCCATGCTGTCCATGTCACGCCAGCGCACGCTGATCGGGATGCGGGCCAGGATCTTGTGTTCGCTGCTCATCAGGCGTCCTTCTTCTTCGTCGTGCTCTTGCTGGCCTTGCCGGTGCTCTTGGCGGCCACGGCTTTCTTCGCCACCTTGGCAGGCTTTTCAGGCTTTACCCTGCGCGGCGGGCGCGCATCGGGCTTGTTGGCCACGGCGGCCGGCTGTTCCGGGCGCGCGCTGGTGGAGGGCAGCATGCGGGCCAGGAACTGGCCGGTGTACGACTGCGGGCAGGCCGCCACGTCTTCCGGCGTGCCGGTGACCAGGATGGTGCCACCGCGGTGGCCACCTTCCGGGCCCAGGTCGACGATCCAGTCGGCGGTCTTGATCACGTCGAGGTTGTGTTCGATCACCACCACCGTGTTGCCTTCGTCGCGCAGCTTGTGCAGCACGCCCAGCAGCGCTTCGATGTCGTGGAAGTGCAGGCCGGTGGTCGGTTCGTCGAGGATGTACAGGGTGCGGCCGGTATCGCGGCGCGACAGTTCCTTGGACAGCTTCACGCGCTGCGCTTCGCCGCCGGACAGCGTGGTCGCGCTCTGGCCCAGCTTGATGTAGCTGAGGCCGACGTCGACCAGCGTTTCCAGCTTGCGCGCGATCGACGGCACCGGCTCGAACAGCTTCAGCGCATCCTCGACGGTCATTTCCAGCACGTCGTTGATGTTGAAGCCCTTGTAGAGGATCTCCAGCGTCTCGCGGTTGTAGCGCTTGCCATGGCAGACATCGCACGGCACGTACACGTCCGGCAGGAAGTGCATCTCGACCTTGATCAGGCCGTCGCCCTGGCAGGCTTCGCAGCGGCCACCACGTACGTTGAAGCTGAAGCGGCCCGGCGAGTAGCCGCGTGCACGCGCTTCGGGCACCTGTGCGAACAATTCGCGCAGCGGGGTGAACAGGCCGGTGTAGGTGGCCGGGTTCGAACGCGGGGTGCGGCCGATCGGCGACTGGTCGATGTCCACCACCTTGTCGAACAGGTCCAGGCCATCGATTTCCTTGTACGGGGCGATCGGGTGCGAGGAACCGTTGATCTCGTTGGCGGCCAGCGAGAACAGGGTGTCGTTGATCAGGGTCGACTTGCCGGAGCCGGACACGCCGGTCACGCAGGTCAGCAGGCCCGACGGAATCGCCAGGTCCACGCCCTTGAGGTTGTTGCCGCTGGCGCCGCGCAGGTGCAGCGTCATCTTCGGGTTCGGCTTGTGCCGGCGCGCGGGGATCTCGATCGCGCGCTTGCCCGACAGGTACTGGCCGGTCAGCGAACGCGGTGCCTCCAGGATGTCCTGCAGGGTGCCCTGGCCGACGATCTCGCCGCCATGCACGCCCGCGCCCGGGCCGATGTCCAGCACGTAGTCGGCCAGGCGGATCGCATCCTCGTCATGCTCGACCACGATCACCGTGTTGCCGAGGTCGCGCAGGCGGGTAAGGGTGCCGAGCAGGCGCTCGTTGTCGCGCTGGTGCAGGCCGATCGACGGCTCGTCGAGCACGTACATCACGCCGACCAGGCCGGCGCCGATCTGGCTGGCCAGGCGGATGCGCTGTGCCTCGCCACCGGACAGGGTGTCGGCCTTGCGCTCCAGGGTCAGGTAATCCAGGCCCACATCGACCAGGAAGCCGAGGCGTTCGCCGATTTCCTTGACGATCTTCGAGGCGATCTCGCCACGCCAGCCCGGCAGGCTCAGTTCGCTGAAGAACTTCAGCGCCTCGTCGATCGGCAGCACCACCAGGTCCGGCAGCGGGCGGTCGGCCACGAACACATTGCGTGCCGCCTTGTTCAGGCGCGCGCCATGGCATTCCGGGCACGGCTGTTCGCTGATGTACTTGGACAGCTCCTCGCGCACCGCCGGCGATTCGGTTTCCTTGTAGCGGCGCTCGAGGTTGGGAATGATGCCCTCGAAGCGGTGCTTGCGCTGGGTGCGGCCGCCGGCTTCGGTGAAGTAGGTGAAGGTGATCGCTTCATCGCCACTGCCGTACAGCACGGCCTGCTGCACGTTCTGCGGCAGCGAGTTCCAGGCCGCGTCGACATCGAATCTGTAGTGCTTGGCCAGCGATGCGATCAGCTGGAAGTAGTAGGCATTGCGGCGATCCCAGCCGCGCACCGCACCGGCGGCCAGCGACAGCTCGGGGTGCACCACCACGCGCGAAGGATCGAAGAATTCGGCCATGCCCAGGCCATCGCAGCCGGGGCAGGCGCCCATCGGTGCATTGAACGAGAACAGGCGCGGTTCCAGCTCCGGCAGCGAATAGTCGCAGACCGGGCAGGAGTACTTGGAGGAGAACAGGGTCGGCGCGGCGTCGGCCGTGTCCAGGCTCTGCACCGAGGCCATGCCGTCGCCGAGTTTGAGCGCGGTCTCGAAGCTCTCGGCCAGGCGCTGCTTGATGTCCTCGCGCGGGCGGAAGCGGTCGATCACCGCCTCGATGGTGTGTTTCTGGCGCAGCGCCAGCGGCGGCACGGCGTCGATCTCGTGCAGCTCGCCGTCCACGCGCACGCGCACGAAACCCTGCGCGCGCAGCTGGTCGAACACCTGGGCATGCTCGCCCTTGCGGTCGCGGATGACCGGGGCCAGCAGCATGTAGCGCTGTTCCGGGTCCAGGGTCAGTACCTGGTCGACCATCTGGCTGACCGTCTGCGCTTCCAGCGGATAGCCATGATCCGGGCAGCGCGGGGTGCCGACGCGGGCGTACAGCAGGCGCAGGTAGTCGTAGATCTCGGTGATCGTGCCGACCGTCGAACGCGGGTTGTGCGAGGTCGACTTCTGCTCGATCGAGATCGCCGGAGACAGGCCCTCGATGTGGTCCAGGTCCGGCTTTTCCATCACGCTCAGGAACTGGCGCGCGTAGGCCGACAGCGACTCGACGTAGCGGCGCTGGCCTTCTGCATAGATGGTGTCGAACGCCAGCGATGACTTGCCCGAACCGGACAGGCCGGTGATCACGATCAGCTTGTCGCGGGGCAGGTCGAGGTCGAGGTTCTTCAGGTTGTGCGTCCGCGCGCCGCGGATGCGGATGAAATCCATCGCCATGGGGGATCCGGTTGTGGGGGCGTTGGCTGGGTGCCGGGCCAGCAGGGAACGGCAATCGGTCAGCCTACCGAGGTGACCAGATGGGGGCAATGGGCGACAATGCCAGCCCGGGGTCTCACCTGATGAGACAGGCTGACAGGCGGGGGTCAGATCCCTTTTCACCACGTGAAAAGGGATCTGACCCCGTTCCGGCCCGGCCTCCAGGCCGTTCAGGGGTTGACTTGACCCGCGCCCGCTGATCTGCGTACAATCCCGCTCCTGTCCGCCCTCGATGGCGGCAGCTCAGACCACAATAACTACAGAGGAAGGCCTGGTCATGTACGCAGTACTGGTCACCGGCGGTAAGCAATACCGCGTGGCGCAGGGCGAAAAGCTCCGCATTGAAAAGCTCGAAGTCGAAGTCGGCAGCGAGATCAAGTTTGACAACATCCTGATGCTGGGTGACAGCGATGGCGTGAAGCTGGGCGATGCGCTGAAGGGCGCTGCCGTCACCGCCAAGGTCCTGTCCCAGGGTCGTGCTGACAAGGTCCGGATCATCAAGTTCCGTCGCCGCAAGCACCACATGAAGCGTCAGGGTCACCGTCAGTACTACACCGAAATCGAGATCACCGGCATCGCCGGCTAAGCATCAGGAGAAGCAGTCATGGCACATAAAAAGGGCGTAGGCTCCTCGCGCAACGGTCGCGACTCCAACCCGAAGTACCTGGGCGTCAAGATCTTCGGCGGCCAGGCCATCGAAGCTGGCAACATCATCGTGCGTCAGCGCGGCACCCAGTTCCACCCGGGTTCGGGCGTTGGCCTGGGCCGTGACCACACCCTGTTCGCCCTCGTGGACGGCAAGGTGGAGTTCTCGGTCAAGGGCGCCAAGAAGCGTCGCACCGTCAGCATCGTCTCGGCCGACGCCTGATCCAGGCATCGCCGGCACCCGTGCCCAGGCATGGCCGTGCTGGATGAAGAGCACGCTGCATGGAAAGCCCCGCTTCGGCGGGGCTTTTCGTTAGAGTGAACGCAAGACCGGCCAGGCCGGGCTGCCGGCCATCGGCAGGCATAACATTCAAGGCGACGGCAGGCAGGCCGCGCCCATCGTAGGCATCGAAACAATGAAACTGGTAGACGAAGCAGAAATCGAAGTGTTCGCCGGCAACGGCGGCAACGGCTGCATTGGCTTCCGTCGCGAGAAGTTCATTCCGCTCGGCGGCCCGGACGGCGGCGACGGCGGTGCGGGCGGCAGCGTGTACATCCGCGCCGACGAAAACCTGAACACCCTGGTCGACTTCCGCCATGACCGCATCTTCAAGGCGCAGCGCGGCGAGAACGGCATGGGCCGGCAGGCCTATGGCAAGGGTGGCGAAGACCTGACCATCACCGTGCCGGTGGGCACCGTGGTCATCAATGTCGCCACCGATGAAGTCATCGGCGACCTGACCCAGCACAACGACCGGCTGCTGGTGGCCAAAGGTGGCCGCGGCGGCCTGGGCAACATGCACTTCAAGAGTTCGACCAACCGCTCGCCGCGCCAGGCGCTGCCGGGTGAGCCGGGCGAGGAGCGCACGCTGAAGCTGGAGCTGAAGCTGCTGGCCGACGTCGGCCTGCTGGGCTTCCCCAACGCCGGCAAGAGCACCCTGATCCGTGCCGTTTCGGCGGCAACGCCGAAGGTGGCCGATTACCCGTTCACCACGCTGTACCCGAATCTGGGTGTGGTGAAGGTGGAGAACTACCGCAGCTTCGTGATTGCCGACATTCCCGGCCTGATCGAGGGCGCGGCGGATGGTGCCGGCCTCGGCGCGCAGTTCCTGCGCCACCTGCAGCGCACCCGCCTGCTGCTGCACCTGGTGGACATCTCGCCGATGGAAGGCGGCGTGGAAGGCATTTCGCCGGTGGAGCAGGTGCGGGCGATCGAGCGCGAGCTGGAGAAGCACGATCCGGAGCTGCTGAACAAGCCGCGCTGGCTGGTGCTGAACAAGGCCGACCTGATGTTCGAGGACGAAGCGCAGGCGGCGGCCGAGCAGATCGTCGCCGAGCTGGGCTGGAAGGAGCCGTGGTTCCTGGTCTCCGCGTTGGGTCGCGAAGGCACTTTCCCGATCATGAGCCGGATCATGGCGTTCTTTGATCGCCAGAAGGAAGATGAGCTGGAAGCCCGCAACGCGCAGTGATGCTGTTGTGGTTCCGCGCGAAAAACCCGGCTTCGGCCGGGTTTTCTGTTGTTGCGGTCAGATCCCTTTTCCGCTGGGAAGGGATCTGGCCCCGGGCGAGCAGGCAACAAAAAACCCGGCCAGGGGCCGGGCTTTTGTCTGCAGCCCAGCCCCGAGGGGCTAGGCGGCAACGCCGGATCAGGCGGCCTTGAGAGCCTTGATGCGGTCGTTCAGGCGGCTCTTGTGGCGAGCAGCCTTGTTCTTGTGGATCAGGCCACGCGCGCTGAAGCGATCCAGGATCGGCTGGGCAACGGCGAAGGCGGCTTCGGCGCCGGCGGCATCGTTGGCGTCCAGCGCCTTGATCACTTTCTTGACAGCGGTGCGCAGCATCGAGCGCTGAGCCACGTTGCGCGCGTTGCGCACGACGGTCTGCTTGGCGCGCTTCTTGGCGGACTTGATATTGGCCACGGTGGTGGTTTCCTGAAAAAATCGGTGTTATGGGAACAGCAAGCTAGCTAGTATGATGGCGTAAGAAATGCACGTCAAGTCGATTGTCAAGAGGGACGCTGAGTGAGTTCACCCAAGTTGTTGCGGGGCCTGCTGTCGTTCAGCAGCATGACCATGGTCTCGCGCGTTCTCGGACTTGTCCGGGACTTCGTGGTGACCACCACGTTCGGCACCAACGCCATCACTGATGCTTTCTGGGTCGCCTTCAGGGTACCCAATTTCCTGCGCCGGTTGTTCGCCGAAGGGTCTTTCGCCACCGCTTTCGTGCCGGTGTTCACGGAAGTGAAGGAAACCCGCAGCCACGCCGAGCTGCGTGAACTGATGGCCCGGACCGCCGGCACCCTGGGTGGGGTGCTGATGCTGGTCACCGCACTGGCGCTGATCTTCGCGCCGCAGCTGGCCTCGGTCTTCTCAAGCGGCGTTGATACGGATCCGGTGAAGCAGGGCCTGCTGGTCGACCTGTTCCGCCTGACCTTCCCGTTCCTGCTGTTCGTCTCGCTGACCGCACTGGCCGGCGGCGCGCTCAACAGCTTCCAGCGCTTCGCGATGCCGGCGCTGACCCCGGTCATCCTCAACCTCTGCATGATCGCC
Organism: Stenotrophomonas maltophilia; assembly: GCF_002799155.1. Classification (GTDB taxonomy): domain Bacteria; phylum Pseudomonadota; class Gammaproteobacteria; order Xanthomonadales; family Xanthomonadaceae; genus Stenotrophomonas; species Stenotrophomonas maltophilia_R. The sequence continues at coordinate 751,725 of NZ_NERD01000002.1, forward strand.
GGCGCACTGTGGCTGGCGCCGCGGCTGGGCGGCACCCCGGAAAAGCAGATCCTGGCGCTGGGCTGGGCGGTATTGGCCGCCGGCATCCTGCAGCTGCTGTTCCAGCTGCCGTCGCTGAAGGGCATCAACCTGCTGACCCTGCCGCGCTGGGGCTGGAGCCATCCGGGCGTGCGCAAGGTGATGACGCTGATGGTGCCGACGCTGTTCGGTTCCTCGGTGGCGCAGATCAACCTGTTGCTGGATACGGTGATCGCGGCCAAGCTGACCGACGGCTCGCAGTCCTGGCTGTCGCTGGCCGATCGCTTCCTTGAGCTGCCGCTGGGCGTGTTCGGCGTGGCCCTGGGCACGGTGATCCTGCCGGCGCTGGCCCGCCACCACGTCAGCACCGACCGCGAGGGTTTTTCGCGCTCGCTGGACTGGGGCCTGCGCATGACCTTGCTGATCTCGGTGCCGGCCATGCTGGGCCTGCTGCTGCTGGCCGAGCCGCTGATCGCGACCATCTTCCAGCACGGCCAGTTCAGTGCTTTCGATACCCGCATGACCGCGTTGTCGGTGTACGGCCTGAGCTTCGGCCTGCCGGCGTTCGCCCTGCTGAAGGTAGTGCTGCCGGCCTTCTACGCCCGCCAGGACACCAAGACCCCGGTGCGCGCCGGCGTTGCCGCGCTGGTGGCCAACATGGTGTTCAACTTCATCCTGCTGGCGGTGCTGTACCAGGTGATGGTGCCGGACGCGCTGAAGGCGCAGGGCGTGATGGCGGCCATCGGCAAGCAGCCGGGCCTGCACCTGGCGCTGGGCATCGCCAGCGCGCTGTCCAGTTACCTGAACCTGGGCCTGCTCTGGTACTGGCTGGGCAAGACCGATGTCTACCAGCGCCGGCCGGGTTGGGGTGGCTATCTGCTGCGCCTGCTGCTGGCCTGCGCAGCCATGGTCGGTGTGCTGCTGGCCCTGCTGCATTGGCTGCCCGGCTTCCCGGCGATGGGGGTGTGGGAGCGGATCGGCGCACTGGCGCTGCTGGTCGGCGGCGGTGGCGCGACCTATGCGGTGGCCATGCTGGCGATGGGCTTCCGCCCGCGCGACCTGCGCGGGCATTGATCGCGGCCCGTGGCGGCTATACTTCAGGGTTACACCATTGAAGCGGCGGCCCCGGTCGGGCCGGAACGAGAGTTGATGAGCAGGCTGTTCAGAAGCGTCGAGGGCGGGGAGCTGTTCCCCAACGGAAGCGTGGTCTGTATCGGTGCATTCGACGGCCTCCACCTGGGCCATCGTGCGCTGGTCCGCCACGCGGTTGCCCGCGCGCGCGCCTTGGGCGTGGCCGCAGTGGCCGTGGCATTCGAGCCGCTGCCGCGTGAATTCTTCGCCCAGGGCACGCCGCCGCCGCGGCTGACCCTGGCGCGCAGCAAGGTCGAGATCCTGCGCGAGCTGGGCGTCGATGCGATCGGCCTGCTGCGTTTCGACGCGGCGATGGCGGCGATGCCGGCCGAGACCTTCGTGCGCCAGCTGCTGGCGCACCGGCTGGGCGCGCGTGAGGTCTGGATCGGGCCGGAGTTCTGCTTCGGCAACCGCCGCCGCGGCGATCTGGCCCTGCTGCAGAAGATGGGCGCCGAACTCGGCTTCACCGCGGGCGAGATCGAAGCGGTGGACCTGCATGGTGAGCGCATCTCCAGCACCCGCATCCGCCAGCTGCTGCAGGACGGCGATTTCGCCCGCGCCAACGACCTGCTCGGCCGTCCGTACGCGATCAGCGGGCGTGTGGTGCGCGGGCGCCAGCTCGGCCGTACGCTGGGCTTCCCCACCGCCAACCTGCGCTTCCCGAAGACCCCGGCACTGTCGGGCATCTACGCGACCTGGGTGCACGGCGTGTTCGACCAGCCGTGGCCGTCGGTGTCCAGCTTCGGCACGCGGCCGACGGTAGACGGCGTGGAGCCGCTGCTGGAAGCCCACCTGTTCGATTTCCAGGGCGACCTGTACGGGCGCCACATCGACGTGGAGTTCGTCGCCAAGCTGCGCGACGAAGAGAAATTCAATGATCTGGCGGCGCTGACCGACCAGATGCACCGCGACGCCGAACAGGCGCGCGCCATCCTTTCCGAACATAGATTGCGAGCCACTGCGTGAGCCAGGACTACAAGACCACCCTGAACCTGCCAGCCACCGAATTCCCGATGCGCGGCGACCTGCCCAAGCGCGAGCCGGGCATTCTGGCGCGGTGGGAAGCGCAGGGGCTCTACCAGCAGCTGCGCGACAACGCCGCCGGCCGCCCGCTGTTCGTGCTGCACGACGGCCCGCCGTATGCGAACGGCCGCATCCACCTGGGCCACGCGGTCAACAAGATCCTGAAGGACATCATCGTCAAGTCGCGCTACCTGGCCGGCTTCGATGCGCCCTACGTGCCGGGCTGGGACTGCCACGGCCTGCCGATCGAGATCGCGGTCGAGAAAAAGTGGGGCAAGGTCGGCACCAAGCTCGACGCCGTCGAGTTCCGCCAGAAGTGCCGCGAGTTCGCCGAGGAGCAGATCAACATCCAGCGCGTCGACTTCAAGCGCCTGGGCGTGACCGGCGACTGGGACAACCCGTACAAGACCCTGAGCTTCGACTTCGAAGCCAACGAGATCCGCGCGCTGGCCAAGGTCGTGGCCAACGGCCACCTGGTGCGTGGCGCCAAGCCGGTGTACTGGTGCTTCGACTGTGGCTCGGCGCTGGCCGAAGCCGAGATCGAGTACCAGGAAAAGGAATCGCCGGCGATCGACGTGGCCTACGCCGCGCGTGATGCGCAGGCCATCGGCCAGGCCTTCGGTGTGAGCGTGCCGGCCGATGTCGAAGTGGCTGTACCGATCTGGACCACCACGCCGTGGACGCTGCCGGCTTCGCTGGCGGTGTCGCTGGGCGCGGAGATCAACTACGTGCTGGCCGAGGGCCCGGCCCACAACGGCAAGCGCCGTTGGCTGGTGCTGGCCGCAGCCCTGGCCGAGCGCGCGCTGCAGCGCTACGGCGTGGACGAAGTGGTGCTGCACGGTGAAACCACCGGCGCGGCGCTGGAAAACCAGCTGCTGGCGCATCCGTTCTACCCGGAACGCGAGATCCTGGTGCTCAACGGCGACCATGTGTCCGACGAGGACGGTACCGGTGCGGTGCACACCGCCCCCGGCCACGGCCAGGAAGACTTCGTGGTCAGCCAGAAGTACGGCCTGCTGGACAAGTACAACGCCGGCCAGGTGACTCCGATCGACGGCCGTGGCGTGTACCTGGAATCGACCCCGCCGGCCGGTGACGTGGTGCTGGCTGGCCAGCACCTGTGGAAGGCGCAGGAGGCTATCGTCGGCGTGCTGCGCGACAACGGTTCGCTGCTGGCCTTCCATCCGATCCGCCACAGCTACCCGCACTGCTGGCGCCACAAGACGCCGGTGGTGTTCCGCGCCACCCCGCAGTGGTTCATCTCGATGGACAAGGCCAACCTGCGCAACGATGCGCTGGCCGCCATCGATACCGTGGGCTGGTTCCCGACCTGGGGCAAGGCGCGCATCCAGAGCATGGTCGACGGTCGCCCGGACTGGACCATCTCGCGCCAGCGCACCTGGGGCGTGCCGATCGCACTGTTCACCCATCGCCAGACCGGCGAGATCCACCCGCGTTCGGTGGAGCTGATGCAGCAGGTCGCCGACCGCGTCGAAGCCGAGGGCATCGACGTGTGGTACTCGCTGGATGCCGCCGAACTGCTGGGCACCGAAGCGGCCGACTACGAGAAGGTCACCGACATCCTCGACGTCTGGTTCGATTCGGGCGTCACCCATGAAGGCGTGCTCGCCGCGCGTGGCTTCGGCAAGCCGGCCGACCTGTACCTGGAAGGTTCGGATCAGCACCGCGGCTGGTTCCAGTCCTCGCTGCTGACCGGCGTGGCGATCGACAAGCGCGCCCCGTACAAGCAGTGCCTGACCCATGGCTTCACCGTGGACGAGCACGGCCGCAAGATGTCCAAGTCGCTGGGCAACGGCATTGAGCCGCAGGACATCATGAACAAGCTGGGCGCGGACATCCTGCGCCTGTGGATCGCCTCGGCCGACTACAGCAACGAGATGTCGCTGTCGCAGGAAATCCTCAAGCGCAACGCCGACGCCTACCGTCGCCTGCGCAACACCGCACGCTTCCTGCTCGGCAACCTGGACGGTTTCGATCCGGCCCAGCACCTGCAACCGCTCGAGCAGATGGTCGCACTGGACCGCTGGATCGTGCATCGCGCGTGGGAGCTGCAGGAGAAGATCAAGGCGGCCTACGACGGCTACAACATGGCCGAGATCGTGCAGCTGCTGCTGAACTTCTGCAGCGTTGACCTGGGCTCGCTGTACCTGGACGTGACCAAGGACCGCCTGTACACGATGCCGACCGATTCCAGCGGTCGCCGTTCGGCACAGAGCGCGATGTACCACATCGCCGAAGCATTCACCCGCTGGGTCGCGCCGATCCTGACCTTCACCGCCGACGAGCTGTGGGGCTACCTGCCAGGCGAACGCGCTGAGCATGTGCTGTTCACCACCTGGTACGACGGCCTGGCGCCGCTGCCGGCCGATGCCCAGCTCAACGCCGCTGACTTCGACCAGTTGCTGGCTGTGCGCGAGCAGGTGGCCAAGGTGCTCGAGCCGATGCGTGCCAACGGCGCCATCGGTGCCGCGCTGGAAGCGGAAATCACCATCGCCGCCAGCGAAGAGCAGGCCGCGCGCTGGCAGCCGCTGGCCGATGAACTGCGCTTCCTGTTCATCAGCGGCGACGTGCAGGTGCGCCCGGCGACCACCGACGAGGTGTTCGTCAGCGCCCAGCCAACCACCAAGGCCAAGTGCGTGCGCTGCTGGCACCACCGCGCCGACGTCGGCAGCAACGCGGACCATCCGGAACTGTGCGGCCGCTGCGTGAGCAACGTCACCGGCGCCGGCGAACTGCGGAGCTGGTTCTGATGAGCGCCGCACGTCCGCATCCGAACGCCCTGGTCTGGCTGCTGCTGTCGGCCGCCATCATCGGCCTGGACCAGTGGTCCAAGGCCTGGGTGCTGTCGAGCCTGCCGGAGTTCCAACCGGTGGTGGTCATCGACGGCTTCTGGAACTGGTACCGCACCTACAACACCGGTGCGGCGTTCAGCTTCCTGAGCGACGCTGGTGGCTGGCAGAAGCACTTCTTCACCGCGCTGGCGATCGCCATCAGCGGCCTGATGGCCTGGTGGCTGCGCGGCACCGCCCGCAGCAACTGGAAGGCGGCCGTGCCGTATGCGCTGATCATCGGCGGCGCCATCGGCAACGTGATCGACCGCCAGGTGCATGGTCATGTGGTCGATTTCATCCAGTGGTACGTGGGCAGCTACACCTGGCCCTCGTTCAACATCGCCGACTCGGCCATCGTGGTGGGTGCCATCGGCATCGCCCTGTTTGGCCTGTTCGACGGCAAGTCCGCCAAAAAGGCGGATAATGCCAACCCGAAACCGTAAGCCGGCCGCTGCCGGGAGATTGAACTGATGGATGTGCTGCTCGCCAACCCGCGTGGTTTCTGTGCCGGTGTCGATCGTGCGATCGAGATCGTCAAGCGCGCGATCGAAACGCTGGGCGCGCCCATCTACGTCCGCCATGAAGTGGTGCACAACCGCTTCGTGGTCGACGACCTGAAGCAGCGCGGCGCAATCTTCGTCGAGGAACTCGACGAAGTGCCGGACAACAACACGGTGATCTTCAGTGCCCATGGCGTGTCCCAGGCCGTGCGCCAGGAAGCCGAGCGCCGTGGCCTGAAGGTGTTCGATGCCACCTGCCCGCTGGTGACCAAGGTCCACTTCGAAGTGGCCCGCCACTGCCGTGCCGGCCGTGACGTGGTGCTGATCGGCCATGCCGGTCACCCGGAAGTGGAAGGCACTATGGGCCAGTGGAACCGTGAAGCCGGCACCGGCCAGATCTACCTGGTGGAGGATGTGGAACAGGTCGCCACGCTGCACATCAACCAGCCGGAAAACTTCGCCTACACCACCCAGACCACGCTGTCGGTGGATGACACGCGCGGCATCATCGATGCGCTGCGCGAGCGTTTCCCGGCGATGCAGGGCCCGAAGAACGACGACATCTGCTATGCCACGCAGAACCGCCAGGACGCCGTGCGCGACCTGGCCAAGCGCTGCGATCTGGTGCTGGTGGTCGGTTCGCCGAACAGCTCCAACTCCAACCGCTTGAGCGAGCTGGCCCGTCGTGAGGGCGTGGAGTCGTACCTGATCGACGGCGCGCATGAGATCGACCCGCGCTGGGTGGAAGGCAAGCAGCACATCGGCGTGACCGCCGGTGCCTCGGCACCGCAGGTGCTGGTCGATGGCGTGCTGGCGCGCCTGGCCGAGCTGGGCGCGACCGGCGTCGGCGAGCTGGACGGCGAACCGGAATCGATGGTGTTCGCGCTGCCGAAGGAACTGCGCCTGCGCCTGGTCGACTGACCGAGCCTGACTCTTGTGGGTGCGAACCTGCACAAGGTGGGTGCGAACCTTGGTTCGCACGCTTTTTGGCAGGCGCGGATGGGCGGTCCGCCCATGACCTTTGGCCATGGGGCAGGGCACTCTACAGGCCTAGCATCGGAGGATTCTCCGTTGTTGGAACCTGCCCGATGAAGACCCGTGCCCTGGCCATGTCGTTGCTGTTCGCGCTGACCGCCACGCCTGCACTGGCGCAGACCTCGCCACCGGCGAACGCGGCCGCTCCCGGCCTGCTGCGCATCGCTGTGGACGCACGCGACCTGGCCCGGCGCATCTTCAAGGTGACCGCCAGCGTGCCGGCCAAGCCCGGCCCGATGACCCTGCTGTACCCACAGTGGATTCCCGGCAATCACTCACCCACCGGCCCGATCGACAAGCTGGCCGGCCTGCGCGTGACCGCCAACGGCAAACCGTTGGCCTGGCAGCGCGACCAGTACAACGTCTATGCGTTCAAGGTGGACGTACCCGAGGGCGTGACTGAAATCGTCGCCCACTTCGACTTCCTGTCCTCGCAGGGTGGCAGCCAGGGGCGGGTGGTGATGACCCCGGAAATGCTCAACCTGCAGTGGAACGCCAACTCGCTGTACCCGGCCGGGGTGGATGCACGCAACCTGCAGGCGCAGGCCAGCGTGACCCTGCCCAAGGGCTGGTCGTTCGCCACTGCGCTTGAAACCGCGCGCCGCGATGGCGATACCGTGGTGTTCAAGCCGATCTCGTATGACCACCTGGTCGATTCACCGTTGTTCGCCGGCGAGCATTACCAGCGCATCGATCTCGACCCGGGTGCGAAGGTGCCGGTGCACCTCAATGTGTTCGCCGACGACGCCAAGTCACTGAAGCCGAGCGAGGCGCAGATCTCGATGCACCGTGCATTGGTGCAGCAGGCCGACAAGCTCTACGGCGCGCGCCACTACAACCACTATGAATTCCTGCTGGCGCTGACCGACCGCCTCGGCGGCATCGGCCTGGAGCATCATCGTTCCAGCGAGAACAGCGCCGACCCGGGCTACTTCACCGAGTGGGACAGCAACGCCTGGATGCGCGACCTGCTGCCGCACGAGTACACCCATTCCTGGAACGGCAAGTACCGCCGCGGCGCGGATCTGGCCACCGCCAACTTCAACGTGCCGATGGGCGACAGCCTGCTATGGGTGTACGAAGGGCAGACCCAGTTCTGGGGGCAGGTGCTGGCGGCGCGTTCGGGCCTGTGGTCGACCGCGCAGGCGCGCGACATGCTGGCCAATGTGGCCGCGACCTATGATCGTGGCCGGCCGGGCCTGGCCTGGCGCCCGCTGCAGGACACCACCAACGATCCGACCATCGCGCAGCGCCGCACGCTGCCTTACCGCAATTACCAGATGAGCGAGGACTACTACTCCGGCGGCCAGATGCTGTGGCTGGAAGTGGAGGGCAAGCTGCGCGAACTGAGCGGCAACCGGCGCAGCCTGGACGAATTCGCGCGCGCCTTCTTCGGCGTCGGCAATGGCGACTGGGAGGTCAACCCGTACACCTTCGATGACGTGGTCACGACCTTGAACGGCATCGCGCCGTATGACTGGGCGACGTTCCTGCGCGGGCGCCTGGATGGCCATGGTTCGTTGACCGGTGGCTTGGAACTGGCGGGCTGGAAGCTGGCCTACCGCGATACTCCGAACGACGCCTACAAGGCGCAGGAAAAGCGCGCGAAGGCGGCGTTGCTGGCGTACTCGCTGGGCGCGACGGTGCTCGACAGCGGCGTGGTCGGCGACGTGATCTGGGACAGCCCGGCGTTCAATGCCGGCCTGGCGCCGGGCATGAAGGTGATTGCCGTTGGCGGCCGCGAGTACAGCAGCCAGCGCTTGAAGGACGCCGTCGCCGGCGCGGCGAAGGACAAGGCGCCGATCGTGCTGCTGGTGAAGCGGTTCGACCGCATTGAAACAATGAACATCGACTATCACGGTGGCCTGCAGTATCCGGTGCTGGAGAGAATCGCCGGCAAACCTGACCGCCTTGCGGATCTGTGGAAGGCACGATGAAGCCGCGCGCCCGCGATGGCGTGGTCCTGTTGATGGCGATTCTCGCCATCGTGGGTGCATTCCTGCACGGCGATGGGCACTGGCTGCACTGGCTGGCCAAGCCGGCCACCACGCTGCTGATCGCCGCCATCGCCTGGCGGGTGCGTGATCCCGCGCAGCCTTTCTACCGTCGCGCGGTGCTGGCCGGCATGCTGCTGTCGTGCGTGGGTGACATCGCGCTGATGCTGCCGATGGACGCTTTCGTACCGGGGCTGGTGGCGTTCCTGCTGGCGCATCTCTGCTACATCGTCGCCTTCCGCGATGGCCTGCGTGCTGGACGCGGCCTGCTCGCCGCCGGCGTCCTGCTCGGCGCGTTCGCTGTACTCAATGTACTGGGTCTGTGGCCGCACCTGCCTGCACCGATGCGTATTCCGGTGCTGGCGTACGTGATGGTGCTGGCCTCGATGGCGGTGTTGGCACTGGCACGCCAGTGGCGCCGGCCGCAGCCCGGAGCCGTGGAAGGCAGCAGTGCGCGCTGGGCTGCCGCCGGTGCGCTGCTGTTCGTCGCCAGCGATTCGTTGCTGGCCTGGGACCGCTTCGCCGGCGGCCTGCCGCTGGCCAGCCTGCTGGTGTTGTCCACCTACTACGGCGCGCAGTACGCCATCGCCCGCTCGGTGAAACAGTGAAAAGGGGACGGAGGGGATTAAGTCGCAGACGGCACCATGGCATAAACGACTTAATCCCCTCCGTCCCCTTTTTTGCGTTGACTATCGGTGGCTCGTGCCGCGCAGGGCACCCTGTGCGTCGAACGAGAGGCGTACGGACTGGCGGTCACCGGCGACCTCGTCCGGCAGCCAGACCAGAGTGCCACCCTTGCGCACGATCACATAGACGTGACCGACTTCACCCGGTGTGCCCATCAACGCGTTTCGCTGCGCCTGCAGCGCCTGGGCGACGCGTGGCACCGCCTCGAAATCGATATTGGCCAGCGCCGTGCTGCTGCGGCGCAGGGTGATGGTGGGGGCGAAGCGTTGCGGATCGACCGGGCTGCCCCTGCGCCACTGGCCGCGCTCGAAGTGGTAGCTGTCAACGCGCGAGGGGTGCTGCGGATCGACCAGGTCCAGGTTGATGCGGCCATCATCGTAGAAGTGGATGCTGTGGAACACCGTCAGCCGATGCCCGGCCAGCGCCGGCAGTTCCTCGAGCGCCTGGCGTGCGGCCAGCAGGTGGTCGGCATCGAACAGGCGATTGCTTCGCGCGGGAATCGGGGCAGGCTGCGGTCCAGCAGCCACAGTAACGCCGGGCGCAAGCGATGCAGGCTGTTCGCGCGGCGGTTGCGACGAAACGAAGGGTGGCAACCGATCGGCCTGCACTGAATGGCCCAGCGTTTCGCCCAGCGTCTGCAGCGCACCCCCTGCCACGGCAACGCCGGCCAGCGCCAGCAACACCACGCAGAACACCAGCCGGGTCGAGGGCGGCTGCTTCATATTCCCTCCAGGCGAACGTTGCCGCGATCTTCCGGGTCGTACAGCAGCGTGACCTGCTCGCGCGGAAGGTTGGCCAGTTCGATCAGTGGGATGAAGCGACGTACGCTGGCCTGTTGCACGGCACCCTCGCGGTCGGTGTATTCCAGCTGGAACTCCACCTGTGGCTGCTCGTTGAGATAGGTGCCGGTCTGGCGCAGCTTCAGCACCTTCGCCTCCACGCCGATGCCGCGGTACTTCAGCGCGTCACCGCGGGCATCGGCCTGCAGCAGGCGGCCGAGCAGGCGCAGGCCCAGCGCATAGCCGCACAACACCAGCGGACACACCAGCAGTGGATGGCCGAACGACAGGAAGGTCCAGCCCAGGCCTTCGCTCTGCAGCCGATAGGCGAACACGTAGGCACTGGCAACCGCGACGATGCCGATCGCCGCACCGATGCCACGGCGCCAGAGGCTGCCGACATCCAGTTCCGGCTGGGCGCCGTCGAGCACCACGTTGGGGAACTCGCCCGGCGCACGGCTCAGGCGAGCCTCGATACGCTTGCCGGCAATGAAGCGTTGCAGTTGTGGCTTGCTGTCCACCACCAGCATCTGTTCGCTGACCGGTGTGCCGGACAGGTTCTGGAAGCGCAACTGCAGCTTCCACTGTGGGAAGCCACGTACCTGTATGCCGGTCTGTTCGGCCTGTTCGATCAAGGCATCACGCGGCTCACCGTCGGCCAAGATCGAACGCACCCGATGCAGGGCGCGCGGTGGACCCAGCAGCAGGTAGTGCAGGAAGGCGAGCAGCAACGCCAGCCACAGGGCCAGCGATACGGCGAGCAACAGCAGTGCCAGCCACGGTGCGCTGCGGTCGGCCAGCTGCACCGGCCACGACGTGCCGAGGTAGAGGATGCACGGAAAGGGTAACGCGAAGAACAGCAGGAACGCGCCCCAGAACCAGAGATAGGCCTTCATGGGGTGGTGGGGGACCGATGGAACAGGGCGCGTAGGGTACTACGCTCAGCGGATCTGCAGGGTCAGCAGGAAGTAGCGGCCGAGTGGGTCATCCAGCCCCGGCATCTGGCCACCATTGCCGACCAGATAGTTCACCGGTTGCGTGTCGAGCACATTGTGCACGTCCAGCGCGGCGACCACGCGCGGCCCCAGGCGCCGTGCGAGATGCAGGTTCCAGCGCAGCTGCCGGGGGTTCATGCAGTGGTTCTGCCCGCGCTGATCCTCCGGGCACTCTGCACCGGGCAACCAGGCGCGCGTGCGTCCGACCTGGTTGCCGCGCAGGGCGATGTCCCAGTTGCTGTTCTGCCACTGCACATTGAGCACGGCAGCCATCGTGGGTGTGACATGGCCACGCAGGTCCACCGTTGCATCGTGGCCACGTTCGCGGCGCAGTTCCTGCTGTTTCAGTGCATCGAGCGAGAACAGCCACTGGCCGGTGTTGCCGGTGTCGATGTGGTACTCCCCGCGCAGTACCCAGTTGCGCGAGGTGGTGCGGCCGATGTTGTCGAAGGACAGGCGCAGGTTGCGCAGGTGGCCATCCTCGTCCAGCTCCCAGGTGCTGCGGTTCCACACTGCGTCGGCCGGTTGCAGGGCCAGGATCTCGTTGCGCAGCTCGACGATGTTGTGGGTCAGTGACAGCGAGAACGTATCGGTCGGCGTCCAGGTGGCGGCCAGGGAATGACTGAGCGACCGTTCTGCCTTCAGCGCATCGTTCTCCACCACGTCCACGGTAACGTTGCAGCGTCCGTTGCCAGTGCTCTGCGCGCAGTCCGGCAGCGCGCTGGAGGCGGGCAGTTCGATCGCGCCGAAGTAGCCCGGTGGACGCCGCTGCTCGAACAGGCTGGGGGCACGGTAGCCGCGCCCGCTGGCAAGCAGGAATGACCACTGTGGCGTGGGACTCCAGCGTAGGCCCACACGGGGCGAGAAGGCCTGGTAGTCGCCGTCGCGGTCCCAGCGTGCTGCCAGGTCCATGCGCAGCGTGTGCGCCAGGGGCAGGCCGAGTTCGGCGTAGGCGCCGCCACTGCGGCGCGACAGGTGGCGCTGCTCCTGCGGCAGGCCCAGCGCCAGGTCACCTTGGCTCAGCAGTGCGTCGGGATGCGAGGTCCAGCGTTCCTGGCGCAGGTCGATGCCGGTGGCCAGCTGTGCGTGGCCACCGGCCAGCGGCATCAACTCGCGCTGCATGCCCCACCAGCCCTGCCATTGTTCAGTGCGGCCGCGGTTGCGGATCGACGGGAACAACTGCTCGGCCGCGCCTGCCGGCAGCGACGTGAAGCCGGGCAGGAAGTCCAGCGTCTCCGCCGCACGCAGCAGCGGCTCGGCGCGCACGGTGCCCGACGTGGACAGGGTGACATCGCTGCGCTGTGCGCTGATGCCGGCATCCCAGCTGCGCCGGCCCTGGTCGCGGCCGATGCCGAAGGTGACGTCGGCATCGGTGGCACGTACATGCGGACGCACGTTGCCGGCTTCGCGCAGCACGCTGTTGAAGGTGAACCCATACAGGCCGATGGCAACGGCGGTCGGGCCGAGGTCGAAGCGCTGCCGGTTGTGGCTGGCCCGCGCCTCGGCGTAGGCATAGCGGCCTTCGCCACGTTCATGCCGGTAGCGCAGGTAGGCCGAGGCCGTATCCGAGGCAGGTTGCAGCGAACGCGGGCGCGCGCTGTCGAACCAGCAGGCACCATCGCGCCGTTTCAATGGCCCTTCGCAGCGTTTTGCCGGCCAGTAGAGGCCATCGCGGAACGCGCCGATCAGGTACTGCGAAGTTTCCGCATGCCATTGGCGGCGATCACCGGCCACGTGATCGATGCGGTGCAGGTCGATGCCGGCGAACCAGCGGTCCCCTCCGTCGCGCACACCGCCGGTGGCCGCCTGCAGGCGATACTGGCCGGCGTCACCGCGTCCGCTCAGGCCGGTCTGCAGCATGGCTTCCGGGCCATCGGCCTGGTCGCGCAGGATGATGTTGACCACGCCGGACATCGCGTCGGCACCATAGATGGCCGAGGCGCCGCCGCGTACCAGTTCGATGCGTTCGACGAAACTGAGCGGAATTCCACCAAGATCGGTGAGCCCCCCCTGTTCCAGCGACACCATGGGATAGCGTGGCAGGCGCCGGCCGTTGACCAGGAACAAGGTCGCACGCGGACCCATGCCGTCCAGGCTGGTGGTGGTGGCCGCACCCACCGGCAGGTACTGCGAATCGCCGCTGCGCGAGGTGCTCATCGCCGGGTGGCCGTTCATGCCCGGCAAGTGCCGCAGCAGGTCGAACAGGCTGCCGTAGCCGCTGCGCAGGATGTCATGGCGGTCGATGATGGTGACCGGCAGCGTGGTCTGCACGGAGGTGCGTGGCAGCCGGCTGCCGGTGACATGGATCGGCGCCAGTTCCACCTGCGGTGGCGCGTCGGCGGCCTTGTGTGGCGAAGGTGCCGCGGGCGTGGCGCGGGCCGCGACCGCCGATGGCGATGGCGGCGCGGGGTGGGTGCGGCGGACGACGAATCCGCCAGCAGGCGTACGCAGGATGTTCACCGGCATGCCGGCAACCAGTTCCTTCAGGGCCGTGGCCGCATCGCGGTGGCCATGGGTGCCGGCCGTGCGCAGGCCATCCAGCTCACGCGCATCGAACAGCAGGGCGATGCCGCTCTGTCGCGCCCAATGCTGCAGGGCGGGTGCCAGCGGGCCTGAACCCACATCGACCTCCAGGGTGCCCGCCTGCTCGGCCGCACCGGCAGACGGCAGCGCGGGGATGCTCAGCGCGAAGCAGAACAGGGTGCGGAGCAGCCCTCCCTGCAGCGCGCCCGGTACTACCATCACCGCAGGCCTCCTCAGTACGTGCGGCGCAGTTCCAGCGCGCCATCCGGTCGCGTCTGGCCAGCCACCGACCAACCCAGTTCCAGTGCCGACAGCAGCTCCTGCGCGTCGCCGGCACGGAAAGTGCCACTCACCGCCAGGCTGGCGATCTCGGGATCGGCGATCACCAGCGGCGTGCGGCCGTAGCGGTTCATGCGCTCGACAACGATCGACAGCGGCGTGGCATCGAACACCAGCTGCCCCTGCAGCCAGCCTTCGGCAGCGGCATTGGACGACAGTGCCGGACCGGGCTGGATGCGGCCCGACGGCAGCACCTGCAATTGCTGGCCGGGCGTCAGCGTGTGCTGGGTCCCGCCATTGCTGACTTCTACCGCACCTTCCAGCAGCGCAACTTCGACCAGGCCGTCGTGCAGGCGTTCCACCTGGAAGGTGGTACCGATGTCGCGGATGGTGCTGTCGCCGGCGCGCAGCTGCAGCGCCTTGCCCGACGGTGCGACCTGCAGCTGCACGCGGCCACGTTCCAGTACCAGGTTGCGATGGCGCCAGCCGAAACGGGCGTGCAGGGTGGTGCCGGCATCCAGCGTGGCCACGCTGCCATCGGCCAGCGTCTGTTGCCGGGGCTGGTGGGAATCGTTGGCATAGCGAAGTGGGGTGGGGTTGCCATCGACCGCCACCATCCAGCCGATCCCGATGGCCAGGCAGACGCCTGCGGCAGCGGTCACCGCCGGCAGCCAGCGGCGCCGCACCGGCCGCGCCACGCGTGCCGCGGCAGTGCGCAGCCACGGGTCGGTGGCCAATACTTCGCCCTGCTGGAACAGCGTCTCGGCCTGGATCCAGGCTTTGACATGGGCCGGATCTTCGGCCAGCCAGTCCTCGAACGTCTCGCGCTCGCCCGGCGTACAGTCCGGAGCTTCCAGCCGCGCTACCCAGGCGCTGGCGCGTTCGAACAGCTGGGTGTCTTCCCGGGGCCTCGCCTGACTCATCCGTTGTCCCTGTCGTTGTGCAGCGGATCCGATCCGAGTTCCTGGCGCAGGCCCTGCAGGGCGCGGGCGATATGTTTTTCCACGGTCTTGGCGGTAATTCCACAGTGGCGCGCGATCTGCGTATAGCTCATGCCGGTGATCCGGTTGAGCAGGTACACCTCGCGCGCGCGCTCGGGCAGCTTGAACAGGGCCTGCCGCAGCAGGGACAGCATCTGCCCGGACTCGGCCTGGCGCAATGGATCGGGCGACGTGCTGGAAGGCTCGTTGCCGCCATCGTGCTCGGCCAGGGACAGATGCGGTCGCGACTGCGACGAACGCCCGCGATCTGCCAGGCGGTTGCGGGCGATACGATACAGCAGCAGCCGCAACTCGTCGGCACTGTGCGTGCGATAGCGGATCAGCCGCTCCATGCAGTCCTGCGCGATGTCCTCGGCATCCTCCGGCCCAACACCGCGCGTGCGCAGGAAGGCGCACAACGGCGCGCGTTCCTCCCGCACGAACGCAATGAACGCGTCCGCCGGCACGGACAGGTCCGGCGCGCGATGGATCAGAGGAGAGGGGGCGGACAGGGCTGGCCTCGGGCGTCGGTGGCGGGTACGTCTTCGAGTTTTACGCGACGATGACCGGATGGGGAAGAGTGGGCATGGTCCATGATTTCATTGTGAATGCATTCATGTTTCGAGGGCCGGTGCGCTGGGGGAGATCGCGCCACCCGGACGTTGAACTCCTGACCCGTGTGTTGCGGGTGGAGAGAGAACACATGAAGCATTCGAAGTTGAGCCTGGCCCTGGCAGGGCTGATGGGCATCACCGCCATGGCGGCGGTTGATGACGTCATGGCAATGAATTATCACGTGCAGGACGATCGCGTCTTCCTCAGCGGCGGCGTCACCGTTGCCGATGTGGTGGCGCTGCCTGCACTGCTGGCCAAGGCGCAGGCTGAAGGCCGTCCGATCCGTGAAGTCGTGCTGCGTACGTCCAACGGTGGCGCGCTGATCGCCGGCGAGTGGCTGCAGGCAGTGATCCGTACCCAGGGCCTGGACACCATCGTGTCCGGTCACTGCATTTCGTCCTGCTCGATCATGCAGTCCGGCGGCGTCAACCGTTATCTCGGCGGCGATCTGCCGCTGGTCGATTCGGTGCAGATCCATGCTGCCAGCAGTGGTGGCAGGATCACCTACGCTCCGTCGCCGCGCATGACCCAGATCTACACCGGCAACTATGGCGGCGGCATGGATGCCGGCCTGTTGCACAAGGCCATGTACGAAGTGGTGGCGCCCAACGGCCTGCTGGTGTTCCGCGACCCGGCGCGTACCACGGGTACATCGGTCACCTTCGATCCGGATGGCAGCGGCAGCAAGCTGGAGTCGTTCCCGGGCCAGGACATCCGCGGCAACAACATCATCAACACGGCAGGCTACCGTGATCCGGGCGACACCCTCCGTATCACCAGTAACGTCAGTGGCGACATCAACCCGGGCTACCTGCGCACCGCGCGCCAGCTGCAGGCCTTCGTCGATGACGATTTCGCGCGCTGGAACACCGACTGGGCCAGCACCTACGTCAATTACGCGGTGAGCCTGTACAACGTCTCCACGCGGGGGCCGAACGGCATCGGCGCACAGTCGCTGCAGCAGCTGCTCGGCGACCCCGACCTCCAGGATGAGCTGCGCGGCCAGCTGCGGCTGGCCGATCTGGACGTTTCGACCCTGGCCAATTCCGCCGGCGTGATCCGTGTCAGCAATGGCGCCACGTGGCGCACCGCCGAAACCACCGGCGCCGATTTCATGCTGGTCGATAACGGCACCATCGCACTGGAGGGCGGTGCGCTGCGCACCCCCGAGCTGCGGGTGATGCCGGGCAGCGTCGTGGTCGGTCACGGTGATATCGCATCGGTGGGCATCGACACCGATGCACTGCTGGATGGCACCGGCCCCTCCTGGCGCGAGGACGGCTTCAACCGCCTGCGCGTGTTCGGCACGTTGATGCCGCGCGGCGGTGATCTGGTGACCCACGGCTACGTCAACATCATGCCCGGCGGCCAGCTGCTGTTCGACGTTACCGAGGCCGGTGGCACCGGCAGTGGCCGCCTGCGCGTCGGCAGCTTCTACGATGACGGTGCCGAGGAGGGCGCGCTGGTGATCGCGCAGGGTGCACACCTGGCGTTGAATGTTGCCCAGGGCTTCTATGCCGGTGCCTACCGCCGCGACCTGGTGGAAGGGCCGATCTACCAGGGCGGCTTCCAGGATGTCGTGCGGCTGGGCGATGCCGGCTACAGCGCCAGCATCACCGGCGGTGAAGTGTTCCGCCCGCGCCACAATTCGCTGCTCAGCTTCAACGTCAACCAGACGGCCGATGGCCTGTGGCTGACCGCCAACCCGGGCTTCGACCAGCTGGGGCTGTTTGCCAACGGCACCTCCGGCGACGGTCTGGGGCGCGCGCTGGCAGCCGCATCGGACCGCCAGGACAGCGGCCTGAAGTCGCTGCTCGGCGCGCTGCAGTTCACCGACCGCGATGTGATCGCACAGCAGGCCGGCGCCCTGCGCGGTGATGCCCATGCCAGCCTGCGCCTGGCCGACAACGCACTGCTGGGCAGCATCGGCAACGTGGTGCAGCAGCACCAGGCGGCGATGCGCAGTGGCGGCGATGCCGATGGACTGGCTTCGCAGGCGGCGCAGTCGGTCTCGGCGCAGCCGGGCATGCGTCATGGCAGCCTGTTCAACCAGTTGGCCATGCATCTGGTCGAACCGGCCGGCGAGGGGACTGGCGGTGGCGGTGCGACGGGACGCAGCCATGGCCTGTGGGCACGCGGTTTCGCCAGCCATGGCCGCATCGACGCCGACGGTGGCGTGGGCGGCCTGAGCCACAACATCGGTGGCATCGTGGTCGGTGCCGACACCCGCCTGGCCGATGACCGCGTCACCCTGGGTGCCAGCGTGGCCGCGGCCGACATGTCGACCAAGGCCAGCGATGGCTCCGGCTTCAGCGGCGACGTGCGCGCGCTGGACGTGGGCGGCTACCTGGACGCGACCTATTCGCGTGGCTACCTGTCAGCGGCCGTGCGCTACACCGATCTGCGCCATGACACCCGCCGCAGCCTCTCCGCCATCGAGGGCCTGCAGCAGCCGCTGCGTGCCCGATACAGCAACGATGCGATCTCGGCGCGGGTCGAACATGCCTTCTCCTTCACCACTGGCAAGGGGCTGGTGATCCAGCCGCTGCTGCCGGTGGTGGACTACGCACGGACGTCGGCAACCCGCTTCAACGAAGGGCAGGGTGCCGGTGCGCTGGCCGGTCGCAGCGGCAGCCTGGAAAGTATCCGCGTGGGTGCCGGCCTGCAGTTGTTCAAGACCTTCGAGGGCAACAACGGCGAGCGCATCACTCCGCGTGCCCGCGTGGTCTGGCAGAAGGAGCTGGGCGATTCGCAGGCGCGCTACAGCACCGGTTTCGCCGCAGCCCCGGACCTGGTGTTTGGTGCCAGCAGCCAGGCCGTGGGCGAGCAGGTGCTGGCCTGGAACGTGGGCGTGACCAGTCGCGCCAGCGAGCGCCTGTCGATCATGGCCGACTACGTGGGCGAGCGCCGCGACGGGCAGATCCAGAACGGCGTGATGCTGGGCCTGGGCTACCGGTTCTAAGGGGTACTCGGCCCCGGCGATATCCGTATCGCCGGGGCCATCCCATCAGGGCAGGTGCTGCGGTATGGTCGGCAGGGAACTCCAGCCAGGCCCGTCCATGCAGATCGCCGTTTTCAGTGCCCGCCCCTACGATCGTCGCTTCCTGGACGAGGCCAACCAGCGCGATGCGGCCGGGCAGGGCTTTGCGTTCGTGTACTTCGATGTCGCGCTGGACGTGCATACCGCCGCGCTTGCGCAGGACTGCGCCGCCGTCTGCGTGTTCGTCAATGACCGCCTCGACGCGCCGGCTCTGCACGCGCTGCATGCGTTGGGCGTGCGCGCCGTACTGCTGCGCTGCGCCGGCTTCAACAATGTGGATCTGGCCGCCGCGACAGCGCTGGACCTGTTCGTCGCACGGGTGCCGGCCTATTCCCCCGAAGCCGTGGCCGAGCACGCGCTGGCGCTGGTGATGACGCTCAACCGGCAGACCCATCGCGCCTACAACCGCGTGCGCGAGGGCAACTTCATGCTCGATGGCCTGCTCGGGCGCACCCTGCATGGGCGCACGGTCGGCATCGTCGGGACCGGCAAGATCGGCTTGGCCACCGCGCGCATCTTCAACGGCATGGGCTGCACCGTGCTGGGGCACGACCCGTATCCATCGCCGGCCTTCGCCGGCGTGGGCGACATGGTTGGGCTGGATGAACTGCTGGCGCGCGCCGATATCGTGTCGCTGCATTGCCCACTGACGCCCGATACCCAGCACCTGATCAACGACGCCTCGTTGGCGCGGATGAAGACCGGCGCGATGCTGGTCAATACCTCGCGCGGCGCACTTGTCGATACCCATGCGGTGATCCGAGCGCTGAAGTCACGGCGGCTGGGCCACCTGGCCATTGATGTCTACGAGCAGGAAAGCGCGTTGTTCTTCCAGGACCTCTCCGGCGAGATCATCGACGACGAGGCCTTCCAGCGCCTGATGACCTTCCCCAACGTGCTGGTGACCGGCCACCAGGGCTTCTTCACCGTGGAGGCGCTGCAGGAGATCTCGGCGATCACGCTGGGGAACCTGCAGGATTTCGCCGAAGGGCGGGTGTGTGCGAACCGGGTGGAGGCGGGCTGAGCCGGGTGGATTGACCGCCGGGGCGCCCAGCCCGTAAAATCGCGGGCTCCGCCGGAATAGCTCAGTTGGTAGAGCGGCGCATTCGTAATGCGTAGGTCGCAGGTTCGACTCCTGTTTCCGGCACCAGTTGTAATGAAAAGCCCCGGCCTAGGTCGGGGCTTTTTGTTTGGGCTGTGCTGGCGCGGCCCGACCCCGGCGGAAGCGTCCGATGGAACTGCAGGCATGTACCGGCTCGGTCGGGGTCATTACCATTGCCGTCATGGATTGCGTGCGGCGCTGGGCTGGACCGGGCAAGTCAGTTTCAATCAACAGGGGGTGTCATGAAGAAGATCGTGGTGAGTCTGATTGCGTGCGTGGTTCTCGCCGGCTGTGCGACCCGTCAGGTCAGCTCCGAACAGGCGCAACCGGTGCCTGCCGAGCGCATTTTCGCCTTCAATGGGATGGGGGACAGTGCTTCCGGACAGGTCATCGTGACGCGCGACGTCGGCGCGGTTGGTGGGGCGTGCCCACTTGCACTGTATATCGACGGCACCCTGGCGGCCCATCTGCAGCGGGGAGAGTCTGTCTCGCTGTCTGTGCCTGCCGGCAATCGCATTGTCAGCGCAAGTTTCGCGGGTAAAGGGCTCTGTTCATGGGGGGATGAATCGGCGCACAGGCGCGAAATTTCCCACGTGGTCACGGCGGGTGGCAGAACCAGGATCCGTCTCGCATTGACCCATGATGGTGTGATTCAAATCGGTCCGACCGCGTTCTAGACGCACTTCACGCAAGACGAGCAGTTACATCAACAGAAAGCCCTGGCCGTTGCCGGGGCTTTCTGTTTGTGCCCAAGGGAAATGAGCGGTTGGCAACGTCACTGATGAAACACACTTTCATTCACGTCCAGCGATCACCGCACCCCGTGCCATCCACCACGCGAGCTGCCGGAGATATCCACCTGCCGCTCCCGCCAATGTGCCCATCATCAGGCGTGCAAGCACCCTGGTCCCGCGCGCGGCATGCTCCCGCGCCCAAGGCAGTACCGCCACCACCTGTGCACCCAGCAACAGCATCAGTACATCCAGCCCCAGCGCGTCCACCACAGGCAGCAACGGCAGCAGATCCGGATTGCAGGCCAGCACGATCACCAGCGCAGCACCCAGCACGGCCATCAGGCGGCGCCCAGTGGGCAGGATAGTCCAGTGCAGCAGTCGGCTGATCAGGCGCATGGCATTCCATGTATCACGTGTGCGAGCCCTCATCAGGCTCAATCGGCCGCACCGGTTGCCGCAGCACGGTTTTTAATCGTGCCGCCTCGGTCCTGCGCGGGTCGCTCAGGTAGATCTCATGATGGGGGCCGGCAAAGGTGTATCCCAGTGCGGGCATCAATTCGTCATGCAGATGCGCCAGGGTGGGGCCTTCGTCATCGTAGGCGCCCACGTGCAAGGTCTGCAGGCTGGGCCCCTCGGCAAGGATTTCATGGCGAAGGCTGGGCGGAGCCTCTCCCAGCTTGGTGCGCGCCTTGCTGATCGCGGCCTGCCACTGTGCAGGGGCGATGCCCTCGGGCGTGCGGATCATTACGGTCCAGGCCCACTCATCCTTCCGCCGCGCGACGAAGCTGGCCGGATCCTCGGCGCTCCACAGTGCTTCCAGCGGTGGCACCACGTAATCCTGGCCCATGGCCTTCAGCGCGAACTTCAATGCATAGCTCACCGAATACAGCCACTGCACGGCCTGCAGGTAGGCGGGGGCCGTGTTCGGGTCGCCGCGACCATCGACCATCACGTAGGGCAGGGGGGGCACATCGACCCGTACGAACCTGCCGGCGGGCGGTTGATAGAGCGTCTGGTCGCGCTTCCTGAAGTCGATCTTGTCCAAGGGCCTTCCTCCTGCGCCGAGCATCCCATGCCGGCTACCCGCCAGCACGCCTGAACAGGTTCAGACGACTTTGCCGAACGAGTCCGGACCGCCGGCCAGCACCCGATGCTAGGATGCCGCCCCCGGGTGTTCTGCCCGCCGCGCCTGCGCGGTGCGACAACGTGTCGCAGCCAGAATCGGGCCTTTCCTGCGCTCGATCATTGTCAATGCCTTTCTTAAATGGTGGGTGACGGCCTAAAATTGAAAGGCTGACTCGACCCCACCTCCCTGCCTGTCTTCCGGACCGGTGGGACCGGCTTTGGCCGGAACAGGCAGGACGGGGAACGGCATTCCCTCGCAATTGGATCGACCGATGATTCCGTTGAAAACCCTTGGGCGCTGGTTGCGCCCGGGCCTGCTGCTGTCGTTGCTGGTGATGCTCACCGGTTGCGATGCGGTGGCCATCCTCAGTCCGAAGGGCCAGATCGGCCAGGATGAGAAGACCCTGCTGATCACGGCCACCGTGCTCATGCTGCTGGTCGTCATCCCGGTCATCATCATGACCCTGACCTTCGCGTGGAAGTATCGCGCCTCCAACACCAAGGCCCGTTACGAGCCGAAGTGGTCCCACTCGACGGCGATCGAGGTGGTGGTGTGGTCCATTCCCTGCATGATCGTGCTGGTGCTGGCGGTCCTGACCTGGCGCTCGTCGCACGCACTGGACCCCTATCGTCCGCTGGATTCGGACGTCAAGCCGGTCACCATCGAGGCGATCTCGTTGGACTGGAAGTGGCTGTTCATCTATCCGGAAGAGAAGGTGGCGGTCGTCAACGAAATCAAGTTCCCGGTCAACACGCCGCTGAACTTCAAGATCACGTCCGATTCGGTGATGAATGCCTTCTTCATCCCGCACCTGGGCAGCATGATCTACTCGATGGCTGCGATGGAGACCAAGCTCCACCTGATCGCCAACGAGACCGGTGAATTCCCGGGCATGTCCTCGCACTACAGCGGCGCGGGCTTCGCCAAGATGCACTTCACCGCCTACTCGGTCACCGATGCCGAATACCGCCAGTGGCTGGACCAGGTCCGTGCCGGCGAGCAGACCCTGGACAAGGCCTCGTTCAAGGCCCTGGGCGAAGCACGCAATGCCGAGTGGTATCCGGTCACCTACTTCGGCAAGACCGAAGAAGGCCTGTTCGACTGGGTCATCGCCAAGCACATGGGCGACAACAAGCATTACGGCATGAAGCACTCGCACGCCGGTGCCGCCGCTGCCGATGCCGCCAGCCATGAAGCGCACGAGGGCCATGCCCCCAGTGACGCGCATGATTCCAAGGAATCGGGTGAAAACCTGGATGCCAACGAACACGAACACGCAGGCCATGCCGGCCACGCGGGTTCGGGAGAATGAACATGTTGGGAAAACTCTCTCTTGAGTCGATCCCCCACGATCCGATCGTGCTGACCACCCTGGTCGGCGCGGTGCTGGGTGGCCTGGGCGTCATGGCCCTGATCACCAAGTTCAAGCTGTGGGGCTACCTGTGGAAGGAGTGGTTCACCTCGGTGGACCACAAGAAGATCGGCGTGATGTACCTCATCGTCGCCTTCGTCATGCTGCTGCGCGGTTTCTCCGACGCCATCATGATGCGTACCCAGCAGGCCATCGCCGTCGGTGGTTCCGAGGGTTACCTGCCGCCGCACCACTACGACCAGATCTTCACCGCCCACGGCGTGATCATGATCTTCTTCGTGGCGATGCCGCTGATCACCGGCCTGATGAACCTGGCCGTGCCGTTGCAGATCGGTGCGCGCGACGTCGCGTTCCCGTTCGTCAACTCGCTCAGCTTCTGGCTGTTCGTGTCCGGTGCGGTGCTGATCATGCTGTCGCTGTGGATCGGTGAGTTCGCTGCCACCGGCTGGCTGGCGTTCCCGCCGCTGTCGGGCATCGAATACAGTCCAAGCGTCGGCATGGACTATTACATCTGGGGTCTACAGGTGGCGGGTTTGGGTACCACGCTCAGTGGTATCAACTTCTTCATCACCATCCTCAAGATGCGCACCCCGAGCATGAAGCTGATGCAGATGCCGGTGTTCACCTGGACCGCCCTGGTGACCAACGTGCTGATCGTCGCGGCCTTCCCGGTGCTGACCATCACCCTGGTGCTGCTGACCCTGGACCGTTACCTGGGTACGCACTTCTTCACCAATGACGGTGGCGGCAACGCCATGCTGTACATCAACCTGATCTGGATCTGGGGCCACCCGGAGGTGTACATCCTGGTCCTGCCGGCGTTCGGTGTGTTCTCCGAAGTCATCGCGACCTTCTCGCGCAAGGCGCTGTTCGGCTACAAGGGCATGGTCTACGCCACCGCCTGCATCGGCGTGCTGTCGTTCATCGTGTGGCTGCACCACTTCTTCACCATGGGTTCGGGCGCCAACGTCAATGCCTTCTTCGGCATCACGACGATGATCATCTCGATCCCGACCGGTGTGAAGATCTTCAACTGGCTGTTCACCATGTTCCGCGGCCGCGTGCACTTCACCACCCCGGTGCTGTGGACCATCGGCTTCATGGTCACCTTCGTCATCGGCGGCATGACCGGCGTGATGCTGGCGATCCCGGCCATCGACTTCGTGCTGCACAACAGCCTGTTCCTGATCGCCCACTTCCACAACGTCATCATCGGCGGCGTGGTGTTCGGCATGTTCGCCGGCATCACCTACTGGTGGCCGAAGATGTTCGGCTTCCGCCTCAACGAGTTCTGGGGCAAGTGCGCGTTCTGGTGCTGGTTCATCGGCTTCTACGTGACCTTCATGCCGATGTACGTGCTGGGCTTCATGGGCATGACCCGTCGTCTGCAGAGCACGGTCAACCCGGCCTATGAGCCGCTGCTGCTGGTCGCAGCTGCAGGTGCCTTCATCGTCGGCGCCGGCATCCTGTGCCAGATCATCCAGGTGGCCGTGTCGATCCGCGACCGCAAGAAGACCGTCGACCTGACCGGCGACCCGTGGGATGCGCGTACGCTGGAGTGGGAAACCTCTTCGCCGCCGGCCTTCTACAACTTCGGCACCCTGCCGGAAGTCACCGAGCTGGACGATTTCTGGGAGCGCAAGCAGCGTGGTGAAGCCTGGCCGAAGCCGGCCAAGTACACCGACATCCACATGCCGCGCAACACCGGCACGGGCGTTGTCATCGGTGCCTTCAGCCTGGTGTTCGGCTTCGCGATGATCTGGCACATCTGGTGGCTGGCCATCGTCGGCTTCGTCGGCATGATCGCCACGTTCATCTACCGCACCTTCGACCAGGACGTGGACTACTGGGTCCCGGCCGCCGAGGTGGAACGCATCGAGAACGAACACCGCAAGCACCTGGAAGCCCAGGGGCTGGTGAAGTCGGAGCTGAAGGCATGAGCACCAATACCTCGACCCTGAGCCACGGGCATGCCGCGCACGCGGCGGCCCATGGCCATGACGACCACGAGCACCACGACACCGGCGGCAATACCGTCTTCGGTTTCTGGGTGTACCTGATGAGCGACTGCCTCATCTTCGCCTCGCTGTTCGCCACCTACGTGGTGCTGGCCGGCGGAACCGATGGTGGCCCCACCGCGAAGGACCTGTTCGAGCTGCCGTTCGTGGCGTGGGAAACCGCGCTGCTGCTGACCTCGTCGCTGACCTTCGGCCTGGGCATGATCGCCATGCACCGCAAGCAGATGGGCCAGATGTACCTGTGGCTGGGCATCACCTGGCTGCTGGGCTTCGGCTTCATGTGCATGGAAGTGTGGGAATTCCAGCACCTGATCCACCAGGGCTACGGTCCGGACCGCAGTGCCTTCCTGTCGGCGTTCTTCGCCCTGGTCGGTACCCACGGCCTGCACGTCAGCGCCGGCCTGCTGTGGCTGCTGGTGATGTTCGTGCAGCTGAAGAAGTACGGCCTGACCCCGACCAACAAGACCCGCATGGCGTGCCTGAGCCTGTTCTGGCACTTCCTGGACCTGATCTGGATCGGCGTGTTCTCCGTCGTCTACCTCAATGGAGCGCTGTAATGGCACATGACAACCATGCACACGATCACGGCACCGGCGGCGAAAGCCACGGCAGCGTGAAGTCGTACCTGATCGGCTTCGTGCTGGCGGTGGTGCTGACCGTCATCCCGTTCTGGATGGTGATGTCGGGTGACTTCTCGCGCACCGTCAACGGTGTGGTGATCGCGGTCACCGCGGTGCTGCAGATGCTGGTCCACCTGGTGTTCTTCCTGCACCTGGACCGCTCTTCGGAAAGCCGCTGGAACGTCAACGCTGCAGCCTTCACCGTCGTGGTGATCGGCATCATCGTGGCCGGCACCCTGTGGGTCATGCACAACATGAACGTGCACATGATGCACTGACGTCCTCGCGACGTTGCCACGCAGAAAGGCCGCCCTCGGGCGGCCTTTTTGTTTGCAGCTGGATGGGGTCGGATCCCTGGCCGCAGGCCAGGGCTCTGACCCCGGGGCCCGGTAGATTCAGGCCACGCGTGGATGGGGTTGCGTGGACGGGGTCAGAGCCCTTGCCTGCGGCAAGGGATCCGAGCCCGAAACTGGGGCCTCAGCCCACCCGGCGCAGGAATTCCTCGGCGTCCATCGGCCGACCCAGGTGGTAGCCCTGCAGCTGGTCGCAGCCGAGTTCGCTCAGGTACTCGCGCTGCGCCTGCGTTTCCACGCCCTCGGCGACCACCTGCAGCTGCAGGGTGCGGCCCAGCGCGATGATCGACGAGACGATGGCGGCGTCTTCGTCATTGCCCTCCAGGTCGTGCACGAACGCACGGTCGATCTTCAGTTCGGTGGCCGGCATGCGCTTGAGGTACAGCAGGCTGGAATAGCCGGTGCCGAAATCATCGATGGCGATGTGCACGCCCATCGCGGTCAGGTCGTTGAGTATCGCCAGGCTGGCATCGACGTCCTTCATCGCCGTGGTCTCGGTGATCTCCAGGGTCAGCCGGGCCGGCTCGATCCGGTGCCGCTCCAGCACTTCGCGCACGCTGTCCAGCAGCACCGGCGAGGCGAACTGCAGCGGCGACAGGTTCACCGCCATCGACCATTCCGCATGCCCTGCCTCGTGCCATGCGCGCAGCTGCGCACAGGCGCGGTCCAGTACCCAGTCACCGATCGGCAGGATCAGGCCGCTGCGTTCGGCGATGGGAATGAATACATCCGGTGCGAGCAGGCCGAGCTCCGGGTGCTGCCAGCGCAGCAGCGCTTCGGCGCCGGTGGCCGGTGCGCCCGCGGCGGGGAACTTGGGCTGGTAGTGCAGGACCAGTTCGTTGCGGGCGATGGCCTTGCGCAGGTCCTGCAGCAGGCGCAGCTGGCGGTTGGCACTGAGCTGCATCGACGGGGTGAAGAAGGTGTAGCCGTTCCGGCCGGTTTCCTTGGTGTGGTACATCGCCGCATCGGCATGCGCCATCAGCTCGCGCTCATTGCTGGCATCGTCCGGGTACAGGGCAATGCCGAGGCTGGCACTGACCTGCAGTTCGGCCGCGTCCAGCGTGAACGGTTCGCCGGCGGCGGCGATGATGCGCTCGGCCACCACCACCGCATCGTCGGGAATATCGATGGCCAGCACGATCACGAACTCGTCGCCGCCGAGGCGGGCGAACGTATCCTGGGGCCGCAGCAGGCCGCCGATGCGCTGCGCCACCGCCACCAGCAGGCGGTCGCCGAGCTGGTGGCCATAGGCATCATTGACCGCCTTGAAGCCGTCCAGGTCGCAGAACATCACCGCCACCGCATGGTTGCGGCGCCGCGCCTTCTCGATGGCCTGCTCGATGCGGTCCTGCAGGAGCATGCGGTTGGGCAGCTGGGTCAACGGGTCATGCAGTGCGGCCTGGATCAGCTTGTTGTTGGCGTGCGCCAGCGAGTCGGCCAGCAGCCCGGTGCGCACGCGCATCTGCCGGTCGAACAGCGAGGCCACCAGGGCGATGCCCAGCGTGGCCACGGTGGTGACGATCACCAGCACCGCCAGCCAGCGCGTGTCGATGCCGCCACTGCCGACGGCGCCACAGATGCTGCCCTCGGCGAAGCGCGCCGCGGCCATGCCGGTGTAGTGCATGCCGACGATGGCCAGGCCCATAACCAGCGATGCAAGCGCGCGCAGGAGCAGCGTATGGCGGTGCTCGGCGCGCAGGCGGAAGGCGATCCACAGGGCGGCGCCGGCGGCACCGATGGCCACCGCGATGGAGGCGGCAAACCAACCCGGGTGGTAGTCGATGCCGGGCTGCATGCGCATCGCTGCCATGCCCAGGTAGTGCATGGTGGCGATGCCCAGGCCCATCAGCACGGCCCCGGCCAGCAGCCGTCGCCACGGCAGGCTGGGCCGCGACACCAGCCACAGCGCATAGGCGGAAGCACCGATCGACACCGCCAGCGAGTACAGGGTGATGCCAAGGTCGTAACCCACCGGGATCGGCAGGTCGAAGGCGAGCATGCCGATGAAGTGCATCGACCAGATGCCCAGCCCCATGGCCGCCGCGCCCCCGGCCAGCCACCAGCGGGCCACGCGGCCCTCGGCCGTGGCCAGTCGCCCGGCCATGTCCAGCGCTGTGTACGAAGCAAGAATGGCCACCAACAGGGAGATGATGACCAGGCTCTGACTGTAACTGCCAGTCATGTTGAATCCAGTGGGGGAGGGAGGGGCGCCCGCAAGGCGCACGCCCGCGACCCCTATCGGCGCGGGTGGGCAGGACTTGAGCGGTCGCAGCACCTGCGACCCGGCTCGGCTATCCTGCCACGCCTGTTCCCGTTGCTGGAAATCATCCGATGGCAAAAGCCCGCACCGCCTACGTCTGCAATGAATGCGGCGCCGAATTCAGCAAGTGGCAGGGCCAGTGCACCGAGTGCAACGCCTGGAACTCGCTGTCGGAAATCGTGCTGGAAAGCGCGGCGGCGGCCAAGGCGTCGGCCTCGCGCCGGGCGGGCTGGGCCGGCAAGATCGACCCGCCGAAGATCACCGCCCTGAAGGACGTGGAGCAGACCGAGCATCGCCGGGTCTCCACCGGCATCGGCGAGTTCGACCGGGTGCTGGGCGGTGGCCTGGTCGAGGGCGCGGTGGTGCTGGTGGGCGGTGACCCGGGCATCGGCAAGTCGACCCTGCTGCTGCAGGCGGTAGCGAAGATGGCGGCCGAGCTGCCGGTGCTGTACGTCACCGGCGAGGAATCACTGGCGCAGGTGGCCGGCCGCGCGCACCGGCTGGAGCTGCCGCTGGACGGGGTCAACGCACTGGCCGAAACCGGGGTCGAATCGATCCTGCAGCATGCGTCCAAGGCCGGCCCGCGGCTGATCGTGGCCGACTCCGTGCAGACCCTGTGGACCGAGAGCCTGACCGCTGCGCCGGGCTCGGTCAGCCAGGTGCGCGAGAGCGCGGCGCGGCTGGTGCGTTTTGCGAAGGAGACCGGGACCGCCGTGTTCCTGGTTGGCCACGTCACCAAGGAGGGCGGCATCGCTGGCCCGCGCGTGCTCGAACACATGGTCGACGCGGTGCTGTACTTCGAGGGTGAGAGCGGCAGCCGCTTCCGCCTGCTGCGTGCGTTCAAGAACCGCTTCGGCGCGGTCAACGAACTGGGCGTGTTCGCGATGGGCGACAAGGGCCTGAAGGAGGTCTCCAATCCGTCGGCGATCTTCCTGTCCGGCGGCAGCACCCACCAGCCGGGCAGCTGCGTGATGGTCACCCGCGAGGGCACCCGGCCGCTGCTGGTGGAGGTGCAGGCACTGGTCGATGCGTCGCCGCTGTCGAACCCGCGCCGTGTCGCGGTC
The DNA here is from genome assembly GCF_002799155.1 of Stenotrophomonas maltophilia. GTDB lineage: Bacteria > Pseudomonadota > Gammaproteobacteria > Xanthomonadales > Xanthomonadaceae > Stenotrophomonas > Stenotrophomonas maltophilia_R. The sequence goes on from NZ_NERD01000002.1 coordinate 780,825, forward strand.
GGCCTGGAGCAGAACCGCTTGGCCATGCTGCTGGCGGTACTGCATCGCCACGGCGGCGTGCTGGTCGGCGACCAGGACGTGTTCGTCAACGTGGTCGGTGGCATCCGCGTGCAGGAGACCGCGGCCGACCTGCCGGTGCTGCTGGCGGTGCTGTCCTCGCTGCAGGATCGGCCGTTGGCGGAAAAGACCATTGCCTTCGGCGAGGTAGGCCTGTCCGGCGAGATCCGTCCGGTGCCCAATGGCGAAGACCGCCTGCGCGAGGCCGCCACCCATGGCTTCAAGCGCGCCATCGTGCCCAAGGCCAATGCGCCCAAGGGGGGCTCGGTGAAAGGCATGGAAGTGATCGCGGTGGAGCGCCTGTCCGAGGCCATCGACGCGGCGTGATGCCCTTGCTGTAGGCGCACAGACGTCAAACACGGCAAGGGTCAGCTTGTGCTAGTTTTTCCCGCTCGACGAAGACGCCCCCTGGCGTCTTTCCGTGCCCAGGAGTAAACGATTACATGCAGGACACCGCGTTCACCACGCCCGACGCCGAGATCCGGCGTGCCGGGGTCGATCTCAATGGACTGATGACGGTGCTGGGCAAGCACCTGTATTCCACCCCGGTGGTGGCGCTGCGTGAGCTGGTGCAGAACGCGCACGACTCGATCATCCGCCGCCGCATCGAACAGCCTGGCATCGAGGTGCCTTCGCGCATTTCGGTGCAGGTCGATGCCGGTGCCGGCGTGCTGCGCATCACGGATACCGGTGCTGGCCTGACCCGCCAGGAGATCCACGATTACCTGGCCACCGTCGGCGTTGGTTATACCCGTGGCCTGCGCCAGGGCGGCGAGGATGATGAGGGCCTGATCGGCATGTTCGGCCTCGGCTTCCTGTCGGCCTTCGTGCTGGCGCGCCGGGTCAGCGTGCGTACCACCTCGTACCAGGCGCCGGATCTGGGCCATCTGTACGTGTCCAGCAACGCCGAGCAGTACACCGTCAGCGAAGTGCCGGCACGCGCGGTGGGGACCGAGGTGGAGCTGGAGCTGCATCCGGACTTCCTGCCGCTGGCCAACGAGGCGCGCCTGCACGAGGTGCTGGGCCGCTACTGCGCGTTGCTGTCCGAGCCGATCTTCATCGGCGCTGCGGGCGAGGCGCTCAACCCCGAGCCGCCGCCGTGGCGCGGCCAGGGGGATGTCGCCGTGCATCCGGTGCAGGCGCGTCGCCAGGCGCTGCAGTTCGCCGCGCGCTTCGAGCACGACTTCGAGCCGATCGTCACCGTGCCGCTGCGCGCCGATGGCAGCAGCGATGCCACCGGCCTGCTGTGGGTGCAGGACGGCGCCACCTATGGCACCAGCGACAACCGCAACCTGTCGGTGTTCGTGCGCGGCATGCTGCTGGACGACGACGCTCGTGATCTGCTGCCGCCGTGGGCCGGCTTCATCGGCGGGGTGATCGAATCCTCGCGGCTGACCCCCACCGCCAGCCGCGAAGACCTGCAGCGCGATGACCAGTACCGCGCCGTGCAGCATGCCTTGCTGGAGGCGCTGATCGAAGGCCTGGCCGACGTTGCGAAGCAGCAACCGGAAGCGTGGCGGCGCGTGTTGAGCCGCCACAACGAGGCGCTGCTGGGCGCGGCGCTGTGCGATGACCGCCTGTTCGACCTGCTGCTGGAGCACGTGCGCGTGCCGACCTCGCAGGGCGACCTGCCGGCCAGCGCATTGCCGGCGCGTGGCGCGGTGCACGTCATCCTCGACAATGGCGGTGGTTTCGAAGAGATGCTGTTCCGCGCGATGGGCGTACCGGTCGCGCATGGTCATCGCTATGCGGTGGTGCCGTTCCTGCGGCGTTGGGCCCAGGCCAAGGGCCTGCGCCTGGTCGAACTCGGCACCGAGCAGGGCAACCGCGCGCTGTTCCGTACGGATGACAGCCTTGATGAGACGCAGCTGGCGTGGCTGCGCGAGCAGCTGGGTGACGGCGAGCAGCTGCTGCCGGCGCGCTTCAGCCCGGAGGCGCTGCCCGTGGTGGTGGTGCCCGACCGCGAAGCCGAATTGAAGCAGCGCTTGGAGGATGACGAGAACGACAAGCGCGTATCGATGGCGGCGCTGCGCCTGGCCCGGCAGTTCACCGCGCGGATCGAATCGCGTGCACCCTCGCGGTTGTACCTCAATCTCGACAACCCGGCGGTGCAGGCGCTGCTGCGCGCCCAGCGCGAGGGCCATCCACAGGCCGAAGCCGCAGCGCGCCTGCTGCGCTCGCTGAAGATCATCGTCGCTGCACAGGGCCGTCCCCTGGCCCGGGCAGCGACCGCCACGCCAGGCCCGGATCTCAATGGCGCCTTTACCGATATCGCCGGTGCCCTGCAGCAGATGCTGCGCTGAGCACCGCACCCTCTCATCCAGCCTTCGCTAGACAGGAGCACTTACCCCATGGACATCTGGAACTGGGTCGAAAAACTGCAGGGAGACCTGCGCCAGGCCGGCCAGGCGCAGAACGCGCACCTGCTGAACCGCCTCGCCGACGAGGTCAGTGAGCTGCAGATCGATCGCGTCGATGCACTGCTGCCCGAAGCGCGTGCGCTGGGCAAGGCGCTCGACAACCCCTGGGTCGATGTCTACGTCGGCCACTGGGCGCTGCGCAACCGCGTCGGCAACCGCGTGGAAGGCGAGAGTGCACTTGGCGAAGCCGTAGCGCTGTTCGAGCGCGCACACCGCGAGGACACGCTGGAATGTCCGCAGTCGATCTGCGTGACCCAGGACCTGGCGGCCTGCTACGGCAACATCGATGGCCCGGGCTGGGTGCCCGAGCGCATCGAGGTGTGCGACGAGACCCTCGGCCGCATCGATCCCAGCTGGGCCTGCTTCCAGTGCCTGAGCTGCGAGAAAGCCGATGCGCTGCTCGACGACGGCCGTGGCCAGGAGGCGCTGGATTACCTGCAGGTGCAGTCCGATGCGATCGAGGCCTGTGGCAAGGAAGTGTTCGACAGCTTCCCGGAGATGCAGATCAAGATCCTGCTCGCGGTCGGCCGGGCCGAAGAGGCGCTGGCACTGATCGAGAAACGCGAGGCCGAAGTGGCGGCTTCGGGTGAGTACGAACCGGCCAACTGCACGGTGCCGCGCCGCCTGTCCAAGGCGTGGGCGCTGGCGCAGCTGGGTCGCGACGAAGCGGCGCTGCAGCAGCTGGTGCCGTGGAGCGAGCTGACCCCGAACTACTGGCGGCTGTGGGCGAACACCGCCGCAGCGCTGTGCCAGCGCGACCCGGCACGCAATACGTGGGACCTGGGCACGCGCTTCAACACGATCATCGAGCACTTCGCCCGGGTCGGTTCGCATCGCCTGCTGATCGAAGTCGCGGCGCTCAGCCTGGAGCTGGCGTTGCAGCGGGGGGCGCGCTGGGTAGCACAGCGCCAGCTGGAACTGGCCCGCACCCATCTTGCGCAGCTGCGGCAGGACCGTGGCGCAGCTGCCCTGGTGGCCGGCCTGGCCGCACGCATCGACGCCTTGCCGGATGTCGCACCGCTGCCGGTGCCGGCCGCCGAACTGCTGGCATGGCTGGAGGCGCAGGGGGAGCAGAACCAGGCGCGCGACCCGGAGCGTGAGGCGCAGTGGCTGCTGCAGGCACAGGCGCAGCTGCCCGATGACGAGGCCTTGGCCGAGATGGCCGCCTCTGCGCTGAGCGCCTGTGGTGCACAGACCGAAGCGCGTGCATTGCTGTGGCGCTTCGTGCGCGCACACACGCAGGATGACGGTCCGGCCGCCTATACGTTGATGCGCTGGCTGGCCGAGCAGGGCGACGACGATGGCCTGCGCCAGTTGGCCGACCTCTATCGCGGCAGCGTGCCGGTGTTCGCGCACTGGTGCGACGTGCAGCGCGCCCGTCGGGTGTCCGACTGGCCAGCGCTGGAGCGGGCCGCGCAGGCGCTGCTGGCGGCATCGCCGGGTTCGCACGGTGCACGTGGCACGTTGGCACGGATGTACATGGAAACCGGCCGCTTCAGCGAGGCCCAGGCCTGCTATGCGCAGCTGGTGGAGTTGCTGGAAGAACCCAACGCGGCACATTGGGACCATATGAGTGCAGCCAGCGCGGCACGCGACTGGGATGCGGTGCGCCGCTCGGCGGCAGCGATCGGCATGGAGCTGTCCAGCCAGGACGGTGTGGTCGAGGAGCCATGGGGCTGGGTGATCATCCGCAGCGAAGAGAACGGCGAGCCGATGGAGTACTACGCCCGTCGCAGCGGCCCGGTCACCGCGCGCATCGTCGAGAACGCGCCGGCCAACCGTGCCCAGCAGGTCGGCGACTGGGTGGTGTTCGATGCCGCGCTGGTGCACCCGGCGCCGGAGGAGGAAGAAGCGCGCGAGCATTTCATCCCGACCTATGCGCAGGTACATGTGCTGGAGCGCGGCGGCTTCGCCCGCAGCTGGCTGGTCGACGGCGCGCACCCGGGCGAAGACGCGTGGAATGCCTTCGTCGAAGCCGCCGAGGCGCAGGGCTGGAAGGTGTGGTCGCACAGCCGCCCGGACTACACGGTCACCGACCCCGGCATGGAGGAAGGCACCCTGCCGGGCCTGCTGTTCACCGTCGCCCAGCCGCAGGACCATGCGCCGCTGGCGCTGCACCGCTTCCTGCAGCAGGAGACCGCGAAGTGGCCGCATCCGCATTGCTGGCTGCGATTGGCCGAAGCCTGTGACCAGGACCGCCAGCCGCATCTGGATGTGATCGAGCGTTACGGGTTGTAAGCCGGGTATCGGGTAGTGCCGGCCGCTGGCCGGCAGCGCCGGGATATCCTGTAGTGCCGGCCAGCGGCCGGCACTACCTCAAGGAAAAATACATGCGGAAAACAGGGATGTTCGTGATCGCCGGGCTGCTGCTGGCCGCCAACGTGCAGGCGTCACCAGCCTGCCAGGAACCCGTGGCTGTGGCCCGCGCCTTCTACGAGGCAACGACGGGCGATGGCGACCTGCTGGAGCCGCCCCCGGCGCTGGTCAGCCCCGCCTTCGGCAAGGCGCTGCGCGGCGAGCGCGCCTGCCAACAGCGGGAAGAAGGCATCTGCACGATCGATTCCGATCCGTGGCTGGATGCGCAGGACGGCGACATCGAAACCCCGGTGCGTTACAGCTGGAAAGAGGCGTCGGCCACCGCCGGCCAGGTCGAGATGCGCTATTCGGTATGGAAGAAGGCCTACGTGACCCACCTGCCGATGGTGCGCCAGGGGCAGGGCTGCTGGCAGGTCGATGACATCCTCACCAACAGCGGCCGCTCGGTGCGGAAGATTCTGGCCCAGACGGTGCCCTGAACCGCCTGCGGCATCCACGCAGGGGGCGGCCCAGTTGCGGGCCAGCGGCCGGCACTACCGGGGCGGGGGCCGACCGTTGGTCGGCATGCCTTATCGCGTATGCCCGAACACCAGTTCGATCACGAACTGGCTGCCGAAGAACGCCAGCAGCAGCAACAGCATCGCCGCCAGCGTCCAGTGCACCGCCTTCATGCCGCGCCAGCCGTAGCGCCGGCGGCCGATCAGCAGCACGCCGAACACGATCCACGACAGCACGCTCAGCACGGTCTTGTGCACCAGCTTCTGCGCCAGCAGGTCGTCGACGAACAGCACGCCGGTGACCAGGGTCAGGGTCAGCAGTGCGAAGCCGACGGTGATCACCCGGAACAGCAGTGATTCCAGGTCGGCCAGCGGCGGCAGTGCACGCAGCCACGGGCGGAATTCGCGGCGGCGCAGGGCGCGTTCCTGCAGCCACAGCATGATCGCCAGCAGCGCGGCGATGCTCAGCGTGGCGTAGGCCAGCAGCGCCAGCCAGGCGTGGCTGGCCAGGCGCCAGCCCAGCACCTTGCTCGGTTCGTGGCCGTAGCCGTGGTAGGCCAGCAGCAGGACCGCGGCCAGCGGAAACACCACCACCCCCAGCGCCGACATCCGCCCGCGCGCGCCGACCAGCGAGGTCAGCCAGGCCATGCCCAGGCCAACCAGCGACAGCGCGGCGAAGAAGTGCATGTCCGGGCCGCCGTTGGTGCGCATCGCTACCATCACGTGGTAGCCACCATGCAGCAGCATCGCCGGCAGGGCGGGCCACAGCCAGGTGGGGGAGCCGGTGGTTTCATCGCGGCCAAGCGCGCGCACCAGCAGGGCACTGGCGGCCAGATAGAGCAGGACGGCGATGAGAACGATTGTCATCGTTGCAGTTTCGCATACCCCCGGGATGCTGGCGACGGCCCCGTGGCCGCAGTCCGGGCAGACAGCCGGACCCGTTATACTGTCTGCCTTATTGTCCCCCGCTTTCAGACAGGTTGCGCCGCATGTTCGAGTCCCTGACCCAGCGCCTTTCCGGCACCATCGAGCGCCTGCGTGGCCGCGGCCGCCTGACCGAGGAGAACATCCGCGAGGCGACCCGCGAAGTGCGCATCGCGCTGCTCGAAGCCGACGTTGCGCTGCCGGTGGTGCAGGCCCTGATCGAGCGCATCAAGGTGCGTGCGGTCGGCCAGGAAGTGCTGAAGTCGCTGACCCCGGGCCAGGCCCTGATCAAGGTCGTGCGCGACGAGCTGACCGCGGTGATGGGCGCCGAAGCCAGCGACCTGAACCTCAACGTACCCGCCCCGGCGATCATCCTGATGGCGGGCCTGCAGGGTGCCGGCAAGACCACCACCGTGGGCAAGCTGGCCAAGCACCTGAAGGAAAAGCGCAAGAAGAAGGTGATGGTGGTTTCGGCCGACGTCTACCGCCCGGCCGCGATCGAGCAGCTGAAGACCCTGGCCGAGCAGGTCGGTGTGCTGTTCTTCCCGTCCAGCGCCGACCAGAAGCCGGAAGCCATCGTCCGCGCCGCCATCGACGATGCGCGCAAGTCGTTCGTCGACGTGCTGCTGGTCGATACCGCCGGTCGCCTTGCCATCGACGAAGCGATGATGGCCGAGATCAAGGCCCTGCACGCTGCCGTGAACCCGGCCGAAACCCTGTTCGTGGTCGACGCCATGACCGGCCAGGACGCGGCCAACACCGCCAAGGCCTTCGGTGATGCGCTGCCGCTGACCGGCGTGGTGCTGACCAAGACCGACGGCGACGCCCGCGGCGGTGCCGCGCTGAGCGTGCGCTACATCACCGGCAAGCCGATCAAGTTCGTCGGTGTCAGCGAAAAGCCGGAAGGCCTGGACGTATTCCACCCGGACCGTATCGCCAGCCGCATCCTCGACATGGGCGACGTGCTGTCGCTGGTCGAGCAGGTCGAGCAGCAGGTCGACAAGGACAAGGCCGCCAAGCTGGCCGAGAAGGTTGCCAAGGGCAAGAAGTTCGACCTGAACGACATGCGTGACCAGCTCGAGCAGATGCAGAACATGGGCGGCATCGGCGGCCTGATGGACAAGCTGCCGGGCCTGGGCAACATCCCGGACCATCTGAAGCAGCAGGTCAGCCAGGGCAAGGAGGTGCCGCGCATGATCGCCATCATCAGCTCGATGACCAAGAAGGAACGGCGCAACCCGAACCTGCTCAATGGCTCGCGCCGTGCGCGCATCGCCAAGGGCTCGGGCGTGACCCCGGCCGACGTCAACAAGCTGATGAAGCAGTACATGCAGATGGAAAAGATGATGAGCAAGATGGCCGGCGGCGGCATGAAGGGCATGTTGCGCAGCATGAAGGGCATGATGGGCGCCATGGGCGGCCGCGGCATGCCGTTCCGTTGATGCAGCGACGGGGCCGGCGCGCATTGCGATCCGGCCTCGGTCACAATGACTGGCGTATGCTGGGCGGCGACTTCTCCAACTGGTATGTCGCGTGAACGCATCGCCGATTCTTGAGCGCGCCGACACCTTCTGTCGGCGTTTTTCATTGCAGCTTCCGATCCTGCTGGCACCGATGGCCGGTGCCTGCCCGGTGCCGCTGTCGGCCGCGCTGGCCAATGCCGGCAGCATGGGCGCAATGGGCGCGGTGCTGTCGTCGTCGGCCGATATCGGTCGCTGGATGGAGGACTTCCGCGCGGCCTCCACCGGCCCGGCGCAGGTGAACCTGTGGGTGCCGGACCCCGCACCGACCCGGGATGTCGCTGCCGAGGCCGCCAGCCGCGCCTTCCTCGCGCAGTGGGGCCCGGACGTGCCGGCCAGCGCCGCCGATGCCACGCCCGCCGACTTCGAAGAACAGTTCGCCGCGCTGCTGGCGGCGCGCCCGGCGGTGGCCTCGACCATCATGGGCGTGCTGCTGCCGCGCCACGTGCAGCAGTTGAAGGACGCCGGCATTGCCTGGATCGCCTGTGCGACCACCTTGTCCGAAGCACGCGCGGCACAGGATGCCGGCGCCGATGCAGTGGTTGCGCAGGGCGTGGAAGCCGGTGGACATCGCGGTTCCTTTGATCCGGCGATGGCCGAACGCCAGCTGGTCGGCCTGTTCGCGCTGTTGCCGCGCCTGGCCGATCACCTGCAGATTCCGGTGATCGCCGCCGGTGGCATCGCCGATGGCCGCGGCATCGCTGCCGCACTCACCCTGGGGGCCAGCGCCGTGCAGATCGGCACCGCCTTCCTGCGCACACCCGAAGCGGCAATCGCCTCGGCGTGGGCCGATGGATTGGCGGCCAGCGAGCCGGAAGACACCTGGCCGACCCGCGCCTTCAGCGGTCGCCTGGGCCGTGGCCTGGCGACACCCTATGTGCGCGCCGCCGCCGCAGAGGGTGCCCCGGCGCCGCGCCCGTACCCGGTACAGCGCGGCCTGACCGCGCCGATGCGCAAGCAGGCGGCGCAGGAAAACCGCCTTGCCGCGATGCAGGCCTGGGCCGGGCAATCAGCGTGGATGGCCCAGGCACAGCCCGCTGCCGACGTGCTGCGTGATATGTGGAAACAGGCGCAGGCGCTGCTGCGATGACGCTGACCTGCAACGGCCAGCCGGCGCAGGTGAAGGATCTGCTGCCGGCGCTGGTGAACTACGGCCACTTCACCTCGCTGCAGGTGCGGGGCGGAGCGGTGCAGGGGCTGGACCTGCATCTGGAACGGCTGTCGCAGGCCACGCGCGAACTGTTCGGCAGCGAACTGGATATGGCGCAGGTGCAGGGCTGGATGGCGCAGGCGCTGCAGCAGGCCGGCCTGGCCGATGCCTCGCTGCGGGTGACGGTGTATTCGCGCCGCTTCGATTTCCGCAATCCGCTGACGGCCGTGCCGGTGGACGTGCTGGTGGCGATATCCGCGCCGGTGGCGCTGGCCGCACCCAAGCGCGTGCGCAGCGTGACCTGGCAGCGTGAACTGCCGCAGATCAAGCACGTCGGCACGTTTGGCTTGTTTGCCGAGCGTCGCGCGGCGATGGCGGAAGGATACGACGATGTGCTGTTCGTGACTGCCGATGGCAAAGTGAGTGAAGGAAGCACCTGGAACCTGGCCGTGCACGATGGTGAACGGCTGCTCTGGCCGCAGGCGCCGGCGCTGCGCGGTACCGCCGAGGCGCTGTTGAAGCAGCATTGGCCGGGGGCACAGGCCACGCAGCCGTTGCGGCTGGCGGACCTGGCCGGTGTGAACGCCGCTTTTGCCTGCAACGCCAGCGGCCTGTGGGCACTGGAGGCCATCGACGGGCATGTCCTGCCCGGCTCGCAGGCCTTGGCTGAACAGGGAAGGGCGGTGCTGGCGGAGGTGGCTTGGGACAGATTGAGGTCAGACCCCTTTTGCGGTGTAAAAGGGATCTGACCCCGGGAGTTCATCCCTGGGCTTGGCTCGGCCGGGCTCTGCCGCTATAATCGCCCGCTTACCTCGCCATCCTGGCGACTGGGCAATAGGAAAAACACCATGGTCAAGATTCGACTGACCCGCGGCGGCGCCAAGAAGCGTCCGTTCTACCACATCATCGTCACCGACGTGCGCAGCGCGCGCGACGGCCGCAACATCGAGCGCGTTGGCTTCTACAACCCGGTCGCCCAGGGCGCCGAGAAGCGCATCGAGCTGGACCTGGCCCGCGTTGACCATTGGGTCAAGAACGGCGCCCAGCCGACCGACAAGGTCCGCAACCTGATCAAGGAAGCGACCAAGTCCCAGGCCGCTGCGGCCTGATCCTGACGGGCCACGCTTCGGCGTGGCCCTCTTGGTTGAAGCAGATGAAAGATATCGAGCGCCGCATCCTGCTGGGCAGGGTTGTCGGCGCTTTTGGTGTGCGCGGCGAGATCAAGCTCGAGTCCTGGACCGAGCCACGTTCCGCCATTTTTCGTTACCAGCCGTGGATCGTGCGCAGCCCGTCCGGCGTGGAAACCACGATTGAAGGTGTGCGTGGCCGCGACAGCGGCAAGCACCTGGTCGCCCGTTTCCCCGGCGTCGAGGACCGCGATACCGTCGAAGCGATGCGCGGCACCGAGATCTACGTGGCCCGCAGTGCACTGCCGCCGCCGAAGCCCGACGAGTACTACTGGGTGGATCTGGAAGGCCTGGACGTGAAGACCACCGAGGGCGTTGCCCTGGGCCAGGTCTCGCATCTGTTCAGCACCGGTGCCAACGACGTGGTGGTGGTCCGGGGTGACCGCGAGCGGATGATTCCGTTCGTGCAGCCGGACTTCGTCAAGTCGGTCGACTTCGAGGCGAACCTGGTCGTGGTCGACTGGGATCCCGAGTTCTGAGTGTGAGCATGCGTTTCGACGTCATCACCCTGTTCCCTGAGTTCCTCGCCCAGTCCGCTGGACTGGGCGTGGTCGGGCGCGCGCAGGAGAAGGGCCTGTTCAGCCTGCACGGCTGGAACCCCCGTGATTACGCCGAAGGCAACTACCGCCGGGTGGACGACCGCCCGTTCGGTGGTGGCCCGGGCATGGTGATGCTGATCGAGCCGCTGCAGGCCTGCCTGCAGGCGATCCGTGATGCTGATCCGACCCCGGCGCGGGTGATCCATCTCAGCCCGCAGGGGGCGCCGTTGACCCAGGCCAAGGTGCGGGAACTGGCGGCGCTGCCGCGCATGGTCCTGCTCTGTGGCCGCTACGAAGGCATCGACGAGCGTTTCCTGGAGGCCAATGTCGACGAGGAGATTTCCCTCGGCGACTACGTGCTGTCCGGTGGCGAGCTCGGCGCGGCGGTGATCATCGACGCCGTGGCCCGCCTGCAGGACGGTGCCCTGAACGACGCGCAATCGGCGGCGCAGGACAGCTTCGAGGGCGACCTCGGCCTGCTCGACTGCCCGCACTACAGCCAGCCGGCCCAGCACCCGCTGGGTGACGTGCCGGACGTGCTGCGCTCGGGCAACCACGCGGCCATCGCGGCCTGGCGTCGCCAGCAGTCCTTGCTCCGTACCGCGCAGCGGCGCCCGGACCTGCTGGATGAACAGGCGCTGGGCAAGGCCGACCGCAGGCTGCTGGAGGAGGGCCGCCAGGCCCAGAAACACAAGGCCAGCCCCTAGCGCAGGGCTGGCGTTATCGGCTATCATGGCCAATTCCCGTCGGCCCCGGCCGGCGCGCGCAGTACCCAAAACAAACGTGCAGCACAGTCCGGTGACTGCATGAGCCTACGTTGTCGATACGACACGCCCACCCGAACAAGAATCGGTGTAACCCATGAGCAAGCTGAACAAGTCCATCGTCGCGGAATTCGAATCCGCCCAGATCACCCGTGAACTGCCGAAGTTCAGCCAGGGCGACACCGTTGTCGTCAACGTGAAGGTGAAGGAAGGCAGCCGCGAGCGCGTGCAGGCCTACGAAGGCGTTGTCATCGCCACCAAGAACGCCGGCCTGAACTCCTCGTTCACCGTCCGCAAGATCTCGCACGGCTACGGCGTCGAGCGCGTTTTCCAGACCCACAGCGCCATCATCGACTCGGTCGAAGTGAAGCGTCGTGGTAAGGTCCGCGCCGGCAAGCTGTACTACCTGCGTGGCCTGGAAGGCAAGGCTGCCCGCATCAAGGAAGACCTGGCTGCCGCTGCTGCCGCCAAGGCTGCCCGTCTGGCCGAAAAGGCCTGATAAACAACTTCGGTTGTTGCCGCGACGGCCACCTTCGGGTGGCCGTTTGCGTTTCCGGCACCGCATCGGCCACGATCAGGCGATGAATGACATCAACCCGCGCTATCCGGCCGTGATCCAGTCGGCGCTGCGCTTCCTCGACGGCAAGGGGCTGGCACGCGTGCAGTCGGCACCGCTGCTGCATCGCCTGCTGTGGCGTGCGGGCATCGCGCTGCCGCCGCCGATCCTGGCCGGCTTCGGCACCAATGCGCTGGTGCAGGGCCTGCTGTTCGGACTGTTCTGGACCGCGCTGATGTGGCTGATGTTGTGGCAGGGCAGCGAGCGCCCGCTGGCCTTGCTGCTGGTGGCCGGGCTGTTGGCCGGCCCTGTTCGGTGTGGTGATGGCGGCGCTGATGCGCTCGCTGCGCCGCCACCGCAAGCTGCCGGACTGGCAGCAGTTCCGGGCGCGGCAAGCGGACTGAGCCGATGGCGCACTGCGCCGTGACCGACAGGCACGCACCGCGCTAGGCTGCGGCTTCATCCCGATGGACGTACCGTGCGATGCCTGCCAAGCGAACCGCACCTTCCACCGCGCCCACGCTGCTGTCCGGCGGCAACCCGCAGATCGCCAAGGGCGAGGGCGACGCTCCGGTGCAGGCGTACATCGCCGCCATGCCGGACTGGAAACGTCCGATCGGCGCACAATTGGATGCGCTGGTCGAACAGGCCGTACCTGGCGTGCACAAGGCGGTGAAGTGGAACTCGCCGATGTATGCGGTTGCGCCGGGCGCGGGCTGGTTCCTCAGCTTCCATTGCTTCACCCGCTACATCAAGGTGGCGTTCTTCCGCGGTGCTGCGCTGAAGCCGGTGCCGCCCGAGCCGTCCAGAAGTGCCGATACGCGCTACCTGCACATTCCGCAGGATGGCGCGCTGGATGAAGCACAGTTCCTCGACTGGGTGCGCCAGGCTGCCGCCTTGCCCGGCGAGCAGATGTAAGCCCGACCTTCCGACTTCTTTCCCGACGAGAGCCCCATGATGGCCACGCATGCACCGAACCCTGCCGATGCCGGGACACCGGCGGCTCAACTGATTGATGCGCGCATTGCCGAGCTGGGTGACTGGCGTGGCGAAACGCTGGCACGCGTGCGTGCGTTGATCCATGAAGCACTGCCCGACGTGCAGGAAACCTGGAAGTGGCGCGGCACGCCGGTGTGGGAGCAAGACGGCATCCTGTGCACTGGCGAAACCTACAAGCAGGCGGTGAAGTTGACCTTTGCCCACGGTGCAGCGTTGGCGGACCCGAAGGGCCTGTTCAACGCCAGCCTGGAGGGCAACACGCGGCGCGCGATCGACATCCATGAAGGCGCGATGCCCAATGCGGCGGCGTTGAAGGCGCTGCTGCGCGAGGCGGCGACGTTCAACGCGGCGAAAAAGAAGCGCTGACCGTCTTCTGTAGCGGCGAGCCCATGCTCGGCTGACAGGCCTGTGCGGACCAACCGTCCGCACCCACCTCAACGTGGCGGGGCTGGCTCCAGCGCTGCATCCGGGTCGGCCACCGGCGAAGGTGGGCAGGCAGGAATCTCCGAGGGCGTGGCCAGTTCCTCGGCGTGCGAGGGCTTGCCGATCATCTTCGCCTTGCGCCAGCCGCCCCAGCGGTAATAGGCCAGCGACAGCAGCATCGACACCAGCGAGCTGACCGGGAAGCTCCACCAGATCGCATCGGCGCCCCAGTACGGCTGCAGCAGTTCGGCGAACGGCACGCGTACGCCCCACAGCGAACCGGCCAGGATCAGCAGCGGCGGAATCACTGCGCCGGTGGAGCGCACCACGCCGGAGATGACGAAGCTGACGCCGAAGAACAGGAACGAGCCGATCACCACGTGGTTGAGGTGGCGGGCGATGTCCAGCGCCTGGCTGGCCGGTGGCAGGAACAGCGCCAGCAGCTGGCGATCGAACACCACCAGCGGCAGGATCAGCGCGCCGGTGAGCAGGAAGTTGAACAGCACGCCCTGGCGCGCGGTGCCGCGCACGCGGTCCCAGCGTTGCGCACCGACGTTCTGCGCGGCCATCGACGAGCACGCCGCACCGATCGCCATCGCCGGCATCTGCAGGTAGTTCCACAGTTGCAGCGCGGCGCCATAACCTGCACCGGTATCGGTGCCGTACTGGTTGACCATGGTCATCAACAGGATCACCGACAGCGAGATCAGCACCATCTGCAGGCCCATCGGCACGCCCTTGACCACCAGCGACTTGAGGATGGTCATGTCGAGCTTGAACAGGCGCATGTCGGCGCGGCCCAGCCACAGCGTGTGGCGCTTGTGCCGCATGTACAGCAGCAGGCCGGCCAGCGATAGCGTCTGCGCGACCAGCGTGGCCCAGGCCGAGCCGGCGATGCCCAGCGCAGGGAGCGGCCCCATGCCAAAGATCAGCACCGGATTCAGCACGATGTCCAGTGCCACCGACACCATCAGGAAACGGAACGGCGTGCGCGAGTCACCGGCACCGCGCAGTGCGGCGGTGAGGAAGGCGAACGCGTACAGCGTCGGCATCGCCAGGAAGATGATCTGCAGGTAGGCCTCGGCCAGCGGCAGCGAGGCGGCCGGCGTGCCCATCGCCGCCAGCAGCGGATGGGCCATGAACCAGCCGGCGATGGCGATGATCACCGACAGGCCGATGAAGAAGGTGGCGCTGGTGCCGACCACGCGCCGCGCCTGTGCGATATCGCGCGCGCCGATCGCCTGGCCGATCAGGATGGTCGAGGCCATGCCGAAGCCGAACACCGAGCCGATCAGGAAGAACATGATGTTGTTGGCGTTCGCGGTGGCGGTCAGCGCCGCCTCGCCGAGGAAGCGCCCGACCCAGACCGCATTCACCGAACCGTTCAGCGACTGCGCGATGTTGCCTGCCAGGATCGGCAGGGAAAACAGCAGAAGATTGCGGCCGATCGGGCCGGAGGTCAGGTCAAGCGGCGCTTTGGCCATGGAGTGGTGATCGAATCCCGGGAGGCGCACACTAGCACCAAGCCGGTTTGCAGGATGTGGCAATGCATCAACGACCGCAGGTGAAATGGAGCATGGCGTTGGCCTTGATCGGCGCCGTACTGGCCGCATGTTCGACAGGTGACCGGCTGGGCGATACCCAGGTGCGGCCAACCGACCGCCCCGAGTGCCTGGTCGGCAGCCAGCGCCAGGATCTTTCCGCCGGCGTTCCCACCCTGATCGGGGGCAGCGGCTGCCGCACCGACCCCGACAACCCGCGGCCCCTGAACAAGCGAACGGAGTAGTTCCTGCCGATGACCGAGCTTTCCCCGCTGTCGCCCAGTGTCCGCCTGGACATCTGGCTGTGGGCGGCCCGTTTCTTCAAGACCCGCAGCCTGGCCAAGCAGGCCATCGAGACCGGCAAGGTCAGCGTCGCCGGGCAGCGCCCGAAATCCTCGCGCGCGGTGCGTGTCGGCGAGCAGTTGCAGGTCCACCGTGGCGAGGAACATTTCGAGATCCAGGTGCTGGGGCTGAGCGACCAGCGCGGGCCGGCGCCGACGGCGCAGCAGCTGTATGCCGAGAGTGAGGCCTCCAGGGCCCGTCGCGCCGAGCAGCGTGCGCTGCGCATCGCTGCACGCGATGGTTTCCAGCCGCCGGAGCACAAGCCTGACAAACGCGCGCGACGGTTGATCCGCGCGCTGGGCGATATCGACGCGTTGTAGCGGGCGCCGGCGTGCTCCCGGCGCCCGCCGGCCTCAGCGCTTGCCGCCCAGCAGGCTGCCGCCGATCTTCAGCAGGTCGCCCACGCCGAGCTGGCCGTCACCGTCTTGGTCCAGCAGGCTGCCGAGCAGGCCACCGGCAAGACCGCCCTGTTGCTGTACCTGCTGCTTTTCCTGGCCGAGCGCCTGGCTGAGCGAGCCGGCATCGGCCTGGCCGCCGCCGAGGCGCTGGGCGAGGAAGGCCATGACGATTGGTGCGAGGATCTGCAGCAGCTGGCTGGTACGGCCGCTGTCGAGCTGGGTGGCCTGGGCCAGGCCGGTTTCCACCTTCTGCTGGTTGCCGCCGAAGATGTGGCCGAGGATGCCGGCGCCGTCGCTGGCGGCACCACCGCCACCGCCGCCCAGCACCGAGCCGAGCACGCTGCCCAGGTCCAGGCCGCTGTGGTTGTTCTGCAAGGCGCCGAGCAGGGCCTGCGCGCCCTGCGGCTGCGAGGCGTTGTTGCCCAGCGCGCCCATCAGCACCGGCAGCGCGGCACTGATCGCGCCGGACGCCTGGGTATCGCTGATGCCGAGCTGCTGCGATACCTGCTGCAGCGGAGCGCCCTGCAATTTGGCGAGAAGTTCGTCGGTCAGGCTCATCTGCGGAATCCTTGATTGGGGTTGGGCGTGCAGAAGGTACGACGCGGACCGTTAAAACGGCGACGCCGCCTCACGGGGAGGCGGCGTGCCGTTCATGGGGGAGGGCAATCAGAGCTCGATGTCTTCGGCGCCCGGGGTGGCGGTGGGGAAGTCCGCTTCCGGCTGCGCCGGCTTGAACGGATCCGACGGCTGGCTGGCCAGCGCCTTCAGCGCCGCGGCGACGCCGGCGCCGTAGGCCGGGTCGGCCTTGCTGCAGTTGTCGATGTGGCGCTGCTTGATGAAGTCCGGCGCATCGCCCAGGGCACGGGCGGTGTTGGCGAACAGGCGGTCCTTCTGTGCCTGGTTGTAGCTGCGGAACAGCGCGCCGGGCTGGCTGAAGTAGTCGGCGTCGTCCTCGCGGAAGTTCCAGAAGTCGGCGTCGCCCCGGATCTTCATCGGCGGTTCGCGGTACTGCGGCTGCTCCTGCCACTGGCCGTAGCTGTTCGGCTCGTAGTGCGGCAGGCCGCCGTAGTTGCCGTCCACGCGCATCGCACCGTCGCGGTGGTTGCTGTGCACCGGGCAGCGCGCGGCGTTCACCGGAATCTGGTGGTGGTTCACGCCCAGGCGGTAGCGCTGCGCATCGGAGTAGGCGAACAGGCGAGCCTGCAGCATCTTGTCCGGCGACGGGCCGATGCCCGGCACCAGGTTGCTCGGTGCGAACGCCGACTGCTCCACGTCCTGGTACCAGTTGACCGGGTTGCGGTTCAGTTCGAACTGGCCCACTTCGATCAGCGGGTAGTCGCTCTTCGGCCACACCTTGGTCAGGTCGAACGGATGCACGCGGTAGGTTTCCGCATCCAGCTCCGGCATGACCTGGATGAACAGCTTCCACTTCGGGAAGTCGCCCTTCTCGATCGCGGCGAACAGGTCGCGGCCGTGGCTTTCGCGGTCATGGCCGACCAGGATCTGCGCCTGCGCGTCGGTCAGCGATTCGATGCCCTGCTGGCTGACGAAGTGGAACTTCACCCAGAAACGTTCGCTGTCGGCGTTGGTGAAGCTGTAGGTGTGCGAGCCGAAACCGTGCATGTGGCGGAAGCTGCGCGGAATGCCGCGGTCGCTCATCACCACGGTCACCTGGAGCAGCGCTTCGGGCAGCAGCGTCCAGAAGTCCCAGTTGTTGCGCGCGCTGCGCAGGTTGGTGTGCGGGTCGCGCTTGACCGCCTTGTTGAGGTCGGCGAACTTGCGCGGGTCGCGCAGGAAGAACACCGGGGTGTTGTTGCCGACCAGGTCCCAGTTGCCTTCTTCGGTGTAGAACTTCAGTGCGAAACCGCGGATGTCGCGCTCGGCGTCGGCGGCGCCACGCTCGCCGGCCACCGTGGTGAAGCGGGCGAACATCTCGGTCTGCTTGCCGACCTTCTCGAACAGCTTGGCGCGGGTGTACTTGCTGATGTCGTGGGTGACGGTGAAGGTACCGAACGCGCCCGAGCCCTTGGCGTGCATGCGGCGCTCGGGAATGATCTCGCGATTGAGGTTGGCCAGCTTTTCCAGCAGCCAGACGTCTTCCATCAGCAGCGGGCCGCGCGGGCCGGCGGTCTTGCTGTTCTGGTTGTCCACCACCGGCGCGCCGAAGGCCGTGGTCATCGGCGTGACCGGATCGTCGCCGTGCTTCTGCTTCGGCGTGGTGCTCAGCTCGCGCTGCTGCTCGGCGCCTTCCGCAGGCGACGGCGCGGTGTGGTACGGGCATTTGGCACTGTTGTTATCGGACTGGCTCATGGCTGGCTCCTGCGGGTGAAGACGGGGTGGAACATCTTCACTCGACTTTAGCTAGGGCCAGATGAAATGAATAATCGAATGATCCATTCATGATGATAGATTCTGTCAATTGAAAATCAGAAACGGATTTGCAGAGCCTTTCGATGGGCCTCCCGCAAGGTAGGCGGGAGGCCTTGGGCGTGCGCTGCGGTTACAGCAGCGCCTTCAACCGGTACAGGGCTTCCAGCGCCTGCTTCGGGGTCAGCTCGTCCGGGTCGATGGCGGCCAGCGCTTCCTGGGCCTTGTTCGACGGTGCTGCGAACAGCCCGAACTGCTGTGGCGCATCCAGCGCCTGCGGCGCCAGTTCGGCGGCATGGCTTTCACCGCCACGTTGCTCCAGCTCGGCCAGGCGACGACGCGCCTGCGCCACGGTGGCGCGCGGCAGGCCGGCCAGTGCGGCCACCTGCAGGCCGAAGCTGCGGTTGGCGGGGCCGTCCTTCACTGCGTGCATGAACACCAGCGCTTCGCCGTGCTCGACCGCATCCAGGTGCACGTTGGCGATGCCGCTGCGGCCGCCCTCGTGCTGCTCGTCGGCCAGCGCGGTCAGCTCGAAGTAGTGGGTGGCAAACAGCGTGTAGCAGCGGTTCTGGTAGGCCAGGTGGCGGGCCACTGCATCGGCCAGCGCCAGGCCGTCGTAGGTGGAGGTGCCACGGCCGATCTCATCCATCAGCACCAGCGAATGCGCGGTGGCGTGGTGCAGGATGTAGCTGGTCTCGGCCATTTCGACCATGAAGGTCGACTGCCCGCGCGCGAGGTCATCGCCGGCGCCGATGCGGGTGAGGATGCGGTCGATCGGCCCGATCAGCGCACGGCTGGCCGGCACGAAGCTGCCGATGTGGGCCAGCAGCACGATCAGCGCGTTCTGCCGCATATAGGTCGATTTACCGCCCATGTTCGGGCCGGTGATGACCAGCATGCGGCGGTCCGGATGCAGGTCCAGATCGTTCGGTTCGAACGGCTGCTCGCGTACCGCCTCGACCACCGGGTGGCGGCCGCGCTCGATCTTCAGGCACGGCTCTGCCTGCAGCTCCGGGCGCGCCCAGTCCAGCGCCTGCGCGCGTTCGGCGAAGGCGGCCAGCACATCCAGTTCGCTCAGCGCAGCGGCGCACTGCTTCAGCGGTTCCAGCTGCCCGCCAAGGGTATCCAGCAGCTGTTCGTACAGGTACTTCTCGCGCGACAGCGAACGGTCACGCGCGGACAGCACCTTGTCCTCGAACGCCTTCAGTTCTTCGGTGATGTAGCGCTCGGCATTGGTCAGCGTCTGGCGGCGCGTGTAGTGCACCGGCGCACGGTCGGACTGGCCCTTGCTGATTTCGATGTAGTAGCCGTGCACGCGGTTGTAGCCCACCTTCAGGGTGGGGATGCCGCTGCTCTCGCGCTCGCGCAGTTCCAGGTCGACCAGGAACTGGTCGGCATGGGTGGACAGGCGGCGCAGCTCGTCCAGCTCTTCATCGAAGCCATCGGCGAGCACACCGCCGTCGCTCAGCTTCAGCGGCGGCATTTCGGCGATGGCGCTGGCCAGCAGCTGCGCGCACTCACCGTGTTCGCCCAGCGCGGCATGCAGGGCCTGCAGGCGCGGCGAATCCAGCGGCGCCAGCACGTCGCGCACCGCCGGCAGCAGGCCCAGGCCATCGCGCAGGGTGGAGAAATCGCGCGGACGCGCCGAGCGCAGTGCGACGCGGGTGAGGATGCGCTCCAGGTCGCCGAGGCGGCGGAACTGCTCGCGGATATCGGCGTCGCTGCCGCGGTCGATCAGGGTTTCCACTGCGTGGTGGCGCTGCACCAGCACCTCGCGCAGGCGCAGCGGGCGGTGCAGCCAGCGCCGCAGCAGGCGGCCGCCCATCGGGGTCACCGTGCTGTCGAGCACGCCCAGCAGGGTATTGCGGGTATCGCCGTCGACGCGCGTATCCAGTTCCAGGTGGCGGCGGGTGGCGGCGTTCATCGCGATCGCTTCGCCTGCGGTTTCCATCGCGATCGAGGTCAGGTGCGGCAGGCGCTGCTTCTGGGTTTCCTCGACATAGCCGAGCAGGGCACCGGCGGCAGCGGTCGCGCGCGGCTTGTCGTCGATGCCGAAGCCGCTCAGGTCATGCAGCTTGAAGAAGCCCAGCAGCTGGCGGCGGCCGCTGTCGGCGTCGAACAGCCACGGCGCACGGCGGCGTACGCCGGTGCGCTGGCGCAGGAACTCCGGCCAGTTCTCTTCGTCGGGCACCAGCAGCTCTGCCGGCTCCAGCCGGGCCAGTTCGGCTTCCAGGGCGTCGTCGGTCTCGACTTCATTGACCAGGAAGCGGCCACCGGCCAGGTCGGCCCAGGCCAGGCCGTAGCCCTGCTTGCTGCGCGAGAGCGCCATCAGCAGGGTGTCGCGGCGCTCGTCCAGCAGCGCTTCGTCGGTGACGGTGCCGGGGGTGACGATGCGCACCACCTTGCGCTCGACCAGGCCCTTGGCCAGCGCCGGGTCACCGATCTGTTCGCAGATCGCCACCGATTCGCCCAGCGCCACCAGCCGTGCCAGGTAGCCTTCATACGCGTGCACCGGCACGCCGGCCATCGGGATCGGCGCGCCGCCGGAGCTGCCGCGCTGGGTCAGGGTGATGTCGAGCAGGCGCGCGGCCTTGCGCGCATCGTCGTAGAACAGCTCGTAGAAGTCGCCCATGCGGAAGAACAGCAGCAGGTCCGGATAGTCGGACTTGGCTGCGAAGAACTGCTTCATCAGCGGGGTGTGTTCGGCGGACTTGTCTTTGGACATGGGGCTCGTGGATCTGGGGCATGCGCCCGCGCCGGTCGGCGGCAGGCTGCAGCGGGTACAGGGCCGCCCATGGTAACGGCTGGAGGCGGGTCGGCGGGCACCCGATGCAGGTGCCGCGTGGCTTTCAGGCCGGCACCAGCCTGATCCGGGGATGCCCGGCGAAGATCTCCATCACGATCTCGAAATAGGTCTGGCCATTGCCGCGCGCCAGTGCGGCACGCTGACGGCTGATCGCATCGGCGTTGAAGGTGCCGGGTTGCTCCAGCTTCGCGTCCAGCCATGCCAGGGTGGCATCCACGCCGAGCGACGCACGGCTGTGTTCGATGTCGCGCCAGACCACGGTGGCCGTTGCATGCCCGGCCAGGGCGCCGTAGCCGCCGTAGAGGAGGTCGTCCAGCGCATCCAGGCTGGGCCCCAGTTGCCAGTCCTCGCCGGTCATGAATACGCGGTTGATCTCGGCATAGAGGCTGGGAATGTCGCCAATGGCCGCGCCTTCGATCTGCAGGTGGAGGGTCATGGGCGGACTATAGCGTTGGCGGGAGAAGGCCCGTGTGCTGGAGAGGCCCGGCTGGCGCTTGCCTGTCGCGGTCGCCGGAGGGGGCTGGCATCCGTGTATCGGTGCGGCTTTGAATTTGCCCCTATAGAAATTCCCTGGGTGGCCGATTACGGTTCCGCCACTTCGCGCTTCGCGCGGTGGCGTGCTGTCGCTTGTGTGCCGGCAGACCTCATTCAAGCTGATGTGCCGGCTCCCTCACTCCCGGGAAAGGGCGGCCGGCGCGTAGCGTCAAGACTCAGGGACAGATTGTGCAATCAGGGAAGAAGCAGGGGCGGCATGCATGCCGTCGTGGTGGGTGCCTGGTGCTGCTTGGCATGGCCTTCAATGTTGCCGCCCAGCAGGGGGGCGATCCAGCGACGCAGGAACTGCTGCGGCAACAGGAACGCGAACGCGTGCTGCGCGAGCAGCAGGAAAGCCGACCCGACGTACGCCTTGAGCGCAGCGAGGAAGCGCAGGGCGATCGTCTGCCCGTGCAGGAAGCGCCCTGCGTACGCGTGGATCACATCGTGCTGCAGGGCGATGACGCGGCGCGCTTCCAGTGGGCGTTGGCCGCGGCCGACCCCGCACATGATCCGGCCAGCGGGCGCTGCCTCGGCACCGAGGGCATCAACGTGGTGATGAAGCGCGTGCAGAACGCGATCATCGCCCGTGGCTATGTCACCACGCGGGTGCTGTCTGCACCGCAGGACCTCAACCAGGGCACGCTGACGCTGTCGGTGGTGCCGGGCCGGTTCCGCGAGGCCGTGTTCTCCGATCCGCAGGGCCGGCATCCGGCCATCGCCAATGCGCTGCCGATCCGCAGCGGCGGCCTGCTCAACCTGCGTGACATCGAGCAGGGGCTGGAGAACCTGCAGCGCGTGCCCACGGTCAGCGCCGACATCAAGATCGCGCCGGCCGACGGCGAGGGTGCGGCGCCGGGCCAGAGCGACCTGCAGATCGACTGGAAGCAGCGCTCACCGGTACGCGCCAGCGTCACCCTGGACGATGCCGGCAGCCGCGGGACCGGCAAGCTGCAAGCCAACGCGACGCTGTCGCTGGACAATCCGCTGGGCCTGAACGAGCTGTTCTACGTCAGCGCCGGCCGTGGCGTGTTCAATGGCCGGGGAAAGGACACCAACAGCTGGACCGCGCACTACGACGTGCCCTACGGCTACTGGCTGTTCGGCGCCACCGCCAGCGCCTACGACTACAGCCAGAACGTGGTGGGCGCGTACGAAAGCTATGACTACAGCGGCCGCAGCGGCAACGCCGAGGCACGCGTGGATCGCCTGCTGCTGCGCAACGCCAAGACCAAGCTGGGTATCTATGGCCGCGGTTGGCAGCGCACGTCGAAGAACTACATCGACGATACCGAGATCGAGGTGCAGCGTCGCCGTACCTCGGGCTGGGAGCTCGGCCTGACCCACAAGCAGTTCATCGGCAGTGCCACGCTCGATGCCAGCGTGGCCTACCGGCGTGGCACGGGCGCCTTCCACGCCCTGCGCTCGCCGGAAGAGAGGGCGCAGCAGTGGGACCCGACGCTGCCGCTGGAAGGCACCTCGCGGATGAAGCTGATCACCGCCGACGCGCAGTTCAGCGTGCCGTTCCAGCTGGGCACGCAGCGCCTGCGCTACACCGCCGCCTGGCGCGCGCAGTGGAACCGCACGCCACTCTCGCCGCAGGACCGCTTCGCCATCGGTGGCCGCTACACCGTGCGCGGTTTCGACGGTGAAAGCTCGCTCAGCGGTGAGCGTGGCTGGTCGCTGCGCAACGATCTTTCGCTGGGCATCGGTGGCGGCCAGGAATTCTACGTGGCCGCCGACTACGGCCGCATCGGCGGGCCTTCGGCGCAATGGCAATCCGGCCGGGATCTGGCCGGCATGGCGTTGGGCCTGCGCGGCGGCTGGCAGCAGCTTTCCTGGGACGGCTTCGTGGGCTCGGCCCTGCACAAGCCCTCCAACTTCCCGACTGACTACACCACCTTCGGCTTCAGCCTGGCGTGGCGCTACTGATCTGGCACAAGGATTCGTGAAATGAACAGCATCTATCGCTTGGTTTTCAACCGCGCGCTGCGCGTGTGGCAGGTCGCCTCGGAACTGGTGAAAGGCGGTGGTGGCCTGGTCGGCCAGGTTGCCGGCCGGCAGACGGCGGCCGTGTCGCCGCTTGGCTTCGCGCTGATGTGCGCGTTGGGATGGGTCAGCCTGGTGCCCGTGGCTGCAGCGCAATCGGTCGGCCACATCGCGTCCGATCCCAATGCGCCCGGTCGTGAGCGTCCCACCGTGGTCACCGCGCCGAGCGGTGTGCCGATGGTCAACATCACCACGCCGTCGGCCGGTGGTGTTTCGCGCAACCGTTACTCGCAGTTCGATGTCGGCCGCGAGGGCGTGATCCTCAACAACGCGCGTGGCCAGGTGCAGACGCAGCTGGGCGGTTGGGTGCAGGGCAATCCATGGCTGGCCACCGGCAGCGCACGGGTCATCCTCAACGAGGTCAACGGCCCGGCGAGCCGACTCAATGGCTACGTGGAAGTGGCCGGACAGCGCGCCGAGGTGATCATCGCCAATCCGGCCGGCATCCAGGTCAACGGGGGGGGCTTCCTCAATGCCAGCCGGGTGACCCTGACCACCGGCACCCCGATGTTCAGCGGCAGCGGCTCGCTGGAAGGTTATCGGGTCAGTGCTGGGGCAATCGAGGTCAACGGCGATGGCCTCGATGCCAGTCGTGCCGACTACACCGACCTGATCACCCGTTCGTTGAAGGTCAATGCCGGCATCTGGGCCAACCAGCTGCAGGCGACGCTGGGCAGCAACGTGGTCAGTGCCGACCACAGCCAGGCCAGCGCGAGCGCGGCCAGTGGCGAAGCGCCGACCTTCGCGCTGGACGTGGGCGCGCTGGGCGGCATGTTCGCCAACAAGATCTGGCTGGTCGGCAACGAGCACGGCGTGGGCGTGCGCAATGCTGGCAGCATTGGCGCGCAGGCCGGCGAACTCGTGGTCACGGTGGACGGCCGGCTGGAGAACACCGGCGCGCTGCAGTCACTGCAGAACGTGCGCGTGCAGGCGAGCGGGGATCTGGCCAATGCCGGCACCATCGCTGCCACGCATGAAGCGGCGATCATCTCCGGCGGCACGCTGGACAACAGTGGCGGCAAGCTCAATGCACAGCGCCTGCAGCTGCAGGCGCAGGCCCTGCGCAACCGTGGCGGCGCCATCGAGCAGACCGGCGTGCAGGCGTTGAGCCTCACCGCTGGCAGCGTGAGCAATCGCAGTGAAGGCCTGATCGGTGCGCTGGATGCGGTGGCGTCGGGCGGCACCGGTGGTACCCCTGGCAGTGGCACCTCGCCGGGAAGCGGTGGAACGCCAGGTACCGGTACGCCCGGAACCGGCATGCCCGGTACGGGTACTCCGGGTACGGGCGCAGGCGGTGCGCCGGTGACGCCGGCGGTTCCGTTGGCCGCCGGTGTGCTGGACATCGCCGGCACGCTCGACAACAACGGCGGCAGCATCAGCAACGGCGGTCGTGTTTCGCTGGTTGCGGGCAATGGCCTGGACAACAGCGGAGGCCGCCTTGGTGTGGCCTCGCTGCGCGCCACGGGCGATCTGAACAACGATGGCGGCACTCTGCAGGTGCACGGTGACGCTGCGCTGCAGCTGGGCACGCTGTCCAACCAGAAGGGCGCGCTGAGTGTGGCCGGTGCGCTGCAGCTGCTGACACAGTCGCTGGACAACCGGGCAGGCGAGCTGCGCCATGCCGGCAGTGCCGAGTCGGCCTGGACCGTGCAAGGCGCGTTCAACAACGAGGGCGGCCTGTTGGCGACCAATGCCGAGCGCCTGACGCTGGGGGCAGGTCGGGTCTTCAATGCCGGTGGCCGCATCGAGCATGCCGGTAGCGGCGGCCTGTCGCTGACCACGGGCGACTGGACCGGTGCCGGCGGTCGCCTGGGCACGCTCGGTCGCCTGGACTGGACGGTGGGCAACGCGGATGTGCGCAATGGCACGCTCAGCGCAGCGCTGTTCCAGATCGCCGCCGACACGCTGGACAACCGCGGCGGCAGCCTGCTGTCGCTGGGCAACCAGGGCAGCATGCTGCGGGCCGGTATGCTGGACAACAGTGCCGGTGGCACCGTAGCCGGCAATGGTGAACTGACCGTCTCGGCGACCACGCTGGATAACAGCAAGGGCCTGCTGCAGCAGGCAGGCAGCGGCGCGTTGCGTGTTCACGCCGATACGCTGCGTGGCAGCGAAGGCCGCCTGCTCAGCAACGGCGACCTGTCGCTGACCGGTGGCCAGCTGGATGTGAGTGGCGGCACCACCTCGGCGCAGCGCGTGCAGATCCAGGCAGACGGCCTGCGCAACGCCGGTGGCCAGATCGTTTCGCTGAGCAATTCCGAGCTGGCGCTGGAGGTACGTGGCACCTTCGACAACAACGGCGGGCAGGTGCTTGGCAATGCGGGCCTGCGCATCGATGCGGGCCGCATCGACAACCAGAAGGGCACGCTGCAGTCGGCTGGTAGCCAGGGCGCGACCCTGACCGTGCGCGACGATCTGGACAACAGCGCCGGTGCGATCTCTGGCAACGGCCAGTTGCAGCTGCACGTCGGCAGCCTGCTCAACCAGGGCGGCAAGGTACTTGCTGCGGGGAGCGGCCTGTTGCAGGTGCAGGCCCGCGAACTGCTGGACAATCGCGATGGCGGCCGCTTGGCGGGCAGCGGCAACGTGCTGTTGCAGGCGGCGCGGCTGGACAACCGCAGCGGTGCAATCGAACACGCCGGCAGCGGCACGCTGCAGATCCGTGCCGATGCGTTGCAGGGCGCGGCGGGGCGGATCCTCAGCCAGTCCACGCTGACGCTCGAGGGCGGCGAGCTGGTGCTGGGTGCCGGCAGTATCACCCAGGCAGAGCACATTGCGATCAATGCCGAACGCCTGGACAACGCCGGCGGCAACCTCAGCGCCACCGGCAGCGATGCACTGCAGTTGCTCGTGGCACAGAGCGTGGACAACAGCGGCGGCACGATCGCAGGCAACGGTGCCCTGGATGTGCAGGCCGGTGAACTGCTCAACCGCAAGGGCACGCTCAGTGCTGCCGGTACAGCCGGCAGCACGTTGCAGGTCAACGGTACGCTGGACAACCATGAAGGCACCATCGCCAGCAATGCCAACCGGCTGACCATTGCTGCCGCGCGGGTCGACAACACCGCCGGTGCCATCCGCCACGCCGGCAACCAGGGCCTGGATATCACCACGACCCGCCTGGATGGAAGCAAGGGCACGCTGGTCTCTGCGGCTACGCTCACCCTGCGCGCGGATGAGGTAGACCATCGCGACGCAACGCTGGGGGCGGATCGCTTCGACCTCGAGGCCGGAACGCTGGACAACGCCGGTGGCCGCATCGTCGCCAGTGGCGAGGGTGCCAGCCGCATGCATGCCACCACGCTGGGCAATGCCGGCGGCACGCTGGCCAGCAATGGTGACCTGACGCTGCAGGCGCAGGCGCTGGACAACAGCGCAGGCAAGATCCAGCACGCCGGCAGCGGCCGGTTGCAGGTGCTCGCGCAGACCCTGCTGGGTGCAAGCGGCAGTGTGCTCAGCAATGGCACGTTGGTGCTGGAGGGCAAAACGCTTGACCTGTCGAAGGCGACCACCTCGGCGCGACGCATCGACGTCATTGCCGATAGCCTGATCACGGCCGGAGGTGCACTCACTGCCACCGGCGACGAGGCGCTGCGCCTGCGGGTACAGGGGCTGCTGGACAATCGCGGCGGCTCGCTGGCCAGCAATGGCGTGCTCGACGTTTCCGCGCGGCAGCTGATCAATGCGCAGGGCATCCTGCAGGGCGCCGGCAGCGGCCGTTCCACCCTGGCCATCGGCCAGGCATTGGACAACCAGAGCGGGCGCATCCTGCTGGGTGGCGCGGGCACGCTCAATGCCGCCAGCCTCGACAACCTCGGCGGTACCGTCCACGCCGGTGGCAGCGAGCTGGTACTGGGCATCGACAGTCGCCTCGACAATGGCAGCCAGGGGCTGCTGTCCAGCGCTGGTGCGATGACGCTGGACGCCGCCAGCCTCGACAACCGGCACGGCACGGTGGTGGCAGGCAAGGACCTGCTGCTGACCACGGTTGCAGGCGTGAACAACAGCGATGGCGCGATGCAGGCCGGCGAGCTGCTGCAGCTGCAGGCCAATGGCCTTGACAACCAGCGCGGCACGCTGCTGGGTGGCCAGCTGACCGTCGATACCCGCGGCCAGCGGCTGGACAACAGCGCAGGTACGCTGGGTACGCAGAAGGGTGCGCTGACCGTGCACAGCGGCGCGCTGGACAACCAGGGTGGCCGGGTGCAGTCGGCCGCCGATCTGCTGATCGATACCACAGGGCAAGCCATCGACAACCGCGGCACGGCCAGCAGTGGCGGCCTGTTGGCGGGGGGCAAGCTGCAGCTGGAAGGAGGCGCGCTGGACAACCGTGGTGGCACGCTGAACGCGCAGGGCGATGCGCGGCTGCTGCTGGCCAGTGCCGACAACAGCGCCGGCGGTACGCTTGTCAGCGCTGCAGGCCTGTCGCTGCAGGCCACGACGCTGGCCAACGGCGCGGGGCGCGTGCAGGCCGGGCGCAATCTCGACCTGACCCTGAGCGGGCATCTGGACAACGCTGCCGGTGCAATCGCCGCCGGTCAGCTGCTGACCCTCACCGCCGCCAGCGTCGACAACCGCAATACCCGCGGTGGCGATGGCACCCGCGGCCTGCAGGCGGGCGAGTTGCAGTTCGCAACGCAGTGGCTGGACAACAGCCAGGGCCAGGTCGTCACCGATGGCGGGGCGCGGCTGCAGATCAACGGCCAGCTGCAGAACACCGGCGGCGTGATCAGCACCGGCGGCAACCTGGACAGCCGGGCGGACAACGTCGCCAACAGTGGCGGCCTGCTGCGGGCCGACGGCAGCCAGACCCTGGTGGCACGTGTGCTCAGCGAAGACGGCCAGGTGCATGCGCAGCGTGACCTCGGCCTCACCCTGCAGCAGGGCATGCGCCAACGTGGCGAATGGATCGCCAACGGCACGCTGTCGCTGAACCTGTCCGGCGACCTCGACAACCAGGGTGTGATGCGCGGTGGCAACCTCGACCTCAACGCCCAGAACATCACCAACGCAGCCTCGGGTGAGATCTCCAGCCAGGGCACGACCCACCTCAACGCCCGTGGCCAGCTGACCAACCGCGGCCTGATCGATGGCGCGCTGACCCACCTGGAGGCCGGCGAGATCGACAATCTCGGCACCGGGCGTATCTACGGCGATCGCGTGGCGATCTCCACCGGCGTGCTGAAGAACCGCGCCGAAGAGGCCGGTGGTGCCACCCGCGTCGGCACCGTGGCCGCACGCGAGCGGCTGGACCTGGGCGTGCGCGAACTGCAGAACACCGGCAAGGGCCTGATCTACAGCGGCGGTGATGCGGCCATCGGTGGATCGCTGGGGGCCGATCGGATCGCCAGCGGCATTGCCGGGCGGATCGACAACATCAGCTCGGTCATCGATGTGACCGGCACCCTGTCCATCGATGCGCACGTGGTCAACAACATCCGCGAGAACGTGGTCATCACACAGGCCACGACCGTGAATGCCCCGGTGCGCATGGACCGGCCCGCATGGTGGCGCAACGGCAAGAACGCTACCGAGAACATCCGCAGTACCAGCCATTACTCCGCGCACGAGGTGTACTACCTCAACCCGGCCGACATCCTGGAGGACACACCGCACATCACGCCGGACGGCTTCACCGTGCACCGTGCCGTGGTGCGGCTGACCGCGCAGACCAGCGCGTACTTCTTCGGGCGTGGTGGACTGTATGCCGCGCTGGGAGAGCGATCGCGCCTGAACGTGCAGGATGGCACGGTGGTGATGTACTACGTCGGTCGCCAGGACAACCAGGTCAATCCGGACCAGGCTGCCGGTGGTGCCGACGATCCCTTTGCCGAGCTGACCACCCTGCATCCCGATTCGCCGGCATTCCGCTACGTCGATGACAGACTCACCTATTCCTCGGCGTATGGCACCTGCACGACCAATTGCGTGCAGTTGTGGACCTTCAAGGACTACGATCCCGACCGCATTCTGACCAGCCCACAGTTTGCGGGCGGCAATTCAACCAGTGCCAACGAGCAGTACCGCCTGGCCACGCGCACGGTGACCGAAGATGTGTTGCAGCCGGGCGTCGGTGCCGATGCGGTCATCCGGTCCGGGGGCGCGATGCGCATCCGCACCGATGGCCTGCGCAACCACTACGGCAGCATCGCCGCCGGCGGCGATCTGGACATTGTCGGCCTGAGCGGCGCGGCGAAGGTGGAAAACCTGGCGGCCACGCTGTATCGCACGCATCAGTTCTCCAACGTCAGCCATACCTTCGGCGGTGACGTAATGACCTGGAGCACGCCGGCCATTTCCGAGGTGACCGGTAAAATTGGCGGCAGCATTGTCAGCGGCGGCTCGTTGAGCATCGACGTCGGTGACCTGAGCAACCTCAACCAAGGGCGAAACGCGCCGAACGTGCAGAACGGTTCGGCCATGGCCAACCTCAACGTGCAGGGTCCCAAGACCCTGCCGGATGGGCCGGGCCACGGCGGTGCGCAGGGGCCCGGCCAGTCCACCGGCACCGGTGCCGAACGCGCGCTGGCACAGGCGGCCGATGCCGCCGGCACCCAGCAGGGCGGCAGCGTCGGCGGCGTGAGCGGCAACAGCAGCAGCTCCGGGCCGCGCGTGGTCGCGGCCAGTGGTGGATCGCCGGACCGGATCGCGATGGGCGCACCGGACACGCGCGCGCCGAGCGCCAGCCTGTTCAACGTCAATCCCAACGGTGGCCACTACCTGGTCGAGACCGATCCGCGCTTTACCGACCACAAGACCTGGCTGAGCTCGGACCACCTGCTGGGTCAGATGGGCTACTCGCCCGATACCGTGCACAAGCGCCTGGGCGATGGCTACTACGAGCAGAAGCTGGTGCGCGAGCAGATCGGCCAGCTGACCGGTCGACGCTTCCTCGACGGCTACGCCAGTGACGAGGCGCAGTACCGCGCGCTGCTGGAGGCCGGTGCCACGGTGGCCAGCGAATGGGGCCTGCGCCCTGGCGTGGCGCTGACCGAAGCACAGATGGCACAGCTGACCAGTGACATCGTCTGGCTGGTCGAGCAGACCGTCACCCTGGCCGATGGCAGCACCACCACCGCGCTGGTGCCGCAGGTCTACCTGCGCCTGCGACCGGGCGACCTGGACGGCAACGGTGCACTGCTGGCCGGCGCCAATGTCGATATCAAACTGGGCAATGGCCTGGTCAACACCGGCAATATCGCCGGCCGCAAGCTGGTGACCATCGATGCCGGCAACATCGAGCATCTGGGCGGCAGCATTTCCGGCCAGTACGTCGGGCTGTCGTCGGACAAGGACATCCGCGTTGTCGGTGCCGCCGTGACGGCCACCGATGCGCTGTCGGTCAAGGCGGCGGGCAACGTCTCGGTGGCCTCCACGGTGGAGACACAGCGGGGCGGTGGCACCTACCAGTACGAAACCAATCGCATCGATCGGGTCGCCGGCCTGTATGTAACCAACCCCAGTGGCGACGGCATGCTGTCGGTGGTGGCTGGCGGGGACATCAGCCTGCAGGCCGCACAGCTCCGCAACGCTGGCACTGACGGCCTGACCCAGCTGGCCGCAGGCGGCAATCTGGATGTTGGCGCTATTGCGCTGGAAGAACGCCGCGACGCCACCTTCGATGAGCGCAACCACCAGCGCAGCAGCAGGACGACACACGCTGCCTCGTCGGTACAGGGCGCTGGCGATGTGGTGCTGGCCGCTGGCAAGGACATCACCCTGGCCGCCGCGCAGATCAAGGCGGGGGGCGGCCTGGCACTGCAGGCCGGTGGGGACATCAACAGCCAGGCGCTGGTGGACAGCGAGAGCCGCGATTTTGCCAATGCAGGCAAGCGCAGCTCGCTGCAGGTCAGCCAGCGTGATGAGACGGTGCGGGGTAGCCAGTTGTCTGCTGACGGCGGAATCGCACTCAGTGCAGGCCGCGATGCGAACCTGGTAGCCGCGGAGGTACGAAGCGAAAAGGACGCGATCAGTATTGGTGCTGGCCGTGATGTGAATCTGACATCCGCGCAGGAAGAGCACACCTGGGAGCAAGACACCCAGCGCAAGAAGCGTGGACTAACGTCCACTACGCGTACCGCAACGCACGATGCGACCCAAGACATCCTGGTCGTTGGCACGGTTTTGTCGGGTGAGCGGATCAGCATCGGCGCAGGTCGTGACATCACAGCCGAGGGCGCCAAGATTGCGGCCACTGGCGATGTAGTGATGGCCGCCAAGGGCAATCTCAGTATTGTTGCTGCGGAGTCCATTCATTCCGAACAGCACAGTAGCGATCGCAAGAAGTCCGGGCTGCTTGGGGGGATGAATGGCAGCTTCGGAGTTACCTTCGGCAGCCGAAGTGCCGGCAACAGCAGCTCCCTGACCGAAACGGTCGCGGAAGGAAGCATCATCGGCAGCGCGCTGGGCAGCGTGACACTAACGGCGGGAGAAACGCTGCACATCGGCGGATCCGATGTTCTCTCCAAGAACGGAATGACGTTGCTTGGCAAGGATGTACGCATCGATTCAGCAGAACAGCACTCGGAGTACAACGACAGGAACTACTTCAGGCAGTCAGGTCTGAACGTCGCCGTGGGCGGTGCGACCGTTGATACGATTCAAGGTGCACGCGCCGTGTACGCCTTAGCCAAACG
This sequence comes from Stenotrophomonas maltophilia, assembly GCF_002799155.1. Taxonomy (GTDB): domain Bacteria; phylum Pseudomonadota; class Gammaproteobacteria; order Xanthomonadales; family Xanthomonadaceae; genus Stenotrophomonas; species Stenotrophomonas maltophilia_R. The sequence continues at coordinate 812,850 of NZ_NERD01000002.1, forward strand.
CGCAGACGAGGTCGAAGACGATCGCCTCAAGGCGCTCTATGCGTACAAGGCGGCCCAGGGGGCAATCGCTGTGGCCCAGGCTGCGGGGCAGCAGTCGGGCGATGGAGGTGGCGGCGCCGGATTGAACGTCCGGGTGACCGCAGGAACCCAGCGATCCCAGTCGGAAACGACGATGGAGCAGACGACCCATCGTGGCAGCACATTGCACAGTGATGGCGATGTGGTGATCGCAGCCACGGGCGGTGATCTGACCGTGGTGGGCAGTAGCGTGTCGGGTCGCAACGTAGATCTTGCGGCGGCCAAGGATCTGATGATCAGAAGCAGCGAGGATCGCTACGCCCAGGACAGCAGAAACCAGTCCCAGGGTGGAGAGATCGGTGTTGCGATCAGTGGAAGCAGCGGCGGCGGTGCAGCGATCGGTGTCTATGTTGGCGCCAATGCCGCGCGTGGCAAGGCCGACGGGAACGGCACCGTCCACAACGAAAGTATCATCAAGGCCGGGGATCGCCTTACGTTTGCGAGTGGTGGAGACACGACTCTGCAGGGCGCACAGCTGGTTGCCAACCAGGTGATTGGCCAAGTGGCGGGCAATCTGGCGGTGCGCACAGAGCAGGACACGGATAGATACAAGAGTCAGCAGCTTGCGGCAAAAGGTGAAGCCACGATTGGCTATGGCTTCGAGGGTAGTGCCAGCGGCAGCGCCGCCTTGATTGACAGTGACTACCGCAGTGTCCGTGAGCAGACGGGAATCGCCGCTGGTGATGGGGGCTTCCAGTTGCAGGTTGGGGGCAACACGCATCTGGCCGGAGCCGTCATCGCAAGTACCGCGGATCCGTCGAAGAATCTGCTGTCGACGGGTAGCTTGACGGTTGAGGATCTCAAGAACCGGGCGGAGTTCCTTTCTGCATCGATCAGTGGCGGTACCAGCGGCGGTGGGAGCCCCTCGGACGGGTTCAATTTCAACCCGTCGGTGATGCCGGGCATGCCAACGGGTGACCGCAAGAGCACCACCACGCGGAGCGGCGTAGCCGACGGCACGATCGATATTAGAAACGGAGACAGCAGCACGCTGGCAGACCTGCAGCGCGGCGTAACCAGTCTGGACAACGCCAACGGGTTTGCGCCCATCTTTGACGAGAAGAAGGTTCAGGAGCGGCAGGAACTCACGCATATCCTGGGAGAGATCGGTTTCAAGGCCGTTGGCAATCTGGCCTCCAAGAAGAGTGCCCAGGCCAAGGTGGACCTGGAAGTTGCGCGCGCCAATGGTGATGCCGAGGCCGAGGCCGACGCGCTGCGGCGGATCAGCGAGTGGGGTGAAAGCGGGCGCAATAAGGTCTTGCTGCATGGCCTGACAGGCGCTGCCGTTGCGGCATTGAGTGGCGGCGATATTAGTGGCGCCGCTGCGGGTGCCACCGGTGCAGCGCTGGCCAAGGAGGCAATGACACGCTTCCTTACCGGTCAGGGCATGGATCCGCGAAGTGGTGAGTTCAACAGCTTGATCGAACTGGCCAGTGCTGCGTTGGGCGGGGTCGTGGGTGGTACCGATGGTGCGGGCACTGCGCTGCTGGGAGATCAGTTCAACCGTCAGATGCACTGGGACCAGTACCTGGAAGCTCTGGATGTCTGCAAGGCAAACCCCGCTGTGCGAGGCTGTTCCACCATTCTTGAGATGTCGGACAACACCAAGGCGGTTGTTATTTCCGACAGTAGTGATGAGGTTGCCTATAAAGTCATAGCGAATCAGAACAAGGAAACTGGCGAGACTGTCAGCTTCACGCTGACAGAGTCAGACGGAACTCCTCGGCTCATCATGCAGAAGGATGAGTACAACGATTTCGTTGTATCTGGACTGCCTCCGCCGCTTTGGGGCATGACGCCTGGTTACGCATTGGATCTGGGTTCCTATTTTTCACACGGCTTGAGAGGGAATTTCGGCCAAGCGTTTGGTGATATGTCCAACATCTTCACCAGTGGCGAGTACTGGCAGGATCTTGCGGTTTCGATGACCCTCGGATTGGCCGGGATGCCGCAGGGCAGGATGGTGCCTGCAAGTTCAGCGACCGCAAGAGTTGGGTTGCGCGAAAGTTTGGCGGGGCAGGCGGGAATTCCAAGGGATATTCTTAAGGCTCCAGCCAATATATGGGGAAAGTCAATTGATCTGATTCGGCAGTCATTTAGTTTGGATGGTGCGACGTTGGTGCGAATTCCTGCGAAAGCGAATAGCTCTGGCAATGCTCAGGTATATAGGGTTAGCGGCGGGGCAACGGGCATCAGAGAGATTCAATACAGTCCCTCAACAGCAGGGTCGGCGCAAAAATCGGTGCACGTTGGGGAATATTACAAGTTGACCTATTTCGATGGGAGTAAGGTTAAGGTTATTGATCCTTCGGGGTACCGTCCTAAGTTCCGTGGCCCCGGTGATCCGATTTACGACAACAATACGATATACTTGAATCCGCAGGGTCAGAAAGTTAAATTTAATCATTCAACGAATACTTGGATTCCAGAATGAATATCTCCATTAGTTTCTCCATTGCGTGGGATGCACCTATTGTTCCTGGTGTATCGATGGCAGCTATACCTCTGCATGCGTCATACGGTGATCTGGACGCGGTTCTCGCCGCATATCTGATTGACGCGGATGCTCAGCTGTACAGGTTTGAGGGCGGGCCTGATCTTCGTCTGGAAAGATGTGGTCCTGACGAGCACGGAAATGGCGGGCTCCTGTTCTCCCTGCCTGGCGGTGATCGCGCTGGTGACATGGCTGCGCTCTCTATTACGATCGAGGGCTGGGTTGTGCGGGCGCTCAAGGTTTACGCATTGGGGATGCCGTGGGATGTTGTTGCACGTAAGTCCTATCGTGGACTTGCGGCAGGATCAATTGGCCTGGGTAGTCTGGTTTCTGATTTTCTTGTTTTTAGCGAGTTGCATTTCGATGAGGCGGAGGAGTGGTTCTGTAGCGGAGGTGATTACGGGGTCCTCGAAATTTCCGGTTGGGGTGTGCCGCTCGAGGATGAGCCGGAGCAGGTCGTGACTGCAATCTGCGTTGTGGCTTGAGGGTGTTTCTGGTCGTTGCATTGAGTTCGTGAAAAGCCGCGCTTGACAGGCAAGCGCACCTCAATGGCCGGGATGCTGCGGGATGGGCTCTATACATGGAAATCGTATCAAGTACATATTGGCACATACGATTCAAAACCCCGCAAAGGCCACGCATTCGGTTTTCGTTGAGGATAGATCCAAGTTGATCTCTCTTATCGACGAGGCTTGGAGGATGAAGGGCGTGCGGTGCCTGGAGATCCGGGGACGTTCATCGTCCCAATGGGGCGAGTGATTGGCACTGCCGGCGAGAAGAACATAAGAATTATTGTTAAGCCTGGCGCCAATAAAATAATGTCTGCGTATCCCGTACAGTGAGGTGTTTCGTGATTTGTCCGCGGTGTGAGCAAGGTGAGATACTTGAGGCTCGCGTCAAGGAGAGTGTGGCTCAGATTTTTGTCTGCGACGAATGTGATGCTGTATGGTTTTCTTTGAGTGACATCGGCGTTTCTCCGTTTCGGGATCTTGAGACCTATCTTGAGGAGAATTCAATTGCTCCATCTTGGGAGTCAATTTCCGTGGATAGGCGCCTGTGATGCCTTGATGCACGCGACGGTTTTTATCTGGTGAAACAGCAGAAGCAGGGGTGGGCACTGAAACAGGGTCGGCCATTTGAGAGTGGCTGGAATGCGGGAAGCTACAATTCACGTATGAGCAAGAAGTAAGTGCGACCTCAGATGGAGTCCTGTGTGCTTCATCATGTGCTACGCCGCGACCTGCGGATTCCGCTTTGTGCTCTCCTTTCAGTTCGAGAGCGCCTGTGCGGCAAGGCTCGGGAAGAATCTGGTCTTCCCGGAGCCTGTTGTCCCGTAATGCCCTACAACAGGGTCGCAGTTCCTAGCCTGATTCCACCTCGCTTCACGTGGCGATATACCTTATGGATATAAGGCGCAGCCTCCGGCCTGCGTGCGGCCACTACTTCGACCGTGGTGACTGCCGGCAGCCAGCGCGCCAACAGCGAGCAGAGCCATTCGACCAGTGATGCCCGCGTCAGCCAGTTGGCTGCAGGCGGCGATCTCAGTTTGATTGCCAATGGGGGCTCGATCCTCAGCCAGGGCACGCAGATGTCGGCCGAGGGCAACGCTGTGCTGCTGGCCACCAAGGACATCGTGTTCGACGTGGCCCACAACACCGAGCGCAGCGACAGCAGCAGCCGCGGCAAGGGCTGGGGCTTTGCCAACAACACCAGCGGCCTGCCGTTCGGTACCAACAACTCGCAGAGCCAGGGCAGCGGCAGCAGTGACACCATCACCGGCACGCAGCTGTCGGTCGGCGGCGGCGTGCGCATGGCCACCACCGAGGGCAACATCAGCCTGACCGCAGCCAACATCGCCGCCGAAAAGGACGTCAGCATCCGTGCGGCCGGTGATCTGCTGGTCCGCAGCGGGCAGGATACGGTCAGCAACGCCAATACGTCGGACAGCAAGGCGATCGGCACGGTACAGATATCGGATACCGAGAAGTTCTCCGGCTGGCACCGCGAGCAGCACCAGGACGACAGCGCGCAGGTGTCACAGGTGGCCAGCAGCATCGGCAGTCTGGGCGGCAGCGTGAACCTTACCGCCGGTGGCAAGTACACGCAGACGGCCAGCAACGTGGTGGCCGCCAAGGATGTGAACATCACCGCCGCCGAAATCGAGCTGCTGACCGCCGATGAGAGCGGTCACTACTCGCAGAGCGACAAGGACCTGAAGATCGGCGTGTTCGCGCGGGTGAGGTCGCCGTTGATCGACCTGATCAACAACGTGGATGCGGCCCGTCAGTCCGATGATCGCCTGCAGAAGATGCAGGGCATGGCGGCAGGCGCCAATGCCTACCAGGCAGCCAGTGCGATCTCGGCACTGTCCGGCCGTGGCGGCAGTGGCGAACTGTTCCGTGCTGAAGCAGGCATCGGCTTCAAGACCGCCAACAGCAGTGCCGATGGCAGCAGCATGGTGTCGCGTGGCTCGACCATCCAGGGTGGTGGAAACGTGAACCTGACCAGCACCCAGGGCAACATCCATGTGGTGCAGGGCAACCTGAGCGCAGGCAACACGCTCAGCCTGGATTCGGCCGGAGATATCCTGCTGGAAGCTGGCAAGGCGCATGTGGCCGACCGCAGCAAGAGCAGCAATGCCGGCGCCGAAGTCGGCGTAGGCGTCTCTGTAGGCGCGCAGACCGGCGTGTACGTGTACGCCGAAGCGAGTGTCGGCAGCAGCAAGGCCAATGCCGAGAGCAGCACCTGGCAGAACACCACGCTGACCGGCAAGAACATTTCGATGAAGGCCGAGGGCGATACCACCCTGCGTGGCGCCACGGCGACCGCTGACCGAATCGACGTCAAGACCGGCGGGACGCTGACCATCGAATCGCTGCAGGACATCGCCGAGAGCATGTCCAGGAACAGCCAGGTGGGTGGCCGCGTGCAGGTGTCGATCGGCACCGCATGGAATGCTGACGGGTATGCCAGTGCAGGCAAGGCCAGCGGCAGCTACCAGGGTGTTGGCCAGCAGAGCGGCCTGTTCGCCGGCAATGGCGGGTACCACGTCGATGCAGGTCACGTGAACCTGGTGGGCGGCGCGATTGCCAGCACCCATGCGGGCAACAGTGAACTGACTGCGGGCTCGCTGACGTTCACCGACCTGCAGAACCACATGGACTACACGGCCAGTTCGGGCAGCATCAGTGGTGGTGCCGGCGGTGAGATGGATGGCTGGACGCCCAAGCCGGGAACGGCCGCGCCCCGTGGTGGTCCGGGCCTGCCGATGATGGAAAAGGGCAGCGACAGCAGCTCCACCCTTGCCACTTTGACCGAGGGCAACATCACCATCGGTGGCAAGCAGACGTCGGCGGCTGAGCTGGGCATCAATACCGACGCCAGTGGAGCGCATCGTGCGCTGGAGGCATTGCCGGATGCGAGCAAGCTGCTGGCGGACCAGCAGGCGATGGCGGCTGCGGCGGGGACGGTGATGGCCACCAGCCAGCAGATTGCCTGGGATATTGGCAGTGCAGATGCGAAGAAGATCACGGATAAATATCGGGAGCCGATGAGTCCCGAAGAGAGACGGGCGTTCGATGCGCTTCCTTCGGACGAGCAGTTCAAGCGCCTCGTCGCGTTCGATGCATCCTACCCCGATGCACTGGTGACCCAGCAGAAGTGGGCCCCTGATGGTGTCTATGGTCGCGCGCTCGGCGCAGTGACCAGCGCGTTGGTCGGTGGTGTTGAAGGGCAGGGGCTGGGTCAGCTGGGTTCCAGCGCGCTGGCGCCGTATGCGGCTGAACTGATCGGCAAGACGTTTGATCCGAACAAGCAGAGTGCTGTGCCTAGCGAGGCCATGCAGATGCTGTCGCACGCGCTGCTGGGCGCGCTGCTGGCTGAGGCCAATGGTGGCAAGGCGGGGAGCGGGGCGTTGGCGGCTGGTGGTGGTGAGTTGGCGGCGAAGGTCCTGGGCGACTACTACGCGCGCCAGAATGGAGGGCAGCTGAGTCCCGAGCAGGAACAGAAGATCAAAGTACTGGGGCAGGCCGTTGGAGCGATGGCTGGTGGAATCGGTGGGGATGGCGCGATGGGGGCGGCTTTGGGAGCCACCATTGCCAAGAACTCCGTCGAGAACAACTACCTGAATCATGCAGAGCGCATGCAGTTCCTGGACGCCATGCTGAGCTGCACGAAGAGCGGTGAACGCTGCGGCGAGAAGGAAGAACTCGCTGCGTTGTCCGACGCGAGGAATTCGGCCTTGATTGCCGCGTGCACGGGAGCGGCGAACTCGTCAGCGTGCCAGGCGGAGAAGTCCAAACTGGGAGACGCGTACTGGACGCTCGCACAGGGTGAATCCGTCTATACCCAATGGATCAAGGACAACGGGCTTGCCCTGGCTGAGGCGGCCCTGACGAAGGGGAATGGGGGCAAGATCGCGTCGGATCTGCTCACTCATACTTCTTCGATCGATGCTAAGTACAAGATCACCTGCGCCGCCGCCGGGCGATGCGATCCGTTCACTGCGGGTGCACTGGTCCTGGATGGACGAATGCAGGAGGCGATGACCAATTTCGCCATCAATCTGTTGTTTGACAAGGCTGGGGCTGCTGCGGGCGTTACGACCAACGCGGGCGGCATGGTGATGGACGTGGCCAAGATGAACCAGATCTATGCCACTGTGGAGAGTTTCAAGCAAGCCAAGCATGACTATGATCGTGCGCTGGAAATAGGTGGGTGGGGCCTCGTCAAGGAGAAGGGTATCGGCGCCTGGTCATCCATCACTGGCTACTTCGGAAATGGCTGGGATGCGGCGACCTACGAGCTCGGTCTGAACCAGAAGTGGAACCTTGCGGATGTTGCGGGCAACGGTTTCACCAAGGGCGATATGGGACTTGATGCAGCATTGGCCGTGGTCAGCCTGGGTGACATCACTGCAATCCGCGCTGCGGCCAAGGCGAGGACGCTGGCGGCGCTGGAGCGTGAGGCCGCATCTGGTGCTGGAAAACCGAAATCGCCTGTGGATATGGGTGAAAGACGCCCCAAGAACGACTATCTCAATGAAGTAGAGGCGTCAAAAACGCCCGCCGAACTGATCGAACAGCAAAGGGGGACGGCAGGCAGAACTGCGCCGGTAGATTATGAACACATTCTAGACGGGAACTTGAATGCGCGTGGTGATGGTGTTGGTGGTCATTATCTGCGATCAGATAATGTAAGGGTTGTTGAAGTGACCATGGGGCCGGATCGAAAGGGCATCACGCGGGGGATGGTCGAAATTCGTGATCCCGCAACTGGTAAGTGGGTGGCCAAGAGGGCCGAGACAACATTTTTCCCGAGAGAGTGGACCCGGCGCAGGGTGGAGATGGAGATCGAAAGCGCATTTGCGAAATCGTCAACGAAGTACAGGAATGGTCAGCCATATTGGGAGGGCACTTCTTCCAGTGGTGTTAAGATTGAAGGCTACTACACACGCCCGGATGGCGGAGCAGCCACGGCATATCCGGTTTATGGGGCTAAATAGAATGGTTATGGGTGCAATTTTGTTTCCTTATTGGAATGGTGATGAGTATGTTGTCTCGTCAGATGAGAGAATTGGTGATTCAGAGCCTGTCTTGTATGGTCAGGGGGATGGGGTCGGGGAGATTGCTGCATGGTTGGATGGTGACTTCGGTTTTCTTGGCACAGGCAGTGAGCGACGCGTTCGGAAATTATTCGAAACTGCGGCACCTGCTGCCAGTGGCGGAGAGTGCGTTCACTATGGGGAGGGGCATGCAGTCTTGCGCGTGGGGGACCTGTTCCTGATTTTTTCCAGATGGAATAAAAATAATGTTGCATTGTTGAAGCAGGCGCAGATTATCAGTGTCCTGGATATGTACTCTTCCTTCCGAGCAGTCAGCCCGCGAAAGAAGGATCGACCTCCAGCGGCGTTCGAGTTCGAGTATGAGGCTGAGGGTGAAGAGGCTGTCCGTCGATTCAAGGATGCAGGCGGGGATGTCTCCAGGCTTGAGGACGACTTCTGAGCATGACCTTCAGAAGTTCCTGTAGATCGCGGTTCGAGAGTGCCTTCTGGCAGAGGGGCCGTTGAGGCAATCACGTCAGCACATGGGAAGTGGACAAATGCGTGGCATATTGACGTGTTGAAGTGCGTGTATCTGTCCATCTGGTCGGCGTGCCTGATCGCGTGGCCGATTGTCTTCCTCAACTTCGTATTTGGAATCAGATTCCGCTACTACCGCGACTGTCGAGATAAATAGTGCGCGAGTGAGTTCTTTGAATGCCAATAAGGCTAAGGATCAGATTTTGAAATTGAAGTTCCCTGTGAGAAGTGGGGTGCCATGAATTCGCATGAATTGATTGATATTGTCGAGGCGACTGAGTGGTACGTGTATTTGCTCAGTTTGGATGAGTGCTCGCCGCACGCGCTTTTGGGAGTGGGGGCGGTTAGTAACGATGCGAAATGGCAGTTTGCGGTTGATTTGACACTCAGGTGTCTTGTTTCAGGGGTGTGGATGTTCTCAGTCCCGAACATTCTTGATGAGCTTGGGTTGGCTAGTGATGAGGAGTTTTGTGCTCGACTGTCGCAGTTCGATCCGTTTGCGCTTTCCGAAGATGGGGAGAAGTATTGGCTTGATTCCTATATGGTTGGCTCCTCGGTATCCTCCAGCATGGTTTCAAGATGTTTGATTTCTGCAGAAGGGCCCGTGTTCGCGTCGGGATTTTTTGAGGAGATTGATAGATTGTTTTCTATGTCGGGAGTGGCGTGGCGTGAAGGTTCTCTTATATCGATTTCTTCTTGATTGAACTGGCGACAGCGGCTCTACCCTCTTGCCACGTTGACCGAGAGCAATGCCGCCATCGGAGGTAAACGGACGTCGGTGGCAGAGCTGGGTATCAATGCCGATACCATTGGAGTAAATTGCGCGCTGGATGTATAGAATTGTGGGCGTCGAGTTCAAATGATTTCTGACACGATCAGGAATGTTCTTCATTACTCTTATGGATGCTCCATGGGGGTTCTGTGGAGAAATATGAATATGGAGTTTGAGGGGGCGTTTGAGCGGCAGACGGAAGAGTTCTTTTCTATGCTTAGGATGCTGATGGAGGAAGGGAAGCTGAAACTTGCCTCGGACGGCGTCTTTGCCGATGGCGATATCGATGCGCAATTGGGTGTTCTGCGCCGTGCGTGGCCTAGCACAAGAGATCAGGAAGATCTCGATGAGGACGGACTTTGGTTTCTTACAGATGCTCCGTTTGGATTGGTTTGGATCGCGCCTGAGGGAGACGTCTGGACCTGATTTGAGCGTCTGCTTCATCGGGTGAGGCCTTCTGTTTGACTGGTGTGTTGGATTTCTGTCGAACCGCAGTGATCAAATCATCGCTGCATCGCCTTTGAATGCAGGCAGGCGTATCTCAATGGCCGGGATGCTACGTGGGAATCGGACTTGAGTGATTTCGTGGTGAGTTTGGATGGAAGATAATGAGAGTAAGGATTGAACCCACCTTCGGTGGCGCCGACGGTGAAGCAGTACAGCGCACAGATACAGCCTCCGATGGGCTGAGCGAGAAGGACGCACTGGCGATCGTGGTAGGCGACAGGTTCTCCACCTATCTCCACTACTGGAGGCTGTACGAAGCATGCGGCAGGGCGCCAAGGCGATGGAACTGGCCGGCATTCCTGTTCTCGTCACTCTGGTTCTTCTTCCGGCGCATGCATGCGTGGGGAGCGCTCTGGTTTATCCTTTCGCCGTTGATGATGACCACCTTCGCGCTGCTGGGGCTGCCATGGTTGTCCTTGCTCTCTTTCGTGGTGTTTCGCGTACTTGCAGGAATCCTGGCGAATCCGCTGTACCTGGCGCACTGTCGAAGGATTGTCCGCAAGGTTGATGCCGAGCATCGCGGGGCACATCGTCGGCACCTTGAACTGCAGAAGGCTGGCGGCGTCAGCTACACCGCTCTGGTGATCGCCTTGGCGGTAACGGCCTCACAGAACACCCTTATCAAACTGATCGTTGGTTCGATATCAGAGCCAACGCCCACGCAGTCCGCTGTGCACGTGGCGGCGAACCCGCCGTATCCGCCGGACCCGCAGATAGAGGAAGCGGAGCGGGTGGTGTACCAGGAGCAAATGCGTGCGATCGCAATGACGGCGTGGCCAGCGGGCGTTCCAACCGAGGGCAATGCCTGCATTGTCGAGCTGCGTCTGGCGCCCCCGGGGCGCGTGCTGGAGGCCACCGTTCTGGAGCCCTGCACGTTGAACGACGTCCAACGCGAGATGATGCTGGTCGAAATCAGGCGCACGGACTTCACGATCGAGGGGAAGATGCGGTTCTTCAACCGGCATACCCTCATTGGATTGTGATCGCTGACATCCGGCGAGGATGGTTTCGGAAATGGGGTCATGCAGGGAGATTATTGGTGAAAGAACAGCTCTTGACGATCGAGGAAGCCTATATGGCGATGTTCTACTTCCTCCAGATCGACTATTCCCGTGGCCCCAGCGATGAGATCGGGGGGCTGCTGGGTTCACTTGGCTGGAGTCTTAAGGAGGATCGAAGTCCCATGGATCCAGGCGCGTGGGAGGACTGGTTGGACGCGGTGAGAACGTCCATGGGGAACAGCGAGCAGGGCATAAAGGATATGAGCGCTACCTACACTGATCTGAAGCGGTAGTCGGATTATTGCGAGCTCCCATGGGTGAGGGGGGCAGGGGCAGTCCATATGAATCAGGAATTCTTCAGGACAGAAATGAAGCGGAAGACGAAAGCGGCCATGCCGAGTCATGAAACTGTCGGCTTCAGAATGATGGTTCGATAATGAGCATTTCGCTGTTTCTCGAAGCCGAAGCCGGCGCCGACCTGGATGCCGTGCTGCATGCCCTGGATTCGATCCAGGCCGAGTACTCCGACGGTACTGACGGTCTGCATGGGAATCTTCCAGTGTCCAACACCGGCTTCGGGTTCGGCATCGTCGACCCGCTGGAGGCGCTCGTAGCGGAAGGGATTGAAGCCGAGTGGCAGGTGGGCCTGCTCGGCTCGTTTCATTTCCGCGCGAGCGGGTTTGAAAGCGCCTGGGAGGAAATCTGCCGCTTCACAAAGCGCTACGCTGCGACGTGCGGGCACCGGTTTGTGCTCTCGTTCCAGTTCGAGAGCGTCTATGCGGCAAGGCTCGGGAAGGATCTGGTCTTCCCGGGGCCTGCTGCGCCGTAATGCCGGATAGCGGGGCGGCAGGCCCCGGTCTGATCCCATTCTGGCTACCCGTGGCGATATACCTTATGGATATAACGCCTTCGTGAGTCGTCTGATTTCACACCTGTCTGCACAGTTCCAGAGTTTTGGATCGATATAATAATATCGGCCCATAAAGTTTCCCCTGCCTGCGCCGCCATCGATCGTACGGCCATGATCAAGGGAATTGAGATGCTCGCCTTACGCAACCTCCGAGTGGGATCCCGGCTGGGTGCCGGGTTCGGTCTGCTGCTGCTGTTCATCCTGGCCATCGTCGGCCTGGTGCTGTACGGAAACCATCTGAAGTCCGCCCAGTTCGAGAAAGTGGTGGGCGTGAACATGGTCAAGATGCGGCTGTTGAACGACATGCTGGATACCAACAACGCGGTGTTGATGCACCGCCGGCTGATGGTGATCAAGCGCGGCGAAGAATTCGACAAGGATTATCAGAAGGCGCAGGAGCTGTCGCAGACCTACGACGGCATCTGGGCCAAGTACATCAAGATTCCGCGCGATGCCACCGGCGATGCCTTGGTGGCGAAAATCGACGCGGCACGCAAGGCGACCGACGCCTCGACCCAGCATCTGCACGAGCGCATGAAGGCGGGTGATTTCGACGGCGCGGCCAAGGAACTGCTCGCCGAGCATGGGCTGGCAACCGCATGGAACGAGGCCATCTCGACATTGCTGCGGCATCAGGAAACCCTGACCGAACGCAGCCGTGAGGAATACCGTGCCACGGAAGCGTGGACGGGAACCCTGTCCATCGCCTTCGGTGTGCTCAGCCTGATTCTCGGCGCACTGGCCGCGTGGGCGATCACCCGCAGCCTGACTCGTCCGCTGGAAGGGGCGGTGAAGCTGGCCGATGGCATCGCCAACGGTCGCTTGGACAACAGCATCGACGCCTCCGGCAATGACGAGGTCACCCAGTTGCTCCGGTCGATGCAGCGCATGCAGGCGCAGCTGCAGTCGGTGATGGCGGCGCAGGGCGAGTTGGCACGCCAGCACGATGCGGGCAGTCTCAGCTACCGCATGGACGAGAGTGCCTTCCCCGGCGACTACGGGCGCATGGTGCATGAGACCAATGCGCTGGTCGGTTCGCACGTGCAGGTGCAGAACCGGTTGATCGAGGTGATGAAGCATTACGCCCGTGGCGACCTGTCGGTGGACATGGATCCGCTGCCGGGCGAGAAGGCGGCGATCACCCAGGCAATGGACGAGACCAAGACCAGCCTGTCGGCGATCAATGGTGAGATCCGCCGGCTGGCGACGGCAGCGGCGGCGGGTGACTTCAGCCTGCGCGGCGACGAAGACCGCTTCGCCTATGATTTCCGCGACATGGTGGCCGGGCTCAATCGCCTGATGCAGACCACCGACGAGAACCTGGTGCAGGTGTCGACTCTGCTGCAGGCGATATCGCGCGGCGACCTGACCGTGCGCATGCAGGGTGACTTCCACGGCGTGTTCGCCCGCATGCGCGATGACTGCAATGCCACCGTCGACCAGCTCAAGCAGATTGTCGGTCGCATCCAGTCCAGCGCGTCCAGCATCAACCTGGCGGCAGGCGAGATCGCCTCGGGCAACACCGATCTGTCGCGGCGTACCGAACAGCAGGCGGCGAACCTGGAAGAAACGGCTGCGTCGATGGAGGAGCTGACCTCTACCGTGAAGCAGAACGCCGAGCATGCCCGCCAGGCCAACCAGCTCGCCATCGGCGCACATGGTGTTGCTTCGCAGGGCGGCGAGGTGGTCGGACAGGTGGTCACCACGATGTCGGCCATCGAAGCCTCGTCGAAGAAGATCGCCGAGATCATCAGCGTCATCGACGGCATCGCCTTCCAGACCAACATCCTGGCCTTGAACGCGGCGGTGGAAGCCGCGCGTGCCGGTGAACAGGGCAGGGGCTTTGCGGTGGTGGCCAGTGAGGTGCGCACGCTGGCACAGCGCTCGGCCGGTGCGGCCAAGGAGATCAAGGGCCTGATCGAGGATTCGGTCGGCAAGGTCGCTGACGGCTCGGCGCTGGTCCGCCAGGCTGGCACCACGATGGGTGAGATCGTGGCGTCGGTGCAGCGCGTGACCGACATCATGGCCGATATCTCCGCCGCATCGCAGGAGCAGAGCTCGGGTATCGAGCAGGTGAACCAGGCGGTGGTGCAGATGGACGAGACCACGCAGCAGAATGCGGCGCTGGTGGAAGAGGCCAGTGCGGCGGCACGCTCGATGGAAGAGCAGGCCAACCTGCTGGCCGAGGCGGTTTCGGTGTTCCGCACGGGTGCGGCGACGGCAGCGGCGGTGGTACGCCCTGCATTGGCAGCGGTGGCTGCGACGGTCACCCCGGTGCGCCGGCCCGCTGCGCTTTCACCCCGCATCGAACCGACACTGGCGGCCAACGCCGGTGGCTGGGAAGAGTTCTAGCGAGGCAGCACGCCGGTAGGGAGACGGCGCCCATCACGATGGCTGATCGTGGTGGGCGTGGATTTTCTTCCTGAACGTGCGATGGCCGATGAGCCCGCGGACACGCGCATTTCACTTCCGGTTGCCAACCGCGGGAGGACACTTGCGCCATACCGGAACTCAGGAGATGGCCATGAAGACCTCGACCCGATTGCTTGTGCTGGGCACCCTGCTGGCGGCTTCGTCGGTGGCCGGCGCGCAGACCTATGGGCCGCGCGATGAGGGACGCAAGTTCAACGATGGCAGCCGAGTGGTCTGCAAGAACGTGGAAGTGCAGCGCAACTCGCGCGATCCGAACCGCATTGCCGGTACTGCGACCGGCGCGGTGATCGGCGGCCTGCTGGGCAACCAGGTGGGCGGCGGCAATGGCAAGAAGCTCGCTACCGTGGCAGGTGCTGTTGCCGGTGGTGCGGCCGGCCGCCAGATCCAGGGCAACAGCCAGCAGAAGAACGGCGACCGCGTGGTCGAGCGCCGCTGCGAACGTGTCTATCGCTGATCGATCGCCGGCAGCCCCGTTTTCCCCTTCCACATCGCAGTACTCGAACGCCGGCCCTGCGCCGGCGTTCGTCGTTGCAGGAAAAGGGGACGGAGGGGATTAAGTCGCAATCCCCCCAACCGGCCGCTTACGACTTAATCCCCTCCGTCCCCTTTTTTGCGAGGAGGCGCCAGGTGGCGAGGCTGCCGTAGAGCAGCAGCAGGGCGGTGAGGGTGATCAGTTCATGGCCAACTTCGGCCAGGCTGGCGTCCATCTGGTTCAGGCGCACCATCAGGTTGATGCCCGAGGTGGTCGGCAACAGCTGAGCCAGCCAGACCAGCGGTTGTGGCGTCATCACTGCCGGCCAGGACAGGTTGGCCAGGAAGAACAGCGGGATCGAGGTGGCGATGATGTACTGGAAGGCGCGTTCGCGGGTGCGGAAGAAGCTGCCGACGAACAGGCCGAAGGCCACGGTGGCGGCGATGAACAAGGTGCCGCCCAGCAGCTGGCCCATCGGATTGCCGCCGCGCGGATAGTCCTGCACCCAGGCGGTGAATCCGGCGTAATAGAACAGGCCAAACAGGCCGATGAGGGCGAAGCCCAACGCCATGCCGGCCAGGGTCGGGAGGTCGAAGCGCAGGCGCCGGCCAAGTGCGAGACGACGGCCACCGAGCAGGACGCCGATACCCATCAGCAGCGTCTGGTGCACGATCAGCTCGGCCACGCCGGGCACGATGGCGCTGCCATAGCCTTCCTGGGTGTTGTACAGCGGGCGCTGCACCAGGGTGACCGGTGGTGCCTGCGGCGCGCCCATGAAGGCGGCCTGGCCGACTACCGCCTCACGCCCGAATGCGCCCAGTGCATCGGCCACGCTGCCCAGCACCCAGCTGGCACGGCCCAGGTAGGCGCCGTTACCGAGCAGCACCAGCTTGGCCGGGTGGCCGCGCAGGATGTCGCGCTCCAGGTTGGCCGGGATCAGCACGATGCCTTCGGCGTGGCCGGCTTCCAGCTGCTGGCGGGCACTGTCGATGTCCGTCGGTTGCCCGACCACGCGCGCAACACGGAGTGCATCGAGCTTGCGCAGCAGCTCGCGGCTGGTCGCGCTGTGGTCTTCATCCACCACCAGCACCGGCAGGTTGCCGGCCACCTGGTGACGGTACGCGGCCGGGTAGAAGAACGAGTACAGGATCACCGCGCCGACCATCACCACGATCGCATAGCGGTCGCACAGCACCGCCATCAGGGTCTGCCGCAGGCTGCGCCAGAATGCGCTCATGCGTCGGCTCCTGCCGGTTGTGCGGCTTCGGGCGTGCGCGCGAAGGCGATCAGGCGCAGGCCGCCGATGCCACCGGCGACCACCGACATCAGCAGCAATGTGGCCAGCGGCCACACCGAAACCAGCAACGGCGAACCGATGAACTGTTGCTGGGTCTGCAGCTTGATGTAGGCGCTGAGCGGCAGCAGCTGATGCCAGATTCGGGTGAACAGAGGGCCGTCCAGCACCGGGAAGGTGGCGCTGGAGAACGCCAGTGCGGTGCCGATGCTGAGGCCGACTGCGGACAGCGCGGTACCCATGTCGCGGGTGACGCCGACGAAGAACAGCGCGTAGGCGGCCGTGGCCAGGTAGAACAGTGGCTGTGCAAGCAGCAGCAGGAGCACGCTGCCCGCCACGCCATCGCCGCGCAGCCAGGCCAGGTAGCCGATGCCGAGTGCGCCATACACCGAGAACAGCAGGATGTACGGTGCGACCTTGCCGGCAATCGCCGACCACGGCGTGCGGCCCAGCCAGGCGGGCAGGGTGCCGTCGCGGATCTCGCGGCCGAGGCTGCCGGCCACTGCCAGCGCCAGCACCAGCGACAGCACCGCAGGGAAGATCAGCGGCAGCAGGAACAGCTCGTAGCTGCGCGCCGGGTTGTACAGGATGTCCGACTGCACCGCGATCGGTGCCGCGCGCAGCTTGGCCGGGCCGACCTGCAGGCCGATGCGCTCGCGCAGCAGGCGTGCGTTCCAGGCCGAGACCGCGTCGCCGATATCGCGCGACGCGGACTGGCCGGTGGTCATGTAGGTGGCGTTGTAATAGGCGAACACCGTGCCCTGGCGCCCGCGCAGCGCCTGCCGGGTGACATCGCGCGGCACCAGTACGATGGCGAACACATCCAGGCTGCGCAGCTGCGCGCGTGCGTCTTCCAGGTCCACCGGCTGGCTGGCGACGCGCACGCCGGGGCTGGCATCGAGCATGCGCAGCAGCAGGCGGCTGTCACTGCTGTGGTCGAGGTCGACCACAGCGACCGGGATGTCGCGCATCACCGAGGGCGTGAACATCCACGCCATCACCACCAGCATCAGCAGGGGCAGCAGGGTGACGAGAAGCAGGTCGGCGCGGTTGCCGCGCAGCGACCACAGCTCGCGCCGCCAGCTGGCGGCGAAGCCGCCGCGGCCAGGGCTCAGTGCTGGGGCCATGCGAACAGCACGCTCATGCCGGGGCGGAAGCCCTCGATGCGGCGTACCGGGCGCACCCGCACCTCGAAGCTGCGGACGTCGTAGCCGGACGACTGGCGGGTGGTACGCCAGGTAGCATAGTCGCCGGCCGGGTTGATGAAGTAGACCTCGAATTCGCCGTCCAGGCCGAGTGCCGGCACGCTGCCCTGCAGCTTGCTGCCGACCTTCAGGCCCTGCATCTGCGATTCGCGCAGGTTCATCGCCACCCACATGCGATCGATGTCGACCAGGGTGAACACCGGGTAGCCGGCCGGCACCAGTTCGCCCGGATCGGCCATGCGCTTGTTGATCTCGCCGGCCACCGGCGCGCGCCCTTCCACTTCGACACGCGCGGCGTTGACCTCGGCCACCGCGCCCTGTGCCTGCTGCACCTGGCCCTGCGCGGCACGCTTGTCCTGCTCGCGTGCGCCGGCCAAGGCCATGTCGTACTGCGCGCGGGCGGCACGGGCCAGTTCGCGCGAACTGGTGGCCTGGGCATGTGCTTCATCGCGCTTCTGCCGGGTCATCACCCCTTCGTTGAACAGGTTCTGCACGCGCTGGTAGGTGGCTTCAGCCAGCGTCGCACCGGCTTCGGCCCGCTTCCAGTTCGCTTCGGCGGCGCGGATGTCCTCGCTGCGCGCGCCTTCGTCGGCCTTGTCGGCCACCGCCTGTGCGGCGGCCAATGCGCCGTGTGCCTGCTGTTCCTTGGCGGCCACTTCCGGGCTGTCGAGCAGGAACAGCACCTGCCCGGGCTGCACGCGGTCACCCTCGCGCACCTTCAGCTCGGCCACGCGCGCGGTGATCTTGGCGGCCACGTTGATCGTGTCCGCATCGGCCATGCCCTGGATCTGGTCGCCCGGGCTGCGCCAGGCCAGCCACAGGCCGAGCACCACCACGACCAGCAGCACCACTATCAGGATCGGTCCCAACCGGCGCCTGCCTGGGGGTGTCGTCGCATCGTCGTGCAGCACATCACTCATGGTCGATCACCTCGTCCGCACGCCGCCGGAACTCTTCGAAACGGTCCATCTGTCCACTGACCTCCAGCAACTGTGCCAGCGCAATATCGTATTGGTAGGCGGCCTGTGCGCGCTCGACGCGGGCGCCGCCGAGGCCGAGCCGCGCGTCGATCACATCCAGCGAAGTCGCCTGGCCTTCGCGGAACGCCAGCTCCTGCAGGCGCAGGTTTTCCTGTGCCTGGGCAATGCTGCTGTCGAGCAGCACGTACTGCTGGCGCGCGGTTTCCAGCTCGTTCCAGGCTTTGCGCACGCCCAGTGCGACCTGGTTCTCGGCCTCGCGCAGGCCCGCTTCGGCCTGGTCCTGCTGCGCACGCGCGGCGCTGATCTGCGCCGGCCGGGAGTTCGGCGACAGGAAGGTGTACTTCAGGCCGATGCCGAACGCCCAGTCCGGATCGGTCAGCATCTCGTCGCGGCGGCGGAAGTCGTACTGGCCGAAGGCGAAGATCTGCGGCTTCAGCTTGGCCTGCTGCACGCGCACGCCCTGTTCGGCCTGCGCCACCATCGCGCGCAGGCGTGCGATCTGCGGCTGGCGTGCCTGCGCGGTGCGCTCGAAGCTGGCCACCGGTTCCAGTGGCACGCGCTGCACGAACAGCGGTGACACCGGCTGCACCTCGCCGCCACTGCGCAGCAGCGTGGCCAACGCGGCCTTCAGCGTGGCCAGGTCGTTCACCGTCTTCTGGTATTCGCGCTCGGCCTTGTCGCGGGCCACGGTGGCCTGCAGGCGCTGGGCGCGGGTGGCGAAGCCCTCGCGCTCCAGCTTCTCTGCGTCGGAGAGGTGGCGGTTGAGGCCATCGCGCACGTCGCGGCGCACGTCCACCGCCTGCTCGGCCAAGCGTTGGCCGAAATAGGCCTGGGCCAGCTGCACGGTCAACGATTGACGCTGGGCTTCGCGCTCGGCACTGGCCTGTTCGTGCGCGGCGCTGGCCGCACGTTGCGCGGCCGGAATCACGCCGCCGGTGTACAGCGGCAGCACCGCGGTCACCACCGGGCGGGTACGCCAGTCGCGTTCGGTGAACGACAGCGGCGAGTCGATGCCATAGGCCTCGGCCACCGGTGCCAGTGAACCCAGTGGCAGGGTGAGGGTCTTCTGGAACTGCAGTCGGCGCACTTCGCCGGTGATCTCCGGCAGGCGCAGCAGGCGGGTCGCGTCCTGCAGGTCCTGCTTGTTGCGCACGGCGGCGTCGGCGGCGGCCAGCGCATCGGAGACCTGCTCCAGGCGTTGCCGTGCCTGTTCCCAGTCCAATGCGGGTGCGTCGGTGTTGCTCTGCGCGGGCGCAGCGAATGGCAGGCAGGTTGCCAGCGCCAGCCCCAGCACGGCCTTCGCGCGGTGCGTCCTTGTACGTCGGCCGATCACGCCCATGCCGTCCCAGTGGTAATGAAGTGCGCAAACGGTAGTGCGCGCGGCGTGAAGCCCGGGTCTGCGATCATCGGTTTGTCCTCAACGAAGGGTGCCGCTGGCCGCAGTGCGCAGCGCCTGGGTGATGTGCTGCAGCGTGCTTGAGCGCACGGCGGCATGCTGCCAGTACAGCGGCACATCGAGCCAACGGCGGGGTTCCAGTACCACCACGCGTCCGGCGCGCACCGCGGGCGCGACCAGGGTTTCCGGGGCCATGCCCCAGCCGAGTCCGCACGCGGCGGCTTCGACGAAACCGGTGGAGGAGGGCAGGTAGTGTAACGGTGGCTGCAGCCGCGCGCGGGTCAGTCGCCGCGCGAAACGCCACTGCAGTTCATCCTTGCGGTTGAACACCAGCATCGGCGCGCGCGCCACGGCCGCAGCCTGCATGCCGTCGCGGAAGTACTGGCGGGCGAAGCCGGGCGAGGCGATGGCGTGGTAGCGCATCGCGCCGAGCGGGTGCACGTTGCATCCCTTCACCGCTTGGCCTTCGGCAGTGACCGCGCCGAGCACGCTGCCATCGCGCAGCAGCTGCAGGGTGTGGTCCTGGTCGTCCATGCGCAGGTCGAACAGGTAACCGTGACGCTGGTGCAGGTCGGCGATGGCCGGTACGAACCAGGTATCGAGCGAGTCGTCGTTGACCGCCAGCGGGATCGGCGTGCGCGCAGCGTCGCTGCCACGCTCGGGCAGCAGCTCGGCCAGCGCCTCGGCTTCCAGTGCCTGCATCGGTCGTACCCGCCGCAGCAGCGCTTCACCCGCCGCGGTCGGCCGGCACGGTGCCTGGCGCACTACCAGGACCTGCCCGAGCCTGTCCTCCAGCGCCTTGATCCGCTGCGACAGGGCCGACGGGCTGATCGACAGGCGGCGTGCCGCAGCCTCGAAGCTGCCTTCCTCCAGCACCGCGGCAAACGCGGCCAGTTGCGGATGTACCAGATCCATGCCGGAGCCTCTTCAGTTTTGCTGCACAGGATAAAGAAAAATCAGATTGTCTAAACAGGGGCGGCGGCCGCACCCTGCGCATCCCCTCGCTGCCTGGCCTGTCCTGATGTGGATCGCCGCTACCGCCGCCGGCCTGTTCGCAGGTGCCGGCCTGATCATCGCCATCGGTGCGCAGAACGCCTTCGTGCTGCGCCAGGGCCTGCAGCAGCGCCATGTGGGCAGGGTGGTGCTGGCCTGTGCCGGCGCGGACATCGCGCTGATCCTGGCTGGCGTCGGCGGCATGGGCGCGCTGGTGCTGCAGTGGCCACTGCTGCTGCAGGTGCTGCGTTTCGGTGGCGCGGCGTTCCTGCTCTGGTACGGCCTGCAGGCCGGGCTGCGGGCGTGGCGCGGTGGCAGTGCGCTGTCTGCCGCCGAGGGGCAGGGCGGCACCGGACGCCAGGTACTGCTGACCTGCCTGGCCTTCACCCTGCTCAACCCGCATGTCTACCTGGATACCGTGGTGCTGCTGGGCAGCCTGTCCACGCGCTATCCCGGTGACCTGCGCTGGGCCTTCGCCGCCGGTGCCTGCGCCGCCAGCGTGGCCTGGTTCTGCACGCTGGGCTATGGCGCGCGCCTGTTGCAGCCGGTGTTCCGCAGGCCGGGCGCCTGGCGCGTGCTGGACGCCGGCGTGGCGATCTTCATGTTCTGCCTCGCCACGCTGCTGCTGTTGCGCCCGCTCTAGGCCGCGTCCATCGCGCACAACGGCGTTTCGCCGGGGCGCAGGGTCAGCACGCGCACGCCGCTGCGGGTAACTGCCACGGTGTGCTCGAACTGCGCCGACAGCTTGCCGTCGCGGGTGTAGACCGGCCATTCGTCCGGCTGTTGGCGGATGGCCGGCTTGCCTTGGTTGAGCATCGGCTCGATGGTGAACACCATGCCTTCTTCCAGCACCATGCCGGTGTTGGGATGGCCGTAGTGCAGGATCTGCGGTTCCTCGTGCATCTCCTGGCCGATGCCATGGCCGCAGTATTCCTTCACCACGCTATAGCCCTGGCTGCGTGCATGGCGGGCGATGGCGTGGCCGATGTCGCCCAGGCGCGCGCCGGGGCGCACCGCGGCGATGCCTTTCCACATCGCCTGGTAGGTGGCCTGCACCAGCCTGCGCGCCGCGTAGTTGGCCTCGCCCACCAGGTAGGTGGTGCTGGAGTCGGCGATGTAGCCGTTCTTCTCCAGGGTGATGTCGAGGTTGACGATCTGGCCGTTGCGCAGCACGTCGGTGGTGCTGGGTACGCCGTGGCAGATCACGTTGTCGATCGAGGTGTTGAGCACATACGGGAAGCCGTACTGCCCCTTGCTGGCCGGTCGCGCCTGCAACTCATCGACGATCATGCGTTCGACGAAATCGTTGATCTCCATGGTGCTGCGACCCTGCAGCGGTAGCCGGTCGAGCGCGGCGAACACCTGCGCCAGCAGGCGCCCGGATTCGGCCATCAGCGCGATCTCGTCGGGGCGCTTGATGATCGCCACGTCACGCCCGCCCGGGGGCCAGCGCCTGCGGCTGCACGCCGGCTGCCCGCAGTTCGCTGGCGACGATGTCCTGGAAGCTCAGCGTGGGGTTCATCTCGCACAGCATGCCGACCCGGATCCAGAAGTTGGCCTGGGCGTTGATCGAGCGGCTGGAGACGGTGCAGGCACGGCGCAGCTGGTCGTGCAGGGTGTCATCGATGTTGACGATGCCCATGGGCGGTCCTGGATCAGTGAGTATACGAAGCGTATATGTTTCGTATATCCCGCTCAAGGCCGCCTGGTTCAGCTGGCGTCGGTAGCGAAGCGCAGGCGGTTACCTTCGGGGTCACGCAGCAGCATCTCGCGGCTGCCCCATTCGGTGTCATGCGGCGGCTGTTCGATGGGTACGCCCGCAGCGCTGAAGGCGCGGTAGAGGGCGTCGACGTCCTCGACGATGAAGTACACGGCGCCACCGACCTCGCAGTCACCGCTGTGTTCGGTGAGGAAGATCGTCTGACCGTCGCGGGTGAGCTGGGCGAACAGCGGGAAACCAGGTTCGAAGCGGTGTTCCCAGTCGACCACGAAACCCAGCCCCTGCACGTAGAACGGCAGGGTGGTGTCGGCATGGCGCACGCGCAGTTGCGGGATGACGGTCTGGGGCATGACGAGAGCTCCTGGGGCAGGCGCCCAGTGTAGTGCCGGCTGTGGGCCGGCATCCTCGTGAGCCCGGGAACAGGAAGTTGCCGAGCCAATGGCCGGCACTACCGGAAGCGGTCAGCAGGCCGTCGGCACGGCGGCCATCGCCGCCAGCAGTTCACGGTTCACCTGCTGGTGCCGTGCCTGCCACACCGGCAGATCGTCGGCGCTGATGTCGGGCTGGCCATCCAGTGAGGACAGCCAGCGCTTGAAGCGGCTCCGGTAGTTGGCCAGCGACACCTCACCGGTGATGTCACTGCCGACCAGGCCGCCGGCGCGCAGCGCTTCGATCACCACCAGTGCGTGTTCCAGCTGGAAGCGGCCCTGGTCCCAGTTGCTGCGGGCGACGTTCTCGGCGAACACGTCCTTGTCGATCGACAGGTAGGTCGGCTGTGGCGACTTCGCCTGCTCTGCGGCGAATGCGGCCACCAGCGCTTCGGGATGCTCGAAACGGCGGAAGGCGTGGCCCATGCCGAGGCGCTGCCCCCAGCCCACGTCCACGTCCATGCACCAGTACGTCAACCGCCCGCCCATCAGCGGACGCCAGTGGTTCTCCCAGGCATGGCCGAGGCCGATGTCGCTGGAGGTGATGCCGAGCACGTGGATGTGCGAGATCTGCGGCAGCTTGCTGGCGGCGTTCACCCACGATCCGCAGTGCATGCCGAACGGGAAACGCATGTTGTCCGGATGGTTGTCCAGCACCACCAGCTGGAACGGTTCCTGCGCGCGCATGCGCTGCAGCAGCGGCAGGCTGAGGTGATGGAAGTCGCCACTGCCGAGCATCACCGTGCCGAGCTGGGCCGGCAGCGCTGCCAGCACTTCCGCCGCGAAACGGCCCAGCGTCGTATTGCTGCAGGCGAACCGCAGCGGATCGTGCCACTGCGGCAGGGCCAGGGTCTGCGCCTGGGGCAGCGGCAGCACGCCACCGTCAAGGTCCAGGATCAACGGGGAGCGCAATGGCATCGTTCAACCGCCTCCATCAGGTTCGCCCTGCAGATGCGGGGCCAGCTTGCGCAGGGCGGCGCGCAGCAGCGGCGAGCGTGCGTGGACCGCGTGCCGGGTGGAGGTGAAGCGGGCGCCCAGCTCGGCCTTGATCCGCGAGTCGGTCCAGCCGGCCACGTAGTGGCTCAGGCCGTGCTGCAGCGCGTATTCGAGGTTGTGCATCCAGCTGACCGCGTACAGGTTGTGCTCGCGCGACTGCGGATAAGCCAGGCCGATGTACTTGTCCACCAGCTTGCCGGCATGCGCGTAGCACAGGTTCCAGCCGATCAGCTGGCCTTGGTGGCGGTAGAGGAACATCCGTCCCTGGCCCAGGCTGTCGGCCAGCAGGTACTGGAAATAAGGCAGGTCGAGCTGGTCGAAATGCACGGCGCTCTGTGCGTACACGCCCAGGTAAAGCGCATACAGTTCGGCCTGCAGCTGCGGGTCGGCCAGGGCCGGATCACCGGTGGCGATGCACTCGACCTGCAGCTGGTCACGCGAACGCAGCTTGCGCCGGATGTTCTTGCGGCGCGAGGACGATAGTCGGCCGAGATAGCCATCGAGTGAATCGAAATCGATCGCCACCCAGGCCAGCGGCATGCCTTCCAGTTCGACGAAGCCGCGTGCCAGCAGCGCCTGCAGGAAGGCACCGCTGTGTGCATTGGCGGCGTCGTCCAGCAGCGGCGAATCGATCGCCAGGTCCTTGACCACCAGCAGCCGGGTATCGCCGGTCGCGTGACGCGTCACGTCCTCGGCCAATGCCTCTGGTGCGACGTGCGCGGGCAGCGGGGTGTACTCGGTGCTGGTGGCACCGACGAAGCGGGTCTTCCAGGTGATCCAGGGCCGCCACAGGCGCGACAGCGGCAGGCCAAGCAGCTTGCCGCGCAGGTCGTCATCCATCGTGGTGGTCAGGTCCAGCGGCGCACGGAAGGTCGGCAGGCCGCTGGGAAGGCGGCCCGCCTCGAACCCGAGCGGCGGGTGGGCCAGGAAGCCCTCCAGCAGCGCGGCCGGTTCCAGCGCGGTGCTGGACGCGCGTGACGTCATCTCCATCGGCACGGGAACCGGCAGCGCATCGACCTCAGCCCTTGGCCTTGGTCATCGCCTGGTCGAGCAGGGTGATCGCCAGGTCGATCTCCTGGTAGCTGATGTCCAGCGACGGCGCGAAGGTGATCACGTTCTTGTACCAGCCACCCACGTCGAGTACGAGGCCCATGCGCTTGCCATCGTGCAGCAGGTCACCGGCCAGGCCGATGTCGACCATGCGGTCCAGCAGTTCCTTGTTCGGGGTGTAGCCGTCGGTCTGGCAGATCTCGGCGCGCAGGGCCAGGCCCAGTCCGTCGACGTCGCCGATTTCCGGGTGGCGCTTCTGCAGGCCACGCAGGCCGTCGAGGAAGTACGCGCCCTTTTCCGGCACGGTGCGCTCGTAATCCATTTCCTTGCCCAGCTTCAGCACTTCCAGGCCCATGCGGGTGCCCAGCGGGTTGGAGTTGAAGGTGGAGTGGGTGGAGCCCGGCGGGAACACGGTCGGGTTGATCAGCTCTTCGCGCGCCCACAGGCCCGACAGCGGGTTCAGGCCGTTGGTCAGCGCCTTGCCGAACACCAGCACGTCCGGGGTCACGCCGAAGTGCTCGATCGACCACAGCTTGCCGGTGCGCCAGAAGCCCATCTGGATCTCATCGACGACCATCAGGATGCCGTACTTGTCCAGCACGCGCTTGAGGCCGGTGAAGAAGTTGCGCGGCGGGATGACGTAGCCGCCGGTGCCCTGGATCGGCTCGACGTAGAACGCGGCGTATTCGGCCTGGCCGACCTTGGGATCCCACACGCCGTTGTATTCGCTTTCGAACAGGCGCTCGAACTGCCAGACGCAGTGGTCGGAGTACTCGTCCGGGGTCATGCCCTTCGGGCGACGGAAGGGGTACGGGAACGGGATGAACATCGCGCGCTCGCCGAAGTGGCCGTAGCGGCGGCGGTAGCGGTAGCTGGAGGTGATCGACGAGGCACCCAGGGTACGCCCGTGGTAGCCACCTTCGAAGGCGAACATCAGGCTCTTGCCGCCGCGGGCGTTGCGCACGATCTTCAGCGAGTCTTCAACGGCCTGCGCGCCGCCGACGTTGAAGTGCACGCGGCCGTCGAGGCCGAACTTTTCGTGCATGTCCACGGCAATGGTCTTGGCCAGCTGCACGCGGGTCGGGTGCAGGTACTGGCTGGCGACCTGCGGCAGGGTGTCGATCTGGTCCTTCAGCGCGTCGTTCAGGCGCTTGTTGCTGTAGCCGAAGTTGCAGGCCGAGTACCACATCTGCAGGTCGAGGTAGGGCACGCCCGCGCCGTCGAACATGTAGCTGCCTTCGCCACGCTGGAAGATCTTCGGCGGGTCGACGTAGTGGACGGTATCGCCGAAGGAGCTGTAGCGGGCTTCGTCTGCCAGCAGCTGCGCGTCGAAGGCAGCGGCGTCGGCGTTCTTGTCAAAAATGTTCATGCAGTTCGGTTCCGTGAAGGACGTTCGAAAGGGGGAAGGGGGGGGCGTGCTCAGGCGGTGGCCAGCAGCAGGGGCAGTCCGGCGGGCGGTGGGCTGGCGTCGAGGCGACGTGGCTGCAGCAGGCTGCCATCGAGCAAGCGCGGCAGCAGTGCGATTGCATCGTGGAAGGTATCGATGGCGGCATGCTCGATGCCGGCGTTCGTGCAATGGGTGATGAGGCGGCGCTTGGCGAACACGAAGTCGGCATCTTCGGACACGCAGAAGTCCGAACTGCCGTCGCCGATCATCAGCACGCGCGGTGCCTGGTTGGCACGTGCCTGCGCGGCGCAGGTGCACTTGCAGGTACCGCTGCGGCACCCTTCGGCCTGGTAGGGCGATTCCAGTTCCCAATGGTCTTCGCACCAGCGCAGGTGGTTGGCCACCACTGGCAACGGCGGCAGGCCGTGGTTGGCGAGGATGCGGTGGATCGCGTAGTCCAGGCCGTCGCTGACGATGCGCAGTGGCAGGCCCAGCTGCTCGGCGCGGGCGACGAAGGCAGCGAAGCCCGGGTCGATCTGTACCTGGTCCAGGTGTGCGTCGAGCGTGGCCGGGTCCAGTTCCAGCAGCCGAACCTGGCCCTGCATGCATTCACGCGAGCCGATCTTTCCCGACTTCCACTGGTCTTCCAGTTCCTGCCACCCCGGCTGGCCGTACTTCTCCAGCAGCGAGTCGATGACATCTTCGAGGCTGATGGTGCCGTCGAAGTCACACAGGATGCTCCAGTGCATGGCAGGTCCGTCGATGAGAAAGTCGTCCGGCACGGTGCCGGGGCAGGCTCAATGTAGGCAGGCAGCCTTTCTCGTTCCTTTCCTGTTGAAAGCCTGCACCGCAGGATGAGGAAAGTGTTCAGGAATCGAGTGCCCTGAACAGGCGCAATGCCCCGGAAATCGCGGTTTCAGGGCTGCGCTGCAGCCAGTGCGCGCAGGATCTGCGCGGTCTCTTCGCGGGTCTGCCAGGCGCTGTTGCCGAGGGTCAGCATGCGTGCAGCGAAGTCGCGCGCGTTCGGCATGTCGTCCTGCGGCACGATGCCACGCAGGTAGGCGTAGTCGGGCAAGGCATGGATGAACATGCGGCTGGCACCGAGGCCGCGCGGCCACAGTTCGTCCAGTGCGGCATCGCGCGCGCGCTGGCTGGGCAGCAGCAGCATCAGCATCGGCCAGGTGCCGCCGGTGCCCGCCAGGCCATCGACCACCTCCACGGCCGGCAGCTGTGCCAGCTGCACACGCAGCTGCAATGCGCGCAGGCGCCCGGCCTGCAGGAACGCAGGCAGCCGCCGTGCAGCATGGGCGCCGATGTTCTGCCGCCATTGGCTGACCCGGTGCTGCGGGATGTCCAGCGGGAAGATGTCACCGACTGCTTCTTCCAGATCGCCACGCTGCAGTGCGCTACGCAGTGGATTGCCGTACACCAGCGACAGCAGCGAGGGGCGGTAGCAGGCGGCAAGGCCCAGCAGCTGCACGCTGCGAAGCAGCTCCCAGCGCAGGCTGAAACGCACCTGCTCGGCGGCATGTTCGGCCAGCGCGGCACGCAGCTCGTCATCGCGGCTGACCAGCAGGCCGCCTTCGTGCAGGCTCAGCCCCTTGCCGGCGGCCAGGCTGAAGAATCCGATATCGCCACGCAGGCCGACACTGCTGTTGCCGACCCGGGCGCCCAGCGCCTGCGCGGCATCTTCGATGACCCAGGCACCGGCGCCACGCGCGATGTCATTGGCCAGTTCGACATCGGCGATGCGCCCGCCCAGGTGCGTGGGCAGGATCGCCAACGTGCGTGCGTCGGCCAGGCGCGAGAGCTGTGCCGGATCAAAGTCGAAGTGGCCGCGGCGGGTATCACACAGTTGCACGCGCAGGCCGAGGCTGTGCACGGCAATCGGCACCAGCGGGCAGGTGTAGGCCGGCAGGATCACGGTATCGCGCTGGGGCGCACGCTTGCGCAAGGTGCGCAGCGCGATCAGCAGCGCGTGGGTGCCGGAACAGGTCAGCTGCAGCGGCGGTGTGCCGAGCTGGTGGGCCAGGATGTCGCGCAGGTCGCCGCCCCCCGGGAGGAAGTCGCTGGCCTGCATCGGCAGGCCGGCGGTCGGAGGCAGTTCGCGCGCGAACAGGTTCATCGCAGCCCGCTCACGAGGTGCTTTCGGCGGGGCTGTGCGGGTCATCCGCTTCGGCGCGGCCGAGGCAGACGATGCCGGCCACGATCAGTACCGCGCCCACCAGGTGGTGCAGGGTCAGTGGTTCGTTCAACAGCCACGCCGACAGCAGCAGCACGCTGATCACTTCCAGGTGCGAAGCCGCGAAAGCAGGACCGATGGGTGCGTGGCGCAGCAGGCTCATCCAGGTGAAAAATGCACCGACGTAGCCAAGGATGGCACCGTACACCCATGGCTGCGACAGCACGCGCAGCAGCCATGCCGTGTTGGCCTCGACCGGCAGCGCCGCATCACCGGCATACTTGAAGCACAGCTGGGCCAGCGTGTCGAAGGCCATCAGCAGGGGGAAGCCGATCACATACAGGCGCCTCATGAGCCGGCCCCCACCACCGCCACGCCCGCAGTGACCAGCAGCATGCCGGTTACCCGCAATGGCGTGAGTTTCTCGCGGAACAGGAAGCGGCCGGCGATCATCAGCGCCACGATGTTGATCGAGCCCAGCAGCACGCCCTTGGACAGCGGTACCAGTGACAGGAACGCGATCCAGGCGACGAATTCAAGCACATAGCAGGCGATGCCGATCCACAGCCAGGGGCGGCTGAGCATGTGTTTCCAGCGTTGCAATCCTTCGCCGTCCTGCGGGTCGCTGGCGGCGGCCTTGAAGGCGAGCTGGCCACCGGTATCGAGCACGACATTGGCCAGCCACAGCAGCGTGGCGAGTGCTCCCATTTCAGGCCACCGCCTTGAGGACGCCGCTGCGCTCACCGATTTCGGTGAAGAAGCGCGCGCTGCGGCGGATCACGTCGCGGCGTTCGCGGTCGATGGTGATCATGTGGTAGCTGTCTTCCAGTACCACCAGTTCCTTCGGGCCGCTGACCCGCGACATCACCAGCTCGGCGTTGCCCATGCTGGCCACGTCGTCTTCGCGGGCGTGCATCACCAGGCACGGTGCGGTGACCTGGTGCAGGTGGCGGCGGGTCCAGTTGCTCAGGGCGCGCATCTCGGCCAACGCGTGCCAGGGGTTGCCCGGAAGGCCGGCGGCAGCGCTGTCGCCGGACAGCATGGCGGCGCTGACCTGTGCGCGCAGGCGTTCGTCGCGCAGGCCGTACGGCGGTTCTTCCATGAACATGCGGTCGCGGCCGATGTTGAAGCGCTTGAACCACGGCAGCAGGAACGAGAAGCGGGCCACGGCGGGAATGTTCCAGCCGTCATAGCGGAAGGTGGCGCCGTAAACGCCGACGCCGGACACCCACTCGGGGCGGCGCGCGGCCAGCGCCAGCGACAGTACCGCACCCATCGACAGGCCACCGACGAACAGCTGGTCGACCTTGCCACGCAGGCTCGCCGCCGCATCTTCCACACCCTGGTACCACTGTTCCCAAGTGGTCGCCAGCAGGTCATCCACGGTGCCGCAATGGCCGGGCAGCTGCACGCCGTGGACGGTGAAGCCGGCGTTGTTCAGGCCCTTGCCCAGCATGCGCATTTCCGCAGGGGTGCCGGTCAGGCCGTGGACCAGCAGCACGCCCTGCGGGCCACCGGGGAGGAAGAAGTCGTGCGATTCGGTCACCTGGCGGCTCCGGGACGGCAGTGGGGATGGTCAGGATCGCAAGCGCGATTTTCGCCAGCCTTTCAGCGTCCCGGTCCGGGTCAGGGGGCCTTCAGCAGCGGCAACGTGATGGCAACCTTGAGGCCCCCGCCGGCACGGTTGAGGAAGGTCAGGCGGCCGCCGAAGTGCTCCACCGCTTCGTGGGCGATGGCCAGGCCCAGGCCGGTGCCGCTGGCGGTGGTGCCGGGCGCGCGGAAGAAGCGCTCGCCCAGCCGCGGCATCACGTCCTCGGGTACGCCGGGTCCGTTGTCCTCCACATACAGCTCGACGTCATTGTCGTCCAGCGCGTGCACGCCGACCGTGACGGTCGCGCCGCGGCCGGCATAGCGCAGCGCATTGTCGATCAGGTTGTCCAGTGCCTCCTGCAGCTGGGCACCGTTGCCGAGCACGCGCAGCGGGCGAGGGCTGCCGCGGTAACCCAGATCAATGCCATCGCGGATGGCTTCGGGCACGCGCAACCGGACCCAGTGCGGCACCCGTTCGCACAGGTCCAGCGCTTCCACGGTTTCCGGGACGGTCTGCGCCCGGCTCAGTGCCAGCAGCTGGGTGCTGACCCGCGCGGTGCGCTGGTTGAGCCGGCGGATGTGCTGCAGTGCTTCGCGCACCGTGTCCGGGTCACCATGCGCCAGCGCCTGATCCACGTGCAGGGCCATGCCGGCCAATGGCGAGCGCAGCTGGTGCGCGGCATCGGCGATGAAACGGTTCTGCAGCGTGATCATTTCCGCCTGGCGGGCAAACAGATCGTCGATGGTACTGATCAGCGGCTGGATTTCTTCCGGAACGTCGGCATCGGAGATCGGCGCCAGTTCGCCGCGGCGCTGCGCCAGGCGGGTCCTCAGCGGGGTCAGGATGCGCAGGCCGTAGGTCACGCCGAACCAGACCAGGGCGGCGGTGCCCAGCGCCAGCATGGTCATCAGCGGAATGATGATCATCAGGATCTCGCGCGCACGCTGGCGGCGGTCGGCCATGCTTTCGGCCACGGTCACCGCCAGCTGGTCCTGCGGGTCGTTCATCGCCTGCGTGCAGACGGTGGCCATGCGCACCTGCTGGCCATTGAGGTTGCCGTCGTACAGCGCCGGATGCACACCGGTGCAGTCCTGCGAAGGGGCGTACGGGCTGAAGTCCGCGTTGCCGCTGAGCGTACCCATGCGGCTGCTGTCGACGTTGAAGTAGCGATGGCCGTCGGGGTCGTACTCGATCAGGAAGCGTGCCTGCGGAGACAGGTCGCTGGTCACCGGCATGGTGCTCAGCATCTGCGCGAACGAATGCGTGTCATCGATCAGGTTGCGGTCATGGATGCGGTTGGAATAGTCCAGCGCAACGTAATAGGCCAGGATCGTATTGAAGGTGAGCAGGCCCAGCATCGGCAACGCCAGGAAGGCGAGCAGGCGTCGACGCAGGCTGGGGGGGCCACTGATCACGAGGCGCTTTCGTCCTGCGCGTCTTCCAGCATGTAGCCCAGCCCGCGCACGGTGCGGATGCCCATGCCACCGGGTTGCAGCTTGCGGCGCAGGCGGTGCAGGGCGATGTCCAGGCCGTTGTCGGTGAGGTCCTGGCCCCAGTCGCACAGTGCTTCCACCAGCTGCGCGCGCGAGACGATGCGCTCGGCGCGTACCGCCAGCGCCGACAGCAGGCCGAACTCGCGTGCGGTCAGTTCCAGCGGCTGGTCGTCGATCCATACGCGGTGCCCGGCCAGGTCCAGGCGCAGGCGGCCGATGCGCAGGTCCGGGTTGCCATTGCTGGTGACCCGGCGCAGCTGTGCGCGCACGCGTGCTTCGAATTCGTCCAGTGCGAACGGCTTGACCAGATAGTCGTCGGCGCCGAGGTCGAGCACGCGCACGCGTTCGGCCAGGCCATCGCGGGCGGTCACCACCAGCACCGCCAGGCCATCACCGCGCTGGCGCAGGCGCTGCAGCACGTCGCGGCCGTCCAGCTGTGGCAGGCCCAGGTCCAGCACCAGCAATGCGTACTGGGTCGAGCCCAGCGCAGCGTCGGCGTGCGCACCGTTGTCGACGTGGTCAACCACGTGCCCCTGCCGGCGCAGCGAGGCGCACAGGCCGGAGGCGATATCCGGGTCGTCTTCAGCAATCAGAACGCGCATGTGCGGGGGGCTCCTGTGACGGTCAGGCCCACCGGAAGGACGGGGTGGACCTCTCGGTTGCCGAGGGTAGCGGCAAACCGGCTGAAGGTGGAGCGCGGCGGCACCGCCGGCGGCGGTCGCGCTGTCCCGCCATTCAGTCCTGCAGGCCGGGCTTGCCTTGTGCCAGCGGCACCCGTGAGCCATCCAGCAGGCCACGGCTGAGCCTGCCTTCCTCGATGAACAGCAGTTCGCCGTTCTCGCCGTTCTTGATGCTGCTGTCGATGGCGATCACGCGGTCGCCATGGAAGCTGCTGACGTGGGGCATCGAGGTGTGGCCGACGACGATGCGCTTGAGCTGCAGGCGGTCAAGCACTGCCTGTACACCCGCCGCGTCGAGGCGTCCATCGAAGTAGCCGCGGTACCAGATCGGGCTGGTCTTGCCGTCATACAACGGCGCAGTGGCCGGGTCGGCCTTCACCTCGGCCTTGGGCAGGCCCAGTGACGCCTGGTAGGCCGCGTTGGTGCGCGCCGGGTCCAGCGCCAGTTCCACCGCCTCGGGCGAGATGCCGCCGTGCAGGAACAGGGTGTCGCCGATCTTCAGCAGCACCGGGCGGGTACGCAGCCACTGCCCGATCACCGAATCGGCACCGTACAGCTTCGGGTAGCTTTGGCCGAGCAGCTGGGCGCTGCGCAGGTACTTCGGGTTGACGTAGCGCAGGTCGTCGTACAGCACCATGGTCTCATGGTTGCCGAGCACGAAGTGCACCGCGCCTCCGGCGGCTGCCGCCTGCTGCTGCAGGCCATACAGCAGCCAGAAGGCTTCGGTCACCTGCGGGCCACGATCGAACACATCGCCGGCAATGACCAGGGTGCTGGTGCCCAGCGCCCAGCGGTCCTGCGCATCGATCACCTTGTTGGCGCGCAGCAGGCGCACCAGCAGCCCGTACTGGCCGTGGATGTCGGACAGGGCGACGATGCGCGGTGTGGCCGGCAGTACGGAGATCGAAGGTGCATCCGGCGCGGCCACACGCACGGTGTGCCCGTAGCCGCAGCGTGGGGCGATATCGGTGCCTGCGGCCTGCGCGGCCAGCGTGTGCGACTCGACCTTGTCGTCGCAGATCCACTTGGCCTGCAGCTGCGTGCCCTCGCGGAATACATAGGGACCATCGGCCTGCACGTGGCCGGCGGGCGCGGCAACTTCGCGGGCCTGCGTGGCTCCGGCGCTGCAGGCCAGCAGTGGCAGCAGCAGGGCGGTCATCAGGGAAGGGCGATAGCGCGGCATCGGCGGCGTCCGGCGGCGGAAACATCCGATGCTAACCGGCGCGGCCGGATCGTGGTGTGCGCGAATGGGCGGATCAGGCGCCGCGCCCGTCGTCCTTGAGCTTGCGCACGCGGGTCGCGGCGGCCTGCAGGGGCCGACCGTCGCGCCCGTGCGGTTGCATGTAGGGCAGCGGTCGCCGCGTGCTGGATTCGATCAGCTGCGAATGGGCTTCACCGGCCTCGAAGCGATGGCGCTCTCCCCACTGGCGCAGTGCGACCAGCAGCGGGAACAGTTCCTGGCCAGCGGCGGTGAGCACGTACTCCTGGTAGGCCGTTCCATCGGAGGCCGGCTGCAGCCGCAGGATGCCGGCCTCGACCAGCCGGCGCAGGCGGTCGCTGAGGATGTTGCGCGCCGCGCCGAGGCTGCGCTGGAAATCACCGAAGCGGGTGATGCCGTCGAACGCGTCGCGGATCACCAGCAATGCCCAGCGGTCACCGAGCAGATCGGCGCTGCGGGCGACGGGGCAGGGGCTGTCGGCGTGCATGCTGGGAATCTCCGAATGTGGTTGCAGTTTAAAACCAATGTCGGTAGCCTGCATCAAGTTTCAAATTGCAACCACATCATGAGTGCCACATCGCTTCCCCGCCCGCTGCAGGTCCTGCTTGCGGTTGCCGCCGGCGCCAGCGTCGCCAACGTCTATTACGCACAGCCACTGTTGGATCAGCTTGCACGTGCCTTTGCGCTGGACCGTGCCGTGGCCGGCGCGGTGCTGGCTGCTACCCAGGCCGGTAGCGTGCTGGCGTTGCTTGGCTTGCTGCCGCTGGCCGATCGTGGTGACCGGCGACGCCTGCTGCGGCTGCAGTTGATGGCGTTGGTGCTGGGCTTGCTGTGGTTGGCATCGGCACGCACGGCGGGCTGGCTGTTGTCGGGCATGCTGCTGGCCGGCCTGCTGGGCACGGCGCTGACCCAGGGCCTGATCGCCTACACCGCCATGCTGGCACCGCCCGAGCAGCGCGGTCGCGTGGTCGGTGTGGTGCAGGGCGGTGTGTTCATCGGCCTGCTGTTGGCGCGCGTGGTATCGGGTGCGGTCGCAGCCACCATCGGCTGGCGGGCGGTCTACCTGCTGTCGGCAGCGGTGATGGGGGCCTTGGCGTTACTGTTGTGGCGGCGCCTGCCGGCGGTGCCGGTACCGGTGCTACCACCGCGTTGGCGCGAACTGCTGGGTTCGATGCTGGGCATGCTGCGCCGGAACCGCACGCTGCGCGAGCGTGGGCCGCTGGCTCTGTTGTTGTTTGCTGGCCTCAACGTGTTCTGGGCGGCGGCGCCGCTGCCGTTGTCGGCGCCTCCTTTGCAGTGGTCCACCGCGGCCATCGGTGCGCTCGGCCTGGCCGGCGTAGTGGGCGCATTGATGGCGGCGCGGGTCGGGCACTGGATGGACCGCGGTTTCACTGGTCGGGTCAGCCTTGGCGCGTTACTGCTGATGCTTGCCGCGTGGTGGCCGCTGCTGGGCCTGTCGCAGTCGCTGTCGTTGCTGCTGCTGGGCGTCATCGTGCTCGACCTCGGTGGGCAGGCACTGCACGTATCGAACCAGGCGCTGCTGCTGCGTGCACCGGCAGAACAGCATGGGCGCCTGGTGGCGCTGTACATGCTGTTCTATGCGGTGGGCAGTGGTGCCGGTGCGGCTGCCGGGCCCTGGATGCAGGCCCGGCATGGCTGGCCCGCGGTGTGCCTGCTGGGCGCCGGCATCGCGGCGCTGGCGTTGCTGTGGTGGGCGGGGTGGCGGGCGGTGGCGGGGAAATGAGCGGCTGCCACCCGTATCGGTAGAGCCGGCTGTCGGTAGCGTCGGCATGCCGTCAACGCTGCAGTGCGCGCCGTCCCGGGGCTTCCTGCAGGTCCGCACTGGCCACCACCACGCGGTTGCGGCCGCTGCGCTTGGCCTCGTACATCGCTGCGTCGGCACGTGCCATCAGCCGCTCGTAGTCCGGATGGCCGTCATGGCCGGCCACGCCGATGCTGGCAGTCAGCGACAGAACCTGGCCGTTGGCCAATGCCACCGGCGACTGCGCGATCTGCCGGCGCAGGCTTTCGGCGATCACCGAGGCCTGCGACTCGCTGGCCGCGACCAGCACCACCACGAATTCCTCGCCGCCATAGCGGAACAGGTAGTCACTGCCGCGGGTCAGCTGGCCTAGCAGGCCGGCGACGTGCTGCAACGCGCGGTCGCCGGCATCGTGGCCGTGGCCGTCGTTGATCGCCTTGAAGTGATCCAGGTCGAGCAGCAGCAGCGAGAACGGTGTGCGGTTGCGCGTGGCCAGTTCGATCTCACGGCGCAGCACCGTTGGCAGGAAGCGGCGGTTGAGCAGGTTGGTCAGTGCATCGCTGCCGGCATCCAGTTCACCGATGCGCTCGAACAGCAGCGTCATCAGGGTGCGGATGGCGGCCAGGTCCTCGCGGATGGCCGGCAGCACCGCCAGGCGCTGCGCCGGGGCATCGTTGCTTGCCCGCTGCAGGTTGCTGTCGATGCGGGCCATCAGCTGGCCGACCTGCCGGGTCTCGCTGCTCTCGCCGAAACTGGGGATGCCCTTGTGGGTGAACCACAGGCCGAATTCCGAGGTGGCCAGGCTGGCGCTGTCGCTGGCCTGCACATGACCGGCCAACGCGTAGAGCAGGGCGTTCTCCCAGTCCAGCAGCAGTGCCCGCTGGCGCTCGCGCTCGGTGCCGACGTTCTGCACCAGTGAGAACAGCCGGTACGCAGCATCGGCACGGGTGGAGCGCTCGCGGGCATGGGTGTAGGCCAGGGTCATGCCTTCCATGGCGATGTCCATGATCGCGCTGAGGCAGTCGATGGCGGCGAATGCGGTAGCGCTGTCGGGCGCATCATCGCGCAGGCGCACGAACAGCTCGTGCTTGAGCACGCGCGCGCCACGGGTCACCAGATCGACCGGAATGCCGACCCGGGCATGCACATCGCCGATCACCCGTTGCGAGGCGACAGTGGCGGCAATGCCGTTGGCATCGGTGGTCAGCAGCTGCACGAGCCAGCGCTGCATGGCTGGCTGCAGGCGCTGCTTGACCTGGTCATGGGACAGGAAACGGCGCGCGCGCGGGTCCTGCAGCAGGACGTCATAGAAGCGCTGGGCCAGTGTGGGGGGCGCGTCGTCGGCGGCCGCGTGCAACAGCGCAGTGGCGGCGGGGCCGGCCTGTTGCAGGCAGTGCTGCCAGGCCTCGGCCAGCGGCTGGCTGGCATCGTCCAGTTGGGGTGGTTCCACGTCGATCTCTGGCTGCGTACGACAAACCACGGGTATCGGCCGCGGTGGCGTGCGGTTGATGGCAGGTAAGCCCGCCAGTTTAAGCGCGATGCAGGGTTGCACGGTGCGCGGAGCACATCGGCGGCACTGCGGCAATGAGTGAACGCATTTGAGAATCACTTGCATTGATGGGACAATGCGCGCACGGATCGGGCCGCAGGTGACTGCGGCGACGCTCCGACTCCCCCTCGTCGTTGCCTCAAGCCCTTTGCCAGAGGCCCCGTTGCCCTGCCAGAAGGTCCAGATCATGTCTCCTGCCGTTGTCCTTTCGCCGCGCCCGCTGGCGCTCGCCGTTGCCGCCCTGCTGGCGGGCAGCGCCCTGATCGCCCACGCCGAAACCGACGCCACCGATATCGACACGGTGCATGTCACTGCCTCGCAGATTGCCCGCCAGGCACTGGGTACTTCGACCATCACCGCCGAGGACATCGCCAGGCGCCCGCCGGCCAACGACATCGCCGAACTGCTGCGCACCATGCCGGGCGTCAACCTCACCGGCAACAGCGCCTCGGGCCAGTACGGCAACAACCGCCAGATCGACCTGCGTGGCATGGGGCCGGAGAACACGCTGATCCTGGTCGATGGCAAGCGCATCGGTGCGCGGGATGCCGTGCGCATGGGCCGCAGCGGCGAACGCAATACGCGCGGCGATACCAACTGGGTACCGGCGGAAATGATCGAGCGCATCGAAGTGCTGCGCGGCCCTGCAGCGGCGCGCTACGGCTCCGGTGCTTCCGGCGGCGTGGTCAACATCATCACCAAGCGCCCGACCGGCGACCTGACCGGTGCGGTCGACCTGTATGGGCTGGTGCCCGAGCACAGCGCCGAAGGCGGCAGCGAGCGCGTCGGCCTGCAGCTCAGTGGGCCGATGACCGATACCCTGTCGTTCCGCCTGTACGGCAATCTCAACAAGACCGACGCCGACTCACTGGACCTCAACCGCCAGTACGCGACCAACCCGAACGCGGTGCCGCCGGCTGGCCGCGAGGGCGTCAAGAACCGCGACGTCAACGCGTTGCTGCGCTGGGACATCACCGCCGACCAGGTGGTGGAGTTCGAAGCCGGCACCAGCCGCCAGGGCAACATCTACGCCGGTGACCGCGCCGTCAGCACCACCGGTACCTCGACCGGAGTCGACCTGGCCGCCTTGGCCGAGGGCGAGGCGGAAACCAACCGCATGTACCGCAACACCGGCGCGATCACCCATCGCGGCCGCTGGGGGGACGTGACCTCGCGGGTAACGGCCGCAGTGGAAGCGGTGAACAACTCGCGCATCAACGAAGGCCTGGCCGGGGGCCCGGAGGGCAGCTTCAACGGCACCGACTGGTCGACTTCGCGCCTGCGCAACTACCAGCTGGATGGCGAAGTGAGTTTCCCGACCACGCTGGGTGGGGCCGAGAACATCTGGACGCTGGGCTTTGAATACCTCGACAGCCGCCTGACCGACCCGTATTCGATGAGCCAGTCCAGCAGCAGTGGCGGCGGCATCCCGGGGCTGTCGGCCGACCGTGCGCGCGGCAAGGCCGATGCGCAGACCACCGCCGTATTCGTGGAAGACAACATCTATCTGGGCGAGCGCTGGATCGTTACCCCGGGCCTGCGCTTCGACCACCACAGCCAGTTCGGCAACAACACCAGCCCCAGCCTCAATGCGCAGTTCCGCATCAACAGCGACTGGGTGGTGAAGGGCGGCATCGCGCGTGCGTTCAAGGCGCCGAACCTGTACCAGTCGAATCCGGACTATCTCTACTACACCCGTGGCAATGGTTGCCCGAATGCACTGCCGAGCCTCGGCGCCGGTTGCTACATGCGTGGCAACGCAGATCTGAAGGCGGAAACCAGCCTGAACAAGGAACTGGGCATCGAGTGGGCACCGCAGAGCGGCTGGCAGGCGTCGCTGACTTACTTCCACAACGACTACAAGGACAAGATCCAGGCCGGCTACGACCAGATCGGCCTGACTGCCGATGGCCGCGGCCGCATCTTCCGCTGGGAGAACGCACCCAAGGCGATCGTGCAGGGGCTTGAAGGCAACCTGGTGATCCCGCTGCTGGGCGAGCAGGGCAACCGCCTGAAGTGGAGCAACAACTTCACCTACATGGTGGAGAACGAGAACAAGAGCACCGGCCAGCCGCTGTCGGTGATTCCGAAGTACACCGTCAACACGATGCTGGACTGGCAGGCCACCGACAAGCTGTCGCTGCTGCTGACCGGCACCTTCTATGGCAAGCAGAAGCCGGCCACCACCAACATCAACAACGATCCGCGCTGCACTGGCACGTGCGACCCGTCGATCGCGCTGCAGGATCGCGGTGCGTACAACATCTGGGGCGTGAGCGCGCGCTACAAGGTGACCGAGACGGTCAGCTTCGGCTTCGGCGTCAACAACCTGGCCGACAAGCGCCTGTTCCGCGAGGCCAACAGCAGCGATGCCGGCGCGGCGACCTACAACGAGCCGGGCCGCGCGTACTGGGCCAGCCTGCGCTTCGGGTTCTGACCGCACGCGGACGTCGATCCGCTGCGTTCGCCAGGCGTGGCCTGGCGCTGCCGGCCACGCTCCGGTAGCGCCGGGCCATGTCCGGTGAGGGACCGCGTGGCCTGCAATGTTATAAACAGCGTAATAGTCTCCCCCGCCAGCACGGCGTAGCCTGCACCGCATCGCAAAGGAGCTGTTGCCATGGGCCACGACCACGATCACCTGCCATCCGAGATCCGTCACGAGAAACCCTTGTGGTGGGCACTCGGCCTGACCTCCACCTTCCTCGTCGTGGAGGTGGTGGGCGCGTTCTGGACCAACAGCCTCGCACTGCTGTCAGACGCCGCGCACATGGCCACCGATGCGCTGGCGCTGATGATCGCGCTGGTCGCGGTGCGGCTGAGTCGGCGCCCGCCGGACGCACGCCGCACCTACGGCTATGCACGTCTGGAAGCGCTGGGCGCAATGATCAACGGCGCCATGCTGTTCGTGGTTGCCGCCTACATCCTGTGGGAGGCGGTCGGGCGCTTCCGCGAGCCGCAGGAGATCGCCTCCTCCGGCATGCTGGTGATCGCCGCCGCAGGCCTGGTCATCAACCTGATCGCGATGCGCCTTCTGCAGGCCGGCAGTGGCGAGAGCCTCAACGTGAAGGGCGCCTACCTGGAAGTGTGGGCGGACATGCTCGGCTCGGTGGCGGTGATTGCCGGCGCGTTGTTGATCAAGTGGACCGGCTGGAAGCCGATCGACCCGATCCTGGCGGTGCTGATCGGTTTGTGGGTACTGCCACGCACCTACGTGCTGATGCGTGAGGCGATCAACGTGCTGCTGGAAGGCGTGCCCAAGGGCATGGACGTGGCCAAGGTGCGCGACAGCCTGTCAGGCCACGCTGCGGTGCTGGACGTGCATGACCTGCACGTGTGGGCGCTGGCCTCCAGCACGCCGGCGCTGACCGCGCACATCGTGATGCGCGACGGCACCGATGCCGATGCGCTGCGCCGTGAGTTGGGCGGGCGCCTGCACGATGACTTCGGCATCGAGCACGTGACACTGCAGATCGAAGCGGACCACTGCGGCGAAGCCTGTGGTGAGCCGGCGCCGGCCAAGGGCGGCGAGCACGAGGGCCATGAAGGCCACCACCATGGCGAGGACGCGCAGGGCCATCGCGGTCACGTGCATCGTTGATTGAAACTGAGGGCCGCGCCGGGTGGTGCCCGGCGTGGCTATTCGTCCCGCCGCGAGGCCAGCCGATCCGCCAGCCGGGTCGGTTCCGGCAGCCGGTACCCGCGCAGGGTGCGCTGCACCCAGTCCAGCGCGGTACCGGCACTGACCCGATGGCCGCCGGCCACGAACAGCGGCTTGCAGCGCACTTTGCTGCGCAGCACCCAGCCCAGTTGTTCATCGCCATCCAGCAGCGGCGTATGTGCACCGGCCTCGGCGCCCGGTTCGACGAACCGGCCCACCAGTTTCGACTTGGCCACGCCGATGCTTGGCAGGTTGGTGACCACGCCCAGATGCGCGGCCACGCCCAGCCTGCGCGGATGGCTGATGCCGTGGCCATCGACGAACACCAGGTCCGGCGTGCGCGGCAGCAGCGCCAGCGCGGCCAACAGCGCTGGCAACTCGCGGAAGCTGAGCAGGCCGGGGATGTAGGGCATCACCGTGGCGATGCGCGCGACTTCCTGAGCCACGGGCCGCAGCGTCTTCGCATCCAGCAGCACTGCCGCGGCACGGGTGACGGCGCCATTGTCCTCAAAGCCAACATCCAGCCCGGCCAGCCAGCGCACGTTGCGTGGCAGCCGGTCCTGGCGCTCCACGCGGCCAGCCAGCTGGATCTGCTGCGCGCGGGCAGCGGCGACGCTGCCTTCCCAGCGCCCGGGGTCGATCACCGTATTCATTGGTCACAGCATCGCATGCGCGGTGCCACGGCCCGGTGAGCGGCGGCCGGGGCTACAATGGCAGCCTGCCTTTCCTCGCGTTGGAGACCCTGCAGTGACCCGTAAACTCGTACTGTTGCGCCATGGCCAGAGCCAGTGGAACCTGGACAACCGCTTCACCGGCTGGGTCGATGTCGACCTGACCGAGCAGGGGCGCCGGGAAGCGGCCGCCGCCGGTCGGCTGATGCGCGAGGAAGGCCTGCAGTTCGACATCGCCCACACCTCGGTGCTCAAGCGCGCCATCCACACCCTGCAGGGTGCGCTGGCCGAGCTGGAGCAGGACTGGCTGCCGGTGAACAAGTCCTGGCGCCTCAATGAACGCCATTACGGTGGCCTGCAGGGCCTGGACAAGGCCGAGACCGCTGCCAAGCATGGCGAGGAGCAGGTCAAGGTGTGGCGCCGTTCGTACGACATCCCGCCGCCGCCGATGGATCTGGAAGATCCGGGCCACCCGATCCATGACCGTCGCTACGCCGGCCTGGACCGCAACGCGCTGCCGGGTACCGAGTCGCTGGCGACCACGCTGGACCGCGTGCTGCCGTACTGGCACGACGCCATCGCGCCGCAGCTGAAGGACGGCAAGACCGTGCTGGTCACGGCCCACGGCAACTCGCTGCGCGCGCTGTACAAGTACCTCAACAACGTCTCGCGCGAGGAAATCCTCGAGCTGAACATTCCGACCGGCATCCCGCTGCTGTTCGAGCTGAACGACGATCTGACCGTGCAGTCGTTCCGCTACCTGGGTGATCCGGAAGCGGCGCGCAAGGCCGCTGAAGCCGTGGCCAACCAGGGCAAGGCGAAATAAAGAAGCAGAAGGCCGGCGCAAGCCGGCCTTTTCTTTACTTGGATCGCTGCTCATTGGAATCGGAGTTTGGGCCGGTGGGCTTCTGCTCCTGGAGGTCGAGAAGGAAGGCCGCTGCTGAGATAGGGGGAGGGGAGGCCAATCCATAGAGCCATTTCGAGGCTTTCAAGTACGTTCCGATCCCGAGAGCATCAATGACCACATCGAGAAAAACTGAGGCCAGCCCTCGAACCACACGGGCTTGGTCGGCCTGACCCCTGATTGCCCTTGTCGTGGCATCGCGAATTTCGGCGGTCACATCAAGGTAGCTTCTCGCCGCATCCTCAATGTTCTTGTTCGCGATGTAACCGCGGAATTGCTTGGTGTAATCACTTGTGGCAATGCGATCAAAAATGACCGGGTCAGGTCCCTGAAATGACACGCAGTTGTCGACCATTGCATTGATTACAAAGCTTCCGGTCCTGTCCCTGGTGTTTTTGTCCCGGGTTGGATGGAACTGTGTTGGGAATCGTTTGGCAAAAAGAGCCTGCGAGAAGGAGTTCAATGAGAGCGTGGTAGGGAGTGATTTCTCAAGCGCCTTGTGAACTGCGATATCAGTTGCAAGGGTGGCGGGTGAGTTGGAGTTGGCAATGCAATGGACGCCAAGAATGTCAAGCGAGCGCGTGTGATTGTCGATTCTTCGGCCTTCAGAATCCCACCAGTATGCTCCGGCATGTTCTGCTTTCGGCCAATATTCTTCAAAGTTCCGACGGATCACCTCGCGCATGCCGTCGTCCCCGTAGTCCGGGGGGAGTTTCAGTGCGCTCCTTACGTTGTCCTGGACATGAGTGGGCTGCCTGTCGATTTCCCGGTCCAGATAGCGGATGCTTGGATGGCCGCGCAGGGATTGCGGGCAGAGGCTTTCGCAAAGGAACCAGATTTCGTCATAGAACACTGTTAGCGCCAACGAATTTTCAAGGATCGGATTCGGAGCGCCTACGCCATCATTCCTTGTCTGGTTCGCTGGATTCTGATAATCGTAGAACGTTGGGCCGCTGAGGCCGATGAATATCCTGGACGTCATTATTGCCCTCCTAGCAGGCTAACCGCGTGGCATGTTGGTGGCAGCAGTTGTATTGAATCTGCAGCTCCTGCAATTTGCACAAGGCGGCCCTCTGCGGTCAATGCGCTGGCTGGCGATGGGGGCCGGGGTTGAGTGTGACCTTTGGCGGTCCCCGTCCGCCTTGTCTGGGGCTACCCTGTGAAATTACCCGCAGGAGAGCCTCATGAACGTCCGCAACCTGGTCCCGCTGGGCCTGACCATCGCCATCGCTGCCTCGCTGGCGGCCTGTGGCAAGAATGAAACCGCGCCGGCGGCCAGCGCCGACGCCAAGCCGGCCTTCGACCTGTCGCAGATCAAGACGCCGCTGATCTCGCTCAGCAGCGCCGATCTGGATCCGGCCATTTCGGCCTGTACCGACCTCAATGGCTTCGTCAACAGCAAGTGGCTGAAGGCCAACCCGGTGCCGGGCGACCAGACCACCTGGGGCAGCTTCGAGATCCTGCGCGAGCGCTCGCTGGAAGTGCAGCACGCGCTGGTGCAGCAGGCTGCGGCCAGCCAGGCCAAGGCCGGCTCGGTGGAAGCCAAGATCGGTGACATCTGGAAGACCGGCAACGATGAAGCCAAGATCGAAGCCGCCGGCCTCGCTCCGCTGCAGCCGCAGCTGGACAAGATCACTGCGCTGAACGATACCGCCGCCATCACCCAGTACCTGCGCGACAGCCAGGCCGAGGGCAAGGGCGTGCTCTTCTCGCTGTTCGCCAATGCCGATTACAAGGATTCGGCCAACGTCATCGCCTACGTCGGCCAGGGCGGTCTCGGCCTGCCGGAGAAGGGCTACTACTTTGACGACGCCCAGGCCAAGATCCGCGACGCCTACGTGGCCTACATCGCACAGGTGCTGACCCTGTCCGGCGTGGACGCGGCGCAGGCCGCCGAGCAGGCCAAGGCCGTGATGGCCTTCGAAACCCGCCTGGCCAAGGCCTCGATGTCGCGCATCGAGATGCGTGACCCGGCCAAGCGCTACAACCCGCTCAGCGCGGCCGACGCCGACAAGCTGACCCCGAACTTCAGCTGGACCGCGCTGTTCGACACCCTGAAGGTGCCGGCCGCGCAGAAGTTCTCGCTGGCACAGCCGGGCTTCTTCGGTGAAATGGACAAGATGCTGGCTGACGTGCCGGCTGCCACGTGGCAGGCCTACCTGCGCTTCCACACCATCGACGACGCCTCGCCGTACCTGAGCAGCCAGTTCGAGAAGGCCAACTTCGATTTCTATGGCACCACCCTGCGTGGCCAGAAGGAAATGCAGCCGCGCTGGAAGCGCGTGCTGGAGTCGGTCAACGGTGGCATGGGTGAGGCCCTGGGCCAGCTGTACGTCGACGCCGTGTTCCCGGCCGAATCCAAGGTGGCCATGCAGCACCTGGTGGAGA
Source organism: Stenotrophomonas maltophilia (assembly GCF_002799155.1). GTDB lineage: Bacteria > Pseudomonadota > Gammaproteobacteria > Xanthomonadales > Xanthomonadaceae > Stenotrophomonas > Stenotrophomonas maltophilia_R. The sequence goes on from NZ_NERD01000002.1 coordinate 857,142, forward strand.
ACCTCTCGGTGGCGCTGAAGGCGCGCCTGGAGCAGCTGCCGTGGATGGGCGAAGAAACCAAGAAGAAGGCGCTGGAAAAGTGGGCCAGCTTCACCCCGAAGATCGGTTACCCGGACAAGTGGCGTGACTGGGCAGGCCTGCAGACCAACGGCGACAGCTACCTGGGCAACATGCAGGCGGCGCGTGCGTTCAACTACCGCTACATGCTGGACAAGATCGGCAAGCCGGTGGACAAGACCGAGTGGGGCATGACCCCGCAGACCGTCAACGCGTACTACAACGCCACCAAGAACGAGATCGTGTTCCCGGCGGCAATCCTGCAGGCGCCGTTCTTCGACGCCAAAGCCGATCCGGCGCTGAACTACGGCGGCATCGGTGCGGTCATCGGCCACGAGATGATGCACGGCTACGACGACTCGGGCAGCCAGTTCGCCGCCAACGGCAACTTCGACAACTGGTGGACCGACGCCGACCGCAAGGCTTTCACCGAGCGTACCGACCAGCTGGTCGCGCAGTTCGACGGCTATGAATCGGTGCCGGGCGTGTTCGTGAAGGGCAAGCTGACCCTGGGCGAGAACATCGGCGACCTGGGTGGCCTGACCGTGGCCTACGATGCGCTGCAGATGGCGCTGAAGGAAGATCCGAAGGCGAATGTCGAAGTCGATGGCCACAGCCAGGACCAGCGCTTCTTCATGAACTGGGCCACCGTGTGGCGCCGCAACTTCACCGATGGTGAGCTGCGCGTCCGCCTGAACACCGACCCACATGCGCCGGCCAACTTCCGTGCCAACGGCGCGCCGTCGAACATGCCGTCCTATGCCGCTGCGTTCCAGTGCAAGGCCGGCGACGCGATGGTGCGCGCCGACGACAAGCGCGTGGTGATCTGGTAATCGATCGCACGTAATGCGTGATGCAGAAGGCCCGGCGAATGCCGGGCCTTTTGTTTGTGTCGCCGGTAGCACCGGGCCATGCCCGGTGGAAATCTCAGGCCAGCTCCGGCTCCCGCGCCAGCATGCGATGGAAGCGCTGCAACACGTAGGGGTCCACCAGCCCTCCAGATTGCGCTTCGATGATCCGCAATGCGGTTTCGCGTTCCATCGCGGCACGATACGGGCGCACGCTGGTCATCGCATCGTAGGCATCGGCGATGGTGACGATGCGCGCGCCCAGCGGGATGGATTCGCCGCGCAGCCCATCGGGATAACCGTTGCCATCGAAGGCTTCGTGGTGGGCGCGGATCAGCCGCGCGACCGGTGCCGCGTCGCTGCGGCCGGTGGTCAGGAAAATATGCTCGCCGCGCACCGGATGCTCGCGCATGATCGCGCGCTCCTCATCGGTGTGCCGACGCGGCGCCAACAGCACATCGTCGGGAATGCCGATCTTGCCGATGTCGTGGAAGCGCGCGGCCAGGCCGATCTGCGAACAGGCATCGTCATCGAGATCGCAGTGCGTGGCCAGGCGCTGCGCGAGTCGGCCGACGCGGTCGCAATGGTGGCGGGTGTAGGCGTCGCGCATCTGCAGCGACATCGAGAGGGCATCGATCAGGCAGGCCTGCGCGTGCAGCAGGTCGGGAGCGGGTACGGCGTCAGGAAGCATGGTCATCCGCCCGCACCGGGTGGGGACCGGTGCGGGGTGTTCAGGGGGCGATCAACCCGGGGCGAGGGTGGTCAGAAGAGCGCGGGCCGCATTGAAGCGGTCTTCCGGCAACGGCAGCGGGTGCTTGATGCGCAGCTTGTCGGGCCCTTCCATGGCGTAGAGGTTCGGTTGTTTCTGGATCAGCTGGATCACCGCCATCGGGTCGATGTTCGGCTTGGACTCGAACGCGATGCGGCCACCGTTCTCGCCCAGGTCCAGCTTGCGGATGCCGAGCGTGTTGGCCTTCAGCTTCAGCTCGGCGATGGCGAAGAGATGCTTGGCCGCATCCGGCAGCAGGCCGAAGCGGTCGATCATCTCCACCTGCAGCTCGCGCAGGGCATCGCTGTCGCGCGCGCTGGAAATGCGCTTGTACAGGGTCAGGCGGGTATGCACGTCCGGCAGGTAGTCTTCCGGAATCAGCGCCGGCACATGCAGTTCGACCTCGGCACCACGCACTTCTTCGCCCGCATCCAGATCGGGCAGCTTGCCCTGCTTGATGCTGCGCACCGCGCGCTCCAGCAGCTCGGTGTACAGGCTGAAGCCGACCTCGGCCATCTGCCCGCTCTGGTCCTCGCCGAGCAGTTCACCTGCACCGCGGATCTCCAGATCGTGCGTGGCCAGGGTGAAGCCAGCGCCGAGTTCGTCCATCGAGGCGATCGCTTCCAGGCGCTTCTCCGCATCCGGGGTGATCGAACGGCGGTCGGGTGCCACCAGGTACGCGTAAGCGCGATGGTGCGAACGACCGACGCGGCCACGCAGCTGGTGCAGCTGGGCAAGGCCGAAGCGGTCGGCGCGGTTGATGATGATGGTGTTGGCGTTGGGGATGTCGATGCCCGATTCGATGATCGTGGTCGACAGCAGCACGTTGAAGCGCTGCTTCTGGAAATCCAGCATCACCTTTTCCAGCTCGCGCTCGGGCATCTGCCCGTGGGCGATGCCGATGCGCGCCTCCGGCACCAGCTCGGACAGCTCGCGCTGCATGCGGCCGATGCTTTCTACGTCGTTGTGCAGGAAATACAGCTGGCCACCACGCGCGAGTTCGCGCTGGAACGCTTCGCGCAGCAGCGCGTTGTCCCACTGGGTGATGAAGGTCTGCACCGCCAGCCGGTTCGGCGGCGGCGTGGCGATGATCGACAGGTCGCGCAGGCCGGCCATGGCCATGTTCAGCGTGCGCGGAATCGGCGTGGCGGTCAGGGTCAGCAGGTGCACGTTGGCGCGCAGCGCCTTCAGCGCTTCCTTCTGGCGTACGCCGAAACGCTGCTCCTCGTCGACGATGACCATGCCCAGGTCCTTGAACTTCACGTCCGGCTGCAGCAGGCGATGGGTACCGACGATGACGTCGATGGTGCCGGCGGCGACCTTCTCCAGCTCGGCCTTGATTTCCTTGGTGGTCTTGAAGCGCGACAGCACCTCGACCTTCAGCGGGTAATCGGCGAAGCGGTCGCGGAAGTTGCGGTAATGCTGTTCGGCCAGCAGCGTGGTCGGCACCAGCACAGCCACCTGCTTGCCGGCACTGGCGGCGGCGAATGCAGCACGCACCGCCACCTCGGTCTTGCCGAAGCCGACGTCGCCGCAGACCACACGGTCCATCGGCTGGCTGCTGGCCAGGTCGCGCAGGGTGGCGTCGATCGCGGCCAGCTGGTCCGGCGTTTCCTCGAACGGGAAGCCGGCCGCGAACGGCTCGTACATCGCGCGGTCCACCTGCAGTGCCAGGCCGGCACGCGCCTGGCGGCGGGCCTGGATCTCCAGCAGCTCGGCGGCGACGTCGCGCACCTTCTCGGCGGCCTTGCGCTTGGCCTTGCTCCACTGCTCGCCACCGAGCGAATGCAGTGGTGCGGTTTCCGCCGAAGCGCCGGAGTAGCGGCTGATCAGGTGCAGCTGGGCGACCGGCACATACAGGCGGTCACCCTTGGCATATTCGATTTCAAGGAATTCGCCGGGCATGCCGCCGACGTCCATCGCGATCAGCCCGCGATAGCGGCCGACGCCATGGTCCTCGTGCACGATCGGTGCGCCCTCGGTCAGTTCACCGAGGTCGCGGATGATCGCTTCCGGCTCGCGGCCCGCGCGGCGCGTGCGACGGGTGCTGCCGGCGCGCTCGGGGAACAGCTGGCGCTCGGTCAGTACCGCGATGCGCGGATCGTCCAGCGCGAAGCCATCTTCCAGTGGCGCCACTGCGATCGCGAAGCGCGCATCGTTGGCGAGGAAGCTGGGCAGGTCGGCCACCACCGGCGGCTTCAGCTCGGCGGCCTGCAGCACTTCCAGCAACGCCTCGCGGCGGCCGGGCGAATCGGCGGCGATCAGCACCCGGCCCGGGTAGTGGCCGAGGAAGGATTTCAGCGCATCGCCGGCCGGTGCTTCGCGCGCGGCCACCGGCAGCGGCGGCAGCGGCTGGTCGCCCAGCGCGTGCGCGTCGGTGATGCGTGCGTGGTCGGCGGCCCATACCTCGATGCGCGGGGCATCGTTCAGCCGCTCGCGCAGCAGTTCCGGCGACAGGTACAGCGCCGACGGCGGCAGCAGCGGCCGTTCCACATCGTGGCGGCGCTGTTCGTAGCGCTCGCCGGTCTGCGCCCAGAACGCTTCGGCAGCCTCGCCGGCACCGGCGCAGACCACTGGCAGGCTGCCGTCGGGCAGGTAATCGAACAGGGTCGCGGTGCGTTCGAAGAACAGCGGCAGGTAGTACTCGACGCCGGCCGGCGCCAGCCCGGACTTCAGGTCCTGGTACAGCGCGCTGCGCCGGGTATCGACATCGAAGCGCTCGCGCAGCGTGGACAGCACGCGGGCGATGCTGGTCTCGTCCATCGGCACTTCACGGCCCGGCAGCATGTGCACCGCCTCGACCCTGTCCAGCGAACGCTGGCTTTCCGGGTCAAAGGCACGGATCGAGTCGATGTCCTCGTCCAGCAGCTCTACCCGCAGCGGCTGGTCGGCACCCATCGGGTACACGTCGAGCAGGCCACCGCGCACAGCGAAGTCGCCCGGGTCCATCACCTGCGGCACGTTGCGGTAGCCGGCGCTTTCCAGGCGGCGCTTCTCGGCCTCCAGGTCCAGGCGCTGGCCGACTTTCAGGTCGAAGCTGCCACCGATCACGTAGCTGCGCGGGGCCAGCTGCTGCAGCAGGGTCTGCACCGGCACGATCACCAGGCCGCGCTTCAGCGTGGGCAGGCGGTGCAGGGCGGACAGGCGCTGCGAAATGATGTCCGGATGCGGGCTGAAGCGGTCGTAGGGCAGGGTTTCCCAGTCCGGGAAGGCGACCACCGGCAGGGCCGGATCGCCACCGAGCAGGGTATGCAGGTCGGCTTCGAGCTGGTTGGCACCGTGGTTGTCACGGGCGATCACCAGCAGGGGCGCGTCGTGCGCACGCGCGGCCTGGGCCAGGTACCAGGCCAGGGCGGTCGGCGATGCGGGGGCGCGCCACCAGGCGCGGAGCTGGCCGGCGCGCGGCAGCGGCGGGGCGGGGTATGAGGTACGCGACATGGACCCCGGATTTTAGCAGAAGCCCGATCGAAGCCCGGCAGGTCGTGACGGCCGCTGGCCGGCGGCCTCATGCGCCGTTGGGCTGGCGGAAAGCCGGCCAGCGGCCGGCACTACAGGAATGCATCGCCGGGCATGTCCCGGCGCTATCGTCAGTTGTCCAGCTCCAGCACCATCCGTACCAGGCCCTCGGCACCGGTCGGGTGTGGCACCGGTTTGAAGCCCAGCGACGCGGCCAGCTGCTTCATCGGCTCGTTCTCGGCGGCAACGTCGCCATACAGGCGGTCCAGGTACTTGCCGCGGCCCCACTTCACCAGCTTGCGCATCAGCTGCCGGCCCAGGCCCTGGCCAATGAGGAAGCGGCTGATCAGGATCGCGTACTCGGCTTCACGGGTGCCGGGGATGATCGAGGCCCGGGCGACCGCGCCGACCACCGCCTCACCAGCGGGCAGGGATTCGGCGGCGACCAGGGTGATCTCGGTCTTGGGATTGGGGTGGGTCAGGCGCTGGGTGGTTTCCGGCGACAGCTCGGTCACCGCCTGCAGGAAACGATCACGGATTTCTTCCGGCCCGAACAGGCTGAACGCCGCTTGCAGCGGTGCGCCGTCTTCCGGGCGGATGGGGCGGATCAGCAGCTCGTGGCCGCTGGGAGCCTTGAAGATCTCATGCCAGGGCGGCATGCGGTTGCGAGTGGCCATACCGGGTGATTCCTTGGTGGTCCATCGATTGTGGCATCACCGGGGCTGCATTCCGTGAACGAAAGGCTCACGGCGGTACAGCCTCGTGAAGGCCGTCATTCGGGGGCTTTGAGCCAATCCAGGCGGGTGCTGGCCCCGGGTTCGCCCAGGTGCTGGCGCAGCGCCGGCAGGGCCGGGCCGACCACCCGGTCGAACTGCCAGGGCGGGTTGAGCAGCAGCATGCCGCTGCCGTTGAGGCGCAGCGGCGAGTCGTCCGGGCGCACCAGGAACTCGATCGTCATTGCCGATTTCACCGGCAGGGCGGTGGCCTTGCGCAGGAAGTGCAGGATGGTGCGGCGCTGCTTGATCGGGAACCAGACCGCGCAGGTGGCCTGCGGCCAGCGTGCCAGGGTTTCGGCCAGCGCGGCCAGGACGGCCTGGTATTCGGCGTCCTGGGCCTCGTAGGGCGGGTCGATCAGCACCAGGCCGCGACCGATCTTGCTGCCGTTGAACTTCGGCGGCAGCAGCGAGCGCAGCAACGCGTAGCCATCGCCCGGGCGCACATCGACGCGGCTGTCATGGGCGAACAGGGCCTTCAGCGTGGCCGTTTCGGCCTCCTGCAGCTCACAGACCGCCATGCGGTCCTGCGCGCGCATCGCCTGCGCGCTCAGCAGCGGCGAGCCCGGGTAGTTGGTCAGCGCGCCCACCGGGTTGTCGGCCTGCACCGCCTTCAGGTAGCGCTCGACCACCTCCGGCAGCTTGGGCTGGGCCATCAGCCGCATGATTCCGGATTCGGCCTCCAGGGTCTTGCGGCTCTCTTCGCTGGCCAGCAGGTAGCGGCCGGCACCACCGTGGGTGTCGAGCACGAAGAACGGGCTGTCCTTGCGCTTGAAGCTGTCGATCAGGGCCAGCTGCACGATGTGCTTGAGCACATCGGCGTGGTTGCCGGCATGGAAGGCGTGGCGATAGTTCATGGGCGGCAGTGTACGGGGCGGCGGCCGCAGCGGCTATGCTGCGCGCCATGACAGCTCCCGTTGCCCATGTCCTGGTGGTCGAGGACGAAGCCGCCATCGCCGAAACCGTGCTCTATGCGCTGCGCAGCGAAGGCTATGCCGCCAGCCACTGCCTGCTGGGCGGGGAAGCCCTGCAACGGCTGCAGGCCGGCGATATCGACGTGGTGGTGCTGGACGTGGGCCTGCCGGACCTGGGCGGTTTCGAGGTCTGCCGGCGGCTGCGCGCGCAGCCCGGGCCGGCGGCGCAGTTGCCGGTGATCTTCCTGACCGCCCGCAACGATGAAGTGGACCGCGTGCTTGGCCTGGAACTGGGCGCCGACGATTACATGACCAAGCCTTTCTCGCCGCGCGAGCTGGTGGCGCGGGTGCGTGCACGCCTGCGCCGTGCGGCACCGGTCGCCGCGGCGCCCCGCGCGGATGCCGGCTGGCAGGAACATGGTGCGTTCGCCATCGACCGCGAAGGCCGGCGCATCCGCTTCCGTGGCCAGGCACTGGACCTGACTCGTTACGAGTACGCGTTGCTGGAGGCATTGCTGCAGCGGCCGGGGGCGATTCTCAGCCGTGCCCAGCTGATGGATCGCGGCTGGGACAGCAGTGCCGACAGTGCCGACCGCACCGTCGATACCCATGTAAAGACGCTGCGTGCCAAGCTGCGTGCGGCCGGTGCCAGCGATGACCCGATCCGCACCCACCGTGGCCTCGGCTACGCGCTGGAGGTCTAGCTGATGCGCCTGGTACTGAAGCTGTTCCTCGGCTTCTTCCTGATCACCGGCATCGCCGCGTTCTTCGTGATGCGCGTGTTCGTCAACGAGGTGAAGCCGGGGGTGCGCCAGGCGATGGAATCGACCCTGGTCGATGCGGCCAACGTGCTGGCCGAGATGGCCGCCGCCGACGTCAAGGACGGCACCATCCGCAGCGGCAGCTTCACCCGCAACCTGGCCAAGGCGCGGCAGCGTGACCTGAAGGCGATGGTCTGGCGTTTCCCCAAGCGCTCGCTGGATTACCGGGTGACCATCACCGATGCCAAGGGCATCGTCATCTACGACTCGCTGGGCCGCGACCTGGGGCGTGACAATTCGCGCTGGAACGATGTCTACCGCACCCTGCGTGGCGAGTACGGCGCCCGCTCCAGCCCGGAAGTGCCAGGCGAAGAAGGCGATACGGTGATGCATGTGGCGGCGCCGGTGTACGACCCGGCCGATGAGCGCACCCTGATCGGCGTGCTCAGCCTGGCCCAGCCCAACCGCAGCATCGATCCGTTCATCGCCGCCAGCCAGCGCGCCATCATCGAGCGCGGCGCCTGGTTGATCGGGCTGTCGGCGCTGGTCGGTGTGCTGGTGACGATGTGGCTCACCACCGGCCTCGGCCAGCTCAGCCGCTATGCACGCGCGGTCAGCGCCGGCGAACCGGTGCCACCGCCACGGCGCCGCCGCGATGAGATCGGTGACCTCGGCCAGGCGCTGGAAACCATGCGCCGCAAGCTGGAAGGCAAGGCCTACGTTGAACAGTACGTACAGTCGCTGACGCACGAAATGAAGAGCCCGCTGGCGGCGATCCGCGGTGCCGCCGAGCTGCTGCAGGAGCCGCTGCCCGAGGCCGACCGCGTGCACTTCGCGCGCAGCATCGTCGATCAACAGGAGCGGCTGACCGAGACCATCGACAAGCTGCTGGCGCTGGCCGAAGTGGAACAGCACGGCTGGCTGCAGACCCGCGATCCGATCGCGCTGCCCACCTTGCTGGCCGACGCGGCAGCGGCGGCGCAGGTGCGTGCGCAGGCGGCCGGCGTGCAGGTCCGCATCGGCAGCGTGCCCGACCTGCGCGTGCAGGGGGATGCCTACCTGCTGCGGCAGGCGTTGCACAACCTGATCGACAACGCGATTGCTTTCTCACCGCCCGGCGCGGACATCGCGCTGCAGGCCGAGGTGGACGGGCAGGGCGTGCGCCTGCAGGTAGCGGATCGTGGTGCCGGCATTCCCGACTACGCGCGAGAACGGGTGTTCGAACGCTTCTATTCGCTGGCCCGCCCCGGCAGCGGCCGGCGCAGTTCCGGCCTGGGCCTGCCGTTCGTGCAGGAGGTCGCGCGCCTGCATGATGGTCGCGCCAGCCTCGACGCCCGCGATGGCGGCGGTACCGTGGCCAGCCTGTGGCTGCCGTTGGCAGTGCCGGGCCAGCGTCCGCGCCGCTGACTTCACACTCGCTTCAAATTCGCCACAAACCCTGCTCACCCCAGCGGTCCATCCTGCAGCCCTCTCCAACGAGGATGGACCATGAAATCCCTGAAGATGCTGCTGCGGTTCGCCATTGTCGGCGGGCTGATCCTGCTGCTGCTGGTGCCGCTGATGATGATCCGCGGGGTCATCACCGAGCGCAGCCAGTACCGCGACGAGGCCTTTGCCCGGGTGGCCGACAGCCGTGCCGGCACGCAGCAGCTGGTGGGCCCGGTACGGGTGGTGCCGTGGGTGGAGCGCAAGGAAGTTGAATTGGTCGACCCGCTGGGCGTCAAGAAGACCGAGGTGCAGGTCACCGAGGGCCACTGGCTGCAGATGCCGGCGTCGCTGGAGGTGGGCGGCGAGATGCTGCCGAGCCAGCGCGAAGTCGGCTTGTTCAAGGTGCCGGTATACAGCTGGAACGGGCAGATGAAGGCGACCTTCGCCGCAGACGACTATCCGGTGAAGTCCGGCCGCAGTTACGGCCAGCCGTATGTGGCGGTGGGTGTGTCCGATGTGCGTGGCCTGGTCGGTACGCCGAACCTGCGCGTGGATGGCAAGCAGCTGCGGTTGCTGCCGGGCGTTGGTGCGGCCAGCGAGGTGGGGCGAGGCCTGCATGCGCCGGTGGCCGGTTTCGCTGCGGAACAGGGCGGCACGCTGGCTGCCAGCACCGTTGAACTCGAGCTGCGCCTGGACGGCAGCCGCATGCTGTCGGTGGTGCCGGTGGGCGATGACACCCGCATTGCGCTGCGTTCGAGCTGGCCGCACCCGTCGTTCAGCGGCGCCTTCCTGCCCAACGAGCGTCGCGTCGATGCACAGGGTTTCGATGCACGCTGGGCCGTGTCCTCGCTGGCCTCCGACGCACAGCGCCAGCTGCGCAGCGAGGGGCCGATCGATTCGCAGGCGGTGACGGTGTCGCTGGTTGATCCGGTCGATGCCTACACCCAGGCCGACCGTGCCTCGAAGTACGGCGTGTTGTTCGTGGTGCTGACCTTCGTCGGCTTCATCCTGTTCGAACTGATCAAGTCGTTGCGCATCCATCCGCTGCAGTACCTGATGGTCGGCCTTGCACTGGCGATCTTCTTCCTGCTGCTGATCAGCCTGTCCGAGCACATCGCGTTCTGGAAGGCCTACCTGGCCTCGGCGCTGGCCTGTATCGGCCTGCAGGCGGTGTACCTGGCCAACGTGCTGGGCCACTGGAAGCGCGGCCTCGGCTTCGCGGCGCTGCTGACTGTGCTGTACGGCGCGCTGTATGGCCTGCTGGTGTCGGAGAACAACGCGCTGCTGATGGGGTCGCTGCTGCTGTTCGTGATCCTGGCGCTGGCGATGTGGGTAACCCGCCGGGTGGACTGGTACGCGCTTGGCGCGGAACTGAAGTAAGGAGCACGCCATGAGCTGGCGCCAGGGATTGCGGCAACGGGCACGGCAGGGCATTCCGGCCCTGCTGGAAGTGGATGCACTGCTGCAGGCACATGGCGTGCTGGCGGCCCTGCCGGGGGCACGGATCGCCCCCGGCCTGGTCCGCTTCCAGCTGGCGGCGGTGACCTGCGAGGGATTGCAGGGCAACGGGCTGGACTGGTTGCAGGGCGCGCGGCAGGGACGCGGCGCGCTGGCTGGGCGGGTGCCGCGCTACCGGCCATGGAAGGCCGGGGCGGAGGCACTGGCCGAGATCGGCATCGGTGGCCTGCCTGATGACTGGCCTGCACATGCGGCGGTGTACGGCTGCAGCAGCATCGACCGGCGGCACTGGTTGCTGCTGCTGCCGGAACGGGCGCAGTTGTGGCTGGGGTGGAGTGGGTGAGGTGGCGTGGCAGGTGCGAACCAACCACTCTCCTGTGGGTGCGAACCTTGGTTCGCACGCTTCCGCGCCGTCCATGACCGATGGGACGGTATCGGCGCGCCCCTGCTGGCTAGACTCGATGGGTTGATGAGCAGGCCGGAAGGCAGGGGTGCGATGTGATGAAGTGGGGCATGTTGGCGGTAGCGCTGGCGATGGGTGGCAATGCAGGCGCGCAGCAGCGCGAGACGGTGGACCTGGACATGGTCAGCCGCATCCGCCAGGAGGCCTTCCACCGGTCGCAGGTGATGGATACCTTCAGTTATCTCACCGAGCGCATCGGCCCGCGGCTGACCAACTCGCCGGCGATGGGCCGCGCCAACGCGTGGACCCGTGGCAAGTTCAACGAATGGAAGCTGGACAACGTCCACGACGAAGCCTTCGATGACTTCGGTCGTGGCTGGGAGTTCACCTCGGCCAGCGTGGAGATGCTGGGTGACCGGGTGCAGCCGCTTCACGCGCTGCCGAAGGCGTGGACGCCTGGCACCCAGGGCCCGGTTGAAGGCGAACTGGTGCAGGTCGAGATCAAGAAGCCCGAGGACATCGAGAAGTACCGCGGCAAGCTGCGCGGCAAGATCCTGCTGCTGGGCGAGGCGCGCGAGTACAAGCGCGGCACCGAGGCGGATTCGCATCGCCACGATGCCACCTCGCTGGAAGGTCTGCAGGAGTTCACCCTGCCCAAGGACAAGGACGCCACTGCCGAACGTGCCAAGCGGGTAAAGGAGTACCAGGAGCGCCAGCAACTGGCGGCCAAGGTCAATGCGTTCTTCGTGGAAGAGGGCGCGCTGGCCTCGATCAGCATCAGCAGCTGGGACAACGGCATCATCCGCGTTGCCGGTGGCGGTTCACGCAAGGCCGGTGAGTCGGTGGGCATTCCCGAGCTGGCGATGATCAGCGAGCACTTCAACCCGCTGGTGCGTGCGTTGGAGTCCAAGCAGGCGGTCCGCCTGCGCGTGGATGTGGCCGCGCGCTTCACCGACGAGGCCGACCAGCCGGGTTACAACACGCTGGCCGAGATCCGTGGCAGCAGCAAGCCTGATGAAGTGGTGATGATCGGTGCGCACCTGGATTCCTGGCACAGCGGTACCGGTGCGGCCGACAACGCGGCTGGCGTGGCGGTGATGATGGAGGCGATGCGCATCCTCAAGGCTACCGGTGCCAAGCCCAAGCGCACCATCCGCGTGGCGTTGTGGAGCGGCGAGGAGCAGGGCCTGGTCGGCTCGCAGTCCTATGTGGCCAAGCACTTCGGTCGTTTCCCGGAACCCACCGACCCGGCGCAGAAGGCGCTGCCGGCCTCGCTGCGCGAGCCAACCGGCGCGTTGCAGAAGACCCGCGATTACAGCAAGTTCCAGGTCTACTTCAACATGGACAACGGCTCAGGCCGATTCCGTGGCATCTATGCGCAGGAAAACCTGGCGGCGATGCCGATCTTCGAAGCCTGGCTGGCCCCGTTCCATGACGTCGGCGCTACCACCGTGGCGACCCGCAACACCGGCAGCACCGACCACATCAGCTTCGACCGCATCGGCCTGCCGGGCTTCCAGTTCATCCAGGACCGGCTGGACTACTTCACCAACGTCCACCACAGCCACCTGGACACCTGGGACCACGCGGAACCGGAAGACTTGAAGCAGGCCGCCGCCGTCGTCGCCTCCTTTGCCTACAACGCCGCGATGCGCGAGCAGTCCTTCCCGCGCAAGGTAGAACCGTAAAAGGGGACGGAGGGGATTAAGTCGTATCTCCCCTCCGTTTCCCGGTTGCAGGACCAGCGGCTGGGCAATCGCGACTTAATCCCCTCCGTCCCCTTTTTCCGTCGGGGGCGGAGGGCTGGTAAAATCGGGGGATTCCCGTTCCTCGAGCCGTCCATGACCTGCCGCACCCGCTTCGCCCCCAGTCCCACCGGCTACCTGCACATCGGTGGTGCCCGCACTGCGCTGTACTGCTGGCTGGAGGCCCGCCACCGTGGCGGCGAGTTCGTGCTGCGCATCGAGGACACCGACCGCGAACGCAGCACCCAGGGCGCGATCGACGCCATCCTGGAAGCGATGGAGTGGCTGGGGCTGGACTACGACGAGGGCCCGATCTACCAGACCGACCGCGTCGCCCGTTACCAGGAAGTGGCCGAGCAGCTGATCGCCGACGGCAAGGCGTACTACGCCTACGAAACCCGCGAAGAGCTGGACGCGATGCGCGAGGCCGCCATGGCCAGGCAGGAAAAGCCGCGTTACAACGGCGCGGCGCGCGAGCTGGGCCTGCCGTACAAGGACGACCCGAATCGCGTCATCCGCTTCAAGAATCCGCTGGAAGGCACGGTGGTGTTCGACGACCTGATCAAGGGCCGCATCGAGATCGCCAACAGCGAGCTGGATGACATGGTCATCTTCCGCCCGGATGGCTACCCCACCTACAACTTCGCGGTGGTGGTGGATGACTGGGACATGGGCATCACCGAGGTCATCCGCGGCGACGACCATATCAACAACACCCCGCGCCAGATCAACCTGTACGAAGGCATCGGCGCGCCGGTGCCGAAGTTCGGCCACATGCCGATGATCCTGGACGAGCAGGGCGCCAAGCTGTCCAAGCGCACCGGCGCAGCCGACGTGATGCAGTACAAGGACGCCGGCTACCTGCCCGACGCGCTGCTGAGCTACCTGGCCCGCCTCGGCTGGTCGCACGGCGACCAGGAGCTGTTCAGCCGCCAGGAGCTGATCGACCTGTTCGACGTGAAGGACTGCAACTCCAAGGCCTCGCGCCTGGACATGGCCAAGCTGGGCTGGGTCAACCAGCACTTCCTGAAGACCGAGGACGTGGGCGCGATCGTGCCGCACCTGGTCTACCAGCTGCAGAAGCTGGGCCTGGACGTGGCCGCCGGCCCCGCCCCGGAGGACGTGGTGGTCGCCCTGCGTGAGCGCGTGCAGACCCTGAAGGAAATGGCCGAGAAGGCGGTGGTCTGGTACCAGCCGTTGACCGAGTACGACGAAGCGGCGGTGGCCAAGCACTTCAAGGCCGGCGCCGAGGTGGCGCTGGGCAAGGCCCGCGAGCTGCTTGCAGCCCTGCCGGAATGGACCGCCGAATCGGTGGGCGTGGCCCTGCACGACGCGGCTGCGGCGCTGGAGATCGGTATGGGCAAGGTGGCCCAGCCGTTGCGCGTGGCCATCACTGGCACCCAGGTCAGTCCTGACATTTCCCATACCGTTTACCTGGCCGGCCGCGAGCAGGCCTTGAAACGCATTGATGTGGCCATCACCAAGGTAGCAACGGCCTGAGGCATCCTTGCCAGGCCCGAACCGGAGAACACGCATGCCCGCCAAGACCGCCACTGCCTGTACCGCCCCGCACCACCACGTCCACGACGCGTCGGATTTCGTGGCGGTGGTCGAGCGTGTCTCGCGCGAACGCGGGCTGCGCCTGACCCCGATCCGCGCCAATGTGCTGAAGCTGATCGCCGAGGCCGGCAAGCCGGTCAAGGCCTACGAGCTGCTGGAATGGGTGCGCAACGGCAAGGGCGTGGGCGCTGATGCCCCGCCCACCGTGTACCGCGCGCTGGACTTCCTGATGGCCAATGGCTTCGTGCACAAGCTGGAGTCGGTCAATGCCTTCGTGGCCTGCCACCATCCCAGCAGCGCCGCGCACTCGGTGCCGTTCCTGATCTGCAACAGCTGCCACAGCGCGGTGGAGCTGGAAGACCGCGAGATCGTCACCCAGCTGGAAAAGCGCGCCAAGGAGCTGGGCTTCCAGCCGCAGGCACAGACCCTGGAAGTGCACGGCCTCTGCGCGCGCTGCGCAGGCTGAGGACGGGCGGGAGCGGGGTCAGATTCCTTTGCCATTGGCAAAGGAATCTGACCCCGTTTCATATCGGCGCAACCGGGCGTGCACCCTAATCCATCGGCTTGGTCGCAGTATCCACGCGCGCGATCACCGACATGCCCGGCCGTAGCCTTGCCGCCAGTTTCTGGCCGGGATCAATCGAGATCCGCACCGGTAGCCGCTGCACCACCTTGGTGAAGTTGCCGCTGGCATTGTCCGGGCGCAGTACGCTGAACTCCGACCCGGTGGCCGGTGCGATCTCTTCCACGCGGCCCCGCAGCACCTCGCCCTGGAACGCGTCCACCGAGAACGTGGCCGGCTGGCCGATCGCCATGCCCCAGGTCTGGCCTTCCTTGTAGTTGGCCACCACCCACAGCGCGTCAGGCACCAGGAACAGCAGCTGCGAACCGGCGGCGACGTACTGGCCCACGCGCACGCTGGCTTCGCTGATCTGGCCGTCGCGCGGTGCGTGGATCACCGTGTTGGCCAGGTCGATGCGCGCCAGTTCCAGCTGTGCCTGCGCGCTTTCGACCTGCGCCTCCAGGCTCTTGCGCGCGACCCGGGTCGACACCAGCGTTTCCTCGGCGATGCGGATCTGCGCCTGCGACTGCTGCACGCTGGCCTGTGCCGATGCCTGGGTGGTGCGGAACTTGTCGCGATCATTGATCGACACCAGCTGCTGCGCGGCCAGCTCCTCGTAGCGCTTGGCCTCGTTGCGTGAGCGCTGCAGCTCGGCCTGGCCGGCCGACAGCGTGGCCTGCGCGGACGCGATCTGTGCGCGGTTCTGCGCCTGCGACTGGTCCGAGTTGGCCAGTGCCGCGCGTGCGCTGGCCAGCGTCGCCTGCGCCTGGGCCACGCGCTGGGCATAGATGCGGTCATCGATGCGCAGCAGCGGCTCGCCCTGCTTCACATGCTGGAAGTCCTTCACCAGCACTTCGGTGACGTAGCCGTTCACCTGTGGTGCCATCACCGTGATCTGCCCGCGCACATAGGCGTTGTCGGTCACCATCACGGTGCTGGTGAACGGCCACAGGTGCCAGGCGCGCAGGATCAGCGCGATGCCCAGCAAGGCCACCACCACCATCACCACTACGCTGCGTGCGCTGGGCTTGAGGTACTTCGGCGCGACCGCGGGTTCTACCGGCGTTGGCGTGGGGGCCGCGTCGGTCGGAGGCGGCGGGGAAACGTTGTCGGCGTCGTCGGAGCGGGGCGGGACGGGAGGCATGGGGGGACTCAACGGGACGCGGCCGGCGTGGCCGCAGAGGGAATGGGGGGATGGCGCTTGCGCCATTGCTTGAGCACAGCGGTGCGCAGCGAAAGCAGCAGCAACCAGCACAGGAAGCCGATCGCCAGCCAGCCGCTCAGGGTGAACACATCATTGAAGCCGCGCACGTTGGCTTCGCGGCGCGCGGTCTGCGCCAGCTGCGCGCTGCCCTGCGCGCTGCGCAGCACCGGGTCGGTGATCTGTGCACTGTAAAGCTGCTGCTGGATACGCAGGCGTTGTGCCACCACCGGGTCGGCCGGGTCGAGCTGGCTGGTCAATGCGCTGGAGTACAACTGCTCGCGATGCAGCTGGAAGGTGCCCAGCACCGCCGAGCCGGCCAGGCCGCCCAGCGTCTGCGTGATCGACAGCGTCACCAGGAAGGTGATCATGTGATCCACGCCCTGCTTCAGCGCGGCGGAAATGCCGAGCATGATCAACGGGCCCATGAACATGCCCGCACCGACCGAGGCCAGGAACTGGCTGACGTAGAAGTCATGCGGCCGGTCCAAGCTGGTGCGGTGCTGGTCGAAGAACGCGGCGGCGCCCAGCAGCAGGATCGCCATCAACAGCTGCGCGATCAGCCGCTTCGGGCCGAAGGTCAGCGAGGCGCCGACGATGCCGACGATCACCCCGGCCAGGATCACCACGAACAGCGGGCGCATCTGGTCCGGTCCCATGCCCAACGTGCGCATCAGGTTGACCACGCCGTAGGACTGCTCGGTGGTCAGGAAGCGGATCAGGAACGCGCCGACGATGAAGTGCAGCACCGGCAGCTTCGACAGCCAGCGGATCTGCAACAGCGGATTGCGCCGGTAGTGTTCGATGATGAAAGCGGTGGTGGACAGCGCGATCGAGGTGACCAGCGCCCAGCCCAGCCACGGTGTGTTGAGCCACCAGCGCGTGTAGCCCTGCGCCAGCACGATCACCAGCAGCGCGACGGCCGGCGCAAGCAGGGCGAAGGTGAGGAAGTCCAGCGGCTCGAAGGCCTTCACCTGGATGCCCGGCGGCAGCTTCAGCACCACCACCGCCGCGAACGCGCACAGGGCGAGGCCGGCTTCGAACGAATACAGCTGGTGCCACTGGCCGGTATCGACCAGCGTCGGTGAGACGATCCAGGCGATCGGCACCGCCAGCTGCGAGAGGCCCACGCCCACCACCAGCAGGTTGCCGGTGAACCGCCGTGGCAGGGCCTGCAGCATGTACAGCGTGCCCAGCGTTGAACAGGCCGCGCCAGCAAAGCCGCTGGCAGCACGGGTCAGCATCGTGGTCTCGAAGCTGCCGACGAACAGGTGCAGCACCGCGAGCGCCGCGTACAGGCCCAGGCCGATCTCGGCGAACAGGCGGATGCCGTATTGCTGGCGGAACTTGAAGGCCAGCAGGTTGGCGGTGACATTCACCATCGCATACGCGGCCACCAGCCAGCTGCCCTGGGTCGGGGTCAGGGCCAGCTGGCCCTGCAGGAACGGCAGGTTGGCGGTGACCAGCGCGTTGCCGAGGCCGCCGGTGATCGCCACCAGCAGCGACACCAGGGCATACGCCAACCGACGGTGCGGTGGGTGCCAGGGCATCGATGCCGAACCGGGCATGGTCGGCTTCTCGTGCTCCTCCCAATCCGGAACCGGCTTCAGATACGGCTGGACCATCAGCGGGCCTCGCTGGTTGCTCCCTGGAGACCCCCGCGCAGCAGCTGCAGGGCACGCCCGGCCAACTGGGCACGCTCGTCGCGGGTCTTGCCGCGCAGGGCCGCGCCCAGCATGCCCGAGATCAGTGAAATATCCGTCTTTTCCAGATCAGCCCGGCACAGGCCTGCCGCTTTGGCGCGGGCGATCGGCACTTCCAGCAGGTCGCGCACGGTTTCGCGCGCGGTACGCATGGCTGGCACATCCGAATCGACGGCGCGCCAGTAATCGGCCAGTGCCGGTGAATCGATGATGCGCTGGGCCATGCCCTCGAAAACTTCGAACAGGGCATCGTCGCGGTCGCCGAGCTGTTCAACCTGGCGCCGGATGCGGTCGACCGTGCGTTGCAGCAGCGCCTGGATCAGCGCGGTGCGGTCGGGAAAGTTGCGGTACAGGGTGGCGCGGCCCACCTGGGCGCGTTCGACCACCAGGTCCAGCGGGGCGGTGACGCCATGTTGGCCGAACACATGGTCGGCGGCGTCGAGGATGAGGGCACGGCGGGCAGCGGCATCGGCACGTTGGGCAGTCATGGAATTATTTTCGGACAAAAGTGTCCGTTTGGCGAGACATCGGGTGACGGGATTGTCCGGTTGTTGTCGTACGCACATCTTTGTGATGGGTGTGTGATGGCATCGGTTGAAATGAAAACGGGGGCCCGAAGGCCCCCGCTGCTGGGTACGTGTGGAAGGAGTGGCAGGTAGATCCACGTCCTGTGTGGATGCAGGAGGGGCCGGGCCCTTTCCAGTGGGAAAGGGATCCGACCCCGCCGTGCGCGATCAGAAGAACGCGCGGATGCCGAATGCGACACCGCGGCCCGGCAGCGGCGAGTAGTCGCGCAGCAGCGAGGTATGCGGGCGCACTTCGCGGTTGGTCAGGTTGCTGCCATCCAGGAACACCTCGTAGCTGTTGCTCGCGTTGCGATCCCAGCGGTAGGCCAGATGCGCGTCGACCAGGGTGTAGCCATCGCTCGGGGCTTCGTTCTGGGCGACATCCTTCTGGCGGCTGTAACGCACCGCACCGACCGAGGCGCGCCAGCCATCCTTCGACCAGCGCAGGTCGGCACCGACACGGGCCGGAGCGATGCGCGGCAGGTAGCCGGTGTTGGCCAGCTCCACCGTGTAGTTGTGGTTGTGGTCGCCATGCGGCACGGCAATGTCCAGGTCGCGGCTGCCGCTGCCATCCAGCTTGGCCTTCACGTAGTCGCCGAACAGGCGCAGATCCCAGTCACCGGCGCCACCCTCGAACAGGTGCACCAGTGCTTCAGCCTCGGCACCGCGGAACACCGCGTCCTGCTGGGTCCAGGCGCGGACCGGCAGGCCCTCGGTGACGCCGGTGTCGGCGAGGTAGATGAAGTCCTTGAACTTGGTCTGGTAGATCGACGCGGAGAAGTCCAGGCGCTCGCTGTGGGTGTGGATACCCAGTTCCACGCGCTGGCCGCGCTCGGTCTTCAGGTTGGTGTCGCCGATTTCCAACGAGCGGGTGGCGATGTGCGCGCCAGCGGCGTACAGCTCTTCGTTGGTCGGTGCACGCTCGGAGCTGTCCACGCCGATGCGCAGGTCAACGGCATCGTTGAGCTTCCAGATGCCGGCGGCAGACAGATTGGTGGCGCCGAACGTGCGGCGGCGGTAGTCGCCGGTCGGGTCCAGCTTGACCTGGTCGTGGCGGCCGCCGAGTTCCAGCTTGAACGGGCCGAACTGCTTTTCCTGCAGCACGAACAGGCCGATGTTCTTCGTGCCGGTATCCGGTACGAACGCCTCTTCGCCCTTGGCACCGAAATCGCTGTTGCCGAACTGCAGGCCGAAGGCACCGTCCCAGCCGCCGATCTGCTGCTGCACGGCTTCCAGGCGCGCTTCGATGCCGCGGTTGGTGAAGCGGGTGGACGGCGTGCCGGCCTCCAGCTCCACGTGCTCGTAGTCGGTGTAGGCCACGCGTGCGTTGATGTTCTTCAGGAACGAGACCGGGTTGTAGATGCCGGCCTTGGTCTCGAAGCGGTTCTGCACCATGTCGATGCGCACGTCATGCTCGTCGCCGCCTTCCTCTTCATCGCCATGGTCGTGATCGTGGTCATGGCCATGATCATCACCGTCGGCGTGCACGTGTGCACCATTGGGAATGCCGTAGTTGGTGCGGTAGGTGCTGGCCGACACACCGAAGTAGCCGCCTTCGCCCAGCCACGTTGCGCCGACGCCGCCGGCGCGGGTGCGGATCGAGCTGTTGTCCAGACGGCCCCGGCGCGGTTCTTCGCCCTCAGCCGCATCGTGATCATGGTCGTGATCGTGCTCATGATGATCTTCAAGGCTGTCGATCACCGCGTACCCGGGAATGCGGTAGTCGTCGCCGTTGCGGACCAGGCCATCCACATGCAGCACGACATTGCCACTGACGCCGTCGAGGCGGAACATGCCGCTGCGCTCATTGTTCACCGAATTGCCGCGCAGCTCGGCGCGGCCGCTGAGTGGGCGCTCCGGCAGCTCGCGCGCGATGCGGCCATCGACCACGTTGACCGCACCACCAATGGCGCCGCTGCCGAACAGCAGCGTGGCCGGACCCTTCAGCACTTCGATCTGGTCGGCCAGGAACGGCTCGATGCTGGTGGCGTGGTCGGCGCTGACCGTGGAGGCGTCCATGTTGCCCATGCCGTTGGACAGCACGGCCACGCGCGGGCCTTCCTGGCCGCGGATGATCGGGCGGCCGACGCCGGGGCCGAAGAAGGTGCTCTGCACGCCGGGCAGCTTGGCCACGGTATCGCCGAGGGTGCCGGCCTTCTGCTCGTCCAGGCGCTCACCGGCCAGCACGTCCACCGGGCGCGCCAGCGATTCGGCATCGCCCTGCAGCGGCGATGCGGTGACCTGCACCGACGACAGCTCGGTCAGGTGGCGGTCACGATGGGAGGTGTCCTGGCCGGCTGCAAGGGCGACGGATGGCAGCAGGGTGGCCAGGGCCAGTGCCAGGGAATGCGGCTTGAGCCGTGGGGTGTGGGCGGGCATGGACGGGTCCTTTGTTACAATGTATCAATCACGGGGCGCACGAATCCCGTCGATGGGACAGGGGGAGGGAAACCGTGCGGGTCGGAGAGGGATGTTATATTATTCCATAACGATTCGCCGACCCTGCTGGAAGTCATGTCCCTGTCCTCACGCCTGCGCCACCTGCTCGACCGTTTCGGTGCCACTGGTTCGATGCTGTGCGCCGTGCATTGCGCGGTGATCCCCGTGCTGCTGGCGGCGGCGCCGTCGCTGGGGCTGTCGTTCTGGCTGAGCGATGGCGTGGAACAGGCGCTGGTGGTGTTCGTGACCCTGCTTGGGCTGTTCAGCCTGGTCTGGGGCTACCGCCGTCACGGTGCGCTGCGCGCGCTGGGCTTCCTGATCCCCGGCCTGGTCGCGTTGTGGGCCGGTGTGCTGTACGACCCGCTGCATCACAACGCGGTGCCCCATGCGGTGGTGATGACCATCGGTGGCCTGCTGGTGGGCGTTGCCCATCTGGTCAACCTGCGCCTCAACCACGGCCACGTGCACGACGCCAGCTGCGCGCACTAGGTGCGCCGTGATAGGATTTCCGATCGTGCGCGGGGGCGCCCAGCAAGGCGGCCCCGCCGAACCCGTGTCAGTACGGGGTAACCAGATTTCACACTTGAGGAGTTGAAGACATGGGTAAGGGTGACCGCAAGACCGCCAAGGGCAAGCGCTACAACGCCAGCTACGGCAACGCCCGTTCGCACACCGTGAGCAAGGTCGCCGTAGGCGCCGCCGCCCCGGTTGCCAAGAAGACCGTGGCCAAGGCTCCGGCGAAGAAGGCTGTGGCGAAGAAGACCGTCGCCAAGGCCTGATCGGGCTGACCGACCGGTCCAAAGAAAACGCGGCGCCTGGCGCCGCGTTTTTTTATGCCTGTTCGGCGAGCCGAGCGTGGGCCCGGCTCTACAAACGGATCAGCGCAGCGTCTTCTTCAGCGTCTCCGCATTGCCGTCGTTCGGCGCGGCCGGCACCTGCAGCAGGTGGGCCAGCAGCGGGTAGACGTCGACATTGTCGAAGCCGTCGATCACCAGGCCCTGGCGGAACGACGGGCCGCTGGCCACGAATACTGCGCGCATCGACGGCAGGGCATTGTCATAACCGTGCGAGCCGCGGTCCTGATGGATGCGCTTGGCAAGCTTCTGCTGGTGCAGTGCGTCCCAGCCTTCATCCATGTTGCAGATGATGGCCGGAATGCGCGGATGGGTGCCGTAGTGCAAGCGAGCCGGCAGGTTTTCCTTCTTCCAGCACTCGTAGTGCGCGTGGCGGCCGAGCAGGGCACGTTCAGCCTCCGCCTCACGACCGGGCACTGGCGCGAAGCCCACCGACTGGCCTTGGCTGACAGTGCGCGCGATGGCCGGATCGACCATCGATTCGATGGAAATCACCTGGTTTTCAGGCACCGATGCCATGCCATGGTCGGAGACCACGATCACGTTGGTGGTGGCGGCCAGGCCGCGTTGCTGCAGCCCATCGAGCACCTGGCCGACGATAAGATCGGCGCGTGCGATCGCGTCGGCGTACTGCTTCGACTCGGGGCCATGGTTGTGCCCCGCCTTGTCCACGTGCTCCATGTACAGCGTGGTCAGGCGGGGGGCGTCGGCGTCGGTCTGTGCAAGCCAGTCCAGCACGATGCCCGCGCGTTGTTCCAGCGGTTCCTTGCCGTCGTAAACGCGCCACTGGCTCGGGCGCACGCCGCGGATTTCCGATTCGCTGCCCGGCCACGACGTAGTGGCGGTGCGCACCCCCGCGTTTTCCGCGCCGACCCAGATGGGTTCGCCGCCCCACCAGCGGCTGTCGGTCACCGCCTCACGGTTGCTCAGTTCGAACCGGCCGAGGGCGGCGTCGTCCATGCTGTTATTGACGATGCCGTGGTGGTCCGGACGCAGGCCGGTCACGATCGTGTAGTGGTTGGGGAAGGTCAGGGAAGGATAGGACGGCGTCATCCAGCGGGCGCGCACGCCACCGTCGATCATCCGCTGCAGGTTCGGGGTCAGCCCACGGTCCAGCGCATCGGCGCGCAGGCCGTCGATGGAGATCAGCAGCAACTTCGGTGGTGCAGCCGCAGCGACGGACGTGGGAACGGAGGCGGTAGGGGCGGGCGCAGTGGTGCAGGCAGCCAATGGCAGCAGCAGCGCCAGCGCGCAGGTCAGGCGTACGGAAGTCATCTGCTTATGATAATCCGCTGCAATGACCAAGCCGAGACACTTTGCGCCGAAGGGCGCAGCGTGTCCGCGCGTTTTTCCTGATCCCCGCGCCTGTCCGCGCGCGCCCTTCATCAAGAAGGGGCTTTTCCCCGGACATGTTCCTGATGCTTCCATCCACGCATGGCGTGGACCCACCACGCCATCCCACGGAATGCTGCTGTTGTTTCGGCTGTTGTCGTTGCCGTTGCCCCTGCGGGTGCCGGGCGCCGCCCGGCCGGCCCTCTCAGGCGAACAGCGGGGCCTGGCGTTGTTCCAGCCGCAGCAGCGCAGCCTTGGTTTCCAGGCCGCCACCGAAGCCGGTCAGCGCGCCGTTGCTGCCGATCACGCGATGGCAGGGCAGGATGATCGGCAACGGATTGCGGCCGTTGGCTGCACCTACCGCGCGGGTTGCACTGGGTTGCCCCAGGTGCTGGGCCAGCTGCAGGTAGCTCCAGGTCTGGCCGAACGGAATCAGCGCCAGCGCCTGCCAGACGCGCAGCTGGAATGGCGTGCCACGGGGGGCCAGCTCCAATTCAAAGTGGCTGCGCTCACCGTGCAGGAACTGCAGCAGCTGTTCGCGCGCCTGCGGCAATGCATCCGGTGCGTAGTGCCAGCCATCGCGCCCGCGCGCGGGGTGGCGGTTCTCGGGGAACAGCACATGCGAAAGACCATGCTCGTCACCGGCGATGGTCAATACGCCGATCGGGCTGTCGAAACGATCGAACAACAGGGTCATGTCGGTTCTCCAACGAAAGTGCCGGACAGGTGCCACAGGTGCAGCACGGCATAGGCGCGCCACGGGCGCCACGGTTGCGAGCGCGCTTCGGTTGCACGTTCGCTCAGGCGCTGGCCCTGCGCGTGGCCGAGGACTTGCTGCAGCACAAGATCGCCGGCCGGGAAGGCGTCGGGCTGGCCGAGTCCGCGCAGGGCGATGTACTGCGCGGTCCATGGGCCGATGCCGGGCAGTGCAACGCAGCGGACAACAAATTCTTCCAGCGCCTGGCCGGGCCCGAAGTCGAGCTGGCCGTTGGCGCAGGCGGTGGCCAATGCACGCACGGTGGCGGCGCGGCTGCGCGGCAGGCCGATCGATTCCAGGGGCGCCTCGGCCAATACCTCGGGTGCCGGGAACTGGCGATCGAAGTCGGACGGCATGCCCGGCAGGTGCGCGCCATAGGCATCGACCAGCCGCCGCGCGAAGGTGGTGGCTGCGGCAACTGTGACCTGCTGGCCGAGCACGGCGCGCACGCCGACCTCGAAGCCATCCCAGCCACCGGGCACGCGCAGCCCCGGGCGCTCGGCGATGCCACGCGCGAGCAATGGTTCTTCATGCAGCGCGGCGTGGACCTGCTGCAGGTCGGCATCCAGATCGAATACGCGACGCACGCGGCGCACGATGTCCGGGATCAGGCGCGGATCCACCGCGCCCAGCTGCAGGCGAAGCTCCGGTCGCTTCGGGTCCGCAGTGACGCGCAGCAGGGTGGGGCGCTCCGGCGTACCGAGCACGCGCTGGTAGCTGTCCTCGCCGATCAGTTCGATGCCGGGCAGGCTGCGCTTGCGCAGGAAAGCCAGCATGCGCGGGAAGTCCAGCGGTGGCCGGTAGCCCAGGCGCAGCACCAGGCCGCCATCGTCGGCGGCCAGCGGTTGATGCTGGCGGCGCAGTGCGGTGGGCGCCATGCCGCAGCCCTGCAGGAACGCGGTATTGAAACGGCGCAGGCTGTTGTAGCCGGCGGCCAGTGCGACGTCGGTCACCGCGAGGGTGGTTTCAGTCAGCAGCTGCTTGGCCAGCAGCAGGCGATGGGTGGCATGGATCTGCCCGGGCGTCGCGCCCAGGTGTTCGACGAACAGGCGCTGCAATTGGCGCGCGCTGAGGCCGAGCTTCGTTGCAAGATCGGCCACCGGTTGCTCCTGCAGGAAGCCGCCATGGATCAGGGCCAGGGCGCGCTGCACGGTCTGCCCGGCCAATGCCTGCTGGGCCTGCGGTGCCAGTTCGGGACGGCAGCGCAGGCACGGGCGGTAGCCGGCGGCGGCGGCGGCGGCGGCGGTCGGGTAATAGGTGATGTTGCGCGGCTTCGGCGGGGGCGCCGGGCAGACCGGGCGGCAATAGATGCCGGTGCTGCGCACGGCGGTGAAGAACACGCCGTCGAAGCGTGCGTCGCGGGCCAGGCGGGCGCGGTCACAGGCGGCGGTGTCGAGGGCGAGGGCGGTGTCCATGGCGCCAGTCTAGGCGGGTGCGGGTGGCAATACTCGCCACATTCGGACATGGATGCTGGAGAGGGTACTGGCAGGGCTTGCAGCCCTGCACCCGCAACGTCAACGTCACCGTCAACGTCTCAATCAAAAGCTGGCAGTCCGTGGGATAGCGGGGCGGTGTGGGCTGGCAGGACACGCCGTAAACCCGTCCATGGGGGCTCGATGGCGCCATCCATGGCGCCAACGGTCCTGCCAGCCCCCATCGCCCCACCTCTGACAGTTGGTCGCTGCAGTTGGTGGGTGCCGACCGTTGGTCGGCACGCTTTGGTGCTGGTGGGTGTCGACCTTGGTCGACACGCTTCCCCAAGGGTCAGAAGGGGTTCAGTGCCACGCGCTGAATGCGCGGCCTGGACGGGTAGACTGTGGGCCTTGCTCCCTTCAATCCCGGTTGCCCGATGTCCGCCAAATTCCGCTGGTTGCCCCTGTTGTGCCTGGCCCTGGCGGGCTGCAGTCAGCTGGAGAATCCGGGCAATGTGACCGCTGCCGACAAGGCGGCGCGGGCGCCGGCCAGTGATGGCGAGAACATGGTCTCAATCAATGCCGCCGACGCGCCACCGCCGCCGGCACCGCCGCGCAGCCGGGCGGATCGGCCATGGCCGCAGGCGCAGCTGGAAAATGGTCGTGCGTGGATCAGCTGCAGCACGGAATATGCGGGCGATGCCGGCGACGGTGTCGAGCTGGAAGGCCTGCAGCGCGAGCAGATCAGCCAGGCCCTGGCACCGTGCGCCGAGCGTGGCCTGATGCGCGTGCGTTACGCCGGCAAGATCAACCCGGGCTTCGCCGAAATGATGTGGCGGCTGGCGGTGGTCGCCGATGAACAGAAGATCCACAAGCGCATCCTCGATCTGGATTCCAGCGGTGGCCAGGTGGAATCGGCGATTGTTGCCGGTGACAGCATCGGTGAATCCGGCTGGACCATCTGGGTGCGCGAGGGCGCGATCTGCCACAGCGCCTGCGTGTTCGTGCTGGCCGCAGGTGACAATCGACTGCTGTCGGGCAAGGTCGGCATCCACCGCATGATGCGCATCAGCTCCAAGGCCACTTCGCGCGCCGAGCTCAACCGCGAGCTGCACGAGGTCTACGACAACGTGAAGGACTACCTGCAGCGCAATGGCGTGGCGGTGGGCGTGGCCGATCTGATGATGACCGTGCCGAACCGCAGCCTGCGCCTGCTGACGCCGGACGAGTTGCGCCAGTACGGCCTGGATGGCACCAACGCGGTGCAGGACGATCTGGAACGGATCAAGCAGATGCGTGCCTGCGGTGATGATTTCGTGCAGCGCAAGGACGCTTTCCTGATCGCTTTCGACCAGCAGTGCAAGCGCGAAGGCGCCGATATGGAAGCGATCAACAGCTGCGGCCAGGCCCTGAAGCAGCGCTACGGTTTCCCGGATGCGGTGTGCCCGGAAGAAAGCCCGCTGTCGGAGATCGATGTGGCGACGCTGCCACCGGCACCGTCCGAGCCGCCGCCGGTGGCCGAGCAGGCGCCGGCAGACACAGGAACGCCTTCTGCGCAGGCCGATGCCGCAGCGGTGGAAAGCAGCCCCAACGCGCGCTGACGAACGGCTCACGGCGCTGGCGTAGACTGCGGTTCTTTCCCGAGAACCGGCGGTGTCCATGAAGCGCGTGCTCCTGCTGCTGTCCCTGCTGCCCGTGACCGCATTGGCGCAGGCACCTGCCCCGGCCACGCCTGCACCGGCCCCGGCACGCCCGGCCCCCGCCTCGCCGGCGGCCGCGAAGCCCGCTACCGCCGGTACCCCCGCGTTGACCGCTGCACAGCAGGCCCAGGTGCAGAAGCAGGATGCGGAAATGGGCGCGGCCGCAATGAAGGCAGCGCAGCTGGTCGATGCCAACCGCGCCGGGGAATTGTGGGATGGCGCTTCGGCCGTCGCGCGCCGTGCGGTACCGAAGGCGGCCTTCGTCAGTCAGCTGGCCACCGAGCGCACGCGCCTGGGGGCACTTGCCGGGCGTGGCCAACCAACCATCACCCGGGTCAAGTACAGCGCCGGTGCCGCAGTGCCGGAAGGGCTGTACATCAACGTCAGCTTCCCGACCCGCTTCGCCAACAGTGCACAACCGGTACGCGAGCTGGTTTCGTTCCGTTTCGACGAGGACCAGGTGTGGCGCCTGGCCGGTTACAGCCTGCGTGCGTCGGCCCCCTGAGGAGAAGAACGATGGCAACTGAACTGACGATGCTGGCCTGGTCGGTGCTGCTGGGCTTCGCCTACATCTTCGCCACCTCCACCGTGGTCACCCGCGAGCGCGGGATGAAGTGGAATGCCTCGGCGCGTGATGGCGAGGCCAAGCCGCTCAGTCCACTGGCCGGTCGCCTGCAGCGGGCCCAGTCCAACTTCCTGGAAACCTTCCCGTTCTTCGCCGCCGCCGCCATCGCAGTGGTCGTGGCCGGGCGCAGCAACGACACCACAGCGCTGGCCGCGCAGGCCTACTTCTGGGCGCGCGTGGCCTATCTGCCACTGTATGCCGCAGGCGTGCCCTATGTGCGCAGCCTGGTATGGCTGGTGTCGCTGCTGTCGATCCTGGCGCTGGTGTTCGCGTTGTTGTGATCCGGGCCTGATCCAGATCAAGGCCGGTCAGGTGCGTGGCGCTATGCTGGCCCGGACTGAATCAACGGCAGGAGGCGCGCATGCGCAGGATGGACGTGGTGGTGGTCGGCGCCGGACCGGCAGGCCTGTGCTTCGCGCGCGCGCTGGCCGGCAGCGGGTTGCAGGTCGGGCTGGTCGAAGTGCAGCCGCGCCAGGCCCTGGCCGAGGCCGCCTTCGATGGCCGCGAGATCGCGCTGACCCATGCCTCGCGGCAGAGCATGGAACAGCTGGGGTTGTGGCAGCGCCTGCCGCAGGCAGAAGTCGCTGAGCTGCGCGATGCCAAGGTGATGAACGGCGGCTCGCCA
This sequence comes from Stenotrophomonas maltophilia, assembly GCF_002799155.1. Taxonomy (GTDB): domain Bacteria; phylum Pseudomonadota; class Gammaproteobacteria; order Xanthomonadales; family Xanthomonadaceae; genus Stenotrophomonas; species Stenotrophomonas maltophilia_R. Next base: position 885,090 of record NZ_NERD01000002.1, read on the forward strand.
TTCGCGCTGACCTTCGCCAGCAGCCAGGTCGATGGCCAGCCGCTGGGTTGGCTGGTGCCCAATCATCTGATCCGCCGCGCTGCCTGGGATGCCGTGCAGGGCCAGGACGGCCTGGAACTGTTCGACGGGCGCAAGGTGCTGGGCGTGCAGGCCGATGCGCAGGGCCACGTGGTCAAGCTCGATGACGGCAGCCAACTGCACGCGCGGCTGCTGGTGGCTGCCGACAGCCGCTTCTCCGCCACCCGCCGCATGCTCGGCATCGGTGCGCAGATGCGCGACTTCGGCAAGTCGATGCTGGTGTGCCGCATGCAGGTCGAGCGCGACCATCATCACACCGCGTGGGAGTGGTTCGGCTACGGCCGCACGATGGCGCTGCTGCCGCTCAACGAGGGCCAGGCATCGGCGGTGATCACGCTGCCGCCGCGGCAGATCGAAGAACTGCTGGCGATGGACGAGGTGGCCTTCGGTGAAGCCATCAGTGCCTGCTTCGAGCACCGCCTGGGCCGGATGCAGCCGGTGGCCACGCCGCAGGCGTATCCGCTGGTGGGGGTGTACGCGCATCGTTTCGTCGGCGAGCGTTCGGCGCTGATCGGCGATGCCGCAGTGGGCATGCATCCGGTCACGGCGCATGGCTTCAACCTGGGCCTGGCCAGCGCACAGCGGCTGGCGCAGGGCATCATCGCGCAACAGCGCCGTGGCGCCGACATTGCCGCCGCCGGCATGCTGGCCAGCTACCAGCGCGGTCATCGGCTGGCATCGCGTCCGTTGTACGAAGCCACCAATGCGATCGCCAGCCTGTATACCGACGACCGCCGCCCGGCGCGCCTGCTGCGCGCGGCCGGCCTGCGCCTGGCGCAGGGCGTGGCACCGTTCAGGCAGCTGATTGCCTCGCACCTGACCCAGCGCGTGGCCTGAACAGCTTCAGATCAGCCGGCAGCCAGCACGCGGATCTGGCTGTCGGCGAATTCGACCACCTGGCCTGCGCGGATCTTGCAGGCCTTGCGCAGTTCGACTTCGCCGTCGACCCGCACCTGCCCCTCGCTGATGACCATCTTGGCCTCGCCGCCACTGGTGACCAGGTCGGCCAGCTTGAGCAGCTGCTTGAGTTCGACGTAGTCACCGTCGAGGTCGAATTCGAGAATCTGCATGGAGCGGGGTTCCTGGGAAGAGGGCAGGCCAGCGGCCGGACCGGAAAGAGGGCGCGTATTGTGCGCCAGCACGGGGCAGGACGGCACGCGCACGGAAAGCTGTATGCGTTGTTCAGGATCAATGCGGTATCATTCCGCTCTGAGCGAGTGAAATCTCCTCCGACCGAGCAGCGCCAGGGCACGCGATAAGAAGGGCGCCCAAAGCGCGGACCATCCCTTTTTTATCGCACTGCCAGGAAGACGGCAGTGCCTTCGGAGTTCCCCATGTCCCAAGATTCCCAAGCGCCGCTGCAGTTTGCGCAGCTCGGCCTGTCCGAGCCCGTGATGCAGGCGGTCACCGCCATTGGCTACGAAACTCCGTCGCCGATCCAGGCCGCCACCATCCCGGCGATGCTGGAAGGCCGCGACGTGCTGGGCCAGGCGCAGACCGGTACCGGCAAGACCGCTGCGTTTGCGCTGCCGGTACTGTCCAACATCGACCTGCAGCAGATCAAGCCCCAGGCCCTGATCCTGGCGCCGACCCGCGAACTGGCCATCCAGGTCGCCGAGGCGTTCCAGTCCTATTCGTCGAAGATCCCGGGCTTCCGCGTGCTGCCGGTGTACGGTGGCCAGCCCTACGGCCAGCAGCTGTCGGCGCTGCGCCGTGGCGTGCACATCGTGGTCGGTACTCCCGGCCGCGTGATCGATCACCTGGACCGCAGCACCCTGGACCTGTCCGAGCTGAAGACGCTGGTGCTGGACGAAGCCGATGAAATGCTGCGCATGGGCTTCATCGACGACGTCGAAGCCGTGCTGAAGAAGCTGCCGGAGCAGCGCCAGGTGGCCCTGTTCTCGGCCACCATGCCGCCGCAGATCCGCCGCATCGCGCAGACCTACCTGCAGGACCCGGTGGAAGTGACCATCGCGGCCAAGACCACCACCTCGGCCAACATCCGCCAGCGCTATTGGTGGGTGAGCGGCATGCACAAGCTGGACGCGCTGACCCGCATCCTGGAAGTCGAGCCGTTCGACGCGATGATCATCTTCGCGCGCACCAAGGCCGGCACTGAAGAACTGGCCAGCAAGCTGCAGGCCCGTGGCCTGGCCGCTGCCGCCATCAACGGTGACATGCAGCAGGCCCAGCGTGAGCGCACCATCGCCATGCTGAAGGAAGGCAAGCTGGACATCCTGGTTGCCACCGACGTGGCCGCCCGTGGCCTGGACGTGGAGCGCATCAGCCACGTGCTGAACTACGACATCCCGTACGACACCGAAAGCTACGTGCACCGCATCGGCCGTACCGGCCGTGCCGGCCGCAGCGGCGAGGCGATCCTGTTCGCCACCCCGCGCGAGAAGGGCATGCTGCGCCAGATCGAGCGCGCCACCCGCCAGCCGATCGAAGAGATGCAGCTGCCGAGCGTGGAAGCGGTCAACGACACCCGCATCAACAAGTTCACCTCGCGCATCAGCGAAACCCTTGGCGCTGGCGGCCTGGATTTCTACCGCCAGCTGCTGGAGCGTTTCGAGAGCGAGCAGAACGTGCCGGCCATTGAAGTGGCTGCCGCACTGGCCAAGATGCTGCAGGGTGACACCCCGTTCCTGCTGCAGCCGCCGGTGCGTGCCCCGCGTGAAGAGCGCGCACCGCGCGAACGCTTCGACCGTGGTGACCGCCCGGAACGTGGCGATCGCTTCGACCGCAACGAGCGTGGTCCGCGCTTCGAGCGTGGCCCGCGCCGCGATGACGCCGAAGGTGGTTTCGAGCAGCGTCCGCGCCGCGAGGTTCCTCCGCGTGGTGCTCCGGAGCAGGGCATGGAGACCTACCGCATTTCGGTTGGCCACCAGCACGGCGTGAAGCCGGCCAACATCGTCGGCGCCATCGCCAACGAAGCCGGCCTGGAAAGCCGCTTCATCGGCCGCATCGACATCCACGATGACTTCTCGCTGCTGGACCTGCCGGCACAGATGCCGCCGGACGTGCTGTCGCACCTGCAGAAGGTCTGGGTATCGGGCCAGCAGTTGCAGATGCGTGCGCTGGCCCCGGGTGAAGACACCAACCCGGCCCCGCGTCCGTTCAAGCCGCGCTTCGACAAGCGTGGTCCGGGCGGCCCGGGTGGCCCGCGTCGTGGTGGCCCGGGCGGTCCGGGTGGCCACGGTGGCGACCGCGGCGGTGACCGCGACAGCCGCCCGCCGCGTCGCGATGGCTTCAAGCCGCGCGGCCCGCGCAGCTACTGATCCGCACCCGCAGCCGTCCAGAACAACGCCAGCCTCGGGGCTGGCGTCCAGAAAAAGGGGACGGAGGGGATTAAGTCGTATATGGCAGGCCATGCGCTTATGCCGGAAACGACTTAATCCCCTCCGTCCCCTTTTTCGCATGGCCCACACATTGCCGGTCATAGGCTGGGCCGGTTCCAGGGAGGTTGTCACCGCAGCACATTCGGGGGGATCCGGGATGGGTAGAAGTGGCACGGACCAGCAGAGCCGGCGGGTGCCGATGACCCGTGGGCTGGGATTGCGCTTTGCGTTGTTGACGGGCATGGCGATCGGGTTGGTTGCGCTGTCCGCATTGATCCAGGAACTGCAGGCGGCCTCCACCGCCTGGATTGCCGGCCAGGGCTACTGGTCACGGGGGCAGCAGGATGCGACCGCTGCGCTCAGCCGCTATCTTGCGCACGGCGATGCGCAGGACCTGGACGATGCACGCAGGGCGCTGCAGGTGCCATTGGGTGATCTGCAGGCGCGGCTGGCGCTGGAACAGGGCGAGCCGGACGAAGCCAAAGCCAGGCAGGGATTCCTGCAGGGCGGCAATGCGCGCGCCGATATCCCGCGGCTGGTGTTCTCGTTCCGCTATGCACGCGACATCGGTGCCTTCCGCGAGGCGACCGCGCTGTGGCGGAAGACCGACGGTGACCTGATGGCCGTGCAGCGCCTGATCGAGGAGTTGCAGCTGCGGCATGACGGTGGCCCGGTGCCGATCGCCGTACGTGACCAATACCTGCAACAGCTGCGCGACCTCGACCGGCGGATGCAGGTACAGAGCCAGGCGTTCTCGCAGGCGCTGTTGCGGATGGCGACGCTGGTGAGGCTGGCCACGTTGATGGTTGCGGGCCTGTCGGTGCTGGCGATCAGCCTGATGGCGGTCGCGCTGGCGCGGCGCGTGGGCAAGGATCTGACAGAACACGAGAGCCGTTTCCGCGCTGCGTTCTACCAGGCCAACGTTGGCATGCTCAAGCTCGATGCCGAAGGCAAGGTGGTCGAGGCCAACCAGGCGATGGCCGATATCCTCGATCACCGTCGTGACATGCTGCTGCAGCTGTCGCTGGGGGACCTGCTGATGGATGGCGAGCTGGTCATCGATGGGGTGGGGCGCATCGATTGGGACCGCCAGCTGCGACCGAGCGAACTGCGCTTCCGCCGTCGCGACGGCAGCCTGGTCTGGGGCCGCTGGAGTGGCACCGGCGTGCGCAGTACCGGCGGTGGCCTGTCGGTGTTCGCAATCATCGAGGACGTCAGCCAGAACCATGCATTGGCGCGCGAGATCGAGCACCACGCCAGCCATGATCCGCTGACCGGCCTGATCAACCGCCGGGAGATCGAGCGGCTGCTGGAGCGCGCGCTGTTGCAGGTGCGCAGCGAGGGCGGCACGCACGCGCTGTGCTACATCAACCTGGACCATTTCAAGCTGGTCAACGACAGCTTCGGCCACGCCGCCGGCGACCAGATGCTGCGCAGCTTCGCCGACTACCTGGTGGCGGCAGTGCGCGATGGCGACTGGGTGGGCCGGCTGGGTGCGGACGAGTTCGCGGTGTTCCTTGCCCATGCCGGGCAGGACGAGGCCAAGCGCGTGCTGCAGCGGGTGATCCGCCACTTGGGCCAGGCCACGTTCCCGGTCAGCGAGGGCAGCCCGCAGTTGAGCTGCAGCATCGGCGTGGTCGAGGTCAGCGCCGAGGCACCGGATGTGAACTGGCTGATGAGCGCCGCCGACAGCGCCTGCTATGCGGCCAAGCAGGCCGGGCGCAACCGCGTGCACTGCTTCAACGAAAACCGCATGGCGCTGGAGGAACGGCGCCGGGAAGCCGAACGCCTGCAGGGCGTCAGCCTGGCCATGGCCGAGAACCGCATGGTGCTGTATGCGCAGCGCATTGCCCGCGTTGGCGATCCCGCGTACCTGCACTATGAGGTGCTGGTGCGCATGCGCGGCAGCGATGGCAGCCTGCACCTGCCGGGCCAGTTCATGCCGGCGGTGGAGCGTTATGGCATGGCCGTGGCGCTGGACCGGCATGTGCTGGGCCTGCTGTTCCGGCATCTGCAGGTGTGCCCGGCGCACGTCCGGCAGCTGGGCCTGTGCAACGTCAACGTCTCGGCGCAGTCGATCGCCGAGCCAGGCTTCCTCGCCTTCGTCTGCGACCTGCTGGAGCGCAACCGCGCAGTGGCCTCCAAGCTGTGCTTCGAAATCACCGAGACCGCTGCGATCAGCAACCTCAGCCAGGCGCGTGCCTTCATCGATGCGGTGAAGGCGCGTGGCTGCCGGATGGCGTTGGACGATTTCGGCTCCGGACTGTCCTCGTTTGGCTACCTGCGCCAGCTGCCGGCCGACATCCTGAAGATCGACGGTGCCTTCGTGCGCGACATGGATACCGATCCGGTCAGCCACGCCACCGTGCGCGCGATCAGTGAACTGGGGCGCGAACTGCAGATGGAGGTGGTGGCCGAATGGGTGGAGACCGCCGAAGTCGCCGCCGCGCTGACCCGGCTCGGCGTGCAGGGCCTGCAGGGCTATGCGGTCGAGCGGCCGCAGCCGCTGGAACGGATGACCCTGAGTGACCTGAGGCCGGTCCGCCTGGTGGCGGTGAAGGGGCCTCCGGCGGCTGGCTGAACGACTGTCGGCGACTTTGGTCTACACGTGCGCTGCAGCCGCGGCTGCGATAATGCCCGGCAGGGGCGACGCGCAGCGGGCGCGGGCGTAAGCAGGAACAGGACGTGGCGTGGGCGGCAGGCAGTGGCAGTACGGAACAGGAGCGGTGCTGGTCGTGCTGCTGGTGTGGTTGGCAACGCCGTGGCCGCTGTGGGCCGCTGTGGCCGAAGCCGGGCGCGATTACCTGCTGGTCGGTGCAGCCACCGATGAACCCACCCCGCATCGCGGCTGCACGCCGGAGATGCTGCAGGGGCCACGGCAGCAGGTGCAGGTGGCCGCGCCCGCCGGCGGCTGGTCGGGCCAGCCGCAGGCACTGGACGTGTTCAATGTGTTCGCTGGCGAAGTGCGCGTGCAGCATGGGGATCGCGAAATCTGCGGCAACATGCATGATGCCCGTACCCGTGATTCACGGTTCCGCGCAGGCATCGGCCTGGTCGCGGTACCGCCGGCGGGCAGCCATGAACCATTCCTGGTGTCATGGCAGACGCCGCTGAAGGCGCGCTGGGTACCGACCCTGCGGTTGGGGGCGCCCAGCCCCGTGCAGCAGAACGATACCGCTCGCCTGCTGGTGCGTGCGGCCTGCATCGCCGTGGCGATCGCATTGGCGTTGTCGGCGCTGATGGCCTTCCTCACTACCCGCGACCGCAGCTTCCTGGTCTACATCGCCGGTACCACCGTGCTGGTGCTGTGGCAGGCCATCCTTGGTGGCCTCAGCGGCTACCCGGAGCCGTGGCTGCCGGTGGGCGAGCGCGGTGCCTGGTGGCTGCTGGCATTGACCGCCGCGTCCCAGGCATTGGTGCTGCCGGCGCTGTGGCGTCTGAACGGCGGCGACCGCCTGCTGCCGCGTTCGCGCCCGGTGCAGCTGCTGGCGCTATGGGGATTGCTGGTGCTGGCCGCATGGGTGCCCTGGCTGCAGTGGGACAGCCTGGGTTGGGTGGCGCAGGGCCTGCAGGTGTCCTACCTGCTGGGCTGTGGCCTGGCATTGATGGTCGGGGTGTGGGCGCGGCTGCGCGGTGACCGCTGGGCGCAGGCCGGGTTGGCGGCGCTGGCGCCGATGCTGGTGTTGATCCTGGCTGACGCCTGCCGCGCTGCGTGGTTGCTGGAGTACCGCGTGGAGGCGCTGCAGCTGTCGGTGACCTGGCTGCTGATGATGGCCGCCTATGCGCTGAACCAGCGGCTGGGCCGCCTGCGCCAGCAGCGCGATGAGCTGCGCCAGCTGGCCGAAACCGATGGCCTGACCGGGCTGCCCAACCGCCGTGCCGGGCTGCAGCAGCTGGCACGGCAGCTGGAACGGGTCGAACGCGAAGGTGGTCCGCTGGTGATCGGCTTCCTCGACATCGACCTGTTCAAGGACATCAATGACCGCCATGGCCACGCCGTAGGCGACCAGGTGCTGGTGGCGGTGGCACGTGCACTGCGTGCGGCGGTGCGCAGCCAGGACCAGGTGGTGCGGATGGGCGGCGAGGAGTTCCTGCTGCTGATGCCGGGCATGCCGCGCGAGGCGGCGTCGGCACGCCTGGATCGCCTGCGCCAGCACATCACCGAAGCGGGCCGGGCGCTGCAGGTGCCGGGCCTGGAGGTGACCGCCAGCATCGGCCTGGCGCAGTGGCGGCCGGGCGAGGACGACCTGGCTGCGCTGTTGCGCCGGGCTGACCACGCCATGTACGTGGCCAAGCGTGCGGGCCGCGACCGGGTGTTCGACGGTGAAGAACTCGATCCGCCGGCCCCGGCATGAAGCGCAGCGGGCGGCGATGCCGGATAATGGACCGATGACCACCCGACTCAACAAACATATCGCCGACACCGGCTTCTGCTCCCGCCGCGAGGCCGATCGCCTGATCGCTGCCCGCCGGGTCACCGTCAACGGCCATCCGGCCGGCACCGGCGCGGTGGTGGGCGAGGAAGACCAGGTGCTGGTCGACGGCCAGCCGCTGCGCGCGCGCGTGGCCCGCAAGCCTGGTGCCCGTCGCCACGTCTACATCGCGCTGAACAAGCCGGTCGGCGTCACCTGCACGACCGAGACGTCGGTCAAGGGCAACATCGTCGATTTCGTCGGCCACGAACAGCGCATTTTCCCGATCGGCCGCCTGGACAAGGAATCGGAGGGGCTGATCCTGATGACCAGCAACGGCGACATCGTCAACCAGATCCTGCGTGCCGAGAACGGCCACCAGAAGGAATACCTGGTGGCGGTGAACAAGCCGGTCACCGATGAATTCCTGCGCGGCATGGCCCGTGGCGTTCGCATCCACGACCAGATGACGCTGCCGTGCAAGACCTCGCGCATCGCCAAGTTCGGTTTCCGCATCACGCTGCAGCAGGGCCTGAACCGGCAGATCCGCCTGATGGCGGCTGAGTTCGGCTATCGGGTGACCCAGCTGCGCCGCGTGCGCATCGACAACATCAAGATTGGCGCGCTGAAGCCAGGCCAGTGGCGCAACCTGACCGAGCAGGAACTGCAGGGCCTGCTGCCGAAGCAGCTGGACTGGTAAACCGATAGGTGCAGAGCCGAGCATGGACCCGGTTCTGCATCAGCTAGACTCCGAAGTGACCTGCCGGAACCTGACGCTGCATGATCAAGCCCGACAAGCCTGCCAACGAAGCTCTTCGGCTCGAGGCGCTGTACCGCTACCGGATCCTTGATTCGCAGCGCGAGAAGTCATTCGACGACCTGGTGGCGATCGCCAGGGCGGTCTGCGGTACCTCGATGGCGGCGGTGACCCTGATCGACGTCGAACGGCAGTGGTTCAAATCGATCCAGGGTATCGACGCGGCGGAGAACCTGCGCAGCGAATCGATGTGTGGCCACGCCATCCTGCAGCCGCAGGAAATCATGGTGGTGGAGGATGCATTGCAGGACATCCGCTTCCACGACAACCCGGTGGTGACCGGCGACCCGCACATCCGCTTCTATGCCGGTGCACCCTTGATCAGTTCCGATGGCCTGCCACTGGGCACGCTGTGCGTATTCGATGCGCAACCGCAGCGCCTGCCCAGCGACAAGGCCGAAGCGCTGGCCGCGCTGTCGCGGCAGGTGATGCTGGTGATGGAACTGCGCCGCTTCGCGCTCGACATCCAGAAACACATGCTGGAGCGTGATGACTACGAGCGCCTGCTGTCGGAGTACCAGGACGTGCTGCTGGCGCAGAATGCCGATCTGGCCGAGCAGAGCCGCACCGATGCATTGACCGGCCTGCCGAACCGTCGCGCGATGGCGGCAGCGCTGGAAGAGGCGGTGGCGGAGATCGATGGGCAACCTGGACTGGCCTGTGTCGCGCTGCTGGACATCGACCATTTCAAGCACATCAACGACTTCCAGGGCCACGCCACTGGCGACCGGGTGCTGGCCGAGCTGGGCGTGCTGCTGCGCTCGCACTTTGCCGGCCGTGGCATGGCCGCGCGCTATGGCGGCGAAGAGTTCGTGGCGGTGATGCCGGGCACCGACCTGCACACGGCCGAACTGCAGTGCGAGTTCCTGCGCCTGGCTGTGGCAGCCCTTCCGCTGGGATTTCCGGTCACGATCAGTATTGGTGTGGCCCAGCACCAGCCCGGTGAAAGCGTGGATGACACGCTGGCGCGCGCCGACAAGGCGCTGTACCGCGCCAAGGGCAATGGCCGCAACCGGGTGGAACGGGCGGGCTGAGCCCTGCATGCAGTAGATCCACGCCATGCGTGGATGCTTTTGCCGATTGGGTAACGCCGTGTCGCGGCCTGTGCGATTGCGCCCGGCGAATATGCCGTTCCTGTTCCCACGGACACAACCATGCTGCAGACCCTGGCCATCGCCCACTATCGCTCACTGCATGGGCTGGTACTGCCGCTGCAGCAGTTGAACGTAGTCACCGGGGACAACGGCAGTGGCAAGTCCAGCCTGTACCGCGCGCTGCGCCTGCTCGCGGAGACCGCACAGGGCGGCGTCGCGGCGGTGCTGGCCCGCGAAGGCGGCCTCGCTTCGGCGCTGTGGGCGGGCCCCGAAAAAATGGACCGCCGGGTCACTGCCGGCGAAATCCCATTGCAGGGCGGCCCGCGACAGGAATCGGTGGGACTGAAGCTGGGCTTCGCCACCGACGAATTCGGCTACGCCATCGATCTGGGCTACCCGCCGCCCAGCCGCTCCGCCTTCGCGCTGGACCCGCAGATCAAGGCCGAGGCGATCTGGGCGGGCCCGTTCCTGCGCAGCGCCAACCTGCTGGTCGACCGGCGCGGGGCGATGGTGCGGCAACGCCATGGGCGTGGCTGGGATCTGGTCGACGATCGCTTGTCACTGTTCGACAGCCTGTTCACCCAGGTGGGCGACCCGCAGCGCATGCCGGAAACCATCGCGCTGCGAGAGTACATCCGTCGCTGGCGCTTCTACGATCATTTCCGAAGTGATGCCGATGCTCCGGCGCGACAGCCGGCAATGGCCACACGCACGCCGGTGCTGCATCACGACGGTCGCGATCTGGCCGCAGCGTGGGTGCCATCCTCGAGATCGGAGATCCGGGCGCACTGGCGCGCAGTGTCGACGATGCGTTCCCGGGTGCCACGGTCAGCTTCGAGCCGCTGGATGGCCGGTTGGCATTGCGCTTCCACCAGCCGGGGCTGCTGCGGCCATTGTCGATGGCCGAACTCTCCGACGGCACGCTGCGCTTCCTGCTGCTGGCCGCTGCGCTGCACACGCCGCGTCCGCCGCCGCTGCTGGTGCTCAACGAGCCGGAGACCAGCCTGCATCCAGACCTGCTGCCGGCACTGGCGCGGCTGATCATCGCGGCCAGTGCACGCAGCCAGGTATGGGTGGTGTCACATGCCAGCCGACTGATCGCGGCGCTGGAACAGGCACCGGGTTGCCATTCGCTGCACCTGCACAAGGAACAGGGCCGCACATTGCTCAGCGGGCAGGGCCTGCTGGATGCCCCGGCATGGCATTGGCCGCAGCGTTGATACGGCGATCCACGACCGGTAGATCCACGCCATGCGTGGATGCACTCAATCGGCGATGTTGCGCGCCTCGGCCGTACCGAGGATCTCCGGGTGCTGCATCGGCTTGCGACGGTTCAGCAGTGGATGCAGGAATACGGCACCGACGATGATCGCCACGCCCAGGTAGAACCATGGGGTGACTTCGTGCTGCTCGCGCAGCAGCACCACCGCCAGCACCACCGCATAGACCGGCTCCAGGTTGGTCACCAGCTGCACCGTGTAGGCGCTCAGATGGCGCAGTGCGACCAGGGCCAGGGCGAACGGCAGCAGCGTGCAGAACCCGGCCAGCACCAGCAGCAGGATGCCGTCGTGCAGGTCCGGAACCACCCACAGCGGGCTGGCCAGCGCTGGCAGCAGGTACGGCATCAGCGGTGCCAGCAGGGTCAGGGTGAGGGTGCCCGCACCCAGTTCCAGTGCGGTGACCGTGAGCGGATCCGCATGGCTGACCATGCGCTTGTTGAGCGAGCCGAATACCGCCACCAGCAGCGCCGAGATCGCACCGATCAACACACCCAGGCGCATGCCATCGGGCACGCCACCGACCACCAGTGCGACACCCGGCAGCACGGCCAGGCCGAAGGCGAGTTCACGCAGCTGGAACGGCCGCTTGGCCACCCAGGGTTCGATGATCGAGGTGAACACTGGCGCCAGCGCGATGCAGGTGGCGGCTACCGAGGCATTGGCCAGCTTCACCGCACCGTAGAACGTCAGCCAGTGCAGCGCGACCAACGCGCCGATGCCGGCGTAGCCCGCCACCAGCCGCAGGGGCAGCGTGCGCAATCCACGCCAGACCCGCGGCAGCAGGGCCAGCATCGCCGTCACCAGCAGCATGCGCCACCACACCAGCGGCAGCGCCGGCAGGGTGATCAGCTTGCCGAGGATGGCGGTGACGCCCCACAGCAGGACACAGAAATGGATCTGCCACAGCGCTTTGCGGGTGTCGGGTGTGCTCATCGGCCTATTGTGAGGCAAGGCGATGACCGCAGCGCTATCCGCGTGAGGAATTGCTGGCCCCATCTACCCGCCGCTGCAGGGCCATCGCCGCGGGCGGGTTGCGTGCCTTGCCGGCGCCGATGCACAGCAGGTAGACCTCGCGCGGCTCTGACGGTGCCGGCCCGGACAGGCAGGGCAGGTCGTCCACCGGTTCGCCGCGTGACCAGTGGAGCGCGCGTTCGGCCCAGCGCTGCTGCACGGGTGCCGGCAAGCCCTCGTTCAAGCGGGCCTGGCTGCGCTTGATCCTGGCGTAGACGAAGCCGGCACTGACATCACCGTGCAGGGGCGCCTCGTCGCTGTCCTCGATCACCAGCGCCACGTCGTGGCGGCGCGCGGCAGCGACCAGCGCCGGGCCATGTGCCTCGGCGTTGCGCACCTCCAGCGCGTGCTGCAGCGGAACGCCCTCCAGCTGATGCGGCAATTGCCCCATCAGAGCCCCGAGTGCTTCAGCATCGGCGGGGTGGCGCGGATCGAACTGCCACAGCAACGGGCCGAGACGGTCACCGAGCGCGAGTGCCGCCTCAAGGAACGGTGCGGCGGCCTCCACCGTGCTGGACAGGTCGCGGCGCTGCACCAGGTAGCGCGGCGCCTTCATCGAGAAGCGGAAACCGTCGGGTGTCTGTGCGGCCCATTGTGCGCACTGGGCCGCCGTTGGCGTGCGATAGAACGTGCCGTTGATCTCGATGCAGCGCAGGGCGCGGCTGGCGTGGGCCAGTTCCTCGCGCTGCGGCAGGCCCGCTGGATAGAACACACCGCCGCGCCATTCGGGAAACACCCAGCCGCCGATGCCGCAGCGGATCGCCGCCTGGCTGGCAGTTGCGGTCATTGGCCGTGGTCCGCGCGCCACGGATCGTAGCTGCCGAACCACCACAGGTAGCCTTCCGGATCGGCGCAGGCATAGCCACGGCCGCCGTAGTCCTGGTCGGCGATGTCGATGACGATGCGCGCGCCGGCAGACTTGGCCCGGGCATAGTGCGCATCGACATCGGTGACGATCACGCAGGCACTCTGGGTCTGGCGTCCGCCGACCTCGTCCGGCATCACCGCCAGCTTGGACCATTCGCCACTACTGCTGCTCGAACCAAGCATGATCATGCCGTTGCCATATGTCAGCTGCGCATGGAACACGGTATCGCCGTCGGCATACACCGCCTGGACGTGAAAACCGAAGGCGCGCTGCAGCCAGTCGATGGCGGCCTGCGCGTCGCGGTAGCGCAGGCACGGAATGATGGTGGAGCCGCTGCTGGGTTGACCGTTCCCGCCCATGACACCCCTCCTATGGCACAGGGCAGGGTGCGCCGCGGACCGTTACCATCCCGCGAAACCCCGGTGACGGCCTGCACACGGCCGCTACCCCTGTTCGGAGATCGTGCTGGATGAAACCCTGGATCGGAGGTGCCGTGCTGCTGGCGTGCACGACCATGGCGAGCGCGGCGACCCCGCCGCCACTGCAGGACCTGGATGCGACCGTCGAGCGCGTGCGCGCGCAGTTCGACGTGCCCGGCATCGCCGTGGCCGTGGTCAAGGACGGCCAGGTGGTGCTGGAGCGTGGCTGGGGCGTGCGCGAGCAGGGCAAGCCGGAGCCGGTGCAGGCCGATACGCTGTTCGCGATCGCCTCCAACACCAAGGCGTTCACGGCCACCTCGTTGAACCTGCTGGCCGAGGACGGCAAGCTGAAGATGGACGACAAGGTGATCGATCACCTGCCGTCGTTCCGCATGTCCGATCCGTTCGTGACCGGGCAGATGACGATCCGCGACCTGCTGTCGCATCGCAGCGGCCTGAGCCTGGGGGCCGGTGACCTGCTGTTCTGGCCGACCACTTCCTACAGCAACGCCGAAGTGGTGCAGCGGCTGGGCAAGGTGCCGCTGAAGGGCGGCTTCCGCGAGAGCTACGCCTACGACAACATCCTGTACGCGGTTGCCCAGCAGGTGATCGAACGCGTCTCCGGCATGAGCTACCAGCAGTTCCTGCAGACCCGCATCTTCGACAAGGTGGGCATGGCCGGTACGCGCTACAACGCCGACCACCTCAAGCCCGGTGATAAGGCAGCGGTCGGCCACGCCAAGTACGACTTCAAGGACCTGCGTACCGTCGCGCCGCTGACCTGGTCGAACAATGCCGGCGCCGGTGGCATCTATTCCAGCGCCCACGACATGGCACGCTGGATGCAGGTGCAGCTGGCCGAAGGCAAGCTGGCCGACGGCACTGCGCTGTTCAGTGAAAAGAGCCAGCAGCAGATGTGGCGGATGATCACCCCGCAGTCGATCCCGGCGCCGAGCGTGCCGGAGCTGGCGCCGGCGCGGGCCAACTTTGCCGGCTACGGCGAAGGCTGGAGCCTGAGCGACTACCGTGGGCAGAAACTGGTCTGGCATACCGGTGGCTGGCCGGGCATGGTTTCGCGGCTGACCCTGGTGCCGGGCGAGAAGCTGGGCGTGGTGGTGCTGACCAACCAGGAAGTGGGCGCGGCGTTCAACGCGATCACCCTGAGCGTGCTGGATGCCTATCTGGGTGGCGAGAAGCACGACTGGGTGGACGCCTATGCCAAGGCCGTGGCCAAGGGCCAGGGCAAGGCCGACGAAGCCTGGGCCAAGCACCAGAGCGCGCGCGACAAGGGCAGCAAGCCATCGCTGGCACTGGCCGGCTACACCGGCACGTTCCGCGACCGCTGGTATGGCGACATGCAGGTCAGTGCAGAGGGCAGGGGCCTGCGCCTGCGCTTCATGAAGACCGCGCAGCTGAGCGGTCGCCTGGAGCACTGGCAGCACGATACCTTCATCGTGCGCTGGGATGACCGCTCGCTCAACGCCGATGCGTTCGTGAACTTCAGCCTGGACCCGGACGGCAAGGTGCGCGAGGTGCGCATGCAGCCGATCTCCGACCTGACCGATTTCAGCTTCGATTTCCAGGACCTGCTGTTCACCCCGGTCAAGGAGTGAGGGTAGTGCCGGCCGGCGGCCGGCACGACCGGAGCCGCGGCGATCATCGGCTGGCGTACACATCCGGCGTGGGATACTTCGCCGCTTGCAAGAGGCGAGGGAGTGCGATGTTCCGTTGGTTTGAATCCCTGATCCCGGTGTTCCCGCCCGTGGATGGGCGCATGCCACCGCGCAAGGTGCTGCCGTTCTACCTGCACTACCTGCGCCCGGTGTGGCCGGTGCTGCTGGCGACCCTGATCGCTGGCCTGCTGCTGGCGCTGGTGGAAGTGGCGATGTTCGATTACCTGGGCCGCATCGTCGACATGGTCGCCGAGCAGCCGGGGGCCGATTTCTTCAAGCGCCACGCCAATGACCTGGGCTGGATGCTGTTCATCACGGTCATCGCGCGGCCGATCCTGGTCGGCCTGCACAACCTGCTGGTCAACCAGGCCATCGTGCCCGGACTGAGCAACCGCTCGCGCTGGCTGATGCACAACTACGTGGTGCGGCAGAGCCTGAGCTTCTTCCAGAACGACTTCGCCGGCAGCGTCGCCAACCGGGTGATGCAGACCGGTACCTCGCTGCGCGAATCGGCCGTACAGATGGTCGATTCGCTCTGGTACATCGTGGTCTATACCGGCACCGCGCTGTACCTGTTCGCGCAGGCCGACTGGCGGCTGATGGTGCCGCTGATCCTGTGGCTGCTGGCCTATGCGGTGATCATGGTCTACTTCGTGCCGCGCGCGAAGGAACGCGCCTGGATCGCTTCCGAGGCACGTTCCAAGGCGATGGGCCGCATCGTCGATGGCTACACCAACATTCCCACGCTGAAGCTGTTCGCCCATGGCGGACGCGAGCAGGCCTACGTTGCCGAATCGATCCAGGAACTGGCGGTCAAGCACCGCGCGCAGACCCGGGTCACCACCGGCATGGACCTGACCATCTCCATCGTCAACGGCTTCCTGATCGCCGGTACCTGCGGGCTGGCGCTGTGGCTGTGGAATGGTGGCCACATCACCGTCGGCGCGATCACCCTGGCCACCGGCCTGGTGATCCGCATCCACAACATGTCCGGCTGGATCATGTGGACCATCAACGGCATCTTCGAGGACATCGGCACGGTGCAGGACGGCATCACCACCATCGCCCAGCCGCTGACCGTGCAGGACCGCGAGGATGCAGTGCCATTGCAGGTGACCCGTGGTGGCGTGCATTTCCAGGACATCCACTTCCACTATGGCAAGAAGGGCGGGGTGATCGCCGGCCTCGACCTGGTGGTGAAGCCCGGCGAGAAGATCGGCCTGGTGGGTCCTTCCGGTGCCGGCAAGTCGACCCTGGTCAACGTGCTGCTGCGCCTGTACGACCTGGAAAGTGGCCGCATCCTGATCGACGACCAGGACATTGCGTACGTCACCCAGGAAAGCCTGCGCCAGCAGATCGGCGTGGTCACCCAGGATACCTCGCTGCTGCATCGCTCGATCCGCGAC
Organism: Stenotrophomonas maltophilia; assembly: GCF_002799155.1. GTDB lineage: Bacteria > Pseudomonadota > Gammaproteobacteria > Xanthomonadales > Xanthomonadaceae > Stenotrophomonas > Stenotrophomonas maltophilia_R. Next base: position 901,489 of record NZ_NERD01000002.1, read on the forward strand.
AATCTGCTGTACGGCCGTCCCGACGCGACCGATGAGCAGTTGCGCGCAGCCGTAACCAAGGCGCGTGCCGAAGCCTTCATCGATACGCTGGTGGACGGGCAGGGGCGTCGTGGCTACGACGCGCATGTCGGCGAGCGCGGCGTGAAGCTGTCCGGCGGCCAGCGCCAGCGCATCGCCATTGCCCGCGTACTGCTGAAGGACGCACCGATCCTGGTGCTGGACGAGGCGACCTCGGCGCTGGATTCGGAAGTGGAAGCGGCGATCCAGGACAGCCTGGACGAGCTGATGGGCGGCAAGACGGTGATCGCGATCGCGCACCGGTTGTCGACCATCGCGCGCATGGACCGGTTGGTGGTGATGGACCAGGGCCGCATCGTCGAGACCGGCACCCACGCCGAGCTGATTACGGCCGGTGGCCTGTACGCGCGGTTGTGGGCGCGGCAGACCGGTGGTTTTGTGGCTGCCGATCAGTAGATCCACGCCATGCGTGGATGCATCCCTTGGGGCCGGATCCCTTTCCGCAGGAAAGGGCTCTGACCCCAGTGTGTTTCCGGAGACCCGCATGATCCACCCGCTACGCCCTTTGCTGCTCGCGCTTGCCCTGGTCAGTTCAGCGGCGGCAGCCACGCCAGCCCCCATGCAAGGCGACCAGCTCGAACAGGTGGTCCTGCTCAGCCGCCACAACCTGCGCGCGCCGGTGGTGGCATCGGGTGCGCTGGCCAATGCCACGCCAGAGCGCTGGCCAGGCTGGGACGTCGCCCCAGGCGAGCTGACCGCCAAGGGCGGCGTGCTGGAGGTCTACATGGGCCGCTACATCGGCCAGTGGCTGCGGCAGGCGCAGCTGCTGCCGCCGTCGGATTGCCCGCAGCCGGGTGACTTCCACGCCCACGCCAACAGCCTGCAGCGCACCCAGGCCACCGCGCAGTTCTTCGTTGCCGGAGCCTTCCCGGGCTGCCATGTTGCAATCGAGCAGCGCATGCCGCTGGGCACGATGGACCCGCTGTTCAATCCGGTGATCCACCGCGATGACGCGGCCTTCCGCGCACGTGCGGTGTCGGCGATGCAACAGGCACGGGCCGCATCGGATCTGGCACCGGCGTTGGCGGTGGTGGAGGCGATCACCCGCTATCCGCAGTCGGCGGCATGCATGGGGCGCAGCGACTGCCATCTAATGCTGGCCGACACGACCTTCAGTGCGGAACCGGGCAAGGAGCCACGCGCGTCCGGTTCGCTGGCCCTGGCCAGTGGACTGGTCGATGCCTTGTTGATGGAGCACTACCAGGGAAGCAGTACTTCGCGCGAAGGGTGGGGCCGCTTGAACACGGAAGGCCAATGGCAGGCGTTGGCGCAGATCCGCAACCGCTACCAGGACATCCTGTTCGGAACGCCCGAGGTGGCGCGGGACGTGGCCGCGCCGCTTCTGGCAAGAATAAACGCGCTGTTCGAAGATCCGGCGTCACCGAAGGTGAGCCTGCTGGTCGGCCACGATTCCAACATCGGTTCGGTGCTGGCGGCGTTGGGAATCAGCGACTACAGCCTGCCGGGCCAGTACGAGAAGACGCCGATCGGCGGCCTGCTGCAGTTCGAGCGCTGGCGTGATCGCCACAGCGGTGAGGAAAGGATCCGCCTGGCCTACGTCTACCCGACCACCGCGCAGCTGCGCGATGTGCTGCCTCTGACCAACGCGCAGCCGGCGGGCCGCGTCGCGCTTCGTGTGCCGGGGTGCGCGGCACAGGGCTGCACCGTCGCCGAGTTCCAACGTCTGCTGCATCCGGCAGCCCGCTGAGGTACGCCGCTAACGCAGCGGCGCGCGCACGATGCCATGCGTGGCCATCAGCGTAAGGTCGCCGCCCAGCCGTGGCGAGTGGAACGGGCCGCGCGCATGCGCGACATCGAACAGGCCGCCATCCGGTGATCGCAACCGGTAGAACTCGACCCAGCCGCTGGCCTGCAGGGGCAGCTGTGCAACGCCGGTGTGTTCGTTGAACCATGCAGGGTCCTTGCTGCCTTCGATGACGCGGCGGGCAAGGCGGTCGATAGCGTGATCCCTGCTGGCGTACCAGTCCTGGCCGCGCAGCCGCGCCAGCTCAGCCATCATCACCAGCGGCGCCAATGCGTAATCGTGGTAGTGCAGGGCACGTTGCCCGCGCGCCATTTCCAGCGGCAGGCTGCCATCGTCCTGAATGTCATCGATGCCCTTCTGGAAGGCGGCGTGGCCGGCCTGCCACAAGGTCTCGTCACTCGTGGCCAGGCCGGTGGCCAGCACGCCCAGGCCGCCCCAGTAGTAGTGGTTGTTGCGGCGCCGTTTCGGATTGTCCCAATACGCCAGATTGGCCCGTGCCAGCTTCTGCAACCAGAGGTCGATGCGCTCGCGCTGCCGGGTATCAGCTTGGTCATGCACCTTCAGGTAGGCCATCGCTACCGCATCGAGCATCCACTGCCGCATGTAGAACGACTGGTTGTTGTTGACCCGGACCATCTGCCCGAGCATGGCGCCATCGTCGGCCCACGCACCCAGCCAGCTCAGGGTGCACTGTGCCGCTGCCGGGTCACCGTCGCGCAGGTAGTCGTCGCTCATGCGCGCCACGTCGGCGGCATAGCGGTCAAGAGGCGCGGTGGCGTCCTTGTTCTGCTGGTGCAGTACCGGGTCGATCACCGAACCGGCCTTGTCGGTGTAGTAGCCCACGGCCCGGATGTCGGGTTGCCCGGCCGGCGGCGACGGGCAGGCGGCGAAGGCCGTAGCGGCGGCCATTGCAGAGGAGAGCAAGCCAAGAACTAACACCAGGTGGCGCATTGGAGTCTGCGGGAACAGGGAGATGATGCGAACAATGCGCCCGCAGATGTTGTCCATGTGTGAGGCGGAGTAGGCCGAGCGGCGGGTATTCGGGACGGGCAGGCAGGAGTCAGCGAGCGGCAGGCGTCACGCCGCATTGAAATGCATGCCCTCACTGGCGCAATCCATGCTCCTGATTCAGCTACCCTCATGCCATCAATCCAGCGCGAGGTGCGGCTTGTGAGAATCACGGATTTTCTCGTAATGAACGGTGATGGTGACCGGATTCAGGCTGATCCGCATGGCAACAACGTGGCCTTCAACTGCTTCGATTGCGAGCACCCGATAGTGGCGGTCGCACTGGAGAACCAGAGAGGCAGTGATGAAGAGCATCCAGCGGTCTGCCGCGGCTGTGGTGCAGAGTACTTTTTGGATCCACGGCAGGGTTCGAGCAAAATGTATATCCACATGCTCTGACTTGGGCAGCGCCGGAGAAAAAATGGCCCGGGTTTCCCCGGGCCATTCTGTTTTCAACTCACACCGGCTCAATCACTCGATCGGCTGGTCCAGCATCAGCTGGCGTGCGAAACGCACCGGCGGGGCGCCGTAGGACAGCACCTGGTCGTGGTACGCCTTCAGGTTGAATTTGTCGCCGAGCTTGTCCTGCACCGCCTTGCGGGTGTCGAAGTGTTCCTGCGCGCCGACGAAGTAGGTCGGCAGCTGCGCCGAGGTCAGCTGCGCGCGCACCCACTTGCCGGCGGCTTCGCTTTCCTGCTGGAACGCGTCGTGTGTCATCAGGTGCATCGCCTTCTCGCGATCCCAGTTGTCCACGTGCACGCCCTGGTCGAGGATCGCGTTGGAGATCGTGCGCAGATAGAACTTCAGCTGCACCAGGTGGAACAGCGGGTCGTTGTTGAGGTAACCCTGCTCCTGCATCATGCGCTCGGTGTAGACCGCCCAGCCTTCGGCGAACAGGCCCGAACGCAGCACCGCACGCAGGGTGGAGGGGAACTTGGCCGAGTGCCAGCCTTCCAGGTAGTGGCCCGGGGTGCCTTCGTGGATGCTCAGCAGGTGGATCATGCGCGAGTTGTATTCACGCAGGAACGAGTCGACCTGCTTCTCGCTCCAGTTGTCCGGAATCGGCGACACGGCGTAGAAGGTCTTCAGGTTCTTGTCCAGCGGGCCCGGCGAATCGCAGTAGGCCACGGCCACGCCACGCTGGAATTCCGGCATCAGGATGATGTCCACCGGCGCGTCGGGCAGCGTCATCAGATCATGCTCGCGCACGAATGCGGTGGACTGCTCCAGCGCGGCCTTGGCATCATCGACCACCTTGTCGCGTGCCGGCTTGTCGGCGTAGGCCAGTTCCAGCGCGGCCTCGATCGCCTTCTGCTGCTGCTCGTCGGTCGGCTGGGCCGGCATTTCCGGTGCACCCGGCTTGTCCTTCAGCACGGTCTGCGCGATGCCGTACATGTCTTCGCGCACGCGCTTGAGTTCGGCGCGGGCACGCTCACCGATCTCCTGGCGCGACAGCGAGGAGCTCAGTGCGAACTTCAGTTTCTGGTCGTATTTTTCCGCACCGATGCGGAAATCACCCTTGGCATTCGGCACCAGGGTCTTGTCCAGCCAGGCCTGCTGTTCGTCCACCGCTTTCTTCAGGCCGTCGATGGCGGCCTGCAGGCGCTGCTGGTCGGCCTGCGGCAGTTCACCGATGTGCGGCGTGATGAAGGTATCGACGATGCTGAGGATGCCCTTGTTCTGCTTGGCCACCGTCTCGGCATGGATCTTCGGCACGCGGGCCGGATCCAGGTTCTCGCGGGCCTGGGCGAAGATCGCCGGCAGCTTTTCCATGCGTGCGGTGGCCGACTTCAGGCGCTCCGGCAGCGGCGCGAACTCGCGCGCCATCAGGCCGTAGATCGCGCTACCGGCGATGCCGTTGTACAGCTGCGGGTCCCACTTGCCGGACTGCAGCACTTCGGCGTTCCAGATTTCCGACTGCAGCTGGTTGCGCAGGATCGCCGCGTCCACCTGGTTTTCGCGGCCGAGCTTGGCCACGTCGATCTTGTCCAGCTCGCCCAGCAGTGCCTTGTAGGCGGCCACGGTCTTCTGCTGGCCGGCGGCGCTCAGGTCGTCCAGCTCGCTGTCGTAGCGGTGGTCACCGATCTGGGTGGCGCTGACCGGGGACAGCTGCATCCAGGTGTCCAGGGCGCGCTTGGACAGGTCGGCGAAGGCGGCATCGACCGCCGCCTCACCGGCCTGCTGGCTGGCGGCCGGGGTGGAACCGTTGGTCGGGGCGTCGGCCGGCTGGCAACCGGCCAGGGCGGCGACCAGGGCGAGGGCAAGAAGATGCGGGCGCATCGGCGTTCCTGTACAGGGTCAAACCCCGAGCATAGGGCCCCGGGGCTGCTTTGTCCCCGTGCCATAGGATTACCATGGTGGCAGACAAGGACTCTCCAGCGGAGCGCAGGACATGGAATACCAGGGAAGCTGCCATTGCGGCAGGATCGCATTCACCGTACAGGCCGGGGCGCCGATCAGCGACGTCATCGACTGCAACTGCTCGATGTGCCGCCGCCGCGGCAGCCTGCTGTGGTTCACGCCGCGTGAGGCGTTCCAGCTGACGACCGATCCGGCGGACGTGGCCACCTATCATTTCAACAAGGCCCACATCGATCATCACCATTGCCGTGAGTGCGGCGTTGCGCCGTACAGCGAAGCGGTGGACCCGCGCACAGGTACGCCGATGGTGGCGGTGAACGTGCGCTGCGTGCCGCAGGTGGATCTGGGCACGTTGGCGGTGATGTCCTATGACGGAGCCGCACTGTGAGGCCGGTGCGTGCGTGGACGCGTGTGGTGACGATGCCGGTACTGCTGCTGGCGCTGGCGGCCTGTGCCAAGCACGGCGATGCGGCGGCCGATGCAGGCGCCACTGCCGCCGAGGCTGCCGTCGCATCACCGGAAGGTGCCTTCCTGGCCTATGAACATGACGTGCAGGTACAGCTGGAGGCGGCGCAGATCGCACCGCGCATCCAGCAGGTGGCACAGGCCTGTCAGAACGCGAAGTTCGGTGACTGCGCGGTGCTGCAGGTCGACCAGCGCAGTGGCGAGCAGCCCAGCGGCGAGGTCAGGGTACGCATCGCGCCGAAGGGCACCGAGCCGCTGATCGCGATGGCCGGTGAAGGTGGAAAACTGCAGTCGCGCAACACGCGTGCCGAAGATCTCGCGCAAGCCGTGGCCGATACGGCGCTGACCAAGGCGCGGCTGGAGAAGGAACATGCGCGGCTGCTGTCCTACCAGGACCGCAAGGACCTGAAGATCGAAGACCTGATGGCGATCACCACGCGCCTGTCGGAGATCGAAGCGGGCGTCGAGCAGGCCAACAAGGATGCCGCCCAGCAGCGCCGGCGCATCGATACCCAGCTGGTGACGATCCACTTCGATACCACGTCCGGCCAGCGCAGCCGCAGCGAGATCGGTGAGGCGCTGAGCGAATCGGGCAGCATCCTCAGCACCAGCATTGCGTTCCTGATCCGCGCTGCGGCCGCGCTGCTGCCGGTGGCGGTGCTGGCCCTGATCGTGGCATGGGGTGCGCGGGCGTGGTGGCGTCGCCGCCGCCGCAAGCTGCCGCCCACCCTCTGAGGCAATGGTTGATGCCGGTAGCCCGCCGGCATCAGCCCTCGTCAGTCTCGTACTCGACGAACACATCCAGCTCCAGCGCCAGCTCCTGCACCGCATCGCGCACCTTCTGCGCGGTGCTTTCATTGCCGACTTCCACTTCCAGTTCGTGGATGCCCGGGCCGATGTCATCGGACAGCCCGGCCGAACTGGAATCGTCGTCGTCCATGTGTGGCATCAGGTCGTCGGTTTCCTCGACATGTTCGATGCCATCCAGGCCGAGCAGCAGATCGCTGATCGCACGGGCGTCGTCTTCGGTTCCGGTGATGCGCAGTCGCAGCATGGCCATGGCATAGGTACGTTGTGGGTTCGCCAGCAGCCTAGCCAGCGTGAAGCAAAGAACGGGTGAGGGCGCAGTCAGCCGTGCGTGGCCGGGCGCCCGAGCAGGCTGTCCGGCAATGCGGGAATCGGCGTGCGTTCGACCTGCGCCTGCTCCAGCAACCAGTCGATGAACAGGCGCGCGGCGTGGCTCGGCGGTTGCCCTTCGGCATGCACCACGTGATACGCATAGCGCGCTTTCAGCGCCGGGCCGGGCAGGCGTACCACCTCGTAGCGCTGCAGGTAGGGCTGCGCGATGTGGGTGCGTGCCAGCACCGCGCCCATGCCGTACACCGCCGCGCGCATCGCATCGGTACTGTCGGCGAAGGTGTGCATCGGCGGCAGCGGCGACGGCGGGCGCACGCCGGCATGACGGAACCAGTCGCGCCAGCCCTGCGGCGACAGATCGGTCAGCAGCGGGAGGTCGGCGATGCGCGCCGGGTCGACCAGCGTTTCCACCCCGGCCAGTGCCGGTGAGGCGACCGGAAACAGGTAGTCATCCATCAGGTGCTGCGCACGCAGGCCCGGCCATTGGCCCAGGCCGTAGCGGATGCCGACCTCCGGCCCGCTATCGTCGTAGCGGTCCAGGCCGCTGCCGGTGTGCAGCTCGATGCGGATGTGCGGATGGGCCTGGGTGAAGCGTGGCAACCGCGGCAGCAGCCAGCAGTACGACAGCGAGCGCAGCGTGGTGATCCGCAACGGCACGCTGTCCGCATCCGGGTGCAGATGGTGGGCGACCGCCGCGACATCGGTGAAGGCTGCACTGGCCGCATCGGCCAGCTGCCGCCCCTCGGCGGTCAGGCGCACGCCGCGGGCATGGCGCAGGAACAGCCGGGTCTCCAGCACCTCCTCCAGGCGGCGCACGTGATGGCTGACCGCGCTGGCGGTCAGGTGCAGTTCCTGTGCGGCCTGGGCGAAGTTCTGGTGGCGCGCGGCGACAGCGAACACGGCCAGCGCGGGGAGCAGGGAAGGGCGTAGCTGCATGTCCAGCCTCAAACCATATTTGTGGCTGGCAGCGATACTACGCGCTTGTGCGGCAGGCGTCTGCGCCTGATCCTGTCTGCCTTGCGAGGATCAGACGATGGACGGAGGCAGGACATGAATGCGGTCCCACAGGCGGCCGAGCGCGACTGGCGCACACCGCTGGAGTTGACCCTGCTGGGCGCCATCTGGGGCTGCTCGTTCCTGTTCATGCGGGTGGCGGTGCCGTCGTTCGGCCCGTTCGCGCTGGTCGAGGTACGGCTGGTGCTGGGCGCGCTGGTGCTGCTGCCATTCCTGTGGCGCGCTCGCGCGCAGTTCCCACCGCGGCGCTGGCTGTGGCTGGCACCGATCGGCCTGATCAACTCGGCGCTGCCGTTCGTGCTGTTCGCTTATGCGGCGGAGCGGGCCCCTGCTGCGATCGGCGCGATCTGCAATGCGATGACCGTGTTGTTCGCTGCGCTGATCGCATTCCTGTTCTTTGGCGAGAAGATCGGCATGCGCCGCGCTGGCGCGTTGCTGGTCGGCTTTGCCGGCGTGGTCGTGCTGGCCACGGCCAAGGTGTCGGGCCTGAGCATCGGCACCGCGGTGCTGGCCGGTGCGGCGGCCTCGCTGCTGTACGGCCTGGGCGTCAACCTGGTGAAGCGGCACATGACCGGCCTGCCGTCGGCGGCGGCGGCTGCGGCAACGCTGTCGTGTGCCTCGCTGTGGATGCTGCCGATGGCGGTCAGCCATTGGCCGCAGGCGGCGATTCCGGCCAAGGCCTGGGGCGCGGCGATTGCCCTGGGCGTGGCCTGCACCGGGCTGGCGTTCCTGATGTTCTATCGCCTGATCGGGCGTATCGGCCCGTCGCGCGCGTCGACGGTGACCTACCTGATTCCGCTGTTCGGTGCGGCGTTTGCGTGGTTGTTCCTGGGTGAGCCGGTGACGCTGCAGATGCTGATTGCCGGTGTGTTGATCCTGGGTAGCGTGGCGGTGAGTCAGAAGGGCTGAGGCGTTGGCGTTTTGCGTGTGGCGCGTGCTGAAGGTGCTTCATCGTTCATGGGCGTTACTTTTCTTTGTACGCGCGCCGCGCTGCAGGAGCAGCGCGGAACGGCGCAGCCGGCCCGGAGGGTGGCGCACAGGGATGTGCGCCATCAAGAAAAGTAACCAAAAGAAACGTTCCGCCGGTCACGAGCCGATGCGCGTTGCGCATCGGTGCCCTGCGCTCCTCGGCCCGTCGAGGGACGGCGCGGGAACTCGCTGCGCTCAGACACCCGCGCCTCTTCGCCCTCGCCGGACCTGCGGTGCTCGGCTCGCTCAAGGCGGACCCAGATCAAAGGCCGCAGCTGCACCCAGTAGATCCACGCCATGCGTGGATGCTTTTGCGGTTGATCTTGACCTTCCAGTCCGCCTTGAGCGAGCCGAGCATCGCAGGGGAATCAGGGGCGAAGAGGCGCCGATGTTTGAGCGCAGCGAGTTCCCGCGCCGTCCCTCGACGGGCCGAGGAGCGCAGGGCACCGATGCGCAACGCGCATCGGCTCGTGACCGGCGGAACGTTTCTTTTGGTTACTTTTCTTTTCGCGAGAAAAGAAAAGTGACGCCCATGAACGATGAAGCACCTTCAGCACGCGCCACGCGCAGAACCCGCAACGGCGTTACTTCACCGGCACCGGAACATTGCAAAGATCGATATGCCCCGCTGGGCGCTTGTAGAAATCATCCACGCGATTGCGCCGCGCCTCCACCGTATCGGCGAAGGTCTTCGAATCGGTGCGCAGCACCTGGATTGGCGTGCGCTCGGCCGCCGGCACATCGCTGGCGCGGCGGATCGACACGATCGGCGTACGCAGCTTCGGGTCGGTGTAGAAGCCCATCGGCGCCGGGCCGCGCGGGACCGCGCTGAGCAGCTCCATGCCCTTCAGCACGCGGCCGACCAGGGTGATGTTGCGGTCCAGCTGGCGCGGTGACTGCCCCGTCACCACGTACAGTTCGGCGCCGATGCTGCTGTCTTCCTCGTTGCTGCGGCCCGCGCCCAGCATGCCGTAGCAATGCGCCAGCCAGGCCTTGCCGGCCTGCGGGTCCTGGCCGACCGGGAAGCCGTCGACGAAACCGGTCTGCGCCGCCCAGCCATCGCGATCCGGCAGCACGCTGACCTTCAGGCCAGCGCTGGCGCGCTCGAACTCGGCCGGCAGCTTGCGCGCGGCACTGCCGAACGGCTTGGCCTTGGCCGCATCATCGGCGTCGGCATCGCCGAACTGCACCACGAAGTTGTCCTGCGAACGGTAGATGCTGGTGCCGTCCCAGAAGTGCTCGTGGGCGAAGGTCTGGATGTTGGCGACATGGCGCGGGGCGAACTGCGGCGCCAGCTCGATGATCACCCGCCCGGCCGGCAGGTCCATGTACAGCAGGTTGGCCGGGTCCGGCGTGCGCCAGTCGCTGGCCGCCGACGCATCGAGGATCTGCTGCGGGCTGCGGTAGGGCGTGGCCGCACTGGCCATGGCGGGAAGCAGGCAGGACAGGGCGAGGGCAGTCAGGGCAAGGCGACGACGGTGCGGCATGGGAACCCCGGAACATGAACGAGGCTTCGATTCTGCGCGAGCCGCCCAGCGACGCCAACCGGCACGATGACTAACGACACATTCGCTATACCGAACTTCGCACTACTGTGGACTTCAACGTAGTGGAGGGCGGTCATGTCCGAGGACGATGTCCAGCTGAAGAAGTTCCAGAAGGAGCTCAGCGCCGGAACGGTGTCGCTGGCCCTGCTGGCAGTGCTGGCCCGGGCCGGCGAGCCGCTGTACGGGTACCTGATCGCCAAGGAGCTGGAACGGGTGGGCGAGGGCGTGCTGAGCGGCAAGCAGAGCGCGCTGTACCCGGTGCTGCGCAACCTGGAGGGCGCCGGCTTGCTGGAAAGCCACGTAGAGCCGTCCAGCAGCGGGCCGCCGCGACGCTACTACCGCATCAACGAACGTGGCCGCGACGTGCTGGCGCAGTGGCGCCAGGCCTGGCAGGCCACCCGCGATTCCGTCGATTCCGTGTTGGAGGGGGTACCGCAATGAACGTCCCGAACCCGGCGGGCGCAGGCCTGCCCAGCACCATCCCGCAGTACCTGGCGCAGCTGCGTGCGGCGCTGGAAGGTGCCGACCCGGCGATGGTGCAGGACGCGCTGTACGACGCCGAGGAATACCTGCGCTCGGAGCTGGCGGCGCAGCCCGGCCGCAGCGAGGCCGAGGTGATCGCCGACGTTGCCGGCAGCTACGGTGCGCCGGACGAAGTGGCCGAGATCTACCGCGAGACCGAAGTGACGGTGAATCGCGCGCTGCGCACGCCACGTGCGGATACCACGCCGGTGCTGCGTGCTGCGGCGGAAGCCAGTGGCGTGGAGCCGGCCGCGCCGCCGCCGGCGCCGGTGCAGCGCTCCCTGCTGGCGCGCTTCTTTGGCGTGGTGACCGACCCGCACACCTACGGTGCGCTGTTCTACATGCTGCTGTCGCTGGCCACCGGCATCTTCTTCTTCACCTGGGTGGTGACCGGCCTGTCTTTGTCGCTGGGCCTGTTGATCCTGATCATCGGCATTCCGCTGACCGTGCTGTTCTTCGGCTCGGTGCGCGGGCTGGCGCTGCTGGAAGGGCGGCTGGTGGAAGCGCTGCTGGGCGAGCGCATGCCGCGCCGCCCGCGCTACACCGACCGCAGCCGCACGTGGCTGCAGCGCATCGGCGACATGTTCACCGATGGCCGCACCTGGCTGACCCTGCTGTATTTCGTGCTGATGCTGCCGTTGGGCATCATCTACTTCACCATCGCGGTGACGTTGCTGTCGCTGTCGCTGAGCCTGATCTGGGCGCCGGTCGCGGCGATCTTCAGTGGTGACATTCCGGGCGTGTACGTCGACGGCGTGAACGTGCTGCCGATGGCGGCCTCGCCGCTGGTGGCGATCGTGGTTGCCGCCGTGGGCGCGTTGCTGCTGCTGCTGACGATGCACCTGGCACGCGGCATCGGCAAACTGCACGGGCTGATCGCCAAGAACCTGCTGGTGCGGTTGTAAGCGGTCAGGGGTCGGATCCCTGTTCGCAGAACAGGGCTCTGACCCCGGATCCGATCGTGCTGGGGTCAGAGCCCTTTCCGTTGGAAAGGGATCCGACCCCGGGTCGGGCGGGGCATTACCCCGCCTTTCGCCGCAACGGGGTGACGTTGCTCTTCTTCTTCGTGGCCTTCGCTGCCGGTGCATCGGCATGCGCGGCGAAGAAGTCGCGCACCTTGGGATACACCACTTCGCGCCAGCGACGGCCGCTGAAGATGCCGTAGTGGCCGGCGCCTTCGACGATGAAATGCTCGCGCTGGTCAGCCGCGATACCGGTGCACAGCGCCTGCGCGGCTTCGGTCTGGCCGAGGCCGGCGATGTCGTCCAGCTCGCCTTCGATGCTCAGTAGCGCGGTATCGCGGATCGCCGACGGATCGACCTTCTCGCCGTTGACCACCCACTCGCCGCGCGGCAGCAGGAAGTCCTGGAACACCACGCGGATGGTATCGAGGTAGTACTTGGCCGGCATGTCCAGCACCGCGTTGTACTCGTCGTAGAAGCGACGGTGCGCGTCGGCGTCTTCCAGGTCGCCCTTGACCAGGTCGGTGTAGAAATCCCAGTGCGAGCTGAAGTGGCGGCTCGGGTTCATCGACAGGAACCCGGCGTGCTGCAGGAAGCCTGGGTACACGCGGCGGCCGACGCCGGGATAGCTGGCCGGCACGGTGTGGATGACGTTGTTCTCGAACCATGACAGCGGGTTCTGCGTAGCCAGGTTGTTCACTGCGGTCGGGCTGCAGCGTGCATCGATCGGGCCACCCATCATCACCAGCGTGCGCGGCGTCGGTTCGCCACGGCTGGCCATCAGCGAAACCGCAGCCAGTACCGGCACGGTCGGCTGGCACACGCTCACCACATGCAGGCGCTCCACACCAAGGTGGCGGATGAACTCCTGGATGTAGGCGATGTAATCGTCCAGGCCGAATTCGCCTTCGCTGGACGGCACCATGCGCGCGTCGACCCAGTCGGTGACGTACACGCGGTGGTCGCGCAGCAGGGTGCGCACGGTATCGCGCAGCAGCGTGGCGTGGTGGCCGGACAGCGGTGCCACCACCAGCACGAACGGCTGGTTGAGCATGGTGTGCAGCTGGTCGGCTTCATTGCTGTGGCGCTTGAAGCGCAGCAGCTTGCAGAACGGCTTGCTCACTTCCTCGTGCACGACGATCGGCACGCGTTCGCCATCGACGTCGATTTCGTTGATGCCCCACTCGGGCTTCTCGTAATCCTTGCCGATGCGATGGAACAGCTCGTTGACCGCGGCCAGGCGATCGGCACCCGGCATCTGCGACCACCAGTGGCCCGGGTTGGCGAAGAACTTGGCGTTGGCCTGGGCCTGGTGCACCCAGGGGGCGAGCAGGTTGCGGGTCAGTTCGTGCAGTTGATAGAGCATGACGACCGAATATGTATGGTCATATGTTGCCGCGCAGCATATCCCATCCAGGCGTCCCGCAGGTTAAGTCGGCTGAAAATAATGAATCCGGATTCACATCCGTTCCAGCGCTGCGGCCTCGCCGGCCAGGGACGGGCCCAGCCACAGGTGCGAACCGACCGACTGCAGGCCCTGCCGGGTCAATTCACGCCGGTACCAGCGGGCCGGGCGGGCCTGGAAACCCTCGTGGTCGCCCTCGAACGCATCCTCGGCGGCGAAGGTCTCCAGGAAGGCCATGCCGCCGGTCAGCTCCGCCACGCCGGCCAGTCCGGCACGCAGCTCGCGATCGGGCACGTAGTGCATCACGTCCGAACACACCAGCAGGTCGACCGGGGCACAGGGCCGCAGCCAGGCGAAATCGCCAAAGCGGGCCAGGTGCAGGTTGCGGGTCCTGCCGTAGCGGCGCACAGCGTACTCGCTGCTGTCGAAGCCCAGGTATTCGACCTTCGGACGCAGCTTCAGCAGCGGCGCGCGCCAGGCGCCTTCACCGCAGCCGATATCCAGCACGCTGCGGATCGGTCGCTCCAGGTAGTACTCGGCACTGGCCACGGCCAACGCGACCTTGCGCGCCAGGCGGGCGCTGCCGCCGATGTCGGCACGGCGGTACCAGCGTTGGAAGTAGGCGGCGTCGTAGGTCTTGTCCATGGGGCGGTGCGCGGTCGGGGAAAACGGCGCCTATCGTACGGTGTTGCGGCGCGCCATGCGTCGATGTGTCGCGGCGCGCGTGCCTGCGGCCACCTCGCCATGGCGTGCGAGAATGGCCGCCAACCTACGCCAGCCGCCGGAGCAAGCGCATGCAGAGCTACTACTGGGTCAAGACCTTCCACATCGTGTTCGTGGTGGCGTGGATGGCCACGGTGTTCTACCTGCCGCGCATCCTGGTGAACCTGGCCGAGACTGCAGGCCAGCCGGCGGTGACCGAGCGCCTGCAGCTGATGGGCCTGCGCCTGTACCGCTTCGGCCACTCGATGTTCGGCCTGGCATTCCTGCTCGGGCTGGTGCTGTGGCTGGGCTACAAGGTCATCCCGGATTTCCCGACCATGGTCGCCGCGGACGGTGCCGGGTGGTTGCACGCCAAGCTGGGCCTGGTGGTGGTGCTTCTGGCCTACTTCATCTGGATCGGTCGCCTGCTGAAGGGCGTGGCCAAGGGCAGGGCGCTGCCGTCGTCGCGCGCGCTGCGCTGGATCAACGAGATCCCGCTGCTGGCGTTCATCCCGATCGTGTGGCTGGTGTTGGCCAAGCCGTTCTGAGATCCCGCGCGCTCGAACATGTCACTTTCTTGCTCGTGCAAGAAAGTAACCAAAGAACACGCCGCCGAACGCGAGCCGGTGCTGAGCACCGGTTCCCTGCGCTTCTCGGTGAATCAGGGGACGGCGCCGAACTCGCTGCGCTCAGACACCGGCGCCTCTTCGCCCCTGATTCCCCTGCGATGCTCGGCTCACTCATGGCGGACCCGAACGTCAACGGCCGCAGCTGCACCCAGTAGATTCATGCCATGCGTAGATGCTGTGCGAGGTGCAGACAAAAAAAGCCGGGCATCTGCCCGGCTCTTTTTTGTCCGACGTCAGGTAGCGATCAGGCCGCTTCGTACGTGCCGTAGCTGCGCAGGCGGGCATAGCGCTGTTCCAGCAGCTGTTCGGTGGACAGCTTGTCCAGCGCGTCCAGTTCGTTCAGCAGCACGGCCTTCAGGCGCTTGGCCATCTGCGTCGGGTTGCGGTGGGCGCCACCGGTGGGCTCGCGCACGACCTTGTCGACCAGGCCCAGGCTCTTCAGGCGTGGCGCGGTCAGGCCCAGCTGCTCGGCGGCATCCTTGGCCTTGCCGGCGTCCTTCCACAGGATCGAGGCGCAGCCTTCCGGGGTGATGGTCGAGTACACCGCGTACTCCAGCATCACGGTGCGGTCGCCCACGCCCAGCGCCAGCGCGCCACCGGAGCCGCCTTCACCGATCACGGTGCAGATGATCGGCACCTTCAGTTCGGCCATCTCGATCAGGTTGCGCGCGATCGCTTCGGACTGGCCGCGCGATTCGGCATCGATGCCCGGCCAGGCGCCGGCGGTGTCGATCAGGGTCAGCACCGGCAGGCCGAAGCGTTCGGCCATCTTCATCAGGCGCAGCGCCTTGCGGTAGCCCTCCGGCTTGGGCATGCCGAAATTGCGCTTGATCTTTTCCTTGGTGTCACGGCCCTTCTGGTGGCCGATCACCATCACCGCGCGGCCATTGATGCGGGCCAGGCCGCCCATGATGGCCTTGTCGTCGGCGAAGGCACGGTCACCGGCCAGCTCCTGGAACTCATCGCAGATGATACGGATGTAGTCGGCGGTGTACGGGCGCGACGGGTGACGGGCCAGCTGCAGCACCTGCCACGAAGTCAGGTTGCGGAAGATCTGCGCGGTGCGCATGCGCAGCTTGTCCTGCAGCGCGTGCACTTCCGCCTCGACATTGACCGCCGGCCCGGCACTGGCGTTGCGCAGTTCCTGGATCTTGGCTTCCAGGTCGGCGATGGGTTGCTCGAAGTCGAGGTAGTTCGGATTCATCGGAAGCCGTCGTGTAAAGAAGAGGGGAATTCTAGCCGAATGCGTGCAAACCACCCGTACGCCTTCGTCTGGAAGGCGACGGTAGCGCAGCCGGGCGGGGGGCGCCAGTCAGCTCAGGGCACCACCAGGGCACTGCGGCCCATCAGCTGGCTGCGCTGGGAAACGAAGTCGTTGTAGGCCTCGTTGGCCTCACGGCCCAGCCCGCTGCCCAGGGTGGCGGTGGCCGAGGTGAAGGCCATCTGCGCGGCGAAGTCCTGCTTGCGCAGGGCCTTCTGTTCATCGGCGGTGGTGGCCTTCAGCCAGCGCGCATACACCTCGCGCAGCGGCGCGGCATGCGCCTCGAAGGCCGGCACCAGCGCCGGCAGGCTGGCCGGGGCCGGTTCCAGGCTGAACACCGGGGCCACGTAGCCGGCCGGCTGCTCGCGCTTGAAGGCGCCGGGCTCGCCCATGCCTTCTTCCACGTAGGCGATGAAATCCGGCGCGGTGAACACCTTGGCCACGATCTGGCCGCCGCTGGAATCGACGTGGGCGACCACCTTTTCCTTCGGGAACGGTTCGCGCACGCCGTAGGTCCAGGTCTTGTCGATGAACAATGCGTGGCTCTTCTCGAACGGACCCTCGAAGTCGACGCCGCCCAGCTCGATGCCGGCCTTGCCGGTGCCGAAGTTCTTCAGCTTGCTCTCGTCGGTGACATAGATCTCGCGGGCGATCACGTACTCGCTCAGGGTCGGGTTGATCAGGCCACCACGACCGTCGACGTAGACGATGAAGCGCACATCACCGAGCTTGTCGGTGTGCAGGCGATGCTCGCCCACGGCCAGCGAGATCGGGCGCGAGCCCTGCGCGGCGACCGGCAGGTCCTGGCCATCGATGCTCAGTGCCAGCGGCGTGTCGGTCGGGTTGTCGATCTGGAACTCGACCTTCGAGGGCGAACAGGCGGCCAGGGCCAGCGCGGCAGCGAACGGGAACAGCAGGGTCTTCATCGGCAATCGTCCTTGATACATGGAACGGGAAAGCAGGGGTTTCGGCAAAACCAGGGAGCAGGCCTTAGCTGGCCCATGGCGGGCTGTAGCGCACCTTCAGCGTGCGCACGGCCGGGTCGGCACGCAGCGCCTCCATCAGCTTGGAATCGATGCGCACCGCGCTCTGCCCGGACACATCAAGCATGCCGGCGACGCCACCATGCGGGCCCTTCAGCAGCAGGTCCAGGCGCAGCGGCGTTCGCCCCGGGCGATGGCGGTCGAGCAGGGCATCGATGCGTTCCCAGACCGGGCGCTGCTGGCGCAGGTCCAGGCGCAGCGACAGCCGCGTGGCGTAGTTGGCGCAGACTTCGTCGAAATCCCAGCACTGGCGGATGCGCAGCGCGAAGCCGCCGTTGAACTCGTCCTCGCGCAGGCCGCCCTTGACCACCAGGATGCGGTCCTTGGTCATCAGGTGGCCGAACTCGGCCATCGCGTCGGAGAACGCGCTGCACTCGACGCGGCCGCGGCCGTCTTCGAGCTGGATGAAGATCTGGCTCTCACCCTTGCGGCGCACGCCGACCACCTGGCCGGCCAGCACGGTCTGCACTTCCGGGCGCCAGCGCTTCTCGCCGCCACCACCGCCACCACTGTTGGCGCTCCAGATCTTCTCCACCGAACCCAGATCGTTGCCGACCAGGTCGCGCACGTCGTCGCGCCAGGGATCGAACGGGTGGCCGCTGAGGTAGAAGCCCAGCGTGTCGCGCTCGCCGTTCAGGCGCTGCAGCAGCGGCCATTCCTCGGCTTCGGGCAGGTCCAGCTGGATCGAGGCCGCGCTCGGGTCAGGGCCGCCGAACAGCGAGTTCTGGCCGGAGGCGCGCTCACGCGCCATCTGGTCGGTGGCCTTGATCACCTCCGGCAGCTGCAGCATCAGCGAGGCGCGGTTGCGCCCGAGTTCGTCCAGTGCGCCGCAGTTGATCATCGCTTCCAGCGTGCGGCGGTTGAGCTTGGCCGAACCGACGCGGGTGCAGAAGTCGAGCAGGTCCTTGTACTCGCCGCCCCTCAGGCGCTCGTCCACCACCGCTTCGCAGGCACCCTGGCCGACGCCCTTGATCGCGCCCAGGCCGTACTGGATGGTGTCAGGCGTCACCGCCTCGAACATGAAGGCCGACTGGTTCACCTTCGGCGGCAGCACGGTCAGGCCCAGATTGCGCACCTCGTCGAGGAAGCCGACCACCTTGTCGGTGTTGTCCAGGTCCGAGGACAGCGTGGCTGCCATGAACTCGGCCGGATAGTGGCGCTTCAGCCAGGCGGTCTGGTAGCTGACCAGTGCGTATGCAGCGGCGTGCGACTTGTTGAAACCGTAGCCGGCGAACTTCTCCATCAGGTCGAAGATGGCATCGGCCTTGGCCTCGTCCACGCCGTCCTTGGCTGCGCCTTCGCGGAAGATCTCGCGGTGCTTGGCCATTTCGGCAGGCACCTTCTTGCCCATCGCGCGGCGCAGCAGGTCGGCGCCGCCCAGCGAGTAGCCGCCGACGATCTGCGCCATCTGCATCACCTGCTCCTGGTACACCATGATGCCGTAGGTGTCCTTCAGGATGGCTTCGGTGCGCGGATCGGGATAGATGATTTCTTCCTGGCCGTGCTTACGCGCGTTGAACGAAGGAATCAGGTCCATCGGGCCGGGGCGGTACAGCGACACCAGCGCGATCAGGTCTTCGAAACGATCGGGGCGCGCGTCCTTCAGCAGGCGGCGCATGCCCGAGGATTCGAACTGGAACACCGCGCCGGTGTTGCCGTTGGCGAAGATGTCCTTGTAGGTGGGCGTGTCGTCCAGCGGGATTGCGGCGATGTCCACCGGCGGGATGCCGGCGCGCTCGTGGCGCTTGTTGATCGCCTTCACCGCCCAGTCGATGATGGTCAGCGTGCGCAGGCCCAGGAAGTCGAACTTCACCAGGCCCACTTCTTCCACGTCGTTCTTGTCGAACTGGGTGACCGGGTTCTTGCCGAGGCCGTTCTCGTCGTGTTCGGCGTACAGCGGGCAGAACTCGCTCAGCGGCTCGGGACCGATCACCACGCCACCGGCATGCTTGCCGGCGTTGCGGGTCAGGTCTTCCAGCTGCAGCGCCAGATCGATCAGGTCGCGGACATCGTCCTCGGTCTCGTAGCGCTGGATCAGTTCGGCCGAGGCCATTTCCGAGCTCGGGCCTTCCTTGCCCTTGCCCAGCGCATCCTTCAGGTGGATGCCCAGGATGTTCGGGATCAGCTTGGAGACGCCGTCGACCAGGCCGTACGGGAAACCGAGCACGCGGCCGGAGTCGCGCACCACCGCCTTGGCCGCCATGGTGCCGTAGGTGATGATCTGGCTGACGCGCTCGCGCCCGTACTTGCGCGCGACGTAGTCGATCACTTCGTCGCGGCGGTCCATGCAGAAGTCGATGTCGAAGTCGGGCATCGACACGCGTTCCGGATTCAGGAAGCGCTCGAACAGCAGGTTGTACGGCAGCGGGTCCAGATCGGTGATCTTCAGCGCCCACGCCACCAGCGAACCGGCACCCGAACCACGGCCGGGGCCGATCGGAATGCCCTGGTTCTTGCCCCACTGGATGAAGTCGGCCACGATCAGGAAGTAGCCTGGGAAGCCCATCTTGATGATGGTGTTGAGCTCGAATTCCAGGCGCTCGAAGTACTCCTCACGGGTCTTGCCCGGCGCCAGCGGATTCTTCTGCAGGCGCTCTTCCAGGCCGTCGCGCGACATCTTCTGGATCCAGGTGTCCAGGGTCTCATCGTCCGGCACCGGGTAGTTGGGCAGGAAGTAGGTGCCCAGCCGCATCTCGATGTTGCAGCGCTCGGCCAGCGCCAGCGTGTTGTCGATTGCATCGGGAATGTCGGCGAACAGCGCGCACATCTCCTCGGCCGACTTCAGGTACTGCTGGTCGCTGTATTCGCGCGGGCGCTTGGGGTCGTCCAGCACGCGGCCGGTGGAAATGCAGACACGCGCTTCGTGCGCGCTGAAATCCGACGGTGACAGGAAGCGCACGTCATTGCTGGCCACCACCGGCAGGCCACGCTGGCCGGCGGCCATCAGCGCGAACTGGTTGAAGGTTTCCTCGCCCTCGCGGCCGGTGCGGGTCAGCTCCAGGTGCAGGCCATCGCCGAACACGCGCTGCCAGTCGGCCAGCTGCTGCTCGGCCAGCTCATGCTTGCCGTCCAGCGCCAGGCGCCCGGCCAGGCTCTGCCGGCCGGCCAGCGCGAACAGGTTGGCGTTGCCGGCTTTCAGCCAGTCCGGGTGCACTGCCACGCCGCCCTCCGGGCGATGGCCTTCCATCCAGGCGCGGGTCAGCAGCCGCGACAGGCTCAGGTAGCCCTCGCGATCGCGGCACAGCAGGGTCATCCGCCACGGATCCTGGCCTTCCTCGGCGATCAGCACGTCAGCGCCGGCGATCGGCTTGATGCCCACGCCTTCGGCGGCCTTGTAGAACTTGACCAGGGCGAACAGGTTGTTGAGGTCGGTCACCGCCAGCGCGGGCAGGCCGAGTTCGACCGAGCGCGACAGCAGGTTGGCCTGCTTGGCCTTCTTCGGGTCCGCCTGGTCGGGCTTGGCCGGCACGCGGATGGTCGAGTCCGCCAGCGAGAACTCGGTGTGGACGTGGAGATGTACGAAGCGGGAGTTGGACATGCCGGACCAGGTTGGAGCGCGCGGGCCCCGGGTGCTGACGGAAGATCGTCGCCGGGGTCGGGATGCGCTGGAGTGCCCGGTCAGGGTAGCGAGGGCAGGGGGAGGCGACAAGCTCTTGACGGCACGCGATATCGCATTCGCGCTATCGCTTCCCACGGTTCGCAGGCGAACCGCGGGCCCTGTCTCAGCACGCTTCCACGCCCCCGCGCCCTTGGCGCGTCCCCTGACTCAGGGGGACTGTTCCCCCGCTGGGTTGCGGCAGCCGTTCAGGCGATTCAGGCCACCGCGATGGCAGGGGCCGCTGCCTGCGCCGCTTCCAGGCATTCACGCACCGGGGCGAAGCTGCGCCGGTGTTCCACGCAGGGGCCATGTTCGCGCAGTGCGGCCAGGTGGGCGGGGGTGCCGTAGCCCTTGTGCTGCTCGAAGCCGTACTGCGGATGGCGGGAGTGGATATCCAGCATGTAGCGGTCGCGCGAGACCTTGGCCAGGATCGAGGCGGCCATGATCGCCCGGTCGATGCCGTCGCCGCCGACCAGGGCCTGTGCCGGCAGCACCAGACCCTTGGGCACCACGTTGCCATCGATGCGGGCGAAACCGGCCACGTGCGCGACCGCTGCAACAACGTCACGCATGCCCTGCAGGGTGGCCTGGTAGATGTTCAGGCGATCGATCGTGTCCACGTCCACCAGCACCACATGCCAGGCCAGGGCGCGCTCGATGATGCGGTCATGCAACTGCTCGCGGCGGGCCGCCGTCAGCTGCTTGGAGTCATCCAGGCCGTTGATGCGTGGCCGGGACGGGTCGAACACCACTGCCGCGACCGCTACCGGCCCGGCCAGTGGGCCACGCCCGGCCTCGTCGACACCGGCAACCAGGCGTTCCGGCTCGACTACTGCCGTGCCGTCGAACAGGGCCAGGCTGGCCGCTGCGGCGTGGCGGCGGTTCATGCCTGCGCCTGGTCGCGCATCAGCAGCTCGCCAACGGCATCGGCGGCACGCGCCGAGGCGTTTCGGCGCAGGCGCTCGTGTAGGCGCACGTACGTGTCCTGCAGGTCGATCACCCGCTGCGGATGGTCGAACCATTGCTGGATGGCCGCCGCCAGCCTGTCCGGCGTGCAGTCGTGCTGCATCAGCTCCGGCGCCAGGTCCTGGCCGGCCAGGATGTTGGGCAGGGCAAAGCGGTCGACCTTGATCAGGCCAAGCGCCTTGACCAGTCGGTAGGTCAGTTCATTGACGCGGTAACCGACCACCATCGGCCGCTTCACCAGCATGGCTTCCAGGGTCGCAGTGCCGGAGGCCAGCACCACCACGTCGGCGGCGATCATCGCGTTGCGCGCCTGGCCATCAAGCACATGCGAGTAGGCCACCGGCAACGCGGAGCGCGACAGCTGTTCTTCGATCAGCTGCCTGCACGCCGGGTTGGCGGCAGGCACCACCACATGCAGGCCCGGAATGCGTTCGGAAACCTGCCAGGCGGCTTCGAAGAAGGGTTCGCCCAGGCGCGAGATCTCGCCCAGGCGGCTGCCCGGCAACACCGCCAGCACCTTGGCCGAGGCCGGCAGCCCGAGCGCGGCGCGTGCGTCCTCGCGGTTGCCCTGCAGCGGAATGTCATCGGCCATCGGGTGGCCGACGAAGCGCGCGTCGATGCCGTGCCTGGCATAGATCGGCGGTTCCATCGGGAACAGGCACAGCACCAGGTCGGCGCTGCTGCCGATTTTCTCGGCGCGCTTCTCGCGCCAGGCCCAGACCGAAGGGCTGACGTAATGTACGGTGCGCACGCCACGCTGCTTCAGCCAGCGCTCGATGCCTAGGTTGAAGTCGGGCGCATCGATGCCGATGAACACGTCTGGTTGCCATTCCAGGGCGCGCTGGCGGAACGCCGAGCGCAGCTTGAGCAGCCGCGGCAGGTGGCGCAGCACTTCGGTCAGGCCCATCACCGCCAGCTCGCTGGCATCGTGCCAGGTCTGGCAGCCGGCGCTGCGCATGGCATCGCCACCGATGCCGGCGAATTCGGCATTCGGGAAGCGTGCCTTCAGTTCACGCACCAGGCCCGCACCGAGCAGGTCTCCGGAGGCCTCGCCGGCCACCAGTGCGATCCGCAACGGGCGCTCGCTGAGCACCCGCTGCGCGGGAACGCTGCCGACCATCGAGGCCAGCGGGATCACCGCGGCGCCGGCCGGCGCCTGGCCGGTCGTGCTGCTCATCGCAGCAAAGGCCTCTCGGCGTGCTCGATGAAGTCCAGCATGGCCTTCACGTCATCGCTGTCACGCGCCTGTTCGGTCAGCTGCACCTTGGCTTCGGCCAGCGGCAGGCCCGCCACGTACAGCGTGCGGTAGGCACGCTTGATGGCGGAAATGCGCTCGGCGTCGAAGCCGCGGCGCTTCAGGCCTTCGCTGTTGATGCCACGCGGGCGGCCCAGCGAGTCGGTGCCGACCATGGTGAACGGAGGCACGTCGCCGTTGGTCAGCGCGCCCATGCCGAGGAAGGCATGCGCGCCGATGCGGCAGAACTGGTGGGCACCGGCGAAGCCGCTGATGATCACGTAATCGCCCACGGTCACGTGGCCGGCCAGGGTGGTGTTGTTGGAGAACACGCAGAAGTTGCCGACATGGCAGTCATGCGCCACGTGCGTGTAGGCCAGCATCCAGTTGTCGTCGCCGATGGTGGTGATGCCGCCGCCGCCGCCGGTGCCGCGGTTCAGGGTGACGAATTCACGGAACACGTTGCGGTCGCCGATCACCAGTTCGGTGCGCTCCCCTGCATACTTCTTGTCCTGCGGTTCGCCACCGACCGCGGCGTGGCCGATGAAGCGGTTGTCGCGGCCGATCTTCGTCGGGCCGTGGATGCTGCAATGAGGGCCGACCACCGTGCCAGCACCGATTTCCACATCGGCCCCGATCAGGGTGAACGCGCCCACCTGGACGTCATCGGCCAGGCGCGCGTCCGGATCGATGACGGCGGTGGGGTGGATCCGCGGTGCGTTGTCAGTCATTCCTGCCTCCAGTGGATCAGCCCTTGGCGCCGGCACACATGACTTCGGCCGAGGCAACGACTTCGCCGTTGACCTTGGCTTCGCCGTAGTACCAGCCCATGTTGCGGATCAGGCGCTTCATCTGCACATCCAGCATCAACACGTCGCCGGGAACGACCTGCTTGTTGAAGCGGGCGTTTTCCACCTTGACCATGTAGAACAGCTTGGACTGCGAGTCGCGGCCGAGCGTGAGCTGGGTCATCACGCCACCGGCCTGCGCCAGCGCTTCGATGATCAGCACGCCAGGCATGATCGGGCGGCCCGGGAAGTGGCCCTGGAAGAAGGGCTCGTTGATGCTGACGTTCTTCTGCGCAAGGATGCGCTTGGCCTCGACGTCGAGTTCAAGCACCCGGTCCACCAGCAGGAACGGGTAGCGGTGCGGGAGCAGTTCCTGGATCTGGCAGACGTCGATCGGAAGCTGCAGCGAATCGTTCATTCTTTCTCCTTGCCAGCAGCCAGGACGCGGCGAGCCAGTGCGTCCAGCTGCTTGAAGCGCGCGGCGTTCTTGCGCCACGTGCGGTTGTCGGTCAACGGGGTACCGGACGAGTACTCGCCCGGCTCATGGATGGAGTTGCGGACCACCGACTTGCCGGTGATCACGACCTTGTCGCAGATTTCAAGGTGGCCGACCACGCCGACGTGGCCGCCGAGCAGGCAGTAGCGGCCGATCCTGGCACTGCCGGCGATGCCGGTACACCCGGCGATGGCCGAGTGCGCGCCGATCTGCACGTTGTGCGCGATCTGCACCAGGTTGTCCAGGCGCACGTCTTCGTCCAGCACGGTGTCTTCCAGCGCACCGCGGTCGACGCAGGTGTTGGCGCCGATCTCGCAGTCATCGCCGATGCGCACGCCGCCGAGCTGCGGCACCTTGATCCACTTGCCAGCGTCCATGGCCAGGCCGAAGCCATCGGCGCCGAGTACGGCACCGGGATGCACGCGGACGCGCTTGCCGAGCTTGACCCGGGTGACCAGGGTGACCCGCGCGATCAGCTCGCAGCCGCTGCCCAGGCTGCAGTCTTCGCCGATCACGCTGCCGGTGCCGATGATGCAGTTCTCGCCGACCACGCTGCGTGCGCCGATGGAGACGAACGGACCGATATGGGCGCTGGCGGCGACCTGTGCGCTGGGATCGATGACGGCGCTGGGGTGGATGCCCGGCGGCCGCGTCGGCGCGATGTCGAACAGCGCGGCGATCTTGGCGAAGGTGGTGTACGGATCCTTGGCCACGAGCGCGGCGCCGGGGGCGGCCTCGGCGTCGTCGGCACGCAGCACCACCAGCGAGGCCTGGCTGTCGGCCAGCTGGGCGCGGTAGCGCGGGTTGGCGAGGAAGGTCAGCTGGCCTGGGCCGGCATGGGCGAGGGTGGCCACGCCATGGATGGCGGTGGCGGGGTCGCCATGGACCTGCAGGCCGAACTGCTCGGCGAGTTGCTGGGCGGTGTAGGTGGGAGTATTCACGGCGGGAGTTTAACGTGTGACGGCATTGCGGTCATGCGGGGTCAAAAGCGGCGCCTGCCTGATGTCCCGGGGTGATGGCGCAGGGGGCAGCCCAGGACACGCCGTAAACCCATCCCTGGGGGCTCGATGGCGCCATCCATGGCGCCAACGGTCCTGGTCAGCCCCCTGCGCCATCACCAGATGATTTCACGCGAGCGCGGGAAGTAACGGCTGGCGGCGAGCAAGCAAAACGAAAACGCCGGGCAATGCCCGGCGCTTCGCACCCCGTCTGGTGGAGAGCCCCCCTTTGTTAAGGGGGGCGCGCCGCTGGGAATCGCAGGAGCGATTCCCAACGTTGCCATGCAACGGCCCGAAGGGCGCATGCCATGGATGGCATGCGTAACGGCGCGGGGGATAGGTGAAATGCGGGGGCAATTCACCGGAGGTGGATCAGTTCTGAGGAACAGAGTTCCTCAGAACTGGCCACCGAACGTGAATTGCAGGCGTTCGATCTTGTCATCGTCTTCCTTCTTCAGCGGGAAGGCGTAGCTGATCGAGATCGGGCCGACCGGGGCGCGCCACAGTAGCGCCACACCGGTGGATACGCGCAGTTCGTTGGCCTTGAAGTTGTCCACGCCGGTATACACGTTGCCGAAGTCGACGAAGGCCGACACACGCGCCGACGGGCTGTCGAACAGGCGCGGGAAGTAGGCTTCCACCGAACCGACGGTCTTCAGCGAACCGCCCAGCGGCTGGCCTTCCGGATAACCGCGGGTGACTTCGCGCGGGCCGAGGGTGTTGTCCTCGAAGCCGCGCACCGAGTTGGTGCCACCGGCGTAGAAGTTCTCGAAGAACGGCAGGCCGCTGGCGGTGACGGTGCGGGTGGTGCCATCCGGATTGGTCAGCGTACGGGTGTAGTCCTTGCCGTAGGCATCGCCGTAGCCGATTTCCGCGCGGGTGTTGATCACCAGCGACGGCATGATCGGCCAGTACTTGCTGATCTGGTAGTTCAGCTTGTAGTACTCGATGGTCGAACCCGGCAGCGTGGTTTCCAGGCCCACGCGCTGGTAGGTGCCGCGGGTCGGCATGAAGTAGTCGTTGCGCGAGTCGCGGGCCCAGCCCAGCTCGGTACGCCAGGCATGGAAGGTGCGCTGACCGACCGCATTGATGTAGTCGATGATCGACTGCGGGGTCGAGCCTTCGTAAGTGGTGATCTGGTTGCTGTCGATGCCGAACATCAGCGAGACGGTATCGGTCTCGGTCAGCGGCACGCCGAACACCACCTGCGCCGAACCATTGGTGCTGTTGTACTGCGCGGTGTTGAAGTCGGAGTAGTCCAGTTCGCGCCAGGACAGGTTGTAGCCCAGCGACACGCCGTCATCGGTGAAGTACGGGTTGGTGTAGCTGAAGCCGTAGCGCTGCAGGTAGCTGCTGCGCGAGGCTTCGACCGACACACGGTTGCCGCCGCCGAGGAAGTTGTTCTGCGACAGCTGCACCGAGGTGGTCATGCCGTAGGACTGCGAATAGCCCAGGCCGAACACGAAGCTGCCCGAGGTGGTTTCCTTGACGTTGTAGACGACGTCGACCTGGTCGTTGCTGCCGCTGACCGCCGGGGTCTCCACTTCCACCGATTCGAAGTAGCCCAGGCGCTGCAGGCGGATCTTGGAGCGGTCGATCGCGGCCTGCGAGTACCAGCTGTTCTCGAACTGGCGCAGCTCGCGGCGCATCACTTCGTCGGAAGTACGGGTATTGCCGCGGAACAGGATGCGACGCACCGATACGCGCGGGCCGGGCACGACCTGCATGTTGATGGCGACGGTCTGCTCGGCGCGGTTGGTGGTCGGGATCGGGTTCACCTTGGCGAACGCGTAGCCGATGTTGGACAGCGAATTGGTGATGGTGTCCGAACTGAATTCCAGCAGGGCACGCGAGAACGTGTCGCCGGACTTCTGGATCACCATGCGCTCGACGTCCTCCTGCGGGAGGATGGTGTCGCCGCTGACCTTGATCTCGGAAATCTTGTACTGCGCACCCTCGGTCACGCCCGCGGTCAGGAACATGTCGCGCTTGTCGGGGCTGATCGATACCTGGGTGGAATCGATGCTGAAATCGACGTAGCCGCGGTCCAGGTACCAGGAGTTGAGCTTTTCCAGGTCGCCGGACAGCTTTTCCTTGGAGTACTGGTCGTCACGGCGGTACCACGAGGCCCAGTTGTGCTCCTTGGACTCCCAGGTCTCCAGGATGTCCTTGCTCTCGAACTTCTCGGTGCCGACCAGGTTGACGTGGCGGATCTTGGCCGCCTTGCCTTCCTTGATGGCGATGGCGATGTCCACGCGGTTGCGGTCCAGCGGGCTCACCGTCGGAGTGATGTCGACGTTGTACTTGCCGCGGTCGTTGTACTGGCGGCGCAGTTCCTGGGTCACGCGGTCCAGGCTCAGGCGATCGAAGGTGCCGCCCTCGGTCAGGCCGATGTCGGACAGGCCCTTGAGCAGCTGGTCGGACTTGATGTCCTTGTTGCCGGTCACGGTCAGCTTGTTGATCGCCGGGCGTTCCTTGACGGTCACCACCAGGATGGTGCCCTGGCGGTCCAGCTGCACGTCTTCGAAGAAGCCGGTCTTGTACAGGGCGCGGATCGTCTCGCCGACCTTGTTGTCGGTTACCGTCTCGCCACGTTCCACCGGCAGGTAGGTGAACACCGTGCCCGAGCTGATGCGCTGCAGGCCATCGACGCGGATGTCGCTGACAGTGAAGGGCTCGGCTGCCTGGGCCAGGGCGGGAGCGCCGGTGACGGCGGCGAGGGCGAGGGCCAGCAGGCGGCGATTGGGGAGTCGCGTCATGTCACGTCCGGTAGGAAGGTCGATTTCATTGGTGCGGGATGCCGACGCTGTAGACGGCAACAACGTGGAAAAGTTCATCGCGGGACCAGGCCGAGGATGTCGTTGTAGAACGCCAACCCCATCAGCCCGGCCAGCAACGCCAGGCCGATGTATTGGCCGGCGGCGATGGCACGCTCGCTCAGCGGGCTGCCCTTGACCAACTCGATAAGGTAATACAGCAGGTGGCCGCCGTCCAAGATCGGGATCGGCAGCAGGTTGATGATGCACAGGCTGAGCGACAGCAGGGCAAGGAACTGCAGGAACCAGTCGAGGCCGCGCTTGGCCGAGACATTGGCCACGCGGGCGATGGTGACCGGCCCGGAAACGTTCTGCAGCGAGGCCTTGCCGGTGATGATGCGGCCCATCATGCCCAGCGAGTCGGCCGCCAGGCGCCCGGTCTCGCGCACCGCGACGGTCACTGCATCCAGCGGCCCGTAGCGCAGCAGGGTGTCGTAGGCGGGGCTGTAGGTGGTGGGGAAGCCGACGCCGATCTGCCAGACCGGGTTGCCCTTGCCGTCCTTGCCCTGGCGCGGGGTGACTTCCAGCGCCAGGCGCTCTCCGCCTCGCATGACCTCGATCATGCCCGGGCCACCGGCGCGGCCCAGCGCCTGGATCTCGCCGATCACCTGGTCGACGCTGTCGATGCGCTGGCCATCGATGGCCACGATCAGGTCGCCCGGCTGCAGTTGCCCGGCCACCACGGAGTCTGCGGTGAGCGAGTCGACCCGCGCCGGTTGCAGCCACGACTGCCAGTACAGGCCGGCCAGGATCGGCACCCGCCGTTCATCGAAACCGGCCGGCAGCTGTGACAGCGGCAGGGTGCGCACGCGCACCTGGTCGGCCGGATCCAGTACTTCCAGCTTCACGTCACGGCGGTCCATGGCAGCGGCGGTCAGCGCCATGCTGGCCTCACCGAGGGTGGCCACCGCGCGCTCGTCCACGCGCAGCACGCGGTCGCCGCTGGCCAGGCCGGCGCTGGCGGCGATGCCGCTGGCGCTGCCGATGGTAGGCGAGTAATCCTGCTTGCCGATCACGAACATCGCCCACAGCAGCAGGATGCACAGGAGCAGGTTGGCGATCGGGCCGGCGGCGACGATGGCGATGCGCTGCCAGACGGTCTTGTGGTTGAAGGCCTGGCCGCGCTCGTGCGGGTGGACTTCGACCTCGCGTTCGTCGAGGAACTTCACGTAGCCACCCAGCGGGATGGCGGCAATGGCGAACTCGGTACCGTGCCTGTCGCGGCGCGACCACAGCGGCCGGCCGAAGCCGACCGAGAAACGCAGGATCTTGACCCCGCACAGGCGCCCGACCCAGTAATGCCCGAACTCGTGGAACGTGACCAGCAGCCCGAGGCTGACAATCATCCACCAGACCGATCCGATGAAGTCAGTCATGCAGGCTCACAGTGGCGGGCAGGGGCGGCGTCGTCATGCTGGGCGAGGCGGTCGTTCAGGCGGCGTCGATGGCGTTCAGGGTCAGCTGGCGTGCCCGCTGGTCGGCGGACAACAGGACTTCCAGTGTATCGGCTGCTTGCGTCGGCAGTGTTGAAAGAGCGTTAGCAACCAGCTCCGGGATTGTCAGGAAACCGATCCGGCCCTGAAGAAACGCTGAAACCGCCTCCTCGTTGGCGGCGTTCAGCACTGCCGGCGCGGTGCCGCCGGCCTGCATCGCCTGCCAGGCCAGGGCCAGGCAGGGGAAGGCGTCGGTGTCGGGGGCCTCGAAATCCAGGCGGCCCTGGGCCAGCAGGTCCAGCCCGGCCACGCCCGATTCGATGCGCTGCGGCCAGCCCAGGCCAACGGCCAGGGTGGTGCGCATGTCCGGCAGGCCCATCTGTGCCAGGGTCGAACCATCGACGAACTCGACCAGCGAATGCACCAGGCTCTGCGGGTGCACCAGCACTTCGATGCGGTCACCGGGCACGGCGAACAGGTGGTGGGCCTCGATCACTTCCAGGCCCTTGTTCATCAACGTCGCCGAATCGACCGAGATCTTCGGTCCCATCGACCACTTCGGGTGGGCAACGGCCTGCGCCGGGGTCACCTGGGCCAGCTCAGCGCGGCTGCGGCCACGGAACGGGCCGCCGGAGGCGGTCAGCAGGATCCGGCGCACCCCGGCGCCATCGACGCTGGCGTCGCGCGAGCGCAGGCACTGGAAGATGGCGCTGTGTTCGCTGTCGATCGGGATGATTTCGGCCCCGGCACGTTCGGCGGTGCGGGTCAGCAGTTCGCCGGCCAGCACCAGCGATTCCTTGTTGGCCAGCAGGATGCGCTTGCCGGCGGCAGCCGCGGCCAGGGTCGAGGACAGGCCGGCCGCGCCGACGATGGCCGCGACCACGGTATCGCAGGCGTCGCTGGCGGCCAGCTGGTCCAGCGCGGCCTGGCCGGCATGGGCCTCGGTGGCCAGGCCGGCCTCGCGCAGGCCGTCGCGCAGTTCGGCGAACAGCGATGCGTCGGCGATCACCGCGTGCGCCGGCTTGTGCTGGCGGCACAACGCCAGCAGCGCCTGCACCTGGCGCCCGGCGGCGAGCACGGTGGCCTGGTAGCGCTGCGGGTGGCGGGCGATCACGTCCAGCGTGGAGGCACCGATCGAGCCGGTAGCGCCGAATACGGCGACCCGACGCAGGTCTGCAGCAGCATTCATGGTCAGAACCCGAAGATTTCCTTGCCCAGCGCGAACACCGGTACGGCGGCCAGGACGCCGTCGACCCGGTCGAGCACACCGCCATGGCCCGGGATCAGGTGGCCCGAGTCCTTGGCGCCGGCGTGGCGCTTGATCAGGCTCTCGAACAGGTCGCCCAGCACCGAGGCGAACACGGCCACCACCGCGGTGATCAGCAACCCCGGCAGGTGTGCGGTATCGAGACCGGCCAGCCAGCCCAGGCCGAGGGCCACCGCGACACCGGCCAGCAGGCCGCCGAACAGGCCTTCCCAGGTCTTGTTGGGGCTGATCCGCGGGGCCAGCTTGTGCTTGCCGAAATGGCGGCCGGCGAAATAGGCGCCCGAGTCGGCCGCCCACACCAGTGCCAGCGCAGCCAGCAGCCACAGGTGGCCCTGCCTGCCCGGCGGATCGCCACCGGCATGGATCAGTACCAGTGCGGCCCAGGCCGGGACGATGGCCAGGGTACCGGCCAGCATCTTCAGGATCCGCGAGGGCGCCGACGGTTGTGCGCCGAAGTTGAAGAAACGCAGCCAGACCAGTGCGGCCAGCCACCAGGCAACGCCGGCCAGGGTGGTTATCTGGAACAGCACCAACGTACTGCCATCGGCCCAGACCAGCAGCACCATCAGCAGCAGGTTCAGCACCAGCAGCACGGTGCGCGCCAGGGTGTCTTCGATACCGGCCAGCTTCAGCCATTCCCACAGGCCGATCAGCAGCACCGCGGCGGCGGCGGCGGCCAGCCATTGCGTGGGCAGCAGCAGGATCGCAGCAATGGCAACCGGCGCCATGATCAGCGCGGCAAGGACTCGGGTCTTGGTCATGGGCTGGAAGTCTCGGTGGCCAGTGCGGCGATCTGGGCGCTGGTCAGGCCGAAACGACGTTCGCGGCCGGCATAGGCGTCCAGCGCCTGCTGCAGCTGCCCGGCATCGAAGTCCGGCCACAGGGCCTCGGTGAACCACAGCTCGGTATAGGCCAGCTGCCACAGCAGGAAGTTGCTGATGCGGGTGTCGCCGCCGGTGCGGATGAACAGATCCGGCGGCGGCAGGTCGGCCAGGGCCACCTGGCTGCCCAGCAGCGATTCGTCGATCTGCTCGGGCAACAGGCGACCGGCTGCCACCTCGGCGGCCAGGGCGCGCGCGGCACGGGCAATGTCCTGGCGGCCGCCATAGCTGGCGGCGATCGACAGGGTCAGGGTGGTGTTGTCGGCGGTGCGCTGCTCGGCCAGCTGCATGCGGCTGACCAGCCCGGCGCCGAAGCGCTCGCGTTCGCCGATGAAGCGCACGCGCACGCCGCGCCGGTGCAGCTCGTCCACTTCGCGGTCGAGCGCGCCGAGGAAGAGCTTCATCAACGCATCCACTTCCTCCTGCGGCCGGCCCCAGTTCTCGCTGGAGAAGGCGAACAGGGTCAGCGCCGGAATGCCCAGTTCAAGGCAGCGCTCGATGGTGCGGTTGACCGCGCGCGCGCCGGCACGGTGGCCGATCACGCGCGGGCGACGGCGCTGCTGTGCCCAGCGCCCATTGCCGTCCATGATGATGGCAATGTGGCGGGGCAGGGCGGCCGGCAACGGAGGCGGGGCTGAAGGCATCGACTTCAGACCGAAAGCAGTTCTTTTTCCTTGTCGGCAACGACCTTGTCGACGTCCTTGATGTTGGCGTCGGTCAGCTTCTGGATGTCGTCTTCGCCGCGCTTCTTCTCGTCTTCGCTGATCGCCTTGTCCTTGACCAGCTTGGCGATTTCCTTGTTCGCGTCCTGACGGATGTTGCGGATCGCGATCTTGGCGCCTTCACCTTCCTTCTGCACCTGCTTGGCCAGCTCCTTGCGGCGCTCTTCGGTCGGCGGCGGCATGTTGATGCGGATCGCGGTGCCGAGGGTGTTCGGGGTGAACTCGGCATTGTAGAGCCCCTTTTCGATCTCCTTGATCATGCTCTTGTCGAACGGGGTGACCAGCAGCGAGTGCGCGTCGGCGTTGGAGATCGACGCAACCTGGTTCAGCGGGGTGCTGGCGTTGCCATAGGCACTGACCGTCACGCGGT
Source organism: Stenotrophomonas maltophilia (assembly GCF_002799155.1). Classification (GTDB taxonomy): domain Bacteria; phylum Pseudomonadota; class Gammaproteobacteria; order Xanthomonadales; family Xanthomonadaceae; genus Stenotrophomonas; species Stenotrophomonas maltophilia_R. Next base: position 933,926 of record NZ_NERD01000002.1, read on the forward strand.
CCAGCAGGGCCGGCGTGGCACGCCCGGTCCGGATGGAAGTGAGGGTGTGCTTCAGAGCGTCGATGCTCTTGGCCATGCGCGTCTGCGCGTTGTTCTTGATGTCGTTGAGCATCGCCCGGTCCTGGATGTATCTGGAATCGGGCGATTATAGGCGAATACGGGACGCTGCCGGGCCTGAATCGGCCCGGACGTCGCTTTGCGCTCAGCCTCAGGCCGGGTCGCGGCCCTGGACCAGGGTGCCGATGTTCGCGCCGTTGAGGATCTTCAGCAGTTCGCCGGGTTGGCCCATGTCGAACACGCGCATCGGCAGGTCGCTGTCGCGGGCCAGTGCGAAGGCCGCGGTGTCCATCACTTCCAGGCCGCGGCGGATCACTTCGTCGTAGCTCAGGCTGTCGAAGCGGACCGCATCGCTGTGCTTGTTCGGGTCCTTGTCGTACACGCCATCGACCTTGGTGGCCTTCAGCAGCAGGTCGGCGCCGATCTCGATCGCGCGCAGGGCGGCGCCGGAATCGGTGGTGAAGAACGGGCTGCCGACGCCGGCAGCGAAGATCACCAGGCGGCCCTTTTCCAGGTGGCGGATGGCGCGGCGGCGGATGTAGTCCTCGCACACGTCGTTGATCTTGATCGCGCTCATCACGCGCGCCTTGGCGCCCAGCTTCTCCAGGGCGTCCTGCATGGCCAGGGCGTTGATGACCGTGGCCAGCATGCCCATCTGGTCGCCGGTGACCCGGTCCATGCCGCCAGCGGCCAGGCCGGCGCCGCGGAAGATGTTGCCACCACCGATCACCAGCGCCACTTCGGCACCGGCCTGCTGGGCTTCGATGACTTCACGGGCCAGGCGATTGATGACTTTCGGGTCGATGCCGTAGTCCTCGTCTCCCATCAGCGCCTCCCCGGACAGTTTCAGAAGGATGCGGCGATAGGCGAGCTTGGACATGGGGACCTCGGGTGCGTGGAAATCGCGGGCGATTCTACGCGCATGCGGCGTCGTGCCAAAGTGTTTTGTGCACTGCGGCGCAGAATCCGGCGGTTCGCCCGGGTCAACGGGCGTCCCGTTCAGCCCAGCTCGGCGCTGGCGGTGGCCGACAGCTCGTCGTGGCCGAGGGCGCCCGGTGAGCGGGCGATCACCCGGTTGCGGCCCAGGTTCTTGGAGCGGTAGAGCACATCGTCGGCCGCACGCAGCAGGTCCTGTACGTCGGCGAAGCGCTCGTAGCCACCCTGGGTGGCCACGCCTGCGGAGAAGGTGACGAACAGCGGCCCGCCTTCCAGTTCGGCCATCGGCGTGGCGACGATGTTGGCCAGCACCCGGCGGATCACGTCCAGGGCCACCGATTCACTGGTATTGGGCAGTAGCGCGACGAATTCCTCGCCGCCGAATCGGGCGACGGTGTCGCTGTTGCGCAGCTGTCCCTGCAGCTTGCCGGCGAAGGCGCGCAGCACCTCGTCGCCGGTCAGGTGGCCGTGGGCGTCGTTGATCTTCTTGAAGTCATCCAGGTCGATGAAGGCCACCGACAGCGGCCAGCCCTGGCGGCCGGCGCGCAGGAATTCCTGCTCCAGCACCGCTTCCAGCTGGCGTCGGTTGAGCACGCCGGTCAACGCGTCGCGATGGGCCTGGTCGGCGAGGCGCTTGGCGCGCGCTTCGAACTCGTCGGCGCGGCGGCGTGCCTGGTCGGCATCCTGCAGTTCGCGCAGGTTGCGCAGGGTGGCCAGCTCCTGCGCGTGATCGATCAGCTCGCGCACCCGCGATGGTGAATTGAGGCCGGCATCGAACAGGCTGGCGATGTCCGGCAGGGCCTCGCTGATGCGGGCCAGTACCTGGTCGAAGCGCGCGCTGTCCAGTTCCAGGCGGTCGTGCACCTGCTGCAGGGCGCGCTCGCGCGCGGCATCGGCGTCGGCATCCAGCCAGATGTCGGCCACGGCGCCGGACAGCTGCACGCAGGCCTGGAACGGCGATTCGGCGGTGTCCTCGTCCTCGCTGTGGCTGATGCTCTCGACCAGGTAGCGCGGCAGGCCCCATTGCTCGGCCACCCATGCGCCGACCTCGGCGTGGCTGCAGCCCAGTTCTTCGCGCTCGCGGGCGACCAGGTCGATGTTGTCGCGTGCCTCGCGCAACAGCGGCAGGTAGCGTTCCGACTCGGCCTGGGCCAGGCACAGCACGCCCAGGTCCTGCAGCAGGCCGGCCAGCATCAGTTCCTCCAGCCGGCGCAGGCCGCGCGCCTGGCCCAGCTGGCTGGCGGCCAGGGCGCTGAGGATGCTGCGCTTCCACGCGCGCTGGCGCAGGTCCTGGTCGGCGCCGGTGCCGCCGGTCAGGCCCTGGGTGACGGTGAAGCCGAGGGCGAGGCTGATCGTGGCGTTCAGGCCCAGCATGGTCAGCGCCTGGCCGAGGTTCTCGATGCGGCGGCGGCTGGCGTACAGCGGCGAATTGGCGATGCGCAGCATGCGAGCGCTCAGCGCCATGTCGATGGCGATGATGTCGGCGGCGGTGGCGATGTCCGCTTCCGGGTCCTGGGCCAGTTCGATGATGCGCAGGGCAATACCGGGTGGCGAAGGCAGGTTGCGGCAGAGTGCCAGGGCAGCTGTCAGCTCGGGAGGCATGTCGGGTCGTTCAATTCCATTGGGACAAGAATACCTAGGAATGCATCACAGTCCGCGATTTTCGTTCCTGCTAGGTGACTGTGGATTCCCTGCGCCGAGTATCGGCTTGATTCGCGCGCAACGCAAAGCGCCTGGGTGTCGCTGTGCGCACCAACGGACGCTGTGCGCACCCACGGTGCGCACCCACAGGCCCACCGGCATAAAAAAAGAGCCGCGGTTTCCCGCGGCTCCTTCTGGTCGCTTCACAGCCGGAGGGCTGGAATCAGACCTGCATCGCCTTGGCAACTTCGGCGGCGTAGTCTTCCACCACCTTCTCGATGCCTTCGCCGACGACCAGCAGCTTGAAGCCTGCCACGTCGGCGCCAGCGGCCTTGACGACCTGCTCGACGCTGGTGTCGCCCAGCACGTAGGTCTGGCCGTACAGGGTCACGTCGCTGACGATCTTGTTGATCTTGCCAGCCATGATCTTTTCCAGGATTTCAGCCGGCTTGGCCTTGTCCTTGTCGGACATCTTGGCCAGCTCGATTTCCTTTTCCTTGGCGATGTACTCGGCCGGCACGTCGGCCGCCTTGTTGTGCGGCGGCTTCAGCGCAGCCACGTGCATCGCCAGGCCGCGGGCCAGTTCGACGTCGCCGCCGATCAGGTCGACCAGCACGCCAACCTTGCCGTTGGTGTGGACGTAGGCACCGATGTTGCCGGTGGTGTCGACCTTCACCATGCGGCGGATCTGGATGTTCTCACCCAGGGTCTGCACGGCGGTGGCGCGGGCTTCCTCGACGGTACGGCCGTCGGCCAGCTTGGCGGCCTTCACGGCTTCGACGTCGGTGGCGCCCGATGCCAGGGCGGCAGCGGCGACGGCGTCGACGAAGGTCTTGAAGTTGACGTCGTTGGCAACGAAGTCGGTTTCCGAGTTGATCTCGATCAGCACGGCCTTGCCGCCGTCCTGGGCCAGGCCCACGCGGCCTTCAGCGGCCACACGGTCAGCCTTCTTGTCGGCCTTGGCAGCGCCGGACTTGCGCATGGCTTCAGCAGCAGCGTCGATGTCGCCGTTGGCTTCGGTGAGAGCCTTCTTGCACTCCATCATGCCGGCGCCGGTGCGCTCGCGCAGTTCCTTGACCAGGGAAGCAGTGATTTCCACGGGATTACCTCACGAAAGAAAGGGGTTGGGCCGGCATGGTGGCCGGCCCGTGTGACACGGTCCTGTCACGCGCCAAGGGCTGCGCGCAGGGAGGGTGGACGCCGGGCGTCCACCCCGGGGCCTGGATCAGGCCTGGGCGTCGTCGCCCTTCTTGGCAGCCTTCTTGGCCGGAGCGCGGCGGGCCGGCTTCTCTTCGCCTTCAGCAGCGGCTTCAGCGAACTCTTCCTCGCGCACCGAAGCGGCGTGCGGCGCAGCGGCCTTGCCTTCCAGCACGGCGTCGGCAGCGGCGCGGGCGTACAGCTGCACAGCGCGGATGGCGTCGTCGTTGCCCGGGATGGCGTAGTCCACCAGTTCCGGGTTGTAGTTGGTGTCGACCACGGCGATGACCGGGATGCCCAGCTTCTTGGCTTCCTTGATCGCGATGTCTTCGTGGCCGATGTCGATCACGAAGATGGCGTCCGGCAGGCGGTTCATGTCCTTGATGCCGCCCAGCGAGGCTTCCAGCTTGTCGCGCTCGCGACGCAGGCCCAGCACTTCGTGCTTGACCAGCTTCTCGAAGGTGCCGTCGGTTTCACCGGCTTCCAGTTCCTTCAGGCGGGCAACCGACTGCTTGACGGTGCGGAAGTTGGTCAGGGTGCCGCCCAGCCAACGCTGGTTCATGAACGGCATGCCGCAACGCTCGGCTTCTTCCTTGATGGTTTCGCGGGCGCTGCGCTTGGTGCCCAGGAACAGGACGGTGCCGCGCTTCTGGGCAACCGACGAGATGAAGTTCATCGCGTCGTTGAACAGCGGGACGGTCTTTTCCAGGTTGATGATGTGGATCTTGCCGCGGGCGCCGAAGATGTACGGAGCCATCTTCGGGTTCCAGTAGCGGGTCTGGTGGCCGAAGTGGACGCCGGCTTCCAGCATCTGACGCATGGTGACCTGGGGCATTGCAATACTCCTGATATGGAACCAGCGATTCCGCCCGCGGGATTAGGTATGCGGGACGCGTGGAAACGCGATCGGTTCCGGGGTTGGGCTTCCCTGTTGCCTCCGTGGCCGAACTCCTTGCGGAGCACCCCGGCACGGATGGGGGCAGCAGGTGTGGATTCACCGGTGACGTCCGGTGTGGACGGGTTCCCGCGCACGCAGGCAGCAGGAATCCGGACGATTATAGCCCGCTGCGAGCGCTCGCTGCAATTGCCGGGTCCGGCGCGGTCAGTTCGACCACGCGGCCGTCCTGCAGGCGGGCCTGGAAATGGCCGTCGGCGTAGCCTCCGGCCCGCGCCGGCAAGGGCCACAGGCGCTGTCGGCCCGGCAGCACGTAACCGGCCAGGCCGGCAATCACCGGGTGGTGCTGCCCCCCGGCATCGATGAACACCAGATCGGCCAGCTGCGCATGGCCATTGCCGGCATTGTAGAGCCACAACCGGGGCGGCTGTCCGGCCTCCGCCTGCAGTTTCACCTGGAGGGCGGCGGCCAGCGGTGCAGGCGGATCAAGGAACACCGGCAGCGAGTAGCGGATGGCGGATGCGGCCTGCGGGCCGGGCGTCGGGCTGATCACCAGCCGGTAGGCCTGCTGCGCGGCGACGGGCGCCGGACGCAACCGGACCACCCGCAGCCGTTGCCGCTGCCCCGCGCCGATCTGCAGCCGGCCCGGGCTGAGCGCGACCCCGTCTGCGGGCAGCAACCGTTCACCCGCGCCCTGCTGCTCCCAACGGTACAGCCGCGCCTCACCGCTCCAGGCCGCCGCCTCCGGATTGCGCAGCCACAGCTCGCCATCGGCCTGGGTGGCCGGCAGCCGCAGCCGGGTGCTGGACAGTTCCAGCGCCGCTACGGTGTGCGCCGGCACCGCCAGCGCGAGCGCGAGACAGAGCCGGCGCAGCATCAGTAGGTCACCGTCACCGTGCGCTGTGCGGCCTCGTCCGCCGACAGTGCCGGCGACAACGCCTGGACCTGCGGCGGCACCGTTTCGGCGGCGTCGCTGCGTTGCTGGGGCGGTGGCGCGGCGCGCGGGTCGGTGATCTGCAGGGTGATGGCCAGGCCAGCCTGCGCGGGCGCATCGGCCGCCTGCGCGGAGGCGATGCACGATGACGCGGCGCAGGCCAGCGCGAGGAGGGAACGCAGGTGCATCATGGGCCGGTGGAAGGAGACGCTGGCGGTATCGGCCGCTGCGGTCCGATCTGAAGCACGCCAGGGCGCAGGCCGGCCGCTCAGTAGGTGATGGTGACCGTGACGGTGTCGGTATAGGCGCCGGGCGGCGTGAGCGTTGCGCTGGTGGGGGCGACCCGTCCGTAGATGGTCAGGGTCTGCGCCGATCCGGTGCCGGTGCCGGGCACGGTGCTGGTGTTGAGCACGTTGCCCCAGCGCACGGTGCGCGCGGCGTCCTGGTACAGCTCGTACGGGACGGTGGCGCCGGTGCTGCCGATGCGCATGCGCCGGTTGCCGCTGCCATCGGCATTGCTGCCGTTGTTCAGTCCCACCTGGAAGGGGCTGCGGTTGACGCAGGTCAGGCTGAACACGGCGGTGCGGTCGATGTTGGCCGTCACCGCGCCGGTGCTGATGCCGAAATCCATCGGTGCAGTCACATAGGTGCCACAGGCCGGGTTGACCGTGGCGTTGGCAACCACCGACATCGTCGCCGTGATCAGGCCGGAATTGCCGGTCACGGTGGGCGGGGCGGTCGTGCAGTTGGCCGGGTAGGCCGGGGTGCCCAGCACCGGCTCGTTGTAGGCGTACTGGAAGGTGGCGGCCAGGGTGCTGGTGAACGTGCCGGCCGACAGCACCTGGTTGGCGGGGTAGCGGCCATACAGGGTGACCGTGCCGGCGCCGGAGCCGCCCAGCGCGGGAACCGAGTACTGCATCTGGTACATGGCCCACGCCGGGCTGCTGGCGCTGCTGCTGCCGATCACGGTGGTACGGGTGGAATTGCTGTAGATCTGATAGTTGAGGCGGTCGCCGAAGGTATTGGCGAACGTGCGCGAGGGGGTGATGGTGGTGCCGCCGGTACCGGCCGGCAGGCCCACGCAGAAGGTCACCCGGACATTGGCCAGCAGCGCGACCGCACCGGTGGTGCAGTTGATGGTGAAGGTGGTGGTGGTATCGACCTGGCCGTTGGACACCGGGCCGAACGACAGCGTGGGGCTGGTCAGCGAGCAGCTGGTGGCAGCCTGGGCCGGCAGTGCGAGGCTGCCCAGCCACAGCGCCAGCAGCAGGCCGAGCACGCGGGTCATGGCTGCGGCTCCGGCAGGCAGCGCACCGGTGCAAGCCGACGCACGCCCGCCTCGGGCCGTTGTACCTGCACCCGGCAGCGGCCCTGTTCGCTGTCGATGAGCAGCGTGGCCGCATCGGCGCTGAACTCCAGCCATGCCTGGCCATCGTGGCCCACCACGGTCGGCGTCACCCCGTCGCCCTGCACCCGGGCACCCAGCGGCAGCGGCTGGCCCTGGGCGTCGAGCAGGGTGGCCAGCGCGCCGCGCGACTGGCGCAGGGTGAAGTCCACGCGCATGCCTGCGCCCTGGCGCGGCGTGGCCAGGGTCTCCACCTGGTCGGCGCGCAGGTCGGCCGGCAGGCCCAGGGTGTCGATGGTCAGGCGGTTGCGCTGCCACGACAGCAGCGGGGTGACCAGCAGCAGGCCCTTGGCATCGGTCACGCCGATCGGCCGGTTCTCAAGCAGGACCGGCACGCCGGGGCGCCCGGTGGACACTACTGCGAACGCGTCCGGGACCTCGCGGGCGGCGAACACGCTGCCGGCCATCCAGACCAGGCTGCCGCTGGCATTGGCATAGGCGAAGGTCTGGCCACTGTCGCGCGAGACGCCGGCCGAGTAGCGGCCATGGGTGCCCAGCGCGCCGATTTCGGCCAGTCCGCCACCATCATCGCGGGCCTGCAGCCGCCAGCCCGGGCCGCCGCGGCCGCCGTCGCCGGGCACCGGCCGCATCACCTCGGCGCTGGCGTAGTGGCGGTCGCCATTGCGCTGGGCCGACAGGCTGGCCTGGCGGTCTTCGCCCAGGCGGGTGCCCAGCGACAGGTAGACACTGCGATTGCGGCGCCGGTCGATGTCCTGGGTGGCAGACAGGTAGGCGTTCCAGCGGCCGAAGGCGCGCGACCAGAACAGGCTGAGGTAGCGGCTGCGGCTGAACGGCAGTGCCTGCGGCGGCGCCGGTTGTGGGGCGTCGAGCAGCGGCTGCGGCTGGTCCAGGCGCAGGTAGCTGATGCTGAACGACCCCAGCTGCTGCAGGTCGACGCCGAACGAGGCCTGCTCGCTGATCCGTGGCGGCACGCTGTCCTGCAGGCTGCCGAGGTCGCGGTAGTCGCCGTGGGTGCGGCGGCTGGCGAGATTGACGTTGAAGCGGCGGTTGTTCCAGTTGTAGCCCAGCCCGTACTGGCGCCCGCTGCGCGGTCCGTCGCGGCTTTCGCTCCAGTTGGCACTGAGCACGCCGGCCTGACCGAGCAGCCAGGCGCCACCGAGGCCGGCATTGACGATTCCGCCGCCACCTTCGGCGTGGGCCTCGGCGGTGAAGCGGTTGCTCACGCCGCGGCGCAGGGTGGCGCTGGCCACGGTATCGGTGTCATAGCGGAACGAGCGGATGCCATAGTCACGGCGCAGGCGGCCAACGCCGGCCGACCAGTCCGACAGGCCTGCGGCGAGCAGCTGCTGGGTGCCGTAGAAGGCGAAATCCAGGGTCTGCATGCGGCCGAAGGCATCGGTGACCACGACCTGGGCGCTGCCGGTGCCGCTGATGCCGGGTTGCGCCGCCAGCTGGAACGGCCCCACCGGGACCTGGCCGCTGTACTGGCGCAGGCCGTCGATGTACAGCTCCACGCTGGACGGCACCACCGCTTCGCCAAGGAAGGCCGGCGTCGGTGTCAGGACACGGTAGGGTTGCAGGCCATAGTTGCGGCCGATCTGCACGCCGGCCATGCGCGCCGGGCGCGTCCACTCCAGGAAGCCACTGTAGAAGTCGCCCACGGTCAGGCTCAGGGCCTGATCAGGCAGGTCCAGCCGCCAGCTGGTGTCCAGCCGTACCGACTCCTGCCGCCAGCCTTCGCCGGGCAGCTGGTAGCTGCGCATCATCGCCGTGTTGCGCAGGCTGCCGTTGCCGAAGCCGAACACGCGCAGGTCACTGTTGAGGCTGACATTGCCCAGGCCGTTGCTGTGGCTGGCGTAGAGGTCGTAGTTGAGCGCCATGCCGGGCGATGCCTGGGCGACGGCGTCGGCTTCCGCGGTCCTGCCCAGCTGCGTGACCGGCAGCTGCAGCTGCTGCAGCGGCACCTGCAGATCCAGTACCTGCAGGCTGGCGTCGTAGTGCACCACCAGCTGCGCGATCTGGTCCAGGTAGACCGGCGCGTCTCCCTTCACCGGGAAGCCGAGCTGGCGCAGGGTCGCTGCCGGCGCCTGCAGACGCCCGGCCAGTTCATGGAACAGCAGCAGGCCACGCCGCGCCTGGTTCAGCGTGGTGTCCAGGTACAGCGCCTGCGGCGCGGTCAGCGGGGTCGGCGCCGGCAGCGATGCCTCGGCGGCGATATCGGCGCCCGGCGCGCTCAGGGCACGGCTGGCCGCGTGCGCGGAGACGGAAGCCAGGCCGGTGCAGCAGGCCAGCACGCAGGCCTCAGCGAGCCGGCGGCGTTGCAGGCAGGGGCGTAAGCTGCGACCCACCATTGATCCTCGCGCTGAAGGTGCCGCTGGCCAGGCCTGCCGGCGCCTGCGGCAGGGTCCAGCGCATGGTCTGCCCGGGCAGCACATAGCCGACCAGACCCGGCAGCAGGGGGGTGCTGCGCCCGCCGATGGCTACGGCGAGGTCGGCAATCTGGGCCTGGCCGTTGCCACGGTTGTGCACTTCCAGCGTGGCCGGGCCGGCATCTGCCGCGAGCAGCCGCGCCTGCAGCTGCGGCGCCGGTGCATCGCCTTCGGGCTGCACGAACAGGGGAATCGAGTAGCGCAGCACGAACTGCATGCCCTGCCGTGCCGGGTCGTAGACCGGTATCTCATCGACGATCACCCGGAACGCCTGCTGCCCGGCCGCTGGGCCCGGGTCGGTACGGACCAGTCGTATCAGCTGGCGCTGGCCGGCGGCCAGCGACTGCATCGGGGGGCTGGGCAGCAGCGCATCGCTGGGTTCCAGCTGGTCGCGGCCGTCGACCTGTTGCCAGCGGTAGATGCGGACCTGCACCTGCACCGGCTCGGTACCGCTGTTGCTGATCCACAGCGCCTCGGCGTTCTGGCCGGGGCGCAGCTCGAACTGGGTCGGCGAAACCTGCAGGCTGGCCGCCAGGCAGACGGCCGGCAGCAGCGCGAACGCGCTCAACGCCAGCCGCAGCAACCGGCGCACAGGGGGCAGTGGCATCGGCACGCCCTCAGTAGGTGATGGTGGCGGTGATGGTGTCCTGGTAGGAACCGGGTGCGGCGTTGTTGACGCTGGGGTTGGCCACCTGCCCGTAGACCTGGTAGACCTGGTTGGCGCCGGTGCCGGTGCCGGCCACCGTGTTGGTGCCGGTGGTCGCGCCCCAGACCGTGTTGTGTCCGGAGTCCTGGTAGAGCTGGTAGCCGACGAAGTTGTTGGCGGTCACCGCCGAATCGGTATTGCGCATGCGCCGGGTGGTGACGTCGCCGGCCGTGGCCGGGTTGAGGCCGGCATTGAGCGCGATGGTGTAGGGCGTGGTGACGCTGCACTGCGCGGTGACCGTGCCCTGCGCGTTCAGCGGCGTGGTCGAGCTGGAATCGGCATTGCCGAAGTTGACGTTGGTGGCCGATGCCGCGGTGATCGTGCAGGCCTTGTTGATGGTCAGCAGCACGTTGAAGGTGACGGTATCGGCGGCGGAGGCGGGGCCTGCCACCAGCAGGGCCAGGGCCCAGGCCAGCGGGGAACGAACGGCGGATCGCATGGACAACCTCCCTGACCCGAAGGTCCGTTGAACAGAGCGAAGACAGCGCATTCAGCGCCGCATTTACGTCGGTGACCCCAGCTTAGGCAGCGCAAGTGTCTGTATTTCGTGAGAAAGAGGGAACCTAAAGGGTGGAGGTCATCACGCTTTCACTTTCCTTGCCGGAAGCGCGCATGGCCCGCAACGCCAGTTGGGTGGCGTTCGTTCAGATTGCGGCCGGATCGGCGATAATGGGTGCCATGAGCGTGAATCTGAAAACCCCGCAGGAAATCGAGATGATGCGTATCGCCGGCCGCCTGGCCAGCGAAGTGCTCGACATCGTCACCCCCCACGTCAAGCCCGGTGTCACCACCGAGGAACTGGACCGCATCTGCCACGACCACATCGTGAACGTGCAGGGCGCCATTCCGGCCAACGTCGGCTACCGCGGCTTCCCCAAGACCGTGTGCACCTCGGTCAACAATGTCATCTGCCACGGCATCCCCAGCGAAGGGAAGGTGCTCAAGGATGGCGACATCATCAACATCGACGTCACCGTCATCAAGGACGGCTGGCATGGCGACACCAGCCGGATGTACTTCGTCGGCACCCCGTCGGTGATGGCACGCCGCCTGGTGGAAACCACCTACGAGGCCATGTGGCGCGGCATCCGCGCGGTGCGCCCGGGCGCCACCTTGGGCGACATCGGCCATGCCATCCAGAGCTATGCCGAAGGCGAGCGTTTCAGCGTGGTGCGCGAGTACTGCGGCCACGGCATCGGCAAGGTCTACCACGACGAGCCGCAGGTAGTGCACTACGGCCGCCCGGGCCAGGGCCTGGTGCTGCAGCCGGGCATGACCTTCACCATCGAGCCGATGATCAACGAGGGCACCCGCTACAACAAGGTGCTGCCGGATGGCTGGACCGTGGTGACCAAGGACCGCAAGCTGTCGGCGCAGTGGGAGCACATGATCGCGGTCACCGAGACCGGCGTGGACGTGCTGACCCTGTCGCCAGGCGAGTCGCAGGTCTCCTGAGGATGCTGCCGGCGAGTTCGCTGCTGGACACGCCGGCCGCGTCGCTGAACGACCCGGACTGGGCTGCTGCCGCGCGCCAGGCGCTGCAGCAGGCCGACGCGCGCCTGTATCGCCGCTTCGACCAGGGCGACAACATCGAGCGCCTGCTGGCGCTGCGCGCGCGCGCAGCCGACCACCTGATCCGCTTGGCGTGGCAGCGCTGCCTGCCGGCCGACAGCGGCCTGTCGCTGTTCGCGGTCGGTGGCTATGGCCGCGGCGAACTGTTCCCGTGTTCTGACATCGACCTGCTGGTGTTCGGCGATCCGCCGGCGCAGCTGGCTCATGAGGCGGCACTGGCACGCCTGTTCGCACTGCTGTGGGACTGTGGGCTGGCGGTCAGCCATGCGGTGCGTTCGGCGCCGCAGTGCCGCGAGGCGGCGGCTGACCAGACCGTGCTGACCGCACTGATCGAGGCGCGCCCGATCCTGGCCGATGATGCCGCGCGCCGCGCGCTGCGCGAGGCCATCGACGACCGTGAGCTGTGGCCGGCGCGCACCTTTTTCCTGGCCAAACTGGAAGAGATGCGCAACCGCCACCAGCGCTTTGGCGATACCGCCGACAACCTGGAGCCGGACCTGAAGGATGGCCCGGGCGGCCTGCGCGATCTCAATACGCTGGGCTGGATGGCGCTGCGTGCATTTGGCGTGCGTGACCTGGATGCACTGGTCGGGCTGGGCCATCTGGGCGCTGACGAAGCTGCGGCGTTGAAGCGCGAACGTGCAGTGCTGGCGCGGTTGCGCTTCGGCCTGCATCTGGTCGCGCGTCGTCCGGAAGAGCGCCTGCGTTTCGATTACCAGAAGACCCTGGCCGCGCGTCTGGGCTTCGAAGACGATGCCGAGAACCTCGGCGTCGAGAAAATGATGCAGGGCTTCTACCGCGCCGCGCTGGTGGTGCGCCGGATCAGCGACCGCCTGCTGCAGCGCTTCGAGGAACAGTTCGATGGCGAGGCCCAGCCGGAACCGTTGACCGTGGGTTTTTCCCTGCGCCGTGGCTACCTGGCTGCCAACGAGGCCGACTGGCCGCGTGGCGACATCGGCCAGGTGTTTGCACTGTTTTCCAGCTGGGCCAACAACCCGCAGGTGCGCGGCCTGCACTCGCTGACCGCGCGTGCGCTGGCCGAGTCGCTGCCGCTGCTGCCGGCCCATGACCAGGCCGACACCGATGCGCGCGAGCAGTTCCTGGGCCTGCTGCGCGGCCAGCGTCCGGTTGATACGCTTTCGCGCATGGCGCGGCTGGGCGTGCTTGGCCAGTGGATTCCCGCCTTCGCCCAGGTCAGCGGGCGCATGCAGTTCGACCTGTTCCATGTCTACACGGTCGACCAGCACACGCTGATGGTCCTGCGCAACATCGGCCAGTTTGCCAGCAGCCGCGCCGACGAACGCTTTTCGATCGCGCACGAAGTGTGGCCGCGCCTGCGCAAGCCGGAGCTGCTGCTGCTGGCCGGCCTGTTCCATGACATCGCCAAGGGCCGTGGTGGCGATCACTCGGAGCTGGGGGCGGTGGACGCGCGTGCGTTCTGCCAGGCGCATGCGCTCAGTGGCACCGATACCGAGCTGGTGGCATGGCTGGTCGAACAGCACCTGCGCATGTCGGTGACCGCGCAGAAGCAGGACATCGCCGATCCGGTGGTGATCCATCGCTTCGCCACCCTGGTCGGCAGCCGCGACCGCCTGGACTACCTGTACCTGCTGACCTGTGCCGATATCGCTGGCACCAGCCCGAAACTGTGGAATGCCTGGAAGGATCGACTGCTGGCCGATCTGTACTTCGCCACCCGGCGCGCGCTGCGCGAGGGCCTGGAGCACCCGGTACCGGCTGCCGAGCGCGTGGCCGAGGCGCGTGACAGCGTACGCGCGCTGGTGCGCGAGCAGGGCTACGACGATGCCACCATCGACCGTCAGTTCGCGGTGATGCCTGATGAGGGCTTCATCCGCCTGCGCCCGGAGCAGCTGGCCTGGCAGGCCGCCGCACTGGTACCGGTGAAGCAGGGCCAGGTGCTGGTGAAGGTACGCCGGATCAGCGTCGACGACCCGGCGCTGGAAGTGTTCGTGCATTCGCCCGACCGCGACGGCCTGTTCGCCGCGATCGTGATGACCCTGGACCGCAAGGGCTACGGCATCCATCGCGCACGCGTGCTGGACGGTCCGGCCGACACCATCTTCGATACCTTCGAGGTGAACCCGGCCGACACCTTCGCCGACGGCAGCAGCGCCAACCTGGAAACGGCCCTGCGCGAGGCACTCAGCGGTGACCTGTCGCGCCTGCGGCCGTCACGCCGGGTGGTGCCGCGGCAGCTGCGGCACTTCCGCTTCGCCCCGCGCATCGAGTTCCGCGATGAGCCGGGCGCAACCCGATTCGCCCTGGTCGCACCCGACCGCCCCGGCCTGCTGGCCGACGTGGCGTTCGTGCTGCGCAACCAGGGCCTGCGCGTGCATGATGCGCGCATTGCCACGTTCGGCGAACGCGCCGAAGACACCTTCGTGATCAGTGACGAACACGACCTCCCCCTGACTGAACCTGCCCGGCAGCAGCTGCATGACGCGATGCTGGCCTGCCTGGACCCTGATCGAAACGCCGGAGACCCCGCCTGATGGCCACCAAGCCCGCCAAGAAGACCGCCGCGACCCCGAAGAGCGCAGCGGCCCGGAAACCTGCTGCCGCCGCACCGGCCGCGAAGAAGACCCCTGCGCCGAAGAAGGCCGCTGCGGTGAAGGCCCCGGCGAAGAAAACGGCTGCAGTGAAGCGTGCTGTGAAGAAGCCGGCGCCGGCCAGGAGCGCCGAAGCGGTCCGCGCCGAAACCATCGCGCGCAAATCGCTGCGCAAGCCGTCGGCACCGGGCGTGGAAGAGCTGAAGTTCGGCATCGAGAGCGCCTTCGAGCGCCGTGCCACCTTGACCCTGCACGAACTGGAAGGCTCGACCAAGCCGCTGGTCAATCGCGTGATCGATGGCCTGGAGAGTGGTGAGTTCCGCGTCGCCGAGCCGGATGGCCAAGGCGGCTGGAAGGTCAACGAGTGGCTGAAGAAGGCGGTGCTGCTGTACTTCCGCGTCAATGACATGGCGGTGGTCGACGCCCGTCCGGCGCCGTTCTGGGACAAGGTCGAGTCGCGCTTCGCAGGCTATGACGAAGCGAAGTTCCGTCGTGGCGGCGTGCGCGTGGTGCCGGGCGCGATCGCCCGCCGCGGTACCTACTTCGGCAAGGACGTGGTGCTGATGCCGAGCTTCACCAACATCGGCGCCTACGTCGGCGAAGGCACCATGGTCGACACCTGGGCCACCGTCGGTTCCTGCGCGCAGATCGGCCAGCACTGCCACCTGTCCGGCGGCGCCGGCATCGGCGGCGTGCTGGAACCGCTGCAGGCCAGCCCGACCATCATCGAGGACCACTGCTTCATCGGTGCGCGCTCCGAAGTGGTGGAGGGCGTGGTGGTCGGCCATCACAGCGTGATCGGCATGGGCGTGTTCCTCAGCCAGAGCACCCGCATCTACAACCGTGCCACCGGCGAGATCACCTACGGCTACATCCCGCCGTACAGCGTGGTGGTGTCCGGCTCGCTGCCGAGCAAGGACGGCACCCACTCGTTGTATTGCGCGGTGATCGTCAAGCAGGTCGATGCCAAGACCCGCAGCAAGACCAGCGTCAACGACCTGCTGCGCGGCCTGGCCGACTGAAGATGGCGGCACCGGCGGATCTGGCGCAGTCCGCGATCTACCAGCATCCGTCCGGCACCGTGCTCGGTCGGATGCTGCCGCGCCTGCTGCACGCTCCGCGCTGGACCCGGTTGCGCCGCGGGTTGTTGCGGCGCTGGCCGATGCCGGGGCTGGTCAGCGATGTGGTGGACGTGGTCTACGTGAGCTGGTGGGTCGACGTGCGCCACGCGCCGACGCCACCACCGGGCCATCATTACGTGGTCCATGCCGGACGCACGCCTTACACCATCCTCAGCTACCAGCACGGGCACTTCGGGCCCGCGCTGGCGGGGCTGCTGCGCTCCCTGATGCCGTCTCCCAGGCAGAGCAACTGGCGCTGGTACCTGCGTCGTGACGACGATCCGGACGGGACGCCGGTGGTGCTGTTCGATCGCAACGTGATGGACCAGCTGGCCTTCGTCGCCGGCGCGCGCGCCTTCAGCGATGCCATGCAGCCGCACCTGTCCGCGCACTTCGAGCACGGGGTGCGCGCCGATGGCGATGGGTACACCCTGATCGAAGGCGGGCAGGGCAGTGCGCCAGCACTTCACCTGCAGTGGCAGGCTGCTGCAGGCTGGGACGCGGGGGCGTGGACGGCTTCCTTCGGCGGCCATCAAACCCTGCTGCGCTTCCTGACCTGCCAGGACGAGGCCATCGCCCGTACCTGCGACCAGCGCTGGGCCAGCACCCGCATCGCGCTGCCGGTGGACATCGCGCAGCTGCAACCGCTGCAGCTGGAAGGCGAGCTGCATTGCCCGCGGTTGCAGGCGATGGGCGTGAACCTGGCCGATGGACTGGCGTTCCGCCTGCCAGCGGTTCCGTTCCGGGTCGTGTCAGAGCGCCTGTTGTGAGATTCTGGCTGTCTGTTTTCCAGCATCACAGATGGCCATGAGCACCACTGTCTACGGTTTGAAGAACTGCGATACCTGCAAGAAGGCGACCAAGTGGCTGGACCGCTTCGGCGTGCCGTACACCTTCGTCGACTACCGCGACAACACGCCCGGCCCGGAAACGCTGCTGGCGTGGGCGGCGCAGCTGGGTGGCCTGGCCGCGATGGTCAACAAGTCCTCCACCACCTGGCGGCAGCTGCCGGACAACCGCAAGGCCGCCGACTCCGAGGCCGAATGGAAGCTGCTGCTGCGCGAGTACCCGCAACTGATCAAGCGCCCGCTGGTGGTCACCGCCGACGGCACGGTCAGCCAGGGTTTCAGTGACAACGGCTTCAAGGCCCGCTTCGGCGTGGGTGACGCATGAGCGCGGTCCTCGACCTGACCTGCGAGCTGATCGCACGGCCCTCGGTGACGCCGGAGGATGCCGGTTGCCAGGCGCTGCTGGCAGCCCGCCTGCAGCAGGCCGGGTTCCAGTGCGACCACCTGCGGCTGGGTGAGGTCGACAACCTGTGGGCGACCCACGGCCAGGGCGCGCCGGTACTGGTGTTGCTGGGCCATACCGACGTGGTGCCGGCGGGCCCGCGCGAGGCCTGGACCAGCGACCCGTTCGCGCCGCAGATCCGTGATGGCGTGCTGTACGGCCGTGGTACCGCCGACATGAAGGGCAGCGTGGCGGCGTTCGTGGTGGCCGCCGAGCAGTTCGTCGCCGCACATCCCGATCACCCCGGCACGCTGGCGGTGCTGCTGACCAGCGACGAGGAGGGCGATGCCATCGATGGCGTGCGCCACGTCGCACGGCTGTTCGCCGAGCGCGGCCAGCGCATCGACTGGTGCATCACCGGCGAGCCGTCGTCGACCGCGACGCTGGGTGACCTGCTGCGCGTAGGTCGCCGTGGCAGCCTGTCGGCCAAGCTGCGCGTGCAGGGCGTGCAGGGCCACGTGGCGTATCCGGAGAAGGCACGCAACCCGATCCACCAGGCGGCGCCAGCCTTGGCCGAGCTGAGTGCACGGCGCTGGGATGACGGCTACGAGAGTTTCCCGCCGACCAGCCTGCAGATCTCCAACATCCATGCCGGGACCGGTGCCAACAATGTGATTCCCGGCGAGCTGGAGGTGGATTTCAACATCCGCTACAACCCGCACTGGGATGCACCGAAGCTGGAAGCGGAGATCACCGCGCTGCTGGATCGGCATGGCCTGCAGTACACGCTGAAGTGGCATCGCAGCGGCGAGCCGTTCTACACCCCGGAAGGCACGTTGCGCGCCACCGCGCGTGCGGTGCTGGCCGAGCACATCGGTCGTGCGCCGGAAGAAAGCACCGGCGGCGGCACGTCCGATGCACGCTTCATCGCGCCGTTGGGCGCGCAGTGCATCGAAGTGGGGCCGGTCAACGCCAGCATCCACCAGGTGGACGAGAACGTGCGCGTGGACGATCTGGAGGCGTTGCCAGGGCTGTACCAGCGGCTGGTGGAACGGCTGCTGGCGTGAGGTTGGTGGGTGCCGACCGTTGGTCGGCACACCGCCCGCCGGCACTGCTCCCTGAAAGAATGAAGAACGGCGGCCTGATCGCTTTTTCCCAGTAGCTGGGCGCCGCCATGCAGAAGTGCTGAGCTTCGGCCCGGGCGAACCCGTGCTCACCGGCGTGCTGATACAGCTGAAACGCATGCGCCGGATCACGCGGTAGCCCCACGACCTTCTCGAGCAGCGCGCCCAGGTCCACCTGCGCTTCGGGAAGTGGTTGCCAACGCAACGGTTGCGCCGTGCTGGAAACCGGGGTAGGGTCGTTTCCATGTCGATCCGCCTGGCCACCGCCGTCAACAACAACCGCAATAATCTGCGCGCGAATAATCGTGCGCGGCCGATGCGGGACTGCGCCCTGGGCAGATAGACAGCAACATACGCCCGGACACCAGAAAACCCGCATCGGTCGATGCGGGTTTTTTTGTGCCCGGGCGCAGCCCCACCCGGGCCTGGATGGCCGGTCGAACACCTCCCACCCGTGAAATCCCCCAACAGGAGCCCCCCCCCCCATGTGTTCGATCTTCGGAATCTTCGGCCTGCAGGCCGGTGACGATCTTCCCGCCCTGCGCCGCCATGCGCTGGAACTGTCGCAGCGCCAGCGCCACCGCGGCCCGGACTGGAGCGGCGTGTACCTCGACGAAGGTGCGCTGCTGGTCCACGAGCGGCTGGCCATCGTCGACCCGGCTGGTGGCTCGCAGCCGCTGCTGTCGGCCGATGGCCGGCTGGCACTGGCGGTCAACGGCGAGATCTACAACCACCAGGCATTGAAGGCGGCGCTGACCACCGCCTACGACTTCCAGACCGGCTCGGACTGTGAGGTGATCAACGCGCTGTACCGCCAGGGTGGTTCGCCGGCGCAGTGGCTGGAACAGCTCAATGGCATCTTCGCCTTCGCGCTGTGGGACCGTGACAGCGGGCGCGTGCTGGTGGCGCGCGACCCGGTGGGCGTGGTGCCCTTGTACTGGGGCCACGATGCCCAGGGGCGCCTGCGCGTCGCGTCGGAAATGAAGGCGCTGGTCGATACCTGTGCCGACGTCGCGCAATTCCCGCCGGGCCATTATTTCGACAGTGCCAGTGGTGAGCTGGTGCGCTATTACCAGCAGCCGTGGCGCGACTATGCCGACGTGCAGGGCCGCCAGGCCGACCTGGCCGAGCTGCGCCAGGCGTTCGAGCATGCGGTGGAGCGCCAGCTGATGAGCGACGTGCCGTACGGCGTGCTGCTGTCCGGTGGCCTCGATTCGTCGCTGGTGGCGGCCGTTGCCGCGCGCTATGCGCGTCGCCGCATCGAGGATGGCGGGCAGACCGAAGCCTGGTGGCCGCGCCTGCACTCGTTCGCGATCGGCTTGAAGGGCTCGCCCGACCTGGCCGCCGCTGCGATCGCCGCCGAAGCGCTGGGCACCGTGCATCACGGTTTCGAGTACACCTTCGAGGAAGGCCTCGATGCGCTGCCGGAAGTGATCCGCCACATCGAGACCTACGACGTCACCACCATCCGCGCATCGACGCCGATGTTCCTGCTGGCGCGGCGGATCAAGGCGATGGGCGTGAAGATGGTGCTCTCGGGCGAAGGCAGCGACGAGATCTTCGGTGGCTACCTGTACTTCCACAAGGCACCGGATGCGCGTGAATTCCACGATGAGCTGGTGCGCAAGCTCGACGCTCTGCACAACTACGACTGCCTGCGCGCCAACAAGTCGATGATGGCCTGGGGCGTGGAGCCACGCGTGCCGTTCCTCGACCGGGAGTTCCTTGATGTGGCGATGCGCTTCGATGCCGCGCACAAGATGGTCGGTGCCGGCTTTGGTGGCCGCCGCATCGAGAAGGCGGTGCTGCGTGAGGCCTTCGACGGCTACCTGCCTGACAGCATCCTGTGGCGGCAGAAGGAGCAGTTCAGCGATGGCGTTGGCTACGGCTGGATCGATGGGCTGAAGGCGCATGCCGAAGCGCAGGTGAGCGATCGCGTACTGGCGGCGGCCGACAAGCGCTTCCCGCACAACCCGCCGCAGACCAAGGAGGCGTATTACTACCGCCACCTGTTCGAGCAGTTCTTCCCGAGCCGTGCGGCTGCCGAAACCGTGCCGGGCGGCAAGTCGATCGCCTGCTCGTCGCCGGCGGCGATTGCCTGGGATGCCAGCTTCGCCGCCGCTGCAGATCCGTCGGGTCGCGCGATCGCCGGCGTGCACGCGCAGGCACTGGCTTAAGCGCCGAAAAGGGGACGGAGGGGATCAAGTCGTTTGTGCCTCAAATGACTTGA
Organism: Stenotrophomonas maltophilia; assembly: GCF_002799155.1. Lineage (GTDB taxonomy): Bacteria > Pseudomonadota > Gammaproteobacteria > Xanthomonadales > Xanthomonadaceae > Stenotrophomonas > Stenotrophomonas maltophilia_R. The sequence goes on from NZ_NERD01000002.1 coordinate 953,934, forward strand.
TCCCCTCCGTCCCCATTTTCGTATCATCGCTCCCTGCACATTGGGGAATGTTCATGGACGTACGGACCGGGGGCCAGGCGCCGCCGATCAAGTGGGGATGGCGCTACCTGGCCTGGGCCGGGGTGCCCTTGCTGGCCGGCGTGCTGCTGGCGCGGTATGCCGGGCCGGCGGCGCCTGAGGCGGTTGCCCGCGCCACGGCTGCGGCTGAAGGCCGCTGGGTGCAGCATCTGGCGTCACCGCTGGCCCTGTTCCTGCTGCAACTGCTGGTGCTGCTGCTGGTGGCAAAGGGCGCGGGCGCACTGCTCAAGCGCCTCGGCCAGCCTGCCGTGATCTGCGAGATGGCCGCTGGCCTGATGATGGGGCCGCTGGTGCTCGGCAGCCTGGTGCCGCAGCTGCATGGCGCCTTGTTCCCGGCCAGTTCTCTGGGGCCGCTGAGCATGCTCAGCCAGTTGGGCGTGCTGATGTTCCTGCTGGTGGCCGGTGCCGAGCTGGACCTGGCGGCGCTGCGTGGCCGCCGGCGCTTTGCCTTCACGGTCAGCCATGCCGGCATTGCAGTGCCGTTCGCGCTTGGCGTGGCGCTGGCCATCTGGCTGTATCCGCAACACGGTCCGCAGGGTGTGGGCTTTACCGCATTCGCGTTGTTCGTCGGCATCTCGATGAGCATTACCGCGTTTCCCGTGCTGCTGCGCATCCTTGCCGACCGCGGTATCACGCAGACGCCGCTGGGTCAGACCGCCATCGCTTGCGCGGCATTGGGCGATGCCACGGCATGGTGCCTGCTGGCATTGATCGTGGCGGCTGCGCAGGCCAGCGGCTGGTTGCCGGCCAGCCTGAACCTGCTGTGCGTGGTGGCGTTCGTGGCGTTGATGCTGGGGCTGGTGAAGCCATGGTTCGCGCGCCAGCAGATTGCGCCGGGCCGTGAGGGGCGCTGGCTGCTTGGCATCCTGCTGCTGTCGCTGGGCAGTGCGCTGGTCACCGAAATGCTGGGCATCCACGCGCTGTTCGGCGCGTTCGCCGCGGGCGTCGCGGTATCGTCCAACGCGAATCTGCGCGACCTGCTGATGGCCCGGGTCGAACCGTTCGCGGTGACCCTGCTGCTGCCGTTGTTCTTCGCCATGACCGGGCTGCGCATGCGCGCCGATGCGCTGCAGGCCAGCGACATCGTGTTGTGCGTGGTGGTGATCGTGGTGGCCGCGGCCGGCAAGCTGCTGGGTACCTTCAGTGCGGCGCGCAGTGCGGGCATGCCATCGCGCGAAGCGTGGCGGCTGGGTGTGCTGATGAACACCCGTGGCCTGATGGAGCTGATCGTGCTCAACCTGGGCTACGAACTGGGCCTGCTCGGCGACCGCCTGTTCGCGGTGCTGGTGATCATGGCGCTGGTGACCACGGCGATGACCGGGCCGCTGCTGGGCCTGATCGAGCGGCGTAGAGGCTGACCGTGCTGGCGCTACCTCGCCGGGACCAGCGTCATGGTGTGCTGCGCCTTGCCGGGCAGGAACGGCGTCGGGCGCCCATGCACCCAGTCTTCGTGGCCGGCGCCCCAGTACGGTGACAGCGGATGGCCGCTCTGGCCGCCGGGCATATGCACGATGCCGTCGGCCTCGTGGCCGGGCGAGACCACCATGCGTTCAGAGGCGCCGAAATTCGGCGTCTGCACGCGCGGCATGTCGCGGTCGCCGGGCAGGTGGTCGGCGGGCATGCACAGCCAGCGCTGGGTGATCCTGGGCAACGCCCGTGCAAGCGGGTGACAGAGCGCCGCAGTGTTGCGCTCCCCCCAGCTGCGCTGGGCCAGCGGGCCGTGCTTGGCCAGCTCGCTCTCGGTGCGGCGCGCTGCATCAAGCAGCAGCGCGTCCCAGCTGTCGAAAGCGGGTGGCAGCAGGTTGGCCGGGCGCTGTTCCAGCATCGGCCAGGCCACGCCTTCCAGCTGGGCCAGGCGCGGCTCCAGATAGGCATCGCCCAGCTGCGCATGGGCCGGCGCCAGCAGTGCATCGGATAGCGTCTCCATCACCTGCGCGCGGAACTCGCGCACCACCCGGTAGCTGACCGAGCTGGCCGAAGCCCGGCCGTCCCATTGGTGGCTGACGGACTTCAAGCGCTTCAGCGCAGGGTCGTCACTGGGTTCGATCGCGTCGTGCAGCAGGGCCCACCAGCGCTGCAGGAACACGGCGCGGTCATCGAGCTGGATCGCCAGCAGGTCGTGCTCATCGAAGCGGTCCTGGATCGCCAGCAGGTCGCGGATCTGCCGCGCCCGGGCACCGAGGTCATAGCCGCTGTTGCCGACGGTAGCCAGTGCCTCGCCGTCGAGGACGCGACCGTTGGCGGTCCACAGGCGATGGTTGGGGGGATCGATCAGTGCCGGCGAGGCATCGCTGCGGATTGGCCAGGGCGCGCAGTCCTGGTTGCTGGCCGCATTGAAGCCGGCCGGTGCACAGCCGGGGCCGCGGTCCGGACGGGCGCCGATCAGGCGCCAGGCGATGCGTCCGCTGCGATCGCCGACCACCAGGTTCTGCGCAGGGATGCCTGCCTCGTCGGCGAAGCGCAGCGCGCTGTCGAGGTCTCCTGCACGGGCCAGGTCACCAAAGTCCAGGCGCACCGCGCCGGGCAGGTGCGCGACCCAACGCAGGGCATCGCCGCTGCCATCGGCATGGGTGTGCAGGATCGGCCCCCAGGCGGTTTCGCGCACCGGGAACACCACGTCGGCCTGGCCGGCCACGGTGATGCGTTCTTCATGCACGGTCACGGCGGCATTCGCTGCTTCCGTACGGTAGTCCGCCGTGTCGATGTAACTGTTGGTGAAGCCCCAGGCAACGTGCCCGTTGCTGCCGACGATCACTGCCGGCAGGCCGGGCAGCGAGAAGCCGGTGACATCGACCTGGCCGCCAGCGGCCTGCGGGTCGGGGTAGCGCAGCCGCACGCGGAACCACAGGCCGGGGGCGCGCAGGCCCAGGTGCATGTCGTCGGCGATGATCGCGCGGCCGTCGGCGGTGAGCGCCCCGGCTACCGCGAAGTTGTTGCTGCCGACGGCATCGGCCTCTTCCTGCTCGGCGCCTGGTTTTTCCTTCAATGTGCGCAGGTCCAGCTGGCTGGCATCGGGCAGGGGTGCGTTGCCGGTGGGTTCACCAAACAGCGGTGCATCCCATTCGGTGCCGTCGTGGGCGATCAGCGCGTACAGCGCAGGCGGCACTACCGCGCGGATGCGGCTGAGCGCAAGCTCGGTCTGGTTGCCCGGGTCCTGCAGGTCGGCGTACATGGCCAGCCCGGTCAGCACACTGTCGCTGGCCTGCCACGGGTGTGGTGACTGCCGCAGCAGCAGGTAAGCCCATGGACGCACCGAGAGATCTGCAAGGCCTTCGTTGACGCCGTCCACATAGGCGCGCACAACCGCACCGCTGCCGCCCAGCGCGGCGTCCAGATGCGCCTCGGTGCGCGCGCGCAGGCGGTGCACGCGCATGCGCTTGTCGGCGTCGATGGCCTTCGGCCCGAACAGCGCCGACAGCTCGCCGGCCGCGCTGCGGCGCATCAGGTCCATTTCGAAATAGCGTTCCTGCGCATGCACGCGGCCCAGCGCGCGCATCGCGTCGGCCTGGCTGCCGGCGGTGATGGTGACCACGCCCAGCGCATCGCGCTCGACGGTGACCGGCCTGGCCAGCCCAGGCAGTGCATGCTCGCCGTCGAGGTCGGCCAGGCTGCCGCGCAGCAGCAGCCACAGGACCAGTGCGGTGACCAGCATGATGGCGATCAACACGCCCACCACCCAACGCCATGTACGTCGCATCGCACGTCCTTTCCGAACTCGTGGGCGGATTGTAGCCGCAGGCGCAACTGCGACTGATTCCGATTAGATCACCGGATTCTGAAATGCGGCACCCTATGCCACATCGATTCACAGGAGCCCCCCCATGAAAGGCAACCCGGACGTCATCGCCTGCCTGAAGGAACTGCTGCGCGGCGAGCTTGCTGCCCGCGACCAGTACTTCATCCACTCCCGCCGCTACGAGGACCAGGGCCTGTTCGCGCTTTACGAACGCCTGAACCACGAGATGGAAGAAGAGACCCAGCACGCCGATGCACTGCTGCGCCGCATCCTGTTCCTCGGCGGCGACCCGGACATGCGCCCGCATGCCACCGAGCCGGGCAAGACCGTGGAGGAGATGCTGCAGAAGGATCTCGACACTGAATACGCGGTTCGGAACAATCTCGCCGCCGGCATGAAGCTGTGCGAGGAGAAGGGGGACTACGTGAGCCGCGACATGCTGCTGGCGCAGCTGAAGGACACCGAGGAAGACCACGCCTGGTGGCTGGAGCAGCAGCTGGGCCTGATCAAGCGCATCGGCCTGGAGCTGTACCAGCTGAGCAAGATCGACGGCAACGGTGCCCCGGCGCACTGAGCCGACGTCCCCTTCCGTAGAGCCGGAGTCATGCTCGGCTGATCTTCAAAGGGCAGCCGACTGACAGTCGGCTCTACTAGCAGCAGAAAGCAGCCGACCAGCGGTCGGCTGTACCGGAAGCACAGCGTTCTGTCGCCCGCCAGCACCGGAGCACCGCCAGCCAGCCTTCGCCCGCCAGCCGCTCCACCGCCCGCCAGCCGACAACGAAAAAGCCGGGGAATGCCCCGGCTTTTTCGTGTCCTGCGTCAGGCGAGGCGTGTCAACCAGGGTTGACACCTGCCCTCATTCCACCGACAGCCCTTCCACCTTCTGCCAGCCGCGCGGCAGCAGGTGGCCGCGGGTCGCGCGCGCGCCGAGGTAGGCATCGAGCTCGTTGAACTTCAGGCCCATGGTGCGCTGGCCGGCGCGGACCTGCAGGGTCTGGCCCGGGCTGATCGCCACGATGGCGACCACGCGTTCGGTGGCGAGCTTGGCCTTCGGGATCTCGATGATCTTGTTGCCCTTGCCCTTGTCCAGTTCCGGCAGGTCGTTGGCGGCGATCGCCAGCAGGTTGCCCGAACTGGTCACCGCCACGATGCGGTCGGTGGCGACGTTGGCGACTACCGACGGGGCCAGCACCGACGAACCCGCCGACAGGTTCAGCATCGCCTTGCCGGCCTTGTTGCGGCCGATCAGGTTCTCGAAGCGGGTGACGAAGCCATAGCCGTGGGTGGAGGCCAGCACGAAGCGGGTATCCGGCTCGGCGCTGGCCAGGGTCACGAAGCTGGTGCCCGGCGCCGGCGAGAAGCGGCCGGTCAGCGGTTCACCGTTGCCACGCGCGGAGGGCAGGGTGTGCACCGGCGTCGAGTAGGCGCGGCCCTCGCTGTCGAGGAACGCAACCTGCTGGGTGCTGCGCGCACGTACCGCGCCCTGCAGGGCGTCGCCGTCGCGGTAGGACAGGGCGGACGCATCGACGTCGTGGCCCTTGGCGGCACGGATCCAGCCCTTCTCCGACAGCACCACCGTCATCGGCTCGCTCGGCACCAGCTCGGTCTCGTCGATGGCCTGCGCGGCCTGGCGCTGCACCAGCGGCGAACGCCGTGCGTCGCCGAACTTCTTGGCATCGGCGGTCAGTTCGTCGCGGATCAGCTTCTTCAGCTTGGCCTTGCTGTCGAGGATGCCGAGGATCTTCTCGCGTTCCTTGGCCAGCTCGTCCTGCTCGCCGCGGATCTTCATCTCTTCCAGGCGGGCCAGCTGCTTCAGCTTGGTTTCCAGGATGTACTCGGCCTGTTCCTCGGACAGGCCGAAGCGCGCGATCAGCGCCGCCTTCGGTTCGTCCTCGGTACGGATGATGTGGATCACCTCGTCCAGGTTGAGGAAGGCGACCAGCAGGCCTTCCAGCAGGTGCAGGCGGCGCTCGACCTTCTGCAGGCGGTGCTGCAGGCGGCGGGTGACGGTGTTGCTGCGGAAGGTCAGCCATTCGCTGAGCAGCATCTTCAGGTTCTTCACCTGCGGACGGCCGTCCAGCCCGATCACGTTGAGGTTGACGCGGTAGCTGCGTTCCATGTCCGTGGTCGCGAACAGGTGGCCCATCAGCTGCTCGGCGTCGACGCGGTTGGAGCGCGGCACCAGCACCACGCGCACCGGGTTGGCGTGGTCGGATTCATCGCGGATGTCCTCCAGCCACGGCAGCTTCTTGGCGCGCATCTGCGCGGCGATCTGCTCGATCACCTTCGACGGCGACACCTGGAACGGCAGCGCGGTGACCACGATGTTGTGCGCTTCCTTGGTGAAGGTGGCACGCGCACGCACGCTGCCGTTGCCGGTCTCGTAGATGTTCCGCAGGTCGTTGGCCGGGGTGATGATCTCGGCGCTGGACGGGTAGTCCGGGCCCTGCACGTGCTCGCACAGGTCGCGCACGCTGGCATCGGGGTTGTCCAGCAGGTGCAGCAGCGCGCTGACGATCTCGTTGAGATTGTGCGGCGGCACGTCGGTGGCCATGCCCACGGCGATGCCGGTGGTGCCGTTCAGCAGCAGGTGCGGCAGCCGCGCCGGCATCCAGGTCGGCTCCTGCAGGGTGCCGTCGAAGTTCGGTGCCCAGTCGGTGGTGCCCTGGCCCAGTTCGCCCAGCAGCACTTCGGCGATCGGGGTCAGCTTGGATTCGGTGTAACGCATCGCCGCGAACGACTTCGGGTCGTCGCTGGAGCCGAAGTTGCCCTGGCCCTCGATCAGCGGGTAGCGGTACGAGAACGGCTGGGCCATCAGCACCAGCGCCTCGTAGCACGCGCTGTCGCCGTGCGGGTGGTACTTGCCGATGACGTCACCGACGGTGCGCGCGGACTTCTTCGGCTTGGACGCGGCATTCAGGCCCAGCTCGCTCATCGAATAGATGATGCGGCGCTGCACCGGCTTCAGGCCGTCGCCGATGAACGGCAGGGCACGGTCCAGGACCACGTACATCGAGTAGTCGAGGTAGGCGCGTTCGGCGTACTCGCGCAGCGGCAGTTGTTCGAATCCGTGGAACACGGGGCGGGCAAGTTCGGTCATGCGGCGTTGTTACCTATGTCGGGAGGCGGCGACGGCGGTCGCCGCTCGCAATCCTGTGATTATCCGGATGCGGCGGGGGATGCCAAGCCGCGCGCAGGATCCAGCCCGGTTTCCAGGCCGTGCCCGGCCCGTGCCAGGTAGCGCCCCGGTGGCAGCCCGAAGTGGCGGCGGAACACGGTGACGAAGGCGCTGGCGCTGCTGAAGCCCAGCGCGTGGGCGATGTCGGCCACGCTGCGGCCGTCGGTGAGCTGTCGCAGGGCCTCGGAAAGGCGGGCCTGTTGCCGCCATTGGGCGAAGCTGAGCGTGGTCTCGTCGCGGAAGTGGCGGGTCAGGCTGCGCGGCGACAGGCCCGCCCAATGCGCCCATTCGGCCAGGCTGCGTTCGTCGGAGGGGTCGGCCAGCAGCTGAGAGGCGATCTTCAGCAGGCGCCGGTCGTGTGGCATCGGCAGGTGCATGCGCTGGCGTGGTGCGGTGCGGATCTCGTCCAGCAGCACGTCGATGATGTGCTGGCGCTCGGGCGTGGTGTCATAGCCCAGCGGCCATTCGCAGATGCGGTCGGCCAGTGCCTGCGCCAGCTTGGACAGGCCCAGTACGCAGGGATCGGCGGGCAGGGTGGCGCAGGCCGGCGCGGCCAGCGCCATGCCCCAGCCGCGCAGCGGGCCGTCGAGGGTGACCGTATGCGGCTCCAGCGGCGGCATCCAGCCGGCCGAGCCCGGTGCCAGCGACCACGTCCCATGCGAGGTGCGGGTGGTCAGCAGGCCACGTTCGACGCAGATCAGCTGGGCACGCTCGTGGTGGTGCCAGTCCACTTCACGGACCAGACCCAGCGGGCTGTCAAAGCGGAATGCGACGACCGGTGGCCCGTCATTGCGCTCGAACCAATCCAGGGCGTCATCACGCAACAGCCGCTTGGGAGGGGGGATTTCTGCCTTGTTCATCATGTCCGCTGGCTGAAATGTGTCATCCATTGGCTTAATTGTACTACCGGGCCACCTGAGCGGATCATTAAGGTAGGCGCCTTCACTGATCCAGCCCGCTGCTGCAACACAGCATTCGATGCCAGATCGAATATTTCCATTGAGAAATATTTTTTTTGGAAGAGAATGCTCCCCCATGATCTGTCCTGCAACCACTCCCCCCAGCTTCGGCCTGCTGCTGCGCCAGGTGCGCGACGGCCTGGTCCGGCAACTCGACGCGTCCATGGCTGAAGAAGATCTGGGTATCGGCTTCACCCACTACATCGGGCTGAAGGTGCTTTCCAACATGGCCCCGTGCACGGCCAACGAGCTGGCCCAGGCCATCGACCAGGTGCCCAGCGCGGTCACCCGCCTGCTGGACAAGCTGGAAGCGCTGGGTTGCGTCCGCCGCGAGCCGCATGCGCAGGACCGGCGTGCACTGCAGATCGTGCTCACCGACGAAGGCCGCGCGCTGTGGGCACGGCTGAAGCTGCGCGGCGACGCGGTGATGGATTACGCCCTGCGTGATCTTTCCGCCGACGAGCGCACGCTGCTGCTGTCTCTCCTTACCCGAATCCGCGATTCACTGACGACCCCATGAACCCGATCCCGCATTCCACTCTCCGCCGGTCCGGGCGCGCGCTGCTGGTGTCAGCGCTGGCCCTGGCCCTGGCCGCCTGCGCCAGCAGTCGTGGCCTCAACCCGCAGGGCCACGTGCTCGACGTGGACAGCCTGCACAGCGAACGCACCCTGGCCGACACTGACCTGAGCGCCACCGGCTTCCCGGCGCAGGACTGGTGGAAGGCGCTGGGCGATGCGCAGCTGGACGCGCTGGTTGCCGAAGGCCTGGCCGGCCACCCGAGCCTGGACGCCGCCGATGCGCGCCTGCGCCAGGCCCAGGCCCAGGTCGGTACCGCGCGTGCCGATCGCCTGCCCAGCCTGTCGGTGTCCGGTGGCTACACCGGCCTGCGCCTGCCCGAGTCGATGGCCGGCAGCGAGATGGGCGGCCATTATGCGGGCAGCAGCCAGGTTGCCTTCGATTTCAGCTATGGCGTGGACCTGTGGGGCGGCAAGCGCGCTGCCTGGGAAGCTGCGGTGGATGGCGCGCATGCCGCCACCGTCGAAGCCCAGGCCGCACGGCTGAGCCTGTCCACCGGCATTGCCCAGGCCTATGCCGATCTGGCCTACGCGTGGCAGCTCAACGACGTGGCCGAGGAAGAACTGAGCCGCTCGCAGAAGTCGCTGCAGTTGACCCGCCAGCGGCGCAGTGCCGGCATCGACAGCGACCTGCAGGTGCGCCAGGCCGAGGCCCGCGTGCCGGCCGCACAGCAGCAGGTGCTGGCCGCGCAGCAGCGCATCGACGCGGCCCGCACCGCGCTGGCCGCCCTGGTCGGCAAGGGGCCGGACCGGGGCCTGTCGATCCAGCGTCCGCAGCCGCTGAACCCGATGGCACTGCAGCTGCCCGGCGTGCTGCCCAGCGAACTGCTGGGCCGTCGCCCCGACATCGTGGCCGCGCGCTGGCGCGTGGAAGCGGCCGACAAGCAGATCAAGGTCGCCAGGACCAAGTTCTACCCGAGCTTCAACCTGACCGCGCTGGCCGGCGTGGTCGCCCCGAACGTGGGTGACCTGCTGAAGAGCAGTTCGACCTTCGCCTACATCGGACCGGCGCTGAGCCTGCCGATCTTCGAAGGCGGCAAGCTGCGCGCCAACCTGGCCAACACGGATGCGCAGTACGACCTGGCGGTGGCCAACTACAACCAGACGGTGCTCGATGCACTGCGCGACGTGGCCGACCAGGTCAACGCGGTGCGCTCGCTGGCGCAGCAGGCGCACGCGCAGCAGCAGGCGGTGGACACCGCGCGTTCCGCCTTCGACCTGGCCCAGCAGCGCTACCGCGCCGGCATCGGCAGCTACCTGGACGTGCTGACCGCGCAGTCCACCCTGCTGCAGTCGCAGCAGCAGCTGGCCGGCCTGCAGTCGCAGCAGGTGCAGACCTCGGTGCGCCTGAGCAAGGCGCTGGGCGGTGGTTTCCAGCCCACTGACGCCGACCGCGCACCGATCGCCTCCCATTCCGATTCCTCGCATTCCTGAAGACTTCCGCCATGAGCCAGACCCAAGACACTGCGGCCCCGGCCGCCCCCAACCGCCGCGGCAACCTGCTGCGCGGCCTGTTCGTGATCGTCGTGCTGCTGCTTGCCGCACTGGCGCTGTGGTACTTCATGTTCGGCCGTTGGTTCGAAGAGACCGACGACGCCTACGTGCAGGGCAACCAGGTGCAGATCACCCCGCTGGTGGCCGGTACCGTGGTCGCCATCAACGCCGATGACGGCATGCGCGTGGAGCGCGGCCAGCTGCTGGTGCAGCTGGACCCGTCCGACACGTCGGTGGCGCTGCAGCAGGCCGAAGCCAACCTCGCCAAGACCGTGCGCCAGACCCGTGGCCTGTACCGCAGCGTGGAGGGCGCGCAGGCGGACTTGAACGCCCGCCAGGTGACCCTGAAGCGCGTGCGCGAAGATTTCGCCCGTCGCAAGGACCTGGCCGCCACCGGCGCCATCTCCAACGAAGAACTGGCCCACGCCCGCGACGAGCTGGCTGCCGCCGAAGCGGCCGTGGCCGGTTCGCGCGAGACCGTCGAGCGCAACCGCGCGCTGGTCGACGACACCGTGATCGCCACCCAGCCGGACGTGCAGGCCGCTGCCGCGCAGCTGCGCCAGGCATTCCTCAACAACGCCCGCGCCGGCATCGTCGCGCCGGTCACCGGCTACGTCGCCCGTCGTTCGGTGCAGGTCGGCCAGCGCGTGCAGCCGGGCAATGCGCTGATGGCCGTGGTGCCGACCGAGCAGATGTGGGTCGAGGCCAACTTCAAGGAAACCCAGTTGCGCCACATGCGCCTGGGCCAGGAAGTGGAGCTGAAGTCGGACCTGTACGCCGGTGACGTGAAGTACAAGGGCCGCATCCAGAGCCTGGGCCTGGGCACCGGCTCGGCGTTCTCGCTGCTGCCGGCGCAGAACGCCAGCGGCAACTGGATCAAGATCGTGCAGCGCGTGCCGGTCCGCATCGCCATCGATGCCAAGCAGCTGGCCGAGCACCCGCTGCGCATCGGCCTGTCGATGAAGGCCGAAGTGAGCCTGCGCGACCAGAAGGGCGAAGTGCTGCCGAGCACCCCGGCCAAGGGCACGGTGTTCGACACCGACGTGTATGCCAAGCAGCTGCATGATGCCGACGAGGTGATCCACACGATCATCCAGGGCAACCTGCCGCAGCAGGCGAAGGTGGGCTGAGGTCGCCATGTCCGCACAAGCTCCAGCCGCGCCCGGCGCTCCGGGCGCACCGGCGGCGCCGGCTGCGGCCTCCGGGTTCCTGCCGCCCAGCGTCGCCCTGTGCACCGTTGGCCTGGCGATGGCGTCTTTCATGCAGGTGCTCGACACCACCATCGCCAACGTCTCGCTGCCGACCATCGCCGGTAATCTCGGTGCCAGTTCGCAGCAGGCGACCTGGGTCATCACTTCCTTCGCGGTCAGCACGGCCATCGCGCTGCCGCTGACCGGCTGGCTCAGCCGCCGCTTCGGCGAACGCAAGCTGTTTGTGTGGGCCACGCTGGCCTTCGTCATCACCTCGCTGCTGTGCGGCCTGGCGCAGAGCATGGGCATGCTGGTGGTGTCGCGTGCGCTGCAGGGTTTCGTGGCCGGCCCGATGTACCCGATCACGCAGTCGCTGCTGGTCTCGATCTATCCGCGCGAGAAACGCGGGCAGGCATTGGCGCTGCTGGCGATGATCACGGTGGTTGCGCCGATCTGCGGCCCGATCCTCGGTGGCTGGATCACCGACAACTACAGCTGGGAATGGATCTTCCTGATCAACGTGCCGCTGGGCATCTTCGCTGCGCTGGTGGTGGGCAACCAGCTGAAGGGTCGCCCGGAGCAGATCGAGAAGCCGAAGATGGACTACGTCGGCCTGGTCACCCTGGTGATCGGTGTCGGCGCGCTGCAGCTGGTGCTCGATCTGGGAAATGACGAGGACTGGTTCTCGTCGATGAAGATCGTCGTGCTGGCCTGCGTGGCAGTGGTGACGCTGACGGTGTTCCTGATCTGGGAACTGACCGACAAGGATCCGATCGTCGACCTGAAGCTGTTCCGCCATCGCAACTTCCGCGCCGGTACGCTGGCGATGGTGGTGGCCTACGCGGCATTCTTCAGCGTGGCCCTGCTGATCCCGCAGTGGTTGCAACGGGACATGGGCTATACCGCGATCTGGGCAGGCCTGGCGACCGCGCCGATCGGCATCCTGCCGGTGATCATGACGCCGTTCGTGGGCAAGTACGCATCGCGCTTCGACATGCGCATGCTGGCCACGGTCGCGTTCATTGTGCTCTCCATGACCAGCTTCCTGCGGTCGAACTTCAACCTGCAGGTGGACTACATGCACGTGGCCGGCGTGCAGCTGATCATGGGCATCGGCGTCGCGCTGTTCTTCATGCCGGTGCTGCAGATCCTGCTGTCGGACCTGGACGGTCGCGAGATCGCGGCAGGCTCCGGCCTGGCCACGTTCCTGCGAACGCTGGGCGGCAGTTTCGCGGCGTCGCTGACGACGTGGCTGTGGGCGCGGCGCACCCAGGTGCACCATGCCGACCTGACCGAGCACATCTCGGCCTATCAGCCGGGCATGCAGGAGCAGGTGACGGCGATGGGGCAGGGTGACCTGCAACACGGTGCAGCGGTACTGAACAACATGATCAACCACCAGGCATCGCAGATGGGTTTCAACGACATCTTCTTCCTGCTGGGCTGGATCTTCCTGGCGATCATCGCTTTCCTGTGGCTGGCCAAGCCGCCGTTCGGCGCGGGGGCAGGTGCCGCCGCTGGTGGCGGGCACTGATCGATCTGCCACTGGGTAGCGCCGGACGATGCCCGGCGGCGTTCCCGCCAGATGCATCCACGCATGGCGTGGATCTACTGGAATGCAGAAACCCCGCCGGAAAGCGGGGTTTCTGTTTGGAGCGTTGTGCAATTCGGTAGATCCACGCCATGCGTGGATGAGCGTCGCCATCGCGTTGAATGGCAGGCCCCGGAAACGAAAAAACCCGCTTTCGCGGGTTTGATCATCTTGAGTCGTGGTGCCCAGGAGAGGACTCGAACCTCCACGGTTTTACCCGCTAGTACCTGAAACTAGTGCGTCTACCAATTCCGCCACCTGGGCGACTCAGGAGGTGAATTATGGGGAGCGACAGAAGATGTGTCAACAACATTTCACACTTTTTTCTGCGGCTGCACGCCGAGGTGATGCAGCAGGCTGCGCATCGCCGGTGACAGCTGCGTCCACTCGGCAAAACACGCACACAGGCGACGTTGTGCCCACGCATCGGAGAGCGCTATGCCAACTGTATGCGTGCTGCGCCGATGCTGCCGGGCGATGGTCCGCGGCACGATGCCGACGCCGATGCCGTGGCCGACCATGATGCACACGCCTTCGAAGGTCTTCATGCGGATGCGCACATCCAGGCGTCGCCCGATGTCGCGCGCCTGGTCCTCGATGTAGGTCTGCAGTGCATTGCCATCGGCCAGGGCAACGAAGGTCTCGCCGGCAACCTCGGCAAAGGTCACGCTGCGCCGCAAGGCGAGGCGGTGATCGGCCGGCAGCAGCAACACCAGCGGGTCTTCGGCGACCACGTGCTGCTGCAGGCCGGCGGCGTCGACCGCATCGCTGATGATGCCGGCCTCTGCCTGGCCGGCACTGATCGCGCGTACGACTTCGGGGCTGGTGCGCTCGATCAGTTCGACATGCAGGCGCGGGCGTTCGGCCAGCCACGGTGCGAGCCGCGCGGGCAGGTAGTTGGTCAGCGCGGCCGTGTTGGCATACAGGTGCAGGGTGCCGCGCGCGCCCTGCGCGAACGCCTGCAGTTCGCCGCGCAGCTGCGCCTGCTGCTGCAGGATCAGCCGTGCATGGTGGGCGAGGGCGGCGCCGGCCTCGGTCAGGCTGACGCCGCGTGGGTGCCGGTTCAACAGCGGGGTGCCAGCATCGGCTTCGATCGTGCGCAGGCGTTCGCTGGCTGAACCCAATGCCAGGTTTGCCTGTGCCGCGCCGGCGGTGATGCTGCCGGCTTCGGCGATTGCCAGGAACAGGCGCAGGTCGGCGATGTCCATCCGCATGTCGTGCCTCATTGCTGATCCGGCGCCTTCGGGTCAGCCGAAGGCTCGGCCGGGAAGACCGCATTGTGCGCCGGGTGACGGCCCGATCCAATGAAGGCATGAATGAATCGATGTACTTCCATGTGCTGTTGGTGGTGGTGTTCGTGCTGGCCGGCGTGGTCAAGGGTGTGACAGGGATGGGGCTGCCGACCGTGGCGATGGGCCTGCTTGGTGGCGCGCTGTCGCCGGTGGCGGCGGCATCGATGCTGTTCATCCCGACCTTCGTCACCAATGCGTGGCAGCTGCTGTCCGGGCCGTCACTGGGCCACATCGTGCGGCGCCTGTGGCCGATGATGCTGGCCGTGGTGGTGGTGACGCTGGGGTTGGCAGCGCTGCTGGTGCGGGTCGATCGCACCTGGTCGCGCGTGGCGTTGGGCGTGGCGCTGGTGGTCTACGCGGCGTATGCGCTGCGCGCGCCGGTGTTCCGCGTACCGCAGCGGCGCGAGCGTTGGCTGGGTCCGCTGGTGGGTGCGCTGTCCGGTGTGGTGACGGGTGCGACGGGGGTGTTCGTGATGCCGGCGGTGCCGTACCTGCAGTCGCTGGGGTTGCAGCGCGAGGAGCTGGTACAGGCGCTCGGGCTGGCGTTCACCGTGTCGACGATTTCGCTGACCATCGGCCTGGTGCTGCACGGCGCGTTCGGCATCCAGCAGCTGGGGTTGAGTGCATTGGCGGTGCTGCCGGCGCTGCTGGGCATGTGGCTGGGCCAGGTGATCCGGCAGCGCATCAGTGCGCGCGTGTTCCGCGCCTGCTTCCTGGGGTTCCTGCTGCTGCTTGGCCTGGAGCTGGTGCTGCGGCCGCTGTTCTGATGCCGCATTCCAGGCATGAAAAAACCCGCTTTCGCGGGTTTTTCTCATTCTCGACGTGGTGCCCAGGAGAGGACTCGAACCTCCACGGTTTTACCCGCTAGTACCTGAAACTAGTGCGTCTACCAATTCCGCCACCTGGGCGTCGAGGAGCGAGATTATGGGGTGCCGTGACGGGGGTGTCAACACCTTTTCTGGATCCGGGGTCGGATCCCGTTTCGCGTGCGGAACGGGCTCTGACCCCAACCCACTCGCTTGGCGTCAGAGCCCTTTCCTGTGGAAAGGGATCCGACCCCGCTGTGGGATCTCAGGCAAAAAAAATCCCCGCCGAAGCGAGGAGTTTTTTCGATGGTGCCCAGGAGAGGACTCGAACCTCCACGGTTTTACCCGCTAGTACCTGAAACTAGTGCGTCTACCAATTCCGCCACCTGGGCGTTCCAGAGGCGCAATTGTGAAGATGAACCCGCAGGCTGTCAACGATTTCCTGAATATTTTTCACGCAGGACCTTCAAGACGGCCGCTGACCCGTTCTGCACGCCGTCAGCGGCTACCATGTAGGGCGATGACTACCAAAAAACCAAGCAAGGGCGGGAGCACGTCCCGCAGCCGGGGCCCGAAGAAAGGCGCCAAGACGGGCGCGGCCCGCACCCCCAAGCCAGGCAAGCCTTTGCCGGGCTGGTTCCCCGAATTGAATGAAGGCGGCGCCGCGCCGCGTGGCCGCAAGGCCCGCAATATGGATGCGCCGGGGCCTGCTCCGGGCCGCAAGCTGCCGCCGACCGGCAAGGTGATCGACGATCCCTATGCCGCACGCGAAGCCGAGAAATACGAACAACCCATCGCCAGCCGTGAGGCCATCCTGGCCCTGCTGGAGCGCTGCGAAGGGCCGCAGACCGCCGAGGAACTGGGCGCGCGCCTGGGCCTGACCGCACCAGACCGGGCTGAAGCGCTGTCGCGCCGGCTCGGCGCCATGGTCCGCGATGGCCAGCTGGTGCAGAACCGCCGGGGTGGTTTCGCTCCGATCCAGACGTTGAACCTGGTCACCGGCGTGGTGATCGCCAACCCCGAAGGGTTCGGCTTCCTGCGCCCGGTCGAAGGCGGCGACGACCTGTTCCTGCCCCCGTATGAGATGCGCAAGGTGATGCACGGCGACAAGGTGCTGGCCCGCGTGACCGGCATCGATCACCGTGGCCGTCGCGAAGGCAGCATCGCCCGCGTGCTCGAACGCGGCATGACCCGCCTGATCGGCCGCTTCAGCATCGAGATGGGCATCAACTATGTGGTGCCCGACGACAAGCGGGTGCAGCGCAACGTGCAGGTGCCGCCGGACCAGACCGGTGGTGCACGCGACGGCCAGCTGGTGGTCTGCGAACTGACCCAGGCGCCGGACAGCCGCCGTCCGCCGATCGGCCGCATCATCGCCGTGCTCGGCGACAAGCTGACCGCGTCGCTGGTGGTGGAGACCGCCATCCACGGCCACGAGCTGCCGTTCGAGTTCCCGCAGGAGGTGCTGGACGAAGCAGCTTCGGTGCCGCTGGTGGTCGAGCCGGCCATGATCGGCGACCGCGTCGACCTGCGCAGCACGCCGCTGCTCACCATCGACGGTGAAGATGCCAAGGACTTCGATGACGCGGTGTATTGCGAACCGAATGCCGAGGGTTTCCGCCTGGTGGTGGCCATCGCCGACGTGTCCAACTACGTCCGCCCCGGTACGCCGCTGGATGAAGAGGCGCAGAAGCGCGCCACCTCGGTGTACTTCCCGGGCTTCGTGGTGCCGATGTTGCCGGAGACCCTGTCCAATGGCATCTGCTCGCTGATGCCGAAGGTCGACCGCATGTGCTTCGTGTGCGACATGCAGATCGATCGCGATGGCCTGGTCACGCATTCGCGCTTCTACGAGGCGGTGATGAATTCGCATGCGCGCCTGACCTACACCCAGGTGTGGAAGGCGGTGGGCGAGGACGATGGCGATACCAAGGCCTGGATGGGCGACCTGCTGCCGCAGGTGCAGCGCCTGCACCAGTTGTACAAGGTGCTGTCCAAGGCACGTGCCAAGCGTGGCGCCATCGAGTTCGAAAGCAGTGAAGTGCGCTTCGTGCTGGACAACCGTGGTGAAGTCACCCAGGCCGGCATGCTGGTGCGCAACGACGCGCACAAGCTGATCGAGGAGTGCATGATCGCGGCCAATGTGGAGGCGGCCAGGTACCTGCTGTCGCGCCACGTGCCGGCCCCGTACCGCATCCACGAGAAGCCGCCGGAAACCAAGTACGCCGACCTGCTGGAATTCCTCAAGGAGTTCAAGCTGAGCCTGCCGCCGTGGTCGAAGGTGCGCCCGGGCGATTACACCAAGCTGCTGAAGAAGATCCGCGATCGTCCCGATGCAACGCTGCTGGAATCGGTGCTGCTGCGCAGCCAGAGCCTGGCCATCTACAGCCCGGAGAATCACGGCCACTTCGGCCTGGCGCTGGAGGCGTACGCGCACTTCACCTCGCCGATCCGCCGCTATCCCGACCTGCTGGTGCACCGCGCGATCAAGCACGCGTTGTCCGGCAAGCCGCTGGACAAGTTCACCTACAACGCGCGCGAAATGGCGGCCCTGGCGCTGCAGTGTTCCGAGCGCGAACGTCGTGCTGATGAGGCCGAGCGCGAAGTCGACGAGCGTTACCGCGCGGCATGGATGGAAAAGCACGTGGGCGGCCAGTTCGACGGTGTGATCAGCGGCGTCACCAGCTTTGGCCTGTTCGTGGAGCTGGATGAGTCGAAGGTGCAGGGGTTGGTCCATGTGACCCAGCTGCCGCAGGACTATTACAAGTTCGACGCCACCCGCAAGACGCTGACCGGTGAACGCCGCGGCAGCAGTTATCGGTTGGGCGACCGCGTGCGCATCCTGGTGCTGAAGGCCAGCATGGAAGAACGCAAGATCGACTTCCGCCTGGTCGAACACAAGGGCGAAGACGAGGGCGACGGTCTGCCCGCGCTGCCTGAGCGTGGCAAGCCGGCCAAGCGGACCAAGAAGCAGTATTGAAAGGCGTGCCGACCCACGGTCGGCACCCACTTCACCCGGTAGGTGCCAACCGTGGGTTGGCACGACGTTTCGGAGGAGCGCACCATGCAGGGCCAACCCGAATTCAGCGGCGGCTGCCAGTGCGGCGCGATCCGCTTCCAGGTGCGCGGCGAGCTGACCCACAGTTCCATCTGCCATTGCCGGATGTGCCAGAAGGCGTTTGGTGCCTATTACGCACCGCTGGTGTCGGTGCGCGGCGTGCAGTTCAGCTGGACCCGCGGCCAGCCGCGTTATTTCCAGTCGTCCAACGTGGTGCGGCGTGGCTTCTGCGCCGACTGCGGCACCCCCCTGACCTACGAGGCGCCGGATGGCGTGGCGGTGGCCGCTGGCGCCTTCGACGAACCCGGACGCCTGCCGCCGACGATCCAGTACGGTGTGGAGCGCAAGGTGCCGTTTGTGGACAGCCTGTCGAGCCTGCCGGAACGGCGCACCGAGGAAGACGTCGCGGCGCTGGAATTCCTGGCCACGATCGTATCCCACCAGCACCCCGACCACGACACTCCGCACTGGCCGCCGCGCAGCCGCTCCGCCGAAGGCTGAGCGGCGGGTGCGCCGGGCACGGCCCGGCGAGCGCGCAGCGCGGTCGGCGCCGATGCTCTACCATAGCCATCCCCTTTCCGGTCCCCGCCCGCATGAGCAAGAACAGCCAGTGGATTGTCGGCGTCAACGCCGTCGCCTCCTCCATCGAGAACGACGCCGAGAACGTCCGCGAAGTGCTGGTCGAGGCCGGTGCGAAGAACCCGCGCCTGACCGAGATCGAAGAAAACGCCCGCCGCAAGGGCATCGACGTGCGCAAGGTGAACAGCCAGGCGCTGGACGGTGTTGGCGGTTCGGTGCGCCACCAGGGCGTGGCCGCGCGCTATGCCGCCGCCCGCACCTACAGCGAGAACGAGCTGGAAGGCCTGGTCGCAGCGGCGGAGGGCAAGGCCCTGCTGCTGGTGCTGGATGAAGTGCAGGATCCGCACAACCTCGGCGCCTGCCTGCGTTCGGCCGCTGCCGCCGGTGCGACCGCGGTGATCATCCCGAAGGACAAGTCGGCTACGGTGAATGCCACCGTGCGCAAGACCTCGGCCGGTGCTGCCGATCTCATCCCGGTGGTGGCGGTGACCAACCTGTCGCGCTGCCTGAAGGACCTGCAGAAGCAGGGTGTGTGGATCTACGGCCTGGCCGGCGAAGCCACCGCGTCGCTGTACCAGCTGGACCTGAAGGGCAACATCGCCCTGGTGCTGGGCGGCGAAGCCGATGGCCTGCGCCGCCTGACCCGCGAGAACTGCGATGGCCTGGTCAAGATCCCGATGCCGGGCGAGATCGAGAGCCTGAACGTCTCCGTCGCCGCCGGCGTCAGCCTGTTCGAGGCCGTGCGCCAGCGCGGTTGATCGGCAGCGCCATGTAATCGGGGCCGCAAACCTTGGTTGGCGCTCCCAAAGCCTTACCCCGCGCTGCCGCCCAGCGCTTTGAACAGGGTCACGTCGTTGTTCAGCTGGCCCTGGCGCACGCGCGCCAGCGACAGTTCGGCATCGCGCCGGGTCTGCTGTGCCTCCAGCCACGTGCGCAGGTCGGTCGCACCCACGCGGTAGCGCACTTCCTGCGCGCGCTCCACTTCCACCGCTTCGTCGTACGAGGCCTGCGAGGCCGCCACCTGGCGCGCCAGCTGCTCGCGTGCCGACAGCGCGTTGTCCACTTCCGAGAGCGCGGTGTACAGCGTCTTGCGGAAGTTGCTGGCGGCGATCTGGTAGGCGGTGCCGGCGATGTCGGTGTCCAGCTGCGCGCGCTGCAGGTTGAGGAAGGGCAGTGACAGGCCGGCGCCCAGCGTGGCCACCGGGTTGCGCAGCACATCGCCCAGCGAGGTCGCGCTGGAACCGAGGCTGCCGGTCAGGCTCAGTGCCGGGTAGTACTGGGTTGCAGTGACCTTGATGGTCTTCAGGCTGTTGCGCAGGCGCAGTTCGGCCGCGCGCAGGTCGGGGCGGCGGCCGAGCAGGTCGGCCGGCAGGCCTTCGGCAATGATGGGGCTGCGTGCGCCCAGCAGGTCCTGCGGTTCGTCCTGCTGGGGCCAGGGCGTGCCGTCCAGCAGCACGGTCAGCGCATTGCGCACCTCCACCCGTTGCTGTTCCAGCGCGCTCTGCGAGGACCGCTGCGACTGCAGGTTCTGCAGTGCCTGGCGGACTTCCAGGCGCGATACCGCACCGGCGTCGAAGCGGGCCTGCACCAGTTCCCGGGTGCGCTCCAGCCGCTCCAGGTTGGCCTGGCCGGTGGCGATGGACTGGTTGAGGTAGGCCAGGTTCCAGTATTGGGTGATGGTGTCGCTGATCACCAGAAGGGCCGTGTTCTGCCGGTCTTCCTCGCTGGCCTGGGCTTCCCAGCGGGCGATGTCACGCTGCGCGCGCAGGCGCCCCCACAGGTCCACTTCCCAGCCCAGCGAGACGCCGGTGGAATAGCTGCGGCGCCAGTCGTCGGCTTGGTCGGTGGCGCGGCTGGCGCTGCCGCTGACACCGGACGACGACGGCTGCGGCCACAGCGCGTTGCCGGCCAGGCCGGCCTGCAGGCGTGAACGCTGCACGGCCAGGCCGGCGGCAGCCAGGTCGCTGTTGGCAGCCAGCGCCTGTGCCACCAGGCGGTCCAGGCGTTCATCGCCGAAGCCGGTCCACCAGGTGTCCTGGCGGATGTCGCGACCCGGGGTATCCACGCTGCTGCGCGGGTCGTCGGCCGGTGCGTTGAGGGTGGCATCGCCACGCCCATAGCGGGCCGCCACGTCGGGGGCGTGCACGGGATAGCGGCCGACCGATGCACAGCCGGACAGGGCGAGCAGAACGGCGCCCGCCAGCAACTGGCGCGGGGATGCAGGGAAGGGCAGTCGGATCATCATCATCTTCATTCGCGGGCCAGGGCCTCCACCGGATCGAGCTGCGCGGCGTTGCGCGCGGGCAGGAAGCCGAACGCCACCCCGATCAGGGTCGAGCAGGCGAACGCGGCGACGATCGAGGCGGTGGAGAACAGCACCTGGAAGTCGCTGGCGAAGCGGCCGATCATCGAGCCCAGCAGCAGGGCCAGGCCGATGCCGAGCACGCCGCCGAGCAGGCACACCAGCACCGCTTCGATCAGGAACTGCTGGCGGATATCACTCTGCCGTGCACCCACGGCCATGCGCACGCCGATCTCGCGGGTGCGCTCGGTCACCGACACCAGCATGATGTTCATCACGCCGATGCCGCCCACCAGCAGCGCGATGGCGGCGATGGCGCCGATCAGCAGCGTCATCGTGCGCGTGGTCTGCTCGATGGTCTGCCGGATCTCGGCGCTGTTGCTGAGGAAGAAGTCCTCGGTGCCATGGCGCAGGGTCAGCAGGCGGGTGATCGCTTCCTGCGCGGCATCCATCGGCGTGGCGTCGTCCACGCGCACGGTGATGCTGGACACGTGGCTCTGGCCGAGCATGCGCGACATCACCGTGGTGTAGGGCACCCACACGCTGAGGCTGGTGCTGCCGCCGAAGCCGAAACTCTGGCGCTTGGCCACGCCGACCACGCGTGCCGGCACGTTGCCGAGCAGGATCACCTGGCCGACCGGATCGACATCGGGGAAGAACTGGGTCTGGGTGTTCTCATCGATCACCGCCACCTGGCCCAGGCCCTTCACTGCATCGCTGTCGAAGAAGCTGCCACTGAGCAGGGTCACGCCCTTGACCCGGAAGAACTGCTCGCCGACGCCGCTGACCTGGGCGGTGGAGGACTGGTTGCGGTAACGCGCGGTGACCGAGGTCGACACGCTGGGGGTGGCGCTGTCCACGTAGCTCTGCCTTGCCAGTGCATCGGCATCGCTGGCCTTCAGCGTCTGCACCCGCGCCGAGCGCATATCGCCGAAGCCGCGGCCGGGGTAGACATCGATGGTGTTGGTGCCGAGCGCGCTGATGTTCTGCAGGATCTGTTGCTGCGAGCCGTTGCCCAACGCCACCACCGAGACCACCGAGGCGATGCCGATGATGATGCCGAGCATGGTCAGGAAGGTACGCAGCCGATGTGCGTTCATCGCCAGCAGCGCCATGCGGAACGCTTCGGTGAAGCGGTCGCGCGCCGCCCGCCAGCTGTTGCCGCGGGCAACCCCGGTGCTGGCCTCGCGCTGCGCACGGTAGGTCGGTGCGTTCGGGTTGGCGCGGTCGGCGATGATCTCGCCGTCGCGGATCTCGATGATGCGCTGTGCGTGTTCGGCCACGCTCATGTCGTGGGTGACGATGATGATGGTGTGGCCTTCGGCGTGCAGTTCACCGAGGATCGCCATCACCTCCTCGCCGGACTTCGTGTCGAGCGCGCCGGTTGGTTCGTCGGCCAGGATCACCTCGCCACCGTTCATCAGCGCACGCGCGATCGACACGCGCTGCTGCTGGCCGCCGGACAGCTGGCCGGGCTTGTGGTGCATGCGGTCGCCCAGGCCGAGCCGCTGCAGCAGCTGCTCGGCGCGGGCGTTGCGCACTGCGCCCGGGCTGCCGGCATACACTGCCGGCACCTCCACGTTGCCGCGTGCATCGAGGTCGCCCAGCAGGTGGTAGCGCTGGAAGATGAAGCCGAAATGCTCGCGTCGCAGTTCGGCCAGCTCGTCCGGTTCCATCTTCCCGGTTTCGCGGCCGGCCACCTGGTAGCTGCCGCGGGTGGGGCGGTCGAGGCAGCCGAGGATGTTCATCAGCGTCGACTTTCCCGAACCGGACTGGCCGACGATGGCCACCATCTCACCCGCATGGATGTCGAGATTGACGTCGCGCAGCACGGCGATCACATCGTCGCCGGCCGGGAACTCGCGTCGAAGGTCGCGCAGGCGCAGCAGAGGCGCCGCCGTGCTCATCGGCGTCCCATGCCCGGGCCGCCGACCCGCATCTGCATGCCGCCGCGGTTGCCGCCGCCGGCACTGGCACCGGCCGCACCGGCTTCGCCCACCACCACGCGCTCGCCTTCCTGCAAACCGGACAGGATCTCGGCCGAAGCGCCGTTGTTGATGCCCACGGTGACCTTGCGCGGCTGCGGCTGGCCGTTGTCATCCAGCACCCGCACCATGCGCTCGTCGCCACGGCGCTTCGGCCCCAGTGCCACCGCCGGCACCATCAGCACGCCCTTGGCCTGCTTGAGCAGCACCGACACCTGCGCGGTCATGTCGATGCGCAGCGTGCCATCCGGGTTCTCCACGTCGAACAGCGCGTTGTAGTAGACCGCGCTGCTGGAACTGGAGCTGGACGAGCTGCTCGAGCTGGACGAACTCTCGTTGGCGATCGAGGCCGGCGCCGGATTGATCTGGCGAAGCGTGGCGTGGTACTTGCGGTCCGGATCACCCAGCGTGGTGAAGTACACCGGCATGCCGGCCTTGATCTTGACCACGTCGGCCTCGGAAATCTCGGCATTGACCGTGACCACGTCCAGCCGCGCCAGCATGACGATGGTCGGTGCGGTCTGGTTGGCATTCACCGTGCGGCCTTCCTCGGCCACCACCGCCACCACGGTGCCGTCCATCGGCGCGGTGATGCGGGTGTAGGCCAGGTTGGCGCGGGCGGTGCCCAGTTCGGTTTCGCGGCCCTTGATCTGTGCCTCGTAGGACTGCAGCTGGGCACGGGCGGTCTTCAGCTGCGCTTCGGCGGCATCGTATTCCTGGCGCGAAGTGGCCTCGGCGGCCAGCATCTGCTGCTGGCGTGCGAATTCCAGTTCGGCCTGGCGCAGGGTAGCCTGCTGCACGGCGCGCTGGGCAGTGACCTGGTCCAGCGAGGCCTGCGCGTTGAGCACCTGGTTCTGCTGGGTGGTGGCGTCGATCTCGGCGATCAGATCGCCTTCCTTCACGGTGTCGCCCAGCTGCACCTTCAGCGATTTGATCTGGCCCGAGGCCTGCGCACCGACGCTGACCAGCTTGTAGGCGTCGATCACGCCGGTGGCCTCCACCGTCTGCTCGATGTCGCCGCGGCTGACCGGGGTGGTTGCCACCGCGGGGGCAGCGGGCTTGCGCAGCAGCCACCAGGCAGCAACGGCGACGGCAAGGGCAAGCAGGCCGATCAGTATCAGGCGACCCCGGCGGGTCGCGGGCAGCAGGCGGAACGTCACGTCGTGGCTTCACTCTGGGGGCCGCACGGGCGGCGTTGGTGGGCATTGTGAAGACCGGGCGATGGACGGCTCAATCCTCGGGGCATGTCTGTATGTAACACTGTCGGTGAATACGCGTAACCACAGGTATCCCGCCCGTGGGTGGATACACTGGTACGCATTGCCCCGGATGCGGTTCAGCTGCCGACACGGGATGATCGCGACATGGAGACTGAAAACCCGATGCATCGACTGCTGATCGTCGACGACGACAACGACATCCGCACCCTGCTGGCCGAACAGCTCGGCCGTGCCGGCTACCAGGTGAGCACGGCCGCCGATGGCACCGCCATGCGCCAGCTGCTGGACCGTGAGCACGTGGACCTGATCGTGCTCGACCTCAACCTGCCGCGCGAGGATGGCCTGACCCTGTGCCGCGACCTGCGCGCGCGCTCGAACACGCCGGTGATCATGCTGACCGCACGTGCCGAGCCGATCGACCGCGTGCTGGGCCTGGAAATGGGTGCCGACGACTACCTGGCCAAGCCGTTCGAACCGCGCGAGCTGCTGGCGCGCATCCGCAACGTGCTGCGCCGGACCGAGGCGCTGCCGGCCAACCTGGAGCCGCTGGCGGTGCGCCGTGCGCGCTTCTCGCGCTGGGTGTTCGACCTGGAGCATCGCCACCTGGTCGATCCGGACGACCGCGTGGTGGTGCTGTCCGGCGCCGAATTCCGCCTGCTGCGGGTGTTCATCGCCCACGCCAACAAGGTGCTGTCGCGCGAGCAGCTGGTCGCGCTCAGCAGCGGCCGCAACTACGAGGCGCAGGACCGCGCCATCGATCTGCAGGTCAGCCGCCTGCGCAACAAGCTGGGCGACGACGGTGGTCCGGACGGACTGATCAAGACCGTGCGCAACGAAGGCTACGTGCTGGCCTCCTCGGTGAACCTGGAATAAGCCGCGATGAAGCGCCTGCGCCATTTCCTGTCCTCGATGGTCGGGCGGTTGTTCGTGATCCTGCTGCTGGGCATGGCGGTGGCTGCGATCGGCGCGACCATGCTGGCCACCTCCAAGCGCCAGCAGGAGTTCGAGCGGCAGAACCTGAACCGCATTGCCGACCGCCTGCAGGGCTACGTCAACCTGCTGGATGGCAATCCGGAGCTGCGCGAGCGCCTGCTGGCGATCGGTGGGCCGAGCGTCCGCGCACTGCAACCCGGCGCCCGCCTAGGGCGGGCCGATACGGCGTTGATGGAAGTGCTGGAAGACCGCCCCGGGCCGGTGTCGCGCGCGCATGTGCATTTCGCTTCGTTCCGCTCCTGCATTCCCAAGCTGCAGGACCTGTTGCCGCCGCCGCCACCGGGCCACCGGCGGCCGCCGCGCGAACGCGACCCGGCGTTCATCCCGCCCAAATGCCGCGCGGTGGACGTGACCCTCAACGACGGCACGCTGCTGAAGCTGGCGCTGGACTCGCCAGCGGTGGCGCACAACGGCATCCTCGCCGTGGACCCGTGGTTCCTGACCCTGCTGGTGCTGGCCATCGCGGTGCTGGCCTACATCGTTGCGCGCATGGCCAGCGCGCCGCTGCAGGAGCTGGCCGCCGCCGCCGAAGACCTCGGCGATGATCTGCAGCGCGACCCGTTGCCGTTGCGCGGCCCGCGCGAAGTGCAGCGCGCCGCCGAAGCGTTCAATGCCATGCAGCACCGCCTGCAGCGGCACCTGGCCGAACGCACGCAGATGCTGGCGGCGATCACCCATGACCTGCAGACGCCACTGACCCGGCTGCGCCTGCGCCTGGAGAATGTCAGCGACGAGGCCCTGCGCGAGCGCCTGATCGGCGACCTGGCGGCGATGCAGGCGCTAGTGCGCGAGGGCCTGGAACTGGCCCGCAGCGCCGAAAGTGCCGAGCAGCGCGCCGCACTCGACCTCGATTCGCTGCTGGAGAGCATTGTCGAGGACACCGCCGAAGGCGGCGCCGATGTGGTCTTCGAAGGCGGCAGTGGTTCGGTGCTGATGCTGCGGCCGCTGGCCATGCATCGGCTGTTCTCGAACCTGGTGGACAACGCAGTGATGTATGCGCAGCGGGCGCGGGTACGGGTCGAGCGCAGCGGCGGTGCGATCACCGTGGTGGTGGCCGATGACGGCCCGGGCCTGGCCGAGGAGCAGCTGGAGGCGGTGTTCGATCCCTTCGTGCGGGTGGAAACCTCGCGTTCGCGCGAGACCGGCGGGGCGGGCCTTGGCCTGACCATTGCCCGCGCTCTGGCCGAGAAGGACGGAGCCCGGCTGTGGCTGCGCAACCGGGCCGAAGGTGGCCTGGAGGCGGTGGTGCAGTGGCCGGCCAGTGCCCAGGTGGTGGCGCCCGGCCGCGCCGGCTGAGCCGGAGGGCTGCGCACGGTGACGCCGGGGCCGGGGTTTGGCCTATCATCTGCGCATCTCCCCAGTCTCCCCCCGATGAGCCAGCCCGTTCCCGCCGGCATGCCGTTCCGCGCTGCCTGGCAGTTCCCGCATGCTGCCGCGCCTTGCAGCCGCACCTGGCCGCCGCCGTTGCGGTGATGGGCGGGCAGGGGGACGAGGGGCGCTGGGTGGAGCGCCGCACATCAGGATTCAGGCGGGCGCTGCGGCAGGGCCTGCTGTGGCTGCTGCTGGCCCTTGCGCTGCCGCTGGCAGCACAGGATGGTGCGCCGCCGCTGCGCGATTACGCCATCGATGTATGGACCTCGCGCAACGGGCTGCCGCACAACTCGCTGCGCGACATCGCGCAGACGCCGGAGGGCCATCTGTGGTTCGCCACCTGGGAAGGGCTGGTGCGCTACAACGGCCTGGATTTCACCGTGTTCGACCGCAGCACGCGCCCGGGCCTGCGCGACAACGGCATCGGCGCACTGTTCGTCGACCGCCAGGGCGGGCTGTGGATCAGCGATTCGCGCGGCAATGTCAGCCATCGCGGCAGCGACGGCCAGTGGCGGGTATGGGAGCACCAGGCCGGTACACCGCAGGTGCTGATCCAGTCCATGCAGATGGACAGCCAGGGCCGGCTGTGGCTGCTGTTCGAAGGCAAGGGCGTCGGCTATCTGACGCCGGACACCGGCATCGTCTACCAGGCACCGGCGGCGGACCTGCCGATGGCGATGAGCTTCACCAAGCTGGTGGTCGATGCACAGGACCGGGTCTGGGTCGGCACGCTCGATGGGCTGGTGCTGCGCGACAACGATGGGGTACTCAAGCGCGCGCCCGCCGCATGGGGGCTGGGCGCCGGCAGTGGCCTGTCGTGGCCGTACCGGGCGCCGGATGGCGCACTGTGGATCGTCGCCGGCGAGCGCCTGTACCGGGTGGAGGACGACCAGCTGGTGCTGGTGCACCGCCTGCCGGGCCAGCTGCACATGACCTCGATGCTGCAGGACCGGCATGGTGACCTGTGGCTGGGCACCGAGAACCAGGGCCTGCTGCGCATCTCCGCGCATGGCCTGGAGCGGTTGCCGGCCGGCCTGAACCTGCCGGGTGGACGGGTGGTCAGCCTGCGCGAGGATGCCGAAGGCAGCATCTGGGTAGGGGCCAACGGTGGCTTGTACCGCCTGCGCGAAACGTTGTTCAGCAGCTACACCGAGCGCGATGGGCTCAGTGGTGACTATGTGCGCACGGTGTTCGAGGATCGCAACCGGCAGTTGTGGGTCGGCAGCGCCAGTGGCCTTGACCTGCAGGCTGCCGACGGCCGTTTCCGCGCGATACCGCTGCACAACCGCGGCGGCAAGGCACCCTCGGTACTGAGCCTTGCGCAGGGACCGGACGGTGACCTGTGGGTGGGAACCTTCGGCGATGGCGTTTACCGGCTGGGCCGCGATGGGCGCCTGCGCCACAACTATGCGGCCGCCGATGGCATGCCGGGTGGCAACATCCGTGCGATCAGCGTTGGCCCGCAGGGCGTGGTCTGGGCCGGCACGCAGAAGGGCGTGGTACGCATCGACGGCGACCGTGTACAGGTCTCGAACGTGCCGGGCATGCCTGGCGGCCTGATCACCGCGCTCGAGCATGACCATCAGGGCAACCTGTGGATCGGCACCATCGAAGGCATCCGCGTGCTGCGCGGCGACCATGTGCAGTCGATCGACCTGGCCCCGCTGGGGGGAGGCCGCAGCGTGTTCGGTTTCCACCAGCTGGGCGATGCGATGTGGATCAGCAGCGATCGCGGCCTGTACCGCTGGCGCAACGGTGCGCTGGCGCGGGTCGGCCTGGAGCAGGGCATGCCGGTGGATGCGGTGTTCCAGCTGGTACCGGACCGCCTCGGCAACGTGTGGATCAGCAGCAACCGTGGTGTGCTGCGCACCGACATGGCGACCCTCAATGCAGTGGCCGATGGCCGCACGCCACGGGTAGGGGTGGAGCGCTACAACGAGATCGACGGCATGGCCAATGCACAGGCCAACGGCAGCTCAAGCCCATCGGCGATCCTGCGCCAGGACGGCACGTTCTGGGTGGTCACCGCCGGTGGCCTGAGCACGGTCGACCCGCAGCGGCTGCAGCGCTTCCGCGAGCGGCCATCGCCGCCGGCCGCGATCGAGAGCGTGCAGGTGGATGGTGCGCCGGTGCATTGGGAGGGGCCGGATCGCAACTCCATTCCCGGTGGCCGCCGGCTGGCGGTGAGCTATGTCGGCCTGAGCTACCTGATGTCCGACCGGATCCGCTACCGCACGCGGCTGGATGGCCTCGATGCTGGCTGGGTGGAGCGTGGGCCGCAGCGCAGCGTCGAGTTCGTCGGCCTGCCTCCGGGCGACTACACCCTGCACGTGGCCGCTGCCCATCCGGGTGGCAGCTGGGGCCAGCACGAAGCCGTATGGAGCTTCACCGTGGAGCCGTTCTGGTGGCAGCGACGCAGCGTGCAGGTGCTGGGTGGACTGTTGCTGCTGGCCGGGCTGGTGGTGCTGTACCGCCTGCTGCTGCAGCAGCTGAAGGCCAGCAACCTGCGCCTGGCGCGGCGGGTGGACGAAGCGACCTTCGACCTGCAGGCCAAGACCGTGCACCTGCAGGCGCTGAACCAGGAAAAGACCGAACTGGCCGAGCGCCTGGCTCGCCAGGCCGAGGCGTTCGAGCGCCAGGCCCGCGAAGACGCCCTGACCGGCCTGGCCAACCGCCGCGCCTTTGATGAAACCCTGGCCCGCGACTTCGCGCGTTCGCAGCGCAGTGGTCACCCGTTGTGCCTGGTGGTGCTGGATATCGACCACTTCAAGGACGTCAACGACCGCCACAGCCACAGCACCGGTGATGCGGTGCTGGTGCAGGTGGCGACGTTGATCGCGGCGGCCTGCCGCGACTCCGACCTGCCGGCGCGCACCGGCGGCGAAGAGTTCGCGCTGCTGCTCAATGACACCCGACTGGAGGAAGCCGCGCAGCTGTGCGCACGCCTGCGCGGGCTGTTCCACGACCATCCCGACTGGGCCGGTGTGGAAGGCCTGCGCGTGACCTTCAGCGCGGGCCTGGTGGAGCTCGATGCCGACGACCGCACCCCGGCGCTGCTGTACCAGCGTGCCGACCGTGCGCTGTACCGCGCCAAGAGCGATGGCCGGGATCGCACGAGCATTGGTTGATCGCATCCACGCATGGCGTGGATCTACGGGTGTTGCCGTACCAACGGTCGGCACCCACCAGAGAAGTGACCCACCACAGAGGTGATCGGCAGCCCCCAACGAGCGCAGCGACCCGCTGTTGCTTCCGCTTTTCTGATCTTTCCGTGGCGGCCAGCAACCTGTCGAAGGCCGGGCAGGGTGGGGTCGCGGGGGTATCCGCGCCATGGATGGCGCGGCTAAGCCCCCAGGGACGGGTTCACGGCGTCCCCCGCGACCCCACCTTGCCCGGCCCAACCGATGATTCGCTTCCCGCCACGAGGGGCTCCGCCGTTGGCTGCCTTATCGCGGCCAGGCGTTGGCGATCGTGCAGAACAGGCGCGCGGTCTGCTCGGTGTCATACACCGCGCTGTGCGCTTCATTCGCATCCCAACCCAACCCGGCGGCGGTGGCCGCACGCGCCAGCACGGTCTGCCCGTACGCGATACCGGCCAGGGTGACCGTGTCGAACACGCTGAACGGATGGAACGGGTTGCGCTTGTGGCCGGTCCGCGCCACTGCGGCGTTGACGAAGCCCAGGTCGAAATGGGCGTTGTGGCCGACCAGGATCGCGCGCTGGCAGCCGTATTTCTTCATCGCCGCACGCACCGGAGTGAAGATGTGGTCCAGCGCCGCCTTTTCTTCCTTGGCCAACCGGAATGGGTGGTCGAGGATGATGCCGGTCACTTCCAGCGACTTCGGGTCGATTTCCAGGCCTTCGGCCGGGACCACGTGGGCACTGGCGGTCTGGCCGGGGTAAAGCAGGCCGTTCTCGTCCATCTCGATCGGCACCGCAGCGATTTCCAGCAGCGCATTGCGCTGGCTGTCGAAGCCGCCGGTTTCCACATCCACCACCACCGGCAGGAAGCCGCGGAAGCGTTGTGACATCGCGCGCTGCGCCTGGGGGACTGCGGAATCGGGAGCGGCGGCAGGTGCGGGGGTGGGGTCAGTCATGCGTGAATTCTAGCAGAGCGCCCCCGAGCGCCTGGCTGGCCTGTGATGCACCGGTTCGCTGCGTAGGAGCGTGTCGACCAAGGTCGACACCCACCGGTGCACCGTGCGCTCAGGATGCCGGTAGGTGGCAACCATGGTTGCCACGGCGCGCGCCGGCCAAGGTCGGCATCTACCGGACTGCGCGCGGTGCCGTGGTGGTGGATGGCTGCCATCGGGCCAACCATGCGTCCACGCTCAGCTTGCCGGCACCGGTGAAGATCAGCGGCAGTAGCATGGCCATGAACAGCACCGGCAGCTTGAAGTTGCCGAAGCCCTGGTCGCTGATCGCATAGCCCATCGCCAGCTCGGCCAGCGAGTTCCACTCCATCGGCCAATGCACCGCATAGGTGGCCACCACGGTCAGTACCAGCAGACTGGCGGCGGCGAAACGGGTACCGAAGCCAAACAGCAGGCAGGCCGCCCCGACCAGTTCGAACCAGGTCGCCAGTTGCCAGTTCAGGGTGGCCGGCAACTGGTCGAACGGGAATGGAAAGGCGTCCTGCAGGTCAGCGAACCAGTTCTGGCCGCGCAGCTTCTCGCGGCCGGATTCGAAGAATTCCCAGGCCAGCAGCAGGCGCAGGCCGAGCGGGGCCAACCAGGGGGCGAGACGGTCCAGCTGGCCGCGCGCGGTGGCCAGGGTCGGAAGGTTCATCAGGGGATCTCCGCGAAAGAGGTGTCAGGGAGGGGCTGTGAGCGGCCCGATCACGCCGGCCTGCAGGAATTGCCGCAGCAGCGCGGCACCGGGTCCGGCCAGCGCATCGACGGCCAGGCCATACGTGGTGGCGAGTCGTTGCAGGTAGGCATGACCTTCCAGCCCAGGCTGTTCGCCGATGCTGGACAGCAGGTACACCGCCAACGGGCTGAGCGTAGCGAAGCGCACTTCGCCATCGGCTTCGCGGCGGACCAGCAGGCCGGTCGGTTCGGTGGGCGGCTGCGTCGGCGCATCCTCGGCACCCAGCCGATGCACCGGCCACTGATACAGCAGCGGCCACGCCAACGGCGAGCGCTGCAGTCGTACGCGCAGCGGATCGACATCACCCGGCGCAGGCAGCCGCTCGGCCTGCAACTGATACAGCGCGGTTTCCACCCACTCGTAGTGGGCCAGTTCGGCCAGCGCCGGGTGCGGCAGCTGCGGCTGTACCTGCAGCCATTGCACGAACTCGGCGGCCAGCTCGGTGAACAGGGGAGTCTGGCAGCGATGGGTGGCGAAGTAGTGGCGCACGAGCGCGCTCCATGCCGGTTCGCCGAGCAGGCGAACGCAGACCGGAAAACCGTTGCTCAGGAGCCCCAGCAGGTTGTTGAACAGCAGGTGCTGGTACACCGCCAGCCGGCGTGGATCCAGGCCGGCTGGTGCCGGCACCGCTTGCGGATCGCGCAGGTGCGCGGTGAATGCGTGCTGCTGCGCGCGCAGAGTATCGGCGGCATCAGCCATGCGCAGCTCCGGCATGCGTGGCCTGCAGGCGGCGGATGGTCTGCAGCTCGCCCTGCAGTTCTGCATAGGGCGGAAAATTGAAGTCGCGTTCGAGCAGGGTCGGGCGTGGGCCGATGCGTGCATAGGTTCGCGCCAGCAGCTCCCAGACCGGATCGATCACCGCGCTGCCATGGGTATCGATCTTCAGGTCCGGAGCTTCGTCCAGGTGCCCAGCCACGTGCAGGCAGACGATGCGCTGTGCAGGCAGGCCGGCGATGAAGCTGTCGGCATCGTAGCCGTGGTTGCAGGCGTTGACGTAGACGTTGTTGACGTCCAGCAGCAGGTCGCAGTCGGCCTCGGCGAGCACCGCATTGGTGAACGCCAGCTCGTCCATCGCCGGATCCGGCGCCAGGTAATAGGACACGTTCTCCACCGCGATACGGCGGCCGAGCAGGTCCTGCACGCGGGCGATGCGTGCCGCGGTGTGGCGCACCGCTTCGTCGGTGAACGGAATCGGCAGCAGGTCGTACAGGTGGCCGTCGTCGCTGCAGTAGCTCAGGTGTTCACTGTACAGCGGCACGCGGTGCTTCTCGAGGAACTGGCCGACCTGCTCAAGCAGCTGGGTATCCAGTGGTGCGCTGCCGCCCAGCGACAGCGACAGGCCGTGGCAGTTCAACGGATGACGCTGCGCCAGTTCGGCCAGCGCGTCACCGGCGGGACCACCGACGTGGATCCAGTTCTCCGGTGCACATTCGAGGAAATCGAAATCGCCTGCCGGAGCGTCACGCAGATCCTGCAGCAGCGCCCTGCGCAGGCCCAACCCGGCGGCCGCCGCGCGAAGCGGCGGCCGCGGGTGGACGGCGCTGGCGCGGACGTCAGTGCTTGCCACCGCACTTGCCTTCGCCGCACTTGCCTTCGGCCGACTTCTTGTCGCCGGCCTTGGCACCGGCGGCAGCGCCCGTCGCAGCCTTGCCCTTGTCGGCGCCACACTTGCCTTCGCCACACTTGCCCTCGGCAGCCTTGCCCTTGTCACCACCGCACTTGCCCTCGGCGCTCTTGCCGTCGGCACCACACTTGCCTTCGGCGTGCTTGGCATCGGCAGCTTTTGCCGCCTGGCCGGCGACCAGATAGCCCTGGGCGAGGTCGCTCATGCTGAAGGCCGAGGCACTGGTGGTCATGCCCAGGCCGGCGGCCAGGGCGGTAGCGGTCAGCAGGGACAGCGTCTTGTTGGAACTGCTCATCGGTATTGCTCCTGGGTGGTGGGCAGGTGCCCGGGGTGAATCGATGGTGCAGCGATCCTACTCAACGAATCCTCGCCAAGTACTCAAATTTTCGTGAGATTTGTTACAGAAGCATCCGGCAGGTTCGCATCGGGCAAGCCCGGCGCCCACAATCCGGGTGGCATACCCCAAAAAAAGAAGGCCACTGTCACCAGGACAGCGGCCACCTTGGAGTCGTCTCCGGTGTTGCAGTGCAGCGTCAGATCTGGCCGGTGCTGGAGGTCTCGTCGCGCTTTTCACGCGGCGGCAGCGGCTGCTCTCCGTGCACCAGGAACCACACGTTCTCGGCGATGTTGGTGGCATGGTCGCCCACGCGCTCCAGGTTCTTGGCCATGAACAGCAGGTGCGTGCACGGAGTGATGTTGCGCGGGTCTTCCATCATGTAGGTCAGCAGCTCGCGGAACAGCGCGGTGTACTGCGCGTCCAGGCGGGCGTCGTCCTCACGCAGTTCCAGTGCGGCGTCGGCGTCGTTGTCGCGGTAGGCGGCAATGGCACGGCGGACCTGCTGCGCGGCCAGGCGGCCCAGTGCACGCAGGCCCTGGATCTGCGGCAGTGGCGGCACCTTGCCCAGCGCGATCGAGCGCTTGGCGACGTTGGCGGCATAGTCACCGATACGCTCGATGTCGGCCGGAATGCGCAGGCCGGCCAGGATTTCGCGCAGGTCGCGCGCCATCGGGCCACGCAGCGCCAGGCGCATCACGTCGTGGCTGATCTGCTGTTCCAGCGCATCGATCGCTTCGTCGTTGGCGATGATGCGATGGGCAGCGTTCTCGTCGCGCTTCTCGATCACGTCCATCGCCGCTTCGAGCTGGGCGACGGCCATTTCGCCCATGCGCACGATTTCGGCCACCAGGCGCTGCTGCTCTTCGTCGTAGCTCTTGACGATGTGGTCGTTGGGAAGATTCATGGTCTGCAATCCGGGTAGAGCCAGGCCATGCCTGGCTGGGACATGTGGCGAAGGGACGGCGTCGATCAGCCGAAGCGGCCGGTGATGTAGTCCTCGGTCTGCCGCTGCGACGGCTGCGAGAAGATCACTTCGGTGCGGTCGTGCTCGATCAGGTCGCCCAGGTACATGAAGGCGGTGTAGTCGGACACGCGGGCGGCCTGCTGCATGTTGTGGGTGACGATCACGATGGTGTACTCGTGCTTGAGCTCTTCCACCAGCTGCTCGATGCGGCTGGTCGAGATCGGGTCCAGTGCCGAGGTCGGTTCGTCCAGCAGCAGCACCGACGGGCGCAGGGCCACGGCACGGGCGATGCACAGGCGCTGCTGCTGGCCGCCGGACAGGCCCAGTGCGCTCTGCCCCAGCTTGTCCTTCACTTCGTCCCACAGCGCGCCCTGGCGCAGCGCCTGCTCGACGCGGTCGGCCATGTCGGCCTTGCTCAGCTTCTCGTGGTGGCGGATGCCGTAGGCCACGTTCTCGAAGATGGTCATCGGGAACGGCACCGGCTTCTGGAACACCATGCCGACCTTGCTGCGCAGGCGGTTCATCGGGTACTTCGGCGACAGGATGTTCTCGCCGTCCAGCAGCACCTCACCGCGCGCTTCCAGCTTCGGGTACAGCGCGTAGATGCGGTTGAAGATGCGCAGCAGGGTCGACTTGCCGCAGCCGGAGGGACCGATCAGCGCGGTCACGCGCTTTTCCGGAATCTCCAGGTTGATGCCCTTCAGGGCATGGAACTTGTCGTAGTAGAAGTCCAGTCCACGCGCAGCCAGCTTCACCGGCGACGGCGTGTGCAGGCTCTCGTGCGAGGACGGCACGGCGATGCGCTGCATCGGCACGGCGTTGGAAAGGTCGTTCATGGCGTTATCCACGGAAAGGTCAGTCATGGGAGATACGGTTGCGCAGCAGGATGCCGCGGGCGGCAAGGCTGACCAGCAACACGAAGACAGTCAGCACCAGGGCACCGGCCCAGGCCAGCACCTGCCAGGATTCGTACGGGCTTCCGGCGAACTGGTTCATCACCACCGGCACCGAAGCCATCGGCTGGAAGATGTTGTTGTTCCAGTACTGGTTGCCGAAGGCAGTGAACAGCAACGGTGCGGTCTCGCCGGAGATGCGCGCCAGGGCCAGCAGGATGCCGGTGATGATGCCGGCCGACGCACTTCGGTACAGCACCTGCACGATCACCTTCCACTGCGGGATGCCCAGCGACAGCGCCGCTTCGCGCATCTGCGAAGGCACCAGGCGCAGCATCTCGTCGGTGGTGCGCACCACCACCGGCAGCACGATGAAGGCCAGCGACAGGGCACCGGCGAACGCCGAGAAGTTGCCGCCGGTCTGCATCACGTACAGGGTGTAGACGAACAGGCCGAGCACGATCGACGGGGCCGACAGCAGGATGTCGTTGACGAAGCGGACCACGGTGCCGGCTTTGCGGGCGTTGCCATACTCGGCCAGCCAGGTGCCGGCCAGCACGCCCAGCGGCGTGCCGATGCCGATCGCCAGCGCACACATCACCGCGCTACCGAAGAAGGCATTGGCCAGGCCGCCTTCCTGCATCGGCGGCGGTGTCATCTTGGTGAACAGGTCCAGGTTGATGCCGGCCAGGCCCTTGGAGGCCAGGGTGAACAGGATCCAGCCGAGGAAGAACAGGCCGAACAAGGCGGTGGCACAGGAGGCGGTGATCGCAACGACGTTGCCGATGCGACGGCGCAGGTACAGCGAATCAGCGGTGGTGGACATCAGTTGCCCTCCTTGCGGGACAGGCGCATCAGCATCAGGCGGGCGATGGCCAGCACCACGAAGGTGACGATGAAGAGGACGAAGCCGAGCAGCAGCAGGGCCGAGCGGTAGGTTTCAGTGGCTTCGCCGAAATCGTTGGCGATCAGCGCGGCGATGGTGGTGCCCGGTTCCAGCAGCGACGGCGACAGGCGCACGCTGTTGCCGATCACGAAGGCCACCGCCATCGTCTCGCCCAGGGCGCGGCCAAGGCCGAGGAAGATGCCGCCGATCACCGCAGAACGGGTGTAGGGCAGGACGATGTCCCAGCTCACTTCCCACTTGGTGGAGCCGAGCGCGTAGGCCGATTCCTTCAGGCGGGTCGGTACGGTCAGGAACACTTCGCGCATCACCGAAGAGATGAACGGAATGACCATGATGGCCAGCACGAAACCGGCGGTAAGCATGCCGATGCCCAGCGGCGGACCCTGGAACAGCGGGCCGATGACCGGCCATTCGCCCAGCGTCTCGTTGAGGAACGGGGTGACGTACTCGGTCATCACCGGCACCAGCACGAACAGGCCCCACATGCCGTAGATGATCGAGGGGATGCCGGCCAGCAGTTCGATGGCGGTACCGATCGGGCCACGCAGCCAGCGCGGCGCGACTTCGGTGAGGAAGAAGGCGATGCCGAAGCTGACCGGCACGGCGATGACCATCGCGATGATCGCGGTGACCAGGGTGCCGTAGATCGGGGCGAGGGCACCGAACTTGTTTTCGACCGGATTCCAGTCGGCGGAGAAGAAGAAGCTCAGGCCCTGCATCTGCAGGGCATGGCGGCCGCCCCACAGCATCGACAGCGCGGCGCAGGCCAGGGCGATCAGGACGAAGATGACGGTGCCGACCAGCACCCATCGGAACAGTTTGTCGTTGCGGGCATCACGCGCATCACGCGTGGACGAGGCGGCTACAGGCTGGGCGATGGCATTCATGGGGACGGCGGGGCCAGGAAGGGGCGGGGCGGTACGGCGTGGAAGAGGCGGTGCCCGCGCGGGGCGGGCACCGTCATATCCATCACTTCAGGTCGGTCGCCCAGTAGGCCTCGATCTGCTTGACCAGTTCGGCCGGCAGCGGCACGTAGTGCAGCTCGTTGGCCTGGGCCTGGCCGTTCTCGAAGGCCCACTTGAAGAAGGCCAGGGTGTCCTGGTTGCGCTTGGCGTCCTTCGGCTGCTTCTGCATCAGCATGAAGTTGGTGGCGGTGATCGGCCACGCCTGCTCGCCCGGGGCGTTGGTGATGACAAGGTTGAAGTCCTTGGCGCTGGCCCAGTCGGCGCTGGCAGCTGCAGCGGCGAAGGTTTCCGCGCTCGGCTCGACCCAGTTGCCGGCCGCGTTCTGCATGGCGGTGTACGGCATGCCGTTCTGCAGTGCGTAGGCCAGTTCGACGTAGCCGATCGAGCCCTTGATCTGCTTCACGTACGAAGCAACGCCTTCATTGCCCTTGCCACCGACGCCGTCCGGCCACTGCACCGAGGTGCCTTCGCCGACCTTGCTCTTCCATTCCGGGCTGACCTTGGACAGGTAGTTGGAGAAGTTGAAGGTGGTGCCCGAACCGTCCGAACGGTGGACCAGGGTGATCTTGCCGTCCGGCAGCTTCACGCCCGGGTTGGCAGCGACG
Organism: Stenotrophomonas maltophilia; assembly: GCF_002799155.1. GTDB lineage: Bacteria > Pseudomonadota > Gammaproteobacteria > Xanthomonadales > Xanthomonadaceae > Stenotrophomonas > Stenotrophomonas maltophilia_R. Next base: position 991,506 of record NZ_NERD01000002.1, read on the forward strand.
ATGGCCGGATCGTTCCAGGTCTTGACCTTGCCCAGGAAGATGTCGGCCAGCAGGGCGCCGCTCAGGCGCAGCTTGCCGGCTTCCAGGCCTTCAATGTTGACCACCGGCACCACGCCGCCGATGGCCGACGGGAACTGGGCCAGGCCGGCCTGGGCCAGCTCTTCGCTGCTCAGCGGCTTGTCGGAGGAACCGAAGTCGACGGTGCCGGCCTTGATCTGGGCGATGCCGCCGCCGGAGCCGATCGACTGGTAGTTGATCTTGGCGCCGGTGCTGGCGTTGTAGTCAGCCGACCACTTGGACACCAGCGGGAAGATGAAGGAAGCGCCGGCGCCGGACACTTCGGCGGTCACCTTGGCACCGGCAGCGGCCGGGGCGGCGGCACCGTCGGCAGCCGGCTGCTGCGCGGCCTGCTTGTCGCCACCGCAGGCCGACAGGCCCAGGGCGATGGCCAGGGAAAGGGCGGCAAGGCCGGCCGAGTGCAGTTTCATGGTCACTCCATAGCGGGGTAGAGCCGACGTCGTCGGCGGATGCGGCTATGAAATGATGTTTTTGTTACAGCCGTATTACGCCCATGACAGAGGTGTACTGGATCACGTTCTGACAAGGGTTTCACGGGGTTGGCCGCGGTCCGGGAGACCCCCGGAGACCCCGGATCTGCGCACCGATATGACGGCCGGGGCTCTACAAACGCTCTTGCCTTTGCGCATACCTTTCATGACCCCACCGACTCCCCCACGGATCAGCGAAGGCGCAGCGCTCTTCACGACCGACCCCCAAAAACAAGAAGAGCGCGAGATCTCGAGGATCTCGCGCCCGGGTGGGATCGGCGGGGGAGAGAGGACCCGCCGATCCCGTTCCTGCGGGGGAACGCGCTTACTTCAGGTTCTGGGTCCAGTACGTTTCGATCTGGCGCACCAGGCTGTCCGGCAGCGGCACGTAGTCCAGCTGGCGGGCCTGCGCGTCACCGTTCTTGTAGACCCAGCGGAAGAACTCCTGGGTCGCCTTGCCGTTGGCGGCGTTCTTCGGGGCCTTCTGCACCAGGATGAAGTTGGTGGCGGTGATCGGCCAGGATTCAGCGCCCGGGGCGTTGGTCATCACCAGGTAGAAATCCTTGGCGTTGGCCCAGTCGGCGCTGGCGGCCGCGGCGGCGAACGAAGTATCGCTCGGCTGCACGAACTTGCCGGCGGCATTCTTCATCGCGGTGTACGAGAGCTTGTTCTGCAGCGCGTAGGACAGTTCAACGTAGCCGATGCCGCCCTTGATCTGCTTCACGTACGCGGCAACGCCTTCATTGCCCTTGCCGCCGATGCCGGCCGGCCACTGCACCGAGGTGCCTTCACCGACCGAGCTCTTCCACTCCGGGCTGACCTTGGACAGGTAGTTGACGAAGTTGAAGGTGGTGCCCGAACCGTCCGAACGGTGCACGACGGTGACCTTGGCGTTCGGCAGGGTCAGGCCGGGGTTCAGCGCGGCGATGGCCGGGTCGTTCCAGGTCTTGATCTTGCCCAGGAAGATATTGGCCAGCACGGCGCCATCGAGCTTCAGCGCGCCCGGGGCGATGCCGGCCACGTTGACCACCGGCACCACGCCACCGATCACCGACGGGAACTGTGCCAGGCCCGAGGCGGCCAGGTCTTCCGGCTTCAACGGCGCGTCGGAGGAGCCGAAATCAACCGTCTTGGCCTTGATCTGCGCAATGCCACCGCCGGAACCGATCGACTGGTAGTTGACCTTCTTGCCGGTCGCGGTGCTGTAGTCGGCCGACCACTTGGACATGACCGGATAGATGAACGAGGCGCCCGCGCCGGTGATATCGGCGGCATTGGCGGCGAACACGGACGATGCGGCCAGGATGGCGACAGCGGCGCGCGACTTGAAGGCGTGGATCACGGGAGAGACTCCTGGGGTGGTGGTCGAGGGGCGGTTGCCCGACGTTTCGGTGCACATTCCATAACGGTTGCGTGACACGCCCGCGTCTGTCATATGACGCGGATGTGACACGCGTCATGAAGGGCGCTGCGGGCTGTATGCCGTGCTGCAGCCCGCGGCGGCGCGGGCAACGTTGCGACGAAGAAGGCACGGCCGGAGCCGTGCCTTCGCGGTCGAACGCAGGCGGCTGGTCTTACCAGAAGAACTGCGCGCGGGCTTCCAGGATGTTCGGGTCGTCGTTGACGAAGCCGCGGGCCGAGGAGCTGTACTTCTTGCTGTCGACCATCACGTAGTTGAGCATCAGCTTGAAGTTCGAGCGCCAGTACCAGTTGGCACCGACGGTCCAGATGTCCATCTTGCCGCCCAGCACGCCATCGACGATCGGCGGACGACCGGCCACCGGGTTGGCGGCGAGGTTGCCGTCGTTCAGATCCATGTGGTCGTAGCGCACGCCCAGCTGCCACTGGCCGCCGGCCGGGTTGTTCGGCAGGCCGGTGCCCGGGGTGCCGCCCTTGTAGCTCCAGGTTTCGCCGGTGACATTCCACACGCCGCTGACGTAGTAACCGTCGCTGGTGTAGTTGTCATGGGCGTAACGCTTGGCCTTGCTGGTGTAGTACTCGGCCTGGGCCTTGAACGGGCCCTGGAAGTACATCGCTTCGGCGCCGATGGTGCTGACGCGGTCGGTGTCGGTCATGTTGCCGCCATCGACCAGGCGCGCGGTGGCCAGGTCGGCGTTCGGGCGGGCGCGCACGCGCAGGGTGTCCGCGTCGGTGTCGTAGTCGACGTAGCTCAGGCCGAAGTGCAGGACCTGGCCCTTCTCGTTGATCGGGGCGAAGGTGCCACGCGCGCCGTAGCCGCTGCCATGGGCCAGGTTGCGGGTCAGTTCGCGGCCGAAGGCGCTGGCCGTGATCGACCAGTTGTCCTGGCCATAACTGTAGGCGCCGCCGAGGCGGCGGGCCACGGCGTAGGTGTTGGTGACAGCGGCCTTGGAAATGAAGTCGTTGTTCTTGGTGCTGGACAGCTCTTCCAGGCTGTTGGGCTGCTTGAACTGGCCGACCTGGATGAAGTGGTTGGCGTTGCCCAGCAGCTTGTACTTCACGTTGGTGTCGAGGAACTTGTCGGCCTTGGCGTCATAGCCGACCACCCATTCCACGTTGCCCGGGCCCTTGCCCTTCAGCACCAGCTCGGCGCGACGCAGTTCGAATTCGCTGTTCTTGCCGTTGCCGGCGTCGCCACCGTTGAGGTCGGTCAGGTCGTTGTCGAACCAGTTACCGTCGGCCTGGACCAGGCCTTCGAAGGTGATTTCCGAACCGCCGATCACGTCGATGGCGACTTCGGCGTGTGCAGCCGGCACATACAGCGCAGCAGCCACGGCGACCGTCAGGAGTTGGTGATGCAGTTTCATGGAGAGGAGCCTTGCAGGCAGGTGGGAAGATGCGCGCAGGCTAGATCGTGAAGATTGCGTAAATGTGACAGTTCGCGCACGAGCGCAATCCGCCGCAGGCCCCGTCACGGCAGGGCCCGCTGATGTAAACGCTTGCATGTGACGCTGCCGTTGCGCACGGATTGCAGTACATCCGCGCCATCCGTGGATGCTTTCTCCGATCCTCGACCGGCGGGCTACGCCACGGTTTTTTCCTTGAACCGGCACAGATCGGCAATCACGCATCCCGGGCAATCGGGCTTGCGGGCCTTGCACACGTAGCGCCCGTGCAGGATCAGCCAGTGGTGCGCATCGAGAAGGAATTCGGCCGGAATCGCCTTGACCAGCCGATCCTCGACCTCGCGCACGTTCTTTCCAGGGGCCAGCCCGGTGCGGTTGGCGACGCGGAAGATGTGCGTGTCCACCGCCATCACCGGCTCGCCGAACGCGGTGTTGAGCACCACGTTGGCGGTCTTGCGGCCCACGCCCGGCAGCGCTTCCAGCTCATCGCGATCCCGCGGTACTTCGCCGCCATGCTTTTCCAGCAGGATCGCGCAGGTGGCGATCACGTTCTTTGCCTTGGCGTTGAACAGGCCGATGGTGGAGATGTACTGCTTCAGCCCTTCTTCGCCGAGTGCAAGGATCGTTGCCGGCGTGTTGGCCACCGGGAAGAGGCGGCGGGTGGCCTTGTTGACGCCGACGTCGGTGGCCTGCGCCGACAGTGCCACCGCCACCAGCAGTTCGAACGGCGAACTGTATTCCAGTTCGGTCTTCGGGTGCGGGTTGAGTTCGCGCAGGCGGGTGAACATCTCCACCACGTCGGCACGCGGCATCGCGCCGGCACGCCGCGCCGGGGCGCGTGCGGTCTTCTTCGTGGTGGCCACTACGACTCCTTGCCGCTGGCGCGGGCCTTGGCGCGGGCGAGGATCGCGGCCGCTGCGGCGGGCAGGGCGGGTTTCACGTCGGGTGCCGGAGCCGGGGTGCGCCGCGCATCGCGCTCGGCCTCGCGGCGGGCCAGGCGCACCGCACGGGCGCGGTAGCGTTCGCGTGCAGCCCAGGCGGCATGCAGCTGCTGCTGCGCCTGCTGCAGGCGTTGCGGAAGGTCCGGGTGGCCGGGCAGCAGCTGTTCGTCGCCGGCACGGACGACGTAGTCCATCAGCCCGGCCTGCAGGGCGCCATCGAGATCGTCTGCCTGGACCCGGGCGAACAGCTGCGCGGGGTTGGGTCGGGATGCCATGGCGTCAGCGGTTCTGGAACGCCGGCGGGCGGCGCTGCAGGAAGGCGCTGGTGCCTTCGCGCATGTCCTCGGTGGCGAACAGCAGGCCGAACTGCGCACTTTCGTATTCCAGCCCGGCCTCGAGGCTGCATTCGCCGCCCACGTGCACCGCATCGAGCAGGCCCCGCAGGGCCAAGGGGGCCGAGCGCGCCAGCTGGCGGGCGAGGTCCTGGACGCGCGCGTCCAGTGCGTCGGCCGGCACCACTTCGTTGATGATGCCCAGTTCCAGTGCGCGCGCGGCGTCGATCGGCGCACCCAGCAGGCACAGCTCAAGGGTCGCGGCGCGACCGCACAGGCGCAGCAGCCGCTGGCTGCCGCCGAAGCCGGGAATCAGCCCCAGGTTGATCTCCGGCTGACCGACCCTGGCGGTATCGGCGGCAATGCGCAGGTGGCAGGCCATCGCCAGTTCCAGGCCGCCGCCCAGCGCGAATCCGTTCACGCGGGCGATGACCGGCTTGGGCATGCGTTCGATCTGGCGCATCAGGGCCTGCCCCAGCAGCGAGAAATCACGTCCCTGAACCGCGCTGAGTGTGTTCATTTCGGCGATGTCGGCACCGGCCACGAAGGCCTTGGGGCCGGCGCCGGTCAACACCACCACGCGCACCTCCGGGTCGGTGGCAGCCGCGCTGAACGCCTCGGCCAGGGCCTGCAGGGTCGCGGCGTTGAGGGCATTGAGCTTGTCCGGGCGCTGGACGGTCACGGTGCGGATGGCGCCGTCGTCGGCGACAGCGATCAGGGCATCGGCCACGGGAAAACTCCTGGAACGTTAAAAAAAAGTGATATTGAACTCTGCAAACGCAGACGGGTCATAGCCTGCATCGTGAGTAGCGGTTACACGTTGCGCCCGTTATCCTAACCCGTCGCCTCAGGGCGGCGCAGAACGTCCCTGAGTTACCACCCCTGGAGAACTGTTTGATGAAGTTGCGTTCTATCGCGGTCGCCGTCGCGGCCCTGGCCCTGACGGGCAATGCCTTCGCCCAGGACGTTTCGTCCGAAAAGGGCAAGCTTAGCTACTACTTCGGTTACGACTACGGTAACAACCTGGCGGAGCTGACCGGTCGTGGTGAGCAGCTGGACATCAACTCGGTGGTGAAGGGCCTGCAGGATGCCTACGCCAAGAAGCAGCCGGCGATCACCGCCGAGCAGCTGAAGCCGGCTGTTGAAGCCTTCCAGAAGCGCGAGCAGGGCCGTGCCCAGGCTGCCAAGGCCGAGTACGAAAAGGCTGCTGCCGAAAACAAGACCAAGAGCGATCAGTTCATCGCGGCGAACAAGGCCAAGGCCGGCGTGCAGTCCCTGCCGAGCGGCGTCCAGTACCGCGTGATCGAAGCCGGCAAGGGTGCCAAGCCGACCCAGGCCAGCACCGTGCAGCTGGAAGTGGCCGGTCCGTTCCCGTACGGCCAGCGCCCGACCGAAGCCCGCCCGGCCCAGCAGATCCCGTCGATCAAGGTCAGCGAAGTCGAAATGAAGGCCATGCGCGAGACCCTGCTGCAGATGCCGGCAGGCTCGAAGTGGGAAGTCACCCTGCCGCCGGACCAGGCCTACGGTGCCGACCCGCGCACCCCGTTCCCGCCGAACGTGGCTGTGCAGTTCGAGATCAAGCTGGTCAGCGTCAAGTAAATCGAAGCAGCAGACGAAACGCGCCGGTGACCCCACCGGCGCGTTTTTGTTTGCGCAGTGCGCTGCGCGCCACCTCATCGCGCGCAGATTCAGTCCGATCGCGCTACTGTTGCCGAGTGCAAACAATGGAAGAAACGGCGCGTGTTGTCGCAAGTCCCTGCATCGGAGTGTGCACGCTGGATCCGCACCGGCAATGCACCGGCTGCGGGCGGCATATCGATGAGATCGCGCGGTGGTCGTCGATGAGCAACGAGGAACGCAGCCGCATCCTGCATCGCGCGCAGCCCCTGCGCGAACAACTGCAGCAATCACTGCGTGGCTCACTGGCCGACCACCAGCGACTGATGCGTGCACTGCACCCACTGGCCCAACCGCCGGCCGGCGACGGCTGGAACCGCAGTGAGCTGATCGACCTGCTGCCGCCCGGTCCCCCCGTGGAAGCTGCGGTACTGGCCGGCATCGTGCCGCGCGCCAACGGCGCACAGGTGATCCTCACCCGTCGCACGGAAACCCTGCGCACCCATGGTGGCCAGGTGGGATTCCCCGGCGGCCGTACCGAACCCGATGACCGCGATGCACTGGCGGCCGCACTGCGCGAGAGCCAGGAAGAAATCGCGTTGGCGCCCGGCCAGGTGCAGCCGCTGGGGTATCTCGATCCCTTCGTGACGATCACCGGCTACCGGGTCACGCCGGTGGTGGCGGTGGTCGATCCGGATTTCATACCGGTGCCGCAGCCCAGCGAAGTGGCCGAAGTGTTCGAGGTGCCGTTGGCGTACCTGATGGCGGCCGACAACCTGCACCAGGTCGAAATCAATCATCGCGGCCGCGTCCGCCACGTCCTCGAATATGGCTGGCCAGGCCAGCGTATCTGGGGCGCAACTGCCGCCATCCTCTACAACCTGCGTCGCCGCCTGGAGCAAGTGCAATGAAGCCGATCGATCCGCCGTGGACCACTCTGGTCGATGTCGCCAGCCTGGCTGCTGCATTGGGTGAAGGCGTACGTGTCGTCGACGCACGTGCTACCGCCAGCACCGCCCTGCGCGTGGTCGATGCCCGTGCTTCGCTGGCCGATCCGCAGGCTGCCGGTGGCCAGTATCTGGCAGGGCATGTTCCGGGCGCGGTGCATGCCGATCTCAACCGCGACCTGTCCGATCTGGGCCGCGTCGGACATGGCCGGCACCCGCTGCCGGACAGCGATGCGTTCGCCGCCAAGCTCGGCACGTGGGGCATCGGTCCCGACACCCAGGTTGTGGTCTACGACGGCAGTGACGGCAGCATGGCCGCCTCGCGCCTGTGGTGGCTGCTGCGCCTGATCGGGCATGCCAAGGTGGCTGTGCTCGATGGTGGCATCGCCGCCTGGCAGGCCGCCGGTCACACCCTGGCCACCGGCCAGGGCGAAGTGACCGCACTGCCGGCTTACCCGGGCCGTTTCGATACTACCCAGATCGCCAATGCCGATGAAATCACCGCCCGGCTGAAGCACGCGCCGGGTTGGCTGGTCGATGCACGTGCGGGCGAACGCTTCCGCGGCGACGTCGAGCCGCTGGATCCGGTCGCCGGCCACGTACCGGGCGCGGTCAACCGCCCGTTCGCATTGAACGTGCTCGACGGCCACCTGCGCGACCCACAGGAGCTGCGCGCCGAACTGCAGGGCGTGATCGGCAATCGTGATCCGCAGCAGGTGGTGCTGATGTGTGGTTCGGGCGTGACCGCCTGCCATCTGCTGCTGGCGATGGAAACGGCGGGCCTGTCCGGCGCGCGCATCTACGCCGATTCGTGGAGCGGCTGGGTGAGCGACAGCAGCCGCCCGGTCGCCACTGGCACCTGAGCCGCGTGGGGTCGGATCCGTTTTCCAACGGAAAACGGCTCTGACCCCATCGAGCGTAAATCGGGGTCAGAGCCCGTTGCGTAGCAACGGGATCCGACCCCGTGTCGACCAAGGTCGACACCCACCAACAGCAGCAGGAATCTGTCGAAGGCGGGGTGGGTCCGGTTGCGAGGGTGTCCGCGGCATGGATGCCGCGGCCAAGCCCCCATGGACGGGTTTACGGCGTCCCTCGCAACCGGATCCGCCCCGCCATCCCACGGATAGCCCGCTTTTGACGTTGACGTTGCCTCTGCGGGTGCAGGGCGCCGCCCTGCCGCTTACTCCAACCCCAGCAGCGGCACCTTCGCCAGGATCCGCGCCCACGGGAACAGCGGCCCCGGATCGCGCTTGCGTGCCACCCTCAGTGCCGCGTCGTCGCTGGCTGGCACCTGCTCCAGGTCCAGCTGGTCGTGCCCGGCAATCCGCCGCAGCGACGGGTAGCGCGCTACCAGCGCCAGCAACAGCTGCTCCAGCGCCTGCAGCTGTGCTTCGGTGTAGGGCTCGTCCATCGCCTGCTGGCGGCTGTCGAACCAGTGCGGGTAGCGCCCGGTGTTGACCAGCTCGATTCCCAGCGTATGTGCGTTCATGCCGCGCACGTGGTGGGCCACGCGTTCCGGTGCCACGTACTGCACTACGCTGCCATCGCGGTCGATGTAGAAGTGGCCGCTGTTGCCGGCACCGCTGTCGTACAGCACGCGCTCGCCGTAATCGCGGGCCATCGCCAGATCGGGCAGCTCGGTGCAGTGGATCACCACCATCTCCAGCGTGGCCGGGTCGCGCAGCGGCAGGCGGTCTTCGTAAGGCAGGGGCTGCAGCTGCAGGCCGGGCAGGAGCGGGTTGGGCATCCGGCGATGCTAGCATTGCGGCATGAACCTGCCTTCCTTTTCCTCGTTGGCCCGCTCGCACGGAGCACGTGCATGAGCCGCGGCCACTGCATCCTGTCGCATGGCTTCGAGAGCGGCCCGGAAGCGACCAAGGTCACCGCACTGGCGGATGTGGCGCAACGGCTGGGCTGGACCCACGAGCGCCCGGACTACACCGACCTGGACGCGATGAGCGAGGTCAGCCGCGTAGGCGACGTACCGACCCGCCTGCGCCGCCTGGTCGAGCGCACCGCCATCGCGGCACAGCAGGGCCCGGTGGTGTTGGCGGGCTCCAGCCTGGGCGCCTACATCTCGGCCATCGCCTCGCTGCAGGTGCCGGTGGCCGGCCTGTTCCTGATGGTGCCGCCGACCACCATGGGACCGATGCCGGCGCTGGATGCCGCCGCGGTGCCGACCACGGTGGTGCAGGCCTGGCATGACGACGTAGTGCCGGCCGCCGGGGTGATCGTCTGGGCGCAGGCGCGTTCGGCACAGCTGCTGCTGGTCGACGATGGCCACCGCCTGGAGCGCCACGTGGAGGCCTCCGCGCAGGCCTTCGAGCGCCTGCTGCGCCAGCTGTGAAGCCCGGGCGCACGGCGCGCCCGCCCGCATTGACTACAATGGCAGCCCCGCCGCCCCCGGCGCGGGCCTGCCGGCCGTGACTACGGCCCTCCTTTCCGACTGGCCCGGCTCCTGTGCCGCGCCCGACCACCTGCGAACCGATCCCGTGAAATTCTTCGTCTCCTGCGCCAAGGGCCTGGAATACCTGCTTGCCGATGAACTGTCGGCCCTGGGCCTTGGCAAGGCCACTGCCACCATTGCCGGCGTCAACGCCGAGGGCGAACTGGAGCAGGCGCTGCGGATCGTGATGTGGTCGCGCCTGGCCAGCCGCGTGCTGTGGCCGATCGACGAGTTCGAATGCCCGGACGAGCAGGCCCTGTATGACGGCGTGCGTGCGCTGCCGTGGCACGAGCACATCAAGCCGGAGATGACCCTGGCGGTGGACGCGCACGTGTCCGGCGACAAGATCACCCACGCCCGCTTCGCCGCGCAGCGGATCAAGGACGCCATCGTCGACCGCATGCGCGACGAGGGCCTGGAGCGGCCGTCGGTCAACACCGACCTGCCGGATGTGCGCGTCAACCTGTCGCTGCGCAAGGGTCGTGCCTCGCTGTCGATCGACCTCGGCGGCGGCCCGCTGCATCGCCGTGGCTGGCGCGGGGCCGCCCACGAGGCACCGCTGAAGGAAAACCTGGCCGCCGCGTTGCTGCTGCGCGCTCAGTGGCCGCGCCTGCACGCCGCCGGTGGTGGCCTGCTGGACCCGATGTGCGGCAGCGGCACGCTGCTGATCGAAGGCGCGCTGATGGCCGCCGACGTTGCTCCCGGCCTGATGCGCCATGGCAGCCTGCCGCCGAGCCGCTGGCTGGGCTTCGACAGGGCCGCCTGGAAGACCATCCAGAGCGAAGCGCGTGACCGTGAGGCCGCGGGCCTGGCCGCGCTGAAGCCGGTCATCCACGGCAGCGACATCGACCCGACCGCGATCCAGGCGGCGCGCGAGAACGCTGAGGTCGCGGGCGTCGCCCACGCGATCCGCTTCACCCGCGCCGATGTGGCTGACCTGGCCACGCCGGAGCAGGAGATCGGTGCGGTGGTCTGCAACCCACCGTACGACGAGCGCCTGGCCGCCGACCCGGCGCTGTACCGCGCGCTGGGCAACGCCCTGCAGAAGGCCGTGCCGCAGTGGCGTGCCAGCCTGCTGTGCGGCAACGACGAGCTGGCCTTCGCCACCGGCCTGCGCGCGGGCAAGAATTACCAGATGTTCAACGGCGCGCTGGAATGCGCGCTGATCGTCTGCGATCCGATCGCCGTGCCGGGGCGTGATCCGGCACAGCCGCGCGAACTGAGCGAAGGCGCGCAGATGGTGGCCAACCGCCTGCGCAAGAACCTGAAGAAGTTCAAGAGCTGGCGTGCCCGCGAGGACATCACCTGCTTCCGCGCCTACGACGCCGATCTGCCGGAGTACGCGGCGGCCATCGATGTCTACGAGGAAGACGGTGGCAAGCGCCGCACCTTCCTGCATGTGCAGGAATACGCCGCACCGGCGGCGATTCCCGAGAACGACGTGCGCCGCCACCGCAACGAGCTGCTGGCGGCCGCGCGCGAAGTGTTCGGCGTGCCGCCGGAGCAGGTGTCGATGAAGTCGCGCGAGCGCGGCAAGGGTGGCAGCAAGTACGGCCGCTTTGAACAGCGTGACGAATTCATCGTGGTGCGTGAGAACAACGCGCTGCTGCAGGTGAATCTGTTCGACTACCTGGACACCGGCCTGTTCCTCGACCACCGCCCGCTGCGCCGGATGATGGCCGAGCAGGTGCGTGGCAAGCGCTTCCTCAACCTGTTCTGCTATACCGGCGTGGCCAGCGTGCAGGCCGCGGTGGCCGGAGCCGCCAGCACCACCAGCGTCGACCTGTCGGCGACCTACCTGCAGTGGTGCTACGACAACCTGGCGCTGAACGGGCAGGGCGGAAGCCAGCACCTGCTGGTACAGGCCGATGCGATGGCGTGGCTGGAAGGCGACCGTGGCCAGTACGACGTGATCTTCTGTGACCCGCCGACCTTCTCCAACTCCGCACGCGCCGATGACTTCGACGTGCAGCGCGAGCAGCTGAAGCTGCTGCGTGCGGCGGTGGCGCGCCTGGCGCCGGGCGGCGTGCTGTACTTCTCCAACAACTTCCGCCGCTTCAAGCTGGAAGAAAACGCCATTGCCGAATTCGCCCAGTGCCGCGAGATCACCGCGCGCACGATTGGTCCGGACTTCGAGCGCAACGCGCGCATCCACCGCGCGTGGGAACTGAAGCGGTTGGGTTGAGCCGATGCCCGGGGTCGGATCCCCTGCGCGAAGCGCAGGGGCTCTGACCCCATCCGGATCGACGTACCAGGGGGCAGAGCCCTTGCGCTGTGCGCAAGGGATCCGACCCCGATGGCTCTGCTACACCAACGCCGCCAGCAGCCCGGCCACGGGCAGCGCGATCGCCAGCGATGCGATCCACTTTGGCCGGTACGGGTACAACCCGAACGACAGCACCACGCCACCCAGCGTCATCGTGCCCAGCCACAGCACCGGGCCCATCGCCCAGCCGTGGTCGACCACGCATAGTGCGAACGCCACCGTCAGCAAGGCCCAGCCCAGTACCCGCCACTGCATGCGTCGTGCCGACGAGGCTGCAGCCTTGCCGTGCAGGTCGTGCTGGTGCTTTTCCATCGCCAGCGACAACGCGGTGAACGCAGAGAACGAAAGGGTCAATGCCAGCAGCATCATGCGCTGGCCTCCGCTTCGGCGGTTTCCGCAGCGTCCACCGCGGCCTTGGGTGCCGCCGCAGCGGCACGCTTCTTCTTTTCGGCCGCAGACAGCGGTGGCGTCCAGCGCTGCATGCGCCAGCCGCACAGCGCCAGCATCGCACCGAACGCGATCATCGACAGATCGACGCCGGCCAGCACCCAGTCGCCGTTGCGCAGGGTGACGCCAAGGTGGGCCTGCGTGGTCAGCGCATTGACCGCCGGCACCAGCGCGAACGCGGCCGCGCCCAGGTACAGCTGCCAGGCCCACATCATCCGCTTCGGCCAGATGAAGGCGGCCAGCAGCGCACCGCCCCAAGCGTAGAAGAACACGTTGGCTTCCGCACTCGAGCGCTCGGCAATGTCCAGCGGCAGCAGACGGTTGCCCCAGAAGTAGGCGGCAAAGGCAATCGGCAGGCCAGCCACGGTGCCGATGTTCAGCGCGTCGACCAGGCGCAGGCCGAAGCCGATGCGGCCGCTCTTGGCATGCTTGGGCCGTTCCTTCACTGCCCACAGCACCACGCCGCTGGCCACCATCAGGCAGCCGACCAGGCCGGACAGGAAGAACAGTGCGCGCAGGCCCCAGTCGGCGAAGCGCGCCAGGTGCAGGCCGTACAGCACGCCACGGGTGGCGGTGGCGCCGCCGGACGGGGGCGTTTCCCCCAGCAACGTGCCGTTGACCATGTCATAGCGCAGCGCCGGGGTGTCGGTGGACAGGCGCTTGCCGTCGCGCTGGCGGATGTCGATCACCGCATTGGCCGCGCCCGGGTTGGACACGGTGAAGCCGGCCACTTCCACGCCGTGCCAGTGGGCGCGGGCGCTGTCCAGCAATTGCGCGATCGGCAGCGGCGTGGCGCGGCCTTCGGCCGGCGCGGTCACTTCCGGCATGCCGCCGAAGGCTTCGCTGAAGAACTTGTCCTCGTCCTGCGGATAGGCGACCTTCACGCCCCACGGCAGGTACATGATCATCAGGGTGACGATGCCGGTATAGGTGATCATCGCGTGGTAGGGCAGGGCCATCACCGCGCTGACGTTGTGGAAATCGAGCCAGGAACGCAGGCCCTTGTCCTTGCGGAAGGTGAAGAAGTCCTTGAAGATTTTCTTGTGGGTGATGACGCCGGTGATGATCGCCACCAGCATGAACATCGCGCAGAACCCCACCAGGTAGCGTGCCCACAGCACCGGGATGTAGTGCAGGTCGAAGTGCAGGCGGTAGAAGAAATCACCGCCACGCGTTTCGCGTGCCTTCAGTGCCTGGCCGGTGTTGGGGTCCAGCGTGGCATCACCAAAACCACCGCGGCGGCCACGGCTGGGGTCGGCCAGCTCCGGTGGCAGCCGCCAGAACATCTGCATGGACGGGTTGCGCGGCTGCGGCAGGGTGACGAACCAGTTCTCGGCCTGCGCGGCGTTGGCCTGCAGGTAGTCCACCGCGCGCTGCGCGGCGACATCGATGCTGACGTTGCTGGAGGGCAGCTCCGGGCGCATCCAGCGGCTGATTTCCTCGCGGTAGTAGCTGGCCGTGCCAGCCATGAAGATCAGCAGCAGCAGCCAGCCGACCAGCAGGCCGGTCCAGGTGTGCAGCCAGGCCATCGACTGGCGGAATCCGTTCTTCATGCCCAGGCCCCCAGCATGCGCGCGACGGCTGCCATCAGCAGGGTGGGAGCGAGGATGCCGACCCACGCACGCAGCGCACTGCGGGTGGCGAACGCCCACAGCGGCGCGCAGGCGGCCACCAGGATCGCCAGCAGCATCCCGGTCAGCACGGTCTGCCCGCGCGCACCGGGCAGGGCCACCGCGCAGAACACGCTGGTTACCGAGGCCAGCGCGTAGCCGCCGAAGATCGCCGCCAGCGAGCGTGACAGCACGCTCCAGCGCGGGTTGGAGAAGAAGGTGCGGGGGCTGGCGGTTGCGGGCGAGCGGTCCACGGCATTCCTGCAGGTTTCAGTGAAAAAGAACCGGCGCACCGCAGCGCGCCGGGGTTGGCCCTCCGTGGCCGGGCGCCGGTCGCAGAACCGGTGCCATCCATCGAGGATCAGAGCTTCCAGCGCAGTGTCATCGTCACATTGCGCGGTTCGCCCCAGAACACGCCGTCATAGAAACCGACGCGGTTGTAATACTTCTTGTCCAGCAGGTTGTTCACGTTCACCTGCGCGGTGAAGTTCTCGTTGAAGCGATAGCCCGCCGACAGGTTGAGCAGGTAGATGTCGCCTTGTTCGATTGCCACCCGGTCGCGCTTGCCGCTGGTCAGGAAATCCGCACGCGGCTTGTTGCTCAGGCTCCAGATACCGCTCTGCCAGGTGGCGCCACCGCCCAGCCAGAAGCGGCCTTCAGCGCCGCCCGGGCGCCAGCTGGCGTTGAGGCGGAACAGATCGACCGGGATGACGGTGTTCTGGCGCACGCCCTGCGCATTGCGGCTGACGGTGTGGGTAAAGCCGGCCGCCAGGTTCCAGTTCTCGCCAAGGCTGCCTTGTGCTTCGATCTCCCAGCCCTTGACCTTGTTGCCCTTGCCGGTGGAGCGGTAGGCACTGGCCCCTCCCGGCAGCGAGTTTTCCGGCACCGAGTCATCGAGCTCGGCAACGTTGTCCTTCTGGCCCTTGAACACGGCCGCGGAAGCATTCAGCAGACCGTCGAAGAACTCGGCCTTGACGCCGGCTTCCCACATGTCACCGACCACCGGTTCAAGGTAATTGTTGTCCCGGTCACGGTAGTTCTGCGGCTGGAAGATGTCGGTGTAGCTGACGTAGCCGCTGAAGTAGCGGTTGAAGTCGTAGATGAAGCCGGCATACGGAGTCAGCGAGTCGTCCGGCTTGTAGCCGCCGCGCCGCGTATCGGTCAGGCGACCGGCGGCGTCATGGGTGTAGTTCCAGGTGCGCGTTTCCCAGCTGCCGTAGCGCGCGCCGAGCACCGCGGTCAACGGATCGGCCAGCTGCAGGCGCGTCGCCAGATAGGCCGCGCGCTGGCGCAGTTCGTCTTCAGAAGCCAGATAGCCCAGGCGGGTGACCTGCAGCGGCGCGACGTCGCCGTTCCAGCGGTGCCAATCCGGTACACGGGTGTAGCTGTCCGGGTAGGCAGCGGTGTCGGTGGCAGGCACTTCACCCTTGCGCACCGATTGACCGAATCCGAGCACCAGCTCGTGTTCCCGGCCGAACAGCCGGAACGGACCACCGACGTTGAAGTCGAACACCTGCATGTCGCCGTTCTCGCCGAAGCTGCCGACGAAGGCGCTGATGCCGCTGCCATCGGCATTCGGGTAGCCGGAGGCCCCGTACCACACCGCACCGTCGGTTTCGCGCTTGGAGCGGGTATAGGCGGCCTTCGCGGTCCAGCCGTTGCCCAGCTGCTGTTCAAGGCGTGCGAATGCGCTCTTTTCGATGATCGGCCAACTGCTCCAGCGTGCGGAAAGGTTGGTCGAGCGCGGCAGGCTGGCGGGCTGGCCATCGGACCCCCAGTACGGCACCACGCCCCAGGTCACGCCCGTGGTGCGCGGCGACTGGTACTCGTAGCCGGCCTCGAGCAGGGTCGTGTCGGTAATGTCGGCCTGGACGATGCCGTAGAACACGTCCTTGTCCAGTTTGTAGACATCGCGGAACGAGTCGCTCTGCTGTTTGGCCGCCACCACGCGCGCGCGGATGCGGCCGTCGAGTGCAACCGGGCCACCGAGGTCGGCCTCCAGGCGCTGGTTGCCCCAACGCCCGAGGGTCAGGTTGGCGCTCATCTGGAAGCTGTCGGTAGGACGCTTGCGCACGAAGTTGATGGTGCCGGAGGGATCGCCGGCACCGGTGGTCAGGCCGGTTGCGCCGCGCACCACTTCGATGCGGTCGTAGATCACGCTGTCGGTGTTGGTCTTGATGTACCCACCGAAGGTATTGAGCATCCCATCGACCTGGAAATTGGTGATGTTGTAGCCGCGCGAGACGTAGTTGATGCGCTCGCTGTCGGTGACCGATACCGCCACGCCGGTGACCTGGCCCATCACATCGGACAGCGAGAACAGGCCCATGTCGTCCAGGCGCTCGCGGGTGACCACTGTCATCGACTGCGGCGTCTGGCGCAGCGACAGGCCAAGCTTGGTGGCCGTGCTGGCACGCTTGACCGTATAGCTGTCGACGATATCGCCGTCAGCGGTGACCTGGACCGTATCCAGCGTGCGCGCGGAAGGATCGGCGGTGCCGTCGGCGTGGGCCAGCGGGGCGATCATCAGTGCGGTCACGGCCAGGGCCAGCAGAGTGGGACGAGGGAGGTTCAGCGGCGTTGCCATCGGTGCGATTCCATGCAGGACGAAACAGGCGATGGAATGCGCAGACGCAGCCGCCGCGTGCTTCGCGCACGCCGCCCCGCGAGTCCCATCGACGGTGCGCCGCCCGCTTGGTGCGGGCGACCCGGTAGTCGGGGGATGTACACGGGCGAAGGGGCGGGTGGGTGCGTGCTTCCGTGCCCCGCTTGGCTAAGCGTACAACCGATCAGCAAATGATAGGCATTCGCATTTCGTTAATCAAGCGTGACGGATTCTCCCCACGCAGGGCGTGCATCGACAGCCGGATGGGTTCCTAGAACCTGAACACCACCGTCGCTGCGTGCAGCAACAGGCCGATCAGCCCGCCTACCAGTGTGCCGTTGAAGCGGATGAACTGCAGGTCGCGGCCCACGCTCAGTTCCAGCTGCTCGACCAGGTGCCGCTCGTCCCAGCTCTTCACGGTCTGCGCGATATGCGTGGTCACGCCCTCGCGCAGGCGGCCGGTCAGGCGCTGCGCACCCTCCAGCAGGTGCTGGTTGAGGGCCTCGCGCAGGGCCGGGTCGGCCTGCAGGCTGCTGCCCAGCGAGGCCAGGCTGCGCTGCAGGTGGCCGACCAGCGCCGAGTCCTCGCGCTGCAGGTCCGCGCGCAGGCCGGCGTGGATGCGCGCCCACAGCCCCTGCACGTACTCCTGCAGGGCCGGGTGGTCGATCATTTCCTGCTTGAGCTGTTCGATGCGCTCGGCCAGGGCCGGGTCCTCGCGCAGGCGCTGCACGTAGTTCTGCAGCCAGCTTTCGTAATCCTGGCGCAACGGGTGCTGCGGCTCGGCCAATACCTGCTGCAGTTCTTCCAGCACTGCCCGCGCCAGGCGCTCGGCCAGGCTGTCGCCAATCTCGTCGATCGGCTTGACCCAGTTCACCGTGCTCGACAGCGTCGGCCATTCGCGCTGGATGTAGCGCACGATCAGCTGCGAGGCGCGTTCCTTCACCTCTGGCTGCTCCAGCCAGCGCCCCAGGCGCTGCAGGCCCTCGTCCAGCACGCGCTGGTGGCGCCCGTCGGCGGTCAGCAGGGCCAGCAGCTCACCGGCGGTGGCGGCGGCATTCCACTGCCTCAACTGCTGCACCACGAAGGCATGCAGCTGCCGGCGCACCGCGGTTTCGTCGAAGAAGTCCAGTGCCTGCAGGGCCCAACCACGGGCCATGTCGGCCAGCATCCGCGAGCGCGCCGGGTCGGCCAGCCAACTGCCGAGACGGCTGGCCGGATCGAACACCTGCAGCTTGGCCAGCAGCACCTGCGGTTCCAGGAACTGGTCGCGCACGAACAGGGCGAGGCTGTCGCCGATGCGTTCCTTGCTGCGCGGGATGATCGCGGTGTGCGGAATCGGCAGGCCCATCGGCCGCCGGAACAGGGCAACAACGGCGAACCAGTCGGCCAGTGCGCCCACGGCTGCGGCCTCGCAGAACGCCGAGACCCAGGCCCAGATACCGCGTTCGCCCTGCCAGTGGCTGACCGCGAAACCGGCCAGCATCAACAGCAGCAGGCCCAGCGCGAGGGCTTTCAGGCGCCGCAGCTGTGCGCGGCGCGGATCGTGGGCAGGCGTCATGCCTGAAGTCTACCTGCCAGCGGATGAGCAACGGGTAGTGCCAGCCGCTGGCCGGCATCGGCAACGCACCCGGAACGTTCATGGGGTTGCCGGCCAGCGGCCGGCACTACCCGCTGGTTCAGAGTGCTTCGAGCTGCTTGCGCAGCGCGGCCAGCTGCGCGCGCAGGGTGTCGTTCTCGCGGGTCAGCGCGACCACGCGGCGGCGCAGTGCCGGTGCATCCTCGCCCAGCTGCTCCAGCGCCGACAGAACCTCCGCGTCGCGGCTGGCGATCTGCTCCTCGTCCGCTTCCTCGAAGTCCATCTCGGCCGGTTCAGGCTTTGGCGCGCGCGGCTTGCGCTTGGACTCGCGCACGCGCTTGGCGGCCTGCTTCAGCTCGTCCTTGCCACCGGCGGCGGCGGCACGCTGCTCGTCTTCCGGCAGGTCGGCCACGGCGGCGGCAGCGCTGATCGAGATCACGCCGGCCTTCACCGCTTCCACCACCTCGGCCGCGGCCTGGGCATGGATGCGTTCGATCATGCCGACCTGGCTGGTGCTCAGCTTGGCCTCGCGGGCCAGTTCGGCGCGGCTGATCTTCGGTGCCGGTTCCCACGGCGGGCTGTCCTCGCCGGCATCCTCGGCGACGTCGGCGGTGCCATCGCTCTCGCGCTGCAGCTGCGCCTGCTCGACCTGCTTGCGGGCGGCCAGGATGTCGCGCTTGCGCAGCGCCAGCACGCCGCGCTGGAAGTCGGACACACTACGGCGGCCCAGATGCTGTTCGATCATCCACAGGTGCACGTCTTCCATGCTCTGGAAGCGGGTGTTCTGCACCGTATTGAAGGGCAGGCCGTGCTTCTGGCAGATGCCGAAGCGGTTGTGGCCGTCGACCAGCACATCGCCCCACAGCACCAGTGCATCGCGGCAGCCCTCGGCCAGGATGCTGCGCTCCAGCGCGTCATGTTCGTCCGCGGTCAGCGGGTCGATGTAGGCCTTCAGTTCTTCTTTGACGACGATATCCATGGGCACGGCAGCGAGCAGGAGCGGAACCGCCCATTGTACCCGCTCGCCACCGCCGGCCCGGGCTCAGGCGGTGGCCCGGATCATCTCGCCCAGGGTGCCGGTGATCTGGTCGATCTGTGCCTTGTCCACGATCAGGGGCGGCGACAACGCAATGATGTCGCCGGTACAGCGCACCAGCAGCCGGCCGTCCTGGAAGCAGCGCCGGAACACCTCATAGCCACGGCTGCCGGGGGCATCGCGGCGCGGCGCCAGTTCGACCGCGCCGACCAGCCCGAAGTTGCGGATGTCGATCACGTTGGGTAGGCCCTGCAGGGCATGCAGGCGTTCCTGCCAGTATTCGCCCAGTTCGATGGCACGCTCGAACAGGCGTTCCTCGGCATAGACCTCCAGCGTGGCCAGCGCTGCGGCGCACGCCAGCGGATGGCCCGAATAGGTATAACCATGGAACAGCTCGATGGCCTGTGGCGGCGCCTGCATCAGGGCTGCATGCACGGCGTCGCTGGCCAGCACGCCGCCCAGCGGTACTGCACCGTTGCTGACCGCCTTGGCGAAGGTCAGCAGGTCCGGGGTGACCCCGAAGCGCTGCGCAGCGAACGGCATGCCGACCCGGCCGAAGCCGGTGATGACTTCGTCGAACACCAGCAGGATGCCGTGGTGATCGCACAGTTCGCGCAGGCGCTGCAGGTAGCCCGGCGCGGGCAGGATCACCCCGGCCGACCCGGCGATGGGTTCGACGAATACGGCGGCAATCGTCGAGGCATCGTGCAGCGCGATCAGTCGTTCCAGGTCGTCGGCCAGCTCCGCGCCCTGGCGTGGCAGGCCCCTGCTGAACGCATTGCGTTGCAGGTCAAGGGTATGCCGCAGGTAGTCGACGCCGCCCAATTGCAGGCCGAACGCTTTGCGGTTGTTGGGCAGTCCGCCCAGCGCCATGCCGCCGAAACCGACCCCGTGGTAGGCCTTCTCGCGGCTGATGAAGCGGGTGCGCTGGCCCTCGCCACGCTGGCGGTGATAGGCCAGCGCGATCTTCATCGCGGTATCCACCGCCTCGGACCCGGAGCTGGTGAAGAACACATGGTTGAGCGGGGCAGGTGCCAGCGCGGCCAGCCGCTGCGCCAGCGCGAAGGCCGGCGGCGAGCCCATCTGGAAGGCCGGCGAGTAGTCGAGGGTGCGTGCCTGCTCGACGATGGCCTCGACGATGCGCGGTCGTGCGTGGCCAGCATTGCAGCACCACAGGCCGGCGGTGCCGTCGAGGATCTGGCGACCGTCGACATCCTCGTAGTGCATGCCTTCGGCGCGTACCAGCATGCGCGGGGCGGCCTTGTACTGGCGGTTGGCGGTGAACGGCATCCAGTACGCGTCCAGTGACTCAGGGCGCTGGGTGGCCAGGTCGTGCAGGTCGCTTTCGGGACGCTTCATGCCAGCTCCATCGGGTCCGATGCGACGAATGTAGCGCAGCCGCGTCACGGCGGAGTCGCGGCGGTCCCGGTATAACCAAGGCTCGTTGAATGTTGGAGCTTCCCATGGCCGATTTCCCCGACCGCAGCCACTGGCAGGCGTTGGCGCTTCAGCTGTCGATACCCGGCCAGGCCTTCATCGACGGCCGTTATGTCGATGCGGCCAGCGGTGCCCGTTTCGACTGCATCAGCCCGATCGACGGACGTGTGCTGGGGGCGGTTGCCGACTGCGACGCGCAGGACGTGGAACGTGCGGTACTGGCCGCGCGGCGCAGCTTCGAGGCGGGGCACTGGTCACAGGCCAGTCCGGCCCACCGCAAGCGCGTACTGCAGGCACTGGCCGCACTGGTTGAAACGCACGCCGATGAACTGGCGCTGCTGGAAACCCTGGACATGGGCAAGCCCGTGCGTGACGCCCGCCGTATCGACCTGCCCGGCGTGGTGCGCTGCCTGACCTGGACTGCCGAGGCCGTGGACAAGCTGTATGGCGAGATCGCGCCCACCGGTCCGCACGAACTGGGACTGGTCACCCGCGAGGCGGCGGGCGTGGTGGCGGCCATCGTGCCGTGGAATTTCCCATTGCTGATGGCCTGCTGGAAGATCGCGCCGGCGCTGGCGATGGGCAACTCGGTGGTGCTCAAGCCTTCGGAGCGGTCGCCGCTGAGCGCGCTGCGGCTGGCGGCGCTGGCCGTCGAGGCCGGGCTGCCGGAGGGCGTGCTGAACGTGTTGCCCGGCCACGGTGCGCGCGTCGGTGAACCGCTGGCCCTGCACATGGACGTGGATGTGCTGGCGTTCACCGGTTCCACCGCCACCGGCGCAAAGCTGCTGGAGTATTCCGGCCGGTCCAACCTCAAGCGGGTCTGGCTGGAGTGTGGCGGCAAGAGCCCGCACGTGGTGTTCGCCGACGCTCCCGATCTGGACGCGACGGCCAAGGCCGTGGCACAGGGTATCTTCTTCAACCAGGGCGAGGTCTGTACCGCCGGTTCGCGGTTGCTGGTACAGCGCTCGATCCGCGAGGATTTCGTGCACCAGGTGGTTGCCTACGGCCAGCACATGCAGCCGCGCCACCCGCTGGACGCCGACGCACCGATGGGCGCGCTGGTGGATGCCGCGCATCTGCACAAGGTGATGGGGGATATCGCGCGTGCCGAAAGCGAGGGCGCCCGCTTGCTGCTGGGCGGTCATCGCGCCGAGGTCGAGGCAGGTGGTTGCTATGTGCAGCCCACCGTGTTCGACCAGGTGAGCCCGGACCAGGCACTGGCGCGCGAGGAAGTGTTCGGGCCGGTGCTGGCGGTGCTGGGCTTCGATGACGAAGCCGAAGCGGTGCGCCTGGCCAACGACAGCCGCTACGGCCTCGCCGCCGGGCTGTGGACCCGCGATCTGGGCCGTGCCCATCGCGTGGCGCGCCAGCTGCGTGCCGGCAGCGTCTGGGTGAATGGCTGGGATGGCGGCGACATGACCGCGCCGTTTGGAGGCTACAAGCAGTCCGGCAACGGGCGGGACAAATCGCTGCATGCGTTCGACAAGTACAGCGAGATCAAGGCCACCTGGATCCAGCTGTAACGACGCGGCTGCTCGACGCTGCAGAAGAATGGCGCCTGCCATCCTGGTTGGCATCGGTGTCGGCTGAAACCATCGCCCCGTGCGGCCACCGGCCCGTGGCAGAATCGGGCGATCCGCCGTTACCCGTGTTGCCGATGTCGACGATCACCGCTGCCGCGCCGCCCGTGAATTCTCCCCGCCGTGTCCTGCTGGCCAGCCTGATCGGCACCACCATCGAGTTCTTCGATTTCTACATCTACGCCACGGCCGCAGTGCTGGTGTTCCCGCACCTGTTCTTCCCGGACAGCAGCGAACAGGCTGCCCTGCTGCAGTCACTGGCAACCTTCGCGGTGGCGTTCATCGCACGCCCGGTGGGCTCGGCGGTGTTCGGCCATTTCGGCGACCGCATCGGCCGCAAGGCTACCCTGGTCGCCGCGCTGCTGACCATGGGCCTGTCGACGGTACTGATCGGCCTGCTGCCCACCCATGCGCAGATCGGGCTGTGGGCACCGGCGCTGCTGGCGCTGTGCCGTTTCGGCCAGGGCCTGGGGCTGGGCGGCGAGTGGGGTGGGGCGGTGCTGCTGGCCACCGAGAACGCACCACCGGGCAAGCGCGCCTGGTACGGCATGTTCCCGCAGCTGGGCGCACCGCTCGGCTTCCTGTTGTCGGCCGGCATCTTCCTGGTACTCGGCCGCTGCCTGAGCCAGGCCGATTTCCTGCAGTGGGGCTGGCGCATTCCGTTCGTGGCCAGCGCGTTGCTGGTCGGCCTCGGCCTGTGGGTGCGCCTGAACATCCACGAGACACCGGATTTCAAGAAGGCGCTCGAACGCAAGGCGCCGGTACGGCTGCCGATGTGGACGGTACTGCGTGACCATCCGGTGCCGATGCTGCTGGGCACGCTGGGCGCGTTCGCCACCTTCGTGCTGTTCTACCTGATGACCGTATTCAGTCTCGGCCATGGCACGGCGGTGCTGGGCTACAGCCGTGAGCAGTTCCTGCTGATGCAGATGGCCGGCATGCTGTTCTTCGCGCTGGGCATCCCGTTGTCGGCGCGCTATGGCGACCGCTGGGGCACGCGCCGCACGATGATCGTGGCCAGCGTGCTGATCATCGGTTTCGGCGTGCTGTTCGCACCGCTGTTCCAGCCGCACAGCCCCGGGCTGGTCACGGCGTTCCTGTGCCTGGGCCTGTTCCTGATGGGGTTGACCTACGGCCCCTGCGGTACCTTCCTGGCCGAGATCTACCCGGTGGAAGTGCGCTACACCGGCGCCTCGCTGTCATTCAACCTGGCCGGCATTCTGGGTGCGGCACCGGCGCCGTACCTGGCCACCTGGCTGGCCGAACGCTTCGGCCTGGTCGCGGTCGGCTACTACCTGTGCCTGACTGCGGCAGCGACCCTGTGCGCGCTGGTGGCACTGCACCGGCGCGCGCTGCGGCTCAGCCAAAGAAGCGCTTGAGCGTGCGCCCCAGCCAACCGCCGCCCTGGTGTTCGCGGGCGAACTGGTTCAGGTGCGCCTTGACCTGTTCGGCGTAGGCCTGGTCATCGCCGCGGATGTGGTTGAACAGCCAGCGCGAGAGCATGGTGCGCAGTTCGTCGCTGATGTCTTCGCCGGCCTGGAAGCGCATGCGGTATTCCGACACCCGCTTGATGAAGACCTCATGCACGCGCTTGTGCGCGGCACAGAACGGGTAGCCCGCTTCCTCCATCAGCTCTTCCTCGAACGCGAAGTGCGACATGGTGTAGTCGACCACCTCGTCGATCACTTCGCCCACCGCCGCGCGCTGCAGGCTGGCCTGCGCCACGTGCAGGTGGTTGAGCATCTCGATGATGCGGCGGTGTTGTTGGTCGATCACATCGATGCCGATGTTCAGATCGTCCTGCCAGACCAGTAGTGCCATCCCGGCTCCCCTTCATGCCTATGTCGGGGCCGACTGTAGGGCTGCCGTGCGGGGACGGCGTTGATCTGGATCAAAGCGGGCCGGTCAGGGCAGGGCAGGCTCGCGCGGGCGCAGCGGGCTGGCCACCGTGGTGCAGCTGACCCGGTTGCGGCCACCGGCCTTGGCCAGGTACAGCTGGCGGTCGGCTTCGGAGATCAGCCGGTGCAGTGCATCACGCTGCGGGCGCAGGCAGCACAGGCCGATGCTGACGGTCATGCGCAGGGTGGCGGCGCCGATGTCCACTTCCAGCGCAGCAATACGCTGGCGCAGTTCTTCGAAGTACTGCAGTGCCTCATCCTGTTCCATGTCCGGCACCAGCAGGCAGAACTCTTCGCCACCGAAGCGTGCGATCAGGTCCTGGCTACGGGCGTGCGCGGCCACCGCACCGGCCACCGCGCGCAGCGCGTCGTCGCCGGCCTCGTGGCCGTGGGTATCGTTGATGTGCTTGAAGTGGTCGATGTCGATCATCGCCACCGCCACGCACTGGCCGTGCAGCTGCAGCTGCGGCAGCTGGCGTTGGCTCTGTTCCAGGAAACAGCGACGGTTGGGCAGGCCGGTGAGGAAATCGCGGGTGGCCAGGTCCTGCAGGGTGCCGATCAGTTCCAGCTGGTCGACGTTCTGCGAGACGCGGCAGAAGAATTCCTCGCGCGAGAACGGCTTGCGCAGGAAATCGTTGGCGCCGTTCTTCAGGAAGCGCGGGATCAGCGAGGCGTCGGTGTTACCGGAAATGCCGATCACCGCCACCTTGTCGCGCGAGCGCAGGGTGCGCAGGCGGCGGGTGAACTCCACGCCCTGCATGCCGGGCATCTCCTGGTCGACCACCGCCAGGCGGATCGCAGGATGCGCCTCGATCGCGGCCAGGCCCTCGTTGCCGTCAGCGGCCTCGTGCACCTCATGGCCATACATGCGCAGCAGGGCGGCGGCATAGCCGCGCGCGGACGGCGAATCGTCGACCACCAGCGCGGCAATGCGGCGGTTGCGTTCCAGCCGCTGCACCAGCCACACCAGGTAGTCGATGCTGCCCGGGGTATTCTTCAGCACGTAGTCGATGATCTGCTGCTGCAGCACGCGCTTGCGCAGGTCCTCGTCGTAGACGCTGCTGACCACCACGGTGGGCAGGCCGCGCTTGAGGAAGAACTCAACCACCGCATCGCGGTCGCCGTCGGCCAGCACCAACCCGGTCAGCACCAGGAACCAGCCGCCATCCTCGCTCAGCAGGCGATCGGCCTCGGCCAGGGTGGAGGCGATCACCACCGGCAGTTCCAGGCGCTGCTCGATGGCTTCACGCAGCATGCCGGTGAACGCACGGGAGTTTTCGACCAGCAGGATCCGCTGCGGCAGCGGATCGGCCAGGTCGCCATCGACGGCGGCCTGCGGCAGGACGGGCATGATGCGGTGGCTCACGGAGGAGGGCTCGGCACGGATAGCGGCGGTTTCGGGCGCAACTTTAGCGGAGCAGCATGCCCTGCGCGTCGTTCCCCGATCAGGCAGGCGATGCGGATGCCGCCGATGTACCCGCAATCGATTCATGCAGGACGAGCCGGAGCCGGTTGCCACGGCAATGCACCGTGCCGCCGTAGGCCATTATCCGGCCGGCCAGGCGCTCGGTGGCCTGCCGAACGGTCCGGTTCGACAGTGTGCAACCGCGATCAAGCAGGCCCACGACCACCAAGATGCCGCGGCGATCGCCTGTCTGGCCGCTCCGGGCGCGCACGCTGACCTGTCCCGATTCCAACTCCAGCAGCAGCGACACCGCCTCGATCAGCGAGCGATAGATGGCGAGCTGCAGATCCACAGTCAGCAGGCAGGGGTTGCCCTCCAGCCGTGGCGGAATCACGCGATGGGTGTTGCTCCAGTTTTCGCATGCGCCGCCAACCCGCAACGTGATGTACAGCCCAACCTGCTCCAGCCCCGTCGGGTACACCAGACTGGCCTGTTCACGGAACAGCCGCGAGTGCACGGATGAGGCGTGCTGCAGGCTGTTGGCCACCGCATGATGCCCCTGTTCCTTCAGCCAGCTGACCATCTCGCCGAGCGAGCTGTCCATCCCTTCGCCCAGCTGCTTGAGATGGGAGGCACGTTCGCGCAGCTCGCGCTCGCTGGTCTGGTGCGAGCTGCGTGCGAGGCGCAACGTGGTTTCCTCTGCCAGGCTTCGTGACTGCGCGCGTTGATGGTGATAGCTGATGCTGGATCCCAATGCGAGCAGCGCGACGCTCATCACGGCCATGTTCTGCTGGGTGGCAAACGTGCCCAGGTCGAACGAGGACGGTAGGCCGGTGCTGGGGGTGGCAAAATGGAGTGGAAGGTTCAACAGCGGAATCGCGATGGCCGCGCCACGCCAGCCATGCATGAAGGTCAGGGCGATGGCGGGCAGGGCGGCCAGCAGCACCATATGCGTCCGCGTGGTGTGGGCGCTGACGCTTGTCAGCTGCATGCACAGCCCCAGCACCAGCATCACCAGGATCGCCGAGACGGTGGGTGTGACAAAACGATGGGCCCAACCTGGGGCGGCGTGCCGTCGCGACCAGAGGAATGCCAATGGCACCAGGGTGATGATGGCGGCGAAGTGACCAAAGATCGTCCGATCGACCGCGTCCAGCAGGTTGCTCGGCGGCGGATTCGACCAGAGAACATATGAAATGCTCAGATTGAGAGCAGGGACGAACAGGGCGGTGCAGATCGACAACGAAAGCAGCCAGAGGCCCGTGGCTGCCTCGGACGGCATTTTTTTCCGGTGCAGGTAAACCACCAGCATCGCCATCGGCATCAGCAGCGTCGACGCCAGGATGACCCAGTCCAGCCCGTAGCTGTCGATCATGGGGATGCGCAGGGTTGCGAAGTACGCATACTCGCCAAGTAGCAGGTAGGGCCACAGGCGGGTCGGGATGATCAGCAGTGCCGCTGCCCGGATGCCCGCGGGCAGGAAGAACTGATCCAGCGAGAACTGACGCGAGACAAGGCAGCTCAGGGCGTAGGCGGCCGCGAGCGCGATTCCGACGGGTCGGATCCGGAAGCTCAGTTCAATTGCTTCTTTGAATCGGTCCAAGCCCCCGCCTCTTGTCTCCCGGCCAATGATGGCTGGTCATTTCTGCAGACACTAGCGACAGTTGGAGACGGGCGCAATCGACGTGCCTGCCTCCCTTATGCGCTGCAATCGGCGGCTTCCCACGCTTCATGGCGACACGCTCAGCAGTGCGGCGGCATGGCCACCTGCGGACGGTGAATCATCCACAATCAGCGCGTCCACGTGTCGATCGCGTTCCAGCCGCTGCACCAGCCACACTCGGCGGTTGATGCTGTCCGCTGTGTTCGCCATCACACAAACGACGATATCCTGCTGTTGCACGCGCTTGTCCAGGTCTTTGTCGCAGATGCCCCTGGCCCGCACCGTCGGCGGATTTCACTGCGGGTATTGGCGATTTCGGACGCAGCTTCGGCATGACATGGGTTTGCATCGATCCAGTCGATTATGTCCGATAGGCACTATGGAGTGCGCCCGGTATATGCTGATGCGATTGGCGGTAGCATCCTTCTTGATCCGTATTGCATCCAACCTGGAGGTTAGTGTGAGAAGTTTCCGAATTCATGCATTTGCTGGTGCATTGATGTTGGTGCCTGTATCCGTTTTTGCATTTGCCCCGAGTGACGACCATGGAATCAAGATGGCCGGCCAAGGGCTCGGCCAGTCGATTCCGCAGGCACAAGACCTGAGCGTGGATCCCGGCTGGTTGGTCTATGGGTTCGAGCGCGATGGCATGGATTATTTCCAGGTAAACGATCTCGCGGGGCACGTGCACATCGTGATCGGCAATGCTGCCGGCACGTTCTGGGTGCTGCCGGCAGGTGACCCATCTGCGAAGGTGTCGTTGCCGGAGCAGCGCCTGCCTGTTCCCGCCAAAGCCACCAGAACGGTTGTCTATCGGGCCTCCGCATTCACGCTGGTCAGGTATGCAAGCGGAGCTGATGTGTTGTGGGCGGTCGAGGCACCCTGATACTGCCTGTTGCCGGGATATCGGCGAGCTTCAGTATCAGACCGCGTGGGTACCCGGTGTTCGCCGGGTGCCCATGACGCGCGGGACCAGGGGGATGTGCGAGATGCTTATGCCATTCTGTTGCGCTGGCTCGATCCGGTCGCGTGAATGTGAAAGGTACTACTGCAGCGCAGAGGGTGCGGGGCAGCTGTACCGCGATGGAGCACTGGGCGCTGTCTCAAGTTTGGTCTCGCGGTCGAGGAACAGAATCCTGACCCGGTTGCGATAGCAGTCAACGGTCCCGTCATAGGGAAGGGTTCGCCCGGTCAGTCGCTCGAACGCTGCCATGGTTGTCTGCTGGGAAAGGTGCCTACGCTGTTCCAGCAGTGACACGACCATGAGGATTCCGCGCCTGGAGCCCATTCCGCCGCATCTTGCACGAATGCGAATCTGACCGCCTTCATGCTTGAGAAGAATGGAGACCGCATCAATCAGTGTCCGGTAGGCGGCCAACTGCAGTTCCACGCTCAGGTTGCAGGGGTCGCCTTTCAGGTCCGGGCGGAGAACGCGTTCCGTCAGCTTCCATGACTCACGGATGCCACCAGCCTGCAAGGCCACGTAAAGCCCAAGATGCTCCAGGCCCGAGGGGTAGACCATGCTTGTCTGTTCGCGAAAGAGCCGCGAATGTACGTTCGAGGTATGCAGAAGGCTGCTGGCCACTGCGTGATGTCCCTGGGCCTTGAGCCAGTCGGCCAGCTCAACCAGCGACGTATCAATGCCGTCGCCGAGCCTGCGAAGGTGCAGGGCACGTTCACGCAGCTCCATCTCGTTGGCCAATTGCGAGCTCCTCGCAAGATGGATGGCGTCCCTTTCGCCCATCTCGCGCAGCCTGTAACGATGGTAGAAGTGGGTGATGCGTGATCCGAGCAGCAGCAATACGATGCCGCTGATCGCCATGATCTGCTGGGTGATGAAGGCTGCCGGATCGAATGCGGTTGGATGGGTGTTGGGCGTGGTCAGGCCGATGACCATGTTGAGCACCGGCACTGCAAGGGCAGCACCTCTCCAGCCATACAGGCAGGTAAGTGCGGCCGCTGGGAGTGCCAACAGCAGCAGGAAGGTTGCCTTCAATGCAATCCAGTCTGCGGGCAGTTGAGCCGCTGCTATCCCGATCAGCAGCATCGATGAAAGTGCTGCCAGCATCGGCGTCTTTCGTCGAGCGTTCCACTCCTGTGCCACGTCCTGTCGCGCCCACAGCATGGCGACGGGGGCCACCGTCAGAATGCCGATGAAATCACCCACGCTGAAGCGCGCGGCATTGGTCAGGAAGGGCGTGGAAGGGGGTGTTGGCCAGAGCAGATGGGAAAAGCTGAGGTTGAGCAGAGTAACAACGACGCTGGAAGCGGCGGCAATCAACAGGAGGCCGATCGTCTGCGACTCCGCCATCAGTCGCCGTTGCAGCTTCACAATCAGCATCACCGCTGGCATGAGGAACGCGGAGGCAACAATGACCCATGTCAGGCCGTACTTCTCGATCATCGGCACGCGGGACTGTGCAAAGTACGCATATTCGCCCAACAGCAGGTAGGGCCACAGGCGCGGCGGGCACAACAGCACGGCTGCCACCCGGATGCCGGCTGGCAAATAGAACTGATCCAGCGACAGCTGTCGGGTTGCCCAGTAGGCAACTGCATAAAGCAAGGCAAGCATCAGGCCAGCCGGACGAATGCGCACCTTCAGCAACAATCCTTCTTTCCACCAGTCCAATCGCACGTCCCCTTCTCCTACGTGTCCCCTGTCAGCATCCATTCGCCGCGGGGCCCGGTTTCTCAGGACGGTATCGGTCTGCGAACGATTATGCAATTGCACAGCTGCGCATTTAGGAAATTGTCCAGCCATCCATCACAGATGTTGCGTGAAATTCTGTGACGTGTGCAGCACGATCAGCGCTGCGGTACGTTTGTCAGAACGTTCAATACAGGTGGAGATGCAGAATCTTCACCACAACGCATCCCGCAGCTTGTACCACGACATCGCTGTCACCAGCAGCGGCATCCGCAGCAGCCGGCCACCGGGGAAGGGCGCATGCCGCAGGCGCTGGAACACGTCCAGGCGCTCGCTCTGGCCGGCAATGGCGGAGGCGATCACCTCGCCGGCCAGCCCGGCGGCGGCCACCCCATGGCCGGAGAACCCCTGCGCGAAGTACAGATTGCCGTCCAGCCGACCCCAATGCGGCGCGCGGTTGCGGGTAATGTCCACATAACCACCCCAGACCTGGTCCAGTGCCACGTCGGCCAACTGTGGGAACACCTGGTGCATGCGCCGCTGCATCACCCCGCGCAGGCCGGGTGGGGGCAGCGCCGAGTAGCTGGCGCGGCCGCCGAACAGCAGGCGGTGGTCGTGGCTGAGGCGGAAGTAATCCAGTGCCCAGGCGGTGTCAGCCACGGCCATGTTGTTGCCGATCAGGGCGCGGGCACGCTCGGCGCCGAGCGGCTCGCTGGCGCCGATATAGGTGCCGACCGGCATGATCCGCCGTTCCAGCTCGGGCAGCAGGCCCTGCAGCCAGGCGTTGCCGGCCACGACCAGATGCGCAGCGCGCACACTGCCCTGGGCGGTATGCAGGGACGGCTGTGGTCCGCGCTGCACGCGGGTCACTGCGGAGTTCTCGTGGATCACCACGCCGGCCGCGCGCGCCGCATCGGCCAGGCCGCGTGCATACGCCAGCGGTTGCAGGTGCGCGCTGAGCGGATCGAACATCGCGGCGCGGTAGCGCGGGCTGTCCAGCTGCGCGCGCAGGGCATCACGGTCCCACCACTGCATCGGGTAGTCGTAGTGGCGCTGCAGGTGCTCGCAGTTGGCACGCAGGTCGCGCTCATGCCGTTCGCGGATGGCGACGCTGGCATGGCCCTCCACCCAGTGGCAGTCGATGCCATGGCGGTCGATGCGCGTACGCATGGCCTGCACCGCATCGCGCGACCAGTCGAACAGGTGGCGCGCGTCATCACGGCCGAGCTGGCGCTCCAGTTCGTCCACCTCGCAGCCATAGCCCACCAGCGCCTGGCCACCGTTGCGACCGGACGCGCCCCAACCGATCCGCTGTGCTTCCAACAGCACCACGCGCTGGCCACGGGCGGCCAGTTCCAGCGCGGCGGTCAGGCCGGTGTAGCCGGCGCCGAGCACCGCCACATCGGCCTGTACATCACCCTGCAAAGGAGGCAGCGCGGCCGGCTCGGGCAGGCTGGCGGCGTACCAGCTGGGCGGGAAGGCGGCGCTCACCGCACGCCTCGCGGGCGCGGTGCGGGAGGGGAGAGCGGGGGAAGACGATCAGCATTCACCCGCCTAGTTTCGCCGATGCGTGACGGCCATGGTGTGACGGCGACGACTTGCCGCGTTCGCCGGGCGACGGGTAACGTGTGGGCACGCCAAGGAGTTTTTCCATGC
Source organism: Stenotrophomonas maltophilia (assembly GCF_002799155.1). Lineage (GTDB taxonomy): Bacteria > Pseudomonadota > Gammaproteobacteria > Xanthomonadales > Xanthomonadaceae > Stenotrophomonas > Stenotrophomonas maltophilia_R. The sequence continues at coordinate 1,022,991 of NZ_NERD01000002.1, forward strand.
GCCCCCTGCCCTGGGTGGGCCTGCCCACCGACAGTACCGTGCTCGGCCATCACCGTTTCGCGATGGCCGGCGAGAAGTACGTTCGCGCGCTGGCCGAGGCGGCCGAGGTGACCCCGGTGGTGTTGCCCAGCCTGCAGCCACCGCTGCCGGCTGGCAACTGGCTGCAGGGGCTGGATGGCCTGTTGTTGACCGGCGCGGTCAGCAATATCGAACCGCAGCACTACGAGGGTGGCCGCAGCTGGCCAGGCAATCCGCACGACCCCGCTCGGGATGCCAATGCCTTTGCGCTGCTGCGCGAGGCGCTGGCGCTGGACCTGCCGGTGCTGGCGATCTGCCGCGGCTTCCAGGAATTGAATGTGGCGCTCGGTGGCAACCTGCATCCGCAGGTGCATGCGGTGCCCGGCCTGGCCGACCACCGCGAAGACCCGCAGGCGCCGGTGGACGTGCAGTATGGGCCGGCCCATGGTGTGGCCCTGGCCGCCGATGGCTGGCTGGCGCAGTGGCACGGCACTGACCGCGCGCAGGTCAATTCGGTGCACGGGCAGGGTGTCGCCTGCCTGGCGCAGGGGCTGCAGGTGGAGGCCGTGGCCGACGATGGGCTGGTCGAAGCGGCACGCAGCCTGCACCATCGTTTCGTGCTCGGCGTACAGTGGCACCCGGAGTGGCGTGTCATGCAGGCGCCGTTCTATCACGCTATTTTCCGTGCGTTCGGCCAAGCTTGCCGGCAGCACCAACAGAACCGACTGGATTCCCGATGAGTTCCCGAACGCGCCCGCGCAAGACGGCCACGCCCCCCGCACCGCAGGAAAGCACGCTGCTGCGCTGGCTGAAGGAGCGGCGCATCACCGAGGTGGAATGCCTGGTGCCGGACATCACCGGCAACGCGCGCGGCAAGATCATTCCCGCCGACAAGTTCTCGCACGACTACGGTACGCGCCTGCCCGAAGGCATCTTCGCCACCACCGTCACCGGCGAGTTTCCCGATGACTACTACGAGCTGACCTCGCCGTCGGACTCGGACATGATGCTGCGCCCCGATCCGGACACGGTCCGGATGGTGCCGTGGGCGGCCGATGCCACCGCGCAGGTCATCCACGATTGCTACACCAAGAACGGCGAGCCGCACGAGCTGGCGCCGCGCAACGTGCTGCGTCGCGTGCTGGCAGCCTATGCCGAGCTGGGCCTGCGCCCGGTGGTGGCGCCGGAACTGGAGTTCTTCCTGGTGCAGAAGAACACCGACCCGGACTTCCCGCTGCTGCCGCCGGCTGGCCGTTCCGGGCGCCCGGAAACGGCGCGGCAGTCGTACTCGATCGATGCGGTCAACGAGTTCGACCCGATCCTCGACCTGATGTACGACTACGCTGATGCGATGAAGCTGGACGTGGACACGCTGATCCACGAATCCGGAGCGGCGCAGCTGGAAGTCAACTTCACCCATGCCGATGCGATGGACCTGGCCGACCAGGTGTTCCTGTTCAAGCGCACCATGCGCGAGGCAGCGATGCGCCACGGTGTCTATGCCACGTTCCTGGCCAAGCCGATGGAGAACGAACCGGGCAGTGCCATGCACATCCACCAGAGCCTGGTGCGGGTGAGCGATGGCAGCAACGTGTTCGCCGGCGAGACCGATGCCGAGGGCGAGTTCAGCCCGGTGTTCGGCCACTACCTGGGCGGCCTGCAGAAGTACGCGCCGCAGGCCATGGCGTTCTTCGCGCCGAACGTGAACTCCTACCGCAGGCTGGTGTTCGGCGAAGTCTCGCCGAGCAACGTCCATTGGGGTTTCGACAACCGCACCTGCGGCCTGCGCGTGCCGCTGGATACGCCAGAAAACATGCGCGTGGAGAGCCGTTTCGCCGGGTCCGATGCCAATCCCTACCTGGCGATGGCCGCGACCCTGGCCTGCGGCCTGCTCGGCATCCGCGAGCGGCTGGCACCCGATGCGCCGGTGACCGGCAGCGCCAAGGAACTGGGGTACAACCTGCCGCGCTCGCTGGGCGAGGCGCTGGACGGGCTGGAGCAGTGCAGCGAGCTGCAGGCGCTGCTGGGTGAGCGCTTCTGCCGGGCCTACATCTCGGTCAAGCGCAAGGAATACGAGACCTTTTTCCGCGTCATCAGCTCGTGGGAGCGCGAGTTCCTGCTGCTGAACGTCTGAGCATCCGGAATAGAAAAATCCGCCGCCGGGGGGTAGGCTGGCACCCGTCGCCGGCCCCGCCGGCCCCCCTTCCCGCATTCTGGAGCACCCGATGAAGCTGCGTATCCTCACGCTCGGCCTGGCCTCCGCCATGCTTGCCGCCTGTGGCGGTGGCAACGGCGGCGCGCAGGACAGCCAGGTCCTGAACGTCTACAACTACAGCGATTACATCGCCGAGGACACCATTCCGACCTTCGAGAAGGAGAGCGGGATCAAGGTGACCTACGATGTGTTCGACAGCGATGAGATGGTCGAGACCAAGCTGCTGGCCGGCAACAGCGGCTACGACGTGGTGGTGCCGACCCTGAACTTCTTCGGTCGCCAGATCCAGGCCGGCGTGTTCCTGCCGCTGGACAAGAGCAAGATCCCGAACCTGGCCAATCTCGATCCGGCGGTGATGAAGCGCATCGCCACCCAGGATCCGGGCAACCAGTACGGCGTGCCGTACATGATCGGCACCACCGGCATCGGCTACAACGTGGACATGCTGAAGCAGCGCTTCGGCGGCAGCGCCGACATCGCCAACAGCTGGGACCTGGTGTTCAAGCCGGAGAACATCAGCAAGATGAAGGACTGCGGCGTGACCATCCTGGACACGCCGGCGGACATGATCCCGATCGCGCTGCATTACCTGGGCCTGGACCCGCACAGCGGCGACCCGGCCGAGCTGCAGAAGGCCGCCGACCTGCTGAAGTCGATCCGCCCGTACGTGCAGAACTTCCACTCCTCGCAGTACGTGGGTTCGCTGGCCAACGGCGGTACCTGCCTGGTGGTCGGCTGGTCGGGTGACATCATCCAGGCCCGCGACCGCGCCGAGGAAGCCAGCAATGGCGTGCACGTGGCCTATTCGATCCCGAAGGAAGGTGCACCGCAGTGGTTCGACATGCTGGCGATCCCGAAGGATGCCAAGCACCCGGAAGCCGCCTACGCCTTCATCAACTACCTGCTGCAACCGAAGGTTGCTGCGGCCAACACCAACTTCATCCACTACGCCAACCCGATCCCGACCGCGACGCCGCTGGTGGACGAGGCGATCCGCACCGACCCGACGATCTACCCGCCGGCGGATGTGGCCGAGAAGATGTTCACCTACTCGATCAACACGCCGGAGACCGACAAGCTCTACACCCGGCTGTGGACCGAGGTGAAGACCGGCCGATAAGCCGGTCTGGCGCCGCCGGGCCATGCCTGGCGGAACGCTTCACCCCTGGCCGGGAGCGGTACCGCCGCCCCGGCCAAGATGCCGCAGGATGGCCGGCAGCAGGTCGCGCGCATCGCGGCCGCCGTTGCACAGGAACGACGAACTCATCCGCTGCAGGTTGTGCATGCCGATGAAGAACAGCCCTGGCTGCGGGGAAACACCGAACTCGCCGAGCGGATAGCCGTACGTATCCAGCACACCTTCCACGTCGAGCCAGGGCCATTCGGCGGCGAAGCCGGTGGCCAGCACCACCGAGCGGATGCCTTCCGCCTGCAGGTCCAGTTCACCTGGGGCGGCGTCCGGTTCCCAGTGCAGATAGACCTCTTCTGGAATGTAGCGGGCATCGTCCGTGCGCGGCTCGGGCCGCGTGGCGTAGTACGCACTGGCCAGCGAATCGAGGTAGTCGTACTCGGCCCGCGTGGCCTCGATTGCGGCCTGCAGCTGCGGGCGAACGTCGGCGAAGCGGGCGATGATCCCCTCAAGGCCCTGCAGCCGGCCCAACAGCGTGATGCCTTCCCGATGCATTGCCATCAGGCTGATCGAGCTGCCCCGCCCGTTGCGTCCCTTGCCGGAAATCAACGGAAATTCGGCGGTCCGCGCCTTGCGCAGCGCATCCGGCTCGCCGGCCAGTACGCCGGCCGTTTCGCCCACGTGCTGGTGGATGCGCCCGGCCATGTCCCACCACGTCATCGAGTCCTTGCCGCGCAGCCGGCGGGTATGCGAATGACGCTGGGCCAGAGACCAGTAGACCCTGCGCCCGCTGTCGCGCAGGTCCTGGGCGATCTGCGCACCGGACTGCCCACCGCCAATGACCAGCACGCCGCCATCGGGCAACTGATCGGCACTGCGGTAGTCCCCCGAGTGCAGCACCGCCAGGCCCGGCCCGGGCGCGAACGGGGCCCGTGGCATCCGGGCGCGGCGGTATTCACCGGTAGCGACCACCACCGCGCGGGCGTGGATCCGCCCCTGGCTGCTGTCGATTACATAGCCATCATGCTCACGCGTGACCCGCTGTACTTCACAACCTTCGCTGATCGGCAGCGAGCGCTCGTCGGCATACTCGCGCAACCGGCGGATCACCTCCGCGGCGCCCATGAAGCCTTCCGGGTCTGCGCCTGCGTAGGCGTGGCCGTGCAGGGCCATCGTTGCGTTGGCGGTGTTGGTCTGGAACGAGTGCCAACGCCGTTGCCAGCTGGCACCCACGCTTTCGGCCTCCAGCACGCGATGCTCGACGCCGGCCTCCTGCAGGAGCACACTGAGGGACAACCCGGCCTGGCCGGCGCCGATGATGGCCAGCGGCAGCCTCGCAGGCAGGGAGCCCGGCGGGTGGGGCGGGAGAGGGCAGGGTCTGTGCGGGGAAATCACCAGGGCGGGTCCATGCAAGGCTTTGATCCGGGGCATTGCGCGGGGAATGCCCCGGGCCTTCAACAGATCCCGCTCTGAAAAACGTTGCATATCGGACCGTCGCCCGTGGTGTCTGCCGGGGCGGCTGCCTGGACAACCGGGGCAGCCCCGGCCTTTGAGCGGACAGGCCACGCTGGCGGGGGAAAACCGACACGCCTCGGGGTCCCCGGGCGGGCCTGCGGACGCTTCCGCCCGCCGCCGTCATATCCCCTTCGGCCCCCGGCCGTTAGAATGGCCGCCGCTGTCCACCGCCCGCTCCCGGAGCCCCCATGCCCGTTGAAGCCCAGCCGGTAGCCGCCGTCGTCGACACGACCGGTGCGCCCGGCTATCTCTCCATTCGTGATTTGCGCAAGGAATTCGACGGTTTCGTCGCCGTCGACGACGTCAACCTGGACGTGCGCAAGGGCGAGATCTTTGCCCTGCTCGGTGGCTCCGGCAGTGGCAAATCGACCCTGCTGCGCTGCCTGGGCGGCTTCGAGACGCCCACCAAGGGCAGCATCACCCTTGATGGCCAGCGCCTGGACGCACTGCCGCCGTACCAGCGGCCAGTCAACATGATGTTCCAGTCCTATGCCCTGTTCCCGCACATGACGGTCGAGCAGAACATTGCCTTCGGCCTGAAGCAGGATGGCCTGGGCAAGGACGCGGTCAGCAAGCGCGTCGGCGAGATGCTGGACCTGGTGCAGATGGGGCACCTGGGCAAGCGCAAGCCGCACCAGCTGTCCGGCGGCCAGCAGCAGCGCGTGGCGCTGGCGCGGTCGCTGGCCAAGGGGCCGAAGCTGCTGCTGCTGGATGAGCCGATGGGCGCGCTGGACAAGAAGCTGCGCTCGCAGATGCAGCTGGAACTGGTCAGCATCATCGAATCCTCCGGCGTGACCTGTGTGATGGTCACCCACGACCAGGAAGAAGCGATGACCATGGCTACCCGCATCGCGGTGATGGATGCCGGCTGGATCCAGCAGGTGGGCAAGCCGGACGAGGTCTACGAGCAGCCGGCCAACCGCTTCGTCGCCGAGTTCATCGGTTCGGTCAACCTGTTCGACGGGGTGATCGACGAGGACCTGCCCGAGTACGTGACCGTGCGCTCACCGCTGTTCCCGGCACCGATCTACATCGCCCATGGCATCACCTGCTATGAAGGGCAGCCGGTCGCGTTCGCGCTGCGCCCGGAGAAGGTGATGATCGGCAAGGACGAACCGGAAGGGCACACCAACAAGGCCCAGGGCGTGATCGAGGACATCGCCTACTTCGGCAGCCATTCGGTCTACCACGTGCGCCTGCCCAGCGGCGCCAAGGTGCTGGCCAACTTCGCCAACTCGCAGCGCTGGGCCAGTGATGGCCTCACCTGGGGCGATGAAGTGTGGGTGCATTGGCGCGACAACGACGGCGTGGTGCTGACCTCATGAGCGTCGCCGGCCTGAAGCGCTGGCTGCCGGGGCTGCGTGCCACGGTGATCGGCATTCCGTACCTGTGGCTGCTGCTGTTCTTCGCAGTGCCGTTCCTGATCGTGCTGATGATCAGCTTCTCGCTCAGCCGGGTCGGCTCGCCGCCGTATACCTGGTTGCTGCAATATGCCGACGGCGGCTTCTCGCTGAAGCTGAACCTGGAAAACTACCTGGCGCTGTTCCGCGATTCGATCTATGCGCAGGCTTTCCTGAGCTCGATCAAGATCGCAGCCATCTCCACGTTCCTCACCCTGTTGATCGGCTATCCGATGGCCTACGCCATCGCCCGCCTGTCGCCGGCCGCGCGCAACGTGGCGATGATGCTGGTGGTGCTGCCATCGTGGACCTCGTTCCTGATCCGCGTGTATGCGTGGAAGGCGATCCTGGACCGCAACGGCCTGCTCGACCAGTTCCTGCAGTTCACCGGCCTGCAGGCGCTGATGACGTCGATGGGGCTGCCGAAACTGCAGTTGATCGATACGCCGACCGCCGCCTACATCGGCATCGTCTACTGCTACCTGCCGTTCATGGTGCTGCCGCTGTACGCCAACCTGGTCAAGCATGACCACCGCCTTCTGGAAGCGGCCTACGACCTCGGTGCCAAGCCGTGGCAGGCGTTCCTGCGCATTACCCTGCCGTTGTCGAAGGCGGGCATCATCGCCGGCTGCATGCTGGTGATGATCCCGGCGGTGGGCGAATTCGTGATCCCGGAAATGCTGGGTGGCTCGGAGACGCTGATGGTGGGCCGCCAGCTGTGGAACGAGTTCTTCAACAACCGCAACTGGCCGGGAGCTTCGGCGATGGCGGTGGCGATGATCCTGTTGCTGCTGGTGCCGATCCTGCTGTTCAACCGTTCCCAGCAGCGCCTGCTGGAAGGGAAGCAGGCATGAGCCCGCGTAGCGCAAAGGGCCTCGGGCTGGGCGTGCTGCTGCTCGGCTTCGCCTTCCTGTACCTGCCGATCCTGCTGCTGATGTTCTATTCGTTCAACAGCTCGCGGCTGGCGATGGTCTGGGCCGGGTTCTCCACCCGCGCCTACAGCGACCTGTTCGCCGACCGCGCGCTGATGGATGCAATGTGGACCAGCCTGGTGGTGGCGTTCTGGACCGCCTGTACCGCCACCGTGCTGGGCACGCTGGCGGCGATGGTGATGACCCGCTTCAAACGCTTCCGCGGCAAGCCGCTGTTCGGTGCGCTGGTCACCGCGCCGCTGGTGATGCCGGATGTGATCCTCGGTTTCTCACTGATGGCGCTGCTGGCCTCGATGGGGGCGATTCCCGGCTTCCCCGCGCGTGGCCTGGCCACCATCTGGATCGCGCACGTCACCTTCACCCTGTGCTTCGTCACCGTGGTGGTGTCTTCGCGCCTGCAGGAAATGGACCTGTCGCTGGAAGAAGCGGCGATGGACCTGGGTGCCAGCCGGCTGACCGTGTTCACCCGCATCACCTTGCCGATCATCGCGCCGGCGCTGGTGGCGGGCTGGTTGCTCGCCTTCACCCTGTCGCTGGATGACGTGGTGGTGGCCAGCTTCGTGGCCACGCCGGGCTCGACCACGCTGCCGATGAAGGTGTTCGCCTCGGTGCGCATGGGTATCAGCCCGAAGATCAACGCGCTGGCCACACTGCTGGTGTCGGCGGTGTCGATTGCCGCAGTGATCGGCTGGTACATCAACGCCCGCGCCGAGAAACGGCGCCAGCGTGACCTGCAGCTGGCACGGCAGGACAACGGCTGAGGCCGCGGTCTGTCGGCTGATCCGGCAACATCCGGCTCACGGGCAACGGCGCACAATGGGGGCCTTCCAGATGGAGATCCCCCATGACCGTCGAGATCATCGACCCGGCCACCGGCCAGGTGACCTACCGCCATGAACTGATGGGTGCAGCCGACATCGAGCAGCGCCTGCAGTCTGCTGCCGAGGCATTCCCTGGCTGGGCCGATCGCTCGCTGCAGGAACGCGGCGCGATCCTGCGCCAGGTTGCCGCGCAGCTGCGCGCGCGCCGTGACGATCTGCAGCAGGCGATGACCCACGAGATGGGCAAGCTCAAGGCCGAAGCGCTGGCCGAGGTCGACAAGTGCGCCGCGGCCTGCGAGTACTACGCCGATCACGCGGCCGACTACCTCAAGCCGCAGCTGATCGACACCGAGGCCCAACGCAGCTATGTGCGCTACGAGCCGATCGGCTGCGTGTTCGCGGTGATGCCGTGGAATTTTCCGATCTGGCAGGTATTCCGCTTCCTCGCGCCGGCGTTCATGGCCGGCAACGTGGCCCTGCTCAAGCACGCCAGCAACGTGCCGCAGTGTGCCGACCTGATCCTGGCGGTGTGCCGTGACGGCGGCCTGCCGGACGGCGTGTTCGACGTGCTGCATATCGACAACGACCAGGCCGCCGACGTGCTGCGCGACGCACGGGTGAAGGCGGTGACGCTGACCGGCAGCGAACGGGCAGGGCGATCGATCGCCTCCAATGCCGGCAGCCAGCTGAAGAAATCGGTGATGGAACTCGGTGGCAGTGATGCCTTCGTGGTGCTCGACGATGCCGACCTCGACAAGACCGTCGCGGCGGCCGTGAAGTCGCGCTTCGACAACAGCGGGCAGACCTGCATCGCAGCCAAGCGCTTCATCGTGGTCGATGCGGTGGCCGATGAGTTCACCCGGCGCTTTGTTGAAGCCGCAGGCGAGCGCCAGTACGGCGATCCCGGCGAACGCAGCACGACGCTGGCGCCAATGGCGCGCGCGGACCTGCGCGATGAACTGCACAAGCAGGTGCAGGCCAGCGTGGCCAAGGGCGCCCGCATTCTGGTCGGCGGCGAGCCCATTGCCGGCACGCATGCGGGCTACCCGGCCACCGTGCTCGACCAGGTCGGTCCGGGCATGCCGGCCTATGACGAGGAACTGTTCGGTCCCGTCGCTGCGGTGATCCGGGTCAAGGACGAGGCCGATGCGCTGCGCGTGGCCAATGACACCCGCTTCGGCCTGGGTGGCAGCGTGTGGACGCAGGATCCAGTACGTGGTGAGCGGTTCGCGCAGCGCATGGAGTGCGGCGCGGCATTCGTCAATGCCATCGTCAAGAGCGACGCGCGGTTGCCGTTCGGTGGCAGCAAGCAGTCTGGTTTCGGTCGGGAGCTGGCTGACCACGGCATCCACGAGTTCATGAACATCAAGACTGTCTACGTGGCTTGATTCCGAACGCGGGCCATGCGCCACGACCAATGGTCGTGGCCTGGCGGTCTGGTGGGTATCGACTCTTGGTCGATACTCCCTACAACCACTTCGCGCGCTTGAACAACCGGTACAGGCCCACGCAGACGCCGCCCACGCCGACAATCATCAGCGGGTACGACCACGGTTCGCTCAGCTCGGGCATGTGGCTGAAATTCATGCCGTACCAGCTGGTGATCAGCGTCGGCGCTGCCAGCAGTGCGGCCCACGCGCCAAGTCGCTTGACCGTCTCGCCCTGCGCCAGGGTCACCAGCGACAGGTTCACGCTCAGCGCGGTGCCCAGCATCTCGCGCAGGGTGTCGATCACATCGCTGATGCGTACCGCATGGTCGTGCACGTCGCGCACGTAGAGCTTCACTTCATCGGGGATCAGCTCGCCCTGGTAGCGGCGCAGCTGCGCCAGCACATCCTGCAGCGGCGCCACCGCCATCCGCATCTTGTTCAGTTCGCGCTTGAGCTCGTACAGCCGCACCACCGTGCTGCGCTTGTAGTTGTCGGCAAAGATGTCCTTTTCCAGCAGATCAAGGGTGTCGCGGAAGCGGTGCACGATGGGCAGGTAGTTGTCGACCACGAAGTCGGTCACCGCATACAGGCAGTACGACGGGCCCATCTTCAGCAGCTGCGGCTCGCGTTCCACCCGTGCACGCACCGGGGCGTAGGACAGCGAGGCACCGTGGCGCACCGTCACCAGGAAGCGCGGGCCGAGGAAGGCGTGGGTTTCGCCATACTGGATGCGTTCGTCCACCATCTGCGCGGTGGTCACCACCACGAACAGCGAATTGCCGTAGGTCTCGACCTTGGGCCGCTGGTGCGCGTTGCGCGCGTCCTCGATGGCCAGGTCGTGCAGGCAGAATTCCTCCTGCAGTTTCAGCAGCACATCGTCGTTGGGATCGTACAGGCCCACCCAGACGAAGCCGTTGCCACTGGCAATGACATCGCTGATGGCATCCAGGCTGATGTCGTGGCGTTTGCCCTCGTCATCGTAATGGACGCAGTTGATGACGCAGGCAGGGTTGGCCGAAGCAGGGGCGGAAGCGGAGGCGGGCAATGACATGCCCGCCATCGTGCGTCAGTGCCGTGTTTCGGACAAGTGAGGACGGCGCCCCAGCACCCAGGCCAGCGCTGCGTGCACGGGCAGCAGCAGCACGATCCACTGCACGTTGTACTGCGCCTGCAGGCTCAGCCAGTGCAGCACCAGCGCCGCCACGGCCTGCACCGCCAGCAACCACAGCACGACCCTGAACATGCGGCCCGGCAGGCGCCGGCGCAGCAGCGCGATCGCGCCCGGCAGAAGGAGCAGGGCCAGCGGCGAAAGCAGCAGCAGGTTGCGGTTGGCCCACGCAGCGTAGTGGATGCTGAAGCCCCACAGGAACACCAGCACGCCACCGAACAGGGCGCACAGCAGCCAGAATGGCAGGGCCAGCCCGGCCAGCAGGCGCGGCCGGTTGCGCAGCGCCAGCACGCCGGCGGCGACCAGCAGGCCGCACAGCAGCCAGGGCCACCAGCGGCGTGCCGATTCCTTCGGCTCCGGGGCGATGCGGTGCGGCAGCAGTTCCTGTTCGGACTGCACCAGCGGCCGACCGTCGCTGTTGCGTGCCTGGCGCAGCGCGTCGGCCAGGCGCATCGGCACGAAGGCCTCCTGCCAGCGTGACAGCGGCTGGTCGGCGAACGGCCCCAGACCGACGTCGAAGCCCAGCCACATCCACGGTGCCGGCGAGGCCAGGCGCACCGATTCACTGCGGTAGGTATTACCGCGCGAGCGCCCCGACAGCTGCGACTGCAGTCCGCCACCCAGTGCCTTGTCCACGGTGTCGCGCACCATCGTGGCGCAGTTTGCAGTGTAGTAGTCGTAGTGGTAGCGCGCGTTTTCCGGCTTGGCCCGCTCCGCCAGGTCGGCGGCCAGCGCGCGCGCCTGGTCCGGGCGCAGGTCCAGCCACTGCACGCTGGCGCCGCGGCCGGTCTCGTCGTAGTACGACAGGTCCTGCTGCAGCGGCAGCGCCACCAGGTAATACATCATGTCGCCGCGTGCGAAGCGGCTGATGAAATCGTCCTCGGACGGATCGAAGTAGCCGAAATTGTACGAGGTCGCCTCGCCGCTGACCGGATCAAGGACCACGATGGCGTCATGGCCGAAGCGCTCGAAGAACACCGTGCCCGGCTGCATGGTCACCACGCCGACGCGCGGAGCAGGGGCCTCGGCGCTGGCAGCAGGCGCAGCTGCCACCGGCTGCGCGAATGCGGCCAGTGGCAGGGCCATGGCCAGCACGCACAGTGCCAGCCACACCGCCAGGATCAGACCGCGGCGCTTCAAGTGTCGTCCTGCGCGTCCGGCGGCAGCACGGTCACGTGGAAGGCCTGCACCCGGCGCGCATCGGCGCGGGCCACGCGGAACATGAAGCGGTCCAGCGCCAGCTCGTCACCGACTTCCGGCAGGTGGCCCACGGCCTCGGTGACCAGGCCACCGATGGTGTCGTAGTCCTCGTCGGAGAAGGTGGCGCCGAAGCGTTCGTTGAAGTCGCCGATCGGGGTCAGCGCGTCGACCACGTACTGGCCGTCGGACTGGATGGCGATCTGCGCCGACGGATCCTCGGCCTCGTCATGCTCGTCGTCGATCTCGCCGACGATCTGTTCCAGCACGTCCTCGATGGTGACCAGGCCGGCGACACCGCCGTACTCGTCGACCACGATGGCCATGTGGTTGCGCGACAGGCGGAACTCCTTCAACAGCACGTTGAGCTTCTTCGCCTCCGGAATCAGCACCGCCGGGCGCAGCAGCTCGCGCACGTTGGCCGGACCGTTGTCGGCGACCACGCCGCGCAGCAGGTCCTTGGCCAGCAGGATGCCAAGGATGTCGTCCTTGTTCTCGCCGTGCACCGGGAAGCGCGAATGGCCGGATTCGACCACCTGCTTCATCAGTTCCAGGAAGGGCGCTTCGACCGGCAGCGAGACCATCTGCGAGCGCGAGATCATCACGTCGCCCACGGTCAGCTCGGCCACCGAAATGGCGCCTTCCATCATCTTCAGGGTATCGGCGGCGATCAGGCCCTCTTCCTGCGCGGTGTGCAGGACAGCGACCAGCTCGTCGCGGGTGTGGGGTTCGCCGGAGAAAGCGGAGGTCAGGCGTTCAAGCCAGCCGCGCTTCTTTTCACTGTGCTCCGCAGGGGAGCTACTACTGTCGTCTTCTGACATCTCTGGAAAAAAGGCACCCGGCAGGCCGGGCGTTGGCCCCAGTCTAGCAGGATGTAGCGGCCTGTCAGTGACCGTCGCTGCCGGGTCCGGTGATCGGTGGCGGCGCCAGTTCAGGCCGGGCGGGCGCTTCTTCCTCGGGCAGGTCCAGGCTGTAGGTGCAGCCGGCCAGGGTCTTGCCGGGGTGGGAGGCCACGGTGGAGACGCTGAGGATGATCGACTCGATCTGGGCCTCGCCGCTCTTGGGGTCGGTCACGTCGCGGCTGACCAGCTCGCGGCCGGCCATGAACTTGCCATCCTGGTCATAGCCGGTCTCCAGCCCCAGCCGCTTGGCCAGCGGCCGCGGGTCGGCCTGGTCGAGGATCGCCATGACGCTGGACCCGGCCACGGCGACCCGCTCGGTGCGGGCGCCGAACACGCTGATCGGCTGGGCCAGCCGGTACTCGCTCATGAACTGGTTGCCCTGCGGCAGGGGCTGCAGGCCCTGGGCGACGGCCTTCAATGGGTCGGCCAGCAGCGGCGCCAGTGCAGCGTGGTCGGCTACGCCCTGGCGGCATTCGATCAGGGCCGGCAGGTCAAGATTGGAGGCGAGGGCCGAAGGCACCGCAAAGGCACACAGCAGGGGCAGGCAGCAGCGCAGGGTCACGGGCAGGTTCCGCGGGGCGGGGGCGGCCATCATAACGGCGATGGGCGCGGGGTCTCACTCTCGCGGCGGCGGCTACCGCGGGTCAGCAGGGCGCGTATCGCCATCACCGGCAGGGTGAGCACTACTGCCTTCATCGAGGCGTGGAGGACCGTGAGCAGCCCGCGGGCCACCAGCTGCAGCAGGCCCGGCTGTTCGAACCAAGGCATCAGCGCGGGCTCGGCGGCCTTTGCCAGCGGCAAGTAGGTCGCGCAGAGCACATACAACAGGCAAAGAGAAGCAGTTGACGCATGGAAGAATGGCAGCGTGTCCGCCGAGCGCCGAAGGCGCTGCTGGACCACCACGCGCCAGGCCACCGGCGCGGTGAGCGCGCCAGCCAGCATCAGCAGCAGCGCGCTCGTCACAAGGCCCGCCGTGGTGCTCATTCCGTGCCGCTGTTGCAGCAGGTGGGGCCCGATCACGGCGACCGCCAGGCTGGCAATGACGCACGCCGGAGACAGCAGTGCCAGCGTGCGCAGCAGCCAGTGCTGCCCGCTGGGGTCGCGTGCACTGACGCGGCGTACGGTGCGTGCGCCGAATATCAACAACAAAGCGAGCCCCGCACCGCCGATCAGCAACGTCCCCTGGCCATCCTTGAAGATCATCCCTGTTCTCCCGATATCGGTCGGAGCGAGCATAGCCCTTGGGTCGGCCTCAGCGCTCCCCGGCGTAGGGATCGGCGATGCCGAGCTCGGCCAGGATCTCGCGCTCCAGCTGTTCCATCGCGTCGGCTTCCTTGTCGTCCTCGTGATCCCAGCCGAGCAGGTGCAGCACGCCGTGCACGGTCAGGTGCGCGTAGTGGGCGTTGAGCGCCTTGCCCTGTTCGTCGGCCTCCCGCGCCACCACCGGTGCACAGATCACCAGGTCACCGAGCAGCGGGAACTTCACGCCCTTGGGCAGGCCTTCGGGCACTTCGGCCGGGAAGCTGAGCACGTTGGTGGCGTAGTCCTTGCCGCGGTAATGGCGGTTCAGCGACTGCCCTTCCTTGGCATCGACCACGCGGATGGCCAGGTCGGCTTCGCGGATGCGGCCTTTCAGTGCAGCGGCCACCCATTTGCGGAAACTCACCGCCGCCGGCAGGCCGGTGCGCGGCAGGGCATAACTGACGGCGACGTCCAGTCGCACGGGACCACGGGTCATGGAGTTGCTCCAGGTTGGATCTGATGCAGGTCGCGGCGATCGTAGGCGCTGACGATGCGCGCCACCAGCGGATGACGCACCACGTCGCGGGATTCGAAGAAGGTGAAGCTGACGCCCTCGACCTCGCGCAGCACGTCGATGGCATCGCGCAGGCCGGACTTCACGTGCTTGGGCAGGTCGGTCTGGGTCAGGTCACCGGTGACCACTGCGGTGGAGCCGTAGCCGAGGCGGGTCAGGAACATCTTCATCTGCTCGATGGTGGTGTTCTGTGCTTCGTCCAGGATCACGAAGGCATCGTTGAGCGTGCGGCCACGCATGTAGGCCAGCGGTGCGATCTCGATGACGTTCTTTTCCAGCAGCTTGACCACCTTCTCCACGCCCATCATCTCGTACAGGGCGTCGTACAGCGGTCGCAGGTAGGGATCGACCTTCTGGCTCAGGTCACCGGGCAGGAAGCCCAGCTTCTCGCCGGCTTCCACCGCCGGGCGCACCAGGATCAGGCGCTGCACCCGCGATTCGTTCAGGGCTTCGACCGCGCTGGCCACGGCCAGGAAGGTCTTGCCGGTACCGGCCGGGCCGATGCCGAAGTTGATGTCATGGGTGGCGATCTGGTGCAGGTAGCGGCCCTGGTTCGCACCGCGGCCGCGTACCGTGCCGCGCTTGACCTTGATCGCCACGTCCTGCGCTTCGTAGGAGCGCTCGGCGATCTGCTCGACATTGGCCTGCGCCAGGCGCAGGTGGATGGCGTGGTTGTCGAAGGTGGTCTCGCCGGCTTCGGCGTAGAGCGCCTCGACCAGCTTCTGCGCTTCCACGATGGCCTCGCTGGGGCCGCTGATGCGGAACACGAAGCCACGGTTGGCGATCTCCACGCCGAGCTTCAGCTCGATCTGGCGCAGGTGGCCATCGAAAGGGCCGCACAGGTTGGCCAGCCGCTCGTTGTCTTCCGGCGACAGGGTGAAGTCTCGGTGATCGATGCTTTTCATTGCTCGGGGTGGGGCGGAAGCCTTCCACCGCAGTGTATTCAGGGAGGACAAGGGTAGCGCGCGCACGGGGCGCACGGCCAGCAGGAGGTCGATGCGGGCTTTTCCACACCCGGTGTGGACGGGGACTGCGGAAACCTGTGGATAGGCCTCTGCGATGCTTGTGCCACAAGCCTCATGAGAGGGTGGTGAAAAAACCGTCACGGCCGCAATGGGGGTGGCACCTGCAGGACGGACGCACCGGGGGAAGGGGCACTTCGCAGTGCTTCGTCGGAAGCTTCGCCGGGCACGTCGGTGTTCTTCGTGATGGCAGCGCAGGTTCCGCTGCCAGGCGTGCAACACGATCCTGCGTCGCCGGTTTTCCACACCGGTTGTGGAATGATGCCGAATCAACCTGTGGACAGGTGGCGCGGAGCCTTGCAGCCCAAGGCCCGCCAGGCCGTGGTGAATAAACCGCCAGGGCTGATCGGAATCATTGAGGGTGCACGCGGTGCATGGCACCGTGGCGCCGTCGCAGGAGGGGATGGCATGGGCATCGGCAACGGGATGCGTGGAATCGGACTGGCAGGCATCGGCCTGCTGGCGGGGTGTGAGCCGTCAACGCCGACTGCGCTGGGCACGCTGGAGTGGGACCGGATCACGGTGCCAGCACCAGCGGCCGAGGTGATCGCTGCGGTGGAGGTGCGCGAGGGCCAGCCGGTCAAGGCCGGCGCTGTATTGATGCAGCTCGACCCGGCGCGCGGCAACGCGCAGTTTGCTGCTGCGCAGGCCGACACGGTGCGTGCGCAGGCGCAACTGGAAGAACTGAAGATTGGCCCGCGCGAGGAACAGATTGCGCAGGCCCAGGCCCAGCTGGCCGCGCTTCGCGCCCAGGCCGTCGAAGCCAGCGCCTACTATCGCCGGGTGCAGCCGCTGGCACGCCAGCAGCTGGTGGCCGCCGCCGAACTGGACCGTGCACGGGCGGCTGCCGGCAATGCCGAGGCCAGCGTGCGTGCCGCCGAGCAGGCCTGGTTGGAACTGGTGCACGGCAGCCGCGCGCAGGACATCGCGCAGGGCCAGGCGGCCGCCGATGCCGCACGGGCGCAGCAGGTGGTGCAGGGGGTGAACCTGCAGAAGCTGCAGCTGCGTGCACCGCGCGATGGCGTGGTTGATGCCTTGCCGTACCGGCAGGGTGACCAGGCGCCGATCGGGGCGCCGCTGGCAGTGATGCTGGTTGGCGAGCGCCCCTATGCGCGCGTTTACCTGCCGCAGCCACTGCGCCTGCAGGTCAAGGTCGGGCAGGCTGCGCAGATACAGCTGGAAGGCGGCAGCACCGTGCTGAAGGGGCACGTGCGTTCGATCCGCAGCGAACCTTCATTCACGCCGTACTACGCACTGACCGGTGATGACGTCGAACGGCTGAGCTACCTGGCCGAGATCGAAGTGGACGCGGCCGCCGACATGCGGACGCTTCCGGCCGGGCTGCCGGTGCAGGTGCGCTTCTGAACACTGGCGCGGACATCGCGGTGCATGCGCAGGGCCTGACGCGCCGCTTCGGCGAACTGCTGGCCGTGGACAACGTCGACCTGACCGTGCCGCGCGGGCAGGTATACGGTTTTCTGGGCCCGAACGGGTCCGGCAAGTCGACCACCATCCGCATGCTGTGCGGCCTGCTGGAACCCAGCGCCGGGCAGATCGAGGTGCTGGGCCTGGCCGTGCCCGAGCAGGCAGAGGCATTGCGCCGACGCATCGGCTACATGACCCAGCGCTTCTCGTTGTATGAAGATCTGTCGGTGCGCGAGAACCTGGAGTTCCTCGCTGCCATCCAGGATCTGCCGCGCGCGCAGGCTCGGCGTCGGATCGACGAACTGCTGCAGCAGTACCGTCTGCTGGACCGGCAGCCGCAGCTGGCCGGAACCCTCAGTGGTGGGCAGAAGCAACGCCTGGCCCTGGCCGGCGCCGTGGTGCATTCGCCCGAACTGCTGTTCCTGGATGAACCGACCAGCGCGGTCGATCCCGAATCGCGCCGCGATTTCTGGGAGGCCCTGTTCGAGCTGGCCGACGCCGGAACCACGGTGCTGGTGTCGACCCACTACATGGACGAGGCCGAGCGCTGCCACCGGCTGGCGATCCTGGATCGTGGCGCGCTGGTGGCCGATGGCACGCCGGCTGAACTGTGCGCACGATTGGAAGGGCGCACGCTGCAGGTCACCGCGTCGCAGCCGCGGCTGGCAAGCCGCGCGCTGGCCGAGCTGCCCGGGGTACTGAGCGTGGCGCAGATCGGTACCCATCTGCGCGTGCTGTGCAATGAGGGGGCGGCGGATGTCGCAGTGCTGGGCCGTGCGCTGTCCAGCGCTGACCCGCAGGCCCGTATCGAGACAGTGGCACCGAACCTGGAAGACGTCTTCGTCGCTGCTACCCGCGGCCGCGGCCGGGAGCCGGCGGCATGAACCTGCGCCGGCTCTGGGCGATCATGCTCAAGGAGCTGCGGCAGCTGCGCCGCGACCGCATCACGCTGGCGATGATCGTCGGCATTCCGGTGATGCAGCTGCTGCTGTTCGGCTACGCGATCAATCTCAACCTGCGCCATCTCGACGCCGGTATCGCCGACCAGGCCAACAGTGCGGCGTCACGTGCGCTGGTGCAGGACATGGTGGCCACCGGCGTGATCACGCCGCGCAGCCAGGCCTACACGCCGGACCAGCTGATGCAGGCGCTGCGCCGTGGCGAGATCAGTGTCGGCATCGTGGTGCCGGCCGACTTCGAGCGTCGCCGCTTCGACGGTCGCGAGGCGGTGCAGGTGCTGGTCGATGGCAGCGATACCGTGGTGCAGAGCGCGGCGATCCAGCTGGCACAGGTGCCGCTGGATACGCGTCCGGCCAGCAACATGCGTCCGCTGCGCGAAGGCAGCATCGCCAGTGGTCCGGTCAGCGTGACCAGCTTCTACAACCCGCAACGGCGCTCGGCGGTGAACATCGTGCCGGGCCTGATCGGGGTGATCCTGACCATGACCCTGGTGATGTTCACCGCGGTAGCGGTGGTGCGCGAACGCGAGCGCGGCAACATGGAGCTGCTGATCGCCACGCCGGTCTCGCGCAGCGAACTGATGGTCGGCAAGGTGCTGCCCTATGCGGCCATCGGTCTGCTGCAGACCACGCTGGTACTGGTGCTGGGCACCTGGCTGTTCCAGGTGCCGATCCGCGGCAGCCTGCTCGATATCTACCTGGCCGCGGTACTGCTGGTGCTGGCCAACCTAGCGCTGGGCCTGCTGATCTCCACCCGCGCGCGCTCGCAGTTCCAGGCCATGCAGATGACGCTGTTCCTGTTCCTGCCGTCGATCCTGCTGTCGGGTTTCATGTTCCCGTTCGCCGGCATGCCGAGGCCGGTGCAGTGGCTGGCCGAGGTGCTGCCGCTGACCCACTTCCTGCGCCTGGTGCGCGGCATCATGCTGCGCGGTGCCTCGCTGTGGGAGCTGTGGCCGGATGCACTGGCGCTGCTGGCCTTCATCGTGGTGATGATGACCCTGGCCATCCTGCGTTTCCGCAAACGCCTGGATTAGAGAATGCCGACCAACGGTCGGCATCCATCCCGGTAGGTGCCGACCGTTGGTCGGCACATCTCTCTCCCCTGGTGGGTGCCGGCCGCTGGCCGGCACACCTTATTCCGCCACCACGCGCGCGCGCAGCGAATTGGTCAGCGCTTCGGTGATCACCACATCCACGAACTGGCCGATCAACCGCGCCGGCGCCGGGAAGTTCACCGAACGCATGTTCTCGGTCTTGCCGGTCAGCTCGTTCGGGTTCTTGCGCGAAGGGCCTTCCACCAGCACGGTCTGCACGGTGCCGACCATCTTCTCGGAGATGCTGGCGGCGTGCGCATTGATGCGCTCCTGCAGGCGCGACAGTCGCGCGTGCTTCTCGGCGTCGCTGATCGTGTCTTCCAGGTCCGCGGCCGGCGTACCCGGGCGACGCGAATAGATGAAGGAGAAGCTGTGGTCGAAGCCGATGTCTTCGATCAGCTTCATGGTCTTCTCGAAATCGGCATCGGTCTCGCCGGGGAAGCCGACGATGAAGTCCGAGCTGATCGAGATGTCCGGGCGCACCGCGCGCAGCTTGCGGATCTTCGACTTGAATTCCAGCGCGGTGTAGCCGCGCTTCATCGCCGACAGCACGCGGTCGCTGCCGGCCTGCACCGGCAGATGCAGGAAATTGGCCAGCTGCGGCACGTCGCGGAACGCGTCGATCAGCGAATCGCTGAACTCCAGCGGGTGCGAGGTGGTGAAGCGGATGCGGCCGACGCCATCGATCTCGGCGATGGTGCGGATCAGCAGGCCGAGGTCGGCAAACTCGCCGTCGCCATACGGGCCGCGATACGCGTTGACGTTCTGGCCGAGCAGGTTGATCTCGCGCACGCCCTGCGCGGCCAGCTGCGCTACTTCCACCACCACGTCCTCGAACGGGCGGCTGACTTCGGTACCGCGGGTGTAGGGCACCACGCAGAACGAGCAGTATTTGGAACAGCCTTCCATGATCGACACGAAGGCCGATGCACCTTCGGCACGCGGCTCGGGCAGGCGGTCGAACTTCTCGATCTCGGGGAAGCTGATGTCCACCTGCGGCCGCTTCTGCTCGCGACGTGCACGGATCAGCTCCGGCAGGCGATGCAGGGTCTGCGGGCCGAACACCAGATCGACGAACGGCGCGCGCTTGATGATCGCTTCGCCTTCCTGCGAGGCGACGCAGCCGCCCACGCCGATGATGACCTCGCGGCCCTTGTTCTTCAGGCCCTTCCACACGCCCAACTGGCTGAACACCTTCTCCTGCGCCTTCTCGCGGATGGAGCAGGTGTTGACCAGGATGACGTCGGCGTCGTCCGGGCTGTCGGTCAGTTCCAGGCCATCGCTGGCGGCAAGCACGTCGGCCATCTTGGCCGAGTCGTACTCGTTCATCTGGCAACCGTGGGTCTTGATGTACAGCTTGCCTTTCACCTGGTCGGGCTTGCGCGGACCAGCGGGCAGGGCAACGAGCGGGGTACCGCCCGGCGTGGCGGGCGGAAAGACGTCTGGCGTCCCGGTCATGGCGCTTAATCCATTCGGGTGGCGGGAAAGCGGGCAATTCTACCCGCATCCCGCGCCAGCCGCCCGGTAGCGCCGGGCCATGCTCGGCGGAACGCCAACGGGGCCGGGCGGTGCGCTCGCGGGGCATGGCCCCGCGCTACCGATATCCCGCGCCACCCGCCGCCATTACGCCGCCGCCAGCTCCGCATCGATCTGCCGCGACCGGTCGAAGGCGGTCATCGCGCTCATCCGGGCGATGTAGTCGGCCGTTGCCGGCGCCGGCTGCACCAGGCCAAAGGCGGTGGTCCAGGCCAGCGCATTGCCCCAGAGAACGTCGGCGGCGCTCATCGTCTCGCCGAGCAGGTAGGGGCCCTGCGCCAGCTGGGCCTCGACCACCTGCAGCACGGTCTCCGCATCGTTGTAAGGCGACATCAGGCGCGGCGGTGGCTCGCGGTGCATCGCCTTGTCGATCATCGCCGGCTCGAAACAGGCACCGTAGAAGGCCATCCAGCGCAGGTAGGGGCCGCGCAGGGCGTCGCCGATCGGCGGCGCCAGCCCGGCTTCCGGGTACAGGTCGGCCAGGTACAGGTAGATCGCCACCTGCTCGGTCACCAGCGCGCCGTTGTGGACGATGGCCGGCACCTTGCCCATCGGGTTGATGGCCAAGTAGGCCGGGGCCAGGTTGGCGCCGGCCTTCAGGTCCAACACCTGCATGCGGTAGTCCGCACCCAGCGCCTCAAGCAGGGCCACCGCGCCGCTCGAGCGCGAACGGGCGGCGTGGTACAGGGTGATCTGGCGTGAGGTCATGGCATTGCTCCTTGCGGTGGGTGGTGAACTGGAGGCCATCCTGAGGCAGTATTGCGGACGACTTCTGTCCTCGATCCTTCATGCGCCATACCGCCCATCGACTGCTGCGCCTGATTGCCCTGCTGCAGGCCCGTCGCCAGTGGTCCGGGGCCGAGCTCGCCGAGCGCATGGGCGTGGACCGGCGCAGCATCCGCCGCGACATCGAGCGCCTGCGCGAGCTAGGCTATCCGGTGCAGGCCTCGTCCGGGGTAGGGGGCGGTTACCAGCTGGGGGCAGGGGCACCGGTCCTGCCGATGCTGCTGGATGAGGAGGAGGCAACCACCCTGGCCATCGCCCTGCGCGCGGCCTCGGCCACCGTCGCAGGCATCGACGACACCGCGCGCGGCCTGTTATCCAAGCTCGACCCGCTGGTGCCGAGCCGTCGCCGCCAGCAGGCCGGCGAGGTGCACGCAGCGACGGCCACTTTGTCCGACCTTCCGTCCACCGACGCACGCCTGCTCGGACGGCTGGCCCAGCACTGCCGGCAGGCGTCACGGCTGGCCTTCGAATACCGCAGTGCGCAGGACGCGGTGACCCAGCGCGAGGTCGAGGCGCAGCACCTGGTCAATTACGGGCGGCGCTGGTACCTGCTGGCCTGGGACCTGGGCCGGCAGGACTGGCGTACCCTGCGCGTGGACCGGATGGGCGCGGTGCGCGAATGCGCCGAGCCGGGCATGCACCGCCGTACGCCCGCACCACCGGACGTCATGGTGCGGCAGGCGGTCAGCCAGGCCCCGTTCGCGCTGCAGGCCATCGTCCGCCTGGCCGGCAGCCACGCCGAGCTGGAAGGCCGCATCCCGCCCTGGTGCGGTGTGCTCGAGGCCGACGGGCCCGCCCATTGCCTGCTGCGCATGGGCGCCGAGAGCCGCGGCATGATGCTGGCGCAGATCCTCAGCCTGGACCGGGTGCCAGTGGCGTTGTGGACCACGCCGCCGGGCCTGCGCGATGAACTGGCACAGCGCCTGGCCGGATTGGGGCAGCTGCTGGCTGTGCCGCCGGTCACAGGCTGAGCCGCGTCGCTTGGCAAGCCCCGGCGAAGCTGGGACACTCGCCGGCATGAAGGGGATACTGGGGACAACGGCGGTCATCATCGCTGCGCTGACCGCTGCGCCGGCCAGCGCGGGCACCCTGTTCAAGTGCCAGGGCGCCGACGGCGTCACCAGCTACGTCAGCAAGCGCGTGGCCGGGGCCCGCTGCAGCGCCATCAGCTACAGCCGCGACCTCCGCCCGGCACCGCGCCCGGTGGTGGCCGCGCCGAAGCCGGCGCCGACCACCGTGGCCAGCATCGAGCGCAACCCGGTGGCGGTGGCAGCCAGCGCTGCGGCACCGGCGGCTGCGCCAGCCGCCGTACCCGAGACCCCGGTCGCCTCGCGCAGCGGGCGCATGGTCAGCGGCCAGGTCTATTCCTTCATGAAGGATGGCGTGCGCCACTACACCAGTGCGCGGCCGACCCAGGTGGCCAACCTCGGCCCGGTGCGCACCATCCGCTACAGTTTCATGGAGCGCTGCTACGCCTGCGGCGTCAACCCGCGCGTGGACTTCGGTTCGGTGCGCTTGAACACCACCGCGTTCCAGACCGAGATCACCTCGGCCGCGCGCGAGTTCGGCGTCGACGAAGCCGTGGTGCGCGCCATCATCCACGCCGAGTCGGCCTACAACCCGACCGCGCTCAGCCGCGCTGGCGCGCAGGGCCTGATGCAGCTGATGCCGCCGACCGCGGCCCGTTTCGGGGTCAGTGACTCCTACGATGCCGGGCAGAACATCCGCGGTGGCGTGCAGTATCTTGCGTGGTTGCTGAAGCGCTTCAACGGCGACCTGACCCTGGCTGCCGCCGGCTACAACGCCGGCGAAGGCGCGGTCGACCGCCACGGTGGCGTGCCACCTTACAGCGAGACGCAGCACTACGTGCGCCGGGTCGGGCAGCTGGCCGAGCGTTACCGCACCGCCCTGAGTCACCAGTAGGTGCCGACCGTTGGTCGGCACTCCTTGAACAGGTAGGCGCCGACTGTCAGGCGGCACGCATCTGAAAGAGTTGTTGCAATGCGTTGTGTGGCGCGCGACGGTTCCGCTACACTCGCCCATGATTCAATGCGGCTCTGGCCCCCACCGGATCCGCTGGCAGCCTTAAAGCTACCTAATCAATATCGGAGTGCCGGATGGCCAACGATGGGGTACACGATCCAGTCAACACCGGACGTCGGCGTTTTCTTTCTGCCACCACAGCCGTGGTGGGCGCCGTCGGCGTCGGATTCACCGCAGTTCCTTTCATCAAATCCTGGAACCCCAGTGCCCGCGCCAAGCTTGCCGGCGCACCGGTGGTGGCCGACATCAGCGCGCTGCAGGAAGGCCAACGCCTGATCGTGGAATGGCGTGGCCAGCCGATCTGGATCGTCAAGCGGTCCAAGGCGATCCTCGATGCGCTGCACGGGCTGGATGGCCGCCTCAAGGACCCCGAGTCCGGCGAGAAGGACCAGCAGCCGGACTACGTGCTGAAGCAGAACCCCGAGCTGCGCTCGATCAAGCCGGACATCTCCGTGCTGGTCGGCCTGTGCACGCACCTGGGCTGCTCACCGGAAATGGTCGCCGAGATCCGGCCCGAACCCTATGACCCGCAGTGGAAGGGCGGCTACTTCTGCCCCTGCCACAAGTCGCGCTTCGACATGTCCGGCCGCGTCTTCAAGGACGTGCCGGCGCCGATCAACCTGAAGGTGCCCGCGCACCACTACCAGGACGACAACACCATCATCATCGGTGTCGATCCGCAGGGGGCTGCCTGATGTCCAATATCCTCAGCCGTGCCGCCAGCGGCGTGGCCGACTGGGTCAATGCCCGCGCGCCGGGCCTGATGCCGGTCTACCGCAAGCACGTCACCGAGTACTACGCGCCGAAGAACTTCAACATCTGGTACTACTTCGGTTCGCTGGCGCTGCTGGTGCTGGTCAACCAGATCGTCACCGGCATCTTCCTGACGATGCACTACAAGACCAACGCCGCCGAGGCGTTCGGCTCCATCGAATACATCATGCGCGATGTGGAGTGGGGCTGGCTGATCCGCTACATGCACTCCACCGGTGCCTCGCTGTTCTTCATCGTGGTCTACCTGCACATGTTCCGCGGCCTGTTGTATGGCAGCTACCAGAAACCGCGCGAGCTTGTGTGGATCCTGGGCATGCTGATCTACCTGGTGCTGATGGCCGAAGCCTTCATGGGCTACGTGCTGCCCTGGGGCCAGATGTCGTTCTGGGGCGCCAAGGTGATCATCTCGCTGTTCGGCGCGATACCGGTGATCGGCAACGGCCTGACCGAATGGATCATGGGTGACTACCTGCCCAGTGACGCCACGCTCAACCGCTTCTTCGCGCTGCACGTCATCGCCCTGCCGCTGGTACTGCTGCTGCTGGTGGTGCTGCACCTGGGCGCGCTGCACGAAGTGGGGTCGAACAACCCGGACGGCGTGGAGATCAAGAAGGGGCCGAAGGGCAACCGCTGGTCGCCGAACGCCCCGGCCGACGGCATTCCATTCCACCCGTACTACACGCTCAAGGATGGCGTCGGCGCTGGTTTCCTGCTGATCATCGCCGCCTTCATCATCTTCTTCGCGCCCGGTTTCGGCGGCCTGTTCCTGGAGCACGACAATTTCACCGAGGCCAATCGCCTGGTGACGCCGGAGCACATCAAGCCGGTCTGGTACTACACCCCGTACTACGCGATGTTGCGCGTGGTGCCGAACAAGCTGGGCGGCGTGCTGGTGATGTTCTCGGCCATCGCGATCCTGTTCCTGGTGCCGTGGCTGGACAAGGCCCGGGTGAAGTCGGTGCGCTATCGCGGCTGGATCTCGAAGGTGATGCTGGGCGTGCTGGCGGTGTGCTTCGTGTGGCTGGGCGTGATTGGGTCCGGCCCGGGCACCGACGTGCACGAAACCTACATCGGGCGGGTGCTGACCTTCCTGTACTTCGCGTTCTTCATCACCATGCCGCTATGGACAAGGTTGGACAAGGCCAAGCCGGTACCGGAGAGGGTGACCACGCATGACTGAGCGCTGGATGGTCCGGCTGGCCCTGGCGGCCACCCTGATGCTGGGCAGTTTCCTGGCCTCCGCCGCCGAGGGCGGCACCAAGCTGCTGCAGGCCGGCAACGATCTCGGTGACCGCGCCTCGCTGCAACGCGGCGCGCAGCTTTACATGAACTATTGCTCCAGCTGCCATGCGCTGAAATACCTGCGCTATTCGCGGATGGCGCAGGACCTGGGCCTGACCGAAGAAGAGGTGATGAACAACCTCAACTTCACCGGCTCGGCGATCGGCGATCCGATCCCGGTGGCGATGCCCAAGGAGAACGCCGAGAAGTGGTTCGGCAAGATGCCACCGGACCTCAGCCTGATCGCGCGGGTTCGAGGCAGCGACTGGGTCTACACCTATCTCAAGTCGTTCTACCTGGACAGCAGCCGGCCGCTGGGCTGGAACAATGCATTGTTTGCCAATGCCTCCATGCCCAACCCGTTGTGGGAGATGCAGGGGCTGCAGCATGCCGTGCATGGCAAGCCCGAGGCCCCCGGCATGGACCCGCCGGTGACCGGCCTGCGCATCGAAACGCCCGGTTCGGTGGATGCCGGCCAGTACGACCAGGCCGTGCGGGACATCACCAACTTCCTCGAATACGCCGGTGAACCGGCCGCGCTCAAGCGCCAGCAGCTGGGCGTGTGGGTGATCCTGTTCCTGGCGCTGCTGACCTTCCTGCTGTACCTGCTGAAGAAGGAATACTGGAAGGACGTTCACTGATTCTGCCGCCGGCCATCGCACGGGCCTATTGGCTTTTGTGATGGTCGGTTGCACACTCGGGGAGGAGTCGACCGCTGGCACGGTGCCGGCGGCGCCGATGCGGCAGGCGGTCTCCTGTCGTGGGAGAGCCTTTGATGGCGGCGAGCGTACGCATGCGCAATACACTGACGCTGTTTTCCTCGAACGACGACGTACTGTGCCACCGTGTACGGTTGGTGCTGGCGGCCAAGGGGGTCACCTTCGACTTCGTTCCGGTCGATCCGCAGAACCCGCCTGAAGACCTGATCGATCTAAATCCGTACCACTCGGTACCGACCCTGGTCGAGCGCGAGCTGGTGCTGTACGCCGCATCGGTGGTCAGCGAGTACCTGGATGAGCGCTATCCGCATCCGCCGCTGATGCCGGTCGATCCGCTCTCGCGTGCACGCATCCGCCTGGCGATGCTGCGCATCGAGCACGACTGGGTGCCGCAGGTACAGGCCATCCAGCTGGGCAACAAGACCCAGGCCGAGGCCGGCCGCAAGCGCCTGAAGGAACTGCTGACCGCCTCGCTGCCGCTGTTCAAGGCCAGCAAGTTCTTCCTCAACCCGGAAATGAGCCTGGCCGACTGCGCGATGGCGCCGATCATCTGGCGCCTGCAATCGCTGGACGTGCCGCTGCCGAAGGACGGCAAGGCGATCGAGGACTATGGCAACCGCATCTTCCGCCACCCGGGTTTCGTCCGCAGCCTGACCGACCAGGAAAAGAAGCTGCGCGATCTCCCGGTCTGACCTGGCCCTGCGCAACCCGTCTGCACACCGACCGGCGTGCAGGCGATCCGCCCCGGCGGGGCGCCGGGCGCGTACACTTCACGCATGACCGAAGACTTCTTCCACATGACCAGCCACCGCCCGTACCTGCTGCGGGCGCTGGTGGAATGGATCAATGACAACCAGCTGACCCCGCACATCCTGGTCGACGCCGGCGTCCCCGGCGTGCAGGTCCCGCCTTCGGCGGTCAAGGACGGCCGGGTCGTGCTCAACATCGCCGAACGTGCCGTCGTGCGGCTGATGATCGACAACGAAATGGTGAGCTTCTCGGCCCGCTTCTCCGGCACCAGCTACCCGGTGCAGGTGCCGATCAGCGCCGTGCTGGCTGTCTATGCCCGCGAGACCGGGCAGGGCATGGCGCTGCCGGATGACATTCCGGGCAATGAGACCGCACCGACCAGCGAGGAACTGCTGCACGAGGAAGGCACGCCGCCGGACGATACGCCGCCGGCCAGCCCGCCGCCGAAGGGCCGCCCGAATCTGCGCGTGGTCAAGTAACCGTTCCGACGCCGCCCCGATGGGCGGCGTTTTTCCTTGCAGGATTTACCGGTGGGTGCCGACCGTTGGTCGGCACACCTTCAGCCCCTACACATCCTCGGCATCCTCCACATCCGGCCGGATCTGGCTGATCCGCGCGGCACCGGGGCCGGTGAACGAGATCAGCTGGTCGCCACGCAGCACCATGCGGCCCACGTGGCGATCGATGCCATCGTAGGAATACTCGAACTTGAAGGTGCGCTCGAAGCCGAGCCGTCCATCCTCGCCACGCGACAATCGCAGGCCGGTGGCGTGCACCGCCTGGTCCAGCCACTGCACATCGGCGGCGCGGCAGGCGTTGCGGCCCAGCTCGACCGCGCGCTCGGCGGCCGAGCGTGCGGCATTCCAGAAGAAGTAGATGATTCCGCCGGCAATCAGCAACAGCAGCAGGGTGGGCATGGCTTCAGCCGTCAGAGGTCGATCCGGCAAAGATGGCGGCGAACGCGCGCTGGATCAAGCGCTGCACTCACCGCCGCGGCGGCGGTAGGCCAGGCGCCGGCTGCGCGGGCGCGATGGCCGGTTGCGGCGCAGGAGCGGTCTGCATCGGCGTGGCCATGGGCGAAGGCATCACCAATGGTGCGGCCGCAGTCAGCTGCAGCAGCGCCGCCCAGTCCTGGCGGTTGAAGCTGCATTCGTCCTCGCGGCCCGGCGTGCAGCTGGGGTCGATGCCGGTGCTGTTGCGTTCGCGCGCCGGCGGCAGCTTGATCAATCCGGTGCGCTCCAGCGGCAGCAGCCGCATCGCCACGGTGTTCATCACGTTGCCACCGACCAGGTACAGGGTCTGGTCGCCGCCAAGATTGGCGGCCACCACCACTTCGCAATGCGATTTCCAGTGGCCCACCGAGCCATTGCCCAGTGCCTGCACCAGCCCGCTGTAGCTGAGCGTGCTGCTGCGGTCGCGCAGGAAGCACAGCAGATCGCCGGGTGCGGGTTTGGCCGTGGCCGGGTCGACCAGGCGGTAGGGCACGCCCGAGGGCCCGCCCTGGTACGCAGCGCGGATATAGTCAATGTGGCGTGGCGAGGTATTGAAGCCGGGCACGCCGGCCCGCACCATCACCCAGGAAATGAACGCCGCCGACCATGGGTTGTCGACGAGGAAGGCGCGGCAATCGCTGTCGGTGTAACGCGTGCCCAGTGGTGCCAGGCAGCTGCTGGCACCCGCGATGCTGCCCATTGCGTTGAGCGTGCCGCTGTCGCGCCAATAGCCGGCCACGCGCTGCCAGGCGATCAGGCCGTTGTCGGCCAGGTGTTCTTTCTCGGCCTCGGTGACGCTGAGGCTCGCCGCGCGGCCATCACGATCGATGAAAGGCCGGAACCAGAGCCGGTGTTCGTTGCAGGCGGTATTGCGGATGGCCACCGCCAACGGGCTCAGGCCGAAGCGGGGCGGCACATCGCAGGCTTCGGCAGCCGCTGCGGACAAGGGGGCTGCCGCGAGCAGCAGGCAGGCAGGCAAGAGCATCCGGCGCATGCACGGTTCCTGTGGGGGATGCCCGCAGCGTCGCAGAGGACGGCGTGGCCGAGCCGTGAAGGCCTCCGAACCGGTAGCGCCGCATGCCCGGCGAGCGAAGCGGTAGCCCGGCTCATCGCGCGCGCAACGCGCGGGTTGCACCTTGGGAGGGCTCCGGAAAGCAGCCAAGCATGGGCTCGGCTCCACAGGGTCTTGCAGGCTTCAGCCCGGCGGCGGGCCGAGCTTCAGCGACAGATCGATGGCCTGCACGTGCTTGGTCAGGCCGCCGATGGAGATGCAGTCCACGCCATCCTCGGCGATCGAGCGCAGGCCGCCCAGGCCGACGCTGCCAGACACTTCCAGCGGAATGCGGCCGGCGGTGATGCGTACCGCCTCGCGGCGCAGGTCGGGGCTGAAGTCGTCCAGCAGGATGCGCTCGCAACCGGCTTCGAGGGCCTGGCGCAGTTGTGTCAGGTCCTCCACTTCCACCACCAGCGGCAGCGCGGGCCACTGCCGGCGTGCGCCTGCCACGGCGGCAGCCAGCGAGCCGGCGGCGCGGATGTGGTTTTCCTTCAGCATCACCGTGTCGTACAGGCCGAAGCGATGGTTGTCGCCGCCGCCGCAGCGCACGGCGTACTTCTGCGCCAGGCGCAGGCCGGGCAGGGTCTTGCGGGTGTCGAGGATGCGCGTGCCGGTACCGGCCACGGCGGCCACATAGCGGGCAGTGGTGGTGGCGGTGCCGGACAGCGTCTGCAGGAAATTGAGCGAGGTGCGCTCGGCGCTGACCAGGCTGCGACTGCGTCCGTGCAGCAGGGCCAGCACGGTGCCTGCGGTGACCGCGTCGCCTTCGGAAACACGCCATTCGATGCGCACGTCCGGGTCGAGCGCGCGGTGGGTGGCATCGAACCAGGGGCGACCGGCGATCACCCCATCCTGCTTGCACAGCAGGTAGGCGCTGTCGGCCTGGTCGGGCAGCAGGGCGGCGGTAACGTCACCGCTGCCCAGGTCCTCGGCCAGTGCACGCGCGACATCGGCGGCGACAACGGCCGCATCCGGCGTCGGCAGCGTGCTCATGCGGCCGGGAAGTCGGTGATCTGGGCGGTCGGGATGGCTTCCTCGGCCAGCAGCACCGGGATGCCGTCGTCAACGCGGAACACCTGCTTGCGGTCGCGGGTAACCAGCGCTTCGCGCAGCGGCTGCGCCAGCGGGTTGCCATCGGCCTTGTTCACTGCGCCGGCGGAAATGGCCTTGTTGAGGGCTTCCAGGCCCTTGCCATCCAGCAGGGACAGGGGCTGGCGGGTGTCCGGCGACACCAGCAGGTCGAGCAGCTTGCGATCCATGGTTCTTCGTCTTGCGTGGAAGATGGCTAGAATACGTCTTTAAGGCAGGTGACGGCCAATGACCCCCAACCCGATCGCGCCGCTTGTCGGCATCGTCATGGGTTCCCGTTCCGACTGGGAAACCATGCAGCACGCCGCCCAGAAGCTTGAAGCCCTGGGTGTTCCGTTCGAAGTGAAGGTGGTGTCCGCGCATCGGACGCCGGATGTGTTGTTCAGTTACGCCGAGCAGGCGGGCCCGCGTGGTCTGCGCGCCATCATCGCCGGTGCCGGCGGGGCCGCGCACCTGCCGGGCATGATCGCCGCCAAGACCGCCGTGCCGGTGCTGGGCGTGCCGGTGCAGTCCAAGGCCCTCAACGGCATGGATTCGCTGCTGTCGATCGTGCAGATGCCGGCCGGCATCCCGGTCGCCACCTTCGCCATCGGCAATGCCGGCGCCTCCAATGCGGCGCTGTTCGCCGCCGCGATGCTGGGCAGCGACCAGCCGGCGATCGGCCAGGCGCTCGACGCGTTCCGCGCACGCCAGACCGAAGACGTGATGGCCCACGACGATCCGCGCCAATGAGCCTGACCGTCGGCATCCTGGGCGGCGGCCAGCTCGCCCGCATGATGGTCCTGGCCGGTGCGCCGCTGGGGCTGCGTTTCGAGCTGTACGACCCGGCTGCCGATGCCTGCAGCGGCCCGCTGGCACCGCTCACCGTCGGCGCCTTCGATGACCGCCAGGCGCTGGCGGACTTCGCCGCCAAGGTCGATGTGGTCACCTTCGATTTCGAGAACGTGCCTGCAGACAGTGCACAGTTCCTGGCCGACCGCGTGCCGGTCTATCCGCCGCCGGCCGCACTGGCCGTGGCCCAGGACCGGTTGAGCGAGAAGACCCTGTTCCAGGAGCTGGGCATCCCGCTGCCGGTCTTCGCCGACATCCGCAGCCGTGACGAGCTGGCGGCGAAGGCTGCCGAGTTCGGCCTGCCCTGCATCCTCAAGACCCGCCGCCTGGGCTATGACGGCAAGGGCCAATTCCGCCTGCGCAGCGAAGCCGACATCGACGCCGCGTGGGATGCGCTGGGCACGCAGGTCGAGCGCACCGGCCTGATCCTGGAAGGCTTCGTGGCCTTCCAGCGCGAGGTCAGCGTGGTTGCCGTGCGCGGCCGCGATGGCAGCTTCGAGGCCTGGCCGGTCACCGGCAACTGGCACGTCGACGGCGTGCTGTCGGCCAGCGTGGCACCGGCCGTGCTGGCCGACGCCGAACAGCAGGCCGCGATCGGCTATGCCCGTCGTGTCGCCGAGCACCTGCAGTACGTCGGCGTGTTCGCGCTGGAACTGTTCTGCCGCGATGGCGAACTGCTGGCCAACGAGATGGCGCCGCGCGTGCACAACTCCGGCCACTGGACCATCGAAGGCAGCGAGACCTCGCAGTTCGAGAACCATCTGCGTGCCGTGCTGGGCCTGCCCCTGGGCAGCACCCGCATGCTCGGCCACGCCTGCATGCTGAACTGGCTGGGCAAGATGCCCGACCCGTTGCCGGTGCTTGCCCAAGCCAGTGGCCACTGGCATGACTACGGCAAGGAGCCGCGCGAAGGCCGCAAGGTCGGCCATGCCACATTGCGCGATGACGATGCCGCTGCCCTGGCCGACGCGCTGGACCAGGTGGGTCTGGAGCTGGACCGCCAGGCCCAGGTGGCGCCGGCGGTACACGCGCTGCGCAACCGCTGAGCCGGGCGTGCCGGCCAATGGCCGGCACAACCCCGTGTGCCTGCAACGGTGTGGCGCGCCGGTGCAGGCATCGGCGCAGCATTCCCGGTGGTAGCGTGGAGCTCCTTTCACAGGAGTCACCCTCATGCTCGACTGGAATACCTACCGCAAGGAGCTGAAGGGCCGCATCGGCGAGATCGGCAAGCTCTCGCCGGATACGGTCAAGGGTTATGCCACGCTGGCCAATGCGGGCGCGCAGACCAACCATCTTGATGCCAAGACCCGCGAGCTGATCGCGCTGGCGGTGGCAGTGACCACCCGCTGCGACGGCTGCATCACCGTGCATGTGGACGCGGCGCTGAAACATGGTGCCAGCCGCGAGGAAATCGCCGAAGCATTGGGCGTGGCGGTGTCGCTCAACGCCGGCGCGGCGCTGGTGTACTCGGCGCGGGTGATGGACGCCGTGGCTGCACACGAGAACGCGTGATGCCACCGTGCCGCCGGCCATGGCCCGGCGTTACCGCGAGGGTGGGGTAGCGACGGGCCATGCCCGGCGGATGTCCTCAGCGCAGCTGGCTCTCGGCGAATTCCCAGTTCACCATCTGCCAGAACGCGTCCAGGTAACGCGCGCGGTCATTCTGGTAGTCGGTGTAATAAGCGTGCTCCCAGACGTCGCAGCAAAGCAGTGGCGTGCTTTCACCGGTCAGTGGCGTGCCGGCGTTGCGGGTGGCCTGGATGCCCAGCTGGCCACCCGGGTGCTGCACGAGCCACACCCAGCCCGAGCCGAACAGGCCCAGCGCGGTGCGGTTGAACTCCTCGCGCAGGCGCTGTGCGTCACCGAACTGGCGCTTCACCAGCTCGCCCAGCCGGCCCTGCGGTTCGCCGCCGCCGCGCGGGCGCAGGCACTGCCAGTAGAAACCATGGTTCCAGGCCTGAGCGGCGGCATCGAACAGCGAGCCCTGGGCGTGGCGCACGATCTCTTCCAGTGACGCTTCCTCCCACTCGGTGCCGAGGATGCCGGCGTTGACGGCATCCACATAGGCGCGATGGTGGTGGCCGTGATGCAGTTCCACGGTCTGTGCGGACAGGTGTGGCTGCAGGGAGCCGGGAAGGTAGGGCAGGGCGGGCAATTCGACGGGCATGGACAGGTTCGTGGCCAAGGGGACGGCGGCAGCCGGTTCCATCCGCTTACAATGGCGGCTACCGTGGGCAGTCTAGCCGACCATCACGGTCGGTTTGTCCGGCGAAGCAAGGAGTGTGGTTGTGGCGGTAATGCAGCAAATCCAGGCCGAGGTCGATCGTTACCCGCTCGTGCTGTTCATGAAGGGCACCCCGCAGTACCCGATGTGCGGCTTTTCCAGCCGCGCCGTGCAGGCGTTGATGGCCGCCGGCGCCGTCACCCTGCGCACCGTCAACGTGCTCGAGGAGCCGGAGATCCGCGCCAACCTGCCGCGCTTCTCCAACCTGCCGACCTTTCCGCAGCTGTTCATCAACGGTGAGTTGATCGGCGGCTGCGACATCGTCATGGAACTGTTTGAATCCGGCGAGCTCAAGCGCATCGTCGAAGAGGCGACCCAGGGATGAGTGCCTGGCCGTCGACGTCACCCACTGACGGGGCGCTCGATGGCCGTCCGTTGCAGGACCGCGTGGTGCTGGTCGCTGGCGCCGGGGGAGGGCTGGGCAGTGCTGCGGCGGTCGCCGCCGCAGCGGCCGGGGCCACCGTGGTCCTGCTGGGGCGCAAGCCGCGCCGGCTGGATCGGGTCTATGCCCAGGTCCAGGCGGTCGGCCCGGAACCCTTGCTGTACCCGCTGGACCTGGAAGGCGCCGGCCCGGATGACTATGCCGAACTGGCCCAGGCAGTCCAGCGCGAGCTGGGGCGGCTGGACGGCCTGCTGGTCTGCGCCGCGCATTTCCCCGGCCTGACCCCGTTCGAACTGGCCGACCCGGCAAGTTTCGCCCGCGCGCTCCATGTCACCCTGACCGCCCCGGCCTGGCTGGCCCAGGCCTGCCTGCCGCTGCTGCGGCAGCGCGAGGACGCCGCCCTGGTGTTCGCGGTCGATGCCCCCGAACGGGTGGGGCAGGCCTACTGGGGGGGGTACGGTGTGGCCCAGCATGGCCTGCGCGGCCTGATCGGCAGCCTGCACGATGAGCTGGGCCGCAGCCCGGTGCGGGTCAGTGGTCTGTACCCGGGTCCGCTGCGCACGGCACTGCGGGCCCGCGCCTATTCCGTCGATCAGGATCCGGCTGCCCGAACGCCGGAAGCCGCGGCGGCGGCGGCGGTGACCCTGCTTTCCGCTGCCGGCAGCGACTGGCGGGGCCGCATCCTGGATGCGAGCGAGCCATCCGGCGACGCGTGAAGGCCGCCGTAGGGTGGAATGAAGATCCCGTCACGATTGCGTTGCGATCCCGTGCCGTTTGTCGCACGACCGTCACATTGATGGCGTAGCGTGTTAATCTAGTGTTAACCGTTATGGCTGCCTTCAGCCAAGCGGTAGGGAACCCCAGATAACTCTCCGAGCAGCCACCCGCAGGGCTGTTTGGATGCGCTTTTTTTCCGCCATCGCCAACTCGCATCGAGGCTACCGAAAAATGACCCACCCACTCCGGATGTCCAAGCTTACCCTTGGTCTCGTGGCTGCACTTGCCGCCGCTCCCGCCTTCGCCCAGAGCACCTCTGCCGGTGTCGGCGGCCAGGTGATGTCCGCCGCAGGCCAGCCTGTCGCCGGCGCTGAAGTCACCATCACCCACACCGAGTCGGGTACTGTTTCGCGTGCCACCACCGATGCGTCGGGCCGCTACAACGCGCGCGGCCTGCGCGTGGGTGGTCCGTACACCATCACCATCACCAAGTCCGGTGAAGGCACCAAGACCGAAGAAGGTGTCTACCTGAACCTGAACCAGGTCAACACCGTCAACGCCAACCTGGGCGGTGACCTGGCTGCGACCAACCTGGACGCGGTGAACGTTGTCGCCACCGCCGGCGGCCTGGACCTGTTCAGCGCCAACAAGATGGGCACCGGTACCAACGTCACCCGCGAAACGATGGATGCGCTGCCGTCGGCCAACCGCAACATCCAGGACTACGTCCGTCTCGACCCGCGCATCTCGCAGGTCAGCAAGGCGGACGGCGCGATCTCGGCGGGCGGCCAGAACACCCGTTACAACGCCATCCGCATCGACGGCATCAGCGCCTCCGATCCGTTCGGCCTGGGCTCCAACAACCTGCCGACCGAGCGTCAGCCGGTGTCGATGGATGCCATCCAGGAAATCAACATTGACCTGGCCAACTACGACACCACCATCGCCGGTGGCACCGGTGCGGTGATCAATGCCGTGACCAAGTCGGGTACCAATGAATTCCACGGCACCGTGTACGGCTCCTACCGCGACAAGGACATGGTCCGTTCGCGCCTGGAAGGTGACCGCCAGGACTTCAACGGCTTCGAGGATGAGAAGACCTATGGCATGACCTTCGGCGGCCCGATCGTCAAGGACAAGCTGTTCTTCTTCACCAACTATGAAAAGTACGAGCGTTCGGCCGCCGGCATCAGCCTGAGCGATACGCCGATCGGCAAGGGCACGATCACCCAGAAGGACATCACTGATGTCCAGAACTACCTGGGTAATCTGGGCTATGACCCGGGCAGCCTGTCGGCGCCGAACAGCAAGACCGAGATCGAAGAGTACGCGGTCAAGCTGGACTGGAACATCAACGAGAACCACCGTGCGGCCCTGCGCTACAACAAGATGGAGCAGAACGTCGTTCGCTTCCCGCAGGTCAGCAGCAGCGCCATCTCGCTGAGCAATTTCTGGTACCAGCAGCCGACCGAATACGAAACCTGGATGGGTGAACTGTTCAGCGACTGGTCCGAGAACTTCTCGACCGAATTCAAGGTTTCGCACAAGGATTACTCGGCCAACCGCGTTCCGCTGGTCGACATGCCGCAGATCCGCATCCGTTCGGGTAATGATTCGCTGTACGTCGGTACCGAGCAGAACACCCATGTCAACATCGTCGAGTCGAAGGAGCTGAGCGCCTTTGGTGCCGGTACCTGGTACATCGGTGACCACACCGTCAAGTTCGGCTTCGATTACTCGAAGAACGAGCTGATGAACTTCTATGGCCGCAACCTCAACGGCGTGTACGAATTCAACAGCGTCAACGACTTCCTGGCAGGCAGGGCTGCGCGCTACCAGCTGCGTGCGCCGCGTGCCGATGGCAGCCGCAGCGACATCCCGGCCGACTTCACCCTGAAGAACACCGGCGTGTTCGTGCAGGACACCTGGGCGATCAACTACAACCTGAGCCTGATGTTCGGCGTCCGCGTCGACATGCCTGACTTCAGCAGCCAGCGCCTGTACAACCCGCGCATCGAGCAGCTGTATGGCTTCAACAACACCAAGCTGGTCGACAAGAACCTGGTGCAGCCGCGTGTTGGCTTCAACTACACCTTCGACAGCGAGCGTCCGACCCAGCTGCGCGGTGGCGTGGGCCTGTTCGGTGGCGCCGCCCCGAATGTGTGGCTTGCGGGTGCCTACCAGAACACCGGCCTGAACTACATCGAGTATGACCAGCGCAATCCGCCGGTCGGCTCCTTCACTCCGGACGGCAACAATCCGTATATCCCGGCAGGTGGCCCGGCGACTGCGCGCCAGAACGTGGACATCATCGCGCCGGGCACCCGCCTGCCGTCGGTGTGGAAGGCCAACCTGGCGTTCGACCATGAACTGCCGTGGTACGGCATCGTGGCGTCGGCCGAACTGCTGGTGACCAAGGTCAAGGACGGCATCTACTTCGACCGCCTGGACATTGGCGCGCCGACCGTTACCGGTCCGGATGGCCGCGCGATCTATTGGAACCCGCAGGGCCGTAACCCGGCCAACACCCGCGGGGACCTGGGCATGACCACCGGCACCAACGGTGCGGTCGATCGTGCCAATCGCCCGAGTGACATGGGTGACGTGCTGGTCATGCGCAACACCGACAAGGGCCGTGGCACCCAGGCCACCTTCTCGCTGGCCAAGCCGCTGACCGAGAACTGGGGCTGGTCGCTGGGTTACACCTATACCCAGTCGAAGGAAGTCAGCCCGCTGTCCAGCTCGCAGAACACCTCGAACTGGAACAACACGCTGATCTTCAACTCCAACGAAGACGTGGCCTACAACTCGCGCTACGCGCTCAAGGACCGCATCACCGGCACCCTGGAGTGGAAGCACAACTTCTTCGGTGACAACGCCACCCGCGTCGGCCTGTTCTACGAAGGTCGCTCGGGCCGTCCGTACAGCTACATCTTCTATAACGATGCGAACGGCGACGGTGCTACCACCAACGATCTGTTCTACGTGCCGAAGGGCCCGGGCGACGTGCTGTTCACTGGCGGCGCGACCATGGAAAAGGCGTTCTTCGACTGGCTGGCGCAGAACCCGGAGCTGGATGCCTACCGTGGCAGCGTGGTTCCGGCCAACCAGCATCGCGCCAAGTGGATCAACTCCTTCGATGTCCGCATCAGCCAGGAGTTCCCGGGCTTCGTGAAGAGCCACAAGGGCGAGATCGCGCTGGACATCATGAATGTCGGCAACCTGCTGAACAAGAAGTGGGGCCTGATCGACGATTACGGCTTCTACTCGACCCGCCGCGTTGCCAACTACGCGGGTATCGATCCGGCCACCGGAAAGTACGTGTACTCGTTCACCGGTGCCGACAGCTCTGCGATCCAGGAAAACAACAACGACAAGGGCAACACCGCCGTGTCGCGCTGGTCGATGCAGCTGACCCTGAAGTACAAGTTCTGATCCGTCAGAGCCTGAAGCAGTGAGTGAAAACGGCCGGGGAAACCCGGCCGTTTTCCGTTCAGGCGAAAGTCCTTGCAGGCCACTCTGCATCGGCGTAGCATCTTTGAACGTGCGCGGTGACAACGCCGCCGATGCGGTCCCGGAATGGCGAACGCGGGCAGCACACATCCAACGGTCGGGCTTCCCGGCCGTTTTGCTTTTTAAGGGGGCGGCAGTACAGTCGGAAACCTTGAAGGAAGCGAAAAATTGGATATGACCACGAACGAAAAATCGGCCCGTGCACTGCCGGTGCAGGATGCGCGGATCTATCCGCGCGGTGGGCTGGATGTGCTGTCGCGGGCCGAGGTGGCACGCCTGCGCGATGCCTCCGCGGGCGGCATGCATGAGCTGCTGCGCCGCTGCGCGCTGGCCGTGCTGACCAGCGGCAGCGCCTCGGACGATCCGCGCGCCGCGCGCGATCTCTACCCTGATTTCGACATCCAGGTGGCGCAGCAGGACCGCGGCGTGCGCATCGACCTGGTCAACGCACCGGCGATGGCCTTCGTCGACGGCGAGATCATCCGCGGTGTCGCCGAACTGCTGTTCGCCGTTGTGCGTGACCTGGCCTACATGGCCATCGAGATGGGCCCGGCCTACGCGGCCGAGCTGGAATCGTCCGAGGGCATC
Organism: Stenotrophomonas maltophilia; assembly: GCF_002799155.1. Taxonomy (GTDB): domain Bacteria; phylum Pseudomonadota; class Gammaproteobacteria; order Xanthomonadales; family Xanthomonadaceae; genus Stenotrophomonas; species Stenotrophomonas maltophilia_R. The sequence goes on from NZ_NERD01000002.1 coordinate 1,061,373, forward strand.
ACCAACGCGGTATTCGGCCTGCTGCGCAACGCGCGCATCCTCAACCCGGGCGACCCGAACCTGGTGGTGTGCTGGGGCGGACACTCGATCTCGCGCGACGAATACCTGTACACCAAGCAGGTCGGCTACGAGCTGGGCCTGCGCGGCCTGGACATCTGCACCGGCTGCGGCCCGGGTGCGATGAAGGGCCCGATGAAGGGGGCCACCATCGCCCATGCCAAGCAGCGCAAGACGGTCACCCGCTACATCGGCCTGACCGAGCCGGGCATCATCGCCGCCGAGTCGCCGAACCCGATCGTCAACCACCTGGTGATCATGCCGGACATCGAGAAGCGCCTCGAGGCCTTCGTCCGCATCGGCCACGGCATCATCGTGTTCGCCGGTGGCGTCGGTACCGCCGAAGAGATCCTGTACCTGCTGGGCATCCTGCTGCGCGAGGAGAACAAGGACCTGCCGTTCCCGCTGATCCTGACCGGCCCGACCGTGGCGGCGCCGTACTTCGAGCAGATCGACCGCTTCATCCGCCTGACCCTGGGCGACGAGGCCGCCGAGCGCTACGAGATCATCATCGGTGACCCGGTGGCGGTGGCCAGGAAAATGGCCAGCGGCATCAAGCGCGTTCGCGAGCATCGCCTGGCGCAGAAGGATTCGTTCTTCTTCAACTGGTCCATCGAGATCCCGTGGGAGTACCAGCAGCCGTTCGTGCCGACCCATGAAGCGATGGCGGCGCTGGACCTGCACCACGGCCGCGCGCCGCACGCGCTGGCGGCCGACCTGCGCCGGGCGTTCTCGGGCATCGTGGCCGGCAACGTGAAGGAAGACGGCATGCGCCGCATCGAGCAGTTCGGGCCGTTCCAGATCCACGGTGACCCGGACATGATGCAGGCGCTGGATGCGCTGCTGCGCGCGTTCGTCGAGCAGCGCCGGATGAAGATCTCCGGTGAATACCAGCCCTGCTACCAGGTGCTGGCCTGAACCCGGGCCGGCGCGGTGGGGATCGCGCCGGCACCGGCAGGGGAGGGTGGGTCGTCAAGCCTTTGACGCCCGTCGCCCCGGATTGACCGTTCATCCTGCCACCGCTTGCCGGTGGCGGGGCGATGGCCCATCGTGGCCACCAACACGCTGGGGAGCGTCCAAATGTCTTTGCGCCGGCAAAACGGGTTCACGCTGGTTGAACTGATGGTCACGCTGGCCGTCTTCGTGATCCTGGCGTCGATCGCCTATCCGAGTTTCCGCGGGATGATCCGCTCGAACCGGCTGGCGACCGCCAACAATGAACTGATCGCGCTGGCCAACCTGGCCCGCAGCGAAGGCATCCGCAACAGCAGCGGTGGCGGTGTCTGTGGCAGCGCCGATGGCAAGGCCTGTGATGGCGACTGGTCCAAGGGCGTACTGGCCTGGTCGGACCTTGATGGCGACGGCCAGATGGGCAGTAATGACGTCGCGCTGCGGTTTTCGCAGGGCAACCCGCAGCTCAGCGTGGTGGGTCCGCCGGGCGCGGTCATCGCCTTCGACGGGCGCGGCCGGCGCCGGGCGGTTGCTGACCAGACGCTGGTGCTGTCGCCGGATGCGTGCAAGGCCGGTGAATCGAAAAGCACGCTGACGATCAACCAATCCGGCCAGGTCCGGGTGACCAAGGGAACCTGCTCATGAGCCGCCGCAACCTGGCCCGCCCACGCTCTTCGCAGGGCGGCTTCAGCCTGATCGAAGTGATGGTGGCGGTACTGATCCTGGCATTCGGGCTGCTGGGCTTCGCCCTGCTGCAGACCACCAATGTCCGCTTCGTGCAAAGCGCGAACTACCGCACCCAGGCCACCAACCTGGCCAACGACCTGATCGAGCTGATGCGCGCCCAGCGTGCCGACACGCTGGCCGGTGGCGCCTATTCCTCGGCCTCGTTCTCCGCAGGCTCGGTGAAGCCCAGCGGCGCCTGCACCTGGCCGACCGGCGCCGCGGTGACGCCGAAGACGAACGTGGCACGCTGGCAATGCGAGGTTGCGCGGACGCTGGGTGAAAAGGCCAGTGCACAGGTGACCTTCGTGCAGAGTACCGGCCAGGTCACCGTTGCCATCAGCTGGGGTGACCAGCGCTGGGATCCGAAGGATCCCGACAGCCTTACCACCTTCGGCCTGACGACCTTCCTGTGAACGCGCCCATGAGTCCAATTTCGCGAGCCCGAGGCCTGTCGCTGATCGAACTGATGATCGCCATGGTCATCGGCCTGGTCCTGATGCTGGGCGTCACCCAGATCTTCATCGCCTCGCGTGCGGCGTCACGCCTGTCCGAAGGCGCGGCCCGTACCCAGGAGAACGCGCGCTTCGCGCTGGATTTCCTGCAGCATGACCTTCGCATGGCCGGCCACTTTGGCTGCGTCAACGACCAGGCCCACGTGGTCAAGAACACCGGCGATGTCGGCTACCACCTGGGCATCAGCTCGGGCAGTGGCGACCCGCAGGATTTCTCTGTTCCGGTGCAGGGATATGAGGCTGCAGGTACGGCGCCGGGCGCCACGCTGACGCTGGGCCGTGCGTGGAGCGCGGCGCAGTCGGTTCCAAAGAGCATCGCCAACCTCAAGCCGGCACCGTTGCCGGGCAGTGACATCCTGGTGCTGCGCGTGATGAGTCCGGAAGGGGCCGTCGTGACCGGCATATCCGTGGCCGCGGGTGCAACCACCCTGACCGTTTCCAATGAAGGCATGGCCCGACTGAAGGCCAACGCCGCAGGCACGCCGACGGTCTTCGGCGTGGCCGACTGCACCCGTGCCGACGTATTCCCCGCCACCATCACCGGTTCGACCGTGAAGGTCGACAAGGTCGACCTGAGCAACTATTCGATCAACAACGCGATGACCATGCTGTATCGCGCCGATGGCATGGCGTACTACATCGCGACCAATCCCAATGGCGAGCCGGCGCTTTACCGGGCGCGCGCCAATGGCGCCGGCGGCTACGCCGATGGCGAGGAGCTGGTGGAAGGCATCGAGAACATGCAGTTCCTGTACGGCCTGGATGCCACCACGAACATCGCCCTGCCCACGCCGCCGACCGGTCGCATCGTCGACCAGCGCGTGGCCAGTGCGGTCAGCACCGGCACCGATGCCGCCGCCGCAGGGCAGTGGCGGCGCGTGGGCATGGTGCAGGTGGGCCTGCTGGCGCGCAGTCCGCAGCGTGCGTCGGCCGAAGCACCGGGCAGTGCGGCCACCTATCCGGCCATCCTGGGGGTGGGCTTTGCCCCGGCCGATCCTTACGACCAGCGCCATCGTGGCGCCTATGAAGCGTCCGTTGCGCTTCGCAACCGCTTGTTCGGGAACTGACGACCATGCGCACTCATCCTTCCTCCCGACGCCGTCCCTTCGTTGCCCGGGCACGACAGCAGGGTGCCGTTCTCTATGTCGCGCTGATCATGCTGGTGCTGCTGGCCCTGCTGGGGGTGATCGGCATGCAGGTGGCCGGCATGCAGGAGCGCATGGCGGCTGGCTACCGGGCGACCAACATGGCATTCCAGAACGCCGAAGGCGCGGCACGCAGCGCCGAGAACGCGGTGGAGAACATCGCCAACCGGAAGGATGCCGGTAGCAATCCGGCCGTGGTGTCCTCCGACATCAGCCAGCAGTGCGATGACGGCTTCGATCCTTCGGCCTGGGTCGCGAAAACCAAGCTGGGCAGCAAGCCGGCGATCTATGTCCGCGAGATCCAGGGCTGCATCCAGGGGGAGGGTGCGCTGGACATGGGCAAGTCGGTGGAGAAGCCAACGCCGGTCTACCAGATCACGACCTATGCCGGTGATACCACCAGTGATGCGACGTCGCGTGCGGCGATCGATACCGTATTCAAGCTGTGAGGCTGGGGAGCCCATGAACACTCGCAACCGCAGGATCCTGGCAGGCGCAGGCCTTGCTGTCTTGGCCGCTGGCGGCTATCTGGCACATACCCTGTTTGCCGCACAGGCACAGGGCGTGCTGGCGCAGGAGCCGATGAACGTGCAGACACGCGCGACGCCGGCCTTCATCATGGCGGTGGACGATTCGGGTTCGATGAACTTCGAACGCATGTTCCCCGGTGGTGATGGCCGCATGCGCTGGAACAGCAGCACCAGCAGCTTCTTCAACAATGATGGGAGCTTCTTCAGCGTGGGCTCGGCGTGCGCCAACAACTCGCTGGACTGCTACCTGTACCTGTACCCGCACGCGGAGTTCAACAAGGAATATTCACCGGGCCGGGCCATCCCGCCGCTGGATATCTATGGCTTCGCCCGTTCGCATGTCTATAACGCCAGCTACTTCAACCCGGCAGTGACCTATCGGCCGTGGACCAATGCCGATGGCACGCTGTGGCCAAATGCGTCGATCACCCAGACCCGCGCCGATCCACGGTCCGACCAGCGCGGCTACAAGGCCGTGTACAACATGACCGTCAACCGTGCCGAGACGTCGGAGAAGTTCCAGTTCGTCAACGGCATGCGGATTCCCGACCTTTCCGGCAGCGGCAATGAGTACTACGTCGACAGCTGGTGGGATGGCGGGTGGAAGACCGCCGCGGTCAGCAACACCGGCAATACCACGTACTCCATCAGCTATTTCCCGGCGACCTTCTACCTGCCGGCCGCGGCGCCCGCACCGGACGGATACAAGACCGACGACGTCAATCGCCCGGTGATCAGCGGTGCCTGTGGTCCGGGCTGCAATCTGCGTCGTTACCAGATCAAGTCAGGCAACTATTCCAGCCCGGCCGCGTACAACGCCGCGATCCAGAATTTCGCCAACTGGTTCCAGTATCACCGCAACCGCGTGCTGGCCATCGTCGGCTCCTCGACCGCTGCACTGGTGAGCGTGGACACGATGCGCGTGGGCTACTTCACCATCAACAAGCTCAACAACGCGACCATGTATGACATGGTCACCAACCGTGCCGACCTCTACAAGCAGATCTATACGCTGACCGGTAATGGCGGCACGCCGAACCGACGTGCGGTGGAGTACCTGGTCGACCAGTTCCGACGTACCGACGCCGATGCGCCGGTTCAGCTGGCCTGCCAGCGCAACGGCGGCATGCTGTTCACCGATGGCTACACCAACTCCGGCAACACGGCGAACAACGGTTTCGGTGATGCCGACTCGGTGAACTCGACCCATCTGCCGTCCATTCCGTTCGCCGATGGCTACAGCAACACCATCGCCGACATCGCGGCAGCGGCTTATGCCGGCGCCCGCACCCCCTTGCGCACCGGGACCAGCTTCCCGGCCGGGCAGGTGCCGGTCAGTGACAAGTGCAGCACCCTGGACAAGAGCAGTCCGGACTGGAAGCGGTTGGACTGCCAGACCGACCTGCACATGAATTTCTACGGGGTGACCCTGGGCGCGCAGGGCAAGATCTATGGCGTCAACCAGGCAGCTACCGACGATCCCTACAAGAACCCGCCGAACTGGGCTGGCAACGGCAATCCGATAGATGTCGACGACGGTACCGTCATCGATGAACTGTGGCACGCGGCCGTCAACAGCCGTGGCGAGTTCATCAATGCGCAGACGCCGGCCGACGTCACCGAGGCTATGCGCCGGGTGTTGTCTTCGATCACCGGAGGTGCATCGCCGTCGGGAACGATCGGCATCAGCGGTGCACGCATCGGCACGGGCTCACTGGCGGTCACGCCGCGCTATGACATCACCAACAGCGGCACCGACTGGTCGAGTAAACTGACCGCGTCCAGCGTCAAGGTCAACGCCGATCAGGTGGCCGAGCTGACCGAGGTATGGGAAGCCTCCAGCCGCCTGTCCTCGTCCGGCCGTCGCATCATCGCCAACAAGCTGGGTTCGCCGGTGGATTTCAACAGCGCCCGCATCAACCTGCAGGATCTGTGCAGCAAGCCGGACGGCAAGTACGCGTCGATGCTGGTCTGCTCCACCGACAAGCTGACGGCGATCAAGGCCGACCTGGCCAGTGCCATCAACTATCTCAGTGCCGACAGCTCGACCGAGGTCCGCAACGGCGGCAAGTATCGCGACCGGTCCACGCCGCTGGGCGACATCGTCAATTCGGCACCGGTGGTGAGCTCGCCGCTGGACGACTACGGCTACCGCCAGTTGGGCGGTACCTATGCCAAGAGCTACACGGACTACCTGGCCACCAAGGCCAAATCGCAGCGGTACATGGTGTACGTCGGCGCCAACGACGGCATGCTGCATGCCTTCGATGGTGGCATGAAGGCGGATGCCAAGCAGGATGGCACTGGCGGCACGGAGAGCTTCGCCTACATCCCGGCCACCGCGCTGGGCCATATGGCCAACCTGCTGTTCCCCTACAAGTCCGACACGGCTGACCAGACCTTCCGCCATCGCTACTACGTCGATGGTCCGGTAACGGTGGCCGATACCTTCAACGGCACCGCCTGGCAGACCAGCCTGGTGGGTACGACGGGTGCGGGCGGCCGTTCGGTGTTCGCACTGGACGTCACCACGCCGGGCAGCTTCGGCACCGGCAACGTGCTGTGGGAAATCAGCGACATCAACGCGTCGCTGCAGGACGAGGTGCGCAACAACATCGGCTTCGTGCTGGGCAAGCCGGTGATCGTGCCGGTGAAGAGTGGCACCGGCGTGGCCTGGAAGGCGATCTTCGGCAATGGCTACGGCAGCGCAAACGGCAAGGCCGTGTTGTTCGTGGTCGATATGGCCAGCGGCGACATCCGGATGATCGAAGCGGTTGAGGGTACCTCGGGTGCCGGCATCTCCGGGAGCAACGGATTGGGCAATGTGGTCGTGGTCGATCGCTGGACCGGCGCGAGCCAGGATGCGCGCGGCCGCGATGGACTGGCTGACACCGTCTACGCCGCCGATCAGCGCGGCGCCGTGTGGAAGTTCGACCTGACCAGCAGTGCGAACACCACGCTGACCGTACCGATGTTCACCAGCCAGGCGGCCCAGGACTCTTCCAACAAGACCTACCGCCAGCCGATCACCGGTGGCATGACCGCCGCGACCGGGCCCTCGGGTGGCGTGATGCTTTATTTCGGCACCGGCAGCTTCTCGTTCACCAGTGACAAGGATGACAAGGCACAGCAGGCGCTGTACGCCGTGAACGATCTTTCGGGCAAGACGGTGGCCTCGACGGTGACCGCAGCCAACCTCGTTCCCTACACGGCAGCGGCCGCCGCTGCGGGAGCCCAGGAGCGCAAGATCACGGCGGGTACGGCTCCAGCCAATGCACGTGGCTGGATGATCCAGTTGCCTGCCGGTAACGGCGAGCGCGCAGTCGGGAATCCGATCCTGGTCAGTGGCATCGTCTTCATGCCGACATACGTGCCCAACATGCAGTCGGTGGGGTGCTCGACCAGCGGTTCGAACTGGTTGTTCGGGTTGTCGTCGATCAGTGGCCTGCCGATGCTGGAGAACGTGCGCTACGGCTCGCCGACCGGTAGCCAGCCGGGGACCGGAACCGCAGCCATCGCGTTGAAGACCGGAGGAACCGCGCCGGTTCGTGACGTCTCGCTGTCAGTACTGCCGCGTCCGACGGACAAGGCGCCACCCGGAGGGAGTTCCTGCTGGATGGCCGTCGGCGCCGCCGGCAGCCAGTCGCTCTATCTGCCTTACCCGTGCGGTCGCCAGTCCTGGCGCCAGCTCAAGTAACCCCAAGTGCGAGGATCCATGCTCATGCTGCACACTCCCATGCCTCGCCGCGCGGCTGGCTTTACGCTGATCGAGCTGATGATCGTGGTGATCGTCATCGGCATCCTGGCGGCGATCGCCATTCCGTCCTATCAGGAATACGTGCGCCGATCGCATCGCGCCGTGGTGAAGGCGGACCTGGCCGAGTACGCACAGCGTGCCGAGCGCTACCACACCAGCAACAACTCCTACACGGGCTACGCGCTGCCGACCAAGGTGTCGCCCCGTGATGGCGGGACCGCGCGCTACAACCTGGACTACAAGGGGGATGGCACGAGCTTCACCATTACCGCCACCCCGCAGGGCACGCAGGCCAAGGACAGCTGCGGCAAGTTGAGCGTGGACCAGGCCAACCGCAAGACGGCCGACGGTGGAGTTGCCAGCTGCTGGTGAAACAGGTGTTGATCTTCCTGTGATCGACCAGTACAATGCGCCTCCCCGCCCGAATAGCTCAGCCGGTTAGAGCACTTGACTGTTAATCAGGGGGTCGTTGGTTCGAGTCCAACTTCGGGCGCCAGATACTGCAAAAGCCGCGAGAAATCGCGGCTTTTGCTTTTCTGCGCAAGCATTCAGCAGGGTGTATCGCGGTCTACGTGCTCACTTCGGACGCGGCCGCCATTGTTGACGATCAGCGCACCGTGCAGCCGATTGCCCGCGCAGATGCGCAGGCTCAGGTTGGCCCCCGGGCTGCGTCCATCTGCCTGGAAGAACAGTTGGGGGCGCCCGCTGCTGGCCTTGGCAAGGATCGAGATGTCCGGGCGCCCGGTATGGTGGATCAGGATCGCTTCCGGCGACGCCGGTTCCCCGCGCTGGTCGCCGCTGCGGTAGATGATCCAGCCGGCGCTCCAGTCGTCGCCGCAGTGCAGGCCGTCGACGCTGGCGCAGAGGCCGATCAGCTCGCGCCTGCGCAATGCCTCGCTGCGTGCGCCGGACAGGCTGGCGTGCAGGGTCAGTTGCAGTGCATCGGCGCGGTGCCTCAGCAGAAGGGGCCGCAGTGCCGGCCAGGTCGCGGCCAGCAGCACCGCCAGCACGGCGATGACCACCAGCAGTTCGGTCAGGTGCACGCCCCGCGCAGTGCGGGGGCCGTGGGGGCAGGGGGCGTGGGTCGGGTGCATGCATCCAGCCTCCGCGCCCGGCTGGGCAGCCGCCATCGGGATTCTCCGCGGCGGGCTGCCCGGCGACCCCTCAGCCAGCCGTCACCCCTTGCCCCGTATACTCAACCTTCCCGGGAACTGGCAACACCATGAGCGACAGTTTTGAACTTGTCTCGCCGTATTCGCCGGCGGGCGACCAGCCCGATGCCATCGCGAAGCTGACCAGCAACTTCGAGGCCGGCATCGCCAAGCAGACCCTGCTCGGCGTGACTGGCTCGGGCAAGACCTACACCATCGCCAACGTCATCCAGAACGTGCAGAAGCCGACGTTGATCATGGCGCCGAACAAGACGCTGGCGGCGCAGCTGTATGGCGAGTTCAAGGCATTCTTCCCGCACAACGCGGTGGAGTATTTCGTCAGCTACTACGACTACTACCAGCCCGAGGCCTACGTGCCGTCGTCGGACACCTTCATCGAGAAGGACAGTTCGATCAACGAGCACATCGAGCAGATGCGCCTGGCCGCGACCAAGACCTTGCTGTCGCGCCCGGATGCGATCGTGGTGGCGACGGTGTCGGCGATCTATGGCCTGGGTGCACCGGAAGACTACCTGTCACTGCGCCTGATCCTGTCCAAGGGCGAGCGCATCGACCAGCGCGACCTGATCAACCACCTGACCCAGCTGCAGTACACACGCAACGAGTACGAACTGCAGCGCGGTACGTTCCGCGTGCGCGGCGAAGTGATCGACGTGTTCCCGGCCGAGTCGGACAGCGAGGCGCTGCGCCTTGAGCTGTTCGATGGCGAGGTCGAGAAGATCACCCTGTTCGACCCGCTGACCGGCGAGACGCTGCGCAACATGCAACGCTTCACGGTCTACCCGAAGACACACTATGCGACCACGCGCGAGCGCGTGCTGGCGGCGATCGAGACGATCAAGGTGGAGCTGAAGGAGCGGCTGGAGCAGCTGTACGCGCAGAACAAGCTGGTGGAGGCGCAGCGCCTGGCCCAGCGCACCCAGTTCGACCTGGAAATGATGGCTGAGGTCGGCTACTGCAATGGCATCGAGAACTACTCCCGGCACCTGACCGGCAAGAATGCCGGCGAGCCGCCGCCGACCCTGTTCGACTACCTGCCGGCCGATGCGCTGCTGGTGATCGACGAATCGCACGTGACCATTCCGCAGATCGGCGCGATGTTCAAGGGCGACCGTTCGCGCAAGGAAACCCTGGTCGAGTTCGGTTTCCGCCTGCCGTCGGCGCTGGACAACCGCCCGCTGCGCTTCGAGGAGTGGGAGGAGCGCTGCCCGCGCAGCATCTATGTGTCGGCAACGCCAGGGCCGTACGAATACCGCGAGGCCGGCGACGAGATCACCGAGCTGGTGGTGCGCCCGACCGGCCTGATCGACCCGGTGGTGGAGATCCGCCCGGTGGGGACCCAGGTCGACGACCTGATGAGCGAGGCCAACGAACGCATCAAGGCCGGCGACCGCGTGCTGGTCACCACGCTGACCAAGCGCATGGCCGAGAACCTCACCGAGTACCTCACCGAGCATGGTATCCGCGTGCGCTACCTGCACTCGGACGTGGACACGGTCGAGCGCGTGGAAATCATCCGCGACCTGCGCTTGGGCAAGTTCGATGTGCTGGTCGGCATCAACCTCCTGCGCGAAGGCCTGGACATGCCGGAAGTGTCGCTGGTGGCGATCCTCGACGCCGACAAGGAGGGCTTCCTGCGCTCGACCGGCTCGTTGATCCAGACCATCGGCCGCGCCGCCCGCAATGTGCGCGGCAAGGCGATCCTGTACGCGGACAAGGTGACCCGTTCGATGCAGGCGGCGATCGACGAGACCGACCGCCGCCGCGCCAAGCAGGTCGAGTACAACGCAGAACATGGCATCGTGCCGCGCTCGGTGGCGCGCCCGATCGTCGACGTCCTCGAGGGCGCGCGTTCGGATGCGGCGGAGAAGGAGGCGAAGAAGGGCAAGGGCAAGGGCCGGCCCGGCGTTGCCGAGGAAGGGAGCGACTATCGTTTGCTCAGCCCGGCCCAGCTTGCGTCCCGTCTCAAGGCGCTGGAACAGCAGATGTACCAGCATGCCAAGGACCTGGAGTTCGAAGATGCCGCACGCGTGCGTGACCAGATCCGGCAGCTGAAGGAAGCCAGTCTGGGCTGAACGCGGCAGTGCAGCATCATCTTCACAAAAGTGTTGCGCTTCCCCGCCGGCATACGTAATATACGCGGCCTGCACCGACGCAATCGCGGAAATGCAGAAGAAAAACGGGCGGTTAGCTCAGCGGTAGAGCACTACCTTGACATGGTAGGGGTCACAGGTTCGAACCCTGTACCGCCCACCACGAAGTTCTCGGAAGAGGGCTGTCGTGAACTGCAAAGCCCGGCCCTGGCGCCGGGTTTTTACGTAACAAGGCCAGCCTTCGGGTGGCAAGAACATGATGGGCGGTTAGCTCAGCGGTAGAGCACTACCTTGACATGGTAGGGGTCACAGGTTCGAACCCTGTACCGCCCACCACCTGCTCCCGGCATTGCCGGTGAAATGGTGGAAACGATGGAAGCCGGCCACTGGGCCGGCTTTTTTCGTTCCGGGGGGGGCCTCCCTTCTTCCCGCGAGGCCGCATCCCGATCGGTTCAGTGGCGTGAAATCAGCGGGTGATGCTGACCGAACGTTGGATCCGCCAGTGGCCATCGACGCGTTCCCACAGCTGCGCCACACCTGCCCGCACCAGCGCGGCCTGGGGGCGGCCCCTGTGGTCGTCTGGCAGCCGCTGGCAGCCCAATCGAAGTACGCGGTCCTGGCGCAGGTGATAGAGCTGCAGGGGCAGCACGTCATGCGTGTGCTGCGGGGCCTCGGCGCGCAGGATCTGGCTGCGCAGGGCATCGTCGGTGGGTCCGCTGGCGTCGCCGAACAGGCTGGAGAGCAGCAGGATCAGGGCAAGCATCGGCATGGCACGGTGCTCCGGCGGGAAAGTGCATGCAGGCTGGCATGGCCTGCCGGGCACCGCAGCCGGCCTGCGACGAAGGCAGGGATTGCGTCGCCAAAGGCAGGCAGACGCCGATGAAGCCGGGCCGCGCAGGCGTAGACTCGGCGCTACCGCGCAACCGCGCCGACACTGCAAGGAGCTGCCGCATGAGCGATCACGTACCCGAATCCAGGCCCAATCCGTTCCTGGAACGCCTGTTCGGCGGCAACATGCTGGAAGGCACGTTCAAGGCAGTAATCTGGGTCGCAATCCTGTGTGCGCTGCTGGCATGGACCACGCTGCGTTGAGCAACGCCATCGCGCCGGGCTTGCCTGTGCGCAGGCCCTGCCGAGGTAGTGGATACGGGTGCCGCCGCAAGGGGGCGGCGGCGATTTCCATGCGTGTACCGTCAGGCGCTGAAGGTCTGGCGCAGGCTGCGCAGGGTCGCCTGGCGATGTTCCCGGGCGGTCGGTTCGCCCATCTCAAGCTCCTGCAGGCGCAGTCCGACCAGGGTCATCGACAACGCATAGCCGCGTGCGGCGTCTGCAACGCGTGACAGGCCCACTGCACGGCGGGCCAGTGCGTTCACGTGTTCAAGGTCGGGCATCAGCCCCAGATAGACGCGCTCGGCGCTGTCCAGGTCGGGTGCACGCAGGATCGCGTGGGCTTCGGTGACGGGGGAGACGGAGGCCATGGGGGGTCCTTGTCCGTAGGGGTGCGCGCTCAGAACGAGCGCATCAGGGAAACGAAGGCCGACGTCTGCGTGCCACGTCGCGCCATCGGGCTGTCCTTCACTGCATCACCGAACCACTGGTTGGACACCACGCCGGTGGCGCGCCATTTCGTGCCCAGTGGCGTGCTGACCGCGATCTGCAGGCTCGGCGACGTGGTACTGCCTGGGCGGTAAGTGGCAAGGCCAGAGCGCAGTGCTTCTTCGTCGCTGATGCCGTAGTAGTAGTCGAGCAGCCGAGCACTGGAATGCACCACCCCTGCCCGCGGAACCCAGGTGAAGCGGCCCGCCTGGATCGGATAGCTGTAATGCAGGCGCGACTCGATACCACCGCCATGGCCGGTGACTTCCCGCATCACGCTGGCCTCGACCATGCCCCAGTCGGCGCTGTACTCAGCGTTGATGCCCGCCATCGCCGACATCTGACGGCTGTGCAGGCGGCGCAGCTGTGCGTCGTCCACATCGCCGGTCTTGAAGCGCAGCGTGTAGGGCGTGACCGCCGCCGACAGGCGCAGTCCCTGGCCCTTGTAGAGGTACATGCCCAGCGAGCCTGGGCTAGCGAAGAAGCGCTTGCCCTGCCAGGCAACGGCCGGTACCAGCAGCGGTTTGACGTCATAGTGCGCGTATGCACCGGAGGTCGCGCCAGCGCTGATGCCGGCCTGCACGCCAGGGTTCTGCTCGGCTGCGTGGGCGATCAACGGCACGCCGAAAACAGCGGTGAACAGCAGCGGGCGCAGCAGGGGCGGGGACAGCGACGGCATCGATCAGCCACTTTGCAGGAGATGGCTGCGCATGGTGACGGGGCAACATTGTCAGAACATTGCGCCCGCGCGTTCGGCATGCATGGGCGGAAAATCAGGGCGCCAGGCACTATGATCGGCAGCGTTTCCGGTTGACGAGTCCCTGATGCGCATCCTCCTGGTCGAAGACGATCCTGATCTGTCCCGTGCGCTGCAATCGGGCCTGGAGCGGCAGGGCGTGGTCGCCGACGTGGTTGGCAGCCTTGCCGAGGCCGCGCTCGCGTTGCGCGAACCGGTGCACCAGCTGCTGCTGCTCGACCGTCAGCTGCCCGATGGCGATGGCGCCGGATTTGTTGCGATGGCGCGTGCGCTGCGGCCGAACCTGGCGGTGATCATGCTGACCGCCAAGGGCACGCTGTCGGACAAGGTCGAAGGCCTGGACGTCGGTGCCGATGACTATCTGGTCAAGCCCGTGGCGATCGAGGAGCTGATGGCGCGTATCCGTGCCGTATCGCGCAGGCCTTCGGCGATGGTGACGCCCAGCCTGCGGCTGGGGCGGCTCGAGTTCGATTTCGAATCGCTGCAGGCACAGGTGGAGGGCCGGCCACTGGCATTGCCACGACGCCAGGTGCTGGTGCTGCAGGCATTGGCGATGCGGCAGGGGCGCACGGTCACCCGCAGTGCACTGGAGGCGGCGGTGTACGGCTTCGACGATGAGATCCAGTCCAATGCGCTGGATGCGCATATCTCCAAGCTGCGCAAGGCGCTGCAGCAGGCCGGGGCCGGGGTGGAGATCCATGTGATCCGCGGCGTTGGCTACCTGCTGGCGGAGGCCTGAAATGGCCCGTCCGATCCGTTCGATTACCCTTGGCCTGGCCTGGCGCCTGTTCCTGGCGCAGGCCTTCACCGTACTGTTCGCGGTGGTCGCGCTGATCCTGACATGGGGGGACAAGGACTCCTGGGGCATGGACATGTTCGTTGCCGAGGCGGTGGCCAAGGCGGTTCACAGCGAAGGCGGCCGGCTGGTGCTGGACCAGGCGCGCTGGGACACACTCGATGCCGACGCCGGGGGAAACCTCTGGTTTGCCGCGGTGGACGACAAGGGCATGTGGCTGGAGCGCGGCACCATTCCTGCGATCCACGCGCCGCTGCTTGCGCGACTGCCGACCGTAGGTGCCACCGAACTGGGTTCGCTGGTGCCGCCCTACCTGGACGTGGCACGGGTGATGATCCGCAACGAGGATGGGCGCCGCATCACGGTGATGGTCGGTGGCGCACCCAAGGGCGGGCTGCTGGACGGCGCACTGATGGTGCTGCGCCTGATCGGCCTGTGGTTCTTCCTGCCACTGATCGTCGTCACCCTGCTGGTGATGCCGACCGTGATCCACCGGGCGATGCGGGGCGTGCGCCGTTCCGCGCAGCAGGCCAAGGAACTGGACATCGGCCAACCCGGTGCGCGGCTGGATGCGCAGCTGGTTTCAACGGAAGTGGCGCCGCTGGTGGAAGCATTCAACGATGCCATCGACAAGGTGCAGCAGGGCTATGCAGCGCGCGACAAGTTCCTTGCCGACGCGGCGCACGAGCTGCGCGTACCGATCGCCGTGGTGCAGGCGCGCCTGTCGCAGCTGCCGCAGGGGGAGCTGAAATCGCAATTGCTGACCGACGTGGCGCGGCTGGGCAATGTCGCCGAGCATTTGCTTGATCTGCAGCGGCTTGACCGCAACGTGGGTGCATTGCAGCGGCTGGACCTGGCCGTGCTGGTGCGTGAAGCAGCGGCGGACCTGGCGCCATTGGTGGTCGGCGCTGGTTATGGCTTCGAAGTGGATGCGCCGGAAGCGCCGGTGTGGATCCACGGCGACAGCCTGGCACTGGGGCGGGTGATCGCCAACCTGGTACACAACGCAATCGTGCATGGCGGTGGCCGTGGCACCATCTGCGTGCGGCTGGATACGCGCGGGTTGCTGGAAGTCAGCGACCAGGGCGCGGGCATTCCGGTGGGCGACCGTGAGGCGATCTTCGAGCCGTTCCATCGCCTGCGCGCGGCGGGCAGCGGCAGTGGCCTCGGCCTGCACCTGGTGAAGGAAATCGTGCAGCACCACGGTGGCTCGGTCAGTGTCGGCGAGGCCTCGGGAGGCGGCGCGAGCTTCCGGGTCAATTTCCATCGCGGTAGCGTTCGACGCTGACGCAACTGCGGGGCAAGTCCTGATAGGCAACCTGCTGCCGGCGGCGGCAGGCTGGCTTCATGGCCGATCAGCGTTCCCCGTCTCCCTTGCTGGGCAGCGGCTCCGCTGCGGCGCTGACGCTGGGCGCGCTGGCCTGCGTGCAGCTGCCGCTGCTGCCGCCGCTGTGGGTCTGTACGGTGATGTTCGTGCTCGGCAGCGCAGGGTGGGGGCTGCGCTGGCGTGGGCGTCTGCCCGCGGTCTTCCTGTTCGGTGCCGGCTGGACGGCGATGCACGGGCACTGGGCCTTGCAGCACCAGCTGCCGCCGGACCAGCCGGCACGGAATGTGCTGGTCAGTGGCCGGGTCATCGATCTGCCGGATCGCGGGGTCGCGCGCACCCGCTTCCTGCTGCAGGTCAATGAGAGCAGCGAACTGCCATCACTGCGTGGCAAGCGTCTGCAGGTCACCTGGAACGATGCCTGGCATGCCCGCACTGCCACCGGCGCTGAACCTGGGCGGCATCGGGTCCGGGCCGGTGCGCAGTGGCATCTGGCCCTGCGCGTGCGGGCGCCGCGTTCGCGGATCAATCCCGGTGGTTTCGACGGTGAGCGCCATGCGTTGCTGCGTGGCGTGTCCGGCAGCGGGACCGTGCGGGCGCCGGCCAACGCGCGTGAGCTGCAGGCCGCGCATGGCCTGCCAGCATGGCGTGAACGCACCAGTGCCGCCATCGCCGCGCAGGTGGCCCATCCGGCCGCACGCTTCGTGCAGGCGCTGGCACTGGGCGATACGCGTGGCCTGTCCGATACCGATTGGGATCAGCTGCGGGCACTGGGACTGACCCATCTGGTGGCCATTTCCGGGTTCCATGTCGGAGTGGTGGCGGGGCTGGGGGCGCTGCTGTGCCGGGGGCTGTGGTGGCTGTGCCCGCTGCTGGCATGCCGTTGGCCACGTCCGCAGGCGGCGGCCTGCGCCGCGGCCCTGGCCGCAGCAGGCTATGCAGTGCTGGCCGGCGGCGAGTTGCCGACCGTGCGCACGGCGCTGATGATCGGGTTGATCGCATTGGCGCGCAGCGGGCGGCGCCCGCTCGGTGCGATGCAGGGGCTTGCGTTGGCGGCGCTGGCGCTGTTGCTGCCGGCGCCCCTGTCGGTGCTGTCGGCGGGTTTCTGGCTCAGCTTCGGCGGCGTGTTGTGGCTGGTGTGGTGCCTGCCGCAGGGGCGTCCGCGCGGCATCGTCGCCAGCCTGCGCGGGTTCCTGGCCGCACAGGGTGTAGCCAGCGTTGGCTTGGTGCCGCTGGGCATCGCGCTGTTCGGTGGCACCGCCTGGCTGGGGCCGCTGGTGAACCTGCCGGTCATTCCCTGGTGGACCCTGCTGGTGGTTCCGCTGTCGCTGCTCGGTACCGGCCTGCAGGTGCTGTCCGACGGGGCCGGGCGCTGGGTGTGGAGCGCTGCGGCGTGGTTGTTCGAGATCAGCTGGCAGGCCCTGCAGCCACTGGCGGTGCATCCGCAGGCGATGTGGTGGCTGGCCGAGGCGCCGGCCTGGGCCGTGCCGGCGGCGCTGTTGGGCGTGTTCTGGTGGCTGCTGCCGCGCGGCGCCGGGGGCGGGCTGGCCGGCTTGCTGTTGTGCCTGCCACTGCTGTGGCCGTTGCGCGAGCGGCCGGCCGAGGGAGCGCTGGAGCTGCTGGTGCACGACGTCGGCCAGGGTACGGCGGTGTTGCTGCGCACCGCGCGGCATGCGCTCTGGTACGACGTGGGGCCGCCGAGCGGGGACGAGGGCAGCGAGCGGGTCCTGGTTCCAGCACTGCGTGCGCTGGGCCAGGCTCCGCCCGACCGGGTGCTGCTCAGCCACGACGACCTCGATCATGCCGGCAACCTGCCCAGCCTGCGCCTTCAGCTGCCGGGGCTGCCGCTGCTGGCGCCGCCGGGCAGTGCGATCACCGGCGCCCAGCGCTGCCAGCGGGGCCTGCGCTGGCACTGGGACGGGGTCGATTTCCAGGTGCTGCACCCGGATGCGGGCAGCCAGCGGGCCGAGAACGAAGACAGCTGCGTGCTGCGCGTGGCCAGCCCCCATGGCGTGGTCCTGTTGCCCGGGGACATCGGCCGTCCGGCCGAACAGGCGCTGTTGCGGGCGTCTCCGGCGGCGCTGAAGGCGGATGTGGTGCTGGTGCCGCACCATGGCAGCAGCGGCAGCTCCAGCGCGCCCTGGGTGGCGGCGGTGTCTCCACGGCTGGCGCTGGTCTCGGCCGGGCACCAGAATCGCTTCGGCCACCCGCGGCAGGACGTGGTCCGGCGCTGGCAGGCGCAGGGGGCCGAGGTGGTGTCCACCGCAGAGTCCGGTGCGATCCGCGTATGGCTTGGCGCACAAGGGCTGCAGCTGCGTGAACAGCGTATCCATGCATCCCGGTGGTGGGATGCCGCTGGGCGGGCGCGGTCGGCTGCTATCCTATCGCCGATCGAACAAGCGGCCGTTGGGCCGGAGGGTTGAAACGTGTGGGAACTGGTCAAGGCCGGTGGCTGGCCGATGGTGCCGCTGCTGCTGTTGGGCGTACTGGCTTTGGCGATCATCCTGGAGCGTTTCTGGTCCCTGCGGCGAACGGAAGTGCTGCCGCCCGGCCTCGGCCAGGAAGTGCGCAACTGGGCCGCACGCGGCAAGCTTGACCCGGCGCACCTGCAGACCCTGCGGGCCAACTCGCCGTTGGGCGCGCTGCTGGCCGCGGCGCTGGAAGCCCGCAACCGTCCACGCGACCAGATCCGCGAGCGCATCGAAGATACCGGCCGGCACCTGGTGCACCGCATGGAGCGTTTCCTCAACGCACTGGGCACCATTGCCTCGGCTGGCCCGCTGCTGGGCCTGCTGGGCACGGTGATCGGCATGATCCAGATGTTCCTGGGCATCCTCGACCATGGCGTGGGTGACGTGAACCAGCTGGCCGGCGGCATCGGCAAGGCGCTGGTGTGCACCGCCACCGGCATGATCGTGGCCATCCCGGCGCTGATGTTCCATCGCTACTTCAAGGGCCGCATCCACGGCTATGTGGTGGAGATGGAACAGGAAGCCAGCGCCCTGCTGGACACGCTCGACGGTCGCCCGGGGGTGATGAACCCGTCGCCGTCGGCGCGCCCGGCCAGCGCCGCCACGGCGAAGGCCTGATCGATGCGTATCGGCAATGACCGATCCCAGGATGAGCCGCATATCGATCTGGTTCCGTTGATCGATGTCATCCTGGTGCTGATCATCTTCTTCGTGGTCACCACCACCTTCGATGCGCGCTCGACGCTGCAGGTGCAGCTGCCGACCGCCAGCCAGCAGCCCAACAACGAGCCGCCGCGTTCGCTCAGCGTGCTGATCAACGCCGAAGGCCGCTATTTCATCAATGACCAGGAAGTGCTGCGCAACGATGTAGAGTCGGTCAAGCAGACCATCGCCGCCGTTGCCGGCAGTGATCGCAGCCAGCCCGTGCTGCTGCGCGCCGACGCGCGTACTCCCTACCAGGCCGTGGTGACTGCGCAGGATGCGCTCGGTCAGCTCGGGTTCCGTCGTATCGCCATTGCAACTGCGCCAGAGGTGCGTCCATGAGTTCCCATCACGCGCCGGTGTGGCCGATCTACAAACGTCTGCTGGGCTATACCCGCACCTACTGGGTGTTCATGGTGGGCGCGGTCATCGCCATGGTGGTCGAAGCCCTTGCCGGCTATCACTTCACCAAGCTGATGGAGCCGCTGGTCAACGAAGGTTTCGTCGATCCGCAGCCGCGCGCGGCCGTGGTGCTGCCGCTGACCATTCTTGGCCTGTTCCTGATGCGCAGCGTGGCCACCTGGGTCAGCGACTACACGCTGGCCAAGACCGGCCGCAGCGTGGTCCGCGACCTGCGTGAGCAGGTGCTGCAGAAGTACCTGCACCTGCCGTCGTCGCACTTCGATACCGAAGCGACACCGGTGATGGTCAGCCGCCTGAACTTCGATACCGAACAGGTCACCCAGGCCAGTGCCGATGCACTGAAGACCGTGGTGGCTGACACCCTTACCATCGTCGCGATGCTGGCGGTGATGCTGCAGATGAGCGTCAAGGTCACCCTGGCGATGCTGGTGGTGGTGCCGTTGATCGGCGTGATCGTGTCCTACGTCGGCAAGCGCTACCGGCGCATCAGCCGCGGCATCCAGGACGGCATGGGCACGATGGCGCAGACCGCCGAGCAGTCGCTGGCTGCGCAGCAGGAAGTGAAGGTGCATGGCACCCAGCAGCACGAGATCTCGCGCTACTCGCGCCTGGCCAACCGGATGCTGGCGCTGAACATGAAGGTCGAGATCACCCGCGCTGCCGCCTCCAGCGTTGTGCAGTTCCTGGCCGCACTGGCACTGGCGGTGATCGTATGGGTGTCGACCCGCGAAGCACTGGCGGGCCGCCTCAATGCCGGCCAGTTCATGGGCCTGATGACCTCGATGATGGCCATCATTCCCTCGCTGCGCCGCCTGACCAGCGTACAGACCTCGATTTCCCGCGGCGTTTCTGCGGCCGAGCGCCTGTTCGGCATCATCGACATGCCGGTGGAGCGTGACGAGGGCCGGCACCGCGTGCAGCGTGTGCGGGGTGAACTGGCGTTCGACCACGTCATGCTGCGCTACCGCGAAGACAGCGGCATCGCCCTGGACGACATCAGCTTCGTTGCCAGGCCGGGCACGGTGACGGCCATCGTCGGCCGTTCCGGCAGCGGCAAGACCAGCCTGATCCGGCTGGTACCGCGTTTCTACGAGCCCAGCGGCGGTGTCATCACCCTCGATGGCGTGGCCCTGGACGACTACCCGCTGGCCGACCTGCGCCGCCAGGTGGCGATGGTCGGCCAGAAGGTGATGCTGTTCGACGACACCATCGCCGCCAACATCGCCTATGGCATGGACGCGACCGACGAGCAGATCCGTGCGGCGGCCGAAGCCGCCAACGCCTGGGAGTTCATCGCACGCATGCCGCAGCAGCTGCAGACCCCGGTGGGCGAGAACGGCGCGCTGCTGTCCGGTGGCCAGCGCCAGCGCCTGGCGATTGCCCGCGCGATCCTGCGCGACGCTCCGATCCTGATCCTCGACGAAGCCACTGCGGCGCTGGACAACGAATCCGAGCGCCTGGTGCAGGATGCGCTGCAGCGCCTGATGCCGGAACGCACCACGCTGGTCATCGCGCACCGCCTGTCGACCATCGAGCATGCCGACCAGGTGCTGGTGATGGACCATGGCCGCATCGTTGAACGCGGTACCCACAAGGAGCTGCTCGAACTGGGCGGCCTGTACCAGCATCTGCACAGCATGCAGTTCCGCGAAAGGCAGGACTGATGGCCGGCAAGGGTACCCAGACCCCGCCGTACTGGTACGACGGCAGCCCGGTTCCGTGGACGATGCGCCTGCTGGCGCCCCTGTACGCCGGTGTCACCGCACTGCGCCGGCGGGCCTACCGGCATGGCTGGCGCAAGCGCCACTCGCTGCCCGTGCCGGTCATCGTGGTCGGCAACATCACCGCCGGTGGTACCGGCAAAACGCCGCTGACCATCGCCCTGGTCGAGCGGCTTCGCGCGGCTGGCTGGAAGCCGGGCGTAGCCAGCCGCGGTTATGGCCGCGAAGAGGCCGATAAACCGTTGTGGGTGCAGGCCGATACGCCGACTGCCAAGGGCGGTGACGAACCGGTGCTGATTGCCTGGAAGACCGGCGTGCCGGTGCGCGTGGACCGTGACCGCGTCGCCGCCGGCAAGGCGCTGGTCGAGGCCGGCTGCGATGTGATCGTCTGCGACGATGGCCTGCAGCACTACCGGCTGGCCCGCGACATCGAGATTGAAGTGGTCGATGCGCAGCGCCGCTACGGCAATGGCCGGATGATTCCGGCCGGGCCGTTGCGCGAGCCGGTCAGCCGTGCCAGTGAATGCGATTTCCGCGTGGTCAACCTCGGCCAGGCCGATGAGGAAACCGCGACCCAGGCCTGTGGCTTCGGCCAGTGGCCGATGGCGCTGCACATCGACAGTGCACAGCCGCTGGCCGGTGGCCGCGCCCGCCCGCTGGCGTACTTCAAGGGCCAGCGCGTGCATGCAGTGGCCGGTATTGCCCATCCCCAGCGCTTCTTCGACATGTTGCGCGCGCGTGGGATCGGCGTGGTGCCGCACGCATTCGCCGACCACCAGGCCTACCAGCCGCAGGACCTGTCCTTCGGTAGCCAGTTGCCGGTATTGATGACCGAGAAGGACGCGGTGAAATGCCGTGCGTTCGGCAACGACTGGCACTACGCGGTTCCGCTGCGCGCCGAGCTGCCTGCGGCGTTCTGGGTGGCGCTGACCGATCGCCTGGACAAGCTGCGACCGAACTGAGTGGCGCGGTGGCGCTTGCATTCACGCGACGCTGGCCGCATTCCCGTTGTAACGAGCCTGCCGAGTACCGCCCGCATGACTGAATTCGTCGTCGCCATCCCCGCCCGCTATGCCGCCTCGCGGTTGCCGGGCAAGCCATTGCGCCCGCTGGGCGGCGAGCCGCTGGTGCTGCATGTGGCGCGCCGCGCGCTGCAGGCCGGTGCCCGCGAGGTCTGGGTGGCAACCGACGATCAGCGCATTGCCGATGCGCTGTCCGGGCTGGCCGAGGTGAAGGTGGCAATGACAGCGACCACGCACGCCTCCGGCACTGATCGGCTGGCCGAGTGCGCGCGCACCGCCGGCTGGGCCGATGACACGGTGGTGGTCAACCTGCAGGGCGACGAACCGTTCGCGCCGGCGGCCGGCATCCGCGCGGTGGCCGACGCACTGGTCGGTGGCAATGCGCCGATGTCGACCCTCGCCACGACCGTCGAGGACGCGCATACCCTGTTCGACCCGAACGTGGTGAAACTGGTGCGCAACGTGCGCAACGAGGCGATGTACTTCAGCCGCGCGCCGATCGCCTGGCACCGCGACGGTTTCGCACGCAGCCGAGACGCGCTGCCTGAAGGCCATGCCTGGCTGCGCCACATCGGCATCTACGGCTATCGTGCCGGCTTCCTGCAGCAGTTCGCGGCGATGCCGCCGGGCCAGCTGGAGCAGGTCGAATCGCTGGAGCAGCTGCGTGTGCTGGAAGCGGGCTACCCGATCAGCGTAGCGATCTCGCCCGAGCCGTTCCCGCCGGGCATCGACACGCCCGAGGACCTGGAGCGCGCCGAGGGGCTGCTGCAGGCGATGGCGGCGCGATGAGGCTGCTGGTCGTCTGCCTCGGTAACATCTGCCGTTCGCCGATGGCCGAAGGAGCGCTGCGCGCACGCCTGGATGCCTCGCCGCTGGCCGGGCAGGTGCAGGTTGATTCGGCTGGCACCGGCGACTGGCACGTGGGCGAGCCGCCGGACCGCCGCGCGGTCGCCTGCGCGGCCGGACACGGCGTGGACATCGGCAGCCTGCGCGCACGCCAGCTGCAGGCCGTGGATTTCGACCGTTTCGACTGGATCCTGTGCGCCGACGAGGCCAACCTGCGTGATGCCGGTCGCCTGGCGTCGGCGGCCCAGCGTGAACGGCTGGCGTTGTACCTGCCCTGGTCGGGCGGGCAGGGGCGGGTAGCGATCCCTGATCCCTACACCGGCGGCAGCGATCATTTCGAACAGGTCTGGTCGCTGGTCGACGATGCTGCAAAACGTGCGGTGGCACGACTGTTGCATGACGCCGACTCCGGCATAATCGGGTCATGAACGTCCAGCCCGTCCCGGACCTGCCCGAGTTCGCCACCTGGCTCAATGCCACCCCCTGTACCCTGACCGAACTGCGCGGCCGGCCGGTCGCGCTGCTGTTCGTCAATGCGGCCTCCGCCTGGAGTGCGCAACGCCTGGCCGAGTTCGGCCAGTGGCTGTCGCGCCACCCTGGCAAGCTGCAGCCGCTGGTGCTGCAGGTGCCGCGCTTCGATTTCGAGCGCGACGCCGGTGCCGCACTGAAGCTGTTGCGCCGCCAGGGCCTGGCCATGCCCGTGCTGCTCGATGCCGACTGGGATGGCTGGCGCCGCTTCGGCGTTACCGCCTGGCCGACCATGGTGCTGCTGGATGCGCAGGGCCGCGAACAGCAGCGGCTGGTCGGGCAGGGCGCACCCGGTGAACTGGAGCGCGCCTTGAATGCGCTGTGCCAAGGGGGCCCTTCGGCGCCGCCGCGCGGCGGCAGCGAACTGCATCCGGAGCCCCGACAGGCCCTGCGCTTCCCGCTGGGGCTGGCGGTCAGTACCGAGCGCCTGTACATCGCCGACAGTGGCCATCACCGCATCCTCGAATGCAGCCATGGTGGCCGCATCCTGCGCCAGTTCGGCCTCGGCACCGCTGATTTCATGGACGGCAACCTGGCCGAAGCGGCGTTCCACCGCCCGCAGGCGCTGGTGCTGGAACGCGATTCGCTGTACGTCGCCGACACCGGCAACCACGCCGTGCGCCGTATCAACCTGTTGACCGGCATCGTCGACACGCTGTGTGGCAACGGGCGCCCAGGTGCGCCAGTGGAAGGCCCGGTGGCGCAGGCGCGGCAGGTCTCGCTGGACCATCCGGTCGGACTGGCCATCGCCGACAACCAGCTGCACATCGCGATGGCCGGCGACAACCGCATCTGGAGTTACCACCTGGGCCAGCGCAGCCTGCAATGGCGCGCCGGCAGCGGCTCCATCGACGAGCGGGATGGCAGTGGCCATCTGGCCGCCTTTGCGCAGCCGACCGCGCTGGCCGTGGTGCAGCAGGTGCTGTACGTCGCCGATGCGTTGGGGTCCTCGATCCGCGCGCTGCAACTGCGCGGCGACCTGGTACAGACGCTGGTCGGGCAGGGGCCCTGGCGCTTCGGCAGTGAAGACGGCCCGCGCGCGCAGGCCAGCCTGCAGTTCCCGCAGGCAATCGCATTGAGCGCGGACGCTCCGCTGTTGTGGATTGCCGATACCGGCAACGGTCGCCTGCGCACGCTGCGTCTGGGCGGCGGTGAATTGACCACCCAGTCGCTGCCGCGCCGCCTGCATGGCCCGGCCGGCCTGGCGGTGGGCGCCGGTGCGGTGTGGATTGCCGAGACCGACGCCCATGCCGTGCTGCGATTCGACCCCGACAGCGGCGTGCTCAGCGAAGTCCCGATCAGCGAATGACCGACGTTCCAGCCCCGGCCTTCGACGGCAAGGCCTTCGCGGCACAGCTCAGTACCGCCCCCGGCGTGTATCGCATGTATGCGGCCGACGACACCCTGTTGTACGTGGGCAAGGCGCGCGCGCTGCGCAACCGTGTCGGAAGCTACTTCAACGGCAGCCCGAAGAATGCGCGGATCATGTCGATGATCTCGCAGATCACGCGCATGGATGTGACCGTGACGCGCTCGGAAGCCGAGGCGTTGCTGCTGGAAAACCAGCTGATCAAATCGTTGTCGCCCCGATACAACGTCTCGTTGCGCGATGACAAGACCTACCCGCATGTGCTGCTGACCCGCGAGGACTGGCCGCGCATCGCGCTGCATCGCGGCCCGCGGGCCATTCCTGGCCGCTACTTCGGGCCGTATCCCGGCGTTACCGCCGTGCGCGAAACGCTGAACCTGATGCACAAGCTGTTCAAGCTGCGCAGCTGCGAGGACAGCGTG
Source organism: Stenotrophomonas maltophilia (assembly GCF_002799155.1). Lineage (GTDB taxonomy): Bacteria > Pseudomonadota > Gammaproteobacteria > Xanthomonadales > Xanthomonadaceae > Stenotrophomonas > Stenotrophomonas maltophilia_R. Next base: position 1,086,293 of record NZ_NERD01000002.1, read on the forward strand.
TTCCGCAACCGTTCGCGGCCGTGCCTGCAGTACCAGATCGGCCGTTGCAGCGCACCCTGCGTGGAGCTGGTGCCGGCGCCGGACTATGCCGAATCGGTGCGCCGCGCCGCACTGTTCCTTGAAGGCAAGAGCGACGAGCTGACACGTGAGCTGGGCGAGCAGATGCAGGCCGCCAGCGAGGCGCTGGAGTTCGAGCAGGCTGCGCGCCTGCGGGATCTGATCTCCTCGTTGCGCAGCATGCAGACCCGCCAGTACGTGGACGGCCGCGCCGCCGACCTGGACGTGCTGGCGGTGGCCATGCAGGGCTCGCAGGCCTGCGTGCTGCTGCTGGCGTTCCGCGATGGCCGCAACCTCGGCACCCGCCCGTTCTTCCCCCGCACCAATGGCGAGGAGAGCCCGGAAGAAGTGCTGGCCGCCTTCGTCTCCCAGTACTACGTCGAATTCGAGCCGCCGCGCGAGATCCTGTTGGATCGCGAGATTCCCGATGCCGATCTGCTGGTCGCCGCGCTGTCGGCCTCGGCCGAGCGCAAGGTGCAGCTGAAGTGGAATGTGCGCGGCGAGCGCGCTGGCTATGTGGAACTGGCCAGCCGCAACGCGCAGCTGACCCTGGCCACCGAACTCAACAGCCGCAATGCGCAGCACGCGCGCAGCGATGCGCTTCGCGACATGCTGGGCCTGGCCGAGCCGGTCAAGCGGGTCGAGTGCTTCGACATCAGCCATACGCTGGGCGAGGCCACCGTGGCATCGTGCGTGGTGTTCGACGCCGCAGGCCCGGTGCGCGCGCAGTACCGCCGCTTCAACATCAGCGGCATCGAGCCGGGCGACGACTACGCCGCCATGCGCCAGGCCATCGACCGCCGTTTCCGCCGCGCGGTGGAAGAGCAGGGCGTGCTGCCGGACGTGCTGCTGATCGATGGCGGCGCGGGCCAGCTGGCGCAGGCGCAGGCCGCGCTGTCCGACCTGGGCGTGGAAGGCGTGCTGCTGGTGGGCGTGGCCAAGGGCGTGGAGCGCCGCGCCGGCCATGAAGCGCTGGTGATGCCCGATGGCCGCGAGCTGCGCCCGGGCGCGGCCAATCCGGCGCTGCAGTTCATCCAGCAGGTGCGCGACGAGGCGCACCGCTTCGCCATCACCGGCCACCGCGGCCGCCGCCAGAAGGCGCGGATGACCAGCAAGCTGGAGGACATTCCAGGAATTGGGCCGCGTCGCCGCGCCAGCCTGCTCAAGCATTTCGGCGGCCTGGTCGGCCTGAAAGCGGCTGGTGAAGCGGAAATCGCCAAGGTGGAAGGCATCAATGACGCCCTCGCGGCACGTATCTACGCTAACCTGCACGGGTTGGCCACGCCTGATGCGGCCGAGTAGAGAGAGAAGCACGCAAGCATGAAGTTGACCCTGCCCACCTGGCTGACGTTGTTGCGGATCGTGATGATCCCGGTGCTGGTGCTGGTGTTCTACCTGCCTTACACCTGGACCAACTTCGCTTCGGCGGCGATCTTCGGCCTGGCCGCGATCACCGACTGGCTCGACGGCTGGATCGCCCGCCGGTACCAGCTGGAGTCGGCCTTCGGTGCCTTCCTCGACCCGGTCGCGGACAAGCTGATGGTGGCGGTGGCGCTGTTCCTGATCGTGCAGGGTCATCCGACGCCGTGGATGGCGTTCTGGGCGGCGGTCATCGTCGGCCGCGAGATCGCGGTATCGGCGCTGCGCGAATGGATGGCCGAGCTGGGCCAGCGCGCCAAGGTGCGCGTGGCGATGATCGGCAAGGTCAAGACCACCGCGCAGATGGTCGCGCTGCTGTGCCTGCTGTATTCGGTGGCCCCGAACGTCCCGGTGGAAGACATCTGGATGGGCTGGCCGGTGTTCCACATCGGCGACTGGACCCTGGCGATTGCCGCCGTGCTGACCCTGTGGTCCGGCCTGCAGTACCTGCACGCCGCCTGGCCGAGCCTGCGTGATGACGAGCGCGCGGCACGCGAGCGTGCGCGGCAGAAGAAGCTGGGCAACTGAGCCCCGGGGTCGGATCCCTTTGCTCAGGAAAGGGCTCTGACCCCATCGATGTATCCATCCACGCATGGCGTGGATACGCGGCGCCGGGCGCGTCGCAGACCCTGAAAAAAAGCGCTTGACGCCATCCTTGGAATAGGTAGAATTTCGCCTCCCAAGCGGGAATAGCTCAGTTGGTAGAGCGCAACCTTGCCAAGGTTGAGGTCGCGAGTTCGAGTCTCGTTTCCCGCTCCAGATTCAAGAACAACGCTCCCGCAAGGGGGCGTTTTTCGTTTGCGTCCAGCGCACTTCATCCCGGCTTCACCGCCACTCCATCGCCTCACCACGCGCGCTCGCGAAGCTGCGTCTCCGTTACAGCCCGGTGATCCCGCGATGCCTCATCAATCCTCTGCCTATGACCACGACGTGGTCATCGTCGGCGCCAGTTTCGCCGGTGCCGCCTGCGCGTTGGCCGCCGCCCAGTACGGCCTGCGGGTCTGCGTACTTGAACGCAAGGCCGACCCCGGCGAGCGCCTGCACACTACCGGCATCGTGGTGAAGGAGGCGATGGAGCAGGCCTGGTTGGGGCGCATGCCCGAACACCTCGTGCAACGCGTCGCGAATGTGCGCCTGTATGCGCCGAACCTGCGCAGCGTGTTGCTGGCCGCGCCGGGCTACTACTTCCTCACCACCGATACGCCGAACCTGATGCGCTGGTTGGCCAGCGAACTGCGCGCGAACGGTGTCGACCTTCGCCTGCAGCAGTCTTTCACTGATGCCCATCGCAGTGGTGACGGCTGGCAGGTGGATGGGGCAGGGCGATGCGCCTATCTGGTCGGCGCCGATGGCGCACGTTCGCGCGTGGCCCAGCGCACCGGACTCGGGCAGGTGCGCGACAACCTCTTCGGCGTCGAGCGTGAGTTTGCCGGCCGTCAATTGCCGCAGGGCGATGCGTTGCATTGCTTCGTCAGCAAGCGCTACGCGCCGGGCTATATCGGCTGGGTCGTGCAGAATCCAACCGGCCTGCAGGTCGGCTTGGCGCTGCGGCATGATCCGCAACAGGTACGGCCGCCGGATATTGATGGCTTCCTCGGCCACGTGCGCGATGTGGTCGGCATTCCGCCTTCAGCGCGTCCTTCGGCCACCCGCGCCGGCCTGGTGCCCTGCGGCCGGCCGGATGGGCCGATCACCGGCCATCGCCTGATCCTGACCGGTGACGCCGCCGGCATCGTCTCGCCGCTGTCGGCTGGCGGCATCCATTCCTCGTGGCGGCATGGCTGGGCGGTCGGAGAGGCGATTGCCCGCCATCTGCGCGGCCAAGGGCCGGACGCCGAACGGGTGGCGCGGCAGGCCGCCCCGGCCTTCCACGGCAAGCGCCTGCTGCGCTGGGCGATGGACCATCTGCAGGCCGACTGGCCGCTCAATGCACTGCTGCACACGGGCGCCACGCGGCGTATCGCCGAGCAGATCTACTTCCATCGCCGTGGCCTGCGCCCCTGAGGCCAGGGCCCAGGGCCTGAACGTCGCACCGCGATGCACCTGAAAATTCCTGTTGACGCCGTGCAGCAATATCGACACAATAGCGCTCCTTCGACGCAGGTCGAACGAAATCTGCGGGAATAGCTCAGTTGGTAGAGCGCAACCTTGCCAAGGTTGAGGTCGCGAGTTCGAGTCTCGTTTCCCGCTCCAGATTCAAGAAGAACGCTCCCGCAAGGGGGCGTTTTTCGTTTGTCACACGGGTTTCATCGCAGGGGGGCGCTAGCGCGGCTTGCCGGGCAGGGGGCTGCACCAGGTCCGGGCGTCATGCTGGTCGAAGCCGGGGCAGCGGCTGTCCCGCGGGATGTAGACGTAGGGAACATCGTCTTCGTAGGTGAAATGGTAGTGGTAGGTCCGGTCCTTCCCGTACAGCCAGTAATTCGACGAGCCTTCATTGATGGCATACGGCTCGAAGGTGAGGATCGAGGATTCGGCAGGAATGAAGTTGCTGCGCTCCATCAGGAGCAGCAGGACGTTCGAGGCCAGTGGGGTGGTCAGCGCGACAACGAGCGCACCGGCGATCAGTGACGTAATCGAGGCAGTCAGTAGCCCGGCATGGGTACGATTCACGGGCAGGCAGCATCGAGGCAGGGCGACGCCGAAATGTGCAATACGCAGTGGAGGGCGTCCAGTGTTCCGTGCTGGGAACGCATTGAAAGCGTGGTGAAAGACTGGGGCAGCATTGCCTGAACCGAACGCCTGTTGTGACTGATTTTCGACCAGTTCTCCATGTTTGCTCCACAATCCCACGGTAGCCTTCATGCTCCTTCTACACGTTGGCGGGCTGGTGGTCAGGCGTATCAGTTCAGTGGCAGTGCCCAGGGCCGGGCACGGACTTTCCCTGCATCCAGTGCTCCGCCCCGCTGCGTTGTTGGCAAGCCTGGCCCTGGCCGGTTGCATGTCGGTGCCGGTGCCGGACCTGCCTGATCGCACGCCCAGCACCTGGACCCGGGTGCCGCAGGGCCAGGGCGTGGCCGTGGACGCCAAGCAGTGGTGGAAAGTGCTGGCCGACCCGGCGCTGGATGGACTGGTCGATCAGGCCATTGCCGGCAACCTCGACCTGCAGCAGGCCACGCTGCGCCTGCAGGCCGTGCGGATCGTCGCCGGCACGTCGGACTCGCGTTTCCTGCCCGAAATCTCGGCCAGCGCCAAGCAGGTGCAGGACGCCGCCGCGGTCGACACCTATTTCCACGCGGGTATCGAAGCGATCTGGGACCTGGGGCTGTTCGGCGCTGCCGAGAGCGCGCAGCTCAGCGCGCAGGCCTCGGCCGGGAATGCCGAGGCGCTGCGCAATGCCGCGCAGGTGGCGGTGATTGCCGACGTGGTGCGCAGCTATCTGGATCTGACCATGGCGCAGGCCCAGCAGGATCTGCTGGTGCGCCAACAGGCCGTGGACGATCGCGGCGAACAACTGGCGCTGGTCCGCCAGCGCCTGCGCCTGGATGAGCCCGGCGAACTTGACCGCCTGCGTGCACGCCAGGCCGCCACCCGTGCGGCGACGGCGCAGGCCCGCGAGACTGCGGACAACGCTGCCCGTGCGTTGGCCTTGTTGCTGGGACGTGATGGCCCGGACCCGGCGTGGCGTGCCTATCGCACGCCGCCGACGCTGGGCGCATTCTCGCTGCAGCAGGTCCCGGCCGATCTGCTGCGCCATCGGCCGCAGATCCTGCTGGCCGAATCGGAGGTGATGCAGGCCGCGGCCAGCAAGGGCTCGACGCGCGCAGCGATGTATCCGCGGGTCAGCCTCGGCGGCTCCATCCTGTACGCGTACAACCTCACCCAGAACGCCCGTTCCAATTCCGATTCCAGTCCGTCGATCGGCCCGTACGTCGATATTCCGCTGTGGGACTGGGGCCAGCGTCGCGCGCGCTTCCACGCCGATGAAAAGCAGCTGGATGCCGCGCTGCTTGGTTACCGCAAGGCGGTGCTCGAAGGTGTGAGCGAAGTGGAAGGCGCGCTGGGCAGCCTGGCGCGGCAGGAAAGCAGCATCCAGTCGCTGCGTGCGGCCGATGATGCCGCGGGCCAGCAGGTCAAGCGCCAGGCGCGGCAGGTGCAGCTTGGCCTGTCCAGCGAATTCGATGGGCTCGACACGCAGCGTGCCGCACTGGCCGCGCAGGCCGATCTGATCGGTGCGCAGGGCGCGCGCGTGCTCGCATTCGCCTCGCTGTACCGCGCCCTGGGCGGCGCGCCGCTGCCGGTCGAGCCTGAGGGCGGCTCGCAATGATCGCGCTGGCCCGCAAGACCCTGGCCTACGAGTGGCGCCGGTTCCTGCCGGTGGTGCTGGCGATGTGTTTCGCCGGCGTGCTGTTGATCGTGCAGGCGGCACTGGTGCTGGGTATCTTCGGTACCGCGGCGATCTACGTGAAGGCATCCTCCGCCGATATCTGGGCCGGTTTCCCTGGCACCCAGAGCGTCAATTACGGCCATGCCATCAGCGCGGATGTGGAAAGCCATCTGCGCATGGACCCGGACGTCACCCGCGTCGAACCCTACGAATGGGTCGATGGCGAGTGGCGTTCCAGCGCGCAGGGTACCGGCAACGTGTCGGTGTACCTGTCCGGCATCTCTACCCGGGACGACGCGATGATGTTCGCGCGCATCCTGCCTGCCGACCTGCGCGCGCAGCTGCGGGAGCCGGGTGCGGTGATCGTCGACAGCGCCGACCTGGACACGCTGGGCGTGGACCTGCAGAACAACCGTGCGTGGATCAACGGCAAGGCGGTGCGCGTGGTGGCTGCACAACCGGGCCTGCGTGGCCTTGGTGGTGTCAACGTGCTGGCGTCGCTGGATACCGCGCGCGCCATCGCGGGTACCGATCCGCACGAGGGCAGTACCTATTTCGTGGCGGGCCTGCGCTCGACGGACCTGGCCGACCGTGTGCGCGACCGCCTGGCCGCGTCGATGGGCCAGGCCACGCCGGTCGAGTTCTGGACCGCACCGGAGTTCGCCAGCCGTTCGCAGCAATACTGGCTGTTCGATACCGGCGCCGGCATCGCGGTGCTGTTCATGGCGGTCATCGTCTGCTTCGTCGGCGCGGTGATCACCAACCAGTCGTTTGCTTCCGTGGTGGCTGGGTCGGTACGCGAATACGCCACGCTCAACGCACTCGGTGCCGGGCGCTATGCACTGGCGCGGGTGGTGTTCGAGCAGGCATTGCTGATCGGCGGCGTGGGCATGTTGCTGGCGGCGGCGTTCAGCACCGTCGTGCTGTTGATCGCACAGACGCAGCGCGTGCCGGTGCAGCTGACGCCGATGGTCATCATCGGCTGCGTGGCGCTGGTCGCGGTGATGGCCATGCTGTCGAGCATCATGGCGGTACGCAGTGTCGTCCGCTCCGATCCATCGTTGCTGCTGCGTTGAGGGCCGGCCGATGATTTCTACACGCGCCGCCGCCCCGACCCTGCAGGCCGACGCACTGGAAAAGGGCTTCATGTCCGGCGACGTGCAGGTGCCGGTGCTGCGCGGCCTGTCGCTGGACATCTATCCCGGCGAGCTGACTCTGGTATCGGGCCCGTCCGGCTGCGGCAAGAGCACGCTGCTGTCGTTGCTGTCCGGCCTGTCTGCGCCCGATGGCGGCCGCGTGCACGCACTCGGCCAGGACGTGGGCCACATGACGCGCAGCGAAGTGGAGCGCTTCCGCCTGCACCATGTCGGCTTCGTGTTCCAGGGCTTCAATCTGTTCCCGGCGCTGACCGCGCTGGAACAGGTGCAGTTGCCGCTGGGCTACCGCGGGATGAGCAATCGTGAAAGTGAACCGCTGGCCCGCAGGGCGCTGGAAGAGGTGGGCCTCGGCCACCGCAGCCACATGCGCCCGGCGCAGTTGTCCGGCGGTGAGAAGCAGCGTGTGGCCGTTGCCCGCGCATTCGCCAAGTCGCCGACGCTGATCTTCGCCGACGAACCGACCAGCGCGCTGGACGCCGAGAACGGCCAGCGCGTGATCGACATCCTGCACCGCTACGCACGTGCACATGGCGCCACCGTGCTGTGCGTGAGCCACGATCCGCGCCTGATCCGGCATGCCGATCGGGTGATCGCCATGGAAGACGGCATGGTCCGTGATGACCGCCGCCAGAACGAAACTGTAGAGCCCGCCCCATGACCAAGATGTTGTACCTGCTCCCGCTCAGCCTGGCCCTGTCCGCAGCGTTCCTGCTGGGTGCCTGTTCCAGGGGCGTGCCTGCCCAGGCACCCGCAGCCAAAGCCAGCACTGCCACCGCAAGCAAGGTCGCGGTGGCGCGCGGCATCATCGACGTCGAGGGTGGCCTGATTGCGCTGGCGCCACCGGTGGATGGCTCGATCACCGCCGCGCCGGTGAAGGAGGGCGCCACGGTGAAGAAGGGGCAGCTGCTGCTGTCGCTGGACGGTGCACTGCTGCAGCAGGAAGTGGCGATGGCCGCCGCCGATCTGGCCCTGGCCAATGACCGCTTGAAGGGCACCCAGGCGCAGCTGCGCGAACTGGAGCGCAATGCCACGCGCCTGTCCACCGGCGCCAGCGAAGGTGTGTCGTCCAACCAGCAGGCCGATGCGGCCAAGCAGCAGCTGGCCGCTGTGCGCGCTGACGTCGACGTGGCCGGTGCGCAGGTTGACATGGCCCAGCACAAGCTGGAGCACGCGAAACTGAAACTGCAGCAGATGTCGCTCAGTGCGCCGGAAGCCGGCACTGTGGTCGGCCAGGTGCCGGGCCTTGGTGCGTTCGTGCAGGCTGGCAAGCCGGCGATTTCGCTGCTGCCGGCGCGCCCGCTGCAGGTGCGTGCAGAACTGAGCGCCGCCTATGCCGATGCCGTGCAGGTGGGCATGAAGGCCACCGTGGTGCCGGACAGCGATGGTGCCGAGAGCACCAGCGCACTGCCGCCCGCACGCGTGGTGCGCATCAGCCCGGTGTTCGCGCAGGCACGCCTGCCTGAAGATGCCGGGCGCGGCGTGGCCAAGGTCGTGGAGTGCGTGCTGGAATTCGACGGTGAGGCCAAGGTACGCTTCGGCCAGCACGTGCGGGTGGAGTTCCGGAAGTAGATTCGATCAGCCGTTGGGCCAGCGGCGTAGGCGCGGCCAGTACTGGACGGGGACGATGATGGCAAGGGTCAGCAACATGCCTGCGCTGAGCGCCTGCAGCCACTGGGAGTGCAGGCCGCGCACCGGGGGTTGATGGATGGCGGACACGCTCCATAGCAATGTCCAGGCGAGCAGCGGTACCAGCATGATCGTCAGCCGCAACCACAAGCGAAAGAGAGACCAGGGCCGGAGCAGCAACGCAACGACGACGATCTCTCCCAGGCAAAGCATCGAGAATCCAATGACGGCTTGCAGCGGATAGGTTGGTGTCGTGCTTCTTCCCAGGCGTATCTGCCAGTGATCGGGTTGGAAACCAGCGTGCACGAATCCGGCAACAAGCAGTAGCCAAAGCATGGCCAGGCACAAGCAGAACATCCGGGGAGGCCGAGGGAGGAGCGCGCGGGGCGACATTGACGCAGGCCCATTCGAAGGAGGGGCGACAAACATCCCGCCGCTACCGGGTTTGCGTACATGCAATTGATACGAAATCCTGTAGGTGAGAGCCTTCGGGGGGCGCGTAACGGCAGTGCTTCCTGTCTAGGTGCGCGTTCCGTGCCGCGCCCTGGCCACTGCCTTCGCTGCACTCACCGCCGATACCACGCACAGTGCCAGCAGCAGCCCCACGTCCAGTAGCAGCAACCACAGCAGATGCGTGCCGTGCACGGGTGGCTGGTGCATCGCGGACAGCATCCACGGCACCGACCACACCACCAGCAACGCGAACGCGATCAGCAGGCGCAGCCACAGGCGTCTCAGTTTCCAGGGCTGCACGATCAGGGCGGCCACCACCAGCTCGACGGTTCCCAGCAGCGCGAACATGATGACGCTGCTGGTCGGGTAGGGCAGCTCGGCGCCTTCCAGGTGGTGCAGCAGCCAGTAGTCCGGAGTGAAGCCGGCATTGACCAGTGCAGCGATCAGTGCCAGCCAGGTCAGTGCGACCAGCAGCCAGAACAGGCGGATGTAACGTCTAGGCATCAACGGTGTCCGTGGTCGGGCGGGAGGTCCCGCGCGACGAGTAGCGCAGGCTTGCCACGATGGCGGCCAGTGCCAGCAGGCTGGGCCCGGCGGTGAAGTAGAGCAGGCGCAGCGGGTGGTTGTGCATCAGCGTCCAGGTCGCGAAGGCCAAGGGAATGGCCAGCACCAGCAGCTTGGCGCAGAGCGGTCGCAACACCGCGATCATCGGCTGGGCGCCTAGGAACATCCAGAAAAGATGGAACTGGGCGATGCCCAGGCTGATGCCGCGACCGGAGGTGAAGCCGACATGGTCGCGATACCAGTTCATTCCCAGCGGAATCAGCGCCGAGTACAGCAGCGCCACCAGCAGATGCAACAGCAGGGCGATCAACAGGGGCTTGCCGCGAAGGAGCATGGGCGAACGGGACCGGGCGGGGCAGCGTACCCCAGTGCGGACGCCCGTGACCGCATGATGTGAGACTGTTGACGGCGTGAAGGAATTTGGACACAATAGCGCTCCTTCGACGCAGGTCGAAGAATCTGCGGGAATAGCTCAGTTGGTAGAGCGCAACCTTGCCAAGGTTGAGGTCGCGAGTTCGAGTCTCGTTTCCCGCTCCAGATTCTACAGGGCCCCGGTAGGGGCCTTGTTTTTCTCCCGCCACGGCAAGGCGGGGCACGTTGGGCCACGAGGCTTTACGCGCAGTCAGAAAGGTGAAATAGCTGGTGTGTGCCCCGGATTTCCGGTACCATGTCGGCTTACGCGGGAATAGCTCAGTTGGTAGAGCGCAACCTTGCCAAGGTTGAGGTCGCGAGTTCGAGTCTCGTTTCCCGCTCCATGTTCCGACAGGCCCCATCATGGGGTTTTGTCTTGTCAGGGCCCTGTTCCTGGCGCGCAGTACGTTGGCCTCATGGCAGAGTGGCTATGCACCGGATTGCAAATCCGTTTACAGCGGTTCGATTCCGCTTGAGGCCTCCAATTGAAAAGCCCTGACTCCGGTCAGGGCTTTTTCTTTGCCCGGTGTCTAGCGCCGAAGGCTAGAATCCCCTGATTCGCCCCCAAAATCATCGGTCTGCCACCCGTTTTCGGGTGGCAAACTCGCGTTCACACGTGCCGAGTGCGTTTACGCGAGTTTGAGCAGGGATGGCAACCAAGCGACGCCGGGGGACTTCTGGCAGTACACGATCAGGCGGGTGGGGCTGTTGCCCCAGTCGGTCTACCTGAGCTTTGCCACGGAGGCGGAACGGGACGAGTACGTGCGTCGCCTTGAGGCGCTGCTCAACCGTGGGGTAGTGCCGGAGGAGCTGACCAACACCAAGGCGGCGGCGAAGGATCTGCGCAGCCAGGTAACCGAGTATCGGAGCGCGCAGCACACCTCTGTCGATGACGAGCAGCTGCTGCCCGTCTTCCTCTCGCGGTTGCCTATCGGCATCACCTTGCCGCAGCTGACCTTTACTTGGGCGACCGAGTGGGTGACCACCATGAAGCCCGAGCAGAATCTTGCGCCTTCAACGATCCGACACTATGTGGGGGCGCTCTCCCGTGCCTTGGATTGGCTGGCCGCTCATGGCGCGCCGCCAATGAATCCTCTGCGACTCCTGCCTTGGGGTTACTCCACGTACACGGCTGATGACAAGATCGTTGTGAAGCGCATAGATGGGGACCCAACGCAACTGTCGCTGCTGAAGCCAACGGCGGGTGGCCCGCGCCAGTTTGAGGTATCTCTCAATGGACATGTGTGGACTGGCGTCATCGAGAGCTTCCAGAAGCAGCGAGAGTTTGCCGATGGGGGAGCCCGGCTCAGCGGCAGGTCGCGGACAGCCCTGCTTGCGGCGCCGTACGCGCCGGCAAGGGTCAAGGTTGCCAACGAGGACAGGAGCATGGCCCAGCTGGTGGCCGAAGAGCTGGCCGATACCGGATTCACCAGCCAGTACGAGACGGTTGATTGGACGGTGCTCGCTGGTGCTTGGTTCTATGACGCCAGCACGCCCCTCGATGCGATCAGTGCACTGGCCGAGGCGAGCGGGGCGGTTGTTCAATCTCATCCGCAAGACCTCTCGCTTCACGTCCGCGCGAGCTACCCAGTCAGCCCATGGCTATGGCGCGACACTCAGCCAGCCCATGTCGTGCAGGAAGACATCGTGCTGACTGAGAGCTTGCAGATGCGGAGCGCGCCACTGTATGACGCCGTCGTGGTGACTGGCGAGATTCCGGGGAAAGGAGTCACCTGCAAGGTCCGTAAAGCTGGTGAGGCAGGGCAGCTCTACGCTCAGCAAGTGAGCAGTCGGCTGATCAGCGTCGCTGCGGCAGGTGCTGAGCGAGGACGCAACGTTCTGAGCGATCGCGGTGAGCAGGCAGCCGTAGACCTGACGGTTCCCCTCTTCCCGAAGCCGCTGAAGGCGGGGAAAGTGGGAGCCATCATGCCTTTGGATCTGGTGGAGGTCGTTGCTGCTGAGGGCACCTGGCACGGGCAATGCGAGTCCTTGCGCATCGAGGTTGTGATCGATCAGCAGGCCGTTGTGATTGAACAGGCCGCTACACTGGAGAGGCACTACACCGATGCGGACTGGCCTCTGGGATCAATTCGGCGAGCTGGTGACCAGCAGCCCCCGATTGCTGGCGACCGTCACTGCGCACAACAGTGACGGAACCAGCACGCTGACCACTTATGACGGAGTGCAGATGCGGGCGTTTGGTCAGCTCCAGTTGCCGATCCCTTACAACGTGTGGGTTCGGGCTGGGCGCTTGGTGGAAGCTGCGCCCAACCTGCCGCTCATCGAAGTGACCGTCTAGCAAGACAGGGCGCCGCCCGGGTGCCGGCAAGCATCCGAGCGGCGCCGCAACACAGGTGATCTCAGCACCTGGCATTGGCCGTGGCCATCGCGAGCGCGGTGGAATCGCCCGCCTTTTTTCTTCCGACGCGATTGAGATAGTATCGACTGGGCTTTCGAGAGACAGGAGCCTCGATAGCTGATTGGTCTAACATGGAGAGAGACAATGCTGTTGAAGTGCGCTCTTGCTGGGATGCTCGGATTTGTTGGGTTTGGCGTTCTTGTCGCAGACGTGAATGCTGCCGCTGTACGATGCGAAACCTGTCGAATTGATGGTGACTATCGCGCTGAGGCCGTTCGTCAAGGACCAGGGACTCACCTGATTTTTAATGTCACTGCCAACCAGATTCAGCAGTACTACGTCGGTACAAGCTCCGGCGGCGGCGGCGGTGGTGGCATTGAGCCGAGGGCCGCAGGACCTCTCGTTGTACGGGAGACGCCGCCGGCGGGTGCCGTTGAAGAGGTGAACCGAGCTCATCGCGTACAGGTCGTCGGTGGTGGCACGCTTCGTCCCACATTCATCGTGCCCATCGCGACGCTTGGGCTCAATCCGAGCGCAAGTGGCATGACGGCCTACGAGTACGTGTCGGACTACAACCTGCGTGCAATGGTCGAAACTGCGACGGGCAGCACAGAGGTCATTTCGAAAGTAGTCGGGGCTGACGTTTTCACGGCCATGGCCGACCTGCTGCAGCACGTTACGAACTACACAGGCCTGCGCGACCAAGCGCGGATCATAATGAAGGTCGTCTTTAAAGACGGCTCATCGGTTGTTGTTATCGTTAACCTCGAACATCAGAATGGTCAGTCCGAGGTCGGTAGCGAGCGAACGGCTGCAGGGCAGTTGATTCCGACCGATATTCAGCAGGTCAATGGTACTTGGACTGACTACGGCGGGGAGAATCTCGCACGGATGGTCACCCATCTCCAGGGGCTCGGTGCAACGATGTCGGCATCTGGCCCGTCTTCGACGGGGAGTGTCAAGGCAATCACCTGTAGTGGCGCCGGGGTCGCTAAGGTTTGCAACGTCGAGTATATGATCCGCTGACGGAGTGGTAGATCACCGTATCTAGAAGAAGGGGCCGCATTCGCGGCCCCTTCTTATTTGTGCTCTTGAAAGACGCTTCACTTCTTGCGGCGACTCAGGATGCTGAGCACTACCGCAATGATGCCAACCGGAATCAGGATGACCGCCAGTAGGATGATCCAATGCCAGATGCTGAAACCACCCATGCTTTATATCCCTATGAAGTGACGCTTGGATGGTAGCATCTCGAAGTCGATGCTTCTAAAGCGTGATTCGCATCGTATAAGGCCGATCAACCTCGCTGTGGCACGCTGGCAGGTAGCTCAACTGTGGTACTTGAGCCGCGCCGTGCGAAGGAGTTGAGTCAGGCTCGACCCGTGGGCGCCGATTCGCGTTGGCCGCAGTGACCTCCGTGCTGTTCAGCGTCGCCACGTTGAGCAACAGCGCCTTCACCACGGGCAGCCCGTTGCACGGCATGCATGCCATCGGCATCTTCTCGACCCTGACCCCGCTGCTGTTCCAGGTAGCGCTCGGTGCCGACGCGTCCCCGCGCATGGCCTGGGTGGCGCCGGCGACGTCGCTGATGGGGATGGCCTACCTGTGGCTGATGATGTCCGAGTTCAGTCCGCCGTCGTACCGCGGTCTGATCCAGCGCATCGCGCTGCTGCCGGCGTTCGGCTGGTACACCTTTGCCGTACTGGAGTTGCGCCGGATGCGTGAACGCCACTGAGGCGGGGCTGGTACGCTGGCTCCAGCACGGAAATGGTGGCAGGCACGCGACATGATCATCCGGCCACTGGGGCACGACGACGCGGACACGCTATGGGCGGCCCGCCTGCAGGCACTGCGTGAATCACCCGCTGCATTCCTGTCCACGCTCGCCGAGGCCGCCGGTGATACCGCACGGGTGATGCAGGCGCAGCTCGATGACCCTCATACCCGTTACTTCGGTGCCTTTGACCAGGCAACACTGGTGGGCTTCCTGCGCTATGTGCGTCCGGTGCGGCTGGCACGGCGGCACACGGCGGAGATCCACAGCGTCCATGTTGGTGCAGGCCATCGTGGTCACGGCATCGCCCGTCAACTGTTCCTTGCGGCATTCGCGGCGGCATGCACGGATGGCATCGAGTCGCTCACGCTTGCGGTGCTGGCAGACAATGCTGCCGCGCGAGGACTGTACAAGTCCCTGGGATTCACCGAATCCGGCGTCGAGCCGCGCGCGGTGAAGCGCGACGGTCGCTATGTGGACATGGTGTCGTACTGGATTCCAGTGACCAGCCACCCACCATCACCGGCACCTTGAATCACCGCTTCTACGCCGGTTCGTGTACCGGCGTCTGCGCGCGGAAGTTGCGCCCGACGGGTTCACCCACGCCCAGATAGTGGCGGAACAGGTAGATCAACGGTTTCCAGCGGGCGACATCGATGTGTTGGCTGCCTGGATGGGTGATCGCCTCATGCGCATGCACACAGCGGATGCGCCCTTCGACGATCACGAAGTGCTGGCCATCGTCATCGCTTGGCGCGTGCATGGCCATCACCGTGACTTCCACCTGCAGCGGGCACTCGGCAATCGTGGCGGGTGCCACCTGTGCTGACGGTACGGCGGTGAAGCCGCCCAGCGCGAACTTGTCACGCACAAGCACGTAGCCCATCGCCTGCTTGGCATCGGGTACCGGATCGCGGCCGGTCGAACGCGCGATGGCCTCGACCTCGGCCGCCTGCGCAGAGGATGGGAAATTCAGCACGCACTCGTTGCGCAGCTGCAGGTTGCGATAGCCCTGGCCCTGCGTGCCGAGCCCCAGCACCACCCGGTTGCCCAGTGCCCAGAAAGAAGAGAGCGGGCTGATGTTGCTGCTGCCGTCGGGATTGAGCGTAGTCATCAGCAGCACCGGCGTACCCGGGTACAGCACCGAAGGGGTGATGCACCGACGCTGGATCGAAGGATTCGTCACTGTGGTTCTCGGAAGAGCGGGGCGCTGACTGTGCGCCGAGGCGGGCAGGCAATGCTTCGGTCTGCATCGAACTGTCGGCAGGTCCCTGCATGCCACAATGCCGGCATGGTCCACACCTCCGGTTCCCTTGTCAGTGTCGGTGCCCTGGTCGGTGACCAGGCGCGCGCCGCAATGTTGCTGCTTCTGATGGACGGCCGCGCCTACACCGCGATGGAGCTGGCGCGGGTGGCCGGGGTGACGCCGCAGACGGCGAGCACGCACCTGCGGCGCCTGATCGAAGGCGAACTGCTGGTGGTCATTCCGCAGGGGCGCCATCGATACCATCGGCTGGCGTCGACCGAGGTCGCGGACATGCTGGAGGGCATCCTGCGTGTGGCCGACCGCACGCCCTCATGCACCGCGGCCGCGTCACGCAAGCTGCCGGCGCTGCGCGAGGCTCGCTCGTGCTACCGGCACCTGGCCGGGGTGCATGCGGTAGCCATCACCGATCGCCTGCTGCAAGCCGGGCACCTTGTACCGCGCGACGGCTATTGGCAGGTGAGCGTAGAAGGGGCAGCGTTCCTGCGGGAGCTCGGCCAGCCGCTGGCCGAGGTGCTGCAGCATCCGGCAACGGTCAGGCCCGCGCGCTATTGCCGGGGATGCCTGGACTGCACCGAGCGGCGCCCGCATCTGGCCGGGCTGGTCGGCGAGGCGTTGCTGGACAGCTTCGTGAACAACGATTGGCTGCGGCGCGTTGAAGGCCGTCGCGAACTGCGGCTGACCCCGCCGGGGCGCGAAGCGTTGTGGAAGCGGTTCGGCCTGGCGACCTGAGCGCTCCGGCCAGTCTCATTCACCCGCGACATGCGGAGGCGCTATGGTCAGGTTCCACGTCTCAGGGAGCTGCAATGGCGAGCAAGGACATGATGGACGACAGCACGCAGCCGGAATGCCGCCGATGAGCAAGTCCGCTGCGGAAGTACGCTGGTTGACGTTCCGGCTGATGAACGGCCAATCGATCGGGCCGGACCGGTTGAAGGATGGCTGGGTGATTGCCTCGGAGACCCGCCACTGTGGCGTGCGGCGCGAGGCCATCGAAGGTGCGGGCGTGGTCTACGCGCTGTATGCACCAGCCAATCTGGCTTCACCGCGCCGCGCGGAAATGCGCATGCGCGAGTTCCTGATGAGTTCCGGCTACACCTTCACCATGGGCACGCTGGGCGGCTGATGCCGCCTGTTGCATCTACGGGCGCACCGTCAGCGCCTGGCCGAGTGTTCCGATTGGACCATGCGCATCGTGCAGCACGGTGCTGGTCAGGCCGATGCCCTGGCGGCCGAACGACACCGATGTGTCGAAGCCCAGCCACTCGCCCTCGGGCATGCCGAACAGGTGAGCGGTGAGGTCCAGGTTCGGGAAGGCGACCTCCTTCGGGTCGGCGCGTACCGCCATGCCGTTGGACAGGTCGAACAGCGTGGCGGCGCGCGCCAATGGGCTGACCGCCTCACCGTCCAGCAGCGGCTGCGTTGCACGGGCCCAGTAGGTTGCGCGGCCCGGCCCCTGATCGTGGCGACGGATCTCGATGCTCTGGATGAAACCCCCGGGCCAGACCGTGCCCGGGTCCCATACCGGCATCGATTCTGGCGGAGCAATGCCGGCGATCGGCGTGCCGGCGATCGCCCCGGTATCGTTCGGGCGCATCAACCAGGCGCGCATGCGCAGCGCCGGACGGTCATCGTGCCGCAGTGTGGCCTCCACCAGTTCGATGGTGCGGCCGCCGCGCAGCACCTGTACGTCGGCTTCCATCGTGTCGATCGGAACGGTGCCAAGGATGTCGTAGGACAGGCGCGCGATCAGGAAGCCATGGCCGCGCGCCGCGGCGTCGCGTTCGAGGTGGTGGGCCAGCAGGCCGATCGCTGGCGCGATGTGCTGCTCGCGGGTGTTCCAGGCGCCGCCGGTATGCTCGGTTGGCAGGTAGCGGGTTTCGCTCAGTCGTTCGAAGAAGGCCATCGGGTGTTGCTTCAGCGGGGAAAGAGGCGGCAGGGTGCTTGCCGGCCCCTGCATCCTAAGCGTTCGGCAATGGCATGCGCTGCGCCAATGCGGTCAATTGTGCCTGCGCGCGGGCCATGCCCTGCTCGATGCCATGTGGGCGGATGTCCATGCCTTCGGCGTAGACGAAATCAACCTCGGTGATGCCGATCAGGCCCAGCACCGATTGCAGGTAAGGCGTCACCGTGTCGGTGCCCTGGCCGACATGCACGCCGCCGCGCGGGCTGAACACCACCGCTTCCACGCCCTGGACCAGGCCTTGCGGCCAGGTCTCGGTGTAGCGGAAGGTCACGCGCGCGCGGGCGACCAGGTCGAACCAGTTTTTCAGCGGCGTCGGTACGTTGAGGTTGTACATCGGTGCGGCGATCAGCAGCAGGTCGGTGTCCATCAGTTCGCCGATCAGCGCATCGGACAGCGCGATGGCCTGTCGCGCACGCGGCCCCGGGTTCTCTGCACCGCGCAGTGCGTGGAAGATCTCCTCATCCAGCACCGGCAGGTCCAGTGCGGTGAGGTCGCGCACGGTGACGGCGTCATCGAAACCCTGCGCTGCACGCTCGGCAAGGAAACGAGTGATCAGGCCGGCGCTGCGCGAAGCGGTGCCGTTGAGGCTGGAATGGAGGACAAGCACCTTGTTCATGGCCGGAAGGCGATCTGCGTGGACGGGAAGGGTGCCCACTCTAGACTTTAAAATCTTCGCCAGTGGCGCTATTTTGTCTTTCCATTGGTTCCTGGATGGATACATTGTGGCCCTGTCCGATCTGAACGGAATCGACGTGTTCGTGGCCACGGTGCAGGCCGGCAACTTCGCGCAGGCGGCCAACGCGCTGCAGGTCACCCGTTCGGCGGTGGCCAAGAGCATTGCGCGGCTGGAAGCACGGCTGGGCACGCAGTTGTTCCAGCGCACCACCCGCAGCCAGCAGTTGACCGAGGCGGGGGCGCTCTACTACCAGCATTGCCTGCGCGCGCTGGAGGAAATCCGTGCAGGCGAGGCAGCGCTCGAGGGCGGGCGCACCCAGGTTTGCGGTCGCCTGCACGTGTCCCTGCCGGTGTTGTTCGGCCACCTGTGCATTGCACCGATCCTGCTGGAGCTGGCCCGGCAGCATCCGGCGTTGGCGCTGGATCTGCAGTTCAGCGATCGCGCCGTGGACCTGCGTGAGGAGGGGATCGACCTTGCGATCCGCATCGGTGGGTTGCCGGACAGCAGTGATCTGGTCGCGCGGCTGCTGGGCGAACACCGCATGGCGATCTGCGCCTCGCCGGCGTTCATGGCTGGGCGCGAGCTGCCACACACCGTCGACGCACTGCGTGGGCTGGAGGCGGTGGCTTACAGCCGGCGCGGCCAGGTGATGGAATGGAAGATGCGGGTGGATGGCGAGCCGCAGGTGTTGAAGCCGGATGCGCGCGTGCTGATGGACGATCTGCAGGGCCTGGCCGATGCGGCCGCAGCGGGGCTGGGCGTGGCCTGGCTCCCGTACTGGCTGGTGCGCGAGGCCTTGCAGCTGGGCCGATTGCAGGAGGTTTTCCCGGCTGCCTCCAGTGCCATCTATCCGATCCATGCGGTGTGGCCGCGTGTTCCCCACCTGCCGCTGAAGACACGGGTGGCGGTGGACGCATTGCTGGAACAGTTGCCGGCGCGCCTGCTTGAGGTGGAATCCGGGCACGCCGGCCGTCGCTGAGCCGGCTCCCGCAGGAGCCGGCCGGGGACGCCGGTCAGGGAGACGGGCAATCCGTTTCGCGGCACAGGCGGTACTCGGCCTCGCACTGCTGCGAGGTCTTGCCCAATGGCCCATGGGTTGCACGCAGGCACTGTTCAAGCTTCAGCGTGCAGAAGTCGCAGGAATCTGCGGCGAAGGCCAGGCCAGTCACGGCCATGCCAAGGAGCATCACGGTCCTCAAGGTCGTCTTGATCATCACGTCAGTCCTTTGTTTGCCCGTCAATGGGCGGGGCTACCATAGCAGTCCTTTCATTGCGGCCTTGATGCACCGCGACACCCGTTGTTTTCACTGCTGTGCAGCCTTCAACGCTTCGACCACGTCTGCTTCAGAGAAGCCGCAATGTCCTTTGCCTGCCGCAGGCAGCACCCGCGGCAACGGCCGTGCGCCGGCATGCGCCGCCAGCTGCGGATACACCGTCTGCATGTGCGGCACGATGGTGGGGTCGTTGTTGTTGAACTGGATCACCAGCGGTCGTTTCAACGCGCCGCTCAGTGCCAGCTTGGCGCGGACATCGGCCTGTGCAGCGGGCACCGCATCGACACGCTGCACGCCGGCATTGAACGCCGTGTCGTCGCCGAAGCCGCGGTAGACCACGCCCCTGTTGCCCACTGGCATGCCGCCGCTACGTGTCGCCAGTTCGTGCAGGACCAGTGCATGCAGGCTGATCGTACCGGCCAGCGCATCCGGAGCAACCTGCAGCCGCCTGGCCAGCACCTCGGCATGCTGGGGATTCTGCTGCAGCGCGCCGGCGATGCCTTGATAGAGAGCTCCCTGCGGCAACGCGGCTGCTTCACGCGAGGCAAGTCCGGCGGCGGGCAGGCCTGCCGCGTTGGGGAAGAAGAAATCGAAGGCGACCAGGGTGGTCAGCAGGTCGGCGGCGATCTGTTCGCCACTGAGGTTGGCACCGCACAGCGAGACGCCACCGGCGTAGTGCTGCGGGTAGCGCTCGAGGCTGGCCAAGGTCACTGCGCCACCCATCGAGAATCCGAGCAGCCAGGTCTGGCGCACGCGCTTGAGCTCGCCCAGCGCGTGCTGGCGCAGGCGTTCCATGTCGGTGATCGCATCGGCCACCGCCCAACCCTGGCTGGCATACGCGCTCTGCGCGACGGCGTAGCCTGCGGCCAGCAGTGCTGCGGTGCTGTCATTGGCGGCCATCGGCGTAGTGCGTGGCACACCCACCGGCTCGTAGCCGTGCGCCAGCATCACCAGGTCGCCGTTCCAGTCAGCCGGCACGTCCAGGCGCCAGGGTGCCCCTTGCAGCTCACCGCTGAGCATGCGGGGTGCGGTGGCTCGTGCAGCCAACAACGATGCGGCAGGCAGCAGAAGGGCGAGGGCGAGGGCGCATCGAAGCAAGGGGCGCATCGTGGTCATTCCATCCGGGAATGGCGCCGAGCATAGATGCCTGCGAATTATTGCGCGCGCTGCACTGCCGCAGGGGATTGCCGGTCGGCCGTGCCGCGCTCTACGCTGGCGGCATGGCCCAGCACACTGCCGCGTCGATTATCCGCATTCCCCACGGGAAGGCGGGATAGCGCGCGGTCGTCACGGCCATGCAACCCGCCCGGGAAGGCGGGTTGCATGCAGCGCTCTCCCGGGTACTGGAATCCACCGAGGAGAACGCTGATGCACCCTCTTTCATCAAGCGGCAATGCCCCGACCCTGCACCTGGTGTGCGGCAAGATCGGCGCCGGCAAATCCACCCTGTCGCAGCAGTTGGTAGCGCAGCCGTGCCACGTGCTGATCAGCGAAGACACCTGGCTGGCGGCGCTGTATCCCGATCAGATCCATTCCGTCGCCGACTACCTGCGGCGCGCGTCAGCACTGCGCGCTGCGCTGACGCCGCATGTCCGCGCGATCCTGCAGGCTGGTGTCTCCGTCGTGCTCGACGTTCCGTTCAACACGCCCGCCGCCCGTGCCTGGGGCCGCGGACTGTTCGAGTCGGCCGGCGTTGCCCATCAGCTGCATTTTCTCGATGTTCCCGACGCCATCTGCAAGGCGCGGTTGCGTGCCCGCAACGCACGCGGTGAGCACCCGTTCCAGGCCAGCGATGACGCCTTCGAGCAGATCACCCGCCATTTCGTGGCACCTGCGCCGGAGGAGGGTTTCGTGGTGATCCGTCATGCACAGGAGGGGTGAGCGCCTGCGAACGGCGACGTTCAGTCGATCATTGTGATGGCGATTCCGATACGATGTGACGCATTGAACCCTATTCGCTTGATCTGGAGTCCCTCCGTGGTCGACCGTCTCGCCATCCTGCTCGAACGTTTCGCGGTCACCGCCTCGGTGTTCCATGCCGGCGCGCTATGCGGTATCAACACCCTGCAGGGGGAGGATGAGGCCGGCCAGCTGCATCTGGTGCGGCGGGGCCCGCTGCAGGTCAGTCATGGCCAGCAGACTGTGCAGGTCGAGGTGCCCAGCCTGCTGCTTTACCCACGGCCGATGCCGCACCGGTTCAGTACCGATCCGCAGCAGGGCGCCGACATGGCCTGCGCCAACCTGCACTTCGAGGGTGGCCGGCTCAACCCGATCAGCGCCGCGTTGCCCGATTTCATCTGCATGCCGCTGGCGGATCTCTATGGCGGTGACGCGGCGCTGGAGCTGCTGTTCGAAGAAGCCTTCGAGCAGCGCTGCGGGCGGGCGGCGATGGTCAACCGGCTGTTCGAGGTGGTGATGATCCAGGTGCTGCGCCAGCTGATGGAAGGCGGCCAGATGCGTGGCGGCCTGTTCGCCGGTCTCGGTCATCCGCGGCTGCGACTGGCGTTGGTGGCGATGCATGAAGCGCCGGCGCGGGCGTGGACGCTGGAAGACCTGGCCGACGTCGCCGGCATGTCGCGCAGTGTGTTCGCCGCCAGCTTCCGTGAGGCGATGGGCACCACGCCGGGCCAGTATCTGCAGGGCTGGCGGGTGGGCCTGGCACAGCAGGCGTTGCGGCAGGGCAGGCTGCTCAAGCGGATTGCCGACGACGTGGGGTACGGCAGCGAAGCGGCGCTGTCGCGTGCGTTCAAGGCGCATACCGGGCAGTCGCCGCGGGAGTGGCGCGGACAGGTCCGCGCCGGCGCTGCCTGAGCCTCAGCCCAGCACCAGCCGCGCCAGTTTCATGCCGCCGAACAGGCCGACCAGGCCCAAAGCCACCGAGCCGCCGGCATACAGCGCTGCCAGGCCGTGCTGGCCACGCTGCAGCAGCAGGCCGATTTCCAGCGCATAGGTGGAGAACGTGGTGTATCCGCCGAGAACGCCCGTGGCCAGCAGCAGGCGCATCTGCGGCGAGGCGCCATTGCGCAGGGCGAAGGCTTCGACCAGCACGCCCATCAGCAGTGCACCGCTGATGTTGATCAGGAAGGTCGACCAGGGCCACGGACTGCCGGCTACTACCCGCGCACCGATCAGGTTGCAGGCGTGGCGCAGGCAGGCGCCGAGCCCGCCGCCGATGAAGACCAGCAAATAATTGTTCAATCCGTGCATCACGTGCCTCGGGTAGGGGTTCGCTGATTCGATGGCGAACGCCGAAGGCGGGCACGCCCTGCCGTCGACGAACACCGGTTCGTCTGGCAGGAGCCATCAGCCCTTTCAGGCGGTTATCGGGGGAGCCCCATCCCCATCGACGGCCATGCTACCAGCGGCGGTGCATTCACGTCATCGAGGTCGTCAGTACCCGGATGACCTTGCTTCGGCTGAAGCCGTCCATCAGCAGTTCGAAGGCCAGCAGGTCCAGGGCCGCGTGGCGGCGATGGTCGATCTCCAGGCCCTTCTCTTCCACCAGATGGCTGACCAGTTCGTAGGCGTCCTGCCAGACGTCCAGGTGGGCCTGGCTGGGGATATAGGTATTGCCCCGCTCACCGACGCCAAGCCCGCTCACGCCATACAACAGTTCGCGCGCGTCCAGCTTGGCCGCATCGGCGATGCGGAACAGCTGTTCGGCCTTTACATGGGCGGGGCTGACATGGTCGTTGAGCCAGTTGCTGATGGTTGCCGTCGTCGAATCGGCGGCGCGGGCCAGATCGGCCGGGCGAGGGTGCCCGGCTTTCTTCATGGCAATGGCGAGTCGTTGGCCGAGAGTATTCATCTATGCAAGCCAGCTTAACGCGTGGATCGCAAAGTTCCCTTGTTCCAAGAATAAGTCTGGTTAACAGAAGGACCGACCGTGACCGAATTCTGGAGCAAGGGGCAGGTGCGCACCCGACTGGGTTTCCGGACCGATGCCGAACTGGCGCGCTTCTTTGGCATAAGCCGATCTGCTGTGTCGCAATGGCCCAAGGATTTCCCAATTCCTGCGCTGCGCCAATACATCCTCCATCAACGCTACCCCCATCTGTTCCCGGCGACTGAGGCCAAAGAGGCAGAATAGGCCTGAGCTACGCCGCATTTTGTCGCATATAGCACTCTAAGCGTGGTTTGCTAAGTATGCTTAGCAATATAGGAAACTTCGATGGAACGGGGCTTGGCCATCGGTAGTGCCTACTAGAACAGGGGGTGGGGGGATCGGGTAGTGTGTCGGGTCCGCCCCATCCGGCGACCCCGTCTCCCCGTATGTGGTTTTGTGAACGATTAATAATTTCGATCACGAAAGTCGCTGCATGTAATTGACCTGTCGTGAAATCTGTGACTAATTGGCATCAACCGGGCGTGAAGCCCGGGAGTCTTTCAGTAGCTCGCAAGTGAGTCGGTAGACCGTCAACGATGCAGGACAAGTCCAACGGAGGTCGTATGGAATACGGCATGCATGGCTTGGCTGAACGGGTACGCCGCGAACTGGAAGCCAGTTATCACAGACACGGATGCGGTCCGGCGTTCTGGGATACCTACCAGCAGGTGCTGGACCGCCTGGTCCCGCAGGGGACCGAGCGTACCGAGGTCACCAATGAAATGGCGCTGATCATCGAGCAGCTCGGCATTGTCCGACGTGCGCAGCTGGTACCGCCGCACGCCAACGGGCCGCGTTGATCCGTTGATTCAAAGCAGGCGCCAGGCGCCACAGGCCAACAGCGCTAGCAGCATCGAAAGCAGTGCCAGGGTCCGCGGTCGCCACCATTGCCGCGGTTGCCCGGCCATGGCCTGCGGACTGCTGTAGCGCACCAGCCCCGAGCCGAAACCGGCCTGGTGCTGCTGCCGCGCGCAGGCGTCCAGACAGGCGCCGCAGGCGAGGCAATCGGCCTGCGGTCCCTGGCGGATGTCCAGCTGCATCGGGCAGGCGCTGACACAGGCGGCGCAATCGGTGCAGTCGCCCAGGCGGTCGGCGCTGAAGGTGGGCATCGGTCCGGCCAGCAGCGGATGCGCCGCACGGAATACGTAGTCCTGCGCGGTGGTCGGGTCGAGCAGGCCGCGGCCGCGGCCGAGCACGCCACCCAGGCCCGACGGGCGCATGCCGCGCGGTTCGCCGCGGCGCGCGTCGTACAACATGCGGGGCGTGTGCGGATCGGTCAGCAGCGGCTGCATGCGTGCGAACGGGCACAGCGAACGGCACACCTGTTCGCGCAGCAAGCCGGCATTGGCCCAGGTCGCTATGGCATAGAACACTACCCAGAATGTTTCCCAGCCACTCCAGCCGGCGTTCGGCGCTGCGTCCACCAGTTCTCTGATCGGGCTGAACAGGCCGACGAAGGTGATGCCGGTCCACAGCGACAGCAACCCCCAGGCCACTTGAGTGGCAGGGCGCACAGCTGGCACTGGCAAGAGCCGGGCCATGCCGTGCGCGATCCAGTCGAAGGCGCGCCGCCACAGCGTCTGCGGGCAGGCGTGGCCGCACCAGACGCGGCCGGCGAGGTGCGTGAGCAACGCAAGGCCAACGGCCAGCACCGCCAGCAGGCCGATCAGTACACCGACGTCGCCGGGCCACAGCGTCCAGCCGAACAGGTCGAAGCGTCGTGCGTTGATGTCCAGCAGCAGGGCCTGCTGCCCGTTCCAGCGCAGCCATGGCAACGCATAGAACAGCGCCAGCAGGAGCACGTTCAGCGCGCCGCGCCAACGCCAGGAGCGTGGAATTCCAGTGCGGGGCATGCTCATCCCAGAGGCAGCTCGTCGTCGTCACCGGGTATCGGGCGCTGCAGGTACCAGGTGACCGCGCTGGACAGGGCTGTCACCGACCAGAACATGAAAAAGCCTGCCGTATAGCCCAGTTCACGACTGATCGGCGTACCCGGGAAACTGATCGCCTGCAGTCGCAGCGGGTCGACGAAGGCGAAGAACACCACGCTGGCCAGGCCCGCGGCAATGAAGCTGGGCCAGAGGATGGCGCCCCAGTGCTGGATCAGCTGCTGGCGGCGGCTGGGAGAGGGTCTGTTCATGCTGTCCCGGATCGGAATGAGGGCGGCGCGTATACTCCGCCGAGGCCGGCGCAGCATCCGCAGGGCATGCTTCCTGCAAGCGTGCCAGCCTAGGTGCAGCGGACCGCGCCGACATTGATCTGGATCAACGGCGGTGCGGCCCGGCTGGGACACACTGCCGGCACGCTTTGGGTACCCCGATGAACGCAACACCTCCGCCTGCTCTTCCCGTCGCCTCGCCCGAGTTGTGCACCGAGCAGGAAGTGACCCGCCTGGTCCACGACTTCTACGCGCGCGTGCGCGAAGAAGAGCGGTTGGGGCCGGTGTTCGAGGCGCACGTCCACGACTGGACGGAGCACCTGGCACAGCTGGTCGACTTCTGGTCGGCGATGCTGCGCGGCACCCGCCGCTTCAAGGGTTCGCCCATGTCCAAGCACATGGCCATCGAACTGGACAAGGACCTGTTCGACCGTTGGCTGGTGCTGTTCCGGATCACCACCGCCGAGTGCGGCAACCCGCCCATGCAGGAGCTGGCCAACGACGTGGCTGCGCGCATCGGTGACACGTTCTGGAAGCGCTACCAGATGCTGCGCTGGCCGCAGGTCGGCCTGCCGGTGCTGGGAATTCCCACCCGGGATTGATCTGGGTCAAGGCGGTCACGGCCGCCCGGCGCGATGCTGGCGGCATGGACACGTTCTCTCCCGCCGCCGGTGGCCTGGCCTGGAACTTCGACCCCGACCTGCTGCGCCGGCATGACCGGCCGGGGCCGCGCTACACCTCGTATCCGACCGCGCCACATTTCCATGATGGCTTCGACGCGCCGGCACTGCGCCAGGCGATCGCCGACAGCAACCAGCTGGCCCGGGCGCTGTCGCTTTACGTGCACGTGCCGTTCTGTTCCAGTCCCTGCTTCTATTGCGGCTGCAACCGGGTCATCACCCGTGATCGTGGCCGTGGCCACAGCTACGTCTCGCGCGTGCTGGCCGAGGCCGACCTGCTGGCGCCGCAGTTCGAGGATGGCCGCGAAGTCATCCAGCTGCATCTGGGCGGCGGCACGCCAAATTTCCTCGATGCCGAGGCGATGACCACGCTGGTGGAGGGGCTGCGCCGCCGCTTCGATTTCAGCGATTCGCCACAGCGCGACTTCTCGATCGAACTCGACCCGCGCTTCATCGATACCCGCGACGTCGCCATGCTGGCGCGGCTGGGCTTCAACCGGGCCAGCCTGGGCGTGCAGGATTTCGATCCGCAGGTGCAGGAATCGATCAACCGCATACAGGGCGTGCAGCAGACGCTGGATGTCCTGCGCGCGTGCCGCGACAGCGGCATGCGTTCGGTTAACGTCGACCTGATCTATGGGTTGCCTGGGCAGAGCCTGGAAGGCTTCGGTCGCACCCTCGAACGAGTGCTGGCGCTGCGCCCGGATCGCCTGGCGGTCTACGGCTACGCGCACCTTCCGCACCTGTTCCGCGCGCAGAAGCAGATCGACGAAAGCCGGCTGCCCTCACCGGAAGAAAAGCTGGCGCTGCTGGGGCTGGCGGTGGAGCGGCTCTCTGCCGCAGGTTACCAGTACATCGGCATGGATCATTTCGCGTTGCCGGAAGAGGACCTGTCGCGTGCGCAGCGTGCGGGGCAGCTGCATCGCAACTTCATGGGCTACACCACCCACGCCGATACCGATCTGCTCGGCCTGGGCGTGAGTGCGATCAGCCACATCGGTGCCACCTACAGCCAGAATCCGCGCGACCTGCCATCGTGGGAAGACGCGGTGGACCAGGGCCAGCTGCCCGTCTGGCGCGGCGTGGCACTGAGCGCCGACGACCAGCTGCGTGCGGAACTGATCCAGCAGCTGATGTGCCAGGGCGAGGTGGATGGCACCGTGCTGGGCCAGCGCCATGGCATTGATTTCGAGCAGTACTTCGCCGAAGACCTGCACTCGGTGCAGCAGCTGCAGGAAGATGGGCTGGCCGAATACCGCGATGGTGTAGTGCGCGCCAGCGAGCCTGGGCGGCCGCTGCTGCGTCTGCTGGCGATGTGCTTCGATCCGTACCTGCGCGCCGCCCACGAGCAGCCGCGTTACTCGCGTGCGATCTGACGCTTCAGCATTTCTTGCCGAAGCCGCGCTCCCGATGCCGGGCCGCCACGCCACCGCTGGCGGTGGAGCGTTCGCGGGATATGGGGTCGCGTTTGCGCCTGATTGCTGTGGCCGTCTGTGTCATTCACCCGGGCCCCCAGGCCGGCTCATGCGCGGAAACAGATAAGATTGGGGCTGAATCCTTAAAGCGTAGATGGACGGTATGAAGCAATCAATGCAGTTCATCCCACTCAATCGAAGCAACGTTGATGAGTTGTCCGAACTTGCGGTTCGAGAATCCGAGCAGCACTTGATCTGCTCGAACCCCGAGTGGCTTGCGCAAGCGGCCTTCGTTGCGGAATCCCTGACGTTCGGCATCTTCAAGGAAGGTCGACCCGTTGGAGTTATCTCCTTCATCGATCCTCGCCTGGTGGATGAGGATGACGAGGACCATGATCACTATCAGGAGAATTGCCTGTACGTGTGGAGGGTGATGGTCGACAAGAGTTCCCGGGGCGCCAACGTTGGCGTTCAGGCGATCGAGTTCGCCTTGGGTTACGCCAGGCTTGTGGGATTGCAGGGTGTCTCCCTGACAACGATGGATCGAGAAGCCGGCAATGCGCTTCCCTTCTACGAGCGGCTCGGGTTTTCGGCTACGGGCCGTCGATTGGACGACGAGGCGGAACTTGTCTTCCGATTCGGTTGAGTGGAGCAAGCTGTCAGGCATTTCGCGTGCGACCGTTCCGACCTTGACCTGCTTCAGCCTTCTCGCCAACCGATGATGTCTGAACTGCTGACTGTCGCAATTCGCCTGTCCAAACGGTGCAGTGATCGTTCACAGGCTGCGATGCGGACCGACGCCCACCGCTCGCCCATTCGCTTGGACGCCTCCCCTTGACCTGGCGGCACATCGCTTTGCGTAGCGACCTAACTGGCGGTTTTCGATCACGCCGCTCAGCTTCGCGCTCACGAGTCCACTTCGCAGCGTTCTGCTGCGCATGCTTGGTGGTGGAGTCGTGACCGCCGGCTGCGTACACCTGTACGCGCCACTTGTTCCCTGATCGTTGGATGCTGGCCGTGGCCGCAGCATATGGGGAGTTCTTGGGAAGACTGGCCGGGCAAGTCCGGGCAAATCGTCGTGATCGCGAAAATCCAGATCACCCCAAGTGTCTGATTCGCGCCGAATCGTGGCGAACACGTTGGCGCCCCAAAACATGCGATGGTGCCCGGAGCCGGAATCGAACCGGCATGGGGTTGCCCCCGGCGGATTTTAAGTCCGATGCGTCTACCAGTTTCGCCATCCGGGCCTGCAGCGCGGCGCCGATTGTAGCCCACCTTCAGAACAGAGGCTGGTTTGCGGCAGGAGAGCGGCGTGCTTAACTGTCGTCCCTGTTCATGTCATAGTCCATGCCATCGTTCCCAGGGGGGGAGCCACCTGATGTCGCTGCATGCGATTGCCTATGCCAGTGAGGCCCGCGCCGATCTGCAGACAACCGATCTTGACCGCCTGCTGGCCGATGCCACGGCTTTCAACCGTGTAGCGGGTGTCACCGGTGTGCTGATGTTCGATGGCAGCCGTTTCCTGCAGTACCTGGAAGGTCCGGAGGATGGCGTCGATTCGGTGTATCAGCGCATCGTCAACGCGCGCAGCCATGGCCAGCTGAGAGTGCTGTGCCACGCGCCAGTGGCGCAGCGGGCGTTTCCGCGTTGGTCGATGGGAACCCGGCGCATCGATGCGGACCTGCTGGCACAGATCGTCGACGCGGCGTGGCCGGGCTTCCTGCTTGGCAGTGGTGGTTTCGAGCGCCTGCTGCAGGCTTGGACCGGCGCTGATGGTGAACTGGAACCGGCCGCGGTCGCGCTGGGCTCCTGACCCCACCTTGGCGGCCGGGCACCCGGGCCGTTAGGCTGTAGCCTTTCTGGTGTGGATTTGCCCGGAGTGGTGCAGCAAATGAGTAGGTTGGCCGAAGCCAAGGCAGCACGCATGCAATTACATCCGTTGCGCAGGACATGCCGGTGAGCGCATCCCTTGCTGCAGCGGAGACCCCTCGCTTCGCGGTGATCGGGCTGGGCTACGTCGGCCTGCCGCTGGCGGTGGCCTTCGGCAGGCACTGGCCGACGCTGGGCTTTGACATCGATGCCGATCGCATCGCCGAGCTGCGTGATGGCCGGGACCACACGCTGGAAGTGGAGGCCGACGAGCTGGCCAGTGCACTGCAGCTGCGGTATGGCAGCGATCCGGCCCTGCTCGATGCGTGCAACGTCTACATCGTCACCGTGCCCACCCCGATTGATGCCTACGAGCAGCCCGACCTGGAGCCGTTGCGTTCGGCCACGCGGCTGATCGCCAGCCACCTGCGCGCGGGTGACCTGGTGATCTACGAATCCACGGTGTACCCCGGGACCACCGAAGAGGTCTGCGTACCGTTGCTGGAAGAAGGCTCGGGCCTGCGCTTCAACGAAGATTTCTACTGTGGCTACAGCCCGGAGCGGGTCAGTCCCGGCGACCGCCAGCGGCGCCTGGCCGACATCCGCAAGATCACCTCGGGGTCGACTACGGAAGTAGCGGCGGTGATCGATGGTCTGTACCAGCGCATCATTGCCGCCGGTACCTTCCCGGCGCCGTCGATGCGAGTGGCCGAAGCGGCCAAGGTGGTCGAGAACATCCAGCGTGACGTCAACATCGCGCTCGTCAATGAGTTGGCGCTGATCTTCGACCGCCTCGGCATCGATACCCAGGATGTGCTGGATGCGGCTGGCAGCAAGTGGAATTTCCTGCCCTTCCGGCCGGGCCTGGTCGGTGGCCACTGTATCGGCGTGGACCCGTACTACCTGCTGCACAAGTCCGAGAGCGTGGGCTACCACCCGGACCTGATCCACACCGCGCGGCAGGTCAACAACCGCGTTGGTGAGCATGTGGCGTCGCGGGTGCTGGCGATGCTCGCCGAACGCGGTCGCGCACCTGCGCAGTCGCGCATCCTGGTACTCGGTGTGACCTTCAAGGAGGATTGCCCGGACCTGCGCAACAGCCGCGCGCTGGAACTGGCGCAGCGCCTGCACGATGCCGGTGCACAGGTCGAGGTCAGTGATCCCTGGGTCGGCCCGGCGGCATTGGCCGATGAGGGCGTGCATTGGCTGGCCGAACCCGTCGCAGGTGCCTATGACGCAGTGGTGCTGGCGGTGGCCCATGCCCGCTTCAAGGCGATGGACGAGGCCGGCATCCGGTCGCTGCTGGCGCCGGGTGGCCTGGTCTACGACGTGAAATCAACCTGGCCACGCAACGTGGTTGACGATCGCCTGTAAACCCGGGCGGCGGGCAGCGCGTTAGACTCGCAGGCAGTTGCAACCAAGGAACGCCATGCACCGGTATATCGTCTACCTGCTCGCCATCCTGATGTTCCCCATCTGCCTGTGGTTGGCCACGATCTGGCCGGCCTGGTACTGGGGCGTCGGCCTGACTGCCGCGATGGTGGCGCTGGGGACCTGGGATCTGCTGCAGAAGCGCAGCACGCTGCGCCGGAACTATCCGGTGATGGCGCACTTCCGCTACGGCCTGGAATCGATCGGCCCGGAGATCCGCCAGTACTTCGTGCAGAGCGACCTGGAGGACGTGCCATTCTCGCGCCAGCAGCGTGCGCTGATCTACCAGCGCGCCAAGAACGAGATGGACACGGTGCCGTTCGGCACCCTGCGCAGCACCTATGCTGTCGATTACGAGTGGATCAACCACTCGCTGGCGCCGACCGCCATCGCCAAGCATGATTTCCGCGTATTGATTGGCGCCAACTGCGCCAAGCCCTATTCGGCCAGTGTGTTCAATATCTCGGCGATGAGCTTCGGTTCACTGTCGGCCAATGCGATCCGCGCCCTGAACGAGGGCGCGCGACGCGGCGGCTTCTATCACGATACCGGCGAAGGTTCGATTTCGCCGTACCACCGTGAGATGGGGGGCGATCTGGTCTGGGAGATCGGATCGGGCTACTTCGGTTGCCGTGACGAGAAGGGCGGTTTCAGTGAAGAGCGCTTCGTCGCCAACGCCACCCATGACCAGGTCAAGATGATCGAGATCAAGCTGTCGCAGGGCGCCAAGCCCGGCCACGGCGGCGTGCTGCCGGCGCCGAAGGTGACCGCGGAAATTTCAGTGACCCGTGGCGTGCCGATGGGCGTGGACTGCGTATCGCCGTCGCGTCATTCGGCATTCTCGACGCCGGTCGAACTGCTGCAGTTCGTGGCCCGGCTGCGCGAGTTGTCCGGTGGCAAGCCGGTCGGTTTCAAGCTGGCCATCGGCCACCCCTGGGAGTGGTTCGGCATTGCCAAGGCGATGCATGAAACCGGCCTGCTGCCGGACTTCATCGTGGTCGACGGTGCCGAGGGCGGCACCGGCGCAGCGCCGGCCGAATTCGTCGATCATGTCGGCGTGCCGATGCACGAAGCGCTGCTGCTGGTGCACAACACCCTGGTTGGCCTGGATCTTCGCGAGCGCATCCGCATCGGAGCCGCCGGCAAGATCACCAGCGCGTTTGATATCGCGCGCACCATCGCGCTCGGTGCCGACTGGTGCAATGCCGGCCGTGGCTTCATGTTCGCGCTGGGCTGCATCCAGTCGTTGAGCTGCCACACCGACAAATGCCCAACCGGCATCGCCACCCAGGATCCGGCGCGCTGGAAGCACCTGGATGCACCGGACAAGGCCACCCGCGTGTACAGCTACCATGAGCACACGCTGCATGCCTTGAAGGAACTGCTGTGTGCCGCCGGCCTGAATGATCCGGCCGAGCTGGGGCCGGAGCACATCCTGCGCCGCGTCTCGCCGGTGGAAATCCGTTCGCTGGCGTCGCTGTACCGCTACCTGGAACCGGGTGAGCTGCTGCACAAGGTGCCGGACCATGCGGTGTTCCACGCATTCTGGGCCGATGCACGCAGCGATTCGTTCCAGCCGCCGCCGAAGATCCAGGCGCTGCGCGCCAGCAAGTCGCGATAACCGTTGTTGTAGAGGGGGAAGTCATGCAGTTCAGGACCGGCACCATCGACGACGTGGCCACGCTGTGGGCCCTGCGCACGCGCTGCGTGCGCGAGACCTGTAGCAGCCACTATCCGGCGGAGGTCATCGCACCGTGGTCGGCCTCGCCGCCGCCGTCGCAGTACGCACGGCTGCTGGGGCAGGGCGGTTGCGTGGTGGCCGAGGACGATCAGGGACGCCTGCTCGGTTTCGGCGTGTTCGATGCCAACGCCAATGAAGTCGATGCGCTGTTCGTCGATCCGGATCGTGGCGGCAAGGGGATCGGCCAGGCGCTGATGCAGCGATTGCTGGCGATGGCCGATCGCGAGCGTGAGGTGGTGCTGTCGGCCTCGCTCAATGCCGTGCCGTTCTATCAACGGCAAGGCTTTGTCAGTGTGCGCGAGGAAGCCTATGCGCATCCCAGCGGTGTGGCATTGGCCTCGGTGAGCATGCGCAGGCCGTGGTGAGCATCCGGCATTTGTAGCGCCGAGCCTGCTCGGCTGCTTCTGGAGAGTCGAGCAAGGCTCGACTCTATAACGCAGGCGTCACTGCTCCGCCAACCACCCGATCACGCCCTCGGCAGCACGCAGGCCGCTGGCGTAGCACGCCGTCAGCAGGTAGCCACCCGTGGGTGCCTCCCAGTCCAGCATCTCGCCGGCACAGAACACGCCAGGCACTGCCCGCAGCATCAGGCGGTCATCCACTGCATCCAGGCGCACGCCGCCGGCGGTGCTGATCACCTCGGCCATCGGCCGTGGCCGTTGCAGGCGCAATGGCAGGCGCTTGAGCGTGGCGGCCACCGCAGGCAGGTCGTGGCCGGCTTCCTTGCCGAGAATCTCGAACACCAGCGCGGCCTTCACCGCATCCAGGCCGGCCTGGCGGCGCAGGTGTTCGCCGAAGCTGCGACCCTTGCGCGGGCGCGACAGATCGGCCAGCAGGCGTGCTTCATCGCGTCCCGGCACCAGGTCCAGCCACAGCATGGCGTGGCCATCACGGTTGATGGCCTCGCGCAGGTCTGCGGCCAACGCGTAGATCAGGCTGCCTTCGATGCCGTACTCGCTGGCCACGCATTCGCCTTGCAGCGCCTGCGGTTGTCCAGCCAGGTCGAGCCAGTGTGCGACCACCGGCTTCAACGGCGCGCCTGCATTGCGTTGGGCGAAGAACGGCGTCCAGTCGATGTCGAAGCCGCAGTTGGCCGACTGCAGCGGTGCGATGTCCACGCCTCGTGCCTGCAAGGGGGCGATCCAGGCGCCGTCGCTGCCCAGCTGCGGCCAGCTGCCGCCACCCATCGCCAACACGGTGGCATCGGCGTGGACTCCGATCTCGCCCGCTTCGGCGGCGAAGCGCAGCGCGCCGTCGTCGCCCCAGCCGATCCAGCGGTGGTTGGCGTGCAGGCGCACACCCTGTTCTTTCAGGCGGCGCACCCAGCCGCGCAGCAGCGGGGCGGCCTTGCGGTCGACCGGGAACACGCGGCCGGAACTGCCGACGTAGGTTTCCACGCCGAAGCTGGCGGCCCAGTCACGCAGCGCCTGCGCGTCGAAGCCATCCAGCCAGTGGCCAACGGCTTCGGCCTGCTCGCGGTAGCGGCTGTCGAACAACGGGCGCGGGTCGGAATGGGTAAGGTTGAGGCCACCCTTGCCGGCGATCAGGAACTTGCGGCCGGGTGAACCCTTGGCCTCGTACAGGTCCACGTCCAGCCCCGCGGCGCGCAGGCGCTCGGCGGCGAACAGGCCGGCCGGGCCACCGCCGATGACGGCGACCCGATGGGGCATTGCGGTATTACGGTTTGACATCGAGCAGCTCGACATCGAACACCAGCGACGAGCCGGCCGGAATCGTGCCGGCCCGGCGGTCGCCGTAGCCGTAGTCCGGCGGGATCATCAGCGTGCGCTTGCCGCCGACCTTCATGCCGGCCACGCCTTCATCCCAGCCGCGGATGACCTGGCCGGCGCCGAGCGCGAAGGTGAACGGTTCGCCACGGCCGACCGAACTGTCGAAGGTCTTGCCATGCTTGGTCTCGGTGCGGTTGTCGTAGATCCAGCCGGTGTAGTGCACGGTGACCTTGCTGCCGGGGACGGCCTCGGCGCCGGTGCCGGGAAGGGTATCGATGCGTTCGAAGGTGGTCAGCGTGCCGCCCGGCGGCGGGCCGGCGGGCTCGCTCGAGCAGCCAACGGCGGCGAGGGACAGCAGCAGGGGGAGCAGCAGGCGGCGCATCGGGCGTCTCCGGTAGGGCGCAGGGCGAGGGCGGCAAGGGTAGCGCATCGGCGCCGGGTATCATGGGTACATGGCAAAACTCCTGCTCAATCTGCGCAATGTCGGCGACGACGAATATGCCGATGTCTGCACGCTGCTCGACCAGCACGGCATCGCCTGGTATCGCACCGAACCCAGCCCCTGGGGCATTTCCAATGGCGGCCTGTGGCTGCGCGAGGATGCTGATCATCCGCGTGCGAAGGCGCTGATGGCCGAGTACCAGGCGGCGCGCGGCATACGCGTGCGGGCCGAGCGCGAGCAGGCGCTGCGCGACGGCACGGCGGAGACGTTCGGCAGCCTGTTCCGGCGGCGGCCGGTGTTCGTGGTGCTGGTACTGCTGGGAATGGCAGTTGCGGCGGCGCTGGTGCTGCTGCCGTTCATGCTGTTGCGGGGGTAGGGGGCTTCTGGCCGGGTTGCACCCGGCACCCGCAGAGGCAACGACAACGGCAAAAGCTGGTTTCCGTGGGATGGCGTGGCGGTGTGGGCAGGCGGGGGACGGCAAAAACTGCTCCTGCGTGCCTCGTAGAGCGCCTTGCTCGTGTGCGCTGTCCTGCGCATACGGCAAGACCGGGGTTGGGCGTCCTGCCCAACCCGCCCGGCGCATGCCCCGGGCCCATGGCGCTCTGCGCCCCCGCCTGCCCACACCGCCACGCCTCTGACAGGTTCATGAGCTCTGTAGATCCACGCCATGCGTGGATGAACGGGCAAGTCTGCTCCTGGGGTGGTCTGGCGCTAAAATAGCGGGATGATCGCCAATACCGCTGCCTACCATTTCGCCGTCATCGACGCCCCCCAGGCCCTGTGCGACCAGTTGCTGGCGCGCGCCGAGGCGGCGGAGCTGCGCGGCACGATCCTGGTGGCCGGCGAGGGGCTGAACCTGTTCCTGGCCGGTGCGCCGGAGGCGGTCGAGGGCTTCTACGCCGCGTTGCATGCCGATGCGCGTTTTGCTGATATGCGGGTCAAGACCAGCCTGAGCGAGCATCAGCCGTTCGCGCGGCTGAAGGCCAAGGTGAAGGACGAGATCATCAGCTTCCGTCGCGATGACGGCCAGCCGCTGGACTATCCGCGTGCACCGGCGGTCGATCCGGCTACGGTGCAGCGTTGGTTGCGGCAGGGACATGACGACGCTGGCAAGCCGGTGGTGATGCTCGATACCCGCAACCTGCAGGAAGTGGAGTACGGCACCTTCAAGGATGCGCTGGTATTGCCCATCCACAAGTTCACCGACCTGCCCGAGGCGCTGGCGCCGCACCGCGACGCGCTGAAGGACAGCACTGTGGTCAGTTTCTGCACCGGGGGCATCCGCTGCGAAAAGGCAGCGTTGTGGATGGTCAACGATGGCATGGACAACGTGCTGCAGCTCGACGGCGGCATCCTCGGCTACTTCGAGGAAGTGGGGGGCGAGGGCTACGAGGGTCGTTGCTTCGTGTTCGACGAGCGCGTCGCGCTGGATGCCGAACTGAAGCCGATGGTCGACCAGCCGCTGCCGGAGCCGCGCCCCAGCGCGTTCTGACGCGGTCGCGCCGGGCCATGCCTGGCGGAAGTATCGAATCAAGCGCGGCCAGCCCTGAACCCGTCCCACGGGAATCAGCATCCCGCCACCGTCACTGGCCGCCGCGCCTGGCCGACCCCATGCATGGGGGATCCTGTAACGGAAAACCGCTGATGATCCCGTTGTCGATCCTTGACCTGGCCCCGGTCTGCGAGGGCAGTGACACCACCGCCGCGTTCGCCAACATGCTGGAACTGGCGCAGCACGCCGATGCGCTGGGCTACCGCCGGTACTGGCTGGCCGAACACCACAACATGCCCGGCATCGCCAGCGCGGCCACCGCGGTGCTGATCGGCCATGTGGCGGGCGGCACCACGCGCATCCGCGTCGGCGCAGGCGGCATCATGCTGCCCAACCATGCGCCGCTGCAGGTGGCCGAGCAGTTCGGCACGCTGGCCTCGCTGTATCCGGATCGCATCGACCTCGGCCTGGGTCGTGCCCCGGGCACCGACCAGCCGACCGCGCGTGCCCTGCGCCGCTACTTCGACAGCGCCGACCAGTTCCCCCAGGACGTGCGCGAGCTGCTGCACTACTTCGAGCCGGTGCAGCCCGGGCAGGCGGTGCAGGCCGTTCCCGGTGGCGGCCTGCGGGTGCCGACCTGGATCCTCGGTTCGAGCCTGTTCGGCGCGCGCATGGCCGCCTCGATGGGCCTGCCGTATGCGTTCGCCTCGCACTTCGCGCCCGACGTGATGGACGAAGCGCTGGCGGTCTATCGCCGCGAGTTCCGCCCCTCGGCCACGCTGAAGCAGCCCCACGCGATGCTGGCGCTGAACGTCGTTGCCAGCGACAGCGAAGCGGAGTCGCGCCGCCTGTTCACCAGCCAGCAGCAGAGTTTCGTGAACCTGCGCCGTGGTCGACCGGGCAAGATCCCGGCACCGATCGACGATATCGATACTTTCTGGGAACCGCATGAAAAGCTGGGTGTGGAGCGGGCATTGGCCTGCACCGTGCTGGGTGATCCTCAGCAGGTGGCCGACGGTATCGCCGCCTTTGTCGAGCGGCACCAGCCCGACGAGCTGATGCTCACCGCCAACCTGTATGACCACCGCGCGCGACTGCGTTCGTTTGAACTGGCCATGCACGCCTGGCATGCGCGCCACGCGGGCTGAACAATTGCGTCACGGCCCATTGCGGCCAAACCGCGTCTGATGGGGGCTCACACCGATGGAGCCCCCACATGGCTGATACCCGCGCCGAACACATCGCCCAGCTGGCCGAGCTGATCAAGGACGTGGAGGTGGCGATGTTCACCACGACCGGCGTCGATGGACGACTCTACAGCCGGCCGCTGGCTACCCAGCAGGTCACCTTCGATGGTGATCTGTGGTTCGTCATCACTGCCGACAGCCCCAAGGTCGCCGAGATCGCGCTGGATCCCTACGTCAACGTGGCCTATGCCTCGCCTTCGAAAAACACCTATGTGTCAGTGGCAGGGCGTGCGTGCATCGTCGACGACCGCGCGAAGATCGAGGAGCTGTGGTCGCCGGCAATGAAGTTGTTCTTCCCGGGCGGCAAGGACGACCCGAACCTGCGCCTGATCCAGGTGCGCGCCGACTCGGCCGAGTACTGGGATGGCCCGGGCACGCTGCTGGGGACGGCGCTGAGTTTCGTGCTGTCGGCGGTGCAGGACGAGCCCGCGCCGTTGGCTGACAATGGCTTCATCGACCTGCGCTGATCGTTCCATCCACGCATGGCGTGGATCTACTGCATCCCGGTAGATCCACGCCATGCGTGGATGGGGTAACCCCGATGAGTTCCGGTGCTCAGAACCAGCGCTGGAACAGCTCCACCGTGTAGCCCACCAGCTGCCCCGAACTGAAGCCGAAGAACGCGATCGCCGCCAACGCCGCGATCCAGTTGAACAGCATCAGCGCACCGTCGCGTTCCAGCAGCGCCAGCGAGAACAGCAGCAGCTGGAAGCCGAACAGGAAGTTGGTGAAGGGAATCGGCAGCGACAGCAGCGCGCCCAGCAGCACCAGCAGCAGGCCGGTGAAGGCATGCGCCGGCAGCGGTGTCAGCAGCTGCGGCAGGCGCGGCTTCAGCATCTTGTCCAGGCGCCGCAGCGGGCGATCGATGCGGTCCAGGAAACGGTGCATGGTGCTGCGCTTCGGTCCGCGTCGGGCAATGAAGCCAGGCAGCCAGGGCCGGCGAAGGCAGCACAGCATCTGCAGGCCGATCAGGATCACCAGCGGGCCGCTGACCGCGCCACCCATGCCCGGAATAGGAATGAACGAGGGCAGGATCGCCACGAACAGGAACACGCCGAACGCGCCCTGCTGCAGGTTGCACAGGATCTGGCCGAGCGGCATGTGCTCGGCCGGGTCGCCGGAGGCGAACATCTCCAGCAGGGTCCTGATGCCCTCGTTACGGTAGGCCGGGCGCTCCGCACCCGGACCCTGGCCGGCCTCAGGCGGTGAGCTCATCGGCGTGCTCGTCGGAAAGCGTGCGCAGCAGCAGCTTGTCCACCCGCGCACCGTCCAGGTCGACCACCTCGAAGCGCCAGCCGGCCCAATCGAAGTATTCGCCTGCGTGCGGGATGCGGCCGAAGTAATGGATGCACATGCCGGCCAGCGTGTAGTAGTCGCCGTCCTCGGCATCAGGCAGGTCGTTGCTGCCGATCAGCTCGCGCAGGTCCTCGATCGGCAGCGAACCGTCCACCAGCAGTGAGCCGTCTTCGCGGGTCACTACCAGCGCATCCTCGTCGGCGTTCTCCACCGCCTGCAGGCGGCCGACCACGGCGCCCATCAGGTCGCTGATGGTCACCAGGCCCTGGATCTCGCCGTACTCGTCCACCACCAGCGCCATCGACTGCTGCTCCTCGCGGAAGATCTCCAGCAGCTTCATCGCGTGGGTCGATTCAGAGACGTACAGCGGTTCGCGCAGGGTCTGGAACAGCGCGTTGTCACCGCGCGCCATGCGCGTGGCCAGCGATTTCAGTTCAAGCACGCCGACCACGTCCATGTCGTTGTCGCGGTATACGGGATACCGCGAGAACTCGTGCTCGGCCATGATTTCCAGGTTGCGCTCAAGCCCGGCCTGGGTATCGAGCCAGGCGATGCGGTTGCGCGGGGTCATCAGGCTGTCGGCTGTGCGGTCGCCCAGGCGCATGACGCGGTTCATCATGTCGCGCTCGTGGGCGTCGATCACGCCGGCCTCGTGGCTCTCGGCCACCAGCATGCGGATCTCTTCTTCAGTCACCGAGGCCACTTCATCCTTGCCCAGGCCGAACAGGCGCAGCACCAGCTGGGTGGTCCTGGACAGCAGCCAGACGAAGGGCAGGGCCAGCTTGGCCAGCCAGCTCATCGGCATCGCGACCAGGCCGGCAATGGCTTCCGAGCGGGTCAGCGCCAGGCGCTTGGGCACCAGTTCGCCGAAGATCAGCGTGATGAAGGTGATCAGGCTGACCGCCAGCGCGGTACCGATGTTGCCGGCGTAGGCAAAGCCGGGCATCAGGCCCTGGATCCAGCCGGCGAAGGCCTCGCCCAGCGCTTCTCCGCCGAGGTAGCCGGTCAGCACGCCGATCACGGTGATGCCGATCTGCACGGTGGACAGGAAGCTCTCCGGCTTCTCCGACAGCTCCAGTGCCTTGGCGGCGCGCTTGGAGGTGGCGGCCATCTGCTTCAGGCGGCTCTTGCGCGAGGTCATGACCGACATCTCGGACATGGCAAAGAAGCCGTTCAGCAGAACAAGCGCGAAGACAATCAGGATCA
Source organism: Stenotrophomonas maltophilia (assembly GCF_002799155.1). Lineage (GTDB taxonomy): Bacteria > Pseudomonadota > Gammaproteobacteria > Xanthomonadales > Xanthomonadaceae > Stenotrophomonas > Stenotrophomonas maltophilia_R. The sequence continues at coordinate 1,126,210 of NZ_NERD01000002.1, forward strand.
TTTCAAACACGGGCGTCGTCCCCGGTTGGTGGCAGGGAGGGCGGGTGCTTGCGATGGCGGCAGGCGCTCAGGAGCAGGGTCCGGCGCGGCGCAGGGGGATAAGGGTCGTCGTCCATAAGGTGCGCCCGGAGGCGCGCTGGCATCTTAGCAAAGGGGCGTGGCAGGGTGGCAACCGCCTGTTCAGGTTGGGGGTTCCAAGCCCTCGAAAGGGGGCGGGGATACCCGAGATGGTCATCTAGCCGTCATAATTCCGTCTGGTGCCGTCCTTCCCGCGACGGCTGACAGGTTTCTCAATGTTCTCTCTGCAGACCATTTTCGGTTCCGGCAAACAGTTCTACACCCTGCTCGATGAGGCTGCCGTCGCGGCTTCCGATGCTGCCAAGGCGCTGCATTCCATGCTGCGCGAGGCCGACCGCCAGCCTGCGCTGGATGCTTTCAAGCTGGCCCGCCTGCGCGAACGCGCGGCCTCGGACAAGATCAGCCAGGCGCTGGTGGACAGCTTCATGACCCCGATCGAGCGCGAAGACATCGAAGCGCTGGGCTCGGCGCTGTACAAGATTCCCAAGCAGATCGAGAAGTTCGCCGATCGCTATTCGCTGGCCACGACCCACCTGGAGCACATCGACTTCGCGCCGCGCGCGGCGATGCTGGAACAGGCTGCCGGCGTGGTGGTGGAGATGGTGGCCGACCTGCGCCACATGAACCTGGACCGGATGACCGCGCTCAACGAGAAGCTGCGCTCGCTGGAGAACGAAGCCGACCGCCTGATGCTCGAGCTGTACCGCGACATCTATTCGGGCCGCCTGGACAACCTGCAGATGTTCCTGCTGAAGGAATTCTTCGAGATCCTGGAAAAGGCCATCGACCGTTGCCGCGAGGCCGGCGTGGTGGCGTACCAGATCGTGTTGAAGAACAGCTGACGGACGCCGCCGCATGTTGACCCTTGTCCTGGTGGTGATCCTGGCCGCGCTCGTCTTCGAGTTCATCAACGGCTTCCACGACACCGCCAACTCCATTGCCACCGTGGTGGCGACCAAGGTGCTCTCGCCCGGCTGGGCGGTGATGCTGGCCGCCTTCATGAACCTCATCGGTGCACTGACCGGTACCGCGGTGGCGCTGACCATCGCCTCGGGCCTGCTCAACACCAACGTGGTGGACGTCACCCCGCAGGTGATCCTGTGCGCCCTGCTGGGCGGCATCATCTGGAACCTGATCACCTGGTGGAAGGGCCTTCCGTCCTCGTCCTCGCACGCACTGATCGGTGGCCTCTGCGGCGCCGGCCTGGCCGCCGCCCACAACAACTGGGACGCACTGATCTGGTCCGAGCGCCTGGGCAGCTGGGCACAGAACAAGGGCCTGCTGTGGAAGGTGTTCGTGCCGATGATCACCTCGCCGATCGCCGGTTTCCTGCTTGGCATCGTGGTGATGGTGCTGCTCTGGGCGCTGATTGCCGGCCTGGCCAAGATCGGTGGTGCCATCGGTCGCCTGGCCCGTCCGCGCATCGTCAATGCCTTCTTCGGCAAGGCGCAGATCGCCTCGGCGGCCTACATGGGCTTTGCCCACGGCCACAACGACGCGCAGAAGACCATGGGCATCATCGCCATGACCCTGATCGGTGCCGAAGCGACCGGCGCACTGAATGACCTGCCGTCCTGGCTGGCCTTCATGCACCCGGACGCGCATGCCGGTGACGGCATCGCCATGTGGATCGTGCTGACCTGTGCGGTGGTGATGGCCGCCGGTACCGCATCGGGCGGCTGGAAGATCATCAAGACCCTGGGTCACAAGATGGTCAAGCTGCACCCGATCCACGGCTTCGCTGCGGAGACCAGCTCGGCCACCATCCTGACCCTGGCCGCCCACTTCGGCATGCCGGTCTCGACAACGCACAGCATTTCCACCGCGATCATGGGCGTTGGCTTCGCCAAGAACCCGCGCTCGCTGAAGTTCGGCGTGATCGAGCGCATCGTCTGGGCCTGGATCCTGACCATCCCGGCGGCAGGCGGCTGTGCCTACCTGATCCTGAAGCTGTTCGAACTGTTCGGCTGGACCTGATCGCCACGCCAAGGTTGCAACCGAAAAAGCCCGCCGGATACCGGCGGGCTTTTTTCATGGCCAGAGAATTTTCCGCATCCAGCATGCTGACCAACGGTCGGCACCCACCAACAGCAGCAGGAACCTGTCAGCGGCGGGGTGGGGTGGGGTGGGGTGGGGATGCAGGACCGTTGGCGCCATGGATGGCGCCATCGAGCCCCCGGGCTGGGTTTACGGCGTGTCCTGCATCCCCGCCTCGCCAGCGCATGGAAACCCGGATTTTGACGTTGCCGTTGATCCAGCGGGTGCCGGGCCGCAGGCCCGGCCGCACCCCCTCAATTACGCTGGAACAACGCCTGCACATCCCTGCGGAACGCCGCCTGGCTGTCGGCCCGGCTGTAGAACATGTGCCCCCCCGGATAACTGCGCACCTGCACCCGGTCCGGATTGCTGCCCATCGTCGGCATCTGGTCCACGGTCAGGATCGAGCCCATGAACGGGCACGACAGGTCGTTCCAGCCATGCACGATCAGCACCTGCAGGTGCGGATCGATCGCCACCGCCTGGCGCAGCTGGGTCACCGCGCCCTGGCGCAGCTCGCCATTGCGGTCCCACAGCCGGTTCACGTCGTAGTTCAGCGCCTGGTAGCGCGCATCCACTTTCCAGCCAACCACCCGCGTCACGAAGTCGACCATCGCCGTGGTGGTCGGCGCAATGATGCTGTCCAGCAGCGGATCGTTGGCGCGCTGCTCCGGATCGTTCGGGAACGGATCGAATGCGGTCACGTTGGAGTCGTAGCGGCTGCCCAGCGTGCCCTTGTCGCGGAATACTTCACGCAGGTAGGCCTGGGTTTCCAGGCGCCCGCCAGCGCGGCGCACGAACTGGGGGTCCAGTCCGGTCAGCTCGGTCACCCGGCGCAGCATCGCCTCGGTCGCCTGCGGATCGCTGCGGCCCTTCATCAACGCGGTGGCGTAGTCGCCACGGGTGTAGTCCACCACCTCGCGCATCGCCGCATCGGTCAGCTTGCCCTGGCGCTCCAGGTGCGCTGCAGCGATCGACGGCAACGTCTGCATCCACGCCATCGGCGAGACGTCGGCGTTGTCTTCCAGGGTCGGGCTCAGGTAGGGCGACACCAGCACCAGGCCGTTCATCGCCACGCCCAGCCGGGTCTGCAGGAAGTGGGTGATGCGTGGGCCACGGTAGCCACCGTAGCTCTCGCCAGTCAGGTACTTGCGCGAGGCCATGCGTTGGTTGCGAAGCAGCCAGTCGTAGATCGAGCGCGACAGGTACTCGATGTCGGCGCTGGGGTTGTAGAGTGCCTTCTTGGCTTCATCGTCGCCGATGCGCGCGCGGCTGAAGCCGGTACCGACCGGGTCGATGAACACCAGATCGGTGAAGTCCAGCCAGGTGCCCGGGTTGTCGTGCAGGGTGGCCGGCGCCGAGGCGCTGTCACCCTCGGAGCCGAAGGTCACTACCTTGGGCCCGATCGCGCCCATGTTGAGGTAGACCGACGACGCACCGGGGCCACCATTGAGCGCAAAGGTCACCGGCCGGTCCTTGCCCGGCATCGTGTAGGCGGTGAACACCACGTCGGCGATCACCTTGCCCTTGGCATCGCGTACCGGCAGGGTGCCGACGGTGGCGGTGTAGTCGAGGGTGCGGCCGGCCAGGCGCATGCTCTGGCGGGCCGACGCATCGGCGGGTAGCGCGGGCGCTTCGGTCTTGTCGTCTTTCGGATCGGGCTTGGCCTCGGCGTCAGGCGCGGCCAGCGCGCTGGCTGGGGCGATGAGCAGGCCGACGCAGAGCGCGGCAGTATGCAGCAGGGACTTCATGGCACCGGATCGGCAGCGGAAGGGGGTTCCGATGCTAGGTCGGTTGCGGCCCATGCCGTATGTGTCCAAAGGCATGGCCGGGCGTTGAGGCCGCTAATGGCCAGATCGGGTCAAGCGGGCAGGGTGGTTGCCGCTTCGTCATCGGCCAGCAGGCCATAGACGGCCGAGTCGGCCAGTTGCCCCTGGATGCGCCAGCGCTGGCGCAGCACCCCCTCGCAGTGGAAGCCCAGGCGTTCGAGTACGCGTGCGGAGGGCGCATTGCGCGGGTCGATCTCGGCTTCCACGCGATGCAGCTGCAGGGTGCGGAACAGGTAGGCCAGCACTTGTTGCAGGGCCTCGTGCATGTAGCCCTGGCCCTGGCGATCGGGTGCCAGCAGGTAGCCGATCTCGGCGCGCGCTGCCTCGCGGTCCACCGCGAATACCACGCAGATGCCCAGCAGCGGACCCTCCAGCGACTCGCGCACCGCCAGCTTCAGCTGGGTGCCGATGGCATGGGCGGCGAGGTCATCGTCGATCTGCTCGCGCGCTTCGGCCTGTCGCGTCCAGGCCGGATGGTTCCACCAGCGCATCACGTCCGGGTTGGACTGCAGCGTGAAAAGCGCGGCGGCGTCGTCACTGCGGATCGGGCTCAGGACCAGCCGTGCACTGTGCAGCGGCAGGCCGGGGAACAGCAGCGAGTGGCTGGCCAATATGGTGATCCACACGGATGGACGCGCATTATGCCGCCGCTGGGTTTGCCGATGGGGGCGGATGGCCCCGAGGGGGCATGAACCGCAGTGCCGGGCAAAGGGGTCGGCGCCGTTTCCAGGCAGGAAACGGATCCGACCCCGCGCCGGATCAGACCTCCAGGGAGGCGAGGTCGCCCTTCGACTCCAGCCAGCCCTTGCGGTCGGACGCGCGCTTCTTGGCCAGCAGCATGTCCATCAGCGAACGGGTCTGCTCGCCATCGTCCACCGTCAGTTGCACCAGGCGGCGCGTATCCGGGTGGATGGTGGATTCACGCAGCTGCGGCGGGTTCATCTCGCCCAGGCCCTTGAAGCGGGTCACGTTGATCGCGCCCTTGATCTTCTCGCGCTCAATCCTGTCCAGCATCGTGCGCTTCTCTTCCTCGTCCAGGGCGTAGAACACCTGCTTGCCCACGTCGATGCGGAACAGCGGCGGCATCGCCACGAACACATGCCCGGCATCGACCAGCGCGGGGAAATGCTTGAGGAACAGCGCGGTGAGCAGGGTGGCGATGTGCAGGCCGTCGGAGTCCGCGTCGGCCAGGATGATGACCTTGCCGTAGCGCAGGCCGGTGATGTCGTCCTTGCCGGGATCGCAACCGATGGCGATGGCCAGGTTGTGCACTTCTTCCGAGGCCAGCACGCTGTTGGACGAGACTTCCCAGGTGTTCAGGATCTTGCCGCGCAACGGCATGATTGCCTGGAAATCCTTGTCCCGTGCCTGCTTGGCGCTGCCACCTGCCGAGTCACCTTCCACCAGGAACAGTTCGGTGCGCGACAGGTCCTGGCTGATGCAGTCGGCCAGCTTGCCGGGCAGGGCAGGGCCTTGCGTGACCTTCTTGCGGACGACCAGCTTCTCGGTCTTCAGGCGCGCACTGGCGCGTTCGATGGCGATCTGCGCGATCTTCTCGCCCAGTTCCACGTTCTGGTTCAGCAGCAGGCTGAAGGCATCGTGCGCGGCGCCCTCGACAAAGCCGGCGGCCTGGCGAGAGGACAGGCGTTCCTTGGTCTGGCCGCTGAACTGTGGGTCGGTCATCTTCAGCGACAGCACGAACGACACACGGTCCCACACGTCTTCCGGAGCCAGCTTGACGCCGCGCGGCAGCAGGTTGCGGAAGTCGCAGAACTCGCGCAGTGCCTCGGTCAGGCCGGTACGCAGGCCGTTGACGTGGGTGCCATGCTGGGCGGTGGGAATCAGGTTGACGTAGCTTTCCTGGACCAGCTCACCTTCCGGCAGCCAGGCCACGGCCCAGTCCACCACTTCGGTGTCCTTCTTCAGGTTGCCGACGAACAGGTCGGCCGGCAGCGATTCGCGCTCGCCCAGTTCGAGCTTCAGGTAATCGCGCAAGCCGTCTTCGTAGTACCAGGTATCGACTTCACCGGTGGCTTCGTCGGTCAGCTTGACGGTCAGGCCCGGGCACAGCACGGCCTTGGCGCGCAGCAGGTGCTTCAACGCGCGCACCGCGAACTTCGGCGTATCGAAGTACTTCGGGTCCGGCCAGAAGCGCACGCGGGTACCGGTGTTCTTCTTGCCGACGGTGCCGACCACTTCCAGCGGCGTGGCGCGGTCGCCATTGCGGAAGGTGATGCGATGTTCGGCACCTTCGCGCTTGATGTGCACTTCCACCAGGGTCGACAGCGCGTTGACCACGCTGACGCCGACGCCGTGCAGGCCGCCGGAGAAGGTGTAGTTGTTGTTGCTGAACTTGCCGCCGGCATGCAGGCGGGTCAGGATCAGCTCGACGCCCGGGATCTTCTCTTCCGGGTGGATGTCCACCGGCATGCCGCGTCCGTCATCGCTGACCTCCACGCTGCCGTCCTTGTACAGGGTGATCTCGATCGAGCGGGCGTGGCCGGCGAGGGCCTCGTCCACCGAGTTGTCGATCACTTCCTGCGCCAGGTGGTTCGGGCGCGCGGTGTCGGTATACATGCCGGGACGGCGCTTGACCGGGTCAAGGCCGGACAGGACTTCAATATCGGCGGCGTTATAGCGGGCGTTCATCTATCTTCTAAAGCGCGGTGCGACGCGCAAGTGTGCGGTCTGGACGGGGAATTTGCACGCCTGCGGTTCAGCCTCGGCGCCGGGGAGGGGGTAAAATGGCAGCCGCTGGAATCTGAACGCCGGCGACCCCCGTTGGGTTGAAACGTCCAAGCCATACCGCGAGGAGGACTCCATGAAGAAGTTGCTGACCATTGCAATCCTGGCCGCTGCCGCCGTTGCAGTGCCGCTGGTGGTGGCGCAGAACGCCGGCCAGCCGGCCCCGCAGCAGGGTGACCAGGCCGACAAGGCGCAGGCCGAGGCCGATGCCAAGGCCAAGCGTCGTGCCCAGGCCAATGCCGAGATGAAGGCGCAGGGCCAGCCGGCCCCGCAGAAGGAAGAAGAGGAAGAGGCGCGGAAGAAGCGCTGATCCCGCAACCTGCCAGGCGCCCTTGCCACAAGGGTTGCGCACCGGAACGCCCCGCCCAGCGGGGCGTTTTTTGTTGGATCGGCCGTACAAGCCCCTTGGGTTGGCGGCCATCAATCTGTAAACTATGGCTTTCCGGGAGTAAGTGCGTGTCCACCATTTGCGAATGGGCTGGAGCGGCCAAGCGTGGCTTCCAGCATGGCGGGTCGCAGGTGACGGTCGATTTGACCGGCACGGCCGCCCCGACCTCGCACGATGGTCCCCGTCCGGCGCCTGCCGCCGCACGGATCGGCACCTCCCTCGCTGTCCCAGCGAACCGGAAAACCCCTTCCGAGCACCATGCCCGCCCCCTGGGTGCGCGTGGTGCTGCCGTTTTCCATTTCCAGACAGGATGCTTGCAGCCATGACTCCCTTGATTTTCGTAACCGGCGGCGTGGTGTCCTCGCTCGGCAAAGGCATTGCCGCCGCGTCGCTGGCCGCCATTCTCGAAGCCCGTGGCCTGAAGGTCACGATGATGAAGCTCGACCCGTACATCAACGTCGATCCGGGCACCATGAGCCCGTTCCAGCACGGTGAGGTCTATGTCACCGACGACGGCGCCGAGACCGACCTCGACCTTGGCCACTACGAGCGCTTCGTGCGCACCCGCCTGAGCCGCAAGAACTCGGTCACCACCGGCCGCATCTACGAGAACGTCATCCGCAAGGAGCGCCGCGGCGACTACCTGGGCGCGACCGTGCAGGTCATTCCGCACATCACCGATGAGATCCGCCGCTGCATCGATGAAGCCACCGAAGGCTATGACGTGGCGCTGGTCGAGATCGGTGGCACTGTCGGCGACATCGAGTCGCTGCCGTTCCTGGAGGCGATCCGCCAGGTGCGCACCGAGCGTGGCCCGGAGAAGGCGCTGTTCATGCACCTCACCCTGGTGCCGTACATCGGCGCCGCCGGCGAGCTGAAGACCAAGCCGACCCAGCACTCGGTGAAGGAACTGCGCTCGATCGGCATCCAGCCGGACGTGCTGCTGTGCCGTTCCGAGCAGGCGGTGCCGGACTCGGAGCGCCGCAAGATCGCCCAGTTCACCAACGTTTCCGAGCGCGCGGTGATCAGCGTGCCGGACGTGGACGTGCTGTACCGCATTCCGTCGGGCCTGCACGCGCAGGGCCTGGACGAGATCGTGGTCAACCAGCTGAAGCTGGCCGACAAGGCCGGCCCGGTCGATCTGTCGATGTGGGAAGACGCAGTCGATGCGACCCTGCACCCGCTGGACGAAGTGACCATCGCCGTGGTCGGCAAGTACGTCGACCACCAGGACGCCTACAAGTCGGTCGGCGAAGCACTGAAGCACGGCGGCCTGCGCCAGCGCACCAAGGTCAACCTGAAGTGGCTGGAAGCACAGGACCTGGAAGGCACCGACATGGCCGCACTGGCTGATGTCGACGGCATCCTGGTGCCGGGTGGCTTCGGTGACCGGGGCTTCGAAGGCAAGGTGCTGACCTCGAAGTTCGCCCGCGAGCAGCACGTGCCGTACTTCGGCATCTGCTATGGCATGCAGGCGGCGGTGGTCGATTACGCGCGCAACGTGGTCGGCCTGGAAGGCGCCAACAGCACCGAGAACGACCGCCAGTCGCCGAACCCGGTGATCGGCCTGATCACCGAATGGCGCACCGCCACCGGCGATGTCGAAAAGCGCGACGACAAGAGCGACCTGGGTGGCACCATGCGCCTGGGCCTGCAGGAGCAGCGCCTGAAGCCGGGCACGCTGGCCCGTGAGCTGTACGGCAAGGACGTGGTCGCCGAGCGCCACCGCCACCGTTATGAGTTCAACAACCGCTACCGCACCCAGCTGGAAGATGCGGGCCTGGTGATTGCCGGCAAGTCGATGGACGACACCCTGGTGGAAGTGGTCGAGCTGCCTCGCGATGCGCATCCGTGGTTCCTGGCCTGCCAGGCGCACCCGGAGTTCCTGTCCACGCCGCGTGATGGCCACCCGCTGTTCATCGGTTTCATTCGTGCCGCGCGCGAGCGCAAGGCCGGCGGCAAGCTGCTCCAGGAAGCCCGCGCCTGACTTGTGATGGGAGCCGCCGGCCCCCATCTTGCACGCTTCAACCCCCAGCGCGCCGGCCCGGCCGGTGCCGCGGACAACAAGGAAACGCCATGAAACTGTGTGGATTCGAGGTCGGGCTGGACCAGCCCCTGTTCCTGATCGCCGGCCCCTGCGTGATCGAGTCGATGCAGCTGCAGCTCGATACCGCCGGCAAGCTGAAGGAAGTCACCGGCAAGCTCGGCGTCAACTTCATCTTCAAGTCCAGCTTCGACAAGGCCAACCGCACCTCGGGCACCGCGTTCCGCGGCCCGGGCATGGAAGAGGGCCTGAAGGTCCTGGCCGAGGTCAAGAAGCAGATCGGCGTGCCGGTGCTGACCGACGTCCACGAATACACCCCGATGGACGAAGTGGCTTCGGTGGTGGACGTGCTGCAGACCCCGGCGTTCCTGGTCCGCCAGACCGACTTCATCCGCAAGGTGTGCTCGGCTGGCAAGCCGGTCAACATCAAGAAGGGCCAGTTCCTGGCGCCGTGGGACATGAAGCCGGTGGTGGAGAAGGCCAAGGCCACCGGCAACGAGCAGATCATGGTCTGCGAGCGCGGTGCCAGCTTCGGCTACAACAACCTCGTTAGTGACATGCGCTCGCTGGCGGTGATGCGCGATACAGGTTGCCCGGTGGTGTTCGACGCCACCCATTCGGTGCAGCTGCCAGGCGGGCAGGGCACCAGTTCCGGTGGCCAGCGCGAGCACGTACCGGTGCTGGCCCGCGCTGCCGTGGCGGTGGGCATCTCCGGCCTGTTCGCCGAGACCCATCCGGACCCGTCCAAGGCCCTGTCCGATGGCCCCAATGCATGGCCGCTGGACCAGATGGAAGCGCTGCTCGAGACCCTGATGGAGCTTGATGCGGTGACCAAGAAGCACGGCTTCTCACGCTTCGCGTGAGTCGTGACCCGTGGCTGGCGCTGGAGGCCCAGCGTCATCGCCGGCACTGGAAACAGTGGCCGTGGGGCCTGATCGCGCTGGGCCTGGCCGTGCTGTTCACTGTGGGCATGTTCGGCCTGCTCCTGATCGGCGCTGCGTCGGTGCGGCCCCCGGGTGATGGCAGCAGCACGCTCGATCTGCGGGCGTACTTCATTGCGCTGCTGGTCGCAGAGCTGCTCGGTGCCGCGGGATGCATCGCTGCCGCTGTGCTGGCCTGGCGACTGAATCGCGGCAAGGTGGCGGCTGGCCTGGCGATCATCCTGCTCTCGCTGTGGCTGGGCGTCCTGTTCTACGGGGTGATTTGATGAATACGAGCGCGGTGGCGCGCGGATGGCCCTGGGGCCTGATCGCGCTGGGGCTGTCCGTGTTGACCTGGATGGCCCTGGTTGTGGGCGTGCTGGCCTTCACGTCCGGTTTCCGGCCGCCGGGGGACGGAAACAACAGTGATCAGGCCACGCAGTGGTGGTTGCTGGGTGCGCTGGTCACGATGGTGCTGTCCTTTCTGGGTAGCCCGGTAGCGATGGTGTTGGCCTGGCGGCGACGACGTGGCCCCATCCTGGCGGCGATTGCCGGTGCGTTGCTGGTGATGCTGGTGTCGATGGTCCTGATCGTGATCGGGTCCAGCTGGGGCTGATGCCGCCCAGGCCATTTGGCAAGTGGCGGGCAGCCGGGGATAATCACGCGGCATTCGTTTTGTCGCCCCCTCTCCAGACAGGTAACCGGCCCGACCATGAGTACGATCCGCAGCATCCACGCCCGTGAAATCCTCGACAGCCGTGGCAACCCCACGCTGGAAGCCGAAGTCATCCTGGAGGACGGTTCGTTCGGTCGTGCCGCGGTTCCCTCCGGCGCCTCGACCGGCACCAAGGAAGCGGTCGAGCTGCGTGACGGCGACAAGACCCGTTACCTGGGCAAGGGCGTGCGCAAGGCCGTGGACAACGTCAACGGTGCCATCGCCGCCGCGCTGAAGGGCATGGACGCGTCCGACCAGGCTGCCCTGGATCGCCGTCTGATCGATCTTGACGGCACCGAGAACAAGGGCCGCCTGGGCGCCAATGCACTGCTGGGTGTTTCGATGGCCACCGCGCACGCCGCCGCCGCCTCCAGCAAGCAGGCGCTGTGGCAGTACCTGGCAGGCAAGACCGGCGTCACCCCGTCGCTGCCGGTGCCGATGATGAACATCATCAACGGCGGCGCGCACGCCGACAACAACGTCGACTTCCAGGAGTTCATGGTGCTGCCGGTGGGCTTCACCTCGTTCTCGGAGGCACTGCGTGCCGGTACCGAAATTTTCCACTCGCTGAAGTCGGTGCTGAAGGGCCACGGCCTGAGCACGGCGGTCGGCGACGAAGGCGGCTTCGCGCCGGACTTCCGCAGCAACGTCGAAGCGCTCGACACCATCCTCGAAGCGATCGGCAAGGCCGGATACACCGCCGGTGAAGACGTACTGCTGGGCCTGGACGTGGCTTCCAGCGAGTTCTTCGAGAACGGCAAGTACAATCTGGTCGGCGAGAACAAGCGCCTGACCTCCGAGCAGTTCGTGGATTTCCTCGCCGATTGGGCGGCGCAGTACCCGATCATCACGATTGAAGATGGCCTGGCCGAGAACGACTGGGCCGGCTGGAAGCTGCTGACCGACCGCATCGGCAAGAAGGTGCAGCTGGTGGGTGACGACCTGTTCGTGACCAACCCGAAGATCTTCCAGGAAGGCATCGACTCGGGCACTGCCAACGCGATCCTGATCAAGGTCAACCAGATCGGCACCCTCAGCGAAACCCTGGAAGCGATCGCCATGGCGGATCGCGCCGGCTACGCCGCCGTGGTCTCGCATCGCTCGGGCGAAACCGAAGACACCACCATCGCCGATATTGCTGTGGCCACCACCGCCACACAGATCAAGACCGGCTCGCTGTGCCGCAGCGATCGCGTGGCGAAGTACAACCAGCTGCTGCGCATCGAGGAAGCTCTCGGGGCCGGCGCGCGTTACGCCGGTCGTGACGCGTTCGTTTCGCTGAAGCGCTGAGCCGATGCGCGACTGGCGCTGGATGCTGCTGGTGCTGGCCCTGTTGCTGGGCTGGCTGCAGTACCGCTTCTGGTTCGGTCCGGGCAATTCGGGTGAAGTGATGATGCTCGAAGCCCAGGTGGCCAACCAGGAGCGGGACAATGAGGGTCTGCAGCAGCGCAACGACGCGCTGGCTGCCGAAGTGAAGGACCTCAAGGAAGGCCAGTCTGCCATCGAGGAGCGCGCGCGCAGCGAGCTGGGCATGATCAAGCCCGGCGAGAAGTTCTATCGCGTGGTCGAGGATGCGCCGGTCCATCCGGCGCAGCCTGCGGCGGGCGTCAGTGCCCAGGCCGGCGAACACCCGGCGGACGTCCCATGAGCGCGGCGATCTGGGTGGTGGTTCCGGCCGCCGGCCGTGGCACCCGCTTCGGCGCGCCGCTGCCCAAGCAGTACCTGCAGGCGGGCGGGCAGATCCTGCTCGCCCACACCCTGGACGCACTGCTGGCGCATCCGGCCGTGGCTGGGGCGATGGTGGTGATCGGCCAGGACGACGCTGACTGGCCGGGCTGGAATGAGTGGTCAGGCAAGCCGGTGCTGACCTGCATTGGCGGCGCGACCCGTGCCGCCTCGGTGCTGGCCGGGCTGCAGGCGTTGCCGGATACCGTGCGTGCCGATGAGTTCGTTCTGGTCCACGATGCCGCGCGCCCGAACCTGTCGCTGGCCGATCTCGGTCGTCTGCTTGAAGTGGGTCGTGCCGATCCGGTCGGGGCGATCCTGGCCGCACCGGTGCGTGACACCCTCAAGCGCGCCGGCGACGACGGCGGCATCGACGGTACCGAGCCACGCGAGCGCCTGTGGCGGGCGCTGACGCCGCAGCTGTTCCGGCGCCACCAGCTCAGCCGTGCGCTGGCTGAAGCCGCCGCTGCCGGTGTTGATGCCACCGACGAAGCCATGGCCATGGAGCGCCAGGGACAGCGCCCGCTGCTGGTCGAAGGCAGCGAGGACAACTTCAAGGTCACCACACCGGCCGATCTGGACCGGTTCGAATTCGTACTTTCCCGCCGCGCCGGCTGACCGTCCGCGTGGCCCTGTAGCAAGGGTTGCATCCATGAGCACCGCACCGTTCCCGCCCGTCCGCATCGGCCAGGGCTACGACGTCCATGCCTTCGGTGAAGGCGACCACATCATGCTCGGCGGAGTGAATGTGCCGCACAGCTGTGGCGTGCTCGCACACAGCGACGGCGACGTCATCTTGCATGCCCTGTGCGATGCCATGCTCGGCGCGCTGGCGCTGGGGGACATCGGCCAGCACTTCCCGCCGAGTGACGATCGCTGGAAGGGCGCCGACAGCAGTGACTTCGTGCGCCACTGCGACAGCCTGCTGCGTGAGCGCGGCTGGCGCGTTGGCAACACCGACATCACCGTGATCTGCGAGCGACCCAAGGTTGGCCCGCATGCACTGGCGATGCGCGAGCGCATCGGCGGGCTGCTGCAGCTGCCGATGGACGCGGTCAGCGTCAAGGCCACTACCTCGGAAAAGCTCGGCTTCACCGGCCGCGGTGAAGGCATCGCCGCACAAGCGGTGGTCCTGCTGGTGGCGGCATGATCCCGGTTCCGCTTGCGTTCGGTGCGCCGTTGCTGACGGCGCGCATCCGCACCACGCCGGAAGATTTCCAGGTCGACGAGCTGCCGGCCTTCGAAGCCACCGGCGAAGGCGAACACCTGCTGCTGCACATCCGCAAGCGTGGTGCCAACACCGTGCATGTGGCAAAGGTGCTGGCCCAGTGGGCCGGCCTGCCGGAAATGGCGGTGAGCTATGCAGGGATGAAAGACCGCCATGCGGTCACCACCCAGCGTTTCAGCGTGCACCTGCCCAAGCGCATTGCGCCGGACCTGGCCGAGCTGGCCAGTGACGAGATCGAAGTGATCGAAGCGACCTGGCACAACCGCAAGCTGCAGCGCGGCGCACTGGCTGGCAACCGCTTCAAGCTGGTGCTGCGCGAAGTGCAGGGCGATGCTGCAGCGATCAGCGAACGCCTGCAGCAGATTGCCGGGCGTGGCCTGCCGAACTGGTTCGGCGAGCAGCGCTTCGGTCGCGACGGTGGCAACGTGCCGGCGGCACTGGCGATGTTCGGTGGCCGCCGTATGCGCAAGGACCAGCGTTCGCTGCTGCTGTCAGCCGCCCGCTCGGCGTTGTTCAACCGCGTGCTGGCCGCACGCGTGGAGCAGGGCAGCTGGGACCAGCCGCTGGATGGCGAAGTGTGGATGCTCGATGGCAGCCGCAGCGTGTTCGGTCCCGAGCCGTACACCGATGTGCTGGCCGAGCGCCTGGCGCGTTTCGACATCCACCCCAGTGCGCCGCTGTGGGGCGAGGGCGAACTGCGCAGCACCGGCGCGGCACGTGAGCTGGAACTGGCCGCGCTGGACGACGAAGAGTCGCAGGCGCTGCGGGCCGGCCTGGAAGACGCGCGCCTGAAGCAGGAGCGCCGCGCGCTGCGCCTGCGCCCGGCGCTGCTGCAGCACCAGTGGCTGGCCGGTGACGTGCTGGAACTGTCGTTCGCGCTGCCGCCAGGCTGCTACGCCACCGCCGTGCTGCACGAACTCGGCCCGGTCGAAGACGCCTCGCAGGCCTGACAGAAAAAGGGGACGGAGGGAATTAAGTCGTTTGTGCACAAACGACTTAATTCCCTCCGTCCCCTTTTTCATCTACGCGCCAGCAGTACCAGTACCGCACCGGTGCCGCCTTGTCCGGTGGGCGCCGAATGGAATGCCAGCACGTCATTGCGCAGCCGCAGCAGGCGATCGACCAGGTTCTTCAGCACCGGCGCACCGCCATCGGACTGCAATCCCTTGCCGTGGATGATGCGCACGCAGCCATATTCGTGTGCATGTGCTTCCAGCAGGAACTGGCGCAGCAGGGCTTCGGCCTGCGCGGCGGTAGCGCCGTGCAGGTCCAGCTCGTCCTGCACCGAATACTGGCCGCGCTTGAGGCGCTGGAACAGGCGTGGTGGCAGGTTGTCGCGGCGATAGCTGGCCACGTCGCCGGCTTCCAGCGGCGTGCTGTCGCGCAGCAGCCGGGCGAATTCGCCGGCGGCTTCGGCCTCGTCACGTTCGGCCATGCGCGCGCGCGGCTTCGGCCGGGGCGCGGCAGGCGCCGGCTCGGCATCCTTGCGCAGCGGCGTCACTTCGCCGATGGCCGCACGGAACAATGCGGCCGGATCTTCGTCTTCAGGGTGCGACATGCGCACAGGGTAAACCCGCCGGCGCATCTCTGCCTATGACGGTTCGATGTCGGTCATGACCGCCGACAGGGTAGGACCGGCGGCTCGCATGCGGCACAATAGACGATGCCCTTGCAGGGTCGACGGCTTCCGCAGGGGAGTACGGCGGTCCCGCCCACACTGCACGGTGATGGAATCGAATTCTTGGAAAATCAAGCGGTTAAATCGAAGATGCGAATCCTGGTCAGCAATGACGATGGTGTCGACGCCGCAGGCATCCGGATGCTTGCCTCGGTTCTGCGCGAGGCCGGTCATGAAGTCACGGTGGTCGCGCCCGACCGTGATCGCTCCGGCGCCAGCAACTCGCTGACCCTGGACCTGCCGATCCGCCTCAAGCGCATCGACCATTACACCGTCTCGGTGGCCGGTACCCCGACCGACTGCGTGCACCTTGCGCTGACCGGGCTGCTCGAGTTCGAACCTGACATTGTCGTGTCCGGCATCAACAATGCCGCCAACCTCGGGGATGACGTGATCTATTCCGGCACGGTCTCGGCGGCGATGGAAGGCCGCTTCCTCGGGCTGCCGGCGGTGGCGGTCTCGCTGGTTACCCGCAACCACGATCCGAAGCATTTCGAGACCGCCGCGCGCGCCGCAGTGGAGATCGTTGCCCGGCTCAAGGCGGATCCGCTGCCGGCCGACACCATTCTCAACGTCAACGTGCCTGATCTGCCGTGGAGCGAGGTCAAGGGCTTCGAGGTCACCCGACTCGGCAACCGCCATCGCGCCGAAGGCTGCATCGCGCAGAAGGACCCGCGCGGCAACGAGGTGTACTGGATCGGCCCGGCCGGCCGTGAGCAGGATTCCGGCCCCGGCACCGATTTCCACGCGGTGCGCACCGGGCACATCTCGATCACTCCGATCCAGGTGGACCTGACCCGCTACCAGGCGCTGGAGAAGGTCGCCAGCTGGGTGGGCGGCCTCAGCGCCGCGCTGGACCAGCCGGCATGAGCCCACGCCTGCGACTGCAGCCGGAAGCCGTTGGTATCGGCATGACCTCGCAACGCGTGCGTGATCGCCTGGTCGATCGCCTGCGTGAAGCGGGCATCGCCGACGAATCGACCTTGAATGCGATCCGGGTGGTGCCGCGCCATCTGTTCATCGACGAGGCACTGGCGTCACGGGCCTACGAAGACACCGCACTGCCGATCGGCCATGGCCAGACCATTTCGCAACCCTGGGTGGTTGCGCGGATGACCGAGGCGGTCCTGCAGGTGGCACCGAAGCGGGTGCTGGAAGTTGGCACCGGTTCCGGTTACCAGGCGGCCATCCTCGGTGCGCTGGGCCTGGAGGTCTACACCGTGGAGCGCATCGGCGATCTGCTGCGCCAGGCCCGCAAGCGCTTCCGTGCGCTGGGTATGAACATCCGCACCAAGCATGACGACGGCCGCGTCGGCTGGGCCGAGCACGGTCCGTTCGATGCCATCGTGGTTACTGCGGCGGCACCGGCATTGGTCGACGCACTGATCGAGCAGCTGGCCGAGGGCGGCCGGCTGGTGGCGCCGGTCGG
Organism: Stenotrophomonas maltophilia; assembly: GCF_002799155.1. Taxonomy (GTDB): domain Bacteria; phylum Pseudomonadota; class Gammaproteobacteria; order Xanthomonadales; family Xanthomonadaceae; genus Stenotrophomonas; species Stenotrophomonas maltophilia_R. The sequence continues at coordinate 1,143,026 of NZ_NERD01000002.1, forward strand.
GGGCCCCGGGGCGCAGTCGCTGGTACAGCTGGACCGCAAGGCCGACGGCAGCATCGAACAACACGTGCTGGCGCCGGTCACGTTCGTGCCGCTGCTGTCTGGCATGCTCGACTAATCCACGGAGCAGGGTTGCATGAAGATTTTCGGGCCGCTGTACGAGCGGGCGATGAAGTGGGCGGCGCACGAGCGCGCGCCGACCTACCTGACCGTATTGAGCTTCTTCGAAGCGATCATCTTCCCGGTGATGCCGGAGGTGATGCTGGCACCCATGTGCGTGGCCCAGCCCAAGCGCGGCTGGTGGTTCGCCACCCTCAGCCTGGCCGGCTCGATGGTCGGCGCGCTGGTCGGCTACGCGCTGGGTCACTATGCCTTCGAGGCGATCAAGCCGCTGTTCGAGGCGCTGGGCATGCTGCCGGCGATCGAGCAGGGCATCACCACCGTGCAGGCGAAGATGGCCGAGTCGCCGTGGGCGGTGTTCACCTTCCTGGTGCTGGGCGGCTTCATGCCCATTCCAATGAAGGTTTTCACGTGGGCATCGGGTATCGTCGGGGTACCGATGCCGCAGTACCTGTTGAGCATGCTGATCGGTCGCGGCAAGCGCGTGTTCGTGCTGGCCGCGGTCATCCGTATCGGTGGTGTGCGTGCCGAAGCGGCATTGCGTCGCTGGATTGAACCGCTGGGCTGGATCGCCACCGCGCTGGTGGTGGTGCTGATCGCCTGGCTTGTATGGAGGTCGAAGTTCGCATGAGTCCTGATCGTCTGAGCAAGGGAGTGCGCATCGGCGCGCTGGCGTTGCTGGTTTCCACCCTGGCCGCCTGCGGTACCGCCACTGTGGTTCGTCCTGGTGGTGGCAGCCCCGGCGGTGGTGTGACCACGCCGAAGACTTCGGTGCCCAAGCCCGGGCAGACCGTGGTGGTGCGCAAGGGGGACACCATCTATGCGCTGGCCCGCATCCATGACATCACTCCGGCTGACCTGATCGCCTGGAACAGCCTGGACAATCCTTCGACCATCTACCCCGGCCAGGTGATCCGCCTGTACCCGCCGGGTGCGGGCAGCGGTCGTGCGCCGACCACGGTGGTCACCCCGCCGCGCTCGGGTGGCAGCAGCGCCGGCAGCACCGCGCCGACCACGGCGCCGACTGGGCCGGTGAAGAGCAACATCGCCTGGCGCTGGCCGGCCGATGGCGCGATCGTCGGGCGCTACGTTGCAGGCGACGCGACCAAGCAGGGCGTGGACATCGCCGGCACCAGCGGCCAGGCGGTCAAGGCTACCGCCAACGGTGTGGTGGTGTATTCCGGTGCCGGCCTGGTCGGCTACGGCGAGCTGATCATCATCAAGCACAGCGACCAGTGGCTGTCGGCCTATGGCCACAACCGCAAGCGGCTGGTGAATGAAGGGCAGAGCGTGAAGGCCGGCGAGCAGATCGCCGAGATGGGCCGCACCGGTGCGAACCGCGACATGGTCCACTTCGAGATCCGCTACAACGGCAAGCCGGTCGACCCGCAGCAATACCTGCCGGCGCGTTGATCGCCGATTCGCCATCTGGGCGGATCCCCGGCCCGGCGCAGCGCGCCGGGCGTTCGCCGGCGGCGCGGCCCATGGCCCGCAAGCGCCGTCGGCTCACCCGCTACAACGGCAAGCCGGTCGACCCGCAGCAGTACCTGCCGGCGCGTTGACAACGTTGGATCTGGTATCGCCGGGCATTGCCCGGCGTTCCTGACCTGTAGCGTCGAGCCGTGCTCGACTCGGGTACCGGAGAGATGCGGTCATTTGCGATCTTGTGTGTCGCAGGCTCACCTTCACGGCGAATGAAAGACCCGGCATTCTTGAGCGGTTCCATCCGCTCCGGTGCCCCATGTTCCGCTTTGCTTCCACTCTCGCACTGCTCATCGTCGCGCCGCTGGCCGCAGCAGCCAGCGATCCGCGTGACGTGGTCACCCGTCTCTACGACGCGCTCCAGGCGCCGACTTCGAACGAAGCGGCCATTCCGTCACTGCTGGGCGATGCCCTGCGCTCAGCCTTGGACGCGCAGAGCGCTTACGAGCGGACCTGTGCCGCGTTGGCCGCGCACGACGAGAAGCCGCATATGCTCGACCAGAGTCCGTATCTGCTGGCGCCGGATCGACCGGAAACGATATCCGTGGGAATGCCCGGATCGAGCGGTGACGCCACCTGGATCCGCGTCGACATGGCGGTGGGCGACCATCGTTGGACCGACCGGGTCCTGCTGCAGCGGAAGGACCCGGACTGGAAGATCATGGATATCCGCTGGGGGCAGGGCGGCAGCCTGATCGGACGGCTGCAGCAGTTTTCGGCCTTCCGCTGCACGCCTTCGGGCGGCTAGCGCCGGGACGCGCCCGGCGACCCGAACTCAGCCTTCCAGGATGAAGGCGGCCGCGACCTTGCGGCCTTCGCCGGCCAGGATGTTGAAGGTGCGTGCGGCGGCTGGGTTGTTCATCACTTCCAGGCCGATCCCGCGTGACAGGCAGGCGGCCATCACCACCGCCGGCGGGAACACCTGGCGGTCACCGGTGCCGAGCACGATCAGTGCCGGATTCAGCGCCAGGATCGGCTCCAGGTCCGACAGTTGCAGTGCAGCGGCACTCGCCACCGGCCAGTGCGTGACCAGCTGGTCCGGGGTCAGGAAAAAGCTGCTGCCCAGCACCTGGTCGTTGACCTTGGCCGAGCGGCCATCGGCGGCGCGCAGGCTGTAGGCGTAGTCAGGTGGTTCGTGGTTCAGCTGCATGACGTCAGGGCGATCAGCCGCGCGGCAGCACGATCTGGCGCTGTTCCTTGCTCGGGCGGTACAGCACGGCAACGTGGCCGATGCGCTGCACCAGCGCGCTTTCGGTGGCTTCGACGATCTCGCCGATCATCACGTCACGGGCGTCGCGATCCTCGGCAGCGACCTTCACCTTGACCAGTTCGTGGCGCTCCAGCACTTCGTTCAGCTCCGCGATGAAGGCCGGGGTCACGCCCTTGCCGCCGGTCTGCAGCAGGGCCTTCAGGTCGTGGGCTTGGCCGCGCAGGAAACGGGTCTGGGAGGCGGTCAGGGCGATGGACATGCAGGAAAACACGGTTGAATGGGGCGATCAGGGTATCATGAGGACCCCATCAGCCCCTATTTTCAATGGCTACCCGCAGCAAAAGCAGCCAGCGCTGGCTCAAGGAACACTTCTCCGACCCCTTCGTGAAGAAGGCGCAGGCCGAAGGCATGCGCTCGCGCGCCGCCTACAAGCTCGAGGAGCTGCTCGAACGTGACCGGTTGCTGAAGCCACACATGGTGGTGGTCGACCTCGGCGCGGCGCCGGGTGGCTGGTCTCAGCAGGTTCGGAGACAGATTGGCGACACCGGCCGCGTGCTGGCCCTGGACATCCTGGACATGCCGCCCCTGGCCGGCGTGGAGTTCCTTCATGGTGACTTCAGGGAAGAAGCCGTCCTATCGCAGTTTGAAGCCATGCTCGGGGATCAGCCGGTAGACCTTGTGCTGTCGGACATGGCCCCCAATAAGAGTGGTGTGGGCGCGGTCGACCAGCCGCGGATGATGCACCTGGCGGAGCTGGCCCTGGATTTTGCCGACAACCACCTGAAGACCGGTGGGGCATTCCTGATCAAGCTGTTCCAGGGCGAAGGTTTTGACGACTACGTGCGCGACATGCGCCGCCGGTACGACAAGGTCTCCATCCGCAAGCCGGAAGCCTCGCGCAAGCGCTCTCCCGAGGTGTATGCCTTGGGTCAGGGAAAACGCGCCCACATGAAGTAAGCTCGTAACGTACGCAAGTTCGACCCCAACGCAACGCCAGCACTGAGAGGAACACCGGAGCCAATGAGGATGAACGACTTGACCAAGAACCTCCTGCTATGGGTGGTCGTCGCCGTCGTGCTGATGGTGGTCTTCCAGAGCTTCTCGCCCAAGACCTCCGGGGCTGGGGCGCAGGGTGCGTCGTACTCGCAATTCCTGGACCAGGTGGACAGCGGCAACGTGCAGAAGGTCGCCTTCGGCGGCGATATGCGCGGCGGCACCAGCCAGCTGACCTACACCACCCGGGGTGGGCAGTCGTCCACCATCACCGCACCGTTCGATCGTGACCTGATCAACGTGCTGCGCACCAAGAACGTGGAAATCGTGCAGGAGGAGCCGTCCAGCGGCATCTCGCTGGGCGCGATCCTGATGAATTTCCTGCCGGTCATCCTGATCATCGGCTTCTGGTTGTTCATCATGCGCCAGATGCAGGGCGGTGGCGGCGGTGCCAAGGGCGCGATGTCCTTCGGCAAGTCGCGCGCCAAGCTGCAGGGCGAAGACCAGATCAAGGTCACCTTCGCCGACGTCGCCGGCTGCGACGAGGCCAAGGAAGAAGTGGGCGAGCTGGTCGACTTCCTGCGCGACCCGTCCAAGTTCACCAAGCTGGGCGGCAAGATTCCGCGCGGCGTGCTGATGGTGGGCCCGCCGGGTACCGGCAAGACGCTGCTGGCCAAGGCCATCGCCGGCGAAGCCAAGGTGCCGTTCTTCTCGATCTCCGGTTCGGACTTCGTGGAAATGTTCGTGGGTGTGGGCGCCAGCCGTGTGCGCGACATGTTCGAGCAGGCCAAGAAGCATGCCCCCTGCATCATCTTCATCGACGAAATCGACGCCGTCGGTCGCCACCGTGGTGCCGGTCTGGGCGGCGGTCATGACGAGCGCGAGCAGACCCTGAACCAGTTGCTGGTCGAGATGGACGGTTTTGAAGGTGGCGAGGGCGTGATCGTGATCGCCGCGACCAACCGTCCGGACGTGCTGGATCCGGCACTGCTGCGTCCGGGCCGTTTCGATCGCCAGGTCGTGGTCGGCCTGCCGGACGTGAAGGGCCGCGAGCACATCCTGAAGGTGCACATGCGCAAGCTGCCGTTGGCCGACGACGTCGAGCCGATGGTGATCGCGCGCGGTACCCCGGGCTTCTCCGGTGCGGATCTGGCCAACCTCTGCAACGAGGCCGCCCTGTTCGCAGCGCGTGGCAACGAGAAGGAAGTCCGGATGGACCACTTCGACCGTGCCCGCGACAAGATCCTGATGGGCGCCGAGCGCCGCTCGATGGCCATGAGCGAGGACGAGAAGACCCTGACCGCTTACCACGAAGCCGGCCATGCCATCGTCGGCCGCCTGGTGCCTGAGCATGACCCGGTCTACAAGGTCACCATCATTCCGCGCGGCCGTGCGCTGGGCGTGACCATGTACCTGCCGGAGGGCGACAAGTACTCGATGAACCGCGTGGCGATCCAGTCGCAGCTGTGCTCGCTGTACGGTGGCCGCGTCGCTGAAGAGCTGATCTTCGGCGAGGACAAGGTCACCACCGGTGCCTCCAACGATATCGAGCGTGCCACCAAGATGGCCCGCAACATGGTCACCAAGTGGGGCCTGTCCGAGCAGCTCGGCCCGATCGCCTATGGCGAAGAGGACGATGAAGTGTTCCTGGGCCGCTCGGTCACCCAGCACAAGAGTGTGTCCAACGACACGGCGCGCCGCATCGACGAGGAAGTACGCAACATCCTCGACAAGGCCTACGCCCGCACCACGCAGCTGCTGACCGACAACATCGACAAGCTGCATGCGATGTCGCAGCTGCTGCTGCAGTACGAGACCATCGACGCGCCGCAGATCGATGCCATCATGGAAGGCCGCGATCCGCCGCCGCCGGCCGGCTGGAACAAGTCGAACAAGGACGGTGGCAACGACAAGGGCGGCGACGCCCGTCCGCTGCCACCGATCGCAGGCCCGGCCGAGTCGCACTGACGGCCCGCTGCACGTGACACCAGACGAGGCCGGGGCAACCCGGCTTCGTCGTTTCCGGGCCACTGGCCCATTCCGAAAAACCGAACTGACGCTGGAGCCCGCATGTCCGCCCCGAAGCCCGAACCGATTTCCCACAAGGCCGAAATGGTCATCGCCACCGTGGTCGGCGTAGGTGTGGGCCTGGGGGCCGACAACCTGCTGCTGGGCTGCGTGGTGGGTATCGCGGTCGGCATCGTGCTGAGCATCGCCAAGACCCTGTACGTGGACCGCAAGCGCCGACGCCGTTGAGGGGTATCGGCAGGGCTGCGCCCTGCACCTGCGGTAGTGCCGGCCGCTGGCCGGCAACCTCAACAGCAACAGCAGAAGCGGGCATTCCTTGGGGGGCGGGGCGGTGTGGGTGGGCAGGACATGCCGTAAACCCGTCCATGGGGGCTCGATAGCGCCATCCATGGCGCCAACGGTCCTGCCCACCCACACCGCGCCACCTCTGACAGGTTCACGCGGCTGTGGGTAACGGCGACTGTTGGAACGCGCGGTTGTTGGTAGGTGTCAACCTTGGTCGACACATCTGCCAGATATCGAATTCCAGATTGGGGTCAGAGCCCGTTGCGCAGCAACGGGATCCGACCCCGTGCTCCGACAGATCGCAGAAATCTGTCGAAGGCGGGGTGGGTCCGGTTGCGGGAGTGTCGGCGGCATGGATGCCGTGGCCAAGCCCCCATGGATGGGTTTACGGCGTCTCCCGCAACCGGATTCTCCCCGGCTACCCTCAGGAAACCAGCTTCTGCTGCTGCTTGGGCTCTTGCTGTGGCCGTTGCCTTTGCGGGTGCAGGGCGCCGCCCTGCCAAACTAAACTACCCGCCGTTGTCCCTGCAGGATTGCCCATGTTCGATACCTCGCCCCAGCTCGATTGCGCCGGCCGCATCCTGTGCCTCGACCGTGCCCGTGTCATGGGCATCGTCAACGTCACCCCGGACTCGTTTTCCGATGGCGGCGCGCACGACACCACCGCGGCCGCGGTCGCGCATGGCCTGAAGCTGGTCGAAGAGGGCGCAGATCTGCTGGATGTCGGCGGCGAATCGACCCGCCCGGGCGCCGCGCCGGTATCGGTCGAGGAAGAGCTGCGCCGGGTGATCCCGGTGATCGAGCAGTTGGCGGCCCGGACCCAGGTGCCGATCAGCATCGACACCTTCAAGCCGGAGGTGATGCGTGCGGCGGTGGCTGCTGGTGCCGGCATGATCAATGACATCTATGGCCTGCGCCAGGACGGGGCGCTGGACGCCGCTGCTGAGGCCGGCGTGCCGGTGGTGCTGATGCACATGCAGGGCGAGCCCGGCCACATGCAGGCCGATCCGCACTACGACGACGTGGTTGCCGAGGTGCACGGTTTCCTGGTGCAGCGCCTGTTCGCTGCAGAAATGGCCGGCATCGCGAAGAAGAACCTGCTGATTGATCTCGGTTTCGGCTTCGGCAAGACCACTGCCCACAACATGACTCTGCTGGCGCGCTCGGACCGCTTCGTGGAACTGGGTGTACCGATGCTGGCCGGCCTGTCGCGCAAGCGCAGCCTCGGTGAACTGACTGGCCGCGACATGCCGTCCGAACGGGTAGCGGCCTCGGTGGCCGCGCATCTGATCGCGGTGCAGCGCGGCGCACGCATCGTGCGCGTGCATGACGTGGCGCCCACCGTCGATGCGCTGAAGATCTGGCAGGCGGTCGAGGCGGTGCCTACGCCGCGCGCCGACGCCACGCCGACGATCCGCTGGCCGGACGAAGACTGATGGGCATCGACCGGCGGCCATTGGCGATCGCCGTGATGGGCCCGACCGCCAGTGGCAAGACCGCCACCGCGATCGCCCTGGCGCAACAGCTGGACGGCGAGATCGTCAGCGTCGATTCGGCACTGGTGTACCGCCACCTGGATATCGGTTCGGCCAAGCCCGATGCGGCCGAGCGCGCGCAGGCACCTCACCATCTGCTGGACCTGCGCGATCCCTGGCAGACCTACTCGGCGGCGGAGTTCGCTGCCGATGCCGGCCGGGTCGTGGCCGACATCGTGGCGCGTGGCAGAACGCCGATCCTGGCCGGTGGCACCGGCCTGTACTTCCGTTCGCTGCTGCAGGGCCTGTCGCCGATGCCCGAGGCCGACCCGGGGATGCGTGCGACGTTGGCAGCCGAAGCCGCCGAGCGCGGCTGGGCCGCGCTGCATGCCGAACTGGCCAGGGTCGATCCGGCCGCTGCCGCACGCATCCATGCCAGCGACCCGCAGCGCATCCAGCGGGCGCTGGAGGTCTATCGCCTGACTGGCACCCCCATCACTGAATGGCAGCGCCGGCCGGGTGTGGCGCCGTTGCCGGTGCGCACGCTCAAGCTGATCCTGGCCCCGCGTGAACGCGCGGTACTGCACCAGCGCATCGAGGCGCGCTTCGACGCCATGCTGGCGCAGGGTTTTCTGGACGAGGTACGGGCGCTGAGGGCGATGCCGGAAATGGCCGCCGTGGAGGCGCCGTTGGACCTGCCAGCGGTGCGTGCGGTCGGCTATCGCCAGGCCTGGGAGTACCTGGACGGGGAGGGCGATGCCGCCCGTTTCCGTGACAAGGCGATCTTCGCCACCCGCCAGCTGGCCAAGCGCCAGCTGACCTGGCTGCGCGGCGAGCTTGATGCGCGCTGGTTCGACCCCCATATCGACCAGGAGCGCCTGGCCGGCGCGGTGTCGACCTTCGTCGCACGCTGAAGTCCCGCCAGCCGTGTAACATCATCGGTCGGCGGGCGGCTCGGGGGCCGTGGCAACCGTCGGCAACCCAATAAGAACAATAATCAGGAGTGTGCAATGTCCAAGGGGCAATCGCTGCAGGATCCTTTCTTGAACGCACTGCGGCGCGAACGCGTGCCGGTTTCGGTGTACCTGGTGAACGGCATCAAGCTGCAGGGCACGATCGAGTCGTTCGACCAGTTCGTGGTCCTGCTGCGCAATACGGTCAGTCAGATGGTCTACAAGCACGCCATTTCCACGGTCGTTCCGGCACGCAATGTGAAGGTCGGTCCGGGCGGTGGTTACGTGCAGTCGGGTGAAGGTGGTCAGGCAGGTGATGAAGCAGACGAGTAATACCGGAGCGGTGAATGTTTGACCGCTCGAAAAAGGGCGAACACGCCCTGTTGATCCAGCCCCATTTCGGCAAGCTGGAAGACGATGTGCTTGAAGAGTTCGGTGATCTGGCCCGCTCGGCCGGGGCCAGCATCGCCGCGACGATCACCGCGCGCCTGGATCGTCCGAATCCATCGACCCTGATCGGCAGCGGCAAGCTGGACGAGATCAAGGCCGCGGCCGACGCCAGCGGTGCCGACCTGATCCTGGTCAACCATGCGTTGAGCCCGGGCCAGGAGCGCAACCTGGAACGCTTCCTCGAGCGCCGGGTGATCGACCGTACCGGCCTGATCCTGGACATCTTCGCCCAGCGTGCGCACAGCCACGAAGGCAAGCTGCAGGTCGAGCTGGCGCAGCTGCGTCACCTGGCCACGCGGCTGGTCCGCGGCTGGACCCACCTGGAGCGCCAGCGCGGTGGTTCGATCGGCCTGCGCGGCCCGGGTGAAACCCAGCTGGAAACCGACCGCCGCCTGCTGCAGAAGCGGGTCGAGCAGCTGCAGAAGCGCCTGGAAAAGGTGGAAGTGCAGCGCACCCAGATGCGCCGTGCGCGCGTGCGCAGCGAGCTGCCGCGTGTCGCCCTGGTGGGCTACACCAATGCCGGCAAATCGACCCTGTTCAACGCCATGACCGGCGCTGAGGCCTACGCCGCCGACCAGCTGTTCGCAACGCTGGATCCGACCGTGCGCCGCATCGCGGTGCCGGGCGGCAACGTGGTGCTGGCCGACACCGTCGGCTTCGTCCGTGATCTGCCACATGATCTGGTCGCCGCGTTCCGCTCGACCCTGTCCGAGGCGCGCGAGGCCGATTTCCTGCTGCACGTGGTCGATGCTGCCGATCCGCATCGCGAGGAGCGCATCGCGCAGGTGGACGAGGTGCTGACCGCGGTCGGTGCCGGTGATCTGCCGCAGCTGCTGGTGTTCAACAAGATCGACCGCATCGACGGTGCCGACGTCCGCCACGATGGCCAGGATGGCGTGCCCGACGAGTCGCGTCGTGAACGCGTCTGGATTTCCGCGCGTGACGGGCAGGGCCTTGAGCTGCTGCAGGCAGTGCTGGGCAGGCGCCTGGGCTTGCAGCACGTGACCGGTGAACTGCGCCTGCCGCCGGATGCCGGCCGCCTGCGTGCGCGCCTGCACCAGCTGGAAGTGATCCGCAGCGAACAGGCCGATGAGGAGGGCTGGCTGCTGCAGGTGGACCTGCCGATCGCCGAAGCCGAGAAGCTGGCCGCCAGTGCCGAAGGCGCGCCGATCCGGGCGCTGCTGCCTGAGAAACTGCCGGAGTGGTGAGGTAGCGCCGGGCCAGGCCCGGCCGCTGCCATCGCGGCGGCCCGCGACATCAACCTGTCATCTGCGGTACAACGTGCAGGTTCTTCACCCCACCGTCATGCCGATGTCCATCCCCACCGACGCCGATCTCAACGCCCAGTCCGCCGCGCTCGGGCAGCGCCTGCAACAGGCCTCGCTGCAGCTGGTCACGGCCGAAAGCTGCAGTGGCGGCTGGATCGCCAAGTGCATGACCGATATCGCCGGTTCCTCGGCGTTCTTCGACTGCGGCATGGTGGTCTACAGCTACGAGGCCAAGCAGCGTCTGCTCGGTGTGCGCGCGCAGACCCTGGAGCAGTTCGGTGCGGTCAGCCGCGAAACCGTGCTGGAGATGGTGTCTGGCGCACTGGTCAATTCCGGTGCCGGCATCGCCGTGGCGGTGACCGGTATCGCCGGCCCCGGCGGTGGCAGTCCGGACAAGCCGGTCGGCAGTGTCTGGATCGGTTGGAAGCGCCGTGGCGGCTACGCCCGTGCCGAACTCTTCCAGTTCGACGGCGACCGCGAAGCCATCCGCCGGCAAACCGTGGCGGCGGCATTGCGCGGTATCGACGCCCAGCTGTGACATGCTGCTCCGGTAATCGTCCGGAGCACGCATGATGTGGGAAACGCTGGGCACGGTCCGTGACCTGGGCCGACTGCAGGAAATCGCCGTCGTCCTGATCCGCTATGGCTTCGGCGACGTGGTGCGGCGCATCGGCCTGGCCACCACGCTGGAGCGGGCAGGGCGCCTGCTGCACTGGAACGAAGAGCGGCAGGAGCTGCTGCGGATGACCGCGCCGGTGCGCGTGCGCAGCGCGATGCAGGATCTCGGCCCGACCTTCGTCAAGCTGGGCCAGGTGCTGGCGACGCGCGTTGACCTGCTGCCGCCGGAATGGATCGCCGAACTGTCCGAACTGCAGAACGCGGTGCCGGCGCTGCCGTATGCCGACATCCGCGAGCAGCTGGAGGCCGACCTGGGCGCATCGCCTGCAGAGGTGTTCGCCTTCCTCGATGAAACCCCGATGGCCGCCGCCTCGCTGGCGCAGGCCCATCGTGCGCGCCTGCATGACGGCCGCGAGGTGGTGCTGAAGGTGCGGCGGCCCGGCATCCGCGATGTGGTCGAGGCCGACCTGCGGCTGCTGGCGCGGCTGGCCGAGATCGTCGAGGCGCGCCTGCCGGACCTGCGCCGCTATCGCCCGGCCGAGGTCGTGCAGCAGTTCACCGTATCGCTGCGCCGTGAGCTGGATTTCGCCGCCGAATGCCGCAACGCCGAGCGCATCGCGCGCAACTTCAAGGGCCGCGGCGACATCCTGATTCCCGGCGTGCACTGGCAGTGGACCTGCGAAAGCCTGAACGTGCAGGACTTCGTCGACGGCATTCCCGGGCGCAACCTGGCCGGCGTCGACGCGGCGGGCCTGGACCGGCGCGAGCTGGCACGGCGTGGTGCCGACATCGTGCTGAAGATGGTGCTGGAGGACGGCAGCTTCCACGCCGATCCGCACCCCGGCAACATCATCTACCTGCGTGACGGTCGCATTGGTGTGATCGATTTCGGCATGGTCGGTGCCTTGTCGGAAGTGCGCCGCTTCCAGGTCGCACAACTGCTGCATGGCCTGGTCGAGCAGGACCCGCAGGGCGTGGCGGACGTGCTGCTGGACTGGGCCGGTGGCGTGGAAGTGGACGAGAACCGGCTGCAGCACGACATCAGCCAGTTCGTCGATCAGTACCGCGGCGTGCCGCTGAAGGACCTGCGGATCGGCCTGATGCTGGGTGACATCACCCAGCTGCTGCGCAGCTACAGCCTGACCCTGCCGGCCGACCTGGCATTGATGATCAAGGCGTTCCTGACCCTGGAAGGGATGGGTCGGCAGCTGGACCCTGATTTCGACATGGCCAGTGCTGCGCGCCCGTTCCTGGAGCGGGTGGTGCTGCAGCGTTATGCGCCCAAGGCGCTGCTCAAGCGTGGACGGCGCAGCCTGCTGGGCCTGGTCGACTTCGCCGGTGAGCTGCCCCGCGACCTGCGCAAGCTGGTCCAGGCGGCGCGCCGAGGACGCCTGCAGTTGAAGGTGGAAACCAGTGCATTGGAGGGCTTCGGCGAGCAGGTCAACCGCGCCGCGAACCGGCTGGTGGTGGGCATCGTCACCGCCGCATTGATCATTGGCTCGTCGATCGTGATGCACAGTGTTGGTGGCGTCTCGAGCCGTTGGCTGCTGGCGCTGGGCGTGTGCGGCTTCATCGGCGCCGGCGTCTGCGGCGTGTGGATCCTGGTTTCGATATGGAGAAGCGGCAAGCACACATGAGTGTGTTTACCGCATCTGTTCCCAACGGGGAACCGCGGAATCGCTGCGCGATTGCTAGAGCCGACCGTTGGTCGGCTGCTTTTGCTCTCGCCTTTGTCTCTGCCGGCCGGGCCAAGCCGGCGACGATTGCCTCGCGTGGCTGGGCACGACGGATGTTGCCGTGTCGCCCCCGGCACTTGCAGTCCTGTTAGTTAGTAGTAATACTACTAACCATGGACCTGACCGACACCCAGCAGGCGATCCTGCAGTTGATCGCCGAGCGTATCGAGAGCGAAGGCGCCCCGCCGTCGCAGACTGAAATCGCACGTGCGTTTGGCTTCAAGGGCGTGCGCGCAGCCCAGTATCACCTGGAAGCTCTGGAGCAGGCCGGTGCGATCCGTCGCATCCCAGGCCAGGCCCGCGGCATCCGCCTGGTGCAGGCGCCGCCGGTCGAAAAGCTGGCCGAGCCGGGCCTGCCCGACAGCGTCCTGCGCCTGCCGGTGCTGGGCCGGGTCGCGGCCGGCCTGCCGATCGGCGCCGACATCGGCTCGGACGATTTCGTAGTGCTGGACCGGGTGTTCTTCTCCCCAGCGCCGGATTACCTGCTGAAGGTGCAGGGCGATTCGATGATCGACGAGGGCATCTTCGACGGTGACCTGATCGGCGTGCACCGCACCCGAGACGCCCATTCCGGACAGATCGTGGTGGCCCGCATCGATGACGAGATCACCGTGAAGCTGCTGAAGATCGCCAAGGACCGCATCCGCCTGCTGCCGCGCAACCCCGACTACAAGCCGATCGAGGTGCTGCCGGATCAGGACTTCGCGATCGAAGGCCTCTATTGCGGCCTGCTGCGGCCCAACCGTTGACCTGCTCCATAGCGCATTACCCCGCGGTCTTTTGTGGCGATTCTCTGGTTCCACTGAGGTTGGTACGGATGTCCGATAATTCTTTTCAGAGCGCCGGGCAGAATCTCAGCCTGTGCGATACGTCCGACTTAAAGTGAACCCATGGCAAAGAAGACCCCCAAAGACAGCACCCCCAACGACACGACCTCTGCAAGGACCAATCCGATGGACGAGAACAAGAAGCGCGCCCTCGCTGCAGCTCTGGGCCAGATCGAAAAGCAGTTCGGCAAGGGCTCGGTGATGCGCATGGGCGACCGCGTGGTCGAGCCCGTCGAAGCCATTCCGACCGGTTCGCTGATGCTCGACATCGCGCTGGGCATTGGCGGTCTGCCGAAGGGCCGTGTCGTTGAAATCTACGGGCCGGAATCCTCGGGCAAGACCACGCTGACCCTGCAGGCCATCGCCGAATGCCAGAAGATGGGCGGCACCGCGGCCTTCATCGACGCCGAGCACGCGCTGGACCCGATCTACGCCGCCAAGCTGGGCGTGAACGTGGACGACCTGCTGCTGTCGCAGCCGGATACCGGTGAGCAGGCGTTGGAAATCGCCGACATGCTGGTCCGTTCCGGTTCGGTCGACATCCTGGTGGTCGACTCGGTTGCCGCGCTGACCCCGAAGGCCGAAATCGAGGGTGAGATGGGTGACCAGCTGCCGGGCCTGCAGGCTCGCCTGATGAGCCAGGCGCTGCGCAAGCTGACCGGCAACATCAAGCGCTCCAACACCCTCGTGGTCTTCATCAACCAGCTGCGCATGAAGATCGGTGTGATGATGCCGGGCCAGAGCCCGGAAACCACCACCGGCGGCAACGCGCTGAAGTTCTACGCCTCGGTCCGCCTGGACATCCGTCGTATCGGCGCGATCAAGAAGGGCGACGAGATCATTGGCAACCAGACCAAGATCAAGGTCGTCAAGAACAAGCTGGCGCCTCCGTTCAAGCAGGTCATTACCGAAATCCTGTACGGCGAAGGCATCAGCCGCGAAGGCGAGCTGATCGACATGGGTGTGGACGCCAAGCTGGTCGAGAAGGCCGGTGCCTGGTACAGCTACGGCGAAGAACGCATCGGCCAGGGCAAGGACAATGCCCGAGGTTATCTGCGCGACAACCCGACGGTCGCAGCCAAGCTCGAAGCCGAGCTGCGAGAGAAGTTCCAGCCGACCGAAGCCAGCCGTGAGGAAGGCGACGACGAAGGCGACGACGAGTAAGGCTTGCTGTGGGGCAGGGCGGCGCCGTCAGTGACGTCGCCCTGTCCCGCAGGTTCGAATCGCCCAGGGATGGGCAGGGCGCCATGGATGGCGCCACCCTTGGAGTACCGATGTCTGACGCTGACGACATTCCCACCGGCCGCAAGCGCCGGCCGCGTGAGCAGACGCCCGTGCAACGGGCACTGGGCCTGCTGGTCCGCCGCGAGCACTCGCGCAAGGAACTCGCCCGTAAGCTGACCGCCCGTGGCATCGAAGATGAAGCCGCGCAGGCCGCTGTCGACAAGCTGACCGAAGCCGGCTGGCAGGACGACACCCGATTTGCCGAGAACCTGGTCCGGATGCGCGCCAACACCGGCTATGGCCCGATCCATGTCCGTGCCGAGCTGGGTACCCATGGCCTGGACAGCGCCGCGATTGCGGCAGCGATGGACAGCTACGAAGGCGACTGGCAGGAAAATGCCCGTGATCTGGTTCGCCGCCGCTTCGGCGAGGCCGGCCCGCAGGACCTGACGCAGCGGCGCAAGGCCGCCGATCTGCTGGCCCGGCGGGGCTTTGACGGTGACAGTATCCGCCGTGCGACCCGCTACGACCCGGATGACTGAGACTGGCGGCGCCGGGCCTGATACCCTTTAGGTTTTCGGCGGTCCCTCGTGGACCCTGGCCAACGCGGCCGGTGGTCCCCGGGTCCGTCGGCCCGCAGACTGCCAGCCCCCAATGAACGCATCCGCCAAATTCACGACTTCCCAGATCCGCAGCGACTTCCTTGAATTCTTCAAGGGCAAAGGCCACACCATCGTGCCGTCGGCGCCGCTGGTGCCGGGCAATGATCCGACCCTGCTGTTCACCAACTCCGGCATGGTGCAGTTCAAGGACGTGTTCCTTGGTGCGGAGAAGCGCAGCTATGTGCGCGCGGCCGACGTGCAGCGCTGCCTGCGCGCGGGCGGCAAGCACAACGACCTTGACCAGGTCGGCTACACCGCACGCCACCACACCTTCTTCGAAATGCTGGGCAACTGGTCGTTCGGCGATTACTTCAAGAAGGACGCGATCGCCTGGGCCTGGGAGCTGCTGACCCAGGTCTGGAAACTGCCGGCCGAGCGCCTGCTGGTGACCGTCTACCAGACCGACGACGAAGCCTACGCGCTGTGGCGCGACATGGTCGGCGTGCCGGAAGAGCGTATCGTGCGCATCGGCGACAACAAGGGCGCACCGTTCGCCTCGGACAACTTCTGGCAGATGGCCGACACCGGCCCGTGCGGCCCGTGCACCGAGATCTTCTATGATCACGGCGACCATATCGCTGGTGGCCCCCCGGGCTCCCCGGATGAAGACGGCGACCGCTTCATCGAAATCTGGAACCTGGTGTTCATGCAGTTCGATCGACAGCCCGACGGCACCCTGGTGCCGCTGCCGGCACCCTGCGTGGATACCGGCATGGGCCTGGAGCGCCTGGCGGCGATCCTGCAGCACGTGCATACCAACTACGAAATCGACCTGTTCCAGGCACTGATCCGCAAGGCTTCCGAGCTGACCGGTACTGCTGACCTGGAAAACAAATCGCTGCGCGTGATTGCCGATCACATCCGTGCCTGCTCGTTCCTGATCGTCGATGGCGTGCTGCCGTCCAATGAAGGCCGCGGCTACGTGCTGCGCCGTATCATCCGCCGTGCCCTGCGCCATGGCTGGATGCTGGGCGTGCGCCAGCCGTTCTTCAGCAAGCTGGTGCCGACGCTGGTCGAGCAGATGGGTGAGGCCTATCCGGAACTTCCGGCGGCGGTGGACACCGTGACCCGTGCGCTGCAGGCCGAGGAAGAGCGCTTCGCTGAAACCCTCGATGCGGGCATGAAGATCTTCGAGGACGTGGCCGGCAAGGCCAACGATGGCGTGATCCCAGGCGTTGACGCCTTCCGCCTCTACGACACCTATGGCTTCCCACTCGACCTGACCCAGGACATCGCCCGCGAGCGCGAGCTGACGGTCGACATCGCCGGCTTCGATGCCGCGATGGAACAGCAGCGCGAGACCGCACGCGCCGCGGGCAAGTTCGGCGGCGGCGTGACCCTGCCGGCCGAGCTGGTGGCCACCCTCAGCCCGACCGTGTTCCTGGGCTATGACCGCCTGCAGGCCGACGGACTGAGCGTGCTGGCCCTGCTCAAGGACGGTCGTCCAGTGCAGTCGGCCGATGCGGGTGATGCGGTCATCGTCATCACCAACCAGACTCCGTTCTACGCCGAATCCGGTGGCCAGGTCGGCGACACCGGCGTTCTGACCGGCAACGGCGTGCGCCTGGCGGTGGAAGACACCCAGAAGTTCGCCGGCCAGTTCCATGGCCACGTCGGCACCCTGTCCGAAGGCGGCCTGAAGGTCGGCGACGTGCTGTCCGGCCAGGTTGATGGCGAGCGCCGTGGCGCCACCATCCTCAACCATTCGGCAACCCACCTGCTGCACGCCGCGCTGCGCGAAGTGCTGGGCACCCATGTGCAGCAGAAGGGTTCGCTGGTCGCTCCGGACCGCCTGCGCTTCGACTTCTCGCACTTCCAGCCGATCAGCGCCGAAGAGCTGGCCGTGATCGAACGCAAGGTCAACCAGCAGGTGCGCGCCAACAATGCCGCCGAAGTGCACACCATGGGCATGCAGGAAGCGCTGGACTTCGGCGCGATGGCCCTGTTCGGCGAGAAGTACGGCGAGCATGTGCGCGTGCTGAAGATGGGTGACTACTCCACCGAGCTGTGCGGTGGCACCCACGTCAGCCGTACCGGCGATATCGGCCTGTTCAAGATCACCTCCGAGGGCGGTGTTTCCGCCGGCGTGCGCCGCATTGAGGCCGTCACCGGCCAGGGCGCCCTGGACTACGTGGACGCCGAAGAGGCCCGCCTGGCCGAAGCCGCCGACCTGCTCGGCGGCAGCGCTGCCGACGTGGTCGAGAAGATCCGTGCGCTCGGCCAGCGGCAGAAGCAGCTGGAGCGCGAACTGGAGGCCGTGAAGGCCAAGGTCGCCGCCGGTGCCACGGCCGACCTGTCCGGCCAGGCCGTCGAGGTCGCCGGTGTGAAGGTGCTGGCCGCGCGCCTGGAGGGCTTCGACGCCAAGGCCCTGCGTGATGCCATGGACCGCCTGAAGCAGCAGCTGGGCGACGCGGTGATCGTGCTGGCCGGCGCCCAGGACGGCAAGGCCGCCTTGGTCGCCGGTGTGAACGGCAGCGCAATGGGCAAGGTCAAGGCCGGGGAACTGTTGTCCCATATCGCCGGTCAGATCGGGGGCAAGGGCGGCGGACGCCCGGACCTCGCCCAGGGTGGTGGCGAGGACGGGCCCGCCCTTGCTACTGCGCTGGCTGCAGTCGTCGAATGGGTCAGCCCCCGCCTGTGATGAACCCTGCCGTCCCCCTCCTTGTAGGAGCGGGACGGCTGACGGTACCATTGCGAATCTTTTCCCTTTGTCGTGGTAGCGCTTCTTGACGGAGCGTCAAGCCGGTGGGGGATACCCTTCCACACGGTTCCATGGAGACTTACAAAAATGTTGATCCTGACTCGCCGCGTCGGCGAAACCCTGATGATCGGTGACTCGGTGAGCGTCACCGTGCTTGGCGTCAAGGGTAACCAGGTGCGTATCGGCATCACTGCGCCGAAGGACGTCGCTGTGCATCGCGAAGAGATCTACCAGCGCATCCAGCGTGGTGATGAAGCCGGTGGCACCGGTAGCGAAAATTCTGCCGAATAACGCTTTACCTTCGCACCCGATTAACGTTATGATTCACGCCCCGCTGAGGTGCAACGCACTAGGCGCGGAGAAAACCCCGGAGTGATGCCCGAGTGGCCGAAGGGGCTCCCCTGCTAAGGGAGTATAGGGTCAAAAGCTCTATCGAGGGTTCGAATCCCTCTCACTCCGCCAGATACAAAGAAGCGCCTGCAGATCCTCGATCTGCAGGCGTTTTTCTTTGCGCTTCTGCAGGATCCCGGCGTGCCATCCAGCGATCGTTGATCGCTGGATGGCGGCCGAATCGGCTCTGCTCAGAGCTTCACCGTCACCCCTACCTGGAAGCCCCGCCCCGGCAGCGGCGCGATGTACTTCAGCGGCGAGTTGTGCGGGCGTGCTTCTTCATTGAGCAGATTGCTGCCGTTGACGAACACCTCCATGCCGGCGATGTAGCTGTTGCGTACCGGTAGCTCACGGCTGACCTGCAGGTCGACCAGGTTGAACGCATCCAGCGGTACTTCCTCGCTGACGTTGCGGCCGAGGTACTTCTGCGTGTCGTAGTAGGTGCTCGACAGCTGCGCCTTCCAGCCTTCGCGCTGCCACCGCAGGTTGGCGCCATAGCGGTTGGTCGGCATGTTCGGCAGGTACTCGCCATCGTTGTGGGCGCGCAACGAATCGGGGTGGTCGGCCTTGTTCTTCACCAGGTCGGCGAAGGCGGAGACGTTCAACGTGCCGTAGCGGCCAAGGTCCACTACCTGCGACGCGTCGATCTCGAAGCCCTTCACCGTGGTGTCGGTCTGCTTCCAGTACTTCAGCGGCAGGCGATTGGCGGTCTGCAGTCCGGAGTAGCCGAGGTAGAGGTAGTTCTCGTACCGCATCTGGTACGCGGTGGCGGACAGCTCGAAACCACCGAGGTGGAACAGTCCGGTCAGTTCCAGGTTCTTCGCGCGCTCCGGCTCCAGGTTCTGGTTGCCTTCTTCCTGGGTCATCACCGAATAGTGCGCATTGCTGGCATACAGCTCGTTGATTTCCGGTGCGCGCTGCGAGGACGAGTAGCGCACCTTGGCGGCGAACAATGGACCGAGCTCGACATACGATCCCAGGCTGTAGCTGTTGAGCCGGTAGTTGCGGTCCTGCAGTTTTGTGTTGGCGGCATTGCGCGCGGTCTTGAAGCGGCTGGGTTGCAGATCATGGTCAACGCGCTCGTGGCGCACGCCAGCGTCGAAACTGGCCCAGCCGAAGTCCAGTGTTTCCTTCAGGAACACCGCGTTGCTGCGGGTGTCGACATCAGGCAGGTAGCGCAGCGAGCCGCTGCCGGTGACATCGCGCGACTGATGGCTGAAGCCGAGCAGGCCGCTGAGCGGGCCAACGCGCTGGTGGCTGAGCAGCAGCTCGGCCTGGGTGCTCTCGAAATCGTAGTCGTTGGCCCGGGTGGCACCCAGCCGTTCGCCCGAGGTGTTGTCGAGCTTGGAGACACGCAGTTCGGCGCGCTCGAACAGCGGCAGCGGATCGCGCAACAGGGCTTCCAGTGCGTAGCGTTCCTGCTTGATCACCACGCCCGCCGGCAATGCGTTGGCGTAGTTGGAACCGAACGACAGGTTCTGCATCGAGAACCCCGGCACGCCGTACTCGCTGTCCTTGGCATCGATGCTGACACCCACGTAACCGCGGTCGAAGAACAGGGTCGACCCGAACGCCACCTGCGAATTGCGCGCGTAACTGTTGCCCAACCGGTGGTGATAGTCGGGGGTGACATCGTTGTTGATCTGCTTCTGTATGTATGACGGCGTGCCGGCAACATAGGCCGGGTTGACCGGATTGATGTAGGTGCGGCGCTGCCAGACCGAGGTGGGATTGTTGGTGTAGAACGAGAAATCGCCGTCGGCCCAGTCCGGGTTTTCGGTCATGAACTGGTCGATGTACGGCTGCGAGGCCTTGTTGTAGAGCTGCTGGACGCGTGCTTCCTTCTGGCAGCTGTCGGCCAGCGCCGAATTGACGCCACCGCCGACCGGGAACAGCCCGCTGTTGCAGACACTGGCCTTGCTGTTGCCGGGAATGTCGTAGTGCGAGATGCGCTGGCGCGAGACCTGCAGGTTGGTGGATAGATTGCGCTGGTTGTTGAAGTTCATGCGGAAGCCCTGCGCGTCGGCGGCGTTGAAGCCCTTGCGCAGGACCAGTTCCATCGACTGGTCCTTGTCTTCCATGCTGCGCGAGATCAGGCCCGAGTCGATCTCCACGCTGCCGCCGATCGCGTTGCCGCCAAAGCGCACGGTGTCGGAGGATTTGTTGACGGCGACGCTGCGCACGAACAGCGGATCGAACGGAATGTTGATGTCGCCGCTGATCGCGTTCATGCCCAGAATCGACTGGCCGTCCTGCAGGACCTGCACGCGGTTGCCGCTCAGGCTGCGGATGACCGGAGCGCCCGCGTTCGGGCCGAAGGCGGTGCTTTGCACGCCGGAGACGTGTTCGAGCAGCTGGCCGAGGGTGCGGTTCTGCGTCTGCGGATTGTCGAGGGTGACCCGGTTGTCGATGCGGGAAGGCTGCGTGGCCTGGACCTGCAGGGTGGGGAGGGTGGGTTCGTCCGCGGCCTGGGCGGTGTGGACGGCGAGCAGAATGGCTGCAGCAAGGAGATGGCGACGCATGACTCGATTCGTGACGTTGATGTGTAATGTTATAACGTAACGATTCGAGTCGACAAGGGTGGATTGGGCCTTGCCGAAGAGCCGGATATGGAAGAGCCGGATATGAAAGCGGCTCTCATACGGGATTCTTCACGAGCGCACATGCACAGCCCCGCCCTTGCCGACCTCGACGGCCTGGGTAGCGGCAGCGGCTTCCCGCTGTTGGCGAGCTATCTGGACTGCACGGGCCGGATGGCGCTCTATCCGCTCAGTTCCAACGTGTCGGCGGCGGTCAACATCAACAACCTGTTTGACCGCCACTACTACTCGCAGATCGGCTTCTACAACCAGGGCTGGTACGGCGCGCCGCGAAACGTGATGTTCACGCTGAAGGTCGGTTGCTGAAGCTGCATCGGTGCGTTCAGGGATCCAGTGGATCCATCGGGTCGATGCGAAGTGATTCGGGCGCTGGCACGAAAGTGATCGCGTAAGGTGAGATGCGTGAACCGACCTTGCCGGGAACGTAGCCCAGCTCACGGCGGTTGCGGTCACCGAATCCGCTGCTGGCGACTGAATCGATATGCGATGGACTGCTGACGACCAGCGCCGGTTGCTGCGGCGGCGCCTGCAGCGCGGCCAGCAGCCGGGCCGCGTTGCGCAGGTTGGTGGTGGTGTGGCGCGCATACGGCTCGATGATGATCGCATCTGCGGGAACGCCGAAGCGCGCGATCAGCGCTTCGCGCATCTGCACCGCTTCGACGCTACGGGTGCCGCGTGGATGCACGGCGCCACCGGAGACGATGATGAATGGCGCATCGCCTGCCGCGTAGCGCTGCGCGGCCGCCTTCAGGCGCAGCTTGCTGCCAGCGCTGAGCGGGGTGGTCAGTTCGTCCGGGCCCTGCCCAAGTACGATGATCGACGTGTAGGGATGGGCATTCCATTCGAGCTGCCGCGCACGCGCAAACGGTACGGCGTTCATTCCCGCGTTGATGGGCTCGAAGCGGATCGCATCGAGGCGGTCATTGGCATCGAGCAGGCCCACCGCCACCGCGATGCTGCGATCGAATGCGGTGTAGGCCGCGCTGGCGTCGACCTCGCTCATCTGCATGGCAATGGCTACATCGGTCGCCAGGCGCGTGCTGCCTGCCGTGCCGATCGGGCCGTCGATGGCGTCGTAGCGGGGCCGCTGTCCATGGCCGTAAACGGAGAGGACGTTGTTGAGGCCCGCCAGCTCCCGCGTGATCGCCTCGGCACGCGTCGGAACCGTGGCGGCCAGCAGATCGGCCTGCGCCGGCGTCCAACGTGCCGCGTCGAGTGTGCAGGCCGCGGTCCGGCAGCCGGTCATGTGCTGCGCGCGTTCGACCATCAGGGCGCGCGCAGGCGCGGGCAGTGCGTCGTGCTTCAGCTGTACAAGGGTCGGGAACAAGCGTCCGGCCAGTGCAGCGCTGTCGCGGTCGTCGGCGGCTGCCACAATCGGCAGCATGGCAGTCGCCAGCAGGGCGAGCGACAAGCTCAATCTTCGATGCATCACCAGCTCCTGCTGACCATCAGGCGGACGTTGCGGCCAAACAGCGGCCGTCCATAGATTGCCTCGGCCGAACCCTGGCCCGCCAGGGCATCGGTGCGGGTGTTGCCTTCGGTGAGTCCCTTTTCATTGGTCAGGTTGTCGCCCACCAGCTGTGCGCCCCAGTTGCCGCGCTTCCATGAAACGCCCAGGCCCAGGGTCTGGTAGGCAGGCAGTGCGGTCTGGTTGAACAGATCGACATAGGACTTGCCGACCACGTCGTAGCGCAGCCAGGTCTCGAACTGGTCCTGGCCGTGCTGGAAGCTGAAGGTCGGGCGGAGGTTGCCGTAGAGCTTGGGCTCGCGAACGATCTGCTTGCCGTTGACCGCGGCCGGATCGGCGCCGGAATCATTTTGCAGGCTGTCGTACTGCGGATCGCTGACCGTGATCGAGCCGGCGATGCTGAACCAGTCCAGCGGCCGGAACAGGCCGTCCAGTTCGATGCCCTTGGAGACGGCGGTGCCGATGAAGGGCACCGACTGGTCATTGCGGCCGGTGGTTGGGTTGAACGCCACGAACGAGGCATTGAGTGGATCGAACTTCGTGTAGAACGCGGTCAGGTAGAGATAGGACCGGCCGAAACCAGCCTTCAGGCCCAGCTCATACTGGTCCAGCTGGGTCTGCACGATGGTGGGATCGATCGAGCGTGCCACCGACGAGTTGGGAACGATCTCCATGTGCGACACGCGGGCATAGGCACCCACCGAAGGGGTGAAGTCGAAGTTCGCACCGACCGTCCAGTTGGTGGCGGACGGATCCAGGCGATGGTTCTGGACGACGCCGGTGAACCGGCGCGTGGTGTTGTCGGCGAGTGTGCCGCGATCGCCGAGGTCGACCTGGGCGGTCTGCTCTGCATAGCCTTCATAGCGGTAGCGCTCATGGCGGATACCGGCGTCGAGCTTGAAGCGGTCCGTCAGTGCCCAGGTGTCATTGGCATACACCGCGAACATGCGGGCATCGACCTTGCCGCGATTCAGGGTGGTGGTGTAACGCAGTGTGCCCTTGTCGGTGACATAGCCCAGCGGGGTGCCATCATTGCCGTAGGCCACCAGATCCAGCAGGCGTGGCTTGCCGCGCATCTCCATCAGCATGTCCTGGTACAGGCTGAAGGACGTGGTGCCGAAGAAGGCGGTGTATGCACCGATGTTCAGATCGTGGCTGCCCCAGGCCGTTTCAAACAGCCGTGTCGCACTGAAGTCGGCCTGGCCGGAGTAGAAGTCCGAATCCGCTGCCCGGTACTGGGCCGAGACCACCAGGCCGGAGTCGGCGTAGGGATCGTAGGCGTTGGCGCCGTTGCTGCCGGCCAGGGCGTAGCCCATCCGCGCGACACCGGCGCCGAAGGCGCTGCGGGCCGCGCCCAGATAGCTGTTGGCGAAGCTGCGTGCGTCGACCGGGTTGGTGGTCGAGTACAGTGCGTCGAAGGTATTGCGGCCCTTGGTGTAGCCGGATTTCAGGGACAGGGTCCACTCGCTGGCGGTGTTCTCGTACTGGAAGCCGATGTTGCCGAAGCGCATGTGGCGGCCGTCGGCCAGATCGCGGTTCATGCCCTGCAGGACACCGCCTCCATCGAGGTACTTGAGGTTTACGCTGCGCAGCGATGGCGAGTTCAGGGTGCCGTCGAAGTAGTCGATGTAGGGATCCAGCGGAACGCTGGGATTGCGCGGGTCGGCGACCGGAATCGGCAGGTAGAACGTATTGTGATCATCGACGAAGGTACCGCTGACCTTGAACCAGCTGGTGTCGTCGAAGTAGTGCTTGATGTTGCCGCGGATCTGCCCGCCCTTGTCGTTCGGGAAGCCGTTGTCGCGGTAGCCGTCATGCTGGCGCAGGAAGCCACCGACGGCATAGAAGGTGTCCTTGCCGAGCGCGCCCGACTGGTACGCCTCGCCGCGGTACAGGCCGGTATCGCCGATCGTCAGCTGGGCTTTGCCGTGGGTCTCTTCGGAGCCCTCGGCCAGGATGTTGTTGACGATGGCGCCGCCGCTGCTCGCATAGATCGGCGCCGGGCCACCGCGTACGATCTCCACCCGCTGGTTCATCACGTCGAAACGGTTCATGCCGTCGCCGGAATTGAAGAAGTGGCCATCCAACTCCTGGTAGAGCGGCAGGCCATCCTGCTGGAAGGCGATGAAGCCGCGATCGGTGGGAATGCCGCGCAGCCGGGTGATGTTCTGGACCTCGCCCCCGGTGGCTTCCACATGGATGCCCGGCACTGAGCCGAGCAGATCGGCGTAGCTTTTCGGCGCGAGCTTCTGCACGTCTTCGCGGCTGAGTGAATTGACGGCGAAGGACGCATCGAAGCGACGCTGGGTGCGTGCCGCTCCGGTGACCACCACCGCATCCAGCGTTGCGGCGTCGGTGCTGTCCTTGCTCTGGACCGGCGCGTCCTGGGCGGAAGCGATGCCATGCAGGGAGATCAAGGCCAGGGAGATACCCAGGACCAAGGGGTTGACGTTCATCGGAGGGCGACCATGCAGGGAAGGGGGACCCGCTGCACGGTAGGTCCGGGCGATGACGGAATTGTTTACTTCGGCGGAAATAAACAATTAAACGATGGCATCGGCACCCAGCTGGTGGATGGGCAGCAGGGCCGCGCCCACCGATACCGCAGACCCTCCCAGTCGTGACACATGCACCTGCGGCAGGCGCAGGCTGTCCAGCGCACTGCTCCAGCGTGCCGGCTGCCGCAGGTATTGCCCCAAGGCGTCAAGCACCTGGCGGGGCAGTGAACCGGACAGGATCACGGCACCCGGATCGAGCCAGGCGACGCCCGTATTGGCCGCTGCGCCCAGCTGATTTCCGGCGCGTTCGGCCCAGGCACTGATGATGCCGGCATGGCTTTCCAGGCAGGCCTCCAGCTCGAACAGCGAAGGAATCCCGGCGCCGGCGTCGCGCAGGGTGCCCAGCAGGTCGATGCCCGAGGGGCGCGGTGCGTCCATGCGGAACAGGCGGCCGATGTCGCCGGCATTGCCGAATTCACCGCGCATCACATCGCGCCGATGGATCACGCCACCGCCGACGCCGTGACCGACATACAGCAGCAGCGCCGACGCGCAGTCGCGGATCAGCCCGCTGTCGTAGTACTCCGCCAACGCCGCCAGGGTCGCATCGTTCTCCACCCAGACCGGGAAGCCGAAGTAGTCTTCGAAGAACTGGTCGTTGTCGATATCGCGCCAGCCATGCAGCCAGTCCACCGCGTGCCGGCGTGCCGGACCGGTGTCGACCACAGGCCCAGGAACGGCCACGCCGAGGCCCAGGAAGCGGGCGCGCATCAGTCCGGTGCTGCTGGTGAGGCTGCGCAGGCGCTGGTCCACGCGATGGACGAAATCGCGGGGATCTGCGCTGTCGAATGCGGTGGCGTCACGGGCGATGACCTGGCCGGCGAAATCCACCAGCGCGATCTCCAGCCAACCGGGATGCACCGTGGCACCGGCGGCATAGCCACCCCGTCCGGACAGCGCCAGTGGCACCGAGGGACGCCCACGTTGGCCGTCGGACAGTTGACCCTGTTCCTCGATTACCTCAAGCATCAACAGTTCGCGCGCGAGGCGGGTCAACGCGCCGTTGTGCATGCCCAGCTGGTGGGCGATGGTGATGCGGGGAACCGCACCCATCGTGCGCAACAGCCAGATGATGCGCTTGTGGTCGGCATCCAGCGCGATCAGCGGTTTGCGGCGCAACCGCGATGTGGGAGCCAGGCTCATGGCTGCAGGCCCTCGCTACGGGGCAGCGCGCTTGGCCAGGCCAATGCGGCCAGCGCCAGCAGGCTGCCGACGGCGACCAGCGCGATCAGTGCGGCGGCTGTGCCCGGATCACCGGCCTGTATGCCGGGCAGCAGTTGGCCCAGCAGCAATGAGGAGGCGGCGATGGACAGTTTCATGGTTCCAGTGAGCAGGGCAAAACAGCTCAGGTCATCCTCGCGTCCGCTGCGGGCGGCATGGCGACGGGCGATCAGCGCGGTCCGCCGCCACAGCACCAGGCCGACGCTGGCCACAGCGGCTCCATGGGCGGAAGCACATGCAATTGCTACAGGCAGGGAGGGCTTGGCCTGGTATCCGCCGACAGCAGCGACGGCCAGCACCGACATCAACGCGATCATTCCTGTCTCGCTGTGTAGCGAAGAATGCAGGCGAAGGCAGAGCCAGGGCGCGACCACCATGCCTGCCACCATGGCGAAGGTCAGCGTCGCGCCCTGGTCGGCAAAGGGAAACAGACGCCCGGCCAGGCCAACCAGCGCCGTCTCTGCCGCTGCGGCCAGCAGAACCGGCAGCAGTGCCGGCAGGGGCAGGGCGCCGGTAACGGGCATCCTGGCTGCGGAGAGCCGTGAGGGCGTGGAAACGCAGGCGAGGGGAAGCGCGGCGCAGGTAATCAGGACGCCGATGATCATGCCGATCAGCAACTCGTTGCCACTGCTGCCTGGGGAGGCAGGTGCGCCGACCACCCCGAACAGTGCTGCGGCGATGCATAGCTTGGAGATCGGCACCACCACAGCGCGGGTGGAGACATAGCGCATGGCCTCGTCTTCGTCGCGGGGCAGCAATGACGTCAGCGCGTTCTGGGCCACGTCGTAGACCGCATAACAGGTGCGGAACAGCAACGACGCGGCCAGCAACGGCAGGAAGGCGGACCCGTTTGCAGGACCTGGGCTGAACAGCAGGCAGGCACTGGCGGCGGTGCCAAGGCCGCCGATCAGCTGCAGGCGCAATGCGAGGCGATGCTGGTTGCGCAGGCGTGTGAACATGGCGGCCAGCAGCAGGTCCAGAACACTGCTGTAGGCCAAGGAGATCGCCAGCAGCTGGCCGGTGTGGGCAGCCGACAGTCCGAGCCGGGCGTGCAGGTAGAAGCCCAGCGCGAGGTCCACGAACGACCAGGCCAGAGTGCGGGCGAAGTGGCCGGCGGCATAAAGATGCCGCAGCGAGGGCTGCGCGTTCAACGCCGTGTGGGGGAAGGATTGCCGGAGATTTGGGATCGTTCTACTGCCCGTGTGTGACAGGGGCCTGACATGGCGCGTGGTCGGCCATTCAGCAAGTGGCTTGCACCACAGGCCGTGGGCGCGCAGCATTCGCCTTGCTGCGCCCGGCAACGCGTCACGCAGCGCTTTCTTCACTGGAACGGAGCAACGTATGAAACTGTTGTCCGCTGTGTTGTTGTCTGCGCTTTCGCTACCCGCTGTTCCGGCACTGGCAGTAGAGGCTTCGCCCTCACCGCTGCTGGGGCGCTGGTCGCTGGATATCGCCACGTCCGCGCTGCCAGAGGCGCAACGCCCGAAGCAGGTGGTGCTCGAGTTCAAGGACGCCGGTGCGGGGCGTTGGAGTTCACATGTGGACATCGTCCTGCACGATGGCAAGACCATGAAGTCCGACGGCACGCTGGCGCTGGATGGCACGCCGGGGCCATTGTCCGGCACCTATGGCGCAGACAAGGCCAACCTGAAACTGCCGGCGCCGAACACGCTGGTGATGCAGCTGGTGGACCACGGTACGCCGGCCTCCACCCGCATCTATACCGTGGCGGCCGACCGTACGACGATGACCGAGACCAAGGCGTTCTACGGCCACGACGGTACGCCGATCCTGCAGACCAATCTGTTCAAGCGGATGCCCTAGCGTTGCCGCCGGCACCACGCCCGCAGAACGGGCGTGGTGAACGCAGCAGCCTTACACCGCGGCCGGATCGCGCTTGCCGGTGTCGATGCCGTACTTGTCGATCGCCTCCTGCATCCGCGAGCGCTCGATGCGCCCTTCGTCGGCCAGCGACTTCAGGGCCGCCAGCACGATGAAGTGGCGGTCCACTTCGAAGAACGTGCGCAGCGACTCACGCGTGTCGGAACGGCCGAAGCCATCGGTGCCCAACGCGGTGAAGCGGCGGTCGTTGATGAAGGGACGGATCTGGTCGCCGACGATCTTCATGTAGTCGGTGGCCACCACCACAGGCCCTTGGTGGCCCCGCAGGCACTGTTGCACGTACGGCACACGCGGTTCCGCGGCTGGATGCAGCAGGTTCCAGCGCTCGGCGGCCAGGCCCTCGCGGCGCAGTTCGGTCAGGCTGGTCGCGCTCCATACATCGCTGGCGACGCCGAAGTCCTGCCGCAGAAGTTCGGCTGCGGCTTCCACTTCGCGCAGGATCGAGCCACTGCCCATCAGCTGCACGCGTGGCTGCGAGGCGGCATCGGCGGCTGCCGGATGCAGCAGGTACATGCCCTTCAGTATGCCGGCCTCGACGCCTTCGGGCAGTGCCGGCTGCGGGTAGTTCTCGTTGAGTACGGTGATGTAGTAGTAGATGTCTTCCTGGTCGACGTACATGCGGCGCAGGCCGTCGTGGATGATCACTGCCAGCTCGTAGTTGTAGGTCGGGTCGTAGGACACGCAGCTCGGGATCACCGACGACAGCACGTGGCTGTGGCCATCATCGTGCTGCAGGCCTTCGCCCATCAGCGTGGTGCGGCCGGAGGTAGCACCGAGCAGGAAGCCGCGGGTACGTGCATCGGCTGCAGCCCAGGCAAGGTCACCCACGCGCTGCAGGCCGAACATCGAGTAGAAGATGTAGAACGGAATCGTCGCCAGGCCGTGGTTGCTGTAGGCGGTGCCGGCGGCGATCCACGAGCAGATCGCACCGGATTCGTTGATGCCCTCCTGCAGGATCTGGCCGTCCTTGGCTTCCTTGTAATAGCTCAGCTGGCCGGCATCCTGCGGGGTGTACAGCTGGCCCAGGTACGAATGGATGCCGATCTGGCGGAACAGGCCTTCCATGCCGAAGGTGCGCGATTCATCAGGCACGATCGGAATCACCAGCTTGCCCAGCTCCGGGTCCTTCAGCAGGCTGGTGAGGATGCGCACGAAGCCCATGGTGGTGGACTGGCCACGATCACCACTGCCCTGAAGTTGGGTATTGAAGATCGACAGCGGTGGCAGCGGCAGCGGATCGACCCTGGCCAGGCGCGCGGGCAACTGCCCGCCCTGGATGCGGCGGCGTTCGGCGAAGTAGGCGGCCTCGGCGCTGCCGGGTTCCGGGCGCAGATAGGGCATTTCCTCCAGCAGGTCGTCGCTGACCGGCAGGTTGAAGCGGTCGCGGAAGGCGCGCACTGCATCGGTGCTCATCTTCTTCAGCTGGTGGTTGATGTTCTGGCCTTCGCCGGCTTCGCCCATGCCGAAGCCCTTGACCGTCTTGGCCAGGATCACTGTCGGCCGGCCGCTGGTGTTCACCGCCTGCTGGTAGGCGGCGTACACCTTCTGCGGATCGTGGCCACCACGTGCCAGCGCCCAGATGTCGTCGTCGCTCATGTGCGCGACCAGCTCCAGCAACTCGGGGTAACGGCCGAAGAAGTGTTCGCGCACGTAGGCGCCGCTCTGCGACTTGAAGGTCTGGTAGTCGCCATCCACGCATTCCATCATGCGCTGGCGTAGCAGGCCGCTGTGGTCGCGGGCCAGCAGGTCGTCCCAGCCGCTGCCCCAGATCAGCTTGATCACGTTCCAGCCGGCCGCGCGGAAGGTGCCTTCCAGTTCCTGGATGACCTTGGCATTGCCGCGCACCGGACCGTCCAGGCGCTGCAGGTTGCAATTGACCACGAATACGATGTTGTCCAGCCGCTCGCGCCCGGCCAGCGAGATCGCCGCCAGCGATTCGGGCTGGTCCATCTCACCGTCGCCGAGGAAGGCCCAGACCCGGCGGCCCTGGTGTTCTTTCAGACCGCGGTACTCGAGGTAACGCATGTAGCGCGCCTGGTAGGCGGCGGTCAGCGGCCCCAGCCCCATCGACACGGTGGGGAACTGCCAGAACTCCGGCATCAAGCGAGGGTGCGGATACGAAGACAGGCCTTCGCGGCCGGCTTCGCGGCGGAAGTTGTCCATCCGCGCAGGATCGATGCGGCCTTCCACATAGGCGCGTCCGTAGATGCCTGGCGCTGAATGACCCTGGATGTAGATCATGTCGCCGTCGAAGGCGTCGGTGCGGCCTCGGAAGAAATGATCGAAACCCACGTCGTACAGCACTGCCGCCGATTGGTAGGTGGCGATGTGGCCGCCCACGTTGGACTGCTTGCCAGCACGCAGCACCATCACCATCGCATTCCAGCGGATCATCGCGTTCAAGCGGTGCTCGATGGCCAGGTTACCCGGATAGGCCGGCTGGCGCTCGGGTGGAATGGTGTTGACATAGGCGGTCCACGCGCGCGCATGCAGGTCGCCGTGCTGCTGCGCGTCCAGTTCGCTCAGCTGGTCGATCAGGTAATGCGCACGCGGTCGACCGCCGGCCTGCATCACCGCCTCCAGCGACTCGCGCCACTCCTGTGTTTCCAGTGGGTCGGTATCGAAGGGAATGAGGGCTTGATTCATGGCTGTCTCCAGAAAGCGCCAGTTGGACTTCGGCCTGGGCGACAACACCGGCAGGACGCACAGCACTGGAGCGGGGTCGCAACGGCGGAGCCGTGACGCGAAGGGCGACCGTCGTAGTCACCGAGGAGACAAGCGTAGGCCCGGCCCTGTGCCTTCGATAGGCGGGCCCGGCTTGGGTCTCTGGCAAGCAAGGGTTGGCACGGCGCGCCGTATCATGGGCGGGCGTGCTGCGTGCGGCCGCTGATCAGGCCGGGGACAGGCCCGGGAAGAACATCGGGATGACCGCCACGCCGACGCCCAGCAGGCACCAGGCCACGATCGGCAGCCAGCCCGAGAGCTGCTGGCAGCGTTCCGGCAAGCGGCGTCCTCCGATCCACAGCAGCAGGGTGAGCAGGCCCAGCGCGTAGGCGAGGGCGACGACCACCGGATGCACGTGGACGACCCGGCTGGGTGGCCACATCTGCTGCTGGTAGGCGGTGGTGTGGGCGACCAGCAGCAGGAACATCAGGCTGCTGAGGGTATTGATGGCGGTGCGGGCGTTCATTGCGGGGCGCTCCTTGTGCCGGCTGCCGGGACAAGGCAGGGGCGGCATTCTAGCCGCTGCCTGTGGGCTGTTGAAACGCCACTGTCATCGATGGCCGTCACCCTGCAGGGCTTTCCAGCCTCGGGGTGGTTGGCCGGCCGTGAACAGCGTGAGGATCTGGGAGAAGGGCTATGCGCTGCGGCGGCGGCTGCTCCGTGGCTTCTTCCTGCGCCGCGGTTCTGCCAGCGAAGATGCCGAGGACCTCGCGCAGGAGGTTTACCTGCGGTTGCTGCGGGCCACCGGCGAGAATGCCGCAGCGATCGAGAACCCCGAGGCCTACCTGTTCACGGTCGCGGCCAATCTTGCACGGGAGCATGCACGCTCGCGTTCGTCCCTGCCGCCGCTGGAGGACGTCGACCTTCTGGCCGAAGTGCTGAAAAGCGAAGAAGACATCGAAGGTGCATTCGAGCGCGCGCAGCGCTGGAACGATATCCGCGCCACCATCGCACGGATGCCGACGGCCACGCGGCGGGTGATGGAGCTGCACTACCGCGACGGGCTGGACTGCCCCGCAATCAGCCAGCAGCTGCAGGTGTCGGTGCACATGGTGCGCAAGCACATCGGCAAGGGGCTGGAGGCGTGCAGGAAGGCGCTTGGCGCCAGGGAGCACACATGAACCGGAACCCATCCCCCGTGGTCGACGACATGATCGCCTGCGAGGCCATGGACTGGTTCCTGCGCAATCGCGACGGAATGCTGGGCGAGGCCGAGCGGGGTGCATTCCTGGACTGGATGAAGCGCTCGCCGGAACACGTGCGCGCGTACATGCACGCCCTCGCGCTGCATCGGCAGGTCGGTGAGGCGCTGCAACCGCCATTGCCGGAAGAGGCGCCGCTGCTGCCACGGCAGGCTGCCGCCAAGGTGGTGCCCCTGTTCGGTAGCGCACAGGCCGCGCCGCGCGCTGCGCCGCGTCGTCGCCACGCGCGCTGGTGGGTGGCGGCTGCCGTCGCCAGTGTTGCACTGCTTGGCGTGGGCCTGGTTCCGCAGCTGATGCCCACCGACCAGCTGTACAGCGCCAACCATGGTGAACTGCGTGTGCTGGTGCTGCCCGACCAGACCCAGGTGCGGCTCAACGCGGACAGCCGGCTGCGGGTACGCATGGGCTGGTTCAGCCGCAGGGTGGAGCTGCTCCAGGGCGAGGCCTCGTTCGACATTGCACGCGACCGACGGCCGTTCAACGTGCAGGTGAACGGGCTGGAGATCCGCGACATCGGCACGGTGTTCGACGTGTCCCGACGGCTGCAGGGGACGCGCATCGGCGTGGTCTCCGGCGAGGTGGAGGTATGGAGCCAGGGCGAGGGCGCCCGGCGCCTTGCGCAACTGGGCGAAGGCCGGGTGGTACAGGTCGACGCGCGAAGTCAGGCCGTGGAGACGCTGGATGTGCCGTTGTCGATGCTGCTGGACTGGCAGCAACGCAAGGTGTCCTTCCTGGACGAGCGGCTGGATGAGGTGGCCGCCGCCTTCAACCGGCACAACCAGGTGCAGGTGCGGGTGCTGGATGAAGGTGCGGCGTCGGCGCGGCTGTCCGGCAGCCTGGATGCGCATCGCATCGGCGCGCTGCAGGCCTTCCTCGAACGCGATCCACGCTTTGTCGTCCGTCGCGAAGGCGACACGGTGCGGGTTGGCAGTCGCTGAGGGCGACGTGGCCGTGCACTGTCAGAAAAGATTCATCGAATCCGCATTCTCCACTTCGGTGGAAGCGGGCTCTTACTTGGAAGAAGCCGCTGCCGATCCGCGCAGTGGCACCTGCTGCCTTCTCTCTTCCAAGGACCCGTGATGCGCAACACGCTCTACCTGTCGATCCTCCTCGCTCTGTCTCCCTGCGCCGTTCCGCTGGCGTCCGCGGCCACTGCCGATGGCCTGGAGGCCCGCGTATCGGCGCCGATCGCAGCACAGCCCCTGTCGCGTGCGCTGGAGCAGTTGTCGCGCAGCTCCGGCGTGCAGTTCCTGTATTCGGGCAGCGGTGAAGCGCACATGGCCGGGGCGGTGCCGCGTGGTGCGACCGTCAAGCAGGCGCTTGACGCACTGCTGGCAGGGACTGGACTGGGCTACACCGTGGTTGACGGCAACGTCATCGCCATCGATCCGGCGCCCGCACGCAACGAACCGAAGCCGGTCGCGCCGAAGCCGCGCGAGGCCGAGGCAGTGGTTGCGCCGACCCTGGGCACGGTGAAGGTGATCGCCGCGCACGAGGTGATCGACCAGAAGAAGACTTCGCCGGTGATCAAGGATTCGGTGATCTATGACGAAATGGACAGCTACGGCGACGAAACCCTGGCCGAAAGCCTGATGGCCGCGCCGGGCCTGAGTGCGGTGGAAGATGCCGGCGAGCCCCGTTACGTGACCGTGCGTGGCGTGCAGGCCAACCTCAACTACACCACGATTGATGGCATTGCGATTGCCAGCGTGGGTGGCAGTGGCTCGGGTGAGCGCATGAACAACCTGCAGCTGATTCCCAGCGATATCGGTACCCGTACTGACATCTACAAGAGCTTCAGTGCAGAACAGGCGCCGGACGCGATCGGCGGTGTGATCGACATCATCAGCCGCAGCGCCTTCGACCGTTCCGGCAAGTATGTGTTCGCCGATGTGGCCGGCATCTACTCCACGGCCGAAACCAATGTCGAGCGCAGCGCCGGTGGGAACCACGAGACCCTGGGTCACTTCGGCAAGAGCGCCAAAATGGTGTTCTCCAACCAGTTCGGTGCCGACCAGGACTTCGGCATCGTTGCGGTGGCGCGCTATGAGCAGCGTTCGCGCAACAGCGTCAAGCGCTGGGTGGAGTCGAACTACTACTACAACGACGCCGGCAAGTACCTCACCGACGGCACCACCGGGCCGGACGAGGCCAAGGGCTGGAACGGGCTGCGCGCGCCGGGCAATTTCAGCACCGGCACCTACACCAACTTCATCACCAATTTTGGTGGCTCGGCCAAGCTGGAATGGAAGCCATCGGATGATCCGTTCTACGCATCACTGCTGCTGTACTCGTACCGGTTCTATGAGAACTCGACGATGAACAAGACCGATCTGTACGGCAATGCCAAGTTCCCGATCCGCAACCAGACCGAGGACAGCGGCACCACCCAGATCAACAGCATTTACATCAAGAACCGGCACGACCGCTGGGACCGCAGCAACCGCGGTGCCATCGCCAGCTTCAACTGGGATATCGGTGATCGCTCGCGGCTGACCCTGCGCGGTGGCCACACCGAAGAAACCTTCCACAACAATCAGGTCTACTGGGGGGTACGCGCCTACCCGAGCAACCTGTTCGTCGACTACGAGAATGACAGCCATGGCTTTCCCAATGCGGTGGCGGTTTCCGATTCCAGCCTGCTGACCAGCTCGGCGTTCAAGCTCAATCCTGCCCAGGCCTATATCTCGCCGCGTGATGCCAAGGAGAGCATCGACAACCTGCGCGCCGACTTCAGCTACAACATTGATGCCGATGCACGTGGCTTCGGCCTGGCTGCTGGTGCGGAATACCGCCACCTGAAGATCTGGCAGGACATCGACTTCGACTACTACAAGAGCAGCGCGACGCTGAACGATTACCTGTACCCGGGTTCGACCCTGCTGGGCAGCGTGCCGGGTTTCCCGCTGATCGACAACCGCAAGTGGAACGAGGAACTGCTGCCGGAACTGGGCAACAACAATGCGGCGTATCCGAATGCCAACTTCACCAGCGACTACAAGTACGTGGAGGACATCACCAATGCCTACGTCTCCGCGCACTACGCCTGGGACAGGCTGCTGCTGATCGGCGGCCTGCGCTACGACCACACCCGCTTCGATGCCTACAGCCCATTCAGCGATGATGGCGGCGCTACGTATACCTCCGCCTTCCGCAACACGAGCGGTGGCTACAACAACCTGCTGCCCTCATTGAATGCGACGTTCAAGCTGAGCGAGGACCAGCGCCTGCGCTTCTCCGCCAGCCGCACGCTGGGCCGGCCGACGCCGAGCAACATCGCCCAGGCCACCAGCACCAGCTGTGGCGATGACGAGGAGGGCAGGGGCTTCTGCACCATCAAGCAGGGCAATGCCGATCTGCAGCCGCGCCGTTCCACCAACATCGACCTGGCGTGGGACCTGTACTTCAACGGCAACAACGGCCTGGTCTCGGTCGCGCTGTTCGACAAGGTGATCAAGGACGACATCTACACCCTGACCACCTTCGAGAACGTGGGTGATACCCGCTACCGGGTGACCCAGCCGATGAACACCGATGAGTCCAGGCTTCGCGGCGTCGAGTTCGCAGTGGCCAACCGCAACCTGCAGTGGGGCCGCCAGCGCTTCGACATGTACTTCAATGCCACGCGGCTGGATGGCCAGACCAACTACCGCATCAGTGATGGCACCGAGCGTCGCCTGGACCGCCTGCTGTACCAGCCGGACTGGTCGCTCAATGGTTCGGTGATCTGGCGCATGCCGTGGAAGAGCGCGCAGCTGCGCCTGTCCGGCACCTACCGCAGCCGGATGCTGGTCGACTTCGGCGATACGCAGTGGCTGGATTCGTACTACGACCCGTACATGACCTTCAACATGGCCTTCAGCCACAAGGTCAGCAGGCACGTGACGCTGAAGTACGAGGCCAAGAACCTGTTCAACACCCAGCCGACCTACAGCACTGGCCCCAATGGGCGCTTCCGTACCGAGATCGACGACTACGGCCGCTTCTTCTACTTCCACATCATCTATAACTGAGGACGCAGCCGTGGATACGATCAATCGCAGGCGATTCCTGGCCCTGGCTGGGCTGTCCGCCGCCGGCGCCTGGATGGGTACGGCGCACGCGCTGGCGGCACAGGCCGATGCCACCGCGTTGAACCCGCGCAACCTGCTGGCCTCGCCGCGGTTTGCCAGCTCTCCGTTCACCCTGGGCGTGGCCTCGGGTGATCCTTCGGCCGATGGCATGGTGCTGTGGACACGGCTGGCGACCGAACCGCTGGTGTTCGGCGGTGGCATGCCGACCCGGCCGATGGTGGTCGAATGGCAGTTGGCTGCGGACGAGCGTATGCGCAGGGTGGTGCGCCAGGGTTCGGCGATGGCGCATCCCGAGCTGGGCCATGCCGTGCACGTGGAGCTGGAAGGACTGGCACCGGGCCGACCTTACTGGTATCGCTTCACGGTGGGCGGCCATGCCAGTGCGGTGGGTTGCACGCGCACGCTGCCCGCAGCCACGACGGCGGTGGATCGGGTGCGCTTCGCGGTAGCGGGCTGCCAACACTACGAAGAGGGCCACTACACCGCGTGGCGGCGCATCGCCGAGGAACCGCTGGATTTCGTTTTCCACTATGGTGACTACATCTACGAGGGCGAAAGCCAGCCGGGCCTGCGGAAGATGAACGGACAGCCGTTCACCAACCTGCGCAATCATGTCGGGCCGCAGACCTACACGCTGGACGACTACCGCCGCCGCTACGCCCAGTACAAGAGCGATGCCGACCTGCAGGCCGCACATGCGTCTGCACCGTGGTTCGTCACCTTCGATGACCATGAAGTGGACAACAACTGGGCCGGTGCCGAGGACCAGGACGACACGCCCAGCGAAGTCTTCCTGCTGCGCCGCGTGCAGGCTTTCCAGGCGTACTACGAGAACATGCCACTGCGACGATCGGCGTTTCCGCGCGATGGCCACATGCAGATGTACCGGCGTGCGCGCTACGGCACGCTGATGGACCTGCACCTGCTCGACACACGCCAGTACCGCAGCAAGCAGGTGAACATGGCGCTGCGTGAGGAAGTGGAATCACCGGCGCGCAGCATTGTGGGTGCGAAGCAGGAGCGATGGCTGTTCGACGGCCTGGCCGATGCCACGCCGCGCTGGCACACCATCGCCCACCAGGTGGCACTGGGCAACTACATGCGCGAGAAGGACGGGGCGGTGCAGTCGTCCGATGACCAGTGGTCGGGTTATCTGGACAGCCGCCGGCGCCTGCTCGACCACATCCAGGAGGTCGGCTTCGGCAACGTGGTGACCGCCTGTGGCGACGCGCACCGGCATTACGCCAGCGACCTCGTGCAGGACCATCGTGATTCGGGCGTGGTCTCCAGCGAATTCCTCGCCACCTCGATCAGCTCGGGCGCCGATGGACAGGGCGTGGACGCGTATGCGCAGAATCAGCTGCGGCACAGTCCGCACCTGAAGGCGACCATCGACAAGCGCGGCTATGTGCTGTGCGATGTCACCCGCGATGCGTGGATCGGCGACATGAAGACGCTGGATGCCGTGATGCAGCCGAATGGCGCGCTGCAGAGCTGGAAACGCTATGCGGTGGAACACGGTCGGCCGGGGCTGCAGGAGGCCTGATCAGTACAGCCGCACTGTAGGGCCGAGCCTGGGCCCGGCTCTACAGAGATCCATCAATCGTGTTCGAAGCGCAGCGGTTCGCTGCCCATCGCCGGGTCGCTGGTGCCGGGGCGTCCATCCTCGGCCCGGCCTGCCAGGCGCAGCACGCTCTCACCCGCGCTGACGCGCAGGTCATACCAGCCGGCGGTAGGCATCGCATCCCACGCCAACGATGTCTCTGCATGTGCGGGCAGTGCCAGCGTCTGCTCGGGCATGTGCCCGGCATAGGCACCGGCATGCACGCGCACCTGTTGTGCGCTGTCACCCAGGTTGCGCAGGTTCAGCCGCAGCTGGTCGTCCGCACGCTCGACCGCCGCCTGCACGGCGGGTGCCTTGGCCGCCCCCTGGAAATGGCGGTGGAAGCCGTTCGGGCCCAGCAGCCACAGGTCGTAGCGACCGTGTGCATCCAGCGGCCAACGCGCCTGCAGTGGCATGCCCGGCACCAGCGTATAGCGGCGT
Source organism: Stenotrophomonas maltophilia (assembly GCF_002799155.1). Taxonomy (GTDB): domain Bacteria; phylum Pseudomonadota; class Gammaproteobacteria; order Xanthomonadales; family Xanthomonadaceae; genus Stenotrophomonas; species Stenotrophomonas maltophilia_R. The sequence goes on from NZ_NERD01000002.1 coordinate 1,181,237, forward strand.
GGCACCGCATCCAGCCTCAGCCGGTCGTAGACATGCAGCACCGCCGCCGCACCTTCGCAGGACAACCTCAGGTCCACGCCCGAGGCGTCGATCGCAGCAATCGATGCCTGCGGCCGGTAGGGCAGGGCGCGCGCTGGGCGTACGCCGCTTTCCTGTTTCGCCGGCTTCAGTCCGTCAGGCAACGCCGGCACGGTGCGTCCCGGCAGGGCGGCGGCACGTGCGGCCACCGCGCTCACGTCGGGCAGGCCGCGTACGAACGGACGGGTATCGCGCTGGGCGAAGTCGAAGGCGTTGCTCAGGTCACCGCAGACCGCGCGGCGCCAAGGCGAGATGTCCGGTGCGGCCACGCCGAAGCGGCGTTCGATCAGCCGTATGACCGAGGTGTGGTCGTACACCTGCGAATCGACCCAGCCACCGCGGCTCCAGGGCGAAATCACGTACAGCGGCACGCGCGGGCCCAGCCCATACGGACGGCCGCGCAGTTCGGCCGCGTCGTACTTTTCGTCGCCCGGGGCCGGATGGTGGTGGTACTCGCCCTCGGTGCTCACCGAGGACGCACCCGCCCAGCCCCCGCCCACCGGCGAAGGCGGTGCCGGTGGCGGCATGTGGTCGAAGAAGCCGTCGTTCTCGTCGAACATCAGCAGCAGGGCGGTGCGGCTCCACACTTCCGGATCGGCAGTCAGCGCATCCAGCACGCGCGCGGTATAGGCCGCGCCCTGGGCCGGGCTGGAGGGGCCGGGATGCTCGCTGCCGGCCGCGTCGGCGATGATGAAGCTGACCTGTGGCAGGCGTCCGTCGATGACGTCCTGGCGCAGCTGCGCCAGTCCACGCGTGCTGACCCCGCGTGCGCGCAGCTGCGGGTCATGACCGGGTGCAGCGCGGTAAGCCTGGCGGAACGCCTCGAAGCCAGCCAGCGGGTTGTCGGTGAAGTTGTCGGCCATGTCCTGGTAGATCTGCCAGGAAACGCCTGCCTTCTGCAGGCGTTCGACATAGCTGGTCCAACGGTATGACGCTGGATGCCCGCCATGTTCCGGGAAGTTGTCGTGCGAGTTGGCGATCACCGGGCCACCAGCGCGCGCGGCGGCATCGTTGTGGCCGGTCCACAGGAACACCCGGTTCGGGTTGGTTCCGGCCTGCATCGCGCAGTGGTAGGCGTCGCAGATGGTGAAGGCATCGGCCAGGGCGAACTGGAACGGCAGGTCGCTGCGCTGGAAGTAGCCCATCGAGTGGTTCTGCTTGGCCTTCGGCCATTGCCCCATCCGTCCGTGGTCCCAGGCCCGCTGTGCATCCGGCCAGGTGTGCGGCGTGCCTTCCACCCGCATGTAGCCGAAGTGCGCAGCGGTATCCAGCGGGAACGGTGCGATCGCGCGCTTGCCGCTGGCATCGGGTTGCAGCCACAGGCTGCGCGCGCGGCCGCCGGCCTGCAGTGCCTGCGCCGGAGCGACGAAGCGATCGCCGAAACCCCGTACACCCGGCAGTGTGCCGAAATAGTGGTCGAACGAACGGTTCTCCTGCATGAACACCACGATGTGCTGCAGGTCTTCGAGGCTTCGCGTCTGCGCGGCGGGGGCGATCGCTGCGGCCCGGGCGATGCTGGGCAGCAGCGGGGAAAGGCCAGCGGCAACGCCGGCCTGCAACAACCGGCGTCGGCCGATATCGGTCACGGGCTCACTCACAGGTCCACACGGAAGGAGATGCCGACGGTGCGCGGAGCGCCGATGAAGGCGTTGTCGCGACCGTCCACCCCTGCAAGATACCGCTTGTCGGTCAGATTGCTCACCACCAGGTTGGCGCCCATGCCCTTCAGGCGCGGCGACAGGCCCTGCAGGTCGAAGCCGATGTTGGCGTTGAACACGGTGGCCGAAGGCAGCTTGTTGACGTTGGCGGCATCGAGGTAGCGCGTGCCCAGGTAGCGACCGGACAGGCCGAAGTTCCAGTTCTCGCCCTGCCAGTCCGCCGACAGCACCAGGGTCTGTTCGGGCTGGCCGATCACCTTGGCGCCGTCGACGATGCCCAACTGGGTATCACGTGCGGCGTCGCCACTGCCCAGGTACTTGGAGCGGTTGTAGGTATAGGCAGCGTTGAGTCGCCAGCCGTTGTCCCAGCCGTAGCCGAAGGCGGCCTCCAGGCCGTTGCTCACCACGCCGCCGAAGTTCTCGTAGACGCCGTCGGTCTCGCCCAGGTAGTCGATGCCGCTGACGAAGCCGGCCGGCAGGTAGACGATGCGGTTGTCGAACTTGATGTTGTACAGGGTGACCGAGGCGGTCAGTGGCCAGCGGCTGATGCGCATGCCTACTTCGATGTTGTCGGCGGTCTCCGGCTCGACGTTGCGGAAGCGCTGCGGGTCGGTCTCGCCGAGAACGCCGGAGGGAATGGCGGCGAAGTTCTGCGAGAAGCCAGCGAACAGCTCCATGCCTTCCACGCCCGGCGCCCAGGTGAAGCCGGTGGACAGCAGCGGGTCGGACTTGGAATCGGATTTGACGTGCTCACTGGCACCGATCACGCGGCGGCGCGACTGGTCGACGAAGAACTGCTTCACGCCCAGGCGTGCACTGAACGGGCCGAAGCGGGCCACGTCCTCGACGTAGTACATCTGCTCGTCGACCTTGTACTTGTCCTCGAACTGGACCCAGTAGGGCTGGTGGTCGAAGCCGATGTCCTGGCCGACGTTGAGCAGGCGGTGCCAATCGCGGCGGGCAGAGCGGTCCAGCTTCTCCACCCACAGGCCGCCGCGGATCGTGTTGTCGACCGCACCGAAGGTCTGCCGCCACTCGACGTCGGCGGTCACGCCCATGCGGTCATTGTCATAGTGGGTGTGGCGATACGACTGCGCGCCCAGCACGTTGCCGGCATAGCAGTTCGGATCGTACTCGGCAGTGAAGCCCAGCCGCGGCGTGCAGCTGGCCAGGCGCTGAGCAGCGCTGCCGTCGGGATTGACGAAGAAGATCTGGCCGCGGTTGCTGCCTCCATACACGGTCTTTCCACCGATGTACTCCGACTCGGGGCGGCCGGCACCGTCATCGCTGACCTGCGCCAGGTACGGTGGCAGCCAGTCGCCACGGCCTTCCATGCGGTGCCCGTAGGCCGCCACCGAGGCCTTGAAGCCGTTGCCGCCGTCGAAGGCCGCGCGCAGGTAGCCGAAGGTGTTCTCGCGCAGCGCACGCGAGCCGGAACGGTAGTTCTGGTCCAGGTAGGGAATGCCGGTGAGGGTGCCGACCAGGTTGTCGCGGTCCGGATTGGTGGCGAAGCCCTTCGGCGAGACGCTGGTGTACTCCGGCTCGTCGGCATCGTTGTAGGACAGGTAGCCGGTCAGCGTCCAGCGATCCAACTCGGTGATGAACTTGCCGGCGATGTGGTCGTTGCTGGTCTTGCCGCTGCCGTCGATCCAGTCATGCACGCGGGCCGAAGAGGCACTGACCCAGGCGCGCGTATGGCCGCCCAGCAGGCCGGTGTCGTAGCGCACGTAGTACTTGCGTGCTTCGTTGTCACCGGCACCGACCACGAAGCGCAGGCGGCTGTCCTGCAGCGGATCGCTGGTGAGGAAGTTGAGGGTGCCGCCCAGCGCTTCGTTCGAGCGCGAGGAAATGTCGGCGGTGCCCTGGCTGACCTCCACCGTTTCCAGATCGAGGGTGTCGATGTAGCGGTTGGCCAGCGAACCGCCGCCGTAGCCCGAGCCTCCATTGGGCAGGCCGTCGATAGTGGTGCCGATCTGCTGGGTATCGCGGTTGGTGACGAAGCCGCGCATGCTGATCTGCGTGCCCCACACCGACGAACCGGTGGCGTCGGCTTCGCTGACCACCACCCCAGGTACTTCGTTGAGCGCGTCGTTGACGCTGCTCATCACCGTCTGCCGGTTCAGCGTTTCCGCACGCACCGAGGTCTTGGCGTAGCTGGTGGCCTGGCCGATGACCTGCACCTGGTCGAGGGTACGCGCCTCGCTGCTGCGCGCCTCGGCCGCCGCGCCCTGCGGTGCTTCGGCCAGGGCGTCCAGTGCGGGGGCGATCAGCAGGGCAAGCAGGGAGACACGGGGAAAGCGCGCGAACGTTCGCATCGAGACCGGACCTTCAGGGGTGGGAAGCCCCGGAGTGTCAGCAATGCCAATGACATCGGCATGACGTGAATATGCAGGAACCGTGTTGTGGGACGGCCCGCACCCGCCACTTGCTTCAGTAGCGCGCGTCCTTGGGTTTCGGGTCGCGCGGCCAGTCCTTGGCCTTGTTGGCGAAGTCCGGCCGCGGCTGGTTGATGAAGTAGCTGGCGATGTCCACCGCATCCTGGTCGGGCATCACCTGCTGCCCCAGTGGCGGCTCGCGGGTCACCGCCGGCGGCATGTTGTGCTTGACGAAACCGGCCGCTTTGTACAGGCGCGCCATGCCGGCGCCAATGTTGAAGCTGTGGTGGCCCCACAGCGGCGGGAAAGCGATGTCTCCGCTGGCGTCGCGCCGGCCTTCGCCGTTGTCGCCGTGGCAGGCAGCACACTGCGCGGCGTACAGTGCCTGGCCACGGATCGGGTCCGGCGTCAGCGTGTTGTTGATCGGCCCTTCGCTGGGAGCAGCCACGCGCGCGCCGTCCGGCACCGGGCTGCTCAGCCATGCCATGTAATCGAGCATCGCGCGCATCTGTGGCGAGTCCTTCGGCAACGGCTTGCCGTTCATCGAACGCTGCAGACAACCGTTGATGCGCTCGGTCAGCCCGATGACCTTGCCGGGGCGCGGCATGTAGCGCGGATAGGCACCACCACCGGTATTGAAGTAGTGGTTGCCGAAGGGCCTCTTGCCCTCGGCCATGTGGCATGAGTTGCAGTTCAGATCGTTGCCGACGTTGTCCGGCAGCAGGCGCGCGGTTTCGTTGAGGATGCGGCGGCCGAGCATCACCGATTCGGCATTGCCCAGCCCGGCGATCTCCTCGGCGCTGGGTGCGTGGTAGTGCCCGACCACCTTGCCCTGCGCATCGAGGATATCGATCGTGCTGGCTACGGCAGCATCCAGGTCCGGGTACAGGTGACGGTAGGCGAGGGCGCTGGCACCGGCCAGCAGCACCACGGTGATCGCACTACCGATCAGCAGGCGGGAACGTTTGCGCGAACGCTTCATCGTGCAGCCTCCTGCGGAACGTAGTGCACCGGCTTGTCGCGCACCACCCGGCGCATGCGCGCCACGTCGACCTCGCTCACCGCGCTGGCCTGGTTGCCCCAGCTGCTGCGGATGAAGGTCAGGATCTGTGCCAGTTGCGCATTCGGCAGCTGCTCGAAGCCAGGCATGGTGAAGGCCATGCGGTCGTGCGGGGTAAGCGGCGTGCGTCCGCCGATCAGGGTCACCTGTACCAGTGAACTGGGATCATCGGCGAACACGATCGAGTTGCCGGCCAGGGCCGGATAGACGCGGGGCATGCCACGGCCGTCGGCACGGTGGCAGGCCTGGCAGTGCTCGGCATAGGCGAGCGAACCGGCAACACGGTAGTCGCCGCTGCGCAGTGCGGCCGTGGTGGTGTCGGTACCGGGTGACCACTGGGCACTGCGGCCCTCACGCGCGGGCAGCTGTTTCAGGTAGCGCGCCATGGCCAGCAGGTCAGCGTCGGACAGGTACTGCGTGCTGTGCTCGACCACGTCGGCCATGCCACCGAAGGCCGCCGAGCGATCGGTGCGTCCGGTACGAAGGAAGTCGACGATCTCACCCTCGCTCCAGCTGGCCAGGCCGGTCGATTCATTGCGCAGGTTCTTCGCGTACCAGCCTTCCAGCACCGAGCCGGACAGGAACTGGCGGCTGCCATCATCGGCCATCTCCTTTTCCTGGAACGCCAGCCCGCGTGGCGTGTGGCAGGCGCCGCAGTGGGCCAGGCCTTCCACCAGTTCGGCGCCGCGCTGCTGGCCGGCATCCAGCGCTGGATCCGGGCGGAAGCTGCGCGGGCGTGCAAACAGCATTTGCCACCAGGCCAGTGGCCAGCGCATGTTGGCCGGCCATGGAATGGTGCTGTCGGCGTTGTCCTGTTTCACCGGCTGCACCGAACCCATGAAATAGGCGTACAGCGCCTTGATCTCGGCATCGCTGGCGATCACGTACGAGGCGTACGGCATCGCCGGATACAGCGGCTGGCCATCATGGCGGATGCCACGGCGCACCGCGCGTTCGAAGTCGGCGTAGTCGTAGGCACCGATGCCGGTGTCCGCATCGGGCGTGATGTTGGTCGAGTAGATCGTGCCCATCGGTGTCTGCATGCCCAGGCCACCGGCGAACGGCTTGCCGCCCGGCGCGGTGTGGCACGCCGCGCAGTCGGCCGCGCGCGACAGGTACTGCCCCTGCGCGATCAGTGCCGGGTCGTGGATGTCGACCTGCGCCATCTGCCGCGGTGCGAACCAGTAGGGCGTGCTGCGGGCGATGCCGTAGGCGGCGGCCACGGTGGCGGCCAGGGCAATGGCGAGCTTGAACGAGGTGCGCATGGCGGCACTGTGGGCAATCCCGCATGCGTGTTCATTGATCCGGATCAATGACTGAACGGATACGGCTTGTACACCAAGCTGAATCGTTCCTGCGCTGTCATCAAGTCGTCATCCGTGCGCGATAGATGACCGGCCTATCGGGGAGTTAACGTCTCGGCCTGCCTGATTCACCCCTATGACGTCATATGAAGCGCCTGCTGCTGTTGTTGCTGGCGTGCGCCGGCCTGTGGCTGGCTGCATGCTCCTCCTCGATGAATGCTGCTTCCACCTCGCTCGCCGATCGGCTGATTGCGCCAGGTGGTGTGTCGACCCTGCTTGATCGCCCGCGCATCGCCGCGGCCATTGCCGAACTACCGAACCGCAATGGCTTCGCGCCGGGCCGCGATGGGGTGCCGATCTTCTGGCGTGTGTTCGATCCCGGCGATTACGGCGCGCGTTACCACTACTTGCCGCAGCGCCACGAGAACGGACTGCCGCTGGATACCGGCCTGAGCGTGGCCGTGCCGCAGCCGTTCCAAGCGCAGGCGCCGCGCGGCACCGTGGTGCTGCTGCATGGCTGGATGATGAACGGTGATTCGATGCTGCCATGGTCGCTGCAGCTGGCCGAATCCGGGTATCGCGTGATCACCCTCGACCTGCGCAACCATGGCCAGTCCGGTGCCGGCCCCTCCGGCTATGGCACCTATGAATCCGATGACGTGGTCGATGTGATCGGTGAGCTGCGCGCGCGCGGCGAAGTGACCGGGCCGCTGTACCTGTTCGGTGTGTCCTACGGCGCGGCCACGGCGGTTTTCACCGCCGACAAGCTGGGCGACCAGGTGCAAGGCGTGGTGGCGATGGAATCGTTCGCCAACGCTGGCGTGGCGATCCGTACCATGATCCCGCACCTGATGGGGCTGCAGCCGGAGGGCCTGAAGGCGCAGGCGGTGGCCTCGTACGCGCGCTGGCGCTATGGCGGCCAGGACATCAACCAGGTGATCGCCGCCGCCAGCCGCCGCATCGACGTCGATCTGGACCGCGTGGACGTGGCGCGTGCGCTGGCCGATACCCACGCCTGCGTGCTGCTGCTGCACGGGCAGCGCGATCAGCATATCCCGGTCAGCCAGGGACGCGAGCTTGCGCAGGCCAACCCGCGCGCGCACTACATCGAAATGCGCGGCGAGGACCACATCACCCTGCCGTTGCGGCTGGACCTGCTGGCGGGGGTGGTCGATGACTGGATGGCGCGCGACGAGCACCATCCGCAGAGTGCCTGCCCGGCCCCACAGCTGCCTGCCCAGGCCGAGTGGCTGGCGCGCAGCTGAGAAAAAGGGGACGGAGGGGATTAAGTCGTTTCCCGCACACTTGCGCTAGAAACGACTTAATCCCCTCCGTCCCCTTTTTCTGTCAGGCCACCCGTCTTGCCAGCGAGCGCGCAGACGCCGCGACGCCCAGCAGCAGCGCGGCCACGCACAGGAAGGCGAAGCCGAGGCTGGTGGCGTGTGCCAGTGCGCCGATCGCTGCCGGGCCGGCGAGGATGCCGGCGTAACCCAGCGTGGTCACCGCGGTGATGGCGATGCTCTCCGGCATCACCCGCTGTTGCCCCGCCATCGAGAACAACGCCGGCACGATGTTGGCGCAGCCCAGCCCGACCAGTACGTAGCCGGCCAGCGCCACCGGGAACGACGGTACCAGCGTGGCCAAGGTGAAGCCGGCTGCAGCGGTGATGCCACCGATGACCAGGGTGCGGGTCCGGCCGAGGCGCTCGACGATGCCGTCGCCGAGCAGGCGCATCGCGGTCATCGCCAGGGTGAACAGCGCGAAGCCGGCACCAGCCTGGTCACGCGGCACCTGCCGCACGTCGGTGAGGAACACCGCGCTCCAGTCCAGCATCGAGCCCTCGGCGAGGAACACCACGAAGGCCAGCACGCCGATGAACAGCACCACGCCGTGCGGCAGCGCCAGCAGTGGGCCTTCGTGCAGTATCCGTTGCGGGCGCCAGTGCGGTGCCGACAGCACCGCGACCAGCAGCAGTGCCGCCACCGAAACCAGCGCGGCCAGCCACAACGGCGTACCCAGGATCAGCAGGCCGGTCATGCAGCCGGCACCGACGAAACCGCCGATGCTGTAGAAGGCGTGGAAGCCGGACATCATCGCGCGCCCGGCGTCGCGCTCGACCGCTACGGCCTGCATGTTCATCGCACAATCCAGCGCGCCGACGCCGGCACCGAATACGAAAAGCGCCGCACCCAGTGCCACGGGTGAGGGCGCCAGCACCAGCAAGGGCAGGGCACACAGCATCATCGCGCAGGTGATCACCATCACCCGGCGGCAGCCCAGCCGCCCCGTCAACGCACCTGCCAGCGGCATCGCCAGCAACGAGCCCAGGCCGAGGCACAGCAGTACCGCGCCGAGGCTGGCATCGGACAGCCCGGCCTTGGCCTTGGCAAAGGGCACCATCGGCGCCCATGCGGCCGTGGCGAATCCGGGAATGAAGAAGGCGGCGCGGGTGGCGTGCTGCTGGGCACGTGGGGATGAAGGCGTCATGCGGATGCGAAGCTCAAGAGAGCATCCATGAAAACGATTTCAGGCTGGGCCTGCAAGTGCCTTGCGTGACATCGGGTGACGCATACGATTGCAGTGACCCGATTGCGTCACGAGCGATTAACGCCACGCACGGACAGTGGGTGCACGGTCGGCATTCCGCTGGCCGCTGTCGCAGGCCTGTACATGAGCATGACGGTGGTGATCTGGAAGGCGCCGCTGGCCAGTACGTCCGGTGATGTTCTGCACAGAAGCGCCCGCGATGTTCTGCAGCATCGCGGGCGTTGCGGTTACAGCGGCAGGTCGAACACCAGCACTTCGGCATCATTGCCGTTTTCCAGGGTCAGCTGTGCTTCGTCGCTGACCTGCAGCGCATCACCGGCTTCCAGGGTGATGCCATTGACCTGCAGCTGGCCGCGGGCTACCTGCACATAGGCGCCACGGCCGTTGCCGAGCGCGTGGTGCAGCTTCTGGCCACCATCGAGGATGGTGGCGAAGATGCGGGCATCCTGGTGGATGCGCAGCGAACCATCGGCACCGTCCGGCGAGGCGATCAGGCGCAGTTGGCCGCGCTTGGTTTCCGGAGCAAAGTGGGTCTCCTCGTAGGACGGCGTGATGTTCTCGGTGTCGGGGAAGATCCAGATCTGCAGGAAGTGCACGGTTTCGTCGGCCGAGTGGTTGAACTCGCTGTGGCTGACACCGCTGCCGGCGCTCATGCGCTGCACGTCGCCGTAGCGCAGCACCGAGCCGGTGCCCATCGAGTCCTTGTGCTCCAGCGCGCCGCCCAGCACATAGGAAACGATCTCCATGTTGCTGTGGCTGTGGGTGCCGAAGCCCTGGCCGCCAATCACTTTGTCTTCGTTGATCACCCGCAGCGGGCCGAAGCTGACGTAGCGGGGGTCGTAGTAGTTGGCGAAGGAGAAGGTATGGCGCGAGGACAGCCAGCCATGCTCGGCCAGGCCACGGGTAGCGCTCTTGCGGATCTGCAGCATGATGGAATCTCCTTGTTCGATGTTTTCGATGGGGCGGGGTGGGCTGGTAGTCGCCGTGTTTCCCCGTTGGAGAGAAGTATCCGCTTGCGCCTGGGGTTTGAAAAACGGATAGTTTTGACAGCCATCATCGAAAAATTCGAATGCTCAAGCTCAGCCTCGATGCCCTGCAGATCCTGGACGCCATCGACCGCCGCGGCTCGTTCGCCGGCGCCGGCAAGGCCCTGCACAAGGTGCCTTCGACCATCTCCTACACCGTGGCCAAGCTGGAGGAAGACCTCGGCGTCCAGTTGTTCGACCGCGTCGGCCCGCGTGCCGAACCGACCGAGGCCGGACGCGCCCTGCTGGACGAGGGGCGGCATCTGCTGCGCGCGGCCCGCGAGCTGGAGCTGCGGGTGCGCCGGGTGGCGTCGGGCTGGGAGACCGAACTGACCCTGGCGGTGGACTCGGTGTTCCCGACCTGGCTGCTGGGGCCGGACATCGCGGCGTTTCGTGAGGCGGAGGCGCCGACACGGCTGCGGCTGATCGGCGAGGCCCTGTCCGGCACCTGGGAGGCTCTGCTGGACCGCCGTGCCGACCTGCTGGTCGGTGCACCGGGCGAGGGACCCAGTGGCGGCGGCTATGTGGTCGAGCCGCTGGGCACGGTGGAGTTCGTGTTCGCGGTCGCGCCGGATCATCCGTTGGCCAACGTGCCGGGCGTGCTCGGTCGCGAGCAGCTGGTCGAGCACTGCGCGATCGCCGTTTCTGATTCGGCGCGGCGGCTGCTGCCGCGCACGGTGGGCCTGTTGATGGGGCAGGAGATGCTGACCGTGCCGGACATGGCCAGCAAGCTGAAGCTGCAATGCCAAGGCGTGGGCTTCGGCTTCCTTCCCGAGCCGTGCGCGCGCGCGGCGGTGGCGCGGGGCCAACTGGTGATCCGCGAGGTGGAGGAGCACAAGCCGGAGGAAACCTTCTGGCTGGCCTGGCGCACCGGTGAGGATGGCGCCGCACTACGCTGGTGGCGCGAGCGCCTGCGCAGGCCTGGGCTGTTGTCGCAGTGGTGGCAGTCAATGGCCAGGGGGTAGGGGTACGGCAGGGCTGCGCCCTGCACCCACTACGATCCAACAGCAACAGCAACAGCAAAAGCTGGTTTCCTGAGGGATGGCGGGGTGGGTCCGGTTGCGGGAGACGCCGTAAACCCATCCGTGGGGGCTTGGCCGCGGCTTGCTCGTGTGCGCAGGACTGCGCACACGAGCAAGCGGCTGCCAAGCCTACAGGGACGTACTTGCGGCGTCCCCGCACTCCTACACCGCCCCACCAACCCACGGAATGCCAGCTTTTGCTGCTGCCGTTGCCTTGGCTTGAGGCATCTGCGGGTGCAGGGCGCAGCCCTGCCGAAAAACACACATAAAAAAACAGCAGGCCGAGGCCTGCTGTTTCGGTGTAATGGTGCGCCCGGAGAGATTCGAACTCCCGACCGCCTGGTTCGTAGCCAGGTACTCTATCCAACTGAGCTACGGGCGCCAATTACATAAACTTGTTGTGCTGACTGTGTATGGTGCGCCCGGAGAGATTCGAACTCCCGACCGCCTGGTTCGTAGCCAGGTACTCTATCCAACTGAGCTACGGGCGCGCGGTACACAATCAACGTGTTGCCAAATTTTACTGCATTCCCAGCGGCGGATGCTGGGAACCTGTCGAGTGGTGCGCCCGGAGAGATTCGAACTCCCGACCGCCTGGTTCGTAGCCAGGTACTCTATCCAACTGAGCTACGGGCGCCCTGCGACAGGAGCGGAATTATGCGGATGTCGGCGCGCATCGTCAACAGTTTTGTGAAAATTTTCATCCAACTGAATGAAAAAACTGTCAGCCACGGCATCCGGGGCCTTCAGCCAGGCGAAATGATCCGCGCGCGTGCCCAGTTCCTGCGCGGACAGCACGCGCAGCTGCGCGTCCACATTCGGCAGCTTCGCCAGCAACGTCTGCATCGATCCGGTCGGTGCCAACCAGTCGTGCTCCATCAGCACCGCCTGCGCGCTGCCATGCACGCGCGCCATCTGCGCATCGAGGTCTTCGTCCATTCCGACTGCGGCGTAGTGGTTGTTCAGGCCCACGCGCGCCCAGTCGGCGATCAGTCCGCGCGCTTCGGTGCCACCGAAGCCGAGGCGCCGACCATGCAGCACGCCCTGGCGCTGCGCGATCCACGGCAGGAAGCGGTAGACCAGCGGCAGCAGCCAGCCGCGCGGTGGCGGGAAGCCGCGCCAGAACGGTGAGCCGCTGGCCGCCAGCCACAGCCGGTTGAAATGCTGCGCATTGCGGCCGGCATGCACGCAGGCCAGCTGACCGCCGAGGCTGTGGCCACCGATGATCCAGGGCAGGGCGCCCGCCTCATCATCCGCCGCGGCAAGGACCGCCTGGCTGGCCGGCAGATCCTGTTCGAGTACTTCGCGATAGCCCCAGTCCTGCATGCGCGATGGGCGTAGCGAGCTGCTGCCATTGCCCCGCCACTCATGCAGGTACACCGCCACGCCTTTCGCCGCCAGCGCCAGCGCCAGCGGCAGGTAGTGGCGCGCGGCCACGCCCAGCGCCGGCAGCCACAGCAGGCGCGCGATGGGCTGTGCAGGCACGCACGCGATCACTTCGTAGCGATGGCCATCGTCGCACTGCACGGCAAGGAGGGTCGGTGCCAGGCTCATGCGTGCGGTGCCGCGCCGAAGTGATCGAGCACCAGCACCTCGCTGCGGCCGGGGGCATAGCCCTGCTGCAGGCCGCGTGCAACATAGTCGATGCCGGCTTCGCAGGCGTTGGCCAGGCTCAGGCCGTTGCACAGCTGCGCGGCGATGGCCGAGGCCAGCGTGCAGCCGGTGCCATGTGCATCCAGTGGCAGGCGGGCGTGGATGAATTCTTCGCTGCTGACGCCGTCGAAGTAGCGGTCGATCACGCGGTTGCCTTCCTGCAGATGGCCACCTTTCAGCAGCACCGCACCGGCGCCCAGGTCGAGCAGGGCGGAAGCGGCGCGCTCCGCGTCATCGCCGTTGCCGATCTTCCGTCCAACCAGCAGCTCTGCTTCCGGCGTGTTCGGGGTGATCAGCGTGGCCAGTGGGATCAGGCGCTCGCGCATCGCCTGCAGGGCGCTGTCTTCCAGCAGGCGTGCGCCGCTGGTGGCGACCATCACCGGGTCCAGTACCACGTGCGGCGGACGATGGTGCTCCAGGACGTCGGCGACGGTGTTGATCACCTCGGCGTTGGCCAGCATGCCGAGCTTCACCGCGTGGATGTCGAAGTCATCGAAGCAGGCGTCCAGTTGCGCGCGCAGGAAATCGACCGGCGGCACATGCACGGCGATGACGCCTCGGGTGTTCTGTGCAGTCAGCGCGGCGATCGCGGAGAGGCCGTGCACGCGATGTGCTGCAAACGCCTTCAGGTCGGCCTGGATGCCTGCACCGCCGCCGGAGTCGGAGCCGGCGATGGTGAGGGCGGAGACGGGAGTGGTCGGGCTCATCCAGCGATTGTGCCGTGGTCCCGCTGGGGAAGGTAGATCCACGCCATGCGTGGATGTCCTTGATTCAATGCCGCCAACGCGCCCATTGCTGGTACAGCACATAGCCCAGCCCGGTCAGGCCGGTCAGCAGGGCCGGGGCGAGCAGGGCGTCGTACTGCCAGCGCATGAACAGCCAGGCACCGATCATGCCGCCGGCGAGGAAGCCGCTGATGATCAGGCCGCTGAGGGTCAGTCGTCGGACCTGCAGCGGCAGTCCGCGCAGCAGGTGGCCCAGGCCGATGCCGAGATCGGTGAACATGCCGCTGAGGTGGGTGGTGCGCACCACCGCGCCGCTGAAGGTGGTGGCCATAGCATTCTGCAGGCCGCAGGCCATGGCGGCGGCCAGTGCGCCCCAGATCTGGTGCCGTTCGAACAGCGGAATGGCCACCAGCAACAATGCCGATTCCAGCGCCAGCGCCACGCCGTAGCGGCGGCCCAGCTGCAGGGTGCTGTCCTGGATCAGCAGGCCGCTGAGCATCGCGCCCAGCGAGAACGCGATCAGCAGGCCCCACAGGTGGCCGACCGCGCGCCAGTCCCCCTGCGCCAGTGCCATGCCGAGCTGGCTGGTACTGCCGGTCATGTGGCTGACCGCCTGGTGCTCGAAACCGAGGAAGCCGACCACGTTGACCATGCCGGCCACGCACGAGAGCGCGACCGCGCCGATCCAGACCCAGGTGGGCAGGCGTATTCCCATCGGCGGGGCCCCTCAGGGCCCGCCGAAGCCGCCGTTGAACTGCAGCTCGCTGAAGGTGTTGCTGGCCGGGTCGAACACCGCGCCCCAGAACTGCGTGCCGCCATCGCAGACGCGGATCGCTTCCCGTGCTGGATTGATGCCGCTGTCGTCGGGTAGATGGAAGGCGTTGATGTAGATCAGCCGCTGGCCGGCGCTTTCGATACCGACGTACTGGCGGTCAAAGTCGAGCACCTTCGGCACCTGGGCTTCCAGCGAAGACAGTTTCGCTTCCAGCTGGTCGACCTGCTGCCGGCTGGGCGCCCAGTAGCCGCTGACCCGCCCGGCCTCGCGGCCGGGGCTGGGTCGCGAGCAGGTGTCGAGCACCTGCGCGGCGATGATCGGGCGGGTGACCACCCAGGACTGGCCGGTACGCTCGGCGGTCGGCACGCTGGCCGGGCCGCGCGTGGTGGTGCAGGCACCCAGGGCGGCTGCGAGCGCGATCGCAGCCGTGGGCAGCAGCAGGCGGGTGCAGCGGTTCACAACACCTCCGAAGCGTAATCGGCCAGGCGCGAGCGTTCGCCACGGCGCAGGGTGATGTGCGCACTATGCGGCCAGTTCTTGAAGCGATCCACCGCGTAGGTCAGGCCCGAGGTGGTCTCGGTCAGGTAGGGAGTGTCGATCTGCTCGACGTTGCCCAGGCACACGATCTTGGTGCCTGGGCCGGCACGGGTGATCAGCGTCTTCATCTGCTTCGGGGTGAGGTTCTGTGCCTCGTCCAGGATCAGGTAGCGCGACAGGAACGTGCGGCCACGCATGAAGTTCATCGAACGGATCTTGATGCGGCTGGCAAGCAGGTCGTTGGTAGCCTGGCGCCCCCACGTGCCGCCTTCCTGATTGTGCGTGAGCACCTCCAGGTTGTCGGTCAATGCGCCCATCCACGGCGTCATCTTCTCTTCTTCGGTGCCGGGCAGGAAACCGATGTCCTCGCCGACGCTGACCGTGGCGCGGGTCATGATGATTTCGCGGTAGCGCTGCTGGTCCATCGTCTGCGCCAGGCCGGCGGCCAGCGCCAGCAGGGTCTTGCCGGTACCGGCGGTACCCAGCAGGGTCACGAAGTCGATCTCCGGATCCATCAGCGCGTTGAGCGCGAAGTTCTGCTCGCGGTTGCGTGCACTGATGCCCCACACGGCGTGGCTGCCATGACGGAAATCATCAACCAGCGACAGCACCACCTTGCCGTCGCCGACCACACGGCTGACGCGCAGCTCGACTTCATCTTCGCCGGGCAGGTACACGTACTGGTTCGGGTACCACTCCTCACCGTCCTGCGCCTGGATCTCGTAATGGCTGCGGCCCTTGTCGCTCCAGCTGCGCAGGTCATCGCCGTGGCGCTTCCAGAAGTCTTCCGGCAGCTCGGTGGCACCGGTGTAGAGCAGGCTGAAATCGTCCAGCGCGCGGTCGTTCTCGTAGTCCTCGGACACGATGCCGGCGATGGCGGCCTTGATCCGCAGGTTGATGTCCTTGGAAACGAACACCACCGGCAGGTCCGGGGTTTCTTCCTTCAGCGCCAGGATCGCGCCAAGGATGGCGTTGTCCGGGATCACCTTGCCGAAGCTCTTGCCGGCGTCGAAATGGCTGGTCTGGAAGCGCAGCTTGCCGGCGCTCTGCTTGCCGCGCAGCTGCAGCCCATTGGGGCGCTGCAGCGGAATGCCGTCGGCAAGGTTGTCCAGGCCGGAGGCCTGCACCAGCTCGTTGAGGAAGCGGCTCACCTGGCGGGCGTTGCGGCTCGCTTCGGAGGTGCCCTTCTTGCCGTTGTCCAGCTCCTCGATCACCTGCATGGGCAGGTAAACGTCGTGCTCCTCGAATTTGAACAGCGCGGTGGGATCGTGCATCAGCACGTTGGTATCCAGCACGTAGATGCGCTTGCCTCGGGTCATCGTCGATTCCTGGTTACGGACAGGGAAAAACCACCACGGCCTGCTGCGGGGCAGGGTGATGGCAGACACAGTAGGCAGTGGGACTCACTTGGACTGGGAGGCCTTCAGTTCGGCGAGAACGGCATCGGCATGGCCGGCGACCTTGACCTTGCGCCAGGACTGCACGATGCGGCTGTCGGGGGAAATCAGGAAGGTGCTGCGTTCGATGCCACGTACCTGCTTGCCGTACATGTTCTTCATCTTGATCACGTCGAAGGCGGTGCACAGCGCTTCGTCGCCATCGCTGACCAGCGGGAAGCTGAAGCCCTGCTTGGCGCAGAAGTTGTCGTGCGACTTCACCGAATCGCGCGAGACGCCCAGCACGACCGCGCCGGCCTTCTTGAACTTCGGCAGCAGCGCGTTGAAGTCGATGCCCTCGGTGGTGCAGCCCGGGGTGCTGTCCTTGGGGTAGAAGTACAGCACCAGCCAGTGGCCGGCGTAGTCGCCGAGAGTGGCCTGGTCGCCACCGGACAGCGCCAGTGGCAGGGAAAGGGTGGTGCTGTCCAGGGTATCGCCGTTGTTCATGAGGTCCTTCTGTCGAGCCTGGGTTCTTTCCAAGACAATTGCATGAAACGCCACGCGCCCGTGAGAGGCGCGCGAAAAATCAGTAATTCATTCAGAACTTCATCGGGTCCATGATCGCGTCCAGGTTCAGGTGGTCGCAGAACTCAAGGAAATCGTCGCGCAGCGCGGCGATGTGCATGTTGGCCGGCACGCCGATGGTGACCTGTGCACTGAACATCTCCGCACCGGTCTGCATGGCGCGGTAGCGCGTGCTCTGCAGGTTCTCGATGGTGATGCCCTGGCGGTCGAAGAAATCGGCCAGCTGGAACAGGATGCCCGGCTTGTCGGCGGCGATCACTTCAACGATGTACGGCAGCAGGTTGGACTGCGCCTGCTTGGCGGCAGTGCGGTACCAGACCAGCTTCAGGCCTTCCTCGCGTTCCAGCCGGGTCAGCATCGCCTCGAGCTTGGCCACCGAGTCCCAGGAGCCGGTGGCCAGGGCGGTGACCGAGACATCGCGGCCGACCGTGGCCAGGCGTGCGTCCACCAGGTTGCAACCGCTGTCGGCGATGCGGCGGGTGACGGACAGCAGGGGGGACTCCGGATGCGTCGTATAGGCGTTGATCAGGAGGTGGTTTTCGCTCGGCGCGGGGCGCGGGGTGGTGTCGGTCAAGGCGATTCCGGGTAATGCATGCGTTAGTCTGAATGCCCGCCAGAGGCGGGGATCCACCGGTGTCCAGCATACTTGCCCGTGCTTTCGCGCCGCAAGTAACATTCAGGTCGCCCCCCAGCCTTTCGTGGCGGGCGTTTCCCTTCCCAGCCAAGAGCAGCACGTCCTTGTCCCTTTCCGGCCTCATCACCGCGCTGGCGACCCCGTTCCGGGCCGACGGCGCCCTCGATCCCGATGGTTGGCAGCGCCTGCTGCACCTGCAACTGGAGGGTGGCGTCCATGGCGTTGTCGTGGCTGGCTCGACCGGCGAAGCGGCGACCCTGACCGATGCCGAGTACGACCTGCTGCTGGCCAGCGCGGTCGAACGCATCGGCGGCCGCATTCCGGTCATGGCCGGCACCGGCCTGTCCGGTACTGCCAAGACCATCGAACAGACCCGTCGTGCCGCTGTCCTTGGCGCCAGCCACGCGTTGGTGGTCACTCCGCCGTACGTGCGGCCGACCCAGGCCGGCCTGATCGCGCACTACCGCGCGGTTGCCGACCAGGGCGGGCTGCCGGTCGTGCTGTACAACGTGCCCGGCCGCACCGGCTGCGACATGCAGCCGGAGACCGTGGCCGAGCTGGCCAGCCATCCCAACATAGTCGGCATCAAGGAAGCGGTGGGCGACACCGGCCGGGTGCAGGCACTGCTGGCGCTGCGCAGCCCGCAGTTCGCGGTGCTCAGTGGTGACGACGGCACCGCCGCGCGTTCGATCCGGGCCGGTATCGATGGCCTGATCTCGGTCGGTTCCAACGTTCTTCCAGGCGCCTATCGCCGGATGTGCGAACTGGCCGCCGCGCAGGACCACGAAGCCACCGAGTCGTGGGATGCGCGCCTGCATCCGTTCCATGATTTCTGTGGCGTCGAACCCAACCCGATCCCGGTCAAGGCGCTGCTGCGCCGCATCGGCATCGGTCATGACCTGCGCCTGCCGCTGCTGCCGCTGTCGGCGGCACATCATCCGGCGGCCGACCATCTTGCCGGCGACATCGCCGCCCTCGAAGCCCTTTCCAGCCACTGACCTTCCGTCTTGGTCTGACCCAGGAGATTCACATGCGTCAATCCGTTTCCACCGTCCGCGTGCTGTCCTGCGCCCTGCTTGCCGTGGCCGTCGCCGCCGGTACCACCGGCTGCTTCAAGCGCGGCGTCAAGGGCGACTACGCTCTGGCCCCGGAAATGCGTCCGCTGGAAGTGCCGCCGGACCTGAACCTGCCCAACGCCACCACCGACAACAAGGTGCCGACACTGGCTTCGGCCACCAAGCCGGCAGCCCCGGTTGCCGCAGCGCCGGCGGCGGGCAACACCGGTTTCACCATTGCCGGTGGCAAGGATGAAGCCTTTGCCAAGGTGGGTACCGCGCTGGAAGGCATCGCGGGCGTGACCATCGCCAGTCGTGCTCAGCTGCTGGGCTCGTACGATGTGGCCTACGAAGGCAGCAACTTCCTGGTTCGCGTGGTCGCTGTTGATGCCGGTGCCTACATCTCCGCGGTCGACCCGCGTGGCCTGCCGGCCACCGCCGAAGCGCCGGTGAAGCTGATCGCCGCGCTGAAGGCGAAGCTGGCCCAGTAAGGGCCGGTCGGGTAGAGGCCGACCTTGGTCGGCGCTTCTGTGCCAACCAAGGTTGGCACCTGCCGAAAACAGGAAAGGGCGCCGATGGCGCCCTTTTCCGTTGCCACTCCAGGCGCTTCTCAGCGCTCCAGCAGCTTCAGCTTGTCCGGCTTGCCGTCCCATTCGCCGGCGTCGGCGGGTGGGTCCTTGCGCACGGTCAGCACCGGCCATTCCTTCGCCAGCTCGGCATTGAGGGCGACGAAGCCTTCCTGGCCGGCGGGCACATCGTCCTCCGGGAAGATCGCATTGACCGGGCACTCCGGCTCGCAGAGGGTGCAGTCGATGCACTCATCCGGGTCGATCACCAGGAAGTTCGGGCCTTCGTGGAAGCAATCCACGGGGCACACTTCCACGCAATCGGTGTGTTTGCACTTGATGCAGTTTTCGGTGACGACAAAGGGCATGGGCTGGGGGTGGATCGATTCCTGAACCCGCCAATTCTAGAACAGGTTGGCCCCCGGTGTCGGTGCGGGGCGGAAATCGGGCGTCTGGCAGGCGCGGCCGTGCCGTCATTGGCGGCACGGCAGGGCCTGTGCGACGCTGCGGGGTAACCGGTCCTGATGGCCGGGCTCCCTTCCCAGCAGGATCATCCATGTCCCAAGCCCAGCCCGGTACCGTCTCTCGCGGCGGTGAAAACACGGTGTTCATTGTTCTGGTCAGCTGTGTGGCCACCCTTGGTGGATTCCTGTTCGGCTTCGACAGTGGTGTCATCAATGGCACGGTCGATGGCCTGCGCCAGGCGTTCAACTCCAGCGAGGCAGCGCTCGGTTTTGAAGTCGCGTCGATGCTGCTGGGCTGCGCGATCGGTGCCTTCCTCGCCGGCTGGCTGGGCGATCGCCTGGGCCGTCGCGGTGTGCTGATCGCTTCGGCATTGATGTTCCTGGTCTCGGCGCTGGGCGCCGGCGCCGCTCACGCCTCGTGGCTGTTCATCGCCGCACGCGTGCTCGGCGGCTTCGCGGTGGGTGCGGCCAGTGTGATGTCGCCGGCCTACATCGCCGAAGTTGCCTCGGCGCGGTATCGCGGCCGGCTGGCCACAGTGCAGCAGATGGCGATCATCTGCGGCCTGTTCGCCGCCTTCCTCAGCAATTACCTGCTGGCCCGTGCCGCCGGGGCGTCTACCGAGCCGCTATGGCTGGGCCATGAGGCCTGGCGCTGGATGTTCTGGATGCAGGCGCTGCCGTCGGCGCTGTTCCTGCTCTTGTTGCTGGTGATCCCGGAAAGCCCGCGTTTCCTGGTGTTGAAGGGACGGCAGGGGCAGGCGAGGGCGGTGCTGGTGCGGCTGTACGGCGAGGCCGCAGCGACGGCCAAGCAGGCCGAGATCGAAGCCAGCCTGGCCCGGGACCAGCACAAGCCGCGCTTCAGTGATCTGCGCGACACGGTCAGCGGCAGGCTGCGCCCGATCCTGTGGGTGGGCATCGGCCTGGCCATGTTCCAGCAGCTGGTCGGCATCAACGTGGTGTTCTACTACGGCGCGGTGCTGTGGCAGGCGGTGGGCTTCTCTGAAGGCGACGCGCTGCTGATCAATGTGCTGTCCGGCGCGCTGAGCATCGGCGCCTGCCTGCTGACCGTACTGTTGATCGATCGCATCGGGCGCAAGCCGCTGCTGTGGGTCGGCTCAGTCGGCATGTCGGTGGCGCTGGTGCTGATGGTGGTCGCCTTTGCCAGTGGCAGCCTGGCCGACGGCCGCCTGCAGCTGTCCGATGGCATGGGGCGGTTGGCGCTGGTCGCGGCCAACGTCTACGTGGTGTTCTTCAACATGTCCTGGGGCCCGGTGATGTGGGTCATGCTGGGCGAGATGTTCCCCAACCAGATCCGTGGCCCGGCGCTGGCGGTGGCGGGTGCCGCGCAATGGACCTCGAACTTCGCGATCACCGTGACCTTCCCGATGCTGCTGGCCGGCATCGGCCTCGCGGGCGCCTATGGCATCTACACGGTCGCGGCGATCCTCTCGATCTTCTTCGTGGTGCGCTACGTACGCGAGACCAAGGGCAAGGAGCTGGAGCAGATGGAAGGCTGACGGCCGGCCTGTGTGTCTGCGCCTCCTTTCTTCGTGGGGAGGCGGCGGGCCAGCCGATCCAGGACACGTCGCAAGCCCATCCAAGGGGGCTTACGGCGCCAAGGATGGCGCCATGGAGCACCATGGATGGGCTTTTGCGTGCCCAGGCCAGGGTGGCCCGCCCCCTCCCACGCAGGAACAGGAAGGCGCTGCTGCGACCAGGCCGACCGATGCCAATGCAAACCCCGGAAAACAGAAAAGCCCGCACAAGGCGGGCTTTTTCGGTTCCTGCTGCGGCGACTGGCGCTCCCTAGGGGACTCGAACCCCTGTTTTAGCCTTGAGAGGGCCACGTCCTAACCACTAGACGAAGGGAGCGTAACTGTGTCGCTGCCGAGGCAGGAGCGCTAGTATATGCACCTCGATGCCATTGGGCAATCCCGAAACTTCAACCGGAAGCGCCAACATCATTTCCTCTGCTACATCACCGTTCAGCCTGCGCGTCATCCCGCGCGACCAGCACACGATCTCCCGCAAGGACATCAGCCCTAACGCCCTGCGCGTGCTTTATCGCCTGCGCGATGCCGGCTTCGGCGCCTACCTTGTCGGCGGCGCGGTGCGTGATCTGCTGGTCAATGGCCAACCCAAGGATTTCGACGTGGCCACCGACGCCACGCCCGAGCAGGTCAAGCAGCTGTTCCGCAACTGCCGCCTGATCGGCCGCCGGTTCCGCCTCGCCCACGTTGTCTTCGGCCGCGAGGTCATCGAAGTCGCCACCTTCCGTGCCAACAGCGATGACGGCAGCGGCGACCGCGAGATGGAAAACGGCATGCTCGTGCGCGACAATGTGTACGGCACCATCGAAGACGACGCCATCCGCCGCGACTTCACCTGCAACGCCCTGTACTACGCCATCGAGGACTTCTCGGTGCGCGACTACACCGGTGGCTTCGAGGACGTGCAGGCGCGCCTGATGAAGCTGATCGGTGATCCCGAGCAGCGTTACCGCGAGGATCCGGTGCGCATGCTGCGTGCGGTGCGCCTGGCGGCCAAGCTTGGCTTCCAGATCGAAGAGGGCACCGCCGCGCCGATCCCGCATCTGGCCGGCCTGCTCAACGAAGCTGCGCCGGCACGCCTGTTCGAGGAAGTGCTCAAGCTGTTCCTGTCCGGGCACGGTGTGGCCAGCTTCGAAGGCCTGGAGCGCTACGGCCTGCTCGACGTCCTGTTCCCGGAAAGTGCCAGGGCGCTGAAGGCCAACCGCACCGGCGCGTTGCGCCGCATGCTGGTCGAGGGCCTGGCCAATACCGATGCGCGGGTGGCCAACGACGAACCGGTCTCGCCGGCGTTCCTGTTCGCGCTGCTGCTGTGGCCGGCGTTCTGCCGTGCTCAGGCGACCCTGCTCAAGCAGGGCGTGGCACCGGAAGAAGCGCAGCGCCGCGCCGCCGACCGCGTCACCGTGCAGCAGCTCAGCACCATCGCGCTGCCGCGCCGCTTCTCGCTGCCGATGCAGGAAATCTGGCTGCTGCAGTCGCGCTTCAGTTCGCGCCAGCGCAAGCGCGTGTTCCGCACCCTGACCCATCCGCGCTTCCGCGCCGCGTTCGATTTCCTCAGCCTGCGCCAGGTGGCCTCGTCCGAACACGCCGCCGATGTCGAGTTCTGGCGCGAAGCGCAGGCACAGTCCGGTCGCGAGCTGGAGTCGTCGCTGGATGCGATGCACGGCGAAGATGGCGAAGACGAGAGCGGGGCGCCGCGCAAGCGCCGCCGCCGCCGCCGTCGCCCGGGTGCCCCGGCCGGTGCAGCGGGCGAGTAAGCAATGACCCTTGCCTGGATCGGCCTCGGCGCCAACCTCGGCGACGCGGCCGCCACCGTCGGCGCGGCGATTGCCGCGCTCGACGGCCTGCCTTCGACCCGTCTGCACCAGGCGTCGCGCCTGTATGCCACGCCGGCCTGGGGCAATGAAGACCAGCCGCCGTTCGTCAACGCGGTGGCATCGGTCGAAACCACATTGCAGGCCGATGAGCTGTTGCAGGCCATGCTGGCGTTGGAGCAGCGCTTCGGCCGCGTGCGCGATCCGGCGGTGCACTGGGGCCCGCGCGCGCTGGACCTGGACCTGTTGCTGTATGGCACGCAGGAACTTGACCAGCCCGGGCTGCGGGTGCCGCATCCGTACCTGCACGAGCGTGCCTTCGTGCTGGTGCCGCTGGCTGAAATCGCGCCGGAACTGACAATTCCTGGCCATGGACGCGTGCAGGATGCAGTGATGCGGGTCGATGCCTGCGGGATCGCGCCGATAGGGTGATAATGCCCGGGTTATCTCCCCCGGTTATCAGCACATGAGCACCCACGCAGACAGCAAGCCCTGGACCGTTCCCGCCCTGGCCGAGGCCAAGCGCAATGGCCAGAAGCTGGTCATGTTGACCGCCTACGACGCCGGCTTCGCCCGCACCTTCGATGCCAACGGCGTCGACCTGATCCTGATCGGCGATTCGCTGGGCATGGTGGTGCAGGGCCATGATTCGACCCTGCCGGTGACAGTGGCCGACATGGTCTACCACACCCGCGCCGTGGCCCGCGTGCTGCAGCGTGCGCTGCTGGTGGCCGACCTGCCGTTCGGCGCCGATGCCACCCCGGAGCGCGCGCTGGATGCCTCGCTGCAGCTGCTGCAGGCCGGTGCCGAGATGGTCAAGATCGAAGGTGCCGGCTTCAAGGTCGACATCATCCGCTACCTGGTCGAGCGCGAGATTCCTGTCTGCGCGCATCTGGGCCTGACCCCGCAATCGGTGCTGCGCCTGGGGGGCTTCAAGATCCAGGGCCGTGGCGATGCCGCGCGCCAGCTGGTGGAGGACGCCAGGGCCGTGGCCGCCGCCGGCGCCAGCATCATGGTGCTCGAATGCGTGCCGACCCCGGTCGCCGCCGAAGTGACCGCCGCGGTCGATGTGCCGACCATCGGCATCGGTGCCGGCCCGCAGTGCGATGGCCAGGTGCTGGTGCTGCATGATTTCCTGGGCCTGGACAGCGGGCATCGCCGTCCCAAGTTCGTCAAGGATTTCCTTGCCGAAGGCGGTTCGGTGGCCGGTGCCACCCGCGCCTATGCCGACGCGGTGCGCGACGGCAGCTTCCCCGACGAACAGCACGCCTACGCCCAATGATCCAGACCTTCAACGAACTCGGCGCACTGCGCGAGCAGATCGCCCAGTGGAAGCGCGAGGGCCTGCGCGTGGCGCTGGTGCCGACCATGGGCAACCTGCATGGGGGTCACCATTCGCTGGTGACCCTGGCCCGCCAGTACGCCGACAAGGTGGTGGCGAGCATATTCGTCAACCCCACCCAGTTCGGCCCCAACGAGGATTTCAGCCGCTACCCGCGCACGCCCGGGGCCGACGTGGCCGGGCTGGAGCAGGTCGGCTGCGATGCCGTGTGGCTGCCCAGCGTGGAGGCGATGTATCCGCTGGGCGTGGACAGGACCACGCGCATGCACGCGCCGGGTGTCAGTGAAGTGCTGGAAGGCGCCAGCCGTCCGGGTCACTTCGATGGCGTGTGCACGGTGGTGGCGCGCCTGTTCCTGCAGGTGCAGCCGGACGTGGCCGTATTCGGCCGCAAGGACTACCAGCAGCTTGCCGTGATCAAGCAGATGGTGGCCGAGCTGTCGTTCCCGATCCAGATCGTCGGTGCGGAGATCGTGCGGGACGACGATGGCCTGGCCAAGAGTTCGCGCAACCAGTACCTGAGCGCCGAACAGCGCCCGGTCGCGACCACCATCCACCGCACCCTGCTGGGCATGCGCGAGGGCTACGTCGCCGGGCAGGCGCGCGAGCGCATCGAGGCCGATGCCACCGCTGCGCTGCAGGCCGCTGGTTTCCAGGTCGACTATGCCGTGCTGCGCACGCCGGAACTGGCCGAGCCGACCTTCGACGGCGGTGGCCGCGTGGCGCTGATTGCCGCGCGCCTGGGCACCACCCGCCTGATCGACAACCTGGAGTTCTGAGCCGCATGCGGCTCCGGGGCGCCCGCATGCGGCGCCTCTCACCATCCCACGGACGGGAGACTGGACATGGTGCCCTCCGCCACTGACGCCGCCCGCCTTGCCCAGGCGTCGGTCCTCGCCGTGCTGGCCGCCGGCATGCTGCCGGCGCAGCTGTTCGGCGGCCTGCTGTTCGCATTGGACCTCGGGCGTACGCCGGTACCGGCCCTGATCGGTGGCGGGCTGATGTTCGTACTGGCGGTCTGCAATGCCATTGCCGTGCTGTTGCCGATGGCGCTGATCCTGCAGTCTCAGCAGCGCCTGCGCCGGGTCGGTTTCGTCCGTGTGGGGTTCGGCCTGGGCGGGCTGGCCATGGCGGCCTGCACCTGGCCGGGTGACGACGGCGGCCCGCTGCTGCAGCGCCTGCGCTACGTCGACACTTTCGACGTGATCAGCTACGGCCTGTCAGTGCTGGCCGCAGGCGGTTTTGGTGCGGTGGCCGGCTGGGCGTTCCATGCGGTGTTCCGCCTGTCGTTGGCAGGTACGGCTGGCCCAGCGCCGCCGGTGCTGCCGGGCGCACGCGCCTGAACGGCCTTCAGCGTCCTGCTGCAGCCCCCTGATGACGGCCAAGCGGGTGCTAGAATCCGCTCTTTCCTTTGCCGTTGCAGCGCCCCCATGCACCTGTCCCTGCTCAAGACCAAGATCCACCGCGCCACCGTCACCCATTCCGAGCTGAACTACGAAGGCTCGATCGCCATCGATGACAACCTGCTGGCTGCCACCGGCATCCGCGAGTTCGAGCAGGTGCACATCTGGGACGTGACCAACGGTGCGCGATTCTCGACCTACGCCATCCGCGCCGAAGCCGGCAGCGGTGTTGTCTCGCTCAACGGTGGCGCCGCGCGCCACGTGCAGGTCGGTGACATCATCATCATCGCCGCGTTCGCCAGCATGACCGAGCAGGAAGCTGACAGCTTCAAGCCGAAGCTGGTGTACGTTGATGGCAACAACCAGATCACCCACACCAACGACACGATCCCGACCCAGGCCGCATGACAACGAACAACGGATTCGACTCGCTGCATTCCCACGCCCAGCGCCTGAAGGGCGCAAGCATTCCCAGCCTGCTCGCCGCCGAACCCGGCCGCGTCCAGGGCCTGGCGCTGCGGGTCGGTCCGTTGTATGTCAATTTCGCCCGGCAGAAATACGATGCCGCGGCGTTGCAGGCGTTGCTGGCGCTGGCTGCCGAGCGTGACGTCGGCGGTGCGATCATGCGCCTGTTCCGCGGCGAGCAGGTCAATCTGACCGAAGGCCGCGCCGCGCTGCATACCGCGCTGCGTGGCGACGTGGTGGACGCACCGGTGGCGGCCGAGGCCTATGCAACCGCGCGCGAAATCCGCCAGCGCATGGGCGTGCTGGTGCGCGCGCTGGAAGACAGTGGCGTGACCGATGTGGTCAGCGTCGGCATCGGCGGTTCCGACCTCGGCCCGCGCCTGGTCGCCGATGCGCTGCGTCCGGTCACCGGTGCACGCCTGCGCGTGCATTTCGTGTCCAACGTGGACGGCGCCGCCATGCAGCGCACGCTGGCCACGCTGGATCCGACGAAGACGGCCGGTATCCTGATCTCCAAGACCTTCGGTACCCAGGAAACCCTGCTCAACGGCCAGATCCTGCACGATTGGCTGGGCGGCAGCGAGCGCCTGTACGCGGTCAGTGCCAATCCGGAACGCGCCGGCAAGGCCTTCGCGATTGCCGCCGATCGCGTACTGCCGATGTGGGACTGGGTCGGCGGTCGTTATTCGTTGTGGTCGGCGGTCGGTTTCCCGATCGCGCTGGCGATCGGCTTCGAGCGTTTTGAACAACTGCTGGAAGGCGCGGCGCAGATGGATGCGCACGCGCTGGATGCGCCGCTGGAGCGCAACCTGCCGGTACTGCATGGCCTGACCGACATCTGGAACCGCAACCTGCTGGGCGATGCCACGCACGCGGTGATGACCTACGACCAGCGCCTGGCGCTGCTGCCGGCCTACCTGCAGCAGCTGGTGATGGAGAGCCTGGGCAAGCGCGTGCAGCGCGATGGCCAGCCGGTCACCACCGACACCGTGCCGGTGTGGTGGGGCGGGGCGGGCACCGACGTGCAGCACAGTTTCTTCCAGGCGCTGCACCAGGGCACCAGCATCGTTCCGGCCGACTTCATCGGCTGCGTGCACAACGACGATCCCTACACCGTCAATCACCAGGCGTTGCTGGCCAACCTGCTGGCGCAGACCGAGGCGCTGGCCAATGGCCAGAGCAGCGATGATCCGCACCGTGATTACCCCGGCGGCCGCCCGAGCACGCTGATCCTGCTCGACGCGCTGACCCCGCAGGCGCTGGGTGCGCTGATCGCCATGTACGAACACGCCGTGTACGTGCAGTCGGTGATCTGGAACATCAACGCGTTCGACCAGTTCGGTGTCGAGCTGGGCAAGCAGCTGGCCAGTGGTCTGCTGCCGGCGCTGCAGGGCGAGGATGTGGCGATTGCCGATCCGATGACCCGTGAGATCCTGGCGCAGCTGAAGGGCTGAGGTTATGGTGCCGGCCAGCGGCCGGCACTACCGCGTCACCGGCTCGGGTCGCGCTCCGGGCTCGGCCGCTTGGCCAGCTTGCGTTGCAGCGAACGTCGGTGCATGCCGAGCAGGCGCGCCGCCGCCGAGACATTGCCGCCGGTCTCGTGCATCGCCTGCTGGATGTGTTCCCACTGCAGGCGGCTGATCGGCGTCATCGCATCGGGTACTTCCATTTCACTATCGTCTGCCGGGCCGTCATCCTCTTCGCCCAGTGCGCGCAGGATCATCGGCACGGTGGCCGGCTTGGGCAGGTAGTCGTCGGCCCCGAGCTTGATCGCCTCCACTGCGGTGGCGATGCTGGCGTATCCGGTCACCAGCAGGATGCGCATGTCCGCGCGCAGCGCGCGCAACGGCTGGATCAGGGCCAGGCCGGAATCGCTGCCCAGTTTCAGGTCGATCAGCGCGAAGGCCGGCGGATGCTGCCGGGCCAGTGCCAGTGCGCTGGCGGCATCCTGTGCGGTCTGCGTTTCAAGCCCCTTGCGGGCCAGGCTGCGTTGCAGGGTGCGCAGGTACAGCTCGTCGTCGTCGACCAGCAGGCCCAGGGTGGAGTGGTGAAGGCTCATGGGGTGTCCTCGCGTGGGGCCAGCGGCAGGCGGAAGCCGACGCGGCTGCCGGCCCCTTGGGCCGGGCGCATCCACATCTCGCCGTCGAGGCGTTCGATGGTGGCATGGGACAGGGCCAGGCCGACGCCCATGCCCTCGCTCTTGCTGCTGCCGAACAGCCTGCCCGGCAGCACCGCGGCACGGGCGTCGAAGCCGTGGCCGTAGTCGCGGACTTCGCCGATCAGGTCGTCGCCTTCGATGCGCAGGTCCAGGTCCACGCGCGGCCGGCCGGCCTGTTCGCCGGCATCGGCGGCATTGTTGAGCAGGACCATCAGCAGATGTCCCACGCCTGGGTCCAGTGGCAGCCGCAACGGTGCATCGTCATTGCGATGCAGGTCGATGGTCGGCCGCACCAATCGCCATTGCTCCAGTACCTGCTGGGCGCTGGAGTGGCTGCGCCCCGGGGCGTCGGCCGAGGCCGGTGCGGCCAGCGCCAGCACACGCTCGCGGCACTGCACCAGCAGCTCGCGCAGGGTTTCCATGTCCTCGCGCACCTCCGGCTCTTCGCTGCGCTCGGCCACATCGTCGGCCAGCAGGGTCATGGTCGCCAGCGGTGTGTTCAGTTCATGCGCCACCGAGGCGGCATGGGTAGCCAGCGCGACGATGCCCTCGTTGCGGGCGAAGCGCTCGCGCAGTGCCGACAGTTCCAGTTCGCGCTCGCGCAGGGCAAGCGCCAGCCGGGTGGAGAAGGCCAGTACGACCGCGGCGGAAATCAGGAAGTTGGCGACCACGCCCCAGCGGTTGAGGTCCCGCGCGCGGAAATAGCCGTCCGGCAGTGGCTGCCCGAAGATGCCGCTGGCGGCATAGCCGAGCAGGCAGGCCAGCGCGACCGCCAGCGCCCAGCGCAGGGGCAGGGCGAACGCGGCCAGCGCGATCAGGATCAGGAACAGTGAGCTGAACGGGTTGGCCATGCCGCCGCTCCATCCGACCATCCAGGTCAGGATGATCACGTCCACCAGAATGTGGCCGAACGCGGTCAGCGGCGCGGTGTCGGCCGCTTCCGGACGCAACTGGGTATAGATGTTGAACAGGGCCAGCACCGCCACGCCGGCCCATAGCGGCAGCTGCGGCAACGGCAGGCCCAGCACCCAGGTGGCAACCAGGATGGTGGCGGCCTGGCCGCCTACGGCAAGCCAGCGCAGGCTGCACAGGGTACGGAGAAACGGGGCGTCGGGACCGGTCATTCACGCTCATCGTATGCGTTCACGGGCGGGTGTGCCTGCGACAATCGGCCGCAGCCGTGCCGCCGGCTGAATGCGAGTCACCCGGAATGCGGGGGCGGGCGGTAGAATGCGCCCATGCACGACGCCGTCACCCGCCCGACTCCTCCCTCCGATGCCACCTCCTGGCCGCGCCGCCAGACCCATGCCGTGCAGATCGGCGGGGTCACCGTAGGCGGAGGCAAGCCGGTGGTGGTGCAGTCGATGACCAACACCGACACGTCCGACGTGGCCTCCAGCGTGAAGCAGGTGGCCGAGCTGTGGCGGGCCGGTTCGGAAATGGTGCGCTTGACCGTCAACACCGTGGAAGCCGCTGCAGCGATCCCGCGCATCGTCGACAAGCTGGCGATGATGGGCATCGACGTGCCGCTGATCGGCGACTTCCATTACAACGGCCACCAGCTGCTGACCGCCGAACCGGCGTGTGCCGAGGCGCTGGCCAAGTACCGCATCAACCCGGGCAACGTCGGTTTCGGCAAGAAGAAGGACCTGCAGTTCGCCCAGTTGATCGAGTTCGCGATCCGCTACAACAAGCCGGTGCGCATCGGTGCCAACTGGGGTTCACTGGACCAGGCCCTGGCAGCGAAGCTGATGGACGAGAACAACCTGCGCGAGCAGCCCTGGGATGCCGGTCGCGTGCTGCGCGAGGCGCTGATCCGCTCGGCGCTGGATTCGGCCGAGCAGGCGGTGGAGCTCGGCCTGCCGCGTGATCGTATCGTGCTGTCGGCCAAGGTCAGTGGCGTGCAGGAGCTGATCGCGGTGTACCGTGACCTGGCCCAGCGTTCCGACTTTGCCCTGCACCTGGGCCTGACCGAGGCCGGTATCGGCAGCAAGGGCATCGTTGCCTCGTCGGCAGCACTGAGCGTGCTGCTGCAGGAAGGCATCGGTGACACCATCCGCATCTCGCTGACCCCGGAACCGGGCCAGTCGCGCACGCAGGAAGTGATCGTCGCCCAGGAACTGCTGCAGACCACCGGCCAGCGCGCCTTCACGCCGCTGGTCACGGCCTGTCCGGGGTGCGGCCGCACTACCTCCGAGTTCTTCCAGGAACTGGCCAAGGTGGTGCAGAACCACGTGCGCGAGAAGATGCCGCTGTGGAAGATCCACCACCCGGGTGCGGAAAACATGACGCTGGCGGTGATGGGCTGCATCGTCAACGGGCCGGGTGAGTCGCGGCACGCCAACATCGGTATTTCGTTGCCGGGCACCGGCGAAACCCCGGCTGCGCCCGTGTTCGTCGATGGCGAGAAGAAGGTGACCCTGCGTGGCGAGAACATCGCCCAGGAGTTCGTCGCCCTGATCGACGATTACGTCGAACACAAATATGTCCGAAGCGCCGGATAAGCCCGCGATCCTCGCTGCGCCGGAGTCCGCTTCCGGTTTCCGCCACTGGATGGCCCTCAATGCCTGGCGCCTGGTGCTGCTGTTCGGTGGCGTGCTGCTGCCGTTGGCCGGTTTCGTCGCCCTGGCCGACGAGGTGCACGAGTT
This sequence comes from Stenotrophomonas maltophilia, assembly GCF_002799155.1. Lineage (GTDB taxonomy): Bacteria > Pseudomonadota > Gammaproteobacteria > Xanthomonadales > Xanthomonadaceae > Stenotrophomonas > Stenotrophomonas maltophilia_R. The sequence continues at coordinate 1,212,050 of NZ_NERD01000002.1, forward strand.
TGAATCGTTCCATTTCGATGCGCCGCTGCTGTGGCAGATGCATGGCCTGCATTCGCCCCTGTTGGACCGCTTCTTCGTGCTCATTTCCAAACTGGGCTACGAATGGTTCCTGATTCCGGCCGATGTGCTGATCATTGGCGTGCTGCTGGGCTACCGGCGTTGGCGCGAGGCCACGTTCGTGGCGGTCAGCTTCGTCGGCTCGGCGTTGCTGAACATGGGCAGCAAGCAGTTCTTCCAGCGCCAGCGCCCCAGCCTGTGGGAGTCGATCGCGCCGGAGTCGACGTTCAGCTTTCCCAGCGGTCACGCGATGGGTTCGATGACCCTGGCCGTGACCCTGGTCCTGCTGGCCTGGAACACCCGCTGGCGCTGGCCGGTGCTGCTGCTGGCGCCCTCGTTCAGCCTGCTGGTCAGCGTCTCACGGGTCTATCTGGGCGTGCATTATCCCTCCGACATCCTGGCCGGATGGTGTGCCGCGCTGGTTTGGGTGGTAGGGTGCTATCTGGTCATGTTCAGTCGCCGGCATCCTTGGCGACGTCATGATTCGCCGCCAGCGACGGCCAGCGAAGCATCATCACAGGGGGATTGACGTGGATGACCCCTCCGGGGCGTCTACGTAATAGTTCAGTTGTTTCGTTGCAGCAGGTTCTGCAAGACAGGGGGCAAGCACAATGCGCGGTACTGTGATGCGCAAGGCAGAATGCCTGCGTCGCATCTCGAACGCGCTTGCAGGGGGACCGGCGCCCTGCCTAGCTTGACCTGCAATGGCCGCATTCGAAGAGGTACGTGAATGACGATTCGAGTCTACCTGGTGGATGACCACGCACTGGTCCGCACGGGGATGAAGATGATCCTGTCGGGGGAGACCGACATCGAGGTGGTGGGCGAAGCCGAGACCGGCGAAGATGCGCTGCGCGACGTCCGCCAGCTGCTGCCGGACGTGGTGCTGTGCGACCTGCACCTGCCCGGCGTGAGCGGCATGGAAGTGACCGAGCGCATCGTCCGCAGTCACCGCAACACCCGCGTGGTGATCGTGTCGGTGCTGGAAGACGGGCCGCTGCCGAAGCGGTTGCTGGAAGCGGGGGCTGCCGGCTACATCGGCAAGGGCTGTGATGCACAGGAGCTGCTGCGCGCGGTGCGCGACGTGGCCATGGGCCGGCGCTACCTGGGCACCAGCATCGCGCAGAACCTGGCCTTGTCGACGGTGGAAGGCAACGGTTCGCCGTTCGACAGCCTGTCGCCGCGCGAGCTGGAAGTGGCGTTGCTGCTGACCCAGGGCCTGCGCCAGGAGGACATCGCCCGGCGCCTGAGCCTGAGCGCGAAGACGGTGAACACGCACAAGGCGCGGCTGTTCGAGAAGATGGGGATCCACGACAACATCGCGCTGGCACGCATGGCCAGCCAGTACGGACTGGTGGATCCGGCGCGGCCGCTGTAAGGGGTTCGGCCAACGGCTGAGCCCCCCGCGGTGTGCGGCAGGATTCGTGGGGTTGGCCCTGCGGAGGGATTGCGCAGGGGACGCCGTGAATCCATCCCTGGAGGCTCGGGCGCGCCATCCATGGCGCTTACGCCCCTGCGCAATCCCTCCGCAGGGCCACGGACAGGTTCCGTGCGTCCACCGCGGAATGAAGAAGGAAGAGCAGGAGCGGGTCGCGCGCTGTGCGCGCTCATAGCCTGGGATCGGATCCCTTTCCCTGCGGGAAAGGGCTCTGACCCCGTGTCGCGGAGCCGGGCATGGGCTCGGCTCTACACCTGCATCGGCTCAGTGGCCGCGCACGCGCTTGATGATCTTGGCGGCGTCGGCGGCGCTGGCGCGCACCTTGTCCCATTCGCCGTTGGCGATCCAGTTGCCCGGCACCATCCACGAACCGCCGATGCAGACCACGTTCTTCTGCTCGAGGTACTCGGCGGCGGTGTTTTCGGTGATGCCGCCGGTCGGGCACAGCTTGAGGTCGGCGATCGGGCCGGCCAATCCCTTGATCATCGCCAGGCCACCCACGGCCGTGGCCGGGAACAGCTTGCAGACGCGGAAGCCGCGCGCATACAGCGACAGCAGCTCGGTCGGCGTGGCCGCGCCCGGCACCACCGGCAGCGGGGCGGCGGCCAGCGCATCGGCCAGCGCCGGCGGCGTACCCGGAGTCACCAGGAAGTCCGCACCCGCATCGATGGACTGCTGCATCTGCTCCACGGTCAGCACCGTGCCCGCGCCCACCACCACATCCGGCAGCTCGCGCTTGAGCATCGACAGCGCTTCCATCGCCACCGGCGTACGCAGCGTCAGCTCGATGGCCGGCAGGCCACCTTCCAGCAGCGCCGCACTGACCGCACGCGCCTGGTCCAGCGTATGAATCGTCACCACCGGCAGGATGCCCGCCGCACGCAACAGCTCCGCCGCCTTCACCTGATGTTGTTCGATACCCATAGCTCTGCTTCTGCCTTTGCTTTCGCTCTTGTTGTGCTTTTCAGTGATCACTTCGCGGCGTTGATGCGCCGGAGAGTGTGATACGGCGGAGGGCAGGCCGTCGTCAGGACCGTTCGCGCCATGGATGGCGCGACCGAGCCTACAGGGATGCATTTACGGCGTGTCCTGGCGACGGCCTGCCCTCCGCCGCCGCCAGCAGACTCACCGCCGCAACAAGCCCGTAACGCTCTTCAACCCTCAGGCGTCCTTCGCCTCATGCGGCGCCGCCGCCGCAGCGGCATCGTGCCCCAGCTCATACTCCGCGTCGTACTCCCACGGCCCGCCATCGGCTGCCGCAGGCCCGCACGAAATCGAAATCGCACCCTGGTCGGCCGGGCCAACCACGCGACGGTTGATCGCGAACAGGTTGCGGCCCAGGTCATGCGCGGCAGGCGCGGTGTTCGGCGCCAGCGGGCGTGCGGCCCATTCGGCCGCGTCCACCAGCACTTCCAGCGTACCGGCCTCGCCATCAAGGCGGATCATGTCACCCTCGCGGACCTTGGCCAGCGGACCGCCGCGCGCCGCTTCCGGCGTCACATGGATCGCTGCCGGAATCTTGCCCGAGGCACCGGACAGGCGACCGTCGGTGACCAGCGCCACGCGCCGGCCCTGGTTTTGCAGCAGGCCCAGCAGCGGCGCCAGCGAATGCAGTTCCGGCATGCCGTTCGCGCGCGGGCCCTGGTAACGCACCACCGCCACGAAATGATCGGGCAGCAGCCCACCGGCGTGCAGCTTGTTCAGCACCTGCGGTGCATCGACGACCACCGCCGGTGCTTCGATCGTGCGGAATTGCGGCTTCACCGCCGACAGCTTGATCAGCGACTTGCCCAGGTTGCCGCGCAGCAGGCGCAGGCCGCCCTGGTGCTCGAACGGATTGTCGACGCCGCGCACCACCTCGTCATCGGCGCTGCGTTCCAGGCCGGGCAGGTAGACCAGCTGGCCGTCGCGCAGCTGCGGTTCGCGCGCGTAATCGGCCATGCCGCCACGAGCGACGCTGACCAGGTCGCCATGCATCAGGCCGGCCCTGATCAGCTCGCCGAACACGAAGGCCGGGCCGCCGGCGGCCGCGAAACGATTCACGTCGGCGTCGCCGTTCGGATAGACGCGGGCCAGCAGCGGAACCAGCTGCGACAGTTCGTCGAAGTCGTCCCAGGTCAGCACGATGCCGGCCGCACGCGCCACCGCGATCCAGTGGATGGTGTGGTTGGTCGAACCGCCGGTAGCCATCAGCGCGATGACCGCGTTGATGATCGCGCGCTCGTCGATGATCCGGCCCAACGGGCGGAAGTCGTCGCCGAGTGCGGTGATGTCGAGCGCTCGCTCGGTGGCTTCGCGGGTGAGGGCATCGCGCAGCGGCGTACCCGGATTGACGAACGATGCGCCCGGCAGCTGCACGCCCATTGCTTCCAGCAGTACCTGGTTGGAATTGGCGGTTCCGTAGAAGGTGCAGGTGCCGGCGCCGTGGTACGACGCGGACTCCGCTTCCAGCAGTTCCTCGCGGGTGGCTTCGCCGGCAGCGTAGCGCTCGCGCACTTCGGCTTTCTGCTTGTTCGGGATACCCGGGGTCATCGGGCCGGCCGGCACGAACACCGCCGGCAGATGGCCGAAGGCCAGCGCACCGATCAGCAGGCCCGGCACGATCTTGTCGCACACGCCGAGGTAGACGGTGGTGTCGAACATGTCGTGGCTGAGCCCGATCGCGGTGGCCTGCGCGATCACATCGCGCGAGAACAGTGACAGTTCCATGCCGCCGCGGCCCTGGGTGACGCCGTCGCACATCGCCGGCACGCCGCCGGCCACCTGTGCGGTGGCGCCCAGCTCGCGGGCGATCTCGCGGATCTGCTCGGGATAGGTCTCGAACGGCTGATGCGCCGACAGCATGTCGTTGTAGGCAGTGATGATGCCGAGATTCGGCGTCACGCCGCCGCGCAGGCGGCTCTTGTCGGTGCCGCCGCAGGCGGCGAATCCGTGGGCGAGGTTGCCGCAGCTCAGGCGGCTGCGGAACGGGCCCTCACGCAGGGAGGCGTCGATCGCGGCCAGGTAAGCGGCGCGCGAAGCGGCGCTGCGGCGGATGACGCGCTCAGTGATGGCTTGCAGTTGCGGATGGAGGCTCATTGGCTACCGGCGTTCGAGGTGGCGAGAGGCAAGCGGCGGCACGGCGCCGCCGCCGACATCAATCAGCCCAGTGGACGCGCAGGCGCGCGCCGTCCAGGTTGATCGCATTGAGGATCGGGTACTGCTGGGCATCGTTGCTGTCCAGCGCCTGGCGCAGCACCTGCAGCTTCTGCTTGCCGCGCAGCAGCAGCAGGCGCTGGCGGCACTGGCGCAGGCCGTGCGGGGTCAGGGTGATGCGCAGCGGCCACTGGTTCGCGCCTGGGCAGCCGGTGGCATCCAGCGCCGCGTAGGGCAGGGTGCTTTCCAGTGCACGGGCCAGGTCCTTCGAGCCCGGGAACAGCGAGGCGGTGTGGCCGTCGTTGCCCATGCCCAGTGCCACCAGGCTCGGCGGCTGGCTGTGCTGGGCCTGCAGGTTGGCGGTGTACACGCACTCGGGCAGTGGCTTGCCGATGCGCACCAGCGGATCGAAATGCGCACCTTCGGCGCGCTTGAGCAGGTGTTCGCGCACCAGCCAGGCGTTGCTGTCGCGATCCTGCGGCGACAGCCAGCGCTCATCGGCCAGGCTCACTTCCACGCGGTCCCAGTGCACGTCCAGTTCGGCCAGCGCCTGGTAGACCGGTGCCGGCGTGGTGCCGCCAGACAACAGGATGCGGGCGCGGCCCACTTCGTTGATGTCGTGGTTGAGGGTCTGCGCCATCTCGGCGGCCACCGCCTCGATCCAGCCATCGGCATCGCCGTGCTGGATGAACTCGATGCGGTCGTCGTGGAAAGTGGTGGGGCTCATGCGGCAACTCCTGGTGCGTCACGTTCGGCGTCGGCGGCATAGGCGGCGGCGCCCAGCAATCCAGCGTGGGGATGCATCACCGCCAACGATGGCACGCGCGCCATGATCGAAGAGAAGCGGCCCTTATGTTCGAAGCGCTGGCGGAAACCGGAGTGCTGCAGCGAATCGAGCATCTTCGGGGTCAGTCCGCCGGTCAGGAACACGCCGTCCCAGGCGCCCTGGGTCAGCACCAGGTCACCGGCGATCGCGCCGAACACAGCGCAGAACACGTCGACGGTGCGCATCGCCTGCGGGTCGCCATGCAGTGCTCGGGCCGTCACGTCCACCGGCTGCAGCTGGCCCGGGTCGATACCGGCCATTTCGCATACCGCACGATGGATGTTGACCAGGCCGGGGCCGCAGATCAGGCGCTCGTTGGAAACGCGACCGAACTGCTCGGACAGGATCTCCAGGATGCGGATCTCCTCCGGGGTCCCCGGCGGGAAGCTGACATGGCCGCCCTCTGTTTCCAGCGGATAGCAGCGGCCGTGACGCAGGATCAGGCCACCGACACCCAGGCCGGTACCGGGGCCGATCACCGCGTAGTTGCGCGGCTGGCCCGGCTTGCCCGGGACCCAGGCGGCACCGCCGACCTGGACCACGTCCTCGGGCTGCAGCAGTGAAATGGCCATCGCCTGTGCGGCGAAGTCATTGATCAGGTGCAGTTCGTCGAAGCCGAGCATGGCGGCGGTGCGGCTGCGCGAGATCACCCACGGATGGTTGGTGATGCGTGCTTCGTCACCATCCACGCGACCGGCCACTGCGAACACGCCGCGGCTGGCCGTGGCGCCGATCTGTTCCAGATGGTGGCGCGCGGCATCACCCAGCGACGGGAACTCCGCCACCGCGTACTCACGGATGCTGTCCTTCTGCAGTGGCGCGTCCTGGGAGGTGTCGGCCAGGGCGAAGCGGGCGTTGGTGCCACCGATGTCGGCGACCAGCACCGGCTGCGAGCTGGCACTCATGCCGACGCTCCGCTGTCCGGCGCATCCACGCCCTGCGGCAGGAACTCGCCCGCGTTGGCCGGACCCCACTGGCCAGCGGGGTAGGGCTCCAGCGGCAGCTTGGCGTCCTTCCAGGCGTCGGCGACGCTGTCGATCCACGCCCAGGCGGCACGCACTTCGTCGTCGCGCACGAACAGCGTGTGGTTGCCGTTGAAGGCATCCAGGAACAGGCGTTCGTAGGCGATGCGGCGGTGCAGGCCGGTCGGCACCGACAGTTCCAGTTCCAGCGGGTGCAGTTCCAGCGCGCCCCATTCCGGGCCGGCCAGGCTGCTCATCAAGCCCAGTTCGATGTTCTCCTGCGGCTGCAGCTGGAACACCAGGCGGTTCGGTGCGGCCTGCGCGCGCTGCGGGCGTTCGAACAGCCAGTGGGTGACCGGCTTCAGCGTGACCACCACGCGGGTGGTGCGTTCGGGCAGGCGCTTGCCGGTGACCAGGTGGAACGGCACGCCGCTCCAGCGCCAGTTGTCGATGTGCGCGGTGACACCGGCGAAGGTTTCCACGTCGCTGCCTTCCGGTGGCTGGTAGGCCTGCGCGGGCTGGCCATTGATGGTGCCAGCGGTGTAGCGGCCACGGATGCTGTCACGCGCGGCGTGCTTGGCATCGAGCGGGCGCAGGGCGCGCAGCACCTTGACCTTCTCGTCGCGGATGCGATCGGCTTCCAGCGAGGCCGGCGGTTCCATCGCCACCATGCACAGCAGCTGGAGGATGTGGCTCTGCACCATGTCGCGCAGCGCGCCGGAGCGGGCGTAATAGGCATCGCGGCCATCCACGCCTTCGCTTTCGGCCACCAGGATGTGCACCGATTCGATGTAGTTGCGGTTCCACACCGCTTCCAGCAGCGTGTTGCCGAAGCGCAGCGCGATCAGGTTCTGCACCGCTGCCTTGCCCAGGTAATGGTCGAGGCGGAACACGCGGTCCTCGTCGATCCACTGGCCGATGGTGCTGATGATTTCCTCGGCGCTCTCGCTGTCGCTGCCGATCGGCTTTTCCAGCATCAGGCGTGCCGGTGCGGCGAGGGCGCCGCCCTTGGCCAGGCCTTCGCAGGTGGAGATGTATAGGCCCGGCGGAATGGCCAGGTAGCTGACGCACTTGCGGTGCACCAGGTCGGCGACCGCGGCGGCCACCGAGTCGACGTCGCGCAGGTCCACCGAACGGTAGTCGATGCGGCGCAGCAGGGCGCCGATGTCTTCCTGCGTGGCCATCGGCATGGCCTGTTGCAGTCGCGGCCGCAGGATGTCATGGAAGGCTTCGGTGTCATGCCCGGACAGGGCCAGCGCGCGGATGCGGAAATCCTCCGGCAGCAGGCCGTCGCCAAGCAGGCGAAGCAGCGAAGGGAACAGGTAGCGCTGGGCCAGATCACCTGTGGCACCGAACAGGAAGAGGGTGTCGTGCATCGCTCGAGTTTCAGATCCGGGTGACATCGTTGTCAATCGCTTCATGGCTGGGTTCGGGGGACATCCGCGCAACTGCCTGTCCGAGGTTCGTCAGGGGCGTTTTCCGGGGTGCCGGAAGACGGTTCCATTCGAAACCACTGCCTCGGCGGAACCTTCGTTCAACCGCCGACGCAGATCGGTGCGCACCGATCATCGGATAGTGCCACGTGAAAACGTTTACATGGCAGAATGGGCAACTGTATTCGATTGCAGTGCTCGCCGTCATGCGGCAGGCGCGCAATCATCACTGCCATCGGGAGGGCCGAGGCAGTCCCAAAAGACAGCCCGGCTTCGGGCGGACCGGATAGGTGATATGGCAAAAGTGCAGTTGCAGGGTGTGCGCAAGGTCTATGACAACGGCCAGGTCGCGGTGAAGGACGCCAGCTTCGAAGTCGCCGATGGCGAACTGATGGTGCTGGTCGGTCCATCCGGCTGTGGCAAGTCGACCCTGCTGCGGATGGTGGCTGGCCTGGAGGAGATCAGCGGCGGCACGCTGACCATCGGTGATCGCGTGGTCAACGACGTGGCGCCGAAGGATCGCGACATCGCGATGGTGTTCCAGAGCTACGCGCTGTACCCGCACATGACCGTGGCCGAGAACCTGGCCTTCGGGTTGAAGCTGCGTGGTCATGACAAGGCGACCATCGACAGGCGCATCGCTGAGGCGGCGCAGACGCTGGGCCTGACCGAGATGATGGACAAGCTGCCCAAGGCGATGTCCGGCGGCCAGCGCCAGCGTGTTGCGCTGGGCCGCGCACTGGTGCGCGAGCCGGCGGTGTTCCTGCTCGACGAGCCGCTGTCCAACCTCGACGCCAAGCTGCGCCACAGCGTGCGCACCGAGATCGCGCAGCTGCACCGCAAGCTCGGCACCACCATGATCTACGTGACGCACGACCAGGTCGAAGCGATGACCCTGGGCCAGCGCATCGTGGTGCTGAAGGATGGCGTCATCCAGCAGATCGATACGCCGATGGCGCTGTACGACCGCCCGGCCAACCTGTTCGTGGCCGGCTTCCTCGGCAGCCCGGCGATGAACGTGCTGCGCGGCACGCTGCAGGGCGATGCTGGTGGCGTGACCGTGGTCGACGGCGAGTGGCGTGCACCGCTGGGCCAGGCCAAGATCGATCCGGCGTGGCTGCAGAAGCCGATCGCGGTGGGTGTGCGCCCGGAACACCTGCAGCCGGCGGGCGCCGATGACGCGCACGCGTTCGTCGCACGCATCGAAGGCATCGAGCCGGTCGGCAACGAGATCTTCGTCAACCTGAGCAGTGGCCAGCACGCGCTGACCATGCGCGTGGCGCCGCAGGCGCTGCCCGCGGTGGGCCAGGACATCCGCGTGGCGATCCAGCCGCAGGGCCTGCATTTCTTCAACGCCGAGAGCGGCGTGCGCCTGTAACGGGTAGTGCCGGCCAGCGGCCGGCACTATCACTTCTTCGCCGGAGGCGTGCGGACCAACGGTCCGCCCCACCGGGTTGAGTTAGATCCACGCCATGCGTGGATGAGAACCCGACAGATTCAGCGCGCCAGGCCATCCAGCAGCGGCATGCGCTGCGCCACCGCATCATCCACCTGCAGATCAGCATCGCTGGCTTCCAGCGGCAGCACCGCCAGTGCCAGGTCACCGGCCACGCAGGCGATCGTGCCCAGCGCCGCGCCGTCCTGCTGGACGCCGTCGCCGGCCTGTGCCGGTGTGGCGGTATGCAGCAGCTGCACCGCACGCTTGGCTTTCCCGAGGAAGTGGGTGCGGGCGACGATTTCCTGGCCGGGATAGCAGCCCTTCTTCACGCTGTAGCCGTTCAGGCGGTCCAGGCCCAGCTGCTGCGGGGTCCACACTTCGCGCTGGCTTTCTTCCAGTCGCGGCAGGCCGTAGCGCAGGTCGGCCTGGCGCCAGGCCAGGGCGAAGGTGGCCTCATCGGCTTCGCTGCTGCCGGCGAAGGCGTCGGCAGCACCAATGCACAGGGTGCGCGGCAGGGCATCGCTGCCCAGGTCCAGCTCCCAACCGTCACCTGAGGTCTGCGCAATCGCGGCGCCGCTGGCGGCCTCGGGTGCGGTGAACGCGCCGGCCACGGCCAGGTCGTTGCGCAGCAGTACCTTCACCTTGCGGCGGAACACGAAGCGCTGCAGTTGCGACGCAATTGCATCGGCGTCGCCGTCGGCCAGCACCAGCATCACATGGTCTTGCGCCAGCCGAAGCAGCTGGAACACCGCCAGGGTGCGGCCCTTGGCGCTCAGCCAGGCACTCCATTGCCAGTGCTGCGGGGGCAGGGCGGTGACATCGCTGCTGAACTGGGCGTGGGCGAAGACGGCCGCATCCGGGCCTTGCAGGCTCAGCAGCTGGTGGCCGGACAGGCGCGGATATCCGACGAAAGCAGGGGGCAGGTTGTCAGGCACGTGAACGAGGTCTAAAATTTGTGCGTTGCGAGACCGAACATGATAGGCCAAACAACCCCCACTCCCGACGACGAATCTGAAGCCCCGCTGGTCCCTGCGGCACCCGTGCCCGTGGAACAGGAAAAAGCAGAGGAATTCGGCGGCCGCGGCGGACTCGATCCGGTGCGGTATGGCGATTGGGAGAAAAACGGACGCTGCATCGATTTCTGATCAGCATTGAGCCAACGCGGCCACGTGCCGCCCAGCCGAGACAACGAGCCCAGCGAATGGCGACCAGACAACGCCCACTTTCCCCGCACCTTCAGGTGTATCGCTGGCAGATTCAGATGGCCACCTCGATCCTGCATCGAGCCACTGGCGTCTTTCTGTCTGTTGGTGCCCTCATCATCGCTGCCGGCCTGCTGGCCCTGATGATGGGGCCCGAGTCCTGGAACTGCTTCACCGGCCATGCCGGGGCCTGGTATGGCCGCGTGTTCCTGTTCGCGTGGACATGGTCGTTCGCCTATCACCTGTGCAATGGCATCCGCCACGTGGTGCAGGACTTCGCCATCGGCTTCAGCATCCCCGCCTTCATCCGCAGCAGCTGGCTTTCGGTCATCGGCAGCCTGGTGATCACCCTGCTGGTGTGGGCCTATGTGATGTTCGGAGGTGCCGCGTGAGCAAGTTCCGTACCCCGTTGAAGAACGTGCGCGGCCTCGGTTCGGCCAAGACCGGCACCGAGCACTTCGTGCACCAGCGCCTGACCGCCGCCGCCCTGGTGGTGCTGGGCATCTGGTTCCTGGTCTTCGTGCTGGGCCTGCTTGGCTCGGATTACGCGACTGCCGCCGCTGCCGTGGCCAAGCCGTGGAATGCGGTGCCGCTGATCGGCCTGCTGATCGCCATGTTCTGGCACGCGCAGCTCGGCATGCAGGTCGTGCTGGAAGACTACATCCACGAATCGCTGCTGGCCCTGGTGCTGCAGACCGCGGTGAAGTTCGTCGCCGTGCTCGGCATGATCGTCAGTGTGTTTGCGGTGGGTCGCATCGCCCTCGGCGTTGCCTGAGCCCAGGCACCAACACAGGAATCCAGATTAGATGTCCGCTTACAAGATCACCGAACACAAGTACGACATGGTCGTGGTCGGCGCCGGCGGCGCCGGCCTGCGCGCCACGTTCGGCCTGGCCGCCAAGGGCCTGCAGACCGTGTGCCTGACCAAGGTCTTCCCGACCCGTTCGCACACCGTTGCCGCCCAGGGCGGCATCTCGGCCGCACTCGCCAACATGGGTGAGGACGACTGGCGCTACCACTTCTTCGACACCATCAAGGGTTCGGACTGGCTGGGTGACCAGGACGCCATCGAATACATGTGCCGTGAGGCCATCCCGGCCATCATCGAGCTCGAGCACTACGGCGTGCCGTTCTCGCGCACCGCCGAAGGCAAGATCTACCAGCGTCCGTTCGGTGGCATGACCACCAAGTACGGCGAAGGCCCGGCGGCGCAGCGTACCTGCGCGGCGGCCGACCGTACCGGCCACGCGATGCTGCACACCCTGTACCAGCAGTCGCTGAAGCACGATGCGCGCTTCATGATCGAGTACTTCGCGCTCGACCTGATCTTCGACGAGGAAGGTGCCTGCCGCGGCGTGCTGGCCCTGGACATGTCCGATGGCACCCTGCATCTGTTCCGCGCCCAGGGCGTGGTGCTCGCCACCGGCGGTTACGGGCGTGCCTACTTCAGTGCCACCTCGGCGCACACCTGCACCGGCGACGGTGGCGGCCTGGCCATGCGTGCCGGCATCGCCATGCAGGACATGGAGTTCGTGCAGTTCCACCCGACCGGCATCTACGGCGCCGGCTGCCTGATCACCGAGGGTGTCCGCGGTGAAGGCGGCATCCTGCGCAACAGCAGCGGCGAGCGCTTCATGGAGCGCTACGCACCGCACTACAAGGACCTGGCCTCGCGCGACGTGGTCAGCCGTTCGATGACCATCGAGATCCGCGAAGGCCGCGGCGTCGGCGAGCACAAGGATCACATCCTGCTCGACCTGACCCACCTCGGCCCGGGCGTGATCGACGAGAAGCTGCCGGGCATCGCCGAGAGCGCCCGCATCTTCGCTGGCGTCGACGTGCACAAGCAGCCGATCCCGGTCATCCCGACCGTGCACTACAACATGGGCGGCATCCCGACCAACTATCACGGTGAAGTGGTGCAGAAGGTCGGCGACAACGACAATGCGGTCGTGCCGGGCCTGTACGCCATCGGCGAAGCCGCCTGCGTATCCGTGCACGGCGCCAACCGCCTGGGTTCGAACTCGCTGCTGGACCTGGTGGTGTTCGGTCGTGCGGTGGCCAACCGCTGCGCCGAGACCATCAAGCCGGGCGCATCGCACAAGCCGCTGCCGGCCGACGCCTGCGACAAGGCGCTGGGCCTGCTGGACAAGCTGCGCCACGCCAACGGCGATACCCCGACCTCGGTCATCCGCGATCGCATGCAGCGCACCATGCAGGCCGACGCGGCGGTCTTCCGCACCAGCCAGACGCTGAAGGAAGGCTGCGAGAAGATGGACAAGATCTTCGACTCGTTCCAGGACGTGAAGGTCTCCGACCGTTCGCTGGTGTGGAACTCGGACCTGATCGAGACCTACGAGCTGAACAACCTGCTGCTCAACGCGGTGGCGACGATCAACTCGGCCGAACAGCGCAAGGAAAGCCGCGGCGCGCATGCGCACGAGGACTTCCCGGACCGCGACGACGTCAACTGGCAGAAGCACACCCTGGTCAGCGTCGACGAGAAGGGCAAGTGCAGCTTCGACTACCGTCCGGTGCACATGTACACGTTGACCGACGACGTGTCCGTGGTGCCGCCGAAGCCGCGCGTGTACTGATCCGACCCCGCCTACCATGCAATCCGCGCCCACGGGCGCGGGCCGCCTGAGCCAACGAGAGCAGCCATGGCCGAGTTTTCACTCCCCAAGAATTCCAAGATCACGAAGGGCAAGCACTTCCCCGTCAAGAACGGCGGCAACAACGTGCGCACCTTCAAGATCTACCGCTGGAGTCCGGACGACGACAGCAACCCGCGCACCGATACCTATGAAGTCGATCTGGACGCCTGTGGCCCGATGGTCCTGGACGCCCTGATCAAGATCAAGAACGAGATCGACCCGACCCTGACCTTCCGCCGCTCGTGCCGCGAAGGTATCTGTGGTTCGTGCGCGATGAACATCGACGGCACCAACACCCTGGCCTGCACCCGAGCCATCTCGGACTGCGGCAAGAAGGAAGTGCCGATCTACCCGCTGCCGCACATGAACGTGGTCAAGGACCTGGTTCCGGACCTGACCCACTTCTACGCGCAGTACGCCTCGATCAAGCCGTGGATCCGCACCCAGACCCCGGCACCGCCGGACCGTGAGCGCCTGCAGTCGCCGGAAGACCGCAAGAAGCTGGACGGCCTGTACGAGTGCATCCTGTGCGCCTGCTGCTCGACCAGCTGCCCGAGCTACTGGTGGAACGGCGAGCGTTACCTGGGCCCGGCGATCCTGCTGCAGGCCTACCGCTGGATCATCGACTCGCGCGATGAGGACACCGGTGCGCGCCTGGACGATCTGGAGGATCCGTTCAAGCTGTACCGCTGCCACACCATCATGAACTGCGCCCGGACCTGCCCGAAGGGCCTGAACCCGGCGCTGGCGATCGCCGAGATCAAGAAGCTGATGATGGAACGCCGCGCCTGATCGGGCCTGGCTGTACCTGGTGGAGCCACGCCATGCGTGGCTGTGCCATCCCAGTAGAGCCACGCCATGCGTGGCTTTGCTGTATCTGGAGAAGCACGATGGAAGAAGACGTTCTGCTGAAGAAGCTGCGCTGGCGCTGCCGCCGCGGCATGCGCGAGCTGGACCAGCTGTTCGGCCGTTACCTGGACCACGAGTGGAGCACTGCGCCGACCGAAGAACGCGAGGTTTTCCTGTTCCTGCTCGACTGCGAGGACGATAAGTTGTGGCGCTGGTTCATGGGCTATGAGGCCTGCCCGCATGCGCACGCGATCCCCCTCATGCAGAAGATCCTCGCCCTCAAGTCTTGAGTGGCGCCCCTCGCGGCTGCAGGCCGCCGCCCAGCTGGCGGTGCTGCTGGCCGCGCCCTGGCTGCTGCGCGCCTCTGACCTGCCGCCAAGGCTGCTGGTCCCCGCGGTGGTACTGGCCTGGTGCGTAGGCCTGGCCGAACTGGCCTGGCGCCAACGCAGGCCGCGCGTGCCGGTGCTCCTGCCTCCGCTTCCCGAGCCGCTGCGGGTGGCCGGGCAGGATGTCGAGGCACCCCGGCTGGTGGTGCGCGGGCCATGGCTGCTGTTGCACTGGCATCAGGGTCGGCGCCGCCAACGCCTGCTGTTCTGGCCCGATGTGCTGGATTCGGGGCAGCGACGTGAACTGCGACTGGCCGTGGCCGCACGCGCCGTTTCCCGTCGGCCCCGTACGATGGCACCATAAGCTGAATTGACCGGCGTGCCTGCATGTTCAAACCCATTCCCGTGGCCATCGGCCTGCGCTACCTGCGCGCCAAGCGCCGCAACGGCTTCATCTCCTTCATCTCGATGGCATCGATCCTGGGCATCGCGCTCGGGGTTACGGTGCTGATCACCACCCTGGCCGTGATGAGCGGTTTCCAGAAGGAAATCCGCAGCCGCCTGCTGCAGATGACCGCGCACACCACCATCAGCCGCGACGGCGAGCCGATGCCGGACTGGATGCGCGTGGTCGACATCGCCGGCAAGGACCCGCGCGTGGCCGGTGCCGCGCCGTACATCGAGATCCAGTCGATGATCAGCGGCCCGCGCGTGCAGGGCGCGATCATCCAGGGCATCGATCCGGCGCTGGAGCCGAAGGTGTCGGTGATCGACAAGAAGGTCACCAAGGGCAGCTATGACAGCCTCAAGCCAGGCAGCTTCAACCTGCTGCTGGGCAAGGAGCTGGCGATCTGGCTGGGCGTGGACGTGGGCGACCAGGTGCTGGTGACCTTCGCCGAGGTGCAGGGCACGCCTGCCGGCGCAGTGCCGCGGATGAAACGCTTCACCGTCAGTGGCATCTTCGAGGCCGGCTACAACGAGGTCGACCGCGGCGTGGGCTTTGCCAACATGCAGGACCTGGAGCGCGTGCTGCGCAGCGACGGTGCCACCGGCGTGCGGCTGAAACTGCACGACATGGACCGCTCGCTGGAAGTGGGCGTGGACCTGGCGCAGAGCCTCGGCGGTGCGTACCGGGTGAGTGACTGGACCCAGCAGAACGCCAACCTCTACCACTCGCTGCGCATGGAAAAGGTGGTGATGGGCATCCTGCTGTCGCTGATCATCGCCATGGGTGCCTTCAACCTGGTGTCCTCGCAGGTGATGCTGGTGACCGACAAGCAGGCCGACATCGCCATCCTGCGCACGCTGGGCCTGACCCCGGGCGGGGTGATGCAGGTGTTCATGGTGCAGGGTTCGCTGATCGGCATCTTCGGCACGCTGGCCGGCCTGATCGGCGGCATCACCCTGACCCTCAACCTGGAGCGGATTCTCGGCGCCATCGAGAGCGTGTTCAACGTCAAGCTGTTGCCGGAGGACGTCTACTACATCACCGGCCTGCCGACCGACATGCAGACCGGCGACGTGGTGGCGATCACCGTGGTCGCACTGCTGATGAGTTTCCTGGCCACCCTGTATCCCGCCTGGCGGGCAGCACGCACCCAGCCGGCGGAGGCCCTGCGTTATGAATAAGGTCTTCAACCGCGGCGATGAAGTGATCCGCGCCGAAGCACTGGGCAAGACCTACGCCGAGGGGCGCATGCAGACCCCGGTGTTCGACGGCCTGGACCTGACCGTGACCGCCGGCGAAACGGTGGCGATCATCGGTGCGTCCGGTGCCGGCAAGAGCACGCTGCTGCATCTGCTGGGTGGCCTCGACATTCCGACTGCGGGTGAGGTCTACGTGACCGGCCAGCGCATGTCGGCGCTGTCCGATACCGCGCGCGGCCTGCTGCGCAACCAGGCGCTGGGCTTTGTGTACCAGTTCCACCATCTGCTTCCCGAGTTCACTGCGCTGGAAAACGTGATGATGCCGGTGCTGCTGGCCGGCACCGCCGTGGCCGAGGCGAGCAGCCGGGCCACCACGCTGCTGGAAGCGGTCGGCCTCGGCCATCGCCTGGACCACAAGCCGGGCGAGCTGTCCGGCGGTGAGCGCCAGCGTGCGGCCGTTGCGCGTGCGCTGGTGAACCATCCGGCCTGCGTGCTGGGTGATGAGCCAACCGGCAACCTGGATGACCGCACCGCTGCGACCGTGTTCGAGCTGATGCTGGAACTCAACCGCGCGCGCCATACCAGCCTGGTGCTGGTCACCCACGACCGCAGCTTGGCGCGCCGCCTCGATCGCGTGCTGGAGCTGCGCGAAGGTCGCCTGCACGCACTGGCCCACGCCGACGTCTGAGCGGCCGGCAACGGCCGCCTCCCGGCGCCTGAACGGGTTTACCCGCCATCGCGCCGGCCGCACGTCGGTCGGCGCATGATCGCAGCAGGTTCCCCGAGGAGATCGCCATGAAGACCCCGATCCTGATCGCCGGACTCTGCCTGGCGCTGGCCGCCTGCGCGACGACCGGCCGGCTCAGCAGTACCGAGAAACTGGATCTGTACCGTGCCCACGCGGGCGCGCCGCAGAGCGACATGCAGTTCTTCGGCAGCCTCAATGGCTGGACCGAGCTGGGTGACAGCGCGCTGGCGGTGTGGACGCGCCCCAGCGAAGCCTATCTGCTGGAGCTGAATGGTCCGTGCCAGGATTTGCCGTATGCCACCGCCATCGGCCTGACCAGTCGGATGAACCGGGTTTCGGCGCGCTTCGACAAGGTGCTGGTGCGCGACCCCACCGGCGGCCCGCGCCTGCCGTGCTTCATCAACAGCATCCGCAGGCTGGACGTGAAGGCACTGCGTGCCTCCGAGCAGGAACTGCGCCAGGCGCAGGTGCAGGAGCGCGAGGAAGGTGCCGCACCGGCGAAATGATCAGAAAAGGGGACGGAGAGCATCAAGTCGTTTGCGGCACAAGCGGCTTGATCCTCTCCGTACCCCTTTTTGTTGTCAGGCTTCAGGGGTGAAGCCGGCAGGCTTTTCCGCGTCCTTCTCGAACAGGAACTTGACCAGCTCGCCCTCGAGGAACGCACGATGTTCGGGCGTGCGCGGTGACAGACGGTTCTCGTTGATCAGCATGGTCTGGTGCGCCAGCCATGCGGCCCAGGCCTGCTTGCCGATGTTGTTGAAGATGCGCTGGCCCAGCTCGCCGGGGTAGGGCACGAAGTCCAGGCCCTCGGCATCGCGTTGTTCGTACTGGCAGAAGACGTTTCGGGGCATGGCGCTCACTCGTGGTTGCGGGTTTTCGTGGATTTTCGTTTCGGCGCCTTGATCGTGGCGCCGTCGAGCAGTTTGCGGATCGGTGCCGGCAGGCCCAGCGCGGGCAGTTCGTCGGCGGCCACCCAGCGCAGCGTGGGTTCTTCCACGCGCAGGCCGTGTACCTGCCGCGACAGTACCTGCAGGTGCAGTTTGTAGTGGCTGAAGGTGTGCTGCAGCAACGGCAGCTCCTCGGCGTCTTCCAGAGAGCCTTCAACGTGCGCGTCGAACCAGTCCTGCAGCTCGCTGCCGGCCTCGGCCTGCGGCAGCGTCCACAGCTGCGCCCAGATGCCGCTGTCCGGTCGCTTCTGCAGAAGCACGCGCTGCTGTGCGTCGCGCAGCAGCAGCGCCACTGCTTCACGTTCGGGCAGGGTCTTGCTGGGCTTGGGCGTCGGCAGTTCGGCAGTGCGGCCTTCGCGCCGGGCCACGCAGTCATCCTGCAGCGGGCAGATCACGCAGGCGGGTTTGGCGCGGCTGCACACGGTCGCGCCCAGGTCCATCTGTGCCTGGGTGTAATCGGCCATGCGCCCCTCCGGCACCTGTGCCACGTGTGCCTCGGCGATCGCCCACAGCCGCTTTTCAATGGCGGGCAGGCCGGGGAAGCCCTCGATGCCGTGGTAGCGGCTGAGCACGCGCTTGACGTTGCCATCGAGGATCGCGAACGGGTCATTCCAGGCCTGGCTGAGGATCGCGCCGGCGGTGCTGCGGCCGATTCCAGGCAGCGCATGCAATGCATCGAAGTCACGTGGCAGATCGCCGTCGTGCATTTCCACGCAGCGCTTTGCAGCGGCATGCAGGTTGCGTGCACGGGCGTAGTAGCCGAGCCCGGCCCACTGCGCCATCACCGCGTCATTGCTGGCGGCGGCAAGGTCGGGCAGGGTCGGGAAGTGCTGCAGGAACCGCTGGAAGTACGGGATGACCGTGGTCACCTGGGTCTGCTGCAGCATGATTTCCGACAGCCAGACCCGGTAGGGGCTGCGCGGGTGCTGCCAGGGCAGGTCGTGACGGCCGTGGTCGTCGAACCAGTGCAGCAGGCGGGCGACGAAACCATCGCGTTCTGCAGTCTCGGCGCTGGCGTGCGGCTGGCGGGGCATTGGCGTTCCAGAGAGGCAGCCACCGGTGGGGTGGCTCTACCAGGGTGCAGTAGAGCCACGCCATGCGTGGCTGCGCGGTGTATCAGGCACCCAGCGCTTCGGGCAGCAGGGCGTCGACGAAGGCTTCCGGGTCGAACACGCGCAGATCTTCCGGGCGCTCGCCAATGCCGGCGAAGCGGATCGGAATGCCGAACTCGCGGGCCAGCGCGAACACCACGCCGCCCTTGGCAGTGCCGTCCAGCTTGGTCACCACCAGGCCGGTCACGTTCACTGCGGCATTGAACTGGCGCAGCTGCGACAGCGCGTTCTGGCCGGTGGTGCCGTCGATCACCATCAGCACTTCGTGGGGTGCGGTGGGGTCGATCTTGCCGAGCACGCGGCGGATCTTGCCCAGCTCGTTCATCAGGCCGGACTGGGTGTGCAGGCGGCCTGCGGTGTCGGCGATCAGCACCGAGGTGCCACGGGCCTTGCCGGCCTGCAACGCATCGAATGCCACCGAAGCAGCATCGGCGTTCTGCCCCTGCGCAACCACGGCCACGCCGTTGCGCTCGCCCCAGGCCTGCAGCTGGGCCACGGCGGCGGCACGGAAGGTATCGCCGGCGGCCAGCATCAGGCTGTGGCCTTCGTCCTTGAAGCGCTTGGCCAGCTTGCCGATGGTGGTGGTCTTGCCGACGCCGTTGACGCCGACGGTCAGTACCACGAAAGGCTTGGCAGTGCGGTCGATCACCAGCGGCTTGGCCACCGGCTGCAGGATCGCGATCAGCTCGGCGCGCAGCGCGGCCAGCAGCGCATTGGCGTCAGCGAATTCGCGCGACTTCATGCGCTTGCGCAGGCCCTCGACCAGGTCGGTGGTGGCACCTACGCCGACGTCGGCGGTGATCAGTGCGGTTTCCAGCTCGTCCAGCAGGTCGTCGTCGAGCTTGGGGTTGCGCGAGAACAGGCCGCCGAAGCTGCGTGCGATGACGCTGTTGCGCAGGCGTTCGCGCCAGCCAGGCTTGCCGGCCGGGGCCGGGGCGGCATCGACCAGCACCGGCAGGTCAGTCGCAGGAGTGGCCGGCGCTTCGGCCGGGATGACCGGGGCCAGCGGTGCGAGCACGGCGGCCGCAGCCAGGGCCTCGGCTTCGAAGTCCTCCGCAGCGATGACGCGTTCCGCAGCCGGCGGTGCCGGTGCGGCGGCCGGCGCTTCGGGCACTGCGACGGGCGCCGGTGCAGGCGTCGGCGCGGGCGTGGCAGCCTCGGACGTGTTCGGAGCGGCTACCGGAGCGGCCGGGGCTTCTTCGACCGGGGCTGCGGACGGGAATGCCGCCGCCAGCTCTTCAGCCGAGTAGTGCTGGGTCTTGGGAGCCTCCGCTGCGGGGGCATCCTGGGGCTTCTTGCGGCGGAAAAAACTGAGCATTGGCAAAAGGCGCTGAAATCAGGGGGATATGCTACCACTCGGGCCTGTCGGGCCGATGTGGACTCAACATCGCGGCCTGCCGGCCGTTAACCGGTCCGGAGGGCTGCGCACGGCGGCCCGGAGACCGCCATGAACAACGTGATGGGAATTGCCCTCAGCGGGATGCGTGCGGCCCAGCAGGGCGTGCAGGTGGCCGCGCACAACGTGGCCAACCTGGCGACCCCGGATGCCCAGCGCCTGCAGTTGCAGCGCGGTACTGCGGAGCAGGGCGGGGTACAGGCCGCGGCGTTCCCCGCCGGCACCGATCCTGGTGCGCCATTGGGGGATCTGTTGGCCGCGAAAGCAGAGGTGGTCGCCTTCGCCGCCAATGCTGCGGTGATCCGCCGCCAGGACCAGATGCTGGGCTCGCTGCTGGATCGGGAAGCCTGAACCCCCTCGGCAGCTGCCAACCGCCACTCCTGGTGGGTGCCAACCTTGGTTGGCACGCTTTTGGGGCGCCAACCAAGGTTGGTCTCTGCCAGGGCAGCAGTGCCAACCAAGGTTGGCACCTGCCAAAGCAGCGCCGGGCCATGCCCGGCGACCACTGCCTCGATCAGGCCGACAGTTCCAGCAGCAGCTTGTTCAGGCGCGCCACGTAGGCACCCGGATCCTTCAGGCTGTCACCCGCGGCCAGTGCGGCCTGGTCGAACAGCACCCGGCCGAGGTCGTCGAAGCGCGCGCCATCGGCTTCGGCATCCAGCTTGGCGATCAGCGGGTGGCCCGGGTTGATCTCCAGGACCGGCTTGCTCTCCGGCACCTTCTGCCCGCTGGCTTCCAGGATCTGGCGCATCTGCAGGCCCAGGTCCTGTTCGCCGATGGCCAGCACCGCCGGCGAATCGGTCAGGCGGTGCGAGACGCGCACTTCGGCCACGTCATCGCCCAGCACCGTCTTCAGGCGCTCGACCAGGCCCTGCTTGTCCTTGGCCGCCGCTTCCTGTTCCTGCTTGTCCGCTTCGCTTTCCAGCGCGCCCAGGTCGAGGTCGCCACGGGCGATGTCGACGAAGCCCTTGCCGTCGAAATCGGTCAGGTAGCCCATCAGCCACTCGTCGATGCGGTCGGTCAGCAGCAGCACTTCCACGCCCTTCTTGCGGAACACTTCCAGGTGCGGGCTGTTGCGTACCTGGCTGTAGCTTTCGCCGGTCAGGTAATAGATCTTGTCCTGGCCTTCGGCCATGCGGCCGAGGTAATCGGCCAGCGACACGCTCTGTGCATCGCCGTCGCCACGGGTGGAGGCGAAGCGCAGCAGGCCGGCCACCTTCTCGCGGTTGTTGTAGTCCTCGGCCGGGCCTTCCTTCAGCACCTGGCCGAATTCCTTCCAGAACGTGGCGTACTGCTCCGGCTTGTCGGCGGCCAGCTTCTCCAGCATGTCCAGCGAGCGCTTGGTCAGCGCCGACTTCATCGAATCGATGACCGGACCAGACTGCAGGATCTCGCGCGAGACGTTCAGCGACAGGTCGTTGGAATCGACCACGCCCTTGATGAAGCGCAGGTACAGCGGCAGGAACTGCTCGGCCTGGTCCATCACGAACACGCGCTGCACGTACAACTTCAAGCCCTTGGGCGCATCGCGGTGGTACAGGTCGAACGGCGCGCGGCCGGGCACGTACAGCAGCGAGGTGTACTCCAGCTTGCCCTCGACCTTGTTGTGGCTCCACGCCAGCGGGTCGCTGTGGTCGTGCGCGACGTGCTTGTAGAACTCGGTGTACTCGGCATCGCTGATTTCAGTGCGCGGACGGGTCCACAGTGCGCTGGCGCGGTTGACCGTTTCCCACTCGACCGCTGCGCCTTCTTCGCCGCCCTCCTTGGGCATCTGGATCGGCAGGCCGATGTGGTCCGAGTACTTCTTGAGGATGCTGCGCAGGCGCCAGCCATCGGCGAAATCGTGCTCGCCGTCCTTCAGGTGCAGCACGATGCGGGTACCGCGTTCGGCCTTGTCGACGGTGGCCACTTCGAAATCGCCTTCGCCGCGCGAGGTCCAGCGCACGCCTTCGCCTGCAGCCAGGCCGGCGCGGCGCGAGGTCACTTCCACTTCGTCGGCGACGATGAAGGCGCTGTAGAAACCCACGCCGAACTGGCCGATCAGCTGCGAATCCTTCTTCTGGTCGCCGGACAGCTGGCGCAGGAAGTCGCCGGTGCCGGACTTGGCGATGGTGCCCAGGTGGGCGATGGCTTCGGCACGGCTCATGCCGATGCCGTTGTCTTCGATGGTGATGGTGTGGGCGGCAGGGTCGAAGCTGACGCGCACGCGCAGTTCGCTGTCGCCTTCCAGCAGGGCCGGCTGGGTCAGGGCCTCGAAGCGCAGCTTGTCGGCGGCGTCGGCGGCGTTGGAGACCAGCTCGCGCAGGAAGATCTCCTTGTTGGAATACAGCGAGTGGATCATCAGCTGCAGCAGCTGCTTGACTTCGGTCTGGAAGCCAAGGGTTTCGGTCTGGGGGGTCTCGGTCATCGATAAGGCTCCGTGTGCAATGCCGCGCCAGCGCGTGCGGCCTCGCCAAGGGGTATGGCTGATTGTCCCGAAATCAAGGGGTTGGTCGGCCGGGCTGCGCCCGGCACCCGCTCAGTGCAACTGCAACTGCCAAAGCCAGAGCCAGAGCGGCATTCCGTGGGATGGCGGGGCGCTGTGGGTTCGCGGGGACGGCGCAAGTACGTCCATGTAGCCTTGGTCGCCGCATCCATGCGGCTCACACCCCGCGAACCCACAGTGCCCCGCCTCTGACAGGTTCACGCGGCTGTTGGTAGGTGTCGACCTTGGTCGACACATCTGTCAGATATCGATACATCAAATGGGGTCAGATCCGTTTTCCGCAGGAAAACGGATCTGACCCCACCTGTATGTCGGGCATCGGATCGCGTCTGGGGTAGAGCCTCCTGAGTTAGGGGGCGGCCGCGAAGCGGCGGGGGTGTGGAAGATGGTAAGTGGGGCCCGCGTTTCGCGCAGCGAAGCGTGGGAGCGACAGCGCGCATGCGTTGGCGCGTCCCCGGGCGCCGCCCGGCCGAACTACAATCCCGCTCATGCTGAATTTCTCGAACAACCTCCGCCGGGGGCGCCGATGAGCGGCCGTGGGGGCAATGACGGCCAGGTCCGCATCATCGGCGGGCGCTGGCGCAATACCCGCCTGCCGGTGCCGACCCTGCCGGGGCTTCGGCCCAGCGGCGATCGCGTGCGCGAGACCCTGTTCAACTGGCTGATGCCCAGGCTCGGCGGTGCGCGGGTGCTGGACCTGTTCGCCGGCAGTGGCGCACTGGGCCTGGAGGCGGTCTCGCGCGGTGCCGCGCATGCCACCCTGGTCGAGCGCGATGCGCAGCTGGGCCGCAACCTGACCGCCGCGGTGGCCAAGCTGCAGGCCAGCGACCAGATCACCGTCGTGCAGGCCGATGCCCTGCGCTGGCTGCAGGGCGCGCCCGCGCAGCAGGCCGACCTGGTCTTCATCGACCCGCCGTTTGCCGATGGCCTGTGGCAGGACGTGCTGGCCCAGCTGCCCCGGCACCTGGCCGCCGATGCCTGGCTGTACCTGGAATCGCCGGCCGGCCACGTGCCGGTGCTGCCGCCGGACTGGCTGCTGCACCGCGAGGGCGGCACCCGCGAGGTGCGCTTTGCCCTGTACCGCCGCGCCACTGCTACACTTTGACCTCATCTGAACATCTGCATCCGCCCATGACCGTGGCCAACCGCCGCATCGCCGTCTATCCCGGCACGTTCGACCCGATCACCAATGGTCATATCGACCTGGTGAGCCGCGCCGCGCCGCTGTTTGAAAAGGTCGTGGTCGGCGTGGCGCAGAGCCCGTCCAAGGGCCCGGCGCTGCCGCTGGAGCAGCGCGTGCAACTGGCGCGTGGCGCCCTGGCCCACCACGGCAATGTCGAAGTCATCGGCTTCGATACCCTGCTGGCCCATTTCGTACGTTCGGTCCAGGGCGGGGTGCTGCTGCGCGGCCTGCGCGCGGTGTCCGATTTCGAGTACGAGTTCCAGATGGCCAGCATGAACCGCCACCTGATCCCCGAGGTCGAGACCCTGTTCCTGACCCCGGCCGAGCAGCACAGCTTCATTTCGTCCTCGCTGGTCCGCGAGATCGCGCGCCTGGGCGGCGACGTGTCCGGTTTCGTGCCGGCCGCGGTGCTCGAAGCCCTGCGCAAGGTCCGCGAAGCGAAGTCGGCACAGTCGTAAGCCCGCTGTACCCGCACCCCCTTACGTACAACACCACGCACCATTCCGGGAGGAAACCCATGAACACCACCACGCGCGCGATGCTGATCGCTTCGTTGGCCCTGGCCTTCACCGCCTGCAAGAAGGAAGAGGCCGCTCCGGTCGACGAGGCCAAGCAGGCCCTGGTCGCTCCGTCCAAGGACGACGATGCAGGCTGGAAGAAGTACCTGCAGGAAGTGGCCATCCAGAACATGGGCAACATCACCAACAGCCCGTTCCTGTACTACCTCTCGCCGGAATCGGACCCGGACTTCCAGGCCAAGTACGAGCGCCAGACCGAAAGCGCCACCCAGGCCGTGGCCCGTGGCGTGCAGCCGGGCAACATGCTGGCCTTCGGCTCGTCGGCCTCGGGCAAGATGGCTGACATGATCCAGGCCGTGTTCAAGGACGTGTCGCCGGATTCGATGAAGGGCGTGCGCGTCGTCTTCATCGGCCAGTCGGCCGACAACGCCCGCGTGCAGGCTGCGATCCAGCCGACCGGTGCCGAGTACATTTTTGTCGAAGCCAAGTAATACCGAGCCATGGCGGCCATGCTCCGGCATGGCCCGGGCGGCGCACCGCAAAGACGCCGCCGATGACCTGACCGGCCCGCGCGCCCGCGCTGGCCGGTCCTTTGTCCCAGGGCGCGGGCGAGGAGTATCGCCGTGTCGCTGAAAATCAATGAGCTCTGCGTCAACTGCGACGTATGCGAGCCGGCCTGCCCGAACCAGGCCATTGCGATGGGTGAAACCATCTACGTGATCGACCCTGCGCGCTGCACCGAATGCGTGGGTCATTTCGACGAACCACAGTGCGTGGTCGTCTGCCCGGTCGAGTGCATCGATCCGGATCCGGAGATCGTGGAAACGGAAGACCAGCTGCTGGCCAAGCTGCGCCAGCTGCAGCACGATCACCCCGAACTCTATGCGGAGCCCCCATCCGAATGAAGACGTTGATCGTCCGCCCCCTGTTGCTGCTCGGCCTGCTGCTGAGTCCGATCGCCTGGGCCGACAGCCCGGCCCGTGCCGAACGCCCCGATGGCGCGGCCATTGCCAGCGGCCACGCGCTGGCCACCCAGGCCGGCATCGACATCCTGGCGCAGGGCGGCAACGCCTTCGACGCCGCCGTGGCGGTGTCGTCCACGCTGGCGGTGGTGGAGCCGATCAGCTCTGGGCTGGGCGGAGGTGGCTTCTTCCTGTTGCATGACGCTGCCACTGGCAAGGACCTGATGCTGGATGCGCGCGAGACCGCGCCGGCCTCGGCAACCCCGCAGGCCTTCCTTGACAAGCAGGGCAACCTCGACCGCGACCGCTCGGTCAATGGCGCCTGGTCAGCCGGTATCCCGGGCCTGCCCGCAGCGCTGGTCGAACTGTCGGCCAGGCACGGCAAGCTGCCGCTGTCGGCTTCGCTGCAGCCGGCGATCCGTGTCGCCCGTGAAGGCTTTCCGGTGTACGAGCGCATGGCCAAGGGCTATGCCTCGCGCCGCGAAGTGATGGAGCGCTACCCCGGCACGCGCGAGGTCTACCTGCGCAACGGCAAGCCGATCGCCAGCGGTGACCTGTTCAAGCAGCCGGAACTGGCGCAGACGCTGGAGCGGCTGGCCGCAGGCGGCTTCGATGGCTTCTACAAGGGCCAGACCGGAAAGCTGTTGCTGGACGGCGTGAGGCAGGCCGGCGGCAAGTGGACCGCTGAAGAGCTGGCCGGCTACCGCGTGAAGCAGCGCGAACCGATCGTGTTCAACTACAACGGCTGGAAGATCACCACCGCGCCGCCGCCGTCGTCCGGTGGTATCGCGCTGGCCAGCATGCTGCAGATCCTGGAAGGTTGGGACATCAGGAAGATGGATCCGGCGCATCGCACCCACCTGGTGGTGGAGTCGATGCGTCGCGCCTACCGCGACCGAACCTTCTTCCTCGGCGACCCGGACTTCGTGCAGATCCCGCAGAAGGTGCTGACCAGCAAGGACTACGCACAGGGCCTGCGGGCCACCATCCATCCGGAGAAGGCCACGCCCAGCGACCTGTTGTCGGGCAACCCGACGCCGCTGGAAGACGACGAGACCACGCACTTCTCGATCATCGACCGTGATGGCAACCGTGTCGGCGCCACCCAGACCGTCAACCTGCTGTATGGCTCGGGGCTGATTCCCAAGGGCACCGGTGTGCTGCTGAACAACGAGATGGACGACTTCGCGCTGAAGCCGGGCACGCCCAATGCGTTCGGCGTGATGGGCTATGAGGCCAATGCGCCGAAGGCGGGCAAGCGCATGCTCAGCTCGATGACGCCGACCTTCATGGAGAACGCCGACAAGGTGGTGGTGCTGGGCACGCCGGGTGGCAGCCGCATCATCACCATGGTGCTGCTGGGGATCCTTGGTTACGACGCCGGCCTGGATGCGCAGCAGGTGGCGGCGCTGCCGCGCTATCACCACCAGTGGCTGCCGGACCTGATCGAAGCCGAGGACGATGCGTTCGACGCGGCGACCGTGAAGCAGTTGCAGGCGATGGGCCACAAGATCGACCTGCCGGGTGACGTCGCCGCAGGCGGCCGCGGTTCCAGCCATGTGTGGGGCAACCTGCAGACCGTGGAATGGGACCGCAAGGCGAACAAGCTGTACGGCGGTAGCGACCCACGCAACCCGGTGGGCAGTGCCCAGGTCGTGCCGGCACGCTGATCCGGTTGTGGCGGCTGCTGGCCGGCAATCCGGCTGATTATCGAAACCCCGCCTTTGCCGGCGGGGTTTTCAGTTTCCTTTCTAGCGATTATTTAACGAGCAGGCGCCGATAATCGACGCATGAAACTCTGGTCTATTCGTGGAAATTCGCAGCGCCTTGATGGCGGCGCGATGTTCGGCAACGCACCGCGTGCGTTGTGGGAAAAATGGGCGGCACCGGACGAGCTCAATCGCATCGAGCTGGCCTGCCGTGCGCTGCTGGCCAGCCCGCTGGAAGGCAAGACGGTGCTGTTTGAAACCGGTATCGGGGCGTTCTTCGATCCGCGCATGCGTGAGCGCTATGGCGTGCAGGAAAGCCAGCACGTGCTGATCGATTCGTTGCGCGAAGCCGGCTTCGAACACGAGGACATCGATGTCGTGGTGCTCAGCCACCTGCACTTCGATCATGCCGGCGGCCTGCTGGCGGCATGGAGCGAAGGGCGTGAGCCCGAGTTGCTGTTCCCCAACGCAACCTATGTGGTCGGCGCACAGCATTGGCAGCGCGCCGTGCATCCGCACCCGCGTGACCGGGCCAGCTTCATTCCGGAACTGCCCGGCCTGCTGCAGGCAAGTGGCCGGCTGGAAGTGGTGGATGGGGAGTACTCGAAGGTACTCGGCCACAGCGTGCGCTTCAGCTACAGCGACGGGCATACGCCGGGGCTGATGCTGGCCGAGATCGTCGGTCACGCGCATGCAGGCGAGGGTGCGCACGGTGGCGTGGTGTTCTGTGCCGACCTGATTCCAGGGCGCTCATGGGTGCACGTGCCGATCACCATGGGCTACGACCGCAACGCCGAGCTGCTTATCGACGAGAAGCGGCAGTTCCTTGAAGACAAGCTGGCACGCAACGTGCGGCTGTTCTTCACCCATGACCCGCAGGTGGCGCTGGCGCAACTGGGGCGTGATGACAAGGGGCGTTTCGTGACCCTGCATGAGCAGGGCGAGCTGAAGGCGCGCGCCCTCGGTTGATGAAAAGGCCGGGCGATGCCCGGCCTTCCCGTGACGCATCAGATCCACGCCATGCGTGGATGGCGCCCTGCCAGAGACAGGCGTCAAGACACCTTCAGGCAGCTGCTCATGAAGGTCTTGCGCGCATCACCGGCCAGCTTCCTGGCGCCCGCGTCAGCGTTGCACTTGCGCATGCGTTCCTGCTGCGCATTGGCCGGCTTGGCGTCGGCGGCGTGGCCACTGAGGCAGGAACTCTGCGCGGTCTTGTAGGCATCGCCTTTCAAGCCCTTGTTCTTGGCCGAGCATTCGGCCATGCGCTGTTGCTGCGGGGTGGTGGCGTTGACCGCCAGGGGCAGGCCGACCAGCAGGACGGCGGCCAGCAGGAAAGAGGCTTTCATCAGGTGCTCCAAGCGGGGGCGGGTGCGCGGAGCATTCGCTTCGGCATGGCAAGACCACGTGAAAAATCATCACCCGGCCGCGCCTGCTTGCATTAGTACTCGGATCGGCGTATTGCTTAGCCTTATGGGTAAGTATTCTCCAGCCATTCAAGAGGTCTTCCAGGCGTTGGCCGACCCGACCCGTTGCGCGATCGTGGCCGCGCTGGGGCAGGGGCCGTGCACGGTGTCGATGCTGGCAGAGCCCTTCCAGATGGCCTTGCCCTCGCTGATGAAACACCTGGCCGTGCTGGAGCGCAGCGGCGTGGTGCGCAGCTACAAGCAAGGGCGCGTGCGCACCTGCGAACTGGTGCCGGCGCGGCTGCGCCAGGGCGAGCAGTGGCTGGCCGAACAGCGCGCGACGTGGGAAGCGCGCACCGACCGCATGGTCGAATTCGTCGAAACGCATCACCAACAGGAGCAGGCCCATGGCCGTAGACGCAGGCAACAACCCTGACACCGATCTGGTCATCAGCCGCGTGCTGGCTGCACCGCGCGCGGCCTTGTGGCGGGCCTGGACTGACCCCGAGCTGCTGCGCCAATGGTGGTGCCCGAAACCCTGGGCCACTGAGGTTCGCGCATTCGACCTGCGCCCCGGCGGGGCCTTCCACACCTTCATGCAGGGCCCGGATGGTGGCAGCAGTGACAATCCGGGCAGCTTCCTGGAGATCGTGCCGCAGCAGCGTTTGGTGTTCACCTCGATGCTGGGCGCAGGCTGGCGACCGCAGTCACCCTGGCTGGGCTTCACCGCCATCATCACCATGGAGGACGAGGGGCAGGGCTGCCGCTACACGGCGCGGGTAATGCACCCGGACAAGGCGCAGCGCGACCAGCATGAGCAGCTGGGCTTCTTCGATGGCTGGAACACCGTCATCGGACAGCTGGAAATCTTCGCGGCCGGGCTGTAGGCCGGAATGCGGGATGGGGTCAGAGCCCTTTCTGCGAAAGGGATCCGACCCCCCGCGATGTTGGGGCCAGATCCCTTTCGCAGAAAGGGCTCTGACCCCGGTTCCCCGGATCAACCGACGCGGGTACCGAAGATACGGTCACCGGCGTCACCCAGGCCCGGCAGGATGTAACCCTTGTCGTTGAGCTGGGCATCGATGGCCGCAGTGTAGATCTCCACGTCCGGGTGCACGGCCTTGACCGCTTCGATGCCTTCAGGCGCGGCGACCAGGAAGATGCCCTTGATGCGGCGCGCGCCGGCGCGCTTGAGCATGTCGATGGTGGCGATCAGGGTGCCGCCGGTGGCCAGCATCGGGTCCAGGATCAGCGCATCGCGCTCTTCCAGGCGGCCGGTCAGGCGCTCGAAGTAGGGCACCGGCTGCAGGGTTTCCTCGTCGCGCTGCAGGCCGACCACGCTGACGCGGGCTGCCGGGATCAGCGACAGCACGCCGCTGAGCATGCCCAGGCCGGCACGCAGGATCGGCACCACGGTGATCTTGGCGCCGGCAATGCGCTGCACGGTGACCGGGCCGGCCCAGCCCGGCAGGGTGTGCGGCTCGGTGTCCAGGTCGGCGGTGGCCTCGTAGGCCAGCAGCGTACCCAGCTCGTTGGCCAGTTCGCGGAAATCCTTGGTGCTGAGCGCGGCGTTGCGCATCAGGCCGATCTTGTGCTGCACCAGCGGGTGGCGCACTTCGACGATCTTCATGGTCGGAAGGAGGGGAGAAGGAGAGAGGGCGCCATTTTGCCGGAATGGCGGGCCGAACCCCAAACCGTTCCCAGACCCGCCGTACATGGAATGTGCAGGCGCATGTCACGGCCATGCAACCTTGCGGACATACCGTGCAGACCCATTCTTAACAGGAATGGGGATTCCCAGTGCATATCAAGACTCCGTTGGCCGTTGCCATCACGCTGACCCTGGCGATGGGGGCCGCAGCACCGCTGCGGGCCGCCGGGCAGCAGGCGGTAGCCGCCACCGGCGCCGTGGCGGCCGACGCGGTCGACCTGGACCGCATCGAAGTGCGTGCCCAGCTCGAATCGCAGATCCGCGCCGTCGACCTCAAGCGCAGCAGCGACGCCATCGAGGACGCGGTGTCCTCTGACGCCCTGGGCCAGTACCCGGACAAGAACGTGGCCGAGTCACTGCAGCGCCTGCCGGGCGTGAGTGTGACCCGCGACCAGGGTGAGGGCCGATTCGTGGTCATCCGCGGCCTGGATGCCAATCTCAACAGTGTCAGCGTGGATGGAATTGCCGTCGGTACGCCGGAAGATTCCAGCCGTGCCGCGCCGCTGGACGTGATCCCCTCCGATTCCACCGAGCGCCTGCGCGTGGTCAAGTCGCCGACCCCGGACATGCCGGGTGATGCCATTGGCGGCGCCGTGCTGGTGGAATCTGCGTCGGCCTTCGACCGCGACGGTCGCAGCCTGCGTGGCAAGATCGAGGGCAGCCACCAGCAGCTGTCCGGCGAGACCAGCCCCAAGGCCGCCTTCAACTACAGCGAGGTGTTCAACGACACCTTCGGCATGGCGCTGGGCGTGAACTACCAGAAGCGCAGGTTCGAGTCGGACAACACCGAAGTGGAGTACGACGGCGAAGACGATGCCGCCCCCGGTGACGTGACCGCGATCAACCTGCAGCACCGCAAGTACGAGATCGAGCGCAAGCGCATCGGTGCCAACCTCAACCTCGACTGGCGTCCCAACGAAGACAGCAAATACTACCTGCGCGCGCTGTACAGCCAGTTCGACGATGCGGAGACCCGCCAGCGCGTGATCTTCAACTTCGACGACGCGAAGATGGTCAAGACCGGCACCGACCAGTACCGCTTGGACGGCATGCCGAAGGATTCCATCGACAAACGCATGCGCTACCGCACCAAGAAGGAAAACACCTTCGCGGCAAGCCTCGGCGGCGAGAACAAGCTGACCAGTGCAGTGGTCGATTACCGGATCGGCTACACCCGTACCGAAGAGCGCGTGAACGACGAGATGGAGGCGCGCTTCAAGCTCAACGGCAAGGCCTTCAACGGCACCCTGGACCAGAGCAGCCGCCTGCCCAGCTACAGCTTCGACAACCCGCAGTGGCTGGACAACAGCAACTACGCATTCGACCGCTTCGTGCTCTCGCCCAAGCAGGTGAACGACAAGGAGCACAGCGCGCAGGTCAACGTACGCTTCGACGGTGACAGCAGCAGCATCAAGTTCGGCCTGCTGGGCCGCTGGCGCGACCGCGACGTGAATGTGGACGAGCGCGAACTGCGCGTCGGCCCGAAGGTGGCGCTGTCGAGCTGGACCACTTCCTCGCCGGAACACCGCCACGGCAACATGGGCGATGGCATGGACTCGGCCGCGATGCGCGCGTTCTGGGCGGCCAGCGGCAGCCAGTACAGCGCCCGCCCGCAGGACGCCGGTGCAAACGCGATGACGTCGCTGGAAGAAGACTACGTGGCCAGTGAAGACATCTTTGCCAGCTATGCCATGGGGACCTGGGACGTGGGCGCGCTGCGCATCATCGGTGGCGTGCGCGTGGAGAACACCCGCTTCAAGGCGGTCGGCAACCAGGTGGACGTGGCTGCGAACGGCCGTAGTTTCACCGTCACCCCGCGCGTGGCCAACAGCAGCTACACCAACGTGCTGCCGGGCCTGCACCTGCGCTATGACGCGGCCGATGACTGGGTGCTGCGTGCCTCGGCCAACAAGACCGTATCGCGCCCTTCGTTCGGCGACGTTTCGCCGCGCGTAGGTTACAGCCGGGGTGACGAGGAAGTGCGCCTGGGCAATCCGGAGCTGGACCCGTACGAGTCGAAGAACATCGACCTGTCGGTGGAGAAGTACATCGGCAGCACCGGCATCGTCTCGCTGGGCCTGTTCCACAAGTCGATCGATGGCTACATCGTGGAAACCGTGCGTACAAATGATCCGGCCTACGACGGTTTCGACGTGACCCAGCCGATCAACGGCCGCAAGGCCACCGTGCGTGGCGCGGAGTTCAATTGGCAACAGCAGCTGGCCTTCCTGCCGGACGGTCTGGATGGTCTGCTGGTCGGTGCCAGTGGTACCTGGCTGGATACGAAATTCGATGCAGGCATCAAGGACCGTGCAGGCGAGGACTTCACCCTGCCGCGCGCCTCCAAGCATGTCTACAGCGCACACATCGGCTATGAAAAGTACGGTGTCAGCACGCGCCTGGCGGCGGTGTATCGCAGCGAGTACCTGGACAGCATCGGCAAGGGGCGCGCGTTCGACATCTATGTGGCACCCAACACTCAGCTCGATTTTTCGCTGGACTACAAGTTCACCCCGCGCGTGAGCATGTACTTCGAAGCGCAGAACCTGCTGGACAAGCCGTTGGAGCTGTACCAGGGCACGCGTTCGCGCACCCTGCAGATGGAAGAATACGGTCGTACCTACGCGCTCGGCCTGAAGGTGGCACTGTGATGGGGCGTGGCATCACCGTCCTGGCGGTCGCGCTCGCGGCGACCCTGGCCGTCGGCTGCACGCCGGCGACCGGCAATGACCCCGCCGCGGCCACCACGGCAGCGAAAGCCGGGGGCGAGCGCACGGTGACCACCATCGCCGAAGCCTTCCTGTCACCGATGACCCCGGCCGACAACATCGACTCGCCGGCAGCCTGGCGCGCGCCGGACGGCGCGCTGTGGCTGATCGCCACCGCCAAGGCCTCCGACAAGCTGGTGGTCTACGACGGCAGCACCGGCCAGCACCTGCGCGATGTGGGTACCAGCGGGACCGCGCCAGGGCAGTTCGATCGCCCAAACGGCATCGCGGTGACCGACGACCTGCTGTGGATCGTGGAGCGCGACAATCACCGCGTGCAGGTGCTGGGCCTGCCGGACTTCACGCCGCTGGCGACGTTCGCTGCGGACGAACTGCGCAAGCCGTACGGGCTGTGGGTCGACCGCCGTGCCGATGGCTACAGCGTCTACGTCACCGACTCCTGGGACAACGGCGAGGATGCGCAGGGGCGTGACATCCTGCCGCCGCTGGCCGAGCTGGACAAACGCGTACGCCAGTACCACGTGACCCGCGACGGTGCGAAGGTCGAGGCGAAGCTGGTGGCCAGCATCGGCGATACCACCGAAGCCGGTGCGCTGCGGGTGGTCGAGTCGATCTGGGGCGACCCCGGGAACGACCGGCTGCTGATCGCCGAAGAGGACGAGAGCTACGCCAGCGAGTTCAAGGTCTACACCCTGGCCGGACGCTTCACCGGCACCACCTTCGGCCGCGACGTGTTCAAGGCACAGGCCGAAGGCGTGACCCTGCGCACCTGCGGCAAGGACGGCTGGTGGATCACCACCGAGCAGGGCAAGCAGCGCAGCGTGTTCCACCTGTTCGACCGGCATACGCTGAAGCCGGTCGGCGCGTTCCAGGGCAACACCGTGGCCAACACCGATGGCATCTGGATGATGCAGCAGCCCAGCGCGCGCTTCCCGCACGGTGCGCTGTATGCGGTGCATGACGACCAGGGCGTGGTGGCGTTCGACTGGGAGAGCATCGCCAAGCAGTTGGCATTGCCGCTGGAGTGTGGCGCATGAGCCGGCAGTACGCGATGCGCGCACTGGCGCTGGGCCTGCTGCTGGCGTTGCCGTCGCTGTCGTTCGCGGCGGCCGAAGCGAATACCCAGGTGCCGGCGGGTAGCCGCCACTACGCAGCGACGACGGTGCCGGACCGCATCGTCGCCTCGCCGGCAGCCGATCCCAGCCGCGGTTTCGCCGTGGCCTGGCGTACCGATGGCAGCGTGCAGGCGCCGCTGCTGGAGATCGCGCTGGCCGCAGATTCGCCCGCCATCGAGGGCATCCGCCAGGTGCGTGCGACGACGCGCGTGCTGCAGACCGAGAACGGGCTGTCGCACCATCATCGTGCCGACATCGGCGGCCTGCAGCCGGACACCCAGTACGTCTACCGCGTGCAGGGCAATGGCAGCTGGAGCGCCTGGAATCAGCTGCGCACGCTGGCCGGCGCCGACCAGCCGCTGACCCTGCTGTACTTCGGCGATACCCAGAACAAGAACGTCAGCCATGTCAGCCGCGTGGTGCGTGCCGCGCAGAAGGCTGCGCCGCAGGCGCGCATGAGCCTGTTCGCCGGTGACCTGGTCAGCGGCGGCGACAACATGGACGACAGCGAATGGGGCGAGTGGTTTGCCGCTACCAGCTGGCTGGCGCAGGAAACGCTGGTGGCCCCGGCCATCGGCAACCATGAGTATTTCGAGGAGTTTGAGGACACCCCGCAGGAACGCCGCGTGCTGGGCAAGCATTGGCCGGTGACGTTCGCGCTGCCTGGCAATGGCGCCAACGCCGCGCAGCAGACCAGCTACTGGTTCGATGCGCAGGGTGTGCGCGTGGCCGTGGTCGATGGCACCTCGGCGCTCGACCTCGGCACGGCCAAGGCGCAGGCACAGTGGCTGGACAGGGTACTGACCGGCAATCCGCAGCCGTGGACCATCGTGCTGCTGCACCAGCCGTTCTACTCGCCGCGCGAAGGCCGCGAGAACGCTGCGCTGCGTGACGTGCTGCTGCCGGTGGTACGCCGCCACAACGTCGATCTGGTGTTGCAGGGCCACGATCACACCTACGGCCGTCGTGGCGAAGGACAGGCCGCGACGCCGCAGTACGTGGTGACCGTGGCAGGTCCGAAGCAGTACCGCCTTTCCGACGAAGCGCGCAGGACGATGGATCCGGTAGCCGAGGACACCCAGCTGTTCCAGGTGTTGAACATCGACCCGCAGCACCTGCGCTATGAAGCACGCACGGTGACCGGTCGTCTGTACGACGCCTTCGAACTACGCCGTGACGCCAAGGGCGCAAAGCAGCGCACAGAGCTGACCGAGGGCCGCATCGCACCGCGCGACTGCCCGCGTGCGCAGACCGCCAAGGGTCGCGCCGACCGCTGCTGGGAATGACGACATGCCAATGACCACGCCCCGACGCATCCTTCCTCTCGCTGCCATCGGCGCGGCCCTGCTGTTGCTGGCCAGTGCGGTAACGGCCGCCGATACCGTGCTGCATCCGTTCCTGGTCGCCCAGCCGAAGCAGGCCCCGCAGGAGGTGAATCTGGCGGTGGAGATTCCGGCCGGCAGCTTCACCAAGTACGAGATCAAGGAGGACGGCCTGGTGCACGTGGATCGCTTCCAGTCGATGCCGGTGGCCTATCCGGCCAACTACGGCTCGATGCCGCGCACCCTGGCCGGTGACAACGATCCGCTGGATGCGTTGGTGCTGACCCGCGAACCCCTGCACCCAGGCGTGATCGTGCGCTTCCGGCCGATCGGTTACCTGAAAATGATCGATGGAGGCGAGCACGACGAGAAGATCATCGGCGTCCCGACCGACAAGGTGGACCCGACCTACGCCAACATCCGCGAGCTGGCGGATCTGCCGGAGGTCGAGCGCCAGCGCATCGAGGCGTTCTTCCGGGTCTACAAGGACCTGCCGGCCGGTCGCAATCCGGTGCAGCTCAACGGTTGGGGCAACGCCGCCGAGGCGCGTGCGCTGATCAGTGAAGCGATGCAGCGGTTCAAACAGTAGATTCACGCCACGCGTGGATGGCCTGGCGCGCGCATCTCCTTCACCGCCGCTGGCTATGATGTCTGCCTTCCACAACGAAGGCGGTGCATGTGTCGGTAGCGTTGGTGTGGTTCCGCCGTGATCTGCGGCTGCAGGACAATCCGGCCCTGCAGGCTGCGCTGGACGCGGGTCACGATGTGGTGCCGGTCTACATCCATGCGCCGCACGAGGAAGGCGAGTGGGTGCCTGGCGCAGCCTCCGATGCGTGGCGGCACCGTTCACTGGATGCACTGGACGCCGACCTGCGCGCGCGCGGTTCGTCGCTGGTGCTGCGCAGTGGTGACAGCTTGCCGACCCTGCAGTTGCTGGTCGAACAGACCGGCGCCGAGGCGGTGTACTGGAACCGCAAGTACGAGCCGGCCACCCAGCCACGCGACGCCACCATCAAGCGCACGCTGCGCGATCAGGGCATCGACGCGCAGAGCTGCAATGGCAGCCTGCTGTTCGAGCCGTGGGATATCGCCACCCAGCAGGGCCAGCCGTACAAGGTGTTCACGCCGTACTGGCGCAACGTGCTCAGCCACTGGCGCCTGCCCGCATTGCAGGCCGCACCGAAGGCACTGGTGGCGCACGCGGTCGACGGCCTCGCACTGGATGATCTCCAGTTGGCACCGACGCTGGACTGGGATACCGGCTTCTGGGAGCACTGGCAGCCGGGCGAGGCCGGTGCGCTGGAGGCACTGTCCGTATTCGAGGACGGCGCGTTGCGCGGTTACCGCGAGCAGCGCGACCTGCCGGATCGGGTCGGTACCTCGCGGATGTCGCCGCACCTGCATTTCGGCGAGATCGCGCCGTGGCGCATTGCCCATGCGCTGGAAGGCCTGCGCAGCGCCGGCACCGACGCCGACATCGACGGCTATCTGCGCCAGCTCGGCTGGCGTGATTTCGCCCATCACCTGCTGCATCACTTCCCGAAGACGCCGACCGAGAACCTCAACCCGCGCTTTGACCGCTTCCCGTGGGCCACGCCGGGGGCCGCGCAGCTGCTGGACTGGCAGCGCGGCAACACCGGCGTACCGATCGTTGATGCCGGCCTGCGCGAGCTGTGGCACACCGGCTACATGCACAACCGGGTGCGGATGATCGTGGCCAGCTACCTGTGCAAGCACCTGCGCGCGCACTGGCTGCATGGCGCGCGCTGGTTCTGGGACACACTGGTCGATGCCGACCTGGCCAACAACACGATGGGCTGGCAATGGGTGGCCGGGACCGGTGCCGATGCCGCGCCGTACTTCCGCGTGTTCAACCCGGTCACGCAGGCCGAGAAGTTCGACCCGCAGGCCCGCTACATCAGTCGCTGGGTACCGGAGCTGGCGGCGCTGCCGGTGAAGGCACGCTTCGCGCCGTGGCAGCATCCGCTGCTGCTGGCAGCGCATGCCCCCGGCTATCCGCGTACGCCGATGGTGGATCTGGCCGCCGGCCGCGATGCAGCGTTGGCTGCTTACCGTCAGTCCGGAGCAGGGTAAAGCGGGGGTTGAGCGATCCAGTCAGTTAGCTGAACGAGGCCCTGTCGCCGCGCAGGATCATCATCCCGACATCGCATTGGGCTGTTTATTCTCTCTGCGCCCGCAAGCCGCCGGCCCGACCGGAAACCAAGGAGAACCACATGATCCGCAACACCACCCGCAACGTCGCACTGGCCCTGATGAGTGCGGCCGTCCTGTCGGCCTGCGCCACTGGCGGCTCCTACGTGCAGAGTGACCAGTACGGCAACCCGACCGAGCAGCAGAACCGCACCGGCCGCAATGCGCTGATCGGTACCGCCATCGGCGTGGCCGCCGGCCTGCTGACCGGCGACAGCGCCACCGAGCGCCGCCAGCACGCGCTGATCGGTGCCGGTATCGGCGCACTCAGCGGCGCCGCCGTTGGCCAGTACCAGGATCGCCAGGAACGCGCACTGCGCGAGCGCACCGCCAACACGGGTATCGATGTGCAGCGCCAGGGCGACAACATCATGCTGAACCTGCCGGACGGCATCACCTTCGACTTCGGCAAGTCCACCCTGAAGCCGCAGTTCTACGGCTCGCTCAATGGCGTGGCCGGCACGCTGCGTGACTACAACCAGACCATGATCGAAGTGGTCGGCCACACCGACAGCATCGGCAGCGACGCGGTCAACAACCGCCTGTCGAAGGAGCGCGCCGACTCGGTGGCGCAGTACCTGATCGGCCAGGGCGTGCAGAGCGTGCGCATCGAAACGCTGGGCGCCGGCAAGTCCTACCCGATTGCCGACAACAGCACCGATGCCGGCCGTGCCAAGAACCGCCGCGTCGAGATCCGCGTGATTCCGCTCAAGCAGTAACGCGTGGCGTTACTGCTTGAGCCGGTCCGGCCATCGGCCGGAACGAAAATGCCGCCCTTGCAGGCGGCATTTTTGTAGGTGCCGAGCGTTGCTCGGCACGCCGATGGCGCTCCCCGGTCGCTGCTTCTCCGAACGGTGCCGACAAAGGTCGGCGCGGTCCCAAAAGCGAAGTCGAGCATGGCTCGACGCTACAAAATCCGGTTACGCCGCCGAAGCGGCTACCTTTTCCAGGATCCGCTTGCCGCTGCTCTCCAGCGCGGCGTCTTCCTTTTCCTTCTGCTGCTGCGCCAGCTTTGCGCCCGGGCACTGTGCCAGCATGTAATTGGCGTCGAAGTTGAGCTTCTCGACCAGGAAATCGACGAACGCACGTACCTTCGGCGAAACCAGGCGGCCGCCGGCGAACACGGCATTGAAGTCCACCTCCGGCCCGGTCCAGCCAGCCAGAACGCGGCGCACCATGCCCGACTCGACAAACGGCTTGGCCATCACGTCACCGGTCAGCAGCAGGCCTTCGCCACACACCAATGCACCATTCAAGGCAGACATGTCATTGGCGGTCATCAGCGGGGTGACCGGGAAGTCACGCAGCTCACCACCGTTCTCGCCCAGCTGCCAGGTGAAGCGAGGCGAATTGCCGGTGTGATACGGCTTGCGCATCGCCAGGATGCGATGGAACTGCAGTTCTTCCGGATGCAGCGGCTCGCCATAGCGCTCGATGTAGGCCGGGCTGGCGAACACCTGCGTGCGCAGGCTGCCGAGCTTGCGCGCGACCAGGTTGGAATCGGGCAGGGCACCGACACGCAGCGCGAGGTCCGCTTCGCCGGCTATCAGGTCCAGCTTCTCGTTGCCCATATGCATGTCCAGGCGGATCTCCGGATACTGCGCATGGAACTGGCCCAGCAGCGGGGCGATCCAGGTGATGCCGATCGAATAAGGCACGGTGAACCGCAGCCAGCCACGCGGGCCGGACTGCAACTGGCTCACTGCGCTCTCGGCTTCTTCAAGCTCGCGTGCGATGCGTTGGCAATGTTCGTGATAGATCGAACCCGCTTCGGTCAGGCCGAGGCGGCGGGTGGTCCGGTGCAGCAGACGCGCACCCAGGCGCGTTTCCAGCTCCTGCACCTTGCGGCTGACCGTGGTCTTGGGCAGGCCGAGCGATTTGGCAGCGGCAATGAAACTGCCTTGCTCGACCACTTTGACGAAGATCAGCGTCTCGTTGAGATCGTGGGACATGGTCTGGGATCCTGGACGTCGGGGATGGGACAATCGTGACAGAACGATTGGACCGGGAGCGGGATGATTATTCCCCTTAATCAGGACTAATCAAGTAAAGGTTTGAGGTCTATCGTGGCGCCATTCGTTATTTGGAGCCCGTCCGCCATGAGCCTGCGCAACATTCTTGCCCGTCTCCGGAACGCCGGCCAGAACACCCTGGACCTGGCAATGACCGTTGAAGTCCGCCCGAGTTCCTTGGTACACAAGGACTTCCGTGAGTTTACCGCGCCCATGCGTCAGCAGCGTGGCGGTGCCATCCGCCTGGTGCCGCACAAGGGTGACCGGCTGCGTCGAATCGGGACTATCCCGGATTTGGGAGGAAATGTCCCGTGAATGGGATGCTGACGCCCGAAGTCCTGGTCCTCGGCGGCACCGGTGCCGTCGGCCAGGGCGTGGTTGGCGCATTGCTGGAAGCCGGCAGCCCGGTGCTGGTGGTCGGCCGCGATCCGGGCCGGCTGGCGGCGCTGCACGAGCAGTTCGCCGACGAGCCGGGTCTGGAGACGCTGCTGGGTTCGCTCAGCGATGACGGCTCGGCGCGCGCCCTGGCCGAACGCATCGCGCATCGCCCGCGCGCGCTGGCAGCGGTGATCGCGGCAATGGGCGGCCCTTACCGCCGCGGCCGCGTAACCGACCGCAACGGTGATGAACTGCTGGGGGCGATGCAGGCCGATCTGATGCCGCACGTGCACGCAGTGCGTCATCTGCTGCCGCTGTTGCAGGACAACGTGCATGCGCGCCGCTACGTGATGATCGGCAGCCCGGCCAACGCCAAGCCATGGGCGGGCTACGGCGAGACCTCGATCACCACTGCCGCGCTGCGCATGTACGCGCAGGTGGTGCACCAGGAAGCGCAGGCGATCGGCGTGCGCGCGCAGATGCTGGAGGTCTGCAGCCCAGTGTGCACCCCGGCCAACGCAGCCAACGCCTGCATCGAGTGGCCCAGCTCGCTGCTGGTCGGCCGTCGCGTTGTCTCGCTGCTCGATGGGTGCCGTGACAACCGCGCCATCGTCCGTTGCGACAGCAGTGATGCCGAACTGCCACGCGGCCTGCTGCACCTGGAAATTCCTCCGCTTTGGCGCGGCACCGCGGGCGTCGCTTGACCTCGACCATGGTTGAGGTCGCAGTATGCGCCGCCGATTTTTGCAACACGTTCTCATATAGCTGTACCACCCCTCCGTACGGATGCATGCCATGACTTCCCCCAATACCACCCCACATCGTTTCGGCCATCGCATCGCGATGGTCGGTGTGTCGATCCTCGCCGCGGCCGTGCTTGCGGCCTGCAGCGGCGGCCATGCCGAAGAAGCCGGTGCTCCGCCGCCGCCGCAGGTCAGCGCTGCGCCGGTACTGGTCAAGCAGGTCAGCCAGTGGGACGAGTTCAGCGGCCGCGTCGAAGCGGTACAGAGCGTTGAACTGCGCCCGCGCGTGTCCGGCTACATCGACAAGGTCAACTACGTCGAAGGCCAGGAAGTGAAGAAGGGCGAAGTGCTCTTCACCATCGATGCGCGCAGCTACCAGGCCGAATACGATCGTGCCGCCGCCGAGTTGGCCCGCGCCCGCACCCAGGCCACGCTGGCCCGTAGCGAATCCGAGCGTGCCAAGCGGCTGTCCGAGCAGCAGGCGATCTCCACCGAGACCGCCGAGCAGCGTCGCGCCGCCGCCGACCAGTCCGGTGCCGCCGTGCAGGCGGCGCAGGCTGCACTGGATGCGGCCCGCCTCAACCTGGAGTTCACCAAGGTGCGCGCACCGATCGACGGCCGCGCCGGTCGTGCGATGGTCACCGCCGGCAACCTGGTCACCGCCGGCGACAGCGCCAGCGTGCTGACGACGCTGGTCTCGCTGGATACCGTGTTCGTCTACTTCGATGCCGACGAAAGCACATTCCTGCGCTACGCACAGATGGCACGCAAGGGCGAGCGCCCGAGCGAGCGAGACAGCGAATTGCCGGTGAAGGTCGGCCTGTCGGGCGAAGAGGGCTACCCGCATGCGGGCAAGGTCGACTTCCTCGACAACCAGGTGGCGCGCAGCACCGGCACCATCCGCGTCCGCGCGCTGCTGGACAACGCCGACCGCCAGTTCACCCCGGGCCTGTTCGCCCGCGTGCAGCTGCTCGGCAGCGGTCAGTTCCAGGCCCTGCTGATCGACGACAAGGCCGTGCTGACCGACCAGGACCGCAAGTACGTGTACGTGGTCGACAAGGATGGCAAGGCCCAGCGCCGCGACATCCAGCTTGGCCGTACCGCTGAAGGCCTGCGCATCGTCGAGCACGGCCTGGCCGCCGGTGACAAGGTGATCATCGACGGCGTGCAGAAGGTCTTCATGCCGGGCATGCCGGTGCAGGCCAAGGCCGTGGCGATGCAGCCACAGGCTGCGCCGCCCGCACCGGGCCGCGATGCCACCGCTGCGCTGAACCACTGATCCGCCGTCTCCTGATCCGCGTCCCCGCTTAGCTGCCGGCGCCAGCGGCAGCCTTCCCTGCCTTCGTCATCCCGGCGAGGGGCAGGGTGGCTGTTGCCCGCCGAACGCCTTTCCCAGGA
This sequence comes from Stenotrophomonas maltophilia, assembly GCF_002799155.1. Taxonomy (GTDB): domain Bacteria; phylum Pseudomonadota; class Gammaproteobacteria; order Xanthomonadales; family Xanthomonadaceae; genus Stenotrophomonas; species Stenotrophomonas maltophilia_R. The sequence goes on from NZ_NERD01000002.1 coordinate 1,254,102, forward strand.
ATTCCTCCATGGACTTTTCCCGTTTCTTCATCGACAGGCCGATCTTCGCGGCGGTGCTGTCGATCGTGATCTTCGCCGCAGGCCTGATCACGATCCCGATCCTGCCGATCAGCGAGTACCCGGAAGTGGTGCCGCCGTCGGTGGTCGTGCGCACGGTGTATCCGGGCGCCAACCCCAAGGTCATTGCCGAGACCGTCGCCACCCCGCTTGAAGAGGCGATCAACGGCGTCGAAGGCATGATGTACCTGAAGTCGGTTGCCGGCTCGGACGGTGTGCTGCAGATGACCGTCACCTTCCGCCCGGGCACCGACCCGGATGCGGCGGCGGTGAAGGTGCAGAACCGCGTGGCGCAGGCTCAGGCGCGCCTGCCCGAAGACGTGCGCCGGCAAGGCGTGACCACGCAGAAGCAGTCGCCGACCTTCCTGATGGTGGTGCACCTGACCTCGCCGCAGGGCAAGTACGACACCCTGTACCTGCGCAACTACGCCCGCCTGCACGTCAAGGACGCGCTGGCCCGTATCCCGGGCGTGGGTGATGCACAGATCTTCGGTGGCGGTGACTACGCCATGCGCGCCTGGCTGGACCCGGACAAGGTGGCTTCGCGCGGCCTGACCGCCAGCGACGTGGTGCGCGCGATGCGTGAGCAGAACGTGCAGGTTTCGGCCGGCCAGCTCGGTGCCGAACCGTTGCCGAACAGCCAGTTCCTGACCCTGATCAATGCCCAGGGCCGCCTGAAGACCGAAAAGGAATTCGGCGACATCGTGCTCAAGAGCGGCACCGATGGCGAGATCGTGCGCCTGGCCGACGTGGCCCGCCTGGAGCTGGGGGCCGGCGACTACACTCTGCGCTCGCAGCTGGACGGCAAGAATGCGGTCGGCATTGGTATCTTCCAGTCGCCCGGTGCCAATGCACTGGAGATCCGTGACCAGGTCATCTCGACGATGGACGAGATGCAGAAGACCATGCCCGCCGACGTGAAGTACGAAGCGGTGTATGACACCACCATCTTCGTGCGCGACTCGATCAAGGCCGTGGTCTCCACGCTGCTGGAAGCCATCGCGCTGGTGGTGCTGGTGGTGATCCTGTTCCTGCAGACCTGGCGTGCGTCGATCATTCCGTTGATCGCGGTGCCGGTGTCGGTGGTGGGTACTTTCGCCGCGCTGTACCTGCTGGGCTTCTCGATCAACACGCTGAGCCTGTTCGGCCTGGTGCTGGCGATCGGCATCGTGGTCGACGACGCGATCGTGGTGGTGGAGAACGTCGAGCGCAACATCGAGGAAGGCCTGTCGCCCACTGCGGCGGCACACCAGGCCATGCGCGAGGTCTCTGGCCCGATCGTGGCGATCGCGCTGGTGCTGTGTGCGGTGTTCGTACCCATGGCCTTCCTGTCCGGTGTCACCGGCCAGTTCTACAAGCAGTTCGCGGTCACCATCGCCATCTCCACGGTGATCTCGGCGATCAACTCGCTGACCCTGTCGCCGGCGCTGGCCGCGCGCCTGCTGAAGGCCCACGGCGCTCCGAAGGACGGCCCGAGCCGTCTGATCGACCGCCTGTTCGGCTGGGTGTTCCGTCCGTTCAACCGCTTCTTCAAGTCCAGCTCGGAGAAGTACGAGCGTGGCGTGGCCCGCATCCTCGGCCGTCGCGGCGCGGTGTTCGTGGTCTACGCGATCCTGCTGGTCGGTACCGGGGTGATCTTCAAGCTGGTGCCGCCGGGTTTCATCCCGACCCAGGACAAGCTGTACCTGATCGCTGGTGTGAAGCTTCCGGAGGGTTCGTCGATCGCGCGTACCGATGAAATGCTGCGCAAGGTCGCCAAGATCGCCCAGGAAACCGACGGCGTGGCCCACACCATCTCGTTCCCGGGTTTGAACGCGCTGCAGTTCACCAATACGCCGAACACCGGTGTGGCGTTCATTCCGCTCAAGCCGTTCGCCGAGCGCCATGGCCGTACCGCCGCGCAGATCAATGCCGAGATCAACCAGAAGATCGCCGGCCTGCAGGAGGGCTTCGCCTTCGCGATGATGCCGCCGCCGATCCTCGGCCTGGGCAACGGCAACGGCTACCAGATGTTCATCGAGGACCGTGGCAACCTGGGTTACGGCGCGCTGCAGAATGCCGTGCAGGCGATGCAGGGCACCGTTGCGCAGACGCCAGGCATGGCCTTCCCGATTTCCAGCTACCAGGCCAATGTGCCGCAGCTGGATGCCGAGGTCGACCGCGTCAAGGCCAAGGCACAGGGCGTGCAGCTGACCGAACTGTTCGACACACTGCAGACCTACCTCGGCTCTGCCTACGTCAACGACTTCAACCAGTTCGGTCGTACCTGGCAGGTGATCGCGCAGGCGGACGGTCCGTACCGCGAAACGGTCGAGGATATCGGCAAGCTGCGCACCCGCAACGACCGCGGCGAGATGGTGCCGATCGGTTCGATGGTCACCATCAAGCAGACCTTCGGCCCGGACCCGGTGCTGCGCTTCAATGGCTATCCGGCGGCTGACCTGGCCGGTGAAGCCGACCCGCGCCTGCTGTCTTCGGCCGAGGCGATGAACAAGCTGACCGAGATCGCCGGCAAGGTGCTGCCGGTAGGCATGACCACCGAATGGACCGACCTGAGCTACCAGCAGGCAACCCAGGGCAAGGCCGCCTTCATCGTGTTCCCGGTGGCGATCATGCTGGCCTTCCTGGTGCTGGCCGCGCTGTACGAGAGCTGGTCGCTGCCGCTGGCGGTGATCCTGATCGTGCCGATGACCCTGCTGTCCGCACTGTTCGGCGTGTGGCTGACCGGTGGCGACAACAACGTGTTCGTGCAGGTCGGCCTGGTGGTGCTGATGGGCCTGGCGTGCAAGAACGCGATCCTGATCGTCGAATTCGCCAGAGAGCTGGAGATGGGCGGCAAGGGCATCGTTGAGTCCGCGCTGGAAGCCTGCCGCCTGCGTCTGCGCCCGATCGTGATGACCTCCATCGCGTTCATCGCCGGCACCGTACCGCTGGTGCTGTCGCACGGCGCGGGTGCCGAGGTGCGCTCGGTAACGGGTATCACGGTGTTTGCTGGCATGCTGGGCGTGACCCTGTTCGGCCTGTTCCTCACCCCGGTGTTCTACGTGGCCCTGCGCAAGTTCGTCACCCGCAACGGTGGTGGCCAGCTGGTGCAGCACGGCGAGCCGACCATCCATCACTGACATGGAACTCCACCGGCACCGGTTCCCCAACCGGTGTCGGATTTCCCCCTCCAAAGGCATGACTCCATGAACACCCATCAGAACAAGATCGCACTGGTCACTGGTGCCACCCGCGGTATCGGCGCCGAGACCGTGCGCCAGCTGGCACAGGCCGGCGTGCACACGCTGCTGGCCGGCCGCAAGCGCGAGACCACCGTGGAGCAGGCACTGAAGCTGCAGGCCGAGGGCCTGCCAGTGGAAGCGCTGCAGCTGGACGTCACCGACGGTGCCAGCATCGCCGAGGCCGTGCAGCAGGTGCGCGAGCGCCATGGCCGCCTCGACATCCTGGTCAACAATGCCGGCGTGCTGCTGGAAAACCCGGCGCAGCGGCCGTCCGAGCAGTCGCTGGACACCTGGCGCCGCACCTTCGACACCAACGTCTATGCGCTGGTGGCGGTGACCCAGGCATTCCTGCCGCTGCTGCAGCAGGCCAAGGCCGGCCGTATCGTGAATGTCTCCAGCATCCTCGGCTCGCAGACCCTGCATGCCGATCCGGCGTCCGGCATCTACGACATGAAGGTTCCGGCCTACAACGCCTCCAAGGCAGCGGTGAACAGCTGGACCCTTGCGTTGGCGCACGAACTGCGCAGCACGCAGATCAAGGTCAACACCGTGCATCCGGGCTACGTGAAAACCGACATGAACGGCGGCCACGGCGAAATCGAGATCGCCGAGGGCGCGCGTTCCAGCGTACAGATGGCACTGATCGGCCATGAAGGCCCGAACGGCAGCTTCACCTACCTGGGCGAGGTGCTGCCATGGTGATCCGCACGTTGGCGATGGCCGTCTCCAGCCTGGTGCTGGCAGGCTGTGTCAGCGTCGGCCCGAACTACAAGGCCCCGGTGCAGGAGCCGGTGGTCCTCCAGGGCGCACAACAGCCGGTCTTCAGTACCACCTCGCCGGTGGCCAGCTGGTGGGCGCAGTTCGACGATCCGGTGCTGGAACAGCTGGTGCATGGCGCACTGTCGGACAACCTGGACCTGCGCGTGGCCGTGGCCCGCGTCAGCCAGGCCCGCGCGGTGTTCGTCGAAAGCCGCTTCGACCAGGCGCCCCACATCACTGCAGGCGGCAGCTACGATCGTCGCAAGCAACCCGATCCGCAGCTGGGTGGGCAGCGGGTGTTCAGTGAAAGCTACCAGCTCGGCTTCGACGCCGGCTGGGAGCTGGATCTGTTCGGCCGCAAGCGCCGTGCTGCCGAAGCCGCGCGGGCAGACCTCGGTGCCGAGCAGGCCAACCTGGCCGATGCGCAGGTACTGGTCGCCGCCGAAGTGGCGCGCAACTACTTCGAGCTGCGTGGTACGCAGAAGCGCATCGCGGTGGCCCAGCACACGCTGGAGAACCTGCGTGATACGCAGAAGCTGACCGAGGCGCGCTGGGAACTGGGCGCTGGCAGCGAGCTGGATGTACAGAGCAGCCGTGCCCGCCTGAAGGCGATCGAGGCTGACATCCCGTTGCTGGAAGTAGCCGAGACGCAGTCGCGCAACCGCTTGGCAGTACTGTTGGGCCAGCGTCCGGAAGTGCTGACCGACATGCTCGCGCCGCATGACGTACCGGCCTTCGCCAAGGCATTGCCGCTGGGCGATACCCGCGAACTGCTGCGCCAGCGCGCCGACGTGCGCGTGGCCGAGCGTCGCCTGGCTGCCGCGACCGCGCGCGTGGGCGTGGCCACTGCGGACCTGTTCCCGCGGTTGTCGTTGTCTGGCTTCGTTGGTTTCCTGGGCGGCGATGCCAGTGGCCTGGTCAATGGCAACAACAAGGCCTGGTCGCTGACCCCGTCATTGAGCTGGGCGGCGCTCGACTTCGGTACGGTGCGTGCACGCCTGCGTGCCAGCAAGGCGGAAGCCGAAGGGGTGGCGGCACAGTACGAGCAGGCAGTACTGCTGGCCCTGGAAGACACCGAGAACGCGCTGACCCGTTATTCCAAGCAGCAGGCGCGGCTGGCGATCGTGGTCGAGCAGGCGCAGGCGGCCCGGCGTGCCGAATCGCTGGCACAGATCCGCTATCGCGAGGGATCGGAGGACTTCCTGACCCTGCTGGATGCGCAGCGCACGCAGCTGGCGGCCGATGACGCATTGGCGGCGGCCGAGTCCGAAGTCAATGTCAGCGTGGTGGGTGTGTACAAGGCGTTGGGCGGCTGGGGGCAATCACCGCAGCAACCGAGCGTGGCGCAGGTGCAGTAACCGTAGGGGGCGGAGGCAGTGGCTTCCGTCCCCTTTTTCATTCAGGGCCAGTGATTGGCCGGCACCTCGCGCTCGCGCATGCGCACGATGCAGAAGCGATGGCCGGTCGGTGCTTCCATCACCCACCAGCGTTTGACGAAGCCTATCCGGCGCGCGCCGAGCTTTTCCAGGCGGTCGGCCTCGGCATCGATGTCGTCGCTCTCGATATCCAGGTGCACCCGTGACGGGTGGTCGACCCGCTGGACTTCCACGTTCAAGCCTGCCGGTGCACCCAGCAGGTCGGCATATTCGGCGCTCCCTTCGACATGCGCCGCCTGCGCCTGCAGGCCCAGCGCGGCGGCCCAGAAGCGGGCGCCTTCGTCGGCGGGAAGGTCCTGGCAGTCGATGATGAATCCGGCCAGCCGGCTCTGGTGTGCCATGTCCTGCTCCACAGTGCGGGGAATATGCGGCAGGGTAACGCGGCGCGTTCCGCGAACATCTTCACGTCTGTGACGTTTCTGACTCTGCCGAAACTGGAGCCCGCCGTGTAACTAGTGGGGTCAGGCACTTGGGAGAACAGGCGATGGCGGACGGAAGGCGGGATACCCAACGGATGTTGTTCGGCGATCCGGGCCCACCGGGGGCGGGGCTGTCGGTGGCGGTCGTGGTGCTGCTGGTGCTGGCGACGATGGCCGCCGCCGTCGGTTTCCTGCGGCTGCAGGATTCGATGCTGGGGCTGGGCCTGATCGGCGTGGCCGTGTTCCTGGCGATCGGGGCCCGCATCTGCCAGGCACGCGATCAGCACCAGGCGCTGTATCGCCTGCTGTCGCGGCAGCCGCCGCTGTAGCTGCGGCTGCCGTGATGGTTCAGTGCTTGGGCCAGTCCAGTTCGACCACCAGCGGGAAATGATCCGAGGGCAGCACGCCATCGATTCGGCGGTCATCGGTCAGGAAGCTGCGCGCATGGAAGCCACGCACCAGCACCCAGTCCAGCTGCCCGGTGGCCTTGCCGGTGAAACCGTGGAAGGTCAGCCGCGGGCCCTGCGGGGCCTTCACCTGGGTACGGGTGTCCTGCAGCACGCGGGTGAACGCCTTGTAGGTGTCACCGCCGGGCTCGCTGTTGAAGTCACCGGTCAGCACCACCGGCAGATCCGCAGGTAGGCGCGTCACGCGCTTGCCGATCAGTTCGGCAGCCTTCACCCGGCGTGGTTCGTCCTCGTCGCGGTAGGGCAGGTGGGTATCCATGAAATAGAAGCGGCGGCCGTCGTCGATGCGGCGGAACAGCGCCCAGGTGACCATGCGTGGATACAGGTTGCCCCAGGTGATGCTGCCCGGCACATCGGGTGTGTCGGACAGCCAGAAGTTGCCTGACTCCTCGATCGTCAGCACCTTGGCGTCGTAGAACACGCCCATGTGCTCGTCGCCGCTGCCACCGCGGCGGCCCTCGCCAAACCAGCGATAGCCGGGCAAGTGTTCGGACAGGTAGTCGGCCTGTTCCTTCACCAGTTCCTGGGTGCCGATCACCGCCGGGTGCGCATCGAGGATGACCTTGACCATCGCGTCGCGACGATCGGGCCAGCGCTTGCCCGGTTCGGTATCAGCCGGAGTGCGGACGTTGAACGACATCACTTTCAGTGGCGCCGGTGTAGCGGCCCAGGCGACGGCGGGTAGAGCAAGCGCCAACAGCGCGCACAGCGCAGGGCGGCGGAAACGCGACAACATCGTGGAATCCCTCCATTCCATGAAAACGGTTTCACGGAGCATGCCATGGAAGGCGAGGACAGCGGTATGCCGGGATGGGCGGCTGGGAGATGCCGGGCGGGCGGTGAAGGCGCCGCCCGGCGGATCGCGCGGGCGATCAGGAGACCACTCAGTCGGCAGGCAGGTACCACTGGCCATTCTGGTCAATCCAGTACACCTGGATGTAGGAAGTGCCGTCCTCGTTGAAGTACGTCACTTCGCAACGCTGATGGTAATGGGGCCCCATCTTGACCGGGACGCAGTTCGTGTTCTCCGGACCACCTCCACCACCGCTGGCGGCGGCCTGGGATGGGATGGAGAAAGCTCCCACGGCAAACATCAGCGCGGCCATCGTTGCCAGTTGCAGTTTCATAAGCATCATCCTTGCTTTCTGCAATCGCGCACATGCGCATTGCGTGTGTAACACGCGAATCAGACTGCCGGAAGTGCCCCGCCCGGATCAGTCTTCGATCTCGCCGCGTCGGCTGGCAGCGCATATCGCCTGCGCGCTGCTCGCCACACCCGGACACTGGCGTGCGCGACGCAGAGGGTTCAATCCGTGCGGGCCATCGCCGCGTCGCGCTCCAGCCAGATTGCGGTGGCGAACACCAGCAGGCGGTCGTAGCCCAGTGGCGATGCAGCGTCGCGCAGCACGCTGCCGACCGCGGCCAGTGACCGCGCCTGTTCCAGTTCCAGCAGCGCGGGCACCGGCGCAGTCATTGGCTCAGCGCCCGGCCAGCGCGTCGAGCAGCGTGCGCGCGGCCAGCTTGCCCAGCGCATTGCCGGCCAGCGGACTGTCGCCGGTCAGCAGCAGGCGATCCTGCAGCAGGCTGCCATCGATCCCCTCATTGACGATCTGCACGCCCTGCTGGACCAGGCGTTCACCGAAGTACCAACGCAGCTGCCCCGGCATATAGCCGATCTCCGGTGTCTGCCGGTCCATCGCGTCGGGGAAGGCACAGACGCGATAGCCGCGGAACAGTGAGCTACCTCCGGCTTCATCGACACCCGCCGCCAGCAGCGCTGCCGGACCATGGCACAGCGTGATGATGTGGCGCTGCGCGGCCATGGCCCATTGCAGCGCGGATTTCACTGCCGTGCTCTCAGGCAGGCCGATCAGCGCGCCGTGGCCACCGGGAATGAAGATGGCGGCATAGTCCGAGTCGGCTCCCAGGCCAGCCACCACCTCGTCCAGCTGCAACGGCTGGCGGAAGCGCCCCTCATAGCGTTCGTACAGCGCGCCGATCTCGCGGTCCTCGCGCGGGAAGGCCCACCATTCGAACTTGACGGCGTTGCCGGACAGCGTCGCCACGTCGATATCGAAGCCGGCCTTGTCCAGGTGGTACATCGGCAGCAGGGTTTCCACCGGATGGTTGCCGGTGGAGAACAGATGGCCATTGGCGGTCGGCAGATAACGCTCATCGGCAGCGATCATCAGCACCTTCCAGCGGCCGTCGCGGCGTGCATCCGGATACTCGGCGCCGGACAGGTTGCTCTGCGGCGAGGTGAACTGCGACAGCGAGTACGGCGACGGGAAGAACGCATCGCGCTCGGCCGGATCGGGGCTGGGCTGGCGGCTGGGCTCTTGCCTGTTCATGCGGACCTCCGTTGGGGGAAAGTGAGTCCAGCATAGGAGGCCGCGTGCGCAGGCGCGATGAGGGATTCCCCTCAATGGACCAGCACCTCGATGTTGCATCGCGGCACCGGCCCGGTTGGACAGCAGGATTATGTCGTGTTATCTAGCCGGTGCCGGGATAATCCCGGCATAACCACACAGCAAGCAAAGGAATGAAAATGAAAAGATTCGCCCGAGCATTGCGCGTCACTCTGAATATTCATCCGAACGAGAAGAGCAGTGTGTGGAATACCTGGCCGCTCTGGGTCGAGTTCTGATCCCGCGGGGGCGCCCCGCGATTGAGCGGTAGCAAGACGAAGGGACTCGTCTTTCGAGTCCCTTCCTGCCGGAGACGCACTGCATGCAAGGGATGTCGAATGAGGGCAGCGCCATCGCTGCCGAGCGCTTGGCTGCGCGCGTGGAGCGCGAAGGCCCGGTGCTGAAACTGGAAACCGGCGGTATCGGGGTGTTCTGCCCGGAGCTGGCCGGCAAGGTCGACAAGGAGAATTCCGAGCACCTGTACGTGGTCGAATCGCTGGCGGACCTGTTCCGCCGGCACGAACGCGTGCGCTGGACCGAAGTACGCAGCCTGATCGCCACGCGCAGTGCCGAACTCACCGGCGCACAGAATCTTGAAGCGCTGCAGTCGCGCATGCGGCAGGCATTGGACGCACTGTGCGGGCGGGCGCTGGATGCCACGCCCGCGGTGTGGAAGGTGATGGCCCATCCGTTGATCCCGATGGTGATCGAAGGCCTCGATGCGCGCGGCACCGCGGCCATCGAGCGCGCCCTGCACCTGCGCTACACGACCCAGGTCGAGCAGGTCATCCATCGGCGCCACCTGCTGCGCAATTTCCTTATCGGTCGTGGCGAATCACGGGCGATCGCAGCCGAACTCAAGCGCCGGGTCCGAAGCGGGCGTTCGGCGCTGGACTACGCACAATCATTGCTGACCCTGCGCGAACGCATCGGTCTGGACAAGGTCACCTACCTGGTCACCGTGCAGCTGATCGCCATTTCCGGCGTGCCCGGCATGATGGCTGCCTGCCTGCTGCTGGCGATGCAGATGCATCCGCACTGGCTTCAGCGCATCGAGGAGGAATTCGCGCCGCTCTCGGACGCGGAGATCCACGCATTGCCGATGGCCAGGATTCCCTGCACCCTGCGCTTCCTGAAGGAAGTGATGCGGCTGTACTCCACGCCCTTCAACAACCGTCGCGTGGCGGCCTGCGATCTGAAGGTGGAAGGGCAGGCCATTGCCGAAGGCACGGTGTTCGAGCTCAGTTCGTTCATCCAGCATCGTTCGGCGAAGTACTGGGATGACCCGCTGCAGTTCGATCCCGATCGCTGGCTGCCCGAGCGGCGCAAGCGCACCGCCGGCATCTATGTGCCTTATGGCTTTCCCACGCGTTCCTGCGTTGGATCGGCGGTGGGCAATGCACAGCTGGTATTGCTGTGTGCGCTGTTGGCGCGCGAGTTCCGTTTCACCCCCAGTGCCGACTACCGGCCCGAGGTGCGCATGGAGGGCTTCGCGATCCCGGCGGCGCTGCACGGCACGTTCTCGCGGCGCGTGCCGGCTGCCTGATCTTCGGGGCTGGCGGCTTAATTTCCTATTCGCCCATGATTCTGCATGTCCTCATGCAGGATCCGCCGCAGCTCGACGATGGCGGGCGTTGCCTCCTGCACGCTGTGCCCGGACACGATCACTTTCTCCGAATCCGCATGCGGCAGGTGGGAGCTCCAATAGGGCACCAGCCCGTCGTCGGTTTTTTCCAGCGGGCCATCGGCCTTGGCGCGGGCGATGATCGAGTGGTAGCGCACCTTCGGAGCCATCGGCAGGTCGGCCACGGCGCGGACGAACGGGTCGTCCTTGTCCAGGTTCTGGATGCTGTTCATCTGGTAGCCGTGCTTGCCGTCATTGCGATCGATCTTGCCGTCGTTGGCGATGGTGGCCACGTCCTCCAGTACGGTCAGTGGCAGCCGTACCAGGCGCCCGATCCAGCGGCCCAGGCGGGTGCCCGCGACGTCGGTACCGCGGTGCGGCGTGGCGATGAACACCACCCGCGACACTTCCGGCTCCGGCAGGAAGGTCAGCACCGGTGCGCCCTTGGTCCGCAGCAGTTCGCGCTGTGCTGGCGTCATCTGTGCAGTCGCCAGCAGGGTCTCTACCAGATGATCGCCGGAAGAGGAGATCATCAGCCGCGCGATCACCCCGCCCATGCTGTGCCCGACCAGCACCATGTCATGCGAGGCCTGCGCCTTGCCGCTGGGGTCGAAGTGCTTGAATACCTCGGCCAGCGTGTGGCGCATGGCATCGTGGCTCATCGCGATGGGCATGTTGGTCGGGTAATAGAACTGCCAGACCTGGAAGTCCTGGCGGATCTCGTCGTCGCGCATCAGTTCGTTGGCGACGTTGACCCAGGCCTCCGGACTGCTGGCCAGGCCATGGATCATCAGCAGCACGCGGCGGTTCGGGTCGTAGGGCTGCATCATGTAAAGATGCGGCGTGTCGATGCCACCCTTGCCACCAAACAACGAGCGCAGCGACTGGTGGCTGAAGTTGGAGCGTGCCAGCCACAGTGCATAGCCGGCAGTGAAGTTGGCCGCCAGTGGCACCTGCTGGCCGTGCAGGGTCACTTCCGAGATCTGGTAGGGATCGTGGATCTCCAGTTCCGGCTCGTCGTCATGCAGCACTTCCCACAGATTCTTTCCCGAGAAGCGCAACAGCACCGTCATCGAAGGCGAAGGCATCTCGCTCCAGCTCTGGGTGGCCGAGGTGCTTGCCTGCGCGGTGGATGTCGTTGCTGAAGGCGTGGTGGCCACGCTGCCGGCCGGGTCATCCATCACCGCTACCAGTTCGGCGCCGAAGCCATCGCGTCGATGCACGCTGCGCAGCGTGCCGCTGAACGACAGCGAGGCGGCCGGCACCAGTTCGGTCGGGGTGCGCGTGTCCAGCGGCGATGCTTCGCCTGAAGGCGCCAGCACGAAGGTCCAGCGGCCCAGCTGGAAATGGCTGGCCTGGCCGTGCACGCGCCCGGTGGCATAGGCGTTGTACAGCTGCACCGAGGCTTCCTGTACCGCCAGGTTGTAGTAGTCGCGTACCTGGGTCTGGCGGTCTTCGAAACCGCGCTGGTTGGCGGTGCGTTCGGTGAAGAACAGATAGGCATAGGCCTGGCGCGCGACCTGCATCCAGGCGTCCAGGCGCGGCTGGAAGTCGGCATCCAGCTCGGTGATCGCAGTCTTGGCGCGGCCGGATGCCGAGTACTCGCGCTTCGGCGCCGGCAGGGTCATCGCATACTGCAGCCACAGCTCGGCCAGGCTGGAGCGCTTGTCTTCCTCGCGCACCACGATGCTGCCTTCCATCGCCTCGATGCAGGCCAGGCCCGGCTTGGCGCAGACGCCTTCGTCGAGGCCGGCCACCCGCAGGGTCTCCGTGGTTGCCGCGCTGAGCTTGCCGGAGGTGAGGATGTCACCGCGCTTGAGCGCGATGTACTGGCCGGGCGTGACCGAGGCGACCTGCACCGACGGCCCGAACTGGCGCAGCGTCGCGCAGCCGCCCAGGGTGAGCAGAACGGTGATGATGAGGGTCGTGCGGCCGATGAAGCCCAAGCCCGTGGTAGCCATACGATGCTCCTGCGCGGTGGCGCCACTCTAGCGGCCGTCCTGTCAAAGCGGAATAGACCGGGCGTTCGGTCTGGGCCGGGCCGCCGTGGGCGATTCAGGCATTCCCGTGTGACACTGCGGTGAATGGTAGGAACACGGTGATCGCGATGGCCTGGCTGGAAACCCGCATTCCCCCGCCCGTGCTGATGCTGCTGTGCGCCGCTGCAGGCTTTGCAGCACGCTGGCTGCTGCCGGGATTCCACCTTCGGGTGCCGGTGCCGGTTCTACTGGCAGGCGTGACGATGATCCTTGGAGTGGTGCTCAACCTGCTGCCCAAGCTGTCCTTCCGGCGCGCCGGTACCACCGTCAATCCTCTGCGGCCTTCGGCGTCGAGCGTGCTGGTTACCAGCGGAATCTACCGCCGCACGCGGAATCCGATGTATCTGGGCCAGGCGCTGGTCCTGTTCGGGGCCATGGTGTACCTGCAGAATCTGATCGCGCTGCTGGCGGTGCCGCTGTTCCTGGTATGCATCACCCGTCTGCAGATCCTGCCGGAGGAGCGGGCACTGATGGCCCGCTTTCCCGAGGCGTACGCGCAGTACCGCCATCGCGTGCCGCGCTGGCTGTAGCGTGGGCTACGCCATCAGCGGCTGATCTGGCACTTCACCGCAGCCGAATAGCCCTCGTAGTCGTCGCCCGCGATCACGTGCAGGGTGTGGCGCTTGTCGATGCGCTTCACGTACGACGGTTCTTCGGTATTGGCCTGCTCGTTGACCTCGGTCACCGACCAGGCCCTGGCCAAGCGCTTGGAATCGACACCGTTCAAGTACACGAAGAGGCTCTTCTCGCCCTCGGCTACGTTTACATCGGCACTGGCGACCGTGCCGCCAAACAGCGCGACCGGCTTGTCCTCCGGCTCGAACGTGCCGCCCGGCTTCTTGGCCAGGCCGGCTGCCTGCAGCGCGTCGATGGCTTCGGCCGCACTGAAATTCGAACCGGCCTTGCAGGCCAGCAGCGCTTCCAGCGTGGCGGTGCCGGGGGGCGCGACGGCCGGGGCCGCTGCGTGCGCGACTGGGGCTGCGGCGAGGGCGGCGAGGAGCAGGGACATCGTGAGGCCAGCTTTCATGGCAGATCCTTCTGATGGGGGCAGGAGTCAGAACGCTGGTTCGATCACCGGGAACTCTTCAGCGGAGGAGTAGAGGCGATAGGCCTGTGTGGCGCCGGCGCGGACGTTGATTTCGGTCGAGCGCCGGCGGGAATTGTTGGTCTTCTCCGACTGCAGCACGCCGCACAGGCCCCGCCCCTGGACAGGCGTGGCGGTCAGTACGTGGCGCCCCTCGGCCAGGACAAGGGACAGGCGCTCGGCGGGGTCGAGATGTGCGGCCATCTTGCCGTCGACCATGACGCCCATGTAGCAGCCGCTGCCCACGAATCCAACGTCGCGGGTGACCGTGATGGTGCCCGTGGGTTCACCTTGGGCGTCGATCGGGAAAATGCGTGCGGCCGGAGCGTCCTTGATCTGCTCGGGGGATGCCTGCTTGGTAGGCATGCAGCCGGACAATGCGGCAATCAGCAGGGCAGGGACGAGCAGCTTCTTCATCACAGTTCTTCCTTGGCGGAGATCGGGGTCTCGATGGCCGGAATGATGCAATGAAAAGGGTTTGGAGTTACAGCCTTTCAGGCGGGCAGGCACAAAAAAGCCGGAACCCCATCGACAGGAGATCCGGCTTCTTGCGGCCTCGACAGGCCATACAGATGGTGGAGGTGGGCGGAATTGAACCGCCGTCCGAAGGCACTCCATCCCCAGCACTACATGCTTAGCTCACCGTTGGATCTCGTCCCCGAACAGCACGGTGCGCAAAGCGCATCCGGGAACCAGCCTGTTGTGTTCTAGTGCCGGACTGACAGGCAGCCATCCAGCGCGATTCCATGATAGTGACTCTACACCGCGAGCATGGACACAAGCGGTTTCGAGGCTTAGGCCTTAAGCGGCCAGAGCGTAGTTGTCGTCGTTGGCAACTAGAGTTTTGCAGCTGGATTTACGAGGAAAGCTACCCCCTCGGCATGCGCCAGGCGACTTCACAACCCCCGTCGAAACCAATGCACCCCCGGTTTCTACAGTGCTGCAAGGTACAGGGCCGATTCCGTGTCGCCACGGGCAGGGCCTGCCCAACGCTGCGAATGGTACGGCAATCTTCCTGAACAGTCACGCGGTCGGGCTTCACGTAGAGGCAGCAGGCCGACCCCTATGAGCGAGGCTGGAAGTTCGCCGTGGCCGCGTTGATTGGTGGTGGCCGCGACCCGGCGGTGCCGGCGCAGGTGTACATTCCCGGCCGCGCGGCGGGCCACCTGGCGCCCTGCCGTGCCTGGTCGACACGTTCGAATCCGGGGGGGCTTCCCCAGGATTGCCCGATGGCCGTTTTCATCAGTTCCGGCAGGACGCGATTGCGATGGATAGGGTTGCTGGCCGTGAGTGGCCTGGCACTGCAGGCAGGTGCTGCTGTGGCTGCAGAATTTCCGCGTGCGTCGGAGGTGATGGCGTACGGCCCCTCGCTGGAGGTGCATCAGCGTTGGGTGCTGCGGCCGGCACGAGCACGGGTGATAGCATCGCGACTTCCGATCTGCAGCCTTATGGAAGGAAGCCATGCCGCTTGAAATCGCTGTAACGGATGAGCCCAGCGACGAGGCGCTGGACCTGATCGGCAGTGGCCTGGACAAGTTCAATCTGGACGCCGCCGGGTATGCAGATCGACGCACGCTGGCGGTACTGGTCACCGATCCAGCCAGTGGCAGGGTGGTGGGAGGCCTTACCGGGCGGACTTCGCTGGGCCTGTGGTTCGTGGATCTGTTTCATCTACCACCGGCATATCGCGGCAACGGGCTGGGCTCGCGCGTGCTGAAGGCTGCGGAAGATGAGGCGCGCCGGCGCGGTTGTCGTTCCGGAGTGCTCTACACCATCAGTTTCCAGGCGCCGGACTTCTATGTGAAACAGGGATGGGCCGTGTTCGGTGAAGTGCCATGCGATCCGCCGGGGACGCGCAGGATTTTCCTCAGCAAGGATCTGACGCGGGCGTGAACCGCGCGGGCGGTCAATTTGCAACGTGT
This sequence comes from Stenotrophomonas maltophilia, assembly GCF_002799155.1. GTDB lineage: Bacteria > Pseudomonadota > Gammaproteobacteria > Xanthomonadales > Xanthomonadaceae > Stenotrophomonas > Stenotrophomonas maltophilia_R. The sequence goes on from NZ_NERD01000002.1 coordinate 1,269,541, forward strand.
TGCAGTGCGTTGGCCATAGCGGATTGGTAACTTCATTGGCACGAATTTGCGACACACTGAAGACCACCATCCGAACCAGGACAGACACGGAGACTGTGGGTGACCGAGGCAAGCCAACAACGCAGCCTGCGACAGCTGGTCGGACCCGTCGGGGCCGACTACCAGCGGCGGGCCCTACCCCCCGGCTGGGTCTGGGCCGTGCTGGGCGTGTTGCTGGCGGCCACCTGGTTGAGCGAGCTGCCGGCCACGGCGGCCGCGGCCCTGGTGGCCAGTGCGGTGGTGGTGCATTGGCCGCAGCGCGGCCGTACCCACTGGCTGGGTTGGCGCCTACCGGCACTGGCAGTGATGGCGGCCCTGCTGTGGGGGCCAGAGGTGCTGTCGCAGTGGTTTGAACACGGCCTGGCCGTGGTCCTGATGTCGCTGGCCAGTCTCAGCATCGGTGTGCATGTCTGGCAGTCGCGGCAGCTGGCGCGGCAGTTGCAGGGCGCGGTCGATTCGCTGGATGACGCCCAGCTGCTGGCCCTGTTGCCGGCCGACGCGGCCCGGATGGCGCAGCGGTGGCGCGCCGGCGATGACCGTCATGCGCCGGAACTGGCGGTGGTGATGCACCTGGCCGTGATGCACGCGGCGCTGGCACCACGCATGCGCGGGCAGGGCGTGCTGGCAGGCTGACCGGCAGGCAGCTCCAGCGCCGTCGCGATTACGAGACCGGCAGCTGTTTGCGCAGGTAGATGCGCTCGTGCCCGGGTGGGCAATCGGGCAGCCGCCCATAGACGGTGTAGCCCTGCCGCAGGTAGAAGGCTTCTGCCTGCCAGTCGAAGGTGTCCAGCATCACGTTGAGGGCGCCCTGCTGGCGTGCGGTGGCTTCTGCCTCCGCCAGCAGCCACTGGCCGATGCCTTGCCCGCGCAGTTCCGGATCCACCCACAGCACGTGCACCTGCAGCCAGCCGGCACAGACATCCGCCAGCACGCCACCGCGCAGCGCGCCGTGCTGGTCATGCCAGGCCAGGCGGATTGGAATCTCATCGAACGCATCGCCGCCGTGGGCCTGGTTGAAGGCCAGCAGGCGCGCGCACAACGTGCGCGTTTCATCGGCGCTGGCAGTCACCATGGCGCCGATGGGGGTGGTCATGCGTCGCGGTTGCCGCGACGCATCACACGCTGCTTCTCGATCGCCCAGTCGCGGTCCTTGGCGGCATCGCGCTTGTCGTGGGTCTGCTTGCCCTTGGCCAGCGCCACTTCCAGCTTGATCTTGTTCTTGCTCCAGTACATCGCGGTGGGCACGATCGTGTAGCCATCGCGCTCGACCTTGCCGACCAGCTTGTCGATCTCGCTCCGGTGCAGCAGCAGCTTGCGCTCGCGCCGGTCATTGGCCACCACGTGGGTCGAGGCCTGGATCAACGGCGTGATCTGCGCGCCGATCAGGAAGATCTCGCCGTGCTTCACATAGGCGTAGGCGTCGATGATGTTGCCGCGGCCGGCGCGGATCGACTTCACCTCCCAGCCCTGCAGGGCCAGGCCGGCCTCGAAGCGCTCTTCGATGTGGTACTCGTGGCGGGCACGCTTGTTCAACGCGATGGTTTTGTTGGCCGTCGCGCTCTTTGCTTTATCCTTGCCGCTGTTCTTGCTCATTTCCGTATTGTCTCCGATTCGGGCCCGCCCGGTCGATTGCCGAAACGTCCTGTATTCATGCCTACTATCCGCCGCAGCGCCCTGGTCGAACACTCGGCCGCACGCATGTTCGACCTGGTCAACGACGTCCAGGCCTATCCGCGCCGCTTCCGCTGGTGCTCGGCCGCCCAGATCCTGGAGCAGGGCGAGGACCGCCTGGTGGCACGCCTGGACCTGGGCCTGGGCTCGTTCAGCACCTGGTTCCAGACCGAGAACACCCTGCAGCGCCCGCACAGCATCGACATGCAGCTGCGCGATGGCCCGTTCAAGCAGTTGCACGGCCGCTGGGAATTCCATGCACTGGCCGAGGATGCCTGCAAGGTCACCCTCACCCTGGAGTTCGAACCCAGCTCGCGCCTGCTCGGTCCGGCCCTGGCAATCGGCTTCCAGGGACTGGCCGATCGGATGGTCAACGATTTCGTCCGCGTCGCCGACGAGGCCTGAGCGATGATCGAGGTCGAGGTGGTGCTGGCCTGGCCGCAGCGCGTGTTGGCGCGCCGCTTGCAGCTGGAAGAGGGGGCGACCGTGGCCGACGCCATCGCCGCTGCTGCATTGGAAGGCAGTGCTGACTGTCCGGCTGCAGCCGTGCATGGCGTGCTGGCACGTCCACAGCAGGTGCTGCTGGAGGGTGACCGCATCGAGCTGCTGCGCCCGTTGCTGGCCGACCCCAAGGACAACCGCCGGCGCCGCGCGCTCGGCGGTTGATCCCGGCAACCCGTCCTTGCGGACGGGCAGGGGTTCAGCGGCCCTTCTTCTTCTTGTCCTTCGGCAGGTTGCGGCCGAACTGGCGCACCGTCTGCTGGGCCAGGGCCTTGTCGTTGCCCGGGAAGTAGTCACCTTCCCAACGGGTCACGGTGTCGTTCTCGAAGAACACCACGAAGTTCTTCACTTCGGTACGGCCGAGGCGGTTCACGCGCTGGCTGGAGGTGTAGTCCCAGCGTTGGGCATGGAACGGGTCGGGAATGGACGGGGTGCCCAGCAGCGCGGTGACCTGCTGCTTGCTCTGCCCGACCTGCAGCTTGGCCACGGCATCTTCCCGGATCAGGTTGCCCTGATAGATGGGTTGCTTGTAGATGATGCCGCACCCGGTGGTGGACAGGGCGACGGCGGCGACCAACAGGAGATTGCGCATCGGGACTGGCGGTTGGGGAAATCAAACCGATGATACACTCCCGGCGTGCCACCGCGACCCAATCCGAGGCAGCTGGCGCTAAATCGCCAATGAACGGAGACCTATGGAAACCCACGACCTGCGTAAAGTCGGCCTGAAGGTGACCCATCCGCGGATGCGGATCCTGGCGCTGCTCGAGCAGCGCAATGCCCAGCACCACATGACCGCCGAAGACATCTACCGCCAGCTGCTGGAGCATGGCGACGAGATCGGCCTGGCCACGGTGTACCGGGTGCTGACCCAGTTCGAGGCCGCCGGCCTCGTGCTCAAGCACAATTTCGAAGGTGGCCAGGCCGTCTACGAGCTGGACCGTGGTGGCCATCACGATCACATGGTCGACGTCGACAGCGGCAAGATCATCGAGTTCGAAAGCCACGAGATCGAGGAGCTGCAGCGCAAGATCGCAGCCGACCACGGTTACGAGCTGGAAGAGCACTCGCTGGTGCTGTACGTGCGCAAGAAGCGCAAGTAAGCCGTTCCGGCCAGCTGGATGCGACCAAACCCCGGGCTTGCCCGGGGTTTTTCGTTGGGTGGGGTCAGATCCCTTTCCCAGGGGAAAGGGATCTGACCCCAGGGGTTTCGGATGCGCCCATCACCCCCTCCAGATCCACCGCCTCGGCCATGGCCCGGTTACCCGCATTGCCCGGATGCAGGTGGTCGCCGGAGTCGTAGGCGACGGCCATCCGTGACGGATCGGCCGGGTCGCGCAGCGCCGCATCCAGGTCGATCACCGCGTCGAACGGGCTGTCGCTGCGCAGCCAGGCATTGAGCTGTTGGCGCAGGGCCTCCTTGTCCGGCTGGTAGTAGTCGTCCAGCGGCGTGCCGGGCAGGGCGCCGGCGAACGGCGTCAGGGTGGCGCCGAGGATGCGTAGACCCCGCCGATGGGCCTGTTCGGCCAGGGCGCGATAGCCGGCCTGCAGTTCGGCCAGGCTGGGCCGGGGCTGCGCGCGGGCAAAGGCGGTGCCGGGCCAGCTGATGTCGTTGATGCCGATCAGCACGATCACACTGGCCACGCCGGGCTGATCCAGTGCGTCGCGCTGCAGGCGGGCCAGAACCGACTCGCCCATGCCGTCGCGCAGCAGCCGGCCGCCGGAGATGCCGGCGTTGACCACCGCGACGCCCCGCGGTGCCAGGCGTGCGGCCAGGTGGTCGGTCCAGCGCTGGTCCTGGTCGAGGCTGGCGGTGGCGCCGTCGGTGATCGAATCGCCGATCACGACCACACTGCGCGCGCTGGCGGCGGCCTCGACCTCGATCCCGGTCAGGAACAGGCGTGCGGTCGTGGAACTGGCACCCTGCAGGTCGCGCGCGCGGGTCTGGTTGCCGCTGGCGATCCAGCTGGTCTGGCGCCCCTCCCAATGGAAGGTCTGCAATGGCATAGGCCCCGGCACAAAGACATTGACCTGCAACGCTTGGCGGTCTTCCGTGGCCACCGCCAGTGGATCGCTCAACCGTTCCTGACCGGGGCTGATCAGCACCCCGGGCTGGCCGTCGAAGCTGAGCGGCTGCGGGGAGGCGCCCGCGTGTGCGGCCACGCTGGCCGCCCCGATCCGCAGCGGCTGGGTGCCGTAGGCATTGCTCAGCCGCACCCGCAGCCGGGGCCCGCCCAGGCTGATGCGCGCGGTCTGGCGGAAGGTCTGGTCCTGCAGCGTGGCCGGAACCAGGGTCGGGAACAGGAAATCGGCGCCCCAGACCGGTTGCGGGCTGGCCTGCCAGCTGGCAACCCAGTGCGGGGCCGGAGCGGCACTGGCGGCGCTGGACAGGGCGATCAAGGCGGTCGCGGTGAGCAGGCTGAAGCGGTTCATCGGGCAATCCCGGGAGGAGGGAGTGCCATGGTGATTGCCCATCCATCTGTGAACTAGACTGCGCATGGATAATAACCTGTGAACTGGATTCACCAACATGGCGCGACCCGACATCAACCGATCCGGCGAACTGGAAGTGTTCGTGCGGGTGATCGAGACCGGTGGTTTTTCCGCTGCGGCCCGCACCCTGGACATGACGCCTTCGGCGGTAAGCAAGCTTGTGGCCCGGCTGGAGCATCGGCTGGGTACGCGCCTGCTGCAACGCTCCACCCGCCAGCTGCAGCTGACCCCGGAAGGCTGCGCGTTCTACGAACGTGGCCTGCGCGTTCTCGCCGACCTGGAGGAGGCCGAGCGTTGTGCCAGTGCCCATGCCGAGCCGCGCGGACGGCTGCGGGTCAACTCCAACGTGCCGTTCGGCCAGCATTTCCTGTTGCCGCTGCTCCCGGCGTTCCTGGAGCGCAACCCGCAGGTAGGCGTGGACCTGACCCTCAACGACGAGGTGATCGACCTGCTTGAGCAGCGCACCGACGTGGCGGTGCGGGCCGGCCCGCTGAAGAGCTCCAGCCTGGTGGCGCGGCGGCTCGGTGCGACGCGGATGATGATCGTGGCTGCGCCCGCCTACGCGCTGCGGCACGGGTTGCCACGCACTGCCGAGGAGCTGCAGTCGCACAACCGGCTGGACATCGGGCATGCGCGCGCGATGCAGGGCTGGCCGCTGTTGCAGGACGGTCGCGAACGCATGCTGCTGCCCAGTGGCAATGCGCGCGCCAGCAACGGCGACGCGCTGCGCCAGCTGGTGCTGGGTGGGCTGGGCATGGCGCGGCTGGCAGCATTCCAGGTGCAACAGGATATTGCCGCCGGGCGCTTGCTGCCGGTGCTGGAGGACGCCAACCCCGGTGACCTTGAAGAGGTGCACGCGGTGTTCCTGGGGCAGGGCGGCTACCTGCCGCTGCGGGTGCGTGCCTTCCTTGATTTCCTGGTGGAAACGGTGGACCTGGCGCGGCCACTGGGGTAAAGCAGGTAATGCCGGCCAGCGGCCGGCACTACCGCGCGGGTGCGTTGTAGATCCACGCCATGCGTGGATGAACGCGTGCGGGCGTCAGACCTGCAGCAGCTTGCGGGCGGCGGCGCGCGCTTCCTTGCTCACTTCCACGCCGCCGAGCATGCGCGCCAGCTCTTCCTCACGCGCCTTGCTGTCCAGCTTTTCCACTGCGCTCTGGGTCATGCCTTCCACCGGGGCCTTGCTGACCCGGTAGTGGGCATGGCCCTTGGAGGCGACCTGCGGCAGGTGGGTCACGCACAGCACCTGGCGCTTCTCGCCAAGGGCGCGCAGCTTCTGGCCGACGATGTCCGCCACCGCGCCACCGATGCCGGAGTCGACTTCGTCGAACACCATGGTCGGCACTGCATCCAGATCCAGCGCGGCTACTTCGATGGCCAGCGAGATGCGCGACAGTTCGCCACCCGAGGCCACCTTGCGCAGGGCACGCGGCGGCTGTCCGGCGTTGGCCGCCACCAGGAATTCCACGCGCTCGGCACCCTGCGGGTCGGGCTTGCCGGCGTCCTGCGGCTCCAGCTCGATCAGGAACTGGCCGCCGCCCATGCCCAGCTCGGCGATGATCCCGGTGGTGGTGGCCGACAGCTCGGCTGCGGCCTTGCGGCGGCTCTCACTGAGCACCTCGGCCTGCAGGCGCCAGGCCGCCGCGGCCTTCTCGATCTCGCCAGCCAGGCGCTGCAGTCGCTCGTCGGCGCCGCGCAGCTGCTCCACCTCGGCGTGCATGCGCTCGCGCTGCGCGCCCAGCTCGTCCATCGGCACGCGGTGCTTGCGGGCCAGATCATGCAGGCGGCCGAGGCGACGCTCGTTCTCCTCGAACTGTTCCGGATCGGCGTCGAGGTCGTCATGCACGCGGTCCAGCAGCGACAGGGCTTCGTGCAGCTGGATCGAGGCGTTCTCGATCAGGCCATCCACCTCGCCCAGGCGCGGGTCGTGTTCGATCAGGCGCGACAGTTCGTGGCGCACCTGCTGCAGCAGGTCCAGCGCGGAACTGCCGTCGTCGCCGTTGAGCTGGTTGCTGGCCGCCTGGCAGGCGCTCAGCAGGGCGCTGGCGTGGGCCTGGCGCCGGTGGCTGGCACCGAGTGCGACGATCGACTCCGGTTCCAGGTCCTCGCGGTCCAGTTCGCGCAGCTGGTGCTCCAGGAAGCCGATCCGGTCACTGACGTCGCCCTGCTGCGACAGCGCCAGCGATTCATCGACCAGCGCCTGCCAGGCCGCGGCGGCGCGGCGTACCTGGCGGCGCTCGTTCTCGTTGCCGGCATAGGCATCCAACAGGGCCAGCTGCGACGGGCGCGTCAGCAGGGCCTGCTGTTCGTGCTGGCCGTGGATCTCCACCAGCAACGCGGCCAGGTCGCCCAGCTGGGCCAGGGTCACCGGGCGGCCATTGATCCACGCCCGTGAACCGCCGTCGGCACGGATCACGCGGCGCAGCTGGCATTGTTCCTCGTCGTCCAGTTCGTTGTCGGCCAGCCACTGGCGCGCGGCCTGCAGCTGGTCCAGCGCGAACTCGGCCGAAAGCTCGGCGCGCGCGGCGCCGTGGCGGACCACGCCGCTGTCGGCGCGCAGGCCGGACAGGAAGCCCAGCGCGTCGACCATCAGCGACTTGCCGGCGCCGGTCTCGCCTGAAACCACGGTCATGCCTGGCCCGAACTCCAGTTCGGTGGCGCGGACGACGGCAAAATCCTTGATCGAAAGATGTCTGAGCATGGGTAAGGGGGTATCAGCAGCCGCGCAACGCTAGCACGCGGGCGAGGGAGGTCCAATGACTTGCCAAGGTGATGCGCCGCCATTATCTAGTGTCCGTGTCTCACAGGTTGATTCCATGCACGGTTCTCCCGACCAGCTTGCCCCGCGTGCGCGCCATCTGCTGCGCACGTTGATTGCGCGTTACATCCAGGACGGTGAGCCGGTCGGCTCGCAGACGCTGGCGCGCGTGGCCGGCCTGGAGGTCAGCCCGGCCACCATCCGCAACATCCTCGGCGACCTGGAAGACCTGGGGCTGCTGGCCTCGCCGCATACCTCGGCCGGGCGCATCCCGACCGCGCATGGTTACCGGGTGTTCGTCGACAGCCTGCTGCAGATGCAGCCGCCGGGCGAAGGCGAGCTGGCCCGGTTGCGCCAGGAACTCGCCGGCGGCGGCAGCACCCAGGCCCTGCTCGGCAGCGCCTCGGAGCTGCTGTCGGCGATGAGCCACTTCGTCGGCGTGGTCAGCGCGCCGCGACGCGAGCAGTTCGCCTTCCGCCAGATCGATTTCGTGGCGCTGGACGGGCGCCGGGTGCTGGCCATCCTGGTGTTTGCCGACAACGAGGTGCAGAACCGGGTCATCGAGACCCGGCAGGAATTCGCGCCGGGCCAGCTGGAACAGGTCGCCAACTACCTCAATGCCCATTTCGCCGGCCTGCCGATGGCCGAGATCCGCACCCGCCTGCTGCTGGAGCTGCGCGATGCCCGTTCCGAGTTGGAGCAGCTGCTGGCGCACAGCATCGAGCTGGCCGAGCAGGCCCTGCAGCCGGCCGCCGACGACATGCTGGTGGCCGGCCAGACCCGGCTGATGGGGGTGCAGGACCTGTCCGACCTGGAGCGCCTGCGCGAGCTGTTCGAGCTGTTCTCCAGCAAGCGCGAGATCCTTCAGCTGCTGGAGCGGACCATCCAGGCGCCGGGCGTGCGCATCTTCATCGGCGAAGAGACCGGGATGATGCCGCTGCAGGGCGTCTCGCTGGTCACCGCCCCGTACACCGCCAATGGCCAGGTACTGGGCGTGCTGGGCGTGATCGGCCCCAAGCGGATGGCCTACGACCGCATGATCCCGCTGGTCCAGGCCACCGCCGATGTGCTTGGCGCGGCCTTTTCGCCGGCCGGGCGCACTCCCGGAACATCCGACGCTTGAAACGCAGCATCCCGCCCACACTAGGGTGGGTGGAGGCGGGCTGTGACCGCCAGGGACCCAGACATGAACCACGAAAACCCCGATATCGAATCCCAGCAGAGCGCGGCCGATGCAGCGGCTGCGGCCGGCGTCAGTGACGAAGTGGAGCGCCTGCGCGCCGAAATCGAGCAGATCAAGGCCGATGCGCTGCGTGAGCGCGCCGACCTCGAGAACCAGCGCAAGCGCGTTGCTCGTGACATCGAACAGGCCCGCAAGTTCGCCAACGAGAAGCTGCTGGGCGAGCTGCTGCCGGTATTCGACAGCCTGGACGCGGGCCTGAAGGCGGCTGGCGATGACCCGCATCCGCTGCGCGAGGGCCTGGAGCTGACCTACAAGCAGCTGCTGAAGGTCGCTGCCGACAACGGCCTGGTCCTGCTGGACCCGATCGGCCAGCCGTTCAACCCGGAACACCACCAGGCGATCAGCCAGGTGCCGACCCCGGGCGCCGCCCCGGGCAGCGTGGTGACCGTGTTCCAGAAGGGCTACCTGCTCAACGAGCGCCTGCTGCGGCCGGCGCTGGTGGTGGTGGCCGCCGATTGATCGGCCGTGCCGGGCCATGCCCGGCAAGGTTTTCCAGGCGCTGAACACAGCGTTCGGGAGATGGCTTGAATGTTCCGCGAGCCTCCCCCACATCGTATTCATCCACCGGCCGAACGGCCGGACTGACCCCAACAAGCATCCTCAGGAGTCTCCCCCATGGGCAAGATCATTGGTATCGACCTCGGCACCACCAACTCGTGCGTGGCGATCATGGACGGCGGCAAGGCCCGCGTCATCGAGAATTCGGAAGGCGATCGCACCACCCCGTCGATCGTCGCCTACACCAAGGACGGCGAAGTCCTGGTCGGCGCCTCGGCCAAGCGCCAGGCCGTCACCAACCCGAAGAACACCTTCTACGCGGTGAAGCGCCTGATCGGCCGCAAGTTCACCGACGCCGAAGTGCAGAAGGACATCGCCCACGTCCCGTACAGCATCCTCGCCCATGACAATGGCGACGCCTGGGTGGCCACCAGCGACGGCAAGAAGATGGCCCCGCAGGAAATCTCGGCCAAGGTGCTGGAGAAGATGAAGAAGACCGCCGAGGACTTCCTCGGTGAGAAGGTCACCGAAGCGGTCATCACCGTGCCGGCCTACTTCAACGACAGCCAGCGCCAGGCGACCAAGGACGCCGGCCGCATCGCCGGCCTGGACGTCAAGCGCATCATCAACGAGCCGACCGCGGCTGCGCTGGCCTATGGCCTGGACAAGGGCGACAACAAGGATCGCAAGATCGTGGTGTACGACCTGGGCGGCGGCACCTTCGACGTCTCGGTGATCGAGATCGCCAACGTCGACGGCGAGAAGCAGTTCGAAGTGCTGGCCACCAACGGCGACACCTTCCTGGGCGGCGAAGACTTCGACAACCGCGTCATCGAGTACCTGGTTGAAGAATTCAACAAGGACCAGGGCATCGACCTGCGCAAGGATCCGCTGGCCCTGCAGCGCCTGAAGGACGCCGCCGAGCGCGCCAAGATCGAGCTGTCCAGCGCCCAGCAGACCGAAGTGAACCTGCCGTACGTCACCGCTGACGCGTCGGGTCCGAAGCACCTGAACATCAAGCTGACCCGCGCCAAGCTGGAAGCGCTGGTGGACGACCTGATCAAGAAGTCGATCGAGCCGTGCCGCGTCGCCCTGAACGATGCCGGCCTGCGTTCGAGCGACATCAGCGAAGTGATCCTGGTCGGTGGCCAGACCCGCATGCCGAAGGTGCAGCAGGCGGTGACCGAGTTCTTCGGCAAGGAACCGCGCAAGGACGTCAACCCGGACGAGGCCGTGGCACTGGGTGCTGCGATCCAGGGCGGCGTGCTCGGCGGCGACGTCAAGGACGTGCTGCTGCTGGACGTGACCCCGCTGTCGCTGGGCATCGAGACCATGGGCGGCGTGTTCACCAAGATCATCGAGAAGAACACCACCATCCCGACCAAGGCCTCGCAGGTGTTCTCCACCGCCGAGGACAACCAGTCGGCCGTGACCGTGCACGTGCTGCAGGGTGAGCGCGAACAGGCCCGCTTCAACAAGTCGCTGGCCAAGTTCGACCTGTCCGGCATCGAGCCGGCCCCGCGTGGCCTGCCGCAGGTGGAAGTGTCCTTCGACATCGACGCCAACGGCATCCTGCACGTGTCGGCCAAGGACAAGAAGACCAACAAGGAACAGAAGGTCGAGATCAAGGCCGGTTCGGGCCTGTCCGAGGAAGAGATCGCGCGCATGGTCGCCGACGCGGAAGCCAACCGCGAAGAAGACAAGAAGTTCCAGGAGCTGGTGCAGGCCCGCAACCAGGCCGACGCCCTGATCCACGGCACCCGCAGCGCCATTACCGAACACGGTAGCAAGGTCGGCGGCGATGTCATCGGCAAGGTCGAGGCGGCTCTGGCCGACCTGGAAACCGCGATGAAGGGTGACGACAAGGCGCAGATCGAAGCCAAGTCGAAGGTGCTGGAGGAAGCCGGCCAGTCGCTGTTCGCCGCTGCTTCGGCCGACCAGGGCGGTGCCCCGGGTGCCGACGCCGGCAACGCCGGCAAGGCGCAGGATGACGTGGTCGACGCCGAGTTCACCGAAGTCAAGGACGACAAGAAGTCCTGATCCGGACCGACACGGGACGCTGGCCATCAGCGTCCCGTTGTCGCATCAGGGTCCTGACCGCCCACCGGCGTGTCGGGGCGCCCGACGCAAGAGCGGACCTGGTTCCGCTCTTCCGCTTTGACGAATCCCGACTTTCCGGAACCAGATTCACGATATGAGCAAGCGCGATTACTACGAAGTGCTGGGCGTTGCCCGCACCGCTACCGACGACGAGCTGAAGAAGGCCTACCGTCGCTGCGCGATGAAGTTCCACCCGGACCGCAACCCGGGTGATGCGGCGGCCGAAGCCTCCTTCAAGGAGTGCAAGGAAGCCTACGAAGTGCTGTCCGACGGCAACAAGCGCCGCATGTATGACAGCCACGGCCACGCTGCGTTCGAGCACGGCATGGGCGGTGGCGGCGGTCCGGGCGGCCCGGACATGAACGATATTTTCGGCGATATCTTCGGCAACATCTTTGGCGGTGGCGGCGGTGGTCCGCGCCAGGCCCGTCGCGGCGCCGACATCGGCTACGTGATGGAACTGGACCTGGAAGAAGCGGTGCGCGGCGTCGAACGCCGCATCGAGATCCCGACCCTGGCCGAATGTGGCGACTGCGATGGCAGCGGCTCGGAAGACGGCAAGGTCGAGACCTGCAATGTGTGCCATGGCCGCGGCCAGGTGCGCATCCAGCGCGGCATCTTCGCCATGCAGCAGGCCTGCCACAACTGCGGCGGCCGTGGCCAGATCATCGCCAAGCCCTGCAAGACCTGCCACGGCAACGGCCGTGTCGAGGAAGACAAGGTGCTGTCGGTGAAGGTGCCGGCGGGCGTCGATACCGGCGACCGCATCCGCCTGCAGGGCGAAGGCGAAGCCGGTCCGGCCGGTACGCCGCCGGGTGACCTGTACGTGGAAGTGCGCGTGCGCGAGCATGCGATCTTCCAGCGCGATGGCGACGACCTGCACTGCGAAGTGCCGATCCGCATCTCGCAGGCGGCACTGGGCGACACCGTGCGCGTGGCCACCCTCGGCGGCGAAGCGGAAATCCGCATCCCGGCCGAGACCCAGACCGGCAAGCTGTTCCGCCTGCGTGGCAAGGGCGTACGTTCGGTGCGCAGCCGCAGCGAGGGCGACCTGTACTGCCGCGTGGTGGTGGAGACCCCGGTCAACCTCACCAACGAACAGCGCAAGCTGCTGGAACAGTTCGAAGCCACCTTCGTCGGTGAGGAAGCGCGCAAGCACTCGCCGAAGTCGGCCACCTTCATGGATGGCGTGAAGGGCTTCTGGGACCGGATGACGTCCTGAGTTTTTCGACGGAAGCGGTGAACGAGAGCGCCGGGCCATGCCCGGCGTTGTCGTTTGTGGTGCAGTAGCTCCACGCCATGCGTGGATGCCGTTCAAAGGATCATCGGAAAAACGCCGCCGGCGTCTGCCCCAGCTGCCGCTTGAACATGCTGGTGAACGCGCTTGGGCTGTCGTAACCCATCGCCAGCGCCACATCGATGACCTTGTCGCCGACCGCCAGGCGTTCCAGTGCGGCCAGCAGCCGCGCCTGCTGCCGCCACTGCCCGAAGGTCATGCCCAGTTCGCTGGCGAAATGGCGCTGGATGGTCTTCACGTCCACCTGCAGCGCCTGCGCCCAGTCCTGCAGCGTGGCGTCGTCGCCGGGATGCTTCTGGATGTGCTGGCAGATCCGCTGCAGGCGCGGGTCGGTGGGCGAGGGCAGGTGCAGCGGCAGCACGTCCATGCGGTGCAGCTCGTCCAGCAGCAGGCGTACCACGCGGCCATCGCGGCTGTCATCCACATGCGCGGTCTCGATCAGGCTGGCAGCCAGCAGCAGTTCGCGCAGCAGTGGCGCCACCTGCACCGCGAACGCCTCGTGCGGCAGTTGCGGTGCGAAGTCGGGTTCCACGTACAGGCTGCGCATGTGCACTTCGGCGATGCAGTCCACCGCATGCGCCATGCCGGCCGGCACCCAGATCGCGCGGGTCGAGGGTACGACCCAACGGCCGCCATCCGCACGCACCACCATCAGTCCCGACATGGCGAACACCAGTTGGTGACGGCGGTGCCGGTGGGGCGCGATGTGGGTGCCGGGTGGGTAATGCCGGGCGCGGCAGGTCACCGGGCGGTGCACCGGAACCTCGCTCCACGGCGCGGTCTCGCGGACCGGGCAGGGGGTGTCCTTTTTGCGATAGGCCATGACCCGAACGCGGCAGAAGGGAGGGGGAGGTCACCGTAGCATGCGTGGCTCGCCCCCAACCTGACTGTGTCCATGTCGACCCTGGCTTCTCCCGCAACGGCCTCGCGTCCGGTAGCCCCCGGCGTGCTGGCCGCCATCTCCACCTCGCATGTCGTCAACGACATGATGCAGTCGCTGATCCTGGCGATCTATCCGGTGATCAAGGGCGGCTTCAACCTCAGCTTCACCCAGATCGGCCTGATCACGCTGACCTACCAGCTCACCGCCTCGATCTTCCAGCCGTTGATCGGCATGGCCACCGACCGCCGCCCGGCGCCGTATTCGCTGCCCATCGGCATGGCCTCGACCCTGTGCGGCATGCTGCTGCTCGGCTTCGCACCGAACTACGCGGTGGTGCTGATGGCTGCGGCGATGGTCGGCATTGGTTCGGCCATCTTCCACCCGGAAGCCTCGCGCATCGCGCGGCTGGCATCGGGCGGTCGCCATGGCTTCGCGCAATCGGTGTTCCAGGTTGGCGGCAACTTCGGTACCGCGCTGGGCCCGCTGATCGCCGCGGCGGTGATCGTGCCGTATGGTCAGCACGCCGCCTCGTGGTTTGCCGGCGCCGCGCTGATCGGCATCGGCCTGCTGACCTATGTCGGCCGCTGGTACGCGTTGCATCTGGGCACGCCACGACCGGTCAGCACGGCTGCGATGGCGCCGCGGCATCCGCCGCGCACCGTGGCCAAGGTGCTGGCGATCCTGCTGGTGCTGATCTTCAGCAAGTACTTCTACATGGCCAGCATCGGCAGCTACTTCACCTTCTACCTGATCCACCATTTCGGCATTCCGGTGGCACAGGCCCAGCTGCATCTGTTCGCGTTCCTGGTGGCGTCCGCAGCCGGTGGCTTCCTCGGCGGCCCGCTGGGTGACCGCATCGGCCGCAAGCCGATCATCTGGACCTCGATCCTCGGCGTGGCGCCGTTCGCGCTGATGCTGCCGCACGCCGATCTATTGTGGACCACGGTGCTGGCGGTGCTGATCGGCTTTGTACTGTCCTCGGCGTTCTCGGCGATCGTGGTGTATGCGCAGGAGATGATGCCGCACCGCATCGGCATGGTGTCCGGCCTGTTCTTCGGCTTTGCATTCGGCATGGGCGGACTGGGTGCGGCCGTGCTGGGCCTGCTGGCGGACAAGACCAGCATTGAATACGTCTACCAGTTGACCGCGTTCCTGCCGCTGCTCGGGATCGTCGCGGCGTGGCTGCCACCGTCGCGGCCTGCTGCTCACTGAGGGAGGGTGGGTTTGCAGGGCTTGCAGCCCTGCACCTGCTGAATCAACGTCAACGTCAAATGCGTGCATTCCGTGGGTTGGCGGGGTGGGTCCGGTTGCGGGGGACGCTGCAAGTACGTCCATGTAAGCTTGGCCGCGGCATCCATGCCGCGGACACCCCCGCAACCGGACCCACCCCGCCTTCGACAGTGTCCTGCGATCTGTCGGACATGCTCTTGGGGTCAGATCCGTTTTCCGAAGGAAAACGGATCTGACCCCATTTTTGTGTATCGATACCTGACAGATTTCATCCACGCATGGCGTGGATCTACTGGCCGCCGGCCAACTGTCGAAGGCGGGGCACTGTGGGTTTGCGGGGTGTGAGCCGCATGGATGCGGCGACCAAGGCTACATGGACGTACTTGCGCCGTCCCCGCGAACTCACAGTGCCCCGCCATCCCACGGAATGCCGCTCTGGCATTTGAGGTTGACGTTGCCTCTGCAGTGCAGGGCGCAGCCCTGCCGAAAACCCCCTTGGGCGTAGAATGCGGGCATGAGCGAATCCCTCGATAACCACCTGGTCCATGGCCGCCGCCAGCGGCCCGACGGCCCGTCGCCGGTCGATGTCATCTCCGTCCAGTCGCAACTTGTCTACGGCCACGCCGGCAACAGTGCTGCCGTACCGCCGCTGCATGCGCTCGGCGTGCGCGTGGCGGAGATCCCGACCGTGCTGCTGAGCAATGCGCCGTTCTACGAAACTACGCGCGGCCGCGTACTGCCCGCCGACTGGTTCGCCGACCTGCTGCTCGGCGCGTGCGAACGCGGCCTGCCGCAGCGGGCCAAGATGCTCGTCTCCGGCTACTTCGGCAGCACCGCCAATGGTGCCGCCTTCGCCGACTGGCTGGACGGGATCCTGCCGGCCTGCCCGCAGCTGCGTTACTGCCTGGACCCGGTGATCGGTGACACCCATACCGGCCCCTACGTGGAACCGGGCCTGGAAGCGATCTTCGCCGAGCGCCTGCTGCCGCATGCCTGGCTGGTGACACCGAACGCCTTCGAACTGAATCGCCTGACCGGCATGCCGGCACTGGCCGAGGCCGATGCCATCGCGGCGGCGCGCACGCTGCTGGACCGTGGCCCGCACTGGGTGATCGCGCACAGCGTGGGCGGCAACCCCGGTGAGCTGGTGACCCTGGCGGTCGGGCGCGAGGAAACCTGGCGCTGGGCCTCACCGCTGCTGCCGGTGGACGTGGCAGGCACAGGTGACGTGCTGATGTCGCTGGTGGTGTCGTTCCTGCTGCGTGGTGAGTCGATGCAGCAGGCGATTTCGCGTGCCATCGCAGGCACCCATGCGGCGCTGGAGGCGACCCTGGACAACGGCTTCGAGGAGTTCGACGTGATCGCTGCCGCGCCGGCGGCGCTGGCCGAAGGAACGCGCTTCCGCGCTGAACGCGTGGCATGAGCAGCCTGGATCCACGCATGCCGCGCACGGTCGGCATCATCGGCAGCGCCGGTGCCTATGGGCGCTGGCTGACCCGCTTCTTCCAGCATCACCTGCAGCTGCAGGTGATGGGCCACGACCCGGCCGACCCGGACTCGCACACGCCGGAGCAATTGCTGGCGCACGCCGATGTACTGGTGTTCTCGGCACCGATCCGGCATACGCCGGCTCTGATTGCAGAGTACGTGCGGCAATCGGCGGGCCGTGAGCAGGGCAGGCTATGGCTGGATGTGACCTCGGTAAAGGAGGCACCGGTGCAGGCGATGCTGGCCTCGCAGGCCGAAGTGGTCGGCCTGCACCCGATGACCGCGCCACCCAAGGCGCCGACCCTGAAGGGCCGGGTGATGGTGGTCTGCGAAGCGCGCCTGCAGCACTGGCAGCCGTGGGTCGATACGCTGTGCACGGCGTTGCAGGCCGAGTGCGTGCGCGCCACGCCGCAGCACCACGACCAGATGATGGCGCTGGTGCAGGCGATGGTGCATGCCACCCACCTGGCGCAGGCCGGCGTGCTGCGCCAGTACCAGCCGCAGCTGGGCGATCTGGCCGCGATGATGCCGTACCGTTCGGCGTCGTTCGAGCTGGATACGGCGATCATTTCGCGCATCCTGTCGCTGAATCCGGCGATCTACGAAGACATCCAGTTCGGCAACCCGTACGTGGCGCCGATGCTGGAGCGGCTGGTGGGGCAGCTGCAGGCCTTGCAGGTGCAGGTCGGGCAGGGCGACGACCGCGCACGGGCTGCATTCCGTGAGCAGCTGCTGTCAGCCAATCGCAGTGCGTTCGGCGAGCAGGCGCTGGCTGACGGCAACTACACGTTTGAACGCGTGGGCTATCTGCTGGCCGACCTCACCGAGCGCAACGCGCTGTCGGTGCACCTGCCGGAAGACCGGCCTGGCTCACTGCGCCAGCTGCTGAACGTATTCGAGCAGCATGGCATCAGCCTGGCCTCGATCCATTCCTCGCGTACGCCCGGTGGCGAAGTGCATTTCCGCATCGGATTCGTGGCCGGCAACGATCCGGCAGCGATCAGTCGGGCGGCAGCCGACGTGGACGCCAGTGGCATCGGGCGGGTGCTGGGCTGAATTCATCCACAGGTGGTGTGGATGGTTTCTGAGCAAAGGTGTGGATAACCCCGCTCAGGCCTTGCCAACCAAGGCTGTCAAGATGCTTGGCGAAAAATTGACCACGGCTTTTCTGCAGAGGCGGGCCAGACTCGACTGCTTTTCGCAGCCACGCCCGTCAGATGCAGACAGGGCCAGGGCCCACCAAGGTGGGCACCTGCCAAGCGTGGGAGCAGGCCTAGATCGTCAGCCTCAGCTCGCCGCCACTGGTAGTGAACTCGCGGCCATCGCGCACCAGCGGACGCCCGTCATCGAGCTCGTAGCGCGGCGTGGCCTCGGAGTGATGCCCGCTGCCATTCGCCTCGGGCTTGAACTCGATGATGATGTGGCTTTCGCCGTTGCTGTCGACGGCGGGGAACTGACGGAACGACATCGTGCACCTCCTTCAGCGGATGCTGCTGTTGCCCAGCCAGCTTGGCCGGGCCGATGTTAGCCGGCCGTCATCAATCGATGAACTGCAGGCGTGCCAGTTCAGCGTACAGTCCGCCTTCGGCCAGCAGCTGCGCATGGGTGCCTTCGGCGACGATGCGGCCCTGGTCCATCACCACGATGCGGTCGGCCTTGAGTACCGTGGCCAGGCGGTGGGCGATGACCAGCGTGGTACGCCCGGCCATCAGTCGCTCCAGCGCCTGCTGCACGCTGTACTCGCTCTGCGCGTCCAGCGCGCTGGTGGCTTCGTCCAGCAGCAGGATCGGCGCATCCTTCAGCAGTGCACGGGCAATCGCCACACGCTGCTGCTGCCCACCGGACAGGCGGGCACCGCGCTCACCCAGCTCACTGTCATAGCCCTGCGGCAACGCGCGCAGGAAGCCGTCAGCCTCCGCGGCACGCGCGGCGTCCTCGACTTCGGTGTCGCTGGCCTGCAGGCGGCCATAGCGGATGTTGTCGCGCGCGCTGGCCGCGAACAGCGTCGGCTGCTGCGGAACCAGCGCGAGCTGCGCGCGCAGCTCGGCCGGATCGACCTGGCGCACGTCGATGCCATCCACGCAGATGCGGCCGCTGGCCGGATCGTGGAAGCGCAGCAGCATCGACAGCACCGTGCTCTTGCCCGCGCCCGACGGACCGACCAGCGCTACGGTCTCACCCGGACGGACGTGCAGGTTGAAGTGGTCCAGCGCAGCCTGGTCCGGTCGCTGCGGGTAGTGGAACACCACGTCGTCGAACTGGATCTCGCCCCGCAGCGACTGCGGCAGCGCGTGCGGCTGCGCCGGCGAGCGGATCTCGATGTCTTCCTGCAACAGTTCGCCGATGCGGCCCATGCCGCCGGCGGCACGCTGCAGCTCGTTCCAGACCTCTGCCAGCGCGCCGACCGAGCCGCCACCGATCAGTGCATACAGCACGAACTGGCCCAGCGTACCGGCGCTGAGTCGACCGTCGATGACGTCATGCGCGCCCAACCACAACACACCGACGATGGCGCCGAACACCAGCAGGATGGCGCTGGCAGTGACCAGCGATTGCGCACCGATGCGGCGGCGCGCGGCACCGATGGCATCACCGAGCGCCTTGTCGAAGCGTCCGCGCTCATAGGGCTCGCGTGCATGCGCCTGCACCGTGCGCACGGCGCCCAGCGTTTCGCTGGCCAGGCTGTTGGCATCGGCGATGCGGTCCTGGCTGCTGCGAGCAACCGTGCGCAGCTTGCGCGCGCCGATGATGATCGGCAGCACCGCAAGCGGAATGCCGAGCAACGACCACGCGGCCAGCCGCGGGCTGGTGACGAACAGCATGGCCAGGCTGCCGATGACGGTGACCGTGCTGCGCAGCGCAACGGACATGGTCGAGCCGACCACGCTGCGCAGCAGTTCGGTGTCCGCGGTCAGGCGCGAGACCAGTTCTCCGCTGCGGCTGCGGTCGTGGAATCCGGCGCCCAGCTGGATCAGATGGGCATACAGCTGGCTGCGGAGGTCGGCCACGACCTTTTCGCCGAGCAGCGACACGAAGTAGAAGCGCGCAGCCGTGCCCAACGCCATCACGACCGCCACCAGCATCAGCAGGGCGAAGGCGCGGTTGATCTGGCCGCCGCTGCTGAAACCATGATCGATCATCTGCTTCACCGCCGGTGGCAGGCTCAGCGTGGCGGCCGAAGACACCGCCAGCGCCAGCAGCCAGGCGGTGAACAGGCCGCCATGGCGGCGCACGAACGGCCACAACGTCCGCAGGCTGCCGAGGCGGCGCAGCGGTGGGGTCGAGGCGGGGGCGTCGTCCTTGTCAGTCATCCTGGTCGTCGTCTTGTATGCGGATACGGTCACGGGTGGCGTCGCGCAGGCGGATTTTCAATGCATCGACCTGGTCGGCCGGCAATTCGACCCGCAGGCACACGCCGTTGGCATCGAACCGTTCATCGAGCTTCCCGGCGCCGAAGGCGGGCAGGGTGGCATGCAGGGTGCCCAGATCCTCGAAGCCGGCCAACAGCTGCAGCCGGGCCATCGCCACCAGCGGCAGTCGCGGCGCAGTGCGCAGGCATTCGGCGGCTGCGCCACCGTAGGCGCGCACCAGCCCGCCGGCGCCCAGCTTGATGCCGCCGAACCAGCGCGTTACCACCACCATGACCCGGTCGAAGCCCTGGCCGTCGATCGCCGCCAGGATCGGACGCCCAGCCGTGCCGGCCGGCTCGCCATCGTCGCTGGAACGGTAATCCTGCCCGTGGCGGTAGGCCCAGCAGTTGTGGGTCGCGTCGGCTACGGCCACCTGCTGCAGGAACGCCAGTGCCGCCGTGGCACCATCGATCGGCGCAGCATGGGCAATGAAGCGGCTGTGTTTGACTTCCAGCGTGTGGCTGACCGGCTGGGCGAGGGTATCGGGCATTCCCGCCATTCTACGGGGTTGCCGGAGGTCACTGTCCGCTTCAGTCGTCCAGCAGCGGGCGCAGGTCGCGCGGCAGGCGCGCTTCCGGATACTGCTGCACATAGCGCTCCAGGCTTGCGCGGGCCAAGTCGCGCTGGCCATCGTCGCGGCGCGTGCGGATCTTCTGCAGCCACTGCCGCCGCGGCAGCTGTGCATCGGTGTCCACTTCGGCCTGCACGGTATCCGCACTGAGCCCTGCGTCGGCGCCGCGGCGCATGACGCCGGGCGCGGAGCGGCTCGGGGCCTGGCGTTTCATCGAGGTGATCTCTATCCGATCCATTGCCTGTGCCCGTTCGGCCTCGGCAGCGTTGGCCACTGGCGGCTCGGCAGTGCGTGCTTTCAATGCCCCTGCCGGGGCTGGCGCCAATGCCGGTGCAGGTGCCGAGTAGGCAGCCGGTGCAGGAGGTGCAGGAGGTGCGGGCGGTGCGGGCGGTGCGGGCGGTGCCGCTGCCGGTGCGGGAGGCAGTGCGGCAAAGGAGGTGTCGGCGGCCACTTCTGCAACCCTCGATCGTGCTGCTGATGGTGCCGTCGGTGGCGGCGCAGCAGCGGACTCGGCCGGCGCAGGCCTGGGCGTGCGCGCGACGGACGGTGCCGGGGGGGGAGCGACCGGGGCTGCCTCGGGTGCTGCAGGTGCGGCGGCCGTTTCCGCAGCCGCAACCGCACTGTCGGCTGCGCTGCTCCCAGCGGCCGGATCGGCAGCCGCGACGTCCGCCGTAGCCGGCGCTGCAGCAACAGCGGACTTGCCCGCCGGAACCGGCGGCGGTTCCGGGCGCAGCTGCCAGGCGATGCCGATGGCGAACACCATCGAGGCGGCGATGCCGAACACCGCCGGCCACCGTGGGCGCGTACGCTGCGTGCGTGGCGCGTCCGGCGAAGCAACAGCCTCGGCAGCCGGTGCGTCCACCGCAGCGCGCGCCGCGGCCAGGATGGTGGCGTCCAGCGCGGCCGGTGGGGCCTGTTCGACGCGGCGGCCGAGCAGGCGCGCCAGCTCGCGTTCTTCCGGCGTCAGCGGATCGTCTCGGTTCATGCGTTCAATCCCGCACGCAGCTTGTCCATCGCATAGCGCAGCCGCGATTTCACGGTTTCCCGGCCTACGCCGGTGATCTGGCCGATCTCCTCCAGGCTCAGTTCCTGATCCAGCCGCAACTGCAGCACTTCGCGCTGCTCGGGCGGCAGTTGCTCCATCGCCAGCTGGATGCGGCGACGTTGTTCGAAATCGGAAAGCTCGGCTTCCGGGGTCTGACCGTCCTCGATCGCGGCCAGGCGCAGATCGGCGTCGGCCGGTGCGGAAGGGCGATGGCGGGCGGCGCGCCAATGGTCGTTCAGCCGGTTGTGGGCGATGCGGAACAGCCAGGTGCTGAATGCAGCGTCAGGCTGCCAGCCGGCGCGGGCGCTGATCACCCGCTGCCAGACATCCTGGAAGATCTCCTCGGCCAGCGCGTTGTCGCGCACCTGCCGCAGCAGGAAACCGAACAGGCGCTTGCGATGGCGTGCATACAGGCTTTCGAACGCGCGCAGGTCGCCACCGGCCCAGGCCAGCATCAAGGCTTCATCGGTTGGCAGTGCGCTGGCTTCCACGGCGTACAGGGTAAGGCCTGCAGGCGGTGGCGCATAGCCGGTGACGGGGGCGGGCAGGGCGAGGTTCATGGCGTGGAAGCGGCTATGGACAGCAGGAAAAACGTACGGGCGCACGATTCGGGGTTGATGGGCTTCCATTGCCCCCCGGGTGGCGCGCTATGCTCGGCGGCTCAGGGGAGGCGACGCGCAGACGGCGCCAAGAGATTGTCATTTGTCCAGGCACGTTGAACCGGCAGAAGAGCCACCACACGAGGCCGTGCTGAGCACGGCGCTGGTGCGCGCATTGCATGCGCTGCTGCCGGATTCGGCCGTGGTCCGCGTTGGCTGGAACGATCCGCAGCTGGGATGCGGCCAGGGCGGCTGGCCGGCGGTCGTCGCGGCTGGCGCATCCACGGCGCCGGGCGTCGGCGACGGTTGCCATGGCTGGGAATATGACGGTGCCCGTCTGCAGCTATCGGTGGAAGGTGCGGTGCCTTCCGCGGCGTGGTGGGGGCTGGCCCGGCAGGCCATGGAACTGGCATTGCAGCGCGGCCGCCAGGCCGGGCAGATCAAGGCGCTGGAAGAGGCTGAACGGCTGCAGCAGGCGCTGTTCCAGATCGCCGATCTGGCCGGCGCCGATCTGGAGATGTCGGAGATGCTGCGCCACGTGCACGGCGTGCTTGGCACGCTGATGTACGCGGAAAACTGTTACATCGTCGAATACGACGACGTCCGCGACCAGATCCGTTTCCTGTACTTCGCCGACCAGGTCGACGACTTCGTCGCCGATCCGTCCCAGAGCCATGACGCCGGCGAGATGCCGCGCAGCCTGACCGTGGCGTTGCTGCGCCACGGCAAGCCGCTCAGCGGCCCCTCGCGCGAGCTGCTGGCGCGTGTGGTCGAGCAGGAGCACGACCCGCAGCGTGGCCCGGAGAGCCTGGACTGGCTGGGCGTGCCGATGCTGCGCGATGGCCGCGTCTGCGGCGCCATCGTGGTGCAGAGCTATGAGCTGGCGGCCCGCTATGGCGAGGCCGAGCGGGCGCTGCTGGGCTTTGTAGCGCAACATGTGCAGACCGCGATGGACCGGCGCCAGGCGCAGGTGCGGCTGGAACAACAGGTGGAGCGGCGCACGCTGGAGCTGCAGCGCGCCAACCGCAGCCTGCAGGATGAAGTGGCCGAGCGCCGCCGTGCCGAGCAGCTGCAGACCGCGCTGTACAACATCGCCGAAATGGCGATGTCGGCCGACAGCCTGGCCCAGTTCTATGGGCAGGTGCATGGCGTGGTCGGGCGCCTGCTTGATGCGCGCAATTTCTATATCGCGCTGGTGAACGGGACGGGCAACGGCCTGGACTTCGTCTATTCGGTGGACGAGCACAACGCCAGCCGCGCGCCACGCCCGTTCAGCCGCGGCCTGACCGAGTATGTCGTGCGCAACCGGCGGCCGCTGCTGGCGTCGCGGGAGCAGATCGACGCACTGCTGGCCAGCGGCGAGGTGCGCGAATCGGGCGCGCGCTCACATTGCTGGCTGGGCGTGCCGCTGCTGCGCGATGATGAGGCGGTCGGCGCGATCGTGGTGCAGAGCTACAGCCCGAACAGCACGTTCAGTGTGCACGATCAGCGCCTGCTGACCTTCGTTGCACAGAACATCGGAACCGGGCTGGCGCGCCAGCGCGACCAGCAGCAGCTGCGTTCGGCGCATGCCGAGCTGGAAAAGCGCGTGGAGGAACGTACCCGCGAGCTGGCCGAGGTCAACGAAAAGCTGCTCGGGCAGATTGGCGAGCGTCTGCGTGCCGAGCAGCGCCTGACCCATCAGGCCATGCACGATGCGCTGACCGGCCTGCCCAACCGCCTGCACCTGCTCGATCGCCTGCAGGATGCGCTGGCGCTGGCCAGGCGTGAGGGTGGGCCGGTGTTCGCCGTGCTGTTCCTCGACCTGGACCGCTTCAAGCTGGTCAACGACAGCATTGGCCACGCCGCCGGCGATCGCATGCTGGTGGAGGTAGCCAAACGCATCGTATCGATGGCCGGCCCCGAGGATGTAGTGGCGCGACTGGGGGGCGATGAATTCGCGGTGCTGCTGCAATGTCCGCAGGGGTTGGCACAGGCCCTGGATTTCGGCCAGCGGCTGTTGCTGGCACTGCAGGAATCGATGTGGATCGCCGGGCGCGAGCTGTTCCCGTCCGGCAGCCTCGGTATCGCCTTGTGGAACCCCCGCTACCGTACCGGTGAAGAGCTGCTGCGCGACGCCGATGCAGCGATGTACCGGGCCAAGGCGCAGGGCCACGACCGCTGTGCGATCTTCGATGAGGACATGCGCGAGCAGGCCATGCGCAGCCTTGATCTGGAAGCTGACCTGCGCCGTGCGATCAACAACCGCGACTTCGTCCCGTTCTACCAGCCGATCGTGCGTCTGTCCGATGGCGAGGTGGTGGGGCACGAGGCATTGCTGCGCTGGCAGCACGAGCGCCGTGGCCTGCTGCTGCCCGGGGCGTTCCTGGAGCTTGGCGAGGAAAGCGGCCTGATCGAACAGGTCGACTGGCTGATCTACGAACAGGTCATCGCGGGACTGGCCGAAGGCGGCCACAGCTATGTTTCGGTGAACGTATCGCCGCGCCATTTCCGCTCGGCCGAGTTCAGTGGCCGCCTGTTCGGTCTGCTCGATGCATGCGGCGCAGATCCGCGCCGGCTTCGCCTGGAGATTACCGAGGTGGCGCTGCTGGACGACAGTCCGCACACGCTGCGCATCCTGCAGGGCCTGCGCGAGCGCGGCATCCAGGTGCAGCTGGACGATTTCGGTACCGGCTTCTCGGCGCTGTCCTACCTGCACCGCTTCCCGATCAGCACGCTGAAGATCGACCAGAGCTTCATCGCAGGGCTGCATGGGCCGGAGGTGCAGAGCACGCGGGCCCTGGTCGAAGGCGTGCTGTCGCTGGCGCGCACGCTGGGCATCGAGACCATCGGCGAGGGCATCGAGACCGAGGCGCAGCGGCAGACCCTGCGAGAACTGGGCTGCGATTACGGCCAGGGCTACCTGTTGGGGCGGCCCGCCCCGTGGTCGCACGCGGCGGGCTAGCCACCGCTTGCGGCTGCATCAACGCAGGGCGGCGCGGCGCTTCTCGTCAATCCACTTCGAGGCCTGCGCCGGCTGGTAGTTCTTCATCCACTCCAGCATTTCTTCGATGTCCGAGCCGTACCACAGGTCCTGGCGCTGGTCCGGGTGCAGGAAGCGCTCTTCCACCATGCGGTCGATCATGCCGATCAGCGGCGCGTAGAAACCTTCCACGTCGAGGAACGCGCACGGCTTGTTGCCGATGCCCAGCTGGCGCCAGGTCAGCATCTCGAAGATCTCTTCCATGGTGCCGAAGCCACCGGGCAGGGTGACGAAGCCGTCGGCCAGGTCGAACATGCGCGACTTGCGCTCATGCATCGAACCGACGATCTCCAATTCGGTCAGGCCACGGTGGGCCACTTCCCAGTCGGCCAGCTGGCGCGGAATGACGCCGGTTACCTCGCCGCCGGCGGCGAGCGCGGCATTGGCCACGGTTCCCATCAGGCCGACGTTTCCACCGCCGTACACCAGGCGCAGGCCGTCACGGGCGATGCGATCACCCAGGGCAATGGCGCGTTCGGTATAGGCCGGCTTGCTGCCAGCGTTGGAACCACAGTAGACGCAGATCGACTTCATGGGGGGTCTTGTCTCTTGGTGCGGAAACGAAAACGCCCCGCCAGCAACCGGGTCAGCGGTTGCGGGCGGGGTGCGGGTGGATTATCCCCTTCTGTAGCGCCGAAGCGAAGCGGCCGCTTACGCCGCTGCAGCCTGCTCGCGGCGCGGGCCTTCACGCAGGGCGCGGCCGACCATGCCCACCAGCAGGTCCAGCTCCTCGCTGTCCATGCCGAAGTGCGGGGTGAAGCGCAGCGAGTTCTCGCCGCCATGGATCACGTTGATGCCGTGCTGTCGCAGCCATTCCTCGGTGGAATTGGCGCCGTAGCACTTGAACTGCGGGGCCAGCTCGCAGGAGAACAGCAGGCCGGTGCCCTGCACCTTGGTGATCAGGCCGCCCAGTTCGCTCTTGAGCTGTTCCAGCTTGCGCACGGCTTCGGCACCGCGTTCGGCGATGTTGGCACGCACCTGCGGGGTCAGCTGCGCCAGGGTGGCGCAGGCCACGTCCAGTGCACGCGGATTGCTGGTCATGGTGTTGCCGTAGATGCCCTTGCGGTACAGCTGCGCGGCATGCTCGGTCACCGCCAGCACCGACAGCGGGTACTGCGCGGCGTTGAGCGCCTTGGAGTAGGTCTCCATGTCCGGCGGATCCAGGCCTTCGAAGCCCGGGTAATCGACCACCGACAGCACGCCATGCGCGCGCAGGCCAGCCTGGATCGAGTCCAGCAGCAGCAGGCTGCCGTGCGCACGGGTCAGTTCACGGGCCACGGCATAGAACGCCGGCGGCACCGAGCGGCCGGGGTCGCCTTCGCCCATCACCGGCTCCAGGAATACCGCTTCGATGAACCACTGGTTGCGCGCGGCATCCTCGAACACCTTGCGCAGGCCGGCCTCGTCATAAGGCGCCACGGTGATCACCGAGTCCTCGCCGCGATAGCTGGCCAGGTGCTGCATGTAGCTCTTGCGGCTGGAATCGGAATACAGGGCAGGGCGGTCGGTACGGCCATGGAAGCTGCCCTTGACCACCACGCGCTTGATCGCCGCACCGGCGTGGCGCGCGCCCGGGTCGGTCTGCAGCTTGGCGTTGACGTCGGCGATGCGCGCGGCCAGGCCAACCGCCTCGGAGCCGGAATTCAGGCACATGAACCGCGCAAACGGGCAGCCGCCACGGCGGTGGCCGATCTCGGCGCGCAGGGCGGTGATGAATCGCTGCTGCGACAGGCTGGGGGTCATGATGTTGGCCATCACCTGCGGGCGGGCCATTGCCTCCAGCACGGCATCCGGGGTGTGCCCGAAGCCGAGCATGCCGTAGCCGCCGGCGTCGTACAGCACGGCGCCCTTCAGGGTGACCACCCACGGCCCGCGCGCGGCCAGCGCCACGTACGGGGTCACTGCATCATCGGCATAGAAATTGACGAACCCGTCCTGCATCGCGTCGATCTGCGCCTGTTCATCCTGCGCCAGCAGCGGCCCCAGGTCGGCCTGCACGCGCGCGAATTCCTCGGCGGCGGCGTCCACCGCGGCGATCAGCTGCGGGTGGTTGGCGGACAGGGCGGTCAGAGTGGCATCGTCCAGGCCGGAGGTGAGGCGGGTGCCGGGCTGGTTGCGCAGGGGGGCGAGGCGTTCGATGAAGCTCATTGCAGATCTCCTGAAACAATGGGTCGCACGGGTCTTCAAAAGCAAAACGCGCGTCATCACGCGCGCTTGGGGCAGGCTCGTGCAGCGGACTTCCAACTCGATGCTAGCACTTGTTTTTTTGCGCGATAACCCCGCAGAAACCTGCTGCATAGCAGCATTTTGCGCGACGTTCGCCGCGAAGTGCGCCGGCTCGCAGACGCTGGCCGTACAATGCGCGCCATTGTCGACCTGTTGCCGCCCACTGCCTTGAAGAAGTCCGATTTCCATTACGACCTGCCGGCTGAACTGATCGCACAGGCGCCCCTGGCCGAACGTTCCGCAAGCCGCCTGCTGCTGGTACCGCCGGCGCCCGATGCCTTCACCGACCTGCAGGTGCGTGACCTGCCGTCGCTGCTGCAGCCGGGCGACCTGCTGGTGTTCAACGACACCCGGGTGATCCCGGCGCGCCTGTTCGGGCAGAAGGCAAGCGGCGGCCGCGTCGAGATCCTGATCGAGCGCCTGCTCGGCGCCCAGCAGGCCCGCGCGCAGGTGGGCGCCAGCAAGTCGCCGAAGGCCGGCAGCCGCATCGCGCTGGATGCCGGGGGCGAAGCCGAAGTGCTGGGCCGCGACGGCGAGTTCTACGTGCTGCAGTTCCGTGTGCCGGAATCGTTGGAACAGTGGCTGCTGCATGCCGGCCGCCTGCCGCTGCCGCCCTACATCCAGCGCGAGCCGGGCGTGGACGACCGCGAGCGCTACCAGACGGTGTTCGCGCGCGAAGTGGGTGCGGTGGCCGCGCCGACTGCCGGCCTGCATTTCGACGAGCCGCTGCTGGCCGCATTGAAGGACAATGGCGTGGACTTCGGCCACGTCACCTTGCACGTGGGTGCGGGCACCTTCCAGCCGGTGCGCGCCGATGACCTGAAGGACCACGTGATGCACCGCGAGTGGCTGAACGTGGGCGCCGAGCTGGTGCAGCAGGTGCGGCGCACGCGCGCCGCCGGCGGCCGCGTGATCGGCGTCGGCACCACCGTGGTGCGCGCGCTGGAAAGCGCGATGCGCGATGGCGAACTGCTGCCGTTCGCCGGCGAGACCCAGATCTTCATCACCCCGGGCTACCGCATCCGCAGCGTGGACGCGATGGTGACCAACTTCCACCTGCCGGAAAGCACGCTGCTGATGATGATTTCCGCGTTCGCTGGCAAGGAGCGCGTGTTCGAGGCCTACCAGCACGCGATCGAGCAGCGCTACCGCTTCTTCAGCTACGGCGACGCGATGCTGCTGTTCCCGCAGGCGGGGTGAGGCGGCAGGGTAGCCCGGGAGGGCAGGGGCCCCTGTGCGTGCGCACCTTGGTGCGCACGCTTTCTTGGGAGACAATAGGCGACTATTTGCCTGAATGACCGCTCCATGTCCCGACTGCAGTTCCAGCTCAAGACCCGCGACGGCCGTGCCCGCCGTGGCCGCCTGACCTTCCCGCGCGGCACGGTGGAAACGCCGGCCTTCATGCCGGTGGGGACCTATGGCTCGGTCAAGGGCATCCTGCCGGACCAGGTGCGTGCGCTGGGCGCCGAGATCATCCTCGGCAACACCTTCCACCTGTACCTGCGCCCGGGCCTGGACATCATCGCCGACCACGGCGGCCTGCACGGCTTCTGCCGCTGGGACGGCCCGATCCTGACCGACTCCGGCGGCTTCCAGGTGTTCTCGCTGGCCCACCGCCGCAAGATCACCGAGCAGGGCGTGACCTTCGCCTCGCCGACCGACGGTGCCCGCGTGTTCCTGGGCCCGGAAGAGAGCATGAAGATCCAGAAGGTGCTCGATTCGGACGTGGTGATGATCTTCGACGAGTGCACCCCGTACCCGGCCACCGAGGATGTGGCGCGCCGCTCGATGGAGCTGAGCCTGCGCTGGGCCCAGCGCAGCCGCAACGCGCATGACGAGTTGGGCAACGACGCGGCCCTGTTCGGCATCGTCCAGGGTGGCGTGCACACCGACCTGCGCAGCCGCTCGGCCGAAGCCCTGCAGGCGATCGGCTTCGACGGCTATGCCATCGGCGGCCTGGCCGTGGGCGAGCCGGAGCACGAGCGCAACGCCATGCTCGACCACCTGGATCCGGAGCTGCCGGGTGACCGCCCGCGCTATCTGATGGGGGTGGGCCGACCGGAGGACCTGGTCGAGGGTGTCGCCCGCGGCGTGGACATGTTCGACTGCGTGATGCCGACCCGCAACGCCCGCAACGGCCACTATTTCACCTCGTTCGGCACCGTTCGCATCCGCAACTCCCAGTACGCGCGCGACATGGACCCGATCGAGCCCGGCTGCGGCTGCGTGGCCTGCACCGGTGGCTACACCCGTTCCTACCTGCGCCACCTGGACCGCTGCAACGAGATGCTGGCGCCGATGCTGGGCACCCTGCACAACCTGTTCTATTACGAAAAGCTCATGGCCGACATCCGTGCGGCGATCGAGGCGGGAACCTTCCTGGCCTTCCGTGAGTCCTTCTACGCGGCACGCGGGGCGGTAGCACCGCCGCTGTAACCCGAACGCCCCCTGCCAAACGGCCCAAGGACGAACGCCCGGGGCCGTGGCATACTTCAAGGCTGACCCAGATCCGCGGTCGACACCTCGTGCCCGTGAAACGGCCGAAGCGCCGCCCAACCAAAGGACCAACGATGAACCTGCTTGCCTTCCTGATTCCCGCCGCCCACGCCCAGGCCGCCGGCGGCCAACCGCAGGGCATGGGCCTGACCACGCTGCTGTTCCCGATCATCCTGATCGCCATCATGTACTTCCTGATGATCCGCCCGCAGATGAAGCGGCAGAAGGAGCACAAGGCCATGCTGGAGAAGATCAAGCGTGGCGACGAAGTGCTGACCAACGGCGGCATCGCCGGCAAGGTCACCGACATCGGCGACAACTTCATCACCATCGAAGTGGCCGAGAACGTGCGCATCCGCGTGCAGAAGGGCGCTGTCGGCAGCGTGCTGCCGACCGGCACCCTGGATTCGGCCAAGTAAGCCACTCCCTTTCCGAAGCACAACCGCGGCGCCGGGGATGGCGCCGCGCGGGACCCAAGCAATGCTCGAATTTCCACGCTGGAAGTACGTCGTCATCCTGATCGTACTGGCGCTCAGCACGCTGTACGCGCTGCCCAACATCTACCAGAAGGACCCGGCCCTCCAGATCACCGCCAACCGTGGCGGGCAGATCGACGATGCGCTGCGCGACCGTGTGTTGGCCGACCTGAAGACGGCCGGTGTCACCACCATCGGTGTCGAGAAGGAAGGGGAAAGCCTGATCGTCCGCCTGCCGGACCTGAAGGCGCAGTCCGCTGCCAGCGATGCCCTGCGTGACACGATTGGCGAAAAGTACACCGTGGCCCTGAACCTGGCCTCGACTGTGCCGGACTGGTTGGCCAAGCTGGGCGGTCGCCCGATGGTGCTGGGCCTGGACCTGCAGGGTGGCGTGCACTTCGTGCTGCAGGTCGACCAGAAGGCCGCCCTGGACAAGCGCCTGGACGCCTACACCGAAGACGTGCGCAGCACCCTGCGTGACGCGCGCATCGCCTACCAGTCGGTGGAGCGCCGCGCAGACAACAGCATCGTCGCCAACCTGAGCCCGTCCGCCGGTGACGACGCCGCGCAGCGTGCCCGTACCGCCCTGGTCAAGGCTCAGCCGACCCTCGGCTACGACGTCAGTGGCAACCGCATCACGGTGACCGTGCCGGAAACCGAGATCGCGCAGATCGCCAACGGCGCCATCGAGCAGAACATCAACACCCTGCGCAACCGCGTGAACCAGCTCGGCGTGGCCGAGCCGATCATCCAGCGCCAGGGCGCCGACCGCGTGGTCGTGCAGTTGCCGGGCGTGCAGGACACTGCCGAAGCCAAGCGCATGATCGGTGCCACTGCCACCCTGGAATACCGCGCGGTGGTTGAAGGCAATGCGCAGGACGCCATCAACTCCGGCCGCATCCCGCCGGAAGCGAAGGTCTACCAGCAGCGTGACGGCCGCGGCCCGATCCTGCTGAACAAGCGCGTGATCGTCACCGGCGACCAGATGGTCGGCGCGCAGGCGGTGACCGATTCGAACAGTGGCTCACCGGCGGTCAGCGTGACGCTGAACAACGTGGGTGGCCAGCGCATGTTCGACTTCACCAGCGCCAACGTGAACAAGCCGATGGCGGTGGTCTACACCGAGCGCGTGCCGACGGTGACCGTCGTCGACGGCCAGGAAGTGCGTGGCTTCAAGGTCAACGAGGAAGTGATCTCGGTGGCCAACATCAACGGCGTGTTCGGCAAGAACTTCCAGACCACCGGTCTGCAGAAGAAGGAAGCCGAGGACCTGGCCAAGCTGCTGAAGTCCGGCTCGCTGGCCGCGCCGATGGACTTCGTTGAAGAGCGTGTGGTCGGCCCGAGCCTGGGCGCGGAGAACGTCAAGAATGGTATGCGCGCCGTGGTGTTCGCCTTCCTGTTCACCCTGGTGTTCTTCAGCGTCTACTACCGCATGTTCGGCGTGATCACCTCGCTCGCGATGCTGTTCAACCTGCTGATCGTGGTGGCGGTGATGTCGCTGTTCGGCGCGACCATGACCCTGCCTGGCTTCGCTGGCCTGGCGCTGTCGGTCGGCCTGTCGGTGGACGCCAACGTGCTGATCAACGAGCGCATCCGTGAAGAACTGCGTGCCGGCGTGCCGGGCAAGACCGCGATCGTGACCGGTTACGAGCGTGCCTCGGGCACCATCCTCGACGCCAACCTGACCGGCTTGATCGTCGGCGTGGCGCTGTTCGCATTCGGTACCGGTCCGCTGAAGGGCTTCGCGCTGACCATGATCATCGGTATTTTCGCCTCCATGTTCACCGCGATCACCGTGTCGCGTGCGCTGGCGACGCTGATCTACGGCCGTCGCAAGAAGCTCCAGAACGTGGCCATCTGACGGGACGACACGCACATGAAACTGTTTCCGCTGCACATCCTCCCGAACGACACCAAGATCGACTTCATGCGCTGGCGCCATGTCGCGATGGTCGTCACGGTCATCGTGTTCTTGGCCTCGGTCGCCATCATCGGCGTCAAGGGCTTCAATTACGCGCTGGACTTCACCGGTGGCACCCTGATCGAAGCCCGCTTCGACAAGGCGGTGGACGTCGAGCAGGTCCGCACCAAGCTCGAGCAGGGCGGCTTTGACGGCGCCCAGGTGCAGAGCGTCGGTGGCAACACCGACCTGCTGATCCGCCTGGCCCCGCACGGTGAGCACGCTGCCGGCACCGGCGACGCCGCGCACGAGGACAAGGCTACCGCTGCCGCCGTCGTGAAGGCGCTGTCAACCGCCGACAACCAGGCCACCGTGCTCCGTAACGAGTTCGTGGGCCCGCAGATCGGCAAGGACCTGGCGATGAATGGCCTGTACGCCACCATCTTCATGCTGGCCGGCTTCCTGATCTACATTGCCGTGCGCTTCGAATGGAAGTTCGCGGTTACCGCCAGCATCGTGGCGATGTTCGACCTGATCGTGACGGTGGCTTACGTGTCCCTGCTGGGCCGTGAGTTCGACCTGACCGTGCTGGCTGGCCTGCTGTCGGTGATGGGCTTTGCGATCAACGATCTGATCGTGGTCTTCGACCGCGTCCGCGAGAACTTCCGCAGCCTGCGCGTGGACTCGATGGAAGTGCTGAACCGTTCGATCAACCAGACGCTGTCGCGTACGGTGATTACTGCGGTGATGTTCTTCCTGTCCGCGCTTGCCCTGTACATGTACGGCGGCAGCTCGATGGAAGGCCTGGCCGAGACGCACATGATCGGTGCGGTGATCGTGGTGCTGTCCTCGATCCTGGTGGCGGTGCCGATGCTGACCATCGGTTTCCTGCGCGTCAGCAAGCAGGACCTGCTGCCGAAGGCGAAGGACGTCGAGGCCCTGGCCCGTCGCCCGTAAGCGTTCGCGCTGCACGCAACACACAGAGAACCCCGCGCAAGCGGGGTTTTTTGTGGGCAGGGCTGGTACGCATCATCGCATGCGCGCTGTCGCTCCCACGCTTCTCTGCGCGAACCGTGGGCCCCACTTACCAGCTCCCAGACCCCCGCCGCTTCGCGGCCGCCCCCTGACTCAGGGGGCTCTGCCCCAGACCGGTTCCGCACGGCTGATGGTGGGTGCCGACCGTTGGTCGGCACATCTGTCAGATATCGAATGAATTCAACCGTGCCGACCAACGGTCGGCACCCACCAACAGCAGCGGCGACATGTCCGACAGATCGCGGGAAACTGTCGAAGGCGGGGTGGGTCAGGTTGCGGGGGCGTGAGCGCCATGGATGGCGCGACCGAGCCTACAGGGACGTATTCACGGCGTCCCCCGCAACCGGACCCACCCCGCCAACCCACAGGACCCCAGCTTCTGCCGTTGACGTTGCCTCTGCGGGTGCAGGGTGCAACCCTGCAAAACAAACACCACCCTACGCCAGCGTCGGTTGTGCAATCTTCCCCCGCGCACTACGATCCTGCGGTTCGCGCGCGCAGGCGCGCGCCCGTATTCCTGCTGAGCGCCCCGTGCGCCGCATTGCCAACCCGAGGTATTCATGGTCATCAAACCGCGCGTCCGCGGCTTCATCTGCGTCACCACCCATCCGACCGGCTGCGAGGCTGCGGTCAAGCAGCAGATCGACTACATCCGCGCGCGTCCGCCGATCCAGAACGGCCCCAAGCGCGTGCTGGTGATCGGCGCCTCGACCGGCTACGGCCTGGCTGCACGCATCACCGCGGCCTTCGGCAGCGGCGCCGCCACCCTGGGCATCTTCTTCGAACGCCCGGGCAGCGAAACCAAGCCGGGTACCGCGGGTTGGTACAACTCGGCTGCGTTCCACACGTACGCTGCGGAAGCCGGCCTGTACGCCAAGAGCATCAACGGCGATGCCTTCTCCGATGAAGTGAAGGCGAAGACCATCGAAATGATCAAGGCCGATCTCGGCCAAGTGGACCAGGTCGTCTACAGCCTGGCTGCGCCGCGCCGCAAGCACCCGAAGACCGGCGAGATCATCAGTTCCACGCTGAAGCCGATCGGCGAGCCGATCACGCTGCGCGGCCTGGACACCGACAAGGAAGTGCTGACCGAGACCCAGCTGCAGCCGGCGACCCCGGAAGAGATCGCCGGCACCGTCGCGGTGATGGGCGGCGAGGACTGGCAGATGTGGATCGATGCACTGGCCGATGCCGACGTGCTGGCCAACGGCTGCACCACCACCGCCTTCACCTATGTGGGCGAAGAAATCACCCAGGCGATCTACTGGAATGGCTCGATCGGTGCCGCCAAGAAGGATCTGGACACCAAGGTGCTGGGCCTGCGCGAGAAGCTGGCCAGGATTGGTGGTGACGCACGCGTATCGGTGCTGAAGGCGGTGGTCACCCAGGCCAGTTCGGCCATTCCGACCATGCCGCTGTACCTGTCGCTGCTGTTCAAGGTGATGAAGGAAAAGGGCACCCACGAAGGCTGCATCGAGCAGCTCGACGTGCTGTACGACATTCTCTACGGCGGCAAGTCCGATGGCGTGGCGGTCGATCGCCTGCGTCACGATCTGGTTGACGGCGACGGTCACACCGTGGCGCTGGTCGACGAGGAAGGTCGACTGCGTGCCGACTACAAGGAAATGGCTGCGGACGTGCAGGGCAAGGTGGTGGCGCTGTGGCCGCAGGTCACCAACGAGAACCTGTACGAGATCAGCGACCTGGCCGGCTACAAGGCCGATTTCCTGCGCTTGTTCGGCTTTGGCGTGGAAGGCGTGGACTACGAGGCCGACGTCAATCCGGATGTGAAAATCGACAATCTGGTCGACATGACCTGATCAAACAGAAGGCCGGCGAATGCCGGCCTTCTGCGTTCTGTAGAGCCAAGTGATGCCCGGCTCTGCAGGTAGGTATCACCCGAACTCGAAGCCCATTTCCGGCAGCGCAGGGCCGACGAAGTCACCCTGCACGTAATCCACGCCGGCACTGAACAACAGGGTCATCGAATTGGCATCGCTGACGAACTCGGCAATGGTGCAGATGCCGGCTTCCTGCGCACGCGCGGTAATCTGGCTGATACGGTCGATGTTCTCGCGCGTGGCCGCCAGATCGCTGGTGAAACCGCGGTCCAGCTTGAGGAACTGCGGCTGGAAGTGGGCCAGCAGCTGGAACGAATCCAGCCCCGAGCCGAACTGCTCCAGGCCGATGCGGCAGCCCAGCGGTGCCACTTCGGCGAGAAACTGCTGCGCGCTGCGCAGGTGGGTGAACACCTTCGCTTCCGGTGCATGCAGCCACAGCCGTTCGCCGGGCACGCCCTGTGCCTGCAGCTCGCGGCGCAGGGTGGCGATCATCTGCGGGTCGTCGAACGATTCCGGCGTCACTTTCACCAGAACCTGGGTGGCGTTGCCTTCGCGCGCGCGCTGGCCGAGCACTGCGATGGCCTGCGAGACCACCCAGCGGTTGATATCGGCCAGCAGGCCGTGTTCCTCGGCGATGCCCAGGAATGCGGTCGGGCTCAGCAGCTCGCCATTGTTCTCCAGGCGCAGGTAGGCCTCGTACAGCTCCAGCGGCTCGCCCTGCAGGTTCAGCACCGGCTGGTAGTGCAGCTGGAAGCCATCGCCGGCCAGTGCCTCGCGGATACGCGCGACCCAGCGCAGCACGCGCTCTTCCTCCACACGGTCGGCGGCGGCGGGGTCGAAGATACGGCAGGTGTTGCCCAGTTCGGCTGCGGCATGGGTGCATTCGCTTGCACGCGCCAGCACCTGGCCGATGCTGGCGATCTTCTCGCCCACCTGCACGCCGCCAATGCTGACCGTTACCGTGGCCGAGCGTGCGCCGATGCTGAAGACATGCGCGGCATAGGCCTCGCGGATGCGCTCGGCCAGCGCCACGGTCTGTGCATAGGGCCCGGCCTGCAGCACGGCGAAATTATGTTCACCGAAGCGGGCCAGCTGCGCGTCCTCGCCGACCACCTCGGCCAGCAGCGCGGCGAGCGCGCCGATCAGGGTGTCGGCCGACGCCAGGCCGATGTCCGGCAGCAGTCGCGCGTAGTGGTCCGGTTCGATCAGCAGCAGGCCGAACTGGCCCTCGCTGCGCCCGGCCTGGGCCACCGCGCTTTCCAGTTGCAGCATGAAGGTCGGCCGGTTGAGCAGGCCGGTAACCTGGTCGCGCTGGCGCAGGTCCTCGACCTCGCGCGCCAGCTCGGGATCGAACTCCATGCGGCGGCGGAGCACCACCTGCAGGCAGGACTCGCCCTCGTAGGTGGCAGCGGCAAACTCCATTGTCGCCGGGAACGCACTGCCGTCCTCGTGGCGCGCGTCGAGCTGGTATTGCGGCGGCGGCGCCTCGCCGCGACTGAGTCCCTTCAACAGTTGCTTGAAGCCCTCCACGTGCTGGGCCGCGACCATGTCCAGCAGCGAAATGCCTTCGATGTCGTCGAAATGCTCGTAGCCGAACATCTCCAGGTAGGCGTCGTTGGCACGGATGTGCATGCCTTCATGCACGTAGGCGATGGGGTCGCGCGAGGAGGCGATCAGCGCGTCACAGCGGCGCTCGGTCTCGCGCATCTGTGCCTCGATGCGGCGCAGGCCGCGACGCGCCTGCAGGTCCACCCACTGGTCGCGGACCACGGCGAGCAGATGCTCGGGGCGCTGGCGCAGGGCCACGGCACGGATGCCATGGCTGCTGGCCTGCACCAGTTCGTCCTCATCGATGCGCTCGGCCAGCAGTACCAGCGGAATGTCCTTGCCGCTGGCGGCGATGTGCTGGGCCGCCAGCTGCAGCGGGATGCCCTGCGAAGGCGAGGCCAGCACCAGGTCGATGGCCTGGCTGGTCAGCACCTGGGCCAGCTCGGCCGCATCCTGCGGGCGCCACGGGCGTACCGCGATGCCGCTGTTGCGCAGGGTGCTGACGATGGCTTCGGCATTCTCGCCGCTGTCATCGACGATCAGCAGGCGGATGGTGATGTCGTTCGCGTTCTGCATGCACTGCTCCCCAATCTGCGAATCTAGATACACGATGCGCGGCGAACCGTCCATGCGCGCCTCCCTTGCGTGCATCGAACGGCCAAGTGGTTCACACCACGCCGCCCGCTGCGTGGCCGCTGGCCCAGGCCCATTGGAAGTTGTAGCCGCCCAGCCAGCCGGTCACGTCCAGCACCTCGCCAACGAAGTGCAGGCCGGGTACGCGCTTGGATTCCATCGTCGAGGATGACACTTCGGCGGTGTCCACGCCGCCCAGGGTGACCTCGGCGGTGCGGTAGCCTTCAGTGCCGCTGGCCACCAGCGGGAATGCGCCCAGCAGCTGCGCGGCCTGGCGCAGCACTGGCTCGTCCAGCTGGCGCACCGGGCGGTCCGGCAGCCAGTGCTCGCACAGGCGCTGCGCCAACCGCTTCGGCAGCACCTCGCCCAGCACCGTGCGCAGCTCGGCGGCGGGGCGGTCGCGCTTCATCTGGCGCAGCCACTCGCCGGCATCCTGGCCCGGCAGCAGGTCCAGCTCCAGCGCATCGCCGGGCTGCCAGAACGAAGAGATCTGCAGGATGGCCGGGCCGCTCACGCCACGGTGGGTCAGCAGCATGAAGTTCTGGAAACTCTTTCCGTTGCAGCGCGCCTCGATCGGCAGTGCGACGCCGCTGAGGTCGGCCAGCCGCTCCTGGTGCTTGCCACTGAGGGTCAGCGGCACCAGGCCGGCGCGGGTCGGCAGCACCTGGTGGCCGAAATGGCGGGCCACTTCATAGCCAAAGCCGCTGGCCCCCATGCTGGGAATCGACAGGCCACCGGTGGCAACCACCAGCGAGGCGCAATGGAACAGGCCCTGCGTGGTGTGCACGCGGAAACCATCGCTGCCGTGCTCGATGCGCTGCACGCTGCATTCGGTACGGATCTGTACGCCGGCCGCCTGGCATTCGTCCACCAGCATCTTCACGATCTGCTTGGAGGAGATGTCGCAGAACAGCTGCCCCAGTTCCTTTTCGTGATAGGCGATGCCGTGCTTGTGCACCAGCTCGATGAAGTGCCAGGGCGTGTAGCGGGCCAAAGCCGACTTGCAGAAGTGTGGGTTGGCCGACAGGAAGTTGGCCGGGGTGGTGCCGGTGTTGGTGAAGTTGCAGCGGCCACCGCCGGACATCAGGATCTTCTTGCCGACCTTGTTGGCATGGTCGATCACCTGCACCTGGCGGCCGCGCTGGCCGGCGGTGATCGCGGTCATCAGCCCGGCCGCGCCGGCACCGATGACCACCACATCGCAACGGATCGTGCTCATGCCTTGGCGCGCTTGCGCCAGTTCGGGATCACGTCGAGCTGGATCTGGTCGTTGAGCAGCTGCACCTCGCCGTCCTGGATCAGCACGCTCCAGCGCATGGCACGCTGGATCTGCTGGCCCCAGCGCTCAACGAATTCGCCGTCCAGATCGACCACCGAGAGATTGTCGAAACGTGCCAGGCCCTTGCCCTGCTTGCCCCACCAGATATCCGATGCATTGCCGCCGTAGTTGACCACCTGCACCTGGCGGCTGCGATTGCTGGCCTTGCGGATGCGCGACTCGTCCGGATGGCCCAGGTCGATCCACTGCAGGATGTCGCCGGTGTAGTCGTGTTCCCACAGATCGGGCTCGTCATCGGTGCTCAGGCCGCGACCGAATTCCAGGCGATCGCCTGCGCTCAGCGCGAAGGCGAGCAGGCGCACCATCAGGCGCTCGTCGGTCTCGGACGGATGCTGGGCCAGGGTCAGATTGTGGGTCGCGTAGTAACCGCGATCCATGTCGCTGATCTGCAGTTCGGCCTTGCGGATGGTGGCAGTAAGAGCCATGGGGGATCCGTGGACTAAAGACGACAATGATAGAGGTTTGCTCCGGGGGTGTCCGTGGCTGGGCTGTCTGCATGCCGTCAACGATGGCACTCTTGCGCTCTTTCCCGTGGCCGGAGTGGACGCCATGAGCTTGCCCAGCCGGCTGCAGCTGCCGCCCGGCCCCTGGGCCACCCTGCTGGATGGCCTGTGTGCACGTTTCCCGCGCATCGCGCGCGCGCAATGGCAGGATCGCTTCGCGCGTGGCCGTGTGCTGGATGCGCAGGGCAGGGTGCTCGCGCCGGGCATGCCCTGGCAGGTCGGGCTGGACATCCAGTACTTCCGCGAAGTGGCCGATGAGC
Organism: Stenotrophomonas maltophilia; assembly: GCF_002799155.1. GTDB lineage: Bacteria > Pseudomonadota > Gammaproteobacteria > Xanthomonadales > Xanthomonadaceae > Stenotrophomonas > Stenotrophomonas maltophilia_R. The sequence continues at coordinate 1,308,646 of NZ_NERD01000002.1, forward strand.
CGGTGGTTCCCTTCGCCGAGACCATCGTTCATCTGGATGCGCACCTGCTGGTGGCCGACAAGCCGCATTTCCTGCCGGTGACACCGGCCGGTGGGCATGTGCGCGAGACGTTGCTGGCGCGGCTGGTCGCCCGCACCGGCAATGCCGATCTGGTGCCGCTGCACCGGCTGGATCGGCTGACGGCCGGGCTGGTGCTGTTCTCGACCCAGCGTGCGTCGCGTGATGCTTACCAGCGCCTGTTCCGTGAGCGGTGCATCGAAAAGACCTATGAAGCCCTGGCACCGGCGCTGCCGGGGCGGGAGTTCCCGTTGCAGCGGGACAGCCGTCTGGTGCCGGGCGAGCCCTTCTTCCGGATGGCCGAGGTGCCCGGCGAACCCAATGCGCGCAGCTGGATCGAGCTGATCGAGGCCGAAGGGCCGGTCTGGCGGTACCGGCTGCTGCCGGAAACCGGCCGCAAGCATCAGTTGCGCGTGCACATGGCCATGCTGGGGGCGCCGATCGTGGGTGACACGCTGTACCCCCAGCTTCAGCAACGTCCGCCGAACGTCGCTGAGGCGCCGCTGCAGCTTCTGGCGCGGGGCCTGGGCTTCGACGACCCGTTGAGTGGCGAACGACGGATGTTCAGCAGCGGCCGCAGCCTGAGCCTGCCGGCTGAGGGCGGCTAGCCCGTCAGCGGGCCGGGCGTCGCGCCAGCCAGCGGTCCAGCTCGGCGGCGAACAGCTGCCGGTCGCGGGACCCCAGGGGCGGCGGTCCGCCGGTCTGGACCCCGGCGCCGCGCAGTTCCTCCATGAAATTCCGCATCGACAGCCGTTCGGCCATGTTGTTCGGCGTGTACAACTGGCCGCGCGGGTTCAGCGCGACGGCCTTCTTCTCCAGCACCAGCGCGGCCAGTGGGATGTCCTGGGTGACCACCAGGTCGCCTGCGGCGACCCGCTCGACGATGGCGCTGTCGGCTACGTCCAGCCCCTGCGGCACCTGGATCGAGCGCAGCCAGCGCGAGGGCGGGGTGCGAATCCACTGGTTGGCAACCAGGGTCAGCTCGATACCGACCCGTTCAGCTGCACGGAACAGGATGTCGCGAATGACGGTGGGGCAGGCGTCAGCATCCACCCAGATGCGGGGGGAGGCGTGTTCAGCGGGGGTTTCGGCTTCAGTCATTTACCCAGTGTAGGGTAGGAAAATCCTGAATGGGGGCTCGGAGTTAGCCGCGAAAGGCTGCCAACCCTTGCCGCGCCTAGCGGGTGACGGGTTCCCATGAACGTCGGGACTATCGCTTTTTGCGGAAAACACGCGTATCGTGCGACCCACTGTGTTTGCTAGGGTCACCGTGAATCGTGGCCTGGTGCAGTTGATCTCACGATCCACTCATCGATCCGCTTTACCAACGCCTGCAACTCAGTCTCGGCCCCGATACCCGGTGGCTGCGATTTTTTTCAACATGTGTTTCAGGAGTTAGTAAAATGTCTGAACGTCAGACCGGCACCGTCAAGTGGTTCAACGACGCCAAGGGCTTCGGCTTCATCACCCCGGAAAGCGGCCCGGACCTGTTCGTGCACTTCCGCGCGATCCAGGGCACCGGCTTCAAGACCCTGCAGGAAGGCCAGAAGGTTACCTTCATCGCCGTCCAGGGTCAGAAGGGTATGCAGGCTGACCAGGTGCAGGCGGTCTAATCCGTCTGCTACCGTTGGGTAGCCAGAACGCCGGAAGCGAAAGCTTCCGGCGTTTTTTGTTGCCCGTTGTTTTTTCGTAGCCGAGCAATGCGCCATGCGCGGTACGATGCGTGTCTCCCCAAGGGATCACCCCCATGCGCATCGTCCACCACCTGGAAAACTCCCGTTCGCTGCGCGTGTTGTGGATGCTGGAGGAGCTGGGGCTGGACTACGAACTGCGCCGCTATCCGCGTGATCCGAAGACGTTGCTGGCGCCGCCGGAACTGCGCAACGTGCATCCGCTTGGCAAGTCGCCGGTGCTGCAGGATGGCGAGCTGGTACTGGCAGAGTCCGGCGCGATTCTCGACTACCTTGCTGACCGCTACGACACGCAACGCCAGCTGTCGCCGTCACCGATGCCGGCCGACGGAGCCGAGCGCATCGCCTACCGCTACTGGCTGCACTACGCCGAAGGCTCGGCGATGCCGCCACTGCTGCTGACCCTGGTGATGGGACGCATCCGCAACGCGCCGATGCCCTTCTTTGCCCGCCCGATCGCGCGCAGCATCGCCGACAAGGCCGAGCGCGGCTTCGTTGGGCCGCAGCGGCGCTTGCACCTGGACTGGATGGAGCGCCGCTTGTCCGAAAGCCCGTGGTTTGCCGGCGAACGCTTCAGTGCGGCCGACATCCAGATGAGCTTCCCGATCCAGGCCGCTGCCGCGCGTGGTGGTGGCCTCGACGACAAGCCGGCGCTGCGCGGCTTCCTCAAGCGCATCGGTGAGCGCCCGGCCTACCAGCGTGCCGAGGCCCACGGTGGTCACCTGCAGGCGCTCAGCGGCAATTGAGGCGGGCGGCCGTCGCCCCCATCTTCAGCACCATGGATACCGTCAGCCCCCGTTTCGATAACCGCCTGCTGCACACCCTGCCAGGCGACCCCGAATCCGGCCGGCGCCGCCGCGAAGTGCGGGGCGCGGCCTGGTCGCCGGTGATGCCGACCCCGGTGTCGGCGCCCACGCTGCTGGCCTGGTCGCCGGAAGTGGCCGGGCTGTTGGGTTTCGATGCCGCTGAGGTCGAGAGCGAGGGCTTCGCGCAGGTGTTCGGCGGCAATGCGCTGTACCCCGGCATGCAGCCATGGGCCGCCAACTACGGTGGCCACCAGTTTGGTCACTGGGCCGGCCAGCTCGGCGACGGACGTGCGATTTCGCTGGGCGAGCTAGTTGCGCCGGACGGCCGCCATTGGGAGCTGCAGCTGAAGGGGGCCGGCCCCACGCCGTATTCGCGCGGCGCCGATGGGCGCGCAGTGCTGCGCTCATCCATCCGCGAATTCCTGTGCAGCGAAGCGATGCACCACCTGGGCGTGCCGACCACGCGCGCGTTGTCGCTGGTTGGCACCGGTGAAGACGTGGTGCGCGACATGTTCTACGACGGCCACCCGCGTGCCGAGCCGGGTGCCATCGTGTGCCGGGTTTCGCCGTCGTTCCTGCGTTTCGGTTCGTTCGAGCTGCCGGCCTCGCGTGGCGAAACCGCACTGCTGCAACAGTTGGTGGACACCTGCATCGCCCGCGATTTCCCTGAGCTGGACGGGCAGGGCGAGGCGCTGTACGGCGACTGGTTCGCGCAGATCGCGGTGCGCACGGCCGAGATGGTCGCGCACTGGATGCGCGTCGGCTTCGTGCACGGTGTGATGAACACTGACAACCTGTCCGTGCTCGGCCTGACACTGGACTACGGCCCCTATGGATGGATCGAAGACTTCGATCCGGACTGGACACCGAACACCACCGACGCACAGGGTCGCCGCTACCGCTTCGGTACCCAGCCGCAGGTGGCGTACTGGAACCTGGGCCGGTTGGCACAGGCGTTGGCGCCGTTGTTCGGCGATGTCGCACCGCTGCAGGCGGGCCTGTCGGCCTACCAGTCCACCTTCGTGGCCTGCACGCGCCGCGATGCTGCAGCGAAGCTGGGGCTGGCTGCGGCGGATGATGATGACCTGCAGCTCTACCAGCGCTGGCAGCAGCTGATGCAGGACGGTGCCATGGACATGACCCTGGCGTGGCGCGCGCTGATGCGTCTCGATCCGGCGGCACCGGATGCGGCGCTGCTGGACGCGGTGTACTACGACGACGCGCGCCAGCAGGCGGTGCAGGCGCCGTTGCAGCAGTGGCTGCAGGACTACGCGGCGCGCCTGCACCGCGATCCGCTGTCAGCCAGCGAACGCATGGCGAAGATGACGGCGGCGAACCCGCTGTACGTGCTGCGCAACTGGCTGGCCCAGGAGGCGATCGACCGCGCGGAGCAGGGTGACCTCGGCGGTGTTCATGCACTGCAGGACGTTCTGCGTGACCCTTACACCGAACGCCCGGGGTATGAACACTTCGCCGGCAAACGCCCGGCGTGGGCCGACAACCGTGCCGGCTGCTCGATGCTGTCCTGCAGCTCCTGAGGGGGGGGCGGCAGGGCTGCACCCTGCACCCGCAGAGGCCAGGTCAACAGCCAGAGCAAAGCTGGATTCCGTGGTTTGGCGGGGCGGTGTCGGAGTGCGGGGACGCTGCAAGTACGTCCCTGTAAGCTTGGCAGCCGCATCCATGCGGCTGACACCCCGCACTCCGACACCGCCCCACCTCCGACAGATTCCCGCGGCTGTTGGTAGGTGTCGACCTTGGTCGACACGATAGATCCACGCCATGCGTGGATGCTCTTCGTTCAATTCTCGAAATATTCGATTTTGATAGAGATTCATCCACGCATGGCGTGGATCTACTGCAGATCGCAGAGATCTGTCGAAGGCGGGGTGGGTCCGGTTGCGGGAGTGTCCGCGGCATGGATGCCGCGGCCAAGCCCCCATGGATGGGTTTACGGCGTCTCCCGCAACCGGACCCACCCCGCCATCCCTCGGAATGCGGCTTTTGCTTTCGCTTTTGATTGCGCTCTGGCCTCTGCAGGTGCCGGGCGCGGCCCGGCCGACACCCCCATCAGGCAGGCGGCGCCCGGAACAGGTACCCTATGCCGCCATCAGTTAGCCAATGTGACATGACCGACGCCATCGTCGCTCCGCAGTGGGCGTCCCGCCTGCGCGACATCGCCGACTTCCCCAAGCCCGGCATCCTGTTCAAGGACATCATGCCGCTGCTCGCCCACGGCGAGGACTTCCGCGGCGCGATCACCGCGATGGCCGACCGCTGGCGCGACCAGAAGCTGGACGCGGTGGTCGGCATCGAATCGCGTGGCTTCATCCTCGGCGCCGCGATGGCGCTGGAGCTGGGCGTGGGCTTCGTGCCGGTGCGCAAGCCGGGCAAGCTGCCGGGCCAGGTGCTGCGCGAGGAATACACGCTGGAATACCGCAGCGACTGCATCGAAGTGCACGCCGATGCGCTGACGGCGGGTGCCCGCGTAGTGATCATCGATGACGTGCTGGCCACCGGCGGCACGCTGGTCGCTGCGCTGTCGCTGGTGCGCCGCCTGGGCGTTGACGTGGTCGGTGCCGGCGTGCTGGTCGAGCTCGATGGCCTCGGTGGCCGCGCCCGTTGGGAAGCGAACCTGCCGCTACACACCGAACTGGTGTTCTGATCAGAGGGTGGGTGCCAACCTTGGTTGCCACCGCCTGCCGTTTGCTGTGCGCACAGGGTCGAGCATGGCTCGACCCTGCAGGTCACCCGATTACATCATCCGCACGCGGAAACGACGGCCCTTGATCTTGCCGGCTTCCAGCCTGGCCACGGCTTTGTTGGCCTGCTCACGCGCGATTGCCACATAGGAGCGGGTCGGGAAGATCGCGATCTTGCCGATGAACTTGCTCGACAGTCCGGCGTCGCCGGTCAGGGCACCGAGGATGTCGCCCGGGCGCAGCTTGTCAGTCTTGCCACCGTCGATCCGCAGGGTGCGCATCGCGGCCTGCGGCAGCTCGGCCGGGCGCGCGGTCGCCAGCGGCGTCTTCTGCCAGTCCAGCGGCTGCCCCATCTGCGCTTCGATCGCTTCGGCACGGGTCTTCTCGCGGCCGGCCACCAGGCTGATCGCCAGGCCACTGGCACCGGCACGACCGGTACGGCCCACGCGGTGCTGGTAGCTCTCCACGTCGGTCGGCAGCTCGTAGTTGATCACCGCGGCCAGCTCTTCCACGTCCAGGCCGCGTGCGGCCACGTCGCTGGCCACCAGCACGTTGCAGCTGCGATTGGCCAGCAACAGCAGCACTTCCTCGCGGTCACGCTGTTCCATGTCACCGTGCAGGGCCAGTGCGGAGAAGCCGAACTGCTGCAGCGAGTTGGCCACTTCGTCCACGTCCTTGCGGGTGTTGCAGAACACCACCGCCGATTCCGGCGTGTACTTCAGCAGCAGGCCGGCAAGCGCCTTCTGGCGATGCGCCGGCTCCACCTCGCAGAACAGGTGGCGGATGGCCGGGGCCTGGTCGGCACCCTCCACCGTCACTTCCACCGCGTCGCGCAGCAGGTCACGTGCCATGGCGCGGATGCTGTCGGGGAAGGTGGCGGAGAACAGCAGGCTCTGGCGATCCTTGTGGGTGCGGCCGGCGATCTCGCGGATCGGCTCCTCGAAGCCCATGTCGAGCATGCGGTCGGCCTCATCCAGCACCAGCGTGCGCACCGCGCCCAGGTTCAGCGCACGCTTGCGTGCCAGCTCCTGCACGCGGCCAGGCGTGCCGACCACCACATGCGGATCGTGGCCTTCCAGCGACGCCAGCTGCGGCCCCAGCGGCACGCCGCCGACCAGCAGCAGCAGCTTCAGGTTGGGGATGCCGGTGGCCAGCTTGCGGATCTGCTTGCCGACCTGGTCGGCCAGTTCGCGGGTCGGGCACAGCACCAGCGCCTGCACGCGGATCAGGCTGGGGTCGATGGCCTGCAGCAGGCCCAGGCCGAAGGCGGCGGTCTTGCCGCTGCCGGTCGGCGCCTGTGCGATCACGTCGCGGCCATCGAGGATGGCCGGCAGGCTCTGCGCCTGCACGGGGGTGAGGGTGGTGTAGCCGAGGGCATCCAGGCCGGGCTGCAGGGCCGGGCTCAGCGGCAGGGTCGAGAAGTCAGTCATGGCGCATTGTACCCGTCCGCGCGGCCGCCCCCGTCTAATGGGGTGGGGTCGGATCCCTTTCCGCAGGAAAGGGCTCTGACCCCCAATTGGAGCCGCCATCCACGCATGGCGTGGATCTGCTGGTGGGTGCCGACCTTGGCCGGCACGCTCCTGCTCAGCCCAGCACCGCCAGCACACCCTGATGGATGGCCAGGCCACCGAACAGCAGCCACGCAAAAAGGATCAGCGCCAGCAGCAGTGGCTTCAGCCCGGCCTGGCGCAGTGCCGAGACGTGGGTGGTCAGGCCAAGCGCGGCCATCGCCATTGCCAGCAGCACGGTATCGAGCTGCACCAGCCCGGCCTGCAGGCCGGCCGGCAGCAGATGCAGCGAGTTGAACCCGGCCACCGCCGCGAAACCGAACGCGAACCAGGGCACCACGATGCGCGCCTTGCTGCCGTCGGCGCTGGCCTTGCCGCCACGCGCCAGCCACAACGACAGCGCGACCAGGAACGGCGCCAGCAGCATCACCCGCACCATCTTGGTGATCACCGCCGTGTCAGCCGCCGCTTCGTTGACCGCACGGCCGGCCGCCACCACCTGTGCCACTTCATGCACCGTCGCACCGGTGAACAGGCCGTACTGCCGCGCGTCCATTGCCAGCCAGCCATGCGATTGCACCAGCGCGTACAAGGCGGGGTACAGGAACATCGCCAGCGTGCCGAACACCACCACAGTAGAGACCGCGACGGTGACCTGCGCAGCACGGCCGCGCACCACCGGTTCGGCAGCCATCACCGCCGCCGCGCCGCAGATCGCACTGCCGGCGCCGATCAGCATTGCCGCTTCGCGCTCCATCTTGAACACGCGCATGCCCAGCCAGCAGGCCAGCCCGAAGGTGCTGGCGACCACCAGCACGTCCATCAGTACGCCGGTGACGCCGACATGGCCGATGTCCTGGAAGGTCAGGCGCAGGCCGTACAGCACGATGCCGGCGCGCAGCAGCCAGTGCTTGGAGAAGCCGACACCGGCCGCGCTGCCCGGTGCCAGCCGTGGGTAGAACGTATTGCCGACCACGATCCCGGCGACGATGGCCACGGTCAGCGCGCTCAGGCCGTGCGCCTGAAGCCAGGGCAGCTCGGCCAGGTACAGCGAGGCCGCCGCGATCAGGCCGACCAGCAGCAGGCCGGGCAGCCGCGGCTGCCAGCGTTGGCGCAGGGCGGCCAGGGACCAGGAGGAGAGAGCGGGGGCATTCATGGCAGGGCAGGGCTGGAGTGATGAGGCAAGCGTGCGCTTCTGTCGCTGACCTGTAAAACGAATAATATGGGTGAAACCTACCTATCAAGCGGGTAAATGCCATGCGCCTGACCTTGCGCCAGCTGCAGGTCTTCGTCGCCATCGCCGACCATGGCAGCACCACTGCCGCCGGCCAGGCCATTGCGCTCTCGCAGTCGGCCAGCAGCGCCGCCCTGCAGGAGCTGGAGGCGCACTTCGGCACCCCGCTGTTCGACCGCATCGGCCGCCGCCTGGCCCTGAACGGGCACGGCCGCGCGCTGCTGGAGCCGGCGCGCACGTTGCTGGTCAACGCCGCCGACCTGGAGCGGCAGCTGGCCGCTGGCGGCGACCCGTCGCAGGGTGCACCGCTGCGGCTGGTGCTGGCGGCCAGTACCACGATCGGCAACTACCTGTTGCCACCGCGCATCGCCGATCTGCTGCGACAGGCGCCGCAGGCCGAAGTCGACCTGCGCATCGACAACAGTGCCGGCGTGGTTGCCGCCGTGCAGCGCCTGGATGTGGACGCCGGCCTGATCGAAGGCCCATGCCACGAGCGCGGGCTGCAGGTGACCGCCTGGCAGCAGGATCCACTGGTGATCGTCGGCGCCGCCGGCGCTGCCGCGCGCTGGTCACTGGACGAACTGCGCCGCGCACGCTGGCTGCTGCGCGAACCGGGCTCCGGCACCCGCGAAGCGGTCGAACAGGCGCTGTTGCCGCATCTGCGCGGCTTCGCCCAGACCCTGCAGCTGGGCAACACCGAAGCGATCAAGCAAGCCGCCATCGCCGGCCTCGGCCTGGCCTGTCTTTCGCGTCATGCGCTGGAAGAGCCGCTGGCTCTCGGCCGCCTGCGTGTGCTGGAGACCCCGCTGCCGCCCCTGCAGCGCACCCTGTGGCTGGTACGGCACCCCGGCAAGCAATGGCTGCCGGGGTTGCAGGCGTTGTTGGGGGAGGTGCAGTAGCAGGGATCGGTCTTACACTGCGCGAATTTCACGAAGGGGTCAGAGCCCGTTGCGCAGCAACGGGATCCGACCCCGACAGATCGACAGGTCTTGCAGCGCTCATCCACGCATGGCGTGGATCTACCGTGCCGACCAAGGTCGCCACCCACCAGAGCAGAATGCCGTTCCGACAGATCGCAGAAATCTGTCGAAGGCGGGATGGGTCCGGTTGCGGGGGCGTGAGCCGCATGGATGCGGCGACCGAGCTTACATGGACGTACTTGCAGCGGCCCCCGCAACCGGACCCACCCCGCCATCCCACAGGAAACCAGCTTTTGACGTTGCTTTGGCTGCGGCCGTTGCCTCTGCGGGTGCCGGGTGCAACCCGGCCGACGCCCCCAACCCGTACAATATCCGGATGCCCCTGATTACTCTGCAGAACGTCGACTTCAGCGTCGGCGGCCCGTTGTTGCTGGAAAAGGCCGAACTGTCGATCGAGCCGGGCGAACGCATCGCCCTGATCGGCCGCAACGGCGCCGGCAAATCCACCCTGCTCAAGCTGCTGTCCGGCGACCACAAGCCCGATGACGGCGAAGTCCGCGTGCAGCAGGGCGTGCGCGTCACCCGCCTGGAGCAGGAAGTGCCACACGGCGCGGCGGGCTCGGTGTTCGACGTCGTCGCCGATGGCCTCGGCGAACTGGGCCAGTGGCTGGCCGAGTTCCACCACCTCAGCCATGCCGAGGTCTTCGATGGCGAAGCCCTCGGCAACGTGCAGGCCAAGATCGACGCCGCCAACGGCTGGGGCCTGGACCAACGGGTCAGCGAAACCCTGACCAAGCTCGACCTGGACGGCGAGGCCGAGTTCGGCCGCCTGTCCGGCGGCATGAAGCGCCGCGTGCTGCTCGCCCGCGCGCTGGTGTCCAGCCCCGATGTGCTGCTGCTGGACGAACCGACCAACCACCTGGACATCGAGGCCATCGACTGGCTCGAAGCGTTCCTGAAGGGCTGGAGCGGCAGCGTGGTGTTCGTCACCCATGACCGCCGCTTCCTGCGTGCGCTGGCCACCCGCATCGTCGAGATCGACCGCGGCCAGGTCACCAGCTGGCCGGGTGACTGGGCCAACTACGAGCGTCGCCGTGAGGAACGCCTCAACGCACAGGCGCAGGAAAACGCACGCTTCGACAAGCTGCTGGCGCAGGAAGAAGTCTGGATCCGCCAGGGCATCAAGGCACGCCGCACCCGCGACGAAGGCCGCGTACGCCGCCTCAAGGCGATGCGCACCGAACGTTCGCAGCGCCGCGACCTCAGCGGCAACGTCAAGATGGAAGCCGCGCAGGGCGTCAGCTCCGGCAAGAAGGTCATCGACGTCAAGGACATTTCGTTCGCCTTCGGCGAGCGCACCATGGTCCGCGATTTCACCACCACCATCCTGCGTGGCGACCGCATCGGCCTGATCGGCCCCAATGGCAGCGGCAAGACCACGCTGCTGAAGCTGCTGCTGGGCGAACTGCAGCCGGCCCAGGGTGAGGTCAACGCCGGTACCAACCTGCAGATCGCGTATTTCGACCAGTACCGCGCGGTGCTGCGCGAAGACTGGAGCGCGATCGAGAACGTGGCCGAAGGCCGCGATTTCCTCGAGTTCAACGGCAAGCGCAAGCACGTGCATGCCTACCTGCAGGACTTCATGTTCACTCCGGAGCGCGCGCGCGCGCCGATCACCCGCCTGTCCGGTGGCGAGCGCAACCGCCTGCTGCTGGCCAAGCTGTTCGCGCAGCCCTCCAACCTGCTGGTGATGGACGAACCGACCAACGACCTCGACGTGGAAACCCTGGAGCTGCTGGAAGAGCTGCTGGGCGAGTACACCGGCACGCTGCTGCTGGTCAGCCACGACCGTGACTTCATCGACAACGTGGTGACGTCCACGCTGGTGATGGAAGGCGACGGCGTGATCGGCGAGTACGTCGGTGGTTACAGCGACTGGCAGCGCTATGCGGCCAGCGTGGCTGCGCCTGCCGCGGCCCCGGCAGCCAAGCCGGCGTCCGCTGCACCGGCGGCGGCGGCGACTCCCGCAGCCCCCAAGCGCAAGCTGGCCTACAAGGAAGCACGCGAGCTGGAGCAGCTGCCGAAGACCATCGAGAAGCTGGAAGGCGATGTCGAAGGCCTGACCTCGGCGATGAACGACCCCTCGTTCTACACCCGCAGCAGTGCCGAAGTGACCGCGCACACCCAGCAGCTGGCCAAGGTGCAGGCCGAGCTGGATGCCGCGTACGCACGCTGGGAAGAACTGGAAGGCTGAGCGTCTGCCGGCGCTGCCGGTGAACTCAGGGATCCGTGCGGACCAACGGTCCGCACCTACCGACGCCGATGCCTGGTAGATCCACGCCATGCGTGGATGGCTGCATCAGTGCGGACCCAGGTCCGCACCCACCGGGGGGCCAGCGGTCATTTGACCCCGTGCAGATCCCGCAGCTGGCTCGGCCGGCTGCCGAAATACGCCGCCAGATCGGCAATGTCCTGATCACTCAGGTCCTTGGCCTGCGGCGTCATCAGCGCATGCTGGCGGTCACCGGCACGGTAGGCCTGCAGTGCATGCGCCAGGTAATCGCCGTACTGCCCACCCAGCTTCGGATAGGTCGGATCGATCGGCGCGTTGCCATCGGCCCCGTGGCAATCGATGCAGCTCTGGTTGGTGGCCTTGCCCTTCACCTTGGCGCGGGCTTCACCGGCAGCCTCGCGGCCCGGCGGCAGGCCAGCGGAGGATGAAGAACCGTGTTCGCCGCTGGCATGGCCCGGGTCGGCGGCGGATTTCTCGCTGTTTTCCACCTGCGACTGTGAACAGGCGGCCAGCAGCAGGGCAACGGACAGGGCGATGGCATGACGCATCGGATGCGCGGCTTTCGACATGGGCGGGCCTTACTTGACGGTGGACAGGTAAACAGAGAGATCGGCGATCTCCTGTTCGCTGAAACTCATCGACTGCGCCTGCATCGTCGGATGCCGGCGCTTGCCCTGGCGGTACTCGGTCAGCGCCTGGGCCAGGTACTGCTGGGTCTGGCCGCCGATCTTCGGCACCCGGTAACTGGGGTAGGCGTTCTTGTAGCCGGTGATGCCGTGGCAGCCCTGGCAGGTGTAGGCCAGCACGCGGCCATTGTCGAAATTGCCGGTGGGCGCGGCGGGCGCGGGCGCAGCGGCGGGAGCCGGTGCCGGGGCGGGTGTGGCAGGAGCAGGAGCGGGCTGTGCGGCGGCCCCAAGGGGCAGGAGGACGGCCAGAGCGAGACAAGCGGCGAGCGGCTGCGGGCGCATGGTGTCGTTTCCGGGGATTCGGGTCTGGTCGTTCCGGCGTGGGGTACGGAACGACCCGAGTATAGCCCCAGGTTTCATCTAGCTGAAATGGGGGTGGGCCGACCAGCGGCGTGAAGACACCATGACCTTTGGGATATGGTGTTGCCGTGAAGTGGTGCATTACTTTGCTACCACACCTGTCCACGCATCCTCCAGGGACCTGACGATGTCGCACCCAACCTTCCTGTCCGGCCGTCGCAGCGGAATCTGCGCTGCCGCACTGCTGATCTCCACCTCCCTGCTGCTGGGCGGTTGCGCCGCAGGGCCCAATTCCGAAGCCAAGGCTGCCGAGACCAAGGAGGAGAAGAAGGTCGACGCCGTCCCGGTCGAAGTGGCGGTGGCCAGCCATCGTGCCGTCGCCGCCAGCTACACCGGCACTGCCGCGCTGGAACCACGCGCCGAGTCGCAGGTGGTCGCCAAGACCTCCGGCGTAGCGCTGGCGGTGCTGGTCGAGGAAGGGCAGCGGGTGACCGCCGGCCAGCCGCTGGTGCGGCTGGACCCGGATCGTGCACGCCTGGCCGTTGCGCAGAGCGAAGCGCAGATGCGCAAGCTGGAAAACAACTACCAGCGCGCGCAGAAGCTGGTTGGCCAGCAGATGGTCAGCGCGGCCGACGTAGACCAGCTGCGCTACGACCTGGAAAACGTCCGCGCGCAGTACCGGCTGGCGACGCTGGAGCTGTCCTACACCACGGTGGTGGCACCGATCTCCGGCGTGATCGCCTCGCGCTCGATCAAGACCGGCAACTTCGTGCAGATCAACACGCCGATCTTCCGCATCGTCGACAACTCGCGGCTGGAAGCCACCCTCAACGTGCCCGAGCGCGAGCTGGCCACCCTGCGCGCCGGCCAGCCTGTGACGCTTGCGGCGGATGCGCTGCCGGGGCAGAGCTTCACCGGCACCGTCGATCGCATCGCGCCGGTGGTGGATTCGGGCAGCGGCACGTTTCGCGTGGTCAGCGCCTTCGACGGTGCCGCACACGCGCTGCAGCCCGGCATGTTCGGTCGCATCCGCATCGACTACGACCAGCGTGCCGATGCGCTGGTCGTACCGCGCCTGGCGTTGCTCGACGACGGTGAGCCGGCGGTGTTCCGGGTGCGCGAAGGCAAGGTCGCGCGCGTTCCGGTCAAGCTGGGTTACGCCGAGGGCCCGTGGGTGGAGATCCGTGATGGCCTGGCGGCCGGTGATCAGGTGGTCACCGCCGGCAAGGTCGCCCTGCGCGACGGCACCACGGTGCAGGTGATTGCCGATCCGAAGGCGAAGACGGTTGCAGCGGCCGCCAAGCCGGCAGAAAAGGCCGGGAGCAAGCAATGACCGCCCCGGGCCACGACCACGGTGCCTCGCCGGCGAGCGACGGCGCCGCCGCCGGCATGCGCGGCGGCCTGGTGGAATTCGCCACCCGCCGCCGCGTGACCATCGCCATGTGCACGGTCACGTTGCTGCTGTTCGGCCTGATCGCGCTGGGCAACCTCAAGGTCAACCTGCTGCCCGACCTGAGCTACCCGACGCTGACCGTGCGCACCGAATACACCGGTGCGGCGCCGACTGAAATCGAAACCCTGATCACCCAGCCGGTCGAAGAGGCGGTCGGCGTGGTCAAGAACCTGCGCAAGCTGAAGTCGGTCTCGCGTACCGGCCAGAGCGACGTGGTGCTGGAGTTCGCCTGGGGCACCAACATGGACCAGGCCAGCCTGGAGGTGCGCGACAAGATGGAGGCGCTGAACCTGCCGCTGGAGGCCAAGGCCCCGGTGCTGCTGCGCTTCAATCCATCCACCGAGCCGATCATGCGCCTGGTGCTGTCGAACAAGACGGCGCCGACCAGCGATGCCGATGCGGTGCGCGAGCTGACCGGCCTGCGCCGCTATGCCGATGAAGACCTCAAGAAGAAGCTGGAGCCGGTCACCGGCGTGGCGGCCGTCAAGGTGGGCGGTGGCCTGGAGGACGAGATCCAGGTCGACATCGACCAGCAGAAGCTTGCCCAGCTGAACCTGCCGATCGACACCGTCATCAAGCGCCTGAAGGACGAGAACATCAACATCTCCGGCGGTCGCCTGGAGGAGGGTTCGCAACGCTTCCTGGTGCGTACCGTCAACCAGTTCGCCGACCTGGAGGAAATCCGCAACCTGCTGGTCACTACCCAGGCCGCCAATGGCAGCGCGGCGGACTCGGCGCTGCAGCAGATGTTCAACATCGCCGCGTCGACCGGTTCGGCGGCCGCCATCGCCGCAGCGTCGGCGGCACAGAGCGCATCGTCCGGTGGTGGCTCCAGCGTGGTTGCCAACGGCGTGCCGGTGCGCCTGAAGGACGTGGCCACCGTGCGCCAGGGCTACAAGGAGCGTGAAGCAATCATCCGCCTGGGCGGCAAGGAATCGGTCGAGCTGGCCATCTACAAGGAAGGTGACGCCAACACCGTGTCCACCGCCGAAGCGCTGCGCAAGCGCCTGGAGCAGATCAAGGGCACGTTCCCGTCCGATGTCGAGCTGACCACCATCGAGGACCAGTCGCGCTTCATCGAGCACGCCATCGCCGACGTCAAGAAGGATGCCGTGATCGGCGGCCTGCTGGCGATCCTGATCATCTTCCTGTTCCTGCGCGATGGCTGGAGCACGTTCGTGATCAGCCTGTCGCTGCCGGTCTCGATCATCGCCACGTTCTTCTTCATGGGCCAGCTCGGCCTGAGCTTGAACGTGATGTCGCTGGGAGGCCTGGCATTGGCCACGGGCCTGGTGGTGGATGACTCGATCGTGGTACTGGAGAGCATCGCCAAGGCGCGTGAGCGTGGCCTGGGCATCCTGCAGGCAGCGATTGCTGGCACCCGTGAAGTGAGCATGGCGGTGGTCGCCTCGACCCTGACCACCATCGCCGTGTTCCTGCCGCTGGTGTTCGTCGACGGCATCGCAGGGCAGCTGTTCCGCGACCAGGCGCTGACCGTGGCGATCGCCATCGCGATCTCGCTGCTGGTGTCGATGACCCTGATCCCGATGCTGAGCTCGCTGAAGGGACGGCCGCCGCTGGCCTTCCCGGAAGAGGCGCCGAACGCAGCGTGGCAGCCGCAGAAGCGCTGGCAGAAGCCGGTTGCGCTGGGCCGCCGTGGCGTGGTCGCCAGCGTGCGCTGGAGCTTCTATGCGCTGGCCTGGCTGGTGGTGCGCCTGTGGCGCGGCATGGTCGCGGTGGTCGGCCCGGTGATGCGCAAGGCCAGCGACCTGGCGATGAAGCCCTATGCCGGTGCCGAGCGTGGCTACCTGCGCCTGCTGCCGGGCGCACTGGCGCATCCCGGCAAGGTGCTGGGCGTGGCGGCCATCATTTTCGTGGCGACCATGGCGCTGGTGCCGATGCTTGGCGCGGACCTGATCCCGCAGCTGGCACAGGACCGTTTCGAAATGACGGTGAAGCTGCCGGCCGGTACGCCGCTCAAGCAGACCGATGCGCTGGTGCGCGAGCTGCAGCTGGCGCACGGCAAGGGCGAAGGCGTGGCCTCGCTGTATGGCGTAAGCGGCAGCGGCACCCGGCTGGATGCCAGCCCGACCGAAAGCGGCGAGAACATCGGCAAGCTGACCGTGGTGATGGAAGGCGGCGGCAATGCCCACACTGAAGCGGCGATCACCGAGCGCCTGCGCGGCACCATGAGCCAGCACCCGGGTGCCCAGGTCGACTTCGCGCGACCGGCGTTGTTCAGCTTCTCCACGCCGCTGGAAATCGAGCTGCGCGGGCAGGACATGGCCACCCTGGAAGTGGCCGGCCAGCGCCTGGCGGCGATGCTGCGCGGCAATGCGCACTACGCCGACGTGAAGTCGACGGTGGAAGAGGGCTTCCCGGAAATCCAGATCCGCTTCGACCAGGAGCGCGCCGGTGCGCTGGGCCTGACCACCCGCCAGATCGCCGACGTGGTGGTGAAGAAGGTGCGCGGCGATGTCGCCACCCGCTACAGCTTCCGTGACCGCAAGATCGACGTGCTGGTGCGTGCGCAGGAAGGTGACCGCGCCAGCGTGGAGAGCATCCGCCGCCTGATCGTCAACCCCGGCAGCACCCGTCCGGTCACCCTGGACGCGGTGGCCGATGTGGTCGCCACCACTGGCCCCAGCGAGATTCACCGCGCCGACCAGACCCGGGTTGCAGTGGTGTCGGCCAACCTGCGCGACATCGATCTTGGCGCAGCCATGCGCGAAGTGCAGCAGATGGTCGCCGAGCAGCCGCTGGGCGCGGGCGTCGGCCTGCACATCGGCGGCCAGGGCGAGGAGCTGGCGCAGGCGGCGAAGTCGCTGATCTTCGCCTTCGGCCTGGCGATCTTCCTGGTCTACCTGGTGATGGCCTCGCAGTTCGAATCGCTGCTGCACCCGTTCGTGATCCTGTTCACCATCCCGCTGGCGCTGGTCGGCGCGATCCTGGCGCTGATGCTGACCGGCAAGCCCATCTCGGTGGTGGTGTTCATCGGCCTGATCCTGCTGGTCGGCCTGGTCACCAAGAACGCGATCATCCTGATCGACAAGGTCAACCAGCTGCGCGAGGCCGGCGTGGCCAAGCACGAGGCGCTGGTGGAAGGTGCACGCTCGCGTCTGCGCCCGATCATCATGACCACCCTGTGCACGCTGTTCGGCTTCCTGCCGCTGGCGGTGGCGATGGGCGAGGGCGCCGAGGTTCGCGCACCCATGGCGATCACCGTGATCGGTGGCCTGCTGGTGTCGACGCTGCTGACCCTGCTGGTGATCCCGGTGGTATATGACCTGATGGATCGCCGTGGCGACGCCTATTATCGAGAGCGCGGCCGCAAGCACGCCGGTGAAGGCCTGCACGGCGATGAAGGCGGCGTGGCAGGTGGGGAGGAACCGGCATGAGTGTTGCCGAGTTCTCCATCCGCCGCCCGGTCACCACCATCATGTGCTTCGTATCGCTGGTGGTGATCGGACTGATCGCTTCGTTCCGATTGCCGCTGGAGGCGCTGCCGGACATCTCCGCACCGTTCCTGTTCGTGCAGATTCCGTACACCGGCTCGACCCCGGAAGAAGTGGAACGGACCATCATCCGGCCGGTCGAGGAATCGCTGGCGACGATGACCGGCATCAAGCGCATGCGCTCGTCGGCCACCTCCGAGGCGGCGCTGATCTACATCGAGTTCAGCGACTGGGACCGCGACATTGCGATTGCCGCGTCCGATGCACGTGAGCGCATCGATGCGATCCGCAGCGACCTGCCCGACGACCTGCAGCGCTACAACGTGTTCAAGTGGTCCAGCAGCGACCAGCCCGTGCTGAAGGTGCGCCTCGCCAGCACCACCGATCTGACCACCGCCTATGACATGCTCGACCGCGAGTTCAAGCGGCGCATCGAGCGCATCCCTGGCGTGGCCCGTGTCGATATCACCGGCGCGCCGCCAAACGAGGTGGAGATCGCCATCGATCCGAACCGGCTCAACGCGCATGGGTTGAGCATCAACGAGCTGAGCGAGCGCCTGCGCACGCTGAACTTCTCGATATCGGCCGGGCAGATCGACGACAACGGCCAGCGTGTGCGCGTGCAGCCGGTGGGTGAGATCACCGACCTGCAGGAAATGCGCGACCTGGTGATCAATGCCAAGGGCCTGCGCCTGGGCGATATCGCCGACGTGCGCCTGAAGCCGGCGCGGATGAACTACGGGCGCCGCCTGGACGGCAACCCGGCGGTGGGCCTGGACATCTTCAAGGAGCGCAGTGCCAACCTGGTGGACGTCTCGCGTGCGGCGCTGGCCGAGGTCGAGTCGATCCGCGCGCAGCCGTCGATGCGCGACGTGCAGATCAAGGTGATCGACAACCAGGGCAAGGCGGTGACGTCCTCGCTGCTGGAGCTGGCCGAGGCCGGTGCAGTGGGCCTGATCCTGTCGGTGACCGTGCTGTTCTTCTTCCTGCGCCATTGGCCGTCGACGCTGATGGTGACGCTGGCCATCCCGATCTGCTTCACCATCACCCTGGGCTTCATGTACTTCGTCGGGGTGACACTGAACATCCTGACCATGATGGGCCTGCTGCTGGCGGTGGGCATGCTGGTCGACAATGCCGTGGTGGTGGTGGAGAGCATCTACCAGGAGCGCGAGCGCATGCCGGGGCAGCCACGGCTGGCCTCGATCATCGGCACGCGCAACGTGGCCATCGCGCTCAGCGCCGGAACACTGTGCCACTGCATCGTGTTCGTGCCGAACCTGTTCGGCGAGACCAACAACATCAGCATCTTCATGGCGCAGATCGCGATCACCATCTCGGTCTCGCTGCTGGCCTCGTGGCTGGTCGCGGTCAGCCTGATCCCGATGCTGTCCGCACGGATGGCCACGCCCAAGCTGGTGCACTCGCAGACCGGCCTCATCGCGCGCCTGCAGCGGCGCTACGCGCAGCTGCTGGACTGGTCGCTGCATCACCGCGGATGGAGCCTGCTCGGCATCCTGCTGGTGGTGCTGGTCAGCCTGGTGCCGATGAAGCTGACCAAGGTCGACATGTTCGGTGGCGAGGGTGGCAAGGACATCTTCATCGGCTACATGTGGAAGGGTGCCTACACCTACCGGCAGATGTCCGAGGAAGTGGCGCGGGTGGAGAACTGGATCGACCAGAACCGCGAACGCCTGCACGTGAAGCAGGTGTACTCCTGGTACAGCGAGCAGGAAGGCAGCTCCACGGTCGTCACCCTGGACGAAAAGTACGCCAAGGACATCAAGTCGCTGCAGGAGGAACTGCGCAAGGGCCTGCCGAAGTCGGCCCGCACCGATTACTTCGTCGGCAACCAGGGCGGCGATGGCGGTGGCGGCAGCAACCAGGGCGTGCAGGTGCAGCTGGTGGGTGATTCCAGCTCGATGCTGCAGGAGATCGGACAGGAAGTGGTGCCGTTGCTGGCGCAGCGTGCCGAATTGCGCGACGTGCGCATCGACAACGGCGAGAAGGGCGGCGAACTGAAGGTGCGCGTGGACCGCGAGCGTGCCGCGGCGTTCGGCTTCAACGCCGAGCAGGTGGCCAGCTTCGTCGGGCTGGCGCTGCGCGGTGCGCCGATGCGCGAGTTCCGCCGCGGCGACAATGAAGTACCGGTGTGGGTGCGCTTCGCCGGTGCCGAGCAGAGCAGCCCGGAAGACCTGGCCGGCTTCAGCGTGCGCACCGGCGACGGTCGCAGCGTGCCGCTGCTGAGCCTGGTCACCGTCGATGTCGGTTCGTCGGCCACCCAGATCGGCCGCACCAACCGCCAGACCACGTTGACCATCAAGGCCAACCTGGCCGAGAAGATCACGGCACCGGATGGGCGCAAGGCGATTGAAGCCGTGCTCAAGCCGATGAACTTCCCGGCCGGCTATGGCTTTACCTTCGACGGCGGTGACTACGGCAACGATGACGAAGCCATGCAGCAGATGGTGTTCAACCTGCTGATCGCGCTGGTGATGATCTACGTGGTGATGGCGGCGGTGTTCGAATCGCTGTTGTTCCCGGCGGCGATCATGAGCGGCGTGCTGTTCTCGATCTTCGGCGTGTTCTGGCTGTTCTGGATCACCGGGACCTCGTTCGGGATCATGTCCTTCATCGGCATCCTGGTGCTGATGGGCGTGGTGGTGAACAACGGCATCGTGATGATCGAGCACATCAACAACCTGCGGCGCAGCGGCATGGGCCGTACCCAGGCGCTGGTGGAGGGCTCACGCGAACGCCTGCGCCCGATCATGATGACCATGGGCACGGCGATCCTGGCGATGGTGCCGATCTCGCTGACGGATACGCAGATGTTCGGCGATGGCCCGGAGTATTCACCGATGGCGCGCGCGATTGCCGGCGGCCTGGCGTTCTCGACTGTGGTCAGCCTGCTGTTCCTGCCGACCATCTACGCGGTGCTCGATGACCTGCGCACTGCCGTGACGCGGCTGATCCGCCGCGCGCGCGGCCTGGAGATGGTAGAGCCGGGCGCTGCCCGGCTGTGATGCACGACAACGTGTTGTGGTGTGGGGGAGGCCGGTCGTAGTGGGGCGGCCTCCCCCCTTTTTTTCGGGCATCGCCCGGCACCACCCATCACCGCATCGCGGTAGCGCCGGGCCATGCCCGGCGGGGTGTTGCAATCAACCGGCGACCTTGCCCCACACCTTGAAGGTGGTCAGCCACAGGCCGAGCATGCTACCGATGTTGGTCAGCATGAAGGTCAGCACCACGCGGGTGACCCGGTTGCGGTACCAGCCCTTCAGGCTCTGCGCATCATCGCGAAGCTTCAGGAAGTCCTCATACGCTGGCTTGCGCAGCCGCGCTTCCACCAGCGCCGAGAATGCGCCGGTCGGGATGCTCAGGCGGAACGGTTTGAACGGTGCCACCGCGATCGCGGTGAGGATGCTCAGCGGGTGGCCGCCGGCCAGCAGGCAGCCCAGGCCCGCCAGGCCGCCGGTATACATCGCCCAGGTCGCCAGCAGCTCGGTGCCCACGCCCAGGCCGCCGCGGTAGAAGCCCACGCCGATGCCGGTCGCCACGATCGCCAGGATGCCGAGCGTGAACCAAGGAATGTTGCGCTTCTTCGGCACCGCCTCCAGCTCGGCACGCAGCGGTGCCGGCGCCTCGGTGTCGGTTTCCAGGTAGCGGGCCAGCCCGGCCAGGTGGCCGGCGCCGACCACCGCCAGCACTTCGCGCTGCTGCAGGTCGTGTTCTTCGCGCAGGCGCGTGGCCATGTAACGGTCACGCTCGCCGATGATGGTCTCGTACAGCGCCGGGCTCTCGCTGGCGAACTCGCCGAAGCTCGATTCCAGCATGTCGCCCTGCTTGAGCTTTTCGATCTCGTTCTCGCCCACTTCCTCGGACGAGAACAGGCCGGCGCCAAGCCCGGCGACCAGCTTCAGCTTGCCGAAGAACCCCAGCCGCTGCGACGCACGGCGGAAGGTCAGGCCGACCTCGCGGTCGATCAGGTGCACGGGCAGGTTGCGTTCGCGTGCCAGTTCCACCGCACGCTTCAGTTCGGCCCCCGGCTCGATGTCGAGCTGCTCGGCCAGGCGGCGCTGGTAGGCGGACAGGGCGAGGTTGGCAGCGAACAGGGCGACGCGGCCCTTGCGGATCACCTCGACCAGGTCGAGCTTGGCCAGCGTGTCCGGGTCGCTCAGTGCCTGCAGGCGCTGCGGGTCCAGTTCGACGGCCACCGCATCGAAGCGGCCGCTGTCGATGGCCTTTTCCACTGCCTCGACGCTGGCGCGTGAAACGTGGGCGGTGCCCAGCAGGGTGTAGCGCACGCCGTCGCGTTCGACGACGCGCACCGGCTGGCCGGCGAACAGGTCGTCGCCGGTCTCGGGAAGGGTTTCAGTCATGGATTCATTCATTGGAAGGTGCGGTGTCGGCGCCATCGCCGAGCGCGCGCTGCATCTGCACGGTATCCAGCCAGCGGCCGTGCTTGCGGCCAAGGCCACGGAACACGCCCACCAGCTCGAAGCCGAAGCGTTCGTGCAGCTTGATCGACGCGGTGTTGGTCGGCTCACCGATCACCGCCACCATCTGCCGGTAACCACGCGCCACGCAGGCATCGATCAGGGCCTGCAGCAGGCCGGTGCCGACGCCCTGGCCCTGGAAGCGGGCATCGACGTAGACCGAGTTCTCCACGGTCCACTGGTAGGCAACGCGGGTGCGGTAGGTGTTGGCGTAGGCATAGCCGGCGACCCGGCCGTCGATCTCGGCGACCAGGTAGGGGAAACCGCGGTCGATGATGTCGCGCATGCGGCGCAGCATCTCGGGCGCGTCCGGAATGTCGTACTCGTAGGTGTTGACGAAGTCGGTCACTTCCACCGCATAGATCGCGGTGATCGCGTCGATGTCGGCCGGGCCGGCATCACGGATGAGGACGGCCATGCGCGGGCTCCGGCTCAGTCGATGTAGCGCTTGAGCAGGTCGCCGTACGCGTCGATGCGGCGGTCGCGCAGGAACGGCCAGATGCGGCGCACGTGCTCGCTGCGCTGCAGGTCGACATCGCACAGCAGCACGGTGGCGTCGGTGCCGGCTTCGGCCAGGAACTCGCCCTGCGGGCCGAGCACGTGGCTGTTGCCCCAGAACTGGATGCCCGACGCGCCCAGCGGCGAGGCTTCGTGGCCGACGCGGTTGCAGCTCAGCACCGGCAGGCCGTTGGCCACGGCGTGGCCGCGGTGGCTCAGCACCCAGGCGTCGCGCTGGCGGGTCTTCTCGTCCTGCACATCGTCCGGATCCCAGCCGATCGCGGTCGGGTAGAGCAGCAGTTCAGCACCGGCCAGCGCCATCAGGCGTGCCGCTTCCGGGTACCACTGGTCCCAGCAGACCAGCACGCCAAGGCGGCCCACCGAGGTGTCGATCGGCGTGAAGCCGATGTCGCCCGGGGTGAAGTAGAACTTCTCGTAGAAGCCCGGATCGTCCGGGATGTGCATCTTGCGGTACTTGCCGAGCAGGGTGCCATCCTTCTCGAACACCACGGCGGTGTTGTGGTACAGGCCGGCAGCGCGGCGCTCGAACAGCGAGCCGACCAGTACCACGCCATGCTTCTTCGCCAGCGCGCCCAGGCGCTCGGTGCTCGGGCCCGGAATCGGCTCGGCCAGATCGAACTCGTCCACCGATTCGTGCTGGCAGAAATACGGGCCGTTGTGCAGTTCCTGCAGCAGCACCAGCTTGGCACCCTGCGCAGCCGCCTCGGCCACGCGTGCTTCGATCACCGCCAGGTTGGCGGCGGCATCACCGTGGTTGCGCTCCTGGATCAGGGCGACGGTAAGGGGGCTGCGCGAGTTCATGCGGGGCGTTCCTGCGGGGGAAAAGCAGCATGTTAGCGCGGATGGGCGGCGACGGCGTGTCGCGCGCTGAATGGGTGCACGCAACCGGTAGCGCCGGGCCCTGCCCGGCGGATTTTCCAGATGCCGCTGCGCTCGCCGGGTATGGCCCGGCGCTACCGCGCGATTTACGCCTTCAACAACCCCGCCGGCAGCTGCATGGTGATGCAGTGCAGGCTGCCGTTCTGCCAGATCAGCGAGCGGCAGGGCACCTGCACGATCTCCCGGCCCGGGTGCGCCTGCGCCAGCACATCGCGGGCCAGATCATCGGCCGGATCGCCATAGGCCGGCATCAGCACCGCGCCATTGACGATCAGGTAATTGGCGTACGAGGCGGCCAGGCGGCGGCCTTCGTCGATCACCGGCTGCGCCCACGGTAGCGGGAACAGGCGATACGGCTGGCCGTCCTTTGTGCGCAGCGCAGCCAGTTCGTTGCCCATCGCCTGCAGTTCGGCGTAGTGCGAGTCGCTCTCGTCGTCGCAGGCCTGGTAGACGATGCTGTCGGTCGAAGCGAAGCGGGCGAGGGTATCGATGTGCGCGTCGGTGTCGTCGCCTTCCAGGTACCCGTGGTCCAGCCACAGCACGCGGTCCTGCTGCAGCCAGTCGGCCAGGTCGGCGCTCAGGCTGGCGCGGTCGCGGTCCGGATGGCGCTCGTGCAGGCACTTCCAGGTGGTCAGCAGGGTGCCTTCGCCATCGGTTTCGATGCCGCCGCCTTCCAGCGCGAACGGAATGCTGCGTACCGGTGCATCGTTGAACACGCCGGCCTGGTCGAGCACGCCTACCAGCTGGTCATCCAGCGTGGCGTCGAACTTGCCGCCCCAGCCTGTGAAGCGGAAATCCAGCAGCTGGAACCCGCCGTCGGCACGGCGCAGGGTGATCGGGCCGGAGTCGCGCAGCCAGGTATCGTCGTAGGCGGCCGTGGTGAAGTGGACCTTGTCCATGTCGATGCGGTTGGAGCGCAGCCGCATCTCGGCATAGGTCTCCACATCGTCGTCGGCCACGCAGATCAGCACCGGCTGGAAGCGGGTGATGGCCGCGACCAGGGCGATGTAGGTCTCTTCCACCTGGCCCAGGCGGTCGGCCCAGTCGGTGTCGGCGGTGGGCCAGGCAATCAGGACGCCGCTCTGGGCTTCCCACTCGGCAGGAAAACGAAGGGTCTGGTTCATGGTCTCGCTACACAGGCCCGCCCACGGCGGGTAATGGGATCAACGGATCGGCGGTTTCGGGCCGATTTCGTTCGGGTCCGCCTGGTTGGCCACCACGTTGATCACCTTCTGCTTCTCGAAGTAGACGGTGAACTGCGGGTACACCCAGCGGTTGATGGTCGGCCACTGACGCTTCTGCCCGCCACGCGGCTGCAGCTGCTCGCTTGGCGCGCCGAACTGCGCCTGCACCTGCTGCATGCTCTGGCCACGCACGGGCACGGCACCGGCCGGCTTCTCGCGGGCACGGT
Source organism: Stenotrophomonas maltophilia (assembly GCF_002799155.1). GTDB lineage: Bacteria > Pseudomonadota > Gammaproteobacteria > Xanthomonadales > Xanthomonadaceae > Stenotrophomonas > Stenotrophomonas maltophilia_R. The sequence continues at coordinate 1,333,056 of NZ_NERD01000002.1, forward strand.
CGACAAGCAGGGTATCGGCCAGTGCCGGTGTGGCGGCGGCCAGGGTGGCCATCACGGCCAGGGCGGACAGGTAACGCTTCATCTCGATCTACTCCCCAGTGGTCAAGAAAGGCGATTACAGCAAAAACGGCAGGAAAAAGCCGCATAAACAAAAAACCGCCCGAAGGCGGTTTCTTGCATCGGGTCGGCCCCGCGTAGGGCCAGCCGCAGCCGGAAGGCTGTGAGGCTTAGCGCTGACGCGCCTTGAAACGCGGGTTCGACTTGCAGATAACGAAGATCTTGCCACGACGACGCACGACCTTGCAGTCACGGTGACGGGCCTTCGCCGACTTCAGGGAGGACAGGACTTTCATGGCATACCTCGGCGTAAACAGTAGTTGTTCGGGTGGAGCGTGGCCGCGATATGCGAAAGACAATCGGCAGTTGACGCTCGTTCAAGCCCGCCATTCTACCGGGCTTTTCCTCGTGGTTTCAAGTGGTTGCACAAAAGATCCCGCTCGGGGCGTCTGGCAGGGGCTAGAATGGCCTCTTCACACGCTCTGGGACCCCCATGAATCCACTCGCTCCCGTCCTGACCATCGACGGCCCATCCGGGGCCGGCAAGGGTACCATCAGCCGCATCATCGCGCGCAGGATGGGCTGGCATTACCTGGATTCGGGTGCGCTGTACCGGGCGGTGGGGGTGGCTGCAAGCTGGGCCGACATCGATACCTCCGACGCCTCGGCGCTGGTTCGATGCACCTTCGACACCCACGTTCAGTTTGTCGAGCAGGGTGATGCCATGCGGGTCATGGTCAACGGCACCGATGCCACCGACGAGCTGCGCCTGGAGACCACCGGGGCGCTGGCCTCGGCCATTGCCGCCATTCCCGAGGTCCGGGCTGCGCTGAAGGAGCGCCAGCGCGCATTCAGGGAGCTGCCGGGCCTGGTCGCCGACGGCCGCGACATGGGCACGGTGATCTTCCCGGACGCCTCCTACAAGGTCTTCCTGACCGCCAGTGCCGAGGAGCGCGCCGAGCGCCGGCATAAGCAGTTGAAAGACAAGGGGGTTTCTGTTAACTTTGATGACCTCCTGCGCGAGATCATGGCCCGCGACGCCCGTGATGCTCAGCGTACCGTGGCGCCCCTGAAGCCGGCAGACGATGCTGTCCTCATCGACACCACAGGCATCGGCATCGATGATGTCGTTGCCAGAGTGATGGATCTGCTTCCGGTTCCGGCTGCCTGATCCGTTCGCGCGGGAGCACTGCCAGCAGCATCGGCGGTGGTCGCGCATAGCAGTGCTGTACCAGCTCCGTCGCGCAATGATGCGTGGCGGTTTTCCTACTACACACGACCTGCGTTTCCGGGGTCGACCAACAGGCGGGCGGTCGCCATTCCCCTGAAGGGGACGCCACCGACCCATGTGTCCAACAGAGTAAATCTAATGACCGAATCATTTGCCGAACTGTTTGAAGCCAGCCAGGCCAATCTGGCCAAGCTGAAGCCGGGCGCCATCGTCAGCGGTACCGTTGTTGAAGTCCGCGGCGACGTCGTGGTGATCAACGCTGGCCTGAAGTCCGAAGGCATCGTGCCGATCGAACAGTTCCGTAACGACGCTGGCGAAATCGACGTCGCCGAAGGCGACATCGTCAAGGTCGCCCTCGACTCGATCGAGAACGGCTTCGGCGAAACCGTCCTGTCGCGCGAGAAGGCCAAGCGCGCGATGGTGTGGGACGAGCTGGAAGAAGCGTTGGAAAAGAACGAAACCATCACCGGCCGCATCAGCGGCAAGGTCAAGGGTGGTTTCACCGTGGACATCAAGGATGTCCGCGCCTTCCTGCCGGGTTCCCTGGTCGATGTGCGCCCGGTGCGCGATCCGGCCTACCTGGAAGGCAAGGAGCTCGAGTTCAAGCTCATCAAGCTGGACCGCAAGCGTAACAACGTCGTGGTCTCGCGCCGCGCTGTCGTCGAAAGCGAGCACTCGGAAGAGCGCGAGCAGCTGATGGACAAGCTGCAGGAAGGCGCGATCCTGAAGGGTGTCGTCAAGAACCTGACCGACTACGGCGCATTCGTGGACCTGGGCGGTATCGACGGCCTGCTGCACATCACCGACATGGCGTGGAAGCGCGTGCGTCACCCGTCGGAAGTCGTGAACGTCGGCGACGAGCTGGACGTCCGCGTGCTGAAGTTCGACCGCGAGCGCAACCGCGTTTCGCTGGGCCTGAAGCAGCTGGGCGAGGATCCGTGGGACAACATCGGCCGTCGTTACCCGGCCAACAGCCGCGTCTTCGGCAAGGTCTCCAACGTCACCGATTACGGTGCGTTCGTTGAGATCGAGCCGGGCGTCGAAGGCCTGGTGCACGTCTCCGAGATGGATTGGACCAACAAGAACGTCAACCCGTCCAAGGTTGTCCAGGTTGGCGATGAAGTCGAAGTGATGGTGCTGGACGTCGATGAAGAGCGTCGCCGCATCTCGCTGGGCATGAAGCAGGTTGCCGCCAATCCGTGGGAAACCTTCGCTGCCACCCACAAGAAGGGTGACAAGGTCTCGGGCCAGATCAAGTCGATCACCGACTTCGGCATCTTCATCGGCCTGGACGGCGGCATCGATGGCCTGGTCCACCTGTCGGACATCAGCTGGAACACCACCGGCGAAGACGTCGTTCGCAACTTCAAGAAGGGCGATACCCTGGACGCCGTCGTCCTGGCTGTCGATCCGGAGCGCGAGCGCATCTCCCTGGGCGTGAAGCAGCTGGAGCAGGATCCGTTCGGCCAGTACATGGCTGCCAATCCGAAGGGCTCCAAGGTCGAAGGCGTGGTGAAGGAAGTCGACGCCAAGGGCGCGATCATCGAGCTGGCTGACGGCATCGAAGGTTACGTCTCGGCCCGCGACATCGCCAACGAGCGGGTTGACGACGCCACCCAGCACCTGAAGGTCGGCGACAAGGTCGAAGCCAAGTTCGTGGGCATGGACCGCAAGGGCCGTACCCTGCAGCTGTCGATCAAGGCCAAGGACGACGCGGAAATGCGCGAAGTGCTGGAGGAATACCAGTCCTCTTCGGCTTCCAGCGGCACCACCCAGCTGGGCGCGCTGCTGCGTGCACAGCTGAACGGCAACAAGTCCGAGTAATCGGCCTTACGCTGTTCGTTGTTTCCTGGACGGCCCGGGCATTGCCCGGGCCGTTTCAGGCTGAGATGCCCCTGATGTGAGCCGGTAATGACCAAATCCGAACTGATCGAAATCCTTGCGCGCCGCCAGGCGCACCTGAAGGCCGATGATGTCGATCTGGCGGTGAAGTCGTTGCTGGAAATGATGGGCGGATCGCTGTCCGCCGGGGATCGCATCGAAATCCGGGGTTTTGGCAGCTTCTCGCTGCACTATCGTCCGCCGCGCCTGGGTCGCAACCCGAAGACCGGCGAATCGGTTGCCCTGCCGGGCAAGCATGTCCCCCATTTCAAGCCGGGCAAGGAACTGCGCGAGCGGGTCAGCAGTGTGCTGCCGCTGGACGCCGATCCGGCCTGAGCCTTCCGTCGCGCCACCGCGTGCGAATCCAGCCGCGAGTCGGATAAGCTACGGACTCCTGCCACTGGAGCTGTCGCATGAAGGTTTTTCGTCTGCTGGTCCTGCTGGCGGTGCTGATCCTTGGATTGATCATCGGTGCGGTCAACATGACCGCGATGTCGATCAATCTGCTGTTTACCGAACTGCATACCTCGGTGGGCGTGGCCCTGATCGCTGCGCTGCTGGTCGGTGTCGTGGTCGGTGCCGGGCTGGTGCTGGTGAGCGTGGTCATTCCGCTCTACGGCCAGCTGCGCCGTGCCAACAAGTCCGCTGTCGCTTCGCCGGCACCGGTTGCTTCCCCGCAATCTTTTGATGGACGTTGATCGAAGATGGATTTCGTCACCGAGTGGTTCTGGTTCTTCCTGTTCGTTCCGCTGGCCGCACTGGCCGGGTGGGTGATCGGGCGGCGTGGTGGTCAACGCCACGGTGACAGCCAGGTCAGCCGCCTGTCGAGCACCTATTTCCGTGGCCTGAACTACCTGCTCAACGAGCAGCCGGACAAGGCCATCGAGCTGTTCCTGCACATCGCCGAGCTGGACAAGGAAACCTTCGAGACCCAGGTCGCGTTGGGCCACCTGTTCCGCCGCCGCGGTGAAGTCGACCGCGCCATCCGCCTCCACCAGGGTCTGGTCAACCGCCATGACCTGAGTGACGCGCAGCGCGTGCAGGCGCTGCTGGCGCTGGGCGAGGACTACATGAAGTCCGGCCTGCTGGATCGTGCCGAGACTGTGTTCACCGAGTTGGCGCAGCTGGATCAACGTGCACCGCAGGCGCTCAAGCACCTGATCGGTATCTACCAGGCCGAACGCGATTGGGAAAAGGCGATCGACAACGCCACCCGTTTCGAGGACGTCACCGGCGAGCCGATGGGCAAGCTGATCGGGCAGTTCGAGTGCGAGCTGGCCGAGCGGTTCCGCGGTGCCGGCAAGCTGGAAGAGGCGAGGGCAGCGATCGCCCGGGCCTATCAGGCCGATGCGATGTCGGTGCGCGCCGGTATCATCGAGGGCCGGCTGGAAACCGACGCGGGGAATCCGGAAGCTGCCGTGCGCGCCTTTGAGCGCGCCGCGCGCAACGATCCTGAGTACCTGCCGGAACTGCTGCCGGCGTTGATGCAGAACTATCGCAAGGTCGGCGACCTGGCCGGCGCACGTGCCTTCCTGTCGGAGATGACCGAGCATTACCGCGGCATTGCCCCGGTGCTGGCGTTGACCCGGCTGATGGAAGAGCAGGAGGGCGTGGCTCCGGCCCGTGCCTACCTCGGTCGCCAGCTCAAGGATCGGCCGTCGGTGCGGGGTGAGTCCGCGCTGATCGACCTGACCCTCGCCGAGGGGGCCGATTCCACCGCCACCCTGCATGACCTCAAGCACATCACCGACCAGTTGCTGGTGCGCAACCCGGCTTATCGCTGCACGCGCTGCGGCTTCGGTGCGCGTACCCACCACTGGCAGTGCCCGAGCTGCAAGGAATGGGGAACGGTCAAGCCGCTGCTGAACTACGCGGTGCTCTGATCCATGCCCTGGCTTGTGATGGGCGCGCTGCTGGGGCTCGCCCTGCTGAGTGCGTTGCTGACCTGGGCTGCACGCGGCTATGCACTGCGCCAGCAGTTGATGGACCAGCCCGGCGAACGCCGCAGCCATAGCGTCGCCACCCCGCGCGGTGGCGGCATCGCCATCGTCATCAGCCTGCTGGTGACGGCTGGCGTGGCCATCTGGGCCTGGCCCGAAAGCACGCCCAGTGTGCTGGTGGCCAGCCTTGGGCTGGTGCTGGTGGCCGGCATCGGCTGGTGGGACGACCACAGGCCCCTGCCGGCGATGCGTCGCCTGCTGGTGCATTTCATCGCTGCGGCGCTGCTGGCCGGCCTGGTCAAGGTGAACGGTGGCAGCTGGCTGTTGGCGGCGCTGGTGCTGCTGTTCACCGCCTCGCTGATCAACATCTGGAACTTCATGGACGGCATCAATGGCATTGCCGCCAGCCAGGCCGTCGTGGCGATGCTGGGGCTGGTGCCGGTGCTGCCCTGGCCGTACTCACTTGCCGCTGTGGCCCTGGGGCTGGCGTGCCTCGGATTTCTGCCGTTCAACTTCCCTCGGGCCCGGATCTTCATGGGCGATGTCGGAAGTGGCGCGCTGGGGTATGCGGTCGCCGCCGTGCTGGCGCTCGCCAGCGTGCGGACCGATATCAACTGGCTGCTGCTGCTGGTACCGGTTTCGCCGTTCCTTGTGGACGCGGGCTTCACACTGCTGGCGCGCATCATTTCAGGACAACGCTGGATGGAACCCCATACCCAGCATGTCTACCAGCGCGCGGTGCAGGCAGGAGCCAGTCACCCCCAGGTGACAGGGATGTACTTTGCTTTGGGCCTGTTCAGTATTACAGTGTTCAATGTCTGCTCCAATTTGCAGCCGAGGTGGGAGGCTGCCGTGGCGATCGCGTGGTTCATCGCGCTGAGCGTCCTCTGGCTCCTCCTGCGCAATGGAATGCGCCACCGACAAGGAATTACCTGACTTATGGCTTCACCCTGGCGGGACAGAATCCTCGGCCTGATGCCGCGTTCGGCCATCGTCTGCCACGACCTCTTCATGGTCTGGGCATGCTGGCAGTTGCTCCATGCAGGGCGTTACTCGATCCTGCCCAACGCCCCGGCGCTACCTCTGTGGAACGTCGATACCACCCTGGTCCTGCTGCTGCAGGGCCTGGTGTTCTGGCGCGTGGGCCTGTACCGCGGCCTGTGGCGGTTCGCCAGCGTCAGCGACCTGCTGAACATCTTCAAGGCCAGCTTCATCGGAATGGTGGCCATCGTCCTGGTGCTGATGTGGAAGCGCTTCGACGGCGTGCCGATGTCGGTGCTGGTGATCTATCCGTTCGCGCTGTCGGCGCTGCTGGGTGCGCCGCGCCTTCTGTACCGGGCCTGGAAGGACTACCAGGCACTGCAGTCCGATTCCAGCGCCCGCCGCGTGCTGATCCTCGGCGCCGGCCAGGCCGCCGAAACCCTGGTCCGCGACCTGCGCCGTTCCGGCAACTTCGAGCCGGTCGGCCTGCTCGACGATGCACCCCACCTGCGTGGTGCCAAGCTGCAGGGCCTGCCGATCCTCGGCACCCTGGATGACGCACCGACGGTGGTCCGCGAGACTGCTGCCAAGCTGCTGGTCATTGCCATGCCGTCGCTGGATGCTGCGGGCATGCAGCGCGTCGTCGCGATCTGCGAAAGCACCGGCGTGCCGTTCCGTACCGTGCCCAAGCTCAGTGACATCCTGCAGGGCCAGTCGCTGCCGGGCCAGCTGAAGGAAGTGGCGATCGAGGACCTGCTGGGCCGCAAGCCGATCATGCCGGACTGGAACCTGATCCGCGGCTGGTTGGGCGGGCGCACCGTGATGGTCACCGGCGCCGGTGGTTCGATCGGCTCGGAGCTGTGTCGCCAGTGCGCGCGCCATGGTGCCGGCCGCATCATCCTGCTGGAAATCAGTGAACTGCTGTTGCTGACCATCGAAGGCGAGCTCCGTCGCAGCTTCCCCGATGTCGAGATCGAGGCAGTGCTGGGCGATTGTGGCGATCCGGCGGTGATTCGCTACGCGCTGTCGCTGCACCCGGTCGATACCGCTTTCCATGCCGCGGCCTACAAGCATGTGCCGGTGCTGGAGCGCCAGCTGCGCGAGGCGGTGCGCAACAACATCCTGGCGACCGAGAACGTGGCCCGCGCCTGCCTGGAGGCCCGCGTGGAGCACTTCGTGTTCATCTCCACCGACAAGGCGGTCGATCCGGTCAATGCGCTGGGTGCAAGCAAGCGCTACGCCGAGATGATCTGCCAGAGCCTGGACCAGAAGTCCACGCACACCCGTTTCGTCACGGTGCGCTTCGGCAACGTGCTGGCGTCGGCCGGCAGCGTCGTGCCGCTGTTCCGCGAGCAGATCCTGCGCGGTGGCCCGGTGACTGTCACCGATCCGGAAGTCAGCCGCTACTTCATGACCATCCCCGAGGCCTGCCAGCTGATCCTGCAGGCGGCCGCCTCGGCCTCGCATGGCGCGATCTACACCCTCGACATGGGCGAGCCGGTGCCGATCCGCGTGCTGGCCGAACAGATGATCCGCCTGACCGGCAAGCAACCGTACAAGGACATCCAGATCATCTATACCGGCTTGCGTCCGGGCGAGAAGCTGCACGAGACGTTGTTCTATTCGGACGAAGACTACCGCTCCACCGCACACCCGAAGATTCTCGAGGCCGGCGTGCGTGCATTCTCGCGGGATCTGGTGCTGGGCAACGTCCCGCGCCTGCGTGAGGCGATTGCCAGCTACGACACTGCCAGCATCCAGGAAATCCTGTTTGCGACGATGCCGGAATTCTCGCCAATCGAACAGGATGCTTACATTTCATCCGCTAAAGTCGTGCCTTTTCCGGCACGTGAGGCCAACAGGCACCAATGAGCAAGCGAATCCGCAAAGCAGTTTTCCCGGTGGCAGGGCTGGGGACACGTTTCTTGCCAGCAACCAAGACTGTGCCGAAGGAGATGCTCCCGATCATTGATCGGCCGCTGATCCAGTACGCCGTGGATGAGGCGATTGAAGCCGGCTGCGATACGCTGGTGTTCATCACCAACCGCTACAAGCACGCGGTCGCTGACTATTTCGACAAGGCCTACGAGCTGGAGCAGAAGCTCGAGCGCGCTGGCAAGCAGGAGCAGCTGGAGCTGATCCGCCACGTGCTGCCCAACGGCGTGCGCGCGATCTTCGTGACCCAGGCCGAGGCGCTGGGCCTGGGGCATGCCGTGCTGTGTGCCAAGGCGGTGATCGGCGACGAACCCTTCGCCGTGCTGCTGCCCGACGACCTGATCTGGAACCGGGGTGCCGGTGCGCTGAAGCAGATGGCCGACCTCAATGAGGCCAGTGGTGCAAGCGTGATCGCCGTTGAAGACGTGCCGCATGACAAGACTGCCAGCTACGGCATCGTTGCCACTGATGCGTTCGACGGCCGCAAGGGTCGCATTTCGCAGATCGTGGAGAAGCCGAAGCCGGAGGACGCGCCGAGCGACCTGGCCGTGGTCGGCCGCTATGTGCTGAGCCCGAAGATCTTCGAACTGCTGGAGGCGACCGGCACGGGTGCCGGTGGCGAGATCCAGCTGACCGATGCGATCGCGGCGCTGCTGAAGACCGAAGAGGTCGATGCCTATCGCTTCGAGGGCACGCGTTTCGACTGCGGCACGCACCTGGGGCTGGTCGAGGCGACGATCCGCTTCGCGCTGGACAACCCGAAGCTGGCTGGCCCGGCGCGGGAGAAGCTGGCGGCGATGTTGGCGGAATAAGGGTTTTATCAAGCGCTCCGTCAGCGCTTTGATTGATACGTGATGGGCGGGACGGGTGGGCCTTTGCAGGACACGCCGTAAACCCGTCCATGGGGGCTCGATGGCGCCATCCATGGCGCCAACGGTCCTGCAAAGGCCCACCCGTCCCACCTGTCAGATTTCCCGTGGGCGCGGACGGGAAGGGCGGAATCAAGGGCAAGAGCAAAAGCAAAAAAGGCAGCCATAGGCTGCCTTTTTTGCTTGTTGGGGTCAGATCCCTTTGCGCCGCAAAGGGCTCTGACCCCAGCCTTTGCCCCTGCCTTTGCTCACCCCTCCGCCGCGCGGAATGATGAATGGCGCGGGTGAGTGAGGCTGGCTGGGACTGTCAGCGGCATGGATGCCGCTGCCAAGCCCCCAGGGACGGGTTCACGTCGTGTCCCGGGCAGTCTCACCCACCCGGGCCCCACAGCGAACCGAAACGTCCGCCGGCACGCCTTGAACCTTACAGCGCTTCGAAAATACCCGCCGCGCCCATGCCGGTGCCGATGCACATCGTCACCATGCCGTACTTCTGCTGGCGACGACGCAGGCCGTGCAGCAGGGTCGCGGTACGGATCGCGCCGGTCGCACCCAGCGGGTGGCCCAGGGCGATCGCGCCGCCCAGCGGGTTGACCTTGTCCGGGTCAAGGCCGCAATCGCGGATCACCGCCAGCGACTGCGCGGCGAACGCTTCGTTGAGCTCGATCCAGTCCAGCTGGTCCTGGGTCAGGCCGGCCTGCTTCAGTGCCTTCGGGATCGCGGCGATCGGGCCGATGCCCATCACTTCCGGGCGCACGCCGGCCACCGAGAAGCTGACGAAGCGGGCCAGCGGGGTCAGGCCGTAGTCCTTGATCGCCTGCTCCGAGGCCAGCAGTACCGCGCCGGCGCCGTCGCTCATCTGCGACGAGTTGCCGGCGGTGACGGTGCCACCGAACTGGCCGTTGCGGAACACCGGGCGCAGCTTGGCCAAGCCTTCGGCCGAGGAATCCGGGCGCGGGCCTTCGTCGGAGTCGGCGATCTTGTTGCGGGTGATGATGCGCTGGCCATCGGCCAGGTCCGGCAGGTGCGAGACGATCTCATAGGGGCTGATCTCGTCCTTGAATTCGCCGTTCTGGATCGCGGCCATCGCCTTCTGGTGCGAGGCCAGGGCGAAGGCGTCCTGGTCTTCGCGCGAGACCTTCCACTCTTCGGCGACCTTCTCGGCAGTGATGCCCATGCCGTAGGCGATGGCAACGTGGTCGTTGTCGAACACGCTCGGCGCCATGGCGATCTTGTTGCCCATCATCGGCACCATCGACATCGACTCGGTGCCGCCGGCCAGCATCAGGTCGGCGTTGCCCAGGCGGATCGCATCGGCGGCCTGTGCCACGGCCTGCAGGCCGGAGGAGCAGAAACGGTTCACGGTTTGCGCCGCGATGGTGTTTGGCAGGCCGGCCAGCAGCACGCCGATGCGAGCCACATTCATGCCTTGCTCGGCTTCCGGCATGGCGCAGCCGATGATGGCGTCATCGATGCGGTTGACGTCCACGCCCGGGGCCTGGGCGACGACACTGCGCAATACGTGCGCAAGCATGTCGTCGGGGCGGGTGTTGCGGAACATGCCCTTGGGCGCCTTGCCAACCGGGGTACGGGTGGCGGCGACGATGTAGGCGTCCTGGATTTGCTTGGTCATTGCAGTGATCTCTCGAATTTTTTAGCTGGAGTGCCGACCGACGGTCGGCACCCACCAGAAGCAGAGAAGTGCCGGCCAGAGGTCGGCACCCGCCATCAATCAGTTACGCAGCGGCTTGCCGGTCTTCAGCATGTGCGCGATGCGGGCCTGGGTCTTTTCCTGCTGGGCCAGTTCGACGAAGTGCTTGCGCTCCAGGGTCAGCAGCCACTCTTCGTCGACCAGGGTGCCGCGGTCGACCTTGCCGCCACACAGGACGGTGGCGATGCGCTCGGCGATCTCGTAGTCGTACGGGCTGATGAAACGGCCTTCCAGCATGTTGACCAGCATCATCTTGAAGGTGGCGATACCCACGTCACCGGCGACCTGGATGCGGCGTGCCGGCAGCGGCGGACGATAGCCCGCCTCGGCCAGGGCACGCGCTTCGGCCTTGGCGATGTGCAGGGCCTCGTAGCTGTTGAACACCACCTTGTCGGTGCTGCGCAGCAGGCCCAGTTCCTTGGCGTTGACCGCGGAGTTGGAGACCTTGGCCATTGCCACGGTTTCGAAGGTCTTCTTCAGTTCGGCGAACACGTCGCCGCCTGGGCCCGCGGCCTGCGAGGCGCGCACGGCCAGTTCCTTCAGGCCGCCGCCGGCCGGCAGCAGGCCGACACCGGCCTCGACCAGGCCGATATAGCTTTCCAGGAAGGCCACGGTCTTGGCGCTGTGCATCTGGAACTCGCAGCCGCCACCGAGGGCCAGGCCGCGCACGGCCGCAACCACCGGGACCAGCGAGTACTTGATGCGCTGGCTGGTGCGCTGGAAGTTGGCCACCATCTCTTCGAACTGGTCGACCTTGCCGGCCTGCAGCAGACCGAGCGCGCCGGCCAGGTCAGCACCGGCGGAGAAGGGTTCCTTCTGCTGCCAGATCACCAGGCCCTGGAAGTCCTTCTCGGCGCGGCTGACGCATTCCTGCAGGCCGTCCAGCACCTGGTCGGACACGGTGTTCATCTTGGTCTTGAAGCTGACCACGGCGATGCCATCACCGTCGTGCCACATGCGCAGGCCGTCGTTCTCGAACACGGTCTCGCCCGGCGCGAACTTTTCGCCCAGCAGCGGATCCGGGAAACGCTGGCGCTGGTACACCGGCAGCGACGAGCGCGGCAGCTTGGCGTTGCGCGACGGGCTGTAGCTGCCTTCGGCCGCATGCACGCCGTCGCGGCCATCGAACACCCAGTCCGGCAGCGGGGCGTTGCTCATGCTCTTGCCGGCGACGATGTCATCGGCAATCCACTGCGCGACCTGCTTCCAGCCGGCGGCCTGCCAGGTTTCGAACGGGCCCAGCGACCAGCCGTAGCCCCAACGGATGGCCAGGTCGACGTCGCGCGCGGTCTCGGCGATGTCGGCCAGGTGGTAGGCGCTGTAGTGGAACAGGTCGCGGAAGGTCGCCCACAGGAACTGCGCCTGCGGGTGCTGGCTCTCGCGCAGCTTGGCGAACTTCTCGGCCGGGTTCTTGATCTTCAGGATCTCGACCACTTCCGGTGCAGCGGCGCGGTCAGCCGGGCGGTAGTCCTGCTTCTCCAGGTCCAGCACGACGATGTCCTTGCCGACCTTGCGGAAAATGCCGGCACCGGTCTTCTGGCCCAGCGCGCCCTTGGCGATCAGCGCATCCAGCCACTTCGGCGACTTGAAGAACTCATGCCACGGGTCGTTCGGCAGGGTGTCGCCCATGGTCTTGATGACGTGGGCCATGGTGTCCAGGCCGACCACGTCGGAGGTGCGGTAGGTGGCCGACTTCGGGCGGCCGACCAGCGGGCCGGTCAGGCCGTCCACTTCATCGAAGCCCAGACCGAACTGCTGGGTGTGGTGGATGGTGGACAGGATCGAGAACACGCCGATGCGGTTGCCGATGAAGTTCGGGGTGTCCTTGGCATACACCACGCCCTTGCCCAGGGTGGTGACCAGGAATGCTTCCAGGCCTTCCAGCACGGCGGCGTCGGTGGTGGTGGCCGGGATCAGCTCGGCCAGGTGCATGTAGCGCGGCGGGTTGAAGAAGTGCACGCCGCAGAAGCGGTGGCGCAGCTGCTCGGGCAGCACGTCGGCCAGCTTGTTGATGCCCAGGCCCGAGGTGTTGGAAGCGAGCACCGCGTGGTCGGCCACGAACGGCGCGATCTTCTTGTACAGGTCCTGCTTCCAGTCCATGCGCTCGGCGATGGCCTCGATGATCAGGTCGCAGTCCTTCAGCTGCTCCAGGCCGGACTCGTAGTTGGCCGGGGTGATGGCTTCGGCCAGCGACTTGCTGGCCAGCGGTGCCGGGCTCAGCTTGCCCAGGTTGGCGATCGCCTTCAGCACGATGCCGTCGGCCGCGCCTTCCTTGGCGGGCAGGTCGAACAGCACGGTGTCGACGCCAGCGTTGGTGAGGTGGGCAGCGATCTGGGCACCCATGACGCCGGCACCCAGCACGGCGGCGCGGCGGACTAGCAGGGAATTGGACATGGTGTAGGGCCTTTGTTGGTCAGCAGTTACTGGGTGGAATCAAAGGGAAGCGGGCAGGGCGCTGGCGCGAGCGGCGGCGCGGAACCCGGCTTCGGCGAAATGGATCAGTTCGTGGGCGGCATGGGCACGATGCGCCGCTTCGGTGACACCGGCGGGACGCTTGATCAGCCCGAAGTCGGCCATGGCATAGGTGAGCGAGCCGGCGAGGAAGTCCAGGCGCCAGTACAGCTCTTCCTTGCTCAGGCCGGGCACGCACTCGCCGATGGCCTTGCCGAACGCACGCAGCACGTGGCCGTAGTGGTCGGACAGGAACTTGCGCAGGTTGTCGTTCTTCTCGGCGTAGGCGCGGGCGATCACGCGCACGAAGGCGCCGCCGTTCTGGCGGTCCTGGGCCAGTGCCAGCGCCGGCTCGACGAAGGCGGCCAGCACCGGGCGGAGCTGCCCGGGGTGTTCGCTGCGGGCGCGTTCGAGCTGGGACAGGCGGGCGCCGGTCATCTCGTCCATGCGGCGGCGGAACACCTCGTTGACCAGGTTTTCCTTGGAGCCGAAGTGGTAGTTGACCGCAGCAATGTTGACGTCGGCCTGGCTGGTCACCTGGCGCAGCGAAGTACCGGCGAAGCCGTGCTGTGCGAACAGCTCCTCAGCCGCGCCGAGGATGCGGTCCTTGGTCGAGAAGTGGGCGGGTTTGGCCATCGGCGGGCGGACCTTAATCAAACGATTGTTTGATACTAGGACCAGACGGTAGCGTATGGCATTTTGCAGTGCAGCAAAAATGCCCGGAGCGGTCAGAATCCGCTCAGGTGGGTGAATGGGCGCAAAGGGTAGTGCCGGCCGCTGGCCGGCAACGGCGGGCAGCCTATAGGACGCCAGCCTGCCGGCCAGCGGCCGGCACTACCACCCTGCCGCTTTATCTTTTACAATTCGCCTACGTTTATCAGGCTAAGCCCGCGTCCCGACGCGGGTTTTTTTCATGTTACCCTTCGGGCCATCCGCGGCCCGATTCCATTGGAGACATCCCATGGCGCTGGAGCGCACCCTTTCGATCATCAAGCCGGACGCCGTTGCCAAGAACGTCATCGGCGAAATCTACGCCCGCTTCGAGAAGGCCGGCCTGAAGGTCGTGGCCGCCAAGTACAAGCAGCTGTCGCGCCGTGAAGCCGAAGGCTTCTACGCCGTGCACCGCGAGCGTCCGTTCTTCAACGCGCTGGTCGAGTTCATGATCTCCGGCCCGGTGATGATCCAGGCCCTGGAAGGCGAGAACGCCGTCCTGGCCCACCGCGACCTGCTGGGCGCCACCAACCCGAAGGAAGCCGCTGCGGGCACCATCCGCGCCGACTTCGCCGAATCCATCGATGCCAACGCCGCCCACGGCTCGGACTCGGTCGAGAATGCCGCGATTGAAATCGCCTACTTCTTCGCCGCTACCGAAGTCGTTTCGCGCTGAGAGTAATGCCGTGAACGAGGTCGTACAGTCCCCCGCCATCCAGCCGCTGCCGAAGTCGGCACCCACGGCTGGCAAGCAGAACCTGCTCGACCTCGATCGCGCGGGCCTGGAGAAGTTTTTCGTCGAGGTTCTCGGCGAGAAGAAGTTCCGTGCCCACCAGGTGATGAAGTGGATCCACCATCGCTACGTCACCGACTTCGATGAAATGACCGACCTCGGCAAGGTCCTGCGCGCCAAGCTGCAGGCCCATGCCGAGGTGCTGGTTCCGAACATCGTGTTCGACAAGCCCTCCGCCGACGGCACCCACAAGTGGCTGCTGGCGATGGGCGTGGATGGCAAGAACGCCATCGAGACCGTGTACATCCCCGACAAGACCCGCGGCACGCTGTGCGTGTCCTCGCAGGTCGGCTGCGGCCTGAACTGCACGTTCTGCTCTACCGCCACCCAGGGCTTCAACCGCAACCTGACCACCGCCGAGATCATCGGCCAGGTGTGGGTTGCCGCACGCCACCTGGGCAACGTGCCGCACCAGATGCGCCGCCTCACCAACGTGGTGATGATGGGCATGGGCGAGCCGCTGATGAATTTCGACAACGTCGTGCGCGCCATGAGCGTGATGCGCGACGACCTGGGCTACGGCCTGGCCAACAAGCGCGTGACCCTGTCGACCTCCGGCCTGGTGCCGCAGATCGACCGCCTGTCCGCCGAAAGCGACGTGTCGCTGGCAGTGTCGCTGCATGCGCCGAACGACGCGCTGCGCGAGACCCTGGTGCCTCTCAACAAGAAGTACCCGATCGCCGAGCTGATGGCTTCGTGCGCGCGCTACCTGCGCGCCAACAAGCGCCGCGAGTCGGTCACCTTCGAATACACCCTGATGAAGGGCATCAACGACAAGCCCGAGCATGCCCGCGAATTGGCCCGCCTGATGCGCCAGTTCGACAACGCGGTGCAGGCCAAGGATTCGGGCAAGGTCAACCTGATTCCGTTCAACCCGTTCCCGGGCACACGCTACGAGCGTTCGGAAGAAGCACACATCCGCGCCTTCCAGAAGATCCTGCTCGACAGCAACGTGCTGACGATGGTCCGCCGCACCCGTGGCGACGACATCGACGCCGCCTGTGGCCAGCTCAAGGGCCAGGTGATGGACCGCACCCGCCGCCAGGCGGAGTTCAACAAGACGCTGCAGGCGGGGAAGGGGAGCGATGCCGCGGCCTGACCGCCTCTGGCTGGTTCTGTTCGCAGGCGTGCTGGCCGTTGCGGTCGGCGGCTGCAAATCCCATCCCAAGGCCAAGCTCGGCCCGAGCCAGGCGCCGGTCTATTCGGTGGGTGACCCGGAAAGCGTGCGGCGCGAAGTGCGCTGGCGCGACCTGTTGACCCTGGCGACCCGCGACATGCAGGTCGGCAATCTCGACGCCGCCGAGCGCAAGGTACGCGAAGCGCTGAAGCTGGCGCCCGAGGCCCCCGATGCGCTGGTGCTGCAGGCTGGCATCGACGACCGCCGTGGCCGCACCCGCCAGGCGGGAGAGAACTTCCGCAAGGCCGCCGAGCTGGCGCCGCAGCGCGGAGACGTGCTCAACAACTACGGTGCCTGGCTGTGCCAGCAGGGCCAGGCGGCCGAATCACTGGTCTGGTTCGATCGGGCGCTGCAGGCGCCGGGCTATGCCACCCCGGGCGAGGCGCAGGCAAATGCCGGCAGCTGCGCACTGGACGCGGGCCAGCTTGAGCGTGCCGAACGCGACCTGCGTGCGGCCCTCGTCGCGGCGCCGGCCAACCCGGTCGCGCTGGAGTCGATGGCCCAGCTGAGCTTCCGCCAGGGCCGCTACATGGAGGCCCGGGCCTTCGCCGAACGTAGGATTGCGGCTGCACCCGCAACGCGTTCCGTGTTACAACTTGCGTCTCAAATCGAAGCGAGGCTGGGCGATCGGGCGGCATCTGATCGCTATCTGCAGCGGATTCGACAGGAATTTCCGCAGGAAGCGGGCTCCTAACTCCAGGGTTGATGCATTGTGATTGATGACCAGACTGTGAGCGCTCTCGAGACTGCGGCCGGCTGCGGCACCCGCCTGCGCCAGGCCCGTGAAGCGGCCGGACTGACCCTCGAAGATGTCGGCTCGCGCCTGCGCATGCCGGTCCAGGTGGTCAAGTCGCTGGAAGAGGAACAATGGCAGAAGCTGGGGGCGCCGGTATTCGTGCGCGGCCAGCTGCGCAGCTACGCGCGCCTGCTGGACGTGGACGTGGGCCAGCTGCTGGAACAGGCCCAGGTCGGCCCGGTGGTTCCGCCCACCCTGGTCAGCCATACCCATACCCCGCGTGCGCGCCGCATCGCCGAGAACCTCGGCCGGCGCGCGCTGTACGTCGGCATCACTGCAGTGCTGGCGGTGCCGGTGTGGTTCGCCACCCGTGGCCATTTCGACGACAGCGCGACCCCGTCGCCGAGCACCGCCTCGTTGGACGTGATCCCGGCCGCCGTGCCGGTCGCCCCGTCCGCGGCCGGTGCCGAGGCTGTCGCGCCGGCAGAAGCGACCACTGCCCCGGCCAACAAGCCGGCGGCGACCCCGTACGTGGCCTCGCTGGCCCCGGTGCCGCGCCCGGCGCCGGCCCCGGCGGCTTCCGGCAATGCGCTGGAAATGCAGTTCAGCGGCGACAGCTGGGTCGACATCGGCGGCCCGGACGGCAGCACCGTCGAGAAGGCGCTGATCAAGTCCGGCGAGACCCGCAGCTTCACGCCGGGCCAGGTGACCCGGGTGACCTTGGGCAACGCCTCGGCGGTCCAGGTTCAGCAGAACGGCGCTATCGTCGATCTGACCCCCTACCAGCGAGCCAACGTGGCACGCTTTCAGGTATCCTCTGAAGGCTCCGTAGTCCCGGTTTCGCACTGAGGCGCGGTTTCACCACCTTCGATTAAACCCAATGGTCCCTCCCGATGGGCGGGGCGAGAGTACGCATGGCGATCGACGATCTGCTCGACGAGCACGAACAAAGTGAACGCGTCCGCAGCTGGCTGCGGAAGAATGGCGCCAGCATCCTCGGTGGCGTAGTCATCGCCATCGGTGCCATTGCCGGCTGGCAGTGGTACCAGAAGGATCAGGGCGGCAAGATGGCTGCGGCCAATGTCGAGTACCAGAAGGCCCTGCAGGGCCTGCAGCAGAACAAGCTTGACGACGCCGCCAAGGCGGTCAAGGCGCTCGAAGCCGGCCCGTCCAGCATCTACGGCGACCTCGCGGCGCTGCAGCTGGCCAAGGCCCAGGTCGACGCCGGCAAGAACGAAGAGGCACTGGCTACCCTGCGCAATGTGAAGGTCGAAGGCGACCTGCAGCGCGTGGTCGACCAGCGTGTGGCCCGCCTGCTGGTGGCCACCGGCAAGAGCGACGAGGCGATCAAGCTGCTGGGCAGCGCCACCGACAGCAGCAGCCTGGAAATCCATGGTGATGCGCTGATGGCGCAGGGCAAGCGTGACGACGCCCGCGCACAGTACGAGAAGGCGCTGAAGACGCTGGATGTGGCAGCGCCGCAGCGGCGCCTGCTGGAAACCAAGGTTATGGACGCCGGCGGCACCGTCGCCGCCCCTGCGGAGTCGGTTTGATGAGTCAGAAGGTCATGATCACCCGCGTCGCCACCGTGCTCCTGATGGGCATGGCCCTGACCGGCTGCAGCACCATGAAGGGCTGGTTCGCCGGCAAGGACGCGGCCGCGAAGAAAGCACAGGAACCGGCTGAGCTGGTCAAGTTCGAGCCCACCCTGAAGGTCAGCAAGGCCTGGTCGGTCAACCTCGGCAAGGGCGAGCGCCGCATCGGCGTGCGCCAGGGTCCGGCAGTGGCCAACGGCCACGTGTTCGCCGCGGCGATCACCGGTGGCGTGCACGCCATCGACCTGCAGACCGGCAAGAAGGTCTGGACCTGGGAGCCGAAGAAGGAAAAGAAGAAGGCCAAGCTGCGCCTGTCCGGCGGCCCGGGTGTCGGTGAGAACCTGGTCGTGATCGGCACGCTGGATGGCCAGGTCATCGCCCTGGATATCAACGATGGCAGCGAGAAGTGGCGTGCCCGTGTCCCGGGTGAAGTCATTGCCGCGCCGGCCGTTGCCCAGGGCATGGTCTACGTGCGCAGCAACGACGGTCGCATCACCGGCTTCGATGCCGGCAACGGCACCCAGAAGTGGTTCAACCCGAGCGAACTGCCGGCGCTGACCGTGCGCGGCAACGCGCCCGTGGTGACCGGTCCGGGCGTGCTGTTCATCGGCAAGGACGAGGGCGCGGTTGCGGCCCTGGCCCAGCAGGATGGCCGCACCCTGTGGGAACAGACCCTCGGCAACGGCGAAGGCCGCACCGAGCTGGAGCGCATGGCGGACGTCGACGGTGCTCCGGTGCTGGAGGGCAACACCCTCTACGTGAGCAGCTTCAAGAACCAGACCATGGCCATCGAAGGCCCGACCGGTCGCCCGCTGTGGGCGCGCGACCATGGCGGTGCCGGTGGCGTGGCGGTGTCGTCGGGCAATGTGTTCGTCACCGACAACAAGGGCGGCGTGTTCGGCCTGGACAAGGCCAGCGGCGCGGCGATGTGGTCGCAGACCGCGCTGGCCCGTCGTTCGCTGACCGGCCCGGCGCTGCACGGCGACTACGTGGTGGTCGGCGACTACAAGGGATACGTGCACTGGCTGCAGGCGTCCGATGGTGCGATGGCGGCACGGGCAAAAAGTGGCGGCGACGCCCTGCTGGCCCAGCCGGTCGTCGCAGACGGGGTGCTGCTGGTGCAGAACGTTGATGGCAAGCTGACCGCCTTCCGGTTGGCAAATTAAAAAATTGGAGTAATCGCGATGCTGCCTTTGGTCGCCCTGGTTGGACGGCCGAATGTCGGCAAGTCGACTATTTTCAATGCGCTTACGCGCACCCGTGACGCGCTGGTCCATGACCAGCCCGGCGTCACCCGCGACCGCAACTACGGTGTCTGCCGTCTGGACGAGGACAATCATTTCCTGGTTGTCGACACCGGCGGTATCGCGGAAGAGGAAGAGGGTCTGGCAGGGGCTACCACCCGCCAGGCCCGTGCCGCTGCGGCGGAAGCCGACCTGATCCTGTTCGTGGTCGACGCCCGTGAGGGTACCTCGGCGATGGACGACGAGATCCTGGCCTGGCTGCGCAAGCTGTCGCGCCCGACGCTGCTGTTGATCAACAAGATCGACGGCACCGACGAGGACACCGTGCGTTCGGAGTTCGCCCGCTATGGCTTCGGCGAGATGCTGACCGTCTCCGCTGCGCATCGCCAGGGCCTGGACGACCTGCTGGACGAAGTGATCCAGCGCCTGCCGGAAGAAGGCAGCGGCGAAGAGCTGGACAACGATCCGAGCCGCATCCGCATCGCTTTCGTCGGCCGCCCGAACGTGGGCAAGTCGACCCTGGTCAACCGCATCCTCGGCGAGGAGCGCATGATCGCCTCCGACGTGCCGGGCACCACCCGCGACTCGATCGCGGTGGACCTGGAGCGTGACGGCCGCGAATACCGCCTGATCGACACCGCCGGCCTGCGCCGGCGTTCGCGCGTGGACGAGGTCGTCGAGAAGTTCTCGGTGGTCAAGACCATGCAGTCGATCGAACAGTGCCAGGTGGCCGTGCTGATGCTGGACGCCACTGAAGGCGTGACCGACCAGGACGCTACCGTGCTAGGTGCCGTGCTCGACGCCGGCCGTGCGCTGGTGATCGCCATCAACAAGTGGGATGGCCTGACCGAGTACCAGCGCGAGCAGGCTGAAACCATGCTGTCGCTGAAGCTGGGCTTCGTGCCGTGGGCCGAGTCCGTGCGCATCTCGGCCAAGCATGGCTCTGGCCTGCGTGAGCTGTTCCGTGCGGTGCATCGCGCGCACGAATCGGCGAACAAGACCTTCACCACCAGCGAAGTGAACAAGGCGCTGGAAGTGGCCTACGAGACCAACCCGCCGCCGACCATCCGCGGCCACGTCTCCAAGCTGCGCTACGTGCACCCGGCCGGCGCCAACCCGCCAACCTTCATCGTGCACGGCACGCGTCTGAAGGAGCTGCAGGAATCGTACAAGCGCTACCTGGAGAACTTCTTCCGCAAGCGCTTCAAGCTGATCGGCACGCCAGTGAGCTTCATCTTCCGCGAGGGTACCAACCCGTACGAGGGCAAGAAGAATGTCCTCACCGAGCGGCAGGTCAAGGCCAAGCGGCGCTTGATGAAGCACGTCAAGGGCAAGTGATGCAGGAAAAGGCGACCGCAGGGCCGCCTTTTTCGTTTGTGATAGTGCCGGCCAGCGGCCGGCCGGCACTACCCCACGTCTACAGATCTCGATCATGGCGAACTGCTGCGACGAGCGCGGCAATGCGGCAACGCGCATGGCATGCCTCGGCCGCGCCGCGATGTTGAAGCCGGTTGCGCCTGGCGTGTGGCAGGGATCGATTCCGGCAGCTGCACCTGCCCCGTGATGCTTGCCCAGACCAGGGTCGTACCCAGTGCACCTGCCAGGTACGCCACCGACACCGCCCCGATCAGCAGGCCCGCGGCATGCTCCAGCCATGGAAGGAGTCGGCAACACCCCTGTGCCCAGCGCGGTTGGCTGCCGAGCCACGCCATCAGCAGGCCGAGCGACAGCGCGACGCCACTCAGGCAGGCCACGTAAGCAACCTTGGCGCCAGAGTCGGCGACGAGGCCGGTAACCAGGGCTGCAATCGCGAACTGCAGCATCCAACTGTTGCTGCTGGCGAGGGCCAGCAGGCATCCTGCTTCGGCGTGCGGCCAACGGGAGCGGGCGCGCAGGCCCCAAGGCATCTGCAGGGAAAGCGGAGAGAAAGGGGTCAAGCCTGCGTCGCGCAGGCACATGCCCGCCAGGCGCAGCAGCAGGAGGCAGCCCGCGCACTGCATCGCCAGCGTCCACAGGCCGCGGTTTGCCAGCATGCCCGCTGCAATGAAAGCCGTGGCACAGATGACGCCCGTACCGATGGCGATACCGAACGACGCGGCCATGGCGGCGTGCCCGCCCGCGCCCATCGCGGTGCGCAGGATCTTCGTGTGATGCGAAGCAGGCAGGAGCATGGCGAAACCGTACAGCACTGCGACGATGAAGAACTGCTGCACGTAAACCTGCCACTGACCTACAGAAAGTGCAGAGTGTGGGCGGGTGTGAACGCGCGGTATTGAATGCCGTTGCGACAGGCGCGAATCGCCGGCATCAGCCGGCCCAAAGCGACACGACGATCCATAGCGCCAGTGCGATCATCAGAAGCCCTGCGGCCCGCTCCAGCCAGGGCAGGGCGCGTGCGAACCGACGCAGCACCCACGGGTGGCCGACCAGCGCGGCTACCAGCAGATCCCAAAGCAGGACGATGCCGAACATCCACGCGCCATAGAAGAATTTCGTTGCGGCGCTGGCCTGCGGGCCGTTGAGCATTGCCGCCAACGTTGCGTAGAACAGCGCATTCTTCGGGTTCAGCAGCGCAGACAGGGCGCCCAGCCCTGCCGCCTTCCACCATCCATGTGCACCGCCCGCTGGCGATCCGGCGGCAGCTTCAGATGCCTGCAGCGTCGTCGAACCCGCATGGCGCAGGAACAGCGTGCCGAGGTACAACAGGAACCCGCAGCCCGCCAACTGCACCGCAATGAACCCTGCGCTTCCCGCGCGCAGCAGGGCCATCCCAGTGAAGGCCGCCACGATGAAGACGCCGTTGCCGACGGCGATGCCTGCGCAGGCGCCGCTGGCGGTGCGCCAGCCAGAGGTGATCGCGGTGCGTGCAACGAGGAAGAAATCGGGGCCGGGTGATAGCAGGGCGAGAAAATGTACGGTGGCGATGACCAGAAACTGTTCCATCGGGTCCGGCGGAGGCTGGCTGGGGCGCCAGTGTGAGGATGTGCCGCGCGGTGGTATTGAACGTTATTGCAGGCTCAGCGCCGGTACTGGCCCGGGGTCGCACCGGCGTGGGCCTTGAAGACCCGCTGGAAATGACTCTGGTCGGCAAAGCCCAGCGCATGCGCGACCACGGCCAGCGCCTGCCCTTCGCACAGCCGTCGGCGGGCCTCCTGGATGCGCTGGTCGATCTGCCAGGCGTGTGGGGTCAGACCCGTGGCACGTCGGAAGGCGCGGATCAGCTGGTAGCGGCTCATGCCTGCCAGCGATGCGAGCTCCTGCAGGGCCGGAGTGTGTTCGAGCCGCTGGCGCAGAACGTCCATCACCGGCTGCACCCGCTGCTGTAGTGCGGCATCTTCAGGCGGGCCGGCGACGGCTACACCATCGTGCTCATCCAGATCGCCGACGAACGCGATCAGGGCCGCTTCCTTGACGCTGACCGGATCGCCGGAGAACAGCGTCTCGTTGAGCTGGCAGTACTGCTGGTAGCGCGGGCGATGGTGGGAAATCCGGATGGGTTCCTGCTGCCAATCGGGTCCGGGCAGGCCGTCATACTCGGCGCGGACCTCGGCCATCCAGCGCGCATCCAGGTGCAGCATCTGGTAGCTCCAGACCTGGCCGGGCAGGGGGTTGCAGGCATGCACGCGGCCTGCGGGTACGCCGACCAGATTGCCGGGTTGCAGCAGGCGCGGTCCTTCTACCGCGCCGGTGAACACGCTGTTGCCAGCGTCCACGGCGCCGATCGAGAAGGTGTCGTGGCTGTGCGGGCGATGGCAGGCGCGGCTGTCGCACGCCCGTCGGCTTTCGACGAAGGGCATGCGCGGGTCACGCCAGAATTCGGTGGCAGAGCGCATGCAGCGGTTCCGGGAGGCAGGGGGCAACGCCCGCATGGTGCCATGTTCGGGGCAAGGCGCGTCGAAGGTGTCTGCGCGATAATGCGGCCATGAGCATCCAAGAGATTTCCCCCGCGCAGGCACGCGAGCGCCTGGCCCATGGCGCCGTGCTGATCGATGTGCGCGAGGCGCACGAACGGGCCGGCGGCATGGCCGAGGGCGCGCGCGGCGTGGCCAAGGGCGAGCTGCAGGCCGACCCGGTTGCGCATCTGCCGCGACTCGACCAAGAGATTCTGCTGATCTGCCAGAGCGGCAAACGCTCGGCCGATGCCGCGCAGTTCCTGCTGGAGGCCGGCTACACCCACGTCGCTTCCGTGACGGGCGGTACCGTGGCCTGGCGCGAGCAGTCGCTGCCGCTGGTGCAGCCGCTGGCCAGCGCCGCCGACCGTGACTTCTTTGATCGCTATTCGCGGCATTTGCTGCTGCCGCAGGTGGGTGAGGCGGGCCAGCGCACGCTGCAGCAGTCGCGCGTGCTGGTGCTGGGCGCCGGTGGGCTGGGCGCGCCGGCCGGTTTCTATCTGGCGGCAGCCGGGGTAGGGCACCTGCGCTTCGCCGACCACGACCGGGTGGAGCGCAGCAACCTCCACCGGCAGATCGTGCATACCGAAGCCAGTGTCGGCCAGCTCAAGGTCGATTCGGCGCGCGAGCGGCTGCTGGCGTTGAATCCGTCGATCGAGGTCGAGGCCGTGCCGGAGCGGGTCACCTCCGAGAACGTGGATGCGCTGCTGGAGGGCGTGGATGTGGTGCTGGATGGGTCGGACAACTTCCCGCTGCGCTACCTGCTCAACGACGCCTGCATCAAGCACGCCAAGCCGCTGGTGTACGCCGCGATCGAGCGCTTTGACGGCCAGGTAAGCGTGTTTGACGCCGGCCGCCAGCGTGGCGTGGCGCCGTGCTACCGCTGCCTGTTCCCGGAGCCGCCGCCGCCGGAGTTCGCGCCGAACTGTTCCGAGGCGGGCGTGCTGGGCGTGCTGCCCGGCCTGGCTGGTGTGCTGCAGGCCACCGAGGTGCTGAAGCTGCTGCTTGGCATCGGTGAGCCGCTGGTGGGGCGCCTGCTGCGCTTCGATGCACTGGGCATGCGCTTCCGCGAGACCGGCATCCGGCCGGACCCGCACTGCCCGGTGTGCGCGCCGGGCGTGCCGTTCCCGGGGTATATCGATTACGCCGCGTTCTGCCGGGGTGGGTGAATCCGGCCGGGGAGTGCATTGGTGGATGCCGACCTTGATGGGCGCTCTTGTGCCAACCAAGGTTGGCACCTACCGAAGCGGGTGCATGGTTGGCACCTACCGAAGCGGGTGCATGGTTGGCACCCAACGAAGCGGGTGCATGGTTGGCACCTACCGAAGCGGGTACATGGTTTCGGGATGATGTTGGGGTCTGTCCCCGGCATCGTTCCACCTCCAAGACAATCCGGCGCAACATGCGTGCTATTGCCGTCATCGGCATTGCTCTATTGTTGAGCTCGATTCTGGATCTTGGGGAAAGCACCGCATGGCGGTAGAAGCAGCGACCAGCGAGCTGGTCAAGGTCGTGGCCCTGTTGGGCGCGGCGGTGGTGATGGTGCCCTTGTTTCGCCGGGCCGGCCTGGGCTCGGTGCTGGGCTACTTCGCCGCTGGCCTGGCGATCGGACCGTTCGGGCTGGGCTGGTTCTCCGACCCGCAGGCGATCCTGCATACCGCCGAACTCGGCGTGGTGATGTTCCTGTTCGTGATCGGCCTGGAGATGCGGCCCTCGCACCTATGGAGCCTGCGCAAGGAAATCTTCGGGCTGGGCACGCTGCAGATCGTCACCTGTGCGCTGGTACTGACGAGCATCGCCAAGCTGTTCGGGTTGCCGTGGCAGGTGGCCTTCATCGGCGCCACCGGCTTCGTGCTCACCTCCACCGCGGTGGTGATGCAGCTGTTGGCCGAGCGCGGCGACATCGCGTTGCCGTCGGGGCAGAAGATCGTCTCCATCCTGCTGTTCGAAGACCTGCTGATCGTGCCGTTGCTGGCGCTGGTGGCCTGGATGGCGCCGGGCGCGGGCAGTGCCGATGGCGAGGGTTCGCGCTGGCTGTCGGTGGCGATCGGCGTGGGCGCCATTGTTGGCTTGGTGCTGGTCGGCCGCTTCCTGCTCAATCCGTTGTTCCGCGTGCTGGCCGAATCGAAGGCGCGCGAGGTGATGACCGCCGCCGCGTTGCTGGTGGTGCTGGGTGCGGCACTGCTGATGCAGCTGTCCGGCCTGTCGATGGCGATGGGCGCGTTCCTGGCCGGCGTGCTGCTGAGCGAATCGACCTTCCGCCACCAGATCGAAGCGGACATCGAACCGTTCCGCGGCATCCTGCTCGGCTTGTTCTTCCTCAGCGTGGGCATGGCGCTGGACCTGGGCGTGGTAGCTGGCAATTGGCAGCTGATCCTCGGCCTGGTGCTGGCGTTGATGGCGGCCAAGGCGCTGTGCATCTACGTGGTCGCGCGCGTCATGGGCAGCGACCACGCGCAGGCGCTGGACCGCGGCGTGCTGATGGCGCAGGGCGGCGAGTTCGCCTTCGTGCTGTTCTCCGCCGCCGCCTCGGCGGGCGTGATCGACCTGGAGATCAATGCCAACTTCACCGCCGTGGTGGTGCTGTCGATGGCGTTGACCCCGCTGGTGGTGCTGGTCTACAAGCGCATCGCGCCGAAGCCGACGGTGAACATGGATGGCGTGGACGAGGCCGATGGCCTGTCCGGCAGCGTGCTGCTGATCGGCTTCGGCCGCTTCGGCCAGGTCGCCAGCCAGTCGCTGCTGGCGCGCGATGTGGACGTGACCATCATCGACAACGATGTGGAGATGATCCAGAGCGCGGCGCGGTTCGGTTTCAAGATCTATTACGGCGATGGCACCCGCCTGGATGTGCTGCATGCCTCGGGCGCGGCCACCGCACGTGCGATTGCGGTGTGCGTGGACAAGGCCGAGGCAGCCGACCGCATCGTTGAACTGGTGGCGCATGAGTTTCCGCAGGCCAAGTTGATGGTGCGCTCGTTCGACCGCGAGCATTCGCTGCGGTTGATCCATGCCGGTGTCGACTTCCAGATCCGCGAGACGTTTGAGTCGGCGGTGTTGTTCGGCCAGGCCGCGCTGGTGGAACTGGGTGCGGATGAGGACGATGCGGTGGAGATTGCCGAGCAGATCCGTCGCCGCGACGCCGAACGTTTCGAGCTGGAGATTGCTGGTGGCGGTCTGAATGCCGGCGCGCGGATGATCTACGGCAACAGCCCGCAGGGCGTGCCGACGCCGACGCCGTTCACTGCGCCGAAGCGCGAGAGCAAGACGCTGAACCCGCAGGATGTGCCGGAAGAGGAAGACTGAGGTGTGCGGGTCCGATCCCTTTCTGAAGGAAAGGGTTCTGACCCGTTTTGCCAGATTGGGGTCAGAGCCCGTTGCCTGCGGCAAAGGGATCCGACCCCATTCCGCGGTGGGCGAGGGGGCCTGAATCAGGGACAATAGCGTCCCCGCCGCCCCACGCCTGCTCCCGATGACCGATTCCGCCCCCCAGCTTCCTGCCCGCATCCTTGATGGCCGCCGTATCGCCGAGGACCTGCTCGACAGCCTGAAGGTGCGCGTCGACGCCCGCGTGGCCGCCGGTGGCAGCCGCCCGGGCCTGGCCGTGGTGCTGGTCGGTGGCGACCCGGCCTCGACCGTGTACGTGCGCAACAAGCGCCGTGCCGCCGAGAAGGTCGGCATCGAAGCGCATGACTACGACCTGCCGGCCGGTACCACCGAAGCCGAGTTGCTCGACCTGATCGACCAGCTCAACGCCGACCCGAAGATCAACGGCATCCTGATCCAGCTGCCGCTGCCGGGCATCCCGGACGCACGCCGGCTGATCCAGCGCATCGACCCGCGCAAGGACGTGGACGGCTTCCACCCGGAAAACGTCGGCCACCTGGCCCTGCGCGAGTTCGGCCTGCGCCCCTGCACCCCGCGCGGCATCACCACGCTGCTGGGCCACACCGACCAGCCGGTGCGTGGTCGCAACGCCACCATCGTCGGCGTGAGCAACCACGTCGGCCGCCCGATGGGCCTGGAGCTGCTGATTGCCGGCTGCACCGTGACCAGCTGCCACAAGTTCACCCCCAAGGACGTGCTGGAACAGGCCGTGCGCAATGCCGACATCCTGGTGGTGGCGGTGGGCCGCCCGGGCATCGTGCCGGGCGAGTGGGTGAAGCCGGGCGCGGTGGTGATCGACGTTGGCATCAACCGGTTGGATGACGGCCGCCTGGTGGGCGATGTCGGGTTTGAAGCGGCTGCCCAGCGGGCGAGCTGGATCACCCCGGTGCCGGGTGGTGTCGGCCCGATGACCGTGGCCACGTTGATGCAGAACACCCTGGAAGCCGCGGAAGCGCTGAGCTGACCGCAGCGGCCCGCTCCTGGTAGGTGCCAACCTTGGTTGGCACACATCCATCGGGGCCATCGGCCCATCTGGGGCAACGGTGCCGGACGGATCGTGCCAACCAAGGTTGGCACCTACCAAAGGCAGTTCCAGGACTGGCCCGAGTGATCCTCTTAAGGTGGGCCGACCGTTGGTCGGCACAATGCCAGAGGGGTGGGGCTCCTGCTGGGGCACTGGTGTCTGAGGGAGAGTGCGGACCAACGGTCCGCACCCACCAAGGGCAGGTTCCAGGCCCTGAGAGCAGGTTGCAGGCTCCCCCTGAACCAATCGCCGCCTGCGCGACACTGCGTCGCATCTACCCCCTGCCACAGGGCGCGAAAAAGGGGTAAAATGTCGCGCTTCCCCACATCTCGGGTATGCCGATGCTGCGCATCCAGGCTGAAGCACTCACTTACGACGACGTCTCGCTCGTCCCCGCCCATTCGACCATCCTGCCCAAGGACGTCAACCTCGAAACGCGGTTGACTCGCGACCTGAAGCTCAAGCTTCCGATCCTGTCCGCAGCCATGGATACCGTCACTGAAGCCCGCCTGGCCATCGCCATGGCCCAGCTCGGCGGCATGGGCATCATCCACAAGAATCTCAGCCTGGAACAGCAGGCCGCGGAAGTGGCCAAGGTCAAGAAGTTCGAGGCCGGTGTCATCCGCGACCCAATCACCGTCGGCCCGGAAACCACCATCCGCGACGTGCTGGCCCTGACCCAGGCGCACAACATCTCCGGCGTGCCGGTGGTGGGCAGCGACGGCCTGCTGGCCGGCATCGTGACCCATCGCGACATGCGTTTCGAGACCGAGCTGGACGATCCGGTCCGCCACATCATGACCAAGAAGGATCGCCTGATCACGGTCAAGGAAGGCGCCGCGTCTGATGAAGTGCTGCAGCTGCTGCACCGCAACCGCATCGAGAAGGTGCTGGTGGTCAATGATTCGTTCGAACTGCGTGGCCTGATCACCGTCAAGGACATCCAGAAGAACACCGACTTCCCGAACGCTGCCAAGGATCTGTCGACCCGCCTGCTGGTCGGCGCTGCCGTCGGCGTGGGTGGCGATACCGATCGCCGCGTGGAAGCGCTGGTCGCCGCCGGCGTGGACGTGATCGTGGTTGATACCGCGCACGGCCACTCGCAGGGCGTGCTGGACCGCGTCAGCTGGGTCAAGAAGAACTTCCCGCAGGTGCAGGTCATCGGCGGCAACATCTGCACCGGCGAAGCCGCACTGGCGCTGCTGGACAGCGGCGCGGACGCAGTGAAGGTCGGCATCGGCCCGGGCTCGATCTGCACCACCCGCGTCGTTGCTGGCGTCGGCGTGCCGCAGGTCACCGCGATCGATCTGGTGGCCGAAGCGCTGCAGGACCGCATCCCGCTGATCGCCGACGGTGGCATCCGCTACTCGGGCGACATCGGCAAGGCGCTGGCCGCCGGTGCCTCGACCATCATGGTCGGCGGCCTGCTGGCCGGTACCGAGGAATCGCCGGGCGAGACCGAGCTGTACCAGGGCCGTTCGTACAAGAGCTACCGTGGCATGGGTTCGCTGGCCGCCATGGAGAAGGGGTCGAAGGACCGCTACTTCCAGGACGCCGCCAGCGCCGACAAGCTGGTGCCGGAAGGCATCGAAGGCCGCGTGCCGTACCGCGGCCCGGTGGGCGGCATCATCCACCAGCTGATGGGCGGCCTGCGCGCCACCATGGGCTACGTGGGCTGCGCCACCATCGAAGACATGCGCAGCAAGCCCAAGTTCGTGAAGATCAGCGGCGCCGGCCAGCGTGAGAGCCACGTCCACGACGTGACGATCACCAAAGAGCCGCCGAACTACCGCGCCTGATGCGCTTGCGAACTGCTCTTGCGATTACGGGCAGCCTGCTGATGGCAGGCTGTTCGTTGTCCGAACCGCCGCCGCGCTCCGGGTCTCCGGGCGCGGCGGTTTCGCAATTGCAGGACGTGCAGGCGTGCCAGAACGCGTTCTCGCTGCCGAAGGGCTGGCAGGTGCAGGCCGCTGGCGAACAGCGCTGGCTGCTGAAAGGCACCGGCGAGCGCCCGCTGCAGGTCACGCTGCAATGCATTACCGAGCTGCTGCACGGGCCGGATGATCCGGTGCTGACGCCGGTCCTGGGCGCGCTGGAGCCCGCACGGATGAGCGTGCGCTGGGCGTCGTGGGGCGCTGCGGATTCGGGCGTCTCGATGGCGGCGCTGCAACGGCGCATCGTGCCCGGCACCGAAGTGCAGGAAATCGCCGAGCTGCCGCGCGCCGACCGCTTCAACCCCAACACATCGCATGGCCTGCTGATGCTGCGCTGGGATGCGGAAAATACCTCACATATTCAACAACGCGAGGCGTTCATCGCCACGCTGACGCAGAGCCTTGAAGCGCCGGGCGCTGCGAAAAACACCACTGGAACGGCACCATGACCAACATCCATAACGACAAGATCCTCATCCTCGATTTCGGCGCGCAGTACACGCAGCTGATTGCCCGCCGCATCCGCGAGCTGGGCGTCTACTGCGAAATCTGGGCGTGGGACCACAACCCGGCCGAGATCGCCGCGTTTGGCGCCAAGGGCATCATCCTGTCCGGTGGCCCGGAATCGACCACGCTGCCGGGCGCCCCGGCCGCGCCGCAGGAAGTGTTCGACAGCGGCCTGCCGATCTTCGGCATCTGCTACGGCATGCAGACCCTGGCCGCGCAGCTGGGCGGTGCCACCGAAGCCGCTGACCAGCGCGAATTCGGCCACGCCGAGGTGAACGTGATCAACCCGGATGCGCTGTTCAAGGGCCTGAGTGACCACGGCGGCGAGCCGAAGCTGAATGTCTGGATGAGCCACGGCGACCACGTCTCCGTTGCACCGCCGGGCTTCACCATCACCGCCACCACCGACCGCATTCCGGTGGCCGCCATGGCCAACGAAGAAAAGCGCTGGTACGGCGTGCAGTTCCACCCGGAAGTGACCCACACCCTGCAGGGCCAGGCGCTGCTGCGCCGCTTCGTGGTGGACGTGTGCGGCTGCCAGACCCTGTGGACCGCCGCCAACATCATTGAGGACCAGATCGCCCGCGTGCGCGAACAGGTGGGCGATGACGAAGTGATCCTGGGCCTGTCCGGCGGCGTCGATTCGTCCGTGGTGGCCGCGCTGCTGCACAAGGCCATCGGCGAGAAGCTGACCTGCGTGTTCGTGGATACCGGCCTGCTGCGTTGGCAGGAAGGCGACCAGGTGATGGCGATGTTCGCCGAGCACATGGGCGTAAAGGTCGTGCGCGTGAATGCCGCCGACCGTTACTTCGCCGCGCTGGAAGGCGTGAGCGACCCGGAGGCCAAGCGCAAGATCATCGGCAACCTGTTTGTTGAGATCTTCGACGAAGAGTCGAACAAGCTGAAGAACGCCAAGTGGCTGGCGCAGGGCACCATCTACCCGGACGTGATCGAGTCGGCCGGCAGCAAGACCGGCAAGGCGCACGTGATCAAGAGCCACCACAACGTGGGCGGCCTGCCGGAGCACATGAAGCTGGGCCTGGTGGAGCCGCTGCGCGAGCTGTTCAAGGACGAAGTGCGCCGCCTGGGCGTTGAGTTGGGCCTGCCGCGCAGCATGGTCTACCGCCACCCGTTCCCGGGTCCGGGCCTGGGCGTGCGCATCCTGGGTGAAGTGAAGCGCGAATACGCCGAACTGCTGGCCAAGGCCGATGCCATCTTCATTGATGAGCTGCGCAAGGCGGACCTGTACGACAAGACCAGCCAGGCGTTTGCCGTGTTCCTGCCGGTGAAGTCGGTGGGCGTGGTGGGTGATGCGCGCGCTTATGAGTGGGTGATCGCGCTGCGGGCCGTGGAGACGATTGACTTCATGACGGCGCATTGGGCGCATCTGCCGTATGAGTTCCTGGGTACGGTGAGCAACCGGATCATCAATGAGTTGCGGGGGGTGTCGCGGGTTGTTTATGACATCTCGGGGAAGCCGCCGGCTACTATTGAGTGGGAGTGAGTTGAAAGAACGAGGGCGCCGAGAGGCGCCCTTGTTGTATCAGGTTTCTAAAGCCAGCCGAGCAGCAGGCCCTCATACTTTTAGATATCGTATCTGTCCGCTTGAGGGAAGCGCTAAGGACGGATTCACCGATGAATGAAGCAATGTGCGCGATCAGTCCAGATGAGGCCCTTACCGGAGCTGCTGCAATTGAAAAGGATAAGCTTCAGCGAACTGGCTTTGCGGCGGCTGCAACAAGGGCGCTGGATCGGGTCTCATCTACCGCGGGATTTGTAATTTCTATTGAGGGGCCTTGGGGAAGTGGAAAAACGTCAACTCTTGCAATGATGGAGCATCTGATCCGAAGTTCTGCCGATGCAAGTCCTATTGTCGTGCACTTCAATCCATGGTTGATCGGGGACAGGGAGTCGTTGTTGCGGCAATTCCTCGGATCGATATCTTCGGCGATTGAATTGGTCGACAACGTCAGCGGTGCAAAGAAGGTCGCTAAAGAGATTCAGAACTATTCAAAGGTGTTCGATCTGCTGAAGTGGGTGCCCGGGGCAGAGCCTTGGGCTAGCATCGTGAAGGGGGTCATGGAGTCGGCAGGGAAGGCCGCTGGCGGATTCGCTGACCAGAAAGAGCGGGACATCAGCGGCCAGAAGGAGCGGCTCGAAAAAGCCCTAAGTAAATTCAAGAGAAAGATATTTGTATTTATTGACGACGTCGATCGACTGTTTCCGCTCGAAGTATTCGAAATGGTTCGGATTGTAAAAGCAGTTGGCCAGTTGCCCAATATTGGATATGTTATTGCATGGGACTCGGAATATGTACGGCGGGCATTAAGATCTGCATCTGTTCCACGAGCTTCCACATATATAGATAAGGTTGTTCAGGTTCGCCTTCCGTTGCCCGCGATATCCCCGAGCTCGCGCCTTCGGCTTCTTAATGATGCTATTTCCTCGCTGCCGGATGATGCTCTTATGACTCATTTCCCGAAGCAGGAAGAGCGAATGAATATGCTCTATTTTAATGGCCTGCGTGACCTTCTTGAACAGCCGAGAGATATCACTCGAGTAATAAATACGGTTTCGGTTATTGAGCCTGGGCTGCGTGGAGAGGTTGTTTTTGCAGATATAGTTGGCTTGGCTTGCCTTATTGTGCGCGCCCCGAGAGTCTACGATGAGTTACGTAGGGATTCGTCATTGTTTACTAAAATATTCGACGGTAGTTACAGTGGGGGCGAAAGGGATGCTCATGCGAGCAGGCTTGAGGAATTGTATCGGAGGACACAAAACCCCGAGGCGGTGCGTAAACTTGTGCATTTCTTGTTTCCGAGTACCGCTGCGGCCGCTAACAAGTATGCATTTGGAAGGCAGGTTGACATCGAAGGCCATATTTCTGCTCCTAGTCGCTTGGGCATTGCGCTTGGCATGTCAATAGGATTGACTGATGTCAGTATTGTGGACGCAAAGAGATTTATTTTAAGTGCTGAGCGGCGGCTGGAGGTTGCAGGAAAGATAAATGAAGATAATGGGCTAGGCTTCTTGGAAATGCTTGAAGGTGTTGCTGAGATCATGTCTGTTGAGGAAGTGAAAAGTCCGGAGGATTCCTGTATGGCCATCGCGCGTCTTGTAGATGGGGGGGTATTTTCGACATCAAAAACCGAGAGGAAATTCTTCTCCCTTTCCGCCGAGACTCTCGCGGTAAGAGCGATTTCACGCCTTGTTTCGACTTGCATGCCTGGAAGTCTCTGTGAGATGGCCTATAAGATTGCCACTGATCCAAACTCACTCACTGTTGCGGCAGAGATTTTGACAAATGGTCTGCGAACAGAGCAGGAGCCGAACGCTCTGATCGTTGTTAAGCAAAAGCGGAAATTGGCTGGTGAAGTTTTCGCGGAAAATAGCCGAGTTGCAGTTCTTAATGGTACGTTCTGGGGATTTAGCGATCCAGCTAGAATTCTGTGGACCATTATGAGGGTTGCGCCAAAAATTGCTGCAAGTGTGTTCTCGGAGATCAAGAAGGATGATCCAACTCTTGATAAGTTTGCCTTGAATTTCCTTAGGCACGGTCTGAGTTCCAGTGGAGGCCGGAGCTATGCAGTTCCTGAAGACCCGACAGTGGCTAACCTCGTGAGCCTGAGCGAACTTGCCAAACATGCAAAGCGCCGACTCGATGATCCTCAAGTGTCTTATCCACTCCGAGCTGCCTGGCAATCAGTTGTTGATGGACGGCCTCTCTACGGCAAAGATGGGTCTGTCGCGAAGATGTAGCTCGCTATTGCTCTTTAATCAGTCATGCCAGATGCAATGCCCCCCCGAGCCTTCCGTAAGGTATCGGCCCAAGCCGCGGATGCCTGTAGAAAAAGCCCGATTGACGCCCCCCGGGGGAACTCCCAGAATCCGCGCTACACCCCACTCCGGGGTCTAATCGTAGTTTGAGCTCAAGGAAAGACTATCGTGACCTCAGAAGAGTTCATTGTGCACCTTGAAAAGTACGAGGAGGATCTGTCTGGGATACTGGCGCGTTTCACGAAGACCAGGGATCGCATCTACATCAGTCGCGATGACGATCCTCGGTACCGTCAGATGGTCCAAGAGCTAGTAGATCTTTTCGACGACGCCTTGGGCAAGAACGGCTATTCCCGCAACATTGCTGCCATTGTCAACGAAGGTGTTAGCAACTTCACACGCTCTCCGTCATTCAAAAGCGTAGAGGACATTATTTCGGTCCTGCGCTCCGCAGTGACTCGCATCAAGCGCAACCCCGACTTAATCGCACAGCAGCCCGCAAAGCCTGACAGCCAAATGGGGCACGTATGGTCGCTGCTCCACCCAAGCGTTGTCGCCCTAGCCAAACCCAGATTCGAGGCTGGTCACTACGCAGATGCCGTAGAGGCCGTCCTTAAAGAGGTCAACTCAGTTGTAAAGATGCTACACAAAGCTGTGGCCAATGAAGAACTTGATGGCGCACCTCTGATGCGGAGAGCATTCACACCTAACAAGCCCACGATCACCCTGGATGACCTAACCACAGAAACGGGTCGTAACATCCAGCAAGGGCACATGGATCTGTTTGCGGGCTCAATGATCGGCGTGCGCAACCCTAAGGCCCATGGAAATATCGTGATTACGCCGGAGCGGGCAATCCATCACTTCTTCCTTGCAAGTCTGCTATTTCACAAGCTGGATGAGCGGCTTTGAGGTCAAACAATTCATTCAAGCCGAAGCCGCTTAGCGGCTCGGCTCAATTCAGGCGCCAAGCCTTTGTCCGCTTTTGGCCGAGAGGGGAACCTCGCGCGCTCTAGCGGATTAGGACGATTTACCGAGGGTGTGGCGGAGGGCCACCCTTAGCCTTGAGCGGAAGGATGAACTTTGGATAAGGGTGATCTTCTTTGGGCAAGGCCTGTCTTGGATAGTCGATAGTTTTCTGGGCACGAACTGGCCCGAGTACGATTTGAGAGGCATAACTTACCGAGACGGCGTGGTAAAACTTGTCCGAACTCACTCCCAGGCACCACTGTATGAAAATCCCTGCCGACCTGATAGGCGCTCTCATCGGCCCCACCACCAGACTTACAACGGATGTGGCCTCGGCAGTATGGGAGGCGGCGCTAGACGAGAACGTGCTGGGTAAGGTGCCCGTAGTCTCTGCTGTGCTTGCCGTACGCGAGGGAGCGGCGGCGATAAGTGATCGCTTGTACGCCGCAAAAGTAGCCCGGTTCTTGATTGGCGTTGAAAGCCTATCGGCCAGCGAACGCGCTCGTGTTGTCGACGAACTCGCTGGAACACAAGCAAAGCGAGGGCGGCTAGGCGAGTTGCTGCTGGACAAGCTCAACCGTGCGGACCCACTACACAAACCAAAGATGCTGGCCGATCTGTTCGTCGCCGTTGGAAGGCGCAAGATTCCGGCCTCAGACTTCGATCGCCTTTCAGACATGGTGCTGAGCGTATTCCTCGGCGACTTGAGGGATCTCGCCGAGAGGGGAAGCATAGAGGATGTCGCTGAAAGCCGCCGTTTCGCACTTCAAGCCTCCGGCTTCCTCGCATGGGAGGTTGACGCGGTTTACGCAGGTGGAGGAGCAAGCTTGAAATGGTCAATCACCGCGGACGGCAGCACTATTCTAGCGCACTGCCCGCCAAGCAATGGTTGAGCATGCACGCTCGCATCAGGGTTCAGATCAGCATGACCAAGCTGCGCCTGCCGTGCGTACTCGCATCTCCGCTGCGCCTCTTGAGCGGATGCACGCCACTTGCGGCTCCGCAAAGGTGTGGGCAAATGCCGATAATTTCGGGGCGAGTTTTCACTTTGTTCAGTCGGGACTGGCGACCTCTGGCAGCGAATGGAGGTTCGCCTTCGTGTAGCAGAGCATTGGCGGGCGTCCGCTTCTGGCCGGAGGCGGACGCTTGGTCGGACGCGGCGTGCTTGCAGTGCTAAAGTTCCCTTTCGGCGCAAGGCGATCATACGCGCGATTCCGACGCAAGTAACTAGAGCTCTCTCAACCGAATCAGGTTTCAGTTGCGAGAGCCGCGGTTGAGTAGCGGGAACTGGAGGAGTCCGAGGCTGAGCTTGAAAACGAAGTGCAACGTTTCATTCAGCGGAAGATTTGCAACAACGTGGTGTAAGGTAGGTGACGCCTAAGAGTTCGTTCAGTCCCAGCCCGGTTCGCAGCATAGAATTAGTCAGGTATTAGCCCTAGGAGCAAGCAATGCCACTCCCTGAAGAGGTGGACTCTGAATTTCCTGGCGCCTCGAGAGATTTTGGCTCCTGGGGGGGCGGCGCATAGTTTGGCTCGCCAATCTTAGAGGGAGCTGACTACCGCCAGACAATGATCAAGGAACCAAGCACGATGGAGATCGTCCGCACGATCTTCGCCAATGTTCTCGAATCTGGCCAAGGCGGCCCGATCAACTCGAAGTACGCCCGGCATCGTGCGGCTCAATACATTCGCCAATACCACGAGCCGCCATACAACTTCTACCACCTTTCGAGGATTGGGAGAGGAGTTGCATCGCCTCCGCCCCGGAAATATCCAAAGCCTTCGCCAGTTGGCGCCTAGGTGCTGGAATTCAGTCAAGCCTAGGTCGCTTCGAGGGTCGGCTCAGTTCAGGCGTTCAATGCCTCGTCCCGCAGCAAGATGTGGATCCAGTCTGATCTCTGTTCCAGCGCATCTCCCCTTAACTCATAGGGCAGCACATTCGATGTCGAACATACCTAGCACGCGATCCATCACACTTCCGCGCCGAGGCGCAATCAATCAGAGCATCACAACCAATCGAAATCTGCTTTTCGTTGGCGCCAATGGCTCGGGGAAGACTCGCCTCGGAACCTGGCTTGAGATGAACTCGCCTGACCAAGCCCGTGTATTCAGAATTTCCGCTCAAAAGTCGCTGGCTATGCCTGACACGACGACGCCGATGTCTATCGAACTAGCAGAGCGGAACCTCGTCTTCGGCAACCCAACCGAAGCAGGGAACAAGCAGTTCTACCGATGGCAGAACAAGCCTGCTACGGCGTTCCTAAATGACTACGAAAAGCTAATGGTTTTTCTATTCTCGGACGAGACTGAAGCGAACGCCAAGTACAAAGTCGCTCAACGCCAATCAGCAGCCAAAGTCGAACCGCCGCTGACCAAGCTGGACAAGGTGAAGCTGGTATGGGAGCGCATCCTTCCACATCGCGAGCTCGTGATTGGTGGATTACGAATCCAGACTCAGGTTCGCGGCGACGCAAGCAAGATCTACAACTCGTCTGAAATGAGCGACGGTGAACGCGTCATCTTCTATCTGATCGGGCAGTGTCTCGCTGCGCCCAAGGACAGCATCATCGTCATCGACGAACCTGAGCTGCACCTGCATAAGTCGGTGCAGGGTCCACTGTGGGCCGAAGTTGAGAGACTGCGGCCGGACTGCCTGTTTGTGTATCTGACTCACGATGTCGACTTTGCCGTGGCTCAAGAAGGCGCGCAGCGCGTCTGGCTCAAGTCTTTTGACGGGACATCTTGGGATTGGGAGCTCATCGAGGACAACGGCAACCTTCCAGACGACCTCCTGATTGAAGTGCTCGGCAGTCGAAAGCCTGTTGTCTTTGTTGAGGGTCTTAACGGTAGTCACGACGTCTCACTCTATCGCGAGATCCTTGCGGGATTTCTCGTCATCCCGCGCGGCAGCTGCGATCAGGTCATCCAAGCCGTTCGAGCGTTGCGCTCGAATACCCAGCTCCACCACCTGCAGGTTTATGGTCTTATTGATCGAGATCGCCGTACGCCGCCAGAAATCGCTGCGCTACAGGCCGACAGTATTTTCGTTTTAGACGTTGCGGAGGTCGAGAACCTCTTTTGCACGGAGGAGGTTCTAGCACTCGTTAGCGGCCGCTTGGCCCGCGACATAACTTCCGATTTTAACTTGGCTGTGAGCCACGTATTTAAGCAGTTGAAGGCCGAACTCGACACCCAAGTTTCTTTGCGGGTCATCGCCGAAGTGAAGTTCAAGCTCAATTGCTTCGATGCGTCGGCTCGTGGCGCGCCAGCCATCTCATCGGCTTTGGAAGAACTAACCAAAGGCATCAATATTTCCGCGCTGTACGCGCAGTTCGAAGGACGGTTCCAGACAGTGATCAATTCCGCGGACTACCAAGAGTTGTTGCGACTATACAACCGCAAGTCTCTGCCGAACCAGATCGGAAGCGCGTTGGGCCTGAAGGCGGGAGAGCTCGCCGAACTCGTGGTTCGCCTTGCAAGAACTGATGAGCGAAGTGCTGTCGTTGCCGCTATTAAGCCGCACTTAGGCGCCTTCGCTGCTCTCGTGACCTGACCCTATGCAAGAGGCAGCAGGTTCGAAGAGAGTTGGGCCTGTCCGCGATCTTACTGCAGCAGACGCTCGCCACTCATACGCGACGCGTGGTTTGGCTAAGACTAACCAAAAGCAGCCTGGTGCCTACGTCTGCTTCTGGCCGGAAGCGGGCGCTGGGTTTGTTAGCAGGGATCTACGCTGCCAAGGGAAACTACTCCGGCCTAACCTCCCGGCAAGCCCACTCAACCAACCCCCGGCAAGCCAGAAACAACCCATCGACCACCCCCTCATCCAAATGCCGCTCCGGCTCCGCTGCCACCCGGCAGCGGTCCGCTGCGTGCAGCACCTCCAGCACCGTCAGCAACCCCACCATCGCGCGCTCGGTCCTCGCCAGGCTTACGCGGCGGCCGGGTGACACATCGGTTTCTGGCCAGGGATGCCCATCAGCCCCCTCGCATCCACGCATGCGCTTGAGGATACCGAGCAGGGAGTTCAGGTCGGGCAAGGGAGTATCGTCGTTGATGGGCTCAACAACGGTGTACGAAGAGAAGGTGCGGGATTCGTTCATGGCGTCGGCTTCCGTGGCTGTGCTTAACAGCGCCACCGCGAAGGGTGGCGGACGATGCGTGGCTGCAAACCGGAAGAAGCGATGTCATAAGACCGGCGGGCCCGAGGGCCCCCACGCACCGCCCGCCATACAGGCCGACGGATTGCCCGCCGGCACCGGTTAAGAACGGTGCCGACGGGCAAGCGCAAACTACAGACATCGCTTTCTTCGGGTTTGCAGACCCGACCACCCTTTGTCGGTGGTGCGCCATGGTGTTTACGCCGCCGCTTCGAATGCCAATAGAAATTCGCGAAGGAATCGCCGAATCCGAGAGCGAAGAACTATTGTTGCACGGACCATTCATGCAGCACGCGACACCACCAGACGCATTCGCGCAGCTGCTCTGCTGATGGCGAACCAAACTGGCGCAATCGCCCACGCCACAAGCGAATTGCGCGACACCCTTCTTTGCGACAGTTCTTAGTCTGCTTCGCCAGGCAGCGGCGCCGGATCAGCCGCACTCCCCGAAAATCGGTTCAATCCCGACAACACCAGCGAACCTCGCAGCCTCAACCAACGCCATCCTCAGCCGCATTCCCCACCAGCAACTCAATCATCGCCCGCGCCGCCGCCGATTGCCGCCGATGTGGCGCATAGATCACCGAGAACGGCCGCGACCGCCCGCGCAGCTGCGGCAGCACCTCCACCAGCTGCCCACGCTGCAGCCGCTCGCGCACGATGAACTGATAGCTCTGGCAGATGCCGATGCCCTGTTCGGCCAGCGACACCACGCCCAGCACATCGTCGGAGGTCTCGATGGACGAACGCGGCAGCAAGTCCACGTCGCGCCCACCGTCGCGGAAGATCCATGGCGCCAGCCGCCCGGTACGCGGCATCACAAACGGCAGGCACAGGTGCTGCTGCAGGTCGTCCAGCGCCTGCGGCGTGCCGCGGCGCTGCAGGTAGTCCGGCGCAGCCACCAGCAGCAGTGGGGCGTCCTCAAGCTTCCGCGCCACCAGCCCGCTGTCCGGCAGCTGGCCCAGGCGGATGGCCAGGTCGAAGCCTTCGGCCACCAGGTCCACGTTGCGGTTGGTGATGTTCAGTTCCACCTGCACCTGCGGGTACTGCTGCGCAAAGCGCGCCAGCACGGGCGGCAGCCGGTAGTGGCCATAGGTGGTAGGCACGCTCAGGCGCACGCGGCCGGCCAGCGCACCGTCCTGGGCCAGTACGTCACGCTCGGCGTCGTCCAGCAGGCCGAAGGCCGTGCGCACCTGTTCCAGATAAAGCCGCCCGGCGTCGGTCAGCCCTACGCGGCGGGTGGTCCGCTGCAGCAGCTGACGGCCCAGCCGCGCTTCAAGGCGGGTGACCGCGCGGCTCAGCACCGAGGGGGTGGTGGACAGCGCCACCGCGCCGGCGGTGAACGAGCCGTGCTCGACCACCGCCAGGAACACCTCCACATCGCCCAGGTAGTCGAACTTGCGGCTCATTTAGCTCTCCGGGGAACAGATGTTTTGCGATGGGGCCAATTTATCGCCGCTGGGGCGATGAATAAAGTGGCGGCCATTCCCCGATAGGAGCTCCCCCATGAACCTGATGACCCGGCTGGCCGCAGCGCTGGCCCTGACCCTGGCCGCCAGCGGCGCGCATGCCGCCAACGTGCTGGTGGTGCTGTCCGACGAAAACCACCTGGACCTGAAGGACGGCAAGGTGCTGTCCACCGGCTTCTATCTCAATGAGCTGATGCAGCCGGTCAAGCTGCTGCTGGACGCGGGCCACGAGGTGACCTTCGCCACGCCGCAGGGGCGGGCGCCGACGGTGGATGCGTCCTCGGTGACGGCGGCGTACTTCGGCAACGATGCCGCGCAGCTGACGCTGCACAAGGATCTGCTGGAGAAACTGGCGCTGACCTCGCCGACGGCCGCGCCGGTGGTCAGCCTGGCGCGCATCGAGCAGCAGGGCTACGCGCGTTTCGATGCGGTCTACATTCCCGGTGGCCACGCGCCGATGCAGGACCTGCTGAAGAGCCCGGCGCTGGGCCGGCTGCTGGCCGACTTCCACCAGCGCAACAAGACCACCGCGCTGGTCTGCCACGGGCCGATCGCGCTGCTGTCCACGCTGCCGGATGCAGCGGGTTTCGTGTCAAAGCTGGAAGCGGGTGCGATGCCGGCTACGCCGAAGTGGATCTACAGCGGCTACCAGATGACGGTGATCAGCAATCAGGAAGAAGAACAGGCCAAGCCGCTGCTGGGTGGCGGCGAGATGAAGTTCTACCCGCAGACCGCGTTGCAGCGGGCGGGTGCGCGGTTCAGCAGCAATGCCGCGCCGTGGACCGGGCATGTGGTGATGGACCGCGAGCTGATTACCGGGCAGAACCCGGCGTCGGCACTGGAGGTGGGGCAGCGGTTGGTGGAGCGGTTGAAGTAGGGCGGGGCTGCACAGCAGGCTGCCAGCCTTGTGGGCCGAGGGGCCAGCGCCTCGGCCTGACTATGGAAGTGCCAACGTGGTCGGCAGAGAGGGCATCAGCCCTTCGCCAGCGCTGCCCCTGACAGATCTTCAATCTGGGACAGCGCGTGACGCGTCGCGGTCCAATCGCCGGCGTGCCTGATCGCCAGGCCTCCCGCCGCTGTCCAGGCATCACAGTTCTCTTTGAAGTCATCGATCAGAACATCGCCTGGCTGGTGCATGAAAAGAGGCTTGTGCCTGCCGCCGAGGACCGGCAACACCAGACAGGTTGCTGACAGGTGTTCGCGGACCCACTGCCGCTTCTGGATGGCAGCGAGTGGATAGTTCGATTTCGGGCAGGCCGTGAGAATCACCGGGTTCAAATGGTGGATGCTGTGGAAGAACTCCACTGCACCCTGCATCGGCGGCAGGTCGCGGAAAAACGACGGGTGATTGTCGATGTGCATCCACATCTCATCGTCGGCAAGCAATCGATGGTCCAAGCCAAACAGGGTGGGAAATGCCGCGTCGAAATCGGCCATCACGCCATCAAGATCTACATAGATTGTGCGTCTGGATGCCTTCGATCCATCTGTGTGCTGATTCGCGAGCGGGTCCATCATCGGTATCGACTTCACATCATCTGCGTTCATCAGAGCGTTCTCCTCTCAAGAGTGGGCTTTCTTCTTCATTCGTTCCCCGGTAGCGGGGCAAAGTGCTTGGCGATTGCGACAAACATGGCAGCAACCGCGATGCCGACTGCGCCGGCACGACTGAAGGGGCCGGCGAGCCACGGATGCCGTAATCGGCATGCTGGAAATGCGGATTATGTCGCGGCGCTTCTTCAAAGGCCTGCCGGGCGGCTGACCTGGGCCTTGGCCAGGACGCACGGCCCGCAGCCGCTGGCTCATTTCGCCAATCAAGGAGCAATTTGGCGCGCCGGTGAGTGGATCATCGCCGGGCGCTACAGGCAGGCCGGGTGGTGATATACCTGTGGTGCTCGATCCAGACTCAAAAGGACGTCACTGAAATGGATGCTCAGGCAGATTCAATGTACCACGCCGACCAGCGTGACCACCATGCCGAAGCCGTGCTTGAGGCCTTCTTCGCCAAGCATCGCACCCCGGCCCTGGTGCTGCAGCGTTTCTACCCGCCGGCGGCATTCCCCAGGGTTCGCAGCCGTCTAGGCGGTCTGCCGCAATTGCCCGATGGGATGGATTGGCCGGTTGGGGAAAGTTATGGCGAAGCGGCGCCGATGCACTTCCTGGCGCAGATCGATTGCGCCGAGCTGCCACGCGTGGATCCCGATATGCCCTCGCAGGGCATGCTGTTCTTTTTCGCCATGAACGACGAAGAGCAGATATGGGACACGGACGAACCACAGCAACGCGTGCGTGTACTGTACGCGGCTGAGGTCGCGGCCGATCAGCACGTGCGTGCGCTGTCGGACGGTATGCGTCCGATTCTGAATGAAGGCCCCTCGGACCATGCGCACCGCAATCCCGCATGGCTGCTACCTGAGGAGGATGGGCCGTGCGTGCATGTTCAATGGCCCTTGGTGGCGCAGCGCATGGATACCTGGCCGGACGAGCTGGAGCTGCCGCCGGGTGAGGAGGATCGGCCGTATTACGATATCTACCCCTCGCGCCGGGACGAAATGCGGCTGGGTGCGGTGGTGGCGGCCACGGGCCTGTTTCCGCGCGCGGATGCAGCCACGGAATGGGAGCGCCCGCAGTCGCCTGCGTGGACCTTCCCGGTGCAATGGCTGCGTTACCAGACCGATTTTCCCCATGTAGGCATCATCATTGACCGCCTTTCGCGGGTGATCGGCAATGAGCGGCGTGCAGGCAAGCGCGGGGGTATTGATTACGCCGATGTACGCGCATGGGTGAAGCGCGCCGCCGCCATTGGCCTGGACGAAGCCCCGGATGATGCAACGCGGGAGGCATTCCGTGAGTGGATTATCGGACAGATCAGCGACGACTTCGAGCGTATGACGCTGACCGATCTGAGCATGGGCCGGGCGTTCACAAAGGGACTGCTGGCGGCAGTTGCCTACGCGGCAGGCTCGCCGGCTGCGGCCGCGCGCATTCCTGCACTGATGTACCGCCACTTGCAGGACGAACATCTGCCGTTTGATGAAAGCCTGGGCACGTTGCCTGATGGCCGCAAGCGCTGCGCCGAGACGCGCGTGCACCAGATGCTGGGGCACGCACCGCGCTTGCACGGCATCGTGCCCGACGTGGAAGGCGAGGGCGACGCGGTCTGCCTGCGGCAGTTGGCGTGTGACCCGGCGATTGATCTGGTCTTTGGTGACTGTGGCCAGGCCACGTTCTGGTTGAGTCGTGAGGATCTGCGCAACTGCAGGTTTGACCGCGTCGTGGGCGTGGTGGAGTCGCATTGATTGGGCACGGCGGGGCTGCCATGGCACCATGACGGGCTGGCCTCGTCCTTCAGGGCGGTGCCGTTTTCCCAGGGAAGCCCTCGAACACGACATGCGAACGTCCTTCTTCATTCTCTCCGCCCTGTGCCTTGGCCTGCTGTCTGGCTGCGCCAGTGGCCCGGAGGAGCACGCCTCAAGCCGCGAAATCTCCGGTGCGTTCGTGGCCGACGATGGCCAGCTGTACCTGCTGCCGCGCTATGACGAGCCGATGCGCTTCAATGCCGCGCCG
The DNA here is from genome assembly GCF_002799155.1 of Stenotrophomonas maltophilia. Taxonomy (GTDB): domain Bacteria; phylum Pseudomonadota; class Gammaproteobacteria; order Xanthomonadales; family Xanthomonadaceae; genus Stenotrophomonas; species Stenotrophomonas maltophilia_R. The sequence goes on from NZ_NERD01000002.1 coordinate 1,377,048, forward strand.
TTCCGTGACTACCGTGCGCTGATGGACAGCCCGCTGCGCGAGGCGGTGGTCTGCGCGCAGATGTACTTCCATGAGGACTGGCGCGACCCGGCCAACAAGGCCAAGGTGCACGGCAGCTATGCGCTGCTGCTGCGGCCGGAGCAGGTGACGCCGGAGCAGGCCGCGCAGTTCAAGCTGGAGCGGATTGAGGTGCTCCCGCGCGAGGCGAAGTATGTGGACGAGCGTGCGCGCTACTACCTGCCGCAGGACCGGAGCCGTTATGCGCTGGCGTTTGATCGGGCCTGCAATCTTTCAAGGAAGGGCGGCAGCTATTACAGCGCGCTGTTCGAGGGCGACGGCGAGCGGGTGAAGTTGCCGGATGCTGCGGCGCTGGCAGAGAGGGGGAAGCTGGACCAGCCCATCAATGCGCGGGCGCAGCGGATCCTGCCGGAGAGGGAGGACAAGCCGGGTGTGGGTTCGGCGGCGGGCAAGGTGCTGGGCGCGGCGTTGGTGCCGGTGGCGGTGCCGGTGTTTGTGCTGAGCCTGCCGTTCCTGGGGCCGGATCATTGGAAGTGAAAAGGCGTTGAGGGAGAGCCATCCACGCGTGACGTGGATCTACTTGGGTATCGCCTGAAAGTTCATCCTGGAGATCTGTGTGTCCAGCACGCTGGAAACTGTTTTGAAGACCGTAGGCTTCATTGTCCTCGCGGCACTTCCGTTGGTGATCCTCTGGTTCACACTTCGGCGAATGTCGGCATCTGCTCGCTCGTCCGTGAAATCGGGGCTGCGTTTGCATGCCCCGCGCCGGATTTCCGGTAAGTCCATGACCCTGGTGATGGTGGATGGAAAAGAGGATCGGGAGCACTACTTCTTTGATGCGGAGTCCTTCTACCTGCGGCGTGGCCCGGTGCCTACGGCCGTTCCGCTCTCGCAGATCACCTCAGTCACGCGAACGTCCGATGTCATCTACGGTCGCTATGTCTGGCAGGTGTGCTTCAGCAAAGCGTCGGGCAGAAAGTGCGTGACGTTCACCAACAACCTGACGCTGTTCAACCGCGACTTTCTGCTCTTTCTGGAGGCGGTGCAGAAGGCCAACCCGCTGGCGACCGTTGATCGAGCAGGCATCCGCTTCTAGCTGAGGGCCAATAGGGGGGCACTTAAAGGGACGAGCCGGTGAAGCTACACTGGCCGCCTATGCCTGTTGGAAGCACGCCCATGTTCAGTGGAAAGGTCGCCGTGGTCACCGGCTCCACCAGCGGTATCGGTCTTGGCATTGCTACGGCATTGGCGCGGCAGGGTGCCTACATCGTGCTGAATGGCTTTGGCGATGCAGTGGAGATCGAACGCATCCGTACCAACTTGGAAGCCGAGTTCGGTGTACGGGTGGTGCACGATGGCGCGGACCTGTCCCGTGGCGAGGCGGTGCGCGAAATGATCGCCCGCGCCGTCGCGAAGATGGGCCGCATCGACATCCTGCTGAACAACGCCGGCATCCAGCACACCGCGTCGATCGAGGAGTTCCCGGTCGAGAAGTGGGATGCGATCCTGGCGTTGAATCTGTCGGCGGTGTTCCATGCAACGGCGGCGGCGTTGCCGCATATGAAGCAGCAGGGCGCCGGTCGCATCATCAACATCGCCTCGGTGCACGGCTTGGTCGGCTCGGTGAACAAGTCGGCCTATGTGGCGGCCAAGCATGGGGTGGTGGGCTTCACCAAGGTGACGGCGCTGGAGAACGCAGGCACGGGCATCACCGCCAATGCCATCTGCCCGGGTTGGGTGCGTACGGCGCTGGTCGAGCAGCAGATCACCGCGTTGGCAGAGAAGGACGGCACGGATCAGGAAGCTGCGGCCCGCGCGTTGTTGGCTGAGAAGCAGCCGTCGTTGCAGTTCGTGACGCCCGAGCAGCTGGGCGAGATGGTGGTGTTCCTGGCCTCGGACGCCGCCGCGCAGATCACCGGCACGGCGCTGCCGGTCGATGGTGGCTGGACCGCCCGCTAGCGGACCGGCATCGGCCGCGTTGCCGACGCCGCAGCAGCCAAGGCGCCTGCGGCGTCGTCCCGACGCAGCCGTCTACTGCGGCTTGGCAAACACATCCAGCCCCTTGCCCGTCTCCAACAACGACTTCAGGCTGGACAGCACGATCGGCCAGCCCTGGCGGATGCCGGTATCCATGCCGCTGCCCGGTTGCAGCTGGTCATGGGTGACGGTCAGCCGCACCATGTCCTGGTACGGCACGATCTCGAAGGTGACGCGGCTGTAGGCGGCCGGATCATCGGCCTGCGAGGCGCCGGCCCAGGTGATCACCAGCCGCGAGGGCGGGGTGCTTTCCACCACCTCGCCGACCAGCTCGACCTTGCGTTCGTCGTTGGCGCGCACATGCTGCCAGCGCGAGCCTGGCTTCCAGTCGGAGACGTTTTCGTGGCCCCAGTAGGTACGGGCAATCTCGGGGCGGGTGATGGCTTCGAACACCTTCTGTGGCGTGGAGGCAATGTAGATCACGTGGATGAAGCGGGTGGACTCTGCGGACATCGTCATTCTCCTTCCAGTTCTCGTTTCAGGTCATGCAGCAGGCTCAGGCGCTGCTGTTCGAACTTGCGTACCCAGCGCTCGTAGATGTCGTGCAACGGCACGGGGTTGATGAAGTGCAGCTTCTCGCGGCCACGCCGCACGGTGCTGATCAGGTTGGCGTCTTCCAGCAGGCCCAGGTGCTGGGTGGCCGACTGCCGGGTCATCTGGAGGTGCTCGCACAGCTGGCCCAGGGTCTGGCCGTTGTTGGCACAGAGCAGATCCAGCAGGGTCCTGCGGGTGGGATCGGCCAGGGCTTTGAAGACCTTGTCTGGATCCATGCGGTGCGTCAGTTCCACTCGTCGATCTTGATGTCGCGCGGGCTGGGTTGGCCGCGGCCGGTTTCCAGCAGGGATTTCAGGCTCATCAGGAACATGGCCCACTTGGTGTTGCAGTGGCGGATGAACTCGGCGCGCTCGCCCCAGCCATGGTGGGTGAACAGCACGATGCTGTATTCGTCTTCCTGGTGCAGGGCAAAGCGGATGTGGGTGCCGGTCCATTCCGGCGGCCCGGCCAGCACTTCCCACAGCACCAAGCTGCTGGGCTGCAGTTCGCGCAGCTTCATCTGCATGGCGCCGCGGTCTTCGCCGTTGGCGGTGAAGCGCAGTTTCAGGGTGCCGCCTGGGTGGCGGTCGCCTTCGGTTTCCTCGGTCCACCAGCCGGCGACGCCTTCGGGGGTGGCCAGGGCCTGGTAGACCTGGGCGACGGGTGCCTTGATGCCGATTCTGTGAGCGATCTCGAGCATGTCTGGTTCCTCCGGTGGGAGGGCGGCCTGCGGTGTGGGCCGTCCATGGATCGACAATAGGCAGGTAAATGCCTGCATGGCAATGGCCGTCATCGCGTTCCGTGGCGACGGTCGCGCTCTGCGCGGCTTCGTTCAGGCCGGGCTGTCACTGGGCGAGCGCCTCCAAGGGTGGTTGACAGCCAGTCAACCTACTAGTAGGTTGAAGGCATGAAAGACGCACTCTCGCCCAAGGCACAGGAGATCCTGGCGCACGCCCGTTCGCTGCTGGAAGCCGGTGGGTACAACGGTTTCAGCTATGCGGACGTGTCGGCGCGGGTGAACATCAGCAAGGCCAGCATCCATCACCATTTCCCCAGCAAGGCCGACCTGGTGCGCACGGTGGTGGTGCTCTACCGCGCCGAGGCCCGCGAGGGGCTGGCGCTGCTGGACCGGCAGCTGGACGATCCGCTGAAGGCGCTCAACGCCTATGTGGATTACTGGTCCACCTGCATTGCCGGCGGCACGTCCTCGTTCTGCATCTGCGCGATGCTGGCGGCCGAGGCACCGATGATTCCGCCCGAGATTGCCGAGGAGGTGCGTGGGCATTTCGAGGATCTGAGCGGGTGGCTGGCGGTGACCTTGGAGAAGGGCGTGGCCCAAGGACAGCTGCGGCTGCAGGGGCCGGCGGCCGATGAGGCCAAGGCGTTCATGTCGGCAGTGCACGGCGCAATGCTGGCCGCGCGCGGGTTGGGCGATGCCGCGATGTTCGCGACGCTGGCGCGACTGGCCATTGCACGGGTGAGTGCGACGGCCTGACGGATGTGTGGTGGCCTGCGGCAGCGCGGGCCTTCTTTTTACTCCATCAGCCTACCTACTAGTAGGTTTATACTCATCAAGAGAGATTTCCATGGCACACCCTCTGTCTGCGCTTGGCGCGATCCACACCGCCGTCAGTCTGGTTCCGGTCCTGGCCGGGCTGTACGGCTTCCTCCGCCACCGCGCGATCGATCCGGCCACCCGCGCGGGCAAGCTCTATTTGCTGGGCCTGGTGCTGTCGGTGGTGACCTCGTTCACCGTGTCCAGCACCGGCGGGCTCAATCCCGGCCACGCATTCGGCGTGATCGTGCTGCTGGTGGCATTCGGCGGGGTGCTGGCGGCACGGCTGCGCGTCCTCGGCCGCACCGCACCGTACCTGTCCACTTTCGCGCTGTCGTTGAGTTTTCTGCTGTCGCTGGTGCCGGGCGTGAATGAAACGCTGACGCGCCTGCCGTTGTCGCATCCGATCGCCGCGGCGCCGCTGGCGCCGGTGATCCTGCACACGCTGCTGGGCTGCGCGGTGGTATTCGTGATCGGATTCTTGGCGCAGTGCTGGCGGATCCATGCGCGCGGCGGACGCCGGTAAAGCGTTGCGCCGGCCGTGCGCGGCGATCAGCAGCCCACCATCCGCTCTGCTGCGATGCCGCTGCGATGCTGGTTGCGGTATTCGATGGGGCTGGCCGCGACCATGCTGCGGAAATGGCGGCGGAAGGATTCCTGCGAGCCGAACCCGGCCTGCTCGGCCACCCACTGCAGCGGGCGGTCGGTGGTCTCCAGCAGCTCGCGCGCGTAGGCCACGCGTTCGCGGATCAGCCAGTCGATGGGTGACAGGCCGGTGGCTTCGAGGAACTGCCGCTGCAGGGTGCGCTGGCTCAGCGCGGCCTGCTCGGCCAGGCTGGCGAGCGAGTGGCTTTCGCGCAGGTTGCGGCGCATCCATTCCATCAGTCGCGCCAGCCGCGTGGGCTCGCCCAGCGGGATTGCGCGGCTGACGCGCTGGCTGCGTTCGGCATCGCGCCAGGGTGCGAGCACCAGGCGCTCGGCGACCAGGTTGGCCACGCGTGCGCCGTAATCGTTGCGCACCATGTGCAGCATCATGTCCATGCCGGTGGCCGAGCCGGCCGAGGTGATGATGCTGCCGGTATCTACGTACAGCACATCCTCGCGCACGTCGATGCGCGGGAAGTCGCGCGCAAGCGCTTCGGTGAGGCGCCAGTGGGTGGTGGCCGGGCGGCCATCGAGCAGCCCGGCCCAGGCCAGAACGAACGCACCGGAGCAGATCGACGCGATGCGTGCGCCACGTGCGTGGGCGCGGATCAGTGCATCGAGCAACGCCTGCGGCGGACGTTCGCTGGGCTCGCGCCAGCCGGGGATGACGATGATGTCGGCATCATCGACGCTGCTGAGATCGTAGGGCAGCTGCACCTGGGTGCTGCCGAGCATGCGCAGCGCGCCGGGCTCGCCTGCGCACAGCTGTGTGCGATACCACGCCACCCCCAGCTCTGGCCGTATCGGTGCGAACAGGCCGACCGCACAGCCGAACTCGAACAGCCCCTGGCCGTGGCAGGCAACGATGGCGACGAGCGGCGCGGCAGGATCGGCGGGTGAGCTGGGCATGGCCTGATGCTACGGGCGGTGGTGCGCGCCGCAGAGTGGCGCGCGGGCATGAGGTGATGCCGGGTCGGTATATGGAGGCTGGGGTCAGAGCCCTTTCCTTTGGAAAGGGATCCGACCCCGTGGGAGTGGGCCGCCTAACGTCATTACCAGCGGTCATGTGGGTGGCCGGATATGACGGTTGGGTGACGCGATCCCGCCTGTCGCGGTGGGTGAACAGGCCCTTGAATGGAAGCGTGTTTCCGGCCCACCCCCACGAGCCCCCATGCCTGCCGCCTACGCCCCAGCCCCGAGTACTCTCGCTGTCCTGATCGCTGCCGCCCTCGCGGCTACGCCCAGCCTTGCCGCGGAAGCCGATGCGGATCCTGCCACCACCGCGGCGACGGCGAACGTTGCAGCATCCACTTTGGATGCGGTGGTGGTGACCGGCTCACGCACCAGCACGCGCACGGTGAAGAACAGTTCCACACCGATCGATGTGATCTCCGCCGAGGACCTCGCTGCTACCGGGCAGGGCAACCTGCTGGAAGCGCTGCAGCGCAGCCTGCCGTCGCTGAGCCAGATCGGTGGCTACCAGAGCGACCAGGAAAGCCTGATCCGCGGCTATCAGCTGCGCAACCTGTCGCCGGGCTACACGCTGGTGCTGGTGAACGGAAAGCGCCGTAATGCCAGCGCCTATGTGAGCGGAGCCAACGGTGGCGGCTTTCCGGGGCACGCCTGGGCGGACCTGGCGCTGATTCCAGTCTCGGCCATCGACCATGTGGAAGTGCTGCGTGATGGCGCTTCGGCCATTTACGGCTCGGACGCGATCACCGGCGTGGTCAACGTGATCCTGAAATCGCAGGCGCATGGTGGCGAATTTGCCGTGGAAAGCGGGCAGAGCATCGATGGCGATGGCTCGCGCACCAGCGTGCGTGCCAACGTGGGCCTGCCGTGGGGCGATGATGGTTTCGTCAACCTGTCCGGCGAGACCACCCGCCAGCATCATGCGATCCGCACCCGCCGCTATATCGATGGCTACCTGAGCTACCCGGCGGTGGATGGCAGCGGCAATCTGGTGGCGTTGCGACCAAACAACCGGCTGCCAGCAGGCGCTACGCCGAACCCGGCCGAGGTGGGCCGCGATGCTGAGGCCAATACCATCCTCAGCTCGCCGTCGTATGCGTTGAAGGCGTTTGCCGTGAACTTGGGCCATGGCCTGGGCGAGAGCGCGCAGTTCTACGCCAATGCTACGGCCAGTGATCGCACCGCGCAGGCGATCCAGAACTTCCGCCTGCCGGCGACCATCTTCACCACCTACAAGGCCCCCCGCGTGTTGAGTGTGTTTCCCGATGGCTTCCTGCCGGTGCTGGAAACCAAGGAGAAGCAGTACACCGGCACCGTGGGCGTGAAAGGGCAGATCGCAGGCTGGGACTACGACGCCAGCCTGACCGGCAACCGCAGTACGGTGCGCACCTATACGCGCAATTCGGTGAACTACTCGCTGCCGTATCCCGGTTCGCCCACTGATTTTTATGACGGCAAGCTGGACTACCAGCAGGGCATCGCCAACCTGGACCTGCGTCGTGGCTTCGAGGTGGCGGCCTTTGCTTCGCCGCTGGAAGTGAGCGCGGGCGCCGAATACCAGCATGAACAGTATGAGCGCGGCGCAGGGCAGTGGGAGTCGTATACCGGCTTCGGTGCGGCGGCGTTCGTTGGCTATTCCACTGCGGACGCGGTGAAGGCCACCCGCAACAGCAAGGCGGTGTACGCAGGTGCGGCCACCAACATTACCTCGCGCTGGTATCTGGATGCCGCCGCGCGCTGGGAAGACCATTCCGACTTCGGCAGCGTCTCCACCGGCCGCCTGACCACGCGTTTCGACTTCACCGACGCGCTGGGTGTGCGCGCTACGGTCAGCAACGGCTTCCATGCCCCCAGCCTGGGCGCGCAGTACTACCAGGCCACCGGTAGTTGCCCGTGCGGAACCACGCTGGTGGCGCAGGTGTCATCGCCGGCGGCGATCGCATTGGGGGCCGCACCGCTGAAGCCGGAAAAGGCCACCAACTACAGCCTGGGCGTGACCTGGGACCCGAGCCCGGCATTCCATCTGGCAGTGGATGCCTACCAGATCGACATCCGCGGCCAGCTCGGCCAGTCCAGCCAGATCGGCTACAACGCGCAGGATTCCGCGCGCATCACCGACAACAGCGGGACGGTGCTGAGCGCGGCGCAGAAGAACACCATCGATGCACTGCTGGGTTCGGCCGGCATAAGCATCCTGACCGGCGATGCGTTCTACGCCAGCTACTTCACCAACGTGGGCAATACCCGGACGCGCGGTGTGGAGCTGACCCTGGAAGCGAACCAGGAGACCGCGTGGGGCAAGCTGCGCTGGAGCTACGCGGCCAATGTCGGCCGTACCACGATCCAGAAGGTCAGCGACATTCCGGCGGCGCTGCAGGGGCTGCCGAACATCAATCTGCTGACCAGATCCAGCGAGTACGCGCTGCGCTTCCGCACGCCCAGCTATACGCAGGTGGCAGGGCTTGGCTGGCAGAACGGGCGCTGGCGCTCGAACGTGGATTTCACCTACTACGGCCGCATCAAGCGCCTGAACAACGGTGTGGAGTACAAGCAGCCGCCGGTGCTGGTGACCAACCTGTCCGGTGGCGTGGAGCTGGGTGCGGGCTGGAGTGCGGCGCTGGGCATCAACAACGTATTCGACAAGCGCACGCGCAAGGTGCCAGCGTACGCGCGCAGCGCCACCGATGTGGCGAGCATCGAGACCACCTGGGACAGCGGCGATGTGCTGAGCAATGTAGGCGCGTATTGGTTTGGCCGGGTCAGTTACCGGTTTTGAGGTTCAGGCGAAACGCCGCCGGGCATGGCCCGGCGCTACCGAGGAGCGGGTCATGTCTTCTGCATTGAAGGTGGTTGCATTGGTCGGGTCACCGACGAGTTCGGCGACGTCGCGCACGCTGGTGCTGGTGCGACATCTGCTGGAGGCGCTGCAGCAGCGGGTGCATGCCAGCGTGGAGCTGGTTGAGCTGGCGCCGATCGCGCGCGCGCTGGGGCAGTCGCTGTCGCGCGACGAAGCTGAGCCATCAGTGGAGCAGGCGTTGCAGGCCATCGAGGCCGCCGAGCTGCTGGTGGTGGCAGTGCCGGTCTATCGCGGCTCGTATCCCGGGTTGTTCAAGCACCTGGTCGACTTCATCGGGCTGGAGGCGCTGGTGGATGTGCCGGTGCTGCTGGCGGCAACCGGTGGCAGCGAGCGCCATGCGCTGGTGATCGACCACCAGCTGCGGCCGTTGTTCAGTTTCCTGCAGGCGCACACGTTGCCGATCGGGGTGTATGCCACGCCTGCCGATTTCGAGGGTGAGCACATCAGCAGTGTGGCCTTGCAGGCGCGGATCGCGCTGGCGACCGAGCGTGCGGCTGGGCATCTGGCGGCACGGGCACTGGCCGTGCCGGTGCCATTGCGGCGAATCGCATAGCACCTGAGGAAGCAGGAATAACCAGCAGCAGTCTGCTTATGGCGACGCCGCATCTGCGTGGCCGGATCTGACCGCCGATTGTCGCCAGGCGTCGCTGCTGCGGCTGCCGGCGTCTCTAGCATCGATATTGAAGCGGCATCGCATTGCCGGCCCAGATGAGGACGACCCCGTGGCTTTGGACGCAGCAAGCAAACCCATCCTGTTCCTGCTCGACCGTGAGTTCGAGGACGGCCAGATTCCCGGCCAGCGTTTCTTCTGCCGGCACAGCCTGTTGCTGGAGGGCGCGCTGTCGAGCATTGACGGCCTGGACGCGCAGCTGGACGTGCGCCGCATCGGCTTCGCACGGCCGCGCCGCGAGGTGATTGCCGAGATCGGCGAGCAGGACCAGTCGCTGCCGAAGCTGGTGCTGCCGAAGGGCGTGCGCAGCGAACTTGCCAGTGGCGCCCATCAGGACCGCCAGTACATCTCTGGTGCCGAGCCGATCCTGGCCGCGCTGAACGGCTTGCTCGGCATTCCCGTGGCCCACCCCTGAGCGAGGACGCGACCATGAGTTATCAGATCAGCGTGCTGGACAAGAGCCCGGTGGCCAAAGGCGCCTCGCCAGAGCAGGCGCTGCGCAACAGCCTGCAGCTGGCGCAGCGCGCCGAGCAGTTGGGCTATCACCGCTACTGGTTTGCCGAACACCATGCCGCACCGACGCTGGCCAGCCCTGCACCGGAAGTGCTGGCAGCCTGGGTGCTGGCGCAGACCCGCCGCATCCGCATCGGCAGCGGCGGGGTGATGCTGCGCCACTATGCGCCCTACAAAGTGGCGGAGAACTTCAACCTGCTGTCGGCGCTGGCGCCGGGACGGGTGGATCTGGGTGTGGGCAAGGCGCCCGGCGGCCTGCCGGCATCGACCGCTGCGCTGGCGGCCGGGAGGCCGGCGTTCGCCGACTTCGACCAGCAACTGCGCGATCTGGAGGGCTATCTTTCCGGTGCCGATACCGAGGCGCTTGCCCGGCCGGTTCCGCAGCAGGCGCCGGAGCGCTTCCTGCTCGGCGCCAGCCCGCAGAGCGCGCAGCAGGCGGCCGAGCTGGGCTGGCGCTTCGTCTACGCAGCGCACTTCGATGGTGACCCGAAGCACATCGAGGCGGCATTCAATGCCTACCGCAGCGTCTCCACCCAGCCACCGCTGCTGGCCACGGTGGCCTTCGCCGCGCCGACTGCCGAAGCCGCGGCGCGTCATATCGGTGCGCTGCGCGTCTACAAGCTGCACCTTGGTTCCGGCCAGGCCGTAAACCTGCCCAGCCCCGAGGCGGCTGCAGAGTACGCGCGCCAGGTGGGCGTGGCGGACTTCCGCATCGAGGAAACCCGCCCGAGCGTGTTGTCCGGTGATGCGCAGCACGTCCGTGACGAACTGGATGCGCTGCACCGGCGCTTCGGCGTGGGCGAGTTCATCCTCGACGCGCCAGTGGCCGACCTCGACGCGCGCCTGACATCCCTTGAACTGCTGTCGCCCGCGCCGCGCGCGGCGGTGGCCTGACCTGCAGAAGCGATTCCCATGAGCACCCCGCGCCACATTCCGTTCGGCATCATGCTGCAGGGCCCTGGCAGCCACATGCATGCCTGGAAGCATCCGTCCAACCCGGCCGATGCCAGCGTCAACCTGCAGTTCTACGTCGACATCGCTCGCACCGCTGAGGACAACGGCATCGCCTTCGGCTTCGTGGCCGACGGCCTGTACATCAACGAGAAGTCGATCCCGCACTTCCTCAACCGCTTCGAGCCGATCTCGCTGCTGTCGGCGCTGGCGACCGCGACGAAGAAGATCGGCCTGGCGGGCACGCTGTCGACCTCGTACAGCGACCCGTTCACCGTGGCCCGCCAGTTCGCCTCGCTGGACCTGCTCAGCGGAGGGCGTGCGGGGTGGAACGTGGTGACTTCGCCGCTGGAGGGTTCGGGGCGCAACTACGGTCGCCCGCACCCCGAGCACGCGCTGCGCTACCAGATCGCCGACGAATATCTGGAGGTGGTGCAGGGGCTGTGGGATTCCTGGGATGACGATGCCTTCGTGCGTGAGCGCGACAGTGGCACGTTCTTCGCACCGGATAAGTTCCGTCGGCTCGACCACAAGGGCCGCTTCTTCCAGGTGGAGGGGCCGCTCAACATCCAGCGTTCGCCGCAGGGCCAGCCGGTGATCTTCCAGGCCGGGTCGTCCGATGATGGCATCGCGCTGGCTGGCAAATATGCGGATGCGGTGTTTACGCATTCGCCATCGCTGGAAGAAACCCGCGCGTTCACCCAGAAGGTCAAGAACTCGGCGATCGCGCACGGGCGTAGCGGCAATGACGTGAAGATCTTCCCGGGCATTGGCCCCATCGTCGGCCGCACTGCCGAGGAGGCCGAGGCCAAGTACCAGGCGATTGCTGCGCTGGCCACGCTGGAAGATGCGCTGGCCTATCTCGGCCGCTTCTTCGATCACCACGATTTCAGCCAGTACGACCCGGATGCGCCGTTCCCGGAGCTGGGTGACATTGGCAGCAACGCGTTCCGTTCCACTACCGACCGCATCAAGCAGGATGCTCGTGAGAACGGCCTGAGCCTGCGCCAGGTGGCGCTGGAAGCGGTGAGCCCGCGGCCGAATTTCATCGGCACGCCGGAGCACGTGGCCGATGAGCTGATCCGCTGGTTCGACGCCGGCGCCAGCGACGGCTTCATTCTCGGTTTCGCTGCACAGCGCGAAGGCTTGGACGATTTCGTGACCCAGGTGCTGCCGATCCTGCAGGCGCGCGGCTACCACCAGCGCGAGCTGGAGGGACAGACCCTGCGCGCGCATCTGGGCCTGCCCTACAAGGCCAGCCGTCATTCGACCGACGCCGAGCCGGCGCGGAAGGCGGGGTAAGGCGATGAGCGGAGAATCCGCAGTAGCGCCGGGCCACGCCCGGCGGAATTCCCAAGCGACGGGCATAGTGCCCGAAATCGCGGCGCGCGCCGAGGCGGCCATCGCGATCCGCCATGACCTGCACCGGCACCCGGAGCTGGCCTTCGAGGAGCACCGCACCAGCGCACGTGTGGCCGAGCTGCTGCAGCAGTGGGGCTATGAGGTGACCACCGGCCTCGGTGGCACCGGCGTGGTCGGCACGCTGCAACGCGGGCAGGGTAGTCGTCGCCTCGGCCTGCGCGCCGACATCGATGCACTGCCGATCCACGAGGATTCCGGGCTGGCCTATGCCAGCCAGACCGAGGGGTTGATGCACGCCTGCGGCCACGACGGGCACACCGCCATCCTGCTGTCTGCGGCGCACTACCTCGCCCATCACGGTCGCATCGACGGCACCCTGCAGCTGGTGTTCCAGCCGGCCGAGGAAACCGGTTCGGGGGCCTCAGGGATGATTGCCGATGGCCTGTTCGAACGCTTCCCGGTGGACGCGATCTACGGGTTGCACAACTGGCCGGGTGTGCCGGTGGGCCACTTCGGCTTCGTCGACGGTCCGGCGATGGCATCGGTGGACTGGGCGCGTCTGAAAGTGATCGGCAAGGGTGGCCACGGCGCCGAGCCGCAGGGCAGCGTCGACCCGATCCTGGTGGCAGCGCACATCGTCACCGCGCTGCAGAGCGTTGTCTCGCGCAATGTGGATCCACGGCAGATGGGCGTGGTCACCGTCGGTTCGATCCACGGCGGGCAGGCCGCCAACGTGATTCCAGACGTGGTGGAGCTGAAGCTGACCGTGCGCGCCTACCTGCCGGAAGTGCGCGACACGTTGCGGCGTCGGGTCACCGAGATCGCCGAGCAGACCGCCGCCGCGTTCGGCGCGCGCGCCGAGATCGAGTTCCCGCGCGGCTTCCCCAGTGTGATCAACCACCCTGAGCAGACTGCCTATATCCGCGAGGTGGCCGTACGGGGCTTTGGCGCGGAACAGGTGGTGCCCGAATTCGCACCGCGCACCGCCAGTGAGGATTTTGCGTTCCTGCTGCAGGCACGGCCGGGCAGCTTCGTGTTTGTCGGCAACGGCGACAGCGCACCGCTGCACAGCCCGCGCTATGTGTTCAACGACGCCGCCATTGCACCCGCCGCCAGCCTGTGGGCGCGGCTGGCTGAAGACTATCTGGTGAAGGACGCAGCATGAGCAGCAACGAACGCTTCCTCTACACCTCGGTGGACGATCCACTGGCGCAGCCCCTGTTCGATGGCCTGGAGCAGGAGTACGACAGCCGCTACGCCGACGTGCGCCGACGCATCGGCGGCAGCGCCCGCGAGGAGCTGCAGCGCTACCCGGCGCAGGCGTTTGCTGCCCCGGTTGGCGCGTTCGTGCTGCTGCTGCGCGATAGTGTGGCGATCTCCGGCGGCGCCTTCATGCCACACCGGGATCCGGACACCGCCGAGTTCAAGCGCATCTGGACGCTGCCGGGACTACGCCGCCAGGGCATCGCACGGCGCGTGCTGCAGGAACTGGAAGACCAGGCAGCGCGGCAAGGATACCGGCGGGTGTTCCTGACCACCGGCTTCCGTCAGCCTGAAGCGGTCGGCCTGTACCTCAGCCAGGGCTACACCGCGCTGTTCGACCTGCAGGCCGATCCGGAAACCATCGCGCATCTGCCGTTCGAGAAGCACTTGAGCGTATCGGCGCCGGTCGTTGTGCCATCACAGGCCGTGCTGCATGGAGCCCACGCATGAGCACGCCTTCGACCGCGCTGGATGGCATTGCCGCACGCCCGGCACCAGCACCAGCGTTGAAGATCGTGCCGGCCCGGCATCCGCTGCAGGTGTTCGGCACGGTGCTGGCGCTGGCGCTGATCCTGATCGGGCTGCAATCCGTGCTGGGCAATCCACGCTGGGGCTGGGGCACGTTCGCCGAGTGGTTCTTCGCGCGCCCGGTGCTGGAAGGCCTGGGCCGTACGTTGTTGCTGACCGCACTCGGTACCGGCCTGGGTTTCGCGCTGGGTACCTTGCTGGCGTTGGCCCGCGTGTCCGGCTCGCCGCTGCTGTCGGCGGTGTCGTGGGGCTATGTGTGGTTGTTCCGTTCGATTCCGTTGCTGGTGTTGTTGCTGCTGCTGAACAACCTGGGCTACCTGTACAGCACCATCGAGCTGGGCGTACCGTTTACCGGCATCCGCCTGTTCTCGTACCCGACCACGCAGCTGATCGGTGTGTTCACTGCCGCAGTGCTGGGCCTTACGTTGAACCAGGCCGCGTTCTCGGCCGAGGTGATCCGCGGCGGCATTCTCTCGGTCGATCGCGGCCAGTACGAGGCTGCGGCCGCGCTTGGCCTGCCGCGTGGCCGTCAGGTGCGCCGCATCATCCTGCCGCAGGCGATGCGCTCGATCCTGCCGGCCGCGTTCAACGATGTGATCGGCCTGGCCAAGAGCACGTCGGTGGTCTACGTATTGGCGCTGCCGGAGCTGTTCTACACGGTGCAGGTGATCTACCGGCGCAACCTGGAAGTGGTGCCGCTGCTGATGGTGGCCACGGTCTGGTACCTGGTGATCCTGACCGTGCTGTCGCTGTTGCAGCGGCGCGTGGAGCAGCGCTTTGCGCGCGGCCAGCTGCAGCGTGAGCGCTCGGTGTCGCGTGTCTCGTCGCCGACGCGCGCCGCAGGTGAAGCTGCATCGCGCGTGGCCAACCGCCCTCGCGTCGCTGCGCAGGTGGAAGCGGGCGAGGGCGCATCGGTGTCGCTGCATGGCGTAGGCAAGCTGTTCGGCGACCAGCCGGTGCTGGAAGACGTGAACCTGGACCTGCGCGCGGGCAGCGTGACGGTGCTGATCGGCCCTTCGGGCGCCGGCAAGTCCACGCTGCTGCGCCTGATCAACCACCTGGAACGTGCTGACAGCGGCTACGTGACCGTGGGCGGCCAGCTGATCGGCTACCGCCGCGATGGCGACACCCTGTACGAGCTGCCGGAGCGCGAGATCCGCCGCCGTCGTGCGGAAGTAGGCATGGTGTTCCAGGGCTTCAACCTGTTCCCGCACCTGACCGCGCTGGAGAACATCATCGAGGCACCCATCGCGGTACGTGGCGTGCCGCGCGCGCAGGCCGAACAGCAGGCGCGCACGCTGCTGGAACGGGTCGGCCTGGCCGAAAAGGCCGATGCCTTCCCGCGCCAGCTGTCCGGTGGCCAGCAGCAGCGCATCGCGATCGCCCGCGCGCTGGCGCTGCAGCCGAAGGTGCTGCTGTTCGACGAACCCACGTCGGCGCTGGACCCGGAACTGGTGGCCGAGGTGCTGAGCGTGATCGAGGAACTCGCCCGTTCCGGCACCACGCTGGTGATCGTGACCCATGAGCTGAGCTTCGCCCGCCGCGTGGCTGACCACGTGGTGATGATGGACCAGGGCCGGGTGATCGAGCAGGGCACGCCCGAGGCGCTGTTCGAGCGTCCGCGCCAGCAACGCACCGCCGATTTCCTGGCCACGACCCTGTAACCCCGGAAGGAAGACCATGAGCCCTGCAGCACCGCGTCGCCCCTCACGCAGCACCCTGTTGATCGTGGGCGTGCTGGTCATCGGCATCGCCGGCATCGTCTATTCGCGCGTGCGCCAGGCACCGGATGCCGGCACCGTGGCCGCAACCAGCCTGGCGGGTGCGAACACCACCATCCTGAAGGGCACGCTCGATCCGAAGGCGCAGGCGTTGATCCCGGCTGACTATCGCTTTGTCACGCCCGGTACGTTCACCGTGGCCACCCATCCGGGGCAGCTGCCGCTGGCCGACTATGGTGCCGACAGCAAGGACGTGGTCGGCATCGAGCCGGACATCGCACGGCTGATTGCCGATGGGCTGGGCCTGAAGCTGGTGATCGTGCCGGTGGCGTGGGCGGACTGGCCGCTGGGTCTGGAATCAGGCAAGTACGATGCGGTGCTGTCGAACGTGACCGTCACCGAGGAGCGCAAGAAGAAATTCGATTTCTCCAGCTACCGTTACGATCTGCTCGGCATCTATACGCGCACTGATGGGCCGATCCAGAAGATCGAAAAGCCCGCCGACGTCGCCGGGCTGAAGGTGGTGGTGGGCGCCAGCACCAACCAGGACCAGATCCTGCGGCAGTGGGACCAGCAGAACATCGCCGCTGGCTTGAAGCCGGTGGAGTACCAGTACTTCGATGATGCCGTGGTGGGGCGGCTGGCGGTGATCACCGGCCGTGCCGATGTCTCGTTCGAGCCCAACGCCACCGGCGCATACTCGGCACGCGATGGCAAAGTGCGGCGCGTCGGCCTGTTCCCCGGTGGCTGGCCGAATGCTGCAGCGATCTCGGTGACCACGCGCAAAGGCAGTGGCCTGGCCGATGCGGTGACACAGGCACTGAATACCCAGATTGGCAGCGGCACCTACGCGCAGGCACTGGCACGCTGGAACGTGGCCGAAGAAGCCGTGCCACAGTCGCAGACCAACCCGCCGGGATTGCCGGCCTTGTAGAAGCCGCCGGGCATGGCCTGGAGCTACCAGACGGCTTCCAAAGTCTTGAAGGGTTTCGCCACGCGCACACCCTCGGCATCGAAGTCGGAAACGCTGCGTCCATCCACACGCACCGCCTTCGGCATCGTGCGCGCCGGCCACCAGACCTTCACCGCCGTTCCGCCGCGCAGCCCCTCGCCAAGCGCCACCGTCAGCACCCCGTCGCGCTGCCGCGCCTGCATCTGCAGCGTGCCATAGGCGGTCGGCAGCCGCTCCACCGCCAACCCTTCGCCAGCAACCCACGACGGCGGTGTGCCCGGCAGCAATGACAACGCATCATCGTCCTCGCGCATAAGCATGCCGAACAGCGTGCGGCCGTACTCGGCGCCGATCCAGGTATGCGGCATGTCGCCGAGGTAGCGCGGGAAGCGCAGGCGGGAGTGCACGACCTCGGCCAGGACCTGCCACTCAAGCGGGCGCCGATCATGCAGCAGCCCCTGCAGCAGCTCATCGGCTACCTGTGGCTGGCCCAGGTGCACATAGCTCAGCACATTGCGGATTTCGTAGGGCGTGTAGGCGTACAGCGCGCCGGGCTGGTTGCGCTTGCGCACATCGTCCAGGTAGCGGGCGAAGGTAGTCCGCAGTGCGTCGGCAGGCAACACGCTCTGCGCGCCGGTGGGATCCAGCGCGATGGATACGCCGGTGGGATCACCATCGCCCAGATCCGCGGAGGAAGGAATGAAGTCAATACCCTTCCACGCCATCGTTGCGCGGATCGAGGCATGCAGGGCGTCGTACAGCGCTTTGTACTGCTCGCGTGCCCAAGTGGCGGTTTCGTGGTCGCCCAGCGCCTCGGCCAGCCACGCACCGTCGTGCCACCCCTTCAGGCCCCAGTAGTCATCCCAGTAGCTGTGGGTTGGTGACGGATAGCCTTCATGACTGATCGAGGGGGCAAGGATGCCGGCGAAGCGCTCCGGTGCCGGCTGATCGGCTTTGTACCCGGGCACCAGGGTGCGCTCGCGTAGCTCCTGCAGGAAACGCAGCGCCGCTCTCACTTTCGGCAGGTAGTCACGCACCGATTCGGGTCCGCCATCGAGGCGGGCGACATCGGCCACCAGCGCCACGTACTGGCCCTGGCTGTCGTACTCGATGTCCGAACCGAAACCCGTATTGACGCTGCCATCGTCGTTGAGGATCGGCGAGACCAGGCCGTTGGCATGCACGCCGTGCTCGCTGTACCAGGCCAGGTAGTCGCGCGCGACCTTGGCCTCGCCCATGCGCAGCAGCACTGCCGAGGTGGCCATGCCATCGCGGATGAACGAGCGGTTGTAGTTGCGCGGGCCCGGCTGCATGGCTGGGCCGGTCTGGTTGATCAGCATGTAGGCGGCCTGCGCGCGCAGCATGTCCACCAGTGATGGATCAGGCAGGCGCAGCCCGACCCCGCCCAGACGTGCCTGCCAGTCTGCGGAGGCCTGGTTGGCCAAGGTGTCGAAGGCATCGTTGCCGTCGCGAGGCAGCGAGGAAAGGTCGAGCGCGGGGGGCTCCGGCAGCGTGCCGTTGGCATCGGCAGCGGCGGTGCCGAGTGGGAACGCTACCACCACCGCATCGCTGGCACCGGGCGCGAGGCGGATCCGGTAGCTCAATGCGGCCGCGGCCAGTCCTTGCTCATCGCGTGCCTGCTGGGTGGCAGGCAGACGCCCGGCTGCGATGCCGGCGGTGATTTCCGTTGCACCGTCCTTGCCGAACGGCGCGGCGCCGGCAGCATCCACCGGCGTGAGCGAGCGCAGCAGCGTGCGGCCGTTGACGCGCACCGTGTTGGCTTCGACGGCGACCTCGCGGATCGGCGACAGCCCGCCGTTTTGCCACGGCGGGTTCATCTGCATCGGTCGTACCGCCAGGGTCAGCGTGCCGTCGACCGCGGTGGCGCCGGTGTTGCGTAGGCGATGACGCACCAAGGCGACCGGCTGCCCGTCGCGTTCGATGGCGAAGGCCTCGCTGCGTAGTTCCAGTCCCGCCTGCGGTGCCCAGGTGGCGGACGGCATCGGCTTCCAGCCGTCGCGCAGCGCGTGCTGCACCTTCTGCCCCGCGGCCCCGGCTGCGCTGCCATCGGCATTGCGCCAGATCGGCTGCACCAGCGGTGCGCCCTTGAAGACCTCAATGTTGCCGTACTCGTCGAAGATCGACTTCTGCCGGCCCGCGTGCACGCCGACCGTAGTCCAATAGGTCTGCTGCATCTGCAGCGATGCCGGGAACAACGCACGCTGCGCGCCGCTGGCAGCGATCTGGTACCGCTTCATCGGCGTCATCACGGCTTTCGGGCCAAGCAGGCGCAGGCGCGTGATCTGCGGTGCAGCGCCGTCCACGCTCAGGCGGAACGCACGTACAGGCTGTGCCGTGTCAGCAGCCAGCCAACTCTGCCGATGGCTGGCCGCCTGTGCATCGTGTGCGAGATCCTGCCAGCGGCCCTGTGCGTCCTGCATCTGCAAGCGGGCGACGCCGCGCCCGCCATCGGCCCAGTCGACCGCGAGACCGGGCGTGGACTGGGCGCGAGGCAGCATGATCTCGAGCGTATGCGATCCACCTTTTCCAGCTGGAACCGCGACGGTGCCGCCGCCTTGCCAGAGCGTCGCCGCCTGCGTTGCATCGACACCGCTGATGCGTGCGCTGAGCGTGCTGTCCAGCGGCTCCATCTCGAAGATCGACACGCCCCAGTCGGACGTGCGCTGCGGGCTGGCCAACCGCAGGAAGCGCGCCTGGCGTGGCGCGAAGTACAACGTTTCCACGTCGCCCAGCGAATCGGTCATGGTGTACGCGGTCTGCCACTGCGTGCCGTCCAGCGAGGTCTGTAGTGAATACCCTTCTGGATTGGAGACATCCCAGGTGATCCGTGCGCCCGCCAGCATCGTCGGTGCACCCAGATCGATCTGGAACCAGTGGCCCGGACTGAAGGCACCGCCGGTGACGGTCTTGGGGTCGCCGTCGATCAGGTGGCTGATCGCCATCGCCGGTACCTGCTGCGAGGAAGCGCTGGCCTGCCATTGGCTGCGCGGCGGAAGGGTCTGTGCCTGCGCGGACGACGCCAGGGCGGCGAGCAGCAGGGGGGCGGCAGATTGCCATGGGAGAGCTGAGCGGGAGACCTTGGAGCGTTCGGCGCGTAACGTCATTACGGACAGCCTCGCAGGTTCGACCGGAATCGGGCGAGCGCTACGCTAGCAAGGTATGTAATCGGTTACATGACGCGCTGCAGCGGCGCAGACCGCTTCTGCGTAGAGCCGAGCCTACGCTCGGCTGCCTTTCGGGTAGGCGCAGCCGAGCATGGCTCGGCTTTACATGGTTTCCCGCAGGTCACGCGCACTCGCTGTTACAGCTCCACCGTCTCCCACCAGCGCGTGCCCGCCTGCGGCGCCTGCATGTCCAGCGCTTCGCCCATCATCGGCGTGGCCACCGGCACGTTCTTTGCGGCGGCCAGTGCGGTGATGCGCTCGAACGGCTGCTGCCATGCGTGCAGCGCCAGATCGAAGGTGCCGTTGTGGATCGGCAGCAGCCACTTGCCGCGCAGGTCCAGGTGCGCCTGCAGGGTCTGCTCGGGCTGCATGTGCACGAACGCCCAGCGCGGGTCGTAGGCGCCGGTTTCGATCATGGTCAGGTCGAAGGGGCCGTACTTCTCGCCGATGGCCTTGAAGCCGTCGAAGTAGCCGGTGTCGCCGCTGAAGAAGATGCGGAAATCGCCCTCCTGGATCACCCATGATGCCCACAGGCTGCGGTCGCTGTCGCCCAGCCCGCGACCGGAGAAGTGCTGGCCCGGGGTAGCGGTCAGGCGCAGGCCGTTGGCTTCGGTCGACTGCCACCAGTCCAGCTGTTCGACCTTGCTGGCGTCCACACCCCAGGCGATCAACTGGTCGCCCACGCCGAGCGGCGCAATGAAGCGCGCGGTGTTGCCGGCCAACTGCATTACCGCGGCATGGTCGAGATGGTCGTAGTGGTTGTGCGAGAGGATCACGCCGGCGATCGGTGGCAGTTGGTCGATGCTGATCGGCGGGGCATGGAAGCGCGCCGGTCCCATCCACTGCACCGGCGAGGCGCGTTCGGAGAACACCGGGTCGGTCAGCCAGTACTGGCCACGCAGCTTCAGCAGGATCGTGGAGTGCCCCAACCGGAACAGGCTGCGATCCGGTGCAGCATCGAGGGTGGCGCGGTCCAGCGGCTTCACCGGAATCGGGTGAGCGGGCACGGTGCCCTTGGGCTTGTTGAACAGGAACGTCCACCAGATCTCCGCGCCGTCGCGCAGGCCCATCGCCGGCCGCGGCAGGGCATTGCGGAACTTGCCGTCGCGGTACTGCGGCGAATCGGGGAAGTCGGGGAGGGACCAGGACTTGCAGAAGGTGTAGGCGGTCACGGCGAGGATTCCAAGCAAAAGGACAAGGAGCAGGCGCTTCATGGGTGACGTCCGCTGGGTACACTGCACAGTGTAGTTTCGTGTTTTTCAAAAGTACACTGGCAGGTGTAAAATGTGTGGATCCGTTCAGTTATCTGGTTCCTGCCATGCCCCGTGCCCCGCAACGCCTGACCGACCGTAAACGCGACGCCATCGTGCGCGCGGCGGTGGAGGAGTTCCGCGCGTCGGGCTACGAGGCGACCAGCATGGACCGCATCGCCGAGGTGGCCGGGGTCTCCAAGCGCACCGTCTACAACCACTTCCCGAGCAAGGAGGCGCTGTTCTCGATGATCCTGGAGGAGCTGTGGGAGCGCAGCGTGGCCAGTGATGCGCTGCCGTACCGCGCCGATCTGCCGTTGCAGGCGCAGTTGATGCAGCTGCTGGGGCAGAAGCTGGAGCTGCTCAGTGATGCCAACTTCATCGACCTGGCGCGGGTGGCGATGGCCGAGATCATCCACTCACCGGCACGGGCGCAGGCCATCGTCTGCCGCATGGGCGAGAAGGAAAGCGGCGAGAGTGCGTGGATCCGCGCGGCAATCGCCGATGGCCGACTGCGCCAGGTCGATCCGGAGTTCGCCGGCCACCAGTTGCACGGCCTGGTGAAGAGCTTCGCGTTCTGGCCGCAGGTGACGATGGGGCAGCCACCGTTGAACGCGCAGGAACGCGCGCGGGTGGCCGAATCGGCGGTGGCCATGTTCCTGGGTTTCTACGCGGCCTAGTTGGCGGCGAAGCGACGGAACTCGTCGGCCGGAAGCGCTGCCGAGTACAGGTAGCCCTGGCCGACATCGACCCCCAGTGCGCGCAGTTGCTGTTCCTGCGCCAGGGTTTCAGTACCTTCGGCCACGACGATTGCACCGCAGCGGTGCGCGACTTCGACGATGAAGCGCACGATCGATTGCGACTTGGCATCGGACAGGGTGGCGATCAACGCCTGCTCGATCTTGACCTCGGCGATGGCCAGCTGCGAAAGCAGGATCAGGGTCGAATAGCCGGCACCGAAATCATCCAGCGACAGGGTGACCCCGGCCGCCAGCAGCTGTGCAATGTTGGCATCGACCACGTCGCGCTCGACGATCTCGGTCCATTCGACGATCTCCAGGCGCAGCATCGCACCGGGGATGCCGCGTAACTGCAGCAGCTCCTGCAGGCGCAGACCGAAGTCGGGCAGGCGCAGGGATTCGGCTGACACATTGACCGCAATGGTCAGCGCCGCGCCGTCCTGCTGGAAGTGCTGCAGGAAGTGCACCGCCGACTGCAGCGTGGCCCACTCCAGGTCCGCAAGCCGGCCCTGCCGGCGCAGCAGCGAGATCACCCGCATCGGTGCAATCGGCCGTCCTTCGCCGTCGCGCATGCGCAGCAGTGCTTCGGCGCCGACCAGCTGGCGGTCCTGCAGGCGATGCTTGGGCTGGTAACACAGCGGCGCGTCCCCCTGCTGCAGCCAGCGTTCGAGGGCGACTTCGATCAGCGCATCGATTTCACTGTCGCGCTGGATCGGGTCATCGAAGAACACGACGCCTGATTCGATTGCGCTCAGCGCCAGGGTGATCGCACGGAACGGAAGATGGCCGTCGTCTGCATCGGTGGGGGGCTTGAGTTCGACCACGGCACAGCGGAACAGCGGCCGGAAGCCGGGCCAATCGCGGCCGACCCGATCGGCCAGGTTGCTGGCCAGCTCGGTGATCTGCGGCTGCGTGCGCAGTTCGGACAGCGACAGGTCACGTACCAGAATTGCCAGCGCGGCATCACCGAACTGGTAGATCTCCAGTTGCCCGGCCGGCAGCGAGGGCAGCAGCCGATGCACCTCGTCGGTGCTGTCGCGCTGCCACAGGCCGTTGTCCTGCAGCGGCCCATAGCGCAGGCGCAGATCGCGCAGGTTGCCCATTTCGGCCACGATCAGGCAGGCTTTGCCGATGCCGTCGTTGTCGCGCCAGTAGTGCTGCAGGCGCTCGCCGAGCGCACGCATGTTGGGCAGGCCGCTGATCGGGTCGATACGCAGCCAGGCCTGCTCGCGCTGGCGCTGGACGTCGATCTGCGCGTCGTTGTAGACCAATGCGAACACCGCGCCCAGCATCAGCAGCGAGACCGGCAGCGCCAGCAGGCGCTGGATCGCCAGTTCAGCCACCGGCAGCTGATCGGCGCCGATGATCGCCACGCCCAGTGCCAGGCCCAGCGCAGTCACGCCGATGCGCACACCCCAGGCCTGCAGGATCATGCGCAGCGAGAGTTCGTTGAGCATGCGCGGGTGCAGGCGCCTGCGCAGCCAGATGCCAGCCAGCATCTGCAGCAGGGATTCCAGGCCGGCAGGCAGGAAGAACTGGGCGCCGGCGAACTGGTAGCGGGCCAGCAGGCTGGCGGCCAGGCAGGTCAGGCCGCCACGCCAACCGCCGAGCAGGCCACTGACCAGCAGGATGTCGAAGCCGAGGTGCAGCTTGACCACGCCCTGGCTATAGCGGGCCACGAACCAGGAATTGAACAGGTAGATCAGGCCCAGTGCCACGCCCACATACAGGCGACGGCCTTCAATGGCATGGCCGGCGCGACGGGTGGCGATCAGCAGCACGCCGATCATGCCGATCACCGCCGTGGCCTGCAGCAGGTACAGCGGCAGGCTGGGCAGGGCGCTGTCCAGGACCTGGGCCGAGACCCGTGAAAGCGCATCCATAGCAGGTTCCCGCCTGTGACCGACGGCCAGTGACGAGCAGGTTAAACCACAGGCGCATACGCGGCCACCATGGGTCCCGACCGAGGCCTCTACGGTCAGTAGCGCGGGTCGGCGATGGCCGGCAGCACCAGTTCGCGCACGAAGCCGGACGATGACAGCTGCAGCAACGCGCGCACCATCGCAACGACGTCGTGCACCGGCACCAGCTCGCCGTCGCCGCGTGCTGCGGCCTCTTCCACCGGCACCGACAGTGCATCGTCGGTGTTGAGGTAGCCCAGCTGCAGGCTGGTCACCGCCAGGCGGCGATCGCGGAAGCCCTCACGCAGTGCATCGGCGATGCCGTTGAGCGCGAACTTGGATGCGCCGAACGCCACTTCCGGGCGGCCGCTGCGTGGCAGTGCCGAGGTCGAGCCGGTCAGCACCAGCTGCGGGCGTGGTGCGCCCAGCACCCGCGGCAACAGGCGCTGCAGTAGCACTAGGGTAGCGGTGATGTTGACGTCGACCAGTTGGGTGAGCGAGGCATCGGTTTCGTCGAGGAAGGCGTACTCGTCGCTGAAGGCGGTCTGTTCCCAGATGCCCAGGTTGTGGATCAGCACATCCAGATCAGCAGGTGCCTGCGCTGCGATCTGATTGGCCGCCAGGGTGGGCTGGGACAGATCGGCTTTGATCCACTGCAGGGTGACGCCCTCGGGGCATTCAATATCGCGCGGTCGGTTGCGTGAAACGCCGATGACGGTGTCGCCTGCACTGCACAGGCCTTCCACGAACGCCCGACCGAGGCCCCTGCTGGCGCCGATGACCATCAATTTCATGTTGCTTCCTTGTTGTACTACGGCGGCCTCAGTCGGCCGCCAGAACGGTGTCCCAATCGGCGAACGCACGCAGGCCGCTGCGTTCGGCGGTAATGATCGAGGCGGTGTTGTCGAGCTGGCAACGGTACTGCGGCTGCAGCCCGGCCGTCTGTGCGGACATGGCCATGGCGCGTACCAGCTGGCGCGCGTGCCCGCGACCGCGGGCTTCGGGAAGGGTCAGCACGCCCATGTCGGCCAGGGCTGGATCCAGGCTCCACGGGTACATGCTTCCCGCGGCAACCAGCCGCTCGCCATCGAAGGCGCCGAACACCTGCCAGTGGTCCAGCTCGACCCAGGCGGCATCCAGATCCTCCTCGCTCGCGCTGGCCTGGAACCCGTCGAACGCGGCTGCGTCGGCCGGGCTAAGACGCCGGATACATGGCGGTGCAGGGCACTCGGCCAGGGCCGCAAGTTCTGCGGCGGGGAAGTAGAAGACGCGATCTGCGCCATGCGTGCGCTGGCCGAGCTGCTGCAGGCGCAGTTGCAGCTGCGGGAGCGTCCAGTGCGGCTGCGCGTGCAGTTGCAGGCGAGCGGCCAGGGCCGGGCGCAGCAGTGCGCGCGCGGGGCCCGCGACCGGCTGCAGCAGCATGCCGTCCTCGCCCTCATCGAAATCATCGCTGCACGCCAACTGCAGCAGTGGATCATCCTGCATCATGCGCTGCCCGGAGAACACGCTGCGCCAGGTCGCATCGATTAATGGGGCAAACACATCATCCATGACCGGTGTCTCGCTCAGCGCCGGGGCAGGTCCACCTGCAGGCCGGCGGCCTTCCATTCGGGATAACCGGCGGCGAGCCGCTGCGCGGTCAGTCCGGCCTCGCGCAGCATCGTCACCGCGTCGTTGGACAGCACGCAGTAGGGACCGCGGCAGTACGCGACAATGTGGACGGCACGCGGCAGTTCGTCCATCCGTGCACGCAGTTCCGTAACGGGAATGTTCAGCGCGCCGGGCAGGTGACCCAGATCGAATTCCTCGCGCGGCCGCACATCCAGCAGCACCACGCTGCCGCGTTGTTCCAGCAACTGCTCGACGGTCAGGCCTTCCAGAGCATCGCGGCGCTGCAGGCTGTCGTGGATCACGCCATGCATTTCGCTGCGTTGGTGGTCGGCATAGTCGCGCAGCGCGGCCAGCAGGTTGCCCAACGGACCCTCACCACTGCGGTAGAGGATGCGCTTGCCATCGCGTCGGGTCTGAACGAGGCCGGCACGGCGCAGCTGCTGCAGATGCTGGGAGGTATTGGCCACCGACAGCCCGGTCAGTTCGGCCAGGCGTTCCACGGCGCGCTCGCCCTGGGCGATGTGCTCCAGCAGGGCCAGGCGATGGGCGTGGCCGAGCGTGCGGGCGATCTCGGCCAAGGCCTCCAGCGGTGAGGGTGGTGGCTCTGTTGCAGCGTTCATGCGGGCCACGCTAGCATCGCTCTATCATTCAAGCAAGTAATTGAAGGTAGGTGATATGGTTGGCGTGGCGACATTGGTGATGGATGCGGTGGTAGTCGGCGTGGGAGCAACCGCAGTGATGGACCTGTGGGCGCTGGTGCAGCGAAGGCTGCTCGGCATTCCCTCGCTGGATTTCGCGATGGTCGGGCGTTGGCTGGGCCACCTGCCGCGCGGGCGCTTCCGCCACGACGGTATCGGCCGCTCGGCAGCGGTCAGTGGCGAGCGCGCGCTGGGTTGGACCGCGCATTACGTGATCGGTGTGGTCTTCGCCGCGTTGCTGCTGGCCGCGGTGGGGAACGGCTGGGTGCAGGCGCCGACACTGTGGCCGGCGCTGGCCTTCGGCATCCTCAGCGTCGCCGCACCGTTCCTCATCCTGCAGCCGGGCATGGGCGCGGGCATTGCCGCTTCGAAGACCCCGGCGCCGGGCAAGGCGCGCCTGCGCAGCCTGGTGGCGCACAGTGTGTTCGGTGCAGGCATGTACCTTTCCGCGCTGCTGTTGGCCGCTGTCCGTGCAGGATGAGCAAGAATCCGCAGGGTCACCGGCAACAGGAACACCTCGGCATGGAATCACCCAAATCCACCACTGATGACATGCCGCTGCCGTGGGCGTGGCAGGACGCGTTGGCCGATGCGCGCATCGAGCGGCAATCGATCGGTGTGTCGCGTGCGGATGTTGCCCGCGTGCGTCGGCCGGGCCAGGCCGATGCCTTCCTGAAGTCGGAAGTGATCGACGCCTTCAGTGAGCTGGGCGATGAGATCGCGCGCCTGCGTTGGCTGCAGGCACAGGGACAACCGGCACCGACGGTGATTGCCACTGCCGAAGAGACGGGCCGGCGCTGGTTGCTGATGAGCGCGCTGCCCGGTCGCGATCTGGCCTCGTCGCCGGAACTCGCGCCGCAGCAGTTGGTGGACCTGCTGGCCGACGCGCTACGCGGGCTGCATGCGTTGCCGGTGGCAGCCTGTCCGTTCGACCAGCGACTGGCGTCGCGCGTGCAGGTCGCGCAGGCCCGCGTTGAAGCGGACCTGGTGGATGCCGATGATTTCGATGATGAGCGCCTGGGGCAGAGTCCGGAGCAGGTCTTCGCCGAACTGTGCAGCACCCGGCCCGACCATGAAGACCTGGTGGTCAGCCATGGCGATGCGTGCCTGCCGAATCTGATGGTGGCCGAGGGACGCTTCAGTGGTTTCATCGACTGTGGCCGGCTGGGTGTGGCCGACCGTTACCAGGACCTGGCGTTGGCCGCGCGCAGTCTGGTCCACAACTTCGGCGACACGCGTTGGGTCGCGCCGCTGTTCCAACGCTACGGCGCGGTGGCCGACGAGCGCCGGCTGGCGTTCTACCGGTTGCTCGACGAGTTCTTCTGAGTCCGCGCATGGCTGGCGATGGCCGCGCAGATCAGGCCACCGACCACGCTCAGGTGCTCCAGCGCGAAGAACAGGGCCAGCTGCTGTTCCGCGCCGTGCTTGGCCCAGAAGGTATGCACGATGACGATGGTCAGCAGCATGAACACCGCCAGCGCGCCGCTACCCAGCCAGAGCAGGCGATCGAGCAGCAGGCACAGTGAGCCGCCCAGCAACACCACGGCGCTGGCGATGTTGAACAGCGCAGCGGGTTGCAGCCCGGCCGCCTGCATTTCGGCCACGCTGCTGTCCCATGCAAGCAGCTTGGCCAGACCCGAGGACACGAACACAACAGCCAGCAGCAGGCGGGCAAGGACCCACAGCACGCGGCTGTCGAGCAGGGAGGTGATCATCCGTGGCATGCAGGAACTCCGGGTTGAGCGTTGGGCAGGGCGGGAAGCATCGGGCCTCAACCGCAGTTGAGGTCAAGGCGGGCTGAACGAAGCCCGGCGGCGGCATGCTCTCCATCCTTTAAATGCACGAACGTACGTTCGCTATTTGCGAGGTGAGCCGAATCGACCGCAATGAGCAGCGCGTGGCCCTGATCCTGCAGGCGGCGCTGCAGTGCTTCCGTGCCAGGGGTTGCACCAGGCCAGCATACGAGGCATCGCGCAGGCGGCCGGCGTCAGCTTCTGCAACCTCCACAACCATGTCCCGGGCAAGGAGGCATCATCCTCGCGGTGGCGCTGGACGAAAACGAAGAACTGGCCCCGATGCTGCAGCGTTTGGCGGCGGCCGATGGGGCACGCGCGCAGGTCCTGGTGTTCCCGCAGGATTTCCATGCGCTGTGCCGGCGGCCGGAATGGGCAACGCTTGCGGCCGAAGTGGTGGCCGAGAGTGCACGCAACCCTGCCTTGGCCGAGGCCTTCGCCGCCCACCGCAGGCAATTGCAGCACGTGCTGGTCAATTTCCGCCTGGCCATGGCCGTGCCGGCCGAGAGCACGGGTTGGCTGGCGGGCTTCTTCCACCTTCCGGAAGGCCAGGCATCGGCGACCTCCGTCACGCTGGCGGGGTGGGCGTGGTGCTGGCCACGGGGGCAGCGTGGCTGTGGTCCTGGCGGTTCGCGCGGGGGCAGCTGGAAGCGGTGATGCGGCGCGTCGCCGCCTGGCACGTCGGGCGCGCTTGCACGATGCTGTGACGGACATGTCTGTGTCGCGGCCCGTGCATCTGCGATAGTAGCGGCAGGTAATACTTTCCGCTTGCATCCATGTCATTCGCTTCGGCGCAGCATCTCGGCGAAGTCCTGCAACAATCCTATGGCATCACCCCCACTGCCGTGGTGCCACGCCCGGTTGGCGCCGATGCCAACGCCAGCGTGTACCGCGTCGACGCACGGCGCGGGCAATGGTGGTTGAAATGCCGCAGGTACCAGGTTGCCCCTGCCGTCTGGGATACCCTGCATTGGCTGCGCGGCACGCTGGGCATCGAGGAAATCGTCGCGCCCTGGCCGGCCCTGACCGGTGGAGCGTCGGTGCAGCGCTGGGGCCTGCAGTTCACCCTGTTCCCGTATGTGGAAGGCCAGTCCGGGTTCGAGGCGGCGTTGAGTCGCACGCAGTGGCAACGGTTGGGCGAGGTGCTGCGGCGCCTGCACGAGGCATGCCCGCCACCGCAGCTGAAGGAGGCGTTGCCGAGCCTGCGGATGGAGACCGCGGCGCTTGATACCGTCGGGCAATGGTTGGCTGGTGAGGGCTTGGCCGCCGCCAAGGATGGGCTGGGCCGTGCCTTTGTTTCCGTATGGGACCAGCAGCACGCGCGCATCGCGGCGCTGCATGCGCAGGCACTGCAGTTGCACGCGGCGTTGCAGGATGTCCCGGTGGCGCTGCACCTGTGCCATACCGACCTGCATGCCGGCAATCTGCTGATGGGCAACGACGGCGGCCTGCACCTGATCGACTGGGATGGCCTGTCGCTGGCGCCGCGCGAGCGCGACCTGATGTTCATCGGTGCCGCTGTGGGCGGGCGCTGGGGCCGCGAGAACCCGGGGGGATTCGAGGAAGGCTATGGCAGCGACCACGGCGACCCGCGCTGGATCGCCTGGTACCGGCACTGGCGCATCCTGCAGGACCTGATCGAGTTCCAGCAGGTCCTGCTGGGCAGCGATGGAGAGGATCGTTCGCCGCAGCTGCGCCGGCAGACGCTGCACTACCTGGGCGAGCAGTTCGCACCGGGCAATGTGTTCGACGCGGCAGAGCGGGCATATCGCGCGCTGTAAGGCGCACAGGAATCATCCACGCGTGGCGGGGATCTACTCGGCGGGCTTGGCCGCTGCCGACGCCGCTGCGCTTGCGGCGCGGCGCGACAGCACGGCTTCGCGGTGGGCGATATAGGCGTTGGCGGCGAGGATGATGCCGGCACCGATGATCGTCCAGCGGTCCACGCTTTCGTTGAACAGCAACCAGCCGAACAGCGTCACCAGCGGCAGCTGCAGGAAGCTGATCGGAGTCAGGGCGGAGACTTCGCCCAGCCGTAGCGCGCGGGTCCACAGCAGCTGGCCGACGGTGCCGAGCACGCCAGTGGCGAGCAGCCACAGCCAAGCAGTGCCGGTCGGCCAGACCCAGACGAACAGCGCCGGTACCAGCGACAGCGGTACCCAGAACACGTAGGTGTAGAGCACCACGGTGTCAGCACTGTCGACGCGGGTGAGCTGCTTGATCTGGATCGCGACCAGCGAACTCAGCACGGCGGCGGCCACCGCGACCAGGCTGCCAGCGGTGAAACCGGCGGTGCCGGGACGCACGATCACCAGCACGCCGATGAAGCCGACCACGACCGCCGCCCAGCGGCGCACACGCACGGTTTCGCCCAGCCACAGCACGGCGGCAATGGTGACGAACAGCGGCGTGGAGTAGGAGAGCGAGACCGCCTGCGCCAACGGCAGGTGGCCGAGCGCCCAGAACGCACACAGCATCGAACCCAGGCCGATCGCACTGCGCACGAAATAGCGCGGCAGTTGCTGCGTCTTCAGTGGTGCATGGCCCGGGCGCAACAGCATCGGCAGCAGCGCCAGCAGGCCGAAGGCGTTGCGGAAGAAGGCCACTTCCTGGGTTGGCACGTAACGGGTGGCATAGCGGATGGCCACCGCCATCAGGCCAAATGCCATGGTGCTGCCGAGCATCAGCAGCGCCGCCCGCATCGGGGTGGCGCCGGGGAAAAGGACGGGGCTGTTCACCACTGTGCGCCGAGCAGGCGGGGCTCCGGTTCGATCGGCACGCCGAACTTCTCCAGCACCGAGGCCGAGATGCGGCGTGCCAGCGCCAGCAGTTCAGCACCCGTGGCGTTGCCGTGGTTGACCAGTACCAGTGCATGGCTGGGGGCCACGCCGGCATCGCCTTCGCGGAAGCCCTTCCAGCCGCAGGACTCGATCATCCACGCCGCAGAGACCTTGCGCTTGTCGTCGTGCTCGGCCGGGAACACGGGCAGGTCGGGGAAGTGCTGCAGCAGCACGTCGACCTGTTCCAGCGGCAGCACCGGGTTCTTGAAGAAGCTGCCGGCGTTGCCGAGCACATCCGGATCGGGCAGCTTGCGGCGGCGGATCGCGATCACCGCATTGGCCACGTCGACCGCACCCGGCAGCTCCACGCCCTGTGCCTGCAGTTCCTCGCGGATGCCGGCGTAGTCCATGCGCAGGTCATGCAGTAGCGGCAGCTTCAGTTCGATGGCGGTGATCAGGTAGCGGTCAGGCTGCTGCTTGAACACGCTGTCGCGGTAGGCGAAGCCACATTGTTCGTTGTCCAGCCGTACCCAGGCCTGCTCCTGGCAGTCCCAGGCTTCGACCGCCTGGATGAACTCGCCGACCTGCGCGCCATAGGCGCCGATGTTCTGGATCGGTGCGGCACCGGCCGAACCGGGAATGAGGGCCAGGTTCTCGAGACCCGACAGGCCCTCCTGCAGCGACCACATCACCAGCCCGTGCCACGGCACGCCCGCACCGGCGCGGATCACCGCATGGTCGGCACGATGTTCGAGGAAGCTGATGTCACGGTTGCCGAACACCAGCACGGTGCCCGGCAGGTCCTCGGCGATCAGTACATTGCTGCCGGCACCCAGCACCAGCAATGGGCCGTTGGCCACCTCGGGCAGCGCCAGTACTTCCGGCAGCAGCGCGGCATCGTGCAGCTCCAGCAGCTGCGCGGCGCTCGCCTGCACATGGAAGGTATTCAGTGCCTGCAGTGGGGCATTGCGGGTGAGCGTCCAGCGCACCGGGGTGTCGCCATCGTTGGTATCCATGGGCGCGCTCACAGCGGCGCCACCGCGCCGCGGCTCGGCGCTTCGCGGCGGCGACGGATCGCCTCCACGCATTCGGAGACGAGGGCAGGGCCACGGAAGATCAGGCCGCTGTAGCACTGCACCAGTGCCGCGCCTGCGGCCATCTTGGCCACGGCATCGGCGCCGGACAGGATGCCGCCGACGCCGACCAGCGGCACGGATTCGGGCAGGCGCGAGCGCAGGCGGCGCAGCACCAGCGTGGACTGCTCCAGCACCGGCGCACCGGACAGGCCACCGGCCTCGTTGGCCAGCGGGTCGCCGGCCACCTTGCCGTGGTCGATGGTGGTGTTGGTGGCGATCACGCCGTCCACCTGCAGTTCGCCCAGCACGCGCGCGGCGGCATCGATGTCGCGGTCACTGAGGTCCGGCGCCACCTTCACCAGCATCGGCACGCGGCGACCATGCTGCGCAGCCAGGGCTTCCTGGCGGTCACGCAGCTGGCTGACCAGCTGGCGCAGTGCGGTCTCTTCCTGCAGTTCACGCAGGCCGGCGGTGTTGGGCGAGGAGATGTTGACCGTGATGTAGTCGGCCAGCGGGTACACCTTGTCCATGCAGGCGATGTAGTCGTCCACGGCCTGTTCGTTGGGGGTGTCCTTGTTCTTGCCGATGTTGATGCCGAGCAGGCCGCGGCGGTTGCGTGCGCGCTCGACGTTGCGCACCAGTGCGTCCACGCCCGCATTGTTGAAGCCCATGCGGTTGATGATCGCGTTGTGCGCCGGCAGCCGGAACAGGCGCGGCTGCGGATTGCCGGCCTGCGGGCGCGGCGTGATGGTGCCGATCTCGACGAAGCCGAACCCCAGCGCGAACAATGCATCGATGTGCTCGCCGTTCTTGTCCAGGCCGGCGGCCAGGCCGACCGGATTGGGGAAGGTCAGCCCGAACACCGTGCTGGGCATCGGCGCGATGCGTGCGGCCAGCAGCGGCGTGGTGCCGGTGCGATAGGCCAGGTCCAGTGCGGACAGGCCGAGGCCGTGGGCGCGCTCGGCGTCGAGCGAGAACAGGAAGGGGCGGGCAAGCGAATACATGCGTCGGTTCAGTCCAGCGTGCCGAGGAAGGCTCGGGTTCGATATTCAAAAGCGACCTGGCCGTCGACCGCGTGGGCGGCGAACAGGTCCTGCAGAGCGTCGATCATCGGCGCGTGGCGCGGATGACCGGATTGGGGCGCGTAGGAGGAGGACAGCAGGCGCCCGCGCAGGGCATCGAAGTCCAGGTGCTGTACGTTTGGCAGCTCCACCATGCCGCGCAGGCCTGCGCCGAACCAGGCCTGCATGGTGGCGTCGTCCTGGTAGCGCTCGGCCACGGCGGTGTAGTCGGTGCCGTAGTCCAGCAGCAGCTGTTCGTAGCCGATCAGGAACGGACTGGCATCGAGCAGGCGCGAATTCCAGTAGATCAATACCTGGCCGCCGGGGCGCAGGATGCGCTGCCACTCGGCGCGTACCGCCACGGTGTCGAACCAATGGAAGGCCTGCGCGACGCTGACCAGGTCGACGCTGGCATCGTCCAGCGCGGTGGCCTCGGCGCGGCCGTCCACCGCACGGAACTGCGGATACCGCGGTGCCAGCCATGCTTCGGCCGCGGCCCGCATGGCCGCATTGGGCTCTACCGCGACAACGGGATGGCCGCTGGCCAGGAACAGGCGGCTGGAAATACCGGTACCGGCGCCGATGTCGGCGACACGCGCCTGCTGGCTGACACCCATCGGGCCATGCAGCCACTCCAGCAGCGCGGGTGGGTAGTCGGGCCGGTAGCGGACGTAGTCGGCGACACGGCTGCTGAAGCGTTCGGTGCTGTCGGAAGTGGTCATGGCGTCAGTTCGACACCGCCGCCAGCCAGGCCAGGCCGCCGAAGAACAGGATGAAGACCAGGATGGCGGCGATCACGGCGCCGGCCATCACCCAGCCCAGCACCAGGCCGGTGACGGCCAGGCCATCGCCTTCCAGTTCGTGCGGGCGGCGACGGATTTCGGCGCGGGCCATGTGGCCGGTGATGATGGCCACGATGCTGGCCACGAAGGGCAGGACGGTCCAGCTGGCGATGCCCATGACCAGGCTGACCACGGCCAGGGCGCTTGTCTGTCGGGGTGCCACGCTCATCGGGGTCCTCCTTGGCAGTGTGCACATGATAGTGCGTCTGCCCCGGCAATCCCATGCCCGGCGGATACGATGGCAAGCGTCGACCCTGGTCGACGAAAGGCATGCCAACCCGGGTTGGCAGTTACCGGAGTGCCGGTGTCAGCCCATCAACACCTGGCCGCCATCCACGTTGAGCACGCTGCCAGTGACCCAGCGCGCCAGCGGCGAGCACAGGAACAGGGCGGCGTCGGCGATCTCGCGCGGGTGGCCAAAGCGGCCGAACGGAATCTTCGCCAGGGTGCCGTGGTACAGCGCCGGGTCTTCGTTGCGGCGGCGGTCCCAGAGGCCGTCATCGAACTCGATCGAGCCCGGCGCGATGGCATTTACCCGGATCCGGTCCTTGGCCAGCGCCAGCGCCTGCGAGGTGGTGTAGTGCGAAAGCGCGGCCTTGGCGGCGGCATAGGGTGCGCCACCGGGACGCGGCTGCTGCGCGGCAATCGAAGACAGGTTGAGGATGCAGGCATCGCCGGAGGCGCGCAGCCACGGCAGTGCCAGGCGTGAGGCGCGCACGGCGGCCATCAGGTCGATCTGCAGGCTGGCGGCCCAGCCGTCCTCGTCGTCGGCCATGCCGTAGCCGGTGGCGTTGTTGACCAGCACGTCAATGCCACCGAGCGCGTCGGCAGCGGCCTGCAGCCAGGCCTGGATCTGGCCGGGGTCGGCCAGATCGGCGGAAAACGCGTGCAGTTCGAAGCCCTGCGCCCGTGCATCGGTGCGCAGGGCATCCAGACCGGCCTGGCCGCGCGCGCAGACCGCGACCTGCGCGCCGGCGCAGGCAAACGCCAGCGCCATTTCACGGCCAATGCCCTTGCTGCCGCCGGCGATCAGCACGCGGCGCCCGCTGAAATCGAGGGTCGGAACCCCGGAGGGGCTCTGACCCATGGACGTGTCCGCGTCGTTTGCCATCACAGGTCGAACTTGATGCCCTGGGCCAGCGGCAGCGAATCCGAATAGTTGATGGTGTTGGTCTGGCGGCGCATGTAGACCTTCCATGCATCCGAACCGGACTCGCGGCCACCGCCGGTGTCCTTCTCGCCACCGAAGGCGCCGCCGATCTCCGCACCGGACGTGCCGATGTTGATGTTGGCGATGCCGCAGTCGCTGCCGGCGGCCGACAGGAACTTCTCGGCGGTCTTCAGGTTCTGGGTGAAGATCGAGGACGACAGGCCCTGCGGCACGCCGTTCTGCATGTCGATGGCTTCGTCGATGCTGTCGTACGGCATCACGTACAGGATCGGCGCGAAGGTTTCGTGCTGGACCACGGCGTCGCTGTTCTTCAGGCCGGAGACGATCGCCGGCAGCACGAAGTTGCCGGCGCGGTCGATGCGGGTGCCGCCGGTTTCGATGGTGCCGCCGGCGGCCTTGGCCTGGGCGATCGCATCGAGGAACTGCTGCACGGCGCCGTCGCTGTTGAGCGGGCCCATCAGGTTGGCGGCGTCGGTCGGGTCGCCGATCTTGCCTTCCACCTGCTTGTAGGCCTTGACCAGGGTGGCCAGCACGTCGGCGTAGATCGAGCGGTGCACGATCAGGCGGCGGGTGGTGGTGCAGCGCTGGCCGGCGGTGCCGACGGCGCCGAACACGATACCCGGCACGGCCAGCTTCAGGTCGGCGGTTTCGTCCAGGATGATGGCGTTGTTGCCGCCGAGTTCCAGCAGGCAGCGGCCGAGACGGCGTGCGACCTTCTCGTTGACGGTGCGGCCGACCTGGGTCGACCCGGTGAAGCTGATCAGCGGCACGCGACGGTCATCGACCATCTTTTCCGACAGCGCGGTGCCGGCATCGTTGATCAGGAAGAAGATGTCCGGGAAGCCGGCTTCGCGCAGGGCGTCGTTGCAGATCTTCAGCGAGGCGATGGCGGTCAGCGGCGTCTTGTTGGACGGCTTCCAGATGCACACGTCGCCACAGATGGCGGCCAGGAAGGAATTCCAGCTCCACACCGCGACCGGGAAGTTGAAGGCCGAGATGATGCCGACCAGGCCCAGCGGGTGGTACTGCTCGTACATGCGGTGGCCGGGGCGCTCGGAATGCATCGTGTAGCCGTACAGCATGCGGCTCTGGCCCACGGCGAAATCGGCGATGTCGATCATCTCCTGCACTTCGCCATCACCTTCCGGCTTGCTCTTGCCCATTTCCAGGGCAACCAGCGAGCCCAGGGCGTCCTTGTGCCTGCGCAGCGCTTCGCCGCACAGGCGCACGGCTTCACCGCGGCGCGGAGCCGGCGTGGTGCGCCAGGCCTTGAAGGCTTCCTGGGCGCGGGCGACGACGGTCTCGTACTCGGCCTCGGTGGTCGCGCGGACCTGCGCGATCGGCTCGCCGGTGGTCGGGTTGACCGGGGTGATCAGCTCACCGCTGGTCGCGCTCGACCACTCCCCGTTGCCCAGGTACGTGCCAGCGTTGATCGCGTCCAGGCCAAGGGACTTGAGCAGCTCGGAAGACATGCAGACTCCTGTGTTTCGTTACGTTGTTTGGCGCCATCGCGGGCAGGTGGGGGACGCGATGAACTGAATCGCCGATGGTAGCAGAGCGCCCTGTCCGGCCATGGTGCAACGCGCCAGCCGGGCGGGGCCGAACATGAATGCTTGGAGGGCAGGGCACGTTGCCTGTAAACTTCCCGGCTGCATGGCCCCGTAGCTCAGCTGGATAGAGCGTCCCCCTCCTAAGGGGAAGGTCGCCCGTTCGAATCGGGCCGGGGTCACCACAAATCAATCACTTAGGTTGATGGCGAGGAGTTCGAGCCGCCACACTGCGGCGTGAGATTGCACCCGTTTGGTACACATGGCACAGGAGCGAAGCGACTCCCGATTTCAACGAAACCGTTGACGGTCGGCGTGGGTATGCTCGGCGACTATTGAGCTCGCATTTCACCTTGGCCGCCGTCCTCAAGATCGGTGAAGGCGGCAGTGAGTCCGACCACTTGCGCCACATAACTATCCCGAGTGAAGGACAGCTCTGGAATCTGACCACGTTGGCGCTTAAATCCTCGGACCATCAGAGAGGTGTACGCCAGCTTGTCAATGGCTGAAAACTCGAGACTTTGTGCTGAGCTCATCAGCGCTCTCCACATGTCCTGCGCATCGGTTTGTCCGGTGACAGGGGTCAGCGGTCGGAAGGAGTGCGCGATCGTGTCGTCAGAGCTGAGCCGAATGTTTCGCGCTGTAGTGGTTCACCTGACTGTTCCAACCCAAAGATGCATGCGAGCATCGAGGCTCAAACACTCAAGGAAGACAGCATGAGCGTCCGTACTGCAGCGGCCCCGTCTGCCAACGAAATACCAGGGCCTATCCGTGGATTTAAGGAGATCGCCGATGCCGTTGTTGCCCTCGCGGCGTTCGCGACGGGCCCAGCGATCCTCTTTCTCGCAATGGACCCGCTTGTTGCCTACGTGCCTGGAATCTCGGCGGAGTGGGCATCGTTCTTTCTGATAGTCGCCGCTATCGCTGTACCGTCGTGCCCCGCCATCAGCTTCATTACAGGGTTCAGGCCGCAAAGAACGGATGATAAGGCGTCGAAGCGGCGCCTCAGGGCCATTTTGGGTGTTTTGGCCCTGTCGTTGGTGTTGAATGTTCTCGCGGTATTGTGGAATGACGGTGCCAAAGAGCATCGGCGTAAGCTCGATCAGGTGGCCACGCAGCAAAAGCAAGCTGATATCGAACGGGATCGGGCAACTCTTGTGCAGGCTGTTTCTGCTGCGGTTGAAAAAGGGCTTCGCGACGGAGGGAAGTGCTCGCCATAACTGGCAGCTACCTGGGACAGTTGTAGCGCGTTGAGTCTTGCAGTGGTGCCGCCAACGTCCGGCAGGCGAAGCACTACGCCGAGCGCTGGTGTGCGGCCAGGCTGTATCCCGAGCTGCCGCTGCGTCAGGCCGTCGCCCGGCTGACCGACAGTGCGCCGATCAAGCTGGAGCCGCCGCTGCCCGGCCTGCCGCCAAGCCGTGAGCAGCAGCAACAGGCCCGGCACCTTGCCGAGGCCGGGTGGTTGGCACGAATCAAGGAGGCGCTCAAGCCGCGCCTACCGCCGAAGGAGACCAAGCCCAGGGCGAGGGATCCCATGAAGGCGTGGGTCAAGGCAGGAAGAGAGCAGCTGTCCCGCGCTCGAATCTGATCCCCCGTTCAGGGGAGGCGGTCGACGCAAACTGCTTGCCACACTTGCCCTTTCACCAGAGAGAGCAATGATGAGCGCTACCAATCGGAAGACCGCCAGCTTCGGAGTGCCGTGGGAGTCGGCCTACGGGTACGTACAGGCCGTCCGCGTCAACAACACGATCTTCGTGTCCGGCCAGCTCTCGCACACGCCGCAGGGGGAGCTGGTCGCGCCGGCGGAGTTGGGGGCTGAAGGCAGGCCCGCCAACTTCGACACCATGGAAGCCCAGATGAGGCGCACTTACGAGAACGCCCAGGTGCTGCTGGCAGAACTGGGCGGGTCGCTTGTGGACGTGGTCGAGGAAACGCTGTTCGTTATCGACGTGCCCGCGGCCTTCGCGGCAAGTGGCAAGGTCCGGCCGGCCGTGTATGGCCAGCCAGTGCCGCATGTGGCCAGCAACCTCATTGGGGTTTCGGCGCTGGCCTTCCCCGAGCAGCTGATTGAGATTGCCTTCCGAGCGGAAGTCCAAGGTTAAGGTACTATGTGGGCGGGGCTTGCTCCGCCCGTTCCTTGTTCCGAGCAGGTCGCCACCGATGGGCCCTACGAGCGCCTCGGCCCGAACAAAGCCAGGACGATTTCCAGCGTTCCGTACGCTACTTCTCCGCAGCCGGCTTGGCGCGGGGCTTCAATCCGAAGCTCACGCCCATCCGGTTGATCGCATTCATGGCCGCAATGGTGAGCGTGAGGTCGACCAGGTCCTTCTGGCCGAATACTGCCGCAATCTTTTCGTACGCCTCATCAGATGCATTGGGTTTCGCTCACGAGCGTCATTTCCTCTGCCCATTCCAGTGCGGCGCGCTCTGGTTTCGAGAATAGATAGGCAGCCTCGTGACAAACAGGCAGGAGAACGATTGTGTCGAAGGGCATGCCTTCCTTGAGCAAATCGCGCGTGTGGATATCAATGCAGTGCGCGCATCCGTTTAGCTGGGAAACGCGCAGGAACACTGGATGTACCAATTTTTCGGGTAGCGATGTGCCAGTGGTCACAAACTGATGCAGCTGTCCAAAGGCTTTGGCGGCCTCCGGGGAGGCTACAAATCAATTTGCTCGGTTCATCCATATCATCCTTTTGCTGTGGAGGCGGACCGGAATCGGTCCGCCTGGAGAATGAGACGCCGAGCGGCGGACGTTCGTGACAACGTCGTTGAGGAAAATGGCACAGCTTTGGCACAGTCCGGTCCAAGGCCTTTGCTACGTATAGCCGAGTCGCCCCCCACCTCAAGGGGAAGGTCGCCCGTTCGAATCGGGCCGGGGTCACTATGTTCGCGGCGCCACGTCCGAGCGCCGCCCGCGAGGTCACTCGGATATGCTGGCGCCTCGCCACGCGATCCGCCCGCCATGGACCACCGCCTGCAGCC
Organism: Stenotrophomonas maltophilia; assembly: GCF_002799155.1. Lineage (GTDB taxonomy): Bacteria > Pseudomonadota > Gammaproteobacteria > Xanthomonadales > Xanthomonadaceae > Stenotrophomonas > Stenotrophomonas maltophilia_R. The sequence continues at coordinate 1,416,266 of NZ_NERD01000002.1, forward strand.
CGTGCAACCCCAGGACTACGCACTCATCGCCGCGTGGCTGGATTCGGCCGCAGGCACGCTGTGCTGGGCCGGGCCAGGCGTGCCCTATCCACTGCCACCCGATCGGTTCGAGCGCGTATTGCAGCTGCGCGAACGCCCGGGGTGGCTGCTGCTGGACGCAAGCGACCAGCGCGTGGGTTTCGGCCAGGCCTGGTCCACGCAGCCGGGCACCGTCCATCTGGGCCGCCTGCTGGTTGCGCCGCAGGCGCGGGGCCGCGGTCTCGGGCGTGGGTTGGTACAGGCGCTGATCGTGCAGGCGTTGCAGGCTGATGCCGTTGAACGGCTGACCTTGCGGGTCTATCGAGACAATGCCGCCGCAGTTGCGTTGTACCGCTCCCTCGGCTTCGAGCCGGTGGACGCTGCATCCACGCCGGCGCTGCTGTTCATGCAGCAGGCCCGGCGCTGAGCATGGCCACGCAGGCCGGTACGCCTTCAGTCCTGCTTGAGCAGCTCCACCAGCTGGCGCAGCCGATAGGGCTTGGGCAGGAACTCGACCTGCTCCGGCAGCGGCGGCAGCTGCGAGCGCGCATAGCCGGAGGACAGGATCATCCGCGCCTGCGGCTGTTCGCGGGCGACGTGCTCGCTCAGTTCGATGCCAGACATGCCGTTGGGCATGCTGATATCGCTGAACACCACATCGAAACGCGCCTCGCCCTTGAGCAGTTCCGCCGCCTCGTGGCCATCGGCGGTGGTGGCCACCTCGATGCCGAAATCGCGCAGGGCCAGGCCGATCATCTCGCGCAGATCGTTCTGGTCCTCCACCATCAATACGCGGATCGGTTCATCGGTCATGGGCTGGGTCCTCCGTTGCGGGTAGCAGCAGGCTGACCGTGGTGCCGACACCGGGCGTGGTGGACACATCAACGAAGCCGCCGCTCTGGGTAGTGAATCCGAACACCTGGCTCAGGCCCAGGCCGCTGCCCTTGCCGATGTCCTTGGTGGTGAAGAAGGGCTCGCTGGCGCGCTCGGCGATGTCGGCAGCCATGCCATGTCCTTCGTCGCAGACGCTGAGGGTGACATAGCCGCGTTGCAGCGTGGTGTCCGCATCCGGGTCGAGCCGATGTTCCAGCGCGGTGCCGACCAGGATGCGCCCGCCGTCGGCGGTGGCCTCCACGGCATTGGCCACCAGGTTGGCCAGGGCAGCCTGCAGCTGCATCGCGTCGGTACTCACCTGCGGCAGGCCCGGCGTGAGGCATGCGTCCAGCGTCACCGTGGGCGGGCAGGCGCGCTGCAGGTCCGGCAGCCATCGCCTTACCAGTGCATTGATGTCCAGCGGTTCGCGGATCAGGGTCTGGCCAGTGCTGAACGCCAGCAGCTGGCGGGTCAGCAGGGCGCCACGGTCGGTGGCCGCCTGCGCAGCGTCCAGCAGCTCGGCAGCGCGCACATCGTCGCCGCTGACGCGCAGCGACAGCAGGTCCAGCGCGTTGCCGATGGTGGTCAGCAGGTTGTTGAACTCGTGCGACAGTCCGCGGCTGAGCCGTCCGACCGTCTCGAACTGCTGGGTGTTGCGCAGCGCACGCTGGGCATCGCGCAGCAATCGCTGTGCCTGCCATTGCTCGGTGATGTCGCGGGTGATCTTGACGAAGCCAAGCAGCTCGCCGGCCTCCACGACCGGCTCGATGATCACGCTGGCGCGGAACGACGAGCCATCACGGCGTACCCGCCAGCCCTCACTGGCAACATGGCCCTGCTGCGCCGCGAGGCGGAGCAGGCGCTGCGGTTCGCCCGCCTCGCGGTCGGCGGCCAGGTAGAAACGACTGAAGTGCGTACCCACCACTTCACCGGCTGAATAGCCCTTGATGCGCTCGGCGCCCGGGTTCCAGCTGCAGACGATGCCTTCAGGATCAAGCAGGTACAGCGCATGGTCGCGCACGCTGTCGATCAGCAGTCGCAGTTGCCGGGAAGGGTCCGTCAGCACGGACGTCGTAGAAGCGGCAGCGTCCACGTTGAAATAAGTGTTACCCCTGAGAGGGACGTGAAGCTAGGCAGTCCAGTGTGAAGGATGCGTGCACGGCAGGCACGTGCCATTGGTCCTGTGCGGCTGAATGCGACAGGGAGTACCATCACCCACCCTTTGTCTTCTGGAACCGACCTGCATGCGTCCTGGTGCGACTACGCGCGACCGCTGGATCTGGATGACCTCTGCCGTACTGCTGGCGGCGACCATCGCGCTGGAACTGGTGGTGCCGCTGGGATACGCGGTGTGGCTGGCTTACTTCCTGGCCGTGGGTGTGAGCGTGTTCCAGCGCAGTGCGCGGGCGCCGTTCATCGTCGCCGTGGTGGCCTGCGTGCTTCTGGTGATCGGCTACAACATCGCACCGGACAGCAGCAATTCGGCATTCTCGTTCGTCAACCGCAGCATCGGTGGCGTCGCGTTCCTGATGATCGCGCTGATCGTATCGCGCGCGATCCAGGCCCGGCGCCAGGCGATGCGCGCCCTCTGGTTGCAGGAGGCCGAGAACGCGGTGGCGATGAGCCTGCGCGGCGACCTCGGGCCGGAGCAGATCGCCGAGGCGGCAGCGACCAGCCTGGGCGCGCAGCTGGAGGCCGAGGTCGGTGCCGTCTATCGCCTGGAAGGCGGGCGGTTGCAGCTGACCGGTGGCCTGGCATTGCCAGCCGGCATGCCGGCGTCGCTGGCATTGCAGGAAGGTCTGGCCGGGCAGGTGGCCCGTGATGAACGCGTGCGCCACCTGCATGGTGATGACGCAGTCATGCTTGAACTGCAGACCAGCCTTGGCCGGCTGCCGGTACGCGAACGCATCCTTGCGCCGATCAACAGTGATGGCGCAGTGGTCGGCGTGATTGAACTGGGTCGTGCGCGGGTGGGAGAGCAGCGCGAGCTGGATCGTGAGTTGCTGGAACGCTGCTCCGAGACCATCGGCATGGCCCTGCGGGCCTCGCTGCTGCGCGCACAGCTGGTGGTGCTGCTGGAGGAATCGCAGCGCCAGGGCGAGGAACTCCAGGCCCAGCAGGAAGAGCTGCGCGTGGCCAACGAGGAGCTGGAGGAGCAGAGCCGCAGCCTGCAGCAGTCGCAGACCCACCTGGAAGAACAGCAGGCCGAGCTGGAACAGAGCAACGTCCAGCTGGAAGAACGCACCCACGAGCTGGAGGCGCAGAAGCAGGCACTGCTGGTCGCGCAGGGCCAGCTGGTGCGCAACAGCAACGAGCTGGCTGCGACCTCGCGCTACAAATCCGAATTCCTGGCCAACATGTCGCACGAGCTGCGCACACCGCTGAACAGCTCGCTGATCCTGGCCAAGCTGCTGGCTGACAACAAGGATGGCACGCTGACCGAAGAGCAGGTGAAGTACGCCCGCGCGATCCTGTCGTCCAACAACGACCTTCTGGCGCTGATCAACGACATCCTGGACCTCTCGCGCATCGAGGCGGGCCATGTCGAGCTGGCCGATGAAGTGGTGGTGGTGGACAGCGTGCTGCAACGCCTGCGTGAGACCTTCGAGCCGATGGCGCGGCAGAAAGGCCTGGCCCTGCAGATCGAGGCCGATGCACTGGCGCCAAGCCAGCTGGTGGCAGACAGCCAGCGCCTGCAGCAGATCCTGAAGAACCTGCTGGCCAATGCACTGAAGTTCACCGAACACGGCAAGGTCAGCCTGCAGGTCCGTGCAGGGGGGAACGGCCGTATCCGCTTCGAGGTCTGCGACAGCGGCATTGGCATTGCCCGCGAGCAGCTGCAGGTGATCTTCGAAGCCTTCCGCCAGGCCGACGGCAGTACCCGCCGCCGCTACGGTGGCACCGGCCTGGGCCTGTCGATCTCGCGTGACCTGGCCGAGCGCATGGGCGGCACCATCCAGGTCGACAGTGAGCCGGGCCGTGGCAGCTGCTTCATCCTGGAGCTGCCGCTGCAGGGAACGCCTGCGCTTGAATCGGACGCGGTGCCCGCTGCCGCCGTCGCGGCACCAGCGGTTGCGCCTGTGCATGTACCCGCGCCCGCTGCGCCGGTGATTGCGGCCGGCGTGAGCGCGGCCGCGGCCAGCGTGGCCGACGACCGTGGCCGGCGCCAGCGTGCAGGCCGGCTGATCCTGGCCGTGGAAGACGACGCCACCTTCGCCGAAGCGCTGGTGGTGCTGGCCCACGAGCTGGACTTCGACTGCGTGGTGGCCAGCACGGCGGAGGAAGCGCTGGCACTGGCCAGCGAGCTGCGCCCGAACGGCATCCTGCTCGATATCGGCCTGCCCGATGTGTCCGGCCTGAGCGTGCTGGAGCGCCTGAAGCGCAATCCCGACACCCGCCACATCCCGGTGCACGTGGTTTCGGCGATGGAACGCGGCCAGGTCGCACGCGAGCTGGGCGCGATCGGCTTCGCGATCAAGCCGACCACGCGCGAGCGTCTGGTGACGGCCATCGAGCAGCTGGAACAGACCAGCCAGCGCGACATGCGGCGGCTGCTGATCGTCGAGGATGACAACGAGCTGCGCCACAACCTGGAACTGCTGCTGGGCCGTGATCAGCTGCAGATCGTCGCCGTGGGTACCCTGGCCGGCGCGCTGGAACAGCTGAGTACGGTCACCTTCGACTGCATGGTGATGGACCTGTCGCTGCCCGATGGCAGTGGCTACGACCTGCTCGAGCACATGGCCGGCAACGATGACGTGGGTTTCCCGCCGGTGATCGTCTATACCGGGCGTGCGCTCAGCCGCGAGGAAGAGCAGCGCCTGCGCCGTTACTCGAAGAGCATCATCATCAAGGGCGCACGCTCGCCCGAACGCCTGCTGGACGAAGTGACCCTGTTCCTGCACAGCGTCGAGGCCAGCCTGCCCAGCGACCAGCAGCGCCTGCTGCGCGAGGCACGCCGCCGCGACACGGTGCTCGACGGCCGCACCGTGCTGCTGGCCGAAGACGATGTGCGCAACATCTTCGCGCTGTCCAGCGTGCTCGAACCGCTCGGCGTGACGCTGGAGATCGCCCGCAACGGCCAGGAAGCGGTCGATCGCCTGGCCGAGCGCGAGGTCGATCTGGTGCTGATGGACATCATGATGCCGGAGAAGGATGGCCTGGCCGCGATGCGCGAGATACGCGCGCAGCGCCACCTGCAGGACCTGCCGATCATCGCGCTGACCGCCAAGGCGATGCCGGACGACCGCGAGCGCTGCCTGCAGGCCGGCGCCAACGACTACATCGCCAAGCCCATCGATGTCGACAAGCTGGTTTCGCTGTGCCGGGTCTGGTGTTCCCGGCAATGAACGAGCAGGCCCTGTTCGACCTGGAATTGAAGGTGCTGCTGGAAGCGTTGTACCAGCGCTACCACTACGACTTCCGCAGCTACGCGGTGTCGTCGCTGCGGCGGCGCATCCGCCAGGCCATGCAGCGCTATGAGTGCGAGCGGCTGGCCGACCTGCAGCACCGCCTGCTGCACGAGCCGGACCTGTTCGCGCAGGCGATGCAGTTCTTCACCGTGCAGGTGTCGGAGATGTTCCGGGACCCGGCCTATTTCCGTGAGCTTCGCGAGCAGGTGGTGCCGGTGCTGCGCACCTATCCGTCGGTGAAGCTGTGGGTTGCCGGCTGCAGTACGGGCGAGGAGGTGTGGTCTCTGGCGATCCTGCTGCACGAGGAGGGCCTGCTCGAGCGCAGCATTGTCTATGCCACCGACATCAATCCGGCAGCGCTGGCCACCGCCGAAGCCGGCGCCTATGGCATCGACCGGATGGCCCAGTTCAGCCGCAACTACCTGGCGGCCGGTGGCACGGCATCGCTGTCCGACTATTACGCCACGGCCTACGACGGTGCGGTGTTCGACCGCCAGCTGCGTCGCAACGTGGTGTTCGCCGACCACAGCCTGGCCACCGACACCGTGTTCTCCGAAGTTCACCTGGTGTCGTGCCGCAACGTGCTGATCTATTTCAACCGCGACCTGCAGGACCGCGCGGTGGGCCTGTTCCGTGAGGCGCTGGTGCATCGCGGCTTCCTGGGCCTGGGCAGCAAGGAGTCGCTGCAGTTCGGTCGCCACCACGGTGCGTTCGAGGTCTGCTCGCGCGAGCATCGCCTGTACCGGAAGGTCGCCTGATGGCGTTGCCGACACGCCCGGCCGTGCTGGTGATCGGCGCCTCTGCCGGTGGGGTCGCGGCCCTGCAGGCGGTGCTTGGTGCGCTGCCCGCGACGCTGCCCGCGCCGGTGCTGGCAGTGCTGCACCTGCCGCGGGACCGCAGCAGCCGCATCGCCGAAGTGCTGGCGCCATACTGCGCACTGCCTGTGCGCGAGGCCGAGGACAAGCAGCCGCTGCAGCAGGGTACGGTGACCTTCGCGCCACCGGACTATCACCTGCTGGTGGAAGACGCCGGTTCGCTGGCGTTGTCGGTCGACGCACCGGTGCTGTTTTCGCGCCCGGCCATCGATCCGCTGTTCGAATCGGCTGCGGCGGTGTTCGGCGCGCAGGTGCTGGCCCTGTTGCTGACAGGCGCCAGCAGTGACGGCAGCGAAGGGGTGGCCGCGGTGCGCGCCGCTGGCGGCCGCGCCTGGCTGCAATGTCCCGAGGAGGCCGAGGCATCGATGATGCCGGCTTCCGCCCTGCAGCACGCTGGCGCCGATGCCGTGCTGCCCCTTGAACTGATGTGCCGTCGCCTGAAGGAGTTGTTTGCATGAACCTGCTGCCACCGGACCCTGCGCAGCCGCAGACCCCGGTCAACCTGCTGATCGTCGATGACGTGCCGCAGAACCTGGTAGCCATGCAGGCGCTGCTGCAGCGCGAGGGCGTGAACCTGCTGCTTGCGGGCTCGGGCGCGCAGGCGCTGGAGTTGCTGCTGGAGCACGAGGTGGCGCTGGCATTGCTGGACGTGCACATGCCAGAGATCGATGGCTTCACCCTGGCCGAGCTGATGCGCGGTTCGCACCGCAGCCGCACGGTGCCGATCATCTTCCTGACCGCCTCGCCGGATGACCCGGTGCGGGCGTTCAAGGGCTACGAAACCGGCGCAGTCGATTTCCTGCACAAGCCGGTGGCGCCGCAGGTGATCCTGAGCAAGGTCAATGTCTTCATCGAGCTCTACCAGCAGCGGCAGTTGCTGAAGGCGCGCAATGAGGCGCTGGAGCGTGCACTGAAGCTCAACGAGACGATGGCCGCGGTGCTGACCCATGACCTGCGCACGCCGCTGTCGGCAATCCTGCTGTGCGCGGACAAGCTGGCGCTGGAGTTGCCGGAGGACAACTCGGGTGCGCAGCAGACGCTGGCTCACCTTGAGGCCAGCACCCTGCGCATGGCGCGGATGGTGGAGCAGTTGCTGGATTTTTCACGGATCCGCAGCGGCGGCCTGCGCCTGCAGGCCAGTGCCTGCGATCTTGCGGAGGTGACACGTGCGGTGGTGGCCGAAGCGGGCAGCGCCCACGGTCACGCCCGGGTCCATCTCGACATGCAGGGGGATACCCGCCTGCAGGGTGATCTGGACCGGCTGGGCCAGGTCGCCGCGAACCTGGTGGGCAACGCGCTCACCCATGGCAGCGAGGCGAGGGTGGAGGTGGACGGTCGCGATCCGCGCAGCGTGCTGCTGCGGGTGAGCAATCCCGGGCGGATCGACGATGCGCTGCTGCCACGCCTGTTCGAGCCGTTCAAAGCCAGCTTCCATCCCAGCAATGGCCTGGGTCTGGGCCTGTACATCGTTGACCAGTTCGTCCGCGCCCACGGTGGCCGCATCGGCGCGCGCAACGAAGCGGGGCAGGTGGTGTTCGAGGCGACGCTGCCACGGCGCGCTGAAAGCCCGGGAACCGCGGCAAGCTGAACTCTTCAGCAAGCGCGCCGTGGAGCTGAGACGGGCTCGTCCGCAACTGCTACCGTGGCGGTACACATTGCCAAGGAAGCACCATGCCACTGCGCGCGATCGCCTATGTCAGCCGGGCGCTGCCGGATCTTTCCGCTGGGCGGATGCAGGCGCTGGTCGACGACGCGGCCCGCTTCAACAAGATGGCCGGCGTGACCGGCGTGCTGCTGCACGACGGAACGCGTTTCCTGCAGTACATCGAAGGGCCGCCGGATGGCATCGATTCGGTCTACGAACGCATCCTGCAGGCCGGCAGCCATATCGACATCATCGAACTGGCGCGCGGTCGCCTGGGCCAGCGCCAGTTCCCATATTGGTCGATGCGCGCGTTGCCGGTGGAGGAGACTCTGCTGCGCCAGCTGTCTTCCAGTGACTGGTCGGGTTTTACCCGTGCCCTGGAGGGTGATCGCTCCGCGCCGACGCCGGTGGATCTGCTCGACAGCATTGTGCAGCCAGCGCTGCACGCCGGCTGAGCGTCAGTGTGAGGTGCCGCCGCCGCAATAGGCGGCATGCAGCGCCTGCAGCACGCCCACCGCGGGCCCTTCCAGCATGCGGTAGTGGATGGCCTGCGCCTCGCGCCGGGTCGCCACGATGTCCAGTTCACGCAGTACGGCAAGGTGCTGCGAGAGCGCTGACGCGCTCAGGCCTGTCAGCGCCTGCAGTTCCGGCACGGGTGCTTCGCCTTCGACCAGGCGGCACAGCACGCGCAGGCGGGCAGGATGGGCCAGGCTCTTGAGCAGGGCCGCCGCCTTCGACGCCTGTCCGGCCATCGCGGCGCTGTCGAGCGGGGGGCTGGTCATGGTTGACCTTCTTTCTTTGGAAATGTCTAATTTAGATAAATCTAAATTAATCGGCAATCCCATGAACGATGTGAAAGAGGGCAGGGCGTGAGCCTCCCATGGGCTGCAGTGGCTGGCGGGGCGCTGGTCGGCACCGCCGCAGTGCTGTTGCTCGCCACCCTCGGGCGCGTGGCCGGCATCAGCGGAATCGCCGCAGGCAGCCTGCGCGCAGCGAAAGGCGAGCGTGGCTGGCGCTGGGCCTTCCTGCTGGGACTGCTCGCGGCAGCCGGCCTGGTGCTGTGGTGGCAGTCACCGCCTGAGGCGTCGCCCCGGGCATTGCTGCGCGACGCCTTGCCTGCCTGGCAGTTGATCGGCGCCGGCCTGCTGGTGGGCTTCGGCACGCGCTTGGGCAGTGGCTGTACCAGTGGTCATGGCGTCTGTGGCATGGCCCGCGGCTCGAAGCGCTCGCTGCTGGCAGTGCTGGTGTTCATGGCCTGCGCGATGCTGACCACCTTCCTTGTCCGCCATGGCGGAGGCCTGGCATGAGCCGCGCGGTCCTGGCCGCCGCTGTGGCGGGTGCGCTGTTCGGCGCGGGGCTGGCGCTTTCGGGGATGACCGACGCGCGTCGTGTACTCGGTTTCCTCGACATCGCGGGTGATTTCGATCCCACCCTGATGTGGGTGCTCGGCTCGGCACTGCTGGTCAGTGCGGTCGGGCAGCGTTGGGTGCTGCGCCGCGCGCGGCCGTGGTTCGCGCTGCGCTTCGAGCTGCCCAGTGCACGTGATGTCGATGCTCGCCTGCTGCTGGGTGCCGCCGTGTTCGGTATCGGCTGGGGATGGGCCGGTTATTGCCCGGGCCCCGCCATTGCCGGGCTGGCAGTCGCATCGCGTGAAGCGCTGTGGTTCGTGCCCGCCATGGTGGCGGGCTTCTGGCTTCACGGGCGCTTCGTGCGCTGAGGCTTCACCCCTGTGTCACGATGGATCGGGTCAGATCCACGGACCACGGGGAAAGGAGCGCAGAGGTATGGCACGGATGAAGTGGCAGGGAAGGGCGATGCTGGCCATGGCGCTGGCATCGGCGATCACGCCGGCGTTGGCCTGCACGCGCGCGGTGTACCTGGGTGACAACGGCGACGTGATCACCGCCCGTTCGATGGACTGGAAGGTCGATGTGGCGACCAACCTCTACGTGCTGCCACGTGGCATCGCACGCACCGGCCTGGCCGGTCCGAAATCGCTGGCCTGGACCGCGCGCTACGGCAGCGTGGTGGCCACCGGCTACGACGTGTCGACCACGGACGGCATGAACGAGAAGGGGCTGGTGGCCAACCTTCTGTGGCTGGTGGAATCGGAGTATCCGCAGCAGCGAGGCAACAAGCCGGGACTGGCGATCTCGCTGTGGGCACAGTATGTGCTGGACAATTTCGCCACCGTGGACGAGGCGGTAACGGCGCTCAAGCGTGAGCCGTACTCGATCGTCACCGACAAGGTGCCGGGCGAAGACCGCCAGGCGACGCTGCATCTGTCGCTGTCCGACGCGACCGGTGACAGTGCCATTGTCGAATACATCGGCGGCCGCCAGGTGATCCATCACGACCGCCGCTACCAGGTGATGACCAACTCGCCGATCTTCGAGCAACAGCTGGCACTCAACAGCTACTGGCAGCAGATCGGTGGCACGGTGATGCTGCCGGGCACCAACCGCTCGTCCGACCGCTTCGCGCGTGCATCGTTCTACATCAACGCCATCCCCAAGGCTGAAGACCCGGTGGAAGCGCTGGCCAGCGTGTTCAGCGTGATCCGCAACGCGTCGGTGCCCTACGGCATCACCACGCCGGGCGAGCCGAACATTTCATCCACGCGCTGGCGCACCGTAGCCGACCACAAGCGGCGGTTGTACTTCTTCGAGTCGGCGTTGACCCCGAACACCTTCTGGGTCGATCTGAACAAGGTCGATTTCGGTGGCCAGGTGCTCAGGCTCGACCTTGGCAAGGACCAGCGCAACACGTTCGCCGGCGATGCACTGGGCCACTTCGTACCCAGCGCACCGTTCGCCTTCCTCGGTATCGACGGTTAGTTCGACGCCTGGCTCGAGGCCGGGTAAACCGCCTGGATCGTGCAGGCGCCGCGGGTGTACTGCGGCAGCGGGGCCAGCGAATCGCTGCGCAGGTCACCATTCTCGAAATCGGCGGTGAGGATGCGGTCACCGGGATTTCCGCAGATCAGGCCATTCTGCATGCCGGAGCGGAAGCTGAGCCGCGGTGCACGGTCGAGCTGGCGGCAATGGCTGCCGAGCTCGACACGGTAGTAGCGGTGGCCACCATTGCGGCGTGGATTGGTCTCCACCAGCATTCCCTGCGGGTCGGACGACCACGCGCGGACGTTGCGGGCGGCGAAGCAGTGCGAAGGCGAGCCGCCGAAGCCGCGGCGGATTTCCTTGCGCTCGCGGATGGTCACCGCGGGCAGGGTGGCCGCGCGCAGGCGGTCACTGCCGCGGGCGACGCTGGCATAGTCCCGGTTCTGCACCGGGGTGACGGCACTGATGGCGCAACTGCGGCCATCGACCACGACGCGCTCGCTGGGACGACCGCAGGCCCAGCCGGCAGGTGCTTCCAGCTTCAGCGTGGTGGCCGTGCGGACGCCGGGGCAGTCCTCGCTGAAGTCGATGCGATAGGCCTGGCCGGAGGCTGCGCGCAGCGCGATCGAGCGGGGTGAGGCCTGTTCCACTTCCTGCACGCCGACCGCGTCCATGCAGTGCGGGGCGGGGGGGGTACGTTCCTGTGCCGGCGCCGTAACAGCCAGCGCCAGGCCCAGGCTCGCTGCGATGACCGCCAGTACGTGCTGATGGGTCATGACCTGCACTCCCTGCGTTGGATGACGGATCGACTATAGCAGCGGTTTGCACGGCCGTTGTTACACGCGCACACTGCCCGGATGGGCGCCATCTTCCACCTGCGGCACTACAGCCAGGCCACCGGCCTGGACCGCCATGACTACGCGCAGTGGGTGCTGCCGCTGCAGGGCGAACTGCAATTCGAGATGGAAGGCCGCGGTGGTCGCCTGGACCTGCTGCAGGGGGCCTTCGTCGCGGCTGGCGAAGCACATGACCAGATGGCCGATGGGCCGAATGGTTTCGTGATCGTCGACTGCCCGCCGGGTGTGCTCGATGACGGTACCCAGGAACATCTGTGCCGCCAGCGCTGGTTGCATCTGCCACTGGCACTGCGGCAGCGCCTGGCGCAGGTGCGTGAAGGCCACCCGTTGCCGTCCCTGCTGCCGCATCTGCTTCAGGTGTTTGCACCGGCCGGCAGTGGTGCGCGCATGCAGGGCCTGTGCGCGGCGGTGCAGGTCGATCCCGGCCAGGCGTGGCCGGTGGCGCGCATGGCCGCGTCGGTCGGGGTCAGCGAGAGCCGGTTGCACGCGCTGTTCCAGCGTGAGTTCGGGCTCAGCCCGCAGGCCTGGCTCAGTGCATGCCGGTTGCGCTGGGCCAAGCACCAGCTGCGCACCAGCGCGGCGCCGATCAGCGATATCGCGCTGGCCGCAGGCTATTCCGAGCAGAGTGCACTGACCCGAGCGCTGCGCCGTGAGTGCGGGCAGACGCCGGCCGCCTGGCGCAGGGGCAGCTCTTGGTAGAGGCGGGCATGCTCGCCTCTACACAAGCCGGTGTCCTGCAGGGCCGGGCTTTCCAGGCGCGCGGCCGGGCAGGGCAGTAGCCTCGGTCAAGAGCGCCCATCGGCCAGCGATTACACTGCGCGGCCTGTTCTCTCCCCCCGAAGAACCCGAATGCGCAACAACCCGATGGCCCTGGGCATCGCCAATGGCGTTGCCGCCGGTGCGCTGTGGGGCGTGGTCTTTCTCGCGCCCGCCGTGCTGCAATCGTTCAATGCCCTGCAACTGTCCGCCGGTCGCTACCTGGTCTATGGCCTGATTGCCGTCGCTCTGTTGCTGCCGCGCTGGAGGCGGTTGGCACCGCGGCTGGGCCGTGCCGAATGGTTCGGGCTGCTGTGGCTGAGCCTGGCCGGCAACCTGGTGTACTTCCTGCTGCTGGCCACGGCGGTGCAGTGGGCCGGTGGCGCGGCGGCGTCCTTGATTGTCGGCCTGATTCCGGTGGTGGTCACACTGGTTGGCGTGCGCGAGCACGGCGCGGTGCCGTTGAAGCAGTTGCTGCCAGCGCTGGGCCTGTGCGTGCTTGGCGTGGCGCTGGTGGGCTGGGAAGCATTGATGTCCGAGCACCTCGCAACACCGTGGCGGCAGCGCCTGATCGGCCTGCTGTGCGCATTCGGTGCACTGTTCTCGTGGGCGCTGTACTCGATCGGCAACAGTCGTTGGCTGGCACGCCGGCCGGACCTGTCCAGCCACGACTGGTCGTTGCTGACCGGCGTCACCACCGGCGGCCTGGCCCTGCTGCTGGTGCCCATGGCCTTCATCGGCCACAGCGGCACCCACACGGCGGCACAGTGGGGGGGCTTCTGGGCGATCAGCGCTGGCGTGGCGGTGGTGGCCTCGATCCTCGGCAATGCGTTCTGGAACCGCGCCAGCCGCCTGCTGCCGTTGACCCTGACCGGGCAGATGATCGTGTTCGAAACCCTGTTCGCGCTCCTGTATGCCTTTGCCTGGCAGCAGCGCTGGCCCTCGCTTCTGGAAGCGCTGGCGATCGTGTTCCTGGTGGCCGGCGTGATGCTGTGCGCGCATGCCCATCGCACGCCACGGGCGATCGCCGAACATGCCGGCTGAATGCGGCCGTCAAGCGGGCTGATGGCTGCTTTGTCTCAGATGCAACCAAATGCCGGCACGTTGGCCGATGATCGCCGCAGCGGTTTTTTGCATCGCAGCACTTGACAGCGGCCCGGCGCACAGTGTTTTCTGTGCGTCATGGTCCTTGATGCCGTCCACGCCAGCCTGATCGCCCCCGCCGCTGCGGGTCGTTCGACTGCGCCGGTCGCCACCACCACCATTACCACCACCACCGTCACCACTGCCCTGGTGCGGCCCGTCGTCTTCGTGTAACTCCCGAAAACCACGGCCCCGCACCATCCAGGTGGCGGGGAAACTCGACACCTGCATGCGACGGGGCCTCCTACCGAGGTCTGCATGTCTTCCCACGCCCCCGCCCATCCCGTTGCCCCGGCCGACCTGGCTGCGCCGTCCACTGTCGTGCACAAGTTCGGCGGCACCTCGGTGGCCGATGCCGAACGCTACCGCCATGTTGCCGGCCTGCTGCTGGCCCGCCCCGAATCGCTGCAGGTCACTGTTGTCTCCGCGATGAAGGGGGTCACCGACGCGCTGATCGAACTGGCGCAGTTGGCGGCCAAGGGCGATGAAGGCTGGCGCGAGGCCTGGCATGCGCTGCGCGCGCGCCATCGCGGCGCCGCCGTGGCGCTGCTGGGCGAGCAGGTGGGCGAGACCGTCGAATGGATCGACGCCCGCTTCGATCAGCTGGCCGAAGTGCTGGCGGCGCTGGCGGTGATCGGCGAGCTGCCGCGCGAGGTGCTGGACCGCGTGCAGGGCCTGGGCGAAGTGTTCTCCGCGCAGCTGCTCGGCACCCACCTGCGTGCCTTGGGCGAAGACTGCGCGGTGCTTGATGCACGCGATGTGCTGGTGGTCGGGCATGGCGAGCTGGGCGTCGATGTCGACTGGGAAGCCAGTGCCGACCGCCTCGCCCAATGGCGCCTGCAGCATCCGCAGCCGCGCCTGGTCGCCACCGGTTTCGTCGCACGTGATCGCGATGACCGCATCACCACCCTGGGTCGCAACGGCAGCGATTACTCCGGCGCGATCTTCGCGGCGCTGTTCAACGCCGATGAACTGCACATCTGGACCGATGTCGACGGCGTGCTGTCAGCCGACCCGCGGCTGGTGCCCGAAGCTGTGCAGCTGGAATCGCTGAGCTACGACGAGGCCTGCGAACTGGCCTACTTCGGCGCCAAGGTGGTGCACCCGCAGACGATGTCGCCGGCGATCCGCCTCGGCCTGCCGATCATCATCCGCAATACCTTCCAGCCGGCACATCCGGGTACGCGCATCAGTGCCGAGCGCTCGCCGCGTGGGCCGGTGAAGGGCCTGACCCTGAGCCCCGGGCTGGCCCTGCTGAACCTGGAAGGCACCGGCCTGATCGGCGTGCCGGGTACCGCCGAGCGCGTATTCGCCGCCCTGCGCCAGGCGCAGGTGTCGGTGGTGATGATCTCGCAGGGCTCGTCGGAGCATTCGATCTGCTGCGTGGTGCGCGCCGCCGAATCCGCACGTGGCCGTGAGGCGCTGCTGCACGCGTTCGCGCATGAACTGTCGGTCGGCCAGGTGCAGCGCGTACAGATCAGCGAGGGCGTCAGCGTACTGGCGGCGGTGGGTGACGGCATGGCTGGCCAGCCGGGTGTGGCCGCGCGCCTGTTCGAGGCACTGGGGCGTGCGCAGGTGAACATCCTGGCGATCGCGCAGGGCTCGTCCGAACGCAACATCTCGGTGGCGGTGGACAGTGCCGATGCCACTCGCGCGCTACGCGCGGCGCATGCCGGCTTCTGGCTGTCGCCGCAGACGTTTGCGGTGGGGGTGGTCGGGCCGGGCAACGTCGGCGCCGCGCTGCTGGACCAGCTGCTGGCGGCACGCCCGCAGCTGCTGGCCAAGGCCAACGTCGACCTGCGCCTGCGTGCACTGGCCTCGCGCTCGCGCATGCGGCTGGAAGCAGACGGCCTGCATGCGGACTGGCGCGAAGCGCTGCGGGACGCGGGCGAATCGAGTGACCTGGATCGCTTCACCGAACACCTGTTGGCCGCGCACCTGCCGCATGCGGTGGTGATCGACTGCAGTGGCAGTGCGGAGGTGGCCGAGCGCTATGAGGGCTGGCTGGCGGCCGGCATCCACGTGGTGACCCCGAACAAGCAGGCTGGTGCCGGGCCGCTGCCGCGCTACCAGCGCATCCGCGCTGCGGCGGCGGCCAGTGGTGCGCGTTTCCGCTACGAGGCCACCGTGGGCGCGGGCCTCCCGGTGATCACTACGCTGCGTGACCTGGTCGATACCGGCGACGAGGTGCTGGCCATCGAAGGCATCTTCTCCGGCACGCTGGCGTGGCTGTTCAACCGCTTCGATGGCAGCCAGCCGTTCTCGCAACTGGTCGCGCAGGCGCGCTCGATGGGCTACACCGAGCCGGACCCGCGTGATGATCTTTCGGGCGTGGACGTGGCGCGCAAGCTGGTGATCCTGGCCCGCGAAGCCGGCCACGCGCTCAGTCTTGAACAGGTGGAAGTGGAAAGCCTGGTGCCGGCGCTGCTGCGCGAGGGCAGCGTGGATGACTTCATGGCGCGGCTGGGCGAGTCCGACGCCAGCCTGCTGCAACGCCTGCAGGATGCGCGGGCACGGGGGGCGGTGCTGCGCTATGTGGCACAGCTGGGCGCCGACGGTGCCTCGGTGGGCCTGCAGGAACTGCCGGCCGATCACGCCTTCGCCAACCTGCGCCTGACCGACAACGTGGTGCAGTTCCGTACCCGCCGTTACTGCGACAACCCGTTGGTGGTGCAGGGGCCGGGGGCTGGCCCGGAAGTCACCGCGGCCGGTGTGTTCGCGGACCTGCTGCGGGTTGCTGCCGGCGAAGGAGCGCGGCTGTGATCGCACGTGCGTTCGCTCCCGCTTCGGTGGCCAACGTGGCGGTGGGCTTCGACATTCTTGGTCATGCCATCGCCGGTGTTGGCGATACCGTGAGTGTGCGCCGCATCGATGAGCCGCTGGTGCGCATCGAGGCGATCCGTGGCAGTGTCGTCGCGCTGCCACTGGATGCCGCTAGAAACACAGCAGGCGCTGCATTGTTGTCGCTGCGCGAAGGCCTGGGCCTGGATTTCGGTTTCGCGGTCGAGATCGACAAGGGCATTCCGTTCGGTTCCGGCATGGGCGGCTCGGCGGCGTCGAGTGTCGCGGCGCTGGTCGCCGCCAACGCGCTGCTGCAGGTCCCGCTGCCGCGCGAGGCGCTGTACCCGTTTGCGCTGGACGGCGAGGCGGTGGCCAGTGGTGGCCGTCACGGTGACAACGTCGGCCCGCTGCTGCTGGGTGGCCTGGCGTTGTGTACGGCCGATCGCCTGTTGCCGATCCCGGTGCCTGCCAGCTGGCACAGCCTGCTGGTGCATCCGCATGCAGTGCTGGAAACGCGCCGTGCCCGCCAGGCCCTGCAGGGCAGCTATGCGCTGGGCGAGTTCGTGGCACAGAGCGCGAACCTCGCGCTGGTGCTCAGTGGCTGCCATCGCAGTGACGCGGCGCTGGTGCGCGCCGGCCTGCGCGATGTGCTGGTCGAACCGCGGCGGGCCGGATTGATCGTCGGCTTCGAGGCCGCCCGTGATGCGGCGCTGTCGGCCCATGCAATGGGCGCGGGCATCTCCGGTGCCGGGCCCAGCGTGTTCGCCTGGTTCGAGGATGCCGACCAGGCCCGCGCCGCCGTGGCGCCGGTGCAGGCAGCGTTCGCTGCGGCCGGCTTCGACAGTGACGCCTGGGTGTCGCCGCTGGATGCGCCGGGAGCCCGGCTGTGCTGAATACTTCCCCTTCTCTGGATACCGAACCGATGTATTTCGTTTCCACCCGCGGCCAGTCGCCGGCCGTTGGTCTCAGCGCGGCGATCGCCGCCGGATTGGCGCCCGATGGCGGGCTGTATGTCCCCGAGCGTCTGCCGGCCCCCCGCGAACTGCAGGCCGGGGCGACCCTGGCCGATACCGCCGCCGATCTGCTGGCGCCGTTCTTTGCTGGTGACGCACTTGAGGCTGCGCTTCCGGCGATCTGCCGAGAGGCGTTCGACTTCCCGGTGCCGCTGCGTGCGCTCGGCGATGGTGATCACGTGCTGGAGCTGTTCCATGGGCCGACGGCGGCGTTCAAGGATATTGGCGCGCGCTTCCTGGCCGGTACGCTGTCGCGGCTGCAGGCCGGCAAGGGCCGCGACCTGACGATCGTCGTCGCCACGTCCGGCGATACCGGTGCTGCAGTGGCGGCGGCCTTCCATCGCCAGCCGGGCGTGCGCGTGGTGGTGCTGTACCCGGATGGCCGCGTGTCCCCGCGCCAGGCACACCAGCTCGGTTGTTTCGGCGACAACATCCAGGCCCTGCGTGTGGCGGGTGCATTCGACGATTGCCAGGCGATGGTCAAGCAGGCGCTGGCCGACCGCGAACTGCAGGCGCAGGTGCCGTTGAGCTCGGCCAACAGCATCAGCCTGGGCCGCCTGCTGCCGCAGATGAGCTACTACGCGCATGCAGCGTTGACCCACTACGCCACGCATCGTCGCCGGCTCAATCTGGTGGTGCCAACCGGCAACCTGGGCAATGCGATGGCGGCGGTGCTGGCGCGCGCGCTGGGCGTGCCGATCGGGCAGATCGTGCTGGCCACCAATGCCAATGCCGTGCTGCCGGCGTACTTCAATGGTGGCGACTACCAGCCGCAGGCCAGTGTGGCCACGGTGGCCAATGCAATGGACGTGGGGGCGCCAAGCAACTTCGAGCGACTGCGCTGGCTCTACCACGGCGACGACGCGGAACTGCGTGCTGCGTTCCGTGCGTTCGCGGTGGATGACGTGACCATCCGCGCGACGATTGCGGCAGCGCATGCCGGCCGCGGCGAGCTGTTCTGCCCGCACACGGCGACGGCGGTGAAGGTGCTGCAGGATCTGCGGGCGCGTGGTGCCAAGGGCGACTGGGCGGTGGTGGCTACGGCGCACCCCGCGAAGTTCGAGGCCGTGGTCGAGCCGCTGATTGGCGAAGCGGTGGCGGTGCCGCCTGCGCTGGATGCGTTGCTGCAGCGGCCGGCGCACGCCGAGCCGTTGGCGGCTGATTACGCGGCGTTGCGTGAGGTGTTGCTGCGCTGATCAATGGCGTCTGGGATTGCCGGCCGCTGGCCGGCACCCCCATGAACCGCGATACGGTCAGATCAACCCTTCGCCGGCCAGCGTACGCAGCCCATCCTCGTCGAGGATCTCCACCACGTTCAGGTGGGGCAGGGCGATCAGCCCCTGCTGGCGCAGCTTGGTGAAGGTGCGGCTGACCGTTTCCATGGTCAGGCCCAGATGGTCGGCAATATCGCCCCGGCCCATCGGCAGCGACACGCGCAGGCCGTCGCCGCCCAGCTTGGCCTCGCGCGCGGCCAGGCGCAGCAGGAAATCGGCCAGCTTCTCGGCCGGCTGCAGGCGTGCCAGGGCCAGTGCGGCGTCCTGTGCGGCATCCAGCTCCTGGCAGGCGCGCTGCAGCAGCTTGCGCTCCAGGTGCGGGAAGCGGCTGCGCAGTGCCTTCATCTGTGGCAGCGCGACGCGGCACACGCGGCTGTCGGCGATGGCCTCGATGTCGTAGCGGTGATGGTCGCTGCCGCTCAAGCCCAGGTAGTCGCCGGGCAGCACGAAACCGTTGATCTGGCGGCGGCCGTCAGCCAGGGTACGCACCAGGCGCAGTGCGCCGGCGGTCAATGTATAGACATGGTCGCGCTCTTCGCCGGTGCGGGCCAGCGTGCTGCCCATGCCGACCTGCTGCGAAACGGTGACCTGTTCCAGTGCCTGCACTTCATCGGGCGACAGCGCCGAGCACACCGCAAGGTGGCGAACCGAGCAGTGCATGCAGTCGAGCGTGGTGCAGGACGGCGAGGCGGGATCGTTGGTGGCGGGCGGAGCGCCGGAAGGCCGGGACATGTTGCGTGGGCGTATCGCGGGCGGGGGAGGGCCTTATGATACTTCAAGCGGCCGTTCGACCCTGCCCGAGGCGGGGGCGCTAGAATGTCGCCCCCTCCCACGTCCCGTTCCAGCAGGAGTTCCGCCCGTGATCAAGCCCCGTACCCCGCCCGGCACCCTTGAACTGCTGCCGCGCGAGCAGATTGCGTTCCAGCGCATGCTGGACGTCATCCGCCGCAACTACGAGCGCTTCGGGTTCCTGCCGGTGGAGACGCCGGTGTTCGAGCTGTCCGACGTGCTGCTGACCAAGTCCGGTGGCGAGACCGAGCGCCAGGTGTACTTTGTGCAGTCCACCGGTGCGCTGGCCAATGCCGCCGAATCGGGTGACCGTTCGCTGCCGGAAATGGCGCTGCGCTTCGACCTGACCGTGCCGCTGGCGCGCTACGTGGCCGAGCACGAACACGAGCTGACCTTCCCGTTCCGCCGTTACCAGATGCAGCGCGTCTACCGTGGCGAGCGTGCCCAGCGCGGCCGTTTCCGCGAGTTCTACCAGTGCGACATCGACGTGATCGGCAAGGACAGCCTGAGCGTGCGCTACGACGCCGAAGTGCTGGCGGTCATCCATGCGGTGTTCTCGGAACTGCGCATCGGTGATTTCAGCATCCAGCTGAACAACCGCAAGCTGATGCGCGGCTTCTTCGAGAGCCTGGGCGTGGCCGAAGGCGAGCGCCAGCTGGCGGTGCTGCGCGAAGTGGACAAGCTGGACAAGCGCGGCGCCGACTATGTGCGCGAGACGCTGGTGGGCGAGGGCTTCAACATCCCGGCCGAACAGGTCGAGAAGATCCTGGCGTTCGTCGCCGTGCATTCGCAGGGCCATGCCGATGCGCTGGCGCAGCTGGCCACGCTGGAAGCCGATGCTGGTTCCTCGGAGATCCTGCGTACCGGCGTGGCCGAACTGCGCGAAGTGCTGCAGCTGGTGCAGGCGCTGGGCGTGCCGGAAAGCGCGTACTGCCTGAACTTCTCCATTGCGCGCGGCCTGGACTACTACACCGGCACTGTCTACGAGACCACGCTGACCGACCACCCGCAGATCGGTTCGATCTGCTCGGGCGGCCGTTACGAAGACCTGGCCAGCCACTACAGCAAGTCGAAGCTGCCGGGCGTGGGTATCTCCATCGGCCTGTCGCGCCTGTTCTGGCAGCTGCGCGAGGCGGGTCTGATCGACGGCATCGAGGCCAGCAGCGTGCAGGCGCTGGTGGCGCTGATGGACGAGCAGGGCATGCCGCAGTCGCTGGACATCGCGCGCCGCCTGCGTGCCGGTGGCATCAACACCGAAGTGCAGATGGAGCCGAAGAAAATCGGCAAGCAGTTCCAGTACGCAGCCAAGGCCGGCATCCGCTTCGTGGTGCTGGCCGGTGAGGACGAGCTGGCGCGCGGCGTGGTGGCGGTGAAGGACCTGTTGCGCGAGCAGCAGTTTGAAGTCTCCCGCGACGAGCTGGCCAGCACCCTGCAGGTGGAGCTGGAGCAGTCCAAGGCGATGGCGTGATGCGGGCCGCAGCAGGGGCGTTGGAGAACATCAAGCCCCTGCCGAGCCGGCAGGGCAGCCTGTTCGGGGAGTGCCTGCGGCGCGGAGCGCTGCAGGCGGAGGTGCGCTGTCTGCCCTGAGTCGGGCCAGGTTGGTGATTTGAACGTAGAGCGCCCACCCTTGGTGGGCGTTTTGCGTTTCCGCGATCCGGTGCAGGGGTCAGATCCGTTTTCCAAAGGCAAACGGATCTGACCCCATGAGCCCCCGAGTTGACGCACTGCGCAAGAATGCGCTAATGTACTAACGCGCTATTACATTGATGCATGGAAACGACTCCGTGAAAGCCCGCCCCGAGATTGCCGCCAAAGACCCGAAGGCCGACCTGGAAGCCCTGGCCCGGGCCTTTGCCGCCCTGTGCGAGCCGGACCAAGTCGAAGCTTTCCTGCGTGACCTGTGCACCCCGGCCGAGCTGGAAGCCATGGCTGACCGCTGGAAGGTGGTGCCGCTGTTGCAGCTGGGCGTGCCCTATCGCGAGATCCACGAGCGCACCGGCGTCAGCGTGACCACCACCGGACGGGTGGCACGCACGCTCGAGCATGGCCATCGAGGCTATGCCGCCGCCGTCGACCGCCTTGCTCTGCGCTGATCCGCGCCCCGTTCCGAACTTCGAGACCTCCCCCATGAGTGCAACCCAGGCAGCGCCGGCACGAGACCGGTTGCGTATCGCCATCCAGAAGAGTGGCCGGCTGGCCGAACCCGCCCGTAACCTGCTCAGCGCCTGCGGCCTGAGCTGGCGCGAGAGCCGCGACAAGCTGTTCTGCTACGGCGAATCGCTGCCGGTGGACCTGCTGCTGGTGCGCGACGACGACATTCCCGGCCTGATTGCCGATGGCGTCTGCGACCTCGGCATCGTCGGCCGCAACGAACTGGATGAGCAGGCCGCAGCGCGTCGCCAGATCGGCCTGCCGGATGCCTACCAGGCGCTGCGCGGGCTGGGCTTCGGCCAGTGCCGGCTGATGCTGGCGGTGCCCGAGGAATGGCAGTGGCAGGGTCCGGCGCAGCTGGCCGGCGCCCGCATCGCCACCAGCTACCCGGCCATCCTCAAGCAGTGGCTGGCCGAGCAGGGCGTGGATGCACAGGTGGTCGAGCTGTCCGGTTCGGTGGAAATCGCCCCGCGACTGGGTACCGCCGACCTGATCTGCGATCTGGTGTCCAGCGGCGCCACGCTGCGTGCCAACCAGTTGACCCCGGTGCACAACCTGCTCGACAGCGAGGCGGTGTTGGCCGGTGCGGTGCGCGTGCCGGATGATGCACGTGCATCGTTGCGCGCGATGCTGCTGCGCCGCCTCGACGGCGTGGTGCAGCGCCAGGACCGCAAGCTGCTGATGTTCCGTGCCAGCGAGGATCGCGTCGACGCACTGGCGCAGCTGCTGGCCGATGCCGAGCCGCTGGTGCGGTTGCCGGCCGATGGCGGTGCGCTGCGCCTGCAGACCATGTGTCCCGGCCCGCTGAGCTGGCAGCGCATGGAGGAACTCGAGCGCGCGGGTGCGCAGGGCCTGATGGTACTGAGCGTGGAGCGGTCGCTGGCATGAACCGTCTGATCTGGTCCCGACTTGATGAGGCCGCGCGCAGTGCGGCACTGACCCGCCCGGTGCAGACCGTGGCGCAGCAGACCCGCGATGCCGTGGCCGCCCTGATCGCGCAGGTGCGCACGCGGGGTGACGACGCGCTACGTGCGATTACTGCGCGTTTCGATGGTGTCGAGCTGGCCTCGTTTGAAGTGTCCGAAGCCGAATTCGCCGCTGCCGAAGCCGCCGTGCCCGCCGAACTGCGCCAGGCGATGGTGGACGCCGCCGAACGCATCGCGCGCTTCCACGCCGCTGGCATGGGCAAAGGCTATGCGGTGGAAACCGCGCCGGGCGTGGTCTGCGAACGCATGCTGCGCCCGATCGGCCGGGTGGGCCTGTACGTACCGGCCGGCAGCGCGCCGCTGCCGTCCACCGCGTTGATGCTGGGCGTTCCGGCGCAGCTGGCCGGTTGCCCGCAGGTCGTGCTGTGCACGCCGCCGCGCGCCGACGGCAGCGCCGATCCGGCGGTGCTGGTAGCCGCCCGCCTGACCGGCGTGCAGCGCGTGTTCAAGCTGGGTGGTGCGCAGGCGATCGCGGCGATGGCCTATGGCACTGCCAGCATTCCGGCCTGCGACAAGCTGTTTGGCCCCGGCAACAGCTTCGTCACCGAAGCCAAGCAGCAGGTGGCGCAGGAGGGCGCAGCGGCCATCGACATGCCGGCCGGGCCCTCGGAAGTGCTGGTCGTTGCCGATGCCGGTGCCAATCCAGCGTTCGTTGCCGCCGACCTGCTGTCGCAGGCCGAGCATGGCCCCGATTCGCAGGTGCTGCTGCTGACCGACGATGCCGTGATGCTGGCGGCGGTCGAGGCTGAGGTGGAGCGCCAGGTGGCCCTGCTGCCACGCCAGCAGATCGCGCGCCAGGCGCTGTCGGCGTCGCGCCTGATCCAGGTCGATTCGCTGGACGAGGCCTTCGCGATCAGCAACCGCTATGCGCCCGAGCACCTGATCCTGGCATTGCGCGAGCCGCGCGACTGGCTGGACCAGGTGCAGGCCGCCGGCTCGGTGTTCCTCGGCGACTACACGCCCGAAGCACTGGGCGACTACTGCAGCGGCACCAACCACGTACTGCCCACCGCCGGTGCCGCGCGTGCCTATAGCGGTGTCAGCGTGGCCAGCTTCCAGAACCTGATCAGCGTGCAGAGCGCCAGCGCTGCCGGCCTGGCGGCGATCGGCGGCTGCGCGCGCATCATCGCCAGTGCCGAAGGCCTGGATGCGCACGAGCGTGCGGTCGCAGTGCGCATGGAGGCGGCGGCATGAGTGCGGCGATCGATGATGTGCTGGCCCTGGTGCGCCCGGACCTGCAGGCCTTCGCCGGCTACAGTTCGGCGCGCAGCGCGGCGGTGCAGGGGGAGGTCTGGTTGAACGCAAACGAGTCGGCCTGGCCCAATCCGGCGGATGCTGCAGGCAGCAGCCGGCGCTATCCGGAACCGCAGCCGTTGGCGCTGCGCGAAGGCTTGGCCGCGCTGTACGGCGTGACGCCGCAGCAGCTGCTGATCGGCCGCGGCAGCGACGAAGCCATCGATCTGCTGGTGCGCGCCTTGTGCGTTCCGGGCCACAGTGGCGTACTGGTCACGCCGCCGGTGTTCGGCATGTACGCGGTCTGCGCACGCCTGCAGGGTGCCGCACTGATTGAAGTGCCCCTGGTGGACAGCGAAGACGGCCTGCGTGCCGATCTGGATGCTGTGATCGATACGGCCAAGTCGCGCAACGCCAAGCTGGTGTTCCTGTGCGCACCGTCCAACCCGGCCGGCAGTGACATCGGCCTGGCCGATATCGAGCGGGTGGCCACTGCTCTGCGCGGGCAGGCTCTGGTGGTGGTAGACGAGGCTTACGTCGAGTACGCGCAACGCCCGCCGGCGACCACGCTGCTGGCTGCGCACGCCAACCTGGCGGTACTGCGCACGCTGTCGAAGGCGCACGCACTCGCGGCCGCCCGTATTGGCAGCCTGATCGCTGCCCCGGAACTGATTGCCGTGCTGCGCCGCTGCCAGGCGCCGTACCCGGTACCGACGCCGTGCGCCGAGCTGGCCGCGCAGGCGTTGCAGCCGGCCGCGCTGGCACGCACCGCCGAGCGCGTGGCCACGGTGATCGCCGAGCGCGGGCGCCTGTCCGCGGCGCTGCCAGGCCTGCCCGGCGTTCGTCGCGTGTACCGCTCGTCCGGCAACTACCTGCTGGTCCGCTTCACCGATGCGCAGGCAGCGTTCGATACGCTGCTGGCGGCCGGCGTGGTCGTGCGTGACCAGCGCGCCGCGCCGCAGCTGGGTGATGCGCTGCGCATCAGCATCGGCAGCCCCGAAGAGAATGACCGTGTGCTTGCGGCCCTGTCGGCGCGGAGGGCCGCCGCATGACCCCGATCCTGTTCATCGACCGCGACGGCACCCTCATCGAGGAGCCGTCCGATTTCCAGATCGACACCTACGAGAAGCTGCGCTTCGTGCCGCAGGTGATCCCGGCGCTGCTGAAGCTGCGGGATGCCGGATACCAGTTCGTGATCGTCACCAACCAGGATGGCCTCGGCAGTGACAGCTACCCGCGCGCCAGCTTCGATGGCCCCAACGACCTGATGCTGCAGATCTTCGAGAGCCAGGGCATCACCTTCCGTGACGTGCTGATCGACTGCAGCTGGCCGCAGGACAATGCGCCGACCCGCAAGCCGGGCATCGGCCTGATGACTGCCTACCTGCAGGACCGCAGCATCGACTGGGCGCGCTCGGGCATGATCGGCGACCGCATCACCGACCTGCAGTTCGCCGACAACCTCAACATCCGCGGTTTCCAGCTGCGCACCGAGCAGTTCGGTGGCGAGTGGGACTGGCCGGGCATCGCTCACGCGCTGGCCGATGCGCCGCGTACTGCCGTGGTCCAGCGCAACACCAAGGAAACGAAGATCCGCGTCGAACTGGATCTGGACCGTGCCGGCGATGCGCACATTTCCACTGGCCTGCCGTTCTTCGACCACATGCTGGAACAGATCGGCAAGCACGGTGGCTTCGCGCTGGACATCCAGGCCGAGGGCGACCTGCACATCGATGAGCACCACACCATCGAAGACACCGGGCTCGCATTGGGCCAGGCGCTGCGCGAGGCGCTGGGTGACAAGCGCGGCATCGGCCGCTACGGCTTCACCCTGCCGATGGACGAGACCCTGGCCAGCGCCGCGTTGGATTTCAGCGGTCGCCCGTACTTCGTGTTCGAGGGCGAGTTCAAGCGCGAGCGCGTGGGCGACATGCCGACCGAGCTGGTGCCGCACTTCTTCCGGTCACTGTGCGATGCCAGCGGCCTGAACCTCAACCTGCAGGTGCGCGGCGACAACGACCACCACAAGGTGGAAGCCTGCTTCAAGGCACTGGCGCGCGCGCTGCGCCCGGCATTGGCCCGCCAGGGCACGGCACTGCCGAGCACCAAGGGGGCGCTGTGAGCGACGTTGCGCTGATCGACGCCGGCGGTGCCAACCTGGGCTCGGTGCGCTACGCATTGGAGCGCCTGGGCGCGACGGTGCGGCTGGTGCGCGACGCCGACGGTCTGGTCGGTGCGCAGCGGGTGATCCTGCCTGGCGTCGGCGCCGCCGGTCCTGGCATGCAGCGCCTGCACGCGCAAGGCCTGGTGGAGCCGTTGCAACGACTGGAGGTGCCGCTGATGGGCATCTGCCTGGGCATGCAACTGCTGTTCGAGCGCTCCGAGGAGGCCGGCGTCGAGGCACTGGGCTTGATTCCCGGCGTGGTGCGCAAGCTGGTGCCGGCCTGCGGCATCCGCGTGCCGCACATGGGCTGGAACCGCCTGCTGCCGCTGCGCGAATCGCTGCTTCTGCGGGGTGTGCCGGAGCGCGCCAGCGCCTACTTCGTACACAGCTATGCGGCGCCGCTCAATACCCACACCGTCGCCGCCTGTGACCACGGCGGCCTGTTCACCGCCGTGGTCGAGCAGGGGCGTTACTACGGCGCGCAGTTCCATCCCGAGCGCTCCGGCGAGACCGGCTCGCTGATGCTGCGCAACTTCCTCGAGGGCACTGCTGCATGAGTTTCATCGTCTACCCCGCGCTGGATATCCGCGATGGCCGCGTGGTGCGGCTGCGCCAGGGCGACTATGCGCAGGAAACCTCATATGGCGACGATCCGCTGCCGCGCGCACACGCCTTCGCCGCACAGGGCGCGCAATGGATGCATCTGGTCGACCTGGACGCCGCACGCGCCGGTGGCTACACGCTGGCACCGCTGCTGTCGTCGATCCGCGCGCAGACCACGCTGCAGGTGCAGACCGGTGGTGGGGTGCGTGGCCGTGACGATGTGGCGCGCATCCTCGACGCCGGCGCCGGCCGCGTGGTGGTGGGTTCGCTGGCAGTCCGTCGCCCCGACGAAGTGGTCGGCTGGCTGGAGGAGTTCGGCGCCGGGCGCATCACCATTGCGCTGGATGCCCGCCAGGATGCCCAGGGCCAATGGCAGCTGCCTGTGCACGGCTGGACCGAGAATGCCGGCGTGACCCTGGATGACCTGGCCCAGCGTTATGCGCGTGCCGGCATGCGCCACTTGTTGTGCACCGACATCGCCCGCGACGGCATGCTGGCCGGGCCCAACATCAGCCTCTACCAGCACCTGTCGGCGCTGCTGCCGGGCGTGGCGGTACAGGCCTCCGGTGGCATCCGTGACGTTGCCGATGTGGCCGAGGCGCGTGCTGCCGGCTGCGGCGGTGCCATCCTCGGCAAGGCCCTGCTGGAGCAGCGCATGGACCTGGGCGAGGCGCTGGCATGTTGAGCCGCCGCATCATTCCGTGCCTGGACGTGCGCGATGGCCGCGTGGTCAAGGGCGTACGCTTCCGCGATCACGTCGACATGGGCGACATCGCCGAGTTGGCACAGCGCTACCGCGACCAGGGCGCCGACGAACTGGTGTTCTATGACATCGGCGCCAGTCCCGAGGCGCGGTCGGTTGATGTTGCGTGGATCGAGCGTATCGCGCGCCTGATCGATATTCCGTTCTGCGTGGCCGGTGGCATCGACAGCGTGGAGACCGCGCGTCGCGTGCTGTTCGCCGGTGCCGACAAGGTGTCGATCAACTCGCCGGCGCTGGGCCGCCCGGAGCTGATCACCGAGCTGGCAGATGAGTTCGGCGTGCAGTGCGTGGTGGTGGGTGTGGACTCGGTACGCGAAGCGGACGGCCAGTGGCGGGTACGCCGTTTCAGTGGCGACCCGGACAAGACCCAGGCGGTACCGCTGCGGACCCTGGACTGGATCGTCGAAGCGCAGCGGCGTGGCGCTGGCGAGATCGTGCTGAACTGCATGGACAGCGACGGTGTGCGCCGTGGCTACGATGTCGCGCAGCTGCAGCAGGCGCGCGCGCTGTGCCAGGTGCCGCTGATCGCTTCCGGCGGTGCCGGTGCTATGGAGCACTTCGCCGAAGCCTTCGACCAGGCCGACGTCGACGGCGCGCTGGCGGCCAGTGTGTTCCACAGCGGCGCCATCGCCATTGCGGAATTGAAGCGCTACCTGCGCGGACAGCAGATCGAGGTGCGGGATGTCTATTGACGTGAGGCCATCGCTGGATGCGCTGCAGGCGCTGGACTGGGGCAAGGGCGACGGCCTGCTGCCGGCCGTGGTGCAGGATGCCGACACCCTGCAGGTGCTGATGCTGGGCTATGTCAGCGCCGAATCGCTGGCTGCCACGCTGGCCATCGGCCATATGACCTTCTTCAGCCGCAGCAAGCAGCGGTTGTGGACCAAGGGCGAGCAGTCCGGCAACGTGCTGGTGGTGCAGTCGATCCGTGTCGATTGCGATGCCGATACGCTGCTGGTGCTGGCACGCCCGGCCGGGCCAACCTGCCACACTGGTGCCGAGAGCTGTTTCGACCAGGCACCGAAGGACTTCCTCGGTGGGCTGGGCCAGCTGGTGGCGATGCGCGAGGCGCAGCGCCCGCCGGGCAGCTACACAACCAGCCTGTTCGAGGGCGGCATCCGCCGCATCGCGCAGAAGGTGGGCGAGGAGGGTGTGGAGACCGCATTGGCGGCGGTGGCGCAGGACGATGAGGCGCTGCTGGGCGAGGCCTCGGACCTGCTCTACCACCTGCTGGTGCTGTTGCGCGCGCGCGGGCTGTCGCTGGATGATGCGCGGGCGGTGCTGGAAAAACGCCATCGTTGAGGAGGTGGGGCGGAGCAACGGCCCGCACCCACCTTTGCAATGCAGCCGAGCATGGCTCGGCTCTACAATAGGGGGTCTTCTTCTTTCCCGGACCGCCCATGAAACTGCCTGCCGCCTGGCTGTGCTGCCTGTTGCTGACCTCGCCGGCCTGGGCCGCGGACACCGTGGTCAGCGGCAAGGTCTATCTGGAGCGCGACGGCAGGCCTGGGCGCGGTGCGACCGATCCGGGCCTGGCCGGGGTGCAGGTGTCCAACGGCGAGGCCATCGTCAAGACCGCCGCCGACGGCAGCTACAGCCTGCCGGTGCGCGACGGCCAGACCGTGTTCGTGATAAAGCCCGATGCGTATTCGTTCCTGAAGGCGACCGACGGTCTGCCCTCGTTCTGGCGCCACTACCGCCCGAACGGCTCGCCGGCGCTGAAGTACGGCGGCATCGCCGCCACCAGCGATGCCACCCGCGACTGGGATTTCGCGCTGCAGGCGGATCGCCATGACAGCCGCCGTGGTTTCCAGATGCTGGTGTTCACCGATTCGCAGACCGCCAGCCTGAAGGACATCGGCTACTACCAGCAGTCGATCGTGGCGCCGCTGGTCGGCCAGACCAGGGCGCGCATGGGCACCACCCTGGGTGACATCGTCAACGACGACCTGGCCCTGTATCCGGCCATCAACAAGGTCACCACCGAACTTGGCGTGCCGTGGTTCCATGTGCCGGGCAACCACGACCTCGACTTCGATGCCGTCAGCGATGAGCATTCGCTGGACAGCTGGCGCAACATCTACGGCCCGGACACCTACGCGGTGGAAGAGGGCGGTGCCAGTTTCGTCTTCCTGGACGATGTGGTGTACGACCCCAAGGCCAAGCCGAAGTACATCGGCGGCCTGCGCGAAGACCAGTTCGCTTTCCTTGCCGGCTACCTGAAGGGCCTGCACAAGGACCGCCTGCTGGTGCTGGGCATGCACATCCCGCTGTTCGATGCCGCGCCGGGGCGCGAGACCTTCCGCCACGCCGACCGCCAGCGCCTGTTCGACCTGCTGAAGGACTTCCGCAACGTGCTGGTGCTCAGCGGCCACAGCCACACCCAGCAGCACGTCTACCACGGCAAGGCTGAGGGTTGGAACGGCGACAAGCCGCTGCACGAATACAACGTCGGTGCCAATTGCGGTGCGTTCTGGTCGGGGGTGAAGAATGCCGCTGGCGTGCCGGACAGCACCATGAGCGACGGCACGCCGAAGGGCTATGCATTGCTCGACGTGGCCGGCAACGGCAGCTATCGCCTGCAATACCGGGTGGCCGGCAAGCCGGCCAGCGAGCAGATCGGCCTGCATGCGCCGAAGGTGCTGCGCCAGGGCGCCTATCCAGCGTGGGGCGTCTATGCCAACGTCTACATGGGTGAGGACGCCAGCGTCGTCGAGTACCGCGTCGATGGCGGCGCCTGGCAGCCGATGAAGCAGGTCAGCCAGCCCGATCCGCGACTGATGGTGGAGAACGTGGCCGACGACCTGGCCAACAGCCTGCGTGGCTACGACCGTTCCCCGGAGGCCACTGCGTCGCCGCACCTGTGGCGCGGTGCGCTGCCGACCGATCTGGCAGTGGGCAGCCACAAGGTCGAGGTACGCTCCACCCAGCCTGATGGTGCCGTGTTCACCGCCACCACCAGCTACAGCCTGCAGACTGCCCAGCCCTGACACCCGCATCACTGCTCCAGCGAAAGGACCCCGCATGGATATCCGCTTCATGGCCGGCACCACGCCGGTGACCCTCAGCCGCCACTGGTTCACCGGCGCGATGCTGCTGCAGAGCGCCACCGAGAAGGTCTGGGTGCAGCACCCGCTGCATCCGGGCACCCACTTCTCGTTCTCGCTGGTACAGTCGTGGCTGCGGCAGATCGCCGGCCACGAGGTGCTGGTCGAGCGCACGCGGCCACTGTTGTTCGCCGGCTTCCGCCCGCAGCGCCTGCGCGTGCTGGTGGATGGGGTGCAGGTGGCCGAACAGGAAGGCATGTAGGCCAACCTGAACCACCGGCGCGCTAGGCAAAGCCGCCCCGATGCCTGAGAATCGGGGCGATTCAATCGATCCAAGCAGGCCAGCGTGACCATCGCAGCAGCGTCTCCGGTTTCCACCGACTCCGCCCGCGGCGGTCTTCCGCGCAGCCTTGTTGTCGCCGATGTCGGCGGCACCTTTGCCCGTCTGGCCTTGGCTGAGACCCAGCCCGGCCAGGCGCCGCTGCTGGGCAGCCATCGCACCTATGCCTGTGCCGAGCATTCCAGCCTGGCCGCGATCCTGGCCGACTTCACCGCTGGTCTCGGCCAGCCGGTGCAGACCGCAGTGGTGGCCATCGCCGGCCTGCTCGATGGCGATGTGCTGATCAACTCGAACCTGCCGTGGACGGTTTCGCTGTCGGCCACCCGCGCGCAGTCCGGGCTGCACGAGCTGCAGCTGATCAATGATTTCGAAGCGGTGGCGCTGGCCATCCCGTACCTGCAGCCGGAAACCCTGGTGCCGCTGAACGGCGACGCCGATCCGGCACAGGCGTTCCCGGCGCTGGTGCTGGGTGCAGGTACCGGCCTGGGCGCCGCGCTGCGTTTTGCCGATGGCGAGCGCCCGGTGCTGGCCAGCGAGATCGGCCATGCCGCGCTCGGCGCTGGCAACGCGCTGGAGCTGCAGGTGCTGGGCAAACTGCTGCAGCGTTGGCCGCACGTGGACAACGAACGCGTGCTGTCCGGCAGCGGCCTGATGAATCTCTATCCGTGCCTGTGCGAACTGCGCGGCGTTACCCCGGTGTGGACCAGCACCGAGGCGCTGATCGGTGCCGCACGTAGCGGCGAGGATGCACTGGCAGTGGAAACGCTGCAGGTCTTCTGTGCCTGGCTGGGCAGCCTGGCCGGCGACGCAGCGATCGCCGTCGGTGCGCGCTCGGTATACCTGGCCGGTGGCATTTCCGCGCATGTGCAGGATTTCCTGGCCGATGGCCGCTTCCGTGAGCGCTTCCTCAACAAGGGCGTGCTGACCGAGGTGCTGCGCCAGGTACCGGTGTGGCGGGTGGAGCATGGCCAGCTGGGCGTGCTCGGCGCAGCGGTCTGGCACGCCGCACGGCAGCCCACGCACGACTGATCGGCAGGGCCGGCATCGGGCCGGCCGTGCATTGCAGACTGGGAGGGGAAGATGGTGGATCGCAGGCAGTTCCTGCAGGCCGGTGCACTGGCCGCGGGCATGGCGGCGTTGCCGGGCGTGCAGGCGCGCACGCACGGCGGGGCCAAGGTGGTTTCGACCTGGGACTTCGGCGTGCCGGCCAACCAGGCTGCATGGAAGGTGCTGGCGCAGGGCGGCAGCGCGCTGGATGCGGTGGAAGCAGGCGCACGCTGGGCCGAGAGCGAGTTGTGCAACCCCACCGTCGGCCATTGCGGCAACCCGGATCGCGACGGCGTGCTGAGCCTGGACGCGAGCATCATGGACGGCGATGGCCGTTGCGGTGCAGTGGCCGCGCTGGTCGACATCCTGCATCCGGTGTCGGTGGCCCGCAAAGTGATGGAGAACAGCCCGCACGTGCTGCTGGTGGGCGAGGGCGCGCAGCAGTTCGCGGTGCAGCAGGGTTTCGAGCGCAAGCACCTGCTGACGCCGCAGGCCGAAGCGGCCTGGCGCGAGTGGCTGAAGACCGAGAAGTACCAGCCGCAGATCAACGCCGAGCGCCGTGGTATTCCCGGCAACAGCGACAACCACGACACCATCGGCATGCTGGCACTGGATGCCAAGGGCCATCTGGCCGGTGCCTGCACCACCAGCGGCATGGCGTGGAAACTGCACGGTCGCGTTGGCGACAGTCCGATCATCGGTGCCGGCCTGTACGTCGACAACGAAGTCGGCGCAGCCACTGCCTCGGGCGTGGGCGAGGAGATGATCCGCAACGCCGCCTCGTTCCTGGTGGTCGAGCTGATGCGGCAGGGGCGCTCGCCGGCGCAGGCCTGCCGCGAAGCGATCGACCGCGTGGTGCGCAAGCGCCCCGAAGCGAGCAAGACGCTGCAGGTATGCTTCCTGGCCATGAACAAGCAGGGCGAGGTGGGCGCCTATGCGCTGCATCGTGGCTTCGTCTACGCGGTGTGCGATGCGCAGCGCCAGGATGACCTGCGTGATTCGCCGTCGATCTACACGAGCACCCAGGCGTGAGCACGCGGCTGACCCTGGAGATCGCCAGCAACTCGCTGGCCTCGGCGCTGGCCGCGCAGGCTGGCGGCGCCGACCGCATCGAGCTGTTCGACAACCTGGCCGAGGGCGGCACCACGCCGTCGTTCGCCAGCATCGCGATGGCCCGCGAACGCCTGTCGATCCCGCTGTTCGTGCTGGTGCGGCCACGCCCGGGCGACTTCCACTACGACGCGCTGGAAACCGAGCTGATGCTGCGTGATATCGCGCAGTGCCGCGCGCTGGGCTGCGATGGCGTGGTGATCGGTGCACTGGATGTGCAGGGCAGCATCGACCTGGTGCTGTGCCGTGAACTGGTGCAGGCTGCCGGGCCACTGCAGGTGACCTTCCACCGTGCCTTCGACGCTGCCCGCGATCTGCCGGCGGCGCTGGAGCAGGTGATCGGGCTGGGCTGCCAGCGCGTGCTGACCTCGGGCGGCCAGGCCAGCGCCGAGGCCGGTGCCGATGTGCTGGCGGGCCTGGTCACACAAGCGGCGGGCCGCATCAGTGTGATGGCCGGTGCCGGGCTGGGCCCGGCCAATATCGCGGCCGTGGCACGACGGAGCGGCTGTACTGAACTGCACGCTTCCGCCAAGGGCCTGCGGCGCTCGGCGATGCAGTTCCAGAACCCGGCGCTGCGCGGACTGGACCCGGACTGGAGCCAGACCGCCACTGCCACCGTAGCCGCGCTGCGGCAGGCGCTGGACGCCTGATCGCAGGTCCGGGGTCGAAGCCCTTCTGCGAAGGGATCCGACCCTACGCTGGCCCGCCACGGACAAAACCGTTCCGCGCGCGTTTGTCGCAATCGTGTCACCACTTCGTGCGCCGTTCTCTCAGCGATGTCTCGCAAGCCTTTGATTGTCATGGCGGCGAGCAACCAATAAAGGCACTACGCTTTGTGTTGCTGCGCCGCCGCATGCCGGGCGTGGTTCAGCTGTGCTTTAGTTTGGATCGATCCACAGGGGAGGGTGTCGGGACGGTCTTGAACCGCTCCAGGTGCCCTGATCAGCCGTAGTGCCGCGCCACCACCCGTCCGTGCGTCCACACTTTCGAAGAGCAACCACCCATGGCTCAGATCGTCCGCAAGCGTCGTCACCTGCTGTCCCAGGCCCTGGTCCTGGCCCTGTTGCCCCTGGCCGCCAGTGCGCAGGAGACCGCCAGTTCGTCCACCAAGGATCTCGACGCGGTCACCGTCACCGGCTCGCGCATCAAGCGCGCCAGCGTCGAAGGCCCGGCGCCGGTCAACGTGATCACCGCCGCGCAGATCCAGAAGGAAGGCTTTGTCAGCGTGTACGACGCGCTGAAGACCCTCACCGAGGCCACCGGCACTGTTGAAGCCGCCTCGCAGTGGGGCTCGCACACGCCCAATGCCAGCGGCCTGAACCTGCGCGGGATGGGCCCGAACCGCTCGCTGCTGCTGGTCAACGGCCGCCGTGTGGCCGACTATCCGCTGCCCTACGGCGGCGAAACCAACTTCTCCAACTACGGCAACATTCCCGCTGCCGCAGTCGAGCGCATCGAAGTACTGACCGGTGGCGCCTCGGCCATCTATGGCTCGGATGCGATCGCCGGCGTGGTCAACGTCATTCTGAAGACCAACTACGACGGCGACGAAGTGCGCGTGCGCGGCGGCACGTCCACCGAAGGCGGCCGTGATACCTGGGACCTGTCCTGGGCCGGCGGCAAGACCGGCGACAACTGGAGCGTGACCTATGCGCTGCAGTACACCAAGCGCGATCCGCTGTTCGGGCGTGATCGCCCGCAGATGGACGATGCCGACGACGCGCCGTACCCGTCGTGGAACATGGAACAGCGCAAGGTCGGATTCCGCCCGACGTCCGGCCTGGCGCTGATCGACCCGACCACCGGCCAGCGCCTGGCGCCGCCCACCGGCACCTGCGAGAAGTTCGATGGCGAGTACTACACCGCCGATCGACTGGTCTACAACTACGCCGCCAACACCATCACCAACACTGGCCGCCTGTGCGGCATGAGCGCCGACTACGCCAACTGGCTGCTCACCGGTGGTGCCGAGAACGTGTCCGGCAACCTGTATGCCACCTTCGATTTCAGCAACGACCTGCAGGCCTGGACCAACCTGGCGGTGTACCGCTCCGAAGCCATCTGGGGCACCAATCCGCCCAGCGTGTCGCTGATCGACGATGTCAACGGCTATTACTGGGATGCCAACCGCGACCGCCCGATCCTCGGCGTGCGCCAGTTCACTCCAAACGAGGTGGGCGGCCTGGATACGCTGCGTAACACCAACCGCGAACTGTCCTGGGACTGGAGTGCGGGCCTGCGTGGCCGCCTGGCCGACCGCTTCGACTGGAGCGCTACGGTGGGCCGTTCCTACTACCGCGTGGAAGAACGGCAGAACGTGGTCGACAAGCAGAAGTCGTATGACTACTTCCTCGGCCCACGTCTGGGCACTACCGCCGACGGCGAGGCGATCTACGCCCTGAACGAATCGCGCTGGTGGAACCCGCTGACGCCGGACCAGTACTGGCAGATGGGCACGGTGGCGAAGAACCGCGCGTCCTCATGGGTCAACCAGGCTTCGGCGGATATCACCGGCGAGCTGTTCCAGGGCTGGGCCGGCCCGATTTCGTTTGCGGCGGTGGCCGAGGTTGCGCAGCAGGGCTATCACCTCAGTCCCGACCCACGTGCCGGCATCGACTTCGACCTGCAGAACGTCGACCGCGGTGGCGGCGAGCGCACCCGCTATTCGGCCGGCGTCGAGTTCAAGATCCCGCTGCTGGAGAGCGTGACCGCCACTGCGGCAGCGCGCTACGACCGCTATGGCAACTACAAGGCCGACGACAGCAGCGAAGCGCTGGACATCGGCAGCCAGAAGGAAACCACCTGGAATGTCGGCCTGGAGTGGCGCCCGGTGGAATCGCTGCTGGTACGTGGCTCCTATGCCACCAGCTTCCATGCGCCGGACATGCACTACCTGCTGGGCCAGCCTAGCAGTTCGGAAGTGCAGACCTATGACCGCCTGCGCTGCATCCAGAGTGGCGCCTACCTGGTCAACAACTGTGGCGTGGGCAACACGGACGTCTGGTACACGTTCGACGTGAACCGGCGTGGCACGCCGCTGCTGCGCTCGGAGACCGGCGATTCGTGGACGGTCGGCTTCGTCTGGGACGTGATGCCCAACCTGTCGGTCAGCGCGGACTACTGGGCGATCAAACTGGAAGACATGATCGTCGACGTCGGCGCCGACGAGGTGCTGGCCAGCGAAGCGGGCTGCCTGACCGGCAGGAACATGGACGGTACGCCATGGGCCAACCCGGCCGGCGGCGAGTACTGTGCCGGCATCCTGGCCCGCGTGAACCGTGACAGCAACGGTCGCCTGGTATCGATCGAGCGCGGCCCGTTCAACCTGGCCAGCCGCGAAGTACGCGGCATCGACCTGACCGCGCGCTATCGCCTGGAGACCGCGCAGTGGGGCAGCTTCCAGCTGGGGGTGAACTACACCAACCAGATCTCGACCAAGGAACAGCGCTACGCCAACGATCCGAACCCGGAACGCCGCGATCGCGACCTGCGCAGCAAGCTGCGTGCGAGCCTGGCCTGGCAGCGTGGCAACTGGAATGCCAACGTCTATGCCGATCGCATCGGTTCGGTGCCGGGCGTGCGCTACCACTGGGGTACCGACCGCCTGGACAACCCCGGCGGCTGCCTGCCGTTCGCCGATGGCTACGTTCCCAGTGACAGCCCGTCGCTCAACTGCCTTGAGCCGGCGACGCGCCCGGACGGCTCGCCGAATCCGAATCCCAACGCCGGCCAGCAGACGGCGCGTTACTACGGGCGGGTCGGGCCGTTCATCACCTGGAACTTCAACGTGGGCTACCAGGTGACCGAGCACGCAAAGATCAACGTCTACGTCAACAACGCGTTCAACTCGGCCAGCTGGAACCACAAGGATCCGTACAAGCTGGACTACGATTTCGCCCCGACCCGGTTGCTGGGCGCGGTCGGCCGCGAGTTCGCGCTGGAGTATGTGTTCACCTTCTGACGGGCCCATCTTCGTCGGAAGATCCACGCCATGCGTGGATGCGGAAACTGAACACCCGGGGCGGTGACCTCTTCAGGCATGCGGACAGGCTGGATTTGACCTTCCCACGATGGCAAGGTTTAGCCTGTCCGCATCCAGAAGGAATCCCGGGAATCCGATCATGAGCACGCCCCGCGCCACTGCAATCCCCGCCAGCCCCTCCGCCATCAGCCTGCCCATCGAGGGCATGACCTGCGCCAGCTGTGTGGGCAGGGTCGAAGCGGCGCTGTCCAAGGTCGAAGGCGTGGGCAGTGTTTCGGTGAACCTGGCCACAGAGCGGGCGGACATCCGTCCGTCGGGCCCGGTCGATCGCGCCGCGCTGATCCAGGCGGTGGAGCGGGTGGGCTACGACGTGCCCGCCGGCACCACCGAGTTGTCGGTCGAGGGCATGACCTGCGCGTCCTGCGTGGGCCGCGTCGAACGCGCGCTGCTGGCCGTACCGGGCGTCAGCCAGGCCAGCGTGAACCTGGCCACCGAACGCGCCACGGTGCGTGGCGTGGCGGATGTTGCAGCGCTGGTCGCCGCCATCGACAAGGCCGGCTATGACGCACGCGTGATCGAAGCCGGCGTACAGTCCGATGACGAGGCCGCGGAAAAGAAGGATGCCGAGCGCGCCGGGCTGAAGCGCGACCTGATCGTGGCCACCGCGCTGGCACTGCCGGTGTTCGTGCTGGAAATGGGCTCGCACCTGATCCCCGGCATGCACGAATGGGTGATGTCGACGATCGGCATGCAGGCCAGCTGGTACCTGCAGTTCGTGCTGACCGCGCTGGTGCTGGTCATTCCGGGCCGCCGCTTCTACCAGAAGGGGTTCCCGGCGCTGCTGCGGCTTGCGCCGGACATGAATTCACTGGTGGCGGTGGGCACCGCCGCAGCGTTCGGCTATTCGGTGGTAGCGACCTTTGCACCGCGGCTGTTGCCGCCGGGCACGGTGAACGTCTACTACGAAGCAGCGGCGGTGATCGTCGCGCTGATCCTGCTCGGCCGCTTCCTTGAGGCGCGCGCCAAGGGCCGTACCTCAGAGGCGATCAAGCGCCTGGTCAACCTGCAGGCCAAGGTCGCGCATGTGATTCGTGACGGCCGCACGATCGAGATCCCGGTCAACGAGGTGCTGAGTGGCGACCTGGTGGAAGTGCGCCCGGGCGAGCGCGTGCCGGTCGATGGCGAGGTGGTCGAGGGTCGCAGCTACATCGACGAGTCGATGATCAGCGGCGAGCCGATCCCGGTTGAGAAGCAGCCAGGCAGCAGCGTGGTCGGCGGCACCGTCAACCAGAAGGGCGCACTGACAGTGCGCGCGACGGCGGTGGGGGCGCAGACCATGCTGGCGCAGATCATCCGCATGGTCGAACAGGCGCAGGGCTCGAAGCTGCCGATCCAGGCAGTGGTCGACAAGGTCACGCTGTGGTTCGTGCCGGCGGTGATGCTGGCCGCGCTGGCAACCTTCGCCGTCTGGCTGATCTTCGGGCCCTCGCCGGCGTTGAGCTTTGCGCTGGTCAATGCGGTGGCGGTGCTGATCATTGCCTGCCCGTGCGCGATGGGCCTGGCCACGCCGACCTCGATCATGGTCGGTACCGGTCGTGGCGCCGAAATGGGCGTGCTGTTCCGGAAGGGCGAGGCACTGCAGCTGCTGAAGGACGCGCAGGTGGTGGCGGTGGACAAGACCGGCACGCTGACCGAAGGCCGCCCGCGCCTGACCGACTTTGAGATCACGGACGGCTTCGATCGCAACACGGTGCTGGCGGCAGTTGCCGCGGCGGAATCGCGCTCGGAGCATCCCCTCGCCCGCGCGATTGTTGATGCCGCGACGGAGCATGGCATCGCATTGCCGGCCATGGTCGACTTCGAATCCGTCACCGGCATGGGTGTGCGCGCCAGTGTCGAGGGTGCACGCGTGGAGGTCGGTGCCGATCGCTTCATGCGCGACCTGGGCGTGGACATCACTGCATTCGCAGCATTGGCGGCGGAACTTGGCACGCAGGGCAAGTCGCCGATGTACGCGGCCATCGATGGACGCCTGGCCGCCATCATCGCGGTATCCGATCCGATCAAGCCGAGCACGCCGGCGGCGATCGCCGCACTGCATCAGCTGGGCCTGAAGGTGGCGATGATCACCGGTGACAACGCCGGTACCGCGCGGGCGATCGCGCACCAGCTGGGTATCGATGACGTGGTGGCCGAAGTGCTGCCGGAGGGCAAGGTCGAGGCCGTGCGCCGCCTGAAGGCCACCCATGGCCACGTTGCCTTTGTTGGCGACGGCATCAACGATGCGCCGGCGCTGGCCGAGGCCGATGTCGGCCTGGCCATCGGCACCGGCACCGATATCGCGGTGGAGTCGGCTGATGTGGTGCTGATGTCGGGCAACCTGCAGGGTGTGCCGAATGCCATTGCACTGTCGAAAGCAACGCTGGGCAACATCCGGCAGAACCTGTTCTGGGCGTTCGCCTACAACACCGCGTTGATTCCGGTAGCGGCCGGCGTGCTGTACCCGGTCTGGGGCGTGCTGCTGTCGCCGGTGTTCGCGGCCGGTGCGATGGCGCTGTCCAGCGTGTTCGTACTGGGCAACGCGCTGCGCCTGCGCCGCTTCCAGCCGCCGATGGCGGATGCCACCGCCGCGACCCATTGAAGGAGAACCGCATGAACATCGGTGATGCCGCCAAGGCCTCGAGCGTGTCGGCGAAAATGATCCGCTACTACGAACAGATCGGCCTGATTCCTGCGGCTGATCGCACCGAGTCGGGCTACCGGGCTTACTCGCAGGCGGACATCCACCGCCTGCGCTTCATCCGCCGCGCGCGCGATCTCGGCTTCCAGGTCGCCGAGATCACCGATCTGCTGGGCCTCTGGAACGACACCTCGCGGCACAGCGCCGACGTCAAGCACCTGGCCGAACAGCACATCGCCGATCTGGAACAGCGCATCGAGCACATGCGGCAGATGGCCGACACGTTGAAATCGCTGATCAGCTGCTGCGCGGGCGATGAGCGCCCGGAGTGCCCGATCCTGCAGCGGTTGGGCGAAGACGATGCGGCCCCGGTGCCGCCCGCTGCCGCGAAGTCCGGTGCGGTGCGGCGGCGCGCGCACAAGTATTGAACCGGCGGGAGATGCACATGAAAAAGCCCGCCCGATACGATTGCATCGGGCGGGCCTTGGTCGTGGGCGCGGGCAGGAGGATCAGGCGGTGCGCGGCGGGAAACCGGCATCGTTCACCGCGGCGAACACCTGTTCCTGTGACGCGGTGGTCTGCACCTTGACCAGGCCGGTCGGCGGGTCGGCCACCACGCTCGCGTTCGGATCGATCTGCTGGATCGCGCGGGTCACGCTGCGTGCGCAGCCGCCGCAGGTCATGCCATCGACATGGAATTCCATCTGTAGCTCCTTCGGTGCTCTTGGGGTGGAATCAGTGTGCACCTTCCAACGATGGCAGGGTCAAGCGCCGGGCTGAACGACAGGCAAGGCGCCAACAGAAAACGGCAGCCACCTGTACCAGCGTGGCTGCCGTGGAGGAACGCCCCCGCCAGGGCGGGGCGTGGCTGGCGCCGGTCGTGCCCGGCGTCGCCTCAGAACTTCCAGTTCACGCCGAAATACAGCTGGCGGCCGGCGTACAGGTTGGACAGCAGGCGGGCCTGGCTGTCGTTGCCGATGTAGCTGCGCAGCTCGGACTTGGTGGCGTTCAGCACGGCAGCCGTCACCGTCCAGTCCGGGGTGAGGTTGTAGGCCACGTTCAGGTCTAGCTGGCTGTAGGGCTTGGTGTAGGTGGTCATGCCATTGTTCAGGCCGCCGACCACTTCGCCACGCCGGTTGTACGAAGCACGTGCCAGGAACTTGTCGTTCTCGTAGAACACGGTCACGTTGGCCTGGTTCTTGGCACTGCCGACCAGCGGCGATGAGCCGATTTCCTCGCCGTCCAGCACGATCGAGGCCAGGTTGGTGTCGTTGTAGGTGTAGTTGGCCTGCACGCCCAGGCCGAAGTCGAACGTGTACTGGCCATACAGCTCCACGCCCTGCGACACGCCATCGCGGCCGTTGGCCTGGGTCTCGTACTTCTGCACGGTCACCGACTGACCACCGACATTCATCTGCTGGTCGCGCACCACCGGCACGGTGAAGTTGTCCACGTTCTTGCGGAACAGCGAAACACCTGCGACCGCGCCCG
Source organism: Stenotrophomonas maltophilia (assembly GCF_002799155.1). Lineage (GTDB taxonomy): Bacteria > Pseudomonadota > Gammaproteobacteria > Xanthomonadales > Xanthomonadaceae > Stenotrophomonas > Stenotrophomonas maltophilia_R. The sequence continues at coordinate 1,457,136 of NZ_NERD01000002.1, forward strand.
GCTTGAAGTACCACTCCAGGCCAAGGTCGAACTGGACCGCCTTGAACGGCTCCAGCGCCTTGTTGCTGCCCGAGCCGTACCAGCCGGGCGTGTCGGTACCGCCGGTGACACGGCGATCATTGGCGTACTCCTCGCTGATGTAACGCAGGCCGCCGGGGTAGGCGATGCTGGTGTAGCTCGGGCGCGCGACCACCTTCGATGCCGCGCCGCGCAGCACCAGGTTGTCGGTGATGTCCCAGGCGATGTTGAAGCTGGGCAGCACGTCGGTATAGGTCTTTTCCAGCGACGACAGCGCGTACACCTTGTCGCGCACCTGCGGGTCAGGGAGGCGGACGAAGCCACCCTGGCAGCGCAGGTTCGGATCGGCGGCCGGATCATCGCAGCTCATCGGCGCGCCGCTGGCGTTGTCGACGAAGTAGTCGTTGAAGCGCTCGACCGAATCGCTGGACTGGGCGAACTGCTTGGTGCGCACCACGCGCACGCCGATGTTGCCGCGCACGCGCTCGGTGCGGAAGTTGGCCTGGAAGTATCCGGAGTAGATCTTTTCGTTGACGTCGTAGACGAAGTCTTCCTCTGTACGGTTGTGCGAGCCGCCGTAGGTCTTGTTCAGGTAATCGATGTAGGCCGGGTAGTTGATGCCCGGGAACACGTTGGCGTTGAACGCACCGGTGATGTTGCTGATCGGGTTGGACAGGAAGAAGCCCGGCTGCGCATCGCCTGCAGTCGGATCGCAACCGGCCTGGTAGCGATTGTTGTCATAGTCGGACGGGTCCAGGCCCGGGCATACCCAGTAGGTATTGCCGGTATTGCGGTGGACCTTGCCATCGCGGTACTTGGCGCCGAACTGGATCGAATCCAGCCAGCCGGCCTCGAACAGCTTGGTGACGTCTGCCTGGAAGTAGTTCTGCTTGACCTCCGTCTGCATCCACGACGAGTCGGTCGAGCCGGTATCGACTTCCGCGACGCCAGCCATCAACTGCTGCTGCAGGTCTGGCGAGAACTGCACCGACGGCGTGCCGGTCAGGTCCCACGCGGTGTACTGGTTGCCGGACTGCCACTGGTTGCCGACCTTGCGACGCGGCTTGGCCGACATGCGGAAGTTCATCGACGGGCCACCTTCGGACCAGGTACGGCCACCGGTGAACGAGGCCTTCCACAGCGGGCTGATGTCCCAGTCGATGGTCAGGTCGGCGGTCTGCGAAAGCGCCTTCTCCTTGCTGTAGCCGCCGGTGAGCTGCGGGGTGGGGATGGTGCAGTCGTCCGGGCCCCAGCCGCCGGGCTTGAGGCCGGCGGCCGCCGCTTCTTCCTCGCTGCAGTAGTAGGTCTTCCCGGCCAGCTTCTGGTACTGCGCGCCAGTAACGATGCTGCCACTCGGGTCGAAGTCCAGGCCGTTGAGCAGGCGGCCGCCGGCCCAGTTGCCGTCCTGGTTGTATCGGGCCAGGTTCCACTCCGGCACCTTCAGCATGTTCTGCGTGTAGTCGCCCTGCAGTTCGAAGCGGAAGTAGTTGGCCGTCATCGTGACGTTGTCGACTGGCTTGAACTGGAAGGTCAGCTGCCCGCCCTTGCGCTCGCGCTTCTCTTCCTTCACTGCGAAGTTCACCGAGGTCGGCATGAAGAACTCGCTGTAGTTCTTGCCGGCCTGGTTGTTGAAGCCGGACTGGCCCCACCAGTAGTGGATGCCATCCTGTTCGAGCAGATTGCCGTTGGCATCACGGGCCGTGGTGCCGTTGCCGTACCACTGGTAGTCCTCGGTGCTGGCTTCCATGGTGCGGGTGGTGCGGTTCTGCTGGGTCACGCCGACCAGCACGCCGAAGCGCTCATCCTTGCTGTGCCATGAGTACAGCGCCGACACCTGCGGATCGACATCGTGGCTGGTGTCGGAGGTGGTGCCCTCCAGGTTCACGTAGCCGGAGTTGGATTCCATGTCGAGCGGGCGGCGGGTATGCAGGATGACCGTGCCGCCGATGCCGCCTTCGTCGATGCGCGCTTCCGGCGACTTGAACAGCTCGGCGCTGGACAGCATGTTCGACGGCAGCAGGGTGTAGTTGAAGGAACGGGTCGCTTCGTTGTTGGTCTCCGAGGAGGCGACGAAGTTGCCGTTCAACTGGGTCAGGGTCAGGTCCGGCGCAAGGCCGCGCACGCTGACACTCTTGCCCTCACCACCGCTGCGGGTGATGACCACGCCGGGCACGCGCTGCAGCGCGTCGGCGACGTTCTTGTCGGGGAACTTGCCGACGTCTTCGGCGGTGATCACTTCGACCACTGCGTTGGCATCGCGCTTCTGCTCAAGGCTCTTTTCAATGGCGTAGCGGTAGCCGGTGACCTGGACGCTGTCCAGGGTGGTGGCATCCTGCGCGCCGGTGGACGTGGCCTGCTGCGCGGCGGCGCCAGCCGGTATGACGGCGGCGGCCAATGCCAGCGCGATGGCCAGCGACAATGCGTCCTGGCCATGCGTACGTGTTGAATGCTTCATTCCCATCTCTCCCTCTCTCCTGGATTGATCCGGTGACGTGGCACGGACAACTTGAATCGATCTAATTTGAAGTGACTTTGTCGCTGTCGCCATGCAGTGGCAGTAGCACCGCGCGCGTGGCCTGGTACGTCCTGTTGCTGCTCCCCCAACTCCCGGCCATCGCAGCGTCGTCTTGGATCGATCTAAGCGATGGGCGGGCGATTTTTAGCATGGGTCGCCCGTGGGCGCATGCTGCTCCGCAATATGGTACTGGCGTGGCGAAGGGATGACGGTTTGCTGAAATCAGTGAAATCGTTTTCGTGCGCAGGGGAGGGTGGGCCGGCAGGGCTGCGCCCTGCACCTGCTGTGAGCCAGAGCAACGGCCAAAGCCGGAGCCAAAGCCAAAGCGGCTCTGGTTTTCTGCTGGTTTGGCGGGGCGGTGTGGGCTGGCAGGACACGCCGTAAACCCGTCCATGGGGGCTCGATGGCGCCATCCATGGCGCCAACGGTCCTGCCAGCCCACACCGCCCCACCCCCGACATTTTCCTGGTGACGGTTGGATGGGGCCTGGAATCACGTGGGGTCGTGGGTCCAGATCCGTTTTCCGTTGGAAAACGGATCTGACCCCGATTGATTTCGTTTTCTGACAGAGATTCATCCACGCATGGCGTGGATCTACAGATCGCGGAAATGTGTCGAAGGCGGGATGGGTCCGGTTGCGGGGGTGTCCGCGGCATGGATGCCGCGGCCAAGCCCCCAGGGACGGGTTTACGGCGTCCCCCGCAACCGGACCCATCCCGCCTACCCACGGATAGTCAGCTGTTGCTCAGGCTGTTGCCTTGGCTTGCAGCAGGTGCAGGGCGCAGCCCTGCCGAACACCCCCTCTGATGCTGCGCCGCAGAATGCATTCGGCTGAACCTGCATGCTCTACTTGAATCGATCTAAATTCACGGTCTCGTGGGTCGGGCGTCATTCCAGGGGGAGCTGTCTGCCAGTCGAGGCGGGGCTCAGCGGAACGGTGCCGGATGGCCCCGGCCGCCTGCCTTCGTGTCATCGACTACAGGAACCCGACATGCGTCCAGTGCCGTCCGCTCCCGCCGTCCCATTGTCTTCGCGCCCGCTGGCGCGCCTGGCCTGCCTGCTCGCACTGTCGGCGTCGCCGATGCTGCTGCAGGCCGCGCCGGCTGCGCTGGAGCGCGAGGTCAACACCTTCATCGGCAGCAAGGACGACGGCAATACGTTCCCGGGCGCGTCGGCACCGTTCGGCCTGATCCAGGTCAGCCCGATCGGCAGCCACTATTCGGGCTGGCGCTATGACGACGAGAAGATCCGCGGTTTTGGCCACTCCTTCATCTCCGGCGCCGGCTGCTGGGAGCAGGGCGGCCAGGTGTCGGTGCTGCCGGTCACGGGCTCGATCGGTCCGGGCGGCGATTTCGATACCAGCAACGCCAAGCAGTTCGATCACAAGGCCTACGCGGCGTCCTATACCCACGACGGTGAGGTCGGCCAGGCCGGCTACTACAAAGTGCGCCTGACCAGCTACGGCGGCATTGATGCCGAGGCCACCGCGCGCACCCGGGCCGCCGCTGAACGCTACACCTTCAGCCAGCGCAGTGGCGATGGCCACGTGCTGGTCAATGTCGGCCAGGCCAACGAGCGCCATTCGGTGATCGGCAGCGTGGTCGATGTGGTGGGCGACCGGGTGGTCGAAGGCAAGCTGGTCACCAAGAGTTTCTGTGGTGGCCATCAGTACACCACCTGGTTCCGCATCGAGTTCGACCGTCCGTTCAAGGCGCATGGCACCTGGGGCGAGGGCGGTGGCCTGCCGGGCGCGCGCCACAGCATGGAAGGCGAACAGAAGCCGAACGGTGCCTGGCTCAGCTTCGACCTGGCCAACGGCCAGTCGGTGACGGCGGTCAGCGCGATCTCGCACGTGGATGCCGAAGGCGCGCGCACCAACCTGCGCGCGGAAGGCATGCAGGGCGGGGCGCTGCTCGGTTTCGACCGCATGCGTGCGCTGTCGCAGCAGTCCTGGCGCGAGCAGCTGGGCCGGGTGCGTGTGCAGGGCGGTACGTCTGATGACCGCACCGTGTTCTACAGCGCGGCCTACCACGCGCTGCTGCAGCCGATGACCGGCAACGATGCCGACGGCCGCTATCGCGGCTATGACGATGGCATCCACCGCGCCGATGGCTGGACCTATTACGAGTACTTCTCGCTGTGGGATACCTACCGTGCGCAGAACCAGTGGTTGGCACTGACCCGCCCGGATGTGGCGCGCGATATTGGCCGTACCCTGCTGGCGATCGACGAGCAGGGCGGCTGGTTGCCGCGCTGGGGCTATGCCAACTTCGAGACCAACATCATGACCGGCGATCCGGTCACGCCGTTCATGGTCGACCTGTGGCGCTTCGGTGCGCTCAAGGGCCGTGAATCGCAGGCATGGGATGCGCTGCGCCGCAATGCCTTCGGCACGCCGCCGCTGAACTCGCGGATGGCGGGCCGTTCCGGCAACCCGACCTACCTGGACAAGGGCTATGTGGTCTACGACCGCGCGTTCCCGTCCAAGGGCATGGACGTTGATCCGCATCATGGCGGTTCGGCCACGCTGGAATACGCGCTGGCCGACTGCGCGCTCTCGCAGATGGCCGACGGCCTGGGCCATGCGCAGGATGCGGCGACGCTGCGTGAGCGCGGCCGCAACTGGCGCAAGGTGTGGGACCCGCAGGTGCGCGACGCCGAGACCGGCTTCACCGGCTTCCCGCGCCCGCGTACCGAGGATGGCCAGTGGTACACGCCGGCCGATGGCCACTACAGCCCACGTTCGCACCATGGCTTCCATGAGGGCACGGCGTGGCAGTACCAGTGGCTGGCGCAGCAGGACGTGCCGGGCCTGGTCGAAGCGATGGACGGCCGCGAGCAGGCCGGCCGCCGCCTGGATGCGTTCTTCGCGATGGATGCGCTGCAGGCCGACCCGCTCAATGCCGCCCGAAAGGCGTGGGTGGTCGGGCCGTACAGCTACTACAACCAGTTCCGCTACAACCCGAACAACGAACCGGACCTGCACTCGCCGTGGCTGTACACGCTGATCGGCCAGCCGTGGAAGACCGCAGCGGTGGTGCGTGCCGCGCAGCAGTTGTTCACCAATGCGCCCAACGGCGTGACCGGCAACGACGACCTCGGCACAATGTCGGCCTGGTACCTGTTCAGCGCTATCGGCGTGTACCCGGCGGTGCCCGGCAGCGGCCAGTTCCTGCTGCACACGCCGCGCTTCAGCAAGGTGGAAGTGGACCTGGGCAATGGCCGCACGCTGCGCATCGACGCGCCGGGTGCCGATGGCCGACGCCTGCAGTACGTGCAGGGCGTGAAGGTCGATGGCCAGGCGCATGCGCCGGTGTGGCTGGACTGGAGCCAGCTGCAGCAGGGTCCGCGCCTGCAGTTCGCGCTCGACGCGAAGGCGCCGGAGCAGGGCTGGGGCACGGCGGTGAAGGACCTGCCGGTGTCCTGGTGCGCGGCACCGGGCAGCCAGCTGCGCTGAGCCGGACTGTGCCGTTCGCGGTGACCCAGCGAACGGCACGGCACGACACGGCCCTGATCCATTAGGCTTGAGCCTCCAGCGGAGTCCGGGAAGACGATGAACGACAACGGCAGCAGTCCCAGCAAGCGCGCCGGCAAGGCGGTGACGGTGACCGACATCGCGCGTGCGATCGGTGTGTCACGGGCCACCGTGTCGCTGGTGCTGCGCGGCAGCCCGCTGGTCAACGTCGATACCCGTGCCAAGGTCGAGGCCGAGCTGCGTCGCCAGCGCTATGTCTACAACCGCGCGGCGGCCAACCTGCGCCGGCGGACCTCGTCGAGCATCGCGCTGGTGATCAACGATCTGTCCAACCCGTTCTTCGCCGAATTCGCGTCCGGCGTGGACGAGGCGCTGGGCGGACGCGGTTACGTGACCCTGCTCGGCAGCACCGGCGAATCGCCGGAGCGTCAGCAGGCGGTGCTGTCCACGTTGATGGAGCACACGCCGGCCGGCCTGATCCTGTCGCCGGCCGAGGGCAGCGACACCACGCTGCTGCGGCAGGCGCTGGGCGCCAATGCCAACGTGCTGCTGTTCAACCGCGAACTGGAAGGGGCCGACTGGGACTTCCTCACCCTGGACAACCAGCACGGTGCCTATCTGGCCACCCGCCACCTGATCGAGCGCGGCCATCGCCAGATCGCCTTCTTCGGCGGCCACGCTGCATCGAGCTCGTGCCACCAGCGCCGTGCCGGTTTCCAGCAGGCGCTGGCCGAGGCCGGCCTGTCGCTGCCACCGGGCTGGATGATCGAGTCGGCACCGAACCGCCTGGAAGCCGCGGCGCGCACCGATGAGCTGTTTGCCGACGGCCATCGCCCCAGTGCGGCGGTCTGCTACAACGACACCGTCGCGCTGGGCCTGATGCTGGGCTTGAACTCGCGCGGCATCCGCCCGGGCGGCGACTTCGCGGTTACCGGTTTCGACGATATTTCCGAGGCTGCGGTGGCGGTGCCGCCGTTGACCACGCTCACTGCCGATCCGCGCGAGCGGGGCCGGCAAGCTGCCGCGTTGTTGCTGCAACGACTGGACGAGCCGGATGCGCCGCCACGGCGCACGGTCGCGCCGGTGCAGTTGCGCATCCGCGAAAGCAGTGCCGCACGACCGAACTGATTGCTTCCATATTCCCCTTCCACGCAACAACGACCTTCCGCGCATCGAGGCGCGTACCGCATGCCGATCTCCGCAACGCCCCGTCCATCGGGTTCTTCGGGCAACGCACCTGCCGTCACCAATGGCAAGGCGCTGGCTGTCGTCACCACGATCTTCTTCATGTGGGGCTTCCTGACCTGCCTCAATGACATCCTGATCCCGCACCTGAAGGCGGTGTTCGAACTGAACTACGCCAAGGCGATGCTGGTGCAGTTCACCTTCTTCGGCACCTATTTCCTGATGTCGCTGCCGGCGGGTCGCCTGGTGGCGGCGCTGGGCTACAAGAAGGGCATCGTGGCCGGCCTGGTGATTGCCGGCATCGGCGCGCTGGGCTTCTGGCCGGCGGCCGAGCTGCGCGTGTATGGCGCCTTCCTCGGCGCATTGTTCGTGCTGGCCACGGGCATTACCGTGCTGCAGGTCGCTGCGAACCCCTACGTCGCACTGCTGGGCCCGGAGCAGACCAGCTCCAGCCGCCTGACCCTGGCGCAGGCGCTGAACTCGCTGGGCACGGCCATCGCGCCGATTTTCGGTGGCATGCTGATCCTGTCCAACACGGTCAAGAGTGCCGATGACATCGCGGCGCTGCCGGCCGCCGAGCAGCTGGCCTACCGTGCCGCCGAGGCGCAGGCCGTGCAGGGCCCGTACGTGGGCCTGGCGGTGGCGCTGGTGCTGCTGGCGCTGTTCGTGTTCCTGTTCCGCCTGCCGGCGCTGAGTGATGCCACCGAGCAGGCCGACCAGGGCCACCACCACAGCTACCTGGATGCGCTGCGCAAGCGCCACCTGCTGCTGGGCGTGCTGGGCATCTTCTTCTACGTTGGCGCCGAAGTGTCGATCGGCAGCTTCCTGGTCAACTACCTGTCGATGCCGAACATCGGCGGCTTCAGTGAGCAGCAGGCCACGCATTACGTGTCGGCCTACTGGACGATGGCGATGATCGGACGCTTCGCCGGTTCGGCACTGCTGGCGCGCTTCTCGCCCAGCCGTCTGCTGGCGATCTTCGCGCTGGTCAACGTGGGCCTGCTGGTCACGACCATGCTGAGCTCCGGCAACGTCGCGCTGTATTCGGTGGTGGCGATCGGCCTGTTCAACTCGATCATGTTCCCGACCATCTTCGCGCTGAGCATCGAGCGCCTCGGCCCGCTGACCAACAAGGGTTCCAGCCTGCTGATCATGGCCATCGTCGGCGGTGCCGTGGTGCCGTACCTGCAGGGCGTGCTGGCCGACCACATCGGTGTGCAGGCCAGCTTCCTCCTGCCGTTGCTGTGCTACGGCTACATCATTTTCTACGGACTGGTCGGCGCGCGTACGCCGGCCTCCGCAACGCAGGGAGGCTGAGTCCGGAATGGGTGCCATTGTCTGCTTCGGCGAAATTTTGATCGATCTACTAGCGCAGCCGCCGGCCTCGGCCGATACGCCGCGCGCGTTCCTGCAGTACGCCGGCGGTGCGCCGGCCAACGTCGCTGTCGCCGCCGCGCGGCTGGGTGCGAAGACCCAGTTCGTCGGCATGCTGGGCCGTGACATGTTCGGTGACTTCCTGGCCGACAGCCTGGTCGAACATGGCGTCGGCACGGATTACATCGTGCGCACCGATGCGGCGAAGACTGCGCTGGCGTTCGTTGCCCTGGACGCCAGTGGCGAGCGCAGCTTCAGTTTCTACCGCCCGCCGGCGGCTGACCTGCTGTTCCGCGACAGTGATTTCCAGGCGGAGTGCCTCGACAGCGCGCAGTGCTTCCACGTCTGCTCCAACAGCCTGACCGAGCCGGCCATCGCCGAGGCGACCTTCGCCGGCATGGACCGTGCCCGTGCGGCCGGTGCGGTGGTCAGCCTCGATCTGAATCTGCGCCCTGCACTGTGGCCCGCCGACGTCGATCCGACGCCGCGCCTGTGGCAGGCGCTGGAACGCGCCGACCTGGTCAAGCTGTCGCGCGAGGAACTGGACTACCTGGCCGCGCCGCTGGGCGCCGATGGCGAGGCGGCGGTGCTGCGGCGCCTGCTGGCTGCGCAGGCGCGCTGGGTGATCGTCACCGACGGCGCTGCGACGCTGCACTGGTACACCCGCGACAACCACGGCACGGTCACCAGCTTCCGCGTGGCCACGGTCGACACAACGGCCGCCGGTGATGCCTTCGTCGGTGGCGTGCTGGTCGGCCTGCTGGAGCGGGGTGGGGCGGGTGCTGGTTTCGCCGCGTTCTGCCAGGACCCGGAGGCGATCACCGCCACGCTGCGCTTCGGTGCGGCGGTCGGTGCGCTGGCTGTTACCCGCAAGGGCGCGTTCGCCGCGATGCCCTCGCTCGATGAAGTGCAGCAGCTGCTGCACGCCCAGGACATTACCGCATGAGCACCTCGCCCGATTTCCGTTCGCCCGCGTTCCTGCGCGCGCATATCGCCGACACGATGGCGTTCTACCACCCGCGCTGCATCGATCCGAACGGCGGCTTTTTCCATTATTTCCGTGACGACGGCAGCATCTACGATGCCAACCACCGCCACCTGGTGAGCAGCACCCGTTTCGTCTTCAACTATGCGATGGCCTACCGCGAGTTCGGCAATGCCGAATACCGCGAGGCCGTCGAGCACGGCGTGCGCTACCTGCGCGAGGTGCACCGCAACCCGGTCACCGGTGGCTACGCCTGGACCCTGCGCGACGGCAAGGTCGAGGACGACATGAACCACTGCTACGGCGTGGCCTTCGTGCTGCTGGCCTACAGCTGCGCGCTGAAGGCCGGCGTCGAGCAGGCCCGCGAGTGGATGGACGAGACCTGGCAGCTGCTGGAAGCGCGCTTCTGGGAGCCGCAGCACGGCCTGTACAAGGATGAAGCCGATGGCCAGTGGAACTTCACCGGCTACCGTGGTCAGAACGCCAACATGCACATGTGCGAGGCAATGCTGGCGGCCTTCGAGGCCAGTGGCGAGCAACGCTATGTCGATCGCGCGCTGCAGCTGGCCGACAACATGACCCGGCGCCAGGCCGCCAAGGCCGGTGGCCTGGTCTGGGAACATTACGATGTGAACTGGGAAATCGACTGGGACTACAACCTGGACGATCCCAAGCACCTGTTCCGCCCGTGGGGCTTCCAGCCCGGCCATCAGACCGAGTGGGCCAAACTGTTGCTGATCCTGGATCGCCACGTGCAGGCCGACTGGCTGGTGCCGACCGCGCAGCACCTGTTCGATGTGGCCGTGGCGCGCAGCTGGGACGACGCCCGGGGCGGCCTGTACTACGGCTTCGCACCGGAATCGCGTCGGCAGCCCGGCATGGACGGCGCCCCGATCGGCGGCGACAGCTTCGTCTGCGACGACGACAAGTACTTCTGGGTGCAGGCCGAAACGCTGGCGACCGCCGCACTGATGGCCCAGCGCACCGGGGACGACCGCTACTGGCAGTGGTACGAGCGCATCTGGGCGTATTCGTGGGAGCACTTCGTCGACCACCAGTACGGCGCCTGGTTCCGCATCCTCGATGCCGACAACCGCAAGTACAGCGACGAGAAGAGCCCGGCCGGCAAGGTGGATTACCACACCATGGGCGCGTGCTACGAAGTGTTGAACGTGGTGCGTTGAGGCGGGTGTCGCCACACGCATGATGAATCGGAATCGGTAGCGCCGGGCCGCGCCCGGCGGAAAAACAGGAGTATCACGTGCATCGCCTTTCCCTCGTTGTCCGTCTGCTCCTGCTGCTGGTCGCAGCCTCCGCCATCCCGGCAACTGCGGCTCCACTGCAGGCACAGTGGCAGTTCCGCATGCTGCCGGGTGATGCGCAGGGCGCTGCGCATCCGGGTCTTCAGCAATGGCGTGCGGCGAAGGTGCCGGGCAGCGTACACACCGACTTGTTGGCCCATGGGCTGATCCGCGACCCGTACGTCGGTGCGCCCGAGGCCGAGCTGCAGTGGATCGGCCTGACCGCCTGGGAGTACCGCGCCCGCTTCGACGTGGATGCGGCGACGCTGGCCAAGCCCAATGCCGAGCTGCGCTTCGATGGGCTGGACACCTATGCCGAAGTCAGCCTCAACGGCAAGCCGCTGCTGCGCGCGGACAACGCGCACCGTACCTGGCGTGCGCGCGTGGAAGGGCGTCTGCGGGCGCATGGCAATGAACTGCAGATCGTGTTCCGCTCGCCGATCCGAACGCTGCTGCCAGGCGTGCAGGCAATGCCGCACAAGATCGCTGGCAATTACCCGTCGCCGTATGGCGATGAGCCGAAGGACGCGATGGTGGGCAACTTCGCGCGCAAGCCGGCCTACCACTTCGGCTGGGACTGGGGCCCGCGCTATGTCACCGCCGGGGTCTGGCGCGGGGTCGACCTGCAGGCCTGGGACGCGCACCGCCTGACCGATCTTGCCGTGCGAACCGATGCATTGAGTGCGGAGCAGGCGAAACTGGCGGTGCTGCTGCAGGTGGAGCAGGGAGCTGCTGCGGGTTCGGCCTTGGTGAATGTGGATGTGCGTGATCCGGATGGCCGCAACGTGGCCCAGGTGCAACGCACGGTGTTGCTGAAGCCCGGCCAGAACGCGGTTGAGCTGCCGGTTGAGCTGGCCACGCCGCGGCGCTGGTGGCCGGTGGGCCATGGTGCGCAGGATCGCTATACCGTGCGGGCTCGACTGGATGATGGCGCCGACGCAGCGCTGGCGCGCGAGCAGCGCATTGGCCTGCGCACGGTCGAACTGCGCCGCGAGGAAGACCGCAAGGGCGGGCAGGGCTTTGCCTTCGTCATCAACGGCGTGGAGATCTTCGCCAAGGGCGCCAACGTCATTCCGTTCGATGCCTTCCCCGCACGCGTCGATGCCGCACGCCTGCGTCAGGTGCTGACCGCCGCGCGCGACGCCAACATGAACATGCTGCGCAACTGGGGCGGCGGCTACTACGAGGACGATGCGTTCTTTGACATCGCCGATGAGCTGGGCCTGCTGGTCTGGCAGGACTTCATGTTCGGCGGCGGCATGCAGCCAGGCTACGATCCGGCCTTCCGGGCCAGCGTGGTGGCCGAAGCACGCGACAACGTGCGCCGGCTGCGCCATCACCCCAGCATCGTGCTGTGGTGTGGCAACAACGAGGAAGAAACCGCCTGGAAGGACTGGGGCCACGGCCGCGACCTGAAGGCGGCCGACCCTGCATTCGCGGCGAAGGTCTGGCAGGGCTATGTCGACCTGTTCGGCAACGACCTGCGCCAGGTGGTGGGTGAGGAGGGGCTGGGCGTGCCGTACTGGTCCAGCTCTCCCAGCAACGACCTGGATGAAAAGGCCAACGATTCAACGCGTGGCGACAAGCACTACTGGCAGGTCTGGGGCAATCCGGCGCTGCCGGTGCAGGCCTACCTGCGCGAAACCCCGCGTTTCATGTCCGAGTACGGCCTGCAGGCGTGGCCGTCTGTGGCGACGGTGGACCAGATCGCCACCCGTGCCGAACAGCGCATCGACAGCCCGGTGATCCGCGCGCACCAGAAATTCATGGCCGGCGAGGGCAACAGCCGCCTGCTGCACTACATCGAACTGGGCTACGGCACGCCGAAGGACTTCGAGGACTTCATCTACCTGAGCCAGGTGATGCAGGCCGATGGCATCGCACTGGCGGCGTTGCATCATCGCGCCTCTCGGCCGTACACGATGGGTTCGCTGTACTGGCAGCTCAACGATGTCTGGCCGGGCGCCTCTTGGTCCAGCGTGGACTACTTCGGCCGCTGGAAGGCGCTGCACTTCGCCGCGCGGCGCTTCTTTGCGCCAGTGACGGTGGCCGCGCTGCGCGACGAGGGCCGTACGCGGGTGCGCCTGCTCAACGACGGTGCCGCACTGGATGCACGCTGGCGGCTGCGGGTGATGGACGTGGAAGGGAAGGTGCTGCGCCGTCGCGAGGAAGCGGTGACGCTGGCGGCGGCGGGTGTCACCTCGATCGGTGATTTCCGCGATGCCGAATTGTTGGCCGGTGCCGATCCCAAGCGTACGGTGGCCGTGTTCGAACTTCTGCAGGATGGCAGGGTGAGTGCACGCCAGGTGGTCGGGTTCGTCGAGGCGAAAGACCAGCAGCTGCCGAGGCAGGCGTTGAGGAGCACGCTGTCCATCGAAGGCGACCACTACCGTCTGCGCCTGGAAAGCGCGGCGTATGTGCGCGCGACGTGGATCGATTTCGGCGCGCTGGATGTGCAGGTCGGAGACAACCTGCTGGACCTGCTGCCGGGCGAAACCCGCGATATCGAAGTGCGCGGCCCGGTGGATCTGGTTACCCTGCGCGAAGCGCTGAAGGTAAAGACCCTCAACGACCGTTGAGCAAAAAAGGGGACGGAGGGGATTAAGTCGTTTGCGGCCCATGTGTGCCACAAACGACTTAATCCCCTCCGTCCCCTTTTTCTTGCTTACAGCTGGATCTGCTGGAAATTCTCGACCCGCTCGTGGCCGTTGGCGGCATGGCCGGCACGCGGCATCGGGTAGTCGTCCAAGCGATCGATCAGCCGGGTCTGCAGCCCGGCTTCGCGGGCCGCATCCAGCTCCTCGACCACATCGGACAGGAACAGGATCTCGCCGGCCGGTACGCCGATCGCCTGCACGATGCGACGGTAGCTGTCCGCCTCACGCTTGCCACCGATCTCGGTATCGAACCAGCCCGACACCAGCGGGCTCAGGTCTCCGGCGTCGCTGAAGCCGAAGAACAGCTTCTGTGCCGGTACCGAGCCGGAGGAGTACACGTACAGCGGCAGGCCGGAAGCGTGCCAGCCCTTCAGCACCGGCGCCACTTCCGGATAGAAGTGCGCGGTGTAGTCGCCGCGGCGGTAACCTTCGTCCCAGATCAGCCCCTGCAGCGCCTTCAGTGCGGTGTGCTTGCGGTCCTGGTCGATCCAGCCCTGCAGCGTCTCGGCCACCAGGCTGTCCTGGCAGGCGCCACCGATCTCGGTGGCCACCGCATCCAGCCAGCGGCGGACCTCCGGCTGCTGGCCTTGCTCGGCGACGAACGCGGGCAACGCCTTGCGCGCATAAGGGAACAGCACGTTCTTGACGAACGAGATGCTGCTGGTGGTGCCTTCGATGTCGGTCAGGATGACGCGGGGCTGCATGGATCAGGACGCCTGGGTAGGTACGTAACGGGGGAACTTCTGCGCAATGTCGGTGCCGGTGAAGTGACCGACCCAGCCATCCGGCTCGGTGAAGAAGCGGATTGCCACGAAGCTCGGCTCGTCGCCCATGTCGAACCAGTGAGTGGTGCCATCGGGCACGGCGATCAGGTCGTCCTTCACGCACTCGATCTCATAGACCTTGTCACCCACATGCAGGGTGAACAGGCCGGAGCCTGCGACGAAGAAGCGCACCTCGTCTTCCTTGTGGAAGTGCTCGTCGAGGAACTTCTTGCGCAGCTCGGCGCGGTTCGGGTTGTCCGGGGCGATCGAGGCCACGTCCACGCTCTTGAAGCCGCGCTCGGCAACCAGGCGGTCGATATCGGCGCGGTAGGCGGCGAACACTTCATCCTGGCTGGCGCCCGGTGCGACCGGTGCGGTGGCCTGCCAGCGCTCGAAGGTGACGCCGATCTTCTGCAGCTCGGCGGCAATGATCGCGCCGTCCTGGGTGTCCAGCAGCGGCGATTCGGGGCGGGTGTCGTCGTAGATGCGCAGTCGGCTCATGGCGGCAGCTTGAACGTCTCGGGGGAAGACAGGGTAGCAGGGTGGAGGCAGGGCGCAGATTCCGGATCGGCATCTGCGTTGCGGGTTCAGCCGCGGAGCTTGCGCAGTTCCAGTTCGCAATGCAGCAGGAACTCGAACGCTTCCAGGTGGCGGCGCGCCTCGGCCATGTCGCGGCCCCAGGCGTACAGGCCATGGCCGTCGATCAGGTAGCCCCACAGGTTCTGCCGGTCGAGCAGGTCATCGACCTGCTTGGAAAGCACGTTCATGTCCTGGGTGTTGGCGAACACCGGCACGTCGATGGCCATCTCGTGGGTGCTGTTGCCGGCGAAGGCCTTCAGCAGTTCATAGCCTTCCAGGCGGATGTGGCCCTGCGGCGCGTACAGGCGCGAGGCGACGGTCTGCACCGGCGAATGGGTATGCAGCACGCAGCCGATCTCCGGGAAGCGGCGATACAGCTGGGTGTGCAGCAGTGTCTCGGCGGACGGGCGCAGCGGGCGGCCGACGGCCAAGCCGTCGAAGTCCACGACCATGATGTCGTCCTCGATCAGGTGGCCCTTGTCCTTGCCGGAGACGGTGATCGCGGCGTGGCGGTCGTCCAGGCGGTGGGAGAAGTTGCTGCTGGTGGCCGGGGTCCAGCCGGCGTGGGCCAGTTCGCGGACGTTGTCGATCAGCAGCTGGGCCAGTTCGCTCAGGCGCGCGGTGTCGTAGGGGAAGGTGGGGGTGTCCATGGTCGCCATTTTACGTGATCCGGCCCATGGCTGGGCCTGCGGCGTGGTGCCGGGCTGCTGCGCTGGAAACGCGATGCGGTGTGTCGGCAGCCGGTGGACTGCGTTTGGATCGTGGCAGGCACAGCGCAGGCTGAATGGGGGAGTCCGTGCTCGCGCTGGAACCGGTTCCTGTCGTGGACAGCCCTTGTGCGGCGACACACCATCGGGTTGCCGCAGGAGTTCCGGCGAGCACCAAGGAAAGGAGTACTTCGATGATCACGCGCGCGATGGGGATGATGGGGGTGATCGGTGCCATGCTGGCCAGCAGCGGCTGTGCGATGGAATGGGTGAAGATGGATGCCAGTGCGCGGCCGTTCGGTCCCGCCCACTCCAGTTGCATGGCGCGGGCCGGCGATCACTGGCCGGTGAGGAATGAGGTGGCAACGCGCACTGTCTACGAGGACCGCAAGGTGCCCTGCAGGCTCGATGAAGTCTGCACGATCGACGGCAAGTACAACCTCGTGCCGATGCCGAAAGAGGAGAGTTACATCGTGGACGTCAATGCGTCCGACCGCAGCAGCGAGTTCAGGGCCTGCATGGCCGGTGCCGGCTGGCAACAGGAACTCATCTGGTTCAATCGCCGCTAGGCGAGGCGCGCAGCCTGCGCCAGCGGGCGGCAGGGCAGGGCCACCAGGGCCCTGCCACGCTTGTTTTACTTCGTGCGCAGGCGGCTGTGCCTGAACCCGTAGCAGAAATAGATCACGAAGCCGACGAACGTCCACACACCCATCAGCATCCAGTTGTGCAGCGTCATCGCCGACAGCAGCGCCAGGCAGCTCAGCACGCCCAGGCCGCAGATCAGCCACGCCATCGGCATGCGGAACGGACGCGGCAGGTCCGGCTGGGTGCGGCGCAGGATCAGCACGCCCGCGCACACCGCCGCGAACGCGATCAGCGTGCCCATCGAGGTCAGCTCGCCCAGGATGTCCAGCGGGAACAGCGCCGCCAGCAGCGCGATGCCGATGCCGGTGATCACGGTGTTGATGTGCGGGGTGCGGTACTTCGGGTGGATCCTGGTGAACACCGGCGGCAGCAGGCCGTCGCGCCCCATGATCATGAAGATGCGCGGCTGGCCGATGATCATCACCAGCACCACCGAAGACAAGCCGACCAGCGCGCCGACCTCGACCACCCAGCGCAGCCAGTCCAGCTGCGGATGCGCCGCCACGGCAGTCACCACCGGCTCGTCGGTGCCCAGCAGCTGGAACGGCACCAGGCCGGTCATCACTGCAGCCATTGCGATATACAGCACGGTGCAGATCACCAGCGACAGCATCATGCCGATCGGCATGTCACGCTGCGGGTTCTTCGATTCCTGCGCGGCCACCGACACCGCCTCGAAGCCGATGTAGGCGAAGAACACCATCGCCGCGCCACGCAGCACGCCTTCCATGCCGTACTTGCCCGGGCCCTCATTGGCCGGGATGAACGGGGTCCAGTTGCTGGTGTCCACGTATTTCCAGCCGACCACGATGACCAGTACGATCAGGCCGGTCTTCAGCACGACCATCGCCATGTTCATGGCAGAGGATTTGCTGATGCCGACGTAGCACAGCCAGGTCAGCAGCAGTACCAGCGCAGCGGCCGGCAGGTTGGCGATCGCACCGGTCGGGCGCAGCTGCGCGTCGAGTGGCGCGCTGACCAGCGTCGCCGGTAGATGGATGTCGAACTGGCTGAGCAGGCTGAGGAAATAGCCGGTCCAGCTGACCGCCACGGCGGATGCGGAGACGCCGTATTCCAGCACCAGCATCCAGCCGATGAACCAGGCCGAGAGCTCGCCGAAGGTGGCATAGGTATAGGTGTAGGCGCTGCCGGAGACCGGCACCATCGAGGCGAACTCGGCGTAGGCCAGCGCGCAGAAGGCGCAGCAGACCGCCGCCAGCACGAACGACAGCATGATGGCCGGGCCGGCGTGGTTGGCGGCGGCCTGGCCGGTGATGACGAAAATGCCGCCGCCGATCACCGCGCCGATGCCGAGGGCGGTCAGCCCCCAGGGGCCGAGGTGGCGGCGCAGGCTCAGGCCGTTGGCGTCTTCATGGGCGGCATGCGGGTGCTTGGTGGCCCACAGTTGCTTGAACATGTGTGGTGGTCTTGTCGAAGCGCGCCGCTATGGGCGCGCGGGGAAAACGGACGGGCCGGCGCGAGGCCGGCCCGTAGGCGGATCAGGGCGACTTGGCCAGCTTGCTGTTGCGGATGCCGTAGCCCAGGTAGATCAGCAGGCCGAGCAGCGTCCAGCCGACGAACAGGTGCCAGTGCACCACGAATGCCTGCCAGAACAGGAACAGGCAGGTGGCCGCGCCCAGTGGGCAGATGATCCAGACCATCGGCACGCGGAACGGGCGATGCAGGCCAGGCTTGGAATAGCGCAGCACCAGCACGCCGATGCAGACCGTGGCGAAGGCCAGCAGGGTGCCCATCGAGACCAGTTCGCCCAGCACGTTCAGCGGCACCAGGCCGGCCAGCGCGGCGGCGATCACGCCGACAACGATCGTGGCGACATACGGGGTGCGGAAGCGGGCGTGGACCTTGCCAAAGAACTTCGGCAGCAGGCCGTCGCGGGAAATGGTGTAGGCGATGCGGGTCTGGCCCATCATCATCACCAGCACCACCGAGGACAGGCCGGCGATGGCACCAATCTCCACGAACGTCTTCAGCCAGGACAGGGTCGGGTAGGGCTCCAGCGCAGTGGCCACCGGCTTGTCGGTGCCCAGCAGGTGGTACGGCATCATGCCGGTCAGCACGGCACAGACGATGATGTAGACGAGGGTGCACACAGCCAGCGAGCCGAGCAGGCCGATCGGCATGTTGCGCTGTGGGTCCTTGGTCTCGCCGGCGGCGGTGGAGACCGCATCGAAGCCGATGTAGGCGAAGAACACGATGGTGGCCGCGCGGAACACGCCGCTCCAGCCGAACTCACCCGGCACGCCGGTGTTGTCCGGGATGAACGGCTGCCAGTTGGTCGGGTCGATGTGGGCCGCGCCGATACCGATGAACAGGCAGATGACGGTGACCTTGATCGCCACGATGATCGCGTTGACGAACGCCGACTGGGTCACGCCCACGTACAGCAGGCCCGATACCGCCGCCACGATCAGTACCGCCGGCAGGTTGAACAGCTTGCCCGAGGCGGTGAACTCGCTGCCGGTCCAGGCGAT
The DNA here is from genome assembly GCF_002799155.1 of Stenotrophomonas maltophilia. GTDB lineage: Bacteria > Pseudomonadota > Gammaproteobacteria > Xanthomonadales > Xanthomonadaceae > Stenotrophomonas > Stenotrophomonas maltophilia_R. Next base: position 1,475,833 of record NZ_NERD01000002.1, read on the forward strand.
GGGAGCGGCACTGAGCGCATCCGGGAACGGCATGTGCAGGGTGGTGGTGATGAAGCTGATCAGATAGGCCGACCAGCCCACGGCGACCGAGGCCGAGGCGAACAGGTACTCCAGCACCAGGCACCAGCCGATGAACCAGGCCATGCCCTCGCCGAGGGTGGCGTAGGAGTAGGAATAGGCACTGCCTGAAACCGGCATCATCGCCGCGAACTCGGCATAGCACAGGCCCGCGAGGGCGCAGGCGAAGCCGGCGATCACGAACGACAGCATGACGGCCGGTCCGGCATGGTTGGCCGCGGCCTGGCCGGTCAGCACGAAGATGCCTGCGCCGATCACCGCACCCACGCCAAGCAGGATGAGGTGTTTAGCCGTGAGGGTCCGTTTCAACGTGGCTTCGCCGTCCAGGCTGCCTTCGATGGGTTCGCCAGCATCGACGTGCCCGGCCGGTTCAACCGGCTTGACCCTCAACAGAGCTTTCAGCATGCAGTACTTCCTAGTGATCGGATTGGGTGGGCCGCCGATACGTTGCCGGCAACCCTGGAATGGTGAAGGCCGCGCGAACGGCCCGCTGTACCTTAGCCAAAGCTGAAGCCAACGCACAAGCGCAATCGCAACAATGAACGGCGATAATGAGCAGTATTTTTCCAGACCGCCCCCATTCATGCGCCAGACCGCCGAAACCCTTGCCGTGCTTGATGATCGCCTGCGTGGCCTGCTGCGGGACTATGCCCGCCGCGAACCTGCCCACGACGCACTGGCTGCCGAATTCGGCACATTGTTGGATGCTCCGGAAGATCCGTTCCGCCGCGAACGACTGGCCGGCCACTTCACCGCCAGCTGCTGGCTGGTCAGCGCCGATGGCCAGCGCCTGCTGCTGACCCATCACCGCAAGCTGCAGCGCTGGCTGCAGCTGGGCGGCCACGCCGACGGCGACCGGGACCTGGCCCAGGTGGCGCTGAAGGAGGCCGAAGAAGAATCGGGGCTGAGCGGCCTGGTGTTGGAAGATCCGGCCATCTTCGATCTGGACAAGCACTGGATTCCGGAGCGCAAGGACGTGCCGGGGCACTGGCACTACGACGTGCGTTTCGTGATCCGCGCGCTGGGCGGCGAGGACTTCGTGCTGAGCGAGGAGTCACTCGACCTGGCCTGGCGGCCGGTGACCGAGGTCGCGGCCGATCCGGAATCTGACGAATCCATGCAGCGCATGGCCCGTCGCTGGCTGGCACGTTGAGGGAAAAGGGGACGGAGGGGATTAAGTCGTTTATGCCGCATGTGCCGCAAACGACTTAATCCCCTCCGTCCCCTTTTTTCAGTACAGGATGCGCGTGCGCAGCGTGCCCGGAATTGCGGCCAGCTCGTCGCGCACCGCAGCAGCCTGTTCCTCGCTCGCGGTGATGTCGATCACCACGTAGCCCACCTTCGGGTCGGTGCGCAGGAACTGACCGTCGATGTTGACGTTGTGGCGCGAGAAGATCTCGTTGACCTTGGACAGCACGCCCGGCACGTTCTGGTGGATGTGCAGCAGGCGCAGGCTGTCGGCATGCTCGGGCAGGGTCACTTCCGGGAAGTTGACCGCCGACAGGGTGCTGCCGTTGTCGCTGTAGCGCACCAGCTTGGCCGCCACTTCCACGCCGATGTTGTCCTGCGCTTCCAGCGTGCTGCCGCCGACGTGCGGGGTCAGGATCACGTTGTCGTGGCGGGTCAGTGGCGATTCGAAGATATCGCCGTTGCCCTTCGGCTCGACCGGGAACACGTCCAGCGCGGCGCCACCGACGTGGCCGCTGGCCAGGGCCGCGTCCAGTGCATCGATGTCGACCACGGTGCCGCGCGCGGCATTGATCAGGTGCGCGCCCTTGCGCATCTTCGCCAGCTCGGTGCTGCCGATCATCCACTGCGTGGACGGGGTTTCCGGCACGTGCAGGGTGACGATGTCGGCGCGCGCCAGCAGGTCGTCCAGGCTGGCCGCTGCACGGGCATTGCCGAGTGCCAGCTTGGTTTCCACGTCGTGGAAGATCACCTGCATGCCCAGCGATTCGGCCAGCACGCCGACCTGGGTGCCGATGTGGCCGTAACCTATGATGCCCAGCGTCTTGCCGCGCACTTCATGGCTGCCGCTGGCCGACTTGGACCAGCCGCCGCGATGGCATTCGGCGTTTTTCTGCGGGATGCCACGGGTCAGCATGATCGCCTCGGCGATCACCAGTTCGGCCACGCTGCGGGTGTTGGAGTAGGGCGCGTTGAACACCGGAATGCCGGCCAGTTCGGCCGCGTCCAGGTCGACCTGGTTGGTGCCGATGCAGAAGCAGCCCACCGCAATCAGGCGCTTGGCCTCGGCCAGCACTTCGGCACTGAGCTGGGTGCGCGAGCGGATGCCGACGATGTGCGCCTCGGCGATGCGCGCCTTCAGTTCGTCCTCGGGCAGCGCCTTGGTGTGCGCTTCGATCTGGCTGTAGCCAGCGGCGCTGAACACCTCCACGGCGGTCTGGCTGACCCCCTCCAGCAACAGCACGCGGATATCCTGCTTCGGGAACGAGGTCTTCTTCGGCGACATGGGGCAGCACGGCCAGTGGGACAGGGGCTGACCACTATGCCAGATCATGCCGCCCATGGTGCAGTGCGCAATTGGTTGCATCCGTAGCTAACTGCACGGCTGCGGGACTGGACGCTGGCGCGCGCCACTGGCACGCTTGCCCGTTCTTCACGCACCGCGCTGGACCGTCATGACCGATTCCCGCATTGCCTCGCTGCAGCAGGCCTGTCCCGGCCTGAAGCTGAAGACCGAGCCGGCCGACCTGGAGCATTACGGGCGCGACTGGACCCGGCGCTGGATGCCGGCGCCACTGGCGATCGCACTGCCGGCCACGGTCGAAGAAGTGCAGGCGGTGATGCGCTGGAGCACGGAAGAGGGCGTGGCCGTGGTGCCGTCCGGTGGCCGCACCGGCCTTTCGGGTGGCGCAGTGGCCGCCAACGGCGAGCTGGTGCTCAGCCTGGAACGGATGAACAAGGCGCTGGCCTACGACGCGGTCGATCGCACCCTGGTGGTGCAGGCCGGCATGCCGCTGGAAGCCGTGCACAACGCCGCGCTGGAGCACGGCCTGATCTACCCCGTGGATTTCGCCGCGCGCGGGTCCTGCACGATCGGCGGCAACATCGCCACCAATGCCGGCGGCATCCGTGTGATCCGCTACGGCAACACCCGCGAGTGGATCGCGGGATTGAAGGTGGTCACTGCCGACGGCCAGCTGCTGGAACTCAACAAGGGCCTGATCAAGAACTCCAGCGGCTATGACTTCCGCCAGCTGCTGATCGGTTCGGAAGGCACGCTGGGCGTGATCGTCGAGGCGACGGTGAAGCTGACCGATCCGCCGCCGGCCAGCAATGTGATGCTGCTGGCCGTGCCCAGCTTTGAAGTTCTGATGCAGGTGTTCGCCGCGTTCCGCGCGCGCCTGCAGTTGCAGGCCTTCGAGTTCTTCACCGACCGGGCGCTGGAGCACGTGCTGGCGCATGGCGCGCAGGCGCCGTTCGACGAAGTCCATCCGTACTACGTGGTCACCGAGTTCGCGGCCAACGACGAGGCGCAGGAAGCTGCGGCGATGGCGGCCTTCGAGGACTGCATGGGCAACGGCTGGGTCAGCGACGGCGTGATCAGCGCCAGCGATGCCCAGGCGGCCCAGCTGTGGCGCCTGCGCGAAGGCATCACCGAGTCGCTGGCACGCTACAAGCCCTACAAGAACGACGTCTCGGTGCGGATCTCGGCGATGCCGGCGTTCCTGGCCGAGGCGCAGGCGTTGATCGGGCAGGCCTACCCGCACTTCGACGTGGTCTGGTTCGGCCATATCGGCGACGGCAACCTGCACATCAACGTGCTCAAGCCCGATGAAACCAGCGATGCCGATTTCGTGGCGCAGTGCGAGCACGTGACCAAGCTGCTGGCGCAGGTGCTGGTGCGCTGCGATGGCAGCATCTCGGCCGAGCATGGCATCGGCCTGGTCAAGAAAGGCTACCTGGACAGCACCCGCGGCCCGGCCGAGATCGACCTGATGAAGGCGGTCAAACGCGCGTTCGATCCCCAAGCGCGGCTGAATCCCGGCAAGCTGTTCGACGTCTGAACCGGGCAAATCCTTCACGTACCCGTTACGCTCCACGCACCTTCACAACCGGCTTCGAACCGATGACCCGTCCGCTCCTGCTGCTTGCCCTGCTGTCCCTGCCGCTGGCCGGCTTCGCTTCCAGTTTTGCTGGCACCTCGGCCGGCTCGGCCACCGGTGCGTCCTCCGGTTCCTCGGGCAGCAGCTCGGGTGATGACAAGGTGGTGCTGGCTGCGCGCGACGATGCCGCCGCATTCGTCGCCAGCGACGGCCAGATCCGGGGTGCGCGCCTGCAGGCGGCGCTGGTCCACCTGCGCGAACAGAGCGTCGCCGCGCAGCAGCAGAGCGACCTGGAACTGGCCCGCGCGCTGCTGGCCCGTTGATCCCGCCTCCGGGTAGTGCCGGCCGCTGGCCGGCAACGCCATGACATCTGCACCCAACGCAGCCAGGCATGGCCTGGCCCTACTGCTGGTGGCTCCGGCCGTACACGCCAGCGGAGACCTGCGCCTGGATCCAGCAGGGCTGAGCCCTGCACAGCAACAGCTCGCCAGCCAGACCCTGGCCGACGTGCAGTCATTGCTGCCGGAGGGCCTGCTGCGTGCCTTGCCGGCCCAGGTGCAGGTGCACTGGAGTGATGAGCTTCCCGCCGCGGTGCATGGCCGCGCTTTTGCTGGCCGCATCACGTTGCGCCGCAACCTGCTGGATGACGGCATGCCCGGCAGCCGCCGCGCGCGCCGCAGCGCGCTGGTGCATGAACTGACCCACGTCGCCGACCGTGGCGGTGCGAACTGGTCGCGCAGTGCGCGCTGGCGCGATCTGGCCGGATGGCAGCGCAAGCCATGGCATCTCGGTCGCGGCGACAATGACTTCCATGACCGCAGCCCGGATGTCTATGAGCTGACGAACCCCGCCGAGTACCTGGCAGTGAACGCCGAGCATTTCGTGCTCGACGGCGAGTTCGCCTGCCGGCGCCCCGCATTGGCGCAGTGGTACCAGGCCCATTTCGGAACACCGCCGTCGCTGCCACAGCCGCAGTGCTCAACGACGCTGCCCTTGCTGCAGGCCGAATCGGAGGAGGGCGCTGCATCGCTGCTGCAGCTCGACCCGGCGCGCGTCTACGCGGTGGACTACCTGTTCGCCGAAGGCAGTGCGCAGCCGATGAGCCGCTGGGGCCACAGCATGCTGCGGCTGGTGGTCTGCCGGCCGGGCCGCGCGCTTGGGCCGGACTGCCGCCTGGACCTGGAATATCACCGCGTGCTGTCGTTCCGCGCGTTCGTTGGTGACGTTCAGATTTCCAACTGGCGGGGGCTCACCGGTGGCTATCCGTCGCGGCTGTTCGTGCTGCCACTGCAGCAGGTGGTGGACGAGTACACCAAGGTCGAGCTGCGCGGGCTGCAGTCGCTGCCGTTGCAGCTGGAGCGCAGCGAAATTGCCAGCCTGCTCGAGCGCACCGCACAGGTGCATTGGAGCTATGACGGGCGCTACTACTTTGTCAGCAACAACTGCGCGGTGGAAACGGCCAAGCTGCTGCAGGCCGGGGTGCCGCGCCTGGGCCAGGGCGGATTGGCCCAGTTGAGTCCGCGCGGGCTGAAGCGTCGGCTGTCCCGACTGCATGTGCTCGACGAGCAGGTGCTGGCTGACCGCGATTCAGCACAGGCGCAGGGCTATTACTTCGCCTCGGCGCGCGACCACTACCAGCAGTTGTTCGGCGTGGCCGCGGCCCAGCTGGCGTTGCCTGCGCGCGATGTGCGCGGCTGGTTGGCGCTGCCTGCGCAGCGACGGGCACCGTGGCTGCTGAAGGGCGACCTGCGTGCCAGCGCCGGCCTGCTGCTGCTGGAACAGGCCGCGCAGCGGCGCGCCGAACTGCGTGCGCGCGATGTGCTCAAGCGGCAGCTGCTGGGCGCACCGGACAGTACTGAGACCCGCAGCCTGCGAGGACTGCTGGAGCAGAGCGGGCAATGGCTGCGCCCTGGAACGCTGCTGCAGGAGGGCGGCTACGGGTTGCCGCTGGGTGACGAGCAGGCGCTGTTGTCCCGGGCCGTGGCCACTGGCAGTGCGCGGGCGGTCCCGGCGTGGCAGGCGCTGCGCGTGCAGCTGCGCCTACAGCTGCCGAACCGGCAGCGCGAGGAAATGGATGCGATCGACGCCAATCTGGATGCACTCGGTGCACACCTGCGCGAGCAGGCCGCAGCACCGCCTACTGGCGCGGCAGCTCGATGACAAAGCGGCTGCCGCCCGCGCTGCCCGGCATGCAGTAGACGCGGCCACCGTGCGCGTCGGCGATGGCCTTGACCACCGCCAGACCGAGCCCGCTGCCGCCGCCCTGGCGCGAACGCGAACCGTCGGCACGCATGAACGGGGTGAAGATATCCGCGTGCAGTTGCGGGTCGATGCCCGGGCCCTCGTCTTCGATCGATACCTGCACGTGGCCGGGCGTGTCATGCACCGCAATCCGCACCTTTCCCGGACAGGCATAGCGCCGCGCGTTCTCCAGCAGCGCCAGCAACGCCTGGCGCAACCGCGTGGGATCACAGTGCGCGTTGTGTTCCTCGCGGCTGGTTTCCAGTTCCAGCACGAAGCCTGCAGCGCGGAACTGCGGATCGACCAGGGTCATCACCGAATGCACCTCGGCGACCACGTCGGTGCGCGCGCGGCGCACGTCCAGCCGCGCATTGTCGGACAGGCTCAGCACGCGCAGATCCTCGATCAGTCGTGACAGCCCTTCGACCTGGGCAAGGAGGCTGCGGAACTGCGACTCGTCCGGCTGGAATACACCCTCGGCCAGCCCCTGCAGGCGCCCGCGCAGGATCGTCACCGGCGTGCGCAGCTCATGGGCGATGGCCGCGTGCCACATCGCGCGCTCGCTCTCCATGTGCTGCAGGCGGCGCGCCATCGCATTGAAGTCCTCGACCAGGGTCGCCACTTCGCCCGGCGAATTTTCCTCGACGCTGGCGCGTGCGCCCAGGTCGCCGCCAGCGAGCGCGCGCACGCTGTCCACCAGTGAATTCAATGGTGAGAGGATGCGGTGGGCCAGGCGGAACGAAGCGGCGATGGCCAGCGCCAGCCCGGTCAGGATCACGCCCACCATCCATGCCAGTTCCGGCCCGGTCGGCAGCCAGCTCTCCGGCTCCTCGGCACTGCCGGGGAAGAACTCGATCAACACGGCGTACAGCAGCCACGACGACAGGATCATCATCACGATGACGCCGATCACCATCAGCGACATCGAAACGATGATGTGGCGGCTCAGCCCGGAACGGCGCAGGGGGCGCATCAGCGGTCGGCCATCAACCGGTAGCCGACGCCACGCACGCTGGCCGGGACGTTGACCATGCCCACTTCGTCCAGCTTGCGGCGCAGCTTGCTGACGTGGCTGTCGACGGTGCGTTCCAGCGCTTCGCTTTCCGGCAGGCATTCGTGCATCAGTTCGCTGCGGCTGAAGATGCGCGTCGGGGCCAGCGCCATGCAGTGCAGCAGCTTGAACTCAGTGAAGGTGAGCAGCACTTCGTGGCTGTAGCCTTCGCCCTCCACGTGCACGGCATGGGTGGCCGAGTCGATCAGCAGCGGGCCGACGCGCAGCGCGGTGGGCGCGTCCACGCGCGAGGCGCGCAGCGTACGCCGCAGCACGGCGCGTACGCGCGCAGCCACCTCGGCCGGGTTGAACGGCTTGACTACGTAGTCATCAGCGCCCATGCGCAACGCGGTCAGCTTGTCCAGGTCCTGGTCCAGTGCGGTCAGCATGATCACCGGCGTCTCGCCGCGCTGGCGCAGCTGGGTCAACACGCTCCAGCCGTCCACGCGTGGCAGCTGCACATCGAGCAGGACCAGGTCGGGGCGGGCGCTGCGATGGAGGTCCAGTGCGCTGTGGCCATCGGCGGCGCGCAGCGTGCGCAGCCCTTCGCGTTCCAGGTAGGCGGTGAGAATGTCGGCGATCTCGGCCTCATCCTCGACGATCAGGACGAGGGCGGCGAGTGCAGGGGAGGCATGCATGCTGGGGCGGGGCCGAAAGGTGCTTGCCTCCATCGTATCTCCACAGTACCTCCATCGAAACCCCATCATCGCCACGCACACTGCGCGCTTCAGAACCTATCCGCCGCCTGCGCGGCATTGTGCACAGCAATGAGAACCTTCAGGACTCCGGCCGCGTTGATCGCGGCCCTCGCCCTGGCCATGACGGCCTGCTCCTCCCCCGAAGCCACCCCCGAAGCCACGCCACGCGTCAGCGTGATCAGCGTCGGCCCGCAGGTGGTGCAGCGCGATGACGAACTGCCCGGCCGCGTGGCTGCGGTGCGCACCGCCCAGATCCGCGCGCAGGTCGGAGGCATCGTACAGCGGCGCCTGTTCGACCAGGGTGCGGAAGTCAGTGCCGGCCAGGCCCTGTTCCAGATCGACCCGGCCGCGTTCCGGGCCGACGTCGATTCGGCCCTGGCTGCCCTGCAGCGCAGCGAGGCGGCGCTGGCCCGCAGCCGCGTGCAGTCGCAGCGCCTGCATGCCCTTGCCGCCGCGCAGGCGGTCAGCCAGCAGCATCGCGACGACGCCAGCGCCGAGTACGAACAGGCGCGCGCGGCGGTGAATGAGGCGCGTGCGATCCTGTCCCGTCGCCAGCTCGACCTGCGCTATGCCACGGTCAGCGCACCGATTGCCGGCCGTATCGATCAGGCATTGGTGACCGAAGGCGCACTGGTCGGCGTGGCCGATGCCGATCCGATGGCGGTGGTGCAGCAGATCGACCAGGTCTACGTGGATGTACGCCAGCCGGCGGCGCAGCTGGAGTCGCTGCAGCGCAGTGCCGCCGGTGGTGGCGAGCTGCCGGTGACGATCATCGGGGCCACCGGCAAGCCGCTGCCCGAGCGCGGCCAGCTGCTGTTCTCCGGCATCAACGTCGATGCCCGTACCGGTGATGTGATCCTGCGCATCCTGGTCGACAACCCGCAGCGCCAGCTGCTGCCCGGCATGTATGTGCGCGCGAGGGTGCCGCGCGGCGCCCCGGCCAGTGCGTTGACCGTGCCGCAGCAGGCGGTGCTGCGCAGCGCCGGTGGCCAGGCCTACGCCTGGGTGGTCGGCGCCGACGGCAAGGCGGTGATCCGCACGCTGGAGGTGGACGGCAGTGTCGATCGCCAGTGGCTGGTGCGCACCGGCCTGAAGGCCGGCGAGAAGGTGGTGGTCGAGGGCCAGGAACGCCTGCAGGAAGGCGTGGTGGTCGATGCACGCGACTGGCAGAAGCCGGTCGCCAGCGCCGGTGCGGTGCAGGCCGGCAGCCAGGGCTGAGCCTTTCCCGGGCCGGCCCCTCCAGGAAAATCCAACATGGCACGTTTCTTCATCGATCGCCCGGTGTTCGCCTGGGTGCTGGCGATCTTCATCATCCTGGCCGGCGTGCTGGCGATCCCGCGGCTGGCGGTGGAGCGCTATCCGGCGGTCGCGCCGCCCAGCGTCAGCATCTATGCCAGCTATCCGGGTGCGAGCCCGCAGACGTTGAACGATGCGGTGGTTGGCCTGATCGAGCGCGAGCTGTCCAGCGTCAAGCACCTGCTGTATTTCGAGTCGTCGGTGGACACCTCCGGCGAAGCCTCGATCACCGCCACCTTCAAGCCCGGCACCAACCCGGAGCTGGCACAGGTGGACGTACAGAACCGGATCAAGGCGATCGAACCGCGCCTGCCGCGCAGCGTGCGCCAGAACGGCCTGTTCGTGGAGGCCGCCGATTCCGGCTTCCTGATGCTGGTCGGCCTGCGTTCGCCGGATGCCAGCGCCAGCGAGGCGGCGCTGGGCGACTTCATGGCGCGCAACATCATTGAAGAGCTGCGGCGCATCGATGGCGTCGGCCGTGTGCAGTTGTTCGGTGCCGAGCAGGCCATGCGCGTGTGGCTGGACCCGACCCGGTTGACCGGCTATGGGCTGACCATCGGCGATGTGGCTGCCGCCATCGAGCAGCAGAATCTGGAGATTTCGCCGGGACGCATCGGCGATTCGCCGGGTGTGCCGGGCCAACGCATCACCGTGCCGCTCAGCGCCGAAGGCCAGTTGTCCACGCCGGAACAGTTCGCCGCCATCGTGCTGCGGGCCGGTGCTGACGGTTCACGGGTTGTGCTGGGTGATGTCGCCCGCGTCGAACTGGGTGCACAGAGCTATGCCTGGGGCACCCGCGAGGACGGCCATCCGGCCACCGCCGCCGGCGTGCAGCTGCGCCCTGGCGCGAATGCGGTGCGCACGGCGGCGGCGGTACGTGAGCGCATGGCCGAACTGGCGCCGCTGTTGCCGCGCGGGGTGGAGGCGAGCATTCCGTTCGACACCGCCCCGTTCGTCAAGATCTCGATCCAGAAGGTGGTGCAGACGCTGCTGGAGGCGATGCTGCTGGTGTTCGCGGTGATGTACCTGTTCCTGCAGAACTGGCGCTATACGCTGATTCCGGCGCTGGTCGCACCGATCGCGCTGCTCGGCACCTTCGCGGTGATGCTGGCCCTGGGCTTCTCGATCAACGTGCTGACCATGTTCGGCATGGTGCTGGCGATCGGCATCATCGTCGATGATGCGATCGTGGTGGTCGAGGGCGTGGAGCGGATCATGGCCGAGGAGGGCCTGCCGCCGCGCGAGGCCACCATCAAGGCAATGCGCGAGCTCACCGGCGCGGTGATCGGCATCACCCTGGTGCTGACTGCGGTGTTCATTCCGATGGCCTTCGCGAGCGGTTCGGTGGGGGCGATCTACCGCCAGTTCACCGTAGCGATGGCGGTATCGATCCTGTTCTCGGCCCTGCTGGCATTGAGCCTGACGCCGGCGCTGTGCGCGACGCTGCTGCGGCCGAACACCCATGGCCATCACGGACGTGGCGGCTTGTTCGGCGCCTTCAACCGCGGCTTCGAGAAGATGACCGGGCGCTACCAGCGTGGCGTGGCGTCGGTAATGCAGCGCAGCGGGCGGGTGATGGGCGTGTTCGCCGCGCTGGTAGTGGCGTTGTTGCTGGGCTTGCACTGGCTGCCGGGCGCATTCCTGCCGGAAGAGGACCAGGACTATTTCATGACCTCCATCCAGCTGCCGGCCGAGGCGACGGCCGAGCGCACGCTGGCCGTGGTCGAAGCCTACGAACGCCATGTGGCCTCGCGCCCGGGCATCGGCTCCAACCAGTCGATCCTTGGCTACAGCTTCTCTGGCTCCGGCCCAAGCGCGGCGTTGACCTACACCATGCTGAAGGATTGGGGCGAGCGCGCAGGCGCCACCGCGGCCGGTGAAGTGGAGGCCGCGCAGAAGGCGATGGCCACTGTGGCCGAGGGCGAGGTGATGAGCGTGATGCCCCCGGCGATCGACAGCCTGGGACGTTCGTCTGGCTTCTCGCTGGCCCTGCAGGCGCGTACAGGGCAGAGCCAGGCAGAGCTGCGCGCGGCCCTGCAGCAACTGCTGAAGCTGGCCGAGGCCAGCCCGCTGCTGTCGGAAGTGCATGCCGATGGCCTGCCTGCAGGCACCAGCGTGCGGCTGGACATCGACCGGGCCAAGGCCGAGGCAATGGGCGTGGGCTTCGAACACATCAGCAGTACGCTGTCGGCGGCAATGGGCTCGCAGTACGTCAATGATTTCCCCAACAAGGGCCGGTTGCAGCAGGTAATCCTGCAGGCTGATGCGCCGCATCGCATGGAACTGGAGGACGTGCTGGAGCTGTACGTGCGCAACAGCGAGGGCGGCATGGTGGCGTTGTCGGAACTGGTGACGCCGCACTGGACCGAGGCACCGCTGCAGCTGCAGCGCTATCTCGGTTTCCCGGCGTTGAACCTGTCCGGCGCACCGGCTTCCGGCGTATCGACCGGCCAGGCCATGGCGGAGATGGAGCGGCTGGCCGGAAAACTGCCGTCCGGTTTTGCCCTGCAGTGGACCAGCCAGTCGCTGCAGGAGCGGGAATCGGGGGCACAGGCGCCGTGGCTGTTGCTGCTGTCGATGCTGGTGGTATTCCTGGTGCTGGCGGCGCTGTACGAGAGCTGGTCGATCCCGCTGGCAGTGATGCTTGTGGTGCCGCTGGGCCTGCTCGGTGCGGTTGCTGCGGTGTTGTTGCGGGGCATGCCCAACGACGTGTTCTTCAAGGTCGGCATGATCACCGTGATCGGGCTGTCGGCGAAGAACGCGATCCTCATCGTCGAATTCGCGCGGCAGCTGCAGCAGCAGGGGCGCGGCCTGGTCGAGGCGGCACTGGAGGCGGCGCGGCTTCGCCTGCGGCCGATCGTGATGACCTCGCTGGCGTTCGCGCTGGGCGTGGTGCCGCTGATGCTGGCGCAGGGCGCGTCGAAGGAAACCCAGCAGGCGATCGGAACCGGCGTGTTCGGCGGCATGGTCAGCGCGACCGTGCTGGCGGTGTTCTTCGTGCCGGTCTTCTATGTAGTGGTGCAGGGGGCGCGGCAGTGGATCGCGCAGCGCCTGCGCAGGCGCCGGCCGATGCCGGAAGGAACCGTGGATGGAACGGGACATCGTTGAAGATCTGCATGAGCGGCAGTTGATGGTGCTGGAGCAGCGCCTGTGTGCAGCGCTGCTGGAAAACGATCACGATGCGCTGACCACGCTGGTATCGCCGGCATTGTTCATGATGGATGGGCAGGGCGGGCGCTTGCTCGATCTGCCATGGCTGGGCGATTGGCTGGCCGGGAACCTGCAGGTGTGCAGCCTGCAGTCGTACGCAGTGGAAACGCTGCTGTGCGGACGCCTGGCGTTGCTGTCCAGCGACGTGCGATTGTCCGTGCGGCAGCAGGGCCGGGAGCGTGAACTGAAGCTGCGCCTGCTGCGGGTGTGGGCCTGCAGTTCCGGGGCGAGCGGCGCGCAGCTTCTGTCGATGGCGGTGCTGGCCCCTTGAGCGCGGTCAGGCCACTTTCAGGCCCCGCTCACCGGCAGGTGGTAGGGTCGAGCCTCTCTGTAGTGTCGACAAGGAGTCGAGCCATGCGTGTAGTTCCCAGTCTGTTGGCAGCCTCCCTCGGGTTGGTGCTGGCCGCGTGCCAGCCGGCCCAGCCGCCCGCCGCCAGCGGCAATGATGCCGCGTCGCCGGCCGCGCCCGAACCAGCGGCCAGCACCGGCGCCGGTACCGGCAGCGAGACCACGTACAAGTGCGGTGATCTGAGCGTGCGCGCCACCTTCAACGGCGAGGATGCGGCCACGGTGGTGATCGGCGAGCGTACTTTCGCCATGACCTCGGAGCGTGCGGCGTCCGGCGCCAAGTACGGCGATGGCCAGGGCAACAGCTTCTGGACCAAGGGCAGCGATGACGGCCTGTTGAGCCTGAAGGGCGAGGCCGATCGCGAGTGCCATGCGGTCGAAGCCACTGAAGGCGACGGAAGTGCCGGCAACGCCGCGTTCCGCGCCACTGGCAACGAACCGGGTTGGCTGGCCATCGTTGACGGCGACACGCCCGGCCTGCAGGTGGAAGTCGATTACGGCGAGCGTCGCTTCGATGTGGCCAAGCCCACCGAAGGCGCTGACGGCTGGAGCGGCAAGGCGTCCGACGGTACCGACGTCAAGCTCAGCTTCCAGCGCACCACCTGCCAGGATGACATGAGTGGCGAAGCGTTCGATGTCAAGGTGAACCTGACCATCGGCACCCGCCAGTATCACGGCTGCGGCAACTTCGGCGCGAAGCAGCCGTAAGCCCTCCGTAGAGCCGAGCCCACGCTCGGCTGCAGTGCCTGTGCAGAGCACAACGCAGCCGGGCGTGGGCTCGGCTCTACACAACTACTACTACCGATGCGCCGCCCGCTGCCTGCGGCGAGCACGCCGCAAGCAGGGACAGGCAAGCGACCAGCGCGAGGCGCTTAGTCGGCACGGCCGGCGAATTCGCCGGTGGCGGTGTTCACCAGCACGCGTTCGCCGTTGACGATGTACTCCGGCACCATGATCTCGATGCCGGTGTTGAGCTTGGCCGGCTTCGGGCGCTTGGTGGCGGTGCCGCCCTTCAGCTCCGGCGGGGTCTCGATCACTTCCAGCACCACCGAAGCCGGCAGCTGGATCGCCACCGGCTGCTCGTCGATCACCTGCACGTAGATACCGGTCAGGCCGTCGGTGATGTAGCCGGCGTCGTCGCCGATCACGTCCGCGTCCAGGGTGTACGGGGTGTAGTCCTCGTCATCGAGGAACACGAACGCATCGCCGTCCTTGTACGAATAGGTGGACTGGCGGCGCAGCAGTTCGACCTCGACCAGGTTGTCGTCGGCATCGAAGCTGGCATCGAGCTTGTTGCCGCCCGGTACGCTGTACATGATGAAGCGGAAGCGGACGTTGCCGCCGCGACCCTGCGGCGAGCTGCGCTCGATGTCGCGGATCTGGTACACGCCGTTGTTGTACTCGACGACGTTGCCCTTCTTGATGTCGTTGGCTTTCATGATGATGTTGGTCGTTGGGGGAGGGCGCCGTCCCGGCGCCCGGGGGGAATCACTTCGGAGCGAGGCGGGTAGCGCCGTCCAGGCGGATGGTCTCGCCGTTGAGGTAGGTGTTGCCGAGGATGAAGCCGACCAGGCTGGCGAAGTCTTCCGGCTTGCCCAGGCGCGACGGGAACGGGATCGAGGCGGCCAGCGACTGCTGCACCGCCTCGGGCATGCCATCCACCATCGGCGTCCAGAACACGCCCGGAGCGATGGTGTTGACGCGGATGCCGAAGCGCGACAGTTCGCGCGCCATCGGCAGCGTCATCGAGACCACGCCGCCCTTGCTGGCGGCATACGCGGCCTGGCCGATCTGGCCTTCATAGGCGGCGATGCTGGCGGTGTTGATGATCACGCCGCGCTCGCCATCGGTGCCGGCGTCGTTGTGCTGCATGCGGTTGGCCGCGGCCTTGGCCACGTTGAAGCTGCCGACCAGGTTGACCATCACCGTGCCCTGGAAGCCGGCCAGCGGCATCGGGCCTTCCTTGCCGAGCACGCGACCAGCGCCGAGGATGCCGGCGCAGTTCATCGCCACGTTCAGGCCGCCGAGGAAATCGTGGGCCTGGTCGATGGCTGCCGAGACGGCCGCTTCATCACTGACGTTGACGTTGAAATAGCGGGCCGCGTCGGCGCCCAGCCCGGCAACGGCGGCGGCACCCTTTTCGTCGTTGAGGTCGAACAGGGCCACCTTGCCGCCCTGGGCGACGAGGTGCTGGGCCACGGCCAAGCCGAGACCGGAGACGCCGCCAGTGATCACGGCACGTACGGAAGACAGCTGCATTGCACGGTCCTGCAGGTTCGAGAACCGCCGATTCTAACGGAAGCCGCGACCGCCGCTGTTGTGCACTGCGCCGCCGCTGCAGGGCGGCGCAGTGAGGCGGTCAGCCGGCGGCAGCCAGCGCCTGGCCGGTGCGGCTGGCGGTGGCGCGTCCGAGCAGACCGGCCAGCCAACGGCCGGTTTCGGCCAGTGCCGGCAGGTCCACGCCGCTGTCCAGGCCCAGGCCCTGCAGCAGGTAGACCACGTCCTCGCTGGCGACGTTGCCGCTGGCGCCCTTGGCATATGGGCAGCCACCGGCGCCGGACACCGCGCTGTCGACCACGCGCACGCCTTCTTCCAGGCAGATGGCGATGTTGGCGATGGCCTGACCGTAGGTGTCGTGGAAGTGCACGGCCAGTGCCGCCATTGGAATCTCGGCGGCAACCGCCTGCAGCATCGCCCGTGCCTTGCGCGGGGTGCCGACGCCGATGGTGTCGCCCAGCGAGATTTCGTAGCAGCCCATCTGGTGCAGGGCGCGCGCCACCCGCACCACGTCGGCCAGCGGCACCTCGCCCTGGTAGGGGCAGCCGAGCACGGTGGAGACGTAGCCGCGCACGCGCACGCCATCGGCGGCGGCGCGGCGCAGGATCGGCTCGAACCGGGCCAGCGACTCGTCGATGCCGGCATTGGTGTTGGTGCGGTTGAACGCCTCCGAAGCGGCGGTGAACACCGCCACTTCCTCCACCCCCACTGCGCGGGCGCGGTCGTAGCCCTGTTCGTTCGGTACCAGCACCGGGTAGTGGATGCCGGGCCGGCGTTGGATGCCGGCGTAGACCTCGGCGGCGTCGGCCAACTGCGGGATCCACTTCGGGCTGACGAAGCTGGTCGCCTCGATGCTGCGCAGGCCGGTGGCCGACAGGCGGTTGATCAGTTCGATCTTGTCGGCGGTGGACACCGACTGCTTTTCGTTCTGCAGGCCGTCACGCGGGCCGACCTCGACGATGCGGACGTAGTCGCTCATGCGGCCACCTCCATCACCATGCCGATCTGCAGTGGCGCCAGTGCCTGTGGGAAGAAGGTCTTGCTGCGTGCCAGGTCGGCGTTGGTCAAACCAAGATGATCGAGCATGTTCAGGCTTCCGTGACCCAATGGGGGGCGCGCTTGTCGAGGAAGGCGCCCAGGCCTTCCTGGCCCTCGGCGGACACCCGCAGGCGCGCGATCAGGGCGGCATTGTCGCGATCCAGGGCGTCGCGGTCATGGCTGTCACGGACCTGCCTCACCAGCTGTTTGGCGGTGGACGAGGCGATCGGGCCGGCCTTGTCGAGCAGGGCCAGCTGGCGCTCCAGCGCTTCGTCCAGGCGTTCGGGCTCGACCAGTTGGTGGACGAGGCCGATGCGCAGCGCGGTTTCGGCGTCGAAATGCTCGCCGGTGGCGAACCAGCGACGGGCCTGGCGCGGGCCGATGGCCTCGATCACATAGGGGGAGATCACCGCCGGCAGCAGCCCCAGGCGGCTTTCGGTCAGGCCGAATCGGGCCGAGGTGGTGGCAATGGCGATGTCGCAGCAGGCGACCAGGCCGACGCCACCACCAAAGGCTGCGCCGTGGACCCGGGCCAGGGTCGGCTTGGGCAGTTCGTCCAGGGTGCGCATCAGCCGGGCCAGGGCCAGAGAGTCCTCGCGGTTGTCGGCCTCGCTGGCCGCGGCCATGCCGCGCATCCACTGCATGTCGGCACCGGCCGAGAAGGACGCACCGTGCCCGGCCACCACCACCGCGCGTACCGCGTCATCGCGCCCGGCTGCCTCCAGGGCGGCGGTCAGCCGCGCGATCAGGCCGGCATCAAAGGCGTTGTGCAGCTCCGGCCGGTTCAGCCAGAGGGTGAGGACAGCGCCACGGCGCTCGATCTGCAAAGCATCGTTCATGGGATTCCAGGGTCACTCCATACCTGTATGGATCATAGCGGGCCATTGGTCATGGGCCATGACGCGACGCGGGAATGTTAGAATCGAGAACCATTTACATCCAGCAGAGAATGCGCTAGATGACGCTGTCCGAACTGCCGCTGCACACCTCGGCCGTGGTCGAGTCCGTGCAGGACCTCCATGCCAACGATGCCATCGCCCGTCGCCTGCGCGAACTGGGTTTCGTGCAGGGCGAGGAAGTGCGCCTGGTGGCCAAGGGTCCGGTCGGTGGCGAGCCGCTGCTGGTGCAGGTCGGGTTCACTCGGTTCGCACTGCGGATCAGTGAAGCCAAGCGCGTCGTGGTCGACGCCAATCGCCAGGAGCGTCGCGCATGACCGCTGCAGCCTCTACCGCACCTCTGCGCATCGCGCTGGTCGGAAACCCCAACAGCGGCAAGACCGCGCTGTTCAACCAGCTGACCGGCAGCCGGCAGAAGGTCGCCAACTACACCGGCGTCACCGTAGAACGCAAGGAAGGCCGCCTGCGTGCGCCGTCCGGCCGTGAATTCGCGGTGCTCGACCTGCCGGGCGCCTACAGCCTGCACCCGGCCAGCCTGGACGAAGCGATCACCCGCGACCTGTGCCGGGGCTTCTACCCGGGCGAAGCCGCACCTGACGTGCTGCTGTGCGTGATCGACGCCACCAACCTGCGCCTGCACCTGCGCTTTGCGCTGGAACTGCGTGAGCTCGGCAAGCCGATGGTGGTGGCGCTGAACATGGTCGATGCGGCCCAGCGCCGCGGCATCCAGGTGGATGTGGCCGCGCTGGAGCGCGAGCTGGGCGTGCCGGTGGTGGAGACCGTGGCGGTGCGCAAGCAGGGCGCCAAGGCCCTGGTCGAGCGTCTCGACGCCATGGTGCCGCACCTGGATGCGCCGGTGCCGGGCCCGGAAGGTGGCATCGATTACCACGCCAAGGTGCGCGGGATCCTGTCGGTGGCCGTGCGCATGCCGGCGCGGACCGCAAAGATCGACGACACACTGGACCGCTGGCTCCTGCACCCGGTGTTCGGCCTGATCACCCTGGTTGTGGTGATGTTCCTGATCTTCCAGGCGGTGTTCGCTTGGGCGACGCCGCTGATGGATGGCATCGAGGCCGGCTTCGCCTGGCTCGGTGAGCTGGCCGCCAGCGTGCTGCCGGCAGGGCCGCTGACCAGCCTGCTGACCGACGGCATCATCGCCGGCCTGGGGGGCGTGGTGGTGTTCCTGCCACAGATCCTGATTCTGTTCGCCTTCATCCTGGCGCTGGAAGAGTCCGGCTACCTGCCGCGTGCGGCGTTCCTGCTCGACCGGATGATGGCGGCGGCCGGCCTGTCGGGGCGGTCGTTCATCCCGTTGCTGTCCAGCTTTGCCTGCGCGGTGCCCGGCATCATGGCCACGCGCAGCATCCAGGACCCGCGTGACCGCCTGGCCACGATCCTGGTGGCACCGCTGATGACCTGCTCGGCACGCCTGCCGGTCTATGCACTGCTGATCGGCGCGTTCATTCCTGCCGGCAGGATCGGCATCTTCAATCAGCAAGGCCTGGTGCTGTTCGGCCTGTATGTGGCCGGTATCCTCAGCGCGCTGGTGATGTCGTGGGTGATGAAGAAGTGGCGCCGCGACAAGAGCGAGCACCCGTTGATGCTGGAGCTGCCGTCGTACCGCATTCCGCATCCGCGTGACCTCGCCGTTGGCCTGTACGAGCGCGGCATGATCTTCCTCAAGCGCGTCGGCGGCATCATCCTGGCGCTGACCATCCTGTTGTGGTTCCTGCTGTCGTTCCCGGGCGCGCCCGCCGACGCGACGATGCCGGCCATCGATTACAGCTACGCCGGCCAGATCGGCCATGCGATGACGGCGATCTTCGCGCCGCTGGGCTTCAACTGGCAGATCTGCATCGCGCTGATTCCGGGCCTTGCTGCGCGTGAAGTGGCGGTGTCCTCGCTGGCGACGGTGTATGCGCTGTCGGCTGCCGATGACGACGCGGCGATCTCCGCATTGTCGCCGGTGGTGGCGGATGGCTGGTCGCTGGCTACTGGCCTGGCCTTGCTGGTGTGGTTCATCTACGCCCCGATGTGCATCTCGACGCTGGCCACCATCAAGCGCGAGACCAACTCGTGGAAGCAGATGGGCTTCGCCGCGTTCTACCTGTTCGCGGCGGCCTACGTTGCCGCGCTGATCACCTACCAGGTGACCAAGGCGCTGGGAGGCGGCTGATGGACCGTGGATTGCTGCTGCAGTACCTGATCGTCGCGGTGGCCGTGCTGGTCAGTGCGTGGGTGGTGCTGAAGAAGCAGTTCCCGGGCACCGTGCGCAGGCTGCGCGGGGCACTGGCACTGGCGCTGCTGAAGCCGGGCCGCGCCGCCTGGCTGCAGGCGCTGGGGCGGAAGATCGCACCGCCGGCCACGGGCGGCGGTGGTGCCTGTGGCGGTTGCGACAGCTGCGGGCCGACCGGGAAGTAGCGTCGAGCTTGCTCGACTGTGGCCGCCTGGGGGCGAACGTTCGCCCGGTGGGTGCGAACCTTGGTTCGCACGCTTCCGGGATTCAGACCTCTCTGCGGATGATCGCGCGGAAGCTTCCATCCTGATTCAATCGCCGTACCGATTTCCGGTTTCCATGGGCCGCCGCGAAACCCGCCACATCGGCAAGGGCGTCGAGCAGCAGGCATTTCATGCCATCGCGATTGCCGGCCTGCAGAAGATCTTCAAGATCCTGCTGGATGAAGGCCCGGCGAAGGCCTGGCGTTTCTTCGATCCGCCAGTCGACATGGGGCGTGGGAATGCTGGAGCGATACCGGAAAGCCGTTTCAAGATCATCAGGCGCGAGGGGATACTCGAGCAGCTCTGGAAAGTAGAGCCCGGCATTCACATAGAAGCCCCGGCTTTCGCTGGCGCGTTGGTGATTCACAACCAGCAGGGCGTCATCCAGCAAGCGGTAGCGGGTCGTCGACGTCCCGGCAAAGCCGGTCTTCCTGGCGCATTTGCTGAAGACGGTCGAGGATTTCATGGGCTTTGCCTGGGCCGGAAGAAGGGCCCACAGCCTTGAGGCGCAGTGCCTTGGGGTCAATTGGCAAACGCGACACGTGCAACGAGCGCCCCAGGTGGGCAAGAACCTTCCAGGTGGGTGCGAACCCTCGCCCCAGGTGGGTGCGAACCTTGGTTCGCACGCCTTGCCGATGGCCTGAATCTACCGAACCCGCGCTCCCAGCTCTGCTGCCAACGCCAGCCATCGCTCCCGCTGCGCCGGGCTGCTGCTGCGTACCGCACCGAGACGGCTGACCCGCACCGGGCGGATGCCGCAGAACTCCAGGATGGTGGCGCGGATCTGGCTGATGCCCGGGTCGCGGTAGATCCAGCGGTAATACCAGGGCGGCGTATCCAGCGTGGTGATCACCCGTGCGCTGCGCCCGGCCAGCAGCCGGTCCCACCACACCGAATCGCGCCGGTAGCGGAAGGCGTAGCCCGGGAACAGCATGCGATCGAAAAAGCCCTTCAGCAGCGCCGGCATCGCACCCCACCAGGTGGGATAGACCAGCACCAGGTGATCGCAGACATCGATCGCATCCGCCGCGTCCTGCAGGTCGGCTTCCAGCGGCTGGATCTGGCGGTAGCCATGCCGCAGCACCGGATCGAACTCGAGTTCACCCAATGCGATCAGGCGCACCCGGTGGCCAGCATTCTCGGCGGCAGTGGCGTAGCGCTGGGCAAGGGCGCCGCACAGGCTGTCGCGGTCGGGATGGCCGAGCAGGATCAGGATGGAGCGGGACACGGCAACCTCGGGCAATGGAAAGAGCGCGAGGTTGGGCTGTGCCCCAGGGGCAGAGTCAAACGCCAGCGGTGCAGCCGCTGGGTTCCAGGATGCAGTCGCCGCTGCCGGAGTGGAGCCACTGCCGCAGTTCGTCGCTGACCTGCTGCAGGTCGAGCTCGACCTGCGCCAGCCGTGCCCGCTCGCTGGCAATGCGGTTGCGCTGCTGCTCAAGCAGGGCCAGCACGGCCGGCCAGTCGAGCCGTCCATCCCGGTCCTGCACGCGGGAGACGGCGGCCAGCGTGATGCCCAGCGCCAACGCCTGGCGGATCAGCTGCACCCAGGCCACGTCCTGTTCGCTGTAGTCGCGATAGCGGTTCAGGCGTGGCACCGGCGGCAGCAGTCCGCGCGCCTCGTAGAGGCGGATGGCCTTGGCGCTGGCCCCGGTCAGGCGGCTGACCTCGGAAATGCGCATTGGCTCAGTCCCGCACCAGCCCGCCATCGACCACCAGATTCTGCCCGGTCACCGCGCGCGACCAGGGGCTGGCGAAGAACAGCGCGGCATCGGCGAACTCGGCCGGCGTGGTGACGCTGCGCAGTGGCGTGTTTGCGGCGATGTAGTCGAACACTGCTTCGGGCGTGGCGGCGCTGGCATCGGTAGTGCGCAGCAGGCCGCCCGACAGCATGTTCACGGTGATGCCATGCGGGCCGAGGTCGCCGGCGAGGGTGCGGGTCAGCGACAGCAGCGCGGCCTTGGCGGCGGTGTAGTCGTGGTAGGGCACCACTGGGTTCTGGAACAGGTTGGTGCCGATGTTGATCACGCGCCCGAAGCGACGGGCCTGCATGCCGGGCAGGGCGGCCTGCACAGTGTTCAGCGCGCCACGCACGCTGCCCTCGAACTGTGCCTGGAACGCCGGCCAGCCGATGTCGGCGGCGCCGTCGCGGGCATCGCCATTGAACGAGAAGGTGGCCAGTGCGTTGTTGACCACGGTGGTGACGCCTTGGCCGAAGTGGCCCAGCGCCTGCTGCAGCATCGCATCGACCTGGCCGCGGTCGGTGACGTCGGCCGGCAGCGCGATCGCCTGTCCGCCGAGCTCGGCGGACAGCGCACGTGCGGCACCTTCGCTGCGGTGATAGTTGACGATGACGCGCGCGCCCTGCCCAGCGAACGCGCGGGCGATGTGCTGGCCGAGGCCGCGGCCGGCACCGGTGACCAGCACCAGCTGTTCGCTGATCTGCATGAGGGGGCTGCCATCCATTGCATGAAAGGGCATGCAGCGTAGCAGTGATGGCGCTTGCCGGAGCAGGCGTGCTGCCGCTAGCCTGCAGGCATGAACCAGACTCCCCTGCGATTGCTCATTCACGGTGCCTCCGGGCGCATGGGCCAGGCCCTGCTGCGGCTGGCCGCCGAACATCCCGATACCCTGCAGATCGTGGCTGCAGTGACCGGCCGTGCGCCGGCCCAGCGCGTGGTCGACGGCGTGCCGTTCTTCGCGGCCAGCGAACTGCCCGGTGCGCCGATGTTCGACGTAGCGATCGACTTCAGCCTGCCGGAGGGCTTCGACCCCATGCTGGCGCTGTGCGTGGAGCGGGGCGCCGGCCTGGTCTCGGGTACCACCGGCATCTCCAGCACGCAGCGGCAGGCGCTGGAGGCCGCGGCGGCGTCCATCCCGCTGGTCTGGGCGTCGAATTTCAGCCTGGGTGTGGCGGTGCTGGACGAGCTGGTCGAACGCGCCGCGCAGGCGCTGGCCGGCTGGGACTGTGACATCGTCGAGTCGCACCATACGCAGAAGAAGGACGCGCCGTCGGGCACTGCGCTGACCCTGGGGGCGGCCGCGCAGCGGGGCGGGGCGGAGCCGCATTACGCCAGCCTGCGTGCCGGTGACATCGTTGGCGAGCATCTGGTGCAGTTCACCGGGCTGGGTGAGCGCATCGAGCTGGTGCATCGGGCCACCAACCGCGACATCTTCGCCCGCGGCGCGCTGTTCGCCGCCCGCCAGCTGCAGGGCCGGGCGCCCGGCAGCTACCGGGTGCGCGACCTGCTGCAGTAAGGCGGGCTGATTCCTGGGGTCGGATCCCTTTCCAGCGGAAAGGGCTCTGACCCCATTTGCGGGCATCCGGGTCAGAGCCTTTCCCTGCCGGGAAAGGATCCGACCCCCGCCGGATTGAAATGAATGCGCAATCGCCTGTTCATGAAGCGCGATAACCGCTGGCGCGAGCGCCCCGGCAGCGCTACAATTCGCACTCGCCGAATCACGAAAGCCGGACCGGTCCCAGACCGTACGTCCGCGCTTTTTTGCAACCGGATTTCCGTGAAGCGCAGGCGTGACTTCGGCAGCCCCCTCGGTAGCCAAAGTGAGATTCCCGTGACCCAAGCCGCAATCCTCGTCCTCGAAGACGGCACCGTATTCGAGGGCGAATCCGTAGGCGCGCCCGGCCTGTCCGTCGGTGAGGTGGTGTTCAACACCGCCATGACCGGCTACCAGGAAGTGCTGACCGACCCGTCCTACGCCCGGCAGATGGTCACGCTGACCTATCCGCATATCGGTAACACCGGCATGACCGACCAGGACAATGAAGCGTCCAAGGTGTGGTCGGCCGGCCTGATCGCGCGCGACGTGCCGCGCCGTCCCAGCAACTGGCGCAGCCAGGTGTCGCTGCAGGACTGGCTGATCCAGCGCGGCGTGGTCGCCATCGCCGGCATCGACACCCGCAAGCTGACCCGCATCCTGCGCGAGAAGGGCGCGCAGAACGGTGCGCTGATGGCCGGCGATATCGACGTGGAAAAGGCACTGGAAGCCGCCCGCAAGTTCCCCGGCCTGAAGGGCATGGATCTGGCCAAGGTCGTCACTACCGAGAAGACCTACACCTGGACCGAGGGCCAGCTGGACCTGGACGCCAACGCCTTCGTCAGTGTGCCGGCGAAGTTCAAGGTCGTGGCCTACGATTTCGGCGTGAAGACCAACATCCTGCGCATGCTGGCCGAGCGTGGCTGTGAAGTGACCGTGGTGCCGGCACAGACTCCGGCCGCCGAAGTGCTGGCACTTAAGCCGGACGGCGTGTTCCTGTCCAACGGCCCGGGTGACCCGGAACCGTGCGACTACGCCATCGAAGCGATCAAGACCTTCATCGACGTGAAGATCCCGACTTTCGGCATCTGCCTGGGCCACCAGCTGCTGGGCCTGGCCTCGGGCGCGCAGACCATGAAGATGGGCCACGGCCACCATGGTGCCAACCACCCAGTGCAGGACCTG
Source organism: Stenotrophomonas maltophilia (assembly GCF_002799155.1). Lineage (GTDB taxonomy): Bacteria > Pseudomonadota > Gammaproteobacteria > Xanthomonadales > Xanthomonadaceae > Stenotrophomonas > Stenotrophomonas maltophilia_R. The sequence continues at coordinate 1,499,993 of NZ_NERD01000002.1, forward strand.
GACAGCGGCCGGGTGATGATCACCTCGCAGAACCACGGCTTCGCGATCGATGAAGCGACCCTGCCGCCGACCCTGCGCGTGACCCACCGCTCGCTGTTCGATGGCACCAACCAGGGTGTCGCCCGCACCGACGTGCCGGCGTTCTCGTTCCAGGGCCACCCGGAAGCGTCGCCGGGCCCGACCGATGTCGGTCCGCTGTTCGACCGCTTCGTGGTGCTGATGGAGCAGGCCAAGGCGTGATCAGTACGCCGCCGGCCCCCCGGTGGCGTCGCGATGGACCGTAAACCCCGCAACGCTGCTGCCGCTGGCGCGGCGCTGCGGATCAAGATTCCTGATCGACAGCGTGCGATCACCCCCCTTGTCACGCTGTACTGACTTAGAGAAGAAAATGCCCAAGCGCACTGACCTCAAGACCATCCTCATCATCGGTGCTGGCCCGATCGTCATCGGCCAGGCCTGCGAGTTCGACTACTCCGGCGCCCAGGCCTGCAAGGCCCTGCGTGACGAGGGTTACCGCGTGGTGCTGGTCAACAGCAACCCGGCCACGATCATGACCGACCCGGAGATGGCCGATGCCGTCTACATCGAGCCGATCAACTGGCAGACGGTCGAGAAGATCATCGCCAAGGAAAAGCCCGATGCACTGCTGCCGACCATGGGTGGCCAGACCGCGCTGAACTGCGCGCTGGACCTGGCCGACAACGGCGTGCTGGAGAAGTACAACGTCGAACTGATCGGCGCCAAGCGCGAAGCGATCCGCATGGCCGAAGACCGCGAGCTGTTCCGCGTGGCCATGGGTGAGATCGGCCTGGAATGCCCGACCGCCGCCGTCGCCCACACCCTGGACGAAGCGCTGGAGATCCAGACCCGCGTCGGCTACCCGACCATCATCCGTCCCAGCTTCACCCTGGGCGGCAGCGGTGGCGGCATCGCCTACAACCGCGAAGAGCTGGTCGAGATCGTCAGCCGCGGCCTGGAACTGTCGCCGACCACCGAAGTGCTGGTGGAAGAGTCGGTGCTGGGCTGGAAGGAGTTCGAGATGGAAGTGGTCCGCGATACCGCGGACAACTGCATCATCGTCTGCTCGATCGAGAACCTGGACCCGATGGGCGTGCACACCGGTGACTCGATCACCGTGGCCCCGGCGCAGACCCTGACCGACAAGGAATACCAGCGCCTGCGCGATGCCTCCATCGCCGTGCTGCGCAAGATCGGCGTCGATACCGGTGGCTCGAACGTGCAGTTCGGCATCAACCCGAAGACCGGCCGCGTGGTCGTCATCGAGATGAACCCGCGCGTGTCGCGTTCCTCGGCGCTGGCCTCCAAGGCCACCGGCTTCCCGATCGCCAAGGTCGCCGCCAAGCTGGCCGTGGGTTACACCCTGGACGAACTGAAGAACGAGATCACCGGTGGCCTGACCCCGGCCTCGTTCGAGCCGTCGATCGACTACGTCGTCACCAAGATCCCGCGCTTCGCCTTCGAGAAGTTCCCGGCCGCCGATGCCCGCCTGACCACCCAGATGAAGTCCGTGGGCGAGGTGATGGCGATGGGCCGCACCTTCCAGGAATCGGTGCAGAAGGCCCTGCGTGGCCTGGAAACCGGCAAGGTCGGCTTCGACCCGACCGGCCTGGACCTGGGCAACGAAGAAGACCTGCAGACCCTGCGTCGCGAGCTGAAGGCCCCGGGCCCGGAGCGCCTGTTCTTCGTCGCCGATGCGTTCCGCGCCGGCATGAGCGTGGAAGAGATCTACGCGCTGTCGTTCATCGACCACTGGTTCCTGGACCAGATCGAGGAAATCATCGCTGCCGAGGCTGAAGTCGCTGCCGGTGGCATCGACGCGCTGGACGCCGCACGCCTGCGCAAGCTCAAGCGCGCTGGTTTCTCCGACGCGCGCCTGGCGCAGCTGACCGGCACCAACGAAGCCGCCATCCGCGCGCTGCGTCGTGCGCACAAGGTGCGCCCGGTCTACAAGCGCGTGGACTCCTGCGCCGGTGAGTTCTCCACCGGTACCGCCTACCTGTACTCGACCTACGAGGACGAGTGCGAGGCCGCGCCGAGCAACCGCGACAAGATCATGATCCTGGGCGGTGGCCCGAACCGCATCGGCCAAGGCATCGAGTTCGACTACTGCTGCGTGCACGCGGCACTGGCGCTGCGCGAGGATGGCTATGAAACCATCATGGTCAACTGCAACCCGGAAACCGTGTCGACCGACTACGACACCTCCGACCGCCTGTACTTCGAACCGCTGACCCTGGAAGACGTGCTGGAAATCGTCGAACTGGAACAGCCGAAGGGCGTGATCGTGCAGTACGGCGGCCAGACCCCGCTGAAGCTGGCGCGCGCGCTGGAAGCCAACGGCGTGCCGGTGATCGGCACCAGCCCGGACTCGATCGATCTGGCCGAAGACCGCGAGCGCTTCCAGCAGCTGGTGGACACGCTGGGCCTGAAGCAGCCGCCGAACCGCATCGCCCGCAACGACCAGGAAGCCCTGCTGCTGGCCCGCGAGATCGGCTACCCGCTGGTGGTGCGCCCGAGCTACGTGCTGGGCGGCCGCGCGATGGAAATCGTCTATGGCGAAGCCGACCTGGCCCGCTATGTGCGCGACGCGGTGAAGGTGTCCAACGATTCGCCGGTGCTGCTGGACCGCTTCCTCGACAATGCCGTGGAGTGCGACGTCGACATCATTGCCGATGCCCAGGGCAACGTCCTGATCGGCGGCGTGATGGAGCACATCGAAGAAGCCGGCGTGCACTCGGGCGATTCCTCGTGCTCGCTGCCGCCGTACTCGCTGTCGGCTGAAACCCAGGCCGAGCTGCGCCGCCAGGTGGTGGAACTGGCCAAGGCCCTGAACGTGGTCGGCCTGATGAACACCCAGTTCGCGATCCAGACCAGTGATGAAGGTGCCGACACCATCTACCTGCTGGAAGTGAACCCGCGTGCCTCGCGCACCGTGCCGTTCGTGTCCAAGGCCACGGGCATGCCGCTGGCCAAGATCGCCGCCCGCTGCATGGCCGGCAAGAGCCTGGCCGAGCAGGGCGCGACCAAGGAAATCGTGCCGGACTACTACTCGGTGAAGGAAGCGATCTTCCCGTTCGCCAAGTTCCAGGGCGTCGACCCGATCCTTGGGCCGGAGATGCGCTCCACCGGTGAGGTGATGGGCGTGGGCCGCACCTTCAACGCCGCCTTCGCGCGTGCGCAGGAAGCCGGAGGCATCAAGGCGCCGCCGGTCGGCAAGGCCTTCGTCTCGGTGCGTGATCCGGACAAGAAGCGCGTGCTGCCGGTCGCCAAGGCGCTGCTGGCGCGTGGCTACAGCCTGGTCGCCACCCGCGGCACCGCCGCGTGGCTGCAGCAGCACGGCATGGACTGCGAGATCATCAACAAGGTGGTCGAAGGCCGTCCGCACATCGTCGATTCGATCAAGAACGGCGAGATCGTCTACATCGTCAACACGACCGAAGGTCGTTCGGCGATCAACGACTCGTTCTCGATCCGTCGCGAGGCGCTGCAGCATCGCGTCACCTACTCGACCACCATTGCCGGCGCCAAGGCGCTGGTGGATTCACTGGAATTCCGCGGCACCGGCCCCGTCTGGTCGCTGCAGGAGCTGCACAAGGAGTTGAATGCATGAGAGCCCCCATCACGATGAAGGGCGCGCAGAAGCTGCGCGACGAACTGGATCACCTGAAATCGGTCAAGCGCCCGAAGGTGATCGCCGCGATCGCCGAAGCGCGTGAGCATGGCGACCTGAAGGAGAATGCCGAGTACCACGCCGCGCGCGAGGAACAGGGCTTCATCGAAGGCCGCATCAAGCAGCTGGAAGGCGAGCTGTCGCACGCCGAGATCATCGACGTGAGCAAGCTCAATGCCGGCTCCAAGGTGGTGTTCGGCGCCAGCGTGACCCTGGCCGACGTGGAAACCGACGAAGAGAAGAAGTACCAGATCGTCGGTGACCTGGAAGCGGACATCAAGCTGGGCCTGATCGCCATCTCCTCGCCGGTGGCGCGTGCGATGATCGGCAAGCTGGAAGGCGATTCGATCGTGATCGATGCCCCGGCCGGCCAGCGCGAGTACGAGATCGTCAGCGTCAGCTACGTGGACTGACACGGTGGCAACGGCGACCCTGCTGTTGCCGGCGCGCAGCCGCTTTGCCGCGGCTGCGCTGCCGGACGATGTGGCGCGTGCGCTCGGCCGCGCCACGGCCGTGCAGGTCGCACCGGGCGAACGCGCGCAGCTGACGCGCCATTTCACGGTTAACGCGCCGCACTGGCCGGTGGCCGCGTTGACCCGCCAGCGTGACGTTGGCGATGCCGCCGGCGCCAGCTGGCTGCGCGCCGATCCGGCCTGCATGGTGCCGGACATGCATGGCGCGCGGATGATGGCCTACGGCGAAACCCTGCGGCCGACGCTGGCTGACTGCCTGGCCCTGCTGCCGGTGCTGCAGCCGTTGTTCGCCGATGCCGGGTTCGTGCTAGACGCACCGGATCCTGCGCGCTGGTACCTGCGGCTTCCGATCGACCTGGCCCTGCCGGACTTCGACAGTCCGGACGAGGTGCTGGGCGATGACCTGTTCTCGCACCTGCCGGAAGGCGAGGGCGGTCGCCGCTGGCGGGCGCTGATGACCGAAGCGCAGGTGCTGCTGCACAACCATTCCTGGAACCAGCAGCGCGCCGCGCAGGGACAACAGCCGATCAATTCGCTGTGGTTCTGGGGTGGCGGCGTGATGCCGGTCTCGGTCAGTACGCCGCACGCCCAGGTGCGCAGCCGCGATGCGCTGCTGCAGGGCCTGGCCCTGGCGGCTGGCGTAGCCGTGGATGGCGAGCAGGCGGTGGATGCGCTGGTCGATCTGCGCCAGCTTCGCTCTTTACAGCAGCTCGGCAACGATGCGATTCGCCCGCTGCTGGCCGCGCTGAGGCGTGGCGAGCTGCAGCGGCTGGTGCTGGATTTCGAGGATGGCCTGCAGTTCCAGCTGGACCGCGGCCAGCGCTGGCAGTTCTGGAAGAAGCCGCGGCAACTTCACGATTGATCGGGGTCGGATCCGTTTTCCATGGGAAAACGGCTCTGACCCCCGATGATTGCCGGGGTTGTCGGCCAGCGGCCGGCACTACCGCAGGTAACGGGCGAAGCCCTGCAAGCCTCAACGAACCTCGCTGACCACCGTCGGAAGCGTCCAATCCCCGCCGTTCCCGCGCGCGGTATCATCCCTCTGTCTTTCGTAACCGGCGATGCCGATGTCCCTTGCCGCCGATGCCGCGCAGCCCAGCTCTGATACGCCGATGATCCGCCGCCGCGATGCGGTCGTGCCCGGCAGCTGGCCGGAGGGCACGCTGCCGTTGCTGGCGCGTCTCTATGCCAATCGTGGCGCAGGCACACCGGAACTGGCGCTGCCGAAGCTGGTCAGCCTGCATGCGCCCGAGCTGCTGACCGGCATCGATGATGCGGTAGGCCTGCTGGTCGAGGCCATCGCCAATGACAAGCGCATCCTGGTGGTTGGCGATTTCGATTGCGATGGCGCCACCGCCTGTGCGGTCGGCGTGCGAGGCCTGCGCATGCTCGGCGCACGGCACGTCTTCCACGCGGTGCCGAACCGCATGGTGCACGGCTACGGCCTGTCGCCGTCACTGGTGGAGGAGCTGGCCGAGCTGAAGCCGGACCTGCTGGTCACGGTCGATCACGGCATCGCCTGCCACGCGGGCGTGACTGCGGCCAAGGCACGTGGCTGGCAGGTGCTGGTCACCGATCACCATCTGCCGGGCCCGCAGTTGCCGCCGGCCGATGTCATCGTCGATCCCAATCTGGACGGCGATGCCTTCCCCAGCAAGTCGCTGGCCGGCGTCGGCGTGATCTTCTACGTGCTGATGGCGCTGCGCCGGCAGATGCGCGAGGCCGGTGTCTTTGCCGATGGCAAGGGCCCGGACCTGACCACGCTGCTGGACCTGGTGGCGGTCGGCACCGTTGCCGACCTGGTAGCGCTTGATCCGAACAACCGTGCGCTGGTCAGCGCGGGCCTGCGCCGGCTACGCGCAGGGCAGGGCTGTGTCGGCCTGCGTGCGCTGATCGAAGCCAGCGGTCGTGACGCCGCGCGACTGACCGCCACTGATATCGGCTTCGCGCTCGGCCCGCGTCTGAACGCTGCGGGCCGGCTGGAGGACATGGCACTGGGCATTGCGCTGCTGCTGACCGAAGACCCGCGCCAGGCGCGCGAGATCGCGCAGACGCTGGAGCAGATCAATTCGGAACGGCGCGCGGTGCAGCAATCGATGACCGATGACGCCGAGCAGGCGCTGGCCCGTGTGGTGCTGGACATGGCAGGGCAGCGCCCTGTGGCGGCCTGTTTGTTCGATGCCGACTGGCACCCGGGCGTGGTGGGACTGGTCGCGTCGAAGATGAAGGATCGCCTGCATCGCCCGGTGGTCGCCTTCGCCCCGGCCGAACCGGGCGCCGACACGCTGCGTGGCTCCGCGCGCTCGATTCCCGGCCTGCACATCCGTGACGCGTTGGCACTGGTCGACGCGCGCCATCCGGGCCTGATCGACCGCTTTGGTGGCCACGCCATGGCGGCCGGCCTCAGCCTGCGGCTTGATCATGTTGACGCCTTCAAGGCGGCCTTCGTCGCTGTCGTGCTGGAAATGCTCGACCCGGCGGCACTGCAGCAGCAGGTGCTCAGCGACGGCGAACTGGCCGCCGACGAGCTCGACCATCGCCACGCCGACGCGCTGCGCTTGGCCGGGCCGTGGGGGCAGGGCTTCCCCGAGCCGCTGTTCGACGGCCACTTCGAGGTGGCCAACTGGCGCGTTCTGAAGGAGCGCCACCTGAAGCTGGAACTGCGCCTGCCGGGCTTACCTGGCACGATCAACGCGATTCATTTCGGTGGCTGGCACGGCAACCCGCCGGGCCGCCACGTGCATCTCGCCTACCGGCTCGCCTGCGACGACTATCGCGGCGGCAGCGCCATCCAGCTGATCGTGGAGCACTGCCTCCCTGCATGAAAAAAAGGGACGGAGGGGATTAAGTCGTTCTTGCCTTGTTTGCCAATTGCGACTTAATCCCCTCCGTCCCCTTTTTGGGGGCCTCGCCAACCCCATTCCGGCTGTTCGTGCGTTCAACGGTCCACGATCCCACTGGAGCCCTGTCATGGTCTTCGCCCGTTGCTGCAGCGTGTTGATGCTTGCCCTCGCGATCTGGCCCACCGGCGCGCAGTCGCCACGCATTGCCCGGCCGCATGCCACCACCCCGTTGCTGATCGCCCCCGCCGCCGAACAGCCCGTGCAGCTGCAGCGCGCCCTCATCGAAGGCGAAGTCCAGGCCGGCGTCGCCCAGACCCGGATCACCCTGGAGTTCCACAACCCGAACCGGCGCGTGCTTGAGGGTGAGCTGCAGTTCCCGCTGACCGATGGCCAGCAGATCAGCGGCTTCGCGCTGGACATCAACGATGAACTGCGCGACGCCGTGCCGGTGCCGAAGGACCGTGGCCGCCAGGTGTTCGAGGAAATTGCCCGCCGCGGTGTCGACCCGGGCCTGCTGGAACAGACCGCCGGCAACCAGTTCCGCCTGCGTATCTATCCGCTGCCGGCCGGCGGCAACCGGCGCGTGCAGCTGGTGATCCGCGAGCCGTTGGCCTTCGCCGGCCAGGGCTGGCAGTGGACGCTGCCGCTGCAGTTTGCCGCCGGTGCAGCCTCGGTTGAACTGAAGCTGCAGGCTCCCGGCGCGGCCACCGCGGGTACGGCTCCGTTCCGTATCAATGCAGGCTATCTGCACTGGCAGGGCAGGGGTGCGCAGTTGCCGGCCCAGCTGCAATGGAGCCTGCCGGCGGCACGTCAGGCACAGGTGCAGGTGGCACGCTGGCAGGATGGTCACTACCTGCTGGCGCAGCTGCCGGTGGCGGTCAGCCACACGCCGCGCACGCTTCCCAGCGAAATCGGCCTGCTGTGGGACGGTTCCGGGTCCTCCGGTCAGCGCGACCGGGCGCGTGAGTTCGCACTTCTGGATCGCTATTTCGCCGCGATGGGTGACGGCACGGTCGCATTGACCGTGCTGCGCGACCGCGCCGAACCGGTGCGTCGATTCCGTATCCGCGCCGGCAACTGGAACGAGTTGCGTGCAGCACTGCAGGCCGTACGCCCGGATGGTGCCAGCGCGCTGGCGCAGTGGCAGCCGCAGCCGAGCGTGAAGGAATATCTGCTGGTCAGCGATGGCCTGCTGACCTATGGGCCGGAAGCATTGTCAGCACTCGCGCCGGAGCAGCGCCTGTTCACGGTCAGCAGTGCCGGTGCGCGAACCGATGCAGTGCGCCTGCGCGGCTGGAGCGAAGCGCATGGCGGACGCTTCGTCGCGCTGGGTAATGATGTTGATGCGGCCGCTCGCGAACTACTGTCGTCGCCGTTGGACGTGCAGGTCGATGCGGGCCGTGGCGTACAGGATGTTGTGATCGATCGCCGCAGCGAGGCCGAAGGCTGGCTGTGGCTGCATGCTCGCCTTGCGGCGGACGGCGTGCCGATGCGGGTGCGCGTGGGCGGCGGTGAATGGCAGGCACTGCCGGCAACCCAGAAGAGTGATGACGGTGAACTGCTGGCCGGCTTGTGGGCGCAGGGCCGTCTGCAGCAGCTCGGCGCCGACCGCCGAGGCAACCGCGAAGCTATGCAATTGCTGTCACAGCAGTTCGGCCTGGTCGGTCCGGACACCTCGTTGATCGTGCTGGAAACCCTGGATGACTACCTGCGCTACGCGATCCGCCCGTCCGGCAAACTGCGCGCGGAGTACGATGCCCGTTTCGCACGGCAGGTGAGCGATCGCGCCGCTGCCGATCGCCAGCGCTTGGACCAGGTTGCCGCACGTTGGAAGGAGCGCCAGCAGTGGTGGAACCGTAGCTGGCCGAAGGGAGTGCCTCCGCAGTTGAAGGGCGGGGCGCTGGAAGTTGCATCCGCGGACTATGCGACGGACTCGGCGCCGGTGGCGATGCTGGCCGCGCCGGCCCCCGCGGCACCGCCCGCCCCCCCGCCGATCGCGGCGGCCGAGCAACGCATGGAAGCCAGCAGCGCGCGTGCACGTCGCTCGGCGTCTGCATCCAACAAGGCGCTGGATCTGATCACAGTGACCGGCAGCCTTGAGGCCACGCCCGCTGCCGCCAACGACGGCCAGCTCGGCATCCAGCTGGCGGCCTGGCAGCCGGACTCGGCCATCGCCCGTCGCCTGCGCCAGGGTCCGCCGTCGCAGCTCTATGACCGCTATCTGGCTGAGCGTGATGCCCACGCCGACAGCAGCGCGTTCTTCCTCGATGTGGCCGATCTGTTGCTGGAGCAGGGCCAGCGCGACCTGGCACTGCGCGTGCTGTCGAACCTGGCCGAGATGGACCTGGACAACCGCCACCTGCTGCGCGTGCTCGGCTACCGGCTGTTGCAGGCTGATGCCCCCGCACTGGCGGTGCCAGTGTTCGAGCAGGTGCTGGCGATGGGCCAGGAAGAACCGCAGAGCTTCCGCGACCTGGGCTTGGCACTGGCGGCCGCCGGCAAGCCGCAGCAGGCGCTGGCGCCGCTGTACCAGGTGGTGGTGCGGCCGTGGGACAACCGTTTCGATGGCATCGCCCTGATCGCGCTGGATGAGCTGACCAACCTGGTGGCACGCAGCACGCCGCGCCTGGACACCCGCAGTATCGAACCGCGCCTGCTGCAGGCGATGCCGCTGGACCTGCGCGTTGTGCTGTCGTGGGATGCCGACAACAGCGACATGGACCTGTGGGTGACCGACCCGAACGGCGAGCGCGCGTACTACGGCAATCGCCTGACCTATCAGGGTGGGCAGATGTCGCAGGACTTCACCGGCGGCTATGGTCCCGAGCAGTTCTCGCTGCGCAACGCCAAGCCCGGCAAGTACAAGGTGGAGGCAAATTACTTCGGCAGCCGTCAGCAGCTGGTGACCGGTGCGACGACTCTGATGCTGCGCCTGACCACGCACTGGGGCACGGCCAAGCAGAAAGACCAGATGGTGACGATGCGGTTGAAGGATCGCGCTGAAACCGTGCTGGTAGGCGAGTTCGAGGTGAAATGACCGATCCCGGGCTTATGTAGCGTCGAGCTTGCTCGACTGCCTCGAGGTGGAGCCGAGCCCATGCTCGGCTCATGGCAGAGGTAGCCGGGCATCGGTTCGGCGCTACAAGGACACGGCGCGTGCGATCGTCGACGCTGGCGGATCGGCGCGCAGGCCAAACAGAGGTCGCAGCCAGCGCGAGCGTCGGATCGGCAGCTCGTGGATCACCAGGCAGCCGCCGACGGTGCCGGCCACTGCGGACGTGGAGTACGCCCAGGCGGCGGGGAACTACGTGAACCTGCGGGTACGCGGCCACGACTACCCGCTGCGGATCACCATGGCGGTACTGGAGCAGCGGCTGGACCCGGGCGTGTTCCTGCGCCCGCACCGCAGCTGGCTGATCCATCGGGGCCAGCTGCGCTCGATCGAGCCGCTGGACGGGGGCGAGGCCCTGCTGCATATGGCCACGGAGCCAAGGTGCCCTGCAGCCGGCGCCAGCTGCCGTTGCTGCGGCAGGCGCTGGGGGCAGGGTCAGGCCCTCATTCCGGGCACCCGCGGCCTGCGGTATCATTGCCAGTCATCTTTTGAATGCATAACCGCCGACATGATCGAACTGAATCCTGTCCGCCAGCGCATCACCGATCTGACCGATCGCGTGCTGTCGCTTCGGGGGTATCTTTGACTACGACGCCAAGAAAGAGCGTCTTGAAGAAGTAACGCGGGAGCTGGAAAGCCCCGACGTTTGGAACAACGCCGAATACGCCCAGAACCTGGGCCGCGAGCGTTCCAGCCTGGAAAAGACCGTGGGCGGCATCGCCTCGGTGCTCGATGGCCTGAACGACGCCACCGAACTGCTGGAGCTGGCCGAGTCCGAGCAGGACGAGGACACCGCACTGGCCGTGGTCGCTGACCTGGACAAGCACCAGGCGCACGTGGAGAAGCTGGAGTTCCAGCGCATGTTCTCCGGCGAGATGGACAATGCTGCCGCGTTCGTCGACATCCAGGCCGGTGCCGGTGGCACCGAAGCCCAGGACTGGGCCGAGATCCTGCTGCGCATGTACCTGCGCTGGTGTGAATCGCGCGGCTGGAAGACCGAGCTGATGGAAGTCTCCGGTGGCGACGTCGCCGGCATCAAGTCGGCCACGCTGCGCGTGGAAGGCGACTATGCCTACGGCTGGCTGAAGACCGAGACCGGCGTGCACCGCCTGGTGCGCAAGTCGCCGTTCGACTCGGACAACCGCCGCCACACCAGCTTCACCTCGGTGTTCGTGTCGCCGGAGATCGATGACAACATCGACATCACCATCAACCCGGCCGACCTGCGTACCGACGTGTACCGTTCGTCCGGTGCCGGTGGCCAGCACGTGAACAAGACCGAGTCGGCGGTGCGTATCACCCACATCCCGACCAACATCGTTGTGGCCTGCCAGACCGGCCGCAGCCAGCACCAGAACCGCGACAACGCGATGAAGATGCTGGCCGCCAAGCTGTACGAGCTGGAGATCCAGAAGCGCAACGCCGAAAAGGACGCCGTGGAAGCCACCAAGTCCGACATCGGCTGGGGCAGCCAGATCCGCAACTACGTGCTCGACCAGAGCCGCATCAAGGACCTGCGGACCGGCATCGAACGCTCGGACACGCAGAAGGTGCTGGACGGCGACCTGGACGAGTTCGTCGAGGCCAGCCTGAAGGCCGGCCTGGCCGTGGGCTCCAAGCGCGTCGATGCCTGATCGACCCGCCTGCGCGGATATCATCGCTCTCCGTGACGGGGAGCGATGATGCGCAGCGAAAGTGAACGCAAGGAACTCGGTGGCTTCCTCAAGGCCTGCCGTGCTCGTGTCGACCCCGCCACGCTCGGCCTGCCGGCCGGGCGCCGGCGTACCCCGGGCCTGAAGCGCGAGGAAGTCGCACTGGCGATCGGCGTCAGCGTCAGCTGGTACACCTGGATCGAGCAGGGCCGCGAAGTGCGCGCCTCGCCCGAGGTATTGGAGCGGCTGGCGCAGGTGCTGCGCATGAGCGACGACGAACGCGCCTATGCGTTCGCGCTGTCCGGCTACGGCGTGCCGCTGGAATCACCGGACGAGAGCGTGACCGACGGCCTGCGCCAGCTGGTGGAAGCGATGCAGCCGATTCCGGCCTACGTACGCAACACCCGCTTCGACATCCTGGCCTGGAACCCGGCCATCGCCGACCTGTTCGTGGACTACAGCCAGTTGGCGCCGCATGAGCGCAACACGTTGCGGCTGATGTTCCTGTACCCGCCATACCGCACGCTGATCCTCAACTGGGAAGAAATGACCCGCGGCCTGTTGGCCGGCTTCCGCGCGGCGATGGCGCAGGCACCGGACAAGGCACCTTTCCTGGCGCTGGTCGAGGACATCGCGGCGCACAGCGAGGAGTTCCGCCAGTGGTGGCCGGAGCACGACGTGCGCCGGTTCGATGAAGGCGCGAAGAAGCTGAACCATCCCACGCGCGGGTTGCTGGACCTGCAATACGTGGCGCTGGTGCCGGAGAGTCGGCACGATCTTTCCCTGGTGACCTACCTGCCGCGGAAGTAGGGGGTGTTCGGCAGGGCTTGCAGCGCTGCACCTGCTTCAAGCCGAAGCAACGGCAACAGCAACAGCGAGCTATCCGTAGGTTGGCGGGGCGGTGTCGAAGTGCGGGGACGCCGCAAGTACGTCCGTGTAGGCTTGGCAGCCGCTTGCTCGTGTGCGCAGTCCTGCGCACACGGCAAGACCGGGGTTGGGCGTCCTGCCCAACCCGCCCGAGGCATGCCTCGGGCCCATGCGGCTGACACCCCGCACTCCGACACCGCCCCACCTCTGACAATTTCCCGTGATCTGGTAGATCCACGCCATGCGTGGATGGTTTTCGATCTCAATTGGAGATATTTGATTCCGAAAGAGATTCAGCCACGAATGGCGTGGATCTACTGTGGCGACCTTACTTGTGTCTGGGGCAGAGCCCCCTGAGTCAGGGGGCGGCCGCGAAGCGGCGGGGGTCTGGGAGCTGGTAAGTGGGGCCCGCGGTTCGCGTAGCGAAGCGTGGGAGCGGCAGCGCGCATGCGATGGCGCGTACCCAGGGCGCAGCCCTGCCAGGACAACCCACCCCATTCAGGCAGGTAAGTACAGGTCACAGGATAAGCAGACGCCTTGTTGCTGCCATCGATCAGGTCCACATTCCTGTGCAGGAGACGGGCCGCCGCCCGTTGTCGAGACACCAGGAGACCTGCATGTCCGCTGCCCCCACTACCGCCATTTCCCGCGATCCGGCCACCGGCCTGCAGATCGCCAGCCATCCCTTCGCGACTGATGCCGAGCTGGAAGCGATCCTCGACCGCAGCCAGGCTGGTTTCGCCGCCTGGAGCGCCAGCAGCCTCGAACAGCGCGCGCAGGTGTTGCGCGCGATGGCGGGCGTACTGCGCCGTGACCGCGAAAAGCTGGCCGCGCTGGCCACCGCCGAGATGGGCAAGGTGCAGGCCGAATCGCTGGCCGAGATCGAGAAGTGCGCCGTGCTGTGCGACTGGTACGCCGACCACGGTGCGCAGTTCCTGCGCGACGAACCGACCCAGGTACCCGACGACAAGGCCTACGTGTCCTACCTGCCGCTGGGCGTGGTGCTGGGCATCATGCCGTGGAACTTCCCGTATTGGCAGGTAATGCGCGCGGCAGTGCCGATCCTGATGGGCGGCAACGGCTTCCTGCTGAAGCCGGCCGAGAACATCGTCGGTACCGCGCAGCTGCTTGACGCGGCCTGGCGCGATGCTGGTCTGCCGGAAGGCACCTTCATCGCCGCCAACATCAGCCGCGACGGCACCAGCCGTGCGATCGCCGATGACCGCATCGCCGCCGTCACCCTGACCGGCAGTGTGGCCGCAGGCCGCAGCATCGCCGCCCAGGCCGGGCAGGCGTTGAAGAAGGTGGTGCTGGAGCTGGGCGGCTCGGACCCGTTCATCGTGCTGGCCGACGCCGATCTGGACGCTGCCGTCGATGCGGCGGTGGCCTCGCGCTTCCAGAACACCGGGCAGGTCTGCATTGCCGGCAAGCGCATCATCGTTGAAGACGCGGTGTACGACCGTTTCGTGGCGCAGTTCTGCCAGAAGGTGCAGGCGCTGACCATCGGCGACGGCCGTGAAGCCGGCAACCGTATCGGCCCGATGGCACGCCAGGACCTGCTGGAACAGCTGGACGCGCAGGTACGCGCTTCGGTCGACGCGGGCGCGCAGCTGCTGGTCGGCGGCCATCAGCTGGATCGCCCGGGCGCGTTCTATGCCCCCACCGTGCTGGCCGACGTGGAGCCGGGCATGCAGGCCTTCGATACCGAGACCTTCGGTCCGGTGGCCTCGATCAGTCGCGCCCGTGATGCCGACCATGCAGTGGAGCTGGCCAACCAGAGCGAGTTCGGCCTCAGCGGCAACCTGTGGACCGGCGACCGCGCCCGTGCGATGCAGCTGGCGCGCCGGCTGCAGACCGGCGGCGTGTTCGTCAACGGTTTCTCCGCTTCGGACCCGCGCGTGCCAATCGGCGGCGTGAAGAAGAGCGGCTTCGGCCGTGAGCTCTCGCACTTCGGCATCCGCGAATTCGTCAACGCGCAGACGGTGTGGTTCGACAAGCGTTGACGCGCAGCTTCCATCCTTCCTGCAACGATCCATCATCAGTCCAGCGAAAAGGACGGCATTCCAATGTCCAAGGGTTCAGATCTGCTCGTCGCCGCGCTTGAGAACGAAGGCGTCGAGCGCATTTTCGGTATTCCCGGCGAAGAGAATCTCGACGTGGTCGAGTCGCTGCGCCATTCCAGCATCGAGCTGGTCATCACCCGCCACGAGCAGGCAGCGGTGTTCATGGCGGCCACCTACGGCCGCCTGACCGGCAAGCCCGGCGTGTGCCTGGCCACGCTTGGCCCGGGCGCGCTCAACTTCACCACCGGCGCCGCCTACGCGCTGCTGGGCGCGTGGCCGGTGATCATGATCACTGGCCAGAAGGGCATCGTGGCCAGCAAGCAGGCGCGTTTCCAGATCGTTGACATCGTCAGCACGATGAGGCCGCTGACCAAGCAGGCGCGGCAGATCGTCTCGGCGCGCACCATCCCGACGATCGTGCGCGAGGCATTCCGTACTGCGCTGGAAGAGCGCCCGGGCCCGGTGCTGCTGGAGCTGCCCGAAGACATCGCGGCCGATGAGGTCGGGGAGGTGGCGCTGATTCCGCCGCACGCGGTGGATCGTCCCATTGCCAGTCCGGAAGCACTGGATCGCGCGGCGGACATCATCCGCAACGCCAAGCGTCCGCTGCTGATGATCGCCTCGGCGGCATCGCGGCCGCAGTCCAGCGACGCGCTGTCGGCGTTCGTGCTGCGCGCGGGCATTCCATTCTTCACCACGCAGATGGGCAAGGGTGCGGTAGCCGGTGGCTCGGGCCTGTACATGGGCACCGCCGCGCTGACCGAGCGTGACTACGTGCACATGGCGATCGATCAGGCCGACGTGATCGTGACCATCGGCCACGAGGTCACCGAGAAGCCGCCGTTCGTGATGCGCGCGGGTGGGCCGACCGTGATCCATATCGGATACTCGCAGGCGGCGGTCGAGCAGGTGTACTTCCCGCAGGTGGAAGTGATCGGCGATATCGGCCGTTCGCTGACCCAGCTTGCCGACCGTATCGAAGGTGCAGTGCCGAACGCCGACGCGCTGCTGCCGCTGCGCGCGACCATTCTGGAACACCTGGCTGACCGTGCCGAGGACGCTGGATTCACCCCGCAGCGCCTGGTGCATGACGTGCGCCAGGTGATGCCGCCGGACGGCATCGTGGCGCTGGACAACGGCATGTACAAGATCTGGTTTGCGCGCAATTACCGCACCCAGGTGGCCAATACGCTGCTGCTGGACAACGCGCTGGCGACGATGGGCGCTGGCCTTCCGTCGGCGATCATGGCCTCGATCCTGTATCCGCAGCGGCGGGTGCTGGCGGTGTGTGGCGATGGCGGATTCATGATGAACAGCCAGGAGCTGGAGACCGCGCGCCGGCTGGGCCTGAACCTGGTGGTGCTGATCCTCAACGACGGCGCCTACGGGATGATCCGCTGGAAGCAGGCGGTGGATGGCTTCACCGACTACGGCATGACCTTCAGCAACCCCGATTTCGTGAAGTACGCCGAGGCCTATGGCTGCAAGGGCCACGAAGTGACGGCCATCGAGCAGTTCATTCCAACCCTGGAAGCGGCCTTCAACGAGGGTGGGGTGCACCTGGTGTCGGTGCCGGTGGACTATTCGGAAAACCAGCGGGTACTGGTGGACGAGTTGCGTCAGGCGTTCCCTGGAAACAGGTAGATATCCAGGGTCCAGGGAGGGGCCCGGATGGGGTCAGATCCCTTTTGCCTCGTAAAAGGGATCTGACCCCAGGCTGCTACCGGGCGGGCGGGCGTGGCCGGGGCCGGGGCAGGGCGGTTTTGGTATGCTGGGCAACCGGCTGCGCCGGGCGCAACATCCCCCCTCACTATACGATTCCCGCAGATCCATGAGCGAAGCTACCGATACCCCCCCCGTCGACGAAAACAAGTTGATCGCCGAGCGCCGTGAGAAACTCAAAGCGCTGCGTGGGCAGGGCATCGCGTACCCGAACGACTTCCGTCGCGAAGACTTCGCCGGCCGCCTGCAGGAAGAATTCGGCGATGCTGAAACCTGGACCGCCGAGGCCCTGGAAGGCAACGGCCGGCAGGTGAAGATGGCGGGCCGCCTGATGGCCAAGCGCATCATGGGCAAGGCCAGCTTCGCGCAGATCCAGGACGAGTCCGGCCGCATCCAGCTGTTCCTGCAGGGTGCCGTGCTGGGCGATGCCTACACCGCCTTCAAGGGCTGGGACGTGGGCGACATCATCGCCGTCGAAGGCGGCCTGACCCGCACCAAGACCGGCGAGCTGTCGGTCAAGGCCGAATCGATCCGCCTGCTGACCAAGTCGCTGCGCCCGCTGCCGGACAAGTGGCACGGCCTGGCCGACGTCGAGCAGCGCTACCGCCAGCGCTACGTCGACCTGATCGTGACCCCGGAGTCGCGCGCGGTGTTCATCAAGCGCTCGAAGATCATCCGCGCCATGCGCGCGTGGCTGGACAACCGCGACTTCCTGGAAGTCGAGACGCCGATGATGCATTACATCCCCGGCGGCGCGGCGGCCAAGCCGTTCACCACCCACCACAACGCGCTGGACCTGGACCTGTACCTGCGCGTGGCACCGGAGCTGTACCTCAAGCGCCTGACCGTGGGTGGCCTGGAGCGCGTGTACGAGATCAACCGCAACTTCCGCAACGAAGGCGTCAGCACGCGCCACAACCCGGAATTCACCATGATGGAGCTGTACGAGGCCTATGCCACGTACAACGAGATCATGGACCTGACCGAAGGCGTGATCCGTGACGTGGCCAAGGCGGTCAACGGCGGCACCGAGGTGGAGTGGGACGGCGCGAAGATCGACCTGGGCCCGGCGTTCCGCCGCTGGCGCATGGACGAGGCGGTGCGCCACCACAACCCGGAAATCTCCGCCGCGGACTGCACCGACCGTGACGCGCTGCTGCGGCATTGCGAGCGCTTGAAGATCCGCGTCAAGCCGTCCTACGGCTGGGGCAAGCTGCTGCTGGAGATCTTCGAGGCCACTGTCGAGCACACCCTGATCCAGCCGACCTTCATCACCGATCACCCGGTGGAGGTCTCGCCACTGGCCCGCGCCAACGACAATGATCCGGGCTACACCGACCGCTTCGAGCTGTTCGTCAATGGCAAGGAACTGGCCAACGGCTTCTCCGAGTTGAACGATCCGGAAGACCAGGCCCAGCGCTTCCAGGCCCAGGTGGCCGCGAAGGAAGGTGGCGACGACGAGGCCATGCACTACGACGCCGACTACATCCGTGCGCTGGAGTACGGCATGGCGCCGACCGGCGGCCTGGGCATCGGCGTCGATCGCCTGGTGATGCTGCTGACCGGCAGCAGCTCGATCCGTGACGTGTTGCTGTTCCCGTACATGCGTCCGGAGCAGTAAGTCGTCTTTTTGACTCCTGATTGTGCGCGCCGTCCCGAAACGAGACGGCGCGATTGACGCCTCCCGCACTCGGCGTATCGTTATTGCACTACCTTGACGCTTGGTATGGCTTGATCGGCGCCATGGGGAGTGCACAGCGTGGAGAGCCCGCTTCACAATGTGATGACGATCATGAATCGGGACGCATGACACGGGAGTCAGGCCGATGCAGGGTGCGAGCGTTCGCAGCGGCAGAGTATCCTCGCCTGCTGATGATCCAGCATGGTCGAAAAACCAGGCAGAGTACGCGTTGAACATCGTCATTGTTGACGACCAGACTTCCGCCCGGACGATGCTGCGTCACGTCATCGAGGACATCGCGCCAGAACTGAGCGTGTATGACTTCGGCGATCCGCTGACCGCATTGGCGTGGTGCGAGGCGCATCCGGTCGACCTGCTGCTGCTCGATTACCGCATGCCGGAGATGGACGGGCTGGAATTTGCCCGTCGCTTCCGGCGCCTGCCCAAGCACCGCGACATTCCGGTGATCCTGATCACCGTGGTCGGCGACGAACCGATCCGGCAGGCCGCGCTGGAAGCGGGGGTTATTGATTTCCTGGTCAAGCCGATCCGCCCGCGCGAACTGCGTGCGCGCTGCTACAACCTGTTGCAGTTGCGCCAGCAGACCGAGAACGTGAAGCAGCGGGCGTTGTCGTTGGAGCAGCGCCTGCTGGCCAGCATGCATGAAGTCGAAGAGCGGGAGCGCGAGACGCTGTCGCGGCTGGCGCGTGCGATCGAGTTCCGTGACGCCGGTACCAGCGCCTACCTGGAACGCATGGCACGCGTGGCCGGCCTGATTGCCGACCAGCTCGGGCTGCCCGAAGAGGAGGTGCGCCTGATCGAGATGGCCGCGCCGCTGCACGACATGGGCAAGATCGCCATCCCCGATGCGGTGCTGCTCAAGCAGGGCAAGCTCAACGAGGAGGAGCTGGCGATCATGCGCCGGCACCCGCGGATTGGCCATGAACTGCTGAGCGGCAGCCAGAATCGCTTCATCCAGGTTGGCGCCTTGATCGCACTGCGTCATCATGAGCGTTACGACGGCAGCGGCTATCCCGATGGACTGGTTGGCGATGCGATTCCTCTGGAAGCGCGCATCGTGGCCGTCGCCGATGTCTTCGACGCCCTGATATCCCCCCGTCCGTACAAGGAAGCATGGACCATGGAAGCCACCCTGGCTTATCTCTACGCCCAGCGTGGCCGCCTGTTCGATCCCCGATGCGTGGACGCGCTGCTGCGCGGCCGCGAACAGCTGGACCAGATCTGCGCCGAGCATTCGATGGCGTCCGCGCGCCCGGGGCTGGGCGCGTGAAACGCCTGTTGTCGCAGCTGCGGCTGCGCCTGTCCCAGCGCCAGGACAGTGAGCACGGCCAGCAGATCGTCCGCATTGCCCTGATCAGCCTGATCCTGGCCTACGTGCTGCTGCCGGCGCCACGCCACGATCTGCCGCATGCGCAGTACGTCGGCGTGCTGGCGATCGTGCTGACCGGCCTGAGCCTGTCGCTTCTTCTGTTCGGTTGGCTGCTGTGGCGGCCGGCGCGTTCCGATCCTCGCCGCGTGCTGGGCATGCTGGCCGACTATGGGCTGATCGCTGCCGGCATGGTTCAGATGGGCGAACCGCTGGCCTGGGTCTACATCGTGGTGATGTGGGTGACGGTCGGCAACGGCATGCGCTTTGGCAACCACTACCTGTACGTGGCGGTGGCCATGGCGATGGTGAGCTTCGGTTGCACCGTGCTGCTGACCCCTTATTGGCAACAGAATTTCCGCCTGGCCATCGGCCTCTGGCTCGGCCTGGCGGCGGTGCCGCTGTACTTCTCGACGCTGCTGCGGCAGTTGACGGAAGCGATGGCCGAGGCGCGCCGCGCCAGCGAGGCCAAGAGTCGGTTCCTGGCCAACATGAGCCATGAGTTCCGCACGCCGTTGAACGGTCTCAACGGCATGACCGAAGTGCTGGCGACCACGCGCCTGGACGACGAGCAGCGCGAGTGCCTCAACACCATCCAGGCATCATCGCGCAGCCTGCTGGCGCTGGTAGAGGAAGTGCTGGACATCTCGGCCATCGAAGCCGGCAAGCTGCGCGTGGTGGCCGAAGACTTCGCCGTGACCGATGTGATCCAGGCGATCGGGCTGATCCTGCTGCCGCAGGCCAAGGCCAAGCGACTGGACTACCGGGTGAAGGTCGCCGATGGCGTGCCGCCACGCGTGCGCGGCGATGTCGGGCATCTGCGGCAGATCCTGTTGAACCTGGCCGGCAATGCAGTCAAGTTCACCGACCACGGCCGGGTCGAGATCCGTGTCGGCGTCGTCCATGCGGACACCAATGGCGCGGTGCGGCTGCGCTTCGACATCCTCGATACCGGCATCGGCGTGGCACCGGCCATGCGTGCGCGGCTGTTCGATGCCTTCGAGCAGGCTGACGTCAGCATGGCGCGCCGCCACGAGGGCACCGGCCTGGGCACGACCATCGCCAAGGGGCTGGTCGAAGCCATGGGCGGTGACATCGGCTATCTGGAAAACCCGCCGCGCGGCAGCCACTTTTGGGTCGAGCTGCCGTTCGCGCCGCCGCAGCCGCTGGTGCCGGGCGCGGTGCCGAGCCTGACCGGCGACGAGGACGTGGGGCCGGGCGGCAACGTGATCGCCTTTGCCGATCCGTTCCTGCGCCATCGCGCCCGCGTGCGCAGCATGCAGATCCTGGTGGCCGACGACCACGAGGCCAACCGCATGGTCCTGCAGCGCCTGCTGCAGAAGGCCGGGCATCGCGTGCTGTGCGTGGACGGCGGCGAGGCGGTGCTGGATGCCCTTGCCGACAGCGAGTTCGACGCGGTCATCGTCGATCTGCACATGCCGGGCATGAGCGGGCTGGACATGCTCAAGGAGCTGCGGGTCATGCAGGCCGGCGGTGGTCCGCGCACACCGGTGCTGGTGCTCAGCGCCGATGTCACGCCCGAGGCGATCCAGCGCTGCACCCAGGCCGGTGCGCATGCCTTCCTGGCCAAGCCCGTGGTGGCGGTCCGCCTGCTCGATACCCTGGCCGAGATCGCCAACAACGCCCAGTTGAAGACCATGGCTGCGCCGGTAGTGCGGCCGGCGGCGCTGCAGGATGGGGTGCTCGACAGCAGTGTGCTGGACGAACTGGCCTCGCTGGGCATGGGCGAGGGTTTCGAACGCGAGTTCATCCGCCAGTGCCTGGAGGACGTGGCGGGCTGCATGGGCAAGGCCGAGCAGGCCGGCGAGGCCGCGCGCTGGGATGTGTTCCGCGAGCAGTCCCACGCGATCAAGGGCGTGGCCAGCAACCTCGGCCTGATGCGCGCGTCCAACCGCGCCGGCGAGCTGATGCGGATGGCCGACTGGCAACTCAAGACCGAATGGCGCCCGCGCCTGGACATCCTGCAGGAGGCGATCAAGGAAGGCCGGCGTGCGCTGGAGGCACGGGCCGAACGCCGGCTGCGCGGCGCTGCTGACGATGGCGAGGCGCGCTGAACCACGGCAAGGGCCATAAAAAAAGCCCGGTGGCCAACCGGGCTTGAACCCATCCTGGGGGAGGGGATGAATCAGGCCACGTCGAGGCTGGCGCGACGGGTCTGGGCCTTGATCAGGCGATCCATGGTGCGCAGCGAGCGGTCGCCGAGAGCCAGGGCGGAATCGACCCATACCTTGGTGATCTCCAACAGTTCGTCGTAGCTGACAGGCTGGGCAATGCTGCGTGCGGCGTTCATTGCCAGGTAGGACTGTGGGGTGCGCTGCTGCTGGCGGATCAGTTCTTCGACCGCCGCGCGGCCTTCGCCCTTCTTCACCAGCACGTCGACCACGCCCATCGCATGCATTTCCTCGGCGCTGTAGACCCGGCCGTCGAGGATGATCTTCTCGGCCAGATGTGGTGACACACGGCGGCACAGGAACGAATAGGCGCCCATGCCCGGGAACAGGCCGAACAGAACCTCGGGCAGGCCCATGCCGCTGCCTTCCTCGGCCACGATGGTGTGGCAGGCCAGCGCCATTTCCAGGCCTCCGCCAAGGGCGTCGCCCTGGATCAGGGCGATCGAACGGACGTCGCCGCCGAACCCGGTATGCAGGTGGTGCACGCCCTCCACGCAGCGCTGGGCGTAGTTCAGCAGGAGATCGCGGTTGCCTTCGCGAATCAGGCGGGTGAACAGGTCCAGGTCACCGCCCAGGTTGTAGGCGACGGCGTCGGAGGCCAGCACGAAATGCCGCAGCGTGCCGTTGTGGCGTTCGGCAGGGCCGCGGGTGATGGCCGCCATATAGCTCCACATCTCGTCGAGCATGTCCTTGCGGCAGCAGGGACGGATGCCGGTGGCGGCGTCGGCGTGCATGAACAGCCAATGGGCAGCGCCGTCGGCACTGTCTTCGGTACGGATGGTGGCAAAAGGCGAGCCGCTTGAGGGCAGCTTTTCGATGGTACTCATGGAAGGGTCCTCGGCATGCGGCCCGCAGTGTCAGGTGGGTGGCCGGCGGGCCGAACGGTCCACACACGCGGCGATGCTACACCGCCTCAGGGCCGGCCCATGCGAAAGGGCCCAGGACGTTTCCGCCCCGGGCCCGGTACTGCTCAAACTGCCGCAAACCCTTACTGGGCGGGCGTATCGCGGAGTTCGCGACGGAGGATCTTGCCGACGTTGGTCTTCGGCAGCTCCTTTCGGAATTCAACGATTTTGGGATGCTTGTAGCCGGTCAGGTTGGCCCGGGCATGTTCCTTGACCATTTCGGCGGTCAGGTTCGGGTCCTTCTTGACGATGACCACCTTCACCACCTCGCCGGACTTGTCGTCCGGCACGCCGACCGCGGCCACTTCCAGCACGCCCGGCATCATTGCGATCACGTCCTCGACTTCATTCGGATAGACGTTGAAGCCGGACACCAGGATCATGTCCTTCTTGCGGTCGACGATGTAGAAGAAGCCCTGCTCGTCCATCTTCGCCATGTCGCCGGTGTGCAGCCAGCCGTCGGCATCGATGGTCTTGGCGGTTTCCTCCGGGCGCTGCCAGTAACCCTTCATCACCTGCGGGCCCTTGATGCAGAGCTCGCCAACCTCGCCCAGCGGCAGGATGGCGCTGTTGTCGTCCTTGATGCAGGCATCGGTGGACGGGATCGGCAGGCCGATCGAACCGTTGTACTCGGTCAGGGTGAGCGGGTTGATGCAGGCCGCCGGCGAGGTCTCGGTCAGGCCATAGGCCTCGACCAGCGTCACGCCGGTGACCTTCTTCCAGCGCTCGGCCACGGCGCGCTGCACGGCCATGCCGCCACCCAGGGTGACCTTCAGCGACGAGAAGTCGACCGTGTCGAAACCGGGGGTGTTGAGCAGTCCGTTGAACAGCGTGTTGACGCCGGTGATGGCGGTGAAGGGCGCCGATTTGAGCTCCTTGACGAAGCCCTTCATGTCACGCGGGTTGGTGATCAGGTGGTTGCAGCCACCGAATTTCATGAAGACCAGCCCGTTCGCCGTCAATGCGAAGATGTGGTACAGCGGCAGGGCGGTGATGATCCACTCCTTGCCCATCTCGATGCCCGAGGCACTGATCCAGGCCGAGGCCTGCTGCATGTTGGCGATCAGGTTGCGGTTGGTCAGCATCGCGCCCTTGGCCACGCCGGTGGTGCCGCCGGTGTACTGCAGGAACGCAATGTCGTCGTGGTCGATCTCGACCTTGGGCAGGCTGTGGCGGCTGCCGAGCTTGAGCGCCTGGCGGAAGCGCACGGCGCCCTTGAGATGGTAGTTGGGCACCATCTTCTTGATGTACTTCAGCACGAAGTTGACGATCACGCCCTTGGCGCCGAGCAGGTCGCCCAGGCCGGTGGTGATCACGTGCTTGACCGGGGTATCGGCGATGACCTGCTCGACGGTGTCGCCGAAGTTGTCGACCACCACCAGTGCGGTCACGCCGGCATCGACCAACTGGTGCTTGAGCTCGCGGGCGGTGTAAAGCGGGTTGACGTTGACTACGGTCAGCCCGGCGCGCAGCACACCGAAGGTGGCCACCGGGTACTGCAGGCAGTTGGGCATCATCAGGGCGACGCGGTCACCCTTCTTGAGCGTGAGCTCACCCAGCAGGTAGGCCGCGAACTGTTCGACCAGCGCGTCGGTCTCGCCGTAGGTGAGCACCTTGCCGAAGCTGGAGTAGGCGGGACGGTCGCGGAATTTCGCGACGGAAGCGTCGAAGACCGAGGCTACCGAATGGAACTCGTTGACGTCGATCTCTGCGGGAACGCCTTTCGGATAGCTCTGCAGCCAGGGACGATCCAGACTCATATTCCCCCTCCAGGAATCGTGATGTAATAGGTTCCGGCCCTGAGCGTATCGGTAACGGCCGGTCATTGCAGCATACCCCGCCGTAGGGAAAACGCGAAGAGGGGTTCGCGGGGGCTGCAACGGTAGGTGCCGACCTTGGTCGGCACAGGATTGCGAGGAGCGCTGCGGGGGCGTGCCCACCAAGGTGGGCACCTGCCGGTTTGGGGTATGGGTCTGCCGAAGGGCCGCCTGCGTCAGCCCTGCTTGCGTACCGGTGCGCCGTTGGCCTTGTAGTACGGCGCGGTGCTGCGCGCCAGCGGGGTGCGGCCGCGGATCACGTCGGCCAGCTTCTCGGCCATCATGATGGTCGGTGCGTTGAGGTTGCCGGTCACCACCTGCGGCATGATCGAGGCATCGACGATGCGCAGGCCTTCCAGCCCGTGCACACGGCCCTGGCCATCCACCACCGCCATCGGGTCGTCGGCATGGCCCATCTTGTTCGAGCACGACGGGTGATAGGCGGTCTCGGCATGCTCGCGCACGAACGCATCGATCTGCGCATCGGTCTGCAGCGCGCTGCCCGGCGAGATCTCGCGGCCGCTGTACGGCGCCAGTGCCGGCTGCGCGAAGATCTCGCGGGTGATGCGGATCGCCGCGCGGAACTCGCGCCAGTCCTGGTCGTGCGACATGTAGTTGAACAGGATGCTGGGATGTTCGCGCGGGTCCTTCGAGCGCACATGGATGCGGCCGCGGCTGGGCGAGCGCATCGAGCCGACGTGCATCTGGAAGCTGTGCGCCTTGATCGGGTTGGAGCCGTTGTAATTGATCGCCACCGGCAGGAAGTGGTACTGCAGGTTCGGCCAGTCGAACTCGGCGTCGCTGCGGATGAAGCCGCCGGCCTCGAACTGGTTGCTGGCGCCGATGCCGGTGCCCAGGAACAGCCACTCCGCACCGATCGCCGGCTGGTTGTACAGCTTCAGTGCCGGCGCCAGCGACACTGGCTTCTTGCACTCGTACTGCAGGTACATTTCGAGGTGGTCCTGCAGGTTGGCACCGACGCCCGGCAGGTGGTGCACGACGTCGATGTCCAGGCTGCGCAGCAGGTCGGCCGGGCCGACGCCCGAGCGCTGCAGGATCTGCGGCGAGGCGATGGCGCCGCCACACAGCAGCACTTCGCGGCGGGCAGTGGCGCGCTGCGGCTGGTCGTTGTGCAGCCACTGCACGCCCACCGCGCGCTTGCCCGAGAACAGGATGCGGTCGGTCAGCGCGTGGGTGACGATGGTCAGGTTCGGGCGCGGCTTGGCCAGGTCCAGGTAGCCGCGGGCGGTGCTGGAACGACGGCCCTTCGGGGTCACCGTGCGGTCCATCGGGCCGAAGCCTTCCTGCTGGTAGCCGTTGAGGTCGTCGGTGCGCGGGTAGCCGGCCTGCACGCCGGCTTCGACCATTGCAGCAAACAGCTCGTTGTTGCCGGCCTTGGGCGTGGTCACGCGCAGCGGGCCATCGCCACCGTGGTAGTCATTGGGGCCGATGTCACGGGTTTCCGCCTTGCGGAAGTACGGCAGGCAGTCAAGGTAGGTCCAGTCTTCCAGGCCCGGCATGCTGGCCCAGTTGTCATAGTCCATCGCATTGCCGCGGATGTAGCACATGCCGTTGATCAGCGACGAGCCACCCAGGCCCTTGCCGCGGCCGCAATCCATGCGGCGGTTGTTCATGAAGGGCTCGGGATCGGTCTTGTACGCCCAGTTGTAGCGCTTGCCCTGCAGCGGGAAGGCCAGCGCCGCCGGCATCTGGGTACGGAAGTCGAGCCGGTAGTCCGGGCCACCGGCTTCCAGCAGCAGCACGCTGACATCGGCATCTTCGGTGAGGCGGGTGGCCAGCACGTTGCCGGCCGAGCCGGCGCCGATGATGATGTAGTCGTACTCGTTATGGGTGCTCATGGGTGTCTCCTGCAGGCCGGGGCGCGCTGCATGCAGGCGTCCCGGCGGGATGTCGGATCGGCGCGGTGGCCGGACGATGGGGCGGGCTCGCGGCGCGCCGGTCAGAACACGCTGGCGTAGTCGCCCAGCTCGACCTGCACCGACTTGATGCGGGTGTAGTGGCCGAGGGTGGAGATGCCGTTCTCGCGGCCGACGCCCGATTCCTTGTAGCCACCAACCGGCATTTCCGCCGGCGATTCGCCCCAGGTGTTGATCCAGCAGATGCCGGCTTCCAGGCGGTGGATGATGCGGTGGGCGCGGCTGACGTCCTTGCTGACCACACCGGCGGCGAGGCCGAAGGTGGTGTCGTTGGCACGACGCACCACTTCGTCTTCGTCGTCGTAGGCGAGGATGCTCATCACCGGCCCGAAGATCTCTTCCTTGACGATGGTCATGTCATCGCGGCAGTCGGAGAACACGGTCGGCAGCACGTAGGCGCCGTTGGCCAATGCGCCTTCGGTGGCACGGCCACCGCCGGTCAGCAGGCGGGCGCCTTCGGCCTTGCCGCTCTCGATGTAGCGCAGCACGTTCTCCATGTGCGGGAAGCTGGTCAGCGGGCCGAAGTTGGTCTCGGCGGCCATCGGGTCACCGATGCGGATGCGCTTGACGCGCTCGACAACGGCGGCTTCGAACGCAGCCAGCATGCTGCGTGGCACGAACACGCGGGTGCCGTTGGTGCAGACCTGGCCGGAGCTGAAGAAGTTGGCCATCACTGCGATGTCGGCAGCGCGGTCAAGGTCGGCGTCATCGCAGATCACCAGCGGCGACTTGCCGCCCAGTTCCATGGTCACTTCCTTCAGCGACGAGGACGCGGCGCTGGCCATGACCTTCTTGCCGGTGGCAACGCCGCCGGTGAAGGAGATTTTCTCGATCACCGGGTGCTCGGTCAGCCACTGGCCGATCTCGCGGCCCGGGCCCTGCACGACGTTGAATACGCCAGCGGGCACGCCGGCCTCGGTGTAGATCTCGGCCAGCTTGATCGCGGTCAGCGGGGTCACTTCCGACGGCTTGAACACCATCGCGTTGCCGGCCGCCAGGGCCGGGGCCGACTTCCACATCGCGATCTGGATCGGGTAGTTCCAGGCGCCGATGCCGGCGACCACGCCCAGCGGCTCGCGACGGGTGTAGAAGAAGCTCGACTCACGCAGTGGCAGTTGGATGCCTTCGATGGCGGTGGCCAGGCCGGCGTAGTACTCGACCACATCGGCGCCGGTGACGATGTCCACGGTGGTGGTTTCAGCCAGTGCCTTGCCGGTGTCCAGGGTTTCCAGATGGGCCAGTTCGTCGTTGCGCTCGCGCAGGATCTCGACGGCGCGGCGCAGGATGCGCGAGCGCTCCATGGCGGTCATCGCCGCCCACACCTTCTGGCCTTCGGCCGCGCTCTGCACGGCGCGCTCGACATCGGCCTGGCTGGCGACCTGCACTTCAGCGATCACTTCGCCGGTGGCCGGGTTGACGGACTTGAAGGTCTTGCCGCTGGTGGCATCGACACGCTGGCCGTGGATGTAAAGCTGTTGGACGGGCAGGGCGGTCATGGGGCGTACTCCTTGGAAGGGGGGCGGGATGCTGAAACGCTTATAGCGCGACAGCCTGCAACTGGAAGTCGATGTAGCCGTAAGCGATGCGCCGGGACTTCTCGGCGTTGAACTGGCCGCCGACCAGGCTGCCGCGCAGCCACAGGCCGTCGATCATGGCGGCCAGGCCGCGGGCGGCCAGGCGGGCCTGCGGGTGGGGCAGCAGGCGGTTGAACTGGTGGCACAGGTTGGAGAACAGGCGCTGGTCGTTGGCGCGCTGCAGCCGGGCCAGTTCCGGCTGGTGCATGCTGGCGGCCCAGAAGGTGAGCCAGACGCGCATCGCGGTGCCATTGATCTGGCTGTCGTCGAAGTTGCCATCGACGATGGCGCGCAGCTGCTCGCGCGGGTCGTCGCTGGCGTCTGCGCGGTAGCGGGCGACGGCGTCCTTCAGTTCGCGCAGGATCTGCCGCATTGCAGCATTGAGCAGGCCGTCCTTGTCGCCGAAGTAGTGGGCGACGATGCCGCTGGACAGCCCTGCCTTCTTCGCGATGGTGGCGACGGTCGCATCGGCCATGCCGATCTCGTCGATGGTCTGGAAAGTGGCCCGGATCAGCTGTTCGCGCCGTACCGGTTCCACGCCTTTCTTCGGCATTGTCTCTCCACGGATTGCGACCCGAAGGATCGGGCTGTCGGCCATTATGCTTTTTATTGATTGAACGTTCAATCAATAAACCCTAGGATGCGCTCGCGCCCCACGCCATGGGCCCGGTTTACCGGTCCGGCCCCGCCCATGTGCTCCCTCGGACTTGATGAGACGACCCCATGTCTTCCCTGGCTCATCCCAAGCGTTCGCCCCTGCGCTTGAACCGTTTTGTCTTCTTCAGCTCGTCGGTGTCGATCGGCATCCTCGGGCTGCTGACCGTTCTCTATCCCGAAGCCAGCGAGCACTGGCTGCAATGGGCGCAGGCCGAGGTGTCGGCCGCGTT
Source organism: Stenotrophomonas maltophilia (assembly GCF_002799155.1). Classification (GTDB taxonomy): domain Bacteria; phylum Pseudomonadota; class Gammaproteobacteria; order Xanthomonadales; family Xanthomonadaceae; genus Stenotrophomonas; species Stenotrophomonas maltophilia_R. Next base: position 1,528,796 of record NZ_NERD01000002.1, read on the forward strand.
CGGCTGGTGGTACATGCTGCTGATCGTGCTGTGCCTGGGCTTCGTGCTGTGGCTGGCGTTCTCGCCGTATGGCCGTATCCGCCTGGGGCACAACGAGGAATCACCGGCCTTCGGCTACGTCGCCTGGGTGTCGATGCTGTTCTCGGCCGGCATCGGCATCGCACTGCTGTACTACGGTGCCTACGAGCCGCTGGACCATTTCCTTCATCCGCCGGGGCAGCCCGGTGGTACCGTGGCTGCCGGCCGCGAGGCGATGGTGCTGACCTTCCTGCACTGGGGCCTGCACGGCTGGGCGTTGTATGCGCTGGTCGGCGTGGCACTGGGCTATTTCGCCTACCGTCGCGACCTGCCGCTGGCGCTGCGCTCGGCGCTGTACCCGATCTTCGGTGAGCGCATCCATGGCCGCATCGGCGACATGGTCGATGGCTTCGGCATCCTTGCCACGCTGATCTCGATGGTGACCAACCTCGGCATCGGTGCGCTGGTGGTGCAGTCGGGCCTGGTCTACCTGTTCCATATCCCGGATACGCCGCAGGTGCTGGTGGCGATCGTGCTGGTGATGATGGCGGTGGCCACCATCGGCGTGGTGGCCGGTGTGGAGAAGGGCATTGCGTGGCTGTCCAATCTCAATGTGCGCCTGCTGTGCGGCCTGCTGCTGTTCGTGCTGGTCACCGGCCCAACCCTGCACCTGTTCGACGGCCTGATCCAGAACACCGGCGATTACCTCGGCGCGTTCGTGCGCAAGAGCTTCGACATGTACCTCAACGACCCGAAGGGCCGTGAGTGGATGGGCTCGTGGACGCTGTTCTACTGGGCCTGGTGGATCGCCTGGGCGCCATTTGTCGGCCTTTTCGTGGCGCGCATCTCGCGCGGCCGCACCATCCGCGAAGTGATCATGGGCGTGCTGCTGATCCCGCTCGGCTTCACCCTGGCCTGGCTGTCTATCTTCGGCAACACCGCCATCGACCTGGTGCTCAACCACGGCCAGGCGATCCTGGGCGACGTGGCCCAGCACGATGCGGCGATGACGCTGTTCAAGCTTCTGGAATACCTGCCCGGCGCGCCGTACGTGGCCGGTGCCGCGGTGGTGATCGGTTTCGTGCTGTTCCTGACCCCGGTCGACTCGGGCACGCTGATGATCGCCAACCTGTGCACCCGTCGCGTTGACGATGGCGTGGAGGATGGCCATGACGCGCCGATCTGGCTGCGCGTGTTCTGGGCGGCCGGCATCACCGTGGCCAGCATCGGTCTTCTGCTGGCTGGCAACTTCAGTGCGATGCAGACGGCGGTGGTGCTGTGCGGCCTCCCGTTCTCGTTCACCCTGGCGTTCTACATGTGGGGCCTTCTGAAGGCGCTGCGCACCGACCCGGACGCCCCGCGGCGCTGAGCGCTTCTGTAGAGCCGAGCCCATGCTCGGCTCTACAGGGGGCATCGCAAACGCAAAGGGCCGGATCCGCAAGGATCCGGCCCTTTCCTCAATCGGGCGCAGCCGCGCCGTTACTTGGCTGCCAACTGGCGCAGCACGTACTGCAGCAGGCCGCCATGGCGGAAGTATTCGACTTCCTTCGGGGTCAACAGCATTACCGAGACCTCGAAGGTCTTCTTCGTGCCATCGGCCTTGGTGGCGGTGACCGTGGCGCGCTTGCTGGCACCGTCCTGCAGGCCGGTGATGTCGATCACTTCCGAGCCGTCCAGGCCCAGAGACTGCGCGTTCTCGCCGTTGCGGAACTGCAGCGGCAGCACGCCCATGCCGACCAGGTTGGAGCGATGGATGCGCTCGAAGCTCTCGGCGATGACCGCCTTCACCCCCAGCAGCAGGGTGCCCTTGGCCGCCCAGTCGCGCGACGAGCCGGTGCCGTATTCCTTGCCCGCCAGCACCACCAGCGGCACCTTGTCGGCCTTGTACTTCATGGCCGCATCGTAGATCGCCAGTTTCTCCGGCTGGCCACCGCCGGCCGGGTAGTACAGGGTGTTGCCGCCTTCCTCGCCACCGAACATCAGGTTCTTGATGCGGATGTTGGCGAAGGTGCCGCGGACCATGACGTCATCGTTGCCGCGGCGGCTGCCGTAGCTGTTGAAGTCGGCCGGCTGCACGCCGCGCTCCTGCAGGAAGCGGCCTGCCGGCGAGTCCTTCTTGATGTTGCCGGCCGGGGAGATGTGGTCGGTGGTGATCGAATCGCCGAACAGGCCCATCACGCGCGCGCCGTGCACGTCGTCGATGCTGCCGGTCTGCATGGTCATGCCATCGAAGTACGGCGGGTTCTTGATGTAGGTGGAGGCATCGCTCCACTCGTACAGATTGCCGTCCGGCGAAGCGATGGTGTTCCAGCGGGTATCACCCTTGAACACATCGGCGTAGTTCTGCTTGAACATCTCCGGGCCGATGGTGGCGGCGATGACGTCGCCGATTTCCTTGTTGCTCGGCCAGATGTCGCGCAGGAACACCGGCTGGCCATCGCTGCCGGTACCCAGCGGCTGGGTGGTCAGGTCAATGTCGGTGGTGCCGGCGATGGCATAGGCCACCACCAGCGGCGGGCTGGCCAGGTAGTTCATCTTCACTTCGGGGTGCACGCGGCCTTCGAAGTTGCGGTTGCCGGACAGTACCGAGGTGACGACCAGGTCGCCGGTGGCGATGCCGGCGCTGACTTCGGTCGGCAGCGGGCCGGAGTTGCCGATGCAGGTGGTGCAGCCGTAGCCGACCACGTAGAAGCCGATCTTCTCCAGCTCCTTCAGCACGCCGGCTTTTTCCAGGTAATCGGTGACCACGCGCGAGCCCGGCCCGAGCGAGGTCTTGACCCACGGCTGGCGGTTCAGGCCCTTGGCGGCCGCGTTGCGGGCCAGCAGGCCGGCGCCGATCATCACCGCCGGGTTGGAGGTGTTGGTGCAGGAGGTGATGGCAGCGATGACCACTGCGCCATCCTTCAGGCGCACCTTGCGGCCTTCGGTTTCGATATCGGCGAAGCCCTTGGCCAGCTGCTCGTTGCCGACCGCGGCACCGCCGCCTTCATTGACGAACGAGGAGACGTCGTCGCTGCGCTTGTCACGGTTGGCGGTCATGCCAACCAGGGCTTCGCGGTAGTTCTTCTGCACGTCTTCCAGCAGCACGCGGTCCTGCGGACGCTTCGGACCGGCCAGCGACGGCTTCACCGTGCCCATGTCCAGTTCCAGCGTGGTGCTGTACTGGGCATGCGGGCTGCCCGGTTCGTGCCACAGGCCCTGTGCCTTGGCATAGGCTTCGACCAGGTCGATCTGCTCTTCGCTGCGGCCGGACAGGCGCAGGTAGTTCAGCGACTCGGCGTCGATCGGGAAGATGCCGCAGGTGGCGCCATATTCCGGGGCCATGTTGCCGATGGTGGCGCGGTCGGCCAGCGGCAGGTGCTGCAGGCCGTCGCCATAGAACTCGACGAACTTGCCGACCACGCCCAGCTTGCGCAGCATCTGGGTAACAGTGAGCACCAGGTCGGTGGCGGTAGCGCCCTCGGGCAGCTTGCCGGTCAGCTTGAAGCCCACCACCTGCGGGATCAGCATCGACGACGGCTGGCCGAGCATGGCCGCCTCCGCTTCGATGCCGCCCACGCCCCAGCCCAGCACGCCGATGCCGTTGATCATGGTGGTGTGGCTGTCGGTACCGAACACGGTATCGGGGTAGGCGACCGCCTTGCCGTCCTTGTCCGCGGTCATCACCACGCGGGCCAGGTTCTCCAGGTTCACCTGGTGGACGATGCCGGTGTTCGGCGGCACCACCTTGAAGTTGTCGAAGGCCTTCTGGCCCCAGCGCAGGAAGCCGTAGCGTTCCTGGTTGCGCTGGAATTCGATCTTGCCGTTGAGGTCCAGCGCGTCCGGCTTGCCGAACACATCGACCTGCACCGAGTGGTCGATGACCAGTTCGGAGGGAATCTGCGGATTGATCTGCTCCGGCGAGCCGCCGAGCTTGACCACCGCGTCGCGCATCGCGGCCAGGTCGACCACGCAGGGCACGCCGGTGAAGTCCTGCAGGACCACGCGCGCCGGCATGAAGGCGATCTCGGTGTCCGGCTCGGCGGCCGGGTTCCAGCGGGCTACGGCTTCGATGTGGTCCTTGCCGACGGTGACGCCGCCATCTTCGTGCCGGAGCAGGTTCTCCAGCAGGATCTTCATCGAGTAGGGCAGGTGGGAGATATCGAAGCGCTGGCCCAGCGTGGGCAGGCTGAAGTAGTCGTAGGTCCTGCCGCCGACATTCAGCTGGCTGCGGGTGGAGAACGAATCGCTCATGCGGGGTAACTCCTTCTTGCGGATGGCTTGCAGTGGCCCGCGCATGGCAGGCCTGCTTGCGTTTGCCGCGGGCCTGGCGGCCCCGGTGGTCCCAGTATGAATCCTGGACTGAATGGATTCATCCGGGCCGGGTTCCGGCCTGCAGCATCGGTTCCAGACTACAGGGGAAGGTGTATGGCGTATGTCACGTTTGTGGCCGATCCTTTGCGAGGCAAGGGCTGGCGGGGTGCCGGTCCTGTTCAGGGTGGAAGTATGCCCGGGGAAGTATGTATAATTTGTGCATACTCTGGAGGGCCTACCGATGGAAGCCACTGTTGCAGAACGCGGACAGATCACCCTGCCCAAGGCGGTGCGTGATGCCCTCGGCCTGACCAAGGGCACGCTGCTGAAGGTCGAGCTGGACGGCAGCCGCATCATCCTGCGCAAGAGTGTTGACGATGCCATTTCACGGGCGCGCGGCAAGTTCGCGCTGGACGGTTTCGAATCGTCCGACGCAGCGGTACGCGCGGTGCGTGACGAGGAATAAGCCGTGATGATCGCCGTCGATTCGCCGGTGCTGGTCGAGCTGCTCAGCAATGGTCCGCAGGCCGATGCCGTGGAAGCCATCCTCAGGCAGAGCCTGGTCGGTGGCCGCGTGGTGGTCTGCGGCGCGACCCTGGCCGAGGTCTGCGCATCGTTGCGCGGCGGCGCCGAGGTGCTGGAAGCGCTGGAAGAAATGGGCGTGCACTTCAATCCGATGGAAGCCAAGTCGGCGCTGCGTGCCGGCGAGATGCACCGTCGCCACCGCCAGCGCAGTGGCAGCCGCCGCAGCCTGGACGAATTCATGGTCGGCGCCCACGCACTGCTGCAGTGCGATGGCCTGATCACCTGGAACGACACGTTTTACCGCGACTACTTCAAGGGCCTGAAGCTGATCGTGCCGCACGCCTGAGCCCACTTTGATTTTTCAACCTACGCATTACCCGGGAGTTGTCATGTTGGAAGCCTACCGCCACCACGTCGCCGAGCGCGCTGCGCTTGGCATCCCGCCGCTGCCGCTGAGCGCGCAGCAGACGGCCGATGTCATCGAACTGCTGAAGAACCCGCCGCAGGGCGAGGCCGAGTTCCTGCTCGACCTGCTGACCCACCGCGTGCCGGCCGGCGTCGATGACGCGGCCAAGGTCAAGGCCTCGTACCTGGCGGCGATCGCCCTGGGCAGCGAGCAGAACCCGCTGATCAGCCGCGAGCGCGCCACCGAACTGCTGGGCACCATGCTCGGTGGCTACAACGTCGCGCCGCTGGTGCAGCTGCTGGACGACGCCAGCGTCGGCACCATCGCCGCCAACGGCCTGAAGAAGACCTTGCTGGTGTTCGATGCCTTCCACGATGTGCAGGAAAAGGCCAAGGCCGGCAACGCCAACGCCCAGGCCGTGCTGCAGAGCTGGGCCGATGCCGAGTGGTTCACCAGCAACCCGGAAGTGCCGCAGAGCCTGACCGTCACCGTGTTCAAGGTGCCGGGCGAGACCAACACCGACGACCTGTCGCCGGCGCCGGACGCGACCACCCGCCCGGACATCCCGATGCACGCCCTGGCGATGCTGAAGAACAAGCGCGACGATGCGCCGTTCACCCCGGAAGAAGACGGCAAGCGTGGCCCGATCCAGCAGATCCTGTCGCTGAAGGACAAGGGTCACCTGGTTGCCTACGTCGGCGACGTGGTCGGCACCGGTTCCTCGCGCAAGTCGGCCACCAACAGCGTGCTGTGGTGGACCGGCGATGACATTCCGTTCATCCCGAACAAGCGTGCCGGTGGCGTCTGCCTGGGTTCGAAGATCGCCCCGATCTTCTACAACACCATGGAAGATGCCGGTGCACTGCCGATTGAGCTGGACGTGTCGAAGATGGAGCACGGCGATGTGGTCGAGCTGCGTCCGTACGAAGGCAAGGCACTGAAGAACGGCGAAGTGATTGCCGAGTTCCAGGTCAAGTCCGAAGTGCTGTTCGACGAAGTGCGTGCCGGTGGCCGCATTCCGCTGATCATCGGCCGTGGCCTGACCGGCAAGGCGCGCGAAGCGCTGGGCCTGGCCCCGACCGACCTGTTCCGCCTGCCGGTGCAGCCGGTCGATACCGGCAAGGGCTTCTCGCTGGCGCAGAAGATGGTCGGCCGCGCCTGTGGCCTGCCGGAAGGCCAGGGCATGCGCCCGGGCACCTACTGCGAACCGAAGATGACCTCGGTCGGCTCGCAGGACACCACCGGCCCGATGACCCGTGACGAGCTGAAGGACCTGGCCTGCCTGGGCTTCTCGGCCGACCTGGTGATGCAGTCGTTCTGCCACACCGCCGCTTATCCGAAGCCGGTGGACGTGAAGACCCACCACACCCTGCCGGAGTTCATCTCTACCCGTGGCGGCATCTCGCTGCGCCCGGGCGACGGCGTGATCCACAGCTGGCTCAACCGCATGCTGCTGCCGGATACCGTCGGCACCGGTGGTGACTCGCACACCCGTTTCCCGGTGGGTATTTCGTTCCCGGCCGGTTCGGGCCTGGTTGCCTTCGCCGCTGCCACCGGCGTGATGCCGCTGGACATGCCGGAGTCGGTGCTGGTGCGCTTCAAGGGCAAGATGCAGCCGGGCGTGACCCTGCGTGACCTGGTCAACGCGATCCCGCTGTACGCGATCAAGTCGGGCCTGCTGACCGTGGCCAAGGCTGGCAAGAAGAACATCTTCTCCGGCCGCATCCTGGAAATCGAAGGCCTGCCGGAGCTGAAGGTCGAACAGGCGTTCGAACTGTCCGACGCCTCGGCCGAGCGTTCGGCGGCCGGTTGCTCGGTGCGCCTGAACAAGGAGCCGATCATCGAGTACCTCAACAGCAACATCACCCTGCTGAAGTGGATGATCGCCGAGGGTTACCAGGATCCGCGTTCGCTGCAGCGCCGTATCGAGAAGATGGAAGCGTGGCTGGCCAACCCGGAGCTGCTGGAGCCGGATGCCGACGCCGAGTACGCCGCCGTCATCGAGATCGACCTGGCCGACATCCACGAGCCGATCGTGGCCTGCCCGAACGACCCGGACGACGTGAAGACCCTGTCCGAAGTGGCCGGCGCCAAGATCGACGAAGTGTTCATCGGTTCGTGCATGACCAACATTGGTCACTTCCGCGCGGCTGCCAAGCTGCTGGAAGGCAAGCGTGACCTGCCGACCCGCCTGTGGGTGGCCCCGCCGACCAAGATGGATGCTTCCGAGCTGACCAAGGAAGGCGTGTACGGCACCTTCGGCGCTACCGGCGCACGCATGGAAATGCCGGGCTGCTCGCTGTGCATGGGCAACCAGGCGCAGATCCGCGAAGGTTCCACCGCGATGTCGACCTCGACCCGCAACTTCCCGAACCGCCTGGGCCGCAACACCAACGTGTACCTGGGTTCGGCGGAACTGGCGGCGATCTGCTCGCGCCTGGGCCGCATCCCGACCAAGGAGGAGTACATGGCGGACATCGGCGTGATCAACGCCAATGGTGCGGAGATCTACCGCTACATGAACTTCGACCAGATCGAGGAATACCAGGACGTGGCCAGGACGGTTGCTGCCTGAGGGTAGTGCCGGCCAGTGGCCGGCATCCCGTTGAAACGAAGAACCCCCGGTGAAAGCCGGGGGTTTTTTGTGTGTGCCGGGCCAGGTGGCCTAGCCCATGCGCATCGCCGTACGGGCCTGCTCCTGGACGTGGTCTTGCTGGGCAACCTGCTGTGCCTGCGACATCTGTTCGACCTTGGCGAGCGACTGCTCCACGGGCGTATTGACGGCGTCGCTGATCGCGACCGAAGACCGCAGGTGTGCCGGATTGTCGAGCGCTCCCTGAACGACAAACATGCGCGGGCCGGCACCATCGCTGGATGGATTGCCCAGGACAACATGATCGACGCGTTCCAGGCCGCTGCTCTTGGCCGCTGCAAGCAGGCTGGCCGTCATCCGCTCACTGGTGTCATCGAAGCTGCGCCCGTGCCTGGCATCCACAGCGGATACACCGTCGCGAATCTGCCGGTAGAGAGGTTGGTCTGGGTGGCCTTCCTTCCTGGGATCCAGGCCTGCCCTGTCCAGGGTGGATTGAATGCTCTCCTGCAATGGGTTCCTGGGAGGGAAGCCGGGATTGCCGAGGGAGGGCGAGCCCTGGTCGGTTGCATCCTGGATCAGGTGCTCCCCAGGCTTGAGCGCATTGCGGGCCTGCGCCGCGGCTTCAGCTTCGTGGCGGGCATGCGCACCAGCTTCCTCGGTGCCGCGCAGGTAATTGACCCCGTCGCGCAGCAGACCCGGTCCACCGCCGACAAGCACGGTCGCCGCCGCGCGCAGCTGATGAACATCACTGCGGTAGTCGGCAATCCGGCGCAGGTCTTCAGGATCCGTGATCCGGGCTTCGGGGTTGTCCAGTACAGACTGCACCGGACCCTTGTCGGTCATGCGATCAAGGAAATGAACCAATCGATGGGAGTCACCCAACTGGACCGCCACGGCGGCGGACATGACATGACCGCTCTTCATCCCAAGCGTTCCGAGCGAGGCGATGCGCTGGCCCTGCTCGGCGTTGCGCAGAACCTCCAGTTCCCTGGGCAGCGCATACATCTGGACCTGACCGTAATGAGGGCCGCCCGCACTGACCAGGTCGCCTGCCATCACATGGTTGGTGAAGGGCGCCGCATTGGCCGGCAGGCCTTCAGGGAGGCGATACGCCAGCCCGGCGGCACCGTAAGGATTGAATGCGTCGCCGGGGAGGTTGTAGTGATGGGCGGTGATCTGCGCGAGGGCGCCGCCGAGGGAGTGGCCGGTAACGGATACCTGGCCATATCTATTTGCGTCAGCCAGCTCGATTGCCTGCTTTGTCAGCGCGAGGGCATCATCAATCTGTGCGTTGATTCTGGCGGTGACCATCGCCGCATCGATGCCGCCGTCAATCAGAGGCTGGCGATCAAATTCGGTACCGCGATGGGTGACGATTACTTCTTTGGATTCGAGATTATGGTAAATGACGCCTTGGTAGCCGGTGGCGGAGTTTAGGCTGGCCAATACACGATATTCCGTCCCGGCAATGGTAACAATGGCCTTGGGCTCAGGGAGCGGATCCTTGTAGACATGATCTGAGAGGGCTGCATTTGCTCCAGGATTCATTGGGCTGTTCCTTCAGTCCGCGTGGAGATTTCGATTGGGAAGTAATTCTTTCGCTTATCTGGAGACACCTTCTCGTACCAAGTCGAAGGCTCGGTAGGCGTCCACTCTGGCGATCCCCCTGAAGTCATGGGGCGTAAGGCGCGATGTACGTAGGTAGTAGAGAGTTTCTCGGTTTCAAGCTTTGTGAATGAAGTCCATGCGGTTGCTTGGATAGGTCGATCATCGATGATGAAGGCGAATGAAGCTTCCACGAGCACGGGTGTCCAAGTGCACGGGCCGCGACCGTAATAATCGGCAACTTCCATGCCGTCGTTGAATACAGCACTGCTGAACTCAGTAGCATTGAGGCGTTGTGCCTGAAGCTCAACCTTGTGCTGATTCGGCTCGTACTGCACCCCCTCCCAATTGTTGACCGGAGGGAGACAGAGTGGGTCTATCTCATACGTGACGAAGACCGAAGGAACGGGGACATCCACGGGTGCATCGTGGACCCGAATCACAATCGGCAGCGCATCCTTGGGCGCAGGATTCTCGCGATAGACCGGGAACGAGCGTTCCTTGTTGCAGCCCGGAACGGCCAGTGTGATCAAAGCGATCAACGCAACATGAGCAAGGCTGGGGACGGGTTTCAGCATGAGCGGTCCATGTCGCTGATCAAGGTTTTGCGGGGTGCGGCGACACCATGAAGGGCACCTCGGGGCAAATGCGACGGATTGCGTATTTCATGCCGGCTGCACCCCGGTACTCCATCCTTGTGTGCCGGTGCCACGGGGCGTTGCGGCGTATCGTTCATCGGCGTTCCATTGCTCTGCGATGTCTGACTATACGACCCGGTGTAGCTGTACTCCAAGGCCGAGGTGCAGCGCCGGGGGCGTTCCGTGGGACGCCACCCAGCATCCGGCCGCTTGCTAGCAGGCGACGTGCAGCGACTGCTGCAACCATGCATCAATGTGCACGCTGGCGAATGCCGCATTCTCCAGCGTGGAGATATGGCCAGCATCGGGGATCGATTGCAGCCGGCAGCCGATCTGGTCCGCCATCTGCCGCGCTTCGGTCAGGGGGCGTGGGAGGTCGTGTTCGCCACTCAGGATCAGCGTTGTTTCCGGGTCCAGATCCTTCAATGCGCCCAGCCGGTCCGGGCGGCCGAAGATCAGGCGACCCAGTGGCACGATCGCGTCGAGCAGGCGCTCGCGGGGCCAGGACAGCAGCCGTTGCCGGAACATCATCCGGATCGGATCGTCGGTGGCGATGCCCGGGCGGAAGAACAGCGGCACGATCTGTTCGGCCATGGCTTCGGGGATGCAGCCCAGCTGTTCGATCATGTCGAGCATGCCGAAGTAGCGTTGCCGCGACGCTTCCGGTTCCGCACCGAGATAGGTATCCATCAGGATCAGCGAACGGACCTGATCGGGACGTTGCAGCGCCAGTTCCGCCGCCCACATGCCGCCCACCGAGAGCCCTGCCACTGCGTACTGCCGGATGCCCAGCGCATCCAGCAACCGCCCGACTTCGCGTGCAAGGCACGCGGGAGTGGTGAGGGCGGCTGATAGTGACAGATCGTTGTCGTGGCCGGGGAGCTCCGGGATGATCAGGCGATAGCGCCGCGACAGCAGCTCGATCTGCGGTGCCCACATGGAGCGGCCCCAGAGATAGCTGCCGCCAAGGACGATGGGAAAGCCGGTGCCGATATCGTGATGGGTGAGAAGGGGCAAGGAGGTGCTCCATGGAAGGGAGCCTCACGCTGCGGGGGGCAGGGGACGCACGTCCAATGTGGGGGATCGACAGGGATCCATCCCGGGGCACAAACGAGGTGAGTGCGTCACGCATGTGCGCAAGCAGCACTGTTGAAACATCGTTGTCCGACGTTGCTGCAGGATCGAACGGGTTGAATGCGACGTCTGTCGGTTGTTTTCAGCCGGGTGCGGAGCGGAGCAAAGGCTCAGCCCCGCAGCAGTCCCATCATCCGCGGGCCAGTGCCAGCAACCGCTCGGCGATCCGTTCCAGCGGCACCTGCTCCTCGGCCGCGCCCAGCTTGAAGGCGGCCCCGGGCATGCCCCAGACCACGCTGGTGGCCTCGTCCTGCACCAGCGTGGGTGCGCCGGCCTGGCGCATTTCCAGCAGGCCGCGTGCGCCGTCATCGCCCATGCCGGTGAGGATGGCGCCGATGGCATTGCCGCCAGCGTTCTGTGCGACCGAGCGGAACAGTACATCGACCGCTGGCTTGTGCCGGTTCACCGCCGGGCCATCGTCGACCCGGCAGCGCCAGCGTGCACCGTCGCGGATGATCCGCAGGTGCTTGCCGCCGGGCGGCAGGTAGGCATGGCCGGGCAGCACGGCTTCGCCGTCGCTGGCCTCGCGCACGGCCATCGCCGAGTGGCGGTCCAGGCGTTCGGCGAAGGCGCTGCTGAAGCTGGCCGGCAGGTGCTGGGTCATCACCACGGCGGGCGCGTCGGCCGGCATGCCTTCCAACACCACGCGCAGCGCTTCGGTGCCACCGGCGGACGAGCCGATCGCGATCAGCCGGTCGGTGGTGCGGAACTGCGGTGCGGCGGCGCGCATCGCTGGCGCGGCGTCCAGCATGAGCTTCGGCGTTGCCGCACGCACCAGCGGGCGAACACGCGAACGGGCTGCCATCTTGACCTTGGCGATGATTTCGTCGGCGTAGGCCTGCAGGCCGCGCGCTACGTCCAGCTTCGGCTTGGAGACGAAATCCACTGCACCCAAGGCCAGCGCCTGCAGGGTGGTGTCGGCGCCGCGCTCGGTCAGCGAGGAGATCATCACCACCGGCAATGGATGCAGTCGCATCAGGTTTTCCAGGAAGGCCAGGCCATCCATGCGCGGCATTTCCACGTCCAGGGTGATCACGTCCGGGGACAGGCGCTTGATCTTCTCGCGTGCCAGCAGCGGGTCGGCGGCGGTACCGACCACATCGATGGATGGATCGCTGGACAGGATTTCCGTGAGCATCTGGCGCACGACGGCCGAGTCGTCGACGATCAGGACCCGGCAGGGGGCGTTGCCGGTCAGGGTCATTCGAACAGCTCCACGCCACCGGTGACCGGGGCCTTGGACAGGCGTGCGCGTACGGCCGATTCGGTCGCGGCGACTTCGGCTTCGTGGGCATGTGGCAGGCGCTGAACGACCACGCGGCCGGTATCGGCGAAGAACCAGATCTTGCGCGGATGGATGCCGCACAGGTCCTCGGCAATGATCGGGATATGCTCGGCCTGCAGGTATTGGCGCACGAATTCGGCGTTGCGGGTGCCGACCGGGTTGCTGGTGAAGCCCTTGAGCACGTTGGCGCCGCCGAACACCTTGGCTTCGATGCGCTTGCGGTGGGCGCCACGCTTGAGCATGTCGTTGATCAGAAGTTCCATCGCGTAACTGCCGTAGCGTGCAGGTGCGCCGTCGCCGGCGTTGCCCTCGGGCAGCAGGAAATGGTTCATGCCACCGATCTTCAGCACCGGGTCGCGCAGGCAGGCCGCCACGCAGGAACCCAGCGTGGTGGTCAGCGCAGTGGTGTCATCGACCACCAGGTACTGGGTCGGCAGCAGCTTGGCAGCGATGGTCTGGAAGCGTGCATCCTGGTAGCGCATGACATCATCGGTACGCAATGAAGCATTCATGCGCCGGCCTTTGCCGCACGGCGGTACAGGGTGCGTCCGCAGGGCTGGATGAGGTCGGCGGCGTGCAGGTAGTTCTCCGAGTGGCCGGTGTAGAGCAGGCCGTCGTCGGCCAGGTGCTGCACCAGGCGGCCGAGGATGGCGCGCTGGGTCGGCTTGTCGAAGTAGATCATCACGTTGCGGCAGAACAGCGCGTCGAACGGGCCGCCGACGTCGTAGCGCGGCGCGAGCAGGTTCAGCGGACGGAACTCGATCAGCTCGCGCAGTGCGGGCAGCACGCGGCACTGGCCCTCGTTGGGGCCGCTGCCGCGCTGGAAGTAGCGGCGGCGCAGATCCGGGTCGAGGCTGGTGACGCGATCGATGTTGTAGACGCCGCGACCGGCGGTGGCCAGCACCTGCGTATCGACGTCGGTGGCGATGATGCGCACCGGTGGCTTCAGCGTGCCGAAGGCCTCGCAGGCAGTGATTGCCATCGAGTAGGGCTCTTCGCCGGTGGATGCCGCGCACGACCACAACAGCAGCGGCGTGCGGCCGGAGCGCTGCTGCAGCTCCTCGCGCAGCTTGTCGAAGTGGTGCGGCTCGCGGAAGAACGAGGTCAGGTTGGTGGTCAGCGCATTGGTGAACGCCTGCCACTCGTCGCCGTCTTCCTGCTCCAGATGGTCCAGGTACTGTTGGAAGCTGCGCATGCCCAGCGTGCGCAGGCGGCGCGACAGGCGGCCATAGACCATGTCGCGCTTTGCCGGCGCGAGGGCGATGCCCACGCGCTGGTAGATCAGGTCGCACACGCGGCGGAAATCACGGTCGGCGAACTCGAATTCGCGCGGGCCGGTAACGATGGGAGTAGGACTTTGCACGGGGGACGTGTCCATCGGCGAGGGCGGTGGCCGCAGCCACCGCGGGTGGGTCTCAGAATTCCTGCCAGTCGCTGTCGCTGGCGACGAAGGCGCTGGCATTGCTGCTGCGGCGGACCGGAGCGGGCGTACTGGCCGGCTGCGGACGTGCGACGGTGGTGACACGGGCCGGTTCGACGCGCGCGGCCACGGCCTTCACTGCGGCCGAGACCTGGTTGTCGAGGCGGAAGATCGCCACGGCATCGGCCAGCTGCGCGGCCTGGTCTTCCATCGCACGTGCGGCGGCGGTTGCTTCTTCCACCAGCGCGGCGTTCTGCTGGGTGGTTTCGTCCATCTGCACCACGGTCTGGTTGACCTGCTCGATGCCGGCCGACTGTTCCTGCGAGGCGGCGGAGATCTCGGCCATGATGTCGGTCACCCGCTGCACCGAGGCGACGATCTCGCCCATGGTGCTGCCGGCCTGGTGGACCAGGCTGGAGCCTTCGGCGACCTTGCCGACGGAGTCGTCGATCAGGCCCTTGATCTCCTTGGCGGCAGCGGCCGAGCGCTGGGCGAGGGTACGCACTTCGCTGGCGACCACGGCGAAGCCGCGGCCCTGTTCACCGGCACGGGCGGCTTCCACGGCGGCGTTCAGCGCCAGGATGTTGGTCTGGAAGGCGATGCCGTCGATGACGCTGATGATCTCGGCGATCTTCTTCGACGAGGCTTCGATGGCCGACATGGTGGTGACCACCTGGCCGACTACTTCGCCGCCCTGCGAGGCGACGCCATGCGCGCCGATCGCGAGCTGGTTGGCCTGGCGTGCATGCTCGGCGTTCTGGCGCACGGTGGAGGTCAGTTCCTCCATCGAAGCAGCGGTTTCTTCCAGGTTGGCGGCCTGCTGCTCGGTACGGCGCGACAGGTCGCTGTTGCCGGAGGCGATCTCGCCGGCGGCGAGGGTGATGCTGCCGGCGCTGGCCTGGATCTGGCCGACGATCTGGGTCAGCTGCGCAACGGTGGTGTTGGCGTCGTCACGCATGCGGGCGAACACGCCCTGGTAGTCGCCGTGCATGCGCGCGGTCAGGTCACCCTCGGCGATGGCCGACAGCAGCTGCGAGAGCTTGCCGAGGTTGTCATCGCTGACCGCCATCATGGCGTTGAGGTTTTCCAGCATCAGGCGGAAATCGTGATCGAAGCGCTGCGCATCGCCACGGCGGCTGAAGTCACCGGCCGCGGCGGCGTTGGCCAGCTGCTTGATCTCGGCGTTGATGCGGCCGAGGTTGGCCTTGACCGTATCGACGGTGGTGGTCATCGCGGCCTTTTCGCCCGGATAGCGCGCGATGTCGCGGCTGAGATCGCCGACCGCGTACTGCTGTACCACGTCCAGCACGTCGTGCAGGGTCTGCACATGGCCGCCAACCAAGGCATTGGTTTCCTGAACCATCAGCCCGTACTCGCCGGGGAAGGCGCTGGCGTCGATGCGGTAGCTCAGTTCGCCACCGTCGTGGCGGCGCGCCATTTCGCGCTGGCCGGTGATGACCGCATGCAGCTGCTGCTGCATGCCGGCCATGGCCTCCAGCAGGCGGCCGGTTTCGTCGTGCGGCTGCGGGCCGATGTGGCTGTCCAGCTTGCCGCTGGCGATGCCTTCGGCCACGGCGGTGGCCTGCTTCAGCGGTACAGCAATACGGTTGCCGATGACCCAGCTCAGGGCCAGCACGATCAGCACCAGCACGCCACCGGAGACCGCCATGATGGCGGTGAACACCAGCGCCTGCTTCTGCACGTCGTCCATGTAGACGCCGCTGCTGACCACCCAGTTCCAGGGCGCGAACAGGCCGGCGTAGGCGACCTTCTCGACCACGCCCTCGCTGCCCGGCTTGGCCCAGCGGTAGTTGACGAAGCCACCACCGGCCTTGGCAGCTTCAACCTGGTCGTAGTAGATGCGCACGCCGTCGTCGGTGCGGAAGTCCTTCATGTCCTTGCCGACCAGATCCTTGCGGAACGGGTGCATCAGCAGGCGGTAGCCGGTGTCGTAGATGTTGAAGTAATACGCATCGTTATCGGCGCGCATCACTTCCAGCGCCTGCAGGGCGGCGGCCTTGGCAGCGTCCTCGCTGAGCTCGCCGGTACCGGCCAGGCGATGGTAGTGCTGCAGGATGCCGTAGCTCAGTTCGACCTGGGTCTTCAGTGCGGTCTTGCGGGTTTCGGTGAGGTCCAGGTACTGCATGCGGGCGGCGATCACCGACAGCGCGATCACGCCGAGCGCGATGAGCAGCGTCAGCAGGTTGAGCTTGCGCCGGACGGAAAGATTGCGGAAGTAGTGTTGCCAGCGATGCAGGAGATTCATCGAGCAGGACCAGGTCGAAGCGGGCGGGCGGCGCCGAGCCGGTCAGCGGCGGGATACGCCGTGACAACCCCGTTATCGGCCGCGCGGGCGGGGGATTGAGGTGCGGTGTCCGAACGTATTCAGGTTTCCTTGCAGCGGCGGCTGCGGCGCTGCCTGCGGCAGGCTTGTGAAGCGACGGCAAAAGCAACAGCAACAGCAACGGCGGTTGGTCGGCTCTGACTTTTCAGTGGGTGGCTGGGTCGGGGTGGGCTGGCGGGACACGCCGTAAACCCGTCCTTGGGGGCTCGATGGCGCCATCCATGGCGCCAACGGTCCCGCCAACCCACCCCGACCCAACCCTCTCGGCATTTCGATGTCGGACGGCAAGAGCGTTGGGTTTCCAAGTGGAAAGAGGGGGTCAGATCCGTTTTCCTGCGGAAAACGGATCTGACCCCGGAAGCGACCAGGCTTCTGCTTTTTGCTCTTCTTTCTTCAATCCGGGGTGGGATACACGGGAACTGTCCGTGGCCGGGAGGGTGGGTTGCGCAGGGGCGTAAGCGCCATGGATGGCGCGCCCGAGCCTACAAGGACGTATTCACGGCGTCCCCTGCGCAATCCACCCTCCCGGCCAAATCTCAGCAGCCCAGCTTTTCGACCGACCACCCCGAGGGGCTCCGCCGTTGGCTGATATCCAGATACCCCGTAAACGAAAACGCCCCGGCGCAGGGCCGGGGCGTTCTCGTACGTCAGGTCAGGCGGGCATCAGAACTCCTGCCAGTCTCCATCAGCCAGCTCGGTGGCCATCGGGCGACCACCCGCCGTGCGGCGGGCCGGCGGGGCAGCCGGAGCCGGTGCGACCGGTGCGGCAGCACGCGGGACCGGGGCAGCGGCGCGCGACGGGGCGGCCACGGTCTCGGCTTCGTCCACCACGAAGATCGACACGGCCTCGCTGAGGTGGCCGGCCTGTTCTTCCATCGCACGTGCGGCGGCGGTGGCTTCTTCCACCAGCGCGGCGTTCTGCTGGGTGGTCTCGTCCATCTGCACCACGGTCTGGTTGACCTGCTCGATGCCAGCCGACTGTTCCTGCGAGGCGGCGGAGATCTCGGCCATGATGTCGGTCACGCGCTGCACCGAGGCGACGATCTCACCCATGGTGGCGCCGGCCTTGTGCACCAGCGCCGAGCCATCGTTGACCTTGCCGACCGAATCATCGATCAGGCCCTTGATCTCCTTGGCGGCGGCAGCCGAGCGCTGGGCGAGGGTACGCACTTCGCTGGCGACCACGGCGAAGCCGCGGCCCTGTTCACCGGCACGGGCGGCTTCCACCGCCGCGTTCAAAGCCAGGATGTTGGTCTGGAAGGCGATGCCGTCGATGACGCTGATGATCTCGGCGATCTTCTTCGACGAGGCTTCGATGGCCGACATGGTGGTGACCACCTGGCCGACTACTTCGCCGCCCTGCGAGGCGACGCCATGCGCGCCGATCGCGAGCTGGTTGGCCTGGCGGGCGTGTTCGGCGTTCTGGCGCACGGTGGAGGTCAGTTCCTCCATCGAAGCAGCGGTTTCTTCCAGGTTGGCCGCCTGCTGCTCGGTACGGCGCGACAGGTCGCTGTTGCCGGAGGCGATCTCGCCGGCTGCCGAACTGATCGCGCGGCTGGATTGCTTGATGCGGGTAACGATCTCGCTAAGCTGTGCGGCGGTGGCGTTGGCATCGTCGCGCATGCGGGCGAACACGCCCTGGTAGTCGCCGTGCATGCGCACGGTCAGGTCACCCTGCGACAGTGCGGCCAGCAGGCCGGAGATCTGTTCGATGCTGCCGGCATTGGCGTCGAGCAGGCCGTTGATCTGCTGGGCCAGCTGCAGGAAGAAGCCCTCCTTGTCGCTGGCATCGATGCGGCCGGACAGGTCACCGGCGGCGGCCTGGGCGATCACGCGCGCCACTTCGGCTTCCACCTGCGCTTCCTGGGTACGGTCGCGCCATTCCACCACGTAGCCGACGGTGTCGCCGCCTTCATTGCGGATGGTCGAAACCACCTGGGCGAACTGGGCATCGCCGTACTGCATCGGGCGACGGGCCACGCCGTGTGCCTTCAGGTTGCCCAGCAGGACCTGGTCCATCTCGCCGTGGTGTTCAAGCACGGTGACCGGCTTGCCGATCAGCGAGGCCTGCGCATCGAAGTCCGGCAGGTCACGGCGCACTTCGTCCTGGTACTGGCTCAGGGTCTGCTGCAGGGCGCGGTTGCTGTAGACGATGGTGTTGCTGGTGTCGGTCAGGTAGACGCCGGTCGAGCTGTAATCCAATGCCGTGCGGATGCGCAGGTTCTCGCGCGCCACGGCCTGGTCGGTTTCAATGCGCTCGCGCAGGTCGCGCTGCATGCGCTGCATGGCCTGCATCAGTTCACCCACTTCATCCTGGCGGCTGACGTCGATGTGGCCATCGAGCTTGCCGCCGGCAACGTCGTTGGCAACCGATACGGCGCCGCGCACGCTGCCGACCAGGGCGCGGGCGAACAGCCAGACCAGCACCAGGCCGAGCGCGGCGCCGCCCAGCAGGGCGATCACGGTCAGCACGGCCGAGGCGGAGTAGGTGGATTCGGCCTCTTCGCGCGACGCGCGGGCGAGGCGGTTGTCTTCGGCGATCAGTGCTTCCAGCGCCGATGCGGCCTTGCGGTGCTTGGTGCGGGTCTCGCCGACGAAGGTATCGATGGCATCGTCGGGCAGGTCCAGTTCCAGCATCTCGGTGACGCTGTCATAGGAGGCCAGAGCGTCCTTCCACTCCTTGGCGAAGCTGTCGAACAGCTTCTTCTGTTGTGCGTTGTCGACCAGCTTCGGATAGTCCTTGATCGACTTTTCCATGCTGGTACGCAGGTCGACGGTCTGCTTGCGTGCATCGGCCTTGACGTCGTCGCTGGCGCGGATCAGCTGCTGGTAGGCGGCGTTGCGGTATTCCCCCAGCATGCCGCGCATCTCGCCGGCCATGCGGATGCTCTCCATGCGAGAACCCGCCAGCTCGGTGGTGACGTTGTTCAGCGAGTGCAGGCCGCGATAGGCGACGATGCCCTGCAGCAGCATCACCAGCAGGAGGACACCGAAGGTCAGCAGCAGCTTCGGCATCAGTTTCAGGTTGTTGATCCACGGCATGGGCGTTGCGAGCTCCTAAGGCAGACGCGCCCGGGCATCGGGCCCGGTTGCAGCAGAAACCACGCCGGCACGAGGTGCGGCGTGGTTCGACGGACAGCGGATTACTTGATGTTGGCCAGCTTCAGTCCAGCCGGCGAGCTGACTTCGATTTCCGCGCGCGAGGCGTCGCGCTGGATCTTGCCGATCACGCAGACGGTCTTGCCTTCCAGGGTTTCCAGCGGGAAGGAGAACTTGCCGCGGTTCTCACCGGCGATGCGGGCCGAGAAGGTATGGCGCGGGAAGGCGCCGCCCATGTACAGGAAGGTCGGCTGGCCTTCGGAACCTTCTGCGTAGCGGGCCTTTTCGACCTTGCCACAGACCATGCCGTCCTTGCCGACCGAACGCGGCGCCAGTTCCGGCGGGATCATGTCGGCCGACTGGGCGAACGCGGAGGCGGCGGTGGTGGCCAGGACAGCGGCCGAAACGAACGCAAGCAGGGACTTCATCGAGGGGTATCTCCGGGGATGGTAACGGTCGGGCCGGTCATGCGCGCTCCTGCGCGACCGGCGTCTGTCCCCCTATCGGCATCGCCGGGGGGAACTGAAGGGTTTTGTGACTGGAACGTGAAGCAGTTCCGTTTGCTCAGGCAGCGGCGTCTTCGGCGAGGCTGGCCTGGCCCATGTCGGCGCTGTCGAGCAGGGTTTCGATGTCCAGCAGGATCAGCATGCGGTCGTCGTGGGTACCGATGCCGGAGATGAAACGGGTGTCGACGGCAGCGCCGAATTCGGGGGTCGGGCGGATCTGTTCGGCCGACAGCGGGATCACGTCGGAGACACTGTCGACGACGATGCCGACCACGCGGTCTTCCACGTTCAGCACGATCATCACGGTGAAGGCGTCGTAGCGGGCGTTGTCCAGGCGCAGCTTCAGGCGCAGGTCGATGACGGGCACGATGGTGCCGCGCAGGTTGATGACGCCCTTGATGTAGTCCGGGGCATCCGGCACGCGGGTGACGGCGTCGTAGCCGCGGATTTCCTGCACCTTGAGGATGTCCACGCCGTAGTGCTCGGCACCGAGGGTGAAGCTGAGGAATTCGCCACCGGCGCTGGCGGCGGAGCTGGTCTTGTCGTTCATCGAGGGGTCCTGGTTCTGCCGGAAGTCCCGGTGTCAGGCTCGATATCGGCCCCGCTGGGGGGGACTTTAGGTGCCGGGGAAGGCATCCACGCATGGCGTGGATCTACCGGGGAGGGTGCGTGGATGGGGTCAGATCCCTTTTCAGGGAAAAGAGATCTGACCCCGGTATACGTTCCAGGGTTGCCGGCCAGCGGCCGGCACTGCCGGTGGGACGGCCTCAGAGCTCGCCGTTGCGGCGTGCCTTGCGCTGGCGGTCGATGCGGAAGATGTAACGCTGGATGGCGCTGTCGGCGCCGCGCGGCAGGCTTTCAAAGCGCATGCCCACGCGCTTGACCTCGATGCCATTGGGCTGGCGCTGCGGCAGCAGGTTGCAGACCACCAGTTCGATGTCCAGGTCGGGGCCGTCGGGCAGCGACAACCGCGCCGGATAGCGCTTCTGCAGGCCGAACACCGCGCAGTCGTTGGGAACCACTACGGCCAGGCCACCGCCGCTGATGTCCACCACGCGCATCGACAAGGCCTCGGCCCGCGCTTCGCCGGGGGGCAGCAGCAGGTGCGGCGAGTCGGTGACCGGTGTTTCCAGCCGGTACAGTTCGCGGCGCTGCAGGTGCACCAGTTCGTGCGGCAACGGAGCACGGAAGGCGACGTGGCCGTCGTTGTCCACGCGCTGCAGTTCGTGCAGGCGGAACCGCACCAGCACGCGTTCGAGCTGGGCGAAGCACAGCAGGTGGTCGGCCTGTTCGGCGGCGCGGTTGGAGGCTTCCTGCGGGCTGCCATCGAGCAGCAGGTAGTCCTCGTCCTCGTCGAGATCAAGCAACGCAGTAGGGAACGAGCGGTCGCGGCCGTCGATATGCGCATTGATCAGTGATCGCTGGTCGATCAGCGATCGCAGCAGCTGGCGCAGCTGGCGCGGGTTGCGGACCAGGAAGCGTTCGTCGGCGGCATCAGCCGCGTGGACATCATGCACTGCAGTGTCGTTGCCGTCGGACATGGAATCTACGGTCAGGGGCGGGCGCCAGCACGCGTTGGCGCGAGGCTCAATGGGGATATCGGCCTCTGCACCGGATTATGAAGTGAGAATTACATCACTTTCCATGCGTAAGGGGTCAGATCCCTTTCCCGCGGGAAAGGGATCTGACCCCGTGGTTCTGTCAGAATTCCTGCCAGTCGCCGTCGGCGGCCAGTGCCGGTTGCGCTGCCGATGCACGTAGCGGGCGTGCGGGGGCGGGCCTGGCAGCCGGCGCTGCCGCTGCGACCTGGCGCGGTACCGGTGCCGCCAGCGGGCGGGCCGGGATGGCGGTGGTGCCCTGCGATGCCAGCCGGAAGCGGGCCACGGCTTCGCCCAGCTGCACGGCCTGGTCTTCCATCGCACGTGCGGCGGCGGTGGCTTCTTCCACCAGCGCGGCATTCTGCTGGGTGGTCTCGTCCATCTGCACCACGGTCTGGTTGACCTGCTCGATGCCGGCCGACTGTTCCTGCGAGGCCGCGGAGATCTCGGCCATGATGTCGGTCACCCGCTGCACCGAGGCGACGATCTCGCCCATGGTGCTGCCGGCCTGGTGGACCAGGCTGGAGCCTTCGGCGACCTTGCCGACGGAGTCGTCGATCAGGCCCTTGATCTCCTTGGCGGCGGCAGCCGAGCGCTGGGCGAGGGTACGCACTTCGCTGGCGACCACGGCGAAGCCGCGGCCCTGTTCACCGGCACGGGCGGCTTCCACCGCGGCATTCAGCGCCAGGATGTTGGTCTGGAAGGCGATGCCGTCGATGACGCTGATGATCTCGGCGATCTTCTTCGACGAGGCTTCGATGGCCGACATGGTGCTGACCACTTGGCCGACCACTTCGCCGCCCTGCGAGGCGACGCCATGCGCGCCGATCGCGAGCTGGTTGGCCTGGCGTGCATGCTCGGCGTTCTGGCGCACGGTGGAGGTCAGCTCCTCCATCGAAGCGGCGGTTTCTTCCAGGTTGGCGGCCTGCTGCTCGGTACGGCGCGACAGGTCGCTGTTGCCGGAGGCAATCTCGCCGGCGGCGAGGGTGATGCTGCCGGCGCTGGCCTGGATCTGGCCGACGATCTGGGTGAGCTGCGCTACGGTGGTGTTGGCGTCGTCCCGCATGCGCGCGAACACGCCGTTGAACTGGCCGTCCATGCGTGCGGTCAGGTCGCCGGCGGCGATCGACTGCAGCAGCTGCGAGAGCTGGCCGAGGTTGCCGTCGGCCACCTGCATCATGCTGTTGAGCTGTTCGATCATCACGCGGAAATCGTGATCGAAACGCTGCGCATCGCCGCGCTGGCTGAAGTCACCGGCAGCGGCTGCCGAGGCCAGCTGCTGGATCTGCGTGTTGATGGCCAACAGGCTGGCCTTGGCCGCATCCATCGACTCGTGCAGGATCGCACGGCTGCCCGGCAGGCGGCGTGCATCCGGGGTGAGGTTGCCGGTGGCGTACTGGTTGAGCACGTCGATGGCATCGCGGATCGCGTCGAGATGTTCGAAGATGACCGTGTTGATACCGCTGGCCAGCTGTCCGTAGACGCCCGGGAAGTCTTCCGGAATGCGATGGCTGATGTCCGGACCAGCGTGCATCTGCGCCATCAGCTGGGTCTGCTCGGAGAAGCGGCGCAGCATCGCGGTCATTTCGGTGGTGGCGGCGAGCATGCGGCCCGCCTCGTCCTTGCCGGTGCTCTGGGTGGTGACGCTGAGGTCGCCGCGTGCGACGGCCTGGATGGCGTTCACCGCCTTGCCGAGCGGCCCGACCACGGCGCGCGAGATGACCACCGCCAGGGTAGCGGCGACCACAACCAGCAATACGATGGCGGCAATGATCGCCAGCATGCTGTTGCGGTGGGTGGCATTGGCGTTGTCGATCTTGCCCTGCATCAGCGAGCTGCTGTACGCACCCAGTGCCTTGAGGTCTTCAAAGGCCTTGCGGCGCAGCGGACGCGACTGGTCGTCGGAGATCTGGCGTGCGACGACGCCATCACCGGCGGTGGCCGCTTCGCGCAGCTTGGCATTGGCTGCAAAGTAGCCATCGATGTCGGCCTGCACGGCACGGTAGAGCTCCCGCTCCTTGGCACCGGCCGGCAGTTTGGCGTACGCGGCCAGCTGCTCGCGCACGACGGCGGCAGTGTCGTCCATTCGCTTGTTGTAGTCGGCCACCTTCTCGGGTTGGTCCAGCATGCTCAGCTGGGCCAGCTCATAGGTGCGGAACTCACCCAGCTGCGAGCGGACTTCGCCGAGGTACTGCACGGACGGAATATCGTTGGACGCCATGGCACTGAGCTGCGCGTTGGCCTCGCTCAGGCGCAGCAGGGCGAATGCGCCCAGCACGACGGTCATCAGGGTGGTGAGAGTAAACCCCACGGCCAGCTTGCGGGCGATGGGCAGATCGTGGAACCACTTCATGCAGGGTGCTCCAGGTGGGCAGGGCGCCGGCGTCGTTGCGTCGGCTGGGGGTGGTTGCAGAGCGAACGGGGGTGCCCGGTGGGGTTCGGTGACGGCCGTCAAAGCGAAATAGCGGCGCGGTTCGGATGGACTTTATGGACGCAGTTCACATTCGGATGCGTAGGGAGTGCAGCGCGAAAGTGCTGCAATGGCGGGCTGTCCGCTTCGGTGGCGTGGTTGCGAACGAAACCAGCGCGGCGACGGAGATCACGGAATGGGTTCGGGCGCGGATTGGGGTCAGATCCCTTTTGAAAGAAAAGGGATCTGACCCCAGCCACACGTGGCCGGAGCGCGCGCAAACAAAAACCGCCGCCCCGAAGGGCGGCGGTCCAGTGCACGCAGGCAGCGTGGATCAGGCGGCCTGCGGCATCCGCAGCGAACGCACCAGCCCGCCGATGTCGACGATCAGGGCCACGCGGCCATCGCCGAGGATGGTGGCACCGGATACCCCGCCGATGCGGCGGTAGTTGTTCTCGATGTTCTTCACCACCACCTGCTGCTGGCCGACCAGCTCGTCCACTTCCAGCGCGATCTTCTGGCCATCGCCTTCGACCACCACCACCAGCGATTCGCTGCCGGGTGCGCGGTTGCCGTAGCCGTAGTACTCGCTCAGCGACAGGATCGGCAGGTACTCGCCACGCACGCGCAGCACGCGGCCCTCGCCGGCCATGCTGCGGATGTCCTCGGCCTGCGGCTGCAGCGCCTCAAGCACATAAGCAAGCGGCAGGATCAGGGTTTCACCCGCCACCGCCACGGTCATGCCATCGAGGATGGCCAGGGTCAGCGGCAGGCGGATCAGCGTGCGGGTGCCGGCGCCGAGGCTGCTTTCGATCTGCACCTCGCCCCCCAGTGCCTGGATGTTGCGGCGGACCACGTCCATGCCGACGCCACGCCCGGACAGGTCGGTCACTGCATCGGCAGTGGAGAAGCCCGGCTGGAAGATCAGGTCCCAGACCTGCGAATCGGTCGGGTTGTCCGGCACCGCCAGGCCGCGTTCGTGGGCCTTGGCCAGGATCTTGCCGCGGTCCAGGCCGCGACCGTCGTCGCTGACTTCGATGACGATGTGGCCGCCCTGGTGCGAGGCCGCCAGGGTGATCGTGCCGGTTTCGTCCTTGCCCGCACCGCGACGCACGTCGGGCATTTCCAGGCCGTGGTCGATCGAGTTGCGCACCAGGTGCACCAGCGGATCGGCGATCTTCTCGATCAGGCCCTTGTCCAGTTCGGTGCCTTCGCCGACGGTGCGCAGGCGCACCTGCTTGCCGAGGCGGCTGGACAGGTCGCGGACCAGGCGCGGGAAGCGGCGGAACACTGCATCGACCGGCAGCATGCGCACGCCGATCACCGCTTCCTGCAGGTCGCGGGTGTTGCGTTCAAGCTGGTCCAGGCCGGCGAACAGGCTCTCGGCGTGGACCGGATCCAGCGCGTGCGAGACCTGCTTGAGCATGGCCTGGGTGATGACCAGCTCGCCGACCAGGTTGATCAGCGCATCGACCTTGTCGACGCTGACGCGGATGGAGGTTTCCGCTTCCTGGGCGGCACCACCGCTGGCGGCAGGCGCGGCGGGAGCCGGCGGTGCTGCTGCCGCCGGAGCGGGAGCTGCTGTGGCCGGGGCCTGGGTAGCCAGGCTCGGTGGCGCGGCCGGACGGATGTCCAGCTCGCAGTCGTCCAGCACCCAGGCGAACGTGTCTTCGATCTTGCTGCGCGGCACCTTGCCGACCAGGCCCAGGTCCCACGCCAGGTGGGCTTCGAGTGGATCGAGCTGGGCGAAGCCCGGCAGGCGTTCCATGCGCGCGGCGACCTGCAGCGAACCGAGGTGTTCCAGTTCGCGGATGATGCGCAGCGGGTCGTTGCCGCTCATGAACAGTGACGGCGCCGGGGTGAAGCCGATCTGCCAGGCTTCCGGGGTGTCGTCCAGCTTGGCTGCGGCGGCGGTCGGGACGCTGGTGGCGGCCTGGCCGGAGAGCACGGCTTCCAGGCGGGCCTTCACCGCAGCGACTGCGGCGGGATCGGCGGCCTGGCCATGTTCGGCTTCGCGCAGCAGGGCGCGCAGCACGTCCACTGAGGACAGCATGGCGTCGACGGCGTGGCCTTCCAGTGCCCGCTTACCGGCGCGCAGCTCATCGAGCAACGTCTCCAGTACGTGGGTCAGGCCGGCGATCGCGTCGAAGCCGAAGGTGCCGGCGCCGCCCTTGATCGAGTGGGCAGCGCGGAACACCGAATTGATGATCTCCGCGTCCTGCTGCCCCGATTCCAGGGCCAGCAGGCCAGCCTCCATCGCGTCGAGGCCTTCGCGGCTCTCCTCGAAGAAGGTGGCGTGGAAGCGTTGCAGGTCCATGCTCATGGCAGTGGTGGTCCGGAAGCGAAGAGGGGGAGCGGTGCCGGGCGATCAGCCCAGCACTTTCTGCACGGTGGCGACCAGCTGTTCGGGATTGAACGGCTTGACCAGCCAGCCGGTGGCGCCGGCGGCCTTGCCTTCGGACTTCTTGTCGGCGGCCGATTCGGTGGTCAGCATCAGCAGCGGAGTGAACTTGTAGTCCGGCAGCTGGCGCAGTTCGCGGATCAGCGCGATGCCGTCCATGTTCGGCATGTTGACGTCGGTGACCACCGCATTGAAGCGTTGGCCCTTGGCACGACCGAGCGCGACCGCGCCGTCTTCGGCTTCTTCGACGGCAAAACCGGCCGAGGTGAGGGCGAAGGACACCATCTGGCGCATCGACGCCGAATCGTCCACCACCAAGATACGTGCGCTCATGCAGCGTTCTCCACAGATTTCAGGTTGTCATGGGTTACGTCCAGGCCCAGGGCCTGGGTGACGCCCAGCAGGCGCGCGGCGTCACGGAAGGTTGCGGTGCAACCGTGGAAGCCGGTGCCCAGGCCTGCCTCGCGGCGCGCCTGCACGAACGCACACAGCACCTGCACGGCGGCGGTGTGGATGCGGGCCACCTGGCTGGCATCCAGGGTCAGCTCGCCTGCCTGCTCCACCAGTGGGGCGAGGCGGTTCTTGAGCTCGGTAGTGCTCTCGATGCCGAGATCCCCACCCAGTTCGACAGTGCTCATCGTTGCTCCGGACAAACGGTTCCGTGATCCATAACGGCACCCCGGTGGGGTTCTTTAGGGGAATCGACGCGGTGCGCCGATGCGGTGCTGTTCGGGTCGCCGTTGAAAAGGGGACGGAGGGGATTAAGTCGCAACTGGCTCGGCGCTTTGCGCCGACGCGGTGCCTGTCGGGGACGCAAGGAGTTGATCCGTTGGATCAACACCTTACGTCCCCACTGCGCGGTCGCCGTTGCCGAGGGGGCTGCAGTAGAGCCAGGTCGATTGCGACTTAATCCCCTCCGTCCCCTTTTTCTTTGCGGCTCAGCTCAGCAGCCGGGTGGCGTCGAGCAGGATCATCGGGCGCTGGCTGACCCGGGCCACGCCACGGAACAGATCATTGGAGATCTGGCAGATGCGTGCGGTATCGGGCGGTTCGATCTGCGAATCGGTGAGGTTGGCGACGTCTTCCACTGCAGACACGCGCAGGCCGATGGTCTCGCCGTTTTCTTCCAGGACCACGATACGGGTCTGGGCGTCGTCCTCGGCAGCCGCCGCGCCCAGGTGCAGGCCCAGGTCCATCACCGGGACGACCTGGCCGCGCAGGTTCATGATGCCCAGCATGGCTGCGGCGGTGCCACGCAATGGCAGCAGTGGCACCGGCAGCACGACCTCCTGGACCTTCAGCAGTTCCAGGGCATAGGCCTGGGTGCCGCAGCGCAGGCGCAGCCAGCGCGACGTGCGTTCGCCGGCGCGACGGTTCTGCGGATGCGGGCTGCGGGCCGGTTGCTGGGCTTGCGCCTGCAGTTCCTGCCAGGTGCCGGGGCGGTTGCCTGCGGGGGCGTCGACGGCGACGCGCGGCGGCGGTGTGGCGGCGGCGCATGCGGCCGGGGCCGGTGCAGGACGTGACGCCGGTGGTGCCACCGGCGCTGCGACCACGGCAGGCGGCGGCGTGGGGACGTCTTCGCCGCCGGCAGCCGCCTCGAACGCGGCCTGCAGCCCGGGGCTGTCGGTGTGGGCGAGGCGCTGGCTGTCAGCCGGATCGGTCTCGTAGATCACTTCGTCCGGCAGATCGTCCCAGGTGGGCTCCGGGCCGGTGCTTGCAGCGGGGGGCGGCGCGGGCTCGTGGATGACGTCGTCCGGCAGGTCATCCCAGGTCGGCTCGCGTTCTGCGGCTGCGGTGCTGGCCGGTGCGGCGGCGGCCTCGAAGGCTGCCTCCAGCGCGGCGCCATCCTCGGCCGGGACTGCGACGACGGCGTCCGTTTCGTAGATTACTTCGGCGGGCAGGTCGTCCCACGTCGGTTCGCGTTCTGCATCGATCACGCTGACGGGCGCGGAGGCGGCCTCGAAGGCGCCCTCCAGTGAGGCGTTGTCCACGGAAGCGGAAGCGGCAGCGGCGATGGTCTCGGTTTCGTAGATCACCTCGGCCGGCAGGTCATCCCAGGTCGGCTCGCGTTCGGCAGAGGCTTGGCTGGGCTGGTCCGGGGCGGCGCTGACCGGCGCGGGCAGGGGAACGGCGGCCGGGGCGATCGCCTCGCCGAGCAGTTCGTCCAGGTAGTCGTCGAGGATGCCGGTACTGTTCATGCGGCCTGCTCCAGGGCACGGGCATCCTCGCCGAGGATCCAGTTCAACGCGCGACGGTAGGCGGCAAGGCCACGGCCCGGGTAGTCCTCGCCGACGCTCGGCAGGGTCAGGCCGGCGGCGTTGCTGATGCGGGTGTCGATCGGAATCGCGTCTTCCCATACGCGGCTGCCGTGGCGGTCCTGCATGGTGCGCAGCGACTCGTTGCCTGCGCGGGTGCGGCGATCAAACAGGGTCGGCAGGATCGAGATCGGCAGCGGTCGGCGACGCGAACGCTCGACCATCTCACCGGTGCGGACCATGCCGTCCAGGCCGTGCAGGGCCAGCGGCTCGGCCTGGGTCGGGATGATCAGGCGGTCGGCGGCGGCCAGTGCGTTGATCATCAGCAGGCCAAGGGTCGGCGCGCAGTCCAGCAGGATGTAGTCGTGCTGGCCCTGGTGGCGCGCCAGCGCGTTCTGCAGGGCCAGGCCGAGGCCAGGCTGGTTGGCGCTGCGGCGCTCCAGCGTGGCCAGCGCGGACTGTGCGCAGACGTAGTCCAGGCCATGGATGTTGCTGGCATGGCACAGGCTGGCAAGGTCGGCCGGCGGGGCGCCGAACAGTTCCAGCACGCCGGCCGGCGGCGGATCCACCGGCACGCCGAAGGCGCGGCTGAGCGAGGCATGCGGATCGAGGTCGATCAGCAGCACGCGATGGCCGAGCGTGGCCAGCCCGCGGCCGAGGGCGAGGGTGGTGGTGGTCTTGCCGACTCCGCCCTTCTGGTTGGCGACTGCCCAGATGCGCATCGGGTTACTCCTTCATTGCCGGGGGAACGGCGGCGCCGACGCGGCTGCCAGCCGGCACCGGCGGCAACGTCACCGGTGCGATGGGGGAGGTGGGAGCGCGGGCCGGCGTTGCGGCGGCCTGTTCGGTGGCGGTGCTGTCAGTGGCGCCGGAGGCCGCGTTCAGGCGTTGCCCAAGCGGATCCACCGAGTGCGAGGTGTCGGCCAGGATGATGACCATCACCCGGCGGTTGCGGTTGCGGCCCTGCGCGCTGTCGTTTTCTTCGCGCGGGCGGAACTGGCCATAGCCGACCATCGCCAGGCGCGATGGCTGCACGCCCTGGTCGGCGAACAGGTGCACCACGCTGGCGGCGCGTCCGGCCGACAGCTCCCAGTTGGACGGGAAGGTGGCAGTGGCGATCGGCACGTTGTCGGTGTGGCCTTCCACGCGCACGCTGTTGGGTACGTCGCGCAGTACCTCAGCCAGGCTGGCCAGGGTTCGCCGCGCGTGCACGTCCAGCGCGGCCGAGCCGGTGGGGAACAGGATGTCGCTGTTGATCTCGACTTCGATCCACAGCTCGGTGCGGCGCACGCTGATCATGCCGCGGTCGATCAGCGGCGCCAGCGCGGCGGTAAGGCGGTCGGCGATGCTGTTGAGCTGGCGCTCGGCGCGCGCGATCTGTTCCTGGTTGTGCACCGAAACCGGCATGCGCATCTGCGAGGCCATCGACGGCAGCAGGGTGGGGTCGTGCGAGGGTGCCGGTGCGGACGGACCGATCTTGGTGCCGGACTTGATCACCGAGGGGCTGTCCCAGCCGCCGCCCTGCACCTGCTTGTTGCCGACCTGCACCGGATTGATCGTGCGCGGCGCGCCACCAAAGGCATCGGTGAGTGCGTCGGCCATGATCCGGTACTTGCCCTCGTTGACCGAGGAAATTGCGTACATGACCACGAAGAAGGCGAGCAGCAGCGTCATCAGGTCGGCATAGGGGATCGCCCATGCTTCGTGGTTGGCATGCTCTTCGTGGTGCTTGCGGCGGGCCATGTCAGTGCAGGAAGCCGGAAAGGTTGGTTTCGATGTTGCGCGGGTTTTCGCCCTGGGCGATCGAGATCAGGCCTTCGATGACCATTTCGCGGTCGCGCGTGTTGTGCGAGATCACACTCTTGAGCTTGGCGGCGATCGGCAGGAACAGCAGGTTGGCCGAGGCGATGCCATAGATCGTTGCGGTGAACGCGGCGGCGATGCCGTGGC
The DNA here is from genome assembly GCF_002799155.1 of Stenotrophomonas maltophilia. Lineage (GTDB taxonomy): Bacteria > Pseudomonadota > Gammaproteobacteria > Xanthomonadales > Xanthomonadaceae > Stenotrophomonas > Stenotrophomonas maltophilia_R. The sequence continues at coordinate 1,559,276 of NZ_NERD01000002.1, forward strand.
CGAGCTTGCTCGGGTCGGCCAGGTTCTTCATCACCGCGATCAGGCCCAGCACGGCGCCGATGATGCCCAGCGTCGGTGCATAGATGCCCATCGCCTCGAACACCTTGGCGCCGGCCTGGTCCTGGTGTTCCTGGCTGCCCAGTTCGATTTCCAGCATGTGCCGCATCGATTCGGGTTCGACGCCGTCCACCAGCAGCTGCAGGCCCTTGCGCAGGAACGGGTCCTGCTGTGCTTCCACCTGCGATTCCAGGCCCAGCAGGCCCTGGCGGCGGGCGATGTTGCTCCACTCGACGATCTGCTGGATCAGCTCGCGGCGATCACTGTGGGGCGGGCGCACGACCCAGCGCACGATCCTGAAGGCATGCTTGAATACTGCGGGCGAGGTGTGCAACAGGATCGCGGCCACGGTGCCGACGATGACGATCACGAACGCCGCAGGCGACCACAACGACGCCAGGCCGGCGCCCTTGAGGATGCTGCCGCCGACCAGCGAGGCCAGGGCGAGAAAGAGTCCAATGAGGCTGAGTCTATCCATGGATCCGGTATCGGCTTGTATGAATGGGACTTGAGACACCGGTACGGGCTACTGGTGCGACTTCACAGTTTTTCGGGTTCAGCAAACGGGTCAATCGTGCGGGCTGCGCAGGCCGTCGACATCCAGGATCAGGGCCATGCGACCATCGCCGATCAAGGTTGCACCGGCATAACCGCGCAGGCCGCGCAGCGCTTTCGGCAGTGGCTTGATGACCACTTCCTCGCGCCCACGCACCTGGTCCACCACCAGACCGAAGCGCGCTTCGCCGGCCTGCAGCACCACGATCGTCAGCAGGGTCGACGCAGCGGGCGTCACATCCAGCCACTGGCGCAGATCGACCAGCGGCAGCGTGTGCGAGCGGCGGTCCAGCACGGCGCGGCCATCGAACCAGCCCAGCGAGGTGCGCGGTGCGTGCAGCACTTCCATCACGCGCGCCAGCGGCAGCGCGTAGACGTCCTCGCCGGCCTGCACCAGCAGGGTCGGCAGGATCGCCAGAGTGAGCGGCACGCGGATCAGGAAGCGGCTGCCGCGGCCCAGCTCCGACTGGATCTGGATCTGGCCGCTGAGTTCGCGGATGCGCGACTGCACCACGTCCATGCCAACGCCGCGGCCGGAAATATCCGTGACCTGCTGCTTGGTCGAGAAGCCGGGCAGGAACACCAGGTGCAGGCACTCCTCGCTGCTCAGGCGGGCAGCCGCTTCCGGATCGATCAGGCCCTTCTCGCGTGCCTTCGCGCGCAGCTTTTCCGGATCGATGCCGGCACCATCGTCCTGCACCTCGATGCTGACGTAGTCACCTTCCTGCTGTGCCGACAGCCGCACATGGCCCATCCGCGGCTTGCCTTGTGCTTCGCGCAGGTCGGGCATTTCCACGCCATGGTCGATGGCGTTGCGGACCAGGTGCACCAGCGGGTCGGCCAGCGCTTCGACCAGGTTGCGGTCGAGCTCGGTCTCGGCGCCGATCAGCTCCAGGTCCACTTCCTTCTTCAGCGAGCGGGCGACGTCGCGGGCGACCTTGGGGAAGCGCGAGAACACCTTGCCCACCGGCTGCATGCGGGTGCGCATCACCGCCGACTGCAGGCGCGCGGTGGCGATGTCGAGGGTGGACACCGCACGGTCCAGCTCCTCGTCGCGCAGGCGTGCACGCAGGGTCTTGAGCCGGTTGCGCGACAGCACCAGTTCGCCGATCAGGTTGACGATCGCATCCAGGCGCTTGGTGTCCACGCGCACGGTGTGTTCGGCTTCGGCCAGCGGCTTGGCGGCCGGCTTGGCCGCCGGTGCCGGTGCCGGTGCGGCCACCGGGCGCGGGGCGGCGATCGGTGCCGGCGCCACCGCAGCCACGGGCTTGGCGCCGGGTGCGGCGCCACCATGCAGCTGGTCGAGCAGGGCTTCGAACTCGTCTTCGCTGATCAGCCCGTCGTCGGCCTTCTTTGCCGGCGCCACTGCGGTCGGTGCGTTTCCGCCGTGCAGCTGGTCGAGCAGCGCTTCGAATTCGTCGTCGGTAATCAGGTCGCTGCCACCCGCAGCGGGTGCTGCGGCGGCGGCGGGTGCGGCCACAGCACTGCCATGCACGTCGAACTGAGCGATCAGGTCCGGCGGCGCATAGCCCGGCTCGGTGCCGGAAGACACCGCATCCAGCATCGACTGCAGGTAATCCAGCGATTGCTGGGCGGCGTCGAAGTGATGGGCCTGCAGCACGGCCTGGCCGGCACGCGCGGCGCCCAGCGCTTCCTCAGCGGCATGGCACAGCTCGACCATGGCGGTGACACCCAGGAAGCCGGCGCCGCCCTTCAGCGTGTGGTAGCCCCGGAACACCGCATTGAGCTGTTCGGCGTCCTGCGGTGCCTGCTCCAGCGACACCAGCTGTTCGCCGAGGCGATCCAGGATCTCCTGTGCCTCGATGATGAAATCGGCAGTGATGTCGTCGGATACAGCGCTCATGCTTACAGCCCCAGATCCGACAACAGGTCGTCGGCGTCGTTCTGCGAGACCGCGTGGCGGTCCAGTCCCTTCAGTGCCGGCCCGGCCAGTTCCGGGTCGGTGCGATGCTGTTCCGGCGGCAGGCCGAGCGCGCCGAAGCCTTCGTGCACGCGGCGGACGATGCCGACCACGCGACGGATGATCTGCCCGGTCAGGTCCTGGTAGCTCTGGGTCAGGGCGATCTCGGTGAGGTTGTGGCGGATGCGCTCGAGCTGCGCGTCCTGGCCCGGCTGCAGCCCTTCGGCGCGCAGCTGTTCGGTCAGGCTGCGGCATTCCTCGGCCAGGTCCAGGGTACGGTGGGTGGCCTGTTCGGTCATCGCCACCACGTGGTCCAGGCGTGCGCAGGCATCGTCCAGTTCCCCGGCTTCGCTGGGCACGGTCGGCAGTTCACCCAGTGCCTGTCCCAGCTCGCGGGCCAGCCGCGACAGGCCACTCATCATCGGCTGCGTGCGCAGCGCGACCAGCCCATCGATGCGCTGCCGCCACGCGGCTTCGTCACCGGACTCCAGTGCGTCCAGGGCTTCCTGCAGGCGCAGGGCGAGGGCGTTCTTGTCGACCGTGGTATCCATCAGGCGCTGGCTGCCAGGCGTTCGAAGATCTTGCCGAGCTTCTCTTCCAGCGTCTGCGCGGTGAACGGCTTGATGATGTAACCGTTCACGCCGTTCTGGGCCGCTTCGATGATCTGCTCGCGCTTGGCTTCAGCGGTGACCATCAGCACCGGCAGGGTCTTCAGCTTGGCGTCGGCACGGATCGCCTTGAGCAGCTCGATACCGGTCATCACCGGCATGTTCCAGTCGGTGACCACGAAATCGAACGACTGGCTCTGCAGCAGCGACAGCGCGGCATGCCCGTCCTCGGCTTCGGCGGTGTTGGTGAAGCCCAGATCGCCCAGCAGGTTCTTGACGATTCGACGCATGGTCGAGAAATCGTCGACGATCAGGATGCGCATGTTCTTGTTCAAAGCAGAGTTCCTTTGTTGTTCATTCCGGGCGGCCGGGGGCAGACGCCTCGGGGATGTTCATTCTTCGAGGCCGGCATCGGCGGCCTCGAATATCTTCAGCCGGCCGCGCAGGCGCAGCACGGCCTGGCCGTGGATCTGGCAGACCCGCGACTCGCTCACGCCGAGCACGGCGCCGATCTCCTTCAGGTTCAGCTCCTGCTCGTAGTAGAGCGAAAGCACCAGCTGTTCGCGCTCGGGCAGGTGGCCGATCGCCTTGCCCAGCTCGCGGCCGAATTCGCCGCGCTCCAGGACCTGCTGCGGGGTCGGGCCGCCCTGGGCGACGGTGTCCAGTTCGCCCTGGTCTTCGATGCGCGATTCCAGGCTCAGCACCTGGCCACGGGCGGCGTCTTCCATCAGCCGCAGGTACTCGGGCAGCGGCATCTCCATCGCGGCGGCGACTTCGGTGGCGCTGGCAGCACGGCCCGTGCTCTGTTCCAGGCGGCGGATGGTGGCGGCGGCGTCGCGGGCACGACGGTGTACCGAGCGCGGCACCCAGTCGCCACGGCGGATCTCGTCGATCATCGAGCCGCGGATGCGGATCGAGGCATAGGTTTCGAACGAGGCGCCCTGGTCGGCGTCGTAGCTGCGCGAGGCTTCGATCAGGCCCATCATGCCGGCCTGGATCAGATCGTCGACTTCGACGCTGGCCGGCAGGCGTGCGGCCAGGTGGTGGGCGATGCGCCTCACCAGGTCCGAGTGCTGGGCGATGACCTCGTTGGCCGCCGAGCGCTGGACTTCCCTGTACTGGGCTGCGCCTTTCATGCGGCCACCCCGCGCTGTTTGAGAATGCGCTCGAGGAAGAACTCGACACCGCCACGCGGTTCGGTCGGTGCCTGCCAGCGCGCGGTGCGGCGTGCGATCTCGGTGATGGCCAGCGCCGATGGGCTGGACGGGTAGGCCTTCACCACCGGCTGCTGGCGCTGCACCGACAGGCGCAGCCAATCATCCTGCGGCACGCAACCCAGGTAGTTCAGCGAGACATCGGCGAGGAACTTCTCGCAGACGCGGGTCAACTTTTCGTACAGCACGCGGCCCTCGTTCGGGTCGCGCACCATGTTGGCCACCACCTGGATACGGTCCACGCCGCGCTCGCGCGACAGCACCTTGATCAGTGCGTAGGCGTCGGTGATCGAGGCCGGCTCATCGCAGACCACCACCACGGTGTCCTGCGCGGCCTGGCAGAAGGTCAGTACGCCATCGGTGATGCCGGCGGCGGTATCGACCACCATGATGTCCAGCTCGCGTTCCAGCTCGGAGAACACGTTGACCAGGCCGACATGCTCGGCCGGGGCCAGTTCGGCCATGTGCCGGCGGCCGGAGGCGGCCGGGACCACCAGCACGCCGTTCGGGCCTTCGACGATGACGTCGTCCAGCGAGCAGCGGCCGGCAACCAGGTCGGCCAGCGTAAAGGTGGGGTTCAGCCCCAGGATCACGTCGATGTTGGCCAGGCCGAGGTCGGCGTCCAGCAGCAGCGTGCGCTTGCCCATGCCGGCCAGCGCCACGGCCAGGTTGGCCGACACGTTGGTCTTGCCCACGCCGCCCTTGCCGCCGGTCACGGCAATGGTGCGCACAGGGCCCAGCGGCTCGCTGCGGGTGGCCGACAGCGGGAAGGTCTTGGTCAGCTTGGCGTACTCACGCGACGGCATGGTTCAACTCCGGGTTGCAGGGCATATCGGCCGCTCGGCGCAAATCTTCAAGGCGAAGTACAAGATTGGCTGCACTGGCCCGGTGCAGGTCCTCCGGGACGTCCTGGCCATCGGTCACCCAGGTGATCGGCAGGGCGTGGTCCACGGCCACCGACAGGGCGTTGCCGAAGCGGCCGGTCTCGTCCAGCTTGCTCAGCACCAGGCCCTGCAGGTTGGCCGCACCGAAGCGGCGGACCACCTCGTCCATGTCCCCGAAGCTGGTGTTGGCCGGCAGCACCAGCAGCGTGCGCACCTGGCGGGCGGCGCGCAGCCACTGCAGCTGGGCAGCCAGGGCGCGGTCGCGCGGGCCCAGGCCGGCGGTGTCGATCAGCACCAGCTTGTAGTCCTTCAGGCGTTCCAGCAGCTGGTCCAGGTCGGTGCCGCTGTTGGCTTCGTGCACGGCGATGCCGAGCTGGCGGCCGTAGCCATACAACTGTTCGCGGGCGCCGATGCGGGTGGTGTCGGTGGTGACCAGGGCGACGTCACGCGGCGCGTGCTTCTCGGCGAAGCGCGAGGCCAGCTTGGCGATGGTGGTGGTCTTGCCGGCGCCGGTGGGGCCGACCAGGGCGATCACACCGCCTTCTTCCAGCGGGTCGACCGGGGCGATCGGCAGCTTGCGCGAGATCAGCCCCAGCATCAGGCCGCGGCCGCGGTGGGCCTCGGTCTCCAGCGGGATCTGCATGGCCACGTCGCGGGCCAGGCCGGCATCGAAGCCGTATTCGTCCATCAGGTCCAGCGCGGTGGCGCGCACCGGGCAGCCACGCAGGCGCTCGTCGGTGAAACGGTTCATCTCGCGCTCGATCACCTGGCGCATGCCGGCCACTTCCTGGCGCAGCTGGCGGATCTCGGCGTCGTCCTGGGCGACCACGGTCAGCGTCGGTGCCGGGGCCAGCATGGGCGCCGGGCTGGCGTCGACGGCGGCTTCGGCCGCTGCCGGTTCGCTGCGGGCGATCTCGGGCTGCGCATCGGTCACGGCAGCGGTCGGCAGCGGCGGTGGCTGAACGGCCGGTGCGGCGCTTTCGTGATGCGCCTCGTGCGGCGGGTCGATCTGGAAGCGGGCGCGGTTGGCCGGCGTGGCGCTGGTGGCCGCCGGTGCGACGATGGCTTCGGCAAACGGGGCGTAACTCTGTTCCGGCAGTGCCGGTTCGTTGACGGCGGCGCGCGCCAGGGTGGCGGCGAAGCCGGTGCTGCCGCGGGTCGGCACGATTTCGTCGGCGCTGTCCAGGGTGCGGCCGGTGGCACCGACGGCGGCACGGGCAAGGGCGGCGACGGCCGAGGTGGTGGCGGCGACCGGTTCCGGCGCCGGGGTGCTGCTGCGGCGGCGGGTGACCGCGGCGATCACCGCGTCGGCGGCGGTGCGCGGCCTGGGTGCCGGCGGCGGCGCCACGTCGCGGCGCGAGGCTTCCAGTGCACGCTGCACGGCGCTCTCGTCGTAGTTGGCGGCGGCGACGATCTCGATGCCTTCCTCGATCCGGCGGTTGGACAGGATCACGGCGTCAGGACCATGTTCCTTGCGCACCAGGTTCATGGCCGAGCGCATGTCGGCGGCGACGAATCGTTTGATTTTCATGCTGTGGTCACGGGACGAAGACGGCGGGGTGGCGGTCGGGGAACTCGGGTGGTCGGTGGTCTGCACGGTGCGGGTTCCCCTTGGTATCTGTCTGGTGCGTGGGTTCGAAAGTGGTGTCTGTTTTCTGGCGCATCGGAGGGCGGCGTCAGCTGATCGTTCCGACCAGCTTCAGGCGCTTGTCCTCCGGCACCTCGCTGTAGGCCAGGACCGACAGCGACGGAACGCTGTGGCGGACCAGGCGGGCCAGCGCGGCGCGCACCGGGCCAGGTACCAGCACGACCGCGGGCTCGTTGCGGGCTTCCTGCTTGCTGACACATTCGGCCAGGCTCTGGTGCAGTCGCTCAGCGAGTCCGGGTTCCAGCGCGGCGCCGTTGCCCTGCGTGGACTCCTGCAAGACACGTTCCAATTGCGGGTTGAGGGTGAACACCGGCAGCTCCGCCGACATTCCGGCGATCTCCTGCACGATGAAGCGGCCCAGCGCGGTGCGCACGGCGGCGGTCAGCACGGCCGGGTCCTGGCTGCTGGGCGCATGTTCGACCAACGCTTCGGCGATCTTGCGCAGCTGGCGGATCGGAATGCGCTCGACCAGCAGGTTCTGCAGCACGCGCACCACCGCCGACAGCGGCAGCGCCTTTGGCGTCAGATCTTCGACGAGCTTGGGCGCGCTCTTGGCCAGGTTGGCCAGCAGGTGCTGCACTTCCTCGTGGCCGAGCAGTTCCGGCGCGTGTTCGCGGATCAGGTGCGAGAGGTGGGTGGCGACCACGGTGGCCGGGTCGACCACGGTGTAGCCCAGCGTTTCGGCCTGGGCGCGCTGGTGCGGCTGGATCCAGGTGGCATCCAGGCCGAACGCGGGGTCCTTGCCGGCGATGCCTTCCAGTGTGCCGAGGGCGCTGCCTGGGTCCAGGGCCAGCTCGCGGTCGGGGTGGATCTCGGCGGTGGCCACCGGTACGCCGTGCACCAGCACGCGGTAACCGTTGGCCGGCAGTTCCAGGTTGTCGCGGATGTGCACCGACGGGATCAGGAAACCGACATCCTGGGTCAGCTTGCGGCGCACGCCCTTGATGCGTGCCATCAGTTCGCCGCCCTGGTTGCTGTCCACCAGCGGAATCAGCCGGTAGCCGACCTCCAGGCCCAGCGGATCGACCGGGCGCAGTTCGTCCCAGCTCAGTTCGGCGGTCGGTGCCGGTGCCGCCGGGCGGCCGAGTGCGTTGAGTGCGGCAGCATCGGTGCCACCGCCTGCCGCGTCCGCAGCCGGGGCCTTGCCCTTGCGGTACACCTTCCAGGCGATGAAGCCGAGGATCGCCGCCAGCGTCAGGAAAGCGACATTGGGCATGCCCGGCACCAGGCCGACCACGCCGATGATGCCGGCGGTGATCGCCAGCGCGCGGTACTGGCCGAACACCTGGCCGGTCATGGCCTGGGCCATGTCCTGCGAGCGCGATGCGCGGGTCACCAGCATCGCCACGGCGCTGGAGACCAGCAGGGCCGGCAGCTGCGCCACCAGTCCGTCACCGATCGACAGCAGGGTGTAGGTGGCAGCGGCGTCGCCGAACGGCATGCCATGCTGCAGCACGCCCACGGCCAGGCCGCCGAGCATGTTGATGAACAGGATCAGGATGCCGGCGATGGCGTCGCCGCGGATGAATTTGCTGGCACCGTCCATTGCGCCGTAGAAGTCGGCTTCCTCGCGGACCTCCTCGCGGCGCAGCTTGGCTTCTTCGCGCGTCAGCAAACCGGCGTTGAGGTCGGCGTCGATCGCCATCTGCTTGCCGGGCATCGCGTCCAGGATGAAGCGCGCGGTCACCTCCGAGACGCGGCCGGCGCCCTTGGTGATCACCACGAAGTTGATGATGGTGAGGATCGCGAAGACCACGATGCCGACCGCGTAGTTGCCGCCGATCACGAATTCGCCGAACGCGGCGATGACCTTGCCTGCGGCGTCGTGGCCGTTCTGGCCGTTGAGCAGGATCACGCGGGTGGAGGCCACGTTCAGGGCCAGCCGCAGCATGGTGGTGATCAGCAGCACGATCGGGAAGATCGTGAAGTCCAGCGGGCGCTTCACGTAGACCACCGCCAGTAGCACCATCAGCGAGATGGCGATGTTGAAGGTGAACAGCGCATCGAGCACCGGCGCGGCCAGCGGCACCACGACCATGGCCAGCAGGGCCAGCACGATCAGCGGCGCGCCAAGGCCCTGGCGGATCATTTCCAGGGCGCGGCGGGTGTTGAAACCGGTGGCGGGCTGGGCGCTCACGGGCGGCCTCCCTTGCCGAATTCATCCACCTGGATGTGCGGGGCGTCCGGCATCGGGCCAGTGCGCCAGGCGCGCAGCTGGTAGACGTAGGACAGGACCTGGGCGACGGCCGAATACAGTCTCACGGGGATTTCCTTTCCGAGTTGGCCTTCCCGATACAAGGCGCGTGCCAAAGGCGGCGCGGAGACGATCGCCACCTTGTTGCCGTCGGCCACTTCACGGATGCGCAGGGCGGTCTCATCCACGCCCAGGGCGACTACGGTGGGGGCGTTCATGGCGCCGCCCTCGTACTTCAGGGCCACCGCGTAGTGGGTGGGGTTGACCACCACCACGTCGGCGGTGGGCACCGCCTCCATCATCCGGCGGTTGGCCATCTGCTGCTGCAGCTGGCGGATGCGGCCCTTTACCTCGGGGCTGCCCTCGCTTTCCTTCATTTCCCGGCGCAGCTCTTCACGGGTCATCTTCAGCTTGCGCATCCAGTTCCAGCGCTGGTAGGGCGCATCGATGGCGGCCAGCACCAGCATCGCGCCGGCGGTGGCCAGCAGCAGGCGCAGGGTGAAGCCCAGGCCATCGGTGATGGCGGTCTCCAGCGGGTGGTGGATCAGCCCGCGCAGGGTGTCGAAGCCGCTCCACACCACCAGCCCGGCGGCGACGCCAACGAAGGCCACGCGCAGCAGCGATTTGGTGAACTCGGCAATGGCTTCGGGGCCATACAGGCGCTTGAGCCCGCTCATCGGGTTCAGACGGTTGATGTCGGGCAGCAATGCCTTCTGCGACCAGCGCAGGCCGCCCATCACCAGCGGGGCGACGAAGCTGGCCAGCAGGCAGACCAGCACCAGCGGCGCGATCACCAGCATGAACTGCAGCAGCAGGTCGCCGAAGTGGCCGAACAGTGCCTTCGGGTTCTGCCGCAGGCTCTGTTCCGGGCTGAGCGCGTGCTTCATCCAGGCCGTGGCGCCACGGCCGATCGAGCCGCTCATGGCCATCACCGCCAGCACGCCGGCGCCGAACACGGCGGCGGTGCCGAGTTCGCGCGAGCGCGGCAGGTTGCCCTGTTCACGGGCGTCGCGCAGGCGTTTTTCGGTTGGTTGTTCGGTCTTTTCGCCGGCGGATTCGTTCTCGGACATCACGGGCACTGCGGCAGGGGATGCCGGGGTGCGTGCAAGAAGTGTTCCGTAGCGGGATGGTCCGGCCCATCCGCATGGCGGGGAGCTACCGGGGGGCGCTATCGCTGGGCGGCGGACTCTGCGCCAGCTCCACCCGCGGCCGCGGCAGGTCGTGGAGCTGCATGAAGCGGGCGGCGTCGACCGGGCGGCCGAGCAGGTAGCCCTGCAGGTAGTCGCAGCCCAGGCGCTCCAGGTAGGCCCGCTGGGCGGCGGTTTCCACGCCCTCGGCCACGATGTCCATGTCCAGCGCATGGCCCAGTGCCACGATCGCCGAGACGATCACCACGTCCTCGGCGCTGTGTTCCAGGTCGCGCACGAACGCGTGGTCGATCTTGATTTCGGTGGACGGCAGCCGTTTCAGGTAGAGCAGGCTGGAATAGCCGGTTCCGAAATCATCGATGGAGATGCCCACGCCCAGCGCCGACAGTGCCTGCAGCAGGCGAAGGCTGGTGTCGGTGTCGCGCATCACCGTGCTTTCGGTGATCTCCAGTACCAGCTGCCGGGGTGCGATGCCATGGCGTTCGATCACCGCGCGCACGTCCTGCAGCAGGTGTGGCGAACTGAACTGCACCGGCGAGAGGTTCACCGACATCGACCAGCCTTCGTGGCCGGCATCGTGCCAGCGCCGCAGCTGCTGGCAGGCCTGGTCCAGCGCCCAGCGGCCGATGTCGTTGATTGCGCCGCTGCGCTCGGCCAAGCGGATGAAGCGGTCGGGCGGGATCAAGCCGTGTTCCGGATGGCGCCAGCGGATCAACGCCTCGGCGCCGGCCACTTTCTGCGTGGCCACGCGGATCTTCGGCTGATAGTGCAGGAACAGCTGGTCGCTGCCGATGGCGCGGCGCAGGTCGGCCAGCAGCCGGAACTGCTGCTCGGCGCTGTCGTTCATCCAGTCGGCGAACAGCACGAAGGCGTTGCGTCCGGATTCCTTGGCCTGGTACATCGCCGCGTCGGCGAAGGCCATCAGCTGGCGTTCGCTGGCGGCGTGGTCCGGGCAGATCGCCACGCCGATGCTGGCGGTCACCTGCAGCTCGTTGTCCGGCAGCAGCGGGCCGCTGCCCACAGCCTGCAGGATGCGCCGGGCCAGGGTCGGCAGGTCCTCGTCGTGCTCGATGCGCACCACCAGTACGAACTCGTCACCGCCCAGCCGGGCCAGCAGGTCGTGCGGGCGCAGCAGCTGGCGGGTGCGCTCGGCCACCGCCACCAGCAGGGCGTCACCGGCCTGGTGGCCATAGGCATCGTTGACCTGCTTGAAGCCGTCCAGGTCCATGAACATCACCGCGAAGCGGTTGCCGCCCTGTTCGGCCTCGGCCAGGGCCTGCACGATGCGCCGCTGCAGCAGCAGGCGGTTGGGCAGGCGCGTGAGCGGATCGTGCAGCGCGGCCTGGGTCAGTTCCTGCTGGGCATCGGTCAACGAGGTGCTCAGCATCGAGTTGCGCAGCCGCAGCAGCTGCGCCTCGACCCGCTGGTCCAGCCACGAGACCACCAGCACCACGGCCAGGATCGCCACGGTCAGCACCACCACCAGCATGGCCAGCCACTCGTTCTGCAGGCCATCGCCGACCGCCGCCCCGCAGATGCTGCCCTCCGGGAAGCGCGCGGCGGCCATGCCGGTGTAGTGCATGCCGACGATGGCCAGTCCGAGCAGGCCCGCCGCTGCCAGGCGATCACCGATGCGGGTGCGCTGGGCGCGCAGGCGGAAGGCCACGTACAGCGCGGTCCACGAGGCGGCCACGGCAACCATCAGCGAGAACAGCAGCCAGCCCGGGTCATAGTCGATGCCCGGCTGCATGCGCATGGCGGCCATGCCGACGTAGTGCATGCCAGCGATGCCGGTGCCCATCAGGAGCGCGCCGCCGGCCAGCCGCGAATGGGGCAGGGTGCGCAGCGAGACCAGCCACAGTGCGAACACCGACGAGGCGATGGCAAGGGCAAGCGAGAGCAGGGTGATGGGGAGGTCGTAGCCCAACGGAATGGGCAGGTCGAAGGCCAGCATGCCGATGAAGTGCATCGACCAGATGCCCAGGCCCATGGCGAATCCGCCCCCCAGGCGCCACCACCAGGCCGCGCCCCTGCCCGGGGCGGTCACCGTGCGCCCGGCCATCGCCAGCGCGGTGTACGAAGCCATCACGGCGACCAGCAGCGAGATCGCCACCAGCCATGGGTTGTACGTGCCTACCAGCATTCGTCAGTCTCCCGGACCTGCCTGTCGACGGAAACCACGGTGGGGCATGCATGAGGCAGGCCGACGCAGGGCGCCGGCCACGTGCGGCATCCCCCCGGTTGCCGCGCATTCACTCTAACGCGCTGACCGGGGGGGACTTCAAGCGGCAATTCGTGATGATCGGCTCAGTGTGTGACCGCGTCCGCAGCCTGGAAGGCGGCGTCGAACAGGCGCTGTACCGGCGGCCCCATTTCCCCGGCCAGCAGGGCCAGCAGGAACAGGCCCAGCAGCAGCGAGACCGGCAGGCCCAGCTGGATCGGATTCAGCGCAGGCGCGGCGCGCGCCAGCACGCCGAAGGCCAGGTTCACGGCCAGCATCGCCACAGTCAGCGGAATGGCCAGTGTCAGTGCACCGCGCAGCACGGTCAGCAGGAAGGTCGGGGCGATGCTGGAGAAGGCATGCGGGTCGGGCAGTGGCGCACCGATGGGCAGCGCGCGGTAGCTGTCCACCAGCAGCGAGATCAACGCGAGGTGGCCGTTGGCGGTGAAGAACAGCAGGCCGAACAGCAGATAGAACCACTGGCCGATCACGCCCGAAGTGCCACCGCGCAGCGGATCGCTCATCTGCGCGAAGGCCAGGCCGGTGCCCTGGGCGATCAGTTCGCCGGCCATCGCACCGGCTTCGAACACCAGCCGCAGCAGAAAGCCGATGGAAACGCCGATGGCCAGTTCGCGGGCGATGGTCAGCACGGTGGCGGCATCGAAGCCGGTCCAGTCCGGTACCGGTGGCAGCAGCGGCGCCAGCGCGATGGCCAGCGTGCCGGCCAGTACCACGCGGACCCGCGAGGGTACCGCGCGGGTACCGACCATGGGCATGGCCATGGCCACCGCGCCGATGCGCAGCATGGTCCACAGCACGGTACCGATCATGCCGAAGGCCTGCAGGCCGTCGGCAGCCATCTGGGTGGCGGCGTCCATCGAGGCGCGTATCCCTAGCCGATCAGGTGCGGAATGCGCTGGAACAGCAGCGTGGTGAATTCAACCAGGTGGCCGATCAGCAGGCTGCCCAGCGCGAACAGCACTGCGGTCAGCGCCGCCGCCTTGGCGACGAAGGCGATGGTTGGTTCATTGAGCTGGGTGGCGGCCTGCACGACACCGACCACCACGCCCACCACCAGTACGGTGAGCAGCAACGGGCCGGCCACCCACAACACGGCGATCAGGCCGCCACGCAGTTCGGTCAAGGCAAGTTCGGGAGACATCGTTTTTCCATCGATAGCGCCAGGCCATGCCCGGCGATGCTTTTGTAGAGCCGAGCCATGCCCGGCTGCCTCCCGGTCACGCCGGATTGAAGCTCGCTGCCAACGTGCCGACAGTCAGCACCCAGCCATCCACCAGCACGAACAGCAGGATCTTGAACGGTGCCGACACCAGCATCGGCGACAGCATCATCATGCCCATCGACATCAGCACGCTGGCCACCACCAGGTCGATGATCACGAACGGGATGAAGATCAGAAAGCCGATCTCGAAAGCGGTCTTCAGTTCGCTGGTGACGAACGAGGCGACCAGCACCGGGAACGGGATCGCATCGGGGCTGGCGTAGGTGCCGTGCCCGGCGATGCCGGCGAAGGTCATCAGGTCGGTTTCGCGGATCTGCGCCAGCATGAATCCGCGCAGCGGCTGCGTGGTCAATGTCCAGGCGGTCTGGAAGTCGATGTCACCGTTGAGATAGGGCGCCATGCCCGCGCTCCACGCCTTGTCCCAGGTCGGCATCATCACCATCGCGGTGAGGAACAGGGCCAGGCCCAGCAGTACCTGGTTGGACGGCGTCTGCCCGGTACCCAGCGCCTGGCGCAGCAGGCCCAGCACGATGATGATGCGGGTGAACGAGGTCAGCACCAGCAGCATCGACGGGATCAGGGTGATCGCGGTCATCAGCAGCAGGGTCTGCAGCGGCAGGCTGACCGGCGCACCCCCGATCTTGCCGACGTTGATGTCCGGCAGCGGGGTGGTCGGTGCGCCGGGCGCGGCGAACGCCAGTGCCGGCAACAGGCACAGGGCGAGCATCAGCAGCCACGGCATCAGGGTGGCAAGACGGGTACGGGTGACACGCATGTCAGGGATCCTTGCGCAGCCGCTGCTGCAGCAGCTGGGCGAAATTCGGCAGGTTCTTGAAGTCCGGCACGCGCACCGGTGCCGGCGGCGGCAGCGGTTCGGGCAGGGTATGCAGAGTGTTGATGCCACCAGCGGTGACGCCCAGCAGCAGTTGCTGGCCGTTGACCTCCACCACCACCACGCGCTCCTTGGCGCCGACGCTGAGGCTGGCCACCAGCTTCATGCCTTCGGCCGGGCGGAAGCCGCTGCCGGGCATGCGCTTGAGCAACCAGCCCAGGCCGATCACCAGCGCCAGCACCGCCAACAACGCCAGCACCGCACCGAACAGGCTGGGTGCAGCGGCCGCGTGCTGGCCGACCTGGGGGCCGATCGGCGCGGCGGCCTTGCCGACCGCCAGCAGGGTGGAGGCCAGCAGGTTCAACGCAGTCTCCGGATCCGCTCGCTCGGGCTGACCACGTCGGTCAGGCGCACGCCGAAACGGTCATTGATCACCACCACTTCGCCGTGGGCGATCAGGGTGCCGTTGACGAACACGTCCAGCGATTCGCCGGCTCCGCGCTCCAGTTCCACCACCGAACCCTGGTTGAGCTGCAGCAGGTTGCGGATCGGCAGCCGGGCACGACCGACTTCCAGCGACAGGGTCACCGGCACGTCGAGGATCACGTCCAGGTTCAGGTCCGGGCCGTTCGCCTCATCGGCCTGCAGGCTGCTGAACTGGGCCGGGGTCGGTTCGAGGGCGTCGATATCGTTCATTGCGGGTCTTCCTGGATGACGGGTACGCGCGGGCGGGTGCCCGGCGGATGGGTAGCGGTGATCTTCACGGCGTTCATGCCGTTGGCGATGCCGAACTCGCCGGTGAATACCGGGATGTTCTCCACGCACAGCGGCACCTGCGGGCTCAGGTCGATCGGCAGGATGTCGCCGACCTTCAGCTGGGTCAGGTCGCGCAGGGTCATGCGCTTGCTGGCCAGTACGCTGGACAGGGTGACTTCGGCGATGTTGAGCTGTTCACGCAGGGTCTTGCCCCAGCTCTCGTCGCGGTCGTTGCGGTCGCTCTGGATGCCGGCGTCGAGCAGTTCGCGGATCGGTTCCAGCATCGAGTACGGCAGGGTGACGTGGATGTCGCCGCCACCGCCGTCGAGCTCGACGTGCAGGCGGCACACCACCACGTACTCGCGCGGCGTCACGATGTTGGCGAAATGCGGGTTGATCTCCGAATTGATGTACTCGAAGTCGACGTCCATCACCGGTGCCCACGCTTCGCGCAGGTCGGCGAAGGTCTGCTTCAGCAGCAGGTGGATCACCCGCATTTCGGTGGCCGTGAACTCGCGGCCTTCGATGCGGGTGGGGTAGCGCCCGTCGCCGCCGAAGAAGTTGTCGACGATGGCGAACACCAGGGTCGGCTCGAACACGATCAGGCCGGTGCCGCGCAGTGGCTTGAAGCGGATCAGGTTCAGGTTGGTCGGTACATACAGCGAGTGCATGTAGTCGTTGAACTTGATCAGTTCGATGCCGCGCACCGACAGCTCGGCCGAGCGGCGGATCAGATTGAACAGGCCGATCCGCCACAGGCGTGCGAAGCGCTCGTGGACCATTTCCAGGGTCGGCATGCGACCACGGATGATGCGGTCCTGGCTGGCGAAGTCGTACGAACGCGCTTCGCCTGACGGGGGTTCCGCATCGGTCTCGACCGCGCCACTGTCCACGCCGTGGAGCAGGGCATCGATCTCGTCCTGGGACAGCAGATCATTCATCGGTGGGCCCTTACTGGGTCACGAAGCTGGTGAACAGCAGATCGTCGGCGCCGTTGCTGCCGGTCTCGGCCTTGAGCACCTTCTGCACCTCGGCCAGTGAGGCCGCCTGCAGCTTCTGCTTGCCGGCGACATCGGCGATCTGGTCCGGGCTGACCTGCGAGAACAGCATCAGCAGGCGCGCACGGATGGCCGGGGCATGGGTCTTGATCGCCTCCAGCGCGGCCGGGTCGCGGGTCATCAGCTGCACTTCCAGCTGCAGGTAGCGCGGGCCGTCGACCGGGCCGTTGAGGTTGACCACGAACGCCGGGTCGAGCGCGAAGTACTGTGCCGGGGCCGGGGTGGCGCTCTTCTTTGGCGCCTGCGCGGTCTTCTCTTCGTGCTTGGACTGGGTGAAGAACCACACGCCGCCACCGGCGGCAGCGGCGGCCAGTACGGCCACCAGTGCGGTGATCAGGATCGGACTACGCGGCTTGGCGGCCTTGTCCTTCTCGGCGGTCTTCTTGGTTTTGTCAGCGGCTGCGGCCACGGGGTGAAGCTCCTGAGGGTTGCTTCACCGGGATATGCAAGGGGTGTGCCGAAGGCGGGGCAGTGGGGTGCGACGGAATTCCGTCGGGGTGCCGGTGGGGCCGTGCGGAGCAGGCTCCGCACCCACCAGCGCGATACTGGCAGGTGCGACTCTACTGCCCCGGTTCCCTGGTGGGTGCCAACCGCCCCGCTCTGGCGGGTGCCAACCTTGGTTGGCACGCCTGTCAGGCGTAGGCGTCCAGCAACCCGCGCTGGCGGATCAACTGTGCGGACGACACGCTGGCGTCGCCCGGCGTCGGTTCTCCGTCGCCGGCCATGCCGCCGCCACCGGGCTGACCCGATGCAGTGCCGCCACCACCGGGCGCCTGGTGGCCGACATCGGCGTGGGCCAGCTGGAAGCCCTGTTCGCCCAGCAGCTCGCGCAGGCGCGGCAGGCTGCTCTCCAGTGCCTGGCGCACGTCCACGTGCGGGCTGCTGAAGCTGGCATGCACCTTGTCGCCGTTCAACTGCAGGCGCACATCGACCGGTCCCATGTCGTCGGGGCTCAGACGGATGTGGGCGTGGCCGATCTTCTGGTCGGCCAGCCAGCCCAGGCGCGCGCCGATGGCCTGATCGAAGCCGTCATCACCCAGCACGGGCTTCGGCGTGGGTTCGCCATCGAAGATCGCATTGCCGGTGGCGAGCGCGGCCTTCAGGTCCTGCACGGCGGCGGTGGCCGGTCCATGCAGCAGCGGTGCGCTGGCGCGGTCGCCAAGGGGCGCCACGTCGCTGCTTTCGCCACGCTCGCTGCGCTTGCCGGGCAGGATGATCTCCGGCAGTGGCAGCGCGGTGGCGTCGTCAGCGTTGCTCGCCGCCGGCCTGTTGTCGGTCGCCGCTGGCGCTGCGGCCGCCGCCGCCGCTGCCGGGTTGGCTGCAGGCAGTGCCGGGTTCGCGGCCGGGGTAGCGGGCAACGCCGGGCCGTTGCTGGCAGGCAGGGGCGCAGCTGCGCTGGGCAGCGCGGCGGCCGGATCGGCAGGCGCCGGCATCGCCAGCACCAGGCCGGCCAGGCCGAGCGGTGGCCACGGCGCGTCGTCGGTCGCGGCGGGCTTGTCCTTGTCGGTACCGGGACCCGCGGGGGCTGCGGCAGCGGGCGGTTGCGGCGGCGTTTCTACGGTTGTCGCTTCGGCGTCCGCGTTGCGTTCACCCGGTGCCTGGCCCTTGCTGTCGGCGGTCGACGGCTGGCCCGGCGTGGATGGCGTCGTCGCCGGCGTGGTGGCGCTGCCGGCAGGGGCGGGTGCCGACGCGGCGCCGCTCTGCAGCAGCTGGCTGAAGTCCTTTCCGCCTTCGCTGCGCGAGGCGCGCGCGGCACTGTTGCTGGTGGTGGGCGTGGCCGGGTTGGCACTGCTGGCGAGCGGAGCGGGCATCACGAGCGGCCTCCCTGCTCGGCGCCGTCCTGGTCTTCGGCCTGCACCAGGCGTGCACGCCGCGCACCAATGTCGTCCATCTCGCGCTGGTCGCGGCGGTCGGTCACCACCTTTTCCTGCGCGCGGTAGCTGGCGGCCAGCTGCTCCAGCACCGCCTTGTCACGGCTGGCCAGGATCAGGCGGGCGCGCTCGGCCTCTACTTTTTCGCGGTTGCCGTCGACCGTGGCCTGCTGCTGCTCGACCGCACTGTCCAGGCGGTCGAGGAAGGCGCGACGGTTCAGCAGCTGCGCCGGGCTGGTCGCGGCCATCTGCGCGTTCGCGTACTCCTCGGCATAGCGGCGCAGTTCGTCCAGTCGCGATAGATGGGTGTCGAGCACGCGCTGGCGTTCGGCCAGGTCGCGGGCAACCGCGTCCTCGTGTTCCTGGGCCCGCTTGAGCAGGGGATCGATGCGCTTGGACTGGTTCATGGCTTAACTCTCTTGTTCCACCAGGCGCTGCAGCGCCGCCTGGCTGTGCGGGAGATCTGCGGCCTTGGCAACGTCCTGGCCGAGGAACTCCATGATTTCCGGCCAGCGTTCCAGGGCTTCGTCGGTGGCCGCGTCGTTGCCGCGCTGGTAGGCACCGATCGCGATCAGGTCGCGGTTGGCCGAGTAGGCCGAGACCAGCCGCTTCAACTTGCGGATGCGCAGGCGCCACGGTTCGTCGGCGATTTCCGTGACCACGCGGCTGACCGAGGATTCGACGTCGATGGCCGGGTACAGGCCGCTGTCGGCCACCCGGCGCGAGAGCAGGATGTGGCCATCGAGGATCGCGCGCGCGGCGTCGGCGATCGGATCCTGCGGATCATCGCCTTCGGTCAGCACCGTATAGAAGGCGGTGATCGAGCCACGGCCCTTGGCGCCGTTGCCGGCACGCTCGACCAGCGCCGGCAGCTTGGCGAACACCGACGGCGGGTAGCCGCGGGTGGTCGGCGGTTCGCCCACCGACAGGCCGATCTCGCGCTGCGCCTGGGCGAAGCGGGTCAGCGAGTCCATCAGCAGCAGTACGTTCAGGCCCTGGTCGCGGAACCACTCGGCGATGGCGGTGGCACGATAGGCGCCGTGCAGGCGCGCCAGCGGCGGCCGGTCGGCGGGGCTGGCGACCACCACGGCGCGGCGCAGGCCTTCCTCGCCCAGCGTGGTCTCGACGAAATCGCGGACTTCGCGGCCGCGTTCACCGATCAGGCCGACCACGATCACGTCGGCGGCGGTGTAGCGGGTCATCATGCCCAGCAGCGTCGACTTGCCGACGCCGGAGCCGGCGAACAGGCCGACGCGCTGGCCGCGTCCGATCGGCAGCAGCGCGTTGATCGCGCGCACGCCCACGTCCAGCGGCTGGGTGATCGGTTCACGCGCCAGCGGGTTGATCGAGACGCCGGCCATGCCGACATGCCCTTCGGCGCGGATCGGGCCCTTGCCATCCAGCGGCACGCCGTCGCTGTCGATGACGCGGCCGAGCAGGCCTTCGCCGACTTCCACGCCACCACGCCGCGCCGACGGTACCACCCGCGCGTTGGGCAGCAGCCCGTGCAGCTCGGCGCTGGGCATCAGATAGGTGCGCTCGCCGGCGAAACCGACCACTTCGGCATCGACCCAGCCACCATCGACCACTTCCACCTTGCAGCTGGCGCCCAGCGGCGCTTCGCAGCCGACCGCTTCCAGGGTGAGGCCGACCGCGCGGCGCAGTACGCCCTCGCGGATCAGGCCGCGACCATGCGCGGTATCCACGCGCAGGCCATCCAGGCGGCTGGCCAGGCGCAGGTTGCGGGCCACGGCCCAGTCGGCCGCTGGCGCCGGTTGCGGCGCGGCTTGCGATTCCGGGCTCATGCGCCTGCTCCGGTCTGGCGGATCACCGCGTCCAGCGCGCCGCGCAGGCGGGCTTCCAGGGTGCCGTCGATGCGCACCGCTTCAGCGTGCACGCGCAGGTCGCCACGGCTGAGGCTGGTATCGGGTACCAGACGCTGCGCCGGCGACAGGTTCAGCAGCGGGGCGAGGGCGGCGATGTCATCCGGGTGCAGCCGCACTTCCACCTCGCGGGTGCTGCCGCCGACCGCGTCGATCGCTTCACCGACCAGCTGTGCCAGCAGTGCCGGCTCGGCTTCGTAGGCGCGGCCGACCAGCGCGCCGGCGATGCGCACGGCCAGTTCGCCGAGTGCGCCGACCACTTCGTTCTCCAGCCGCACCAGCGGCCGGCTGAAGTTGTCCAGGATGCCTTCGATCTGCGCGGCGAGGCGACGCACCTCGGCCTGGCCCTGGCCGTAGCCGTCGGCATGGCCCTGGTCGAACCCTTCCTTCTCGGCGCTGTCCTGGATGGCCTGGATTTCTTCCAGGGTGGGCAGCTGCAGCGGCGGCTCCGGTTCGTGTTCCGGGTCCGGCTCGGTGAGTTCGAACGCATCCTCCTGATCCAGCGCCGGTTCGGGCTGGGCCAGCAGGTCCGGGGCAAGCCAGCGCACGACGTTGCTCACAGCATGGCCTCCGCGCTGCCACCGATGGTGACGGTGCCTTCATCGGCCATGCGCTTGACGATGGCCAGGATCTCGCGCTGCGCGCCTTCCACGTCGGACAGGCGCACAGGGCCGCGGGCTTCCATGTCTTCCAGCAGGATTTCGGCCGCGCGCTGCGACATGTTGCGGGTGATCTTGTCGCGCACCTTGATGTCGGCACCGCGCAGGGCCAGGCCCAGGCGTTCGCCGCTCACCTCGCGCAGCACCAGCTGCATCTCGCGGTCGTCCAGGTCGACCAGATCGTCGAACACGAACATCAGGTCCTGGATGCGGTTGCTCAACGGCGCGTCGATACGGGCGATCTCGCCCAGGATCGCCTGGTCCTGGCCGCTGTCCATGAAGTTCAGGATATTGGCCGCGCACTGCACGCCGCCGATGTTGGACGACTTCAGGTTCTGGTTGCCGGCGAACTGGCGCTCCATGATCTCGTTGAGTTCATTGAGCGCGTTCGGCGGAATGCCGTCGAGGGTGGCGATGCGCAGCAGCACGTCCACGCGGGTACGGTCGGGCAGCAGCTTCAGCGCGTCGGCGGCCTGGTCGGTTTCCAGATGCGCCATCACGATGGCGATGATCTGCGGGTGCTCGTTGCGCACCAGGTCGGCCACCGCACGCGGGTCCATCCACTTCAGTGCGTCCAGGCCGGTGGTGTTGCGGCCGAGCAGGATGCGGTCGATCAGGTTGCCGGCCTTCTCGCTGCCCAGCGCCTGCACCAGCATGTTGCGGATGTAGTCGTCCGAGCCCACGCCCAGCGAGGTCTTCGAGCCCAGCTCCTGGCCGAACTGGTCCATCACCCGTTCCACCTGCTCGCGGGTGATGTCGGTCATGGTGGCCATGGCGATGCCGATCTTCTGCACCTCCTTGGGTTCCATGTGGCGCAGCACTTCGGCCGCGTCCAGCTCACCCAGCGAAAGCAGCAGTACGGCGGCGCGCTGCACGCCAGTCAATGCGGCCTCAGTCATTGGCCACCCAACCCTTGACCACCTGGGCCACGCGCTTGGAGTCGGTCTTCACGGCTTCACGCGCCATCCGCAGTCGTTCCTCATATGAATCCACCGGCAGGGCCAGCGTATCCGGCCCGCCCAGGCTGGCCCGGTCGGCGCCCAGCGCCGGCAGCGGGATGCCATCGTCATCGACCAGCTGCACGTCCGCGGTGTGCGGTTCCAGTGCCTGTTCGTCGTTCTTCTTCCCCTGGCCGGTGATCGCGCGCAGCGCCGGGCGCAGCACGCCGAACAGCAGCGCCAGCACCACCACCGCGCCCAGCAGCATGCGGCCGGCATCGTGCACCCACGGCAGTTCCCACCAGGCCGGCCCTTCGACCGGCGTGGTGTCACGCACGAACGGGGCATTCATCACCGACACGGTGTCGCCACGCTCGGCGTTGAATCCGACGGCCTGCTTGACCAGCGCTTCGACGCGGGTCAGTTCGGCAGCCGACAGCGGCTGCGGGCTGACCTTGCCGTTGGCACCGGCGCGCGGCACGTTGTCCACCAGCACCGCCACCGAGACGCGCTTGATGCGGCCGGCCGGCTGGCGGGTGTGCTGCAGGGTGCGGTCCAGCTCGTAGTTGCGGGTCGCGTTCTTGCTGCTTTCGGTCGGGGCCTGCGCGGTGGCCGGCGCGGCCTGCTGGCCCGGCGGGCTGTTGCTGGTCGCGCCCGGCACACCCTGCGGACCCGGCGTGCTGGTGGTGTTCTCGCTCATCTGCTCGCTGCGCAGCTTCTGCGGCTCACCGTTGTAGAGTTCGCGGGCTTCCTCGGTCACCGAGAAATCCATGTCCACACTGACTTCCGGATTGACGCGGCCCGGGCCTGTCATCGGTTCCAGCAGTTCGCGGATGCGCTGGTTGAACGAGGTTTCCTGGCGTCGCACCTGCTCGAACTGGGCGGCGTTGACCGCCGCCTCGCTGTTCGGATCGGTGATGCTGAGCATGCGCCCGCTCTGGTCGACCACGGTCACCCGTTCCGGGGCAAGGTCCGGAATGCTGGCCGCGACCATGTGCACGATGGCGTCCACCTGGCTGCGTTCCAGCTGCTGGCCGCCACGCAGTTCCAGGGTGACCGAGGCGCTGGCCACGTCACGCTGGCGGGTGAAGGCGCTGGGCTTGGGAATGGCCAGGTGCACGCGCGAATCACGCACCGGGCGCAGCGTGTTGATGGTGCGCGACAGCTCGGTTTCCAGCGCATGCTGGTAGCGCGCGCTTTCCACGAACTGGCTGACGCCGAAGCCCGGGTCGCGTTCCATCAGCTCGAAGCCGAGCTTGCCGCTGTCGGTCAGGCCCGAGCCAGCCAGCTTCAGGCGGGCGTCGTGCAGGTTCTTTTCCGGCACGGTGATGCCACCGGTGGCCGGGTCGAGCGCGAACGGAATCTGCGCGGCGCGCAGCAGGTCGGTCGCTTCAGCGGTCGCCTTCTGGTCCAGGCCGGTGTACAGCGGGACCATGCCCGGCTTCTGCGACCAGAAGAACACGGACAGGCCTGCCGCCACCGCCACTGCGATCATCGCCATCAGGCCCAGCCGACGGGTGATCTGCAGACTCTGCAGGCGGTCGAACCATTGCCCGGCCTTCTCGGCGTTCAGGCTGTCCTTGGAGAGCGTCAGTGCCATGCGTCAACGTTCCTTACAGCGGCATGTTCATCACGTCCTGGTAAGCCTGGACGAGACGGTTGCGGACTTCCACGGTGGCGCGGAAGGCGATCTGGGACTGCTGCGAGGCGACCATCACCTTGGCCAGGTCGGCGCTGGGGTCGCCCATTTCGAAGGCCTTGGCGAGGGCGCCGGACTTCTGTTGCGCATCGTTGACGCCGGCAATCGCACCACGCAGGGTTTCGGTGAAGCTGGCCGGCTGCACCTGCGGCGCATCCAGCACCGTGCCCGGCAGGGCATTGCTGCGCGGCGTTTCGCCCAGCGGGTTGAGCGCCGGCTGTCCCATCTGGGTCTGATAGGAGCGGATCTGCGAAAGGATCGAGGTGACGGAGTGGGACATCTGCAACGGTTCCAGAAACAGGGATGGGGTTGTCTGCTGGAACCAGTGCAAGTGCCGTGCCGAAACCGGTTTTCGATTCAGTGAAGTGAGGAGGTTGGGAGCGTGCTGGCAGGGCTGCGCCCTGCACCCGCAGAGGCAACGGCAACGTCAAAGGCGGGCTGTCCGTGGGGTGGCGGAGTGGGGCCGGTTGCGGGGGACGCCGTAAATCCGTCCCTGGAGGCTCGGTCGCGCCATCCCGCAACCGGACCCACCCCGTCTTCGACAGTTGGCCGCGATCTGTTGGAACCTGTTGCTGATGGTGGGTGCCGACCGTTGGTCGGCACGGGCGCTTACCGCATTGGCGGCGCCATTTATCCGGCGTCGGTTTTCCGGCCTACGGCTGCAGGGTCCAGCGGCCGGAATTCTGGCGCTGGCGCGGCGCGATGGGGCCGTCGTGCTGGGTGTAGATGAAGCGGCCCTGGTGGTCGGTCTGGCAGGTCAACAGCAGGCTGTAATGGGCGCGGCCGGCCGGGTGGGCTTCGGTCATCCGGATTTCGGCGATATGCGGGGCCAGGCGCTGGTAGCGGTAGCTGCCGCCGATGCGCAGCTCGGTGCCGAGGATGTCCAGCACGTACTGGTTGCCGGCAAAGCTGACCTGCACCATGCGCCCGGCATTCGGGTTGTCGGGTGCGTACAGCGGATCGCTGAGGTTGGTGAACTGGCGCTGGTCCAGCGTGGTGGGCAGGGTGCAGGTGGCGGCGGTGGCAATGCCGGGGCAGAGCAGAGCGGCGAGCAGGGTAAGGCGATGCATGGTGGAACCTCCTTGGGGTGTCCATGCCATGCTCCGCAGTGCGGCCGCGTTGTCTCTGGGAAAACGTGCAAATGCAGTGGGGTCAGATCCCTTTCCTGCGGAAAGGGATCTGACCCCAGGCACTGGAAACACCAACGCCCGGGCAAGCCCAGGCGTTCGTGCCCCCTTCATGCTGGCAACGCGGTTCAGCCGGCCAGTTCGGCCTGCTCGCGTTCGATGCCGTACTTGCGCAGCTTTTCCACCAGGGTGGTGCGGCGCAGGCCGAGCAGTTGCGCGGCGTGGGCGACCACGCCCTGGGTGCGCTCCAGAGCTTCGTTGATCAGGCCCAGTTCGATGTTGGCCATGTGGTTGCGCAGGTCCAGGCCGTCATCGGGCAGTGCCGCCGGGGCGGCAGCGCGATTGACCGCGATGCCGTGCTCCAGTGCCGGCTGGCTGCCGCTGCCCGGGGTGTGGAACGAGAAGCTGCGCAGGTCCAGGCGTTCTTCGCTGGCAACCGGCGCTGCCGGTGCCGGTGCGGCCACCGCTGCCAGTGCCGCATCGCCGCGGTAGCGGGCCGGCAGGTCCTGCACGCGCACCGAGCCACCCGGATGCAGCACCGCCAGGCGCTCGACCAGGTTGGTCAGCTCGCGCACGTTGCCCGGCCATTCGTAACCGGCCAGGGCCTGCAGGGCTTCCGGGGTGAAGCGCACTTCGCCACGGCCGGTGCGGGCCAGCTGCGCGGCGATGGTTTCCACCAGCGCCGGCAGGTCCTCGCGGCGCTCGCGCAGGGCGGGCACGTCGATCGGGAACACATTGAGGCGATAGAACAGGTCCTCGCGGAACTTGCCTTCGGCGATGCGGGTTTCCAGGTCGCGATGGGTCGCGGCCACGACGCGCACGTTGCAGCGGATGGTCTGGTTGCCACCAACGCGCTCGAAGCTGCGTTCCTGCAGAACGCGCAGCAGCTTCACCTGCATCGGCAGGCTCATGTCGCCGATTTCGTCGAGCAGCAGGGTGCCGCCCTCGGCCATTTCGAAACGGCCCTTGCGGGCGGTCAGCGCACCGGTGAAGGCGCCCTTTTCGTGTCCGAACAATTCGCTTTCCAGCAGGTCGGCCGGAATGGCGCCGCAGTTGATCGCCACGAACGGGCCATCGCGGCGCGGCGAGCGCTGGTGGATCGCGCGCGACACCACTTCCTTGCCGGTACCGGATTCGCCCAGCACCAGTACGGTGGTATCGAACGCGGCCACCTGTTCGATCATGGTGCGCAACGCAGTCACCGCCGGGCCGTTGCCGGTCGGGCCTTGATCCTGCGCGGCGCCGGCCTGGTGCTCGGCATCCAGGCGCTTGAGGCTGGCGCGGCGCAGCAGGGCTTCCATCTGCGCATGGCGCAGCGGCGTTTCCAGCGGCCAGATGTTGGCTTCGTGCAGGCCGTGCTGCTGGGCAAACGCAGTGGCATCACCATCGGCCAGCAGCACCGGCGGCGGCAGGCTGCTGCCGCCCAGCCAGTGGTACAGCGCGGTGCTGGCGGCGCTGTCGTCCAGGCTGCCGACGATCACGGCCATCCAGTCGTTCTGGCGCTGGCGGCCCAGGTCGAAGTCGGCCGCGTCGGAAACCCAGCGCGGGTTGAAGTCCATGAATTCCAGCAGGGCAACGGTGCGCTCTGCGCGCACGGCGTCGTTGTCCAGCACCAGGATGCGCGATTCGCTCACGATCGATCCTCCCTGAGGCCTTCCAGGATCGGCATGACTTCCTGGATGTAGGACAGCTTGCTGACAAAATTGTCGGCGCCGGCACGCAATGCGTGTTCGCGGTGCTCGGCGTCGTCGAAGTGGCTGGCGATCACGATGTACGGTGCATCGTCCTGCGACTTGATCAGGCGGGTGGCCTGCAGGCCGCCCATTTCCGGCATCGCAAGGTCCATCAGCACCACCTGCGGGCGCAGTGTTTCCGAGCGTTCGATCGCTTCCAGGCCGTTGCCGGCACTGCCGACGATCTGCAGCCAGTCGATCTTGCGGAAATGGCGCATCGCCGCGTTGATGAAGCCCTCGTGGTCATCGACCAGCAGGACCGTGAGCTTGTTCATGTCCAACATCCTTTTCAGCCCACCCGGGCCAGCTGGGGTTGCCTGGCGCTGAGCCGGCGCCGTTCGCGGGCCGGGGCGATATCCAGTTGTTCTCGGTATTTTGCGACGGTTCGGCGGGCAATGTTCACCCCCTGGCGTGACAGCAGGCCGGCAATGGCCTCGTCGGCCAGCGGCCGGCCGGCCGGTTCGGCGTCGATCAGGCGGCGGACCATGGCCTTCACCGCCTGGCCGGAGACGCTGGCGCCTTCCAGGCGCACGGCGAAGAAGTGCTTCAGTTCGAAGGTGCCGCGCGGGGTCTGCAGGAACTTGCCGGTGGTGATGCGCGAGACGGTGGACTCGTGCATGCCGATTTCCTCGGCCACTTCCTTCAGGGTCAGCGGGGCCATGGCCTCTTCGCCACGGACAAGGAAGGCGGCCTGGCGCTCGACGATCACCCGCGCGGTGCGCAGCAGGGTGTCGTAGCGCATCGACAGGCCGCGGCTGAACCAGCGCGCCTCCTGCAGCATCTCGCGCAGCGCCGGCGCGGCTTCGCTGGTTTCGGCCAAAGCCTGTTCGTACTGGCTGTTGATCGACACGCGGCGGCTGGTAGCCGGGTTCAGGGCGACCTTCCACTGCCCATCGGCATGCCAGGCGACCACGTCCGGCACCACCACGGCGTTGCGTTCCGGCAGCAGGCTGTCGCCGGGGCGCGGCTGCAGCGAGAGGATCAGGCGCACCGCTTCGCGCACGTCGTCGATCTCGGCGTCGTGCTGGCGGGCGAGGGCGGGGTAGTCGTGGGCGGCCAGCGCGTCGAGCGCGCCCTCCAGGATGCGGCCGGCAAGATGGCGGGCCGGCACCACGCCGTGCAGGCTGCGCAGCTGTGCCTGCAGGCCTTCGCGCAGGTCCTGCGCGGCCATGCCGGCGGGCTCGCCATGCAGCAGCTGCTGGCGGATGGCTTCCACGCCGTCAGCGGCGATGTCGAACTGGGCGCTGGCCAGCAGCTGCAGCTGGGCCAGCGGCGCCTGCAGGTAGCCGGCTTCATCGCAGTGGTCCAGCCAGAACGCGGCCACGGCCAGCTGGCGGTCGTCCATGTCCAGCGACAGGCGCTGCAGCACGCGAAGCTGCGGGTCGGTCGATTCGCCGGCGGCGATGCGTGCCATGCGGTCGTCGTCGCCGTCCTGCCAGCTGGCACCGGCCACGTCCCACATCGACGACTCGGGCAGCTCGTCGAAGGCGGCAGTGTCGAGGGTGGTGGCACTCGCTTCGGTGGCCTCGGCCGCGGGCGCTTCGGCGTCTTCGATCTCCAGCAGCGGGTTGGAGTCCAGCAGGCGCTGGATTTCCTGCTCCAGGTGCAGGCCATCGAGCTGCAGCAGCCGGATCGACTGCAGCAGCTGCGGGGTGAGGTGAAGTTGTTGGCCCAGCTGGGTCGAGAGTGCTGCCTTCATCGTGGTTCCCCGGCACCGCTCCCCGGCGCCTTGTGGAACGCATCTTGCTTTTGATCCGGCGGGGGCGGAATCGGGGGGTTCCTGAGGGCTTTCGTGGATATCCCGACAGGATGTAAGGGTTTCCCCTACATCGGCGCGGGATGTTGACGAAGATCACCGCCAAGTTGTTGATTCGTGGTGCCGGATCGACCCTGTCCTGGGCGCGCCGTGTACGGATTCCTGTCAGGGCCTGTCAGGGCGACGGGAATTCGTCGCCGGTGCAGGGTGTCGCGGGGTCAGATCCCTTTCCCGTGGAAAGGGATCTGACCCCGATACCGGCGCTTACTCGAGCTCGTGCTGGTGGCGCGCGGCCAGCAGCAACAGGTCATTGGCGCGCCGGCAGCCCAGCGACTCCATCATGCGTGCACGGTGGGTCTCCACCGTCTTGACGCTGATGCCGAGATCGGCGGCGATTTCCTTGTTGCTTTCACCCTTGCCGATGCGGCGCAGGATCTCGCGCTGGCGTGGCGACAGCGCGGCGATGCCGGTGGGCTTCTCGCGGCCCAGCATGGGTGCAAGCATCTTGGCCGAGATCTGCGGGCTCAGGAACACCTGGCCGGCATGCGCAGCGCGCAGCGCCAGTTCCAGCTCCTGCGGTGCCGCATCCTTGACCACGAATCCAACCGCGCCACGATCCAGCGCGTCGCGTACGTGCGCGGCATCGTCGTGCATGGTCATCATCACCACCCGGGTACCGGGCGCGCGCAGCCGGATGTCGCTGAGTGCTTCCAGGCCAGTGCGGCCGGGCAGCGAAAGATCCATCAACACCACGTCCGGAGCGTGCTGCAGGGCCAGCTGCAGTGCCTGTTCGGCGTTGCTGGCCTCGGCGACCAGCTGCACGTCGGCAAACCCCTGCAGCAGCCGCGCCAGGCCGGCGCGGACGAGGGTGTGATCGTCGACGATGAGAACTCGCACAGGCACGCAACGGATCCGTGTAGGGGAGTCCACCTTAACTTAGCTGAACGGGCGCGCCAAGGGTCGGCCGTGCAGTGCCGGGGTGGCGGGTTTCAACGTGCGCGGCGCGCCTCGGCCACCTGGCGGCGGTGCAGGCGGAAGAGGTGCCGCTCCATCGCCATCTCCAGGCCATCGCCCAGGCGCTGGAAGCGCAGCCACAGGAAGTGGCCGCCACTGCCGTCGGCTGCCTCGGCGATGACTTCCACCGGCAGGTCGATATGGTCGGGCAGCCAGTCGCTGGGCTGCAGGCGCACCACGCCGGCCTGGCCGGGGGTGGCGCTACTGCGCGGGCCCAGCTGCAAGCGGATGCCACGGCGCGACCAGCGCACCGGGCGCAGGGTCAGCTCCTGGCCCTGCTGGCGAACCAGCCGGCCGAGGAGCACCATCGCCAGGTCCAGCTTGGCTTCCAGGCGCTGCAGCTGCAGGCTGGATTCGTTGCGTTCGTCGTGTTCGTCGACGCGGCTGTCCTCGACCAGCGCCAGGCTGCGCAGCAGGCCTTCGGCACTGCTGGTGCGGCCGGCCGCGCTGCCCGCCTGGAATTCGGCGGGCAGGGCCAGTTCGCAGCTGAGCGTCTCGTCGAACAGCTCGCTTTCGGCCGGGTGGTGCAGCGAGGTGGTCGGCAGCGAGGTCATGCCAGCGATTCTGCCTGCAGGTAGGCATGCGCCGCGCGAAGGGAGCGCTGGCCGTCGTTCATCAGTGCGGCCACGGCATCACGGCGCTGGCGCAGCAGGCCGAGCAGATTCTGCTGGCGCTCGAACAGGCCGGTCAGCGGAGCGTGGTCGGCGGCGGTCAGCGGCTGGCTGAGCAGGGCGTGCAGGGTGCTGTCGTGGCCGTCGAGCAGGCTGTCGGCCTGGTCGAGGGAGTCTTCGCCCAAGGCCTTCTCGAAGGCATCCAGCTGTGCATGCAGTTCGTGCAGGCTCATGGTGCCACCGCGGCCGGGCGGCGCTGTTCGTGCGGGATCGCATTCCAGGCGCTGTCGATCTCGCCCAGCAGCTGCAGTGATTCATCCAGCGCGGCACGGTCGTTGTGCAGGTTGGCCTCGGTCAGGCGCTGCAGCACGTAGTCATAGAGTGCTGACAGGTTGCCGGCGATCTCGCCGCCGGCCTCATGGTCCAGCGAGCCGTTGAGGTGGCCGACGATCGCGCAGACTTCGCCGATGGCCTTGCCCTTGCCGGCCTGGTCGCCACGCTCGAGGCTGGCCAGGGCGCGCCGCACGCGCTCCAGCGCACCGGCCAGCAGCATCGCCACCAGCTTGTGCGGATCGGCATCGGCGACCGCACTGGTCACTCCTACCTGGCGGTACTGCTCGGCATATTGACGGCTGGAACCGTACATTCGTGATTCTCCTTGCGCGGGGTGCCGCCGGTGATCGTGGGGATCGGTGCCGACGGCGCGGCGATGATTGCTGTTGCGTCCGTTATCGGTGCGTTGCGCGGCAAACTTGAGTGCCGCGCACGCATCGTCAGCGGTTCAACTGTGCCAGCTGCTGCTGCAGCGCGGTATTGCTCTGCTGCAGCTTGCCCATCAGGCTGTCCAGCGCCAGGAACTGTTTCTTGTAGCGCTCTTCCACGCTCTTCATGCGCGTGTCAAGGTCCTTGCGGCGCTTGTCGATGTTGTCCAGCGTGGTGTTCAGGCCCTTGGTACGGGCGACGAACGCGCCCTCCTTGCCGACCGTGGTGCTGACGTAGCCGTCGACCATGGTGTAGAGCGTGCCCGCACCGCCGGTGTCGCCGGTAATTGCCGAGCGGATCTTTTCAGGCTGGCTGGCCAGTGCCGCGGCAAACTTGGTGGTGTCCAGCACCAGGGTGCCGTCGGCGTTGGGATAGCCGCGCGTCTGCAGGCCCAGCACCTTCGGGTCTAGGCCGTCGGCGGATAGTTCCTTCAACACGCCCGACATCACCGAGCGCAGCTGGCTGGAGGCGCCACGCATCTGCGCATCGCCGGTCAAGGTGGCCGCTTCCTTGGTCTTGGCGTCGTACTTGGTTTCGGTATTGATCGCCGCGATCGCCGCGTTGTAGGCGGTCACGAACTCCTGCATGACCTTGGTTGCGGCGGCCGTGTCGGTACTGATCACCACCGTGCTCTTGCCGGGAACCTTGAGGTTCAGGGTCAGGCCCGGCACGGCATCGGTCACCGTATTGCTGGCACTGACCACCTTCACGCCGTCGATGGTCAGTTCGGCGTCCGCTGCAGGCGTGTTCTCTTTCAGGCTGCCGACCAGCGCGCCCAGCTTGGGGTCACTGCCCGCATACTCCAGCTTGATTGCATTGGCGGCACCGGTCTTTTCCTGGGCGATCGACAGGTACTGGTTGTCGCCGGAGCTGATCAGCGTCGCCTGCACGCCTTCCTTGCGGCCCGCGGCATCGATCTTGTTGCGGATGGTGGTCAGCGTGTCGCCGTCCTCCACTGCCACGTTCATGGTCTTGGCCTTGTCGCCAACGCCAACGGTCAGCGTCAAGGTTCCGGCGCCGAAGGTGTCGGTCTTCGGGAACGAGGTGTCGGCAATCAGCTTGTGCGCGGTGGCGAGGGATTTCACTTCCACCTGGTGCGTGCCGTTGGAAGCCGCTGCCTTGGTCGTGCCGAGGTCGTACAGCGCTACCGACGCGGTCAGCACATCGTCGGCATTGTTGGGGCCGGACTTGCCGGTGGCGGTGACGGTGCGGGTGTCGAAGGCCGTGGTGGCCTTGAGCGCGGTCAGCGCGGTCTTCAGCTTGTCGAACGCCGCAGTGACGGTGCCGATCGACGACAGCTGCATCTTGGCCTTGGACTGCTGCAGGTTCAGCGCATTGTCGGCGGGCTTGCGGTCAGCTGCGACCAGCTGGTTGACGATGCTGGAAATATCCAGGCCCGAGCCAATGCCACCGTATCCAAAGTCTGCCACGTCGTTTCTCCTGGTATCCGGGCCTGGCCGCCATGCGGTGGCCCGTCGTCAACGAAAATAGCGGCCTGCGCCGCTGGGTCTTGAGGACTTCGTTGATGCATGTGCCGTGCCAGAGGTCTGGCGCAGGTTCTGGCACGCAGGTTGCAGGAGGGTTGGGGCAGGGTGCGGGTGGGTTCACCGCGGGCTGCCGGGAGTCTGCAAAAAGCCCTCCCCCAATGCAGGGGAGGGATCAGGCTACTGACAATCGGGGGGAGACGAAGCCGCCCGGTACGTACAGTCAAAGGTACAGCGCTGAAAGAGAGGTCCGCAGGAGCGGGCGATGCCAAGCCGGTTCGGGAGTGATCCCGGGCCGGGCATGGCCCGCGCCTTCGTGCATCGTGGCTTCCGGGTTGCCGCTACCGCCGGATTGACCCGACGGTAGCGGCGCTTCTTGCCGTGGATCAGCGCAGCAGGCTGAGCACGCCCTGCGGCACCTGGTTGGCCTGGGCCAGCATGGCCGTACCGGCCTGCTGCAGGATCTGGGTGCGGGTCAGTTCGGCGGTTTCCTTGGCGAAGTCGGTGTCCTTGATGCGGCTGCGCGAAGCCGACAGGTTTTCCGACGAGGTCTGCAGGTTGGCCACGACCGAGGTGAAGCGGTTCTGGATCGCACCGAGGTCGGCGCGGGTGCTGTTGATCGCACCCAGGGCCTTGTCGACCACTTCCAGCGCCTGCTGGGCGCCGAGCACGGTGCTCACGTCCAGCTTCTGCACGTTGGCCGAGGTGTCGGTGCCGGCGGTGTAGGCGCCCGCAGCCGCCGCGGTGCCCCAGGTCTTGGCGGTCGCGTCGTAGTCGCTGCGCATCAGGGCGATATCGGCGGTGGCGACAGCCTTGCCTTCCTTCACCGAGCTCAGCTTCAGGGTGCCGTCGGCATTGGCTTCGGCGTAGATGCCGGCCTCGCCGATCTTGGCGTTGATGGCGGTGGCGACGGCCTTGGAGGCATCCGCCGTGGTGGCGCCGGCCTTCACTTCAACCGTGCCGATGTCCACGCCCATCACAGTACCGGAGAAGCGGGCACCATCGGTGCTGGCAGTCAGGGCGGCAGTGGCGCCGGTGGCGAAGGTCGAGGTGCCCAGCGAGCCGGCCTTGGCATCGATGGTCTTGTCGATGGCGATGGCCTGGCCGGCGTTGGCGCCCACCTGGAACAGCTGGCTGGAGAAGGTGCCGTCCAGCAGCTTGGTGCCGTTGAAGTCCGACTGCTTGGCAACGCGGTCGATTTCCGAGACCAGCTGGGTCACTTCGGCCTGCAGCGCCTTGCGGTCGCTGGCCGAGTTGGTGGCGTTGGAGGCCTGCACCGACAGCTCGCGGACGCGCTGCAGGTTGTTGCCGATTTCGGTCAGCGAGCCTTCGGCGACCTGGGCCAGCGAGATACCGTCGTTGGCATTGCGGATGGCGACGTCGGTACCGCGGATCTGCGTGCCGAAGCGCTCGGAGATCGCCAGGCCGGCGGCGTCGTCCTTGGCGCTGTTGATGCGCGAACCGGAGGACAGGCGCTGGATGGTGGTAGCCAGCGAGCTGCCGCTGGTGCTCAGGTTGCGCTGAGCATTCAGCGACATGGTGTTGGTGTTGATGACTTGTGCCATGGTGCTTTTCCTTTGGCGAAGGTGGAACGTGTTTCAGGATCCGGGCGCCGCGTCACGCGGCGCCCGGGGGTCGATCAGTGAGCGGATCAGCGCAGCAGGCTGAGCACGCCCTGCGGCACCTGGTTGGCCTGGGCCAGCATGGCCGTACCGGCCTGCTGCAGGATCTGGGTGCGGGTCAGTTCGGCGGTTTCCTTGGCGAAGTCGGTGTCCTTGATGCGGCTGCGCGAAGCCGACAGGTTTTCCGACGAGGTCTGCAGGTTGGCCACGACCGAGGTGAAGCGGTTCTGGACCGCACCGAGGTCGGCGCGGGTGCTGTTGATCGCACCCAGGGCCTTGTCGACGATTTCCATCGCCTGCTGGGCGCCCTTCACGGTGCTGACGTCCAGGTTGCTGGCGTACTTCGCAGCCGGCGCTGCAGCAGCGGTGGTGGCGGTGAAGGTCGGCGCGGTGGCGCCGGTCCAGGTGCCCGGAGTCGCGGTGATGGCCTTGAACGAGCCATCGGCGTTGACGCTGTCCTTGACCGAGGTCAGGGTCACGCCGGTGGTGCCGTTCACTTCAGCGTAGACGCCGGTCTCGCCGATCTTGGCGTTGATCGCGGTCACCAGCGCTTCACGCGAGGCCTTGCCGGTGGCAGCAGCATCGGCGCCCTGCTTGACCGAAACATCGGCAATGGCCACGCCGTTGATGGACAGGCCGCTGGTGCTGAAATCAGCGTTGGTGCCCGGGTCGGCCAGGGCCAGCGAGTTGGTGTCGAACTTGGCGCCACCCAGGGCATTGGCCTTGGCATCGATGGTCTTGTCGATGGCGATGGCCTGGCCGGCGTTGGCGCCGACCTGGAACAGCTGGCTGGAGAACGAACCGTCCAGCAGCTTGGTGCCGTTGAAGTCCGACTGCTTGGCGACGCGGTCGATTTCCGAGACCAGCTGGGTCACTTCGGCCTGCAGCGCCTTGCGGTCGCTGGCCGAGTTGGTGGCGTTGGAGGCCTGCACCGACAGCTCGCGGACGCGCTGCAGGTTGTTGCCGATTTCGGTCAGCGAGCCTTCGGCGACCTGGGCCAGCGAGATACCGTCGTTGGCATTGCGGATGGCGACGTCGGTACCGCGGATCTGCGTGCCGAAGCGCTCGGAGATCGCCAGGCCGGCGGCGTCGTCCTTGGCGCTGTTGATGCGCGAACCGGAGGACAGGCGCTGGATGGTGGTAGCCAGCGAGCTGCCGCTGGTGCTCAGGTTGCGCTGAGCATTCAACGACATCGTATTGGTGTTGATGACTTGTGCCATGAGGAGAGGTCCTTGAGCGGTTGCACGTGAGTTGGGTTAGACGCCCCCGACGTGCCCCGGGGGCGGCTCATGTCAGCGCTGCAACAGGCTGAGCACGTTCTGCGGTACCTGGTTGGCCTGGGCCAGCATGGCCGTGCCGGCCTGCTGCAGGATCTGGGTGCGGGTCAGTTCGGCGGTTTCCTTGGCGAAGTCGGTATCGCGGATGCGGCTGCGCGATGCGGACAGGTTCTCCGAGGAGGTCTGCAGGTTGGCCACCACCGAGGTGAAGCGGTTCTGGATCGCGCCGAGGTCGGCGCGGACGCTGTTGACCGATTCCAGGGCCTTGTCGACGATCGACATCGCCTTCTGTGCGCCTTCGGCGGTGGTGACGTTCAGGTCCTTGACGAAGCTGGCCGCTGCACCGGTCAGGGTGCCGCCGTTGGTGCTGGTCTCGGTCAGGCCCAGGCCGGCGATGGTCGCGGCGGTGACACCGGCCGGCGGGGTCGCCGCGCTGACACCCAGGGCGAAGGTCTGGCCATCCTTGACCGAGGCCAGGCTGATGACGCCGGCATTGACCGAGGCAACCACGCCGGTTTCACCCAGCTTGTTGTTGATCGCCGCCGCGGTGGCCGAGGTGATCGACTCGCCGGCCTTCACGGTGAAGTCGCTGATGGTGACCGTGGTGGCGGTGCCGCCCGGCGGGGTCACCGAGACCTGCAGGCCGGAATACGTGGTGTCGGCGGTGGCCTTGTCGGCCGCTGCCAGGCTGGTGCCGGTGTAGCCGTTGGCGAAGGTGGCCGCGCCCAGCGAATCGGCTTTTGCGTTGACCACGCTGTTGATGGCGATGGCCTGGCCGGCGTTGGCGCCCACCTGGAACAGCTGGCTGGTGAAGCTGCCGTCCAGCAGCTTGGTGCCGTTGAAGTCGGCCTGCTTGGCGACGCGGTCGATTTCCGAAACCAGCTGGGTCACTTCCGCCTGCAGGGCCTTGCGGTCGCTGGCCGAGTTGGTGGCGTTGGAGGCCTGCACACCCAGTTCGCGGATGCGCTGCAGGTTGTTGCCCACTTCGTTCAGCGAACCTTCTGCGACCTGGGCCAGCGAGATGCCGTCGTTGGCGTTGCGGATGGCCACGTCCAGACCGCGGATCTGGGTGGTGAAGCGCTCGCTGATGGCCAGGCCGGCCGCGTCGTCCTTCGCGCTGTTGATGCGCAGGCCGGACGAGAGGCGCTGGATGGTGGTAGCGAGCGAGCTGCCGCTGGTGCTCAGGTTGCGCTGAGCGTTGAGCGACATCGTATTGGTGTTGATTACCTGTGCCATGGGGTCGTCTCCTCTTATATGGAACCCGTTGGTGAATGAAACGAAGCGCCGCCTGTTTTTTTGTGTGGCTGTGTGCTTCGCCGTTGCCAAATGAATAACGGCGCTTTGTCAACAACCTTTAGACGTGAATTCCGCTGGAGCAAAAATTCGCTGCCGGAGGCTGTTTTTCCGGGGTTTTCCAGCCTTGGTCGGGCGTGAAGGCGACCCCGGAAGGGGCGGTTGGGCATGCCCAACCAGCGCTGATGAAGGTATCGGCGGGGCAGGGCCGGGCTTGATGGGAAATCACGGAAAATGCACCGGGGCACCTTTCCGGTAGCGCCGTGACACGCCCGGCGAGCGCGAGGGAATGGGCACGCAGGAACGAAAAAGGCCGCGATGCAGGGCATCGCGGCCTTCAGAGGGTGGCGCTTGGGAAGCGTCAGCGGAGCTTGTTGAACAGCGACATCGACTGCATCTGCGAGAAGATCGTCTGTGCCGCCTGCAGCGCGGTGCTCTGCAGCTGGTACTGGCTCAGCGCATCGGCGTAATCCAGGTCGCGCATCTGCGACAGCGTGGTCTTCAGGGTCACGCCATTGGCCTCGCGCATGTCGGCCGCATTGTCCAGGGCCTTCAACTGCGCACCGCCGGCAGCGCGTGAATCGATCATCCGCTCGGAGGCGCGTGCCACGTCGCGCAGTGCACTCTGCAGCTGGTTCTGCTGCGCGGTCATCTGCGCGGTGGTGCCGGTGTCGGCACCCAGCGCTGCCACCAGGTTGTCCATGGTGGCGAAGATGTCGCGGCTGCTGGCGGCCTGCACGCTGAAGCTGTCGCCCGCCGCCGGTGCGCCGGTGATGCGCAGGCGGACACCGTTCACTTCCAGATCGTCGCCGGCCTTGTAGGTGCCGGTGCCGGTCACGTTGCCCGCGCCATCCACCACTTCGTACTGGTTGCCGGTGGTGAAGCGGACGCTGAAGCCCTGGCCGTTCCAGCTGTCGCTGCCGTCGCGGGTGACGTTGGTCAGCACGCCGTTGCCGGTGTTGCCGGCCGCGGCGCTGCCGTCAACGAAGCCATCGCCGGTGGGAATGCGCATGAAGATCTCGCTGCCGGGCAGGGCATCGCGCACATAGGTATCGGGGCCGACTTCGATCTGGCGCTGGGTCTGGTCGCCGCGGTAGACCACCTTGCCGTTGATCTTGGCAAACGGCGGGTCACCGTCGTTGGTGCCGCCGAACACGTAGCGGCCGGTGCCATCGTCGGCGTTGGCCAGCGACAGCAGGCCGTCGCGGATCTGGTTGACCTCGGTGATCAGCGTCTTCTTGTCGGCCGCGCTCAGCGCTGGATTGCTGGCCTGGATGGTCAGATCGTTGACGCGTGCCATCAGGTCGTTGACCTGCGCCAGGGTGTTTTCCTGTACCCCCAGGCGGTTCTGCACGTTGCCGGCGTTGAGCTTCATGCGATCCAGTGCGGCCAGGCTGCGGTCAAGGCCGACCGCGGTACCGGCGGCCACCGGGTCGTCCTTGGCGCTGACGATCTTGCTGCCGGTGGCGATCTGCTGCTCCAGGTGGCTGAGCTTGGCCTGCTTGGCCATCATCAGCGACACGGACTGGTTGAACATCATGCTGGTGGAGATGCGGCTGCTCATCGGCGGACGGCTCCCAGGATGGTCTGGAACATGCTGTCGGCGGTGGAGATCAGCTGCGAGGCGGCCTGGTAGGCCTGCTGCAGCCGCAGCATGTCGGCGGCTTCCTCGTCCAGGTTCACGCCGGACACTTCATCGCGGGCTTCCTGCGCCTTGTCATTGATCACCAGCTGCGCGTCGAGCGAGTACTCGGCCGAGCGCGCGGCGGCGCCAACCTGGGTGGTCAGGCCACCCAGTGCACCGTTCAGTGTCACCGTCCCGGCATTGAACGCCTTTGCGCTTTCCACCTTGGCCAGCTTGGAGGCGTTGCTGTTGTCCGATGAGCCGGCCGGGGTCGGGGTGATGTTGAAGGTATCGCCCACCTTCGGCGCGCCGTCCAGCACGAAGCTCCAGCCGTTGGCACTGATGGTCTGGCCGGGCGTGTAGGTCTGCGGCGGGCCACCGTCGATGGTGTAGGTGGTGGCCGAGGTGAACACGATCGCCGAGGGATTGCGCAGGTTGGCGTTGGTCGAATCGGTGACGGTAACACCGCTCAGCTTGCCGGTCCCGGTGTTGGCGGTGGCGGCCGCGCCCTTCACCGCAGCGGCCGCAGCGATGCGCGACGGATCGGTGATCGCCATTTCCAGGCTGCCGGCCACGCCGGCGGTCGGCTGCAGCAGGAAGCGGTCGTTGGCCGCCGGCGTGCCGCCCACCACCAGCTGCACACCGTTGATCACCAGCGGGTCGGCGGCGGTGCCGGTACCGGTCAGCGGAATGCTGGCGCCGGTGTCGGCACGGCTGGCCTTCCAGTTGGTGCCATCAAATTGCAGCACCACGTTCTGCGCATCCAGCTTGCCCAGGTCGCCATAGGTTGCGCTGAGGCTGGCGGTGCCGGCATTGCTGTTGTTGGCGGTGACACGCGGGTTGCCGATGTTGAAGAAGTCGCCGCCCATCTGGCCATACAGGTCCACGCCCTGGTGGTGCGCCTGGTTGAAGCTTTCGGCCAGGCCCACCGCCAGCTTGCCCAGTTCAGCCTGGGCAGGGGTCAGCACGGTGTCGCGGAACTCCAGCAGGCCGCCGATCTGGCCGCCGACCGCCTTCGGGTCGAGGCGGATGGTGTTGCCCTGGGTTTCCAGTGCCAGCTGCAGGCGCTCGGGCTGGTACGGATCGGCCACGGTGGTGACCTTGGTCGCCGTGGTACCCACCACCAGCGCGTTGCCGCCGGCGGTGTAGACATTCATGATGCCGCCGTCCTGGATCACCGCCGTGCCACCGGTGTAGCCGATCAGCTGGGTGATCAGCTGGTCGCGGCGGTCGAGCAGGTCGGGTGCGGCAGAGGCGATGTTGGTGCCGATGGCGCCGTTGATCTGCGCGATTTCCTGCGCCAGGCGGTTGACCTCGGTGGCACCGGCCAGCAGGCCGTTGTTGACCTCGCTGTTGAGGTTGTTCAGGTGCGTGTTGAGCTGCACGAAGCGGTTGGCCAGGGCCTTGCCGCCGTCGAGCATGTTCTGGCGG
Organism: Stenotrophomonas maltophilia; assembly: GCF_002799155.1. Classification (GTDB taxonomy): domain Bacteria; phylum Pseudomonadota; class Gammaproteobacteria; order Xanthomonadales; family Xanthomonadaceae; genus Stenotrophomonas; species Stenotrophomonas maltophilia_R. Next base: position 1,598,399 of record NZ_NERD01000002.1, read on the forward strand.
TCGGCGGTGCCGGCCGCGTTGGACGACAGTCCGCTGACCGAATCGAAGAAGTTCGACCAGACGCCGGCCACGTTGGTTGCCGCATCGGAGAACAGGGCATTGACCCGGTCGGCCATGCCCGATAGCTGCTTCAGGCGCGCCAGCTCACCGCTGCTGTCGAGCAGGCGCGAGATCGCCAGCTGGTCGGCCGTGCGGCGGATATCAGTGATGCGGGTGCCATTGCCGACCGTGCCATAGCCGTAGTTCTGTGGATCGGCGGTGGCGAAGTTGACCTTCTGCCGGCTGTAGCCGGGCGTATTGAGGTTGGCCACGTTGTGGCTGGTGGTCGCCAACGCACGCTGGAAGGCGAGCAGGGCACCGGTACCGGTGGAAAGTACGCTGGACATGGTGTTCCTCAACGACGAGTGATACCCAGCGCCGCGGTCGCGGTGCTGGCGAAGGTCTGGCCAAGGCGCGAGCCGGCGTCGGCCACGGCGGCGACGGCGCGCTCGATGGTCGGGCCACCGGCGATCGCGGCGATCTTGGCGGCGTAGCGCGGATCGGTGGCATAGCCGGCGCGCTGCAGGCCACGGGCGAAGCCCTGCACGTCGGTGCCGGCCTGCAGGGCCTGCTGGTAGCGCGGGCTGGTCTTCAGCAGGCGCACGTAGTCGGCGAAGCTTTCGGCCGGCGAGCTGTAGGCGCGGAAGCTGGCGGTCTCGTTGCGGCGCACGCCATCCACATACTCATGGGTGCCGGACGTGGCGCGCTGGCCGTTCCAGCCATTGGCCTTGATGCCGAACAGGTTGTGCGAGGTGCTGCCGTCGGCATGCTTGATGTGCCGCTTGCCCCAACCGGTTTCCAATGCCGCCTGGGCGACGAGCGCACGGGCGTCCACGCCCAGTTCCCTGGCCGCGCTCTGTGCGTGCTGCCAGATGCTGGCGACGAAACCTTCCGGCGTGTGCGCGCCCAGCTGGGCGACGGCGGTGCGGGTCGCCATCGCATCGGCCGGGCTCATGGCCGTACCGCGATTGCTGGCCGTCGCCGACCACTGGTCGCTGTTGGCGGACCAGTCCTCGCCCTGCAGGTTGCCGATATATGGATCCTCGGTGCCCAGCGAGCGGTGCAGGCTGCTGCTTTCGCGGCCGGCGATCAGGTCCAGTGCCTGCTCCATCGGTGCCAGCGCGGCCTGTGCGCCGTGCTGTGCGCCGGCTGCCATCTGCTGCAGCATGCGCACGGCCTGGCTGCCATCTTCCAGCGGCAGCGACGGTGCGGGCTTTGCCGGCGCGTTGAGTTGATAGGCGCGGCTGGCCTTGGCCGGGTCCACGCGCGTGTCCAGCGCCGGGCCGTCGGCGGTCTGACCGGACAGCTGGCGGGTGATCATGCCGGACAGGCCCAGACCCTTGCCGCGGGTCATGGCCTCGGCGATCTTCTGGTCATACATGTCGCGGAACATCTTGTTCTCGCCGGGAAACAGCGAGTCGCCGAAGCTGGCATCGCGCATGCTCTTGACCAGCATCTGTGCGAACTGGCCTTCCAGCTGGCGCGCGACCTTGTCGATCCTGGCCGGGTCGTTCTGCTGCGCCGGGTGCAGATCAAATGCGGGATTGATGCGCATGTCAGATCACCTCGAGCTCGGCGCTCAGTGCACCGGCCTGCTTCAGGGCTTCCAGGATCGCGATCAGGTCGCCCGGTGCCGCGCCCACGGCGTTCACCGCGTGCACGATCTCGTCCAGGGTGGTGCCGCCGCTGAACTTGAACATGCGGCTGCCATCGTTGGTGGCGGTAATGGTCGACTGCGGGCTGGCCACGGTACGGCCGCCGGACAGGGCATTGGGCTGGCTGACGTTGGTGTTTTCCTGGATCGTCACCGTCAGCGAACCATGCGAGATGGCGGCCGGGCCGACCCGTACCTGCTGGCCGATGACCACGGTGCCGGTGCGCGAATTGACCACTACCTTGGCCGGGGCGCTGCCCGGGGTCAGCTCCAGGTTCTCGATGCGCGCCAGCAGGCCGATGCGTGCGCCGGGGTCGGTCGGCGCTGTGACCGCCACGGTCACGCCATCAACCGCGCGCGCGGCGCCTTCGCCGAACGCGTTGTTGAGCGCGGCGACCATGCGCGAGACTGTAGTGAAATCGTTGTTGTGCAGGTTCAGGGTGATGTCGCCGCCATTGGCGAGCGGATCGGGCAGGGCACGTTCAACGGTGGCGCCATTGGGGATGCGACCGACGCTGGGCACGTTCACCGAGACGCGCGAGCCATCCTTGCCCTGCGCGCCAAAGCCGCCCACGATCAGGTTGCCCTGCGCGATGGCATAGATCTGCCCGTCGGCGCCGCGCAGCGGGGCCATCAGCAGCGAGCCACCGCGCAGTGACACCGCGTTGCCGATCGAGGACACGGTGATGTCGATCGGCTGGCCCGGCTTGGCGAACGGCGGCAGCTCGGCATGGATCGCCACGGCTGCCACGTTCTTCAGCTGCGGGTTGACGTTCGCTGGCACGTTCACGCCCAGCTCGCCGAGCAGGTTCTTCAGGCTCTGCACGGTGAAGGGTGCCTGGCTGGTGCGGTCGCCGCTGCCGTCCAGGCCGACCACCAGGCCGTAGCCCACCAGTGCATTGCCGCGCACGCCACCGACCTGGGCCAGGTCCTTGATGCGTTCGGCGCTGGCCGGGGCTGCCATTGCCAGCAGCATCAGTGCGACGAACGACGCCACGCGGCGCTGCCAGGAAGAAGAGAGGAAGAGTTTCATGGCCATGCTCAGAACGGCGTCAGGCCGGAGTTGAAGAAGCGGCTCAGCCAGCCCATTGCGTTGGACTGCGCGACCGGGCCGCGGCCGCCATAGACGATGCGGGCTTCGGCCACGCGACTGGAAGGAATGGTGTTGTCCTGGCTGATGTCACCGGGGCGCACGATGCCCTGCACCTGCACCAGTTCATCGCCCTGGTTCAGGCGCAGGTTCTTCTGCCCCTGTACCACCAGGTTGCCGTTGGGCAGGCGCTGGATCACCGTGACCGTGACGTTGCCCTGCAGGCGGTTGCTCTGCGCGCTGTTGCCCTTGCCGGTGAAGTCACGCGCGCCCTTGGCCGTGGCACTCAGGATGTCCTTGCCGCCCAGGGTGACCGGAGCGCCGAGGATGGACGGGGTGCCCAGGCTCAGGTTGGATTCCTTGTTGGTGGCGGTGTTGGCACTGGTCTGCGCGGTGGTGTTTTCCAGCAGGGTGATGGTCAGCAGGTCGCCGACGTCGCGCGCGCGGCGGTCCGAGTACAGCTGCAGGGTCGGGCCGGCGGCGTAGATCGCGCCGGCGGTCGGCGCGGCCTGCGGCGGCATGATCGGCTGGATCGGCGCCATCGCCGGATAGGGGCGCACGTCGCCCGCGATCACGCAGCCACCGAGCAGGGCGGGCACGACGCAGGCAAGGGCAGTGCGGGTGAGTTTGAAGAAGGGCGACATGGCGGGTTCCCGGTTGGGCCGGTCAGATCTTGTTGTTGAGGTAGCCGAGCATCGAGTCGGTGGTGGAGATCGCCTTGGCATTCATCTCGTAGGCGCGCTGGGTTTCGATCATCGACACCAGCTCTTCGACCACATTGACGTTGCTGCCTTCCAGCGCACCCTGTACCACGGTGCCGAGGCCGTTCAGTCCGGGGTTGCCGTTCTGCGCCGGGCCCGATGCGGTGGTTTCCAGGAACAGGTTCTCGCCGCGTGCCTGCAGGCCGGCCGGGTTCACGAAGTCGGTCAGGGTCAGCGCGCCCACTTCCACCGATGCGGCGTCGTCGGCCATCTTCACGCTGATGGTGCCGTCGCTGCCGATGGTGACCGACTGCGCGCCCTCGGGAATCTGGATGCCCGGCTGCACCGGGTAGCCGCTGTTGGTGACCAGCTCGCTGTCCTGGTTGATCTTGAACGAGCCATCACGGGTATAGGCCGAGCTGCCATCCGGCATCTGCACTTCGAAGAAGCCGCGGCCGTTGACCATCACGTCCAGCGCGCGGCCGGTCTGCTGCTGGCCACCCTGTTCGAAATTCTTGGCGGTGGCGACCACGCGCACACCGGTACCCAGCTGCAGGCCGGTCGGCAGCTGGGTCTGCGCCGACGAAGAGCCGCCGGGCTGGCGCACCTGCTGGTACAGCAGGTCCTCGAAGCTGGCACGGTCCTGCTTGAAGCCGGTGGTGTTGGTGTTGGCGAGGTTGTTGGAAACCACCGACATGCGCATCTGCTGCGCATCCAGTCCGGTTTTCGCGATCCACAATGCCTGGTTCATCTTCGGTGTCCTGTCTGGGTGAAGCCGGCCGCGCGATGCGGCCCTTGGTAGCGGGTGTGCAAGCGGTGTGCCAGCGCCGCGCCCGGGCGGCGCCGGAATTCCGTCAGCTGCCCAGGCGCAGCAGGCTGTTGGCACTGCGCGCGTTGTCGTCGCCGTGCTTGATCACCTGCACCTGCATTTCGTACTGGCGCTGCAGCTGGATCATCTGCACCAGTGCACCGGCGGCATCGACGTTGCTGCCTTCCAGCTGGCCGCTGTGCACGGCGGTGCCCTGCGCCGGGGCGAACGGCTGGCGCGGATCGGTGTTGCGGAACAGGCCATCCAGGCCACGCTCGAGGCGCTCGTCCGGTGCCTGCACCACCTTGATCCGGCCGATCTGCGCCATCGTCTGCGGGCCTTCGCCCTGCGGGATGATCGAGATCGTGCCGTCGCCGCCGATCTCCATCGCCTGGTAGGGGGGAATGGCGATCGGGTTGTTGTTGTCATCCAGTACCGGGCGGCCGCCGGAGGTCACCAGCTGGCCGTTGGGTGTCACCGACAGCGCCGCGCCGCGCGTGTACGCTTCGCTGCCGTCGCTGGCCTGCACCGCCAGCCAGGTGCCGCTCTGCAGGGCAAGGTCCAGCGGCTTGCCGGTGATGTGCTGCGCGCCGGGCCGGCGGTTGAAGCCGGCGTCGACGTGCAGCGCATCCACCCGCGAGGCAAAGCCCGGGCCCTTGATCGGGAAGGCTTCGGTGTTGGCCAGCGCTTCCTTGAAGCCAGGGGTGTCCGAGTTGGCGAGGTTGTGGCTGAGCGTTCCCTGCGCCTGCAGGGAGGCGCGGGCACCGGTCATCGCCACGTAAAGGGCTTTATCCATGCGGGGAGTTCCGTGACAGGGTCAGCCGCTCATCAACGGATGTTGATGACGGTCTGGGTGATCTGGTCCTGGGTGGTGATCATCTGCGCGTTGGCCTGGAAGTTGCGCTGCGCGGTGATCATGTTGACCAGCTGCTCGGTGAGATCGACGGTGGACGCTTCCAGCGAGCCGGCCTGGATCTTGCCGAGGTTGGAGGTGTCCGGCATGCCGGTGCGCGGCGTGCCCGATTCGAAGGTCTCCACCCACAGGTTGTTGCCCTTCGATTCCAGGCCCTGCGTGTTGTTGAAGGTGGTCAGTGCGACCTGGCCCAGCGGCTTGTCGTCGCCGTTGGAATAGCGGGCGTAGACCACGCCGGATTCGGACACGGTCACTTCGTTGAGCTTGCCCGCGGCGTAGCCGTCCTGCTGGGTGTTGCGCAGCGCGAACTTCTCGCCGTACTGGGTCGAGCCACTGATATCCAGCGTCATGTTCAACTGGCCGGCACCGGTGGTCGGGGTGAAGGTGCCGAGGCTGACCTTGCCGTCGGCCGGTGCGACCAGCTTGCCGCTGTTGTCGAAGGTGACCGGGGTGGGTGCGCCTGCCGGCTGGCCATCGACGTAATTGCGCACGGTCCATTCGTTGGGGTTGGCGCCTTTCACGAAGTACGAGACCTGGATGTGGCTCACGCCCAGCGAGTCGTACACGGTAATGCCACCGCTGGAGTGGTTGTAGCTGTTCGAATCGGTCGGGTCGAAGGTCGCCACCGTCGGTTGCTTGGCGTTGGCCGGCAGGGTGAAGCCAACCTTCACTTCGCTGGTCTGCTTCGGCGGGCTGTCGGTGGTCAGCAGCTGCAGGTCGACCAGCCGGCCGGCATCGAAGTTGGTGCCATCGGCGTTCGGCGCGAACACCTGCAGGCGCGCGCCCTGCGGGTTCACAACATAGCCGGCCGAGTCGGTCTGGAAGTTGCCGGCACGCGAGTACACGCGCGAACCATTCATGTTCATGGTGAAGAAGCCTTCACCGGAAATGGCCATGTCCAGGCTGCGCCCGGTCTGCTCGTTGTGGCCCTGGATGAACTGCTGGGCGACGTTGGAAACACGCACGCCCGAGCCGGTCTGGTTCTTCGACAGGCCGTAGCTGGTCGAAGCGAACAGATCGGCGAACTCCGCGCGCGACTGCTTGAAGCCGGTGGTGTTTACATTGGCGACGTTGTTGGCGGTGACGCTCAGGTCGGTGTTGGCGGCATTGATGCCGGACAGCGAGACATTGAAGCCCATGGGATGCTCCTGGTTGATGCGGAATGTGCGGCTCAGCTGACGCGGAGCACGTAGTCGATCGGGGCCGTGCCCAGGCCCTTGAGGTTCAGGTACAGGCCGTCGGAACCGACGGTCACGCTTTCCACCGGCGCCTGCACGTAGGTGGACAGCTTGGTGCTCTTGCCAGCGGTGTCGACGTGGTTGGCGACGATGGAATACTTGCCCGGTTCCATGCGCTTGCCGTTGGCATCCTTGCCATCCCACTGGAAGGCGGTCTCGCCGGCGGCCTTGGCTTCCACGCTCAGCGAGGTGACCTTGGCGCCGTTGGCGTCGGTGATGTCCACGGTGATGATGCCGGCCGACGGCGCGGCCACCGTGCCTTCAACGCTGCCTTCCTTCTCCAGCACCAGTTTCTCCGAAGGCACTAGCACCTGGTGGCCGACCAGCGCCGCACCACGCAGCACCTGGTCGCTGGCCATCGATTCCTGGAAGCCCTTCACCGTCTTGTTCAGATCGGTGATGCCTTGCACAGTGGACATCTGCGCCATCTGCGCGACCATCTGCGTGTTGTCCATCGGCTTCAGCGGATCCTGGTGCTGCAGCTGCTCGGTCATCAGGCGCAGGAAGTCGGCCTGGTCAAGCGTGTTCTTCTTTTTCGTGGCATTGCTGTTGGGGGCATTCAGGCCCAGCGCGGAATAGACGTCCTGGCTGGTCTGGTTGTTGACGGCGGTGGTCATGGCGGTGTCCGGTGCTGCGGGCCTCAGCGGCCCATGGTCAGGGTGGCCAGGGCCAGTTCCTTGGCGGTGGTCAACATCTCCACGCCGGCCTGGTAATTGCGCGAGGTCGAGATCAGGTTGACCATCTGCGCCACCGGATCGACGTCGGGCTGGTAGATGTAGCCATCGGCGTCGGCCAGCGGATGGCCCGGCTCGTAGCGCTTGATCGGCGCGGCCTCGCTCTGGCTGATCTCCTTCACCTTCACAGAGGTGATGTTCGGATCGTTCCTGCTGGTGACGGCCTGGAAAATCGGTTCCAGCGGCTTGTACACGGCGTCGGCGGAACCGGCGACGGTGTCGGCGTTGGAGAGGTTGGAGGCGATGGTGCTCATGCGCACCGACTGCGCCTGCAGCGCGGAGCCGGCGATATCGAAGATCGGCAGGTTGCTCATGGCTTATTGCCCCGTGATCGCGGTCAGCATGGAACGCACCTTGCTCTCGACGAAGCTGAGCGAGGCGCGGTATTCCAGTGCGGCGCGACCATAGGCGGCACGCTCGGCATCGGGGTCGACGGTGTTGCCGTCCAGGCTGGGCTGCACGCCTTCGCGCGTGATCTGGAACGGGTTCAGGCCACTACTGATCTTGTAGTGCTGCTCATGGGTGGTGGCCATCAGGCCGTTGGCATCCTGCCCCTGGGCGTGGCGCAGGGCGGCATCGAAGTCCAGGTCCTGGGCCTTGTAGCCGGGCGTGTCGGCATTGCCGAGGTTGCTGGCGATCAGCTTCATCCGCTGTTCGCGCAACGGCATGGCCTGGGCGTGGACGCCCAGGTAGTCGGTAATCAGGTTGCGCACGGTGCACTCCCACGGGAACGTTGCCCGGGAAGCTGCAAGGGGTGTGCCAAAGGCGTGGGGTCAGATCCCCCGCAGGGGCTCTGACCCCGTGGTCGACACGTTGCGATGCGGGATCGGAGCCCGTTCCGGGTTCCGACCCCGCGGCCGGCCTTACGCCGCCAGCGCCACCTTGCGCAGGCGGTCCAGCACGAAATCGGCCAGTTCGTGCGGCGAGTACTTGGCGACGAAGGCATTGGCGCCCACGCGCTCGACCATGGCGTTGTTGAAGACGCCCGACAGCGAGGTGTGCAGCAGCACGTACAGGCCGGCCAGGCCCGGGTGGCGCCGGATTTCCGTCGTCAGCGTGTAGCCATCCATGGCCGGCATCTCGATGTCGGAGATGACCATGGCGTAGCGCTCGGCCGGGTTCTCGCCCGAGGCGTGGACCTGCAGCAGGTGGTCCAGCGCCTGCTTGCCGTCGGAAAGCAGGGTGGCACCCACGCCCAGCTGGTCCAGCACGCTGCGGATCTGCTGGCGGGCCACGCGCGAGTCGTCCACCACCAGCACCTGCAGCTGCGGGCCGTCGGCGGGCATGGCCATCGCCGGGTCGAGTACCGCTTCACCGCGCACCTGGGCGATATCGGCCAGCACGCTTTCAACGTCGATCACCTGGATCAGCTCACCCTGGAAGCGGGTCACCGCGGTCAGGTAGCTCGACTCGGCGCCCAACTCCGGCGGCGGGTGGATGTCTTCCACCGCGATGTTGACGATGCGCTCCACGCCGCTGACCAGGAAGCCCTGGATCGAACGGTTGAATTCGGTGACCACCAGGTAGCCCGGCGAGGTGTCCGCATCGGGCTCGCGCTCGGGGTGGCCGATCGCCAAGCCCAGGTCCAGCACCGGTACCGAGCGGCCGCGCACGTCGGCAACGCCGGAGAACTGGCTGGGCAGGCCGGGCACCTGGAACAGCTCGGGCCGCCGCAGGACTTCCTGAACCTTGAAGACATTGACGCCAAAAAGCTGACGTCCGCCGAGACGGAACAGCAGCAGCGCCAGGCGGTTGTGGCCGGCCAGTCGGGTCCGCTGGTCGATCCGGTTGAGCAGGTCATGGGACATGGCTGCTGTATCGGCGTGGGGGGGGCGGAACTTGAGCGCTTTTGTGGTGTCGAGCATGGCTCGACTCCACAAAAGGCGGCCCCTCGGTCTGGCACACCCCTTGCACGCACCAGGGCCAGGTCTTGCCGATTGAAGGAGGCGCCATGCGCCGGGTCACATCTCTATTCGCCATCGCGCTCGCCGTGGCTGCGCCATGGGCGAGCGCTGCGGACTGGCAGCCGGTGGCCAGCATCCGCACCGCGGCGCTGTCGACGCTGCCGGCGGGCAGTGAAGGCGAAGCGCAGGTGGCCGATGCGCTGCGCCTGGCGAAATGTGGCGGCGCGTTGCAGGTGCAACCCACCGCCAACACCACGGTGGAGGTCAGCTGTCCCGATGCGGGCGGCTGGCGCCTGTTCGTGCCGGTGAAGGTACGACGCAACCAGACCGTGCTGGTGCTCAACCGTGGAATCGGTACTGGAGAAACCCTCACTGCCGCCGATATCACCACTGCCCAGCGTGACGCCGCCCGGATTGCCGGCGCGGTGCTGGCCGATCCCAATGCAGCGATCGGTCGCATCGCCCGCCGTCCGTTGCAGGCCGGAGCCCTGCTGTCGAACAACGACCTGGTGGTCCAGCGTCTCATCAAGCGAGGAGACAATGTGGCCCTGGTGTCGCGTCGCGGCTCGGTCGAGGTCCGCATCGCCGGTCGTGCGATGGGTGATGCAGGTGAGAACGAACGGGTCTCGGTCGAGAACCTTTCCTCGCGACGGATCGTGCAGGGCACGGTCGATGCCGCAGGTGACGTAATCGTGGCGCGTTGAATTACCGCAGAATATCCCTAAAGATCACGGCCCTGCGGCCGTTATCCCTTGTGAACGGCAACTCCAGGACACCCCATGAGCCAGAAAATCGACGGCAACCTGCAGGTCCCCCAGGCACTGCGCAGTGTGACGACCCCGGCCAACAAGCCCGGCGTCAGCACCGATGCGGCGGCGCGCCCGGTCGAGGCGGCCGACAGCCTGCGCCTGACCGGCGAGGCCACCAATCTGCAGGCCATCGAGCGTGAGCTGACCACCGCCCCGGCGATCGACGCCCAGCGCGTGGCAGCTGTGCGCGAGTCGCTGCAGAACGGCACCTACAAGATCAATCCGGACGCGATCGCATCGCGCATGCTCGATCTGGACCAGCAGCTGCACGGATGACTGCGGCAATGAGCGAGCCGCTGCAGCGTCTCGCCCAGGCCCTGGACGTTGAGCGCCAGGCCCTGGTCGAGCACGACGTGCACGCCCTGATCCGGGCTACCGGCGCCAAGCTGGAAGCGCTGCGTGCGCTGGAAGGCGCGCCACCGGTGGGCGAGGGCGAACAACTGCAGGAACTGGCCGAGCGCAACCGTGCCAACGGCGTGCTGCTGTCGCGCCGCCGCCGCGAGGTGAACTGGGCACTGCGCCAGCTCGGCCGCACCGAAGACGCCTCGGCCTACGACGCCAAGGGCCAGTCGCATACGGTCAGCATCGGACGGCCGCTCGCCGTCGCCTGACGCGACGGCGGTCGCACAACCCCATCAAGCGGGCTGAAGCCCGCTGCACGACCGCGTATATTGGGCGCCTGTTCGAACGCCCCGAGTCGCCGTGTCCGCTGCCAACGCCCTGGTTACCGCCCCCCTTCCGCCACAGCCGGTGCTGCAGGCCCTGCTTGAGCGCCTGCGCGAAGGGCTGCTGCTGTTCACCGAGGACGGGCAGGTGGCCCTGGCCAATCCGGCCGCGCAGAACCTGCTGGCCGGTGGCGAGGAGGGCGGACTGCCGCCGCCGCAGCGCCTGCGCGAACTGCTGCCGCCCGACGCACTGGAGCAGGCCCGCCAGCATGGCCACTGGAATGGCAGCCTGCCGCTGGGCGAGGGCGTGGTCATCGCCCACCTGTACCACCATGGCCCGATCGGCCAAGGCCATTTCCTCGCCCTGTTCCGCCACATTGAAGGGCAGGAAGACTACGAACGCGAACTGCAGCAGCGCCACGCCGAGCTGCGCCAGGCCTACCTGCGCCTCAATGGCACCCAGGAAAAGCTGCTGCAGTCCGAGAAGATGGCCTCGATCGGCCAGCTGGCCGCCGGCGTCGCGCATGAGATCAACAACCCGATCGGTTACGTGCACTCCAACCTGGGCAGCCTGCAGGAATACCTGCGAAGCCTGTTCACCGTCATCGAAGCCTACGAGCGCGCCCTGCGCGCGCCGGACCCGAAGGCGCTGATTCCGGAGATCGACGACATCCGCGACCGCCTGGACATCGATTTCATCAGCCGCGATCTGCCGCAGCTGATGGCCGAGTCGCGCGAAGGCATCGAACGGGTGACGCGTATCGTGCGCGACCTGAAGGACTTCTCGTACTCGGGCCGCGACGAGTCGTGGAAGCTGGTCGACCTGCACGCGGGCCTGGAATCGACCATCAACATCATCTGGAACGAACTCAAGTACAAGGTCACCCTGGTGCGCGAGTTCGGCCAGTTGCCGCTGGTGGAGTGCCTGCCGTCGGAGTTGAACCAGGTCTACATGAACCTGCTGCTCAATGCCGGCCATGCCATCGCCGAACGCGGCACGATCACCGTGCGCACCGGCGTCGACGGCGATCACGTATGGGTCGAATTCGAAGACACCGGCGGCGGCATCTCGCCGGAACTGCGCCAGCGCATCTTCGATCCGTTCTTCACCACCAAGCCGGTGGGCAGTGGCACCGGCCTGGGCCTGTCGATCTCCTACAGCATCATCAACAAGCACCACGGCCGCATCGACCTGGACAGCACCCCGGGCGTGGGCTCGCGCTTCCGCGTGGTGCTGCCGGTGAAGCAGCCGCGCTGACCGCACCTGGTAGTGCCGGCCGCTGGCCGGCAACCTCATCCCACCAGGTACCGCAGAGCAGCCGGCCGGCGGCCGGCTCTACCGGACGGGACCCTCACCGCGGCGGCCGATCCTCGCCACCATCCCCGGCGTCCACCGGCGCCGGGCCGGCATTGCTGCGGCGCTGTTCCTCGTAGGTGCGGAACGCCTGGTGGATGTGCTTGCGCAGCTCGTCGTCGTTCCACGGCTTGGTCAGGAAGCGGTAGATCGCGCCGCGGTTGATCGCATCGGTCACCGTGTTCAGATCGGTGTAGCCCGACAGCACCAGGCGGATCGTGTCCGGGTAGAGCATCTTCACCCGGCCCAGGAATTCGGTGCCGCTCATGTCGCTCATGCGCTGGTCGGACAGAATCACTTGCACGTCGTTGATCGCCAGCAGATCAAAGGCATCACGCACGTTGCCGGCCGCCAGGATGCGGTAGCCGTCGCGGCGGAACAGGCGCACCAGCGAGCGCAGAACGTTTTCCTCATCGTCCAGCAGCAGCAGCGTCCGGTCCGGGCGCGTTTCGGCGAAGGCCTCCGGGCGCAGGTAGCGGCGGCGCAACGTCATGCCGGCGGCATCGGCCGACATCGGTTCACCGAACAGGTAGCCCTGGAATACATCGCAGTCGTTGCGGCGCAGGAAGCCCAGCTGGGCCTGCGACTCCACGCCGTTGGCGATCACGGTCATGCCCAGCTGGTGGCCCATGGCAATGATCGCGCGCGCGATGGCGGCCTCGCGGTTGCCGGCCGGCGCACTCTTGATGAAGCTGCGGTCGATCTTCAGCTTGTCCACCGGGTAGCGCACCAGTGCGCTGAGGCTGGAGTCGCCGGTGCCGAAGTTGTCCAGGCTCAGGCTGATGCCTTCGTTGCGAAGGTTGGCCAGCGTCTCATGGACGAAATTGACGTTGTTGGTCAGCGCACTCTCGTTGATCTCCAGCGTCAGCATGTGCGCCGGCACGCCCGCAGCCTGCATCAGCGACATCACCTCGGCGAAGAAGTTCGGCCGCAGCAGTTGCAGGGTAGATACGTTCACCGCGATGGTGAAGTCATCGAAGCCCTGGTCGCGCCAAAGCCGCGCCTGCTTCAGCGCGCCTTCCAGCACCCAGGTGCCGATCTGCACGATGATGCCCAGCCGCTCGGCGGTGCGCATGAAGCGTTCCGGCACCAGCATGCCCAGGGTGGGCGACTGCCAGCGCAGCAGCGCCTCCATGCCCACCACATGGCCATCGCGCGCACTCACCAGCGGCTGGTAGCGCAGCTTCAGCTCGCCATTGGGGATGGCATCGACGATCTGGCGGGCGATGATGCTTTCGCTGTGCGCGCTCGGCGGAGTGTCCACCGCATGGATGCGCACCGCATTGCCGCCTTCGCGGGCGGCCTGGTACAGCGCATCTTCCGCATGGTCGAGCAGGCGTGAGGCACTGCTGGCATGCTCCGGGCACAGGCTCACGCCCAGCTTGCCGGTCATGAACAGCGTGTACGGCAGCACCGACAGTGGCAGCTCCATCTGCTGGCGGATCTCTTCGGCGAAATCCTCCGGCAGCGGCAGGTCTGCGGTGCGTGGCACCGCGATCAGGAACTCGTCGCTGCCATGCCGCCACAGCTTGCCGCGACCGCGCAGGTAAGACTGCAGGCGTTGCGCGACCAGCACCAGCGCCTGGTCGCCCACTTCGGCGCTCATGTTCTCGTTGACCGATGCGAAGTGGTCGATGTCCACGTGCATCAGCATCAGCGCGATGCCGCCGGAGGCTGCCTCGGCAACCATGGCCTGCAGCTCGGGGTTGCCGGCGCCAAGGCGGTCGGGGGCATCGTCGATGCTGACCGGGGGCAGGTTCGGATTCCACATAGGCTCAGTATTCCGGTGAATCGACGGCGGCCATGCTGGCCGCCTGGTAGGGGAGGTGGACGTCGATCAGGGTGCCTTCGCCATGCGCGGATTCAATCCGCACGTGGCCACCGACGCTCTGTGCGCGCTCGCGCATCACGATCAGGCCGAGGCCGCGCGGGCCATCCGGATCGAAGCCCTCGCCATCATCGCGGATCTGCAGGTGCAGGCCGCGTTGGCCGACATCGCGCAGCTGCAGCAGTACCTGGCTGGCGCGCGCGTGGCGCAGGGCATTGGTGAGGCTTTCCTGGGCGATGCGGAAGCAGGCCTGTTCAATGCTGTTGTCGGGGCGGTGCGGCAGCGGCTCGATCTCGGCCAGTAGCTCCACCGGCGAGGAGCGGAACAGCACCCGCGCCTGCCAGCTCAGCGCCGCCTCCAGGCCCAGTGCATCCAGCTGCGGCGGGCGCAGCAGGGTGGAGATGTCGCGCAACTTGGCCACGGTGGTGTCGGCCAGGCTGACGATCTGCGCCAGGTCTTCGGCACGGCGCAGCGGGTCATCCTCGTCCTGCGCTGCATAGGCCGACAGCTTGATCGCGGTGATGGCCTGGCCGATGTCATCGTGCAGGTCGCGCGAGATCGCACGACGCTCATCCTCCTGCAGCGAGAACAGCCGCCCAGCCATCGCCTGCAGCTCGCGGTTGCTGGTTTCCAGCGCGCTGCGGGTGCGTTCGGAATCGCTCAGGTCGCGCACGATCAGCAGCTTGCAGTCGCGGCCGCCGTAACGGACTTCGCCCACCGCCAGGCCGGCATGGAAGCTGCGGCCGTCGGCACGCTGCATGGCCACTACGCTGCTGTGGCCCGGACCCAGGTGCGGCTGGCCGGCGCGCAGCTGGCTGCGCACCCGCGGCAGGTCTGCGGCAGCGACCAGTGCCGACAGTGGCTCGCCAAGCAGGGTGTGGCTGCCGTAGCCGAACAGGCCAGCGGCCCAGGCGTTGGCGTACAGCACATGCTCGTCGGAGAGGATCACCACGCCGTCGGGCAGCACCCGCACCAGCTCGCGGAACTGTTCCTCGCGCTCGCGCAGAAGGCGCCGCGACTGCTCCCGCTCGGTCACGTCCTGCAGCGTGCCCAGCACGCGGCTGCGGCCCGCTTCATCGATCCCACTGGCGGCGCGCAGATGCACCATCAGCGCACGGCCGTCCATCGCCAGCAGCGGCAGCAGCACGTCCACCTGCACCGGCTCACCGGAGCACAGCTCGGCCAGCAGCTGTTCGGTCTGGCTGGCGGTGGCCGGGTCGGCCGGCACCAGCAGCTCGTCGAAGCGGTGCCAGCGGCGGGCCTCGGGCGGGCGGCGGCCGAGCAGGCGATAGACCTGGCTGGAATAGCGGCCCAGCCCGGTGGACGGGTCCAGCTCCCAGGCGCCGATGCGGGCCAGTTCATGGGCCTCCTCCACCCGGGCCAGCGCCTGGTCGCGGCGCAGCTGGGCCAGGTCCTCGGCGGTGCGATCGATGGCGATCAGCAGGCGGGCGTTGTGGCCGTCGTAGCTGATGGCGTTGGAGCGCAGTTCCATCTGCCGCAGCGAACCGTCGCGCAGCTGCAGTTGCGCCCGCAGGATGCACAGCTCCTCGGGCGCCTCGCGTATTGCTTCCAGCTTGGTCTGCAGCGCCTGGTCCTGGCCCGGGGGCCACAAGGCATCGATGGTCTGTTCCAGCAGCTCGTCGCGGTCCCAGCCGAAGGTGCTGCAGGCGGCCGGGTTGGCATCCAGGATCGCCAGCGTGTCCAGGTCATAGACGAGGATCGGGCCGGGGTTGCCCTCGAACATCTGCCGCAGGCGCAGCTCCGAGGCCTGCTGGCGTGCATGGGTGTGCAGCACGTGTTCGGCCAGCGGACGCAGCAGCAGATACAGCAGGCCCGCGCTGGCCAGGGCGAAGAACGAACCCTTCAGGCCCTGCCACAGGGCCGCCTGCTGCGGATCGGGCACCAGCGCCTGCACCACGCTGTCGGTGGCGATCATCCATGCAAGTGCCATCACCAGGTAGCTCAGCACTACCCGCCGTCGGTCACGGCTCAGCGCCTGCGCCATCCGTGGGTCGGGAACTGGAGCGTTGCCGGTCGGTTCTGCGGGCATGGACGGGGTGGGTGAAAGGGGCGCCGGTCATCTTACCCCGCAGCGCGCCGTGACCACTCAATTATCCGCCGCAGGCGCCGTTAACCACTGCGTGCCCCGCTGACGGGCGTGTCATCCGGAGCAAGATCGCGTGGACCAAGGGATCATCGCCAGCCTGCTGCAGCACCCGCTTGCGTCGGCGCTGGTCATCGTCGACCGCACGGGCCGCCCGCTGGCGGCCAATCCCGCTGCGCGCGAGCATGGCCTGCCGGCTACCGTAGCTGCGTATGCCCCGATGCTGGAAGATCTGCGCCTGTTGGCCGCTGATGGCGGCATCGTGGCCTGCACGCTGCCAGGTGGCCCGCGCGGGCACTACGACGGCCATCTGCGCGCCGTGCACGACGGCGCCGGCAATCTGCTGGCGTTCACCCTGAGCGTTCCCGAGCCGGTACCGGTCGACGGTGGCGGGCGTTGGGAGCTGGCACTGGACAGCGCCGGGCACAGCCTGTGGGACTGGGACATCCCCAGTGACCGCGTGGCGCGCACGCCGGCGCTGGGCGACGAGACCGCCACCGAAATGCTGTCGCGCGTGCACGGCGAGGACATCGCCCAGGTGCGCGCCGCGCTGGAGGAGCACCTGCGAGGGCGAAGCGAGCAGTACAGCGCTCAGTTCCGCTTCCGCCAAGCCGACGGGCAGTGGCGCTGGGTGTTGGATCGCGGCCGCGTGGTCGCGCGCACCGCCGACGGCCAGCCATTGCGCATGGTGGGTACACATACCGATATCGAGCAGCAGAAGCAGCTTGAATCGCTGCTGCAGGAACAACAGCTGCACCTGAGCGAGGCCCAGCGCATCGCCAGCATGGGCAGCTGGTCGTTCGATCCCAACAGCGGACACTTCTGGTGGTCGCCGGAACTGCGCTCGCTGCTGGCGCTGGGGCAGGGCGCCGTGCCCGGCCAGCGGCGCTGGCTGAAGCAGCTGCACCCGCGTTCCCGGGGTGCGCTGCGCGCGGCATGGCGGCGCCTGTGGCGTGACGGCCGTGCCGCCAATCTCGAGCTGGAGCTGACCCGCGGCCATGAACCTTCGCAGCATCTGCGCCTGTGGATGCAGCCGCTGCTGGACATGGACGGGCAGCCCAAGCGCCTGCTCGGCCAGGTGCAGAACATCACCGAGCAGCATCAGACCGACGCGTTGATCCGCTGGCGCACCGAGCTGCTCAACCGGGTTTCCGCGCTGGGCCGCATCGGCGGCTGCGAGATCGAAGTGCAGACCCGGCACATGCAGTGGACCGAGGAGTGCTATCGCATCCACGGCCTGCGCAAGGAACCGATCACGCTGGATCAAGCGCTGGCGCTGTACACCGAGGATTCGCGCCTCGCCTTCGAGGCGGCGCTGGGCCGGATCGCCGCAGGTGGACTGCCCGAGCAGCTGGACCTGTGCTTCTACCGCCAGTCCGGCCTGCGCGTGTGGGTGCAGGTACTGATCGAGCTGGACCGTCGCGATGGCCTGCCGCCGCGCTTCGTGGTGCTGTTCCGTGACATCACCCGCGAGCGCGAGGCCAACGAGCGCATCGAGCTGCTGGCCCACTACGACCTGCTGACCGGCCTGCCCAACCGCGTGCTGCTCGGCGAGCAGACCGCAGAGGCGATCGAGGAGGCGCGCGACCGCGGCACCTCGCTGGCGATGCTGTTCATCGACCTGGACGGCTTCAAGACCATCAACGACAGCTTCGGCCATGCCACCGGCGATGCGCTGCTGAAGGCCGCCGCCACGCGGCTGCACCAGAACCTGCGCAACAACGACCTGTTCGGCCGCTTCAGCGGTGACGAGTTCATCGTGGTGCTGCGTGACCTGGCCGAGCCGGAAGACGCGGGGCATGTCGCCCGCAAGCTGATCGCCTCGCTGGCCGAGCCGCTGCGCCGTGGCGAGACCACCTTGAAGGTCGGCGCCAGTGTCGGCATCGCGATGCTGGGTGATGCCCAGACCGACTTCGATTCACTGCTGCGCGCCGCCGACGCCGCGATGTACGCGGCCAAAGAAGCGGGGCGCAACACCTACCAGTACTACAGCCAGGACGCGCTGGCCCGCATCCAGCGCAGGCTGGAGCTGGAGCACGCCCTGCACGGGGCGATCGAGCGCGAAGAATTCAGCCTGGCCTACCAGCCGTTGCTGCACGCCCACCAGGGCGAGCCGCCCGCGATTGAAGCGCTGCTGCGCTGGCATCGGCCCGGCATCGGCTACTGCAGCCCGGCCGAGTTCATCCCGATTGCCGAAAAATGCGGCGAAATCGTGCGCATCGGCGACTGGGTGCTGAATGAAGCCTGCCGCCAGGCGACCGCCTGGGACCGTGCTGGACTACATTTCGACCGAATCGCGGTCAATGTATCGGCGGTGCAGCTGCGCGACCGCGGGTTCGCCGAACGGGTGATCGAGATCTGCCATGCCCACGGCTGGCCGCCGCAGCGGCTGGAGTTGGAGCTGACCGAGTCGGCGCTGATCCGCGACACCGACATCCTGCGCCATTGCTTCGACGTGCTGGAACGGCACGGCGTACCGCTCGCGGTGGATGACTTCGGTACTGGCTTCTCCAACCTCAATTACCTCAACCGCTTCCCGGTGGGGCGCCTGAAGATCGACCGCAGTTTCGTGCAGGGCATGCTGCATGATTCGGGCACGGCCGAAGTCACCCAGGCGATCGTGCACCTGGGCCACGCGCTGGGCATGAAGGTGGTGGCCGAAGGTGTGGAAACGCACCAGGAAGAAGACATGCTGCGCCGCCAGGGCTGCGACGAAATCCAGGGCTACCTGTACTCGCGGCCGCTCAGCCCGCGCGACCTGGCACAGTGGCTGCGCCAGCAGCACCCGGCACCGGTGCGCACCGACGCCAGCAGCGAAGCGGTGCTGGTGCGCTGACAGCCCGACGCTGGTGTAGTCCAGCTCTGGTGGGTGCCGACTCCGGTGGGTGCCGACCGTTGGTCGGCACGGATGCCCGCACGCGCGATCATCCACGCAGGGCGTGGATCTACCTGGGAAACTCCGCCTTCAACTGCATGCGCAGGGCCTCGACGATGGCCGCATAGCGCCGCTTCTGGACCAGATAGCTGGCCAGGAACAGCGGCAGTACCAGCAGCATCGGCGCCACCATCGGGCGCACCGCCGCCAGCGGAAACAGCAGCAGCGACAGGATCGCCACGAACCAGCTGCACAGGCCCATCACCCGCACCTCGTGCCGTCGCGCGTTGAGTACGATGCGACCGCGCGTCACCGGGAAGTAGCGCAGGCCGAAGCTCGGCGCGAAGCTCTCGCGGAACGCCATGCTGCCATCGGGCAGCGCATGGAAGGCCAGTCGCAGCCAATTGTCCTGCGGCAGGTCACGTTCCAGGCTGCCCAGCGAGAGGCGGGCCTGCATGGCCGGTGACGCCGCGATGCGTTCGTTGAACAGGGTGATGCCCCGGCTGAAATAGCCGGCCACCCAAGCCATCAAAAGGACGGTCTCCAACAGCAGGAGTGCGATCAGGACGATGGCCATCGGTCTCCCATGGACGGGACCGGGCAATCATGCCGTGGGCGGCCGTGGCCGGCCCCGCGGGGGGCGAGTCCGTGCAGCAGGTCATGCGTTTCTCGGGATCGACTTGGGTCAACCTTCTTCGGCGAGATCGCTTAGGTCCAGGATCTGCGAATCAACGCTACTGGCTACGATGCTTCTGATCAGCCCCGGGCGGCGGCGAAGCGAGTAGGCGCGAATCGCATGGATGGGACTGAATTCACACAGGGGGGAGCGTGAGTGCCCCATGATGACGGGCCTGTTGAAGTGGATGTCCTTAGGGTCATCAAGTGGCAGGGCCCACTTCCCACCGTATACCAGCCTGACGGTCTCCCCTAGATATCGGGCGAACACGACCCTCAGAGAGTCCCGCTCGTCCTCAGACAGCGTGGCTGCCATCAAGTCATGGAGGCGTTCCAGCCTGTCGAGGCTTTCGGGGCTGCCATCCAGTTCAATGCCATGCGTTTGAGCCTGCGCGACCAGCCATTCTATCTGGCCGTCCATCAGCACAAGGAATTGCTCAAAAGCCTCGCGGGCTTCTTCCAGATTGAACGTCATGCGGAGGCCAGGGAGACAGGGGGAGTGGGCAGTGTGTCCTCGTCCCCTTCCTCAGGCTATGCAACAAATCCTAAAAGGCGACAGGCAAAGCAGAGGTGCAGATATCGCGGCGGCCATCCACGCATGGCGTGGATCTATTTCAACGCTTCCCCATCCAGCCCCAGGTCCCACGCCAGTCCCAGCAGCGCCTCATCCGCCCGTGACGGGCCAGGCCGCGCATCCGCCAGTTGCTGCAGCTCGCGGATCTCCTCGCGTGCCACCTCTTCCAGCTGCTGCAGCTGCTCACGCACGCTCGCGTTGCGCGGGCGCTCGGTGTCGGCAAAGGAGGGCAAGGTGCGGATCAGGGTCATGGTGCGCTTGCAGGATGCATCCAAAGGCGGGTCACACGCAAAGGCCCCGGCAGAACCGGGGCCTCGCACGCTGCCGGCAGCGGCAGCGGACATCAGGATCAGAACAGCTCGACCGTGCCAGCACCCATGCTCTGCTGGGCAACCGGCTTGTGCGGCGGGCGTTCCCATTCGCTGCGCAGTTCGCGCAGGCGGTTGCCGGTGCGCTGCAGGGCGGTGGCGATCTCTTCGTCGAACACGCCGCCATTGCGGTGCAGCAGTTCCTGCAGGGCCACCGCCTCGCGGTTGATCGCGGTCAGGCGATCCAGGTGGGTGTGCACGCCGCCCAGCGCCTGGGTGGCGATGTCTTCGAACTGCAGGGCGCGCACGGCCTCGGCCACGCTGCCATCGATCGAACGGGCGCACTCGGAGACTTCGCGCATGCCGTCGCCCAGCGAGGCATTGATCTGGGCCACGTTGTCGAGCATCGCGGCCGCTTCCTGGCGCGCTTCACGGGAACGGTCCATGTCACGCGAGGCCATGTGCGAAACCGTCTCGCGGACCTTGGCGATGGCGTCCTTGGAACTGTGCGCCAGCTTGCGGATCTGCTCGTTGAACGTGGTCGAGCGTTCGGACAGGTTGCGCACTTCGTCGGCGACCACCGCGAAGCCACGACCGGCTTCACCGGCACGCGCAGCTTCGATGGCAGCGTTCAGTGCCAGCAGGTTGGTCTGGTCGGCGATCGACTTGACGTCTTCCAGCAGCGCGAAAATGCCGTCCAGGTGTTGCGCCATCTGGTCGATGTGCTGCACGGTGGTGCTGCTCTGGCCGCTCACCTGTTCCAGCGCTTCCACCAGCTGTTCCATGCGGTGGCTGGCGTGCTGGGCGAAACGGGCAACGTCGAGGCCGGCATTGCCTTCATCACCGGCGCGGTCGACGATGCGCGACAGGGCCTGGCTCTGCTGGCGCGACTTGCGGTTCATCGCATCGAAGCTGCCGCCGAGGCTGGAAACCGCCTGGCGGATCAGGTCACGGGCGCGTTCCACTTCGCCACGCGAACCGTCGATCTCGTTGCCGACGAAGTTGCGCAGTTCGGTCAGCAGCTGGTCCTGCTCGCGCAGGACACGGGCATGTTCCGGGGAACGATGCGCCTGGGCGCGGGTGGTCCACCACGCAAAGCCGAGCCAGCTCAGCGTCATCGTGGTCAGGATCGCCCAGCGCAGGGCGGCCGGCCATTCGAAACCGATGGCGAAGGGGAGCAGCAGGGTCAGAGCCAGGGGGGCGGCCAGACGGATGAAAATGCGTGAGTACATGGACGTTCTCGGGAGGTGCACGGAGGATGTATCGGCCGTACCCCCTTTCTCTTTAACGTCGATGTGCCTCGAAGTGCATTCTGAATGCGCCGGTTTTCCGGCGCTGCCGGGCGATTCGGGGTCAGGCGGGGTCGGATCCCTTTTCCACGGGAAAGGGGCTCTGACCCCATGGGGCTCACGCCAGCTGCCGGTCCACAGCCTCGATCATCGCCTTGCGGCTGAACAGGAAGTCCCAGTAGCTGCCCCCCAGCTGGCGCCACAGCACCGCCGAACGCACCGCAGCCAGCAGCAGGGCGCGGATCTCGGCGACCACGCCGGCCTGGCCCAGGTAGTGCGGGTTGCCCTGGACCATCACCCGCGGCTTCAGGTGGCTGATGGTGTCGGCGTACAGGCCGCCCAGGTTGGCCAGCACGTCCGGGTGACCGCTGTCGCCCAGTTCGGTGGCCTGGCGCTGGGCGCGCTCGATGCCCGAGGCGACCTTGTTCACGGTGGCGCCGTCCTGCACGAAGCGCCGCTCCAGCTGCAGTACCGACAGGGCCAGCTTGGGCAGGATCGGGTCCTGGCCCTGGCTGCGGAAGTAGTTGTGCAGCAGGCGCAGGCCGGCCTTCAGTGCATGGCGGTCACCGAACACCTCCTGCGGCGAGGACGCGTCAACGCGGAATACGCTGTCCACGGCAGTGCGCACGGCGGCGGCGTCGGAATGGCCGGTATCGGCGATACGGCGTACCTGCTGCAGGGCCTGGGCAATGCCGGCCAGGGCCAGGACGCGGTCGTCGACAGTGAAACTCATGCAGCGATTACCTCAAAAGGAGAAGGGGTGGTGCGCAGGCGCTGTTCCAGCGGGGCATCGGTGGCGGCGATCACTGCGCCACCCAGGCACACGTCACCGTCATACAGCACCAGTGATTGACCGGGCGTAACGGCGCGCTGCGGGCACGCGAAGGTGACCAGCACGCTGCCATCATCCAGCACCTCGACTGCACACGGCTCATCGGGCTGGCGGTAGCGGGTCTGTGCCGTGCACTCAAAACGGCGAGCCGGGGGCGAACCGGCAACCCAGTGCGCGGTCTCCGAACGCAGGCGGTCGGACAGCATCCACTTGCTGTCGCGGTCCTGGTCCACGTACAGCACGTTGCTGGCCACATCCTTGCCGACCACGTACCACGGCGCAGCGGGGCGGCCGCGCACGCCGCCGATGTTCAGGCCTTCGCGCTGCCCCAGGGTGAAATAGAACACCCCCGGATGCTCGGCGATGACGCTGCCATCGGCCGGGTCGAGGATCTGGCCGGGCTTGGCCGGCAGGTAGCGGCCGAGGAACTCGCGGAAGTCGCGCTCGCCGATGAAGCAGATGCCGGTGGAGTCCTTCTTGGCATGGGTCGGTAGACCGACGTCGCGCGCGATGCGGCGCAGGTCGCTCTTTTCCAGGTCGCCGATCGGGAACAGGGTGGCAGCCAGCTGCGCCTGGCCCAGCTGGTGCAGGAAGTAGCTCTGGTCCTTGGAGCGGTCGGCACCGCGCAGCAGCAGCCACTGGCCGCCGCGCTGGGTCACCCGCGCGTAGTGGCCGGTGGCGATGCGCTCGGCGCCCAGTTCGCGCGCGGCATCCAGGAAGTGCTTGAACTTCACTTCGCGGTTGCACAGCACGTCCGGGTTCGGCGTGCGGCCGGCGGCGTACTCGGCCAGGAAGTGTTCGAACACACCCTGCCAGTACTCGCTGGAAAAATCGCGGAAGTGGAACGGGATGCCGAGCAGCCCGCAGACAGCCACCGCATCGCGGCGGTCGTCTTCGGCGCGGCAGTCGCCGCTGCCATCATCGGCCCAGTTCTGCATGAACAGGCCAGCCACGGCCTCGCCCTGCTGCACCAGGCGCCAGGCGGCGACCGAAGAGTCGACGCCACCGGAGACGCCCACCATTACACGCGGAGTGCTCATGCGACCTCCCGGACCAGCGAAAGCGGATGGCGCTGGCCACCCAGGTAATCGGCCACCACCTGCCATACCAGCGGGCTGCGCTGGCGCTCGCCGGCGGCCTGCAGCTCGGCCGGGGTCAGCCACAGTGCGCGGTCGATGCCGGTGTCCAGCGGCTGCGCCGGGTCATGCGAGACCGGGCGCGCCGCATAGCAGAAACGCAGGAAGGCGGTGCCGTCGCCGGCGGTCCACTGGTAGCAGCCGATGAAATGGGTCAGCTGCACCGTCCAGCCGGTTTCCTCCCGGGTCTCGCGCAGGGCCGCCTCAGCCAGGCTTTCGCCCAGCTCGAGGTGGCCGGCTGGCTGGTTCAGCACCCGGCGCCCGTCGATGGTCTCTTCGACCAGCAACACGCGGCCGCCGTCGATCACCACCGTGGCGACAGTGGCGTGCGGTGCCCAGCGCGGGTCCGGCGTGGCGTTCAACTCAGAACTCGTCCTTCTTGGTCAGTTCCAGCTCCATCGCGTCGGCGGTGCGGATGGCCGCATCGATGGCGTCGCTGAGCTGGTCCGGGGTGGCATCGGCGTCGATCTTCACCACGAACATGGCCGTGGTGTCCTGCTTCACCCAGCCGCCCATCTTGGCATCCTGCGAATCCTCCAGCAGGCGGTTGGCCACGGCGACCGGGAACTGCTTGGTCTTGGCGCTGTAGGCCGGCGCCCAGATCTCGCGGATGTTGTGGGTGCCGAAGTCTTCCACCGCCGAGCGCACGTAGACCATCTGGGTGCGGTCACCCTCGACGTCGAAGACCATGCGGTAGTCGCCATCCTCGTCGACTTCGTAGGTGTAGCCCAGCTTGTCCAGGTGGCGGGCCACGGACTTGTCGGCCTGGGTCTCGGCGGCGGCGGAGCCGGCGGCGGCCAGAGCGATCAGCAGGGCGGGAAGAAGGGTCCTTTTCATGAAGATCCTGTGAAACAGTGTTGAGAGAGGGTGCAATTGTGACGGTGGGCGCGCGTGCCGTCCAATCTGCGTCGGGCCGACGCAGGCTTGCCCGAGCCTCTATAATGGGCAGATGCCCCATGAGTCTTCCCCCGATTCCCATCACGAGCACGGCGTAGCCGTGGAACCCGCGCGCCCGGAAGTGGCGCCGCCGCCGTTCTACCAGGTGATGCTGCTCAACGACGACTACACCCCGATGGATTTCGTGGTGGACGTGCTGCAGCAGTTCTTCAGCATGGACCTGGACAAGGCCACGCAGGTGATGTTGCACGTCCACACCCGCGGCCGCGGCGTCTGCGGGGTGTTCACCCGTGAAGTGGCCGAGACCAAGGTTGCCCAGGTCAACGAGTACTCGCGGATGAACCAGCACCCGCTGCTGTGCACGATGGAAAAGGCCTGACCGGCTGCCGATTCTCGTCCGGGCACATTGTTCCCGGATGGGTGTGCCCCCAAGGTGGGCACCTGCCAAGCACGGATCAGCCCTCCGCCAGAGCCTCCAGCGCCATCCGTGCCACCGCCTCGTCCACGTCGGCGGGGTCGCCGTCATCCCTGAACCACACTGCCGACAGCGCCATGCTGGCCGCGATCCAGCGCAGCAGGCGCGTGCGCTCCAGGCCGGCCAGTGCGCTTACCTGTTCCAGCCGGGCGGCAAACCGCTCGGGCCGGGTGGCCACATGGATGCCGGGGCCGCACAGGTCCGGATTGCTGAACATCGTCGTGTAGTCGAACGCGCGGTCGCCCAGCAGCCGCTTCGGGTCGATCGCCAGCCAGCCGCGCGCGCCGAAATCGAGCACATTGTCGTGGTGCAGGTCGCCGTGCAGCGGCCGGATCTCGCACTCCTCCTGCAGCAGTCCCTCCGCCAGTGATCTGCACTGTTCCAGCAGTGGCGGCAGCGCCGCCCTTGGCTGCAGCAGGTCGGCGAACCATGTACGCAGGCAGACCAGGTCGTCTGGCGGCGCACTCCGTGGCCGGTGCAACCGCAGCAGGACCTGGCACAGGATCGTGGTGCAGGCGTCATCGTCGCCCTCTATCGAACGTTTCCGCAGCGAGTCGCCGCCGGCACGTTCGATCAGGATCGCTGGTCCCTCGTGGGCCAGCAGGCGGGCGGCGCCGTCGCCAGCCCACCAGCGCAGCAGCCGATGGGCGTTCTGTTCCTCGGGTTCGTCGCCGACCTTCAGCATCGCCGGTTCGCCGGCGGCGGTCAGCACCGGCCAGAGCCGGGCGCGCGGTGTTTCGATGGCCTCGCCATCACGCCGCAATCGCCAGCGGCTCAGGTAGGGTTCGCTCATGCTGGGCGGGCTGTCCTGGAGTGAATGAAGATCAAGCAATTCGCACTGCTAACGCCATCTGAACGCAGCAATCCGCTAGGGTGATGGAAATCGCGTAGTCAGGCCGCATATTGTCCCCATCTGCCGCCGGAGTAATCCATGTTCAGCAAAGACCTCGAACACACCATCGGCCAGTGCTACAAGCGCGCCCGTGAGGCCCGGCATGAATTCATGACGGTCGAACACCTGCTGTTGGCACTGCTCGACAACCCGTCCGCCCAGGCCGTACTGAAGGCTTGCGGCGCCGACGCCGACCGCCTGCGCCAGGAGCTGGAGCAGGCCATCGAGGCCTCCGTGTCCCGCCTGGCCGAAGATGACGGCCGCGATACCCAGCCCACCCTGGGCTTCCAGCGCGTGCTGCAGCGGGCCGTGTACCACGTGCAGTCCTCGGGCAAGAAGGAGGTCACCGGCGCCAATGTGCTGGTCGCCATCTTCGGCGAGAAGGACTCACACGCCGTCTATTACCTCAACCAGCAGGACGTCACCCGGCTGGACGTGGTCAATTACCTGTCCCATGGCATCGCCAAGCTGGGCGAGGAGGGCGAGCAGCCGTCCTCCTCCTCCGAGGGCGAAGGCCGCATCGAAGGCGGGGAGGGTGAGCCGAAGGGCGATGCCCTGGCCGAGTTCGCCAGCAACCTCAACGAACAGGCCCGGGCCGGTCGCATCGACCCGCTGGTCGGGCGTGCCGACGAGATCGAGCGCACCATCCAGGTCCTGTGCCGCCGCCGCAAGAACAACCCGCTGTACGTGGGCGAGGCCGGCGTGGGCAAGACCGCGATTGCCGAGGGCCTGGCCCGCCGCATCGTCGAGGGCTCGGTGCCCGAGGTGCTGGCCGACGCGGTGATCTATTCGCTCGACCTGGGCGCCCTGGTGGCTGGCACCAAGTACCGTGGCGACTTCGAGAAGCGCCTGAAGAGCGTGCTGACCGCGTTGAAGAAAGTGCCCAATGCGGTGCTGTTCATCGACGAGATCCACACCATCATCGGTGCCGGTTCGGCCTCGGGCGGCACCATGGATGCGTCCAACCTGATCAAGCCGGCGCTGGCCTCCGGTGAGCTGCGCTGCATCGGCTCGACCACCTTCCAGGAATACCGTGGCATCTTCGAGAAGGATCGGGCGCTGGCCCGCCGCTTCCAGAAGATCGACATCGTCGAGCCGACCGTCGGCGAGACCTACGAGATCCTGCAGGGGCTGAAGTCCAAGTACGAACTGCACCACGGCGTGACTTATTCCGACGAGGCGCTGCAGGCGGCGGTGGACCTGTCGGTGAAGCACATCGGCGACCGCCTGCTGCCGGACAAGGCCATCGACGTGATCGACGAGGCCGGCGCCCGTCAGCGCCTGCTGCCGGAAGGGCAGCGCAAGGAGCTGATCGACGTCGAGGAAGTGGAGGCGATCGTCGCCAAGATGGCGCGCATTCCCACCAAGCAGGTCAGCGCCACCGACAAGGATGTGCTGCAGCACCTGGAGCGCAACCTGAAGATGGTGATCTTCGGCCAGGACCCGGCCATCGAGACACTGTCCTCGGCGATCAAGCTGGCACGCTCCGGCCTTGGCAACCCGGAAAAGCCGATCGGCAACTTCCTGTTCGCCGGTCCGACCGGTGTCGGCAAGACCGAGGTGACCAAGCAGCTGGCGCTGCAGCTGGGCATCGAGCTGGTCCGCTTCGACATGTCCGAATACATGGAGCCGCATTCGATCAGTCGCCTGATCGGCGCCCCTCCGGGCTACGTTGGCTTCGACCAGGGCGGCCTGCTGACCGAGAAGATCGTCAAGACGCCGCACTGCGTGCTGCTGCTGGACGAAATCGAAAAGGCGCACCCGGACATCTTCAACATCCTGTTGCAGGTGATGGACCGCGGCGTGCTGACCGATACCAATGGTCGCGAAGCCAACTTCAAGAACGTGGTGCTGGTGATGACCACCAATGCCGGCGCGGCCCAGGCCTCGCGGCGCTCGATCGGCTTCACCAAGCAGGACCATGCCACCGACGCGATGGAGACGATCCGCCGCAGCTTCACCCCGGAATTCCGCAACCGCCTCGATGCGGTGGTGCAGTTCCAGGCGCTGGGCTTCGAGCACATCCTGCGCGTGGTCGACAAGTTCCTGATCGAGCTGGAGATGCTGCTGCAGGACAAGCACGTCAGCCTGTCGGCCACCCCGACCGCGCGCGACTGGCTGGCCCACCACGGCTTCGACCCGCTGATGGGTGCGCGCCCGATGGCCCGCGTGATCCAGGACAAGATCAAGCGTCCGCTGGCCGACGAGCTGCTGTTCGGCAAGCTGGTCAACGGCGGCAAGGTCAGCATCGATGTCCGCGACGACGAGCTGGTGGTCGAGACCCAGGCCGAACCGGAACGCCTGCTGCCGGTCACGGTGGAGTGAGCTGACGCCGGGCCTGGCCCGGTGAGCTCGGGCAACAAGGGCGGCTCCGGCCGCCCTTGTCATGTGCGCGGTCAGCGGCTGCGCTGGCGGGTCTTCTTCTTGAAGGTGGCCTCGTCGATCGGCTCGATCTGCGCCACGGTGCAGCGGCTGGAGTCGGTCTGCAGCTGGCTGCGCCCGGCGGTGCACAGCAGGCCCTGCTGCCCTTCCGTGGAAAAGCTCAACTTCCGCGAGTAGCCCGCAGCGGAACAGTCGTCCTGGAAATGCACGACGTAGTGGTCCTGGCCATTGCGCAGCAGGATGTTGCGCGAGGCGCCGGCGCGCACCAGTTGCTGGTCGCTGCCCAGCTGGACGCAGTCACTGGCGGTGGAAGGGGTATCGGCGGCGCGCGCGGGCGATGCGCTGGCGGACGCGACAACGGCGATGAGCAGGGTGGTCAGCGGGAGCATGTTCATGGCGGGGCAGGGGATGGCGATCCGGACTGGATCGGCTCCCACGATGCCGCCACGCGTGCAGGGTCGAATCTGCCGCAAGCAGGGCTGACCGACGTCACGGTGAGTTCGGTCACGATGACCTCCGGCAGGGCCGGATTGCAGGCATGACAAAAGGCCAGCAACCAGGGCTGGCCTTGTCGAAGTGGCGCGGCGCGCCGACCGCTTACTTCATGCGGTAGGTGATACGACCCTTGGTCAGGTCGTACGGGGTCATTTCAACCTTGACCCGGTCACCGGTGAGGATGCGGATGTAGTTCTTGCGCATGCGGCCGGAGATGTGGGCGATGATTTCGTGCCCATTTTCCAGGCGAACGCGGAAAGTGGTGTTCGGCAGCGTCTCGCTGACGGTGCCCTCGAACTCGATGGAATCGTCTTTCGACATGTAGTCCTGTGCGGTTCAGAAAACGGCCACGCTGGGCCTAAGGCGCGGTATTTTACGCGTGACGGGCCCAGCTTGCAAAGTTTGTGTTAACCCCCGGCCAAACGCTGTGCCGACAAGCGTCCGACCGCCTGCGTCCAAGGGCCTTCACGGCCGTCATGGCGCACCGCGTGGCGCACGTGCTCCAGAAACGCCGCGCGCGGCAGGTGTTCGGCGCCCATCCGCAGCAGGTGCGGATTCTCCACCTGGGCATCGATCAGCGCCCAGCCCCAGCCCTGAAGCGTGGATGCCAGCGCCGCCAGGGCGATCTTGGAGCCGCCGCTGGCGCCACTGAACATGCTCTCGCCGAAGAACATCGACCCGATCGCCACCCCATAGATGCCGCCGACCAGCGTCTGCCGGTCCCAGACCTCGAAGGAGTGGGCAAAGCCGAGATCGTGCAACTGGCTGTAGGCCTCAACCATCGCCGGGCTGATCCAGGTGCCGTCCTGGCCGGGCCGAGGCGCTGCCGCACAGGCGCGCATCACCCGGCTGAAGGCGGTGTCGGCGGTGACCTCCCAGGTGCTGCCGCGCAACTGGCGGCGGAAGCGGCTGGACAGATGCACGCCATCGGTCCGGAACACCATGCGCGGGTCGGGCGACCACCACAGGATCGGCTCGCCCTCGCTGAACCACGGAAAGATACCGCCGGCGTAGGCGTTGAGCAGGCGCGCCGGATGCAGGTCGCCGCCCACCGCGAGCAGGCCGTCGGGCTGGCGCAGGGCGGTCTCGGCCGGCGGGAAGGGGGCGTCCGGCGCATCGGCCAGGCGCCAGGGCAGCTGGCGGGTCATGCCGCCATTGTATTCGCCGTGGTGATGGTTGATGTCTGGCACCATCACGCTTCACCGGCAAGGAGCCTGCGAATGAGCGACCCGATCCCAGCCATCCTCGACGTGCATGACACCCCGCGCACGCGCAACGACAGCCAAGGCATGCTGCTGTCGCTGGCCAGCGAGCATCCGCATCAGCTGGGTGAGTTGATGCTGCAGGCCTTGGTGCGACGCTCACCGGGCTCGGCCTTCCTCGACATGGCGCTGGACCTGCTGCCGGATGAGGCGGTGCCCGCAGTCGCGGCCGATGCATGGCGCCGCTATCGCGAGGGCGAGCGCGGTGAACTGCTGGCCAGCGTGATGGCGTTCGCCAGCTACCAGGCGCCGCAGGTGCTGCAGGAAGATTGGGAGGCGTTGCTGGCGGTGGCCCACGAAGATCAGGTGCAGTTGGCCTCGCAGGTCTGGCAGGGCCTGCCCGCCGCGACCGCCGCACACTGGGCACAGATGCTGGCCGAGGCCGGGGATGATCGGGAGATGGCGCGCGCGAGGGCGCTGCTGCTTGCTGCTCAGCCCGAAACCTACACCGTAGCCCGGGGCTACCTCGTCGACTGGGGCCAGCTGGATGCCGAGATCTGGGCGCACTGGGCTGGCGTGGCCAACGGTCCGCTGCCGCGCCGCCTGCACGGTGAGAGGCCACTGCACATCCGCTTCGGCCGTGAGCAGCACCGCGCGCAGTTGGCCGATGAGCCAAGCTGGCGCAAGCGCATCTGGCGCCTGCATCCGACCTGGAATGGAGGCGAGGTGCATCACACGGGCCGCATGGGTGGGCTGCTGGACGCACTGTGCGGTGGTTGTCACGCGCCGCTGCAGCGCCTGCTGCAGACCCATGCTGCCGTACTGCAGCCCGGCGCGGAGGGTGAGGTTACGCTGGGGCTCTGCCTGGATTGCTGCGGCTGGGAAGAGCCGCCGGTGCGCTTCTATCGCCACGATGCCGACGGCCTACCCAATTGCCATCCCAGCCAGTATCGCGCGGTGCCGAATACGCCCACCGACAGTGGCGACCTGATGCAGGCCGAGGTGGGCCTTGTGGCCCTGGAAAGCGTGCGCTGGCAGCAACAGGACTGGGGCCAGTCCAACCATCGGCAGAACCTGTCGCGCGTGGGTGGTGCGCCGAGCTGGGTGCAGAGCGCCTGGTACCCGGCGTGCATCGATTGCGGCGAGGAGATGCCGTTCGTGATGCAGCTGGATTCAACGCTGCCGACCACGGCTGAGGGCACGCTGCTGTGGGGCAGCGGCGGCATGCTCTATACGTTCTGGTGCGCAACGTGCCGGGTGAGTGGGCACTTCTGGCAGTGCACCTGAGCGCAGTACGCGCCCCATCGCGCCGGTAGGTGCCAACCTTGGTTGGCACGCTTTTCCACTACGGCCCTGCGCGGAACGGCCCATGCCTCTGCAGCTCCTGCTGGTAACGCCGCACATCGCGCCGTTCCTGCCGGCACCAGTCCTCCAGCGCCCCGGCGAATTCCGCATCGGCCACCCAGTGCCGGCTGCGCACCAGTGCAGGCAGGAAGCCGCGTGCCAGCTTGTGCTCGCCCTGCGCGCCGGGCTCGAATCGGCTCAGCCCCTCGCGCAGGCAGTACTCGATACCCTGGTAGTAGCAGGCCTCGAAGTGCAGGCCAGGCAGGGTGGCGCCGCCCCAGTAACGGCCGTACAGCGTGTCGCCGCCGCGCAGGCACAGTGCACCGGCAATCGGCTGGCCCTCCTGCTCGGCCAGGAACAGCACCAGCCCGCGTCCCAATGAAATGGCCAGATGACGCAGGAACGCCTCGGTCAGCGCCGGGGCATTGCCGTATTCGAGGAAGGTCTGCAGGTAGAAGCGGTACATCGCCTGCAGATCGGCGCGTCTGGCCTCGTCGCCATGTACTACGCGGAACGTGATGCCCTGGCGGGTGACCTTGGCCCGTTCCTGGCGGATGTTCTTGCGGTGCTTGTGATCCATCGCGCCGAGGAACTGATCGAAGGTCGCCCACTCACCCGGATTCTGCCACTGGAACTGCACGTCCTCACGCAGCAGCCAGTCATCGCCGAACAGCGCCTCGTCGCCCGCTGTGTGGAAATTGATATGGGCCGAGGACACGTGCAGTGCGGGCAGCGCATCACGCAACGCCGACAGCAACGCGGCGCGTTCTGAAGCGTGACGGGCCAGCAGCCGCGGGCCGGTGACCGGCGAGTACGGCACCGCGCCCAGCCATTTCGGGTAGTAGTCACGGCCATGCCGGGCATAGGCGTTGGCCCAGGCGTGGTCGAACACGAACTCGCCGTGCGAATTGGTCTTCAGGTAACCCGGTATGGCGCCAACCAGGTGGTCGCCGTCCCACAGCGTGAAGTGCCGGGGCTGCCAGCCCCAGTCCTCGCGCAGGCAGCCGTGTTGTTCCAGGCCAGACAGGAAGGCATGGCTGACGAACGGGTTCTGGCCGTCGTGCAGCGCATCCCAGTCGGTGGCGGGAATGGACTGCAGAGAGTCGAGGAAGCGGGCGGAGGGCATGGTTGGCAAGGATAGGCCAGGTGGATCGCGAACGGTGTTGGCGGGGCTGGGTTGGTTTGTTCCGGTTGGGGGTGAGGGAAGTTTGAAATCTCCATCCGTGTGCGCTTGGTGCGGAATTACCGGCGCACGGCTCGGCAGGGTGGCGGGGCGCTGCATGAGCGGCGCGCATCCCACCCATGGAGGAATCAACAATGAAGGGAGCTAATCTCGTCGTGCTGGCACTTACGCTTGCATGCGGCTCGGCGTTTGCAACGTATGCTTCGGCCCCTGGAATCGAAGACCTGTCCCCAGTCGAAGATCCGGGATTGTATGCCGAACTGGTGGCAATGCTTGAGCGAGAAGCCGGAACCCGTTTGACGCATCATTTGCAGGAGCGAGGGAAGCTGCGTCAGGTGACTATCGGCATAGTGATTGAACCGCGAAAGCACAGGATGGTTGTCAACTTCGGCCCGGGGTACCTTCCGGGCAAAGAAGATAGCTATGGCGAGCTTTTCCTGGAGCCTCTGGCTGCGGATCTGAGACGCTATTCAGAGCGGTCTGGGATGGGATTCTTGGATGTGACGTTCCTCTTCCAGGGGAAGTCGATGGAAGAGCACTTCCCCGATGATCACCCGCAGCCAGCGTTGGCAACACCTCGGTCAGCGCACAGCAAAGCCTTGGTTTCCTCGAGTCATGGATACATTGCCTTGCACCCGGGCAGAGAATGGGAGTTTCAGCGGCCGTCTCCGCTCGGGCTACAAGAGGATGTACTGAGCCCGATGTATGGTGACGCGCTTGAGGATCTGTTGGAGCAGCGGAGTGGTCTGGTCGTGTATCGCGCCCGAAGCCGCTCGGCTGAACCTCATCCAGAGGCTGCACATCCGTGGGAGCACATGTCGGCACGCTATCACCTCAAAGCGCTCTTCCCTGACCGTGCTGACATTTGGAATGAATTCCCAAATAGTCCCGACAGTGATCGCGAGGTGAAAGAGGACATCCGTGCCCGTCCAAACTACGCCAACCATTTGGCTGTGGACGTGATGCTGAGCTTGCACACCAATGGCAGCGATTCAGCCAGTACGCGTGGCACCGAGGTCTATTACCATCAGGCGAAACCACAGGATAAGGCCTTGGCGGACAGCATCCTGTGTTCGATGCGGGAGGTCATACGCGCGCAGCCTGGTTATCAGGATTTCCCGCTTCGCGAGAGTTCGAACGCGGGTGCGCACGGCGAAAACCGCATCGGGAAGATGCCCTCGGTGATCGTCGAAACCGCCTACCACTCCAATCCTGATGATGTGGCGGC
The DNA here is from genome assembly GCF_002799155.1 of Stenotrophomonas maltophilia. GTDB lineage: Bacteria > Pseudomonadota > Gammaproteobacteria > Xanthomonadales > Xanthomonadaceae > Stenotrophomonas > Stenotrophomonas maltophilia_R. Next base: position 1,632,027 of record NZ_NERD01000002.1, read on the forward strand.
ATTGCAGGACCCCGTCTTCCGCTCGGCGTCGATGAAAGGTGTGGAGAAGGGCTATCGCCTGTGGGCAACGGGAAAGACCTGCGAGCCGCTGGCCCTGCATCCGATCCCGGATATCGATGTCCCGATTCAGGCGGCCCGGGACGTTGAACTGGGCTATGCCGGGAATCCTCAGTATCCGTTGTCTGTGGAGCTCTCGCTGGCATCCTGTTCGGAGGCGGGCGCATGCACGCCCTGGGCGACGACATTCGATGACCCTGCCAAGCCACTGACCATCAATCTCGCCTGCAATGGCCCAAGTCCAGGCGTCGCGCGCTGGAGTGTTGTGCTGCGCGATGCGGATGGGGTTGCCACGACACCCGTCGAGTTCTCGCAGGCGTGCGTGCGAGCGTGAGGGCGGGCTTCGGTCTGCCAGGCATGGCCTGGCACTACTGAAAGCACAAAGGCCGGCGCTTTCGCGCCGGCCTTTGGTCTGGGTCGAGCATGGCTCGACTCAGCTGGCCTTGCCCTGCGCGTCCAGGTAGCGCTCGGCGTCCAGTGCGGCCATGCAGCCGAAGCCGGCCGAGGTGATCGCCTGGCGGTAGTGCTGGTCGGCCACGTCGCCGGCGGCGAACACGCCTTCCACCGAGGTCTGGGTGGCGTTGCCGCCCAGGCCCGAGCGGATCTCCAGGTAGCCGTTGTTCATCGCCAGCTGGCCGTCGAACAGGGTGGTGTTCGGGTGGTGGCCGATGGCCACGAAGAAGCCGTGGGCGTCGATGTCGCGGGTACTGCCGTCCAGGGTGGACTTCACGCGCACGCCGGTCACGCCGGCGTCGTTGCCCAGCACTTCCTCCACCTGATGGTGCCAGACGGTCTCGATCTTGCCTTCGGCCACCTTCTTGAACAGCTTGTCCTGCATGATCTTTTCCGCCTTCAGGGTGTCGCGGCGGTGGACCAGATAGACCTTGCGGGCGATGTTGGACAGGTACAGCGCCTCTTCCACGGCGGTATTACCGCCGCCGACCACAACCACGTCCTGGTCACGGTAGAAGAAGCCGTCACAGGTGGCGCAGGCGGACACGCCGCGGCCCTTGAACTCGTCCTCGGTCGGGATGCCCAGGTACTTGGCGGTGGCGCCGGTAGCGATGATCAGGGCATCGCAGGTGTACTCGTGGCTGTCGCCGATCAGCTTGAACGGGCGCTGGGAGACGTCGGCGGTGTGAATGTGGTCGAAGATGACCTCGGTCTCGAAACGCTCGGCGTGGGCCTGCATGCGCGCCATCAGGTCCGGGCCCATCAGGCCATGGGCGTCGCCCGGCCAGTTGTCCACCTCGGTGGTGGTCATCAGCTGGCCGCCCTGCTGCAGGCCGGTGATGACAACCGGCTTCAGGTTGGCGCGGGCGGCGTAGACGGCGGCGGTCCAACCGGCCGGGCCGGAACCGAGGATGACGAGGCGCTGGTGGCGGGAGGGCAGGCTGGTGCTCATGTAGACTCGCGAAAAGGTAGATGGGACAAGGCGCTGGCGATGTTTGCGCAGCATCCGTGGCTGGTCATAGAGTGGCGGCTGGGGCAGGGCGATTCAAGCCGATGAACAGAACGCCGTCATCCAGCGGTGGTTCCGGCCCTCGGATTGCCCTGCCGGACGTCGCATAACTGAAAACTGACGCCGTCTCATTTATTATCAATCACTAACAGCGCATTCCAAAGGTATGGTCTAAGGTGGCGAAGCAGGTCCCCGAACGCTCCAAGTCCGACGACAGCAAGGCGTCACGTCGCACGGCCGCGGCGGCGGCGACGACCGACAATCCACGCCGCCAGCGCCTCTGGCGCGATCTGGGCCTGATCGCGATCGCGCCGGCCCTGCTGTATCTGGCGGCCAGTCTTTTCACTTATTCAGCGACGGATCCGGGTTGGTCGCACACCGGCAGCGTGGTCGCACCGGTGCACAACCTCGGCGGCCGTGCAGGGGCCTGGATCGCCGACGTGCTGCTGCAGCTGTTCGGCTACATCGCCTTCCTGCTGCCGGTGGTGCTGGGCGCGCTGGCGTGGATCGCCATGTTCGGCCTCAAGCGCGAGAGCAAGGGCGAGAACGACCTTGACCCGGCGCTGCGCCTGGTCGGCCTGGTCGGTTTCCTGATCGCCGGCACCGGCTTCCTGCATGTTCGCCTGTTCAGTGGCGACGTCTCCAGCGCTGGCGGCATCCTCGGCAAGCTGGTCGGCAATTCACTCACGGTGGGCTTTGGGGCGCTGGGTGCGAACCTGTTCGTGCTGGTGCTGCTGCTGGCCTCGATCACCCTGGCCACCGGGCTGTCCTGGTTCACGGTGATGGAGAAGATCGGCCGCGGCGTGATGTCGCTGGCGCCGTTGCTGGCGCGCAAGAAGGAGGAAGTCACCGAGTGGCAGCAGACCCGGGTGATGCGGGAGGAGCGCCAGGAAGTGCGCAAGGCCGATGCCGAGGTGCGCGCCAAGCGCGAGCCGGTGAAGATCGAGCCACGCCCGGAGCCGGTGATCGAGAAGAGTGACCGGGCCAAGCGCGATACGCAGATCCCGATGTTCCGTGGCGTCAACGGCGACGGCTCGGACCTGCCGCCGCTGGCCCTGCTGGACGACCCCAAGCCGCAGCCGGTGGGCTACGACAAGGAAACCCTGGACGCGCTGTCGCGGCAGATCGAGTTCAAGCTGAAGGACTTCCGCATCGACGCCCAGGTGGTCGCTGCCAACCCGGGCCCGGTGATCACCCGCTTCGAGATCGAGCCGGCGCCGGGCATCAAGGTCAGCCAGATCAGTTCGCTGGACAAGGACATCGCGCGCGGCCTGTCGGTGAAGTCGGTGCGCGTGGTCGACGTGATTCCGGGCAAGTCGGTGATCGGCCTGGAAATCCCGAACGTCACCCGCGAGATGATCTACCTGTCCGAGCTGCTGCGTTCGAAGGAGTACGACAAGTCGGCCAGCGTGCTGACCCTGGCGCTGGGCAAGGACATCGCCGGGCGCTCGACCGTGGCCGACCTGGCGCGCATGCCGCACCTGCTGGTGGCCGGTACCACCGGTTCGGGCAAGTCGGTGGCGGTCAATGCGATGGTGCTGAGCCTGCTGTTCAAGGCCTCGCCGAAAGACCTGCGGATGCTGATGATCGACCCGAAGATGCTCGAACTGAGCGTCTACCAGGGCATCCCGCACCTGCTGGCGCCGGTGGTCACCGACATGAAGGAGGCCGCCAACGGCCTGCGCTGGTGCGTGGCCGAGATGGAGCGCCGCTACAAGCTGATGAGCGCGGTGGGCGTGCGCAACCTGGCCGGCTTCAACAAGAAGGTGAAGGAAGCGCAGGACGCCGGCCAGCCGCTGATGGACCCGCTGTTCAAGCCGAACCCGGAACTGGGCGAGGCGCCGCGGCCGCTGGAGACGCTGCCGTTCATCGTCATCTTCATCGACGAATTCGCCGACATGATGATGATCGTCGGCAAGAAGGTGGAAGAGCTGATCGCGCGCCTGGCACAGAAGGCGCGTGCGGCCGGCATCCACCTGATCCTGGCCACGCAGCGCCCGTCGGTGGACGTGATCACCGGCCTGATCAAGGCCAACATCCCGACCCGCATCGCCTTCCAGGTCAGCTCCAAGATCGACTCGCGCACCATCCTCGACCAGTCCGGCGCGGAAACCCTGCTGGGCCACGGCGACATGCTGTACCTGCCGCCGGGTACCGCCATGCCCGAGCGCGTGCACGGCGCCTTCGTCTCCGACGAGGAAGTGCACCGCGTGGTCGAACATCTCAAGGCGATGGGCCCGGCCGACTATGTCGACGGCGTGCTGGACGAAGTGCAGACGATGGGCGATGGCGTAGTCGTCGGCGCCACCGGCCTGCCCGAGAACAGCTCGTCCGGCGACGAGTCCGACCCGTTGTATGACGAAGCGCTGCGGGTGGTCACCGAGACCCGTCGCGCTTCGATTTCCGGCGTGCAGCGCCGGCTGAAGATCGGCTACAACCGTGCAGCGCGACTGATCGAGGCCATGGAAGCGGCCGGCGTGGTCAGCCCGCCCGAGCACAACGGCGACCGCACGGTGCTGGCACCGCCACCGCCGAAGTAGGACCCGACGTATCCCCCACGACGTCCAAGGAACCGACGCATGCTTCACCCCGTACCAAGCGCGCTGGCACTGGCGCTGGCAGCCTTGATGGCTGCCGGCCCGGCACTGGCAGAAACCGCCACCTCCGCGCCCGCCACGGCGCCGCCCTCCGCCAGCGGCGATACCGAAGCCAGCAATAATTTCAGCATTGTCCGCTACCGCGCCGACTACCAGGTGCGGCCGGATGCGGGCAATGTGCAGACCGAAACCTACGAAGTCCTGCTCAAGACCAAGGCGTCCGTCGAGCAGTTCAGCCAGGTGCGGCTGAGCTACAGCGAGAAGATGGAGACGCTGGAAGTGCTCGGCGCCTACACCATCACCGCCGACGGCCAGCGCCGCGACGTGCCGGCTGACCGCATCTACACCCAGGAAAGCTATTCCAGCGCCTCGGCGGCGATGTATGCCGACCGAAAGGTGCGGGTGATCGTGTTCCCGAACCTGGCACCCGGCACGCGCCTGTACTACCAGGTACGCCGCACCCAGGCCACGCCGTACTTCCCGGGCTACTTCGGCCTGTGGGAAACCTTCAATGTGTTCACCGAGTACGAGGACGCCGAGGTCACCCTGAGTGCGCCGGCCAACCTGCCGATGTTCGTCGACAGCCGCGGCGTGCAGGGCAGCGATCGCCCGACGGTGAAGAACGGCCAGGCACAGTGGCGCTGGCGCTACCAGCGTCGCGAGGCCATGCCGGCACAGAACTGGTCGGCGGCAGGGTGGGAGTTCGGCCCGAACATCATGGCCAGCACCTATCGTGACTGGTCGCAGATGGGCCGCGCCTACCAGCTCAAGGCGGGCCCGGCGGCGCAGGTCACGCCGGAACTGCAGGCGCTGGCCGACCAGGTCACCACCGGCATCAGTGACCGTCGCGAGCAGGCCGATGCACTGTATCGCTGGGTCGCTCAGAACATCCGCTATGTGGCGGTGTACCTGGGCAATGGCGGCCTGGAGCCGAACAGTGCGCAGAGCATCCTCGACAATCACTACGGTGACTGCAAGGACCATGTGACGATCCTGGAGGCGCTGCTGGCGGCCAAGGGCATCGCCAGCTCGCCGGTGCTGATTGGCGCCGGTGGTGGCCCGACGCTGCCGAAAATTCCGGTGCTGGGCCGCTTCAACCACGCCATTACCTATATCCCCGAATTCGATCTGTACCTGGATTCGACTACGGCGTGGGCGCGCTTCGGCCAGCTGCCGGAAGGCGACCTCGGCGCGCCGGTGATGCGCACCCGCGACGCCACGCTGGCGCGCACCCCGGCCAACACGCCGGAGCGTAACGCCACCTCGATGGACGTGCGTTTCACCTTCGACGCCAACGGCAACCTGCGCGGCGAGACCATTCCGAAGCTGGGCGAGAACGCCGAGATCGGCATGCGAGCCCAGTTCTCCCAGCTCAACGCGCAGAACCGTGCGCGCGCTGAAGAGCAGATCATGGCCGCGTCCGGCTTCGACGGGCGAGGGCAGCTGCAGATCCAGGGCGTGCCGGTCGACCTGACCCGGCCGTTCGGCTACCGCATGGCCTTCCAGGCCGAGGACTACGCCGACTTCAGCGTGGCCGGCGGCATGGCCGTGCCGGATCCGCCGGGTGGCGAGTCGGTGCGCGGGCTGTACGCCACCGCCTCGGCGCCAGCCAACGAGACGCCGTTCTACTGCAATGCCAGCCTGCGCGAGGAAACCTATCGCCTGCAGTTCCCGACCAATGCGCCGATCATCGCCATCCCGGCCAGCCAGCGTTTCAGCAACGCCGCCGGTGAGTACCGGGTGGACTGGAGCCGCGAGGGCCAGGACGTGATCGTGCATCACCGCCTGCGGCAGAACGCGGTACGTGGCCCGGAGGCGTTGTGCCAGCCGCAGGACTATCCGGCGTTCCGCGCGCTGTATCGCGAAGTGCGGCGCGGCTTCCGTGGCCAGGTGCTGTACGGCAAGCTGCCGGGCTCCGGCGGCTGAATCGCCGATGGACGTTCAGGGCGGCATAATGTCGCCCTGATCGCCCATTCATCTTTATCCGGGCACACTGGCAACCACTTTTCCTGGCGCCCGCGCCCACAGGATTTCCGCATGAACTTCCGCTTCCGCCGTTTCCTTGCCACCACCACCCTGGCCGTGGCCTGCGCCGCCGCCGGCAGTGCCTGGGCTGGCGCCCGCGATGACCTGAAGGCCTTCACCAGCGGCCTGAAGGGCCTGGATGGCCAGTTCAGCCAGCAGGTGTTCGACAGCCGCGGCAAGGTGAAGGAATCGACCAGTGGCCGCGTGGCCCTGTCGGCGCCGCGCCTGTTCCGCTGGGAATACGTGCGTCCGCACGAACAGCTGATCGTGGCCGACGGCAAGAAGGTCTGGATGTACGAGCCGGACCTGGAGCAGGCCACCGTGCGCGAGCAGGGCAAGGAAGAGCAGAACAGCCCGCTGACCGCGCTGATCAACCCGGCGCTGCTGGAGCAGCAGTACGACGTCAGTGAAGAAGCCGCGCAGCGCGATGGCCTGCAGTGGCTGTCGCTGTCGCCGAAGCGCGAGACCGAGGCCAGCTTCCAGTACGCCGCGCTGGGCTTCAACGCGCAGGGCCTGGCCAAGATGGAAATCACCGACGCGGTCGGCCAGCGCACCGTGATCAGCTTCAGTGGCTGGAAGCGCAACCCGGGCTTCGCTGCCGGCACCTTCAGCTTCACCCCGCCGAAGGGCACCGACGTCATCGGTAATTGATCGAGGACGCCGGGCATGGCCCGGCGCTGCCTGCTCTGGCAGGTGTCAACCGGCACCGTCGTGGTGGGTGTCAACCTTGGTTGACACGCTCTCGCGGTACAATAAGCACGTGCCAAGACATCGCTCCACTTCCTTCCCCGGCCCCGATCTGCTGAGTGTTGATCGGGAACACCTGCGCCCGCTGGCCGAGCGCATGCGCCCGCGAACCCTCGACGAAATGGTGGGGCAGAAGCGCCTGCTGGCGCCGGACAGCGCGCTGCGTCGTGCGGTCGAATCCGGTCGCGTGCATTCGATGATCCTGTGGGGGCCGCCAGGCTGCGGCAAGACCACGCTGGCGCTGTTGCTGGCCGAGTACTCCGACGCCGAATTCCGTGCCATTTCCGCGGTGCTGTCCGGCCTGCCGGAAGTGCGCCAGGTGCTGGCCGAGGCGGCACAGCGCTTCGCCGAAGGCCGGCGCACGGTGCTGTTCGTGGACGAGGTGCATCGTTTCAACAAGGCGCAGCAGGATGCATTCCTGCCGCACATCGAGCGCGGCACCATCCTGTTCGTCGGCGCCACCACCGAGAACCCGTCCTTCGAACTGAACTCAGCGCTGTTGTCGCGCTGCCGTGTGCATGTGCTGGAAGGCGTTTCGCCCACTGATATCGTCGAGGCGCTGGAACGTGCGCTGGGTGACCGCGAACGCGGCCTGGGCGAGGAGGGCATCGAGGTCGCTCCCGAACTGCTGCTGGAAATCGCCACCGCTGCCGATGGCGACGTGCGCCGTGCGCTGACCCTGCTGGAAATCGCCGCCGAACTGGCGGGCGGGGAGGGCGGTCGCATCACCCCGCAGACGCTGACCCAGGTGCTGGCCGACCGCACCCGCCGCTTCGACAAGGGCGGCGAGCAGTTCTACGACCAGATCTCCGCGCTGCACAAGTCGGTACGCAGTTCCAACCCGGATGCCGCGCTGTACTGGCTGACCCGCATGCTCGATGGCGGTTGCGACCCGTCCTACCTGGCGCGTCGGCTGACCCGCATGGCCATCGAGGACATCGGCCTGGCCGATCCGCGCGCGCAGAGCATGGCGCTGGAGGCCTGGGACATCTACGAGCGGCTGGGCAGTCCGGAAGGCGAGCTGGCCTTTGCTCAGCTGGTGCTGTACCTGGCCAGCACCGCCAAGTCGAACGCCGGCTATGCGGCCTTCAACCAGGCCAAGGCCGATGTGCGCGAAAGCGGCACCGAAGAGGTGCCGTTGCACCTGCGCAATGCGCCGACCAAGCTGATGAAGGAGCTGGGCTACGGCGCCGAGTACCAGTACGACCATGATGCCGAAGGTGGCATTGCGCTGGACCAGACCGGCTTCCCGGATGCGATGGGCGAGCGCGTGTACTACAACCCGGTGCCGCGCGGGCTGGAAATCAAGCTGAAGGAAAAGCTGGACCGGCTGCGTGCCGAGCGCGAAGCGGCCAGGGCTGCAAAAGGCCGTTGACCCGGCAGCCGAGCATGGCTCAGCTCTACATTGTCCTGAGTGCGTTCATTTGGCAGACTGCGCGGCTTCTCTTTCAAGGATCGATGCCGTGCAGGAAATGATTCTGCCGTTGAAGCGTTACGCCCAGTTCGAAGGTCGTGCCAACCGTCGCGAATACTGGATGTTCCAGCTGTTCCTGTTGATCGTCTCAGCCGTACTGATGGTGCCGCTGATCGCCGGGTTGGTGATGCAGTCCGACGGCCTCGGCATCGCGTCGATCATCCTGTTTGTCGTGTTCTGGCTGGCTACCCTGCTGCCGATCATCGCCGTCACCGTGCGCCGCCTGCATGACTGCAACCAGTCGGGCTGGCTGTACCTGCTGGTCTTCATTCCGTTCGGCGGCCTGGTGATCTTCGTGTTCGCGCTGCTGCCGGGCACGCCGCAGGAGAATGTGTATGGTCCGGTGCCCGCGGGCCCCTGACATGGCCTGAGTCGAGCTTGGCTCGATGCTACAGGGATAAAGTGAAGAAGCCGGCGTTTCGCCGGCTTCGTCATTACTGGATGCTGCAATCGCCGAAGGACAGGTAGTCCGTGCCGGAACTGAACTGCAGCGTGCAACTGGCGGTGAAGGCCGCACCTTCTTCCAGTGCGCCCAGCTTGGCGGCCTGCTGGTCGTCGTCGGTGGTCAGCCGGGCCAGCACATTGCCCTGGTCGTCGCCGGCCTCGATGAGCGGCTCGCCCGCAAGGTTGCTGGACACGCCCAGCGCGACGGCGCTGAACGTCACCGTCTGGTTGAGTTCTTCCATGCCCAGTGTCGAATTGCCTGCCTCTTCATAGGCCTGGTAGAGCGCCGGCAGATCCTGCGCGGCGTGCGCGGCCAGCGGCGCAAGCAAGCCGAGGGAGAGGGCCATCAGGGTGGTGTGCTTCAAGAGAGTCTCACAATCATGGGATCCAATCCCATGCGTTCGTGGCGCGGATGAACGCGGCCTGGTCGGCGGCAGGTTGCCCACCTTCCATGGCTGCGCTGTGAACAGGGCGATCCAATGCCCCGGTGGCCGGCAAAATAGGGGAAACACTGCGTCCAGTGCAACCCGGTCGTCGCGCGCGTGATACACAGCGTGACGTGTGATCGATGTGATAATCATTCGCGTTTAAGGTAGACTGCGGTCCCTTGTGAACGGGCGGCCCTGGGCCGCATCTGCCGCCGCTGATGAAGCATTTCGTCCTGCATTCGCGCCGTGGTCCGTTGGCCCGCGGCCTGGTCGCCTTGATGATGGGTCTGCTCCTGGCCACTCCGTACGCCCATGCGCAGCAGCGCAATCCGCTGCAGAAGATCGGCCACACCGTGCTCGACGAGCCGGCGGCCAGCTATCGCTTTGAACAGTTCGTGGTGAACAGCCCGGACCAGCAGCGGCGTTGGCGAGTGAACCTGGCGATTCCTGCCAAGGCCGCCAGCGCGCCATCCCCGGTGCTGTACGCGCTGGACGGCAATGCCGTGGCGATGGTGCTGGACCAGCCACTGCTGGCCGAACTGGCCGCGCGCAAGGCGCCGCCGGTGCTGGTGCTGATCGGCTATGACAACGACCTGCGCATCGATTCCAAGGCGCGCACCCGCGACTACACCGCGTGGATCGACCGTGCCGACGATGAGAGCGGTACGACCCAGGCGGTCGGCGGTGGTGCTGCCGCGTTCCTTGATGTGATCGAACGCCGCATCAAGCCCGAGGTCGAGCGTCGCGCACGCATCGATACGCAGCAGCAAGCGCTGTGGGGCCACTCGCTGGGCGGGCTGTTCGTGCTCAATGCGCTGTACACCCGTCCCGCCGCCTTCCAGTCCTACCTGGCGGCCAGTCCGTCGCTGTGGTGGAGCCAGGGCGCGGCGCTGGGCGATCCGGAGCAGCAGTTCGTGCAGAACGTGCACGGCCAGCCGGCGAAGCTGTGGCTGATGCTGGGTGGCGCCGAGCGTGTCGGTGATCGCGGCAAGCGTGACATGAACAACCCGCGCGTGGTCGCGCACCTGCGCCGCATCGGTGGCGCTACCCCGGACGCGGCAATGCAGTTGTCCGGACGGCTGGGCAAGGTGCCGGGCCTGAGCGTGCAGTACCGCGAGTTCCCCGGCCTCGGCCACGGCCCGATGCTGCCGGCCTCGTTCCATGCAGCACTGCATGAGCTTTACGGCGTGACCGATCGCAGCGCTGGCGACGGCGGCCCCAACGGCGGTGACAACGCCGCCGAGTGAATCCCTTCGCACGTCTCGTCGTGCGACCCCACCACCCAGGCGAGGCTGCCGATGTGCAGCGGCCCAGGCAACCGATGAATCCCGCGCTACGTGGCGCGGCCTACGTGTGCAAGGAGCCTTCCATGTCGTTCCGTCCGTCTTTCCGTCTCACTTCCCTCGCTGCCGGCCTGTTGCTGGCGGTGACCGCCACCGCGCAGCCGGTGTTCGATCAGCCGGCCAACGCCACCTTCAAGGGCCAGGTGGTCTCACGCGGTGAGAATGTCGTCCCCGGCAGCACCGCGGACGTCGTTGGACGCGGTTTCGTGCCGGGCCAGAAGGTGAGCCTGCTGCGTGGCGACAGCGTGCTCAACACGCAGCCGCTGGTGGTCGATGCCGATGGCAACTTCAAGACCCAGCTGAGCATTCCGGCTGATGCCGTGCCGGGCACCCACCCGGTGGTGGTGCGCGCCAGCCAGCCGGCCGCAGCCACCGTGCTGAAGCTGCGCGTCTCGCCGCAGCTGCCGCTGTCCGGCCAGGCGCAGTTCTCCACCCAGTCCAGCAAGCTGGTGCCGGGCCTGTACCAGTCCGCCTACAGCGCCGCCAGCAATGCGGTGTTCGTGACCTCGGCGGTGGGTCGCCCGCCGGTGACCCAGTCGCAGCTGCTGAAGCTGGACCCGAAGTCGCTGAAGGTGACCAAGGCGATCACCCCGGCGCCGGTGCCGGGCAGCACCAATGGCGCGGTGTACGCGGTCTACGGCGTCGGTGTGGATGACACCAACGGCAACGTCTGGGTTACCAATACCCGCCAGAACTCCATCGCGGTCTATCGCCAGAAGGACCTGTCGCTGGTCCACCAGTTCCCGGTCGACGCCGTTCCGCACGCGCGCGACGTGGTGGTCGATGGCACCCACGGCAAGGTGTTCGCCTCGGCCACGGGTGAGGACCACCTGTCGGTGTTCGATGCCAAGACCTTCAAGGAACTGCCGGCGGTGACGCTGGAATCGGGCGTGGATGACGGCAAGTTCACGCCGATGAGCCTGGTGCTGGACGAGAAGGGCGGCAAGCTGTTCACCGTCAGCATCGGCACCCCGGAAGCGGCGGTGATCGACGTGGCCAGTGGCAAGGTCGAGAAGGTCATCGACCTGGGTAATTCGATCAGCGCCTCGGGCGTGGCCTTCGATGCGGCGCGCAACCGCCTGTACGTGGCCTCGCAGGGCACCGACAACCTGCTGATCGTCGATGTGGCCGCCGGCAAGGTGCTGCATGACGTGCCGGTCGGCGCCGGTGCGCTCAACGTTGCCTTCGATGATGCTTCCGGCCTGGCCTATGTGAGCAATCGCGGCGCCGGCACCGTCACCGTGGTCAACGGCGACGGCAAGGTGGTCGCCAACCTCGATGGCGGTACGCTGCCGAACCATGTCCGTGCCGATGGCAAGGGCAACGTGTTCGCGGTGAACAAGTCGCGTGGCGCCGAAGACCCGAAGGGCGACCGCATCACCCGCATCACCCCGAAGCAGTAAGCCACACGGCAGGGCGGCGTGCGCGTCGCCCTGCCAGCAAGGAGAACGAGCATGAACATCGCGTCCCGTCTGCGCCTGTGCGCACTTCCGCTGGCTGTTTCGCTGGCATTGGCCGCCTGTGGCGGTCCGTCGGCGCCCTCGGACACCGGCAAGCCGGCTGAGCCTGCCGCCGCGGCCGCGGCTGGCGACGTTGCGTTGCCGGCTGGCTGGCAGCGCGTGGCTGGCACCGACATGCCGGCCGTGCGCGACCAGAAGGCCGTGCTGCCGGCCACGGTGCATTCCGATGATGGGGCCGACGTCGAGGTGGCCGATACCAGCCGCATCATCGCCGGCGGTGACGACGTGATCGCGGTGATCGAAGCGCTGGGGCTGGACAAGCAGGTGTTCGCCGCGCCAACCAACACCACCACCCGGGCCGGCCTGGCCGCGCCGCACCAGTTCCTGTTCAATCGCACCACTGGCGTGGAGGGCGTGCTGAGCCTGCAGGGCTCGCTGTTCCTCGGCAACAGCCTGCGCCGACACACGGAGCTTGCAAAGAAGCTGCGTGAGGTGGGCGAACCGGCGGTGGTCATCGATGACCTGCAGCCGGCGCCGGACAAGGTGCGCAAGGTCGCCGCCGCACTAGGGCTGGCCGAGGCAGGGCAGGCGCTTGCCACGCAGGTGCAGCGTCAGCTCGACGAGGCTGCCGCGATTGGCAAGGGCCTGGGCCATGCGCCACGAGTGATCCACGTTTCGGCCACCGGCGCCGGTGGCTCCCCGACCGTGGCCGGTGCGGACAGTGCGTCGGCGCAGCTGATCGCCCTGGCCGGCGGGGTCAACATCGGTACCGAGGCGGGAGTGAAGAACTACTCGCAGCTGAGCAATGAAGGTGTGGTCGCGGCAGCGCCGGAGGTGATCCTGGTGACCGAGCATGACCTGCAGCTGTTCGGTGGCGCTGAAGGCCTGTGGAAGTCCTACCCGACGCTGAAGCAGACCCCGGCCGGGCAGGCCAATCGGGTCTGGGTGATGCCGGATGTGCAGCTGAAGTACACCAGCGTCGGCTCCGGTGCCGGTGCGCTGGCGCTGGCCAAGGCCCTGGCGGCGTTGCCGAAGGCATGAGTCCGGCGGATCGGCGCCGCCGTCGCGGGCGGACGATGTTGCTGGTGGCGCTGCTGGCACTGCTGGGGGCAGTGCTGGCCTCGTTCGCCGTGGGTCCGTTGCGGTTGCCGCCGCTGGAGGTGATGCAGGCGCTGGCGGTGAAGCTGGGCCTGCTCGATCCTCAGGCGGTCAGCAGTCGTGACCTGGCCGTGGTCTGGCAGCTGCGCATCCCGCGCGCCCTGCTGGGCGCGATGGTCGGCGCCTCGCTGGCGATGGCCGGTGCCAGCCTGCAGGGATTGTTCGGCAACCCGCTGGCCGATCCTGGCATCGTCGGTGTCAGCCAGGGCGCCGCACTGGGCGCGGTCGCCGCCATCGTGCTTGGCGCTGCCGGTGCGGCCGGCTGGCTGGTGCCGGTTGCAGCCTTCGGTGGTGGTGCACTGGCGATCGGCCTGACCTATGCGCTGGCCCGGCCCGGCAAGGGTACGGGCAACGCTACGCTGCTGCTGGTCGGCATCGCGATGGCGGCGTTCTGCTCGGCGCTGATCGGCTTCCTGACCTACATCGCCAGCGAGAGCGAGCTGCAATCGCTGGTGTTCTGGCAGATGGGCTCGCTGGCGCGCGCCAACTGGGCCGACGTGGCAGCGGTGGTACCGTTGTTTGCGATTGGCGTATTCGCGCTGCAGCGATTGGCTACGCCGCTGGACATGCTGGCGCTGGGCGAACGCCAGGCCCAGCATCTGGGGCTGGATGTTCCCCGCACGCGTCGCCGCCTGGTGGCGTTCAGTGCGCTGCTGGTGGGCGCGGCCGTGGCCTTTGCCGGTTCGATCAGTTTCGTTGGCCTGGTGGTGCCGCACGTGGCGCGGCTGCTGGTGGGCCCGGGCCATCGCTGGCTGCTGCCGCTTTCCGGGCTGCTCGGTGCGTTGTTGATCGTGGTGGCCGACACCGCGGCTCGCACGCTGGATCCGCCGGCAGAGATTCCGCTGGGCCTGTTCTCGGCAGCGCTGGGCGCACCGTTCTTCCTCTGGCTGGTGCTGCAGCAGCGCCGCAAGGCTGCGCCATGAGCGTGCTGTTGAAACTGCACGAGGTGGTGGTGCGCCGCCAGCAGCGCGAGATCCTGCATGGCATCTCGCTGGCGTTCGAACCGGGTACGGTCACCGCGCTGGTGGGCCCGAATGGCGCGGGCAAGTCCACGTTGCTGGCTGTGGCAGCCGGTGACCTGCGCGCCGACGTGGGCGAAGTCAGTCTGTTGGGCAGGCCGCTGGCCACCTACAAGGCCGGGCCACTGGCACGCGAGCGCGCGGTGATGCCGCAGGAGCACGGCGTGCGCTTTGCCTTCAGCGTGGAGGAAGTGGTGGCGATGGGGCGGCTGCCACACCCGCCGGACCCGGCAGTGGATGACGCGCAGGTGGAAGCAGCGATCGATGCTGCCGAACTGCAGGCGTTGCGCCTGCGTGAGGTGCAGCAGCTGTCCGGCGGCGAGTCCGCCCGGACCACGTTCGCGCGCGTGCTGGCCCAGGACACGCCGCTGCTGCTGCTGGATGAGCCGACCGCCGCGCTGGACCTGCGCCACCAGGAACGCACCCTGCGCAGTGTGCGCGCCTGTGCCGAGGCCGGCGCATGCGTGATCGTGGTGCTGCACGACCTGAACCTAGCCGCTGGCTATGCCGACCGCATCGTGCTGCTGGAGCAGGGCAGGGTGGCGGCTGATGGCACGCCGCTGCAGGTGCTGACCGAAGACAACCTGCGGCGGGTCTACCAGCAGGATGTGGTGGTGCTGGAGCATCCGCGGCGCGGGGTGCCGCTGGTGGTGGTGACCTGATATCAGGGTGATGTCGTAAATAGCCGCGTCTTTGACAACACCCTGAGTTGCTTTCCGGTGATTCTCCGCCCTGCCACCGGGGAAGCTGGTGTGTTGGGCCTTGGGGTGGCAGGAGCTGCGCTGACTGCGCCCTCCCTTCAGGTACGAGCGCTGCTAGTTGATTATTGCTTTGATGTTTAGGGCTGACTGACCATTGAGCATTCCGGAGCAGGGAAGTCGATATGTTCACCTTTGGTCGCGAGCATGAAATCAAATGCGCGATTAGCAGACACCACAAGGATGATGAGCTCCAGATGGTGCTTGCCATCGTCAACGCCATTCACGATTTCAAGGACGGCATCGTTCCGATCGAGAGCGCAGTGAATGCGATTCGCAAGGGTCTTGTGGACGGCGCCTCGGGGACCTGGGAGACATCTGGCAGCTGGCTTTGCAAGCTGAATGATGCGTATCCAACTACAGAGGGCGTTTGGTTTGAACTGGCATCGCACTCCACTGCCAAGGTGAGATTCCGAGTGGCTTGCCACATGCTTTGGATCTCAGAGGAGCTCGCCGCGAGGTTGTATCCGATACTCGCAAAAGATAGGAGCCGCCGCGTCAGGGAGCAGGCGCAAGGAAACTGGGACTATCTGCAGTGCCCGGAAAAGTACGGTGGGGATTCATAGCTCCTATCTGGAGGGCTGCCAAAATCCAAGCAGTAGATCCTACTGGTCCGTGCTTGGCCTGCCGCCTGAGATGTAGACCAGTGCTGGCGGAGACGTAACGTAGGTCCTGGCCATGGGCCAGTCCTGCGCAAGGGAGGACCCGATGAGAATTTGCTGGAATTGGTTGTCCTTTCCTGTGTATCTCAGAAAAGTTGCATGGCACTGGAGTGCTCCCAGTGGGATCGTGCTGGGAGATATGCACTGCTCCGAAGAAAGTATGAATCGCGCACACTACATTTCTCTGCTCATCAGCCTTCTGGTGCTGCCCAGCTGTGCTCCTGAGTTTGGAAGTCCTGCGAAAACGCGATACATCTGCAACAGCCGCTTGGAGGGAGCAAGCGATCGCTGCGCAGATAAGGCTTTGGCAG
Source organism: Stenotrophomonas maltophilia (assembly GCF_002799155.1). Classification (GTDB taxonomy): domain Bacteria; phylum Pseudomonadota; class Gammaproteobacteria; order Xanthomonadales; family Xanthomonadaceae; genus Stenotrophomonas; species Stenotrophomonas maltophilia_R. Next base: position 1,647,972 of record NZ_NERD01000002.1, read on the forward strand.
CCCTGCAGCGCATTGTTGCTGGCCGTGAAAAGCGATTCGAGCGTAGGGATGACTGCTCTGCCATCTCCAGCCGAAGCGAGAGCGCGGGAATTTCGTTCTTTTCCCAGGCGCTGCGTCCACTGGAGTATCCGCCAGAGAAGCGCTCTGGCGGTGTCGCGCGCTTGCGGATGCACGTGGATGCGTCGGGCCTGCTTCAGTCCGTTGAGGTTGTTCAGTCAAGCGGTGATCCTGCACAGGATGCTGCTGCCATCGAGCATGCATGGGGATGGTGCTACGTCCCTGCGCAGCTCGCTGGAAAAGTCGTTGGCGGCACGGTTGAAGAGACTTTCCCCTTTGACATCGAAGTGCCGTAGTCCCGGTAGCCTCGATCGTGCCGGGTATCATGTTGGGCTTTCCGCCATCAAGGGAATGACCCCATGCGATTCAAACTCCCGCGCTTTGCACTTCTTGTTTCGTGTGTTGCCACGACGTGCGCGGCCCACGCCGCGTCCGCATCCTCGGTCTCCCTGATCAAGGCCGCCGAGCAGGCCTCGCGGATCGAGAGCCGGTATTCCACCGGCGGGAGTGCTCCGGTGGTTCCGGTGACGACCCGCTATTTCGCCAATGATGAAGTGCTCATCAGCTGGGATGACCAGCAGGTGCTGATGTTGTGCAGGGAGGCGGTGTACCTGCAGATTCCTGCCGGCAAGGCAGGTGACGTTGCGCTGGCCACCGAACAGCGGCAGATGATTGCTTACCAGGCGCTGATGTCGGGAATGGGTTCGCTTGCGACCGTGGCCGAAGCGGCAGGTGATTCGGTGCTGGTGGCGGACGACGGCAGCGAGACCCGTCGCGCGGGTGAGAGCAGCTGGGCCTATGGGGTGGAGCGCCATGACGTCACCACCCAGCGCATGGCCGATGGCGCGCTGCGGATCCGGGCACGCAAGACCGAGACCGTGAACAAGGCCAAGCCTGCGGAGCCGGACGACATGTTCAGTACCGAAGACGACCAGGCGGCGCGACTGTCGGAGCTGGCGCCGGTTGGCAGCTGGACCGAGGTGGTGGTCCATGGCGGCCCGCGCCAGGCACAGGTGGATCCGGCGATGTCGTTGAAGGGATGGATCTCGATGGGGGACGATCGTGCTGCGACCGTGGCTGAGGCGCGCAAGCTGCATGAGTGCAAGTGAGCTGAGCTGGGGTCGGAGCCCTTTGCCCGTGGCAAAGGGCTCCGACCCCGTGGCCCGTCGGCCTCATCGTTCTATTTATGTGCGCAATATTCACTTGCGCGCCAGATTGGCAGGTCTAGAATGCGCCCCATGAACCGGATGCCGCTCCTGAAGTTTTTCACCCTGACCCGCGCAAGCGCGGAACGGGCGTGTCTGCCTGGAGCCCCACGAGGCCGTTGAGACGGCCATCGCTGGACCTTCTACAGAGCGCCCTCCGGGGCGCTCTTTTCGTTTCCGCAGTTCCATTCCCCGTAAGCCGATGTACCGCAAGGAGAACGTGCCATGCACCAGATCGCCGAGACCGAACGCTAGCCGCGCACCCTGTCGCCAACCGGGGTGTGCGGCCCCCGAAGTTGGCTTTGCAGGAACCTCTCTCATGAACACCCAAGTCCTCTCCCGCCGTCGCAACCTTGGCATCATTGCCCACATCGACGCCGGCAAGACCACGCTGACCGAACGCCTGCTGTGGAAAAGCGGTGAGATCCATCGCGTGGGCGAAGTGCACGATGGCAACGCGACCACCGATTTTTCGGCGATCGAGCGCGAGCGTGGCATCACCATCGGCGCCGCCGCGGTACAGGCGCAGTGGGCGCCGCGCGACCTGCCGCCGCATCGGCTGACCCTGATCGACACCCCGGGCCACATCGACTTCGCCATTGAGGTCGAGCGTTCGCTGCGCGTGCTCGACGGTGCGGTGGCTGTGTTTTCGGCCGTGGATGGCGTACAGCCGCAGTCGGAAACCGTGTGGCGCCAGGCGCGGCGCCATCGCGTGCCGCTGATCGCGTTCGTCAACAAGATGGACCGCGTTGGTGCCTCGTTCCAGCGTGTGCTGGAGCAGCTGCAGGACAAACTGCAGGCGCGGCCGTGGGCGCTCGGTGTGCCACTGGGCAGCGAAAGCGGCTTCAACGGATGGGTCGACCTGGTCGATGAGCGCGTGCTGCGGTGGCAGGACGCCGCCGTGGCGACGATCACGCCGTGGGACGACGCGGCGCGCACCCTGTGGCAGCCGCACCGCGACGCACTGGTCGAGGCCGTGGCCGACCACGACGAACTGCTGGCCGATGCCTGGCTGGAAGGCCGCGTGATCGATGCCGAACTGCTGCGCGCGGCGATCCGCCGGGCGACGCTGGCCGGTGCGGGCGTGCCGGTGCTGGCCGGTGCCGCGTTCAAGGACAAGGGCATCGAGACGCTGCTGGATGCGGTGGTCGATTACCTGCCTTCGCCGCTGGATCGCCCTGCGGTGACCGCCGAAAGCGAAGATGGCGACGTGGTGTTGCCGCCGGATCCAGGCGGTCCGCTGGCCGGCCTGCTGTTCAAGATCACCCATCAGCAGCACGGCGCGCTGAGCTTCGTGCGGCTGTACTCGGGCACCTTGAAGGTGGGCGACGCCGTGGCCAGTTCGCAGCATCCGCAGGGGCGGCGTGTCAGCCGCCTGGTGCGGGTGCAGGCCGACCAGACCCACGACATCGAACAGGCCGTGGCCGGTGACATCGTGGCGGTGCTGGGCTGGAAGGACGCGGTCAGCGGTGAAACGCTGAGCAGCCGTGCGCAGCCGCTGCGCCTGGAGAACATCCAGGCACAGGCGCCGGTGCTGGCCTGGCGGTTGGAGCCTGCACGTGCGGCCGACCTGATCCGGATGGCGCAGGGCCTGGCCAGCCTGGCCCAGGAAGACCCGTCGTTCCGCGTCGAAACCGATCGCGACACGGCGGAAACCCTGGTCTGGGGCATGGGCGAGCTGCACCTGGAGGTGATGGTCGAACGCCTGCGCAGTGAATGGAAGGTCGACGTGGGCGTGGGTTCGCCGCGCGTGGCCTACCAGGAGACGCCAATGCGTGCGTTGACTGGCGTGGTCGGGCGGCTGGTCAAGCAGACCGGCGGCCAGGGCCAGTTCGCGCATGTGGTGCTGGATGTGTCGCCGCGCGAGGATGGCCAGGTGGTGTTCAACGACCGCATCGTCGGTGGCGTGGTGCCGCGCAGCTTCATTGCAGCGGTGGAAAAGGGCGTGCGTGCCGCGCTGTCGGAAGGCCCGCAGGGACATCCGGTGGTGGGCATCGAGGTCAGTCTTGTCGATGGCCAGACCCATGCCAAGGACTCCTCGGAGATGGCGTTCCATCGCGCCGGTGCCGAGGCGATCAAGGCCGCGCTGGCAGAGGGCGGCACGCAGCTGCTGGAGCCGGTGATGGCGGTGACGGTACATTCGCCGTCGGCATCGGTGGGTGATGTGGTCGGCGACCTCAACCGTCGCCACGGCCGCATTGCCCGCATCGACGACCAGGACGGTCGTGCGGAGGTCAGCGGCTTTGCGCCGCTGGCGCAGCTGGTGGGTTACACCACCTCGCTGCGCTCGCTCAGCCAGGGCCGGGCCAGCAGCGAGGCGCATCTGCACGGCTACGAGCCGGTTCGAGCGGCATGAAGAAGGTGAGGGAGCCCGTTCGCGGGCTCCCTTTTTTCGTGTCGGCCGGTTCCCGTATCCACGCATGGCGTGGATCTACCGGGTGATCGGGTTGCGGGCTCTGCAGCAGATCCACGCAACGCGTGGATGCCGTTCTCAGGGGGCCCGCTTTTTGCACTGCATCGCAACAAACCTGCAGAAAAAGCTGGATTAAAGTGATGCCTCACGATAAATTGCGCACCCCCCGTTGCTCGCCGCCGCCCGCACCCTGCCCATGCGTGATGACAAAGACCCCGGAACCCTGGAGCTGACCCTGCCGCGCAAGCGCGGTCGTCCGCCCAAGTTCGGGTACGCGATGAGCGATGCGCAGCGGGCCGCGCGCTACCGTGCACGCAGGGCGGGGCAGGCCAACCATGCCGACGTGCGCTCCTGCAGCGACATGGTGCTGCTGGACAAGATCCGCGCCGCGGTGAGTGCGCGCGACACCGAGCTGGCCGGGTTCCTGGTCCACGTGCTCTGGCAGCGCTACCCCCTGCAGCTGAAATAGTTCGCCGGTGGGGTGGCCGTTGTCATCGAGCTTGTTGATAATGCGGGATTCAGGTTGTTCCCGCTGGCGTGCCCGGGATGGCAGGCGCGCATGATTGAACGGTTCCCAAGATGACCACCACCAGCGACACCACCACCGAAGCGGCGCCGAGCGGCGCCCCCCTGTTCTATACCCGTCCGGTGCCGCTGCAGGCCGATGTGCATGCCGATCTGCGCATCCTGCCGGGCAAGCTCGAATTCGCCGCTGGCAACAACGCCATCCCGCTGGTACTGGGCGAATTCTCGCTGGCCCTGCACCACTTCCCGATCCTGTTCGCTGGCCCGACCGCGGTGCCGATGGCCGCCGTGGGCGTGTCCGACCAGAACCTGTTCATCAAGGACGGCCTGTGGGAAGACGAGGCCTACATCCCGGCCTACCTGCGCCGCCACCCCTTCATCTTCATCGACACCGGCGCGGAGAATGACTTCCTGCTGGGCATCGACGAGGAAAGCCCGCGCGTGGTCAAGGGCGGCGAAGAAGGCCAGCCGCTGTTCGTTGACGGCAAGGCTACCGAAATGGTGCAGCAGGCGCTGGAGTTCTGCGGCCAGTACACCCGCGAGCACGAACAGACCCAGGCCTTCTCCAAGGCGCTGATCGACAACGGCCTTCTGGTCGAGCGCAATGCGACTGTGCGTACCCCCGATGGCCGCGAGTTCAACCTCAACGGCTTCCTGGTCGTGGACGTCGAGAAGTTCGTTGCCCTGCCGGAAGCAACCGTGATCGAATGGCACCGCAGCGGCTGGCTGGCATTGATCCACCAGCACCTGATGTCGCTGGGTCGCTTCAACGACCTGACCCGCCGCCAGGTCGAACGCCTGGCCGCCTGATCAGGGCTCTGACCGGGTTCCCGCTGCGCGGGAGCCCTGTCCGGCCAGCAGCACGTCCAGCAGGCGTCGTGCATCGGCCCAGTCCGGCGCGGCGTCATGCGCCAGATCGGCCAGCTCCGCCGCGATGGCCGCGTGCCCGCATTGGCCCAGCATCTGCAGCGTGCCCTGCAATCGGTGTGCGTGATGGCTTAGTGCCGATGCGTCTGCACGATCGACAACCCGCTCCAGGTTGCCGAGCTCATCGCGGATGTCGGCGATGTAGGCCGCGTCCATTTCAATCGTTTGCACGGAAGTGTCCAGGCCATCCGGCCGCGCAGTGCCGAGCGCAGGCAGCAGTTGGGCGGCGCGCAGCGGCTTGGCGAGTACCGCGTCGAAGCCCGAGCGGCGGCAGCGTGCGCGATGACGCCGCCCGGTGCGGGCAGACAATGCGATCAGGCGGATGGACTGCCCCGCGCGCCCACGCAGTTCGCGCGCCAGCGCGTGACCATCGATGCCACGCAGTCCAATGTCGATCAATGCGGCGGGACGGGGCTGGCGCCGCTGTTCGGCCAGGGCACTGGCCGCATCTTCCACGGCGCACACCTCGGCACCCCAGCGCCGCAGCTGTTCGGCGATGACGTGGCGATTGAGCTCGTGGTCCTCCACCAGCAGCAGGTGCAGGCCGGCCAGTGGCGTGGCGCCAGCGCACAGGTCTTCGGCATCCGCGCTGGCACTTGCAGGAGACACCGGCAGGCGCAGGATGAAGCGGCTGCCGCGGCCCAGCACGCTGTGCACGGTGAGGTCGCCCCCCATGGCGCGGGCCAACTCGCGCGCGATCGAAAGCCCCAGGCCACTGCCGCCACGCTGGTGCCCGCTGCTGCCTTGCTGGAAAGGCTGGAACAGGGTGGCCACCTGCGCCGGTGCAATGCCGATGCCGCTGTCGATCACCTCCAGCAGCAGTTCCCGCGGCCGCGCCGCCGGCATCAGCTGCAGGCGCAGCTCGACGCCGCCGATATCGCTGAACTTCACCGCGTTGGCCAGTAGATTGCTGGCAATCTGGCGTAGCGCATCGGCGTCCACCAGGATGAAGGACGGGGATGCGTTCCCGGCATCGAAATGCAGCTGCAGGCCTTTCCGCCGGGCCTCTGGCCGGATCGCCTCCAGTGCCTGCCGGCACAGCTGTGCTGCATCGCAGGGTTGCGGATGCGGCTTGAACGCGCCGCTGGCGAGCCGTGAAAAGTCCAGTGCACGATTCAACAGGCTGCGCAGGGCGTGGCTGGCCGTGCTGGCAGCGGCGAGCAGATCGCGCTCGCCCTTCGGTAGTGTCGATTGTCCAAGCAGTTCGATCGAGGCCAGCACGGCCTGCGCCGAGTTGCGCATCTCGTGACTGATCACCCCGATGGCATGTGCGCCGCTTCGGTCACCGCGTGTCCGCAGGTGGCCGGTTGCGCGCCACAGCAGCGGCAGGGCGATCAGCAGCGGGGCCAGCAGCAGCCACCCGCGCGGGGGCGACGCCTGCATCCAGTCCAGTGCATTCCCCGCGGCCGCAGGCAAGGTCTGTCCAGCCCAGAGTCGAAGCAGGCCCGCATGCTCCTCCAGCGTGATCTCCCGCAATGCCTGCTGGATGCGCTCCAGCAGCTGCCGGTCTTCGTGGCGGACGAGCAGGTAGAGGTCCGTGGAGAAGCTGCTGTCGAACGACTGCAGGCGCAGGCTGCCATTGAAATGGCGTCGAACCAGGGGGCGCAGTGTGGGCTCCAGGCCAATCGCCGCGTCCGCCAGGCCGGATTCGACCGCCTTCAATGCCGCATACCGGTTGGGCAGTTGCTGCAGCCGGATCTGTGGATGATGTGCGCGCAGCCAACCGGCGTAGGGCCCGCCTTCAACCACGGCGACGACCCGTCCGTCGAGTTCGCGCATCTCCCGTGGCAGCCATTCGCCCGTGCGCCCGGCCAGCAGGGTGGCGCCGCCGCGAAAGCGGCGGGACGCGGCAAGGTCGGGGCAGGGGAGCGACTGGTGTCTCGCCCCGCCAAAGACCATGACCAGATCGGCCTCGTGATGGCACACCGCGAGGATCGACGCGGCGGTGGTCGGATAGGGCCGTTCCAGGAAGCTGAGTTGGGCATGCCGGGCCACCAGGCTGGCGTAGCCATGGGCCAGCGTTGGCGGTGATGAGGCATCGGCCAATGCTGCGGGCAGCGGCCGCAGGGAAGGCGCCGTGGCGACCCGCACGCTGCTACCCGGTAGCCAGCGTGGCGACCGGATATCTTCGGCCGACGCAGCGGGCAGGAGAAGGAGCACCAGCAACCCCGTGGGCAGGAAGCGACGGCGCAGCGGCGGGTGGTGCCTCACGGAGTCTCCAGTCGCTCGCGCAGTGCGTAGATTTCCACATCGCTGCGCAATCCCAGCTTGCGCAGCACGGCGACCTTCTGTGTGCTGACGGTCTTGATGCTGCGATGCCGGCGCAGGGCGATCTCGGAGACGGTCAAGCCTTCCAGCAGCAGGCCCAGCACCTCGCGCTCGTTGCGGCTGAGCTCACCGCGATCGCCGGCCAGCCTGACGTCCGGTGGAACCCGGGTCAGGCCCTGCGAAACGCGCACGATGGCATCGGACAGTGCAGGAAGTGGCTCGGCCTTGCTGACGAATCCGCTGAGCCCGGCATCGATCAGGCGGTTGAGGTTGGTGGTGGGCGAGGGTGTGGCGAAGGCCAGCAACGGCGTGCGCGGGAACTCCCGGCACAGCCGCGCAACCAGCTCGATGCCGCCCAGGTCGCCACGGGCGAGCGTGAGATCGATGATGGCCACGTCAACGTGCGTGCCCTGCAGGCTGCTGAGCAGATCGGCGCTGCAGCCATGGCTGGCGACGATGTCGAACCGGAGGTCGCCTGAAAGGTGGAGGGCGGTGCCGCGACGGACGACTTCGTGGTCATCCAGGAGCGCCAGGCGAAGCCGACGCGGTGCAGGAAATCCATTCATGCGCGGGAGGTGGTCAGCGCCCATGGGCGTGGCCGTCATTCTGGCGCTGCTGTCGCGTCGAACATCGAATTCGTTGCGATTTTACGACTATTCCTAAAGATCGATGGATGCCCTCCATCGATAGGGGCTGATCCATGGGTCGGGCGTATCGTCAGGTCGAAAGTCGCCGGCTACCGATACCCTTTGAAGAGATATTAATGTGACGCGTCACGCCGGGGCGGGCGCGGGCGGCTGCCGCGATCTATCGCACCGACTGCGGTACGCGCCTCAGCTTGCCGGTGTCGTAGCCCATGGCCGCGATGCGTTGCACGGCCTGCTGGTAGTCGCTCTCGGACACCTGTGGCGTGCGCGCCATGTACCACACATAGTCGCGCCTGCTGCGCGCGACAATGGTCTGCCCATAGTGGTCGTCCAGCCAGGCAATCACATACTCGGCCTGGATCGGCCAGATGAACTGCATGCCCCAGATCGCGCCATTGCCCTGCTTCTCGACCCGCCCCACCGGGTGCATCGACTTCTGCGGGGCGTCGAAACTGCCCTTGCGATAGGTGAAGGTCGTCTGGATGCGCCCGTCCGGCTTCAATGTGTAGCTCTCCACCGCGTCGAAGGCCTCGCGCTCCGGCCACGACGGTATGTGGGCGATCACATACCAGTCGCCCATGAAGCGTGGCACGTCCACTGATGGAGGGCGAGGCAGGGGACGGGTATCGCTGGAACTGCAGCCGGAACCAAACAGGCTCAATGCCAGCAGGGGAAGCAGCGAGCGCATGCGCATGTCACACCTCAACGGGGGCGGAAGAGATAGTGGGCGACCAGCCACTGCTGGCCGTCGTCGTAGCCGAACAACTCGGCGCATGCCATCCAGAACATGCGCCAGCGCTGCCACCAGATCTTCGCCGCGGCCTGGCCGTAGGTTGCGACCAGAACCGGCATCACCTTCTCGCGGGCTGCGTCCTGGTTGGCCAGCCAGTGGTCGGCGGTTCGCTGGTAGTGGGTGCCGTCCAGCAGCCAGCGTTGATCGAGCCGCAGGTCGCGTTGGAAATGCAACAGGGTGTCGGCGGCAGGCATCAGTCCGCCGGTGAAGAAGTGACGCCCCATCCAGTTGTCGCCACCCTCGGTTTCAAACGGATACATCAGCGTGCGATGGGCGAAGATGTGCACGAACAGCGCGCCGTCGGGCTTCAGCCACTGGCTGATGCGCGCGAGCAGCCGTTCGTAGTTGCGCACATGTTCGAACATTTCCACCGAGACACAGCGGTCGAAGCGTGCGCCGGGCAACTCGAGCTGGTTGACGTCGCGGGTCAGCACCTCGACGTTGTGCAGGCCCCGGGCCTGGCATTGCGCCATGATGTGCTGGCGCTGGCTGTGCGAATTGGACACCGCCGTGATCGCAGCGGCGGGGTAGCGCTCGGCCATCCACAGGGTCAGCGAACCCCAACCACAGCCCAGTTCGAGAATGTGCTGGCCATCGGCCAGTCCGGCGCGCTGGCCGTACAGTTCCAGCATGGCGTCCTCGGCCTGGTCCAACGTTTCGCGCCCGGTGGGGTAGTAGCAGCTGCTGTACTTCAGCCGCTTGCCCAGGCAGGCCTGGAAGAAGGCCGCGGGAACTTCGTAGTGCTGGCGGTTGGCCGCGTCGGTATGCAGCGCGAGTGGGCTGCCGGCCAGTTCTGCGATGCGACGGTTGAAGCGCGCGGACTGTGCCTCGATGCCGCCCAGCATTTCCTCGCGCAGGCGTTGCGCGCACAGGCGACGGATGCCGGCCCGCAGTGCCGCATCGGGAACCAGCCCGCGTTCGGCCCAGGCGATCAGCCCGGTTTCCGCGTCGTCGGCCGGGGTCAGTGACGGGATCGCGCTCATGCGGAATACTCCTTGGAAGAACGGGGAAACCAGGGGAAGAACATCGGCGTGCTGCGCTGGTAGGCGCGGTAATCGTCGCCGCGGCTGCGCAGTGCCTGCTTCTCGGTGAACGGGATGCCGCTCAGGTAGCGCAGGAACACGTACATCAGCAGCGGGCCGGCCCACGCCAGCCACCACAGTGGCGAGCCGACCGCGAGCAGGACATAGCTGAACCAATGCAGCCACTCGAAGAAGTAGTTGGGGTGGCGGGAGTAGCGCCAGAGCCCGTCGCGGCAGGTGTGGCCCTTGTTCGCTGGATTCGCGCGGAACCTGGCCAGCTGATGGTCGGCCAGGCTCTCGCCACCGACGCTCAGCAGCCAGACGAATGCGGCGGCTACTGCCCACGGTGTCAGGCCGGCGCGGGGATTGGCAGCCACCGCGACGAAGGGCAGGGCGAACAGCACGACCAGCAGCGCCTGGGCCATGAAGAAGCCGAAGATCCTGCCCTGATGCCCCTGCCAGTGCTCGCGCAGATAACGGTAGCGGCCGTCCTCCTGTTCGTGGCGGACCCGATGCCACAGGTGCAGCGCCAGACGGCTGCCCCACAGGCCACCGAGCACGCCCAGCGCGATCCGTGGCGCGGCCGCACCCTCGCCGAGCAGCGCCAGCAACAGGGCCGAAGCGCCCACGCCCTTGGCCCAGAGCACATCGACCACGCCGATGTTGCGGTGGCGGCGCTGCCAGGCCCAGCCCCAGCTCATCACCAGCACGGCATACAGCAGGACCCACAACAGAGTGATCATGACGGTGCTCCGGCCAAGGGCGGCGGGATGGTGCGGGAACCGCGACGAGCGGCCGCGCACAGCAGTGAAAGCGCGATGGCCCAGCCCACGCCGAGCACCAGCAGGCCCTGCCACAGCGGCGCAGTGAATCGAACCGCATCGAAACCGCGCGCTGCGGAGAGATAGGCCAGCGGGGCCAGCAGCAGGCCGAACGCGGCTGGCAGGGCAGGGTGGCGCAGCAGGAAGCGCATCGAAGTGGTCAGCGTCATCGCAAACGCGGCCCACAACGCCATGATCCAGGGGGGCGGTACCCAATCGAGTGGGGCGGCAGCGTAGCGCACGGTGCTGCTGGCGGCGGCACTGGCGTCGACCAGCCACGCGCAGGCCAGCGCCAACAGCATCAGCCGAAGATCCAGCCGAGGTTGCGGCGAGGTCAGCAGCTGGCTGCCGATGTAGAGCGACGCTGCCAGCAGCGCTGGCCATTGCCAGCCGCGCCCGGCGCCGGCAACGGCGCACAGCCAGACCAGCTGGTTGCCAAGCAGATTGGCCCAGAACCGGCGCATCTCAGCCGCCTTGACCCGATGCGCCAACGGGACGATGCCCCGGGCGCGCCAGCAGCAGATGCGAAACGCCGATCGAACGCTCCAGGAAGCCGCCCTCGCAATAGGCCAGGTAGAACTCCCACATCCGGCAGAAACGCGTATCAAAACCTTGTGCCTGCACAGCGGGCAGCTGGGCAAGGAAGCGTTGGCGCCAGGCGCGCAGGGTCAGTGCGTAGGAGTGGCCGAAATCCTGCTGGGCGACCAGCTGCAGGTCACAGGATCGCGTCTTGGCCGCCATGATCGCGTTGATCGACGGAATGAAGCTGCCCGGAAACACATAGCGCTTGATGTAGTCGACGCTGCGCCGCGCCTGCTCGTAGCGGTGATCTTCGATGGTGATGGCCTGCAGCAGGGCGACACCATCGGGTTTGAGCAGGCGCTGCAGCGTTGCCATGTAGGTGTCCAGGTATTCGGCGCCGATGGCTTCGATCATCTCGATCGATACCAGCTTGTCGAACTGGCCCTGCAGGTCGCGGTAGTCCTGCATCAGCAGTGTGACCTTGTCCTGCAGGCCGGCGACGCGGACGCGCTCGGTGGCCAGCGCATGCTGCTCGGCGGAGATGGTGGTGGTAGTAACGTGGCAGCCATGGTGTCGTGCCGCGTGCAGCGCAAAACCACCCCAGCCGGTGCCGATTTCCACCACGCGGTCGCCTGGCTTGAGCTGCAGCTGCTGGCAGATGTGGTCCAGCTTGCGCCGCGAAGCGGACTCCAGCGGTTCGCTTTCGCTGGCGAACAAGGCCGAGGAATACATCAGGTCCGGCGACAGGAACAGGGCGAAGAAATCGTTGCCGAGGTCATAGTGCGCGGCAATGTTGCGACGGCTGCCTTCACGGCTGTTGCGTCGCAGGCGGTTCCAACCGCGCAGCAGCCAGCCTCCCACGCGCGCCGGGCCGTGTTCCATGCTGTCGAGCAGATCGCGATTGCGCACCAGCAGCCGTATCAGGGCGACCAGGTCATCGCAGTGCCACTCGCCGTGGATGAAGCTTTCACCCGCGCCGACGCTGCCCTGTGCCGCCACCTTGCGATAGAACGCCGGGTCTTCGATGGTGACGGTGACATGCAGTTCGCCGCGGGCATCGCCCAGCCAGACTTCGCCCAGCGCGTCGCGCACGCACAGGCGGCCGTCGCGCATCGGGGCGAGCTGGGCCAGCAGGCGGCGGCGCAGGAAGGCATCCAATGCGCCGGGGCGCGGCAGCGCGACCGAAGGAGTCATCGAGTTCATCGCGGTTTCTCGGCAAGGGTGGGGTGGTCGTGCACGGGATTGCGTTTCAGCCACAGCCGCAGCGCGTGCCAGTGGATGGCGGCCACCACCTGGGTGGTCATCAGTGGATAGCAGGCGAGGACGCGGGCCAGCCCGCGACCATCCAGGGCGCGCCGTTGCATGACCTGGGTGGCATCAAACTGGCGCGCGCCGTCGCGCCAGACCTGCATGTGCACGCGCAGGCCCTCATCGGGGCGGCTGAACCGCCAGTCGTAGTGGCAATCCATCGGCATGAAGGGCGAGACATGGAAGCATTTGTCGAACTGCCAGCGCAGCGAGGTGCCTTCGTGCGTGGCCGTCGCGACTGGCAGCACGTAGGTGTGCCGTTCCTTCCAGGGCGTATTGGTGATCTCGGCGACGATGCAGTCCAGCGTGCTGCCATCGGCCCGGTAGCAGTAGTAGATACTGACCGGGTTGAACACATGCCCGGCGAAGCGAAGATGGGTAAGCAGGCGGACCGGGCCGGTCGGCCGGTAGCCGAGGGTGGTTGCAGCGTGGTCGCGCACCGCATCGGCCAAAGGCCGGGCGGGATCGCCGAAGTAATCGCTGCGACGGAACTCGGCCAGGTTGCGGCGATTGACCGACCACAGCCAGCGCCCGGCGAACACGCTGTCGAGCTCATCCAGGTCGAGCAGCAGCTGTGCGATCGGATAGCGGAACGCATGCGGGTGTGGAAGATGCCTGCGGTGCATCACCTGCCCGAAGTAGAGCGCACTGGCGCTCATGCAGCCACCTCGCCGGGAGCGGCCATGACGCGGTGCGGTTCGCAGGTGCGCAGTGCATCGACCACGCGGCGGGCGCTGCGGATGCCGTCCTCATGGAAGCCCCAGCCCCAGTAGGCGCCGGCGAACCAGGTGTGGCGGCGGCCCTGCAGCTCGGCCCAGCGCTGTTGCGCGCGCACTGCGGCATGGTCGTGCACCGGGTGCGCATAGTGCAGGGTGCGCAGCACCTGGGACGGGTCGATCGCCGCGCTGCGGTTGAGCGTTACCACCAGGGGTATGCGGCCGGGCAGGCCCTGCAGCAGGTTCATGCAGTAGCTGACCGTGCAGGGCGCGGCAGGGTCGCGGGGCACGTGGGCGTTCCATGCCGCCCACGCCTTGCGGTTGCGCGGCAGCAATGACGCATCGGTGTGCAGCACCGCCTCATTGGCCTGGTAGCGGATTGCGCCGAGCACCTCGCGCTCGATGGGGTCGGCGTCACGCAGCAGCGCCAGGGCCTGGTCGCTGTGGCAGGCCAGGATGACCTCATCGAAGCCTTCCACGCCGGCCGCGCTGTGCACGCGTGCGCCCCAGGGCATGCGCTCGACCGACTGCACCGGGCACTCCAGCCGCTCATGCACCCGCCAGCGGGCGCGCAGGGCATCGACATAGCGCGCCGATCCACCGCTCACCACCCGCCACGGTGCGCGCCCGGTCATCTGCAGCATCTGGTGGTTGGCCATGAACTGGGCCAGATAGCGGGCCGGGAAATCCATCACCGTGGCCGTCGGTGACGACCACAACGCGGAGGCCATCGGCAGCAGGTGCTCGTCGATGAAGGCATCGCCGTAGCGCTGGCTGCGCAGGTATTGCCCCAGCGTTGGACCCGCGTCTTCTGCCAGCAACAGGGGGGCATCGCGGTAGAACCGGCGCAGGTCGGCCAGCATGCCCCAGAACCGCGGCGATACCAGGTTGCGGCGCTGGCAGAACAGGCCATCCAGCGAGGTGGCGTTGTACTCCACGCCGCTGCGCTCGCTGTGCATCGAGAAGCTCATCGTGGTCGGCTGCGAGGCTACGCCCAGCTCGTCGAACAGCGCGGTCAGCAGCGGATAGTGCTGGGGATTGAACACGATGAACCCGGTGTCCACCGCCATGCGCATGCCATCCACCTGCACGTCGTGGGTGTGGGTGTGGCCGCCCAGATAGTCGTTGGCCTCGAACAGCGTGACGTCGTGTTCGCCGTCCAGCCACCAGGCGCTGGCCAGCCCTGCAATGCCCGAACCGATGATCGCGATGCGCATGTCAGTACCTCGCCTTCGCCAGCACCCACTCGGGAATGGGCTTGAGCCCTTTGACCAGCCCCAGCGCCGCCATCGCGCGCAGCCCGTACCAGGTCAGGTCCACTTCCCACCAGCGGAAGCCCTGGCGGACGGTGCCCGGGAAGAAGTGGTGGTTGTTGTGCCAGCCTTCGCCGAAGGTGAGCAGCGCCAGCCAGAGGTTGTTGCGGCTGTCATCGCGGGTCTCGAAGCGGCGGCGGCCGAAGCGATGGGCCAGCGAATTGATGGTGACCGTGGCGTGGAACAGCACGATGGTGGAGATGAAGAAGCCCCATACCAGCAGTTGCGGGCCGGAGGTGTGCAGGCCCGGCGCCCAGCGCTCCAGCCCGGCGCCCAGTGCATACAGCGCTGCGGCCAGCAGTACCGGCACAGCCGTATCGAAGCGGTCCAGCCAGCGCAGTTCCGGGAAGCGTGCCAGGTCCGGTACCCGCGACAGATCGGTGGCAAAGGCCTCGTGGGTCAGGAACCAGCCCATGTGGCTGCGCCAGAAGCCGCCTTCACGGGGGGAGTGCGGGTCCAGCGGCTGGTCGGCGTGACGGTGATGGTGGCGATGGTGGGCGGCCCACCACAGCGGCCCGCGCTGCACGCTGGAGGCGCCGATCACCGCGAACACGAACTGCACGGGCCGCGATGCCTGGAAGGTGCGGTGCGAGAAGTAGCGGTGGTAGAACGCGGTGATGGCGAACATGCGCACCGCATAGAGCGCTGCGGCGACGATCACCGCTGTCCACGAGATGCCCACCCAGAGCACCGCGATGCAGGCCAGGTGCATCAGTGCGAACGGCACGGCGCGTACCCAGTCGATGCGGCCCGGCCGTTCGCCGCTGGCGTCTGCGGCGTTGCCGGTATCGAACCAGCGCTGCAGCGTGCGCAGCAGGCGCCAGCGTCGACGGGGGAGGGGCGCTACAGAGGCCATGGCGGATCTCGGCGGGTGTCGTGACCTCCTGTACGCAGCAGGATGCGCATTGGATGCACCACGGCGCATTGAATTTCGACTTCACCTGGGCGTCACGACGCAGCGCTCCGCCAGGGGTTGCGCCCACGCCTGCTGCCAGTCGCTTGCTGATCGCCCGACGGGCGGAGAGTTGAAGCGAACGATCACCTGTGGGTAGCTGCCGCGCGCATCGCGCAGGTTGCTGGTGCCGCGGAACTCCAGCAGGCGGCGGTCGGCAGTGGCGTAGACCAGGGCCAGGCGCGGCGCGATGCCGCCGTACCAGGTGTCCACACTCACCTCGATGGCCTGGGCATCGACGTCCTGCCAGCGAACAGGGCCGGTGCGCCGCACCTGCACCGGGAAGTAGCGCTGGCGCGCCGGCACCAGGAATGGCAGCGTGATGCGCTCGCCCCGCAGCAGTGCCGGCCAGTGCAGGCGCACCGCCGCGTCGAATCCTGCATCTATCACCGCGTCCGGCGGCAGTTCAAGCCGGCGCTGACGCAGCTGGCTGGCGGCATCTTCCTGCCAGGAGATCGACACCGAATCGCCGGCGGCCTCCACCTCGGCCTTCTGGCCACTGCGGCGGTCCTCGAGCAAGTAGCCCCGTGCCTGCGGCCGGGCGCTTGCCGGCAGATGCTTGCGAGCGAAAGGCTTGCCATCCGGACACTGGTACAGCACCCAGCGCTCGGCGCCCTCCGTTGCCTCGCGCTGCCAGTGCACTTCACGGTAGAGGATGTCGCCCTGTGCGGAGGTGGCCACGCCCTCGCTTCGCAGCCAGGGGGCCGCCAGCGCGGCATGGGGCAGGCACAGCAGCAGCCAGGCGGTGCGCATGGTGTTCATCCGTAAGGGCGGGCTCTGGTCATACGCCGGGAGCGGCTGGTTGGATGCGTTGGGTAACCTGCATCCAATTGCTGCCCCCGCGCGTACAGAGGACAGACCTTCACCCGCCCGCCGCGAACGCAGATGTACCCTGACGCCGCCAGCACTCTCCTCAACTTCGATACCGCACGCACCGTGTCCAGTTCCCAGCAGCCGAGCAGCGAGCCGACGAACTGGGCCGGTGACATGGACGGCGTGGCGCGGCTGCGCGATCGCGACTGCTTCATGCGGATCTACGACCATTTCATGCCGCGGTTGTGCGTGTACCTGCGTGGCCTGGGCGTGCCTGACGCGGTGGCCGAGGAGCTGGCGCAGGAGAGCCTGTTGCGGCTATGGCTGCGTGCGGCTGACTTCGATCCTGCGCAGGGGGCACTGAGTACCTGGCTTTACCGCATCGCGCGCAACCTGCATATCGACCGCGTGCGGCGCGAACGCAGCTGGATGCAGGTACAGGCAGCGGTGGAAGATGCGGCAACACTGGACGTGGTTGAGCGCAGCAGCGCCGAGCAGTTCGCCGACCAGGCGCGCCTTCGCCAGCGCATCAACGAGCTGCCTGCGGTGCAGGCGCGGCTGGTGCGGATGTCCTATTTCGAAGCCAAGAGCCACAGCGAGATTGCCGAGGCGCTGGGCATGCCGCTCGGGACGGTCAAGTCACACCTGAGGCGGGCGTTCCTGCAGCTGCAGTCGAAAGTGGGAGGTGCGCTGTGAATCCGCATCACCACCTGCATGAATCCACCTTGATGAGCTATGCCGCCGGCGCGCTGCCGGCGCCGTTGAGCATCGTGGCCGGCGCCCACCTGGAGCAGTGCCCGCAGTGCCGCCAGCGCCTGCGCGAGGCCGAGGCGATCGGCTCCGCATTGCTGGAGCAGACGCAGCCAGCCACGCCCGATCGGCGCCGCGAGCAGCTGCGCGAGGCCATGCTGATGCAGCTGGCGGCGGAAACGCCGCTTGCCGTGGCCGGCGCCGCGCGTCCCGTGCCGAAGGAGCGGCCCGAGGCCGATCCGGATCATCTGCCTGCCTCGCTGCACCCCTATTTCGGCGCCTCGCTCAGTGGGTTGCGCTGGCGCTGGATGGCGCCGGGGGTGCACTGCATCCGTGCCGAGCAGATGCCCTCGCTGATCATGCTGAAGATCGCCCCGGGCAAGTGCCTGCCCATGCACAGCCACGGCCGCAGCGAGCTGACCCAGATCCTGCGCGGTTCCTACAACGACGCGCTGGGGCTGTTCGCACCGGGCGACGTGGCGGACCTGGATGAGGATGTGGAACACCAACCAGTCACCGCACCTGGCGTTCCCTGCATCTGTGTATCAGCGTTGGATGCACCGTTGGTGTTCAGCGGTTGGCTGGCGCGGAAGATCCAGCGTTTCGTGAAGCTCTAGGATGAGTGCGGCGATGGCAACGGGCGCGCTACGTGTTCTGTTGACCGGTGCCGCGGGGCTGGTGGGGCAGGGTGTGGCCCTGGCCTGCCAGCGCTCGCCCCGGGTCGCCAGTCTGACCGCACTGGTCCGGCACCCGGGCAGCCTCGCCGGTAGCGGCAGCGAGCTGATCGTGCCGGACTTTCTGCGTATCCAGGATCGGGTGGAGGACCTGGCCGGGTTCGATGCATGCTTCTACTGCGCCGGCGCTCCGCCGGTGGGCACCGCCGAGGCCGAGTACCGGCGGGTGACGCTGGACACCACCCTGGCCGTCGCCCGCGCCTGGGCCACGGCGAATCCGCAGGGGTGTTTCCTCTATGTATCCGGCGCCGGCGCGGATGCGCGAAGCCGGGTGATGCCATTGCGGGTGAAGGGCGAGACCGAGCGGGCACTGCAGGAACTGCCGGTCCGCACGGTCATGCTGCGTCCGGGTGGCGTGCGCCCTGTGGAAGGCACCGGCACCCGTCATGGCCTGTTGAAGCCGCTGTACTGGGGTGGCGCGCCCTTGATGAAACTGGCGGGCGCGATTGCGCCGTCGCTGGTGACCAGCAACCTGGCGCTGGGCCAGGCGATGATTGCGCTGGCCGGCAGGGAGCACCCGCCGGCCACGGTGGAGTGCGCGGACATCAACCGGATCGCAGCGGACCAGCGCGACCCGGTTGCCTGACCTCAGTGCGTGGCACCCTCCAGCGCAGCACGTACCGCCTGGGCCAGGTCGCTGCGGGTGAACGGCTTGGGCAGCAGGGCGGCTGCCCGGCCTTGGCTGCCGACTGCGTCGTGGTCGCGTGGATAGCCCGAAGTGAACAGCACGGCGACTTCCGGCCAGCGTTCCCGCACTTCGCGCACCAGCTCCCAGCCCGACATGCCGGGCATCACCACGTCCGAAAACAGCAGGTCCACCCTGGTGTCGGGGCGTTCCAGCAGGCGCAGCGCGGAGGGGCCGTCGTGTGCTTCCAGCACGCGATAGCCCAGCAGGCGCAGTGCATCGACGGTGTGCGCACGCACATCATCATTGTCCTCGGCCACCAGGATGGTTTCCTCGCGTGGCGAGTAACCCGCCAGGCCGGTCTGCGGTGCGCTTGCCTCGCAGGGCAGGGCCAGCGTCGAACGCGGGAACATCATGGTGATGCTGGTGCCGCCGCCTTCCACCGAGTCAATCAGCACATGGCCGCCGGACTGCTTGACGAAGCCATGCACCATCGACAGGCCCAGGCCGGTGCCGCGGCCAACCTGCTTGGTGGTGAAGAACGGCTCGAACACGCGCGCGAGGGTGGCCGCGTCCATGCCGTGGCCGTTGTCGCGGACCCGCAGCATCACGTATTCGCCAGGGGCTGCATCGGGGAACAGGGCGGCGTAGTCGTGGTCGAGATGGCTGTTGTCGACCTCGATCACCAGCCGGCCGCCATGGGGCATGGCATCGCGGGCATTGGCGGCCAGGTTGAGCACCGAGGCTTCCAGCTGGCTGACGTCGATCTCGACGCACCAGACGTCCTCGGCGGCGCGGATTTCCAGCTGCACCAGCTCGCCCAGAGCACGCTGCAGCATGTCATGCATGTCCAGCAGCCGGTCGTTGAGATTGGCGGCCTGGCTGTGCAGCGGCTGGCGCCGGGCAAATGCCAGCAGGCGCTGGGTCAGGCTGGCGGCACGGCCCACACCCTTGAGGGCGTTGTCCAGCGCACGGCTGACCATGGCGCCCGGCTCGCCGGCGCGCTCGCTGAGCAGCATGGCGTGTTCAACGTTGCCGGAAATCACGGTCAGGATGTTGTTGAAATCATGAGCGATGCCGCCGGTGAGCTGGCCCACCGCTTCGATCTTCTGTGACTGGCGCAGTGCATGCTCGGCCTGCAGCCGGGCCGTGGTTTCCACTGCCTCCGACACCACCGCCGTCACTGCGCCTTCGGCATCCAATAGCGGACGGAACGAAAAATCGTAGCTGCGGCGTCCGGTGGGCAGCTCCAGCTCCAGTGCATGCAGCGAGCTTTGCCCCTTCGCGGCATCGGCAACGGCCAGGTCCACCAGGGTGCCAACGTCGCCGCTGGTGCTGAACCACAACGATTGCCCATAGCGTTGGCCCACAACGTCGGGCTTGTCGGCCAGTACGGCAGCCAACGACGCGACATTGGCGTCGACCACGCGGCCATCCAGGTCCAGCAGCACCTGATGCTGGAAGCTGGATTCGAAGATGGCCTGCAACCGTCGTTTGCTCGCCCGCAGTTCGGCGGTGCGCGCCTGGACCTGCCGTTCGAGCAGCTGGTTGTCTTCGCGCAGGGCGAGCTCGGCCTGCTTCAGCCCGGAGACGTCGCTGCCCAGGCAGATGTAGCCGACCACGGCGCCGTCGGCGCCTCGCTCCGGCACGCAGTCCATCTGCACGAAGCGTGACTCGCCGCTGCGGTGGGCCAGTTCCACCTGGAAGCGGGTGCGCTCACCCTGCAGCACCCGTTCGATGCTGGGCAGGGCATGTTCGAAGGCGGAAATACCGCTGACATCACGCGCCGTGCGGCCCAGCAGCTCGGTCAGGCTGACCCCATGCCAGTCCAGGAAGGCCTTGTTGGCGAAGCGGTAGCGATGCTCCTTGTCGAGCTGGGCGATCAATGCCGGGACAGCATCGGTTACCTGCTGCAGCTGGGCCTGGCTGTCATTCAGTGCGGCCTGCGCGTGGGCCAGCTGGGTGCGCTCGTGCGCCTCCTGGCGGGCGCGGCGGATCGCATCCGGCAGGCGCTGCAGGCGCTGCTTGACCACGTAATCGCGTGCGCCGCGGGTCAGCGCCTGTACCGCCAGCTCCTCGGTGAGCGTACCGGAGACGAAGATGAAGGGCGTCTGCGGGATCCGCTCGCGCGCCAACGCAAGGGCAGCGTCGCCGTCGAATCCGGGCAGCACGTGATCGGCCAGGATGACATCGAAGGCGCGATTCTCGATCGCCTCGATGAAGGCATTGCGGGTCCACAGGCGCTCGGCCTCGAAGTCGAGGCCAGCCCGCCGCAGTTGTGCGCTGATCAACTCCGCATCAAGCGCACTGTCCTCAAGCATGAGGATGCGCAGGCGCTCGCTGCGGCGCGATCCATCACGCATTGTGCTGCCCCGAGCCGTTGGGGCGATGCGGCGGTGGCTGGTTGGTGATGCCCCAGAACATGCCCAGGCCCTGGATGGCGTCGAAGAACTCCTTGAAGTCCACCGGCTTGACCACGAATGCGTTGACGCCCAGTTCGTAACTGCGCACCAGATCCTGCTCTTCGCGGGAGGAGGTCAGCATCACCACCGGCGTGCTGCTCAGGTTCGAATCGCCACGGACCTGCTCCAGCACTTCCAGGCCGTTCACCTTGGGCAGCTTCAGGTCAAGCAGCACCACCACCGGGCCGCCGTGGTTGGTGCCGGCGAATTTGCCTTCGCAGCGCAGGTAATCCAGCGCTTCGGCGCCGTCACGTACATGGATGACATCGTTGAGCAACTGGCAACGCGACAGCGCCGCCAGCGTCAGCTCTGCATCCTTGGGGCTGTCCTCTACCAAGAGGATCGGCCGCAGGTCCCTCATGGGTGATCTCCTGTGGAACGGGGTAGGGTGAAATGGATCGTGGCGCCCTTGCCTGGCTCGCCCTCGGCCCAGGTGCGGCCGCCATGGCGGCCGATGATGCGGCGCACGTTGGCCAGGCCGATGCCGGTGCCTTCGAATTCCTCGACGTGATGCAGGCGCTGGAATACGCCGAACAGCTTGTCGACATAGCGCATGTCGAAGCCGCAGCCGTTGTCGCGTACGAAGAAATGGTCTTCGTCGACGTTGCGCTCGTGACCGATCTCTATCACTGCCTGCTCGCGCTCGCGGGTGAACTTGATCGCGTTGGCCAGCAGGTTCTGCCAGACCAGGCGCAGCATCGTCGGGTCGGCCTCGACCTCCGGCAGCGGTGCCAGACTCCACTGTACGTCGCGGCCGCTGTAGTCCAAGGCCAGGCTCCTGCGGACATCTTCGGCCAGTGCGGCCATGTCCAGTCGCACCCGGCCGAGCGTGGAACGGCCCATCTGCGAGAAGCTGAGCAGGTCATCCACCAGCGTTCCGGCAGATTTGGCCGACTCCACGATCGTATCCAGGAAGCGGCGCTCGGTGTCGTTGAGGCGTTCGCCGGCCGAGCTGCCCAGCAGCTCCGAGTAACCGACAATGTGGCGGAAGGGCGCGCGCAGGTCGTGGCTGACCGAATAGGAAAACGCTTCGAGTTCCTTGTTGCTGCGGACCAGCTGCTCGTTGAGCTCGGCCATTTCCTCGGCCTTGCGCAGCACGATGTCGACGATGGCGGTGCGCATCTCGAGGGCGGCATCGCGGTCGGCGTCGTTCCATGGAAGGCTGCGCTGCTGGACGATTTCCTTCCAGGCCTCGAAGGAGCTGCGCGGCGAAAGTGCCACGTCGGGTGCGTCGGTCTTGCGTGGATCGCCGCCCCAGCGCACGGTACGCACCACCTCCGGTCGGAACCACATCAGGTAGCTGTCGTGCAGCTGCGAGATGGACACCGCCAGTACGCCGCTGGCCACGTTGGACAGGCGCGCACCGGGCGCCCAGTCGGCTGCCAGATGGTCACTGCAGTACGTTTCCTGCCCGGCCTGCTGTGCGGCCAGCCAATCGGCCAGGGCCAACACGTCGGTTGCGGGCGGGCACTGGCCCACACGCATGCAGTCGCCCTTGTGCACGATGGCGGCGCCTGCCGCGCCGGTCAGCGACAGCAGGCTGGCTTCATCGTGGCGCAGCGCAGCCATGAAATCCTCGTCGCCGGCCATGCGTGCAAGCAGCTTGACCAGCACCGAGCGGCGCGCCACGCGCTCTTCGATGGCGCGTGCACGCTCCTTCAGCGCGATCTGCAGCGACAGGATCTGGCCCATGAACTCACAGGCGGTGCGCACGTGGTAGGGCAGGCGGCGCGGCTGCACCGTGTGGCAGGACACCAGGCCCCACAGCTGGCCCTCATGCACCAGCGAGACCGACATCGACGCGCCGGTGCCCATGTTGCGCATGTACTGCAGGTGCACCGGCGAAACGCTGCGCAGCACGGCCAGGCTCAGGTCGGTGGCCGGTGCATCGCGATACTCCTCGCTGCGCATCAGTGGGGCAGGGGTGTAGTTGTTGTCCGCGATCAGGCGTACCCGGTTGCGCCGGTACAGCTCGCGGGCCTGGGCCGGGATGTCCGATTCGGGAAAGCGCAGGTCCAGGTAGGACGGCAACAGGCCGTTGCCATCCTCGGCGACCACGATACCGTTCCAGCCGGCATCGAACTGGTAGACCAGGGTGCGATCGAAGCCGGTCAGCCGGCGCATGTGCGCGGCCGCCAGCTGGCACAGATCTTCCACGGTGCTGGCCGATTCGATGCCAGTCATCAGTTCGCGGATCGACGGATACAGTTCTTCAAGCGAACCCGGCTGGCCGGGAACCGGTGCCTCCAACTCGACCAGCAGATCCGTGGCAGAGCGGTGCAGCAGCAATTGATGGCGGCCGTGGCCATCCAGGTGCACGGCGCCGACATGGGCGCTGCTGCCGACCGTGGCCTGCTGGAACAGCGCCTGGAAGGGCGCCAGTACGCCGCCCAGCACCTCGCTGACATGCTGCGACAAGGGTTCGCCGAACTGCCGCAGCAGACCCGGCTGGCTGATCGCGCGCTCGCGCACCCGCAGTGACTGTGGCTCCACTACCAGAAGCACGCCGTATGGCTGGATGGCACCGGGCGTGTGGATCGGTTCGCGCGCACAACGGGACTGGGCGGTGTCGTGCGTGGGCTCGGCAGAAGGCATCAAGGGCTGGACTCATGATTCGTGGATGGCTGGAATGGCCCAGCTGCACCCGGTATCCGTGGATGGTGACGCAAAATCCTGCATTCGCATACCAGTACGCGTGCGTGAAGAGCGCTTCATTCGAAGCTGAATTCTTCATCCAGAGCATCCGGGAGCACCTGCGTGCTTCGCGAAAGGTACATGCGCGCTGCACGCGCGCTCGACACCGACTTGCCTAGGGTGAACGCACATTCCTGAGTGACCACCTCCCGTGAACCTGCAGACCTTGCCTTCAACGCCGTACCGCATGCTTGCCGACAGCTGCCAGTTTGAGCTGCTGGATGTGGATGCCCTGCAGGATCCGGCCAGTGGGCGCCTGCTCCACCTGTACTCGCTGGTTGCGCGCTGCCTGTGCTGCGAAACGGTATTCAAGGCAGAGGAAGGGCAGGGCCTGGTCAGCCACACCGCCGCGCGGGTGGTGCGGTGCCCCACAGGCTGTGGCCAGCAGGCGTTCAAACCCGCGTTGCTGCGTACCTGGCAGCCACATCACGTCGCCCAGGCCTGAAAGTGCCGACACCGGGTCACAGTACCCCGGGATTGCCGCGCCAGACCGCGAAGTTCAGCGCCGAGGCGAACGATATCCAGGCCAGGTAAGGCAGCAGCATCACCGCCGCGCCGCGGTGGATGCGTGCGAAGGCAACGATCGTTGCGCACACCAGCGTAATCAGGACCAGGATGTCGACGAAGGCCAGCGCGCCCAGCTTCCAGCCGAAGAACAGCCAGCTCCAGAGCGCATTGACGGCCAACTGCAGCAGATAGAGCATCAGGGCCGGTTGCGCGTTGCGCCAGCCGCGTTCGCGCCAGACCAACCACGCCGCAAGGGCCATCATCGTGTAGAGCAGGGTCCATACCGGGCCAAACACGCTGGCAGGCGGTGCCCAGGCGGGCAGGGCGAGGGCAGCGTAGAAGTTGGCGGCGGATGTGGATGCCCACGCGCCGACTCCCGCCGCCGCAAAAGTGACCACGCCCCATCCCAGAAGACCCAAAGCCTGTGAACGCCGCTTCATTCCGTACCGCTCCGTCATGCCTATACCCGTGCATACGAACAGAAGCGGCACATGGATGCAGGCCGGGTGCAATCAGTCTGAAGTGCCCCCAACGCTGCCACCCTGGCTGGCAGGCAGCAGCGATGGCTGCTGATCGAACCATTCGCGCGCCTTGGCCAGATGCCACTGGCGCTGGTCGCCATTGAGTTCGATGCCGGCGCCCAGCAGCCCCCAGCGCAGGTAGAGATCGCCACGCTTGCGCTGCTCCAGAAGATCCAGCCGCGCACGTACCGTCAGGCGATCATTCTCGGCCTGCAGGCCGTCGATCAGCAGATGGCCCGGGCGCCAGCGCAGCGTGGCCTGTGCATCGACCTGGCCAGAGTCGAGCAGTGACAGCGTCCAGCGCGGATAGTCGGTGCGCTTGGCGAACACGGCCAGCAAGGGGCGTGCATCGCTCAGGGTCAGATCGGTGGTAGCGTCCACCTGGAACGGGGACTGCGCGTCGATGCGGCCCCGCTTGAACACGGCACGGCCTTTCCACGCGCTGTTGGAATCGGTGCCCGCCACCTGCACATTGCGCAGCTCCACGGTGGTGCCGGACAGATCGAAATGGCGCTGGTTGAAGTCGCCGCGGCGAAGCGTCGCATTCACGTCGACATCGCCGCCCAAGTCCAGGCCCGCAACGTTCGCGCTGGCATTGCGGCCCAGCAGCCGCGCGGTGCCGTGGCCGACGCGGCCATCGGTGTCGAGCGTGGCGTCGCCGCTGAGGCTGCCGGTGCCACGCAGCAGGCGCACCTGTTGGGAGCCAAGGTAGCGGTTGTAAGCGGCCAGGTCCGGAATGGTCGCTTGGCTGAAGCGCAGCCGCGCACGAACGCCCTTGCGCAGTTCCTGCAGGCGGCCATCGCCGGTGAGGTCCACGGCCAGGTCGCGCCCGTCGAACAGCCGCACGTCCTGGGCATCGCTGGGCCGCGCGGTGAAGCGGGGCAGCCGGATGGCCAGCTGTGCCTGGTTGGGGCTGCCTGCCTTCAGCTCGCCATGCGCGCTGGCGGTACCGGCCAGGCGCACGCCGGCCACTTCGGCCACTGCTGCGGCGGAAGGAATGTCCACGGTGCTGCCTTCGATCAGTTCGCCGTTGCGCAGGCGCAGATACGCCTTCAGCGTGCCACCGCCATCGAGCTGCAGCCATGGCTTGCGCACGAACAGGGCAGGGATCCAGTTGAGCGAGGTGAAGGCCCATTCGCCTCGCACGGTACCGGAGCTGCGCTCCAGCAGCTGGGCAGGGTGCTGGAACGGGATCTGGCGCCCGGTGATGTGCAGATCGGCATCGATGCCGGCGGCCGAATCCGGGCGTGGCGGGAGGCGGGCCTGCAGGCGCAGGTCGTTGGCCACATTGAGCTGCAGGGCCAGCACGCCGCGATCGGGCGCGCCATCGCCGAGGAAGAGCGGTACCTGCCAGAGTGCGTGGTCACCGGGTTGCAGCTGGCCATCGATCAAGTGGAGCGCCAGCTGCAGGTGTCCGGCCACGGGCGCGCTGGAGACCTTCGGCGATGTCGCATACGTATCCATGCGCAGGCCCTGGCTGCGCGCATCCACCTCAAGTTGCGCATGCAGCAGCTTCAACTTGGCCAGGCCAGGCGCCTGGTCGCGATAGTGGCGCGGATAGCTGAAGCGCGCGGTCAGATCCATGCCGCCCAGCAGCTGCACGCCGTCATAGCTGGTGTCTGCTTTGCTGAACGAGACCTCGGAATCGAACAGCTCGGACGGCCCGCCACGCAGTTGCTTGAGGAACCCCACCGTGCCCTGGCCCTTGCCGATGATCAGCAGCTTGCCGAGCCGGGTACTGCGAATGCTGTCGCTGTGGATGGCGTCGAAACGCAGGGTCCAGCCCTGGTCGCTGCGCGGGGGCGACGGAATGGCCTCCTCGACGCGGCTGATCTCGGCAGACACGCCAGTGGCCTGCAATCGGGGAACCCGCACTTCGCGGCGGAACAGGGGTAGCACGGCCAATCGGGCGCTGGCACGCTCGGCATGCAGCACGTAGACGGTGTGGTTGACGTGGCCGCGCATGTGCACGTTCCAGGCAATCACATGGCCCGGCAGCAGCGTGATGGCCGGGCCGGTCGTCATCACGAACTTGTGCGGCTTGCGGTTGGTGACCTGGTCGAACAGCGGCGTATTGAGGAAGATGTTGCCGGCGAGCAGGTAGAGAACGTACACGCCCAGCAGGAGGTAACCAGCGACGCGCCATCGGCGGAACCGGTGTGGAGTGCGCGCGGGAGTGGGGGACATGTACTGCTCTAGAGGCCGGAGTTTGCTCAACTATCGCGGAACTGATGGCGGTGGCGCGTGAAGCGGGTGCGGGGCATGTGCTGGATTCTGCTAGTGTCCGCCTTGCCCACTACGCCGAACCGCGGGGAATCGCATGGAGATCCGAGCTGCCACCGCCGGTGACTTCGACGCCATGTGGGCGATTTTCAAGGCGGCCATTGCGACGGAGGATTCGCTTCCGTTCGCCGGCACCTTCGAAGCCGGCACCTTTCGGAGCCATTGGTTCGGAGTGCAGGCGGCCTTTGTGGCCGTTCTGGAAGGGCGCGTGGCCGGAATGTACAAGATGGGCGCCAACTTCCCGGACCTGGGTGCACACGTGGCCAGTGCCACTTACGTGGTCGATCCGCTGACGCAAGGGCGTGGCATCGGGCGGGCGCTGGTGGCGCACAGCCTGGATCGCGCCAGATCGGAGGGTTTCCTGGCCATGCAGTTCAACTACGTGGTCAGCACCAATACGCCAGCGGTTGAGTTGTACCGGAAGCTGGGCTTCGCCGTGGTCGGGACGCTACCGGCGGCGTTCCGGCATCGGGCGCTGGGGCTGGTTGACGTGTATGTGATGCACCGGTTCCTGTAGGACGACGCAGGGCAGGGGCTCACGGTGAGCGGGCGACACTGCTTCCACGCACGAAGGCCGCTGCCAGCCGCAGTGCATCGTTACTGCCACGATCACCGCGCAGTGCGTGGGCCAGTCGACCGGGCGTGACGCCGGTCCAGCGCACCAGATCATGCGTGGCATGGGCCTGGTCGCTGTAACCGTGGCGCGCCGCAGCGAAGGCGATGCTGGTGGGTTCTCCATCCAGCGTGTGCAACAGAGCCTGCAGCCTGCAAACCCGGGCATATTCTTTCGGGGTCATGCCCACGGCCGCCAGAAAACGCGACTGCAAGCCACGCAGGGACATGCCAAGCCGCCGTGCCAGTTCGGCGATGCGCAGAGCGCCTTCCGCTGCATCCAGTTCCGCAACGGCTAGTTCGATGCGCTCGTCCAGGGCGAAGCCGGCACAACGATCCCGCAGCACCTGCCAGAGGGGCTCGGGCGTACCGCTGGCGGCGCTTGCCCGCGCGGCGGCGCTGAAGGTCTCGGCAAAGATGGCATCCAGCGTGTACAGGTCCGGCGCCTGGTCGCGAAGCCCGGGCAGGCGGACGCCGGCAATCAAGGCGCTCGCGGCCGGCTGCAGGCGCACGCCAATGCAGGAAACTGGGCCGACAGCCTGCAGACGAATCGGGCCGCATTGCTGTGCAGCGAAGCAGAACGGCAGATCGGAGCGGATCCGGCCATCTGCCCCATGAAGATGCAGCGGCACGCCCAGTTCCGCCAGCAACTCGCAGCGGCCATCGGGATAGATGACCTGCACGTCATGGCCGGGGGCTTCGTCCCGCAGCCACCAGAGGCACTGGATATGACGGCGCAGGTCGTCGGGGGCAGGGTGCTCGCGGTAGTCCATGCGGCATCGGACGCCATCCTGCGCATTTTTACAAGCGCCCTTGGCGGCCCTGCCGCTAGCCTGCAGCCAATCCATCCAGGAGGTCTGTACATGTTGAAGTCGAAGGTGGCGGTGCTGGGCGCAGGCCTGGCGTTGGGAAGCGGCGCGGCCATGGCTGCACCGGCCGAGTTCGATTGGCTGGCCGGGCATTGGTGTGGCGGCACCGAGGAGCGCAGGCTTGATGAGGTCTGGCTGCCCGAGGCCGGCGGCGCTTTGCTTGGGATGTCGCGCACGCTGAGCCACGGCGATATGGAGTCATTCGAGTACATGCGCCTGGTGCCTGCAGGCAAAGCGGCTGGCCTGCATGTGCAGCCCAATGGCGTGGCGCCAACCACGTTCGTCATTGCCGAACATGGCGCGAACTGGGTGGTGTTCGAGAACCCGCAGCATGACTTCCCGAAGCGCATCGAGTACCGGCGTGATGGCACTGCGCTGAAGGCGAGCATCTCCGGTCCGGGAGATGATGGGAAGATCCTGCGGATTCCGTTTGACTATCAGCGCTGTGGGGACTGAGTGGGCAAGATGGCCCAGGGGGAGGCTTTGGGATCTGAGGGCTGGGAAGGCTCCGGTCGCTTGGGCGGCGATCCTGCTTGGAACATAATATACATACCGCCGTTGTCGGCAGCGCTAACCGCCTGAATTTGGGCGGTTTTTGCGTTTGCGAGGCCCGGCATCGACAGCGCTACCAGCGCGACGACCGCAGCCGCCGCGCTCAGCCTGTCCAGCATGAGCCGCCACAAGGCACGCTCTGTTGCAGTCTGCGCACGTTCGGCGTGAAGCATCGCAATCCACGTGGGTCCGTCGAGCTTTGCCAAGGCGCACATCTGCGCAATTCGCTCATCCGGGATCGGATGGCGGCCATGTCGCCAGGAACTGACCATTGCTCGCGTGAGCCCGATCTTCTGCGCCAAAGCGTTGTCGGACGGCAGGTTACAAGCGGCCCTTACTTTGTCGAGCAGATCGTTGGCGGTATCCATGGTTAGCAAGCCTTGACAGGGGTGTATAGCCGGACTATACATGCCCCCGTGTTTGGCGTGGCTAAACACCCCGCCACCGGCACCCCAAGGCCGCTGGCGGGTTCCCTTGGGGTAGGGGCTTGGGGGCGGGGCAGGGCATGGACAACGCGCTTCTCATCATCGTTCTGGCCGTCGCGTGCGTCAGCGTCGGCATCGTCCGCATCGGCTCATGGGTGATCGCCCAGCACGAGCAAGAGCAGACCCGGGTTCTTCTTCAGCAGGTCTACGCGGCCTGCGCAATCGCCCAGGCACGCGCTGATCAGCAGGAACGGCGCGCATGAGCGCCTCTTCATGGGTTTCCGAAATTGCCCAGTACGACATGGGCCTGCTGGTCGTCTTTGGCTTGGTCTTGGGTTGCGTTGTCGTCGCCCTTGTGTGTGTCGGCCTCGAGCTTGCGTCGCACGCACTCAGTGCCTACTGGAGGCGCCGCAATGGTCGCTGACATGGCTACTGAGATTGCTCGATTCTTCCGCGATCCGCTTGTTACGGTCGTTGTGGGTGGCGTGCTGGTGATGCTGCTCGTCTGGTTGGTGATGCTCGTATCACATGGAAAGGGTGTCTCCCATGGCCGTTGATCGCGCGCGCTTCCGTATGGCTATTGAGGGCGGGGCAGGGGGCTTTTCCCCGCTTTCGCCCGGTGAAAAGGGGCAGCGGGCGGCGGCGGCAATTGGCCCGGGGAGTAACACGGGCCAAAAGGGTCAGCAGGACGCAATCATCGACTACCTGACCATTGTGGTCCCGCTCTCCGCCCTTGAAGAAGTGAACTGCAAGAAGCTGGATCTCTTGCTGTTCCGCATCTTCGGCTTCCGTGGCGAAGTTGTTGCCGGTGCGATTCGTGAGAAGAACTGGAACTTCTACGAGCAGTCGGCGGTGCTGATTGACCGGGAAAACGAAGTGGTTGGTCGCGTCGGTATCGGCGGCAAGAAAAGCACCGTGTGCCTGAGCCTCACTGGCATGGGATGCAAATGGATTCGTGACTGGGCGCGAGTCTACAAGCAGTGCTACATGCTCGATGCCAAGATCACCCGCGTTGACTGCGCGCACGACGACTACGAAGGCGAACGCCTGGACGTGCATGCGCTCCGCGAGGTTGCCGCGCAGGGCGGCTTTACCGAGGGCGGCTGCCCTCCGCGTCACCGTTTCATTTCCGATGAAGGCCACAACACCGGCTGCACGCTGTACGTCGGCGGCAAAGGCCACAAGGAACTGTGTGTGTACGAGAAGGGCAAGGCCGAGGGGCTGCCGTCCTCGCGCTGGGTGCGCGCCGAGGTGCGCCTGTACGGCAAGCACATGGAAATCCCGCTCGATGTGCTGTTGAACCCGGGTGCGTACCTGCGCGGTTCGTACAGCGCGCTGCAGGATCTCATCAAGGGCGTGTGCACACGGCTGCGCACGATCCGCAAGCACGTCGAAGTCTCTGCTGAGGCAATGGTGCTCTGGATGGAGCGCCAAGTAGGCCCAGCCCTCAGTGTTCTGCATGGAGCGTTCGGTGATTCGTTCACCGACTTCCTGCTGGCTCGCGTCGTCCGTGACGGTCACCCCGGACGTTTTCGCGGCATTTCCAAGGGTGAACCACTCCATCGATATGTGAGAGAAGAACTATGCCTATCTGCCGCGTGAAGTCCGCTGCCGTCGAAGAACGGCACAACAGCAAGACCAACACCATCAACCGCTCGCAGACCGTTGGCCTCGACCTGGGCAACGGTTTCGAACTGCCGTTCCGTGTCGGCCTCGGCTCGCGCCCGCCGTACACCCCGGGCGAGTACGACATTGACCCGCAGTCCTTCGCACTGAGCCAGTACGGCGATCTGGTGCTGAAGCGCTACGTGGATCTCGTTCCGCTGTCGGCCAAGCCCGCAGCCAAGGCCTGATCCATGCCAGACCCGGTCTACATCCAGTCGTGTGCGGTCCAGAACATCGGGGCCGATGGCGTCTGCGCTGTGCCGGTCTGGATCGAAAACCCTCAGCCAGTCCTGCCACCGCTCACGCTGGCTGAGGGTACGCAAGTCGCATTCGCTATCGCGGCCTGCTGGGCACTGGGCGTCGTTTTCAGACAGTTCGCCCGTGTGTCCCGTGAGCGGTTCTAACCAACCTCAGAGAGTACAACCATGAAGATGAACAAGATCGCCAGCAACGTCGTTTCCTTCGCCCGTTCGACCGCAGGCAAGGTTGCCACTGGCGCAACCGCTCTGGCCGCCACCGGCTCGGCCTTCGCCAGCGGCGGGCCGGCTGAGGCCATCACTGCCGAAATCACCAACGGCAAGTCCAGCGTCAGCGGCATTCTGGTCGTTCTGGCCGGTGTGCTGGGCCTGTTCCTGCTGTGGTCGATGATCAAGCGCGCTAAGTAATCGGAGCCGGGTGTCATGCCCGTGCTGGTAGCGGTGATGGAGGTCCTTGCGACGGCCGCTTCGGTCATCGCGGGGATTCTCTCGGTTCTCGCAGCGGTGAAGGGGCTGTTTCTGCTGTGGGGGAACATCAAACAGGCCAAGTAGGGGCGCACGTCGCCCCTACTTTTTTGGGGGTCTTATGGGCTATTTCGTGATTGTTGCCGTACTGGGGGCGCTATGGCTGGCGTTCGACACATGATCTGCATCGGGCGGTACTTGTTGGCTCTTGCGCTCTGCGTGGTCGCCCAGGTAGCCGCAATTCCCGACGTGAGTGCTGCGGTCGTCGAGCTTGATCAGGGCTTGGCCTACCAGCGCTGTCTGAAGGACATGCCGAAGGTCACGGCAGGCGGCAACATCGTTAGCAAGTCCGAATGCACGCGTAGTTCAAATTCCAGCTATCCAATCTGCTACACGCAGCGCTATTGGGTATACGAACAGGCCGGGCAGAACAGCGGGAAGGAAATCGGCCCCTACGAGCGTGAGCAGTACTGCGCGTCCGCGTCCTGTTCTACGCGTCTTGATGGCGAGGCCGGGATGATCAACGGCACGCTGTACAGCGGCGGCGTCTGCAATAAGGGCTGCAAGATGCAACCAAACCTTGACCCCGCTGTGAACTTCAACATCAGCGATTCCGCCAATCCCAACGGCATTCCCATTCGTCGCGGAACGTGGAAGGCATCCGGCGACGTTTGCGATAGCTCGATGCCGCCTCAGCCTGAAAAGAAGGATGAGTACTGCCACCAGTCGGGCAGCTATCAGGTGTGCAAGTCTGAGAACAAGACGTGCATCAGCACGGCAAGCGGATTCCGTACCTGCGCGAGTGATTCCGCAAATCAGAAGGGCCACACGGCCACCAACAACCCCCGCACCGAGGCCGCAAGCATCAGCGCGCCGAACACGCCGCCCAACGCGCCGAGCAATCGCCCCGGCGAGGACTGGCAGCCGAGCGGCGGCACGACGAACATCACGAACAACAACAATGGGAACACCACCAATACGCAGAACTACCACAACCGGGGCACTCCGAACGGCAATCAGCCAACGCCAGGCGATGGCTCAGGCCCGGGCGTCGGTGGCAGCAATGGCAACGGTGAGCAAGGGGAGGGGAATGGAAATCAAGCTGCCGGTGGCGGGAACTGCAAAACGCCGCCGACTACGAGCGGCGATCCCATCCTCGGGATGATTGCCATGCAGACCTGGGCAACGCGCTGCGAGGCTGAGAGGGGCAACGGAGGCAAGGTTACGGGCGACGTTGGCAACTGTGATGCGCCTTTCAGCGTGGAGGGCGATTCGGTTCAGGCCAACCAACTGCGCGCTCAGCGTGCACAGCTGTGCAGCGGCAAGCCCGGCTCCGGCGAGGGTAGCAATGGTGATCCGCATGAGGGTGCCGAAGACGTTGACGGCCCCGGCAAGTGGTCGTGGAAGTTCGATGAGAGCTTGATCGACAAGAGCGGCTTTGGTGGTGGCTCCTGCCCGCAGTTCGGCACCGTGGACTTTGGCCGATTCGGCGCGGTGTCTCTCGACAGCGTCACATGGTGGTGTCCGCTGGTTGCGGCCATGCGCGCCGTGATGCTGCTGCTGGGCGCTTTCATCTCGTTCCGCATTGTCTTCGGAGATGGATCATGAGCATGGTTTGGGAGTGGATCACGCGCGGCGTGAATCTCGTTTGGACGGTTCTTTTCGGTGGCATTGGCAGGATCGTCACCAAGGGCCTGTCGGTGGCCGGGATCACGCTGGTATCCATGAATCAGGTGCTGCCGCAGCTGAAATCTTTCATCGGCGACTATGTCGGTGGCTTGCCTGATTGGGCGCACAACTTCTTGGGCGCGGTAGGCTTTGATCAGTTCATGACGATGGTGCTGTCTGCACTCTCGGTACGCTTCATGTTCAAGATCATCCCGATGCCCACCTCTGCTGCTCAACAGCTGGGAGTGACCAAGGAATGATCTACTGGTACACGGGCCAGCCTGGACACGGCAAGACGCTGCATGCGATCGATCACGCCATCGACTTCCGCAATGAGGGTCGATTGGTCTACGTCTGCAATGTGCGTGGCTTCAAGCACGACGAAGCGCGCATGCTGCCGATGACGCCGGAGCAGTTCTGCGACTGGCCGAACTTCCTCCCTGACGGCGCGGTGTGCGTGGTCGATGAGGCATACGAACACGGCATGCTCCCGAAGCGTCGGCCCGGCTCGGCTGTGCCGCATCACGTCGAGCAGCTGGCAAAGCATCGTCATCGCGGCTTGGATTTCATCTTCGTCAGCCAGTCGCCCGACCGGCAATGCGACGACTTCGCGCAGGACCTCATTGAGCGCCACGTCCACGTGCGCCGTCGATTCGGGTTGCCGTTCGCGCATCTGCGCACCTTCGACCGCTACGAAAAGAACCCCGAGAAGGGGCATCCGCTGATCTTGAAACGAGTCAAGCTGCCCAAGCGTCCGATGGGTCTTTATGAGTCCACCGTGATGGACACCAGCGAGAGGTCCATCCCCTGGTACTACCCGGCAGCAGCAGCGCTGCTGCTCGCGGTGATCGGTGGGGCGTGGTGGTCCGTGAATCGCGTGCATGCCCAGCTATCGGGGGAGCTTGAAACGGGGCAACCCAAGGCAGAGGCGCCGCAAGCGGCGGAGAACGGAGCGGGAGCGACGGTCGCAGCCGCGCCGCAAGCCGCACCCCCGGCGGTTACCCGCAGCAGCGACTACGTGGCATGGGTGACGCCGCGAATTCAGGGCCAACCGTGGACCGCACCCGCGTACGACAGCCTTTCGATTCCGACCAACCAGCCACCCCGGGTGTACTGCATGGCGTCCGGTGATGGGCTCGATGCCAATGGGGAGCATCAGATCGGGCGTTGCAGCTGCAAGACGGAGCAGGGCACCACTTACATGATGGATCAGGAGCAGTGCCGCATGGTTGCGGTCAATGGGCAGTACGAGCCGTTCCTCGACACCAATCAGGCCGAGGCGCGGCGCATGAATGACTACCAGCAGTCTGCGCACTTTCAGGAGGAATCCCGGCGCATCCGCAGCGAGGCCGCAGGCGTGGCTCTACAGCATGTCGAGCGCAGCATGGGTAGCTTCCCTGAGTCGCCGCCTCACGCAACGACCAGCTACATGACCACGGCGCCGGGACCGAACAAGCTATGACCGGCAGCGCACGCGAGGTGTTGAAGTGGCTGGCCGTCGTTCTCATGACGTGCGACCACGTCGCCAAGGTCATCTACGGCGGCTATGTGCCAGGTCTCAGCGAGGCGGGCAGGGTAGCATTCCCCCTATTTGCGCTGGTGATGGCTTACAACCTCGCTCAGCCCGGCACCGATGCGGTTAAGTCGGTGCGCAGGCTCGCCATGTGGGGCCTGATCGCACAGCCTGTTCATGCCTTGGCGTTCGGCTACTGGCTGCCGTTGAACATCCTGCTCACGTTCGCCCTGTGTGCCGCTGCCATCTACGCAGCCGGTCAACGGAGATGGGTTGTCCTGGCATTCGCCGCGGCGGTGCTGCCTGCATTCGTGGACTACCAATGGGCCGGGGTAGGGTTCGTGTTGCTGGCATGGCTGGCCTTCCATCGGCAGCGGTACTGGCTACTGGCCCCGGCGTTCGCCGCGATCTGCTGGTTCAACGGCAACTTGTGGGCGCTGGGGGCGATCCCTGTGGCGCTGGGCCTGTCTCGGGTGGCGTGGCCGGTGCCTCGTGGCCGGTGGGCCTTCTATGGCTACTACGTTGGCCATCTGGCGATTCTTGTGGCTATCGCTACCTGAGCGGTAAGCTTCGCCCAGCATCAGGGGGAAGCTATGTTCACAAGGATTGCGGCAGTGATGCTGCTGGGGGCGGTGAGCGCCGGTGTTGTTGCCCAGGAGCGATACGAGAACCTTGTTTACAGGTGCGTAAACAAGGCCGGGACGCAGTATCAAAGTCAGCCTTGCGCCAAGGGCGAGACTGACCACATTCGTCTGGCCGATCCGGCGCCATCACCTGAAGCGGCGGCTGCCAATGAACGCTACTTGGAAAGCCTTCGGCGTCGGAATGCGGCTTCCATCGCGCCTCGGCCTGCACCTACGCGGCCTGTCTATCGGAATGGCGGCGGTGGTGCTCGCCTCCACAGCATTTCTCAGTACAAGGATCCAGACGCGTGCGAAGCCGCCAAGGCCGAGCGAGAGCGCGTTTTCCGCATGTATGGTTCCAACCGGCCTTACATGGTCGGTCGTCGCATGGATGACATGGTGTGGTCGGCCTGCAAGTAACCCTTGGTCGCCGTTGCCGGGGTGTAGGGGCAGCGCCCCTACGGAAGCGCCTCACACGCGCTGACGGCGTTTCGGCCCCGGTACCGGCAGGACTGCCGCTGGTGGCTCGGCGTCGGGGCCGGCCATCGTCACCGATGACCGCTTTTTCCGGCGCTGTGCCAGGGCATCGGAGAGGTTCACCACGCTGGCGGCGTTGAAGGACAAGGGTTTCCGGGGCTTGCTGATCGCGCGGCCGGCCTCCATCATCCGGCGCCATTCCTGTGCCTGGGCAGCAGTGAGCGATAGCCACGCCAGATCCTGCGGTTCCAGTTCGCGGCCTTCGGGGGTGACCAGTCGACCAGCCTTAAACGAAAAACCGGCCCAAAGGCCGGTTAGGTTCCGATCACGCACAATCAGGCTCCATGCCGCAACAGGGACAGGGGGCGAGGCAAGAGCCGTGCCAGCCACCCCCGCAGGAGCTTGAACATAATATACATTATGCGAAATGAAGCGTAGCCGGCGCAGGCTACGTCGCTGGGCCGCTTTCGTCGGTTCTGCTTGGCAATGGCTGCGGCTCTGGCTCGGCTCTTGCCTGCCTGTTCGTTCCCCCGACAAGGACGAGCTCG
Source organism: Stenotrophomonas maltophilia (assembly GCF_002799155.1). Lineage (GTDB taxonomy): Bacteria > Pseudomonadota > Gammaproteobacteria > Xanthomonadales > Xanthomonadaceae > Stenotrophomonas > Stenotrophomonas maltophilia_R. The sequence continues at coordinate 1,684,524 of NZ_NERD01000002.1, forward strand.
CAGCATGATCAAGATGGATCCCCACAACCGCATAGATCTAACCGGCCCTTGGGCCGGTTTCGGATTCCAAGGTGGGCACATGTTTACGCCCGAAGGTCATCAGCTGGAGCCATGCGACATGGCTTGGTGGTCCCTGACCTGCAACATTGCCCGGGAATGGCGACTGATGATGGCCGAGGCTGCCCCCCGGGCTGCAGCCGCCCGGAGAGCCTCCGCCACGGCGAAATCTAGCGTCATCTACCTAGCCGAAGCCCTCAGAATTCGCCGAGAACGGCGGTTCGGCGTGGGCGATCCCGGTTCCGACGCCGGGGCGTCCAATGTTGTCTACATGAGCCGTGGGCCGAGGCCCCGCCAGCGCCTGTGAGGCGATTCCGTAGGGGCGCTGCCCCTACACCCCAAAACCAACGCCGCAGCCCCACGCATTGCTACGAGGGGCTGCGATGATGCGCTAGAAGTCCACCTCAGCGTGGATATCATCAATACACGTCGATGCAGTGGAGTGATTGTCCGCGCTGTACCACACCCCAGGCACCGCCGTCACATTGCTAAGCTTGCTTAGTTCAAGGCATCGCCAGTTATTCTCAGCGGTCGGATCCTTGATTGGGCCTTTGCTGGTCTCTCCCCCGAACTGATAGAACAGCGCTTGCTCCCTGCCATTCTTCTCGCCGATGGCATGAGGACACATCTCCCGATAGTGCCCATCGTAGACAGCGGTTATCTGGTGCTTATCGTGGATTGCTTGCCGAACGATTGCATAAGTACTCACTGCGAATCTCTCCTTGATACGTAATGGGCTTGCAAGCGTGACGCACGTCACCTCTGCGATATAAATGACCGGGCGCGCGACGTCAAGCCCTGCACATTTTCCGCCCGAGCGTCTCGGATACAATGGTCAGAGGACGCCATATGGGGGGGCGCATGGAACGCGAACGACCGGAGTACCTACAACCCATCCCACGCTCTCGCTGGGAGTTTCCGTGGATGGCCTTGTGGGCGGTGCTACTGCTGGGCATGGCCGGTGCTGGTATCTGGCTGCACCTAAAGACCGGAAGCGCTTGGGATGCACGCTTTCAGGCCGCGCCTGCACCAAGCACGTCAACCAGCGTTGATCGCGGCGCCCAGCCCGAAACGATAGCGGATCGGAAAGCAATGCTGACCGAAGTGCGCGCGCGACGAGAACAGGCAGAACGCGAAGCTCAGCAGCGGCGCAGCGAGACAAGATGCATCGGCGGAATCACGTTCCGCCGCATACCTGGTGGCTGGGAGAACCTACCGGACCAGCCCTGTCCGTGATGCATCACCTTAATCAGAAGCCGGGCGGATAAGGCGGTGTCTCTGGGAACGTGCCCATCGTGCGCTCACCTAGGCGCACGATGGCGCCCCCGCTGCTTGCCGCCATGACCGCGCCCGCGCCGCCGCCGCTTCCACTCGCTACGCTCGCAGAATCAGCGGCAGCACGGTCACTGTCCAGGCGGTACAACGTTGGCTCTTCCTCGCGCCGGGGTGCTTCCCTCGGCCACGCGGCCACGCCGTGGCGAACGTCTCGAACGAACTCACTGTGAGCCGAACCTCGCACCGAATTGACCTGGCCGGCCCGGGGGCCGGTTTCGGACTCCTAGGGCCTTTTATCGAGCCTATTCAAAGGTCAATGATTCGATATCGTCAAGGCTGCGATCGTTTTTCACGTACTCCTTAATCTTTTCTAGGTCTTCAGCGCTGGCCGAAGACGCTGGAGCTGCCGTCGCAAAAAATTGAACGGAGTCGGAGGACGTGAGGAGCTTCTTCAGTGTGGCCCCATCAAGATCCATCACATCCCGGGCAGAATATGAAACAAGGATGGACTTGGAAGTGCCGCCCTTCAGGCTACCCAGCATGTCCGAGTTCCCAGGCAGGGTGAACTTTACCTCGGAGGTTCGGTCTGGAAGCCCAAGCTGCTCTGATTTATCCGCAAGCTCATGCCTAACGGCGGCGACATCTTTGGATTTTATCGGAACTGATACATTCCAGCGTGGTCCGAAATGGTACACGGCGGCATACATGACTCTAGCCTTGTAAGGGTCGACCTTGCTCGCAAGCATCGCCTCGTAGAAGACGCGATGCACCTCCTTCCACGGCATGCTGCGGCTAACACAGTAGACATCGTGGATGATGGACGCGTTTCGATAGTCGCCATCGAGCGGACCGCCTATGACACTCCAGAACATGCGCGGAATTGACGCTCCATCTGCAATAGAGCCCTTTGGAGCGTGCCACTTTCGGCCTGCATCATCGGTATAGATGACATCGCTAGCCAGTTCGATCATGCCGCCGGGCAGGAGATTCACTGTAATCGGCTTGGTGAAATTCCCCGCACTCACACCACCTGAAGCAACCATCAAAAGCGCTAGAGCGATCTTCTTCATGGTTCCATCCTCGATCTCAGGAAATGGGCTTCATTGCCTTGTCCCGGGCAGGCCTTAACCCAGGCGCTACTGAGTCTGAATCAGGATCTGTGGATATTCCATATCCCCCTGTGGTTTGCCGATAGATGGTAGCGCGAGTCCGTAGCCGGCGGCGCGGTCTCTGCCGATGATGAGGATCTTGGCTCCAAGGGCAAGGATCTTGGTCGCCCCCGCCGGATTCAATCATATTAACGTGACGCGTCACGCCCAATCACCCCGCCCATTGGCGCCCCACCCCTCCCCAACTATAGTTCCACCCCTCACAAGGACGAGGCGGTACAAATGCCCTATATCGGAATCGGACTCCACGTACTGGCGGCCATCTACTTCGCGGTGCACGCCATCCGCTCGGGACAGAGCCTCTACTGGCTGATCCTGCTCTTCTCGTTCCCGCTGCTCGGCAGCGTCGTCTACTTCCTGGCGATCTACCTCCCGGAAGCCCGTCATTCGCGCGGCGCCCGGCAGGTCGTCCGCTCCGCCAAGCAGCTCATGGACCCGGGCCAGGACCTGCGCAACGCTCGCGCCGAGCTGGCGCGCACGCCCACCGTGCAGAACCGTGTTCGCCTGGGCATGACGCTGCTCGATGCCGGCCAGGCGGAGGAGGCCAGGGCCCTGCTTGAGCAGGCGGCCAGCTCGCCGCTGGGCGACGATCCCTACATCCTTACCGGCCTGGCCCGTGCCCGCCTCGAATCCGGGCACGCCGCGCTTGCGGTTGAAGCTCTCGACGGCCTGTTCGCCCGCCATCCGGACGTGCGCCGCAAGCCAGAACAGACCCTGCTCTATGCGCAGGCATTGGCCGCCACCCAGTCACCCGACGCCCGCGGCGCATTCGAGCGCGCTGTGGAATGTGGAAACGATGCTGCCGCCCGCTGCCTCTACGCCGAGTGGCTGATGGCGCAACCGCAGCCCGCCGATCGTGAGCAGGCCCGTAGCCTGTTCGCCAGCATCATCGACGATGCCCAGCACTGGTCGCGCCACGCGCGCAGCCACAATGCCGCCTGGCTGGAGCGGACCAAGGCCGCGTTGAAGGGCTACTGACGCCTGGCGGCCTTTGGCAATCCTGTCGCATCCGCCTCGCTCACGGCTCCACCGGGCGGATGCCGACACTCGTCATGCGTGCACCACCGACATCGCCGACAGCCTTGCAGCGCAACGCTCCAGCCTCATTGCGCCATATGCAACGATTCTGAAATTGTTGAAAGTGGTGACGTCATCGGCCCTACTGCATTGGCATCACGCATAGGTCCGCGTATTCCTTGCCCTGCCACCGTGCATCGGTGGTCGGGATTCGAAACCCCGGTTCTACGCTGAAGTAAACGCTTGCCAGCCGGCATCACCCATCAGGTGGTGCCGGCTGGCAATCCGTCGGCCGGCTATGGCGGGCGGTGCGCGGAGGCCTTGTGCCTGCCGGTTTTAGCGTAGACCGGGTTTCGAACCTCGCACCGTCCGCCACCTTTATCGGTGGCGGCTTCTGCATGCACGCAAGGAGCCCAGCCATGACCCAGCCCCACTCCCCTGCCCCGCACCCGATCCACGACGCGCCCGCCAACGGCCACGCGCTGGATCCGAACACGCTCATCGCCCTGCTGCACAGCATTGGCTCCGGCGCTGCCTCCGATGGCCAGCCCTGGCCAGAGCGCCACCAAATGCCGGGCCGACGCATCGCCCTGGCAGACACCGATTGCTCGTTGGCCGGCCTTCGCGTAGTGCTGGAAATCCTGTTGGCCGCACAACGCGCCCGCGAGAACGGCGAGTTGGAGCAATACGTCGGCCCGCGCGTCATGGAGGGGCTGATCATGGCCGGGCTGGGCTTGGTGGCGCACGCCAGTACACGGGTACGCCCGGACGGCTGAGTGACGCGGCATCGCTGGGCGGCAACCGCGCTCTGTCTCGTCGCGGTGGTTGCGGCACAGGCGCAGTGGCCGGCGCCACCGGTGCCCTCGCCTGTCGGGTTCCAACGCATCAACGACGATCGATTCTCACAACTGCGCCGCCAGGCGATGCAGTTCGTGGAGTCTCGGCCACGACAGGGCTTCCAGTTCGTCGAGCGGCATCGAGATGCCGACTTCCAGGTTCATTGCCGAAGCGTACCAGTGCTGTGGCTGGAGAGGCGCTCGAAACATCTGCTGTTGCAGGTCTCACTGGACGCGGAGCAGCGGGCGCCCGCCGTTGTGCAGCTTCGTGCGTTGCTTCAATGGCAGCTGCAGCCGATGGGCTATTTTGAGCAGGTGCTGGCTGGTGTGCCGGAACCTGTTCTGTTGGATCGGGTGCTGCAGATGTTCGCGGGCGAGGTGCATGAGGAGGTGCGATGTGGCATGCATAGTCGAGCCTGGCTCGACTCTACAGAGCCGCGGCTGCGAGGGTTCGGGGCTAGTCACCTGCGCGGCGGGTATTGGTCCAGTGATCACGCGACTCACCTCACGGCATCGATCCAGCCCAAATGCCGCGCACGCGCGAGATCTTCTGGCGTGTCGATATCCAGGCCCAGCTCCGGCGCTTGAAGGGCATGCACGGCATCGATGGGAAGCTGCCTCAAGCGCGCCCCGAAGCCGCGGTCACCGCTTGCACCCACCTGATTGAACCATGCGCGCGGCACGACTGCAGGAACGCCAAGCGCGTCTCCATGACGGGTGCCAGCGCACCCTGACGCCGAGGCGCGGGCACCCAAAAGCAACGCCTGCAGATGGGCGTGCTCGATCGCGGGCTGGTCGCATGCCACGACCATCACGGCGGCCACCGCGGGCAGCAGGTGTGTGCCTGCAATCTGCAGGCTGCTGGCCAGGCCGCTTTCCCAGTGGTGGTTGGTTACCGGGGTGGCATCCAGTCCGGCAATGCTGGATGTCACGGCCTGTGCGTTCGCGCCCACCACCACCAACACCTGCGATGGCGCGAGCTCCAGCGCCAACCGCACCACGCGATGTACCAGGGTCTCGCCCTGCCGGGTCAGTAGCTGCTTGGGCTGGCCAAGCCGGGTGCTCCCGCCCGCAGCAAGCACGACGACTGCATGCGCGGCGGTCACGTGCCGGCGGTGCTTCGCCATTGATGCAGCTGCGCCGCGATGCTGATCGAAATCGCCTCCGGCCCCCGCCCTCCGATGTTGAGGCCGACCGGTGATCGAAGTCTGGAAGACAGGCGGTTGCGCTGATCCGGTGTCAGCAGCTTGAACAGATCCTCACGCCTTCGCCGCGGCCCCAGAAGTCCAATGAAGGCAACCTCGGTATCGGCCAAGGCCACCAGCGCCTCGCGGTCCAGTTCGAAATCGTGATGCATCACCAGTACCGCGTCGCACGGGTCGGCATGGAGGGCCTCGGCCGGGCTGGCCTGGAGATGCGCATCGGCGCCCTGCCCCGCTGAGGACCAGCGCGCTCGTCGTTCGGCCACGCTGACCCGCCATCCCAGTCCCCGCAGCAACGGAACCAGGAAGGGCGTTTCGGGACCGCCCCCCAACACCAGGGCCCGCGGAAGCCGGGGCAACGGCAAACGCCACACTGCTTCTCCAAAGGGCTGTGTGTCGTCCATCGAGTGCAGCTGCCATGCCTGCTCGCGATGGCCGGCGCGGAAAACGATCTGCCCCGACGTGCGAAGGTCGCGCTGGAGTGACACACCTTCGCGCAACCAAGCCTCGATCACGTCGTCGATGCCGGACATGGCACGCAATGGCAGGAGCGCAATCCGAAGCCGGCCGCGGCAGCCGAGCGCGGACCCACTCAACAGGTCGTCGTCACTGCGGGTGTCGATCTCGATCCAGTCGACCTGCCCCGCCGCGCTCACCGGCTCTGCGCGTCGCGCGAGCTCGGGCTCCAGGCATCCGCCGCTGAGCCAGCCGACCTGGCTGCCGTTGCAGAACAGCACCATGTCGCCGGCACCGGCGTAGGTGGAGCCATCGGTTTCCAGCACCAGCGCGAGCACGGCGTGCTCCCCCGCGCGCACGCGCGTCAAGGCCGTCTCGAGCACGCCGCGCGGGCTTCCTTCGGTGAGGAAGCCCGGCGCTGCGGACAGGTGCGCGGCAGGATCCCTGGGCTCCACTCCCTCTGCCGCGGAGGCCTCCAGGGTGGGTGAGGCCACGGGTCGTTCCATGCGCAACGGTCAGCCCACGTCGGGCAAGCCGGGCAACAGCTTGTCCAGGGTGATGGGATAGTTGCGCACGCGCACACCGGTGGCGTTGTAGACCGCATTGGCGATCGCGGCGCCGACCCCACAGATGCCCAGCTCACCCACGCCCTTGGCCTTCATCGGCGAGATCACCGGATCCAGCGTGTCGAGGAAGACCACTTCCTGGTACGGAATGTCGGCGTGCACGGGAACCTCGTAGCCCGCAAGGTCGTGGTTGATGAACAAGCCAAGCCGCTTGTCGACCACCAGTTCCTCCATCAGGGTCGCGCCCGCACCCATCACCATCCCGCCGATGACCTGACTGCGTGCGGACAGAGGATTGAGGATCCGGCCGCCATCGCATACGGCAAGCATCCTACGGATGCGCGTCTCTCCCGTGTAGGCATGCACGGCGACCTCGCAGAAATGCGCTGCATAGGTGCCGACGTCGTACCCCTGCTTGAACTTGCCGAAGGCAATGCCGTCCTCTGCCGAAAGTGTGCCTGCTTCGGCCAGGTCGATGGTCCGCCCACCCGCCTGGATACGGCCATTGGCGAAGTTTGCAGTGTCGCCGTCGAAGCCCAGTTTCTCGCCCACCTTGCGGCGCAGGCTGACGCACGCCGCGTACACGCCTGCAGTGGAGCTTGCCGCGCCCCACTGGCCGCCGGAACCGGCGGAGGCCGGATGGCGGGAGTCGCCGAGGGTGACCTGGACCCGGTCCAGCGGTACGCCCATGGTCTCGGCCGCCGTCTGCGCGATGATCGTGTAGGAGCCGGTGCCGATGTCGGTCATGTCGGTTTCCACGATCACCCCACCCTGGCCGTCAAGCCGGACCCGCGCCGCCGACTTCATCGTGGGTGCGCCGCGATAGCCTGCGGACACGCCCATGCCGACCAGCCAGTGCCCTTCCCTTACCTGCGCCGGCTTGGCGTTGCGCTTGTTCCAGTTGAAGCGTTCCGCGCCCTCGCGCAGGCAGCGCACCAGGTTGCGGTCGGAGAACTTCTTGCTCGGATCGCCGGGTACGACCTCGGGTTCGTTGAGGATGCGGAACGCGATCGGGTCGAGGCCCAGCTTCTCGGCCATTTCGTCCATCGCCACTTCCAGCGCCATGTGGCCCGGTGCTTCGCCCGGCGCGCGCATCGCATTGCCTTCGGGCATGTCGAGCGTGGCGATGTAGTTGGCCACCAGGCGGTTGGCGCCTGCATAGAGCTTGGGCGTCTGCAGGGTGCCGTTCTCGCCGTCCTCGCCGTTGATGTTGCCAGACCAGTTCTCATGGGCGATGGCGGAGATACGGCCGTCTTTCGCGCAACCGATCCGGACGCGTTGGATGGTCGCGTGCCGGTGCGTGGTGTTGTTGGGCATCAACGGGCGTTGCAGCGCGATCTTCACCGGTCGCCCGACCTGCTTGGCCGCCAGCGCGGCCAGCACTGCATCGGCGCGGATGAACAGCTTGCCGCCGAAGCCGCCGCCGATATAGGGCGAGTCCACGCGCACCTTGCCAGCATCGATACCGAGGATCGCGGCCATGCCCTGCTTGGCCCAGTCGATCATCTGGTTCGCCGTCCACAGGGTGAGCGTGTCGCCTTCCCAGGCGGCGATGGTGGCGTGCGGCTCCATCATCGAATGACTTTCGTCGGAGGTGTGGTAGGTCTCGTCGAGCTTGACCGCAGCGCTCGCGTAGGCAGTGTCGAAATCGCCCAGCGCCTGCCGGTCGGGCTTGCCGTCGCGCCCCTTTGCCAGCGGCGCGGACGGCGCCAGCGCCGGGAAATCGAACCGCCCCTTGCCGCGCTCATAGCGGGTGCGGATCAACGCCGCAGCGGCGCGGGCTTGCTCGAAGGTCTCGGCCACCACGCAGGCGATGGCCTGGTGGTAATGGGCGACCTCGGACCCGCCGAACAGCGGCGCGTTGTTCCAGTTCGATTTGCCGACCGGCTTGGTTTCCGGTGCGGTGATGACCGCCAGTACGCCGGGGGCGGCACGTGCGCGGGAGGCATCCATCGAAATGATGCGCCCCTTGCCGATGCCCGCGCCGACGATGTAGCCGTAGACCTGGTTCGGCGCCACGTCATGGCGCTCGTAGGCATAGGGGGCGGTGCCGGTGGTCTTGCGTGGGCCATCAATGCGTGGCGTCGACTTGCCGACCACCTTGGCCTTGTCGAACAGGTTGTCGCCGGCGGGGGCGTTGAATTCGAGGGGCATCAGCGCTCTCCTTCGGCCAGCACGGCGGCGAGGGTGCGCTCGGCGAGCGCGAGCTTGAACGCGTTCTCCCGGGTTGGACGGGCGCCGGCGAACACCTGTTGGGTCGCGGCCTTGACGCCGTCGCGCAGCAGGGGTTCGGCTGCCTCGATGCGCCACGGCTTCGGCGCGACCCCACCGAAGGCGAACCGCGCCGAGCCGTCACGCTGCACGACCGCGGCGACCGAGACCAGTGCGAACGCATAGGACGCGCGGTCACGTACCTTGTGGTACACGTGCCGGCCGCCCAGCGGTTCCGGCAGCGTGACGTGGGTGATCAGCTCACCGCGCTGCAGCACATTGTCCTGCTGTGGCTTGTCGCCCGGGGAACGATGGAAATCGGCAATCGGGATGCTGCGCGTGCTGCCGTCACCCTTGACGGTCTGGACCGTGGCGTCCAGCACGCGCAGCGCCACCGCCATGTCGCCCGGATAGGTCGCGATGCAGCTGTCCGAGGTGCCGATCACGCCCATCTGCCGGGAGAACCCTTCGAGCGCGCCGCAGCCTGATCCGGGCAGGCGCTTGTTGCAGGGCAGATGGGGGTCGTAGAAGTACGGGCAGCGGGTGCGCTGCAGCAGGTTGCCGCCGGTGGTGGCCTTGTTGCGCAGCTGCCCGGAGGCACCTGCCACGATCGCGCGGGTCAACACCGCGTAGTCGCGGCGCACGCGCTCATGCGAGGCCAGCGCGGTATTGGTGACCAGCGTGCCGATGCGCAGGCCGCCGTCGTCTGTGGGTTCGATCCTGTCCAAGCCGATGTCCTGCACGTCGACCAGGTGCGCGGGCGTCTCGACCTCCAGCTTCATCAGGTCGAGCAGGTTGGTTCCTCCCGCCAGGAACTTCGCGCCCTCGGTGCCGGCGACGGCCCTGGCGGCCTCGGCCGGGGATTTCGCGCGTTCGTAACTGAAGGCCCTCATGAGCGCCTCCCTTCAGGCGTCGCGCCAGCGACCTCTTCCATCGCCTCGGCAATGTTGGAATAGGCCCCGCAGCGGCAGAGGTTGCCGCTCATGCGTTCGCGCATTTCCATGTTGGTGGCCCGGGGCCGTGCGCTGACATCGGCCTGCACATGGCTGGGGACACCCCGCTTGATCTCGTCCAGTACCGCCACCGCCGAACAGATCTGCCCCGGCGTGCAGTACCCGCACTGGTAGCCGTCATGCTTGATGAAGGCAGCCTGCATCGGATGCAGGTCATCGGGGGTTCCGAGGCCTTCGATGGTGGTGATGGCATCGCCCTGGTGCTGCACTGCCAGGCTGAGGCAGGCATTGATGCGTTCACCGTTGACCAGCACGGTACAGGCGCCGCACTGACCGTGGTCGCAGCCCTTCTTGGTCCCGGTCAGCTTCAGATGTTCGCGCAGGGCGTCGAGCAGCGTGGTCCGCGTGTCGAGCTCAAGCTCCCGGCGCGCGCCGTTGACGGTCAACGCCACCGTGCTGATGACCGGCGGCCTGGGCGGCGGGGACGCCGCCAGTTCGGCGGCGAGCGATGACGCCCCCGGTGCGGCGGACATCGCCACGGTCGTGGCGCCGCCGGCGATCACCTGGCGACGCGTCAACTTCATTCCTTCGTCCCAACTTGGCACAGTGACCTCCTGGCGTTCGGGGAAACCCCGTGGCTGGATGGACGCGCTCAGACTACCCAAGGGGCACTATGCCCGGCTGGGTAGTACAGATCTGTGAAGCCTGTCCAGGGTGTGCCGGCATCGTCGGCCGAGCCTGCTGGCCGGTCATCTTCAACGCCGCCTCTGGCAAACGTGCGCCTGGTGGACAGCGTATTGATGCCCAGATAAAGCCGCCCGGATAGGCCCACGGCGCGCCGTGGGCTGGTCTGCGGAACTGCGCCATGCGGCGCTCGGATACGGTGCCGCGTCAGAGGGGTACCCCAGATTGGGATCGAACGGGCCGAGCATCCAGCCGAGGCTCTTGAAGTAGTCACGTGCGAGAAAGTACAGGAAGACAAACATCCCCGTGAGTACGCTCGCCAGCAGCAGGTACCCGCCGTTGTGCATGCGCCACTGCCCGGCGATGCCTCGCCAGTCTGACCATCGGGATACCGCAGGCACCGGCGCGGCCAGCCATCGGGCAAGGTCCTGGCGGCACATGCGAAGGCTGAGCATGGCTGAATAGGGTTCTGACACGGCGGTCCTTCCTCCGGTCTGCGTCTGCAGATGGGCTTGTAGCAGACAACGTGCATCACGCCAACAGGCGATACGAGGTCACCGCTGCGGCGGGATGACGCTGCCGGCAATCGTGACGAAGACCGGGTTGGAGTAGAACCACAGATCCTGCCACGGGTCCTCGCCGGGCGCGTCCGCCAGTGCATCAACCGCACCGGTGCTGTTGCCCCGCACCCGCACGAAGCCGCCGCGCGGCAGTGCCGGCAGTGACCCGCGCGCCACGATCCAGTCACCCTCCCGCACCCAGGTTGCCGCGTCGAAGCCGCGCCGTTGCATCTGCAGCCTGCCCTCCCCGTCCCTGCCGCCGATGATCAGCTCGATGCGCTTCAGCGCCGGGTGCTGCCCGTTCGCGTTGGCGCCGGCCGGCTGCCGTACCCGCACCTCCACCTGCATCGTCTGCGCTGGCCGCAGCACCAGCGTATCGCCCATTCCGCCGCTGGAGTCGCCAGCGGTCACGCGCAATTCCAAGGCATCGATCAGGTCACCGGTGACGGTGAACATGCGCCCCTTGCGCAGCGCATCCAGGATGTCTTCCGCATCCGGGCGCGCCCAGGCATAGGTCTTGCTGTACTCACCCGGGTCGTAGTCGCGCCCACCGTCGCGCAGGTTCACATGCGAGTCGGAGTTGGCGGTGATCCAGAAGCGGATGCCATCGGCCAGCATCTGGTCCCACACACCTCCCACCTGCGCGGTCATCTGGTCATAGCCGCCTACGGTGGGGGCGGCCGCATTGCGGTACAGCCCGCGTTCGCTGCGGATCGCCTGGTGCCCGGGCGCACCCTCCATGCCTACCAGCACATTGGGTGCGGCCGCATGCCAGCCGCGCAGCTCGCCCGGGGTCACCTCGCCCCACTGCCCCATCGCCGTCGCGGTGCGCGAGGGATGGTTGATGAACATCAGCGGTGCCGGGCGCAGGCCCCCCAGGTAGGCCAGTGCGGCCTGCATCTGCTGTTCGCTGTCGCGGCTATCGTGCAGCGGTTCGCTGCGACTGAAATCCCGCTCGGCGGTGACCAGCTGCTCCCGTTCCTGCGGGCCCGGCGCGATGATCAGGGAGGCGTGCTCGCCTGCGGGCACGTCGAATTCCATGCCATTGAACTGGATCACCTCGGGAACGTCGGTGCGTGCTTGCAGCAGCGCGGGATACGCCTGGTCGCGGGTGACCGCGGAGTGGCCGGGGCCACCGTGGTCGGTGTGGACCATCCAGCGCAGGCCGAACGCTCTGGCCTGGGCGGCGTTGCGGCTGCGGCTGTAGGGCGAGTCACCACCGCGGACCGGTGTGGGCGGCGTGGTGCTGCGGTCCCAGTCCACGCTCCATTCGCTGTGCACGTGGTGGTCGCCGGCCAGCCATTGGCGGCCGGCATCGGCCGCTGTCGTGGCCGTGGCCGAAAATGCCGGGGCCGCTGCGGCGAGCAGCGCCAGCATCAGAGGGGTCTTCATGAGTCTTTTCCTGAGAAAGCGCACGGACGACGCACGGACCCTCTCCGGTCCGCACGCCGCCCGTGCGGGAACGCTTGCCTAGAAGTCCGCGCGCAGGCCCAGGCTGATGCGACGGCCAGAGGTCTCATCCATGGTCGGGAAGGACGGGTCCATGGTGTAGCCGCTGGTCCGCTCGTTGGTGAGGTTGATGCCCTTCAGGCTGATCTTGATGTTGTCGGTGATGCGGTAACCGATCGATACGTCCATCTGGCCATAGGCATCGCGCCAGATCGGGTACAGGTTGTAGCCGATCGATTCGACGTACTCGTCCTTGTGGTTGTAGGACACGCGCGCGTCGAAACGTTCATTCTCGTAGTACGCGGTGAAGTTCCAGGTCTTCTCCGACAACCCCGGCATCGGGGTGCGGATGCCCAGGTCGGACTCGCCGGCCAGCGAGCTGTCCAGCATCGTGTAGTTGGCGTTGATGCCGAACCCGTCCAGCCACGGCGTGAACATGTTCAGCGGCAGCTGCGCCACCAGTTCGATGCCGTCGACCTCGTAGGCACCCTTGGCATTGACCGGCTGGTACACGTCGAAATCGTAGATGCCATTGAGGCTGCCGTTGGCGTTGTACACCGCCACATCCTGGACCACGCCGGTCAGCGAGTTGATCACCACACCGTCGATGTTCTTGCGGAAGTAGCTGGCGGCGAACAGCGCGCCGTTGTCCAGGTACTTCTCCAGGCCGATTTCCCACTGCTTGGCGTAGGTCGGCTTCAGTTCGGGATTGCCGTCGGTGAAACGGTAGGAACTCCAGCTGGCGGTGCGCTTGTAGGCGATGTCGGTCAGCGCCGGGCGCATCATTACCTTGGACGCGGCCGCACGCAGCAGCAGGCCATGCGCGAGCTCGGCGGTCATGTTGAAGCTGGGCAGCAGATCGTCGTAGCTGCCATCCTTGGACACCGGCGTATCGGTGTAGCCGGTGCTGCCATTGGGCAGCTGGATCGGGTGGTAGCCGAACGAATCGACCTTCGTATCCACGTAGCGTGCGCCGGCGTTGACGGTGAAGGGCACGCTGCCGATATCGAAGGCGAAGTCGGCCATCGCGTAGAAGCTCATCACCTTCTCATCGACCTGGTAGAACTGGCCCGGGTCGAACGGGGTCTGGAAGCCCGCGTAACGGAATGCGCTGCGGGCGTAGTCGTTGGAGATCTGCTGCCAGGCCAGCCCCTTGTTGGAGTAGCTGCCGCCGGGGACGATGTCGTCGATGTACTGCAGCGGGCTGTCGGCCATCGTGCGGGTGTTGACCCAGGCCGCGCTGCCAGCGCTCGGCCCGGTGATCTTCAGTTCGCCATACTGGCGCTCCTTGGATCGGTCGGTGTAGCGCGCGCCGAACCGGACCGTGTGCAGCGCGGGCAGGAAGGCCATGTCCAGCAGGCGGGTGACATTGACCTGGGCGGCGTACTTGTCATCCTTCACCTTCTCCAGCGTGGTCTCGTAGGCCTCGAACAGATAGCGGCGCGGATCGTTGTACATGTCGAAGCTGCCGGCGGCGCCGGTGGGAAGGGTTTCACCACTGGCGCCGGTCCAGCGGGTACGCGACGGCGCATAGGCCACATGCTTGAGGTTGGAGAAATCCGAAGTCTTCTCCGCGCCCGAATACCCTACCAGCGCATCCACGTACCAGCGGTCACCCTTCCAGTCCACGGCCAGGCTGTACTGGCTGTAGTCGGTCTTGTTGATCCGCTCCTTGCTCAGCATCTCGTGCTGGGTGGCGGTGTAGGACACATCACGCAGCACCACCATGCCGTACTCGGACAGGGTGCTGGCGTCGTACGAATGGATGGTGTCGAAGGTGCTGCGGCTGGAGGCGGAATAGGCGGCCGCGTCGTACTCGTCCTCGGTGCTGTCATAGCCACCGACCATCGCGTCGAAGGTCAGGCTGAAATTGTTGCTCGGCTTGTACTGCAGCGATCCAGTCGCGCCCCACTTGTCCTGCTCGTTGAGGTAGACGCGGTCGCCGACCTTGTCCTGGAACACGACCCGGTTGGTCTGCTCGGCATCATTGCGGTTGGTGATGTTGACGCCTGCGTCGCGGCGCAGCACCGACTGCGCCTGGGTGCCGCGGGTACCCGAGGCCGTGAGGAAGCGTGACGATGGGCGGAAGTTGATGCCCGAAGTGGAGTCGGTCCGGTTGGTGCGCTTGGACTGCGAGTACGACACCAGTGCGCCCCAGTCCCCCCACGTGTCGGCGGCGAGGAAGGCAAAGCGCGGGTCCACTTCCTCCGAGATGCTGTTGTGCGCGCCCTCGGCGGAGAACACCAGCTTGCGTTCGTTGTAGTCGAACGGGCGCGCGGTGGAAATCTTCACCGAGCCGGCAATGCCCCCCTCCTCGTCCGCAGCCGTGGGCGACTTCTGCACGGTCACCTGCTGGATGATCTCCGAGGCGAACATGTCGAATTCCACGTCGCGCCCGCCGCTGCCCGAAGCGGTGGCCAGGTCGTTGATCGAAACGTGGGTGTACTCCGAAGGCAGGCCACGCACATTGACCTTGGTGCCCAGGCCCTTGTTGCGTTCGATGGTCACGCCCGGCATGCGCTGCAGCGCTTCTGCGAGATTCTGTTCGGGAAAGTCGGCCACGTCGGTGGCAACGATCGAGTCAGAGAAGCCCACGGTGGCGCGCTTGATGTCCACCGCCTGCTCCAGGCTGCGGCTGTAGCTGCCGGTGACCTGGATGGTTTCCAGGTTGGCCGCCTGCGCGCTGGGCGCCGCCGCCCCTGCCTGCGCCGATGCCGCGACCGCGCCGCCCACGGGGCCTGGCGTTGCCAGCGCCGAGGTGGATGCCGGTGCAGCCGCATCCTGCGCTTCGATGGTGACGGTGGTGGCGTTGAGATAGCGGTAGCGCAGGCCGGTCCCGGCCAGCAGGCGGCTGAGCGCCGCGTCCGCGCTCAGCCCGGCCGGTACGCCCGCGGTACGCGGATTGCCGGCAGTCTGCGCGTTGTAGACGAACTGCAGGCCGGTCTGGCGCGACAGCGCGTTGAGCGCCCCATCCAATGGCTGCGAGGCGATCGCCTCGCTGGCGATGCGGGCCGGTTCTGCGGCGTGGGCGCCGGCCGTGGCGGTGACCTGCAGTGCAAGGGCGATGGAAAGGAACAGTGTGCGGCGCATCGTGGGATCCAGTGAGGGAATGGCGGTGGTCGCGGAACGGATGTGTTCCTGCTTTCCCCAACTACGAGGGCGCAGCGCGCTGATCGGGCACCGCTTTTTCGATGAATTTTTTCTTACAGCGCCGGCGGCGACCCGGCACGTAGCCGCACGTGGATCCCGTCCGCATCGGCCTGCGTGAACAGCGTCGGCTGCTGGTCAAGAAACGCACGCAGCGATGCCACGTCATCGGCGCGCAGGTTACCGGTCAGGCGCAGCGCGCCGGCGTCGTCGCTGACATGCAGGCGCAGCGCGTTGCGCCGGTTGAAGCGGTCGGCCACGTCGCGCAGTGCTTCGTCGCGGAAGATCACCCGCCCTGACCACCACGCGGTCATGCTGGCGGCATCCTCGTCGCGGATGCGCACGCGCTGGTCACGGTAATCGACCTGCGCGGCCTGCCCGGCGCCAAGGTCGGCGAGCATGCGGCCGCGACCACCATCGCCACGCACATGCACGCGGCCCTCGCTCACCCCGATGCGCGCCTGCTCGCGCAGCAGCGAGACATCGAACGTGGTGCCGATATCGGTGACCCGCAGGCCTGCGGCGTGCACCGCGAAGGGGCGCCGGTCCTTAGCCACGGCGAAGCTGGCCTGGCCACGTTCGAGCTCGACGCGCCGCCCCAGCAGGGTCATGCGCACCGATATCT
Organism: Stenotrophomonas maltophilia; assembly: GCF_002799155.1. GTDB lineage: Bacteria > Pseudomonadota > Gammaproteobacteria > Xanthomonadales > Xanthomonadaceae > Stenotrophomonas > Stenotrophomonas maltophilia_R. Next base: position 1,700,731 of record NZ_NERD01000002.1, read on the forward strand.
CGCTTTCCGCATCCAGGCGCACGACGGTGCTGTCGGACAGGGTGATCTGGCGTGGCGTGCCATGTGCGGCCACATAGTGCCCGGTGCGCGGCCAGGCAACGGTGGTGCCCACCCCGACGGCCAGCAACAGCACCGCCGCCACCGCGATGCGGGGCAGCCCGAGTACCGGCCGCGCCGCGCGTTCCCGGGCTGCAACGGCGGGCCGTGGCGACAACCGCACTACATTGTCGACGTCGTTGCGGGTTGGCGCAGGCGCGCTCAACAGCGCGTCCAGGTCATCGGGCATGCCGCGCAGCGTCTCGGCCAGTGCCCCGGCCACCTCGCTGATGGCCATGTACTCACGCAGATGGTCGGGGGACACCAGCAGCCACTGCATGAAAGCGCGCTGCTGCGATGGGCTGAGGTCACCTTCGCGCTGCAGCGCATGCCAGTGCGCGGCGGCCCGGGTCAGCGCCGACGGGTGTTCAATGGCCACGCTCACGACCTCCCCGCCGGTTCGGCCATCGCCCGGCGGCATACCGACAGCCCGCGTACCACGTGCTTCTTCACCATGTGCGGTGAAACACCCATGCGTTCGGCGATCTGCTTGTAGCTCAATCCATCGCGGTACTGCATGACCAGCACCGCCCGGGTGTGCTCGGGAAGGGTTCCCAGTGCCGCCTGCAGGCGTTGACGGCGCTGTTCGCGTTCGGCGGCATCTTCCACGCATTCCCCGCTGGCCAGGCTTTGGCCCGGGCCTTCGATCTCTTCGATGGACAGCGTCGACCAGCGCCGGCGCGCGGCCTGCTCGCGGGCCAGATTCTGCGCGACAGTGAACAGGTACGCTTCCGGGTTGGCGATCGGCTCGCCCTTGCCTTCATGCGCACGCAGCAGGCGCAGATAGGTTTCCTGCACCAGGTCCTCGGCATCCTGACGCGCGCCGCGCCGCACGAAAAAGCCGCGCAGCAGCGGCGCGTGGTCCTCGAACATGCGCGCCAGGCGCCGTCTTGCCTGCTCGGCCACCTGCGTCGCCTTTACCCCCTGAAGTGCGCCGCAAGGTAAGCGTGCCGTATGACGCGTTCATGACGGCCGCCTCGCCGTCAGGCGCCGGTCCCTGCGTCGGCGTCGACGGGCAGCGGGCGGCGTGCTGCGTCGATCAGCTGCAGCACCACCGCCTTGCCGCTGCAGGCGGGCATCGCGCGCACCAGATTGCGCAGGAGCCGCAGATCCTGCATGTCGCCCAGTCGATCACTGAGCTGATGCAGCGATCGGGCGGCCTTGCCGTGTTCCGGCCCTTCGCGGGAGCGTCCAGGGCGCAGTTTCATCTCCTTGAGCAGTTCCAGCTGCATGCGCAGCCGCCGCGCGCGCCGGCGCCAGCGGTGGACGCCTTCGACGTCGTGGGTACCGCCATGGGTCGCGCGGGTTGCGGCCTTGCGGACCCGGCGTCGGGTCCGCTCCAGCCCGGCGCGGACGTCCCGACGGCGCAGTGCGTGCCAGGGCTGGTCCTGCAGCTGCCGGGCGACGCGCCGAAGCGTCATGGCCCTGCGCTGCAGCCCGGGATCCCGCCGCAGCAGCTGCTCGAGAATGCGTGCACGCCTGGCCGAGAGCACATCGATCACCGCTGCCCAGCCCGGTGCCGGATGAAGCTGCTGCAGCCGCTGCGCCGCTTCCACCACGACATGCGCATCGCGTGCATCGGACAGGCTGACGCCCAGGCGGCGCAGCGTGGCATCCAGGTCCTGCAGATCGAACGCTGGATTGCGCACCAGCGCCAGCAGCGAACGCAGTTTCCTGATGTGCTTGCGGACGGAATGGATCGCGGCATGCGGATCGGCGAGCAGCGAAAGCTGCTGGAGTGCCTCCCGGCACTCACGCTGCGCGCGCTTGCTGATGATCGGCCCTGCAGCAACGGCTGGCATGGGGATATCCATCGCATGGGTGGGGTCGAGTGTACCCGCCGGTCGCGAACAGACCAACGACGAGTCCTTGGGGGGGTGTGCTGCATCGCCGTATCACCACCGTCGCAATGGGCGACGGACGGAGCCACCTCTGCCGAACAACCGATGCGGTGATCGACATCGTCCGGCGCATCTGCGCCAGAGCGGCAACGGCACCCACGAGGCCTGGGTAGCATCGCGTGCCAGCGGAAACAGCTGCGAATGACGATGGTGCAGTTCAGCGCGCAGTTGGGCGCGATTTGGCCCGGAGATAAGCGAGCACCAAAGCCGCAACGGGTATCGCCAGCAATGCCGCTGCCAACGCGGGATCAGGAAGCACGAACGCCGTATAGAAGACATCCGCGCAATCGAGGCTGGCCAGCATCAGCGAGAAGCCTACAAAGGCCACGCAAATGTAGAAAAGCCAGACCTCGTAAACCCGTACGCGACACAGCAGGCGAATGACTCGCAGCACCAGTGGCAGCGCGAAGACGACAAACGCCATGATCATTACATCGTCATCGCCGCCCGAGCTTAAGAGCTCTTTGCAGAAGAATGGGCCGGGTGCTGCAAAGCCACCGGGCGACCACTTCTGCCAGATCCAAGGGGTAGATGCCAGCAAGGCAAGAAGCATCATATAGACAAGCAACAGTCCTGCACGCAGGTTTCGTTGGGTCAAGCTGTATACCTCTCACGACGGGCACTTCTTCATGGTGATCCTGCCAGGAACCCCCTGAATGATGCCGACCGCTTCATCCTGGCCGAGGCGCACTTCCGGTGGCGCCACTGCGGTCGCTCACATCCCCAGGTCAGACAGCCCCGGGTGATCATCGGGGCGACGCCCCAGTGGCCAGTGGAACCTGCGATCGCTTTCCTTGATCGGCATGTCGTTGATGCTCGAGAAGCGGCGCTGCATCAGGCCATCGGCGCCGAATTCCCAGTTCTCGTTCCCATAGGAGCGGAACCAGTTGCCGGAGTCGTCATGCCACTCATAGGCGTAGCGCACGGCAATGCGGTTGTCGGTGAAGGCCCATAGCTCCTTGATCAGGCGGTACTCAAGCTCCTTGTTCCACTTGCGAGCCAGGAACTGCCGGGCTTCCTCGCGGCCATGGGTGAACTCGGCACGGTTGCGCCACTCGGTGTCCAGCGAATAGGCCAGCGAAACCTTGTCGGCATCGCGGGTGTTCCAGCCGTCTTCGGCAAGACGAACCTTCTCGATGGCCGATTCACGGGTGAACGGGGGAAGTGGCGGGCGGACTGATTCAGTGGACACGGTGGGGCCTCCAATCAAGTGGATGAACGGGGTGCTTCGACGGGTTTTGATGACTCAGGCGTCAGCGCCTGGCCTGCTCCAACAACACCGCTGCAACATCCCTTGCAGTGTCTGCGGCGCCGTAATCGCCCATCACGCGCGAGACGGTGATGGCGCCTTCCATGAGAACCAGCAGCTGCCGCGCCAAGGCAGCCGGTTGCTCGATATCCAGCTGTGCGGTCAGTTCCAGCGTGTAATCCAGCAACTTCTGCTTGTGATGTCTGGCGATGTGGCGAATCGGATCGTCGGGGTCGCCGACCTCGCCTGCAGTGTTGATGAAGGCACAGCCGCGATAGCCCTCGGACTGGAACCAGTCCTTGAGCACGGTGAACATGCCGAGGATGCGCGCCTCCGGGGTCTCGGCCTTGTCGCACTCCTGCTGGAACCACTGAAGCCAACGAACGTCGCGCGCATTCAACGCAGCTGCGGCTACCTGGTCCTTGTTTTCGAAGTGACGGTAGATGCTCTTCCGGGCGACGCCGGAAGTTTTCACCAGCAGGTCCATGCCGGTGGCATGGATCCCGTTCTGGTAGATCAGCGCCTCGGCCGTAGCCAGGATCTTCTGTTGGGTGTCGGTGCCAGCCTTGCTCATGGCCACAAGGTAGAACGCTCGTTCTACCCATGTCAACAAGCCATGGCGGGCGGTTCGTACGCGCACAACCATGCAAGACGATCCATCAAGAAATCCGGACGGTTCATCACCCAGGCGCCTGGTTGCAGGCGCAAAGTACGCCTCACCACCCACCCATGAGAGTTTCCGCATGAACACCTTCGCCCGCACCCTGGCCATTGCCACCCTCGCCCTGTCAGTCCAGGCCGGCCTGTCCGCGCAAGCCGCCGAACCGGCCAAGCCGGCGGCAGTCACCAGCATCGCGCGCACCGCCAGCTACATCACCACCGCCGATGGCGTGCAGCTCTACTACAAGGACTGGGGCCCGAAGGACGGCCCGGTGGTTACCTTCAGCCACGGCTGGCCGCTGAACTCGGACAGCTGGGAATCGCAGATGATCTTCCTGGCCAACCACGGCTACCGCGTCATCGCGCATGACCGTCGCGGCCACGGTCGTTCCAGCCAGCCCTGGGATGGCAACGACATGGATCACTACGCCGATGACCTGGCCACGGTGATCAACACGCTGGACCTGCACGACGTCACCCTGGTGGGCTTCTCCACTGGCGGCGGCGAAGTGGCGCGCTACATCGGTCGCCATGGCACCGGCCGGGTGAAGAAGGCGGTGCTGATCAGCTCGGTGCCGCCGCTCATGCTGAAGACCGCCGACAACCCCAACGGGCTGCCGATCGAAGTGTTCGATGGCATCCGCAAGGCGCAGATGGACAACCGCGCACAGCTGTACAAGGACATCCCGTCCGGCCCGTTCTACGGCTTCAACCGCCCGGGCGCGAAGGTGTCGCAGGGCCTGATCGATGCCTGGTGGGCGCAGGGCATGCAGGGTGGCCACAAGAACACGTACGATTCGATCGCTGCATTCTCGGCCACCGACTTCCGCGCCGACCTGAAGAAGTTCGACGTGCCGACGCTGGTGATCCACGGTGACGACGATCAGATCGTGCCGATCGACATCTCTGGCCGCCAGTCGGCGAAGCTGATCAAGGGCGCCAGGCTGATTGTGTACCCGGGTGCCCCGCATGGCCTGACCGACACCCACAAGGACAAGGTCAACCAGGATCTGCTGATATTCCTGCAGGAAAAGTGAGCAACAGGGGCTCCGGCACCGCGCCGGAGCCCGTCCCGGGCCGCAGAGTGTCATTACGGCGCCCTGCCCTGGTGTGCTTCCGCTCTCGGCCAGGAGCGGTCATTGCGAAAAAGTCACCTGTACACTGCCTTGACCGAGCTCCTGACCCAGGCCAACAGGATCATCCACGCGCGCCAGCGGGGTGTAGGCGTAAGACGAGCGGAAGGTTCTGTAGAAGACGACGACCGTACTCGATCCATAGAGCATCAGGTCGCCGCTGTGGATCGTCCCGGGGCGACTGGCATCGGCCGGAAGCGCTTGCGAGAGTTCAGCGTGCTTTTCGTTGCCGTTGAGCTCGGCCATGTCCAGCGTTAATGGGCATCGCGTGGCGAAAGTCCTTGCGGTTTCGTTGTCGGCCAAGGTGATGGCGAAGCGGCGTTCGCCGATGGTCATCCACATTCGGGACTCCTCCTGCCTGGTGGATGCCGTAACGGCATCCTGGGCGACGGCTACGGACGCCTCTGGCTGGCTGGCCTTGCACCCACCCATGACCGACAGGCCGAGCACTACGCCAAGCGCGCGCAGAGCCTTCTTCTCCGACGGTCCAAGGGTGGGGCGAGAGCAATTCGAGGTCATGGTCGTGCCGCTCATGCAACGCCCCGCGGCGCTTGTGAGCGCGATGCCAGCAGGGTCAGGAAGGCACCCAAAAGGAGGACGGCTGCACTCACCACGAAGGTGCCTTGATAGCCGCTGCCGTCGAACAGCATCCCGCCAATGGTGGAGCCCAAGGCAATCGCCAACTGGATCACCGCTACCATCAATCCACCGCCGGCTTCGGCATCCCCCGGCAAGGCCTGCGCGATCCAGCTCCACCAGCCCACTGGCGCCGCCGTAGCGAGCAGGCCCCACATTGCCAGGAGGGCGGCCGAGGTGCCGAGCCCGGTGCCGAAGGGGATCAGGGCCAGGGCGATGGCCGCCATCAGGACGGGAATGACAATCAGGGTTCGATACAGACCTTGTTTGAGGAATGTCCCGATGATTGCGGTGCCGATGACGCCGGCCACACCAATCCCGAGCAGGATGAGCGACAGCGTGGATACGTTCACGCGCACCACTGTTTCCAGGAACGGTCGCACATAGGTGAACAAGGCGAACTGCCCCAGGAAGAACGCACCACAGGCAGCCATGCCCAATGCGACCGATCGGCGCTTGAACAGACGGAACACGTTCGCCGGCTTGCTTGCCGTCTCCACGTCCATGTCTGGCACGCTGATCCACTGCCAGACGAGCGCCATCGCCGCCACCGGCACCAGGCAGAAAAAGGCCCCGCGCCAGCCGATGACCGAACCCAAGTAGCTGCCCAAGGGCGCGGCAATGACCGTGGCCAGGGCGTTGCCGCCATTGAAGATGGCCAATGCGCGCGGCACCTGGTCCGGCGGCACCAGGCGCAACGCGGTGGCCGCCGACATCGACCAGAAGCCGCCGATCACCACGCCGATCAGCGCACGCCCGGCCATATAGACAAAATAGTTCGTCGCCAGCGCGACCACGGTGCCCGACAAGGCCATCAGGCCGGTCAGTGCCAGCAGCACGGTCTTGCGGTTCATGCTGCCGGCCAGCGCGGAGATGGACAGGCTCGTGAGCACGGCGAACGCCCCGGAAATGGCAATGCCGTAACCCGCCCAACCTTCGCTGACGCGAAGGTCGGCGGCCATCGGCGTCAGTAGGCTCACGGGCATGAACTCGGACGCGATCAGCGCGAACACGCACAGGGTCATGGCGAAGATCCCGCCCCAATGTGCAGGTTGCGCCGCCCCCCCGCCTTGGCCGACGACCGCCGGCATATCCACCGGCATGCTCATTTCGCCGCCAGGTTCTGATTGAAGAAGTCCGCCATCCTGTCGAACGGAATCTTGTCCATCTGGTCGTACAGGTCGACGTGGTTGGCGCCCGGTACGATCACCAGTTCCTTCGGCTGCGCCGCAGCGGCGTACGCGGTTTCGCTGAAGTAGCGGGAGTGGGCGTTCTCACCGTGGATGAACAGGATCGGGCGCGGCGAGATTTCCTTGATGTAGGTCAGGATCGGCATGTTCATGAAGGACAGCGGCGTCGTGATCGTCCAGGCGTTGCCGGAATTGACCGAGCGTGCGTGATACCCGCGCTTCGTGCGGTAGTAGTCGTGGTACTCGACCAGGAACTGCGCCTCGCCACCCTTCAGTTCGTTGTAGGGTGGCTGGTAGGCGGGCTTGCCGGCCTCCGCATCCTTCCAGCGCTGCCGACTCAGTTGCTCCAGCGTCTGCGTGCGTTCCTGCGGCGTCACGCGGTCGTTGTAGCCCTTGGACATGACGCGCGTCATGTCGTACATGGTGCTGGCCACGACGGCCTTGACCCGCTTGTCAACGGCGGTGGCATTCAAGGCCATTCCGCCCCAGCCGCAGATGCCGATGATGCCGATGCGCTCGCGATCGACGTTGGGTTGCAGGCCGAGGAAATCGACGGCGGCGCTGAAATCCTCGGTATTGATGTCTGGCGAGGCGACATTGCGCGGCTCGCCACCGCTTTCGCCTGTATAGGACGGGTCGAACGCCAGAGTGACGAAACCGCGCTCGGCCATCGTTTGCGCATACAGGCCGGACGACTGTTCCTTCACCGCGCCGAACGGGCCGCCGACGGCGATCGCCGCCAATTTGCCACTGGCATTTTTCGGCCGATACAGGTCGGCCGCCAAGGTGATGCCATAGCGGTTCTTGAACGTCACCTTGCGGTGAACGACCTTGTCGCTTTTCGGGAACACCTTGTCCCAGGTCTGCGTCAGTGTCATGGCATATCCTCCTGATGTCGGGGCGTCCTGCGCGCTGCCAGCGACAGGCACCAGGGCCAATAGCAGCGCGGCGGACAGAGCAAGGGCTTTCATATGGCTCTCCTGGGGGTCGGGCGACCACCATTGCCGGTGCAGTCTGGTCCCAGGACGCTTCTGCGACTAGGTACTAACTAGTGAATGCATCTATTAGTGCTTCTAATTAATGTGCATGGCACACTGGGCCCCATGGCCAGGAGCAACCTCAACGATCTGCTTGCATTCATCGCGGTAGCGCGCGAGGGCAGCTTCACGCGCGCAGCCGCCCAATTGGGAGTCACCCAATCGGCGGTCAGCCAGGCGGTCAGCGGCTTGGAGGCGCGGATGCAGATCCGCCTGCTCACCCGAACCACGCGCAGCGTGGCGCCGACACCTGCCGGCGAGCGCCTGATGCGGGCCATCGGGCATCGCTTCGACGAGATCGAAGCCGAACTCGACGCCATCACCGAACTGCGGGATAAGCCTGCCGGAACGGTGCGCATCACCAGCGGCGACCACGTGCTGCGCACGACGCTGTTGCCCAAGCTCACGCCGTTGATGCACCAGTACCCTGACATCCATATCGAGTTCGACGTCTCCTATGGCCTGCGGGACATCGTGGCGGATCGTTTCGACGCTGGCGTGCGGATGGGCGAAGAGATCGACAGGGACATGATCGCCGTGCCCATCGGGCCGCAGTTGCGCATGGCGGCAGTGGCTTCACCTGCGTACTGGGAAAAGCATCCTCCGCCGAAGGCGCCGCGTGATCTGGTCGGCCATCGCTGCATCAACATCCGGTTCCCGACCCATGGCGGCCTTTACGTTTGGGAATTCGAGCGAGCCGGGCGAGAGCAGAACGTGCGCGTCGAAGGGCAAGTCATCTTCAATGCCAGTCACCATATCGTTGCTGCGGCGCTGGAGGGCCTGGGTGTCGCCTTCCTGCCCGAAGATGAGTTCGCGCCCCACATCGAAACGGGCGAACTGGTGCGGGTGCTGGCACGCTGGTGTCCGCCATTTCCCGGATACCACCTGTATTACCCCAGCCGACGGCAGTCATCGCCAGCATTCCGGTTGGTGGTCGATGCGCTGCGCGTCTAGGCCTGCCCAGGATCGATCGGGGGCTCCAGCACTCTTGGCCGGGTTGTCTGGCGCCGGCACCTCTGACTTCGGCCAGCCGCGGACACTCTCGGTCAAGTCGAGATCTGGAAGCGCGGCCTCGATGTTGTCCTTCCGGTGCCATGGCTGGACTGGAGTTCGCAGCACCCGCTACCTGGGAGGCTCGATGCGGCGGAAATCGACAGCCGAGCATGGCTCGGCGCTACGCGGAAGCCAGCTCCCGCGCCAGGAACGGCGCCGTCCTGCTGCCCTTGGCCCGAGCCACCTGTTGCGGCGTGCCCTTCGCCACGATGGTGCCCCCTGCCCCGCCTGCGCCAGGCCCGACATCAATTACCCAGTCCGCCTGCGCAACCGCGCGCATGTCATGCTCGATCATCACCACCGTATTGCCCGCGTCCACCAGCCGCTGCAGCTGCACCAGCAGCCTGTCCGCGTCCGACGCATGCAGGCCGGTGGTGGGCTCGTCCAGCACGTACAGCGTGCGCCCGCGCTGGCTGCGCTGCAGCTCGGTCGCCAGCTTGATGCGCTGCGCTTCGCCGCCTGAAAGTTCCGTGGCCGGCTGGCCCAGCCTCAGATAGCCCAGGCCGATCTCCTGCAGCAACTGCAGCGGCCGGGCAATGACCTCTTCCTCGCTGAAGAACGCATGCGCCTGGTCCACCGTCATCTGCAGGACCTCGGCGATGTTGCGGCCGTTCCACTGCACCTTCAGCGTCGCTTCGTTGTATCGCGCACCGTGGCAGGTGGGGCACGGCGCGTAGACGCTGGGCATGAACAGCAGTTCGACGCTGACGAAACCCTCGCCTTCGCAGGTCTCGCACCGGCCCTTGGCCACGTTGAACGAGAAGCGCCCCGCATCGAAACGGCGGCGGCGCGCGGCGGGTGTCGCGGCGAACAGCTTGCGCACGTGATCGAACAAGCCGGTGTAGGTGGCCAGGTTGGAGCGTGGCGTGCGTCCGATGGGCTTCTGGTCGACCTGCACCACCCGCTGGATGGCGTCTACATCGCCCGCCAATGTGCCCCGCGTCGTTTCAATCACGGTTGGTCCGTCAGAGGGTGCGCTGTCGGCACTGTCGTCCGCGGGCTCATGCCCGAGGTGCAGCAGCAACAGCTCGGGCAGCGCCTGCGCCATCAGGCTGGACTTGCCCGATCCGGAAATGCCGGTCACTGCGGTCAGCAGTCCCAATGGCACCTGTGCGTCCACGCCCCGCAGGTTGTGGCGGTGGATGCCTTTCAGTTTCAGCCAGCTGCTGGCGTTGCGCTGCCGGCTGGCGGGTGCGGGCACCTGGCCGAACAGATACTGCGCCGTACGCGACCCCTGGATCTGGCGCAGGCCGTCGGGCTCGCCACTGTAGAGGACCTGGCCACCGTGCTCGCCCGCCTCTGGCCCAACATCCACCAGCCACTGCGCGCGGCGCATCAGCTCCAGATCGTGTTCAACAACGAACACCGAGTTTCCGCCGTCGCGCAGGCGCTCCAGCGCGTCGTACAGCGCCTGGCTGTCGGCCGGATGCAGGCCGGCCGAGGGTTCGTCGAGCACGTACAGCACGCCAAACAGCAAGGAGCTGAGCTGCGTGGCCAGCCGCAGGCGCTGAAGTTCGCCGGCCGACAGCGTGGGCGTGGCGCGATCCAGCGAGAGGTACCCCAGGCCCAGGTCACGCAGCTGGCGTACACGTGCCATGACGCCACCTGCCAATCGCTGGGCCGCCAGACGCTTCTCTTCGGACAGGGCGGAGGTCAGCCGCACATCGGGAGCACCCTCGTGGGTCGCCTGGCCACTTGCGGCCCGCCGGGCGCGATCGCGGGGTGTCGCGCTCCTGCTGGTACGCGCGCCGGTGCTGTGGGCACTGAAGTCGCCTTGCGCGATGGGCCCCAGCAGCGCCGCCAGTTGATCCAGCGGCAGCCGCATGAACTCGCCGATATCCACGCCGGCAAAGGTGACCGAAAGCGCCTCCGGCTTCAGGCGTTTTCCGTGGCAGGCCGGGCACAACCGGCCTTCCATGTAGCGCGAAACGCGCTTGCGCATCAGCGCGCTCTGGGTGTTGGCAAAGGTGTGCAGCACGTAGCGGCGTGCGCCGGTATAGGTGCCCATGTAGCTGGGCTCCTGCTTGCGCTTGAGTGCGGCACGGGTCTCGGCGGGCGTGAACCCGGCATAGACGGGCACGCTGGGCGCTTCCTCGGTGAACAGGATCCAGTCGCGGTCCTTCTTCGGCAGCTTCTTCCACGGCACGTCGATGTCGTAGCCCAGCGTGACCAGGATGTCGCGCAGGTTCTGGCCATGCCAGGCCGGCGGCCAGGAGGCGATGGCGCGCTCGCGGATGCTCAGCGAGGGGTCCGGAACCATCAGCGCTTCGGTCACTTCGTAGACATGCCCCAGGCCATGGCAGGTGCTGCAGGCGCCCTGGGGCGTGTTGGGTGAGAAGTCCTCGGCGTACAGCATGGGCTGGTTGGCCGGGTACGCCCCCGCACGCGAGTACATCATGCGCACCAGGCTGGACAGGGTGGTGACGCTGCCCACCGATGAGCGCGCATTGCTGGCGCCGCGCTGCTGCTGCAGGGCCACTGCCGGCGGCAGGCCATCGATGGCGTCCACATCGGGCACGCCCGCCTGATCGATCAGGCGGCGTGCGTAGGGCGCAACGGACTCGAAGTAACGCCGCTGCGCCTCAGCGAAGACGGTACCGAAAGCCAACGATGACTTGCCGGAACCTGATACGCCGGAGAACACCACCAGTGCATTGCGCGGGATGGAGACATCGACATTCTTGAGGTTGTGCTCGCGTGCACCACGCACCTCGACGCAACCGCTGGCGGCGGCAGCGCATGACGATTCACCAAAGGGGGTGTTGGACATCTCAGCATTCCTGCAGTCGGTGGGCGCGACGTGCATGGGCACGCCGATGCGACATTCTCGCCGCTGCGGGGTGAATGGTGTGAGGGCGCCGGAGGCGGAATGCTGCCTTCACGTCCCCTTCCTACGCCGTTGCCCGGCCAAGGGCTAGCGTGAGCAATCTGGACGATGGGAGGCAATCATGCACCCCGATGTACTTGGCTGGGTCGCCACGGCGGTCCTGATGGCGACGTTGATCCGGCAGATGGTGAAACAGTGGCAGTCGCCGAACCCCGAGGCGGTATCTAAGTGGCTGTTCGTGGGCCAGATGACGGCGTCCGCGCTGTTTACGGTGTACAGCGCGATGCTGGGCAGCACCGTCTTCGTGGTGACCAACGCGATGTTGCTGTTGACGGCGGTGGTTGGCCAGGTGATGGCCTGGCGCCGTCGCGGCCGACCCCGAACACTCCCACCCTGCTGATGGTGGTGAAAGTTTGACGCCGCGTTGCTTCGCCGTTGATCTCGTCGGGCATTGCCCAGCCCTTCAACCCCTCACCCAGCCTGTAGACGAACGTCATCGTGCCTGCGGCTGGCGTTGTGCCGCTGCATCACGAATATGACCCGTTGCCGTTGCGGCAGCGCAAAGGCCGGTTCCATTACGGGCCAGCCGAAAAGCGGCAGGCACCCCATTCGTGAAGACTGTGCGTAGGGTCCCGCAGGAGCTCACATGCCGTCTTCACTCGCCACGCGCCTGATCGCAACCGGATTGGACCTATTTTCAGTGCTCCATCCACCACGGAGCTCACTATGGCTATCAAGACGGCGGAAGACTTGTTCATCCACGAACTCTCGGACATCTACAGCGCCGAGAAGCAGCTGACCAAGGCCCTCCCACGCCTGGCCCGTGCGGCCGACAACCCGGATCTGGCGGCGGCCTTCGAAACGCACCTGGAAGAAACCCAAGGCCAGATCGAGCGCATCGACCAGGTGGTGGAGGTGCTTGGGATCCGCCTGAAGCGCATCAAGTGCGCCGCGATGGAGGGACTGGTGGAAGAAGGCAAGGACGTGATCGACAGCATCGACAAGGGCCCTGTGCGTGATGCCGCCCTGATCGGTGGCGCACAGAAGGTCGAGCACTACGAGATTGCGTCCTACGGCACCATCGCCGCGCTGGCCAAACAGCTGGGCTACAAGGATGCCCTCCCCTTGCTGCTGGAGACGCTGGAGGAAGAGAAGGCGACCGATGAAAAGCTGACCCTGCTGGCCAAGGGTGGCGGCAATGCCAAGGCGGCGCAGGCTGCCTGAGCCGCGTTGCTGGCAAACCGGCCGCCAAGGAAGGCGGCCTCAGGGTTCGTACAGCACCTGGTCGTTCGGGCAGAAGAAGGTGCGCCGCCGGGTGGTCCCCATGTAAAGCTTGCTGACCGGGCCGCCGCACGACGGGCAGATCCTGCGTGTGTGTACCTGCCAGTGCTTTTTCAACTCGAAGCGGCGCTTCCACTCCAGGAAATCGAAGCTGTAGGCGCGTGCCTGCGTGATCAAGGCGGTGAGCTTGCGTGGCGACAGGTTACCCAGGCGGGTGGCCGGATGCACGCCTATGCGGAACAGCACTTCGTTCTTGATGATGTTGCCCACGCCGGCGAAGACGGTCTGGTCCAGAAGCGCGTCGCAGACCAGGACATCCGGCATTGCCTTCAGCTTGCGCCGGGCCAGCTTCGGATCCCAGGCATCGTTCATCACGTCCGCGCGCCAGTCGTAGACGTCGTCCAGTGGCTCGCCGATGAGCTTTACGGAACAGGCATAGAAGTTCAGCTCCCCATTGTCGAGCACCAGGGATACCCGCGCCGGGGTTGGCTTCCGTTCGTCGATGCGCCAGCTGCCGAACATCATCAGATGGATGCGCAGGGTCTGGCGGCTGAACTCCAGCAGGAAGTGCTTGCCCCAGCTGCGGACCGCCTTGACCCTGTGGCCCTGCAGCGATGACAGGTCGATCCGGCTGTTCCCCGATACGGCGCGTACCACGTGCCCCCTGAAGTGAGCCGCAGCCTCCCGAAGCAGGACGATGGACGGGCCCTCAGGCATGCGCAGGCTCACGCAACAGGGCCTGCAGGTGCAGGGCGTTGCCGGAGGCGTGTCCCAGCGCGGTATTGTCCAGCACGAACCAGATGGGACGTTGCGCATCGGATTCGCGCTGCAGCTGCTGTGCCAGGCCCTCAAGCACCTGCTCACTGTAAGCGCTCCGATAGATCTGCGGTTGCCCGTGCCAGCGCCAGTAGCTCCACGTGCGGTATCCGCCGGGAATCGCCGCCGCTGGCACCCGTGCAGGGTCCGCCGCAACCCGGGCGACACCATGGTCACTCAGCAGGGCGTCCACTTCCGGGGTGAACCAACTGGGATGGCGTGGCTCACAGGCGACATCACGCGTGGTGCGTACACGCAGGCCCTGCAGGAACTCCGCCACTGTCGCTGGGTCGTATTCCAGGCTGGGCGGTAGCTGAAGCAACAGCGGACCCAGCTTGTCACCCAGCGCCATCACGCCGCCGAGGAACTGCTCCAGCGGCTGCATCGCGTTGCGCAGCCGGCGTTCATGACTGATCGTGCGTGGCAGCTTCACTGCGAAGCGGAAACCGCCTGGCACGCTCGCGGCCCACCGCGCATACGTTCCGGCCTGATGGGGACGGTAGAAGGAAGAGTTGATCTCCACCATGGGCAAGCGGGTGGCATAGCGCTGCAGGACGCTGGCGCCTGCGCCGAACGCTGCCTGCCCAGCCCGCGACAACGACCAGCCGGCGCAGCCGATGCGTATCAGGCCTGGCGCATTCGGGGAAGGCGCTGCGTTCATCGCGCCGTCGGGCCGTCCGGTTCCAGCAACCTGCCGCCACCGCCTTCCGAAGGCGACTGCGCCACCCACTGCAGCCGATCGAGCGCGCTGGTCCCAGGGGCGAGCATCGACGCGCCGCGCACGAAACCCGTCCAGTCGGAAATGGCGATTTTTCCAAGGGCCAGCTCATCCACCCTCACGCAGTTCATCCGCCAGTGCGGAAACTGTCGCCGTCCCAGCCTGCCCCGGTTGAGTTCGACCATCCCGCTGTGGCTGCTGGCCGCCAGAATGCGCGCGTATGCCGCATTGACCCCGGACTCCGGGCCCTCCAGATACTGCAGGAAGCGCGAGCCATCGAACAACAGCGTGCCGGTGACATCGACAGATTCATTGAACAGCACTGCCTCCGCCACAAGCTGCTGCAGCCGCTCTGCGGTCAGGTTGCGGGAGGCTTCACTCACATAGGCAATCGCACGAAGGGGCATGACACCACCGGTTGCTGCAGACAGCGCTACCTTAGCGACGCGGATCGTACGCGCGGTGAGATCCGTGTGGAGGCTGCGTTGAGCTGTGGCCTGGCCGCACTCAGGCGGTCACCGAACCGGAGAGCGCCGCACCCGGGAAACCCTTGAGCCTGGTCGGGTCACGCCCCGGTTCCGCCGACACCAGCGCCTGCACCACGCGATGCTGGACGCGATGCCCGCTCTCTTCCATGCCCACGACGTACACGAAGCGGCCATCAAACTTGGCCTGCGCGCCATCCAGAACGTTGTCAGCCTGAAGGGCTCGCTTCAACGACTTCATCCACGCCCGTTCAGGTGTGCGGTCCAGCTCTGCAACCACGGCGGCACCACCGCAGTCCAGTGACATGCTCTCAACACGGAGCACACGTGGCGAAGCAGGATCAGGGCGATGCATGTCAGAAGCTCCATTGCCGAAGTTGGCGGCAGTAATCCATGGCCCCTGCCAAAACGCCGTCAAGAAACGCCGGGCCTCTTTCCACGCCACATCGACGGCAGCAGTGCCACCTGCGTGGCTTCGCACCGGGCTGACATTCCACACTCGCGGCGTTGATGCTGCGCAGCACACACTGCAGCTCCCCAGGCAAGACAGGCGTTCATGCATGCAACGCGATACGAACCAGCACCGATGCAACCTGCTGCTGGTGGAAGACCAGTTCGACCTGGCCGCGCTGATGGAGCAGGCGCTGGAAGACGGCGGTGGCCAGGTGACCCATGCCTACAGCGTGTTTGATGCGATGGGTCTGCTGGAAACACAGACGTTTGATGGCGCCGTTCTGGATGTGGAGCTTCGTGACGGTGTGGTCTTTCCCGTTGCCGATCGGCTGGCCGAGCTCGGCATCCCCTTCCTGTTTGTCTCTGCGGTGTATGACCAGCTGGTGCCACAGCGCCACCGGCGTGCGGCCTTTGTGGCCAAGCCGTTCCACATCGACCAGTTGCAGCAAGCCGTTCAACATGTGGTGGGTAACACCTGCACCTCTTCGGCCACGCACTGACTGTGCTGCCTGGACACCCGGCTGATCCAGTGTCCGGGCGCTTGGGTGGGAAGATGCGACCGGTCCTGGCAACAGGAACCGGGTGACCCCGCTGATCGATTCCAGTCCAAGGGCGGTGCGGTTGAGAGACCGCAAACGCCAAACGTGAACTGGGCACACTTTGCCCGGTGAGCTGGGGACGTCACCGCATTTCCGCTGTTGCCTGCCACGGCGCGCCAGAACGGCCGATCGTCAGGCCAGCACGATTGGCCGGCCTGCCGCCGAGGCGGATCCCGCCACTCCCATCTCCGCCAGGTAGGCTGAAAACCCTCCTGCCGCGCGGCCTGCCAGGCGCGCACTGGTCATGACCACGGGCGCACCGGCCCATCGCACATCAGCGCCGAGGCGCTGCAGCGTCTCCACCAACTGGACGTCTTCTGCGCAATGCAGCGCCGCGAAGCCGCCTGCCGCCAGATAGGCCTGGGAGGAAACCCCAAGGTTCGCACCATGGATACGTCCATGATCGTCTCCCCATTTCTGCCGTCCCTGAAAGGCCTTGCGCAGGCGCTCTTCGGCCCTACAGGTCGTTGCAATGTCCACCAGCCCACAGAAAGCGTCCCAGCGCCCCTCAAGCTGTGCAACCAACCACTCCGCGGGCACCTCGCTGTCTGCGTCCGTGCTCGCCAGCCACCTCGCACCCCGCCCCAGCAGTTCAGCGGCGGCCGCGGCCCGGGCGATGCCGACGCAGCGTGCATCCAACCGCAGCGTATCGACCCGCTGTTGGCCGCAGATGAATTCCGTAGCGTCCGAGCAGTCGTCCAGCGCAACAATCACCTCCACCGCTTCACCGCCCAGGCCAGGATTCAGGGCCGCCCTCCTGATCGACTGCAGGCACCGCTCGATGCTGGCTGCCTCGTTGTGGGCCGGAACCAGCACGCCTATCACCGCAGGCCCTCCAGGCGGGCCAACGACATCGCGCCGCGCGTCCACCCCTGCAGTACGAAGTCTGCGTCGCGATAGTGGAAGGCTTCCTGCAGGCCTTCACCCAGGTATCGATGCACGACTTCGGTGCGGCTCGCGCGTCCCGGGAACGAAGGCAGCCAATGGCAGGCCACCAGCAGCCCGTCATCGCGAAGTGCTTCCCCGATACCGGCGCGCAGCTCACGCAGTGCGCCGGCTCCCAGGTAGTAGCCCATCTCGCCGCAGACGATCAGATCGAAGCGGCCCGGCGGCCATTGCTCAGGATGGCTGGCGCAGTGGACCTGCACGTGTGGCAGGTGGGCCAGGTTGCGGCGGGCCTGGAATGCCGCTCGCGGGCTGATGTCGGTCGCCAGCAAGCGCTCGCAGCGGGTGGCCAGGGCCTCGGTCAGCACGCCATTGGAGCAACCCAGCTCCCAGCCACGGTTGAAATGACGCTGGCTCAGGCTTGCCAGCAGCAGTGCACGCTTGCGCTCTTCATACCAGCGGCTGCGGTAGCCGAAGGGGTCCTCCTGCTCATGCAGTTCATCAAAGTACGGCTGTGCGCTCATGCAAGGAATACCTCGTAGGTTCGGAAAAACCGGGCCAGTACATGCGCGGGCAGCACCGGAGGGCTGTTCAGCTCCGGCACTTCGCCCGTCTGCGTCCGGAACTGGGCGATCGCGTTTCGTTTCGCGGCCGCTACGGCTGAGATGTCGACCAGCCTGGGGACCTCCCACGCCATATGTGCGCAGGCCGGATCCAGCCAGTGCCATCCCCATACCGGGTACTCCAGCCGGCGGCAACCCACTGCCCGCGCAGCGCTGCAGGCAGCACGCCCTGCCGCTTCATGGTCGGGGTGGCCATCAAACCGCCAAGGCGCGAGGACCAGGTCGCGCGGCTGCAGGTGCTGTTGCAGCCAGCCTTCCAGGCCCTGTTCGTGCGCGCTGACCGCGCCGTCGGAGATGCCCAGATGAAACACCGAGCCGGCCCCGATGCCGAGTTCGCGAAGTGCCGCGGCAAGCTCCGCCCGTCGTGCCGACCGCAGGCGCCCTGGCGTCCACCACGGCTCGCCCGGATAGCATGCTTCGCCGTCCGTCACGGCAACGACGCTCACCTCCATGCCCAGCCCCACTGCGTGATGGAGCAGTCCGCCACAGCCGAGGATCTCGTCGTCCGGGTGCGGCGCGACCACCACCAGGCGGTCATGCCCGGTGCACAGTGCGCTTGCCGGTGTGATCGGCTGCTGCCAGAGCCAATTGCAGCGCAGCCATGCCTGCTCGTGGGTTCCTTCGCCTTGCAGCGGTGCTTTGGCTACAGCGCCCATGTCGCCTCCTGTGCCGCCCGCTGCCCGCCCAGCCATTCCCAATCGCGATCAGCGTGGCACTGGCGAAGGAACACGGTCAGGTCAGCGCAGCGGTGGGCATGGGCGTCTTCCAGGCACATGGGGGCCGGGCCCAACGCCCGGCCCGCCAGATCCAACACGCGGGTGGCCGCACGCTCGACCACGCAACGTACCCGCACCACGTCCTCGCGATGCGCCGATTCGGGCTCGGCATCGATGCGTGCCGCCAGCTCGCGAAGCAGCGCCGCGGCCGGCGCCAATGCGAGGTCCACTTCACCCAGTAGTCGTGCTCGATTCCCCTCGGTGCAGGCCTGTCGCATGCGCTCGGCCAACGCGACCGCTGCGCCAAACCAGACCGCCGCAATACCCGCGCCTCCATGCCAGAAGCCCGGCCGCTGCAGATAGTCATCGCGCGCGCCCAGTATCACCATCGGCGCGGCATCAAAGCGCACGGTGGTGGACGGAATCCCGGCCATGCCGACGGCGGGCCATGGCTCGCCTGCAAGTGTGCGCCAATGCTCTGCCGCCACATGGCAGAGCCATACGCCCTGGGCGTTGCGGACCGTGACCAGCGCCGCATCCACCCACGCGCTGCCGGAACACCAGGGCTTGTCACCGTGGAGACTACCGCCGGCATCGATGCGAAGGGTGTTGGCCGGGCCCTCCGCAGCCCAGACGGCCAGCAACTGGTCCTCTGCAACGGCAGGCGCTTTCAGCTCGGCAATGATCGCCTGGGCGTCATAGTGGGCCTCCAGCACCTTGGCCAGGCAGAGATCCTCTGCCCCCCAGGCCGCCAGCGCCTGCCAACGCTGCAGCGTCTGGCCGCTTCCGGGCAAAGGCAGTACAGGCTGCTGGACCAGCACCTGGCGTGCGTGGTTGAACAACGGAGAAGGCGGCGTCACATCCTGCATGGGCGGGTCTGCAATGGAGATACGCCATGAACGTAGGCGGCAGGCAGTCATACGACTGTCTTGGAGGTGTGGCGGGCACATGAATGCCCCGCGCAACGATCCTCACGCGCCCACCTGCCGCCGCTGTTCTCGTGCACGGAAACACTGCAGCAGCTCCCACAACCATGGCAGCACCACCAGGCCCAGCGCCGGCAGCAGTATCAGGCACCAGATTTCCGGTGCTGCAGCCTTCACGTTGAGCGACCACCGCGACGGGGCCTGCCAGCCGATCCAGCCCAGCAGCACCCATGGTGCAGCATCGAGCACGCTGTGCACATGCTGTTCCGCTGGACTAATGCGCCTGCGGCCGTCCGCGCTGACGGTGTCGAAGTAGCCGGCGACCGCGTGTGCGATGACCAGCAGTGTCAGGAACGTGACGAGGGACAACGTGTTTTCCAGCGCCAGCCACGCAAGCACCCCGCTGCCGATCAGCAGAAGCTGTACCCCATGCAGGAGGCTTTCGCGCATCGCGGAAGTGTGCGGCAGGTCGGTTCGCCGGTGAAAATGGAAGTCCAGCGAGCCGGCGGCCAGCCACAGCGCGTAGACACAGGCCATGACAATCGCGCTCATGGTGGCCTGCTCATGGAGTCAATACGATCTTGCGGCAGTCGTCCTGCTTGGCATCAAACATCGCGTAGCCCTGCGCTGCATCGGCCAGGCGCATCCTGTGCGAGATGATGTCGCCCGGGTCCAGCCGCCCCTGCATGATCGCGTCGAGCAGCTCCGGCATCAGCCCCTGGACGTGGGTCTGCCCCATCTTGAATGTCAGCCCCTTGTCGAACGCGTCGCCCAACAGGAATCCATGGATGAAGCCGGCGTAGACACCTGGAATACTGACCACGCCACCGCGGCGTGCGGCTGCAATACATTGCCGGATCGCCACGCCGCTGCTGCCTTCCAGCTTTACAGCGGTCAACGCTGACTCCAGCGCACTGCCCTCGGCCTCGAAACCTACCGCCTCGATGCACGCATCCACGCCCCGCCCACTGGTTTGGGCAAGAATGAAATCGGCCGGATCGTCAATCTCGTTGAAATCAATGGGGGTCACCCCGTAGGCCCGGCGCGCATAGTCAAGGCGGTACCGAAGATGATCGATCATGAAGATCGTCTCGGCCCCCAGCAGGCGGCAGCAGGCCGCGCTCATCAGCCCGACCGGGCCCGCACCGAAGATGGCCACCGTTGAGCCCGGCTTCACCCCTGCGTTCAGCGCGGCCTGGTAGCCGGTGGGGAGGATGTCAGACAGGAACAGGACCTGCTCGTCGGCAACGCCTTCCGGAATACGTAGCGGGCCCACATTCGCCTTGGGCACGCGCACGAACTCCGCTTGGCCACCGGCAACTCCGCCATACAGATGGCTGTATCCGAACAGCGCGGCCGGCGGCAGAAGGCCCTTCTGATTCAGCGCGGCGCCCTTGCCCGGGTTGGTGGTTTCGCAGGCGGCATACTCGGCCAGCCGACAGTGGAAGCACTCACCACAGGCGATCACGAAGGGAATGACAACACGATCACCTGGCTTCACCTGGGTCACCCCGCTGCCGACCTCCTCCACGATGCCCATGAACTCGTGGCCCAGCACATCGCCGTCGTGCAGATCGGGAATCTTGCCGCGATACAGATGCAGGTCCGAGCCGCAGATGGCGGTAGCGGTGACACGCAGGATCAGGTCGTCGTCTGCGGCCAGTACCGGGTCCGGCACGGTCTCGACACGTACATCCTTGCGGCCGTGGTAGGTCAATGCCTGCATCGTGCGTCTCCAGGAGTTCGGATCTCCAGCATCGCAAGGCCGCCATCCCGCCGCGGTGACATCCCGGTGTGCGCGGCGTTCATTCTGCGGCGTCGTGGCGTTAACCCAGCCCGGTGCAAGGTGCAGGTTTCCGCCGCAGGAGCCCTCCGTGAACGACAAGCTTCCTTTCAACCCGACCACGGATGTGGACGATCAGTCGAAGGCACATACGCCGGACAAGCGGCGCAATGACCGGGCCAAGTGGAAGGAGCACGACATGCCTGACGACGGCGATGGCCCCAAGGCCGTACCCGAGGATTACGAGCGCCCTGATCCGGATCCAACAGGCAAGCGTTGAGTCCGCCTCACATCCTGGATGCGCCGGGTTCACAGCTCATGGCCCGCTGGCGGCGCAAGCTTCATCACGGCCATTGGAACAGCCTGAACGAGGTGTTGCATGTGGAAACGCAACGGTCTCTCGCTGGTGCTGCTCGTGCTCACCATCGTATTCATCGGTGGACAGGCAGTTGCGGGACATCACGTGCACAACCAGGAGCTGATGCAGCACGGACGCGCGCCGATCGATCTCTGGCATTACCTGGCGACCGGGCACTTTGTCAGCGCCACATTCGAGAACTGGGAGAGCGAATTCCTGCAGATGGGGATGTACGTGCTGCTGACGGTGAGCCTGCGCCAGCGAGGCTCGGCCGAATCTCGGCCGCTGGATCCTGCGAAGGAACAGAATCGGATCGAACCAGGGCCCACGCCGTGGCCGGTCAGGCGCGGCGGCGTGTGGAAGGCCCTGTACGGCCATTCGCTTGCGATCGCCTTCGGCCTGTTGTTCCTGACCAGCTTTACGCTGCATGCATTGGGCAGCTGGCGAGCCGAGCAGGCCGAGCAGCAGCTGCAGGGCCTGCCAGTGCCGGGCTTTCTCGAGCACCTGGCCAGCAGCACGTTCTGGTTTGAATCCATGCAGAACTGGCAAAGTGAGTTTCTGGCCGTGCTGTCTCTGGTTGTGCTGACCATCTTCCTGCGCCAGAAGGATTCGCCACAGTCCAAGCCGGTCGAGGCGCCGCATGCCCAGACAGGAGATTGAGGCATGGTACGCCCCCCTTCTACCGCCCTGCTGATCATCGACATGTTCAGTCGTTTCGACTTCCCGGGTGCGGACGCCCTGGCGCCAGCGGCAGAGAAGGCGGCCCGGCAGATCCGGCGCCTGAGAGATCACTTCGATGACCAGGGGTGGCCAGTCATCTATGCCAATGACAACTTCTCAGATTGGAAGCGGGATTTCCGCCAGCAAGTGGAGCAGTGCCAGCAGGATGGGGGGCCGGCTGCCCGAATTGCCACAGCCCTCTCCCCCCTGCCCGGCCACTATTTCGTGCTCAAGCCCAAGCACTCGGCGTTCCTCGCCAGTCCCTTGCCGATCCTGCTGGCCAAGTTGGGAGTACACCGACTTTGGCTCACTGGCATGACGGCCGACTCGTGTGTCCTCGCCACGGCGCTGGACGCCAACGCCAGGGAGTTCGAGGTCGTGGTGGCATTGGAAGCCGTGGCGGCGATGCCCTCCCAGAAACGGCGTGCACTGGCAGTGCTGGCGGACTCGGGCGCAGCCCGGGTCGCCCGACTTTCATCGCTGATCTCCAAGCAATCTGCAGCAAGGAAATGAGGCGGCTCAGGCCCGGTCCGCTACACCCTGTACACCGGCATGACCGGCGCAATGTGCACAGCAGAAGATCTGGCCCTTTCCTTCAACGCCATGCCCGATAACCGCGCAGTCGCAATGTGCGCAGCGTGGCGCGAATGCATGGATCGCGCACTCGAACGAATCGAAGGTTCCGCTGCGTCCGCCCTGCTGCAGAGTGAAGCTCTTGTCGTAGTTGTTGCCGCAGACATCACAGGTGGCCATGTCTCACCCCTTCGTGTGTAAGGAAGGGGCAGTGTGGTGAGTGCGGGTGTCGGTGGCCGTGAATGCGGCGTACCTGGTACGTGCAAAGTACCCATGACGCGTGCCTCGCCGAACTGAAGAGCGGGCCGTTCAGGCCTGTTCATGGCCGGGTCGAAATCTTGCCGCGTCCAAGGTGCCTTGGGCAACGGCTGTTTTTCCATCCAATGCCTACCTGCCCGCCTCGGCAATCGTTTCAGGGGCGGATCTACTCCCCGGCCGCCTGGGTGTGCACTGCCCTTGTGGTTGCCTTTCCGTCGATGGCCCAAACGCTGTCCATGTGACCCGTGTTTGCGCGCTTCCTGGAACGCCTCGCCAGCTGCCAGAGAACGAGAGCGGCGATCATTGCGGTCGCGTCCACAGCCACGCCGGCACTTGAATGGTTCCAGGTGCCTGGCACGCCGACCAATGCTGCAAGGCTGCCGACCGGAATCAGTGCCGTCACCATGGCGCCAGCGTACAGCAGCTCGTAAGCGGAGCGCGCGGCCCCACGCAGGAATGCCCAGGCGACTGCCAGCAGGAAGGCCGCATAGTAGATGCCTTCGTGCCATGCCGAAACATTGGCCACCAGCCCAGGGAGCCACTTGGTGGCGGCCAGTGTCGCCGAGATGCCGGTTACGCAGCCCAGGGACACGCCGATCGTCAAGGATCCCAGCACGCGAGTGGATCGCTTCTGCGCCGGCAGGTTGGCATCGCGCTGCTTCCTGCGTCGTGATTCGATCCACAGCAGGTTGCCGGTGTAGAACACGATTGCGCCGCCGAGTCCAAGCAACAGGTACATCCAGCGCACCGGGTTTCCGCCGAAGCTGCCGAAATGAAGCATGAAGAAGGCATTGACCGCCGTATCCCAGCCATCCATGTGCCCGGGCAGATCATGCGTGTCCACCACGCCGGTGTAGGGATCGAGATGGGTGCTCATGTACGTGCGGGCACGCGTCCCGTAACGGATATCCAGGCCGGTCACACGCCCCTCGACCACACTCCCCTTCTGCTGGAAGCCCAGGCTGTAGACCTCAAAGCCCGGCAGCTGTGCCTTTACCTTTTCCAGCAGTGCAGGAGCAGGCAGAGGCTGGGCGCCCGGAGCGGGCCTGGCATCGTGCTCTTCGCCCCATTGGATGCCGTTGGGATAGACCACCTTGTCCTGGATGTCGTAGATCTGATCGTGGAACGCGAATACCACGCAGGTCACGGCCATGATCAGGTGGAACGGCAGGCTGACAATGCCCAGCGCGTTGTGCACATCCAGCCACATGCGCTTGATGTTCCTGCCTACCCTCACGGCGAAGAAGTCTTTCACCAGCGTCGGTAGCAGCACGATGACGCCGGAGATCAGTGCCACGGCATACATCAGCGCAATGATGCCCATGACGGGGCGCGAAACCGCATCCGGGAACGGCAGGCCGACGAACTGATGCAAGGTGTCGACAAGCTGCGCCACTGGTGCCTTGCGCAGCTGCTCCACCTGGAGGTGGCCCTTCTCGTCAAAGCTTGCGCCAAACTCAGTGAACTGCCGTGGCTTGTCGCCACGTACGCGCCAGATCACGCGGGCAGGCGCTTCAGGTGATGTCTGCACCATCACGCTGTAGTTTTTCGCGGCTTCCGGATGCTTCTTGAGCACCGCCGCCAGCAGGTCAGGTGCACGTTCCATCGGGACCGGCGCAGACAGCGCAGACGACGGCGTTGCCCATCGTTCCAGCGGCTTCTCGAACATGGTGATCGAGCCGGCATAGAAGGCAATGAACAGCATCAGGCCGGCAAAGATGCCGACCCAGATGTGCACGTCCTTGTAGACCTTGATGATGTCGTTGCGGATCTTCATGCGGGGTCCAATCAGCCCAGCTGGCTTCGCGCCAGCCAGAGTGCGCCAAAGGCGACCAGGTTGGCAGCACCCAGCCACAGCCAGGCGCTTGCGCTGCTACGGAAAAGGAAGACGAATGACAGGAGGGGCGCCCACAGCAGCGCGACCAGCCACATGTTGAACTGGGCCTTGCCGCCCCCACCATCGATGCCGCCGGGGCCGAACCACGCGAACAGGCCGGACAAGGCCAGGGAGAGCCCGAAGCCCAGGAGTACGCCTGCGCACATCTTTCCGAACCAGTGGCGGCTCTGCAGCTTGTCAGGCTTGGCCATGCGGGCCTCCGCCTCGACGGCCACGCCAGACGCCCAGGAACGGCGCCACTGACCAGACCAGCATCAGAATCGTCAACCAGGTGAAGAAGGCCGCACCACTTCCCATCAAAGACAGGAACAAGGCAAGCGAGACCAGCGACAAGATGCTGCCGGGAATCCATTTCCCACGGACAGGCCAAGGTCCGGCGCGCCGCCACTGCTGTTTCGGTGACGCCAGGTAGAACAGCCACGCCCCTACCACACCCGTGGCTGAGGCCAGCAACGCCATCACAACTGACATTCTGGAAGTCTCATACGAAAGTCCCGTGACCTGGCTGGCCGGTCACGGGGCAAAAGGGTTACCAGGTGAACCGGGCGGTGGCCGTGACCGTGCGTCCCGTGCCGAAGAAGCACGAGGAGACACCGCTGCACGTGGTCACGAAACGCTTATCCGTCAGGTTGCTGACGTTGAGCGCGAATTGCGTGCCCACACGCCCGATCGCGCCCACGTCGTAGCGGATCGCCGCATCCCACATCGTGTAGGACGGAATCAGGTAGACGTTGGCGCTGTCACCGTAGCTTTCGCCGTTGTAGCGGACGCCTGCGGCAAGGCTCAGGCCCGCGAGTGCCCCGCCCTGGAAGGTGTAGTCACCCCACAGTGCAGCGGTCCAGTCCGGAACCATCGCCAACTGCTTGCCCTGATATCCGTTGTTGCTCTTGGTGACTTCCGAGTCCATCCACGATGCGGCACCGATCACGCTGAAGCCGTCGAGCGGGGTGACGCGGCCTTCCAGTTCTACGCCACGTACGCGGCCTTCGCCATCCTGGACCTGGCACTGGCTGGACCCAGTCGTGCCGCAGGTGTTGTGGCTGGGGTCAGGGTCGTTGGTCAGGATGTTCTGCTGGCGCAGATCGTAGGCCGAAAGCGTGATCAGGCCATCGAATCCAGACGGCTGATACTTCACGCCCACTTCCCACTGCTTGCCGGTGATCGGGTCGAACGGCGTCCGGTCGAAAGACTGGGTCGCCGTGCTGCCTGCCGGCTGGAAGGACTCCGCATAGCTCAGATACGGGGTCAGGCCGTTGTCAGCCACGAACAGGATGCCAGCGTTGCCGCTGAAGGCTTCGTTCTTGATGCGGCTCGGCGCGCGTGCGCCGTAGCGATTCGTAGCCACGGTGTACGACTGCGTCCAGGTGTCGTCCTTGGTCCAGTCGTAACGGCCACCCACGGTGAAGCGCCACTTGTCCAGCGCGATCTGATCCTGCAGGTAGGCACCCGTCTGGCGGTTGACGCCTCCCGAGTAGCTGATGCTGTTGGTGACCGGAACATAGCCGGTGTAGACCGGATTGAAGATGTCGATCGGCGCCGGATCACGCATCGCACCGCGTGCCGCGTCCCAATCGGCCTTCTGCCAGTCCACGCCCACCAGCAGCGTGTGTTCAGCCGAGCCGGTCTGGAACTTGCCGGTCACACGGGTGTCGATGGTGTCGCCCTGGGAGTCCCCCTCGCCCCAGGTGGCACGTCGCTTCTGCGTGCGGCCATCCGGGTTCAGGCCACCATTGGTCACCACGGTGCGGAAGGTCGATTCCACGTTGGTGCGGCGAGCCCCCTGGCTCAGGGTCCAGTTCTCGTTGAAGGCATGCTCGAACAGCCAGCCGGCCGTCCAGATCGTGCGGTCGTAGGTGTTCCAGTTCGGTTCGCCAATGAAGGTCGTGTTCTTCATGCGCCCATAGGGGGTGGCCTTGAGCGTGCCGTCCATCGGCAGGAACTGGTAGGTCGAGCCACCGTCGTCGCGCTGGTAAAGGCCCAGCACCGTCAGGCGCGTGCGCTCGGCCATCTGGAAGGTATAGCTGGGCGCCAGGAACCAGTGCTCCTGCTGGGTGTGCTTGATCTGCGTGTCACCGTCGCGATACAGGCCCACCAGGCGGCCCAGATGGCGCTTGTCGTCCGATGCCGCGCCCAGGTCGAATGCGCTGCTGTACTGGCCGTTCCCATCCAGACCCAACTGCAGCACCTGCTGCTGGTCAGGCGTCGGGGTCTTGCTGACCTGGTTGACCATGCCACCCGGAGCCACCTGACCATACATGACGGCCGACGGTCCCTTCAGCACTTCGACACGGTCCAGGTTCCAGCTGTCCACCATGGTCCGGTTCCACTGGCCACCCTGCGGCGCCCGCATGCCGTCGATGGTGACGTTGTTGCTCCAGCTGCCGGCATCGAAGCCACGGATGCGGAAGTCGTCGACGCGGTTGTCGATGCCGCCGCTCTCCAGGACGACGCCCGCCACGTAGCGCATCGCCTCATTGAGGTTCTGCACACCGCGGGCATCGAGCTCCTCGCGGGCAATGACCGAGACCGACTTGGCCATCTCTGCAACCGGCGTGTCGGTCTTGGTCGCGCCGGAGGTGTGGGTGGTGGTGCGATAGGCGTTGACCCGCACCGCATCCAGGGTGGTGGCGCTGCCATCGGGCGATTCTGCCGAAGCCTCCTCGGCATGCCCCACCAGTGGCAAGGCCAGCATCAGCGCAACGGACGTGGACAACAGGGTGCGCATGGGAGCGCGGGAAGCAAGGATCATTTTGGACATTGGAGGGCCTACGGTAGGAAGTGCGCCCTAGGCGGCAGCTGCGGCGGCGTTAATTTCACGTTAAATTGTATCAAACGCAAATCATTCGCACTAGCATCTCCGCACCCTCCGTGCTTTTTCGGGAGTGCCCCTGCCCTCAGCCTGCCCTCAGCCTGCCCTCAGCATCGCCATCAGCAACCCCATCAGGGCACTCCCCGCCGCCAGACTCAGCCATACCCTCCCAACACTGCGGGCGCTGAAGACGCCCACAGCGATGGCAATGAACAGCACGAACCCCAGCAGTGAACTGGTCAGGACCGAAACGGACGTCCTTACCCCCACCAGCGCGGGCAACAACAACGCCAGCGCCGTAGCGGTAACCGCGGTGAACACGTAGCCGCCCAGCGAGGCGGCCAGCACACGGCTCGCCACCTGCCAGCGATGGGCTGCTCCCCGCCCGGCCGGAGGCTTGGCCGTGCGCGCCGCCTCCTGCGCCCGTGGCCACCGGCGCTGCAACATCAGGGCCATTCTTGCCAGCATCAACCCGAATGCCAGTGCGACCAGCTCCACGCCGGCCTGCTGCCATGCACCCCGCTGCAGATACATCAGCACGCCCTGCCCGGTGGTTACCATGTTCACCAGCGGCAGTGCCAGGCACAGTGCTGCGGCCAGCCACAACTGCTCGATCCAGGCCAGGCGCGGTGGGCGCCATAGCGCGTGCGCCACCGAGGCCGCGCAGGCAGCAAGAAAAATGCGTATTTCCCATGCGCTGCGATCGCTCATTTCCAGTGGCAGCAGCCGATTGCCGTGCAGGTAGACGATGCTTGCCAGTGCCACCCCGGCCAGCGATGCGACGTTGAACGCTTCCACGCAGCGATAGATGCCCGCCGTGGCCGCGCCGAACTCATGCTCGCTGCGCTTGCGCCGCTTGATGGAGAACAGCAGCGTGCCGATGGCGATCATCGCCGTGCCGAGCAGACCGCTGATGAAGTACAGCCACTTCATCGGCCAGCCGCCGAAATCGGCCTTGTGCAGTGCTTCGATGGTTTCGTGCACCTGTACGGCACCAATGGCATGCGGACGTGCGCCATGCTGTTGCAGCAGCGTGCCGCTGGCAGCATCGAACGTCACCCGGCTGGCTTCGGTCAGCAGATGCCTGTCCGCGCCCCCCTCGGGCTTGCGGCCGATCACCTCCACCACGCTGTGCACGGTGCCGGGCGCCTGGATCACGACCAGTGCCGGTGGCTGCCCGCTGATGGCGTGCGCGCGTGCCAGCAGTTGCGGCAGGTCCGGCAGTTGCGCGGTGGATACCAGGATGCCAGGCGGAGCCAACGGTGCAGGCGCCAGCTCGGCTTCGTAGCGCGCATAGGCGCCATCCGCATCGCCATAGGCGGCGTGCACCGGCCACGGCAGATAGCTGCTGTAGAAGAAGGTCAGCCCCGTGTAGCCGATCATGAACAGGAATGGCAGGGTCAGCACGGCACTCAGGTTGTGCGCATCCAGCCAACTGCGCTGTCCCTTGCCCGGGCGGAAGGTGAAGAAGTCCTTGAAGATGCGTTTATGCACTACCACGCCGGACACCAGCGCCAGCAGCATGCAGGCGGTGATCCAGCCGACCAGCCAGTAGCCGGCCATGCCACCGTGCAGGGTGTAATGGAAGGACATGAAGTGGCGCCCGCCTTCGGTTTCCCGAAGACGAGGTGGAGGCTGTGGCATGCCTGTACTGGCATCCACCCAGCGTTCGTGCGCGTTGCCGTCGCCATCCTCCCATGACAGCTCCAGCGGCCAGCCGTGCTGCGCAGGCCAACGGATCTGCCATGCCCGGGCATCGGTGGTGTTTGCGGCCAGCCAGTGCTGCGCACGCACCGCCTGCGTTGCGGTGTCCACCGCCGGCGAGGAGGCCGGCACGGGGCCGGCCTCCATCCATCGCGTGATCGGCTCGCGGAACACGCTGAGCGTGCCGGTCAGGAAGATCGCGCACAGCAGCCAGCCGCAGGTAAGGCCGCACCACGTGTGCAGCCACGACATGCTCTGCCGGAAGCCTGCCTTCATGCCTGTCCCGTGGCGGGCAGGCCGTTGCCCCGCCGGTTGCGGAAGATCACAGCGAGCCGCGCAGCGTCAGCATTACATTGCGGGGTTCGCCGAAGAAGTTGCCGCGGCGGATCTGGCTGATCATCGCGTAATAGCGCGTGTCGAACAGGTTGGCCACGTTGAGGCCCACGCTCCAGCGCGGATTGATCCGGTAGCCGGCACGCAGGTCCCACACGGCACGTCCTGCTGCACCCATGCGCCAGTCCGGGTCGTCGTAGGCCGGATAGGAGTAGCTGCTCTGTGCCGATACACCACCACCCACGGAGAACGCGTTCCACTTGCCGGGCAGCTGGTAGGACGTCGACAGGCGCAACAGGTGGCGAGGTGTCTCGGCGCTGATGGTCGCGCCCTCATCGTCGCGGCTGGTGACGTGGGTATAGCCCGCCATCATCTGCCAGCCCGGTGCCAGTTCGCCGCTGGCTTCCAATTCAAAGCCCTTGCTGCGCAGCTTGCCGCCATTGCGGTAGCAATCGGACGACGCCAGCGAGCCACGGCAGCTGCCCGGGTCGGATTCGTCCACCACGGCGTTGCCGGTTTTGCGGATGGAAAACACCGCAGCGGAAAGGTTCAAGCGCCCATCGTTCAATTCCCCCTTCACGCCCAGCTCGTAGTTGGCGCCGATGGCCGGATCCAGCACCGAGCCGGACGCGGTGACGTACGAGCTCTGCGGCTGGAAGGTGTCGGCGTAGCTGGCGTAGACCGACCATTGTGGACCCAGGTCGTAGACAAGGCCGGCATACGGGGTGAATTCGTGTTTCTGTTCGTAGTCACGGCTCTTGGCGCCAGTGAAGCCATCGCTGGACTGGTACTTCACCCAGCTCAGCCGGCCACCCAGCGTGAGGTGCAGCGGCTCTGCCAGCTGCAGGCGCAGATTGCTGTACACGCCGCTCTGCTGGGCGCGGGCGTTTTCTGACCAGTCCCAGGCTGGCTGGAGCGGCTGCGCAATGGCGCTGTGGTCGGGTGCGTAGACATTGATCGGCACGTCGATGGCCAGGTCCGCCGAGCTCTGGCGGGTACGCTGGCGCGACCACATGGCGCCCAGCAGCACCTGATGGCTGCGGCCGAAGGCTTCAAAACTGCCGGTGGTGTGCAGGTCGATGCCATCGCTGCGCACGCGCGAGCGGTTGAAATAGATGTCATAGAAGCGCGAACCGATGCCGGTGGCGCGGTCCACCCCGCCCAGCGGAACCGCGACACGCTGGTCCAGGTCCGATTCGGTGCGGTTCACCGACAGGCGCGCCTTCCAGCGTTCGTTGAAGCGGTGCTCCGCTTCTGCGAAGGCTTCTTCAACGGAGCCCTCCTGCCGGTTCCAGTCCTGGATGAGCGAGGTGGAACGCTTGATGTCCAGCGCACCGCCATCGGTGTAGCGCGGCAGGCCGAACAGCCAGTAACCGTCGGTGTCACTGGCCTGGTGGCGCAGGCCGAAGGTCAGCGTGGTGTCCGCACCCAGGTCGGCGTCGATCACCCCATAGGCCACCGGTGTCTTCGATGAGGTTCCCCGCTGGAAGTAATCGCGGTCCTGGTAGGCGGCGACCAGTCGGCCGCGCACGCTGCCGGCGGCATTGAGCGGGCCGCCGCCATCAACCTCGACGCGGTAGTTGTCCCACGAACCCACAGTTGCCGCCAGATCGAGATGGGCCTGGTCGCGCGGGCGCTTGCGCACCATGTTGATCGCCCCGCTGGGGTCGGCCGCACCCAGCATCATGCCACCGGCACCGCGCAGCACTTCAACCCGCTCCAGCACCGCGGTGTCGATCGGCAGCCAACCCACCGGGGCATAGACGATGCCGGCCACGCCATCGACCAGATAGTTGCTGTCGTCCACGGTGAAGCTGCGGATCGAGAACTTGTGGTTGCCGAAGTTGCGGGCGGTCTTGGTCACACCCGTGGTCTGCGCCAGCGCCTCGTCCAGTGTGGTGAGGTTGCGGTCGTCCAGCTGCTGGCGGGTGATCACGCTGACCGACTGCGGGGTCTGGCGGATGCTCTGCCCCAGCTTGCCCAGGCTCAGCTCACGTGCTGTGTAGGCGCCATCACTTGGCGCGTTGGCGGTCACGTTCACCGTCTGAAGGGTGGTCTGGGCCTCCTTGCTGCGCGTAGGTGTTGCTGCTTCCTGCGCCAGGGTGAACACGCCCGGACGGGTGGCATTGACACGCACGCCACTGCCCTCCAGCAGGCGCGCCAGTGCTTCCTGCGGTGTGTAGCTGCCGGTCAAGGCCGGGGCGCGACGGCCCGCCACCGCCGATTCGCTGAACAGCACCTGCTGCCGGGACTGCTCGGAAAAGCGGCGCAGCGCGGCATCAAGCGGTTGCGCCGGAATATTGAACGGCACGCGCGCAGCCGGCTGCGCCTGTGCGATGGCCGGCGCTGCCAGCGCGCTGGAAATGCACAGTGCCAGCAACGGCAGTCGCTTGGCGTGTACCCCCGTAGAGAACGCGCCAGCAACAAGTGCGCGCTTGATCTTCATGTACCCCATTACCGCTCCATCATGCTTGGCCGCTACTGGCCTCACTGGGGTAAACGGAAAACGGCGGCGGGGTGGGAACCCGCCCCGGTAGAAATTTTCGTTCCGGCGTCAGCGGGCAACAGGCCGTTCGTCGATGCGATAGCCGCCCTGGGCAGTGCGGGTCACCTGCACGGGCAACAGATCCGGCAGCGCCTCCAGGAAGGTGGCTGGGGCATCGGTGGCTGCGTAGCCGGAGACCGGCAGGAACTTCAGCCTTGGCTGGCCCAGCGTGACGGGATGGCCCAGATACTGCCCGACCTCCTGCGCCACTTCGTCCAGCGGGGTGCGCCGGAACACCAGGCGCCCGTTGCGCCAGCCGCCAATGCTGTCTGCGCTGGCGGCAATGGAGCGGTAGGCGGCTGTAAGCGTGGTAACGGCCAGGCCTTGTTCGGCGTGCAGGCTGACCGGCGAGGCACCTTCTGCGCGATCCGGCTGTACCCGCACGTGCCCATGCAGCACCTTGACCACGACTTCGCCCGGGCCATTGCGCACATTGAAGGCCGTGCCGACCACCGTCACCCGGCTACGCTGGGCATCGACGGTGAAGGGCCGGTCGGCCGCCGGGGCGACCTCGAAGTACGCCTCGCCCTGGCTGAGTACCACTTCACGACGGGATCGATAGAAATGCACCGCCAGCGTGCTGCGTGCATTGAGTGAAATCCGTGAGCCGTCCGGCAATTGAAGATCACGTATCTCGCCCGCACCGGTGACCACGTCCTGTACGTAGCTGGGCGCGGTGTACCAACCGTAGCCGACGTACCCCAAGGCCAGCATCGCCACGGCCGCAGCCGCCGCAACGCGTGGCAGGCGCCACGACCGTGCACGCCGCGCCGCCCTGCCCCGGCGTGGAGCGGCAGGTGAAGGTACTGCTGGGGCGATCACCGCACGCGCGTCCGAGGCCAGCACGGGGCGCGGCAACTGGCCCAGGTCGTGCCAGGTTCTGGCCACGTCGGCGAACGCCTGTCGGTGCGCTTCGCTCTCGGCCAGCCAGTGCTGCAGGGCCGCCTCTTCTTCCGGTTGCCAGTCCGCATCCTGCCGCCGCACCATCCACGCGGCGGCCGCCTCATGCAGGGCAAACGGGTCGGAACCTGCGGCAGAAGGGAGATCGGTCATCGGCAGGGAAAATCAGCATCGATGGCAGGCGCCAACGCCTCGCCCGCCTTGATCGGGCGATGCAGTTCCTGCATCTGTGCCAGAGACGCATAGCGTACCCGCACTTCGCAGTAGGCAACCGCTCGCGACAGGTGCTTGACCACCATGCGGCGGGAGATCTGCATGCGAGCAGCCACGTCTTCCTGGGTCAGCCCATCGAAGCGGCAGAGCACAAAAGCCTCGCGTTGGCGCTCCGGCAGCTCGGCCAGTGCTTCTCGCAGGCGCTCCAGGCGCTGCCGCTGGGCGCTGAGCTGCAACGGGCACTGTGATTCATCGCTGGCGATGGCCTGGCCCGCATCCTCTGCATCTGCCAGCGGCAGCGTCTGGAGACGGCGGCCTGCGGTGTGCTCACGATATTCATCGGCCACGGTGTTCATCACCGTTCGCCGGAAATAGGCACCTTGCTGGTCGCACGACGCCAGTGCAGGATTTGCCGCCAGCCACTTGACTGCACCGTCGTGCAGGGCATCCTCACCGTCCGCACCCCTGACACGCGCAAGGCTGCGCAGAATGGGCCCGCGCCAACGGGCATAGGCTTTCGCAAGGAGGTTCCCGCCCGTTGGCGAGGCGTCTTCCGGAATGCCTGCCTCCGTGGGAGAGGCCCGTTCCGCGTTGCTGCCCGTGCCCCGGCCTAGCGTGGACACATCACCCTCAGGGCAAATGCCTGCGGTCTGCACAGGTGGGGCGGGGAATTCACGTTGGGAGCCGGAGTTCTGACCGCCATAGGCGGCGGAAGGGGTGGGATGCCGCAAGTGTAGTGAGAGTCATTTGCGATTGGAACTCCCCTGACCCGCTCTTGCCGTGATGCGAAAGCGAATTCAGGCCGTGCGGGGAGACCAACTCGTCCAGCGCACGCTGATATTCGTTGCCGCCCGTTAGCAGGCGTACTGTCCGGTCGCTGGGATTCAGCCCACTGCGCCGAGTACACGGACCGAAGACGCGCCATCGCCAGCGTGGAGCAACCAGGCCATCCTGGATGTCATCCTGAAGAGCGACAGTGATGGCGAGCCCGGACTTTGCAGCTGATCGCAGGCCCTGCTGGCTCACCGAGGCAAAGGTTTCGATACACACGTCCCGGTGCGTGCACGGGCTGGATGCGAGTGCGAGCGGCGCAGCCCGTGCTGCTGATCAGCTGGGCGGGCAGAAGCAATCGATGGATCCTGCGGCGCCCTTCACTGCTGCAGGCGATCTCCGGTAGCGCTATCACCCCCCATCAATCGGGCCGCCTGCATGGACCATTCTTCCAGAAGCCGCTGCGCGCCTGACAAGCGTCCGATCCAGATCGCGCCGTGCAATGGAAATCGATCTCAGACCAAGCGATTGAGTGACCTCGCACTGCGAGAAGAAGGCGTCATAGCCATCCATCAACTCGGCGTGAAACAGCTGCTTGGGGGCATTCCCGATCACCCTGAAGAGGTCAATCATGAAATTCCATGCATCCACGACCTTCCCGGGGTCAACCTCCCTCCCTGAATCTACAGACGAGACCAGCGAGTCGAGGTCAATGATGGATTCTCCTTCCCAGTCCAGGACTCGGCCGCGAGCGGCGACCTGACCCTCGAGCCCTTCTTTGCTGTTATCGCAGACAGGCCTTCCATTGCTGGACATCACTCGATCATGGTCACCTGATACCCAGGCGAACCAGATGATCCGCTTTCCCCTACAACGCCGACCGGATACATCGCTTCCATTATCGATTCCTGTTCAGATGGTTCCATCCATCCCGGGCTCTCACCGGAGGCGCAGCCGCTCCGATGGTAGCGCCGAACTCGATTGCCTGTGACGTGAGGAGCCGGCCAGCGGCCGGCGCTACCAGATCCATCAGCGTGCGGTTTCGAGCCCCTTGCCTGCCGCATCAACCCGCAGCGAGGCCAGGTACCGGCAGTACTTGCCAATGAACAGGCCGGTGAATCCACCCGCCAGCAGCAGGTAGGCTGCACTGAAGCCAGCATTGGCGGTCAGCGACGGCGACACCGCAAACGCGACTTCGAAGCCGTACTTCACCAGGAAGGTGATCAGCAGCAGCGGCAGCAGGCTGAAGTCCGCGTTGCGCCAGAGCTTGCCGGTGCTGCGGTCCATCGTCAGCTTCAGCCGATCCAGCAGCAGCCAGCCCAGCGCGGCACCCGTGCCGATGCCGGCGAGCCATTCACCCCAGGCGCTCAGCGACGTGCCGAAACGATGGCTGATCGACCACGCACCCCATGCGGTGAACAGCGCAGGCACGATCGCCAGCTTCTGCAGCGAGGTTTCCCCCGGCTTCATGGCGGCGATGCCACGGGTGACGAGGAAGGCCAGGAGCAGCCAGACCCAGATCGGCGTCTGCGAGGTGAGTTGCTGGAGCATGTTCATGAGCGGTCCCCTTGGCGAGTGGTAGCTGAGTGGTGGCGAGGTGCCCTCGCCTTGGCGCCCACTATTCGCGTCCGCCCGGGTCGCAGCCAGTGACAGCTGTCAGCCTTCGTGGGTGATGTGTCGGCACGCCACGCTGCCAGAAGCCGCAGGGCAGACCCACCCGGGACACCCGCCTCATCCGCTCGGCCTGCTCGACCCGCGATACCATTGCCACAACGCCGCTGCGAGCTGATACGCCATGCGCAACGATCCTGTCCGGCGCCACCTGTGTGCAGCACTTCTGGCTGCTGGCTGCGGCCTGCCTGCCCGGTCTGCACTGGCGAGCCGGAGTACTTCAGGCAGCTGCAGCTCGCTGGCCAGGCTGCTGCAGGCCGAGCAACAGCCTGGCCTGGCGGCCGTTGTGGTAGATCATGGGCGCATCGCCGCACTATCCGCAGCGGGCCGACGCACTGACACCCGGCCCTCACCGATTGATCGCCATACCGTGTTCGAGCTGGGATCGATCACCAAGGTGTTCACGGCGCTGCTGGTGTTCCGGCTCCAGCAGCGGCAGTTGCTCGACGTAACGGCGCCCATCGGCCTGTATGTGGAGGGACTGCCTTCAGCCTGGGCATCCATTTCGCTGCTGCGGCTGCTGAGCCATACCTCCGGCATTCCCAATTATTTGAATGAAGCCAACTTCCTGCGATTGATGCCGACGAGTCCGCGCCCTCGTGAACTGCTGGCAGGGGTGGAGCAGATGCCGCTGGAGTTTGCGCCCGGTACGCGGCATGCCTATTCCAATACGAACTACATTCTGCTCGGCCTGGCCATCGAACATGCAACCCGCATGGATTACTGGAACGTCCTCCAGGAAGAGATCCTGTCGCCGCTGGGCATGCGCGACGCGGGGCCGCGCCGCTCAGAGGATCGGCGCCGGATTGCCCAGGGGCATCTATTCCAGGATGGCCAGTGGCACGACCCACCGCCCACTGCTCCGGGTTCGGCGTGGGCGGCCGGCAGCCTGTTGGCGAGCATCGATGACATGGCACGCCTTGCTGTGGCGTTGGACCAGGGTCGGCTGCTACCCGATGCCGCGCTGAGGCACATGTGGTGCGACACGGTTCTTTCCAACGGAAGCAAGGCGGGCTGGGGGGCCGGCTGGCAGGTTGCCGATGACGGCAATGTAGTCGGTCACGGGGGCGGAACCGCAGGCTTTACCGGATATTTTCGGCACGTTCCCGCGCAGCGAAGAACGGTCGTCGTCCTGATCAATCGCGCCGGAGACATCAATCCCCAGCGCATTGCAGAGCGCCTCGATCTTGGGACGAGCAGCTGCCCTGATTTTCAGCCGCCGCTGCTGTAAACACTCCGCCGGTACTGCGCTACCCACTCCAGCGACGGCGAAATGCCGCCAAACGGGAAGAAATGGGGGCTGACCGGGCCATGGGCGTCCGTCAGCCCTTTCACCAGCCGATCGACGAACACCTCCGGCCCCGCCGTGCCGAGCAGCCGGCCGATCGAGATGCCGTACCGCGCCAGCATCGATGCACTGGCACCCACGCCGCACATCGCAGCGTAGCGGGCGAGCCGCGCAATGCTGGCCGGGCCCGGTACGCCGACCAGCACTGGAACCGTGATGCCACGGGCACGCAGTTCATCGAGCCAGGCCAGCACGATATCGGCATCGAAGGCGAACTGGGTGATTATCAGCGGTGCCATGCCTCTCGCCTTGATGGCCTGGCACTTACGCTCCAGCACGCGCCACCGATCCTCGGCGGTCATCACCGGGTGGCCTTCCGGATGCCCGCCGATGGCAACAACCTTGATGCCACAACGTTCAAGAAGGCCGGACTCGATGATCGAGGTACTGTCGGCATACGGCCCTGCGGGCGCGGAAAGATCACCGGCGATCAGCAGGCACTTCTCCACCCCCGCTTCGCTGGCGGCGCGTTCCAGAAAGCGCTCAAGCGCCGCACGCGACCGGATGCGCCGGGCAGAGAGATGCGGCATCGGCTCGAAGCCGAGCGCGCGCACCGTGCGCGCCGCCGCCAAGCGTGCATCGTCGTCCTCGCTGGCCAGCCAGGGAATGGAGATCGTTGTGCCACGCGGTATGCGGGCCGCCTCGGCACGCAGTGCCGGCATGGCCTTTGCGCTGACTTCCAGTGAAAAGGCGTTGATGAAGGCGTCCGCCTGCGATGAAGTACCTGCCGGCATCAACGCGCTCCACGCGCATTGCCGGCAAGCGGCGAACTGCTACGGGCCAGTTCGATGAAGGCCTGCAGGTAGTCGATGCCGGTATCGGCCTCGCGCGCCCCCAGGTAGATCTGCTTGGGGATGCCCTTGGCGCCGAGGCGCACGGGCACCACGTCCATGCGCGCGGCGTACTCCTCCACCAGCCAGCGCGGCATGGCGGCAACGCCACGGCCGCTGGCCACCATCTGCATCATGATGTCGGTGGTTTCGATGGTCTTGTGCCGCCGCGGCGTGATGCCGGCCGGCAGCAGGAACTGGTTGTAGATGTCCAGGCGCTCGAACGGCACCGGGTAGCTGATCAGCACTTCCTGGCCGAGCTGGCGCGGCTTTACGTGGTCCACCTTGGCCAGGGCGTGGTTGCTGGCCACCACCAGCACCTGCTCGTAGTCGAACACGGGGATGAACTTCAGGCCCGGCTTCAGCAGTGGATC
This sequence comes from Stenotrophomonas maltophilia, assembly GCF_002799155.1. Lineage (GTDB taxonomy): Bacteria > Pseudomonadota > Gammaproteobacteria > Xanthomonadales > Xanthomonadaceae > Stenotrophomonas > Stenotrophomonas maltophilia_R. The sequence continues at coordinate 1,739,102 of NZ_NERD01000002.1, forward strand.
GGGTGTGACCAGCAGGTCGATCTCGTAGCCGAACAGTGCGCCGATGCCGCCGAACTGGAACTTCTGCTTGACGTCCACATCCACGTCCGGCCACGCGGCCAGGTACGGCGAGACGATCTTCAGCAACCACTGGTAGCAGGGATGGCACTCCATGCCGATGCGCAGTGCACCGCGCTCGCCCTGCGCGAACTGGCCCAGCCGTTCCTCGGCCAGGTCCAGCTGCGGCAGCACCCGGTTGGCGACCGCCAGCAGGTACTGTCCGGCCTGGGTCAGGCGCAGGCTGCGGCCTTCGCGCAGCCAGACATCGGTGCCGAGCTGCTGCTCCAGCTTCTTCATGCTGTGGCTGAGTGCCGACTGGGTCAGGTTGAGCACGCCGGCGGCCGCGGTGAGCGAGCCCTGCTGCTCGACCTGCTGCACGATACTGAGGTGGATCCGTTCCAGCATGACGATGAATACCGCTCATGGATTGGTGAAGTAATACCATTTTACGTCATGGAAGGGCGTGACTAGCATCGGGTCATGCCTTCGGTTGCCTGCCCGCCCGGTCACCTCGCCGGCCTGCAGGACTGCGCCCCCGCAGATCGCCCGAAGGAGCCCCTCCCCTGCTGAAAGCGAACAGATGACCCGTCCACTCCGTATCGTCGCCGTTTCCGGCGGGCTGCAGCGCCCCTCCCGTGCTGCGACCCTGGCCGAGCACCTGCTGGGCCTGATCGGCGAAGACGTACTTTGCGAGCCGCACCTGATCGAACTGGGTGAACTGGCGCCTCAACTGGCCGGTGCACTGTGGCGCTCGCAGTTGCCCGAGGCGGTGGAGCGGCAACTGGCGGCCGTTGAACAGGCCGACGTTCTGGTGGTGGCCACGCCGGTCTACCGCGGTTCGTATACCGGCCTGTTCAAGCACTTCTTCGACTTCATCGACCAGGATGCACTGGTCGATACCCCGATCCTGCTGGCCGCTACCGGTGGCAGCGAGCGCCACGCGCTGGTGATCGACCACCAGCTGCGTCCGCTTTTCAGCTTCTTCCAGGCCCGCACCCTGCCGCTGGGGGTCTACGCCACCGACCGTGATTTCGCCGATGGCCGCGTGCACAACGACGCCCTGATCCAGCGCGCACGGCTGGCGGTGCAGCGGGCGATGCCCCTGCTGGCCCTGTCCCATCGCGCAGCGCCTGCCACTGCCGAGGCCGCTGCAGTCCTTTGAATACCGAATGCCCGCACCTGCATTCGGATGTCACCCCGCAACCCGGAACGCCGCCCATGACGACCGACACCTTCACCTTCAGCATCACGCGCATCCCCTTCAACGAGGATTACCAGCCGGCCGAGGGCACGCGCATCACCACCAATTTCGCCAACCTGGCCCGTGGCGCGTCGCGGCAGGAGAACCTGCGCAACACGATCAGCATGATCAACAACCGCTTCAACGACCTGGCGCACTGGGACAACCCGAACGCGGACCGCTATGCCGTCGAGCTGGACATCATCTCGGTGGAAATGCACATCGACGGTGCCGACGGCAGCGATCCGTTCCCGTTGATCGAAGTGCTGCGGCCGACCATCGTCGACACGCAGACCGGCGTGCGCACCGAAGGCATCGTCGGCAACAACTTCTCGTCCTACGTGCGCGACTACGACTTCAGCGTGGTGCTGCCGGCCAGCAACGAGGGCAAGGCCACCTTCGGCATTCCCGAAGGCTTTGGCGACCTGCACGGCAAGCTGTTCCAGCACTTCCTGGGCTCGGACGCCTACCGTGCCAACTTCAGCAAGGGGCCGGTGATCTGCATCAGCGTTTCCAGCAGCAAGACCTACCACCGCACCGAGAACCATCACCCCATCCTGGGCGTGGAGTACCGCCAGGGCGAGTTTTCCCCCACCGACCAGTACTTCGACAAGATGGGCCTGCAGGTGCGCTACTTCATGCCGCCGGGCAGCGTCGCGCCGCTGGCGTTCTACTTCCAGGGTGACCTCCTGGGCGATTACTCGAATCTGGAACTGATCGGCACCATCAGCACCATGGAGGCCTTCCAGAAGATCTACCGCCCGGAGATCTACAACGCCAATTCCGTGGCCGGCAAGGTCTACCAGCCCAGCCTGAAGCACCAGGACTACTCCTCTACCCGCATCGTCTACGACCGCGAAGAGCGCAGCCAGCTGGCGGTCAAGCAGGGCCGGTTCACCGAAGAGCACTTCATCAAGCCGTACCGCGCTGTGCTTGAGCGCTGGGCCGCCCGCTGACCCCATCGATTTTCCATCCGCCCCCAGGACACACGACACAATGCCGACGAACACGTTGCTCCCCACCTCCACCGCAGGCAGCCTGCCCAAACCCTCCTGGCTGGCAGAGCCCGAGAAGCTCTGGTCGCCCTGGAAGCTGCAGGACGAAGGCCTGGTCGAGGGCAAGCAGGACGCCCTGCGCCTGTCCCTGCAGGAACAGCAGCATGCCGGTATCGATATCGTCAGCGACGGCGAGCAGACCCGCCAGCATTTCGTCACTACCTTCATCGAGCATCTCAGCGGCGTCGACTTCGAGAAGCGCGAAACCGTGCGCATCCGCAACCGCTACGATGCCAGCGTACCGACCGTGGTCGGCGCCGTGAGCCGCCACAGGCCGGTGTTCGTCGAGGATGCGAAGTTCCTGCGCCGCCAGACCACGCAGCCGATCAAGTGGGCACTGCCCGGCCCGATGACGATGATCGACACGCTGTACGACGCGCACTACAAGAGCCGCGAAAAGCTGGCCTGGGAGTTCGCGAAGATCCTCAACGAGGAAGCGAAGGAGCTGGAGGCCGCTGGTGTCGACATCATCCAGTTCGACGAGCCAGCCTTCAATGTGTTCTTCGATGAGGTGAACGACTGGGGCGTGGCCGCCCTGGAACGTGCAATCGAAGGGCTGAAGTGCGAGACCGCGGTGCACATCTGCTATGGCTACGGCATCAAGGCCAACACCGACTGGAAGCAGACACTGGGCTCGGAATGGCGCCAGTACGAAGAGTCGTTCCCGAAGCTGCAGACCTCCAACCTCGACATCATCTCGCTGGAATGCCACAACTCCCACGTGCCGATCGACCTGATCGAGCTGGTGCGCGGCAAGAAGGTGATGGTGGGCGCCATCGACGTGGCCTCCAGCACGGTGGAGACGGCTGATGAGGTGGCCAACACCCTGCGCAAGGCGCTGCAGTTCGTGGATGCCGACAAGCTCTACCCGAGCACCAACTGTGGCATGGCGCCGCTGGCCCGTGACGTGGCACGGGGCAAGCTGCGTGCGCTCAGCGAAGGAGCCAGGATCGTGCGCGAGGAGCTCTCGGCATAACCCCGGCAGGGGAGGCATTGCCGTTCGAATGGCGGCTTGACGGCGCCTGGCCGGGTATCGACCAGGCTCCACCTCGCCCCTGCAGCTCCGACCTGGCCTGAGTCGCGGGCGGTCGCGGTGCCAGCGCCTGCTTGATCCGTGCCACCTCCCCTGCCCCGGCCTCGGCCAGGCGGCGGGCCTGCTGCTGTTGCTCCGCCGAAAGTGCGGGCGACGGCGCAGCGCTCGCTTCCGGCGCTACGTCCACCAGGCGCGCCACTGCCTCGCGCAGCCGCAGCTGCGGGCAGAGCCGCGCGGCACACCAGCGCTCTGCGTAGCGCCTGGCCTGACGCACATTCGTGGCGGCCACCACCTTGGTCTGGGACATCTTGCGTGCGTCCAGGTACACCCGGAAGCCAAGCACGGCATGCGGCACGATGTTGGCCACCGAGCGCCCGTTCCACCACAGGTCCCAGCGCTCGCCGCTCTGCACCCAGCCGGAGGGCCGGGTGACTTTCATGAAATCTGGAAGATCGAATGGGGAACTCATGGCGGGAAGGATACGAGCGCCCGTCGCAACGGCTGAGATCCGAGCCATGCGGTTGTCCGGGACCATGAATCGTTTAGGCGTGCTTCCGTCTGCTGCGCCCGCTCCGTACAGTCGCGCCGCGGGCATTAATGTGACGCGTCACGTCCGATAGTGCTTTCGATCCAGTCAAGGTAGCGGGACACGCGGACGTTGTAGACAACCTGGCCATAGAAGCCCGCCTCAAGGGCATGCTCGGGAACGGCGGTGATCCAGGAGCCGAGGCCAACCAGCTGCCAGGTCCCATTTTCATTGATCAGCAGCGGGCCGCCGCTGTCGCCGTTGCCAAGTACGCCTTCAAGGGGAAGGCCCTGCGGAGGCGGGTCGAACCGGTACCAGAGATAGCGCGCGTTGCCGCCGGTAATCGCATTGCAGGCACGCCGCAGGGTCGTACGATGCGGCCCGCCGGGTACCACTCCCGTCGCACCGTTGCCGGTGGCGCCCTTGCCGATCAAGGCGGCGATCTGGGTGACCTCGGCGCTGCCACGATAGAGCGCCACCGGCTGCACGTCGCTCACTGGTGTCGCAAGTCTGATCAGCGCAATGTCATCCGACGCCGCCAGAAACGCGTGGATTTTCGACGCACTCCCCGTTGCCATCGCTTCCTTGCCCAGGGCCTCGGGCATCCTCCGGTAGCCGGGGTGCAGGAAAACACGCTCGACGCCGTAGCCCTTCCCATCGAGGGTGATGGTGGCGCCCATGCCCTCCATCGGTGCGGCATGTGCTGCGGTCAGCACCCAGCGCGGCGCGATCAGGACGCCGTGCCCCTCGCCCGGCATGTCCGCCAGTGCCGGGAACACCGATGCGTCGATCTGGTACCTGGCATCGTCAACATCATCGCGGATGACCACGGCGCCGGCGGCGAAGGGGAGCGTGGCCAATGCCAGGAGAATCCAGCGGTTCATGATTGCTTTCATCCTTGTCTTCATCAGACCAGCCTAGCCGAACACATCCAGCATGGGGATGTCGTACGACCAGACCCTGGCACGGGTCGATGAAGAGGCAGAATCGGGAAATGAAACTCACGTTACTACACGAGCCGCCCTGCGTATCAACCCAGGAGCGGCCCGGGAACGGTCAGGATCGGATCGGACCGGCGTCGCTGATGCCGTTGCTATCGCAGAGCTCGAGAACCTTGCCTGGCTCATTCACTTCGCCGCATGACACCCAATTCGGACGCAGCCCCAGCACATATTCGACGCGATCATGGAACAGCTTCAGATCGGCCGTGCCCTGGCGTCCGTCCAGCGGAATATCGTGGCGGAAGCTGGTGTAAATGGCTGGGATAGCAGGGTTGGCCCAGTACGAAGCATGATCGTCGGCACGCGTCTGCAGCGCAAATCGGGCCCGCGTACCACCGGCTTCTTCAGAAAGCGCAACGGTGTACCAGCTGATCGCCGTCATGTTGACGTTGTAGAACGTCGTCATGGTGCCCTGGTAGCCCATGCGCCGTTCGACGTACCCATAGGTGCGCTTCGCTGCGATACCGGGCGCGCCAGCATCGAATTCCATCTTCCCGGGCGCTAGCAGGTTCAAGACCTTGATCGAAGCAGCCCTGACCTGGTCGATCGATTTCCCGGGATAGAAGCGGGATGCCGCCACCGTCTGCTCGGGCGTTTCCTTCTTCGGAAGCATCCCGCACCCACTGATGGACAACGCCAACGCCAGAACAACAATAACTCTCACAGAACTACATCCTTATATCTGGAACAGAAGTGCCCAATTGAGCGGGCCCCATGCCCACCCCTGCGCATTAGCGACCATCTTCAGTATTTCTTGAGCCCTCCGACCGTCCCGCGAGGCGGTTCGTGGGGCGGTGGCGTCCGTGGTTCTGCGCAACTGGCCTGCTCCTGCATCCGCCCACTGAACGGATACAGGCGTCCAGGCTCAGCGCTGGTAGTCCTTCAGGAACAGCCAGGTGATCAGCGTGGCATCCGGCCCCTTCGGGTCGGTGAACGGCAGGCCGGACTGGCTGCCACTCCAGGCATGCCCCATCCCCTGCACCACATAGTGCTGCACCAGCGTCCTTCCGCCATAGGCATAGGTATCGACCGTGTACGCGCGCCCGCCCGGCACCTGGCCGTGATGGGTGCTGGTCGGCACGTACTTCACCGAGTCGTTGTCCAGGCCGTCGTCGGCCAGATCATTGGTCTGCAGGAACTGGCGCACGGCCTGCTCACCGTTCACCGGGTTGACGGTGAGGTCGGCGCTGCCATGGAACACCAGCAACGGCAGCGGCCGCGGCGAAGGCGAACCCGAGCACTGCCAGGCCAGCCGACCGTTGCTGTCCGGTGAGTAGATGCTGCCGGCCAACAACGCGTAGGCACTGCCGGAAATGGTGGTCGCGCCCTTGTACATGCCGCCGGAGTGGATGGCGCCGGCAGCGAACACATCCGAGTAGCAGGCCAGCATGATCGAGGTCATCGCGCCGCCGGCAGAAATGCCGGTTACATAGACCCGGTGCGGATCGATGCTGTAGCTGGCTTTCACCTTGTCCACGATGCCGGCCAGAAGTGATGGCTCGCCACTGTCGCGCGCCTGATTGATCGGCAGCTGCCAGTTCCAGCAACGCGCAGGATTGGAGGTGACGTTCTGGCGCGGATACACCACGATGAAGCCCTCGCTGTCGGCGACCTCGTTGAAGCCTGAAGCCTCACCCATCAGGTTCGGGCCGGTCACGCAGCCGTGCAGCACCAGCAGCAGGGGCAGTGGCTGGGCCGCGTCGTAGCCGGCCGGCACCCAGACCTGGTATTCGCGGGCGCCGAACAGGTTGCCGTACAGGCCGATATCCCAATGCCCTGCCGGGCTGGCTGCAAGCGCGCTGCCCGCCGTTGCCAGCCAGGTGCACAGCACCAGCGCCATCGCTTTGATCGAATCGATTCCGGATTTCATGACCAGATCCTCAGGGGTGAGTCGTGGATGAAGGAGTACCGGGAACGCGTCCGGCTGGGGGCGAGCCCAGTATCCGCATCCGGCGGCCGCTGCCGACTGGACCTAGGTCCACTCGCTGCTGGCCGACGACACCGCTAGCCTTGGCTGCAGGGGTGGCATCGGGCCATCTGCAATGGACATGCCCTGGGGAGGAATGAATGAAACGGAATTGTCTGAGCCTGATGATCGGCGCGCTGCTGGCGTCTGGCCCGGTACTGGCACAGGATGCGGCGCAGGGGGCGGCGCCCGTGGCCAGGAGCGCCTCACCCACCAATCTGGACAGCATCAAGGTCACCGCGCGCAAGCGCGAGGAAACCCTGCAGGAAGTGCCGGTGGCAGTCACCGCTTTCACCTCCGAGGCGCTGGACCGGATGAATGTCCAGGACATCAGCGACCTGGATGGGCAGGTGCCCAACCTGACCATCTACGCCGCACGCGGCGCCAGCAGCACGGTGACCGCCTACATCCGTGGCGTCGGCCAGTCCGATCCCACCTGGGGCGCGGACCCGGGCGTCGGCATCTACCTGGATGACGTCTACATCGCACGCCCGCAGGGCGCGCTGCTGGATGTGTTCGATGTATCGCGCATCGAGGTGCTGCGCGGCCCGCAGGGTACGCTGTACGGCAAGAACACCATTGGCGGTGCGATCAAGTACATCTCGCGCGGCCTGCCCACCCAGACCGAGGGCTTCGCCCAGATCACCGTGGGCAACTACAGCCAGCTCGATGCCAAGGCGGCGATCGGCGGCCCGATCGGTGGCGCCGACAGCGGCCTGCGTGCACGCGTGGCGGTGGCCAGCATGAACCACGATGGTTTCGGCGAGAACACCTTCAATGGCCAGCCAGTCAGCGACAAGCAGGTCAACGCGGCGCGCCTCAACCTTGGGGCGTATGCGGGCGATGATTTCGATGTGCAGTTCGCGCTGGACTGGAGCGATGACCAGTCGGGCATGCGCGGCTCGAAGATGCTCGCGCCCAATCCGTTCCTGCGCGCCTACCCGCCGATGGACAGCCGCTACGACATCCGCTCGGGCATGCGCAACCTCAACAACGTGGAGACCAAGGGCGCGTCGGCCACGGTGAACTGGCGACCGAACGACGACATCGCAGTGAAGTACGTGGTGGCCAAGCGCGAATCGGACAGTGAAGCCAACATCGACTTCGACACCACGCCGGTCAAGCTGGCCGATGTGGGGGGCACCTACCACGATGACCAGGTCAGCAACGAGGTGCAGCTGAACTACGATGCCGGTGGACGCGTGCGCGGCGTGGTGGGCCTGTACCAGTTCAGTGGCGAGGCCGGTGGGCAGATCCAGAACAACTACTTCAGCGCGCAGTTCGCCGACAACCAGGGCAAGGTACTGACCGACAGCATCGCGCTGTATGCGGATTGGACCTTCGACCTGACCAGCAGGCTCAAGCTGGATGTGGGCGCCCGCTACACCGACGAGGACAAGCGCGCGATCGTCCTCAACCGCCTCTACGCCGACCCGGGCTTCAGCCGGCCGGTGGCGGTAACCGCGGACTTCGACAAGAAGACCAACTTCAAGAACGTCTCACCCAAGGTCTCGCTGGACTACCAGGTCACCCCGGACATCATGGTCTACGGACTGGCAACGCGCGGCTTCAAATCCGGCGGCTACAACATCCGTGCCAACGCGGTAGCGGTGCCGCGCTCGGCCGAGCCGTTCGACGATGAGACGGTGGACAGCTACGAGGTCGGCAGCAAGATGGCCTTCCTCGACCAGCGCCTGTTCCTGAACCTGTCGGCCTTCTACAACAAGTACAAGGACATCCAGCTGTCGGTGTTCACTGGGCTGGATACCAATGGCGACGGCATCGATGATTCCTTCTTCGGCGACTTCACCAATGCCGGCGCGGGTACCGTCAAGGGCGTGGAGGTCGAATACCAGTACCTGCCCAGCCCGCACTGGCTGATTTCCGGCAACCTGGCCTGGCTGGACACCAGGTACGACGAGTACATCGATCGTGGCATGAACGTGGCCCGGCAGATGAAGTTCACCAATGCACCGGAGTTCTCGGGCGCGTTGAACGTGGAGTACCGCACCGACCTGGCCAACGGCGGCAACCTGTCGGCACGGGTGAGCTACAGCTACCAGAGCGAGGTGTGGCCGACCACCGACCTGAGCCCGGTGATCAAGCAGGATGGCTACGGCCTGGTCAATGCCGGTGTGATCTGGCGGCTGGATGACGCGTGGACGTTCTCCCTGCAGGGCACCAACCTGGCCGACAAGGAATACCGCACCACTGGCTACAACATTCCTGCAGTCGGCACGCTGATTGGCTTCTATGGCCCGCCACGCCAATATAGCCTCAGCGTCCGTTACGATTTCTAGCGCATCCGTTACGATTTCCAGGAAGCCCCTGCATGATGCAGTCTTACGTAGATCTGTACTGGAACAGCGACGATGGCCTGCGCCTGCATGCGCGTGACCATGCACCGGACGCCGGGCAGGCGCCCCGCGGCACCGTGGTGTGCATTCCCGGCCTGACCCGCAATGCCGCCGACTTCGATGCGTTGGCCGACGTGCTCACCGGCATGGGCTGGCGCGTGATCGCCGTCGACCTGCGTGGCCGTGCCGGGTCGGAACGTGCTCAGGATCCATCCAGTTACAACCCGCGCACCTATTCGGACGACATGGTCGCACTGCTGCGCTCGCAGAACATCGACAAGGCCGTGTTCGTCGGCACCTCGCTGGGCGTGCTGGTGACCATCACCCTGGCCTCGCGCGCACCGCAGTGGATTGCTGCGGCGGTATTGAACGATGCCGGCCCCAAAGTGCCGCGCGAGGCGCTGGCACGGATCGGCAAGTACGCCGGCAAGCCCGTGCCGCCAATGGATCTGCAACAGGCCGCCGCCTACATGGGCACCATCGGCAAGGCGGCATTCCCGCGCTACACCGTGGAGGACTGGCGGGCCATGGCCCTGCGTACGTTCCGCCAGCGCGAAGACGGGCTGCTGGAACTGGACTACGACCCGGCGGTGATCCGCACCACCCGCCCGTGGCTGCTGTGGCTGCTGCGCCCGGTGCTGTGGCGCGCGGTTCGCGGCTTGACCGCGCGCGTGCCGGTGCTGGTGGTGCGCGGCGCCCTGTCCGACATCCTGCCTGCCGATGTCGCCCGGCAGATGGCCGCGACATCGCCACGCGCACGCCTGGTTGAAGTGCCAGACGTGGGCCATGCGCCGATGTTGAACGAGCCGGAAGCACGCGATGCCATCCTGGCCCTGCTGGACGACGTGCGGTGAGCACAGCCGCCTCCACCGAGGCATTGCCGGCCGCCCTGCGCCCTCTCCAGCAATGGGCGGCCGGCGAGCGGCTGGGCAGCATCACGCAGGTATCGCAAGCACGGATCGATGCCTTCGCCGACGCCACCGGTGACCACAACTGGATCCACGTCGACCCGGTGCGCGCACAGGCGCAGCTGCCGGGTGGGCGCACCATCGCCCACGGCTTCCTGCTGCTGTCACTGACGGTGGAAGAGGATGTGGCCGCCTTGGCCGGCTTCCCCGGTATCGCGCATGTGCTCAATTACGGCCTGAACAAGGTGCGCTTCCTGGCGCCGGTACCCAGCGGCTCGCACGTACGGGTGCGTTCGCAGCTGGTGTCCCTCCAGCCGCGCCAACCGGGGCAGTGGCTGCTGACCCAGCGCAAGACCGTGGAGCTGGCTGCCGATGGCGAGGTTGCAGTGGTCGCCGAGCAGTTGTCACTGATCGTGGTGCCTGCCTAGCGCCGCCCTGCCCCGCTTCTCTCTACACTGGAGCGATGTTGACGCCCTCCATCGCCCTGTTCGCCTGCATCGCGTGGACCGTCCTGCTGTTTGGCGTGGCCCTGTGGGGTGAGCGCCGGGGGCATCGCCTGGCACGGATCTGGCCGGTCATCTATGCGCTGTCGCTGGCCGTGCACTGCACGGCCTGGACGTACTACGGGGCGGCCTCGCAGGGCGTGCAATGGGGCTTCCCGATTCCGCCGACGCTGGTCGGCATGGCACTGATCTTTGCCTTCGGCCTTCCGTTCCTGGCGCGGCTGGCGCGGTTGGCCAAGCAGCACAACAGCGCCACCATCGCCGACCTGGTGGTCGCGCGGCTGCACGCAGACCAGGGCCTGGGCATCACCATCACCCTGGTCGCGCTGTTCGGCATCATTCCCTACATCGCGCTGCAGCTCAAAGCGGTCAGCCAGGGCCTGGGCGCCCTGCTGGGCGATCGCTTCGCACCTGCCGGCTGGCAACTGGACATGTCGTTCTGGTTCGCGCTGACGATGGCGGCGTTCACCCTGCTGTTCGGTGCACGCAAGGCCTCGGCGACCGAACACAACCGCGGCATCGTGGTGGCACTGGGCCTGGAATCGGTACTGAAGCTGGTGGCACTGCTGGCGATCGGCCTGTATGCCGGACTGGCGGTGCACCGCGCCGGCACGCCCCTGCTGGAAAAGATGGCCCACCTGCCACCGCCCGCGGTCATTCCGGACTACCTGACGATGGTGGCGCTGGGCGCGATCTCTGCCTTCACCCTGCCCCACCAGTTCCACGTGGGCGTGGTCGAGCTTCGCCAGACCTCCGACCTGAAGACGGCACGCTGGCTGTTCCCGGTGTACCTGCTGCTGATCGGGCTGCCGTCGGTGCCGATGGCGCTGTACGGTGCCGCCCAGTTGCCGGCATCGGTTTCGCCGGATCTGTATGTGCTGGCCCTGCCGCAGGCTGGTGGACACCACCTGCTGGCGCTGGTGGCGTACCTGGGCAGCCTGAGCGCGGCCACCGGCATGATGATCCTGTCCGGGCTGACACTGTCCATCATGCTCGGCAACCACGGCGTGGGCTCGCGACTGCTGGGTGGCATCGATAGCAGCCCTGCCGCCGGCGACCTGCGCCCGCGCGTGCTGGCCCTGCGCCGCGCCGGCATCCTCGCCGTGTTCCTGATGGCGTGGCTGTACAGCAGGGCAATGAGCGATACCGAGGCGCTCAGCGATTTCGGCCTGATGTCCTTCACCGCCCTCTCGCAGCTGGCGCCGGCCGTGCTGCTGGCGGTGTACCGGCCACGCACCCCCTCGCCGGCGATCATTGCCGGCATCGTGGTGGGCTCGCTGGTTTGGCTGTGGCTGGTGTTGCTGCCCATGATCGTGCCTGCTGCAACGCCGTCGACCCGCCCCGATGGCTTGCACTGGCTGTCCCTGCTGTCGCTACGCCTGCAGCCGGGGCATATTGCGATCAGCATGGGCGCCAGCCTGGCGGCGAACCTGGTTGCCGTGGTGCTGGTGTCGCGCGCGGTGCGCCCGTCGCTGCCACGCCAGCGCGATGCGGTGGCCACGGCATCGTTGCGCAAGACCGCCGGCCGTTTCCTCGGCCAGGAAAGGGCCCGACAGCTGCTCGACGGGCATGCAGGAAACATGCTGGATGACGATCGGGTCATCGCCGTGGAACGCGAGCTGACGGCGGTGGTCGGCGCAGGCATGGCCCGGCTGCTGGTGGAGGCCGCGCGCGAGGGTGGCGCCGCGCCATTGGAGGCGGTCACCCGCGCGGTCGGTGAAGCCACCCAGGTGCTGCGCTTCAACCAGCGCCTGCTCGAAGCCGCGCTGGAGAACATGAGCCAGGGCATCAGCGTGGTGGATGCGCAATTGCAGCTGGTGGCCTGGAACAGCCGCTATGCGGCCTTGTTCAAGTTCCCGCCGGAGCTGCTGCAGGTGGGGCAGCCGGTGGTCAATCTTACTGCGTGGGCCCTGGGCCAGCTGGGTATCGGCGCTGCCGTTGGCGACTCGCCCGAAAAAGCGCTGCAGCGCCGCGTCGCCCACATGCGGCGCGGCACGCCGCACTTGTCCGAGCGGATCTTCCCTGACGACACCATCGTGGAAATCCGCGGCAACCCGATGCCAGGCGGCGGCTATGTGGCCACGTTCACCGATGTCACCGCGTTCCGCCGCGCGGAAGTTGCCCTCAGGCGCAGCAATGAAACGCTGGAGCGCCGCGTACAGGACCGCACGGCCCGGCTGGAACAGGCGGTGCACGACGCCGAGCGCGCCAACGTGGCCAAGACGCGGTTCCTGACTGCGGTCGGCCACGACCTGATCCAGCCACTGCATGCGGCCCAGCTGCTGGCAGATGCGATGTCCCAGCACATCGAGTCCGAGTTCCTGGCGAGCTTCCTGCGCCAGATCCGCGGCGCGCTGGATTCCACCGACGACCTGCTGTCGGGCCTGCTCGACATGTCGCGGCTGGACGCTGGCGGCTGGGTGGCCGACCCGCGCCCGTTCGCGCTGTCCACCGTACTGGACCCGCTTGCGCAGGAATTCGCCGTGCTGGCGGCGGCACGTGGCCTGCAGTTCGGCTATGTGCCGACCCGCGCCTGGGTGCACAGCGACCCGCTGCTGCTGCGCCGGGTGCTGCAGAACTTCCTGGCCAACGCCATCCGCTACACCCGTCGTGGAGGCGTACTGCTGGGCGTGCGCCGCCAAGGCACCTCACTGGCGATCGGCGTGCATGACAGCGGACCTGGCATCGCGCCGGAGCAGCAGGCAATCGTGTTCGAGGAATTCCATCGCGGCGACCGCAGCAATGGCCAGGGGCTGGGCCTGGGGCTGGCCATTGCGCACCGCGTCGCCAGCCTGCTGGACGCGCCACTGCAGCTGCGGAGCATGCCCGGGCGCGGCTCGGCATTCTCCATCCGGGTACCACGGGCTGCTCAGCCAGCCGCACCGTGCGCTCTGCCGACGGTTGCAGGTAGCAGCACGCTGAAAGGCATCCACGTGCTGGTCGTCGACAACGACCTGGAGGCGCGGGCGGCGATGCAGCAACTGCTGGCGTCCTGGGGCTGCGATGTCACCGCAGTGGGTGATGCAGCATCGATCGGGCCGGCAGCGGGTGAGGCGGCACTGTGGCTGTTCGACTATCACCTCGATGGAGGTGATACGGGCGTGGCGGCATGGAAGCGGCTGAGCGCCGTGCATGGTGCGCGACCCACGGTGATCCTCAGCGCCGACATCGGCAGCGATACCCGCGAAGCGGTACGTGAAGCCGGGCTTTCGCTGCTGAACAAGCCGTTCAAGCCGCTGGCACTGCGTTGGGCGATCAACCATCTGTTGGCTACGCAGGGTGCGGCCGCGACCTGAAGTTTCAGGCGTCCCGGGGGGCTTCGAGCTGCCGGGATGGATCGGCCAACCCCATCTCGTGCAGTACGCGGATGGCCTGCGCTCGATTGCGCACCCCCAACCGTTCCATGATGCGCGTCATATGCGCTTTGACCGTGCGCAGCTGCACGCCCAGACGGTCCGCGATCTGCTTGTTGAGCAGGCCTTCGGCCACCAGGCTCAGTACCTTGTACTGATGCGCCGACAGGCTGGCCAGGCGCGCGGCGAGATCCGCATCCCTGCTGAAAGGCGCAGCCCTCGCCACGGGCTCGCGCAGCAGTGCCGGAATCCAGCGCTCGCCCTCCAGCACGGAATGCAGCGCGGACTGCAGCTCGCTCAACCCCGAACTCTTCGGCAGATAGCCGGCGGCGCCCAGGTCGATGGCACGTCGGATCACCTGCGGCTCTTCATTTGCCGAGACGATGATGATCGCCAGGCCCGGCTGCAATGCGCGCAGGGTCGCCAATCCGGCAAGCCCGTGATTGCCTGGCATGTGCAGGTCCAGCAGCATCAGGTCGACCGGCTGGCGCTCGAGCGTTTCCAGCACGCTGTCCAGCGAATCGGCCTCGCAGATCTGAAGGTCGGCGACGGCCTCCTCGGCCGCGCGATGCAGCGCCGCACGGAACAGGGGATGGTCATCGGCGATAAGCAGGCTTGGCATGTCGAGGCGAGATTAGCAAATCGCACCGGCAAGGACAGGGGACCTAGGTACGCTGGCGTGGTCCGCGAGGATGGCTAGTGTGGGCAGTGACGACCGGCGATCGTTACGCCGCCCACAAGGAACCCCCATGTCATTCCCCCCTGCCGCCGATACCTGCCCGCTGCTGATCAAGCAGTTGCTGCTCACGCCGCTGGCGACACATCCAGGGCAGGAGATCGTCTACGGCGACAAGGTCCGCTTCGACTACCGCACGCTGCAGGCACGCATCGGCCAGCTGGCCGGGCTGCTGGCATCGCTTGGGGTCCGGCAGGGCGACACCGTGGCGGTGATGGACTGGGACAGCAACCGCTACCTGGAAGCCTACTTCGCCGTGCCGATGATCGGTGCGGTGTTGATGATGGTGAACATCCGTCTGGCGCCGGAACAGATTGCCTACACGCTGAACCACAGCGGCGCGCGGGTGATCCTGGCCAACCGCGAGTTCCTGCCGCTGCTGGAGGGCCTGGCGGCACAACTGCCAGACCTGCACGCCCGGGTACTGCTGGACGACGCGGAAGGACCACTGCCATCGGGCTTCGTGACGGAATATGAAACCGGGCTGCGCACGGCCACGCCCATCGAGCACTTCCCGGACTTCGACGAGAACACCCGCGCCACGGTGTTCTATACGACCGGCACCACCGGCCTGCCCAAAGGGGTGTACTTCAGCCATCGGCAGCTGGTGCTGCATTCCCTGGCGGCGATGGCCGCCCTGGGCAGCGCATCGAACCAAGGGCGGCTGCACCGCGGCGACGTCTACATGCCCATCACGCCCATGTTCCATGTGCACGCCTGGGGCGTCCCCTACGTGGCGACGCTACTCGGCATCAAGCAGGTCTATCCGGGCCGCTACCTGCCGGGAAACCTGCTGGCGCTGATCGCCCGCGAAAAGGTGACTTTCTCGCACTGCGTGCCGACCATCCTGCACATGCTGCTCGACCACCCCGACGCGGCACAGACCGACCTGCGCAACTGGAAATTGATCATCGGCGGTGCGGCCCTGCCACGAGCGCTGGCGCAGCGGGCACTTGCACGTGGCATCGATATCTTCGGTGGCTACGGCATGTCCGAAACCTGCCCGCTGCTCACCCTGGCACAGATTGATGCCGATGCATTGGCCGGGTCGGACGAGGCGCTGTCACTGCGGACCAAGGCGGGCATTCCGGTGCCGCTGGTGGACCTGCGCATCGTCGACCCGGAGATAAGGGATGTCGCCCACGACGGGGTGGCTACCGGCGAGGTGGTGGTGCGCGCGCCCTGGCTCACCCAGGGCTACCTGCATGATCCGGATGCATCGGCGGCGTTGTGGGCAGGTGGCTACCTGCACACCGGGGACATCGGCAACATCGATGCGAATGGGTATCTGCGGGTGACCGACCGCATCAAGGACGTGATCAAGACCGGTGGCGAGTGGATCTCCTCGCTGGCGCTGGAAGACATCATCGCCCTGCATCCTGCAGTCAACGAAGTCGCGGTGATCGGCATCGCCGATGCGAAATGGGGCGAGCGGCCGTTGCCGCTGGTAGTCAGGCAGCCTGGCAGTGACGTGACCGAAGACGAGATCATCGCGCTGGTCGCAGCGCGCAGCCGCTCGGGGGATATCTCGCGCTACGCCATCCCGGACCGCGTGCGGTTCGTCGATGCGATCGAGCGCACCAGCGTCGGCAAGATCAACAAGAAGAAGCTGCGGGGCCTGCACGACCCGGAGATGGGCGCCGGCAGCCGCTGACGCCTGCGCGGCCACGAGCTTCGCGCCAATGCGGGGGAATCAACGGCCCTGCTCTCCTGTTCCGTGGGTTCCACCGCATACATCGTGGCTGGCGCCGATCTTCCCTCGCCCCCCGCTCCTACAGTGGATCCACGGTGCCGCACTGCCTGCAACCCGATGGCAACGCCACCAAGCCCCACACTCTTTCGAGCCCACAGGAGCGAGACATGGCATGCCTTTCCCGGACTACCGCTGGCACAGCGGCAATGCGCCCAGCCCCCTCCACGCAGGTTGAACAGGGGGTTGCACCATGAGCCAGGTCTACGTCGCAGTCTGGGATGGTGCTCACTATCTGGTCGTCCGTAAACGTGTGCTCAACAGCTGGTGGGGCAGCAATTCCGTTGTCGTACTTTCTGCCGAAGCGATGGCCGCTGTGCTGGCCATCCGCAACGCGTCCGGCGGTGGCACAGAGCAGGATTGGGATCTGCTGAGGAAGCTGCTTTCCGGCGCCTGGCGCGCCGCGGGGTCAGTCGCCTACCGCGGCGAACGCACGCTGCCCCGCACGATGGACGCACTGGACCGAGCGCTTGAAAGCGCCGAACGCACGCATCCGCAAACCGATGACGTCGCCATGGAGACGCTGGCCGCTCTGCAGAGCCTGTTCCGCGAGGACGCAAGAACCCCTCCCCCGTTCAGTGCTGCGCGTGCAACCTTGCGGGAGCTGGCCATCGCATTGCCGCCGTCCACCCGGGGCACCCCGAACTGGGCCGCTGCGTTGATGCTCGCACAACGCCTGGTGGCGGAAGTCGGTGCGTGGTCGGATAGCCTGCCCCCGGCGCTGGTGAACCAGGCGGGCCAATGGGCCCTGCCCGGCGGTGGCCGCTTGAACAACGAACGCAAGGAGCGCGCTGCGCGCCGCGAGTTCGAAGAGGAGCTTGGCATCTGGCTTGGGCAGGGACGGGCCGCATGCGATCTGCGTGCTCGACTGTTTCCGGATGGGGGAGGCAGCTTCTCCCTGGTTCGCTTCCGCACAACGGCCGAGGAGCTTCTGCGGATGGCGCAGGAGGCCGAGAACAATGTCCAGGCCAGTGCCAGCAGCCCTGCGCGCCCCCAGTCCTGCCTGGTGACCGACTGGGAGGTGGCGAGCGTCGGACGGGTGCCGGTGGCCAATCTGCGTGATGTCCTGGGGGTAAGGGTGGAGGTTCCAGGCGAAGGAACACTGGAGGTTGACGAGGCCCTGGCCAGCGCCCGGCCAGGTAGCCAGGAGATCAGCTGGTACCGGGAGATCGCCGCTCTGCTGTCACCCGCCTGAGCGTCCAGCGCGCACCCGTGTGATCCCCTGCCCCCCCGCGAGGCCCACCATGAAAGAGAGCACGCCCGAGCGCGAGGCCCGGCGCCACATCAGCAAGCAGCTCACCGCGCAGATCAACAACGCCCAGCTGTATCCCGACGTCCGCTCGGTCGTGGTCAAGGCACTGTCGGACATCAAGGACCAGCTGCGCAGCCTGTCCAGCAAGGTGCGGCGGGACTACAGCCTGAAGCCCGGTGAGCCATTGATGTTCTTCTACGTCAAGGGCGGCAACGCACTGGACGCGCTGCTGGAACGCCCGGCCGACCCGCCGCCGACGCTGTTCGATTTCGGCAGGTCCGACTGGGATACGCAGGTGGTGATCAACCCCTGGATCCCGATCCCGGCACAGGATGCCCTGCACGGCGGTGTCGAAGACATCGTGATCGAGGTGATGCTCGGTGCCGGCCTCAACATCGCGCTGGAGATCAGCGTGTGCGCGCCCGCCCAGAGCCCCCTGGCTGGCCAGGTCGTGGACCTTTCAACGGTGGACATCCACGTGCCACCCGGCCAGCAGTGCCTGGTGACATGTGACAATCCGCAGACGTTCCGGAAGGTGTACGAGCGTGACCGTGCGGGCCTGCATCTGTTCACCAGCAAGCCGCTGAAGGGCATTGGCACGTCGGCGCCGGTGACGAACCCGTCGGTGCTGCCGCAGCCGCCGACGCCGCAGCCCGTGCAACCGCCGCCTACCCCTCCGCCGCCACCCGGCATCATCCTCAACGACGGCATCAAACCCTTCGTGCTGTACCGCATGGGCTACACCTGGCACGCGCGCTGGGTGAAGGATCCGAAGGCGCCTGCCGGTGATGACCCGGTGACGCCGCGGCCGATCCTGATGGAACTGATCGATGTGACCACGCCGCGCCGCGATACCGTGGAGGCCGTGACAGTGTGGTCGGACATCATCCGCAACCATCTGGTGATTGCCGAGGATGCCGGCGCGGAGGAGCGCTGGCGGCTGCCGCTGCCCAGCATGGAGTACCACCTGTGGGAAGGCCTGACCATGCTGTGCGAGATCGCTGCCTATCCCGGCTGGCCGGGTGCGGACAAGCTGGACAAGCGCCGCCGCAACGTGAAGCGCATTTACGACTGGTACCGCGACCAGCAGGGCGACCTGGCGACGTTCGGCCGGGTGATCGATGGCATCTCGGCGGCCCCGGTGTTCACCGATGACACGGACTGCATGCAGCAGGTCGATGCCTGCATGCGTGAGGTCAAAGCGCGCATGCAGGCGTCATCCTCGGGATTCGATCACGGCGCCCTGTCGGCCAACCACACGCAGCGCCTGCTGCACGGGCGGCAGTGGGGTGCGCAGCGGGCCGCAACGCTGCTGCAACGCCTGGGTACATCTACCGCATCCTGCGGCTACAGCGACGATCTCGCATTGGTCGGGACACTGGCACAGAACCCGTACCTGGATGTCACCCAGGTGCCGATCTCCGGCGTCGACTGCGCGATGATCATCCGCACCGACCATGCAACGTTGCGCAAGGCGACGGCGGCCAACTGCTTCATTGCACTTGCCCGGGACCTCGGCGCGAACATGACCATCGAGGATTCCCTGCACTCAACCGTACGCTCGACGGGTATCAGCTATGAGCGAACGCTGGTGATCTTCCATGCGCCGCACTCGCCGGCGGCGCGCGTGGCCGTGGCGATCCTGACATTCACCACTGCAGGCCCGGTCGGTTGCCCGTTCCGTGACAGCCCCGAGGGTTCCGGGCAGGCCATCGCACCGTTGCTGGACATGGACAATCAGCGCAAGGTGGCGGCCTCGATCATCCAGGGTTTCGTGCAACGGGCGAACCTGTCCAGGCAGCACGAGATGATCAGCGCCCTGCTGCCGCAGGGCATGTGAATGCGATCTGGAACCACCGGAGCAGGTGGACGCACCGGCCTGGCCGGCGCGTCAGCCGGCTCGCGCCACAGCGGCCATCCCTGCTGTCGACCTGGGGCGCACGGGACCGTGCATGGGTGATGGATCCCTTCCCGTTCTGGATCGCTCCCCAGTCCCGCAACGTGCTGTCACCCTGCGCGACGCCCGCCGCAACGGGCGCGGCGCCCCATCAATGCAGCGGCACCTTCAGCACCGAAGGCGCGTTGGCCGGTGAGCTGAAGGTCACCGCACCGCCCAGCTGGCTGATGCCCGCATAGCGCAGGTCCACGGTATCGACCACCAGGGTCAGGCGGCTGCCGGCTGGAAGGTTCCAGCTGCTGGCTTCCAACCGAAGATCGATTGTTTTTGGCTGGCCGGGCGTGGCTCCGCGCAGCGTGTACGGCTTGTGGCTGATCAGCTGGCCGTTGCCCAGCACGTCTTCGGCATACAGGTACGCATACAGCGTGGTGTTGGCCCGGCTGGGCGTCACCGTCATCCGCACTTCCGGTGCGCCATCCAGGCGGCGTGCGCTCCAGTAGACCGGGCCCTGCCAGACACCTGCAGCGGCGCGGCCAACGAACGGCACATAGGCGCCCGGCGGCAGGTTGAACATCTGCAGCGCGCCGGACGCCATCACCACGCCGGAGTTGGCGGCAGTCAGCAGGCCGCTTCCGATGCGGTAGTCCCAGCCGGTGCCGCCACCGTTCTGCGCCAGCCCGCCGGTAGGCAGCAGCAGCCCGGTCGGTGCGGTCAACCCGTAGCTGACGGCGCCCGCATTGGTGGCCTGCCAGTCCGGATAGCGGCTCCAGCTGCCCTTCTGCGACTTCAGCTGCACCGCCGCCTGGCGGTCGATGCCATTGGCCACGCCCTTCAGGTAGTGGTCGAACCAGTCGCCCACGGCGGCATAGACCTCGTTGGGAATGCCGAGCGCGCCGAAGGCTTCGTTGAGGGCGTGGTCGCCATGGCGCAGCTGCAGCTGCTTGGGCCCCTTCAGGCGGTTGAAGAAATCGACCAGCTGGCCCGGCGGGAACAGGCTGTCGTTGAAGGCGTTGGCGAGGAACACCGCCGGCTGGTTGGCATTGATCTCGTCCAGGCTGCTGGCTGGGCTGCGCTGTGCCGCCACCGGCAGCAGCGAGTCCACCGCCCCCTGGTAATTGCCGGCCAGCACATTGCGGTTGATGGTGGCCAGCTCCGCGCCGGGGCGGCCGGTGGCCAGGCCCGCAGCCACCAGCAGGGCGATGCCCTGGGCGCTGGGCGTGTCATGGCTGTACAGCGACGCCTGCAGGTCGGCCCAACCGCTCAGTGCGGCAACGGCCTTGATGCGCGGGTCGCGCGCCGCCGCCAGCAGGCTGGTGCCGGCGCCGTAGGAGATGCCCGAGACACCGATCCTTGCCGGGTCGGCGCGGGTATTGTCCAGCGCCCAGTCGATCAGCGCGCTGACATCCTCGACCGTGGCGGGCCCGGCAATGTCGATACTGCCGCCCGACTCCCAGAAGCCGCGCGAGCTGTAGCTGATCACCACATAGCCGCGCTGCGCCAGCGACTGTGCCACCCCCACGTATTCCACGCTGGGCACCGCCCAGCTGCTGGGCATCACCAGCAGCGGGTAGCGGCCACTGCCGGCATCCTGCGGTTCGATGACGAAGGCCCCGAGGGGCGTGCCATCCCAGCTTGGGATGGTGCGATGGGTGGTCTTGACCGTGGCTGCCCAAGCGGTGGGCGCCAGCCCGGTCAGCAGGATCAACAGCAGCAGAACCTTGCGCATCGTTGTCTCTCCCCGTCGGTGGTGGTGCAACGGGTCGGACCGTACCAGTGCGAATGGTAGCTGGCACCTTGCGACGCAGCATGGCGCAAATCGCACCTTGCTATGCTTCCCGGCGCTGCGGGCCCTCCGCAGGCTCCCATCAATGCAAGGATGCCCCCGATGCGCAGGACGCTCTTCGTCGGCACGCTCTTCAGCGTGGCCAGTCTGTTCGCCCCTTCCGCCATGGCCGGGGATGCCCCCGAGCCGACGAACGACTGCGCCGACATCGCGCAATGGATGGCCAACGACGACTTCGCCGCACTCGACGCCATGGCCGCTCGTCTGCGCAACGGAGAGCTCGACGCCGCCGGCGAATCCCGGCTGGGCCGTTTCTACCTCTGCATGTCGCGTGCGATCGGCACGGCACGGCAGGAGGTGGAGGCATGGAACCACTGGTCGGCCTGGGCGGCGCGCTGGGTTCAGCACGGGCCGAAGTCGCCGGCGGCCCACCTGATGACTGCACGGATTCCGCTCAATCTGGCCTGGAGCTACCGCGGCAACGGTTACGCCAACACCGTCAGCGCCGAAGACTGGGCTCAGTTCCATGAGTACAACGCGGTTTCGCAGGCCTACCTGCAATCGCATGAGGGCGTTGCCGGCGGCGACCCGTTCTGGCACGAGATGACCGTCCTCATCGCGCAGCGCGAAAGCGCGGATGACGAAGAATTACTGAAGCTTGTCGACCGTGCCGCCAAGGCCTTCCCCGACTACGAGCCACTTCACTTCATTGCCATGCAGCACTTCACGCCGGCCTGGGGTGGCAACGCACAGAAGATGGAAGCCTTCGCGCGGCACTCGATGGCCAGTGCCCCGAAGAAAAAGCGGGCCATGCGCTATGCACGACTGTACTGGTCGGCCACCGCGTACTCGGCCGATCACTTCCGCGCGGCGGCCCTCGATTGGCCGCTGATGCGCCAGGGCCTGGACGAAATCGCGCAGCGTTACCCGACCATCGACAACCTGGAGACCATTACCCGCTTCGCCTGCTGGGCGCGCGACGGCGACGCCCTGGACCGGTGGAATCGCCTGTGGTTGAGCCGCAGTGGTTTCGGCGAAGCGGTCATCGCCGATTCCAGCGAGCAAAGCAAGGCCGCCTGCCTGGCGCCGGACGAAGAGCAGGAAGCTTCCTTGTAGTGCCCGCCACCGCAGGTTCAGGCACGCAGCTGGCACGTCTGCCAGGTGCCTAGCACGCGCGCGTGTCATCCACGCGCCGTGTGATCTGACATATCACCAGTGCTTGCGCAGGGTCACAGCTTCGTCCTTTCGTCATTGACCACAAGGCGCCAGCTTGTGACGCTTACGCCACCGCGTGGCTGATGGCCCAACAGCGCGGCCAGGTCCCATCGCAACCCGCAGCACCCGTCTCCGCAGCATCCCCGCATGTCCTCGCCCCGGCCAGGTCGTGACGGACGGCTGCGTCCCGAATCCTCTGCTGGAGAATCGAAATGCGCCTTGCAAGCTTCTTCTTCGCGTTCGTCCTCAGTGCCTTCGCCGGCGCCGCCCAGGCCCAGGTGGTCACCCTCAACAAGGGCGGCTTCGTGCTCACCTACGACTGCAGCATCCACAGTGCCACCCGCTACGAGTACACGCTCACCGCCGATACCGGTTCCGCCGCGCGCCCGTCCAGCTTCTACAAGGACCCGGACCTGCCGGCCGGTTGCCTCGGCCAGGCCAGCACCGCGTCCTATGCCAGCATCAAGTCCGGTTATGACCGTGGCCATCTGGTCACGTCCAACCACATGGACTACAACGCCACCTACATCCGCCGCGCCAACTACATGACCAACATCGTGCCGCAGGTGTCCAGCTTCAACCAGGGCATCTGGGTGAAGGCCGAGAACGTGGCCGAGTGCTACCGCGACATCGCGCCGGTGGATGTCTACGGCGGCGTGGTCTACGGCGATGCCGCCAACGATTACTTCCTGGCCAGCCATGGCATTCCGACGCCGGAGTTCTTCTGGAAGACGATCATCACCCGTGATCCGAACACCGGAACGGCCAAGGCGATCAGCTGGATCATTCCCAACGAGGCCAACCTGGGCAGCCTGGACAACTACCTGGTGACCATTGCCGATCTGGAGGAACTGCTGGGCGCCAGCTATGTGGCGATCAACGCACCGGCCTCGCTGAAGAACATGCTGCCGGCCACCACCTGGCCGCAGCCGGCTGGGTGTGACCTGGGCTGACCGGCGGGCAGAGGAACGTCACGATGCCTGCACGCGCAGCCATCGTGACGCCAGCACTCTCGCAAACACGAACTGCAATGCGGCGCCGACGACGGTGGCAACGACAAGCCCGCGCCCTATCGTCGGCGCCCCAGCGGACAGCGTTCGCAGCAGGTACGCCATGCTGGCCAGGATGATCAGCAGCGTCGTGGCAAGCAGGATCAGCGACACCACCATCGTGCGCGCCGTCGATGCGGGTTCCGGCGACGGCGCGCTGGCCCATAGGCCGGCAAACGTGGCCAGCGCGCAGGCCACCAGCAGGATCAGGCTCGCAAACTGCAGCTGCGCGGCGCCGCCGGCAACGGGCATGATGAACTCACCTGGCGAGAATCCCACAGGCAGCTGCAACACCAAAATGGGGACCACGGAGCTGCCAGCCATCAGCGTCAGGGCGCCGGCCATGCTGGCACTGATGAGGTGATGGTGCCTGCCCTCGGCACGTGCGCGTCGCTGCATCAGCAGCGCTGGCACCAATGCCAGCAGCGTGAGGAACAGTGCATGCGCAAGCAGGCCCAGACTGATGGCGGCGGCGCTGTGGACGGCAAACGGCGCCTGCGCCAGTGGAATGCGCATCGCGCGATCCAGCATGATCAGCAACCCAAAAAAGGCGATCGAAGCGATCAGCGGGTGCCGGATCTGCAGCGCACCCCGACGCCCGAACAGCAGCATCGACACCAGTACCGCCGCTCCGGCGAAGAGACTCAGCCTGAAGCCGAGCTCCGCCAGCGCGTAGCCGATTTCTCCTGAGGCCTCGGGCGGCCCCAGGCGGTGCCCGAACTCGACCAGGCGGCGGGCAACGGGCAGATACAGGCAGAGCACGTAAAGCTTGGCGGCCATCGCGAAGTGGATGGGGTACGCACTGAAGAATGTTCGCAATCGGTTCAAGGCGTATTCCCGTGCAGGCGCTGGGCGGGGTGGCCCGGCAGTCTAGCGTTCCTGTGGCCAGCGTGCCCTGCCCGTCCCGCTATGGGAAAATGGCGGACACGTTGCCCCTTTGGCTGTTCCCGGAGTAGTAGATGTCCCGTTTCCCCTTCGATGCCGTGCTGTTCGACTGCGACGGCGTGCTGGTCGATTCCGAGCCGCTGGTGGCCCGTGTGCTCTCGGAAATGCTGACCGCACGCGGCTGGCCGCTGACCCCGGCGCAGGCGGGCGAGGTCTTTCTCGGCCAATCCGTGGCCCATCTGGCCGGGCTGATCGCAGAACGCACCGGCAAGCCGTTCACCGACGAATGGCTGGAAGCATTCCGCCAGCAGCGGAACCGTGCGCTGGAACAGGACCTTGAGGCGATCCAGGGGGCACCCGAGGCCGTGCGTGCGATCGCCGCGGCGACCGGTGGCCGCATTGCCTGCGCGTCCGGTGCCGACCTGTTCAAGGTGAAGCTGCAGCTGGGCAAGGTCGGCATCCTCGATGCCTTCGGCAACCACGTTTTCAGTGGCCAGGACATGCCGCGCACAAAACCCCACCCGGACGTGTACTTGGCCGCCGCTGCTGCGCTGGGTGTGGACCCGGCCCGCTGTGCGGTGATCGAAGACACCGTGACCGGCGCGACCGCCGGCGTCGCGGCGGGTGCGACCGTATTTGGTTTCAGCGAGGGCGGCCCGCACCACAGCACGCCGGAGGCCCTGCGCGCTGCCGGTGCGAAGGTCATCTTCCAGCGCATGGACCAGCTGCCGGCACTGCTTGCCGCCTACGCGGCCAGCGCGGTCGCCTGACGCCGCTTCAGCCAGCAGCGTCCGGCGCGGCGCGGCGGCGTTTCCCGGCGTAGTGCAGCACGAACAGGTACAGCCCAGTGAACAGCTGCAGGAACAGGGGTGGCAACGGCGAATAGGTGATCCACGCCGCAGGCTCGCCCTGCCCCAGGCCACGGACGGCGAAGTTGGCGATCACCGCCAGGGTGAACACGATCGAGGTCCAGCGATGCACGGGCCGCGCCCAGCTACCCCGGCTCATTGCTGGCGCCTCGCTTCGGAGCGGGCTTCGATCATCTTCCAGCCATTGCCGGACGGGTCACGGAAGCCGGCATCGACGGCGCCGTAGCGTTCGACCGGCTCCTGGGTGAACTCGACGCCCTGCGCCCGCCATTGCGTATAGCGTGCCTGGCAGTCATCAACGGCCAGCACCAGCGGCGGCATCGCGCCCTTGGCCACGAGCTGCTGCAGTGCCTGCGCGGTGGTCGCGTCATGAGTGGGCGGGCCCGGCACGAACAGCCCCAGCTGAAAGCCGTCCTGGCCGGGGCTGCGGACCGTCAGCCAACGGTAGCTGCCATTGCGCACGTCGGTGTGCACTTCGAAGCCGAGCGTGCCGACGTAGAACGCAAGCGCTTCATCCTGGTCGCGCACGTACAGGCCAACCGTGTTCACAGTGTTTGTCATGGGACCTCCGTCAGGTGGGGCCACGATAGCAATCACCCGGCGGTGGCGCTTCTCCAAAACTGCGATGTTGGCCGCCGAGCGCATCCATGAATGCGGGAATGCGTGACGCCGCGCATTTACTGGAATTATTAAGTGCACATTATGTGATATCAATCACTCAAAGCATTTCGACAGGCATGCGATAACGGCCGCGATTAACCGCCCCACTGCACCTCTGCACCTCCCTGGAGTGCGCCATGCAGGATGTCTCGCCGCACCGATGCAAGGTGGTATCCGAACGCAACTGGTCACTCAGCACATTCATGGAATTCTATGAGCGCGTGCTGAGCCCACGAATATTCAGTCCCTACGGAAAACTGCTGGCGCGGGAGATCGCTGCGGATATCCGCGCAGCACCCGGTGCCACCGACATCCTGGAAGTCGCCTGTGGAACAGGGGTGATAACAGCCAACCTGTACCAGGACCTGGCCAAGCCGCTGGGCCTCCGCCTGGTCGCCACGGACCTGTCGGCGATCGCGGTGGACGTGGCCCGGAACGTATTGAGCGTCGAGCTCCAACGCGACGTCCCACTGATTCCCGACGTCGACATGGCCGAGCTGCCCTTCGCGGACAACAGCTTCGACATCATCGTGTGTGGTTTCGGCTTGATGTTCCCTCCCGACAAAGCCCGGGTTGCCCGCGAGTTCCGGCGCGTGCTTCGCCCGGGGGGCCGGGTCTACGCGACGGCGTTCCACTACAACCAGTTGTTTGAACTGGCTCGCCAGCAGTCGCAGAATCACTTCGGCATGCCATCGCGACTGATGGATGCGGCCCTGAGCCTGACCGATCCCTCCCCCATCACGCGCGCCTTCGCGATCGAGGGGCTGGACCGCGGCGAAGGTGCATCCGCCGCGTTGCATCCGCTCGCGTTCTCGCTTGGCGAAGCAGATGCCCGCGAGTTCCTCTTCAACGCCTGCATCCTGCTGGAGGAGTTCAATCAGTGCGATACCGGCAGCCGGGAACGCTACCTCGATGCGATGATGGACGCGTTGCGTGAGCAGGTGCCCGATCAGCGCTATCGCGTAGAGGCTTGGCTGATACGCGGCGTGGCGGACGCAACGGGCACGGCACTGCCAACGGTCGTTCCGCCCGCGGACTTCCGTCCATTGCTCGAGTTCCGCAACCTCTCGCGACTGCCCTCGCCGCCGTGCCCTGCTGGCTCGCCGGCCCCACCCTGCGCGCGGGCCATGCCAGCCTTCCACGATGCAAAGGCGCAGTTCCTCGCCGACCATCCCGGGTATCCCGAGCACCTGGTCGAGGCAATGCGCCAGCATGAGTACGCGCGGCTGGATGAGCAGCAGGTGACGTACCTGGATCATGTGGGGGGAACGCTGCCACCTGACAGCCTGCTCGAACAGGACTACCAGGCGCTCAAGCGCACGATTCTCGGCAACCCGCACAGTGGATCGAAGGCCTCCCATGCTGCCTTCCAGAAGGCCTGCGATGAGATCTACGCCTTCTTCGGATGCACACCGGAGGAGTACGAGATCATCTTTACCGCCAATGCCAGCAGCGCGATCCGGCTGGTGGCCGAGTCATTCCCCTTCCAGCAGGGTTCGCAGCTGTTGCTGACCAAGGACAACCACACATCGGTGCACGGCTTGCGGGAGTACGCCACATCGAAGGGCGCAACGGTCAAGTACATTCCCCTGGACGATGACCTGCGGCTGCACGACGGACTGATGGAGCGTGCGTTGCAACGGCTGCAGCCCGGTGCAACGCATCTGCTGGCATTCCCGGCGCAATCCAATGCGACCGGCGTCCGCCATGATCTGGGGTGGATCGCGCGAGCCCAGCAGCACGGCGCATGGGTGCTGTGCGATGCGGCGGCCTGGGTACCGCAATCGCGGCTGGACTGCACGATCCATCGTCCCGATTTTGTCGTAGCGTCCTTCTACAAGATCTTCGGCTACCCCACCGGCGCAGGCTGCCTGCTCGCTCGGCGGGCCGCGCTCGACATGCTCAAGCCGACCTCCTTCGCGGGCGGCGGCGTGTGCTACTACTCCGGGCCGTGGTCGCCCACCGACCGCCTGCTCTACCGCGACGCCGGCCAGCGTTTCGAAGTCGGCACGCCCAATTATGCGGCATTCCCGGCGATCGCCAGAGGCTTCGAATTCATCGCCGCGATGGGTGGCGTGGAAGCGCTGGCCCAGCGCTCAAGCGCCCTCGCGGCGTGGACAGACGCACGACTGTCATCCCTTCGCCACCGCATCAAGGGCGACCGGCCGCTGTGCCGGGTCTATGGCCCCCCTCCCGCACTCAGGGGCGCAACACTGATGCTGAACTTCTTCGACTGCTATGGTTCGATCATGCCGCACGCGCGCATCAAGCGCGCCGCGGACCGTTTCGGCATAACCCTGCGCAACGGCTGTTTCTGCAACCTCGGCGCCGTGCAGCAGGCGACCTACGCCACAGCAGGCGCCGAACACTGTGAACTGGACAAGACCGGGAAGATCCTCGACTGCAAGACGTTCGACGAGAAGATCCTTGAAAAGGGAGATTGCGGTGCGGTCAGGATTTCATTCGGCCTCGGATCCAATTTCGCCGATGCTTACTGCTTCTACCTGTTCGCCAGCTGCCTGCTGGATACGGATGTTTCCGGGCTGGAGGACCTGGCAGGGGACACGCCGGCGGCAATGGCGGACACGCGGACCACCGGTACAGTGCCAGCCTGATTCTCCGCCAGGAGCGCCCTCGACCGCATCACGGGAGGTTGCTTACGCGGCACCTTCGCCGGCAACCGCGGCGCGGCGGCGCTTTTCCAGCACCGCGATGTTCAGGTCCGGTCGCTGCGCGGCACGTGCGTGGCATTCCGGCACGCTGGCCGGCGTCATCTGGCCGGCGCGCTCACGCTCGCGCACATTGCCCGGGCTGTCGCCGGTGATGTCACGGAAGATGCGCCCGAAGGTGCCCAGGCTGCTCCAGCCGGTCTGCGCGGCGATCTCGGTGACCGGCAGGTCGGTGTCACGCAACATCGCCACGGCCCGTTCGATGCGCCGGCTCAGCAGGTAGCGGTGCGGTGGCAGGCCGAATGCCTGCTTGAACGAGCGCGCGAAATGCGCGGGTGACACGGCACTCACCGCGGCCAGCCGCGCCACCGGCCAGTCTTCGTGGCTGGCGTGGTCCATCCGGTCCTTGGCACGCAGCAGGCGCCGCAGCAGTTCGGGGCTCTGGTTCACGGCATCACCGCGTGTGCCAGGTGATGCCGTGCTGCGTGCCGTGCCTCAGCTGCCTGCTCGCCAAGCCAGTCACCGAATGCGACGACCTTGGCGCTGCGGCTGCGCGCAGTGGGGGCCACGAACCAGAAACTGCGGCCGTCACCGGCCACGCCTGGATGCGCCTGTACCAGTCGCCCACTGTCCAGCTCTGCCTGGAACAGGATCGGCGAGCCGATGGCGATCCCCTGCCCCGCAATCGCGGCACCGACGTCCAGATGCTCCGCAGCAAACGGCGCAACGAAACTGTCCAGTGCCGGCGGTGGAACCTGCCCATGCGCGCAGAACCACAATGCCCACCAGTCTGGCCGCCCGAGCAGCGCGACATCCAGCCCGCAACGGCCCAGGTCACGTGCGGCGGGCAGCAGCGACGGCGCGCACAGCGGTGTGAATACACTGGGAAACAAGGGCGTGGCCTGCAGGCCGGGCCAGTGGCCATGCCCGTTGCGGATGGCCGCGTCGAAACGCCCCGCTGCCAGGTCCTGCGGCTCCGCCGACAGGTCCAGTTCCAGCACGATGTTCCGATGGCGGGCGCGAAAGCTGCCCAGGCGCGGCGTCAGCCAACTGGTGCCCAGTGTTGGCAGTACAGACAGACGCAGTCGCGAGGCATCCATGTCCGCGGCGCGCATGAAACTGGCACGAAGCGCGTCGAAGGCCCGGGTGGCCTCCTGCGCGACGCTGGCACCGGCATCCGTCAGCTCCACATGCTGCGCGTGGCGCAGGAACAGGCAGGTGCCGGTCTGCGCCTCCAGCCGCCGCACGTGGTAACTCACCGATGCCGCGCTGGTGTCCAGCTCCTCGGCGGCACGGGCGAAACTGCCCAGCCGCGCCGCCGCCTCGAAGGCGCGGATGGCGGCAAGCGATGGCAGCTGGCGTTGGGTGACCATAAGTGTGGCTTAGCCTGAGCCTCGGTATCTGCGTGGTCAATCCCCCCTTTTCCCGCAACGATGGCGGCACCTCCGGCATGGGATCACGCACATGGATCGACGGCAGTTCCTGGCCACCCTGGCCGCCGCGGCAGCATCCGGCGCCGTGCCCGCCGGATGGGCCCAGGCCAGCCACAGCGAAGACTGGAAATGGTTGCAGGGCAACTGGCAGGTCCGGCACCAGCGCCTCAAGGAGCGCCTGGTGGGAGACACCCGCTGGGAGTCCTTCACTGGCTCCAGCGCGGTCTGGCTGACCCTGGGCGGGCTCGGCACCATCGATGACAACCTGATGGCGCTGCCTTCGGGCCCCTACAGGGGATTGGGTGTGCGTGCGTTCGATCCGGTGTCGTCCCAGTGGTCGATCTGGTGGATCGACGGTCGCACCCCAGGCCGTATCGAGCCGCCGGTGCGTGGGGGCTTCAACAACACTGCCGGCAGCTTCCGCGGCCGCGACCGGATCGACGGACGCCCGATCGACGTGTGGTTCCGCTGGCATGACATCCATGGCGAGGAACCATGGTGGGAACAGGCGTTCTCTGCCGATGCGGGCGAGCACTGGGAGGTCAACTGGCGCAACTGGTTCCGTCGCACCGCTGCGGTCCCCTCGCCGCTTCCGAAGCTGACCGATGCACCGCGCGATTTTGATTTCCTGGTGGGCCATTGGAGCGTTCGCCACCGTCGCCTGCGCGCGCGGCTGGCTGGCAGCGATGCCTGGGACGCGTTCAACGGCACCCTGCACAACTGGCCGGTACTGGGAGGATTCGGCAACGTGGGCGACAACCTGATGGACGTGCCTGGAGCGCCGCTGCGCGGAATGGGCATCCGCGCCTGGAATGCAACGGAGCGGCACTGGCTGAGCTGGTGGCTGGATGGCCGGGAGCCGACCCGGATTGGCGCGCCTCTGCGTGGTGGTTTCGACGCCGGTGTCGGCCGCTTCTTCGGCGACGACCAGCACGACGGACGAGCGATCCAGACGCGGGTGATCTGGTCACGCATTACCCCGCGTTCGGCGCGCTGGGAACAGGCGGCCTCGGCCGATGGCGGACGCAGCTGGGAGACCAACTGGGTCAGCGACTTCGAGCGACAGGCATGAGGGCGCTGCTGGCGGTGATGCTGCTGGTCTCTGCATCGTCTCTCGCTTCGCCCTCAGAACGCCTGCAGATCGTCGGCCCCGCCGAACGCTTTGCCCCCGGCATTGCATCCACGCAACATGACGAGATTCGACTGACCCTGAGCCCGGACGGAAAGACCGCGCTGTGGTTCAGCCGCAACCGGCCAGGCGGTCCGGGCGGGTATGACATCTGGATCTCGCGCCACGATGGGCGGCGCTGGCGGCCGGCGGCGCCGGTTTCGTTCAACACACCGGGCCGTGACTTCGATCCAGCGTTTTCCGCGGATGGACGGGTGGTGTATTTCTGTTCGGATCGTGCCGGTGGCTACGGCGGTGACGATCTGTATCGGGTCAGCATGGGGGGCGACGGTCAATTCGGCACGCCGGTCAATCTCGGCCCCGCAGTGAACAGCGCGGCCGATGAGTTCGCGCCGATGCTCTCGCCGGACGCAGGCACGCTGCTGTATTCCAGCGATCGTGCCGGCGGTGCGGGTGGCCATGACCTCTACGTGGCGGTGATGCTCGGTGGCGTGGCGCAGCCCGCGCGGCCGCTCGCGGGGGACCTCAATACCGCAGCGCAGGAGTTCGATGCCACCTTCCTGGGCGATGGCCGAACGGTGGTGTTTGCCCGTGCCCTGGACTTCGGAAGTGCCCCGGTCCGCCAGTTCATCGCCTACGAGCGTGGAGGCCACTATGACGCGGGCCATGCATTGCCCTCGCCCATGAACGAGCCCGGCAGCGACAGCTACGGCGCGATGCTGGATGGTTCGCGCCGCGATACGCTGACCTACTCAGCGCGCCGCGTAGGCGGCGAGGGACTGGACCTGTACCGCGTCCGCTACCGGATGACGCGGCCCTGAAGGCAGGCGGTGTCGATTTCCAGAGCCCGGGTTCGTCGAGAGGATGAATACCCCAGGAGAAAATGCAGATGCCCTCCCATCAGCCCCTCGCCTGCGCCTGCGGCCAAGTCCGCCTGACCATCATCGGTCGCCCCATCGCCACCGTCGAATGCTGCTGCGACAGCTGCCGCAGGGCCGGCACCCAGCTGCAGTCGATGCCTGGAGCGCCGCAGGTACTTGGACCACACGGCCAGACGCATTTCGTAATGCAGCGCAAGGATCGCGTCCGCTTCGATGCAGGGCAATCCCTGCTGCACGCATTGCGGTTGTCGAGCAGGGGCGGCAGTCGCCGCGTCCTGGCGGGCTGCTGCAATACGCCACTCTTCCTGGAGTTCAGCGGTGGCCATTGGCTGAGCCTGTATGGCCTGCTGTGGCCGGCATCGGCAAGACCCGCCGTGGAGATGCGGACGATGGTCAGTGATCTTCCAGATGCGTCTGCCCTTCCGGACGATGTGCCGAACCTGAAGACCCGGTCGCTGCGGTTCTATGCACGGCTGATGACGGCCTGGATCGCCATGGGCTTCCGCAGCCCACGCATCGACGTCGCGGGAGATACCCATGCCTGAGCATGTCGCGGCCGGGTGATCAGCGCTGCGCCGGCAGTTCCAGCCGGTGCTTGCGGCACAACCGGTACACGGTCACCCGCGAGATCTGCATCTGCCGCGCGCACTCGGACACGTTGTAGCCGGTCTGGCGCAGCGTCTGCAGCAGCACATCGCGCTCGGCCTGGCCGCGGGCATCGTGCAGCATCGGGCTCGGCAGCGCCTGCGCCGGCTCGCCCAGTTCCAGATCGCGTTCACTGATCAGCTCGCCTTCGGCCATGATCGCTGCCCGTTGCACGCGATTGAGCAGCTCGCGCACGTTGCCGGGCCAGCCGAATCGCCGCAGCGCCTGCAGCGCCGCCGGTGCGAAACCGCGCGCACGCACGCTATGGCGCCGCCGGAAGCAGCGCAGGAAGTGTTCGGCCAGCAGCTGCACATCGGCACCGCGCTCGCGCAGTGGCGGCATCAGCAGGCGCAGTACGTTGAGCCGGTAGTAGAGATCACTGCGGAACCGCCCCTGCGCCACCGCGTGTTCCAGTTCGACGTGGGTGGCCGCCAGTACCCGCACATCCGCGCGCAACGGCTGGCTGCTGCCAACGCGCTCGAAGGTGCCCTCCTGCAGCACGCGCAGCAGGCTGGTCTGCGCCTCGGGCGGCAGGTCGCCCACCTCGTCGAGGAACACGGTGCCACCGTGCGCCGATTCGAACACGCCGATCTGGCGCTTGTCGGCGCCGGTGAACGAGCCGCGCTCGTGGCCGAACAGTTCGGACTGCACCAGATTGGCTGGAATGGCACCACAGTTGACCGCGATGAACGGTTTGCCCGCGCGTCCCGAAAGGGCGTGCAGCGCATGCGCTGCCAGCTCTTTGCCGGTGCCGGTTTCGCCAGTGACCAGCACCGGAAGGTCCACCGGTGCGAACTTGTGCAGCACCGTGCGCACCGCATGCAGCGCCGGGCTTTCGCCAATCAGTGCACGTGGCCCTTGCCCGCCACAGGCGTCGCCGGCCCCAGGATCATCTGCATCGAACTGCTGGCGCATGGCGCAGACCAGGTCCTGCAGCCCGAACGGCAGGGTGAACCGCGCAAGGCAGCGCTGAAGCAGGGGCAACCAGGCCGCAGGCGTGGGCCCCGCGCCGGGTGGCAGTACCGCCAGCCAGGGCAGATGCAGGTGCTGCTCCATCCAGGAACTGAGCAGCTGCAAGGCCGCTGCGTCCAGATGGCGCAGATCCAGAACGGCGAGCAGGCGATCGCGCCCACGCAGGCCGATCGCCATCGCAGGATCAGGTTGAATGCTGCGTACATACCAACCCGCGGCTGCCATCGCGCTGCGCTCGTTCGCCAGCGGCTGGCCAAACCAGAGGACGCAACGCGACGCAGAAGCTTCCGGGACCGCTGCCATGCTTCCCCCAGCATCCGGACACCGTCGGCGGGCTGTGAGCCAATCGCCGGCGTGCCGCCCTCCGCCGGGACCCCTACGGCCACCACGGCGGCCTTTGTTGGGCGGATCCTAGCGCTTTGCTAAACAGCGGCGCAATGGGCGGCGCGTCAAGAAAACACTGGCTGAAGCGGCGTCGTTACAGTCTGCGGCGCCGCCTGTAACAACCCTGCGACAGTCGGGCGCCCGCCTTGCCCTGTGGCGCTTGGCGCTGCGCAATCCCAACATTTTTCCCTCGCCGCTGTAACAGCCCGGCAGCAGCGCCCCACTCCGCCGAGCGGCTGCCGGCAGGGCGCACAGGCCTTTCAGGGTTGGCACGGTTGATGCGTGGTTCCGCCGCACCCATCGCGGGAGATCGGCATGGACGGCACCATCCTGTTTCGCGGCCTGGCCGCAGCGCTGGCAGTGACCCTGCTGGCGGTTGGCGCGGACGCCGCTGCATCCGGCGCCCGTCAGGGCGTGAAGCCGCAACCGGGCGAAATCGTCCTGTTGCGGGACGTGTCCGCACGCCCGGCCTATCGCATGGCGCCCCCCGGCATGGCGCTGATCGCCGACCCGAAACCACAGCGCGAGATTGCCAGCGCATTGGGCGCGGGGGGGCCGTCGACCGGCATGGACGAACTGAGCGATGAGGACTATGCCGGCATGGGGGCCGGCCAGGCGGCCTCCGTCGCCTCGCCGCGTGGCACCACCGTTGAACGGGTCACCCAGCAGGCCCTCGGTGGCACGCTGGGGCGCAGCAGTGACGGCATGGTTGGCAGCAACCTCGGCAGCGCGCTGGGCGGCCCACTCGGCGCGGTCGGCAACAGCACCCGCGGCATCGGCGATACCGTGCGCGGCGCACTCGCCCAGTTCCCGTTGCAGGGCCCGGCCCCGGCAGGTGGCAAGTGAAGCGGGCACGTTGGCTGCTGGTCCTGTTCGCCGCGCCGTTGATGGCGCAGGCCGACGACTACAGCGGCATGCTCGCCTACCTCGACGTGGCCCGCATCGACGGCCGCGCCCTGGCGGGTGCAAACGGCGCCATCGCGGTGAACCAGGCCGCCGGCGACCTCAACCTGCAGGCCAACCTGCGCGGCATCGCCTCGGGCGAACGTGCCAACGTGTCGATCGCCAACCGGCAGCTGCAAGGCGGCAACCGCGTGCTCGGCGCAGCACTGCACGCCACCGCCGTCGTCGACGGCAGCGCGCTGGCAGGTGCCAGTGGCATCGCATCCATCAACCAGGCCAGTGGCATCGCCAACACGACGCTCAACGTCGTCAGCGCGACGCTGGCCGGACAGGGCATACGCGAAACCGACGATGCGGCGCTGGCCGCCGAAGGTTCCGCGTTGGCAGGGGGGCGGGACGGCACCGGTCACGGCGCCGCGACGGGCACCCGCAGCGCTGGTGTCACCAGCACTGCGCTGCGGGGATTCGACGGGGTCCTGCAACTCAATCAGATCGCGGGCAGCGGCAACGACACGGCCAATGTGCTGGGCCTGGTCGTGCAGGACCGCCCGTGACAACCACCCAACCGATGCACCACCTGATGAGAGAGAGGGCACCATGAAAGCGACCGTCAAACGGACCATGCTCGCCATGGCGATTGCCACTGCCTCGACCGCCGCCGCGGCCAATGGCTGGGACAACCAGAACGCCAACGCGAACATCAACCACAACCACACCGTCAGCGAAACCCGCAACGACACGCACAACCACACTGACAACGACGTGCGCAACCGCACCGTCAACGCCAATGTGCAGAAGCACAGCAACATCCAGGCCGACGAACGCAAGGAAAAGAACAACCACGGCGTCGACGTGAACCTGGAGAAGGACCTGCGCCTCAGCACCGACGTCGATTTCTCCGGCGACCCCAACATCACCGGCGACATCGATCTCGACTCTGCGGCCATCGCGGTGATCGACAACCGCCAGTCGATCAGCAACAACGCTACCAGCAACAGCCTGGTCACCAACAGCGCCTCCATCGGTGACAGCGTGGGTGCAGGTGCATCGGGCAACCTGGGCTTCAACGTGGTCTCCGGTGACAACAACGCACAGGACAATGCCGCATCGCTGTCCGCTGCCGATGCGTCCTTCAGCTTCGGCATGGCCGACGCCGAGGTGTTCGTCAACCAGGCCGGCTTCGGCAACGCCACCCTGAACTCCGGCGTCACCAACGCCGCAGGTCTCGGCGGCAACGCCTTCGGTGGTGCTTCGGGCAACATCGGCGTGAACATCGCCTCGGGCAACAACAACGAGCAGAAGAACGCGCTCGCGGCCTCGGTAGCGACCACCGCGGTGGCGCAGTCGAGCATCAGCTCCAACCAGGTCTCCACCGGCAACACCGTCAGCAATGCCGGCTTCGTGCAGTCCTACACGGATACCGTGCAGGTCGGGATGCGGGGCGGCGTCAGCGGCCTGACCCTGGCCTACGGCGCGGGCACCTATCGCGGCACCGGCAACGCCTACCAGATGGCCAACTACTACCTGGACACCTGGAGTGGCGATCTGCCACACCCGGATGGCAACAGCACCGGCCACATCGATCTGGACAACGAGATCCAGAACGCCACGATGAACCCCAACCGGCCGGGAGTGGGCGGCCTGGGCTTCGATACGCGTGAGAGTGGCACCAGCCAGTTCGTCGAACTGGGCGTGGCCGACCTGTATGCCAGCCTCAGCGGCACGGTCAGCACCACGCGCTGGGTGAACGTCAACGCGACCAACACCTCGGCGTTGTCCGGCAGTGCTTTCTCCGGCGCCTCCGGCAACATCGGTGTGAACGTTGCTGCGGGCACCGGCAACCTGCAGGCCAACAGCCTGGCCCTGGCAGTCGCCCAGCCCAGCACCGGCGGCGGTGGTGGCAGCGGCGAGTAAGCGCAACACCCCGGCCGTCCGCCAATGGCCGGGTCCCCGGGAGCCCCTGTTCCTCCTCCCCCTTGGGACAGGGGCTCCCTCCTGCAGCTGGAGAGCACGATGAGACGCTACCGCCTTTCGACCTGCCTGCTGGCCTGCCTGTTGCTGCTGGGCACGGCATCGGCGTGGGCGGGCGAGGTCCGTTTCTCCGGCGTGCTGCCCAATGGCGCATTGCTGCAGCAGAACGTGGAAAGCATGCAGGAACGGCGCTACCGCAACGTGGTGCGGCAGCACACTGATTACAGCTGCGGCGCCGCGGCCCTGGCAACCATCCTGCGCCATGCCTACCACCTGGATACCGACGAGGCGACGGTGATCGAAGGGATGATGGGGGTCTCCGATCCGGCGCTGGTGGCCGAGCGCGGATTTTCGCTGCTCGACATCAAGCGCTACGTGGAATCGCTGGGCATGCGCGGGCGCGGGTATCGCATCGACGAGGCCCGCCTGCGCACCCTGCGCGTTCCCGGCCTTGTCCTGATGGACGTGCGCGGCTTCCGCCACTTCGTGGTGCTCAAGCAGGTGCGCGACGGTGTGGCCGAGGTGGCTGATCCCATCCTTGGCAACCGCAGCCTGGCATTGCCCGAGTTCCTGGCAGCCTGGCCATCACGTGCGGTATTCGTGGTGATCGGAAGCGATTTCGATCGCAACACGGTCCTGCTGCAACCCAGCGAACGGCCCAGTGCCCGCGCCCTCTACGCGCGGCAGGGGCCGATCACCGATGCCGAACTGGTCGACTTCGGCTTCAGCCACGCCGACCTGTTCTGAAGGAGGCTCCGCCATGTTCCGCCACCCTCTGCTGATGGTCCTGCTGCTGGTGAGCCCCGCCCTGCCCCTGCAGGCGGCCGAGGCTGCGCCCGGCCGCGGCCTGCAGGAAATCCCGGATCCCGAACTGAACCTGATGCGCGGCCGCTACACCATGGGCGGCAATGCCGTGGCCTGGTTCGGCGTAACGATGGCCTCGCAGTGGCAGGCCGGCAACGGAAGTGTGCTGCAGGGTGCGCTGACCCTGGGCATGGACTTCCGCGGCGCCGACGGCCCGAAACTGAGCTTCCAGCCCAGCGTGCACGTGACCGCTGCGGACGCGCCGCTGCCACAGGCGCAGGGCCGCCACATCGACAGCAGTGGCCTGGCCAATGCCAGCGGCCTGGTGCAGAGCGTGCAGGTGGCCGGCGATGGCAACGTCGCACGCAATGCGACCACGCTGGTGGTCCGCGATGGCGCGGTGCCGGCCCTGCCGGGTGACGGCACGCATTCGCTCAGTGCGCAGCAGGCGGGCATGTCAGCCTCTGCAGTGCTCGACGGCAACCAGGCTCGCCTGCAGCTGCAGGTGGATGGCCAGGGCCTGGTCCAGCAATGGATCCGCAACGGCAGCGTCGGCCAGGGCATCGCCCTGAGCGGTGACGGCCAGATCGCCAGCAACCAGCTGCGGCTGGAGCTGGTGCGTGACACCGCGGGCGGCAACCTGCCGTTGAGCCAGAACGTGGCCCAGGCGATTGCAATGAACCGCGGCATGGGGCCGGGCCGGTAGCACCACGGCACGGCGTTGGGGGAAGCGCTCCACAACGCAGGACACGAACATGCACACCCTGATGAGGATCACCCCGTTGGCGCTGGCGGCGCTGGCGGGCACCGCCTTCGCTGCGCCACCGGCGGCGGACGAAGGCGCCGATGTACAGGCGCTGGCCAACCAGCTGGCACAGCTGAAAGCCAACTACGCACAGGAAGTACGGCGGCTGCGCGAGCTGGACATGCAGGTGCAGGCGATGCAGGCCCGCTTGGCGGGCCGGGCCGGCCCGGATGCGGTCGCTCCCGCAGCGCCCCTGGCACAGGCCGCGGCCGCAGCCGTTCCTCCCGGCAACGAAGGCTACGCCAGCAGCGCCGCCGAAGCGCAGCAGGCAAAGCAGGAGGCACGGCGCAGCGTGGACGACGTGAAGCAACAGCAATCGGCGCTGTTCTCGCGCCGGTTCACCATCGAAAACAGCCTCACCTACGCCCGTTACGACCGCAAGCAGCTCACCCTCAACGGCTTCCTGGCACTGGACGCGATCTTTCTCGGCAACATCGCCATCGAGAACGTCGAATCCGATTCGCTCACCTACAACCTGGCCGCCCGTTGGGGTGTCAGCCCGAACCTGACGCTCAACCTGGACGTGCCTTACCTGGCGCGGCGCACGGTCTACCAGAAGGGCGGTGCCGGCGGTGCGGCGGCCGCGATCGCGCAGGAAGAAACCAATGGCAACGGGCTGGGCGATATCGGCCTGAGCGCGAACTACCGGCTGTCCGGCGAACGCGGCTGGCGCCCGGAGACCGTGCTCACCGCCGGCGTGACCGCCCCCACCGGGCGCGCGCCTTACGGCCTGGACTGGAAGGTGATCGAGCGCGACGACGATGACTACATCCGCTTCGCCGTGCCCAGGGAGCAACCCACCGGCAATGGCGTGTGGCAGGCCAACGTCGGCCTGTCGATGGTCAAGACCGCCGATCCGGCGATCCTGTTCGCCAACCTCGGCTACGTGCATTCGTTCCCGCGTGGTTTCAGTGACATCGACAGCAATCCCGACACGGTCAACCCGGGTGACGTGAAGCTTGGCGGCTCGGTCTACTTCGGTGCCGGCGTGGCCTTTGCGTTCAACGAGCGCACCAGCCTCAGCCTGTCCTTCAGCGACCGCATCAGCACCCGCGCGTCCACCCGTTTCCAGGGCGGCAAGTGGATGAAGGTGATCGGCAGCGACGCCAACGCTGCGTCACTGAATCTGGGGGTGACCTATGCACTCAACCAGCACACCACGCTGGTGACCCTGCTGGGCATCGGGCTGACCCCGGATGCACCGGACTTTACCTTGGCATTCAAGATTCCCTACATGCTCTGACCCGCCCGATCCGGCGACGACGTGGCCGCTGCCCGTCGCCGCCGAATCGCGGCCGCCGTGTGCGGGCCCTGTGTGTCCTCCCGGGTAACCCGCCAGCGCTGGCGATGACGGCGTTGATCATCAGTTCCACCGTATTCACGCCACGCCTTCACGGTGATCCGCCCGCATTCTCCGTCGATTCCGCCAATCCGGCGGCGACGCCATTTCCTACTCTGGCCCCACGGTGAAGCCCAGGCCGCTGCAGGCGACGCACCGTGAGACTGGATACCTCGCACTTCCACCCTTTCGCAGGAGCAGGACATGGCATTTCCAACCGCGGTAAACGACCAGATCACCGATTCGGTCACCCAGGCCAACACCAAGGTGCTGGGCGACGCGCCCGCCGTGGCGGTGGGCAACCTGTACCAGGCCACTGCACAGGCCCTGGCCAACGCTGCCCACAACGCCACCAACGCGCAGCAGCAGTCCTACGTGACCGCGCAGTCGGCCACCACCATGGGCGTGGCCACGCTGTACTCGATCGATACCGCGACCACCGCCGTGGCAAGCAAGGAAATCCTCAGCACCCGCGTTCGCGGCCTGGGTTCCTGATCCGTCGTTCCGTAGTTGACCCGCCAACCCCAAGGAGATCGACATGGCATTCCCGACCGCTGTAAACGACCAGATCACCGATTCGGTCACCCAGGCCAACACCAAGGTGCTGGGCGACGCGCCCGCCGTGGCCATGGGCAACCTGTACCAGGCCACCGCGCAGGCGCTGGCCAACGCCGCCCACAACGCCACCAATGCGCAGCAGCAGTCCTATGTGACGGCGCAGGCGGCCACCACCATGGGGGTGGCCACGTTGTATTCGATCGACACGGCCACCACCGGCGTGGCCACCAAGCAGATCCTCGGCGCGTGATGCGCCGGCAGGCAAGGAGCTGAGCCATGGCATTTCCCACGGCCGTCAACGACCAGATCACCGACGCGGTCAGCCAGGCCAACCTGCAGGTGCTGGGCGTGGCGCCTGCCACGGCAATGGGCACGCTGTACCAGGCCACCGCGCAGGCGCTGGCCAATGCCGCCCACAACGCGACGCTCGCCCAGCAGCAGATGTATGTCACGGCACAGGCCGCGACCACGATGGGTGTCGCGCTGCTCTACGCCGTCGATACCGGCGCCACCGGCGCCGCCACCCGGAAGATTCTCGGCTGAATCCATTGAGTGCCGGCAATCTCCGTTCCTGTAGTGCTGTCCACCCTAGGAGCTTCCACCATGGCATTTCCCACCGCCGTCAACAGCCAGATCACCGATTCGGTCTCGCAGGTCAACACCAAGGTGCTTGGTGATGCGCCGGCCATCGCAATGGGCAACCTGTTCGTGGCCACCAGCCAGGCGTTGTCCAACGCCGCGCACAACGCCACCAACAACCAGCAGCAGTCCTACGTGACCATGCAGGCGTCGACCACCCAGGGCGTGTCCACGCTGTATGCGATCGACACCGCCTCCAACGGCGTGGCCACCCGCGAAATCCTGGGCCTGCGCTGACGTGTCGGCCCGGCGTGACGCCAACCACTGCGCCCCCGCTCAGGGCGGCGTCACGCCGGGCCCCTGATCGATGGCCGCATCGCCCGCCACCGGCTACCTGCTGGCCGCAACCAGCACCGGTTCCGGGGTGGCGATCGCCCTCGCCCCCTCGTTCGCGATGTCCGCCACGTACCTGGCGATGGCCGACAGCCTCGGCCTTGCCATGCAGAACGCGGTGGCCAACCAGCAACGCGGCCAGGTGACCGCCGGCGCAAGCCTGGCCCAGGTCCTGGCCCTGATCATCCAGAAGGGAACCGTTCCGTCATGAACAGTGAGAACACCGTCAACAGCCAGATCGTCGACAGCGTCACCGCTGCGTCGACCCTGCTGGTGGCCCAGGGGCCGGCGCAGTCCTTCAGCATGCTGGACATGGTGATGCTGGAAACGCTGGGCACGGCCATGCACAACGCCGTCGCGCGCCAGCAGGGTGCGGGCATGGTCAGCAACGCAGCGGTGACCGCCACCTGCGCGAAGATGATCAATGCCCCCTGGCCGGTGCCGCCGCCCGCACCGGAACCGCCTCCGCCGCCACCGCCGCAGGTGATTCCCCTGCCCGGCCCGGTGCCGGCACCCCCTTCGCCTGCGGCAGTGATCGCCGCAGCCACCGCAGAAGGAAAGACCGCCATCAGCGTCCTGCAGGCACAGACCCATGGTGCCACTGCCGACGCTGCGGCCGCTACCAGCAGCCTGCATGCACTGCAAACGCTTGCAGGCAATGCGGCAGCGCCCGCGCCCGGTGCTGCGCCCGACCCCACGTCCGGTCCGGATCCGGCCGCGGGTCCCGCCCAGGATCCCGCGCCAGACTCCCCTTCCCCTTCCCCGGCCACAGGCGACGCTGACGCCGGGGCCTGACACCGCGCAGGCCGCCTGCGGCCGCACCCGCCCATCAAGGAGCCCGTATGGACCCGAGCTACGTCAACGCCCAGGTCATCGATGTGATCAACCATGTGCAAACGGCCACCATGTCCGCGTCCGTGGTGAAGACGAGTGGCGCCGGCAAGGCCTACCAGTCGGTGGCCCAGTCCGCGGCGATCGCCGTGCAGGATGCCGCCGATGCCCTGCGCAACGTCTCAACCATCGCGACCACCGCAGCCGGTGTGGCCATGGCCCAGTATCTGGCAACGGGGGACGAGAAGTATGCGAGGGTGCTCACGCAGGCGCAGACCATGATGCAGGGAGCCACCAACGACTTCAGCCGGGTCGGCAGTGCCGCCGCGACCGTCCTCAAGGATTTTCCGGCCCAGTGAGGCCGCCAGGAGAGCCACGCATGAGCGTTTTCATTGCCGGTCGTTCCATTCCCCAGGCCAACCTGCTCAGCCAATCGTGCCGGCGGGTCCTTCAGTTCATCGACGGTGGCGAGCACTGGTTGAGGTGGGCCATTGAATCCCATGAACACCGTTACGCCTTCTCCGACGAGGGCACGATGCTTGATGGGGTGCAACAGGGCCTGCATGGTTCGCGCATGACCTGGTTGCCGCGCATCGGCCTGCAGATCGGCCCGATCAAGCTGCTCAGCCTCACTGCCAGCGACCTCGATGCCCTGCGCAACATCGAACTGGGCGAAGAGACACGCCTGTCGCACAGCGAGGCACAGGATGTACTGGCAAGGCACCGGCTGCTGACCAACAACGAACTCGGTGCCTTCCGGCCCTTCCTGGCCTCGGTTGGCGCAGCCGATGCTCCGCTGCTGCAGCAACTGGATTTTCGTGAATCGGTGGCGCTCCACCAGCTGGCCGGTGAAGTGGGAATGACCACCGCAGGGCGCGATGATCTGGCCGACGCCGCCCGCTTCGCGCTGCTGCACGCGCGCCGGCCCATCGAGTTTGCCGACTATTTCCGTTTCTACCAGCACGTGAGCGCAGGGGGCGGAAGCAGCGAGCATCGAATGAGTCGTGCCACCGGCGCGTTGCAGCAGCTGCTGCCGATGCTGTTCGACTTCCTGGACGGGCCGCAGCTGCCACAGCTGCCGTCGCCGGAGCAGGTGCGCGAGGCGATTGGCGCAAGCCTGGCCGCGAACCGGCAGATCGGTTATGCACGCATCTCACTGGCCGCCCAGCAGATGGCATTGTGCTTCGACAACAGCCCCGACCTGCTGCGCGATGACCACAGTCTGCGCGAAGCCGCGCAGTGGCAGCTGCGTGATGCGCAGGAATTCCTCAACGAACACCCGGTCTCCCGTGGCCAGCTCGGGCAGGATGGTGCCAGCGTG
Organism: Stenotrophomonas maltophilia; assembly: GCF_002799155.1. Taxonomy (GTDB): domain Bacteria; phylum Pseudomonadota; class Gammaproteobacteria; order Xanthomonadales; family Xanthomonadaceae; genus Stenotrophomonas; species Stenotrophomonas maltophilia_R. Next base: position 1,782,796 of record NZ_NERD01000002.1, read on the forward strand.
CAGTTCGCGATCGATGGCTCCAGAGGGCAGGCGCTGATACAGGTGGAGGACAATGTGATCACCCTGCAGGACTACCGCCGCACCCGTCACTACCTGGGCGATGAAGCACAGGTGGGCTACCGCGCGGGTACGGTGTGAACCCGCCTCCGGCGCCGGAACGCGATGGCGTGCAGGCAGCGACGGAGGCCCTCGCCACGGCAGCCGGCGCGGCCGTTGCCGCCGGACGCATGGCGGCCCGGCAACAGGCGCAGAAGATCCTGGCCGATGCCCAGTCCGCATTGCGCCATATCCTGGGGGAACGTGACGACGGTGTTCCCCCCTCATCCCCAGCAGGAGCACCGACGATGACCTTCCCGACCCCGCTTCCCGGCATGCCCACCCCCGCCTATCCGGCGGGAAAAACCCCGATGGAAATCGCCCAGGAACTCGCGGATGCCGCCATGGCCGCCAGTGAAAAGGGCATCTGCGCCGCGATGGAGGCTTCGCAACGCGCGGTCGAGGCCGCCAACGTGGCCGCCCGCCGTGCGGATGAAGCCGCCGAGCTGGCCGTCCAGCGCGCTGCTGAAGCGAACGCGCGCTAACGCCTGATGTTCCATCCCAGCGCCCCGGGGCAGGCCCAGGCCTGCACCGGGGCGTATCCGTTTACTGATCCGCCGTTCGCCGGTAGCTGCGCGGACTGACCCCGACCGCGCGCCGGAAGCTCTTTTCGAAGTGGCTCAGGTCGCCGAAGCCGACCTGCAGCGCCACATCGGTGATGCGCAGGCGCTGGCCATCGCGCAGCAGCTGCTTGGCGTGCTCGATGCGCAACTGCTGCAGGAGCAGCTTGAAGGTCGTGCCCAGTTCGCTGCGGAACAGGAAGCCCAGGTGTGATTGGCTGACATGCGCCTGTCGAGCGAGGTCGCCCAGTGTGAGCGGCTCCGCAGCATGGTCCTTCAGATAGGCCAGGGCGCGTTTCAGGCCATCGTGCAGGCCTTCATGCGCGGCCCGCAGCATCTCCTCCCGGCCGGGCCCAGGCGCGGCCGCCGGCTCCACCCCGGGCGGCAGTTGCTGCACGCGCCCGGCATCGCTGGTGGCGCTGGCTGCTGCCAGATCCGGCGCGTGCCGTACCAGGTCCTCGCGACGGATGCAGCGGCCACCGGTCATCACCGCCAGCCGCACCACCACCCGCTCCATCTCCAGCAGGTTGCCAGGCCAGTCATGCGCGCACAGTGCTTCCAGCACATCCTCACCCAGCACATGCGGATTGAACCCATGCAGCTCCAGCGAACGTGCCGCCAGCGCGGCGATGTCCTCCACCCGTTCGCGCAATGGCGGGATATCCACGGTGAGGAACTCCAGGCCCGCCAGCAGTGCGCGCGAGAACTGCTTCTCCCGCACCCGCTGCTCCAGGTCCGCGCTGGTCGAGGCGATCACCCGTATCGAACCGGCCGCCTGTGCCTCGGCATGTGCAGCCGGCAGCCCACGCATCCGGTGTGACAGCTGGCCCTGCAGGGGCACCGGCAATTCGTCGACTTCATGGAAATAGAGCGTTCCGCCCTGTGCATGCGCGAACCAGTCGCAGGCTTCGCCCTGCGGGTGGACACAGTTCACCTCGACGAACGGGCCCTGCCGGTATGGGCCGCCACTGTGCAGGGCGGCGGCCAGCTCCATCTTCTCGGTCCCGAACTCACCGCGCAGCAGTACCGGCAGCGGGCTGGCCGCCGCGCGCTCGACGAATTCGTCCATCTGCTTCAGCGCCTCGCCGGCGCCGACCAGCAGCAGCGGCCGGCTCAGTGCCTGTTCGGCCCAGTCTTTGGCTTCGTAGCGCTTGATCAGGTGCGCGCATCGCTGGGCAAACTGCTCCCCCAACGCCAGGGCACTGCCATCCAGGCGGCCCGCTTCACCTTCCAGATGCAGTTCACCCAATACCTCGCCCCCATAGCGGATGGGAACCCGCTGCAAGGAACCCGCTCCCCTGTCCCCGGCGGCCGGCGACAGCGCCGCCGTCGCCCCTGCCACCGCGCTGCGCAGCCGCACCTGTCCGCCACGCATCACCTTGTGCTCGGACAGCTCCTTGACGAACGCACCCAGCAGCTCGGGCAACGACGGATAGGGCCGATAAGCGCGCTGCAGCATCTCACTGACTTGCCTGTGCATCGAAACTCCCCTTTGGAATGGCAACCCGATGCAACTGCACCGGGCGATCTCGCGATGCAGGCCGTCCGGCGTCATCGCGGGATGCTGCGACGTCCACGCCGCACGCCGTGCCCGCAGGTCGCACCGCTGTTGCCGTGCACGCTGTCCGCTCCCGATGTACCGGGAACTGCCTTCGCTGCTGGAGGCCGGCAAAGCGGACGTCGTCCAGGCCTGGGTCGTGTACCACCGGGCGGCACTGACCGCTGCGCGCCTCTCCCTGTGTTGCGCCCATCGCGTCCCTGGATTATGGGAAACGAGTTTCCAGAAAATAAGCATGATAATGACGTGAATATCCGCGCCGGATATTTGGCGCGCACCTGCCGCTGCGCCGCTTTCCCGAAAGTGGGTAAAGGCGAAGCGCCTCATCCCGCCCAGGCGGATAATCAGCATGAGAGCCCGCACCGCACGCACACGCACCTGCGTCGTAATGACAGCGACTCCACCGGTTCGACCCTGCAGCCGCGCTTCAACCGCCCGACGATTCCAAGGCAGCAGTCGGGATCACGTCCTTCTTCACCCTCCCGCTGTGCCGGGCACTGTTGATCGGCCTTGCCCTGATCAAGCGCAGCATGGCCTGGTCCTCCTGCCCTCGTCGCACCATGATGAATGGGAGGCGCGTGCGACGGTGGCGGCGGCCCATCCCGCTCCTCTATAGTCAGTCCAGCTCGGCAGGCATGGTGCCTGCCCTCGAATCACAGGGAGTTGGACATGGGTCTGGTACAGGCGGTGAAGGGTGCGGTCGGTGGTGTGCTGGCCGACCAATGGAAGGACTTCTACACCGTGCCCACAGGCCTGCCCTCGACGGCAGCCCTGTTCGCGGCGGTGCCGCGTGGCACCAATGCCGGCCGCGGCTCCAACACCAGCGGCTCGTCCAACATCATCACCAACGGCTCGAAGATCATCGTGCCGGAGGGCTACGGCCTGCTGCTGTTCCAGGACGGCGCGATCACCGCCTTCGTCGCCGAACCGGGCGGCTACGAGTGGCGCTCGGACGACCTGAACTCGCAGTCGATCTTCGCCGGTGACGGCCTGGTCAGCACCTTCATCAAGCAGAGCTGGGAACGCTTCAAGTTCGGCGGCCAGCCGGGCTCGCAGCAGGCGGCCTATTTCGTATCGCTGAAGGAACTGCCGGACAACCGCTTCGGTACCCAGTCGGAAATCTACTGGGACGACGGCTTCCTCAACACCCAGGTGGGCGCGGTCACGCGTGGTTCCTACACGCTGAAGATCGTCGACCCGATCCTGTTCGTGAAGAACTTCGTGCCGGCCAGCTACCTGCAGCCGGGCCAGGTGTTCGACTTCACCGACCTGGACAACGCCGCCGCCAGCCAGCTGTTCAATGAAGTGGTCGGTTCGCTGGCTCCCGCCTTCAGCCTGTATACGAACGATCCCAGCAAGGGCAACCGCATCACCAAGCTGCAGCAGGATTCGCTGGGCTTCGCGCAGAGCCTGTCGGCAGCAGTTGAGCAGGGTTACCAGTGGAAGTCCGATCGCGGCCTGGCCATCGTCAAGACCGCAATCGTCTCCATCGAGTACGACGCCACTACCCGCGAACTGCTGAAGACCGTGCAGCGCGCCGATGCGCTGTCCGGTTCGCGCGGCAATTCCAACCTGCAGGCCAGTGTCGCCCAGGGCATCCAATCGGCCGGCGAGAACGGCGGCGCGGCCGGCCTGGTCGGTGTCGGAATGGCCTCGGGCATGTTCGGTGTCGGTGGCATGCAGCAGCCGGTCACCCCGGCCGCAGACGATCCGGTCGCCAAGCTGAAGAAGGCCAAGGAAATGCTCGATCTGGGCCTGATCACCCAGGGCGACTATGACGCCCTGAAGGCCAAGGCACTGGGCCTGTAACGGCAGGACGCACACCCAACATGTCCGATCCCCGAAACGGCCCACCGCCGCTGCCCGGATCCGCGCCCGCGACGCCGCCGCCCTTGCCGGCGGCGTCGTTGGATGGGCCCGGTTCGCCGCAGGACGTCCCGCCCCCGCCTGGCAGCTTCCCGCTGGACACCTCGACACTGCCGCAGGCCATCCGCGATGAAGTGGAAGCGCCCGATCCCATGGCCATCGACACCTCGGCCAGCGAGCTGAAGGACGGCCTCAACCGCTGCCCGAAGTGCGGCGCCACCGACATCCGGCCCAAGGCCGGCACCGACATCCTGGTCTGCCTGTACTGCCGTCACGAATGGCATGGCGCGCGGGTCGAGGAAGAATTCGGCCTGGGCGAAGCCATCGACCAGCTGCGCGGCACCGTCATCGCCTCCGGCGCACGCGACATCGACGCCGACACCTCAGCGCTGATGACGTTCAAATGCACCGGTTGCGGTGCAGAGGTGACGGTCAATACCGAAAGTACGATGACGGCGCGCTGCCATTGGTGCCGTCACGTATTCGGCGTCAACGAGCAGATCGCCAATGGCGCGGTGCCCGATGCGGTGCTGCCTTTCCACATCAGGAAGGACGACGCCGTCGCGCGCATCCGCCAGTTCGTCGACAAGCGCCGCATGTTCGCGCTGAAGGCGTTCAAGCAGCAGTTCACCCCGGAAAACGTGGTGGGCGTGTTCCTGCCCTACATGATCGTCGACAGCAATGTCAGCGCGGCGGTGGCCGGCAAAGGCGAGATCCAGACCCGGCAGTACACGGTGGGCAGCGAGAAGAACAAGCGCACCCTGTACGACGCCGATGTCTACCAGATCGAACGCCAGGTGGACTTCACCGTCGATGACCTGCCGCTGGAATCCTCGGCAGAACGCGGCAACCTGGATAGCCGCGCCAACACCAACAACATCATCAACACCATCCTGCCCTTCGATACCAAGAACGCAGTGAAGTGGAACGCCTCGTACCTGGCCGGCTTCACCTCTGAAAAGCGCAACCTGGACGTGGAAAAGCTGCGGCCGCGGCTCGAAGACCAGCTGCTGTCGATCGCACGCGCGCAGGTGGAAGGAACGGTGAAGCGCTACAACCGTGGCGTACGCTGGGAACAGGAGCAGCTGGAGGTGCATGGCACGCGCTGGGTGTCGATGTACCTGCCGGTGTGGCTGTATTCGTACCACCAACCCGGCAGGAACGGCGGCATGCTGCACTACATTGCCGTGAACGGCCGTACCGGCGAAACCATGGGCAGCGTGCCCGTGCAGCAATGGAAGATGCTGCTGGCGGCGCTGGCCACCGGCACCATCATTGAAGCCCTCGCAATTGCCTTCCTGGTGGCATCGACATGAGTGATGACAGTGGCCTCTGGCTGTTGGCGGCAGGTCCGGCCGGCGCAACCGCGCTGTACTGGGCGCTGTACCGCTATTACCGCAATACCGATAAATCGCATTCCTTCGAACACGAAACCGAGATCGACGCCCAGCCGGTGACCGGCTCGGACCAGCAGGTGGGCCGTGTGACGGGCACCGAGGAGAAGCGCATCCGCGGTGACAACGTGTACGAGTACCGGAAACGGGTGGTGCGGGTAAAGCCCGACCAGTAGAGCCAGACCATGCCTGGCTGCGGGGAGCGCCGGCCGCTGGCCGGCATTCCCTCGGTCTCTGGACATCAAAGAGGAGCCGGCCAGCGGCCGGCACTACCTGTCAGCCCGCCTGCCCCAGCCGTACCTTCAGCTGCTGGATCTCCTGCTCGCTCACGCCGATCGACTTCAGGTACCCTTCCGCACCGCCGTACTGGCTGTGCAGCGCCGCCAGGAACTGCTCCATGTTGTCCGGTGCGGTACCGGACATGCCGGCCATCTTGCGGCCAATCCCGGGGTTCTGCTTGATCAGCGCCATGATCTGCGCGTTCATCGCGCTGTCCTTCGGCTGCCCTTCCAGATAGTGCGCGGAGATCGCGTAGTTATGCACGATCTCGGCCTTCGGCACGCCGGCCAGGTCCAGCAGCAGGCCGGCGATGATGCCGGTACGGTCCTTGCCGGCCGTGCAATGGAACAGCACCGCACCGTCCTGCTGCGCGGCAATGCGCTGGAACACCTGCTTGAACTGCGGCTGGCTGTGGCCCAGCCACTGCACATAGGCTTCGCCCAGCGAATCCGGGAAGCTGGTCATCATTTTCTGCAGGTCCATCTTCTCGGTACCCATCAGCGAGATGCGCTGGTAGTCGAAGCGATCATCCTTGGCCAGCAGGTCTGGTGACTGCGCTTCCTCATCGGCGGTGCGCAGGTCGATGTCCAGCTTCACGCCGGCAGCGGCCAGGGCATCCCGGTCCGCATCGGTGAGGCGGCCGAGGTCGGCGGTGCGCACGAACGCATCGGCCGGAATCGGACCATGGCGGCCCTGCAGGCCGGCAAAGGTACGCACGTTCCAGGCGCCCTGCAGCGGGATCACGCGCTGCGCGTCGGCAGCGACCGGCTGTACATTGGCCGTGGCCGTGGTCGTCGGCTTCGCGGCGAGGGCCTGCGGTGCGTCGGCAGCAACCGCGGTCACGGCCAGCGGCAGGCTGAGCATCAGGGCCAGGGCGAGTTCGGTAGAGCGGTGCTTCATGGGGTTCTCCGTACGAATCAGAAGTTGACGGCCACGTCCAGGCCGAAGGTGCGCGGGTCGTTGAAGATGCCGGTCTGGCCCAGCGCCGCGCTGTTGAGCTTGTAGAACAGGTGCTGCTCATCCAGCAGGTTGCGTGCCCACAGCGAGAACGACATCGTGGTGCCGGTGCTGTTGACCGGCACATCCACCAGCGCCACCCGTGCGTTCACCACGAACGAACTGTCGGTGAGCATCTGGTCGTATTCGCTGGTGTAGTAGCCATCGGACCAGTTGCCGTCCACGTGGAATTTCAGTGCCGAGAAGTTGGCGAACGGCACCAGGTAGTCCAGCGACAGGCTGCCGGCATTCTTCGGGGCCAGCAGCGGCTGCACCGTCACCTGCACGCCAGCGCCGAACGGGTCGGTGGCTGTCTGCGCATCGATCTTCGTGTAGGCGTAGTTGAGGCCGAGGGTGAGGTTGTCCACCGGCATCACGTTGAATTCCAGCTCCGCACCCCGCGACTTGCCATCGCTCAGGGCGTTGGTGGTGACCATGGTGGTGCGGGTTTCGCCGCTGTTCGGGTCGAACGGCAGCGAGAAGTCCATCTGCTTGTGCGTGATGGTCGAGTCGAACACGGCCAGGTTCAGGCGCGCACGGTTGTCCCAGAACTGCGACTTGAAGCCCAGCTCGTACGCTGTCACCTCTTCCGGACCGAAGGCGCTGTAGTTGGTCGAACGCGAGTTGGCACCGCCGGCCTTGAAGCCGGTGCTGTACTTGGCATACACCATCGCGTGCTCGCCAAGGTCGTAGGCGATGTTGACCATCGGGTCGAAGCGGCTCCAGCGGTCCTTGAAGGCCAGGTTCGTCGCCGCCCCGTTGACGATGTACAGGCTGCCCTTCTTGTCATCGCGGGTGTAGCGGCCGCCAGCGGTCAGGTGCAGGCGCTGCAGCGCTTCCGGCGTCCACGTGGCCTGGCCGAACACACCCAGGCTGTCGGTCCACGCCTTGCTGGCGCGGTCGATGCGCACCCGGGAAAGGTCCAGCGGATTGGTTGCCGGGTTCAGCGCATAGCTGTTGCCGCCCGGCCCCCAGACCAGCATGTTCGGGGTCTGCGCATTGTCACCGGCGGTCTCGTGGTAGTAGAACGCACCGCCGAGGAACTGCACCTGCGAGGCATTGCCGATCAGCTGGAATTCCTGGCTGTACTGGTGCTGGTAGACCTGCGCCAGGCTGTAACGCCCGAACGGCGTGCCGGCGCCACCATAGGCCGAAATCGCATCGACCAGGCCCATGTCGAACTGGCCCTGGGTGAGTTCACGGTAAGAGCTGATCGACTTCAGCTCCAGGTTGTCATTCAACACCCACGACAGGTTCAACAGATGGCCACTGGTGCGGCCGATGTTGTCTTCCTGCGGACCGCCGAGGATGGCGCTGTCGCGGCGATCCAGGCTGGCACCGGCCTTCTGAAGGGGGCTGAGGTAGGCGCCCGGCACCAGCACCTGGGTGTGGTACGGCGTGGTGGCGTCATAGGAGCGATCGAACGCGTACAACAAAGAGAAGTCATCGCTCGGCTGCCACAGCGCACTCAGGCGAGCGCCTCGCTTGTCGTAGCTGTTGAAGTCCCGCTCGCCGCGCATCGGATTGTCGGTGGTGCCGCCGCGCTTGGCCTGCACGGCATCGATCTTGAAGCTGACGTCCCCCACCTTGGGCAGGTCCAGGTGCAGCGCACTGTTGTAGCCGCTGAAATTGGACACGCCGGCGCTGACGCTGCCGCCGAATTCACCGGTGGGCGCCTTGGTCACGATGCTCACCGCGCCGCCTTCGGTGTTGCGGCCGAACAGCGTGCCCTGCGGGCCCTTCAGCACTTCGATGCGTTCCACGTCGTAGAGCATGCTGCCCAGGCCCTGTGCGCGGCCCATGAACACCCCATCGACGTAGATGCCGACGCCGGCATCGCGGGCCGGCTGGTTGGCGTCGCCGGAGGCGCCGATGCCACGGATGCCGATGTTCAACGCCGAGCTGCGGGTAGCGAACGGCGTGACCCGCAACGATGGGATGGAGCCATCGGACAGGCTGCCCAGCGAGATCGCGCTGCGGTCCTTCAGCGCTTCGGCATCGACCACCGATACCGAGATCGGGGTTTCCTGCAGGTTGGTGGCGCGCTTCTGCGCGGTCACCACCACCTGGTCAAGGGCAACAACACTGCGCGCGGTATCGGCGGTTGTGGCAGCGTCGGCGCTGGGCGCGTCTTCGGCATGGGCCAGCGCCGGTAGAGCGGCGGCGATGGCGAGGGTGAGCAACGGGCGGTGCAGCGGAACGTGGCGCATCGGACTCATTCGCGGAAGGAGGAGGCCGGCGCAGTCTGGGAGGCGCGAATTACAAATGAATGACCGTTCATTCACACCTTTTGTGACGTACTATCCCGCCACTGGACGCCCCTACCTCTCGCAATGACGCCAAAAACCGCTTCAGCCCTATCCGCCGACGCCCCTGCCGCCGCCCACGCCGAAGCCCAGCGCCGACGCATCCTCGATGCTGCCCAGAAGTGCTTCATCACCCGCGGTTTCCATGCCGGTTCCATCGGCGATATCGCCGCCGAGGCCGAGATCAGCCAGGGATTGATGTACCGCTATTTCGCCAACAAGCGTGCGCTGATCCTGGCCCTGATCGAGCGCCAGCTGCGCCACGACCAGGCGTCGATCAGCGAGATGCCGGCTGCTTCGGATCTGGTCGATGGCCTGCTCGCGTGCTACCAGCAATGGGCGCGCGGCGAGGTACTGCCGATCCATGGAAATGCCATTGCCAGCGTGGCGCTGTATGCGGAAATCAACGCCGAGGCGCATCGCGACCCGGTGCTGGCCGAGGTGCTGCGCACCCATGACAAGCAGACCAGCGGCGCCATCCATGCCTGGCTGCGCCAGCGCGATGCGAGTGCGGGCCGGCACGTTGACGAGGAAGGCATTGCCAGGCGCACCCTGCTGCTGCGGCTGCTGGTGGAGGGCCTGGCCATGCGCGCCGTGCGCGACCCGGACCTGCCGCCGGAACGGGTGCGGGCCCTGCTGGCCGATGCCATTGGGCGGGTCATGGCCGATTGAGTGTGTAAGCCTCTACCGGCCGCGGGCCAGCCGGTGGATCCAGCCTAACCGTACCTGTCCTATGGAACCGCTACGCCCTCGACTCAGACGATACGCGCTCAACTCCATAACGCGCGTGTCCCGCTGAATGTCATGAAATCACCTGCCCCTTCGCAACGCCCCCTGGCCCTGATGATCTCCCTGGCCCTGCTGTCACCGCTTCCTGCGGCTGCCGCGGGCGCCCCCTCGACCGAGTGCGACGCCACGACCGAGCAGTGCAGTGAATCCCCCCGGAAAAGCCGCGCCTGGCTGTGGGGCGGTCTTGCCGCGCTGGGCCTCGGCGCTGCTGCCGGTGGTGGCGGTGGCGGTGGCGGTGGCGGCGGTGGCAGCAGTGTTGGTGGTGGTAGCGGTAGCGGCGGCGGTGGCGGCGGCGGCTCGACGCCGGGCGCCGAAGGCGGCAGCTTTGGCGCGGGCGGCATCCTCGCCAGTGCAGGAGCACGCACCGAGTGGAACCAGCCGGTGGTCACCCGCGTCACCGGTGACGCCCGCAATGAGGGTGAGCTCAGGCTGGTCAATGGTTCGCTGCACGTCACCCGCGACGGCGAGCTGCGCAACAACGGCAGCCTGAACATCGGACAGGCCGCAACGCTGCGCCTGGACGGCGATGGCGACCTGGAAAACTTCGGCGCGCTGCATGTGCAGGGCGCGCTCAGCCTGGAAGGCGAAGGCAGCCTGGAAAACCACAGCAACGCCAGTTTTACCGCCGCATCCGTCTCGCTCGGCCATGAGGCCGAGGTCGACAATCACGCTCGCATGACCCTGGAGGGCGGCCAATGGGCGCTCAATGGCGATTCGAATTTCGACAACAACCGCGGCGGTACGCTGGCCATCACCGGTACCGCCTTCCAGCTGCGCGGGCGTGCCCAGATCGAGAACAGCGGCACCCTCACCGCCGCCGGCAGCTTCGCGCAGGGCGTGCTGTTCGACGCCGTCACCAGCCAGTATGGCAACGATCGTGATGCCATCACCGTGCTCGACAACCGTGGGCATATCAGCATGCAGGGCGACGCCGGCGTGCTGCGCATGGTGGCCGACACCTTCGCCAGCAACGCCGTCAACCGCAGCGGTGCAACCGTGCAGAGCAGCGCAGTGCGCAGCAATCTGCTGCACGCTGAGGGTGCGCAGGCCACCCTGCTCAACCAGGGCACGCTGACTGTCACCGGCGACGGCGCAGTGGCCATGTCCGGTGCCCGCGGCGCCACGCTCATCAACGATGGCATCATCAACCTGGGCACGGCGACCGACGCTGCGGGCCGAGGCCTGGTGGCGATGAAGTCCGATGGCAGCGCCACCCTGAACAATCGCCGCAACGGCACCATCAACATCCACGCGGCCGATTCGTACGCCTTCCAGGCCGGCTCGGGCAGCGGGCGGCTGGTCAACAATGGCAAGGTCAACGTCTACGGCGCGGGCAGCGGCATGTATGCCGACGCGACCACCGCCGCCGCAGGCGCCATGGGCGGTGCCGACCTCGGCTGGCAGGCACCGCGCTCCATCTCCAACTACACGGTGGGTACCAATGAAGACGGCTCGGCCGGCCAGTTGAACCTGCATGGCGGCGGTACGCTGGAAGATGTGGCTGTGGATACCGGTTTCACCCGCGGTACCGATGCCTCCAGCATCACCCTGCACGATGTGATCATCGGGGCCGACGGTGGCGCCGCGAACGTGCGCAGTGCCACTGTCGTCTGGAAGGCCGACGCCCAGCAGCAGGCCGACGGCAGCATCGATGTGACGATGCAGCGCAAGGACTACCGCAGCCTGGCAGGCCAGGACCAGGCGGCAATCGCCGCCGCGCTGGAAGAGAGCTATCGCAACGAAGCACTGTTCCACAGCCTGGAGGTTGCCGACCAGGCGACGTTCCAGAATGCACTGCACCAGCTGTCGGGTGCCGATCTGGCCGCGCGCAGCATGCGCGGTGCCAGCAACGGCGATGCGCTGTGGGCGCAACTGGCGGCATTGCCCGCACAGCGCTCGAGCGTGGTCGCCTTTGGGGGTGGCACGACCAATGCCTTTGGCATCCAGGGCACAGGCTCCGCTGCGCAGGTTGCCGTTGCCCTCAAGGGCAGCCACTCGCTGCAACTGATCAGTGGTGCGTTGAAGGCTGAACTCGGCAGCGGCCAGGACCGCGGTCATTCGCGCTTCGCCGGCGTGGGCCTGGCCAGCCACTGGGGCAGCGTCCACCTGCGCCACCAGTTCGGTTTCGAACGGCACGACCTGCAGGGCCAGCGCAGCCTGGCATGGGGCCAGACCCGCGAAGTGGCCGGCAGCCAGCGGCGGATGCAGCGCATGCTGTTGGCCAGCACGATCAGCCATGACGCCCGCGTGGGCAACCTGCATTGGCAGCCGCGCCTGAAGGCCAGTGCGTTCCAGCTGCGCGAGGCGGCCTTCAGCGAAAACGGCGCCGGCGGCTTCGGCCTGCAGGTGGCCGCTGGCCAGACCCGCGGCCTGCGCATGGAAGTGGGCAGCCAGTTCCACTACGCGCTGGCCTCGAACCTGAGCCTGCGCGCTGACGCCTCGGTCACCCGTTCGATTGCCGTACGCGGCGACGCCCGCGAAGCGTCGCTGCTCGGCGCGTCGTCGAACGCGTTCCTGCTGCCGGGTGTTCGCGCCGATGGGCTGGACCATCAGCTGGCGCTGGGCGTGGACTATCGCCGTGATCGCCTGTCGATGGGCGGCCAGGTGCTGCAGCAGCGCCTGTGGGGGCAGAACGATGCCCGCGCCGAGCTGCAGCTGGGTTACCGCTTCCGCTGATACGCCGCAGGATGCGGGCGCCACGCCCGCATCCTGCGTTCACGGTGGCTCAGGCCGCCCACAGCAGCATCGCGCCCAGCCCAGCCAGCAGGCCAGACACGGGCAGCACGCACCAGGGCCACGTCGACCGGCGTGTGGTGTCCTGCGGCGTGCCCGGCAGGCGGCTTCGCACCTGTTCCCGGCGCGACTGCCTCCAGGAGAGACCCCGTTGCGACGGGCGCAGGGCGTCCGGCTTCGCAGGCCCCGATTCACCTCCGCGCCAAGGGGCGCGCTTGACGCCTGCAAGCGCTGCCAGATCGGGGGCGTCTCCCGCTGCCGGAAGCGCCATGGCCTGGCGTTCAGCGTGGCCGCGGGAAGGCGATGCATCAAGGGCGAAATACAGCGCATCCGCCCACGCCAGCACGCCCAGCACGGTCAACGCCAGCTTGCTGGCTCGAGAGGGATCAAGGCCAGTCATGCCGGCGCAGACGCGTGAGTGCACATGGCATGCACCCTAGGAACAGTGCACCGTGCAAACCATAGGACAGGTACCAGATCACACTTCAGGCCCAGCGCGTCCCTGCGCGTCCACGGATGTTGACATGGGCACTGCGCAGCCTTCACCACCTGCGGGACAGACTGGCGCCGTGGGTTCCTGCACCGCCCGGCTGCCCGCTTTCCCCGGCATTGCCCTCGCCTCGTAGACACCATGGACGAAACCGAACGGCTGCTCGAAATCGAAAGGCTTCACCTTCTCGATACGCCCCCGGAGCCGGTGTTCGACGCGATCGTCGCCGCCGCCCGCGCCGCCACCGGCATGACCATGGGGCTGATCTCGGTGGTCGCCGAGGAACGCCAGTGGTTCAAGGCCAACATCGGGCTGGAAGGCGTCAGCGAAACCGCACGCGAGATCTCCTTCTGCACGCATGCCATCCAGCAGGACACGCTGTTCGAGGTTGCGGACGCGCGCCAGGACCCGCGCTTCGCCACCAATCCGCTGGTCACCGGCGGCCCGCGCATCCGCCACTACGCCGGCATCTCGCTGGGCTCGGCGCATGGCGCACGTATCGGAACACTGTGCCTGCTCGACCCGATGCCGGGCGTGCTGTCTCCCTCGCAGCGCGAATTGATGGTGCACCTGGCACGGGTCACCACGCAGGTGCTGGAACAGCGCAGCACGCTGATGGCCCAGGTCGGCCAGGCCAAGGCCCTGCATCGTGAGCTGAAGCGCAGCGAGGACTTCCTGGAACGCACCAACCGCGCGGCGCGGGTGGGTGGTTGGGAGATGGACCTGGCCAGCAACGAAGTGCGCTGGACCCGTGAGACCAAGCTGATCCACGGCGTGCGCAGCAACTTCGAACCGACGCTCGACACCGCGCTGTCGTTCTATCGCGAGGACAGCCGCAACATCATCCAGGCTGCGGTACAGCGCTGCATCGACGAAGGAACATCCTGGGAAGTGCAGCTGCCGATGACCACCGCCGACGGCCGCGCGATCTGGACCCGGGTGGTTGGAAGCCGGCAGCAGGTCGATGGCCGGCCGCGGCTGGTCGGCGCCATCCAGGACATCACCGAGGAACGTGCCGCGCTGGATGCATTGGAGGCCAGCGAAACCCGCTACCGACGGCTGTTTCACTACAGCCTCGGCCTGATCTGCACGCACACGCTCGATGGCGTGCTGACGTCGGTGAACCCGGCGGCCGTGCAGTCGCTGGGCTTCGATGAGAGCTACATGATCGGGCGCAGCCTGTGCGACCTGATGCCGCCGGAGAAACAGGCCGCATTCAAGGCCTATCTCGATCGCATCGCAGTCAACCACACCGATGCCGGCGTCATCGAACTGATCGCCGCCGATGGCACCCGGCATTTCTGGGCCTACCACAACGTGCTCGACAGCGAGGCCCATCCGCCCTACGTGCTGGGCCATGCACAGGACGTTACGGCACTGCGGATGCAGGAGCAGCAGCTGCGCGAGATGTCCTTCAAGGACCCGCTCACCCAGAGCTACAACCGCCGCTTCCTGCCACGCCTGGACGAACTGATCGACCAGCCCTGGGCCTGCCTGATGTTCGATCTGGATCATTTCAAGCAGATCAACGACACCCAGGGCCATGCGCGGGGTGACACGGTGCTGGTCGAGTTTGCCGCTTTCCTGCGCGCGCCACTGGCTGCGGCCGAGCACGTGGTGCGCATGGGCGGCGACGAATTCATGGTGGTGCTGACTGCGCCGGAACCGGGTCGGCTGGCCGCGCTGGAACAGTGGTACGTGCAGCAGGCGGCGCAGTCACCCACGCCGTTCTCGCTCGGTTCGACCCACCACACCCCGGGCGAATCGGTGGCCGACACCCTGCAGCGTGCCGACAGCCGCCTGTATCGCGAGCGCGCGCGCGTGCGCCAGCATCCCCGCCCCGCATCCTGAGACCGCAGCTGCAGAACCGAGCCCATGCAATGCAATGCTCGGCGTGCTGCGCGCTGCGCAGGGTTCATCGTGGACTGGCCGGACAGCAGCCGGGCATCGGCTCGGCGCCACTGGAAATGTCGCGATTGGCACGTCTGATTCTGTTGTCGCGCCCCGGCGCTGGATTTCCAATAAGTTCGAACTTTCCAATTATTCTCATTGGCAGCCATGGCGCTGCATGCAAATCATGTCGGGCCACCGGTAACGGATGGCACGGGCTTGCAATCCCGTTTGAAGACTCCTGTTGTTTACGCTTGTCTGCCGGCGTCGCTCATTCCTTGTGGAGCGGCGTCGGCAGGCATTCTGTCCGCGCACCTATGGCGGGCGGTGCGTGGGGGCCCCGTGCCCGCCGGCGTTTCGCAGGAGTCGTCACCGGTATTGCAACCACGCACTGTCCGCCACCTTGCTGTTAAGCCGGGTGGCACCTTCGTCATCTACATGAGGAAGCCGCCATGAGCGCCAACCGCTACCCGTACCTGTTCGCCACGCTGGGCGATGCCGCCCGCCAGCTGCCCGACGACATTGCCCGGCCGCTGGAAACCACCCTTGCCGCCAACCCCGCGGCCAACGGCATTACTTTGCTGGCGTGCCTGCAACGCATCCGCGAAGTGGACGCGACCGACGGCCAGCCGCTGCAGCGCAAGGGGCGCGCGCCGGGCCAGTGCACCGCGCTGGCGCGCATCAACCGGGCCAACGCGGGCCTGACGGTGCTGCTGGAACTGCTGCATGCCAGCGAGCGCGTGCGCGTGGATGGCGACGAAGCGCAGCAGGTGGGCAATGACGTGCGCGAGGGCCTGCTGCTGGCCTGCAGAGGGCTGTCGGAGTAAGTGGACACGCAGGTCTACGCGGCCTGACCGATCGCGCCGGGCATTGCCCGGCGCCACCCCATGGGTGGACAGGCCGTCACTCCGCCGCCAGCGTCTGGATCGGGTCCAGCTGCGCCGCGCTGCGCGCCGGAAAGTAGCCGAAGCCGAGCCCGATCGCAGACGAACACGCCAGCGCAGCAAGCACTGGTCCTGGCGTGAACAGGAACGGCACACCCAGCGACAGCAGGCTGGACAGCGCACCCACGGCGAAGGCCAACAGCACGCCCAGCACGCCACCGAACAGGCAGATCAGCACGGCCTCGATCAGGAACTGGCGCAGGATGTCGCCCTGCCGCGCGCCCACTGCCAGCCGCACGCCGATCTCGCGCACGCGCTCCTTCACCGAGACCAGCATGATGTTCATCACCCCTACCCCGCCCACCACCAGCGCCACGGCGGCAATGGCGGAGACCAGCGCGGCCAGGGTCTGGCTGGACTTCATCACCGCCTTGCGGATCTGGTCGGCGTTGTAGATGAAGAAATCGCGTCGGCCATGCAGGCGTTCCAGCTCGGCCCCGAGCGAGGCCTCGGCGGCATTGGTGGGTACGTGGTCGCGTACGCGCACGGTAATGCTCTCCAGGCGCTGGCTGCCCAGCAGACGCGAGGCCGCCGAAGTGTACGGCACGTAGACCGTGGGGGTTGCACCACCGGCGAACGCAGTGGCCCCCACCACACCGATCACCTCCACCGGCATGCCGCCCAGCAGCACCGTGCTGCCGATCGGGTTGCCGGTGAACAACGCCTTGGCGGCCTTCTGGTCGACCACGCCCACTGCACGGTGCGCCTCCACTTCGGCGTCGGTGAAGAAGCGGCCGGCCTTCAGCCGCAGCCCACGTACGCGCGGCATGTCGGCTCCCACGCCCAGCACCTGGGTGTTGGCGCGCCGGTTGCCCTGCAGCGCGGCCACCGATCCGCTCAGGTTCGGGCTAACGCTGTCCACGTAACTCAACGCTGCAAGGTGGTCCGCGTCGCCCACCACCAGCGTCTCGATCTCCGCCGAGCGCGGGTCACCGAAGTCGGCGCCCGGGAAGATCTCCAGCGTGCTGGCGCCCAGTTCGTTGATCTGCGATTCGACCTGTGCCTGTGCACCCTTGCCCAGCGCAACCACGGTCACCACCGCCGCGACACCGATGATGATGCCGAGCATGGTCAGCAGCGTGCGCAGGCGATGGGCCAGCATCGAGCGCACGGCCATGCGTGCCGCTTCGCGAACCGCATCCGTGCGTGCGCGGCGCTCGGTGGCCGGCGAAGGTCCGCGTTCGGGCGCGATTCCTGCAGCGGCAGCTCGCGCGCCACGCCCCCCGCGGTCGGCCACCACCCGGCCGTCAGCAATCTCGATCACCCGTGCCGCGTTGGCGGCAATCGCCGCATCGTGCGTCACCAGGATCACCGTGTGGCCCTGCGCGTGCATGCGCTTCAGCTCGGCCATCACCTGCTGGCCACTGGCGTGGTCGAGCGCGCCGGTCGGTTCGTCGGCCAGCACGATCGCGCCGCCGTTCATCAGCGAACGGGCAATGGACACGCGCTGCTGCTGGCCACCGGACAGCTGGCTTGGCCGGTTCGCGGTGCGTTCGCCCAACCCCAGTGTCTCCAGCAGGCTGCGCGCGCGGGCCGTGCGCAGCCCCGTCTCTACGCCGGCATAGACCGCCGGCAGTGCCACGTTCTCGGTGGCACTCAGGTTCTCCATCAGGTTGTAGCGCTGGAAGATGAAACCGAAATGCTCGCGGCGCAGCCGCGCCAGCGCATCCGGCGCCATCTGCTCGGTGGCCTCGCCGTTCACGCGGTAGCTGCCCTCGGTCGGCCGGTCCAGGCAACCCAGTATGTTCATCAGCGTTGACTTGCCCGAGCCCGAGGGGCCGATGATGGCGATGAACTCGCCGGCATCGATGCGCAGCGATACGTCCTTCAGCACCACCACCTCGCCGGCGGCCGAGCGATAGGCGCGTGATACGCCCTGTAGTTCCAGCAGTGCATCGGCCATGCTCACATCCCCAGCAGGCTGGTCGGTTCGGCATCGCCGCCGCTGGGCGCCTGGCCGACCACCACGTTCTCACCCTCGCGCAGGCCGGACAGGATCTGCACGGCGGTGGCGGTGCGCAGGCCGGTGGTGACCGCACGTTGCTGGGGGCGACCCTTGGCATCGACCACGCGCACGGTGGCGCGATTGCCGTCCTTGCCCTCCGGCTCGGCCAGCGCCGTCAATGGCACCTGCAACGCGTTGGTGACCCGCGCCAGCTGCACGGTCACCTTCACCGTCATCGAAGGCTTCAGCTTCAGGCCGGGATTGGCCACGTCGAACAGGCCGGCGTAGTACACCGCTTTCGGTGTCTGCGCAGCGCCGCCCGCATTGCCGGAAGCAGCGTCGGCAATCGAGGATGGCGCCGGCTCCAACTGCTGCAGGTGGGATTCATAGCGGCGGCCGCCCGGCCCCAGTGTCGAGAACCACAGCGCTTGTCCCGGCGCCACCAGCTCGACATCGGCCTCGGCGATCTCGGCACGCACGGTCATCGTATCCATCTGCGCCAGCATCACGATGGTCGGCGTGGTCTGCATCGAGTTCAACGTCTGCCCCGCCTTGGTGACGATGGCCACGATGTAGCCGTCGCTGGGCGACACGATGCGGGTATAGCCCAGGTTGATCCGTGCGGTTTCGACCTGGGTCACGGCCTGGTCGATCTGCGCCTGCAGCGCGGCCACCTCCGAACGTGCCGCATCGCGTGCCACGCGTGCGCCTTCGAAGCCTTCCTGTGACACCAGGCGCGACGCCACCAGCTGCGACTGGCGCTCGTAGGCACGGCGGGCCTGCGCGTAGCGGGCCTGGCTGGCCGCATGCTGGGCACGCAGCGTGTTGGTGGCCGCCTCGGCGCTGCGCAGCGCGATACGCTGCGGCTGCGAATCGACCTCGGCAATCAGGTCCCCGGCCTGCACGCGCTGGCCCAGCACCACATGCAGGCGCTTGACCTGGCCGGACACCTGCGCACCCACCGCCACCAGTTCCTTCGGATGGACCCGGCCAACCGCCTGTACGGTCTTCTCCAGATCCGCCACCCGTGCCGGTGCGGTGATCAGCGCGGCATCATCGCCGCCGGCAAACGCCCACCATCCAGCGCCCCCGGCCAACGTGGCCACGGCGGCGGCAATCATCCAGGTCCTGCGGTTGCTCATCGAAACGCCCGGCTGCATGCAGTCGCCCAGTGCGACCGCCGAAACCGCAGTGTGGAAGCCCCTGATGGACGTTCCTTGTAGCCAGCGTGGAGATTGCATGGAGGCGCGGCGGACGTTCAGGCAGCAGCCCCGGGCCTGAACGCGGCGGCGCGTCCACGCAATCTCGACACAATCTCGACCAACTCTCCATCAACGGCCGCTAGCCTCGTCGGCCTCGCCGACTGCCCGCCTACGGCACCGCCCTTGCCCGCCCCAGCCTCGAAACCGCAGCATGCAATGAAGCACGATCGCCATAACCGACCGGCACCCTTGGTGCTGATTGCCGAAGATGAGGGCGAAATCGCCGATATCCTCGGCGCCTACCTGGCCCGTTCCGGCCTGCGCACTACACGCGCCGCCGACGGCGAGGCAGCGCTTGCCCGCCACCGCCAACTGCGCCCGGACCTGGTGCTGCTGGATGTACAGATGCCCAAGCTGGACGGCTGGCAGGTATTGAGCGAACTGCGGCGGCGCGGCAACACCCCGGTGATCATGCTCACCGCACTCGACCAGGACGTGGACAAGCTCACTGGCCTGCGCGTTGGCGCTGACGACTACGTGTCCAAGCCGTTCAATCCGGCCGAGATCGTCGCCCGCATCCAGGCCGTGCTGCGCCGCAGTGCCCGCACCGTGGCCGAAGAACCCAACGGGCTGATCCGCCAAGGACCCTTCGAGATCGACCTGCGCAGCCACGAGGTGACCGTGCGCCATGGCGAGCAGGTGCACGAACTGAACTTCACCCTCACCGAGTTCCGGCTGCTGGTGCACATGGCGCGTGCGCCACGGCAGGTGCATGCGCGGGCCGATCTCCTGCATGCCTGCCTGCCCGAGGGCGACGCGCAGGAACGCACCGTCGACAGCCATGTCAGCAAACTGCGGCGCAAGCTGGAGGATGTCGGCGTGATCGGCATTCCCGCCACCATCCGCGGCGTTGGCTACCGCTTCCTGGACTGAATGATGAACCCCAAAGGCAAGAGCATCGGCGGCCAGATCACGCTGTCCATCACGGTGGCCTCGCTGTGTTCGACGGTGTTGTCGATCAGCGGCTTCTACCTGTTCTATTACCTGATGGAAGTGTTCTACCCGCGCTGGTATGACGAGCCGGAAACAATCATGCCGTCCGGGCTGGAATGGCTGTGGATCTGCTTGACCGCCACCGTGGTCGTCATCTTCGCCACGCTCGTTGCCTCGCGCCTGACCCGGCGCATCATCACGCCGTTGAACTCGGTGGCCGAGAGCCTGCGCCGGGTCGCCAGCGGCGATCTGGACGCGCGTGCGCGCGGTGGTGACACCACGATGGTCGAAGCGGCCACGCTGGTCAGCGATTTCAACTCCATGGCAGAGCGGCTCAGCCGCATGTCCGAGAACCGGGTGTTCTGGAACGCGGCGATCGCACATGAACTGCGCACGCCGATGACCATCCTGCGCGGCCGCCTGCAGGGCATCGCCGAAGGCGTGTTCGAACCGGGGCCGGAGCAGTTCAACAGCATGCTCACCCAGCTGGAGGGCCTCACCCGCATCATCGAGGACCTGCGCGTGGTCAGCCTGGCAGAGAGCGGCCATCTGGATCTGCGCCTGCAGCGCAGCGATGTCAGCGTGCAGCTGGCCGCGGTGGTGGAAGCGATGTCCGAGGCGCTGACCGAGAGCGGTTTCTCGGTGACGCTGGACGCGCGTCCATCGCTGGCGGATTGCGATCCTGCACGCATCCGCCAGGCAGTACTGGCACTGTTGGAGAATGCACGACGCCATGCCATTCCCTGCCCGTTGCGGGTGCGCGTCACGCTGGCGCAGGGCCATTGCACGGTGGCGGTGGAGGACGGCGGCCCCGGCGTGCCGGACGAGCTGCGCGACAGCATCTTCGAGGCGTTCCAGCGCACCGATGTCTCGCGTTCGCGGCAGAGCGGTGGCTCCGGGCTTGGCCTGGCGGTCGTGCGTGCGATTGCCGTTGCCCATCACGGAACAGCACAGTGCCGGGCCACCGAACGGGGTGGCAGTTCGTTCGAGATCCGCTGGCCAGTGCATGCGCGTCGCTGAGGGCGCAACGTTGCAGCAGGCGCTGCTCTGGTAGCGGCCCACCTTGGTGGGCATTCGCATCGCTGAACGGCGCCGGTTTCTCCACGCAATCTCCATCGTCCCTCCATGCCCGCTCCAAAGGGCTGCAGATACTGGGCGTGACCAGGGAGGCGGCAGGTATCCAGCCCCCTGCCCTGTCTCCACCCTGCCCAGGCATCCCCATGAAACACCCGCACGATCCGGCGGCCGCCGCCGGCAGCATCGGCCAGCAGAACGCGGCCGCCACCCTCAAGGCCATCCTGCGCACCTACCCGTGGCAGCTCACCGGCACCTTTTCGCTGGTGGCGCTGGAAAATGCGCTGTTGCTGGCGTATCCGCTGTTTGCCGGCTTCGCGGTGGACGCGATCATCCGCGGCGACATCGGCCACGCCATTTCCTACGCCGGCGTGGTGCTGCTGTTCTGGCTGGTCGGCGCCGCCCGCCGTGCGGTCGATACCCGCACCTTCACCCGCATCTATGCCGACCTGGCGGTAAACGTGGTGCAGGCGCAGCGCAGGCTGGGCCAGGCCACCTCCACCTCGGCCGCACGCGTGGTGCTGGCCCGTGAGTTCGTCGACTTCTTCGAGAAGCACGTACCGATCATCGCCACCGCGCTGGTATCGATGTTCGGTGCGGCGGTGATGCTGCTGGTGATCGAACCACTGGTGGGCGCCGCGAGCCTGATCGCACTGCTTGGCGCAGTGTTGCTGATGCCGTCGTTCGCACGCCGCAACGAGCAACTGCATGGCCGCCTGAACAACCGGCTGGAACATGAAATCCGCCTGGTCGACCGGGTCAGTCCGTCGGTGCTGCGTCGCCACTACACAACGCTGTCGCGGCTGCGCATCCTGCTCTCGGACCGGGAAGCTGGGGCCTTCGTTGTGGTGGGCGCGGCGGCAGCGGTGCTGTTCGCGTTGACCATCGGCCGTCTCGCCACTACCGACGGTGTGACGCCGGGCCATGTGTACGCGGTGATGACCTATCTGTGGACGTTCGTCGGCAGCCTGGATGATGCACCGTCGATGGTGGATCAGCTGGCGCGGTTGAAGGACATCGGTCGCCGCGTCAGCCCTGGCATGGAAGATGCGGAGCGCAAGGATGCCGCGTGACCGGTAGATGCCCACCTTGCTGGGCAACGATGTATCGCGGCGCCAACCAAGGTTGGCGACTACGTTGCCGTGCGCCCGCACATCGCCAACGCACCGATGATCAACGCTTCCATGCTGCGGTCGAACTCGGCCTCCTGCGCCTTCCGATCCAACGGGCGTCGCGTGGTATCTACCACTGCGTGCCGCGAATACACGGTGTCAGCCAAGGCCACGGCGTGATAGGCCACGGTGGACAACAGCCACGCCGCCTGCTCCAGCGGCAGGCCGTGCACGCGACTGAATTCGGCATGGTGGCGCTGGATGCGCGCCAGCATCTCCGGTGTCTTCGCGCCGTGGCTGACCAGGAACGGCGCCAGGCCCGGATTGGCATCCACCAGCGCCCGCAGTGAACGTTGGAATGCGCGCAGGTCCACTTCGATGGAAACATCGGCGTCGGCATCCAGCGGCGGTGCCTGCCAACGCTCGAAGATCACCTCAGCCACCAGTTCGCGTAGCGCCGCCAGATTCGCCACATGCTTGTACAGCGCGATGTGGCTGACCCCCAGCGCTGCTGCGACGCCCACGAAGCTCAGCCCCGGCAGCGTCATCGCGATGCCAGCGTCGGCGATACGCTCTCGGGTGATGGTGGGCGGTCGCCCCCGGGCAGCGGTCTTCTTCGGTGCAGCCATGCTGTTGCGGTTCCTGCGCGGCGCGCTGGCAAGGCCTGCCATGGTGGTCTGCGGCAACGCAATGGTCAACGCGCTGCATACGCCTCCAGCAGGCCTGGGTTGCGGGGCGCTCAATTTAGTTTACTATGATGTAACTAATTAGCATTCGCAGCCTTCTGGATCGTTGTCGATGTCCGCGCCCACCCTTTCCACCACCCCGGCCGGGCCGCTGCGCGGCGCAGACCACGACCGTGGCCTGCAGGCGCTGCGCGTCCACGTGGTTGACGTCACCCAGCCCTGCGCCAGCCTGCTCCGGCTGGTCGTGCAGCTGCCGCCACAGGCCGAGCTGGCACCCTGGCAGCGCGCCAACACCGCCGTGCGCATCCAGCTCGGCGCCGCCTTCAGCGATGTGTCACGGATCTACACCGTGCGCAGCGTCGACGCGCAGACGCGCCGTTTCACGCTGGACGTGGTGCTGCACGAGGCACCGGGGCCGATGCTGGCCTGGGTGCTTGCGCTGCAGCCCGGCGACGCCTTCGATCTCACTGGTCCGCGACCGCATCTGCAGGTGCCGCATCGTCAGGGTAGCGTTGCCCTGCTGTTCGCCGACCAGAGTGCCATCCCGGCCCTGTTCGCCTTGCTCCAGCAGTGGCCCAGCGGCCTTCGCGCGCAAGCCTGGATCGCTTCGAATGACCCCTTCCCGGTAGACGAACTGCCCGCCGTCGACGGCGTCTGCATACAGCGACTGGCCACGGGCGCTACGCCGTTGCTGCGGCAGGCACGACGTTTGCGCACGGAGACGAACAACACTGTCTGGGCCGCAGGCGAACGCGAGGAGATGCGCACCCTGCGCCGCTACTTCCTCGAAGCATGCGGTCTGCCGCGCGCAGACGTCGCCGTTGCCGGTTACTGGAAACACGGCCAGACCACCACCGAGACCGACCAGCGTCGCCGCCGCAACTACGAGCGCGTGCTGGCGCGCGGCGGTGGCCTGCAGGACCTCGACGACCTCGCCGACGATATCTGATCCACCCCGCAGCATCCGCGCCCCGCGCTTCGTTCCACCCAGCCACAGATCGCCCACGCACCTCGCGTGAAGCACTGCCACAGCGGCAGCGCCGTGCCCTCTGCCAGCCAATCCACAGCCCGCGTCGTCCTGCCCCTGCAGGTCACCGACGGCGCCGTGCTGGCCGATCGCACGACCCACCACACGAGAACCGCCATGTCCCTCCCCCTGCGAACCCTGCCCCTCCCACGCCGCTCGGCGCTGTCCCTGGCCGCCCGTGCAGCGTTGCTGCCCACCCTGCTGATCGCCACCGCCGCGCACGCCAGCGACGCACTCGATGGCGCCCGCCAGTTGCCCACGGTGAACGTGCGCGCCGACAAGACCATGCCTGCCGATGCCTACGCCGGTGGCCAGGTGGCCCGCGGCAGCCGCGTCGGCCTGCTCGGCGAGCTCGACTTCATGGACACGCCGTTCAATACCACCCGCTACACCGCCGACTTCATCGACAACATCCAGGCGCCGGACCTGGTGCGGGTCATCGCGCTGACCGATCCCAGCGTCTACAGCAGTGGCTCCAGTGGCGGCATCACCGACTACTTCAACATTCGCGGTTTCGGTGTCGCCGCGTCGGATATCGGCTTTGGTGGCCTTTACGGGCTGATTCCCTACTACCGCGTCACCCCGGAACTGGCCGAGAGCATCGAGGTGCTCAAGGGCCCGTCTGCGCTGCTCAACGGCATGCCACCCGGTGGCTCGGTGGGCGGTGCGGTGAACCTCGTGCCGAAGCGTGCCGGCGACACGCCGCTGACCCGCTTCACCGCCAGCTACGGCAGCGATGCGCAATGGGGCGGTCATCTGGATGTCGGCCGCCGCTTCGGCGCGGACAAGCAGTTCGGCGTACGCCTCAATGCCGTGCACCGCGACGGCGACACCGCCACCGACCACCAGCAGCACAAGGCGCAGCTGGCTTCGCTCGGCCTGGACTGGCGTGGTGAGCGCTCGCAGGTGTCGCTGGACCTGTTCAGCAGCCGCGACCATGTGGATGGCCTCAACCGTGGCGTCTCGCTGGCGCCCAGGCTGGCCGTGCCCCGCCCGCCAAAGGCCAGCACCCTGTTTGCACCGGACTGGACCTTCAGCACCGTCAAGGACCAGGCCGCCGCACTGCGCTGGTCGTTCGACATCAATGACCACCTGCAGGCGCATGCCAGCTACGGCCACGGCCATACTGATTTCGATTCCATCGCCAGTGCCACCACGCTGATCACCAATACGGCCGGCGATTTCCGCAACAACTTCGCCCACCAGCGTTTCATCTACAGCAAGGACACCGCCGAAGCCGGCCTCTCGGCACGCTTCCGCACCGGCACGGTCGATCACGCGCTGGCGATCAGTGCGGCCTGGTACCAGCACGACCAGAAGTTCGGCTTCAAGCGCAATCTGCTTGCCCGCGATTGGGTGACCAACCTGTACGACCCACAGTGGGGGCCGGCCATCGATCGCAGCTTCAGTGATGCGTCGCTGCCGAAGACCGCGGAAGTGCGCACCACCAGCTTCGGCATCGCCGACACGCTGTCCTTCATCGATGATCGCGTGCAGCTGACCCTGGGCATCCGTCACCAGACCGTGCTCAGCGATACCTTCGATGGCGGCACAGGCAAGCGCACCGCGCGCTACGACGCCAGCGCCAACACACCGGCCGGTGCACTGCTGTTCAAGGCCAGCGACCGCCTGTCACTGTATGCCAACTACATCGAAGGCCTGAGCCAGGGCAGCACCGCCCCGGCAACCGCCGCCAACGCGGGCGACGTGTTCCCGCCGTTCAAGACCCGCCAGCGCGAGGTCGGTGCCAAGTTCGACTTCGGCCGCTTGGCCAGCGCATTGAGCGTGTACGAGATCGAAAAGCCCAGCTCCTACACTGACCCGGCGACCAACGTGTTCTCGTTCGGCGGCCAGCAGCGTAACCGAGGCGTGGAATGGACCGTGTTCGGCCAGGCCACCGAACACCTGCGCGTACTCGGTGGCATCGGCTGGCTGCAGCCGAAGCTGACCCGTACCCAGGGCGGCATCAACGAAGGCCGGCTGGCGACGGCCACACCGCAGTGGCAGGGCAAGCTGGGCGTGGAATGGGACGTGCCGGCCGTGGCCGGCCTCACCCTCACCGGCAATGCGGTCAGTATGTCCAAGGGCTATATCAACGCCGACAACAGCCAATGGGTGGCCGGCCGCACCGTGTTCGACCTCGGTGCCCGCTATGCACTGCAGACCGCCGGTCACCCGTTGGTGCTGCGCGCCACCGTGCAGAACCTGACCAACAAGGCGTACTGGGCGGGCAGCCTCGGCTCCGGGCTGGGTACGCCACGCACCGCCCTGCTGTCGGCCACCGTCGATTTCTGATCCTCGTTTCAAGGGCACCACGCCATTGCGCGTGGTGTCCTGGAGAAGTGCTTTGACCGTTTCCCGTACCACCCCCGTGCTGACCTGGCTGCCCCTGATCTCACGCATCATCGCCGCGTTGTTCGGCGGCTATGTGCTGGCCGCACTGTGCAGCATCGCCGCACTGGCGCTGCCCATCGATGGTCGCCAGGCCGTGTTCACCGGCATGCTGGCCAGCTTCCTGCTGTACGCCGGCGCCGTGGTCTGGGTGTTCGCGGTGCGCTCGGCGTGGCGCGCGTGGCTGGGCCTGCTCATCGCCGCGTTGCCCTTGTGGTTGATCGCACAGACGGTCGGCAACGGAGGCGCTGCATGAGCAAGGTCGATCGCACCCCCAAGCCACGCGGCATCCGCCAGACCATGTCCGACCTGCATATCTGGGTCGGGCTGCTGGCCGGCTGGATCCTGTACGCGATGTTCCTCACTGGCACTGCCAGCTACTTCCGCGACGAACTCTCGCGCTACACCCGCCCGGAAATCGCCACACCGTCCACGTTGCCGGACGCCGCCACGGTCGCGCAGCGTATCGTCACGGCGATCATGGCCGACACGCCTGCGGCCAGCCAGATCAACCTGGGCCTCCCGAGCACGCGCATGCCGTGGGTGTCGGCGATGTGGGCCAGCCCGGGTGGAAGAGGCCGACATGGTTTCGACTCGAGCCTGTTCGACGCCAGCACCGGCGCGCCGCTGCAGGCACGCGAGACCGGCGGCGGCGACTTCTTCTACGCCTTCCACTTCAACCTGCACTACATGCCGGCGATGTGGGGCCGCTGGATCGTCGGCCTGTGCGCGATGTTCATGCTGGTGGCCATCGTCAGCGGCGTGATCACCCACAAGAAGATCTTCGCCGACTTCTTCACCTTCCGCTGGGGCAAGGGCCAGCGCTCATGGCTGGATGGGCACGCGGCGCTGTCGGTGCTCGGGCTGCCTTTCCATTTCATGATCACCTGGAGCGGCCTGGTGATGCTGTCGGTGCTGTACATGCCGTGGGGCCTGGCCAAACTGCCGGACAAGCGCCAGCAGGCCGAGGTGGTCAGCGAGATGCGCCTGTTCCTGCCACCGCAGAAGGCCGCCGGCCACCCTGCTCCGCTCACCAATGTCGGTGCGCTGGTGCAACAGGCCGAGCGGCGTTGGGGAGCCGGCGCTGTAGGCAGCGTGCAGGTGCAGAATCCCGGCGACGAGAACGCACGCGTGGCCGTAGTGCGTGCGCAGTCCAGCCGCGTTTCGACCACGCCGAACTATCTGCTGTTCGACGGCAGCGGTGGGCAGCTGCTGCAGGTCAAGGAACACTCGGGCGTTGCCGCCGATACCCAGGGCGTGCTGTATGGCCTGCACCTGGGACGCTTTGCCGACGCTGCGCTGCGCTGGCTGTACTTCATCGTCAGCCTGGCCGGCACGGCCATGGTCGGCACCGGGCTGGTGCTGTGGACGGTCAAGCGCCGCGCGCAGCTGCCCGATCCGCAGCGACCCTACTTCGGCTTCCGTCTGGTCGAGCGGCTCAACATCGCCACCGTCGCCGGCCTGTCGGTGGCGATGACCGCCTACCTATGGGCGAACCGCCTGCTACCGACTGCCATGGACGGGCGCGCGGCGTGGGAGGTGCATGTGTTCTTCCTGGTCTGGGCGGCCATGTTCGTGCACGCCACGCTGCGCACACCGAAGCGTGCATGGATCGAACAGTTCCTGCTGGCGGCATTGCTGCTGGCGCTGCTGCCGGTGCTGACCGCGGTGACCACGCTGCATCCGCTGTGGCACACGCTGGCCGCGGGCGATTGGGCGTTTGCCGGCACCGACCTTACCCTGCTGGCATTGGCCGCCCTGCACATGCTACTGGCCTGGCGCACCTGGCGGCATGCGCCGAAGGTGAAACGCGCGCGGCCGTCTGCCGCGTCACGCACTGCGGCACCGGAGGCCAGCGCATGATCCACGTCATTCTGTTCGTGTTGTCGCTGGTCGCGTTCGCCTGCCTGGCACTGGCGATGGAACGTCATCAGCGCGATGTGTTGCATCGCGTGTTGAGCGTGCACGCCGTTCAACAACTGCGCGCAGTCGGTTGGGCGCTATTGGTGTTCAGCGCCGTGTTTGCCGTGCGCGGGTTGGGCGTGGGCTTTGGCTTGGCCGCATTGTCTGGACACACCAGCGTTGCCGCGGGCGTGGTGGTGCTGGCGATGGTGGCGCATGGGCGGTGGAATCGGTAGATGCCCACCTTGGTGGGCACCCATACACCACGGCGCCAACCAAGGTTGGCGACTACCGGGCCTGAGCGGCGTTGCTTTGGTAGCTGCCCACCTTGGTGGGCACCGATGCATCGCGGCGCCAACCAAGGTTGGCGGCTACCTGGACCAGCAGGCACCCATGCGCCGCTCGACTCTACAGAAAAGCTGCCATGCGCTGCAGTTCGTCTTCCAACGCGCCACGAAACACCTTGTCGCGGGCCAGTGACTTGCCGGCATAGCCCACGCTGGACGCCAGTTCACCGTCGCGCACACTGAGATTGGCCCAGCCCACCACCTGATCGTGCCACAGCACCGGCAACGCGTAGTAGCCGTATTGGCGCTTCGGCGCAGGCGTGTAGGCCTCGAACTTGTAGACCCAGCCCCACAGCAGCTCGAAGCGGCGGCGGTCCCACACCACCGGGTCGAACGGCGCCAGCAGGCGCACCTGTTCGTCCGGCGCGTGCCGGCGCGAGCGCGGGTTCTCGTCGGCCGGCCAGTACCAGGTGGTTCCGTCCAGCGTGCAGCTGGCCAGCTGTTGCCTGGCCAGCTTCAACGCCTGCCGGGTCTGCTCGGCCAGATGCGGTGCGCCGTAGCCCAGCAGGCGTACCAGATAGGTCAGGCTGGCCGATGGCAGCGGCGCGTACTTGCGTACCACCAGGTCGATCAGGGCGGCGGCACGTTCGATCTGCGCCTGCTCGCTGGCATCCGCCTCGGCGTGGTCGGCCACGGCGTAGATGCGGGTGCCGCTGTCGCGCCGCTGCACGCGCAGCAGGCCACGGTAGTGCATGCCATCCAGCAGGTGCGTGCTGGCATTGCTGGTGCCGCCCCAGTAGTTGGTCACCCGGCCATGCGCGAACGCCTGGTCAACCTCGCGCGGATGCACGCTGCCGCGCTCGCGCACGAAGGCCAGTACGTCCGCCGCGCGGCGTTGGGTCTCGGCGTCCCACGCGCGCCTGGACACGCGCGGATGCATCAGCGCCAGATGTTCGCGCGGCAGGAACCCGTAGTTCACCAGGCAATCTTCTTCCACCGGCAGGCGCGTGTAGCGCCGCTCCAGGTCACCGGCGCGGTAGTCCTTCACCCGATGGCGCAGGGTCAGGTCCTGCGCGCGTGCCGGTGCCCGGATCGGGTCGGCCTGCACGAAGCCCAGGCGCCGGATCGCGGTCAGCAACGTGGTGGGTTTGAACAGCGTGCGCGCCACCGCATAGCGGCGCAGATCATCGAGAGTGGGCTTGGCAGGCATGGCCGCATTGTAGATCCACGCCCTGCGTGGAAGGGGCCATGGCGAACCGTGCAACGGCATCCTCGCAGGGCGTGCATCTACCGAAGCCGCGATACTTCCAGCGAACCGATTACCAGCGCCCGCATGCCCTGCTTGAACTCGGTGATCACCTGTCCCTCTTCGTCGTCCGCGATGGCGTAGATGGTGTCGGCACCGGCGATGCAGTAGAAGGCGATCGTGGCCAGCAGCCAGCGCGCCTTGTCCACCGGCAGGCCAAACACCTCGGCCACGTGCGCCTGATGCGAGGCGATCTTCTCCAGCATCGGCGCGGTCGCCACCGTGCGCCGCAGCAGGTACGGAGGCAGCCCGGGATGCGCCTTCACCACCTCGCACAGGGACTCCACGAACCCCATCAGGTAAGCCTCCAGCCCGCCCGGTGTGTCGACCGACGCGCGCGGAATCTGCCAGCGTTGGAACACCGCCTCCGCCACCAGGCGCTTCAGTGCCTCCAGGTTGGCCACGCGCTTGTACAGCGCCGCCTGGGTCACCGCCAGTTCGGCGGCCACGTTGGCCATGGTCAGGTTGGGCAGGCCCAGTCGGATGCCGATGTCGGCCAGGCGCTCCGGGGTGATGGTGGGCGGGCGGCCACGGGTCGGCGCCGTTGGATCGGGGTACGTGCTCTTACGGGGTGTGTTCATACCCTGCTGAGGGTGCCAGCAAAGGGACCCTCTTGTCCGCTTCCATTGATTTAGTTTACTTTACTCAACTAATTAGGAATGCGCCGGGTTCGCAACCCCGCCGCCGTCCGCAATCGAGCCTATGGCTCACTTCCCGCCAGGTCCCCACCCAGCCGACAACCCTGCGCTGCGCCCTCCCCCGTGCTTGCCGATGGCAGCGCGCCAGGCGCGTTCGCGCCCGCGATTCACAGGAACCTGGCATGACCGTGTACGACCTTCCCTCCCCGTTGCAGCGCGCCGCCGCCGGTACGACCCGCGTGCTGAACCATCCGCCCGGCATGGCCCGGCGCTACCGGGTGTGTGCGCTGGCACTGGGGATGCTGGCCTCGTTTGCCGCGCTGGCCGAACCGGCGCCGTCCACCCTGCCCTCGGTACAGGTGCAGGAACAGCGCCGGGTGACCGGCGACTATGCCGGCGGCCAGGTGGCCTCCGGCAGCCGGGTCGGCCTGCTCGGCGACAAGGACTTCATGGACACGCCGTTCAGTACGGTCAGCTACACCGAAGCCTTCATCCGCGACCGCCAGGCCAAGGACCTCACCGACGTCATCGCCGCCACCGACCCTACGGTGTTCAGCAACGGCGTGACCGGCGCCTGGAGCGAGAACTACGCCATCCGCGGCTTTGCTTCCAGCACCAGTGATACCACCTTCAACGGCCTCAGCGGCATGGCGCCGTACTACCGCACCTCGCCGGAGATGTTCGAGCGCATCGAGGTCTTGAAGGGTCCGTCCGCGCTGCTCAACGGCATGCCGCCGGGCGGCTCGGTCGGTGGCAGCGTCAACCTGGTGCCCAAGCGTGCGGGCGAGCAGCCATTGATGCGGGTCAGCGCCAACTTCGCCTCCGATGCGCAGTTCGGTACCCATGTGGATGTGGGCCGCCGGCTGGGTGCCGACAAGCAGTTCGGCATCCGCTTCAACGGTGCTTACCGTGATGGCGACGGCGCGGTGGGCAAGCAGCGCAAGAAGGTGCAGCTGGGTTCATTGGCGCTGGACTGGCACGGCGAGCGCGCGCGCCTGTCGGCCGATCTGTACAGCGCCGACGACCGCGTGGACGGTCCGGCCCGTGGCGTCGGCCTGGCACCGGGCGTCGCCATTCCGCGGCCACCGCGCGGCGACACGCTGATCAATCCGGACTGGGCCTACGTGGACAGCCGGGACAAGGGCGCGATGCTGCGCGGTGAGCTGGACATCAACGATCACCTGATGGCCTACCTGGCCTATGGCACCAGCAAGACCGACTACCGCTACAACGGCTCGATCAGTGCGCAGATCCTCAACCCGGCCGGTGACTTCACCACGGTGATGGGCCAGCTGGCCTTCGACATCAAGAAGCAGTCCGGTGACGCCGGCCTGCGTGGCAGTTTCCGCACCGGCGCTGTCGGCCACCAGTGGGCTGCCAACGTGACCCACTACCAGCACACCCAGAACGACTATGGCCGCCGCAGCGTGCCGGGCTGGGACTGGACCACCAACCTGTACAACCCGGTGTGGGGCCCGGCCGCACCCTTCGTTGCACCGCATATCTCGCACACCGAGCTGCGGCTGGACAGCCTCGGCTTCGCCGATACCCTGTCCTTTGCCGATGACCGCGTGCAGCTGACACTGGGCGTGCGTCGCCAGCAGGTGGTCAGCGAGACCTTCAACGTGGCCAGCGGCGCACGCACCTCGCGCTATGACGAGAGCGCCACCACCCCGGCGGCCGCGCTGCTGGTGAAGGCCACCGACACGCTCTCGGTCTACACCAACTACATCGAAGGCCTCAGCCAGGGCGCCACCGCGCCAATGACCGCCGCCAATGCCGGCGATGTGTTCGCACCGTTCCGCACCAAGCAGAAGGAGCTGGGCCTGAAGCTGGACCTGGGCGGCTTCGCGCACACCTTCAGCGTGTACGAGATCAAACGCCCGAGCAGCTACACCGACCCGGTCACGAATATCTTCTCGTTCGGTGGCGAGCAGCGTAACCGTGGCGTGGAATGGGGCTTCTTCGGTTCCCCAATGGACGGCGTGCGCCTGCTGGGCGGCGTGGCCTACGTACAGCCGAAGCTGACCCGCACGGCCGGCGGCGTGAATGAAGGCCGCATCGCCACGGCGGTTGCGCAGCGCCAGGCCAAGCTGGGTGTGGAATGGGATGTGCCTGCGCTGGAAGGCGTGACCCTGACCGGCAACGCCACCGCGATGTCGAAGCAGTACATCAGTGCGGACAACCGCCTGTCGGTGCCGGGGCGCACGGTGTTCGATGTGGGGGCGCGCTACAGCACGACGATGGCGGGCCGACCGCTTGCCCTGAGAGCGAGCGTGAACAACGTGACCAACAAGGCGTATTGGGGCATGCCGTTGTTGTCGAGCCTGGCGCTGGGGGCACCGAGGACAGTGATGTTGTCGGCCACGATGGATTTCTGAAAGGCATCCACGCATGGCGTGGATCTACTGCACTACCTGTAGGCAAAAAGCGCCCGAAGCCGATGATGCTTCGGGCGCCATTGCTTCACGTGTGAAGCGTCAGCCTGCCCTCAAGGAGTGCTCACCATTTATCAGAGAAACGGCCAATGTACTCCGCCCTTGAGTTCATGTTCTCGAGCACCTTCTCCTGCCCTGGATTGAAGGCCCAGCGGCCGTCCGGCAGCATCCGGTGCGGTGTCGGGTAGAACGGGAACTGGTCGCCGGAGCCAATGACCTGTACGGGTTTCGCAACAGTGTTGTTCGGAACACCCAAAGCAAAGCCTGCACTACGACGGAACGTGGATGTGGGGCACGTGAGCGCCGTGGCAATGACGAAGGTCTTCTCGGTATACGAAATGTGGCTCGAATCGCAGACCTCGGTATTCCAGCGGTTGCTGCCGCCATAGTAGATGCCGTCTGCACGATGTTTCTTGACCAGCGCCTGCACATTGGGATCGCGAGCCAGATCGGCCGGCACGCGCCTGAGGTCCACGCCCGGGTAGGTGAAGCTCTCGATCTGGCTGCCGACCACCCTGTAGCGGAACGTGGCACCGGAGTTCTCCAGTGCCTCGTTGGCCAGCCGGAGGTTCTCGTCCATGAGCATCAACGCATCCCATCTGCGCGGGACCTCCCCGGAGCTCATATCGAGTACACGTACCAGGTCGATGGTCGTGGTTTCACGCTCCCAAAGGCCGCGATCGTTCACGCGGAACGCGATCTTCTCGTTGCTGAGCACGGAGACATTGAGGCTATCGGCGACGATGTTCATCGTGTTCACAGGATGACCCACGGCAATCACGCGAAGCCCCTGCCGCGGCTTGGGAAGGATGACCCTGGGCGTGATCGTGCCGCTCACCGGCGCGGTCACTTCGATCACGCCATAGCCCTCATCCTGCAGCCGGACTTCCCTCTGGTAGGTTGTATCAACCTTGCGAACGGGTTGACGCAGTTGATGCCAACGGTCCTTCTCGGCAACGAAAACATACTCGTACTCGTCGCCACGGCGCAGGGGGAGATCCTCGTTGTTGACCCTGGTCTTCGAGTCCCAGGTTGCGTTCGAGCGCAGAATGATCCGGTCCCGGTCATAGGGCTTGCGCGGGGGGACCAATGGAGACGCCCAATCACCATCCTCGAGCTCCACGACAGTACGGGACGCAATGCGGAGGTCGTGGTCTTTTACGGGTTTCTTTTTGTAGGGCGCATGTGCCCACATCCATTGACGGGCGACGGGATCGAATTCGACGCGGACCGATTCCCACGGCTCAACATCCATGCGCTGACCGGGGAATGGCGTATTTGCTCCCAGTACCTGGGTCGTCCATGCTGCCTTGTTGGTGATGGTGATCGAATCAAATGCGTTGCCTGCAGGGGGCAGCGTCAGTTCACCGGCATGCTTGCCATCACGCAGTTCAATGACGGAAATCAGCTCGCTGTTGGCTGGAATCTGCCATCGCGGCGCATTGGGAGGGCTCTGCGTCGGGTTACTGAAAGGAAAAGTGAGCCCGCCCTGCTTGCGCGAAGAGAAAAGAACGGAGCGGCCGGCAGCCAGCTTGAGCGGTTCGCCGGGAACGTTCCAGATGGGGCCATGGATTTCCAGCGTCTTTCCGCTGGCGGTTGCATTGTTGATGATGTCCAGGAGCCTGAGTTCTTCAGGGAGACGTATCTTGTCCATCCAGTCCCTCTCACCCACATAGAACTCCGTAACCCTGCAGTCAACGTTTGGAGGCAGGTAGACATTTGGCAACTGTTCCTTGAATCCAATGTCTTCCGGCGTCCAATACGTGGTTCCACAATAGGGAGCCGCGGCAACTGCGGACGTGGATGCCAGGCACAGGGCCAGGCCAAGCGTGGTGCGTGAGCGTTTCAAACAAACCTCGTAATCAGCATGGAACGGTACGACCTTTGGCGGACGTGAAACCGCCGAAAGGAACCTGGAAGCGTCGCCACCGGCAGACGCTTCTTCCATAGGACTGCGATGAAAGGTTGCCTGATTGAACGTTTGCAGATGCTGCGGCGCCATGGTGATCTGCCGAAAGCATCCACGCAAGGCATGGTTCTACGGATCCTCGGCCTTCCATTTCATTCCGGGTGCAGGCGGTAGATGGCGTGGTTCGTCAACGCCAACGCGGCCAGTTTCAGCCCTTCCATCACGCGGTCGCCTACGTACTGCTCGGGGCCGCCAGTCTGCCGGGCGCGTTCGGCGGCCAGCGAAATTTCCTGGACGACGCGCAGGCCCGCCAACGCGCCATCGGCATCGGCCAGCGCCAGGCATCGGCCGGGCAGTTGATGGCGCTCTGGCCAGGGCTGGCCGTCAGCCGCTGCGCCACGGCCGATCTGGTGCAGCAACGCGATCAGGTTGTTGGGATCAGGTGGTGCGGCGCCCCCCTCTTCGGCATTGGCCGGGGCGTACTGGGCGCGCAGATGGGGAATATCCGATGCGTTCATGGCAGGTCTCCGTGCAAGGCATACGGGACCGCCGCGCTTAACAATGGCGGCGGACGGTACGTGTGTGGAAACCGGTGACTAGTGCTATTAGCCGGCGGATGCGCTTGCGCACACCCCACGTACCGCCCGCCATGGAACGCGAACGGATTGCCAGCCGGCGCCGTTCGAGGCGACGCCGGCTGGCAAGCGTGGCCAGCACATAGTCATCGGGTTTCCACACCCGGCCGCCCTTTTTCGGCGGCAACCCATCCTAGTACAGGGCATCCGGGCGATGGCCAGGCGATTTCCGAGAACTGGAAGGGCCATCATGCAGCGGGCGGCATTGTCGCATACTGGCAAACAAACCAGAACGCCCTTCTTTTCAGCGATTTACAACGTCTACAGGGGCGGAAATTCAACCCGGGCAAGGGCCCCGAACAGACCCAGCCCGTCCAACCAAACAGCGGTATCGGCTGTTCAATCGCGACATCACACATTCACCCTGCAGCACCGCGCGCGTCTGCCTAGGGGTATTCCAGCACGAGCCGGATCGTCGCGTTGGCAGGCCCGGCCAGGATGTCCTTCGCGTCTTTGGACGTCTGCACGTAACGCGCCTTGAACGCCTTACTGAGGCGCCCCGCTGCCAGCGTGCTGCCGAACGGAAATGTCTTTTCAAGGGGAATGGGTTGATTGGCACCCTCACCATGCAGCATCTGAATGCCCACGCCCCTGGCACCACCAGATACCGCCACGACGCCCCTTGCCGCGTCAATTACAGCACTGTCACCCGTGGATTCCAGATAGAACAGGATATCGCCCACATCCGCTTCGCAATGGACCGACACATCGAAATCCCTTGGCTCGCTGCCACTGAACTGTCCTGAGAATCGTGCCATCGGCACCGACCCCATGTTGACGTGCGTTGCCTGCGGGAAACACATGGGCCGGTTGGTCACGTTTACAGGGGCGCCTTGACTCGACATCCTCGACAAGAACCATACGGTGGACCAGTCATTGACACGAATGTCGCCAAGCATCACGCCCTGGCTCACGTAATCTCCCGGCGGGATGTCCCCCGTCTTGATGTAACGCACCCGCATTTCGGGATAGGGCCAGGAGTTCCGGAAATCGATCTTCCCGTTGTTGCCCTCCGTAAGGGGGAGGAATTCCAGGCCCGATACGTAGGTGGAGCGTATCGCCGCGACCAGGCCAAGACCTGGAACTCCAGTAGCGAAGATGCCGTAGGTGGATTTACCGTCCTCTATGTAAGTGCCTACTGCCGTCGCTTCGACATAGAGATTCATCGTTCCAGTGTCCGTACAGCCGCCGATGTTCACCACGCTCCCCGTAAGCCAAGGTGACACTGGGCGGCCTATCGCGGTTCCATTAGGCGTGATGCTTGTCGCAGGGACAGAAAAATCGCCCTCCCCCGATTTGTCACAGCGTGCGTACGCGCATTGCTGAACAGCCAACAGAAAAATGCCCCCAATACATGCAGCAATTCTGTGTGGAAGTGAATTCAGAGAGCTCATACGCACGATTCACCTGCCCTGATCAGATCGAGCCGCAGGACAATGCCGCAGCCCGCCGTTCTAGAGTTCAAATGACGTCCTGAAGGCCATCGCGCATCTTCAGCGCGCAATGGAGCGGGAACTTCGATGCAACCTTCCCTCGTCGTCTATCCAGTCGAAGCGAACCTCTGCGGTGGCGGCCATGCCCGGGGGCAGAGCAACTTCAATGTCTGCCATGGGCGGAACGAACGGGTTGTCCAGCTCCTCCTCCCGCGCCCCGTTGAGCACCACCAGGCTACCCAGATTGATCACATATGGAGAGCGGTTCGATACTTGTAGCCTTCGCACATCTCCCTCGCCCACAAGGCGGAATGTCAAAGCCTTGTCCTGATCGGGGCCGGGCGGGGCGAGCCCCTCTGGCCGATAGAGCACCTTATATCTGCTTCGTACAGCCAGTTCCAGCACATTCTGCGAAGCATCTGATTGCTTTGATGGAACTCCAAGGATGTTCAGCCAGTAGAGGTGCTCCACACTGTCACGCGGGGCTATCGTCGGGATACTGCGGATACGAAGGTAATTATCTTTCCCCGATTCCAGTCGCACGACCGGCGGTGCAAGCACGAAGGGGGCCTTTGAGGCCTCCGGCAGTTGATCCGGCGCTCCGTCAGAGATCCAGGCCTGGACGAGAACAGGTGCGCTGCTCATGTTTTTGATGGGGACCACCACTTCCCGTTGCGCAGCGGGGTAGACAATCCGCGTGCCGGGAATGGCGATCTGGGCCTGCGCTGGCCCCATGGAGGCTATCGCGCACACGACAAACGCAGCAAGGGCACAGATCCTGCGTACTGCCAGAATGGACGGCGGCTTGGGGGAGCCCGGAATCATTGTGTTCATTCCAGCCAACTCAGGAGGGTTGAGGGATGACATCAATCTACCGCATCCCCATGGTGTCCTGCATCGCCGCCACTTCAAGAGGAGTATGGGCAAGGGACATCCAGCTCTTTGACTTTACCGAAAGCGATCTTCAAGGGTAGTCCACACGATACCTGACGCGCGCCTCGATCCTACCAGCCTCCAGCTTGCTGGCATCAGGCTCGGTACGAATATATCGGGCCTTGAAATTTTCGCTGCGCAACCCGTCGGCACTGCTGCTGCCAAAGGGGTAGGCGCGTCCAATGCTGATCGGATCGCCTGCGGCATCCAGCAGCTGGATGCCGAATCCTACCGCCTCACCCGTCGTTCCAATGATGCCAAGGCTACGATCAATGCTCGGGGTAACTTCTTCAAGATAGTATCCGACACGGCCAGCGCTCGCTTCGCACAGCATTTCGACGGAATAGTCCACATCGGGCCCCTTCGAGTTGACCTCCTCGAAGGCGGGAATCGCAGCCATGCCCATCAGCACGGTCTTCGGCTGGACATGGCAGAGAGGCCGGTGCTCGACCGTTACCGAAACCGAGGCGACCTCGTGGGTCTGCCGATCCAGAACCCCCCCGTTGCTATTCCTCCTCAATGTGAGCTCAGTCAACTGCAGCTTGCTCGCAACATAGTCATCCGGCGTCGTATTGCCGGTCTTGATGAACCTGACGGCAATATCCTGATAGAGAGAGGTCTGCCGGCCAGCTGCACTCGGGATACCCTGAGTAGTGCTGCTACCGGCTCGTATGGGGTGATAGTCGCGCACGTTATAGTCGTCCCTCAGGGTGTTGACTCCCACGATCATACCTACGCCCGGAATGGATACGTCGTATATCGAAAAGGTCTTGTCCCCTTCTTTGAAAGTCCCTATTTCTGTGCCCAGGCCTTCATACTGGAAGTACTCGCCCTGGCTTGAAGCACCACAGGCGGCCACCTCTTGTTCATCGGTCTTCCTCCACGACGTCAATGCCTCACCTGGTTCTGCGGCATTGCCTACGATCGTGATTGGCGCCGAAACGGCAAACTCACGGGTGGGTGAACCCCAGATTACACAGGCTGCGGAAGCGCTGCCCGCAAGTCCAGAGCCGCAAACAAGCACGGCTAGTTTCAGCCAGGTATCAATACTCATGGAATCTGCCTTCAATGTTTCTGGAATGAACGACCTAGCGAACGTCGCCGACGCTGGAAGCAATCTCAGCTTCAGCGTTCCGACACTGTGCTGGCAGCACATCACCGGTGGCGACCTCGCGTAGGTCATAGGAAATACGGCACTGTTGCCCTTCACCCGTACCATGACGGACGAACAGCTCACCCTGCTCTTCAATCCCGCGTACCCACAGACGGCTGCCTTGACCCACCACTCCGACGATCGTTCCGTCTGAGGTGGTCACATCCGTACCGAACGGTAGCGGCGTACCATCGGCCAGCAGGGCTTCAATCAGGGCATTGCGACCGGTTTCCGTCGGCAGCACCATTCTTACGATGGCACCTGCATTCGGAATGGCCGTCACCGATGCTGCGCTCAGTTCCACATCCATCGACAAGCCGGTCGGATCCACACTCAGCTCATTGCGGCGGAAGGGGCTCATGTACGGCACCACCGCGTAGCCACGCGAGTCGGTCTTGACGTTGGTCATCTGACCTACGCCAACGCCCCCCGCACCCGGAATATGCACCAGACCCATGGTCTCACCCATGCGCTGGGCAAGTGTCAAGCCGCCACTGTGCAACATCAGGCCGCCAGACGCGCCAAGGGCCAGCTGGCTGGACGACGTGGTCCGGTTGTAGGACCCGGTCAGATTCACCGTCGGCAACTGGTAGTTCGCTCCGATACCGAAACTGGTGCGACCATCATCCCTGGCCAACGAGGCGTTGTAGCTGCCTTGCCACTGGTCACCAATCGCCCCCGTCACACCCAGGCGTTGGCCGCTCCGGCCATCGCTGTCGCGACTCAGGCTGGCGCTCACCCGTGGCGCAGCCGGCGGCGTTCCCAGCGGCATGCTGAAGCTGAGATACACACTGTTGCTGGCCTTTGCCTTACCCGTTGAGAACAAGGACGACTCCAGCGTGCGCCTGGCACTGATGGAATAGCTGCCACGGCCAAGCCGGTTGCTATACCCCAGCGAGTAGTTGGTCTGGCGGCGGTTGTCGCTCCAGTAATCCGTGGTGCTGCCGTTGAAGTACAGGCTGCCCCTGCCCTCGCTCAGGCGCTGGTTCACCGTCAGATCCAGGCGGCTTCGCTGCCGGCCGGTCAGGTCATAGTCATCAGTGCGCGGCTGCGCACGCAGGCGCATCGCATCATTCAGCGACAGGTACTCGCTGGTCGAGTAGCGGTAGGCCGCCAGCGTGATGTTGGTGCTGTCACCAAACAGCGCCTTGTTGAAGGCAACGCGATACGACTGACCACGCCGGCGTTCGCTCGAAACCGAATCGTTGCCAGGCAGTCGGGCATCACTGAAGGTGACGTCACCCGAGAGTGAACCGACCGGCGTGTTCCAGGCGCCGCCCAGCACCAATGCGCTGTAGCCTGGCGCCGCCGTGCCACCGGCATAGCCGGTGAACTGATTGCTCAGACCCCGGCGCAGCGTGGCCTCGACGAAGCCCGGATCGTCGCCAAAGGCCTCGTCGCGCAGCTGGCCAGCCGTCAGGCTGTAGCGCAGCTGGCCGGGCCGCAGCAGCTGCGGCATTGCCGTGTACGGGACGATGAATCGCTCCACACGGCCGTCAGCCTCAGTGATCTCCACTTCCAGATCGCCACTGGAGCCGGTGCCATAGAGATCGTCAATCTCGAAGGGCCCCGGCGCAACGGTGGTTTCATAGATGACATGGTCACGCTGACGGACCGTAACTCGCGCATTTGTCTGCGCCACGCCGCGCACAACCGGCGCAAACTCGCGCTGCGATTCCGGCAGCATGCGCGCATCCGAACTAATGTTGATGCCGCGATAGTTGACCGACTGCAGCATGTCGCCCTGGGTGGACGAATCGCCCAGGCGCAGCTGGGCCCCCAGCTTCGGCAGGTTGCGCTGCACATAGGTATTGCCGGCCGAGTAGTTCGTTCCTTCGGCGGTATGCTGTAGATAGCCACTGTGGCGAAGGCGCCACTGGCCCATGTTCAGACCGGCATCCACGGTCATGCTGGTGTGCACGCGCTCCTGGCCACCGCTTTGCTGGCGGCTGTGGCTGATGCTGTAACCCAGTGTTGCGGCGGTGATTCCATGTTCCCACAGCGCCGGGTCGACCCAGCCGCGCGGATTGCGGCTCAGGTACAGTTGCGGGATGGTCAGCCGCAGGGTCTGCTCGGCCACGTCGAACTCGCTGCTCGCACCCGGCACATAAGCCGAAAGCGGACGGCACGTAGCCTCTTCGGGCAACGGAAGCAGGGTGCCACCTTCGGCGGCACCGGACTCCCGCAAGGCATCCAGGCGGGCTCGATTCAGCCCCATCTGCTCGAACAATGCGGGATCAAGGCAAATGCGGACCTCATCGAGCTCATTCAATCGGGCCACCAGATCCTGACGCCCAACAAGAGCATCATTGATCATGATGTCAGCGTTGTACGTGCCAGGCAGCAGGTCGCCTCGTTCGAAACGAGCCAGATCCAACCCTGCACTCCCGCCAAACAGCATATCGGCATTGAACTCAACCTTGGGCGCAGCCACTGCAGACATGGGCAGCAGCGCAGCCACGACTGCCACCGCCAGAGGGGCGCGGCAAGGAGCTAGATGCAGGCGATGTCGATTCATGACAGTCATCCAAAGATTGGGTAAAGCTCGCCCTTGCCGGCCAGGGCCAGCACGTGGTTCGAGCGGATTTGAGCGAAGTTCGACGGCCGATTAATCGACCTGGAGATCTGCGGTGCGCTCGATGACCGAGCCGTACTCGGAGATGAACTTGAACTTGACCAGTGCGCCGTGATGCTGCAAAGAACCGCCAGCAAGGGGGAAATCTTTGCTGGACTTCGGCGCAATCATGCTGACGTCCGCAACCTCGATGCTGCGATCACCTGCAACGACGGTGGCCGCCACCGCACTGATGTGGAACAGACTTTCGTTGTGGGCCCGCAGCACCCAAGCGTTGCCACTGCGGGCAATGCTCCAATGCAGGCTGTCGATCGCCGTCGTTGGGTTGATCTTGCTTATCGCCTGCGGCCTATAGAACAGCTTGATTCGATTGCGGACCGCGATGTTCAGCATCGATCCGCCCTCGCTAGCCGCTTCACCGCGCGCCGGAACGTCCAATACATTCAGGGAATAAACACTCTCTCGATCCTGCGGAAGGTCAGCCCCTGCAAAACGGATGCGCAACACCTGCTGCTTCCCGGCATCCACACGGACCACCGGCGGAAGCAGCACGAAGGGAGCCTTCGAGGCAGCCGGATTTCCCTTGACCCCGTACTCATCCACCCAGGCCTGAACCAGCGAAGGCGTACTGCCCGCATTCTCAATTCGAACGCTGGCCTCCTTTGCTCCTTCAGGGTAGATCACGCGTGTCGACTCGATAGCGATTCGTGCGTCTGCCTGCGGCGAGACGATGGCCGCCGACGTACACAGCGCGAGCCATAGAGCATTGCGAGCGATCATGTTCATGAGGAAGTTCCCAATGGATGAAGTGGCTGATGGGGGCGGATTGCCGCCCCCAACATGAGGAGGCTCAGTAGTTCTCGACGTCGAAGACCAGCTTGCCTGCGAAGTCACCTTCAACGAAATCACCACCAGTCTTGGTCTTCTTATAGCGGGCGAGGAACGAGTACTTGAACTCACCACCGCTCTTAGCTTGGTCCAGCTCATCGGTGATGCTGCCGAGGTTCAGCAGCTTTTCGGAGCCACCATCAGTGCGGTACAGCGCCACAGCGATGGATGCACCACCGCTGTCCGTATTCGCGATGTACCCGTTCGAATCCAGATCACTGGCGCCGGTATCGATGTGCAGCTTGGCGTTATCCTTCGAGCACGTTGCGCTGGAACCGCTCGCACCGGCCTTCAGGGTCACGTCGAAGGCGCGATTACCAGCATCTGCGTTGCTGTCGAGGTTGCCCGAGCTGATCTGGCCCAGAGCAATCGTGGTGCCTTCTGAGTAGTCGATGGTGCAAGTCGCGGCAACGATACGGCCAGTGAAAGTGATGGTGCCATCCGCGGCATTGGCCGAAGCAGCAGCGCCCAGCGACAGCGCGGCGGAGAGAGCAATTGCAAGCTTGTTCATGTTGTTGAATTCCTGTTTAGGGTTTGTGGTTTTGCGTTCAAGCCGCGCGTTCATGGGCTTGAGCGAAGGGCATTCCCTTCGAGAGGAAATGCTACGGATGCCGTGCGTGGGCAGGCATAGGACAACGACGAGTTATGTCGCACCTGCCCATGCACGGCAGGCCGTTCAGAAAGCCAGGCGAGCGCCCAGGTGGAACTCGCTGGAGGTCAGGTCCAGGCGCATCTTTTCGTCCTGCAGGCCGCGGGCATTGCCGAAGGTGTTCCACCCGCTTTCGGTCGTGCCCATGTCCACGTAGCGGTAGCCTAGGTCGACCGTCATGCGGTCGGAGGCGGCCACCGAAACACCGGCGCCGACCGACCACGCCAAGCCGGTGCGGGTGGTGGTGTCGTAGCGGCGGCTGGTGTTGCCCTGCCAGCCACCGGACTTCAGCTGGGCCAGGCCGGCACCGGAGCTGCCGTATACCGACCACGCATCGTTGATGGCGAAATCGCGATACGCATTGAGCATCAGCCGCTGCGAGCTGACTTCATGGTTGTTGAAGCTGGTGGCGAACAGGCTGGAGCCGCTGGTATAGGTATCGTTGCGGCGCAGCGTGTATTCGCCTTCGGTGCGCCAGCCATTGCCATGCGCATGACCGAAGCCGATGGCGCCGGTGACGAAACGCTGGTGCTCGTCGCCCGCAACAAAGCGGCCGATGCCCGGGCGGGCGCTGGCATCCATGTTGTTGGCACGATGGTCGGCATCGATGATGCGGGCGGTGGCGTAGTAGCCGTTGGGGGTTTCGGCATTGGCCAACTGCGGCAGGCAGCAGGCCGCCAGCGCAGACAGCGCAAAGGCGTTCTTCAAGTGAATCTCCAGATAGGGAAGCGCGCAGGGCGCGGCGTAGGCCGCCGCGCCCTGCAAGGCGGCAATCAGCGGATCGGCTGCTGCATCCAGCGGCGCTGGGCAGCGTCGTAACGCAGCACCAGAGGAATGCCCTTCGGCACGTACGTACCTCCCGCCATGTTGGTGTTGTCCGGCAGTACTTCGGTGAACTTGGCGCCATACACGTTGGCGA
Organism: Stenotrophomonas maltophilia; assembly: GCF_002799155.1. GTDB lineage: Bacteria > Pseudomonadota > Gammaproteobacteria > Xanthomonadales > Xanthomonadaceae > Stenotrophomonas > Stenotrophomonas maltophilia_R. Next base: position 1,826,792 of record NZ_NERD01000002.1, read on the forward strand.
TCTGGAAGACGTCGCCCTCGTTGCCTTCAGCCGGCAGGCGCATCGTCGGCTGCATGTCGACGTCCACGGCCGGGTTGCCCAGCAACACGTGGTTCCAGCGAGCAACGGGCGCCTGCAACTGGGCAGCCGGCTTGACGCGGACATTGCCTTCGCGCACGTCCCACTTGCCATCAGCACCGAACACGAAGCTGCAGTTCTGGCGGGACTCGCAGGTCGACGTTGCGCCGTTGGCAACGGCATCGCCCCCCACCTGGACATCGTTGCTGGTGCTGTTGGCCACGACCAGCACCGCACCCTGCGGTGCCCATGCCGGCAGCTTCACCTGATTGGCCCACTTGGTGGTGTCGTACAGGCCCACCTGGGTCACCAGATGATCGGACATCGGCACCTCGAGCGTGTCCTTGCGCTGGCCATACACCACACGGGAGGACTCGCCGTTATTGACATCCCAGCGCTGGTGACTGTCGCTCCAGCGCAGCACGATGTTGCTCAGGTTCTCCACCGGGATATACGACTGCGCCGCAAATGCAGTGCGGGCGGAGCTCAGCGTTGCATACTTCGATGACAGCGAGCTGAGGATGACCATATCCCCCTGCTTGGGCTGCTTCGGCAGCGCAAGCTTCGGCACCCAGTCGGTGTCAGACAGCTCGAAGTACAGCGTGCTGTAACCCGAAGGCATGTTGCCACTGCCGTTGTTGGTGGACGGGGTCAGGTAGCCTTCAGCGGCCGAAGCGGCGGCCGGGGCCAGGCACACCAGCAGGGCGGCGAGCAGGTTATTGCGACGCGAATTCTTCATCAGAACAGTTCTCTCGATACGGGATGGGCCGGCACTCTGCGACGCAGCGCGTGCAGCGGTGCACAGCCCGGCCACGATGGCCGAATCCCTCTCTTCAAGCTGTCTGACTCGTCCGAATTTTCACTCGATCTTCACTGCATGCAGGCGGGGCCAGGAACAGCCCCGCCTGCGCGCGCCGACGCCCCTACTTCGGCTGAAGCATCCAGATTTTCCTGAGGGCATCGAAATGGAAGGCGTGGATTCCGCTGCTCACTCGCGGCACTGCCGACGACCCGCCGCGTCACTGCCGTCTCGAAGCTCGATGTCGTTGCGCTCGGTGCCGCTGAGCGAAGGCCGTGCGTCGGCGGGTGCCTGCACCGGCAGTCTGAGCACCGTGTGCGCCCACCCTTTGTCGTGCAGTTGGATGAGGGTGAGGCCGCGCGGCTGGAGGGTCGCGTCATGCTCGTCGGGTGCCGGCGCCAGCGGGCGCGAGGTCATTTCATCCAGCGCCGGGAACGTTGTGTCCGCGGCATCCAGGCGCGCCGGTGCGGCCGCACGGGAGGCGCCACTGCCGTCCTTGCTTGCAGGCGTCAGATGGACGTCTGCAGCCCAGGCCAGCCCTGGGGACAGGCTTGCCATCAACGCCACAGCCAGGCCAGTGCAACGTGTTCTCTTCATCAAGACGGCTCCATCGAGAGGACACCGGCCGCCAGATACCGCTACGCATCTGTGCTGCCACCGGCATCGCCAACGTGCGCCGAATCACTCAATGAAGCTATCTGACCTGTCCCATTCCCAATCTGCGTTCACGCCTTGTGCCGCGCGTGCAATGGCATCGGGTGTGGTTCATGCCCACAGGTACACGGCGCCGCCAGTTCGGTTTCCCATTCTCCCCGCATCTGCCTGCGCTTCAGCGGCGAGGCATACAGATAATCGTTGAGAAGCTCCATGAAGCGCTTCTGCCTGCTCGGAGTCAGCTGGGCAAAGCTCCACATCAGCGAAGCGATATGGGCATCAAGTAGTGACGGCACGGCGACTCCACGCAGGTCGGCAATCGATGCGTCCACCGTAGCGCCCTCATCCTGCGATTCCATCGGACAATGTCGGGTTGCGAGGTGCTCATCCATCATCGCTGCCCTCGGGAAGGCCACGTGCCACCTGCGAGGCCGAGACCATGCCCTGGTCCAGCGCGTAGTCGAAGATCTCGCTGGTACGCTTCAGGCCCAGCTTGCGCATGGCCGAGTGCTTCTGCGTGCTGACGGTCTGCCTGCTGCGCTTGAGCTGTTCGGCAATCTCCTTCTGGCTCATGCCATGGGCGATCATGCGCAGCACTTCGATTTCGCGCTTGGTCAACGCGACGTCCTGCAACTGCTCCAGTTGCTGCACGATACTGGCGGAGAGATAGCCGTCGCGGCGGAATGCGGCGCGGATGGCCAGCGCCAGGTCCGCTGCGGGATCCAGCTTGCCGACAATGCAATCCACGCCCGCCTTGCCGATGCTGGCCAGCACCTGCACGCCGGAGATGCTGGTCAGCACCACCAGGGGCAGCTTCGGAAAGCGCCGCCGCAGGAAGCCCAGCATCGCCACGCCGTCGCCATACTCGCCGCCCGGCATCGAGAAGTCGGTCACGACCACATCCACGCCATGCTTGCTCAGGGCCTCGACCAATGCCGTAGAATCGCCGGCAGTGGCGACGATGTCGATTCCAGGCTCCTGGGCCAGCGATTCACGCACCCCGGCAAGAATGACGGGATGGTCATCGGCGATGACAATGCGGATGTTCATGACATGATGTCCTTGCGGTTCTTCACTGTTCTGTCGGTGCCGGTAGCCGGCACGCCGTTCCTTCCTGCTTCCATCGGATACCCGCCTTGATGAACTCGCTGGCCATTCGCGTTGCCGTTGCTGACGATCACCCGGTGATCCGCCTGGGAGTGCGGAGGACCCTTGAGGAAGCGCCGGCCATCCAATGCATCGGTGCGGTGGCCGACTCGACCGAGCTGGTCGCTCTGCTCGAGCGCGAGCCCTGCGATGTGCTGGTGACCGACTACGCGATGCCCGGCGGTGCGTTCGGCGATGGGCTGGAACTGCTGGGCTACCTGACGCTGCACTTCCCTTCCCTGCGCATTGTGGTGATGACCGGGTTGGATCAACCCGGGTTGATCCACCGGCTTGATGACAGCGGTGTGGCTGGCATCCTCAGCAAGTCCGACGACCCCTCTCAGATAAAGGCAGCGGTGATGGCGGCCTATGCGCATCGCCGCTATTACTCCCCGTCCGTGATGGACATGATGCGGCACAGGGAGCAGCGCCGGGTAACGACGCTTTCGCCGAAGGAACTGGAGGTTGTGGCCTTGTTCCTGGACGGATTGACCGTCACCGAGATCGCGCAACGCCTGAAACGCAAGAAGCAGACCGTCAGCACGCAGAAAGTCAACGCCATGCGCAAGCTCGGCATCGTGAAGGATTCTGAGATCTTCTCGTTCGCTGCCGATCTTGGATTGAAGGAGACTGACCCGAAGCGCTGAGCGTACGTTCTTTCCTGGGCAGGTCACGATTCCTGCTCCAGTTCGTGCCGGTAGTCATCCAGGCATGCCCGCAACGCCGCCTGCAATGCATCCAGCTGCGATGGCGGTACTGCCAGGCCGTCGCGCAGCGCCTGTTCCACCTCGCCGCAGTGTTCGCCCAGCGACTGCTCGCCCAGCATCTGCAGCACCCCTTTGAAGGCGTGCACGCGATCGAGCAGGCGTTGCATGTCGTTGCCCGCACGCGCTTCGGTCATGGCCTGCAGATCCTTGTCGCCGGTTTCCACGAACAGGCGGCGGATGGCCGCCGATACCCTGCTGGATGCACGACGCGTAGGCGCGGGCGAAACCGGCGCAACCGCCGCCTTGCTGGCCTTGCCCAGCCCGGCTTCCAGCCGATCCAGATTGAGCGGTTTCAGCAGCAGGTCGTCAATGCCCGCCGCCAGGCAGCGCTCACGTTCGCTGGCCAGTGCGGTGGCGGTGATGGCCAGGATCGGCAGCGACTGCCCGCGCTGGCGCAGCGCGCGCGCCAGCGCATAGCCGTCCATCACCGGCATGTTGATATCGGTGAGGACCGCCACGTAGGCGTCGTTGCGCCACACCGCCAGTGCGGCGGCACCGTCTTCGGCGGCATCCACGTCGTAGCCGAGTTCTTCCAGCTGCTGTTGGATCAGTTCGCGATTGACGGCGTTGTCTTCCACCAGCAGCACGCGCCCGCGCGAGCGTGGTGCTGGCGCCTGCTCGACTGGCGGGAGCGAGGATGCACTGTGCGGTTCCGTGCCGATGGCGGCCAGCAAGGCGTCGCTGGCATAGCAGGTCACTTCGGTACGGTCGCCGCGCACTTCGGGGGTCAACGGCCCCTGTGCATGGGCGAACACCACGTGGCGATGGGACGCGGACAGGTGCTGTTCCTCCTCGCGGGTCCACGGCCGGTGGTCGCCCACGATCAGCAGCACGTCACCCGTCGCGTCGGCCTGCGGGGCGTCCAGCAGCACGGGCTCGGTGCCCCACTCCGTCAGCAGCCGCCCGATCTCGTTGCGCCACTCCGGCGTGGACGACAGCACGGTGATGCGCTGCCCACGCAGCGGCTGCGACGCCGGGTTTGCGGCGGGCTGCAGGCGCACCGGCAACAGCAGGCTGAAGCTGCTGCCCACGCCCTCGGTACTTTCCACCGCCACCTGCCCGCCCATCGCCTGCGCCAGCTGCTGGCACAACGCCAGGCCCAGGCCGCTGCCGCCGTAGCGGCGCGAGACGCTGGCATCGGCCTGCTGGAACGGCTGGAACAGCTGCCCGGCCTGTTGCGGGCTCATGCCGATGCCGGAGTCGACCACCTGCACGCGCAGCAGCGTGCCCTTGCCGTCCACATTCTGCACTTCGGCCCGCAGGATGATGCGACCGGATTCGGTGAATTTGACCGCGTTGCTGACCAGGTTGTTGAGGATCTGGCGGATGCGGTGTGCGTCGCCAATGCAGTCCTGCCCGGCCGGCGCGTCCACCGCAAAGAACAGGCGCACGCCCTTGCGCAGGGCATCGGGCGCATACAGCAGTGCGACGCCTTCGATCAGCGGGCGCAGGGCGAACGGTGCCGGCTCCACATCGAGCTGCCCGGCTTCGATCTTGGAGAAATCCAGCACGTCGCTGATGATCCGCATCAGTGCGTCGGCGGAGAAGCGGATGCGGTCCAGCCGTTCGCGCTGGCCCGGCTGCAGGGGCGAACGGGCCAGCAGTTCCAGGTGGCCCAGTACACCGTTGAGCGGGGTACGGATCTCATGACTCATCGTGGCGACGAAGGCGGACTTGGCACGCGTGGCCGCTTCGGCGGCCTGGCGAGCAGCCTCGGCATCCTCGCGGGCACGGCGCAGCGTGTCTTCCAGCTCCACCTGGGCGGTCACGTCGCGCAGGGCACAGACCCATACGGCCTGGTGGTGGTAGGTAGCCAGCGCCATGCTGATCTGCAGCTGGGTGCCGGCGCCCTCTTCCTCGGGTGACCACTGCAGTTCCAACGCCTCCTCGCCATGGCTGCTGCGCCCCAGCTCGGCCAACCGCGCATACAGCGTTGCGATTGCGTTGCCGTCTTCATCGGCCTGGTCGCCCACCAGCTGCCGTGCAGTTTCGTTCTGCAGAAGCGGCATGCCTGTGTCGCGGGCAATCAGCGCCAGCCCGATCGGCGCGGTGCCGATGATGGCGCGGCTCAGCGCCTCGCTCTCATACACACGTGATGCGTCAGCAAGTGCGGGCTTGAACACGCGGCGGTCGATGCGCAGCAGCAGCCACCACAGCAGGCCGATGATCACCAGGGCACTGAGGCTGCGCGCCAGAAGATAAGGGCCCTGCGCTTTCCAGATGTCCGACCAGTCGTAAACGTGGCTGAGCGTCCAGTCCACGCCCGGCAGGCTGCAACTGAGGATGAAGCGCCCCTGCGCATGCTGTCGTGCGGGCTTGGTCGCCGCTGCGCCGGGCAGCGCCCCCAACAGCAGCGCCTGCTCCTGGAGCGTCAAGCCGCCACTGCTGAGCACCACCTGCCGGTTGCCGGCCATCACCAGGTAGCGCCCTTCTTCGCGCGCCTCCAGCCGGGCCTTGATGGTGTCGATCGACTCGAACACCACGCGCCGGAAGTACGGCGTGGTGCCCTCGGCCATGGTCACCACGCCGACCAGCGACCGCTGGCCGTTGAGCGGGTTGACTGCAAAGCGCGACAGCAACCGTCCCTCGCGGGAGGCCGAGCGGATCGGGCCCGGGCGTGGCAGCAGCTTGCGTACCTCGGGCTCGTCACGCAGCAACCGCGCGAAGGCCTGCTGGCGGGTGGCCACGCCCAGCGTCTGCAGCAGCTGGGCCTCGTCGCGGATGTTGGACACGGCCAGCAGCCGCCCCTGCGGCTCGTAGGCGAACATGGCCACCGGCCCGGGCGCATCCTGCGAGGTGATCGAATCGGCGGTGTAGGCCGAGTAGATGTCGATCATGCCGAGGTAGGCCTTCAGCTCCTCGGGCGGCAACGGATTGTCACGGGCGCCCAGCACCAGCCATGGCACGGCGGTACGCCCTTCGGCCCGCACCACCACTTCCGCGCCCTGGGCGTGGAAGCGCTCGGCCAGGGGGGTTCCGACCGCGGTCAGCGCGGGGCGCTGGTCGCGCCACAGCACGTCGTTGCCATTGACCGAGGTGGCGTAGGCGCGGTCGCGCTGGTAGAGGAAGTAGTCCAGCGCCGCGCGGGCCTCCAGGAAGGACTGCCGTTCGCGGGCATGGAACTCTTCCACATCGGCAATGGAACTGACGATGGCGGCCAACAGTACCAGCACCGTGATCAGGGCACCGCCGCCGAACAGCAGGCGGCGGCGCAACCGCCGCAGGTCGTCCAGGCGCGCGGCAACCGCCGGACCGCCAGGGCGCTGCGCGGCTTCAGTACCTGCCATAAACGTGATCCTGAGGTGGGTGCCCATGCAATTTATCCGATTGCGTCAGTAGCTGGCGTATCTGACTCGTTTCGGCGCAGCGCCTGCAGCAGTGCCTGGCGCAGGGCTTCACTGGCATAGCAGGACACCGTCCAGCCACCGTGCGCTGGCTGCGGGCGCAAGGGCCCCTCGCGGCAGACCCGGACCCACGGCTGACCGCTGCGCCACACCCAGCGGGCGTCTTCGTCCGGCGCCTCGAACAGCAACCACGCCGCCGCCGGCGCCGCATCCGCCGCTGGGCTGTGTATGGGATGCACGTACGCGCCCCAGCTGCGCAGCCGCCTTTCCAGTTCCCCACGCCATGGCCCGGGCGCGGCCAGCAGATTGATCCGCTGCCCGGCCAGCGGCAACGGCACCGGAATGGCAATCGACGTCAACAACGGCACCTCGACCACGAACCGGCTGCCCACCCCTGCCGTGCTTTCCACCCAGATCCGCCCGCCCATGCGCTGGCACAGCTGCTGGCACAGCGCCAACCCCAGGCCGGAGCCGCCGAAGCGCGACACGATATCCGGCCCGGCCTGCACGAAGGGCTGGAACAACCGCTCCCGCTCGGCGGCGCTCAGGCCGATACCGGAATCGGTGGCCTCAAGGCAGAGGTACTGGCCTTGCCCGCTCTGCTGGTGGGACACGCGAAGCTGTACCCGCCCGGAGGCGGTGAACTTCAGCGCGTTGCTGGCCAGATTGCGCAGTACCCGCTCGATGGCCGCCATCGGTGCGACCGCGGCAGCGGGTACATCAGCGTCCACCACGCAATCCAGCTGCAGGCCCTTGGCCTGTGCCACCGGGGCGTACAGCACGGCGACGCGCTCCACCAGCGCCGATGGCGAGAAGCGCTCAGGGGTAAGCGTCCACTGGCCCGACTCGATACGCGATAGATCAAGCACGTCGGTGATGACGTCCATCAGCGAATCGGCAGACTGGCGCAGGCGCAACACGCGTTCGGCGGGCTCGGCCTGCAACGGGCTGCGTGCAAGCAGCTCCAGGTGGCCGATGATGCCGTGCAGCGGCGTGCGGATCTCATGGCTCATCGCCGCCACGAAATTCGATTTGGCGCGGCTGCAGGCTTCTGCTTCTGCGGTCCGCTTCTGCTCCGCCTGCAGCTCGCGCCTGTCGTGGCTGATGTCCTCTACCATCAGCAGCACGCCACCCGGCCAGGCGTCCCCTCCGGAGTGGATGTGAGTGCGGTGCGACAGCCGTTGCTGCGGATCGTTGGCCAGCGGCAGCTCGCCCTCCACCTTCACCGCACCGTGGCGGACGTCGGCCTGCATCATCGCCTCACGCAGCTGCGGCATCAGCCGCCCACCGGCGGCCCGGTCCATGCGCTGCAGCGGTCCATTCCAATCCTGCACATGGCCGGTACCCGCCTCCAGCAGCGCCACGCCCACCGGCACGTGCTCCAGCAGCAGGCGCAACCGGCGGTCGCGGGCGTAGATGGCTTTCACCTGGCGGAACGCCGGGGTATACATGCGCCGGTGCAGCCCCAGCAGCAGGAACCACAGCAGTGCCAGCGCGGCCACCAGGCAGGCGACGCCGGTAAGCAGCATCGACGCGATGTCACGCAGGATGTCGCCCCAGCGGTAGGTCTCCACCAGCGTCCACGGCGTACCGGTGACCGGCAACGCCAGGGTGAAACGACCGTTGTGGAAGCGCGCACGGGTGGCATCGCCCAGCAGCACCCAGTCAGTATCCGCCCGATGGCCAGGCGCGCCGCCCACGTCATCGGAGGCCAGCACCCGCAGCCCATCGCGATCCAGCAGCGCGATATGGCCCTGGCTGTTCCGGCGCAGCAGCGCCTGCAGGCGGGCCATCGGTTCGTAGGCCACGAAGGTTGCGATGGGCGCAGCGGCAACGCTGGCCTGGAACACCGACACCAGCGACGGCTCGCCGGTGATCGGGTGGCGGCCGAACGTTCTGCGCGGGCTGTCGCTGCGTTCGACACTCTCCAGCAGGGGCACCTGGTCGTGCCCGGAGGCCGGAGCCAGCAGCTGGGCGGGTGCACGCAGGTGCTCGAACACTTCGCGGCGCGAAGTGGCCGCCAGCGCGCTGATCAGGCTGCGCTCGGTCAGGCCCTTGTCCAGGGAGAGGTACTGGCCGCTGGGATCGAAGAAATAGGAGGCGCTGGCTGGCTCACCTTCGCCACTGGTGGCGGTCAGGCGCTGGATGAGTGACACCGCCGTGGTGAGCTGCAGGTAGCGCTCCAGCTCCCGGGGGCGCCATTGGGCGGTGTCCAGGCCCAGCGCCATCTGCGGGCGGCTGCTGTCATCGGCCACCACCACCAGCCGTTGCCCACCCTGCAGATAGGCACGGCGCAGATCGTCGGCGCTGGCGTCACCGAGCTGGATGTTGCGGTCCCAGGCGTACTCGGCCATGTTCGCCAGGCGGGCGTAGCTGGCGTCCTGGCGCGCAAGCTGGATCTGCAGCGCAGTGTGGGCGCGGCGGAATTCGGCAATGCGCCGGGCCTCGTACCCATTGACCTGGACCACGATGAGGGTGATCAGCACGCTCAGCGACAGCAGGCTCAACACCGCGCCGCAGGCCAGCATCAGCCGGCGCGGATACTGCTTCAGCGCCTGCAGCTCACCGGCGTCCACGGCGCCCGGCCCTGCACGGGTGTGCAGGCGGCGCAGGGAATCTGCAGGGGACGGCGACGCAGAGGGCATGGCATCGAGCGACGGGAAGCGCGCGGCGGGAAGAATGGAGCGCCAGCATGCGCGGCAGGGCTGGCAGCCGATGTAGGACAAGATCCAAAAACGCGCCAATGCATGACGCATTCATCCCACCAGAGGGCGCTGCCCACATTTCGAACTTGTCCTGTTCCTGTGAGGGCCGGGACTGGGGACGCTGATGCTCCCCCCGTTGTCGAGGACATCGCGATGAAGTCTGCATGGAGCCGCGAACGCCTTTGGGCAGTGCGCCTGATGGCTGGCCATGCCTGTCACCGTGCAAGCCTGCGGGTGGGCGCGGCCCTGCTTCCCTGCCTGCCGCCGCGGATGCAGAACCGCATGGCGGAAGAGGCCTTCGCTTGGATCGGGCCCCGATTGCAACCGCATCGCCACACTCGCGCCCTCGGAGCGCTGCAGCAGCTGGGCCACAAATCCTCCGCAGCAACCCGGCTGGCCGCGCGTTTCCTGGCCACCAGCTGGATCCGCCAGGCCAGGTTCCATCGCCTGCGGCATCTGCCGTTCCCTGCCCAGCAGGACGTGCTGCGTGCGATGAGGTGGCACGACCCGCTCGCGCTGTGGGCCGCCGCCGCCGGCCGGCGACGGGTCATCTGCATACTGCCCAGCGGCGACATGGAGCTGGCCATGGCGGCGCTGCTGGATCGCCCGGGCGCGCCGTCACACTACTTCATCAGCACCTACCACCGGCAGGGGTCACCTCGCCATCGCGTGCTGGCGGCGCTGCAGCGGCAGGGCCATCGCCTGGATATCGGGCAATCAGGGCAGTCCGGCCAGGCTTGGCGCCATCTTCGACGCGGCGCCTCGGTGGTGACCAAACTCGACCCCTGGAGCGGAGATGGCCGCGAGCCTGGGCCATTGCGGCTTGCCCGCCTGGCGCAGGTGCCCGTGTTGCTGCTGGGCCACCGCTGTGATGACAGCGAGGCCGGGACACTGCACGTGCTGGGCGAATTCGGCGCCGAGTCGATGGCCGGCGGCGCCGCCTCGCTCCGGGCTGCGGCGCTTGCCTTTCTTGCCACTGCCCCGCATGACTGGGCTGACCTGGACAGGTAGCCGCCGCAACCGGCCGCAGCACGTTTCCGTGCTGCGGCGGGCTTCATCACGCAATGATCAGCGATACGTTGATGTTGTTGCGGGTGGAATGCGAGTACGGGCAGACGACGTGTGCCTTTCGCACGAGGTCCTCGGCCTGCACGGTGGGCACGCCCGGCAGCGAGATGGTCAGCTTAACGTCAATGGCGAAGCCGGTGCTGACCGCACCGATGCCGACGCGGCCGGTCACGGAAGCATCATCGCCGATGGCGATGCTCTCCTGGCCCGCCACGTACTTGAGCGCACCGAGGAAGCAGGCCGAGTAGCCGGCGGCGAACAGCTGTTCCGGGTTGGTGCCGGTGCCGCCGGTGCCGCCCAGTTCGGCGGGGGTGGACAGGGCGATGTCCAGCATCTTGTCGGACGAGGTGGCGCGGCCCTCGCGCCCGCCGACGGCGGTGGCCTGGGCTGAGTACAGGATCGATTCGATGCTCATGCAATGCTCCGGTGGGTTGAGTGGACAGGTGGCGGTCTGTCCCGCCACCGTTCCATCCTCTACCCCGGCAGGCAGGCCTTCCATCGGACAGCGACGATAGCGTTGCAGCCGCCACGCACGCACTCAACCGTGCAGATGCACGTACACGGCCAGCAGCGCCAGATGCCCGACGTAATACCCATAGAACGCCCAGCGCCAGCGCGGCAGCCGCCATTGCACGCGCGCCACCGCCAACGCAACCGGGATGGCCAGCAGCGCCCAGCCATTGTGGTTGACCCAGCACACTGCCGCCCAGCCGACCAGCAACAGCCACCACGCGCGATGCCGGAACGCCAGCCAGCCCAGCAGCACGAAGCCAACGCCGGCCCACTGGTAATCCACCAGCATCGGCGCCATGCCAGCAGCAAGCAGCAACAGCAGTGGGCGGTTACTGGCCAGCGCATGCACGGCCACCGCAGCCAGCGCGAAGGCAAGCAGGATGTTGAGCGGCAACCAGTAACCGAAGGCCAGTGCATGCAACGGCTGCGCGATCACGCCCCATGCGGCCAAACGGCTGATCGACTTGCGCAGGTCCGCACCCGGCTGGGCCAGGTTGCAGGCCATCACCAGCGCAAACAGCGGGAACGCGATGCGCCCCAGTTCGCTCACGACCGGCAGGTAGCCACCGTAGACCACTTTTGCCACGTGGTCGCCGGTCATGGCCAGCAGCGCGAGCCACTTCAGCAGCTCGCGGCCGCCGCTGCTGAGCGTGGGTCTGAGCGTGGACGTCCCTGTCGTGGTCGCTTGCATCGCGGAAGCTTATGCGCATCGGCCAGCGCATTTCCAGCGCCGGGAAGGCGCACGCCACTGCAGGCCGCAGGCGGCGGCGCTATGCTGGCGGCCTCTGTTTGTGAGATGCCCGCCATGCGCACGCTGTACCCCGTCATCGAACCCTACCGCCAGTTCACCCTGCCGGTGAGCGATCTGCACACCCTGCACATTGAAGAGTGCGGCACGCCGGAGGGCATTCCGGTGGTGTACCTGCACGGCGGTCCGGGTGCGGGCATTTCGCCCACGCACCGCCGCTTCTTCGATCCGGCGCGCTACCGCATCGTGCTGATCGACCAGCGTGGCAGCGGCCGCTCCACGCCGTTCGGCGAGCTGCGCGACAACACCACGCAGGACTTGGTGGCCGACATCGAGAAGGTGCGCGGGCACCTGGGCATCGAACGTTGGCTGGTCTACGGCGGCTCCTGGGGCTCGACCCTGTCGCTGGCCTACGCCCAGGCCCATCCCGAACGCGCCACCGGCCTGATCGTGCGCGGCGTGTTCCTCGGCCGCGAGATGGAGAACCGCTGGTTCGCGGAAACCAGCGGTGGTGCGCGCTGGATCTTCCCGGAACGCTGGGACCGCTACGAGGCCCATATCCCGGAGGATGAGCGCATCGACATGATTGCGGCCTACTGGACGCGCATGGACAGCGCCGATGAGGCCACCCGCATCGCCGCCGCGCAGGCCTGGCTGGGCTGGGAGGACAACGCCGCCACCCTGCAGCATGACGTGGATGCGGTGTCCACCGATGATCCGCTGGACACGTTGGCCAAGGCCCGCATCGAAGCGCACTACTTCCGGAACGGCATCTTCCTGGAACCGGACCAGCTGCTGCGCAACATCGATCGCATCCGCCACCTGCCCGGCGTGATCGTGCAGGGCCGCTACGACATCATCTGCCCGCCGCGCAGCGCCTGGGACCTGGCCAAGGCCTGGCCGGAAGCCAGGCTGGAGATGGTGACCTCCGGCCACAGCGCGAATGAGCCGGCGACGGTGGATGCGCTGGTGCGCGCGACGGATGCGTTTGCCGACCGCTTCTGATGCCGACTTGGTAGCGTCGACTGCCAGTCGACGGCTGCTGGCAGGCAGGGCGGCCTTTCCGCCACCCTGCCCTGTGTCGCCTTACCAGGCCACCCTGATGCCGGCCTGCGCGATGACATTGGGGTAGTTCTGGCCGCCGCGCTGCAGGCTCATTCCGCCCCAGGCGCCGACGCGTCCACCCAGCTCCAGCTCGGCGCCGCCCTGCACTTCATAGCGGTCGCGCGAATTGCCGGCGGCCAGGGTCTGGCCATTGAAATTCAGCGCGTTGGTGGCTGCACCGCGCAACCAGTTCACGCCCAGATAGGGCTGCACGCGGTTGCCCAGTGCCGTTGAGTGGCCGAATACGCGCGCGCCGATGCGCCCGCCCAGACCACCCGCCTCGGCATTGCCGACCGTCGTGCCTTGTCGTTCCACATGCTGCCCGGCCTGGAACCGGGTGTAGATGAGCTGCACCTGCGGCTGCACGAACAGCGTTGCCGACGCTCCCCGCCAGACCGGCGCAATACAGCCGCCGTCCACGGTATTCTCCGCCGCCTCAGGGGTCGTGAGGGCGACAAGGCCGTCGCTTACCTGCAGCTCGCCAGCGGCACGCTTCCATCAGACCGGTTCGAAACAGGAGCGCGCCATGCGCTCCGGCAATGGGCCGGCGCAAGCGCTGCCCCATGCATATACCAACGTATAGCCGGGCTAACCCACGAGCCTCTAGGACTGCCCCATTCAGAGGCGGACAATAGCGCCACTGGCCTGGGCAACCCTGGCCGGCACTCCCACTTCATGGAGACGCAGATGGACCCCGACCCGGCCGGGCGCACCGCGCCCCGGATGCCCGCTTGTTGCCTGTTCCTGGCGCCTGCCCGCCGGTCCCTGCCTGCCTGAGTGACGGGGGATCGCCAGGTGCCGCTTGCCTGGAGATCACCCCCATGTCCTACAAGATCCTCTACATCACCCTGCGCCGCCTGATCGGTGAGCGCGATGTTGCCGCCCTGCGCAGCCAGCTGCTGCAGCACGGCCCGGTCATGTTCGCCCGTTCGCTGTCGCTCGGCTCGCCTCGCGTGGTGGCCGACGCGCTGTCACTGCTGCCGATCAGCGAGCGCATCAATGTGCTGCGCCACCTGCCCTACCCGCTGCGCGATGCGATGAAGCCGCTGTGCATCGGCGGCAGCCAGCGCCTGCACATGCAGCCGTGGTCGCCCGCGGTGCTGGCGATGCGCCACGCCTGACCTGTTCTGTCCGTTCCGTTCGTGTTCCGGCCCCGGCCGGCTCTGACATTCGAGGAGAGTCCCATGAGCCTGCTCAACGCCTGGTTCAACGCCTTCCTGCGCAGCCGTCGCGCAGGCAACCTGTTCCGCCGCCGCGCGATGCCCGAAGCCGGCTTCGGCCCGGGCAGCGCCGAGGCCGCGCCGTTCGCGCTCACCACCGGGCTGGTCACCCTTGCCCAGCAGGATGAAACCCAGCTGCTGGCCACGCTGGAATCGCATGCCGATGGCCTCAGCCCGCACGAGGCCGAGCAGCGGCTGGCCACGCTCGGCCCCAACGAGGTGGATCACGAAAAGCCGCTGCCGTGGTGGCGGCACCTGTGGCAGTGCTACCGCAACCCGTTCAACCTGCTGCTGACCGTGCTGGCGGCGGTGTCCTGGCTGACCGAGGACCTCAAGGCAACGATCGTGATCGGTGCGATGGTGCTGCTGTCCACGCTGATCCGCTTCGTGCAGGAAGGCCGCTCCAACCGTGCCGCCGAGCGCTTGAAGGCGCTGGTCGGCAACACCGCACGCGTGCTGCGCCGCAGTGCCGGTACCGAAGCGGCCGATGTGGCCGACCAGTACTTCGGCGCGCACCTGCACAGCCGTCGCCCGGCACGCCTGCTGGACCTGCCGATCCGTGAGCTGGTGCCCGGTGACCACATCGTGCTGTCGGCCGGCGACATGATTCCGGCCGATTGCCGCGTGCTGACCGCCAAGGACCTGTTCGTGGCGCAGGCGGCGATGACCGGCGAGTCGCTGCCGGTGGAGAAGTTCGCGCACCCGGGCGATGGCCTGGCCGGCCTGCTCGAGCAGCACAACCTGCTGTTCATGGGCACCAACGTGGTGTCCGGCACCGCCACCGCCGTGGTGCTGGCCACCGGCAACCGCAGCTACTTCGGCACCCTGGCCCAGCGCAGCACCGCCACCGACCGTGCGCCCACCGCCTTCCAGGCCGGCGTCAACAGTGTCAGCTGGCTGCTGATCCGCTTCGCGCTGGTGATGGTCCCGTTCGTGCTGCTGATCAACGGCTGGACCAAGGGTGACTGGACCGAGGCGTTCCTGTTCGCGCTGTCGGTGGCGGTGGGCCTGACCCCGGAAATGCTGCCGATGATCGTCACCTCCACCCTGGCCAAGGGCGCGGTGCTGCTGTCGCGGCGCAAGGTGATCGTCAAGCGCCTGGACGCCATCCAGAACTTCGGCGCGATGGAAGTGCTGTGCACCGACAAGACCGGCACCCTCACCCAGGACAAGATCGCACTGGAGCGCCACACCGATGTGTTCGGCCACGATTCGGAGGACGTGCTGACGTTCGCCTACCTCAACAGCCACTTCCAGACCGGCCTGATCAACCTGCTGGACCGCGCGGTGCTCGAACACGTGGAACTGCAGAGTTCGCTGCGGCTGTCGCAGGACTACCACAAGGTGGATGAGATTCCGTTCGACTTCGAGCGCCGCCGCATGTCGGTGGTGGTGTCCGAGCGCGAGGACCACCACGAGCTGATCTGCAAGGGCGCGGTGGAGGAGATGCTGGCTGTGTGCAGCACGGTGCGCGAGAACGGCCAGGACATGCCCCTGGACGAGCGCCGCCTGGCGCGCGTGCGGCAGACCACCGAGGAACTGAACGAACAGGGCCTGCGCGTGGTGGCGGTAGCGATGAAGGAAACCGCCGCCAGCCAGACGACCTATTCGCAGGCGGACGAGTGCGGGTTGACCCTGGTCGGCTACGTGGCCTTCCTGGACCCGCCGAAGGAGTCGGCTGCACAGGCGCTGCAGGCGCTGGCCGCGCATGGCGTGGAGGTGAAGGTCTTCACCGGCGACAACGAGCTGGTGACCGCCCGCGTCTGTGCGCAGGTGGGGCTTGAGGCCGACACCATCCTGACCGGCCCGCAGATCGAGCGCATGGATGACGGCGCGCTGTCGCGGGCGCTGTACCATCACCGCGTGTTTGCCCGCCTGACGCCGTTGCACAAGGAGCGCCTGGTACGCGAGCTGCGCGCGCAGGGCAAGGTAGTCGGCTTCCTCGGCGACGGCATCAACGATGCACCGGCGCTGCGCGCGGCCGACATCGGCATCAGCGTGGACAGCGCGGTGGACATCGCCAAGGAAGCCGCCGACATCATCCTGCTGGAAAAGAACCTGATGGTGCTGGAGGAAGGCGTCGTGCAGGGACGGCGCACGTTCAACAACATGCTGAAGTACATCCGCATGACCGCCAGCTCGAACTTCGGCAACGTGTTCTCGGTACTGGTGGCCTCGGCCTTCCTGCCGTTCCTGCCGATGCTGCCGCTGCAGCTGCTGGTGCAGAACCTGCTGTACGACATCTCGCAGATCGCCATTCCGTTCGACAACGTGGACGAGGAGCTGGTGCGCAGGCCGTTGAAGTGGAACCCGGCGGACATCGGCCGTTTCATGGTGTTCTTCGGGCCGATCAGCTCGATCTTCGACCTCAGCTGCTTCGCACTGATGTGGTACGTGTTCGATGCACGCACGCCGGCCGACCAGGGCCTGTTCCAGTCCGGCTGGTTCGTGGTGGGCCTGCTGACCCAGACCCTGATCGTGCACATGATCCGTACGCCGAAGGTGCCGTTCCTGCAGAGCATCGCCGCGCCGCCGCTGCTGGTGATGACCGGCCTGATCATGGCCATCGGCGTGGCCCTGCCGATGAGCCCACTGGCCGGCTACTTCAAGCTGCAGGCCCTGCCGACCGGCTACTGGCCGTTCCTGGTGGCGATCCTGTTCGGCTATGCAGTGCTGACCACCGCACTGAAGAAATTCTACATCCGTCGCTACGGCTGGCAGTAAGCGCCCGCCGCCTTGTCCAGGGAGAAATGGATGCTCGACATCAATCCGAACCTGCCGGCGTTCAACGCCGGCGCAACCCTGAGCTCGCTGATCAGCCTGTCGGTGGCGTTCGTGCTGGGCACGGTCATCGGCCTGGAACGGCAGCTGCGCCAACGCACCGCCGGCCTGCGTACCAATACGCTGGTGGCGGTGGGTGCAGCGGTGTTCGTCGACCTGGCCGTGCGCTTCCATGACCTGTACGGCGGGCCGCCCTCGCCGCTGCATGTGGTGGCGTATGTGATCTCCGGCGTCGGCTTCCTCGGCGCGGGCGCGATCATGAAGGACGGCGCGCAGGTATCCGGCCTGAACACCGCCGCCACGCTGTGGGGCTCGGCGGCAGTGGGCGCCTGCGCGGGTATCAAGCTGCTGCCGGAGGCGGTGCTGGCGGCGGTGTTCGTGCTGGCCGCCAACACCCTGCTGCGCCCGGTGGTGAACCGCATCCAGCGGCAACCGCTGCCGGAGGCGTTCAGCGAGGCGACCTATGCGATCAACGTGGTCTGCCAGCGTGAGCAGCAGGCCGAAGTGCTGGACCGGCTGTTGCTGCTGCTGGAACAGGCGCACTACCCGGTGCGCGCGGTGGACCAGCGCCCGTTCGGCGAGCGCGACGTGGAGATCGAAGCGGTGTTGTATGCCACCACCGTCGATGCCGGTGAACTGGATGCGGTGCTGGCCACGCTGGCGACGACGCCCGGGGTGTTGCAGGGATTCTGGAACGCCAGCCTGGAGGAGTAGCGTGGTGGGCTATCCGAGGTTGTGCCGACCAACGGTCGGCACCCACCAGGAGTCGGCACCTGCCCAAGGCGGCTTTGCTATCCTTTCCACCCACGCCCGGGAGCCGTTCCGATGCCATCGCTGTCGCCCCGTCGCCCGCTGGTGCTGCTGGCCCTGATCGTCGTGATGGCGGCGATCTTCCTGATCGACACCGTCACCGATTACGCCGTCGCCGCTGCCTGCTTCTACGCAGCGGTCATCCTCGCGGCATCGCGCGTGCTGAGCGCGCGCGGGCTGATCACGCTGGCCATCGCCTGCATCGCGCTGACCGGGCTGAGCTTCTTCCTGACCCGCTTCGGCACCTATCGCATCGGCCTGGTCAACTCGGTGATCGGCATGCTGGTGATCGGCATCACCACCTACCTCGCCCTGAACATGGAAGCGGCCAAGGCCGCCGTGCAGGAAGCGCAGGCCCGCCTGCTGCGCGTGGCGCGCGCCTCCACCGTGGGCGAGCTCACCACCTCCATCGCCCATGAGGTGAACCAGCCGCTGGCGGCCATCGCCAGCAGCGCCGAGGCCTGCCAGCGCTGGCTGGCACAGGACCCGCCGAACGTGGACAAGGCGCGGCAGACCGTGGCCCGCATCCTGGCCGATGCGCATCGTGCCGGTGACGTGATCGCCCGTATTCGTGGCCTGACCCAGGGTGCCGCACCGGAACGGCGCGCCTTCGACCTGAACCAGGCGGTGGAGGAAATGCTGGCGCTGTCGCGCAGTGAACTGGACCAGCACGGCGTGGCCGTGGCCCTGCTGCTCGATGCCGACCTGCCGCTGGTGCAGGCCGATCGGGTGCAGGTGCAGCAGGTGATCGGCAACCTGATCCTCAATGCGGTGGACGCGATGGAAGCAGTGCCGCCTGCCGACCGCCGCCTGTCGCTGCTGACCCAGCGTGATGGACAGCGGATCAGCCTCAGCGTGCGCGACCGCGGTGTCGGCCTGCCCGCCGACCATCCCGAGCGCGTGTTCGATGCGTTCTGGACCACCAAATCACACGGGTTGGGTCTCGGTCTGAGCCTGAGCCGTTCGATGATCGAGGCCAATGACGGCCAGATCCGCGCTGAGCGACCGGCAGGTGGCGGCGCCTGCTTTGTGTTCGACCTGCCCATCGCCACGGATTCTCCCCATGCGTAAGCCCGCTGCACCCATCGCCGACCCGGCACCCATCGTCTACGTGATCGACGACGATCCGTCGGTGCGCGCGGCGCTGGAAGACCTGCTGGCCTCGATGGGCCTGCAGGTACGGGCCTTCGCCTCCACCCAGGCGTTCCTCGAATACGAACTGGAGGACGCACCGGCCTGCCTGGTGCTGGACGTGCGCATGCCCGGCCAGAGCGGCCTGGAGTTCCACCGGACGATGGGCAGCCACGGCCTGCAGCTGCCGGTGGTGTTCATCACCGGCCACGGCGACATTGCGATGGGCGTCAACGCGATCAAGGACGGTGCCATCGAGTTCCTGACCAAGCCGTTCCGTGACCAGGAACTGCTGGATGCGATCCACAAGGGCATCGAGATCGACCGCCAGCGCCGTCGCGACGGCGAGGCGCTCGATGCCCTGCAGCAGCGCTGGAACACGCTCAACGCGGGCGAGCGCGAGGTGGTCGATGGCGTGGTGCGCGGCCGCCTCAACAAGCAGATCGCCGGCGACCTCGGGGTCAGCGAGATCACGGTGAAGGTGCGCCGCGCGCAGGTGATGCGCAAGATGGGCGCACGCACCCTGGTCGACCTGGTACGCATGTACGACCGACTGCAGGCGGGCACGCCATGAACATCCACGCCGCGATGCTGCGCGCAGTCGACGGCGGCGGCACCGGCCTGCGCACCAACGCTGCTCCCCCCTGCCATCGGTAGGGCTTCACCTGCCCGCCGCCACCGCTACAATGGGCGCGGAATCGCCAGGGGGGCGATCTGCAGGGAATGCACCATGCTTGAACAGGACGCCATCCTCGCCCTTGCCGGGCCAGCCGCCCTCGCCCGGGCTGTCGTGCCGTGCAGCGCACGGCCGCCGCGCCCCTTCCCCTTCGTTTCGCAGCACCCTGCCCGTTCCGCGCGGCAGGTTCTTCATCGTTTGCCCTGACCGGAGCCGTCGAAATGCCCGAGAACACTCTTCTTGCCACGCCGGCCGCTACCGCGCCGATCAAGTACCTCGAGCGCGCCATGGCCACGCTGCGCAGCCTGGGCCTGGCTGCCCCGCAGGACAACAACGCACCGGCCATCGCCCTGGTTTCGCAGCTGTCCACCCTCGACCAGGGCCGCGTGGTGGCCATTGCCCGCGTGCTGCAGCAGTCCGGCCATTTCAATGCCGTGATGCGTGATGAAATCAGCTCGGCCAAGGTGTCCGATCGCTATACGGAGATCATCCGCGCCTTCGACAGCATCCGCGACGACGCCAGCGCCATGGTCGAACAGGTGCGCGACGGCAGGATCGACATGGGCGAGCGCCTTCAGAACCTGTGGATGAAGGTCACCCGCGGTGACATCCCGAGCCGGTTCGAGAAGATCCGCCGTACGTTCCTGGAGGTCAGCCGCGATTCGGCCGAGCAGCTGCAGCGCGAATCGCGCGTGCTGGAGATGTACGGCGACTTCCGCCTGTCGATCAAGGATGCCGAGATCCAGGCGCATGAACTGCTGAAGCTGCAGGAGCAGGTGCTGGCCGATGCGCGCGAAGCGCTGAAGCAGGCGCAGCAGCGCGTGGAATCGGCCGATCCGGCCGCTGATGCCGCCGATACCGGCCGCCTGGTAATGGCCCGCGATGAGGCCCTGCGCAACAACCAGGCCGAGGAGTCGCGCTACCAGCTGGCCAAGGACCTGGCCGAGAACCTGCAGGTGAACTACGCCACCTCCGAGGCGATCATGCTGCGCGTGCACCAGTCGCACGAGGTGAAGCGCCGCGTCAACGAGCGCTCGGTGGTGTTCTTCTCCACCAATGAAACCAGCTTCACCGCCTTGAACCTGGCCTTCACCACGCAGATGGGCCTGCACGAGTCCACGCAGGCGCTCAATGCGATGACCGAGGGCACCTCCAAGGGCCTGGAAGCGGTGGCCAACATCGGCGATGACATACTGCACGATGGCCTGAAGGCTGGTTACGGCGCTACCATCGGTGTCGATTCGGTGCGCAAGCTGGTTGATGCGGTGGTGCGCTTCCAGGAGACCTCGCTGCAGGAAATCGAGCAGCTGCGCAGCCAGGCCACCCGTGATTCGGCCGAGATCGCCGAGTATGTCGAACAGGGCAAGCAGCGTTTCGCCGCACTGCTGCAGGCACCGCCGAGCCCGGAGTCGCGCTGAGGTGAGTGCGACGATGGCTCCTGCCGAGCTGCAGGATGCGCTGCTGACCATGGATGTGGTCGACCAGCTGCGCTACCGCAATGCCGAGATGAAGGCGCTGGCCGACAGCGGCCATGACAAGGCGACGCTGAAGCAGCGCCTGCTTGAGCTGTACCGCTCGCAGGGCATCGAGGTCTCCGACGAGATCCTCGAGGCCGGCATCCAGGCCCAGCGTGAGCAGCGCTACCTCTATGCCGCGCCGCGTGGCTGGAAGGCCTGGCTGGCCCGGCGTTGGATCGATCGGGCCCGCTTGTTGAAGTGGGCGCTGCTGGCGGCCCTGGTACTGCTGGTGCTCGGCATGCTGCTGGTGATGGCGCGCAGCTTCGGCGCGTTCGTGCACGAGAGCAACGTGCAGAAGAACGTGCAGGTGCTGAACGACAAGGTGGCCGCGCAGCAACAGGAGGCTGCTGCAGCGCGCGCCCTGCTGGCCGCACAGGAACAGGCCCTGCAGGGGCTGGTGCCCCGTGCCACCGCCAGCGGTGAGCGCCTGCAGCCGCTGACCGAAGGCGCACAGGCCGCGCTGGCCGAAGCACAGCGTCGCTTTGCCGGCGTGCCCGCCGCCATGGCGGACCTGCCCACCCTGATCCGCAAGGACAAGCTCACGCGTATCAGCAGCGGCGGCAGCGCCACCGGCGAACAGGCAGCCGCGCAGGTGGAGCAGCACCGGCAGGCCGCCGCGCACCTGCTGGCGCAGGCCAGGGAAACCCTGCCCACGCTGACCGCGCGCGTGACCACACTCGGCCAGGCCATCGATGCCAGCGAACTGCTGGACACCACCAACGCGGCCGCAAAAGCAGCACGCCTCGCGCCGGACGCCGAGAAGGTACGCGCACGTGCCTACACCGGCGGCGACGTCGCACTTCGCGCCGGCGACATGGCCGCTGCCGGCCAGGCGGTGGCCACCCTGAAGGACCTGATCGGCAGTGCCGACAAACTGGCCGCGCTGAACGAGCGACTGGCCCAGCTCAAGGCCGATGGCCTCGCCACCGGTGTCGGCGGGGAAGACCGCAAGCGCTTCGAGCGTGCGCTGGACCAGGCTGCCCGGCTGGTCCGCGTCGAGACACTGGCCGAGGCAGGGCCGGCGATGGACGAGGTCGCCCAGCTGGTGGCATTGCTGTCGCAGACCCTGGTCTACCGCATCGTCAACCGCGACGATGAGCGCACCGGCGTCTGGCGCTACAACGAAAAGGCCAACGGTGGCCGCAACTACTACCTGGTGACCGAAGCGCTGGACGAGGCCGGCAAGGCCACCGAACTGCTGATCCGCAATGAGGAAACCGGCAAGGACGAATGGGCCTCGCTGTTCGCCGTACGCGTGCCGGAGGCAACCTACAACCGGGTTGCCGAGGACAAGCAGGACAACGGCATCATCGAAGACGACCAGATCGGCAGCAAGCCGCGCGGCAGCCTGTCGCCGCGTTTCCGCATGCCCGCCACCGGCGGCTACATCACCGAATGGTGATGGGCAAGGAACTGACATGAGAGATCTGAACGATGCGATTGCCGATGTCGAAACCGATATCGGCCAGGTGCAGGCACAACTGGCCGCGCGTGGCGACCAGTGCCGGGAGCTGATCAAGGAACAGGAAGCGTTGCACGGCCGGGTCCGCGAAGACTTCAATGCACTGGCCCGGCTGCAGGCCGAAGCCGCCACTGATTCGCCGCCGGTGGTGGCCAGGGACCTGCTGCAGCAGTCCAGCGCCGACCTGCAACGCCGCGATCGCAAAGCGGCGGTGCTGGCCGACGAGCTGCAGGCGCTGCTGGACATCGAACATTCGCTGCAGCAGCGCTCGCAGGAGGCCGTTGCCGCACGCGACGCCGCCGGCGGACAGTGGCAGGCCCTGCAGGACCAGGTGGGCACCACGCTGGCAGCCGAACCCACCTACAGGGTGCTGCAGGACGAGCTGCAGCTGGCCGAGGCGCGTGCCGGCACCGTGGAGCGCATGGCCGCCTCTGCGCAGTCGGAGCATGATGCCAAGGCCGGCGCCTACCAGGCCGACCCGATCTTCATGTACCTGCACCGACGCAGCTTCGGTAGCGCGGCCTATCGGGGCTGGCCGCTGGTGCGCACCGTCGATGGCTGGCTGGCCGAGCTGTGCGGCTTCGACCGCGCCCGCCGCGAGTACGCCACGCTGGTCGAGCTTCCGCCCTATCTGCAGGAACATGCCGAACGGGCCCGTGCCGACGTCGAGACCGCCCGCCAGCCGGTACAGCAGGCCCGCGACGCCGCCCTCGCCCACGCCGGTGGCGACCCGCTGCGCCAGCAGCTGCACGCGGCGCAGAGCGCCGTGGCGCAGGCACTGTTGGCCGAGCAACTGCATCGGCAGACCGTGGATGCCAAGCAGGCACAGATCGATGGTTTCCGCAGCTGGACCGATGCCGAAGGCAGCGCCCTGCTGACCGCGCTGGCGCGCACGCTGTCGGCCAAGAGCATGGACGACCTGTACCGCCGCGTTGCCGCCACCGCCTCCGGCGACGACGATGCCGTGCTCGAACGCATCCATGGCAGTCGCCTGCGCCTGGGCGAGATCGACGGCCTGGTGGTTGAGCACACCCGCGAAATGGCCACACTGAAGAAACGCCTGGACAGCCTGCAGGCTGCGCGCAGGAGCTACCAGGCCGCTGCGGATATCGAACGCCAGGCCTACGAGGCGCCGAGCTACCGCGCCGCCGCCCCCGCCACCGTCGCCGCGTCCTTCTTCAGCACCCCCAGCAGCCGAAGCGTCCCCCGCTCCTCTGGCAGCCTGTTCGACCTGCTTGCGGGCGGATCCAGCAGTTCCAGCTCTCGTTCGGGCTCACGTTCAAGTTCCAGCTCGAGATCGAGTTCCAGTTCCAGTTCCAGTTCCAGCGGCAGCAGCTTCCACAGCGGCGGCGGCATCAGCGGTGGCGGTGGCTTCAAGACTGGCGGCGGCTTCTAGCCCTGCACCTGCCGGGTGCGCCGCTTCAGCCGCGTATCCAGCAGTCCCACGCCCAGCAGCACCAGGCTGGTCAGCCATCCGGCGGCCAGCAGGTGCATCCATGGCAACAGCGGGCACAGCACCAGCAGCGCGGCGGCGCCCAGCAGGTGCGAGCGCGGCGCGTGCCCATAGACCACGCGCTTGTACAGCGCGCTGCCCAGCAGATAGATCAGCGGGCCCGCCACCATCACGGTGGCGTACACCGGGGTGACGGCCGCCGCCGGATGGTCCATGACCAGATCGTTGCCCACCGCCGTGGCGATGATGCCGGCGATCAGCAGCGCGTGCACGTAGTGGAAGTTGGCGCCCATCCGCCCGGGGTCTTCGGCATGGGTGATGGCCTCGGTGGCATCGCGGCTGGAGATGCCGAAGTACAGCCACCACATGGCAATCGTGCCAGCGAAGGTGGCAAGCACCGCGGATACCACCTGCAGGCTCCAGTGCTCGACCTCGCTCAGCACGCCACCGGTGGCCAGCAACGTCTCGCCCAGTGCGACGATGACGAACAACTGGCAACGTTCGGCCAGGTGGCCGCCCTCGATGGTCCAGTCGCGGGTGCGCGAATGCCCCATGCCCGGGAACGCAAATCCGAACATCGGCGAGATGTACTCGCAGGCCACGGCTACCGCCCACAGTGCCAGCCGCAGATTGCCTTCTGCCGCGGCACCAGCCAGCCAGAAGCAGGCCGAGACGCTGACCCAGGCCAGCATGCGGCGGAAGTTCGGCGCCAGTGGATGGTTGCCACCGACCTCGAACAGCACGAACGCGGTTCGCCCCACCTGCATCGTGGCGTAGGCCCCGGCGAACATCCAGGCGCGATCGGCGAACGCCTCGGGAATGGACGAGGACATCAGCAGTGCCAGCAGCATGGTGGCGAACAGCAGCCCGCGGATGCGCGGTGCCTGTGGGTCGAACCAGCTGCTGACCCAGCAGGCGTATTGCCAGCCCAGCCAGACCGCGAACCACAGCACCAGCGCCTGCATCACGCCGGCCATGTCCAGGTGGTGCAGCAGGTGATGGCTGAGCTGGGTGACCGCGAACACGTAGACCAGATCGAAGAACAGTTCTTCGTAGGTCACGCGGGCATGATGGCCATCGCGGTGGCGCAGCGCGGGCAGGCGCAGTCGGGGACTCATGGAACTCCTTAGCGCGCCAGGCGCCAGTACAGGAAACCGGCCAGCAGCGCCGGTACGGCGAACACCAGCAGCAGGATCGGCAGCTCCTCGCGTACTGCATAACCGGCCTTGCTGACCCCTACCCACATGTTGGCCACGGCCACCAGCAGCCAGGTGGCAATGAATGCGATCAGCGCCGTGGGCAGTTGCGAGGTGCCCACGCTCCAGAGATGGCCGAACAGCAGGAACACCCCCAGCAGCAGGACGCCTGCGGTGATCACCAGCATCACATGCATCTATCGCTCTCCTTGTACCCGCAGGCAGGCTAGCCCGGGCCGATTCTGCGCTCCAGCCGATGATCGTGGTTTCACCTTCCAGCCGCAGCGAACAATCGGCCGGGCCAGCGGCACATGGCAAACGCGAACGGTTCCCATTAGTATTGTGTCATCGTGCAGGGGAAGCCCTCCCTGTGCTCACCCTTCGCCTTTGCCGCCCGTCCGGATGTCCCAGCCACCCTCGCCCCACCCGCCCGCGCTGTCGCTGGTGTCTTCGCTGGTGCGCCACTACGAGGAGCTGGTGGATTACCTGCATCACCGCTTCCGCTCACCCGGGCTGGCCCGCGAGGTGGTCCACGATGTCTGCGTGCGCCTGCTGGAGCGTCCGCTCGTGCACGACCCACGGCAACCGATCGCGCTGCTGCGCCGGATCGCACACGACGCGGCGGTGGACCGCTGCCGCGCTGAAGACCTGCGCCGGCACTGGGTCGAGGCGCGCGCTGAACTGCCCGAGGGCGCGTGCCCGCGCCCCGGACCCGAGCAGCAGGCGCAGGGCATGCGCGCGCTTGAGCAGTTGAGCGTCACCATCGAGCGGATGCCCTGCCGGCGCCAGCAGGTGTTCATCCTGCACAAGATCCATGAACTGCCACAGGCAGAGGTTGCGCAGCGCATGGGCATCGGCCTGAAGGCGGTGGAGCGCCACCTGCGCCTGGCGATGGCCGACTGCCGCCTGCACGCGGGGCTGCAGTGAGCCGCACGCCCGCCCCTTCCGAACCCGCGCCGCCACCCGCCTCCGCCGAGCAGGTGCTGGAGCAGCACCGCGATGCATTGAAGCAACGCTTCCCGCTGCCGAGCCCCGGGGCACTGCAGCGCCGGCGCAGCGCTGGCCCCGCGAAGGGCGCGCTGGCCTTGCTGCTGGTGGCCGCCGGCGCCTTGCTGGCCGCCGACCCGGCCTGGCAGGTGCGCGATTACCAGACCGCCGTCGGCGAACGCCGCAACGTCACCCTGCCCGACGGCAGCCAGGTACTGCTCGATGCCGGCACCCGCGTGCAGGTACGCCGTCATCTGCGCTCGCGGCAGGTGCTGCTGGTGCGCGGCCAGGCGCGCTTCGAGGTGCAGCACTCGGCCTGGCGCCGCTTCCAGGTCGATGCTGGCCCGGTGCATGTACGCAACTACGGCACCGTGTTCGACGTGGACCGCCAGGGTGACCTGAGCGAGGTGACCCTGTGGCGCGGCGCGGTGGGCGTGCGGGTCGACGGCAGCGAGGCCGAGCAACGGCTGAAGCCGGGCCAGCGCCTGCTGGCCCAGGCAGGATCGCTGTCGCCCCCCGAAGCCGTCAGCCCGGACCGGGCCGACTGGACCCACGGGCGGCTGCAGTTCGATCGGCTGCCGCTGTCGGAGGTGCTGCGCATCCTGCAGCGCTACCACGACCGCCCGATCGTGCTGGATGACCCGGCGCTGGGCCCGCTGCTGGTCTCGGGCGTGTTCGATGCCGATCGCGCCGAGACCGCCGTGGCACTGCTGCCGGACATCCTGCCGGTGCAGCTGCAGACCGCCGCCGATGGCAGCCTGCACCTGCGCGCCCGCGATTGATCGCCGTCGCGAGGGTGGGTTGTGCGCCCTCCCATCCGGCAGGTGTCTGAACCCCTCCGAAGGACCTCCGCATGACCCGCCCTGTCCCGCCTGCCGCGCTGCGCCGGTTGGCCCCCACCCTGCTTGCCGCCTGCCTGTGCGCGGCACTGCCCGCTGGCGCCCAGACGTCCGCGCCGGCCGCGGTGGAATTGCACCTGCCCGCAGGCTCCCTGCAGGCCTCGCTCACCGCGCTGGCCCGGCAGAGTGGCATCCAGCTGCTGTTCGCCGCGGAAAGCGTAGGCGGGCGCAACGCACCGGCGCTGGACGGCCGTTACACCCCGCGCGAAGCGCTGCAGCGCCTGCTGGCCGGCCAGGGCCTGGCACTGCAGGAGCGCTCGCCGGGCGTCTTCGTGCTGAGCGCGGCGGCCACTGCACCGGCACCGGCCAAGGCCAACCCGCCGGCGCGCCCCGCGCCGCAGGCCGCGGCCACCTCACTGGCCCGCGTCACGGTATCGGCATCCACCGCACGCATGCCGCAGGGCGAGACCGCCATGCCCAACACCATCACCGTGCTGACCCGCGAGGACATCGCGCAGCAGCTGGCGCTGGGCTCGGATGTCTCGCGCGTGCTGTCGTCACAGATTCCGGCCTTTGCGCCCGCCCGCGAGAAGATGTCCAACTACGGCGAAACCATGCGTGGCCGCGGCATCCTGTACATGGTCGACGGCGTGCCGCAGTCGACGCCGCTGCGCGATGGCTCGCGTGATTCGCACACCATCGATGCGGCGATGATCGAACGCATCGAAGTCATCCACGGTGCCAACGCCCTGCAGGGCATCGGCGGTACCGGCGGCATCGTCAACATCATCACCCGCAGCGCGCCCAGCGAACCCGGGGCGTTCCTGTTCGACAGCAACCTCAGCTACAGCGCCGCCCTGCCTCGCCGCCACGACGACAGCGGCCAGCGCGCGTCGGCGCTGGTGGGCATGCGCGGCGAGAAGTTCGACCTGGTGGCCGGCCTGGCCTACGAGCGCCAGGGCCTGTTCCATGACGGCGAAGGGCGCTCGATCGGTACCAACGCGCAGGGCGAACTGATGGATTCGACGTCGTCGAACGTGTTCGCCAAGTTCGGCTGGAAAATTGCCGAGGGCCAGCGCCTGCAGCTGATGGCCAACCGCTACGAACTGCGCGGGCTGGACAACTACCTGGCGGTGAACGGCGATTACCGCAGCGGCCGCCCGACCCTTTCGGTGCCCGGTGACACGCCGCTGGACCCGCCGATGAACCGCTCGCGTTCGTTGACGCTGGACTACAGCGCCGCCGACCTGCTGGGTGGCCGCTTCCAGGCGCAGGCGTTCGCGGTGGACTTCGAAGGCCGCTATGGCGCCAGCCAATGGGACCCGTGGGGCAACACCGGCGCCAATGCTGCGTGGGACCAGACCCAGAATGAATCGGACAAGCGCGGCTTCAAGCTGACCCAGAGCTGGAGCCGCATCGCCAATACCACGCTGGACGTGACCCTGGGCCTGGACGGCCTGCGTGACCGCACCCACCAGGTCCTGCTGGCCAGCGGCATGAACTGGGTGCCGTTGACCACCTACCAGAGCCTGTCGCCGCTGCTGCAGCTGCACTGGTGGCCGACCGACCACCTGATGCTGTCCGGCGGCCTGCGCTACGAGAAGGGCGAGCTGGAGGTGGGCGACTACACCACCCTGCCCCGTTATGGCGCGCGCAAGGTGGCCGGCGGCAAGCCGACCATGAGCGAGACCCTGCCCAACTTCGGTGCGGTCTGGTACATCAACGATCGCCTCAACGCCTATGCCTCGTACTCGGAGGGTTACACCGTGGCCGATGTCGGCCGCGTGCTGCGCGCGATCAACCGTGACGGGCAGCGCGTGGACAGCCTGGTGGACCTGTCGCCGGTGGTGTCGGACAACCGAGAGATCGGCCTGGAGTATGACGATGGCCGCTTCAGCGGCGATATCGCCTACTACACGTCCGAATCGAAGCTCGGCTCGGTGCTGGTCTACGACGCGGGAATCGATGCTTACAACGTGCAGCGCCAGGCCACCCGCGTGGAAGGCTTCGAAACCAACCTGCGCCTGCGCTTGGGTGACAGCCGCCTTGGCCTGGGCTATGCGCGCGCCAACGGCCGCTACGATGCCAATATTGATGGCCGGCTGGACAGCGACCTGGCCGGCGTCAACATCGCGCCGAACCGGCTGACCGCGTTCTGGGAACAGAACTGGACGCCGCAGCTGAGCACCCGCCTGCAGGCCAGCCACGCCTTCGACCGCGACTTCGACCTGCAGGGGGCGCGCGTGGCCGAGTTCAAGGGCTACACCACCGTGGATCTGGTCGCGCGCTATGCGCTGGACAAGCACGCGTTCACGCTGGGCGTGCAGAACCTGGCCAACACGCAGTACATCAGCTACTACTCGCAGACGACGCCGTCGAACCCGAGCTACTTCTCCGGACGCGGCCGGGTGCTGACGCTGGGGTGGCAGTACCGGTACTGAGCCATGGCCCCCTTATGGGAGCCATGAAATCTATGCGCACCGTGGTGGAGGAGGCCCATGCTAGTTTCTGGGCCTCCTTCAAACGGATGTGGATCATGCGCTGTTCCCTGCTCGCCTTCGCCCTTGCCGCTGCGCTTCCGGCCGCGCACGCCCGCGCCGCCGAGGCACCACTGCCGCAGTTGCAGGCGTACACCGTCGATGCGTCCTGGCTGCAGCCGATGGCACCGCTGCAGATCGCCGACCACACCTGGCAGATCGGCACGCAGGACCTGACCGCGCTGCTGGTGCAGACCGCCGACGGCGCGGTACTGCTCGACGGCGGCATGCCGCAGATGGCCAGCCACCTCATCAGCAACATGAAGGTGCGCGGCGTGGCACCGGAGGATCTGCGGCTGATCCTGCTCAGCCACGCACACGCCGACCATGCCGGGCCGGTGGCGGAGCTGAAGCGCCGTACCGGTGCGAAAGTGGCGACCAACGCTGAATCCGCGGTGCTGCTCGCGCGCGGTGGCAGCGACGACCTGCACTTCGGTGATGACATCACCTATCCGCCGGCCAGCGTCGACCGCATCCTCATGGATGGCGAAGTGGTCACGGTGGGCGGCATCGCGTTCACCGCACACTTCATGCCGGGACATACCCCGGGCAGCACCGCCTGGACCTGGACCGATACCCGCGACGGCAAGCCGGTGCGCATCGCCTACGCCGACAGCCTGAGTGCCCCGGGCTACCAGTTGCAGGGCAATGTGCGCTATCCGCGCCTGGTAGAGGATTACAAACGCAGCTTCGCGACGGTGCGGGCGTTGCCGTGCGACGTGTTGCTGACCCCGCACCCGGGCGCCAGCCACTGGGACTATGCCGCGGGTGCCACGGCCGGCGCCAAGGCACTGACCTGCAAGGCCTACGCTGATTCGGCAGAACAGAAGTTCGACGCGCAGTTGGCCAAGGAAACAGCCGGCGCCCTTTGATTTTGTAGCGCCGAAGGGTGCCGGCCAACATGGCCGGCACCCGCTGCCTGTCAGCCACCCTGCCCGTGCTGGGCGAACGGTTCGGTGGTGCCATCGTTGCGCACCAGTTCGACGGTGTACGGCTGCACGTAGCCGTCCGGCATTTCCATGCCCGGCGAGCCGGCCGGCATGCCGGGCAGTACCAGCCCGCGCGCTGCCGGGCGTTCGGCCAGCAGGCGCTTGATGTCCCCGGCCGGGATATGGCCTTCGACCACGTAGCCGCCAATCTCGGCGGTGTGGCAGGAGCCCTTGCCGACCGGCACGCCGAGGCGAAGCTTGATCGGGTTCATGTCATCGGTATCACGTACGTCCACCTGGAAGCCTTCAGCCTTCAGATGATCGACCCATATGCCGCAGCAGCCACAGCTGGCGGTCTTGTGCACGATGGCGATGGGCAGTGCCGGGTCCAGTCTGGCCGGGCTGGCCTTGATGGGCGCCGCCGGTGCCTCGCTGGCGACCGGTGCGGCAGCGGATTCTTCGGCAGCACGTGCGCAGGCGGCCGTGGCCAGCACGCTGCCCAGCAGCAGGCCGAGGGAGAGAGAACGGTTCA
Organism: Stenotrophomonas maltophilia; assembly: GCF_002799155.1. GTDB lineage: Bacteria > Pseudomonadota > Gammaproteobacteria > Xanthomonadales > Xanthomonadaceae > Stenotrophomonas > Stenotrophomonas maltophilia_R. Next base: position 1,857,767 of record NZ_NERD01000002.1, read on the forward strand.
TGGTGTTGATTCCTTTGCAGATGCGGGCCATGCGGCCCGCCGCCCGCGTATCGAAGGCGCAGGCAGGGTCATGGGTAAGACAAGCAACTACGGCAGGCGCTTGAGGCCTGCAGGGAATCAACCGATGGGCGGCCGCAACGGGTACGGCATTGGCGGCGATGCGCGTTGCTGGGCGCTGGCCGCCAGAGGTGCCTCACGCCAGGGCGACGCAGGGGTTCCACTCAGGGCAGCCGGCATGCCGAGACAGGCCGGCGGGCATTCGCACTCACCACTCTGGCAGACCGTTGATGTTGCCTCGTCGCAGCATCCGGGCATGGCAGCGGAATGCGGTGCGGCGCAGTGATCCGCATCGGCCGCCATGGTGTACGGCGATGAGGCAAGCGCCAGCGCCGGTGCGTTCAGCACCAGGGCAACGAGCAGCATCCATCGCAGCAGCAGGCCAGACAGGTTCACCCGGCGATGATAGCCGATGCGCGCGTCACGCAATCGCGGCTGCCATTGCCCGCATCCGCACCGGAATCGACTTGGCTGCCGGCGTGCCACTGATCCGGTCGTAGTAGTCCAGTGGCAGCAACGGGTTCAGTTCGGGGTAGTAGCCGGCCAGCGCACCGCGCGGCATCGGGTAATCCAGCACGGTCAGGCCTTCGATGCGCCGCTGCACGCCATCGTCACTGATGGTCTCCAGGCTGACCCGCGCTTCCTTCTCCAGCCCGCGCGCCAGCCGGTCCTCGATGTTCATGAACAGCACCATGCGATCGTTGTACACGCCACGATAGCGGTCGTTGTAGCTGTAGATGGTCGTGTTGTACTGGTCGTGCGAACGCACCGTGGCCAGCCGCAGCATGTCCGGGTCGTGCACCGGATCGTCCACGTCCAGGCCGGGCATCACCAGGATGTTGGCCTTGCCGTTGGGCGTGGGCCACACCCGGCGGCGCGGCGGAATGTCCAGATGGAAGCCGTGCGGCTGCTGGATGCGCTCGTTGAAGCCGGTGTAGATCTCCGGGTACACGGCGGCGATCAGCTCGCGGATGGGGGTGTAGTCATGCATGCAGCCTGCCCAGTCGACCCTGCTGTGCGGCAACGTGGCCATCGCCATGCGGCAGACGATCTCGACCTCGGGCAATACCTCGGCACTGACCGGTTCCAGCACACCGCGCGATGCGGTGACGTTCGACATCGCGTCTTCGATGGTGACGAACTGCTCGCCGGCCGGCGTGACGATGCGCTCCGAGCGCGCCACCACCGGCAGGATCAAGGCATCGCGGCCATGCACCAGGTGACCCCGATTGAGCTTGGTGGCGATGCCGACGGTCAGCTCCAGGCTACGCATGGCCTCGTACGCGCGCGGCGTATCGGGCACGGCGTGGATGAAGTTGCCGCCCAGGCCGATGAACACTTTGGCGCTGCCATCCAGCATCGCCTCGATCGACTCGACCACGTGATGGCCGTGCTCGCGCGGCGGATCGAAGCCGAACACCTGCTGCACGCGGTCCAGGTAGGCCGGTTTGGGCTTCTCGTCGATGCCGACGGTGCGGTCGCCCTGCACATTGGAATGCCCGCGGATCGGCCCGATGCCGGCGCCGGGCTTGCCAAAATTGCCGCGCAGCATCAGCAGGTTGGCCACCTGCTGCAGCAGGTGCGAGCCGTACTGGTGCTGGGTCAGGCCCATGCCGTAGCAGATCACGGTGGCCTTGGAACGGATGTAGATCTCCGCACACCGACGGATCTGCGCCTGCGAAATGCCGGACACCTGCACGATCTGGCCCCAGTCCTGCGCCAGCACGTCCTCGCGCAGCGCCTCCAGGCCCACGGTGTGTTCGGCCAGGAAGTCGTGGTCGAGCACGCGCTCGCCCTGCGCTTCGCGCTCGAACATCACCTTCATCATGCCCTTGATCAGGGCCAGGTCGCCGCCGATGCGGATGTGCACGAACTCGCTGGTGATCTCGGTCGAACCGAACGTGGCCATCTGCACCACGTCCTGCGGCTCGGCGAAGCGGATCAATGCGCGCTCGGGCATCGGGTTCACCGCCACGATCGGAATGCCGCGTTTGCGCGCTTCAACCAGGTTGCTCATCATCCGCGGCGAATTGGTGCCGGTGTTCTGGCCGATCACGAAGATCGCCTCGGCATGCTCGAAATCCTGCAGCACGATGGTGCCCTTGCCCACCCCGATGGCCGGCGGCAGGCCACGGCTGGTCGGTTCGTGGCACATGTTCGAGCAGTCCGGGAAGTTGTTGGTGCCGAACTCGCGCACGAAGATCGAGTACAGGAACGCGGCTTCGTTGGGCGTGCGACCGGAGGTGTAGAACTCTGCCTGGTGTGGGCTGTCCAGCGCCTGCAGGTGGCGGCCGATCAGCGCGAAGGCATCGTCCCAGCTGCACGGCACGTAATGGTCGGTCGCCGCGTCGTAGCGCATCGGCTCGGTCAGCCGGCCCTGCATCTCCAGCCAGTAGTCGGTCTGCGCCATCAGTTCGGTGACCGTGTGCCGGGCAAACAGCTCGCGGCCGGCACGGAACTGGGTGGCTTCCCAGGCCAGTGCCTTTGCGCCGTTCTCGCAGAACTCCAGCTTCCTTCGTTCGTCAGCATCGGGGAACGCGCAGCTGGGGCACTTGAAGCCGCCGGGCTGGTTCATTGCCAGCAACGCCTTCGACCCCTTGCCGATCACGCTCTGCTGCAGCAGCACCTTGGCGGTGGCGCCGGCGGCACCCCAGCCACCGGCCGGCTGGTTGTAGGGCTTGTAACGCGGCGGTTTCTGCTCGGGCATGTTCGGGAACCTGGCGGGAGGAACGCAGCAACGATCGCAACAACGCAGTCCGGCGGCGCTTTCGATCGCGCGGCCAGCCCCACAGTCAAGCACGGCCTATGCGGCTTCGCCAGTGCGTCAACGCCTTTTCAACGCAGCCTGCCATGACAACGGTTACACCTGCGTCAGCGCGTGGCCACTGCGCTATTCTCGAGGCCGTGGGTGGTCCACCACCTGCGTATTTCCCTTGCCCGGACGCGCTGCATGCCTGATTCGACCCCACCGCACACCCCGCCTGCCGGCACGGCCCAGCGCCCGTTGCTGCGCTGGCGCAGCGAGGGGCACCAGCCGCAGGTCGACGTGGTGGCCGAAGAAGTACCGGTGGCGCTGCGTTACAACGGCGCTGCCTTCGCGGTGATGATGGCCACCCCGTGTGACCTGGAAGATTTCGCACTCGGTTTTTCACTCAGCGAAGGGCTGATCGACACTCCCTCGCAGCTGCTGTCGATCGACATCCGTCCGCAGCTGGAAGGCATCGAACTACAGATGACCGTGGCCGACGAGGCGCCCGGCGCCGACCTGGACCCGGCCAATGGGCGCCTGCTGCCCGGTCGTGGTGGCTGTGGCCTGTGTGGCACGCGCCAGCTGGAAGAAGTACTGCGCCCATTGCCGCAGATCCGCGAGCGACGCAGTTACCCGCCCGCCGCCCTGCAACGGGCGTTGGCCACCTTGGCGCAGCACCAGCCGATGAATGCGGTGAGCGGCTCCACCCACGCCGCGGCCTGGGCCGATGCCAGCGGGCGGATCGGCTGGGTGCGCGAGGACGTCGGTCGCCACAATGCGCTGGACAAGCTGATCGGCGCCCTGCACCACAACGAACATGCCATTGAAGGCGGCCTGCTGGTGATTTCCAGCCGCGCCAGCTATGAAATGGTCAGCAAGGCGGTGCGCGCCGGCGCCAGCGTGCTGGCTGCTGTCTCGGCACCGACTGCGCTGGCGATCGACCTGGCCCGCAGTGCAGGCCTGTGCCTGGTCGGGTTCGCGCGCGAAAGCGGGTTCAATGTGTATACCCATCCCGAACGGCTTCGGCCGGACGACAGCCACGACAGCTGAGAACGGCCGGGAGCAACGCGCCCCCGGCCTGATGCACCTCAGCGCAGCGCCACCTTCGGGAAATCCACCGGCACGTCGAACGCGACGTTGACGTAGTTGGTGAACAGGTTGAGCGCCACATGGGCGAGGATCTCCACGATCTGCTCATCGTCGAAGCCGGCTGCACGCAGCGCCTGCACATCGCCGTCGGTGATCTGTGCACGCTGCTCGACCACCTTCAGCGCAAAGTCCAGGGCAGCCGAGGTGGCCGGATCACTGGACTGGCCGATCTGCGCGGCGGCCATCTGCTCGTCGCTGGCACCGGCCTTGCGGCCCAGAGCAGTGTGCGCGGCCAGGCAATACTCGCAGGCATTGCGGTTGGCGATGGCGACGGCGATCTGCTCGCCCAGCAGCGGCGACAGGCGACCGCCGCCCAGCGCGCCGAACGAACCCCACATGCTCTGCAGCGCGGCCGGCGAGTTGGCCACGGCGCGGAACATGGCCGGGGTGGCGCCGAACGCGGCGTGGACCTGGCCCAGCAAGGCCTGGCGGTCGGCGGTGGTGGTGGCGGCATCGATCAGGGGGACACGGGACATGGTTGATCTCCTTGGGAAAGCGCCCGGGATTGGACGACCCGCTCATCCTAGGTAGACTTTCTGGACGCATCAGGAACAATCAACCGCACCTATTGTCCATTCGTCCATGAGCATTCCCCTCGACGCTCCCGCGCCCGATCGTCTCTCCGCCCTGCTGGAACGCTTCCGGGTGCAGGCCGCGCTGTTCCACAGCGGTCCGCTGTGCGGGCGCCATGTCTTCGAGCCGCAGCCCGGTCGTGCGTTCCTGCACATCCTGCGCCAGGGTGAAATGGAAGTCCGCCATCCCGACGGCGATATCGCGCTGCCCCGGTTGAAGATCGACACACCCAGCCTGCTGCTGTATCCGCAACCGTTGCACCATGTGTTCTTCAATGCACCACTGGATGGCCCGGATTTCACCTGCGCCACCCTGGACTTCGATGGTGGCGCGCGCAACCCGATCGTGCAGTCGCTGCCGCCGGTGATGGTGGTGCCGCTGGCCGCGATCAGCGAGCTGGATGACACCCTGCATCTGCTGTTCACCGAGGCCGACCGCCAGCGCTGCGGTTCGCGGCTGCTGACCAACCGCCTGTTCGAGGTGGCGCTGATCCAGATCCTGCGCTGGGTGGTCGACCATCCGGATGCGGCGGGCGTCAGCCATGGGCTGATGCGTGGGCTGTCCGACGCGCGGCTGGCACGCACGCTGGTGGCAATCCACCACGCGCCGCAGGACGAATGGACGCTGCCACGCATGGCGTCGACTGCGGGCATGTCGCGCAGTGCCTTCGCGGCGGTGTTCAAGGAAGTGATGCAGGCCACGCCGGCCAGCTATCTGCTGGATTGGCGGTTGAGCCTGGCCTGCGCGCAGCTGCGTGCGGGCGTGGCGGTCAAGCAGGTAGCGATCGAGGTCGGGTTTGCCGATACCGCATCGTTGTCGAAGGCGTTCCGCAAGCGGTTGGGTGCTTCGCCGCGAGCGTGGTTGGCAGCGACCGCAGCGCAGGCCGGGTAGACCCGACCGCGGGTCGACTCTCGCGCGATGCGTGGGATTTTCGTTAGCAGCCGACCCGCGGTCAGCTCTACCAAGAGCGATATCCGTGCGTCGGTCGACGGCTCAGCTGGATGCCCCATCGGGCTTCGCCAGCAGCCCGGCGATCCGTTCGGCCACCTGGCCGCGCACGCTTTCATCCAGCTGCCCTTCGTACATCGCCTCGTAGATCCACAGGCCATCGGCGGCCAGCCGCGCCACGAAATTGTCGAGCGCGGCCGGGTCATCCTGCCCGGCCGACGGCGGCAAGGGTGCCCAGCGTCGCACTGCCGGACCCCACGGGCGCTCGTCGGCATCCGGGTCGGCCGATTCCAGCATGAACATCAGTTCGGCGCGCGTGGCGCTCTGCGCGGATACGCGCACGAAGGTCTGGTAGCGCTCCAGTGCCGAGGCTTCCTCCGCCCGCTTGCCCAGCAGCGATTCCATCGACGCCTCCCAGGCCTGCACCAGGTGCTCGTCGATACCGCGCAGCAGTGCCTCGCGCGACGGGAAGTGGTACAGCAGGCCGCCGCGGGTCAGCTTGGCCTCGGCCGCCACCGACTCGAAGGTCACCGCGCGCACGCCGTCACGATTGATCACGTTGACGGCGGCGTCGAGGATCCGGTCGCGCTTGCTGGTTCTCATGGCGTCATTTTACGCGATCGGCCGCGCCCTCGCGGCTGCCGACGCGACCACGCAGCAGGCGCGCGATGATCGTCGCGCCGACCACCAGCATCACCGTGATCACCAGCAGCACGATCTGGTAGCCGCGGTCATACGCGGCCGTGGCCAGGGCGAACCACTCGCCCTGCCCGCTTTCGCGTGCCACGTGCAGCGCCTGGGTGAAGCCTTCGCGGGCACGCTCGGGCATTTCGGCCGAGACCGGCAGGAAGGCGCCATACATCGCCGCGCTCAAGCTGCCCAGCATCGCCACCGCCAGCAGGCCACCGAATTCGTACGACACTTCTTCCACCGACGAGGCCATGCCCGCACGGTGCGCCGGTACGTTGTTGAGGATGGCGGTGGACGCCACCGAGATGGCCGAGCCCATGCCGAACCCGGTGATGGCCATGCCGGCGACCACCCAACCCAGGCCGTGCGGGAAACCGAATGCCACCACGCCGACACCCAGCGCACCTGCGGCCAGGCCGCCGCAGATCAGCGGGCGCAGGCCGACCCGGTGCAGGATGCTGCCGCCCAGCAGCGCACTGGGCAGGCTGCCCAGCGCCGCCACCGACACCAGCAGGCCCGCCTGCAGCGGGGTAAAGCCCGCCACCAGCTGGAAGCGCTGGGTGGTGACCAGCTGCAGGCCGGCCATGGCGAACAGGGTGAACACCGCCGACAGCGTGCCGGCCAGGAACGCCGGATTGCGGAAGATCGCAAAGTCCAGCAGCGGGTACGGCAGCTGTTGCTGGCGGCGTGCGAACGCCACTCCCGCAATGATGGCCAACAGCAGCGCGCCCGCACCCAGTGCATACGACGGCGGCGTGGCGATCAGCGACTTGATTGCCAGCACCAGGCCGGACAGTGCGGCCAGTGCCAGCAGCGAGGACACCATGTCCCAGGGGCGCGAGGTGTCGCGCTGGCCCTCCGGGGCCAGCAGCAGCGTGGCGACGAAGGCCACCACCACCACCGGCACGTTGACCAGGAACACCGAGCCCCACCAGAAGTGCTGCAGCAGCCAGCCGCCGATGATCGGGCCCAGTGCCGCACCGACGATGGCCACCGAACCCCAGATCGCAATGGCGATGTTGCGCTCGCGCTCTTCGTGGAAGCTCAGGCCGATCAACGCCAGCGTCGCCGGCATCATCGCCGCCGCACCGACTGCCAGGAACGCACGTGCGGCGATCAGCTGCGCCGCTGTACCGGCGAACGCCGCTGCCAGCGAGGCGATACCGAACACCACCAGTCCGATCAGGAACATGCGGCGGTGGCCGATGCGGTCGCCGAGCGTGCCGGCACCGAGCAGCAGGCCGGCCATCACCAGCGGATAGGCGTTGATGATCCACAGCGCCTGCCCGGCACTGGCCGAGAGTTCCTCGGTCAGGGTGGGCAGTGCGGTGTAGAGCACGGAGTTGTCGAGCGTGACCAGCAGCAGGCCGGCGGCGACGGTGAACAACAGCGCCCAGCGACGGGCACGCGACAGGGCCGGAGCACCGGCCAAAGGCTGGGACAAAGCCATGGGGGAACCTGGTGGGGATGAAGTACGGCCATAACTATACCGGATGTCCTGTATAGTTATGGGGACAGCACCACCCGTTCAGATTGGGGCCCGGGCAATGTTCATGTTGCCGTGCCCCCCCTCAGCCGGTCGTGGCCGGCATCAGGGGATCATCACCGGCAGTCTTCCGGCAGCGCGGCAATCGCCGACACCACCGCACTCTGCATGCCATGCCCCACGGCCATGTCCAGTTCCCCGCCCGTTCCCCCATGCTGGCGCCGCAGTTCGTCCTCGCACAATCTGCGCACCCGCGAGCGCGCGTTCGCGCGCAGGCTGCTGCAACGCCAATCGGTGCCGCCCAACGGCAGCACCGAATACACCACGCTGTTGCAGGCGTTGCTGGCACGCTGCTGCAGCGACAGGCCGCCGAAGTCCTGCGGCTCGCTGCTGCGCTGCGGGTCGAAGTAACTGTCCGGGAAGGTGCGCGCGTACTGCTCGATGTCCACCTGCATGCTGCGCCCACCGGCCAACGGCATCTGCAGCGGCTGGCCGCAGCGCGTGGCATCGGCGCGATGCTGGATGTACTGGTAGATCGGCCGGTCCAGTGATGGATCCTGCTGGGTCACCGCGCTGACCGCCGCCAGCACCGGCAGCGATGCACGATTGGCCATGCGCGCCAGCAGCCCTGCCTGCGCCGGCTGGCAGCGGTCGCGCAGGGTCGCCGCCAGCAGGAACAGCACGTCGTTGCGAAAGGGATGGTCATCGGCCAGGCGCTGTTCGATGCGCTGGCGGGCATCGGCCGCAGGTGCCGGAAATGCGATGGCGGGTGGCGCGATGGGTGCAGCTTGCCGCTGCCACCACACCAGCAGCGTCACAGCCAACAGCAAGGCTGCTGCAACGATGATCCAGCGCGCACGCATCAGTTGTGGAGCGCCGTCAGTGTCGCCGCTGCGGCATCGTAGGATGCGCTGGCGATATCCGCATCGAAGCGCTTCACCTGCAGGCGGCCGGCAAGGCGGTACGGATCCCACAGGTCGCCCAGTGCGATCGGCGTGGCCAGGGTCACATGGATGATCTGGTTCGGTGGTGGCGGCGGCACATGGATGCACGCGCCGTAGAACGGCACGAACAGCAGCTCATCGACCAGGCCGGCATCGTTGGTGCCCAGCGGCACCACGTAACCATCCAGATCCACTGCGCGACCGTCGACAGCGTCGACCACGCGCGAAGAGCCGAACTGCTTGGCGCGGTCCGGGCTGGAGTGGTCGATCTCCTGCCCCGGTGGCGTGCCCGAGCCGGTGTCGTCGATCAGCCCGCCCACCCCGTCCATGCCGTTGCGTAAGAGGCCGATCTGCGGTGGCGGGCGCTGATGGGTCACTTCATCGGGCCGCAGCGCATCCCAACGGTCGATGGGTGCTTCAGCCGTGACGGGTTGTGCCGGCGCGGGGGCCGGTGCAGCGGCGACGGTCGTGGCGTCCCCGCCTGCCTGCGTGCACCCCAGCAAGCCCAGGCAGCACGCCACTCCCATCAGGACATTACGGTTCATACGGCCTCAGCTGAGCATCGCGCATGGTGTAGGCCGAACCGGCCAGGTCGTCATCCAACCGTTCGGCGCGCAGGGTGCCGGCCAGGAAGAACGGCGAATACATGTCCGGCATCGCGATCGGGCGCGGCAGCACCACGTGCACGATCTGGTTCGGCGGCGGTGGTGGCACGTGGATGCAGGCGCCGTAGTACGGCACGAACAGGAATTCGGTCAGGCGCCCGTCCTGCGCGTTGGCCAGTGGTACCACGTAGCCCGGCAGGCGCACCGGCCGCTGCAGTACCGTGTCCACCGTGCGGAAGGTGCCGAACTGCGGCATGCGCCGGTTGCCGTTGTGTTCTACCTCCGGGCCCTCGCCCCGCTCCAGCGCGACCAGCTCGTCCTTCGGCATCATCTGCAGCCAATCCAGCTCCTGCTCTGTGGCGCCTGCATGGCTATCGGGTTCAACCACCGGCGATGGCGGCAGGGCCTGCACGCCGGTATCCACCGGCCGCTCGCAGGCGGCCAGGACCATAAGCATCGGCAACATCGGCAGCCAGCGCATGCTCAGCCTCCCGGTGAAAGGCCATCGGCCAAGGTGCGCCGGTAAGCAAGCAACGCCGGCACCAGCCCGGCCGCCGCGCTGATCGCCAGCACGCCCGCCACCCACGCCAGTTCGCGGCCATCCGGCCACACATGGGTGATCGACAGACCGAAGGTCGCCAGCACCCATCCACGCCCGGCCACGCTGGCGGCCACCAGCAGCGCCAGTGCCAGCAGGCAGGCCACGGCACTGGTCGCCACCGCTTCCACCACCAGCAGGCCGGCGATGTAACCCGGCCGCGCGCCGGTCGCACGCAGGATAGCCATCTCGCGCCGCCGCTCCTGCAACGTCGAGACCAGCAGCGCCACCAGCGAAACCATGCCCAGCAGCACCACCATCGCGCTGATCAGCTGCAGTGCCCGCTCGGCCGTGCCCAGTGACTGCCACAGCTGCTGCAGGGTCACGCCGGGCAGGATCGCCAGCATCGCCTCCTCGGGATACTCGTTGATCCTGCGTTGCACCGAGAAGGTGGCGATGCGCGAGTTCAGGCCGAGCATGAACGCGGTGATGCTGGTCGGGGTCAGATCGAGGTGGCGCGCCTGCTCGGCACTGACGCTCTGGCTGCGCAGCTGCACGCCCGATCGCCAGTCGACATGGATCGCCTCGATGGCCGGCAGCGAGACCAGCAGCGACGAATCCACCGGCGTGCCGCTGCGCTGCAGGATGCCCGCAACGCGGAACGGCTTGTCGGCATGCGTGGCGAGCGTGACCGCGCCGGTGCCGTGCGCCAGCACGATCTCGTCACCGAGGGCGACCTTCTGCGCACGTGCCACCTCTGCGCCGATCACCACGTCGTACAGATCGTCGAACGGCCGCCCCTGTGCAAAGGCCAGCTCGTGGCCGGAACCATAGCGATAGTGTTCGAAGTAGCCGCCAGTGGTACCCACTACCCGGTAGCCGCGCCAGGAATCGCCCAGCGACAGCGGCACCGCCCACTTCACCTGCGGCAAAGCGGACAGCGCCTGGTAGGACTGCCAGGACACGTTGTTGGTCGGGTCGCCGATATGGAACACCGAGTACAGCAGCAGGTTTACCGGCCCCGAACGCGCACCGACGATCAGGTCGGTACCCGATACGGTGCTGGCGAATCCCTCGTGCGCCTGCGTGCGTACACGCTCGACGCCCAGCAACAGGACCACGCTGAGGGTGATGACCAGCACGGTCAGGCCGACACTCAACGCGCGGCTGCGCAGGCTGGCCCAGGCAAGCTCAAGCATGGCCGGCACCTGCCTGGTTGATCTCGGACAGTGAAATGGTGCGATCGAACAGTGGCTGCAGGCTGTCGTCATGGCTGACCACCAGCACCGTGGTGCCGGCCGCCTCGCACTGCGTGGACATCAGCTTGAGGAAGGCGGTCGCTGCTTCGCGGTCGAGCGCCGAGGTGGGCTCATCGGCCAGCAGCAACGCCGGACGGCCGATCAGGGCGCGTGCTGCCGCCACGCGTTGTTGCTGGCCAACACTGAGCGTACCCGCGCGCCGCGACATCAGCTCGGGATTGAGCTGCAGGGCCTGCAGCAGGCGGGCGATCTCGGCATCCAGCGGCCCACTGATGCGCGCGCTGCGCAGGCGCGAAAAGCGCAGGCCCAGCGCGATGTTGTCGCGCACGCTGAGGAACGGCAGCAGATTGAACTGCTGGAAGATCACGCCCAGGTGGTCGGCACGGAATCGATCCCGTGCGGCCCCGCGCATTGCCTGCAGCGCGTGGCCGGCGACCTCGACACGGCCCTTGCCGGGCAGCAGCACACCGGCCAACAGGCCCAGCAGCGTACTTTTGCCACCGCCGCTGATTCCGCGCAGCAACACGCTGCTGCCCTGCTCGACCCACAACCGCGGGATATCCAGCACCAGCTGCATGCCGTATCCGAACTGCACGTCTTCCAGCGAGATCACCGGTGCCGCGCTCACGGTGCCAGCACCACGCGCAGATTGTTGGGCGTGAGCACGCTGCGATCCTGGCCATTGGCGGTTGCACTGTTGACGATGACTTCGTGCAGGCCCGGGAACAGTATGGGCAGGCGCACGACGATGGCGCGCAGCTCAGCCGGTTTCGCGCAGTGGTACTGCAGCGTTGCGCTGAAACCTGCGTGCCGGTGCTGTCCCGGCGGCGGCGCGGCGGCCGTCGCGTCGAAGCCCTCTGCATCGGCTTTACCGGTGGCCAGACGGCACCCTGCAGCGGTGGGCAAGGTGACCCAGCTGCCGCCCTTCAGCAACGAGGTCGCCCGTGCCAGCGCGGCCTGCTCGGCTGCATTGGCCGGCGGTCGCTCGTAATCAAGGATGCCGATGCCGGGGGCTTGAAGGGCGAATTCCAGCGTTTGCTGGTCCAGTGCAACGTCCACGGTCGCCTGGCCATGAACGTGCGGTGCGTGCTGGCGCATGTCATGGGCCTGTGCGGTGCTGGCAGCCAGCAGCAGGAAAAGAGCAGCAGGACGCTTCATGGGGGAGTCTCCAATTGTTACTATGTAACATTATGGACCACATCCCCACGACGCCCGCAAGGGCCCCGGCCCAGCCGCCAACTTCGGCACGCTGGCACCCCCGTTTCGATCTTGCCGGTGCCTGGTTGTCCCTGGCCTGCGCCGCCCATTGCATCGCCCTGCCCCTGCTGCTGGCGTTCGTGCCGGCAGCGATGATGGCGCTGCGCTCGTTCCAGCACCCCGGCCATGGCGCGATGACGTTGCTGTTGATGATGTCGCGCTGGGAATGGCTGTTCGCGCTGCTGGCCTCGTCGCTGGCACTGGCGAGTACCTCGGCCGGGGTGCGCCGGCATGGGCGCTGGCGGCCCGTGCAGTTGGCCTGCGCCGGCGCGATCCTGCTGCTGTCCGCCTCGCTCTACCTGCCGCTGAAGGAATCGCTGCTCTGGCACGGTGCAGCGACGGCCAGTGGTGGCGTGCTGCTGGCCTGTGCGCACATCGGCAACCGGCGCGCATTGCGCCGGCGCCCCACGATGTCGGCCACTGGCCGGCACGGCGTTGGTCAGAAGCGATAGCCCACTTCCGCCCCGAAGATCCGCGGGCTGTCGACCGGGCCGTAGTAGTTGCCGTCGCGGCCGAATGCCAGGTTGTCGAAGATCAGGCCATTGATGCGACGCCTGTTGGTGAGGTTCTGCACGAACACCCGCGCGCTCCACGGCCCGGCCTCATAACCCAGCTGCGCACCCAGCACGGCGACGGCCGGCTGGAAGGCGCGGTTGCGTTCATCCAGCGCGCTGGAGCCGGTGAACTGCGATTCCAACCGTGCGTAAAGTCCAGACTCGTACTGGTAGCGTGCGGCCAGGTAGCCGGTGTAATGCGGGGTCAGCTTGACCCGCTTGCCATCCAGATTCTGGTCCACGCTGACCCACAGCTTGGTGTACTTCGCATCGACGTAGCCCACATTCGCCATCAGCGTGAAGCCAGGCACTACTTCGAACACACCCTCCAGTTCTGCACCCCGTGACCGGATCGAGGCGTCCGATCCCACGTAGTCCGACGAAATCGGGCGACCGTTGCCATCGGTGGCCACCTGGATCTCCTGCCAGTTGTCCGAGGTGATGTGGAACACCGCCCCACCGATATGACCACGGCCGCCGCCCAGATTCATCTTGAAGCCAAGCTCGTGGCTCCACATACGTTCGGATTCGTAGCGCAGCACCTTGTCGTTGACCACATCGCTCTGCGCTGCGGCCAGATTGAAGCCGCCCGGGATGTAGCCCTTGGCTGAAGCGGCATAGAAGGACAGGTCGTCGGTGGCGTCGTAGCGCAGCGACACCCGCGGCAGCGTCGCCGTGAAGGTATGCGCCAGCGCGGCGTCGCGGTACAGCACGCGGCCACCGGCGCCCAGGTCCAGCGCACCGGCACGCTGCTCGGTGGAACGCCGCGCCTGCTCATGGCGCAGGCCGGCGCTGGCGGTCAGCCTGGGCAGCGCGGGGAAGGTGTAGCTGGCGGTGGCGAACACGCTGTAGTCCTCGCCCTTGGAGGTCTGCCGCGGTGCCAGGTTGTAGCTGTCCAGCCCATGCAGCGCAGGGCCGACGAACGTCCCCAGGATCGAATCCTTGCTGTTGCGATAGGTGGACACACCGGCCATCCAGGCCAGGGCCTGGTCACTGGGCGAACTGAAGCGCGCCTCGGCCGTCCATTCCTTCTTCCTGTCGTAGATGCGGCCTGCCAGGGCCGGGCTTTGGGTCATGTCGAAGTCATAGCCGGCGGAGGTCACTTCCTCGCCGCGCCAGGAGGCGGCCACGTCCAGCGTGCCGGCCTGCAACTGCCACTGCGCGCTCAGGCCCGCAACCGACTCATCCTTTTCGGTGCGCTTCGGTGCGTCATTGATGTAGGTGAAGTCACCGGCACGACGGCCGCCATTGAGCGAGGTACCGTAGGTGCGGTTGTAGAGGCTGGTATCCAGCGGCAGGTATTCATACTCGAACATGCCGGGCGCGCGTGTGCGCAGGTGGTAGGCGAGCGCGTTCACCGAGACATAGTCGCTTGGCCGCCAGCGCAGCTTGCCCTGCAGATAGCCTTCGCCCACCCTGCCGCGTGCACCGGAGGGCGTGAGGTTCTTCAGGTATGCATCTTCGTCCGAGCCCATGAACGCCACCGAGCCGGACAGGCTGCCCGCCGTGTCCAGCGGACCTGCCAGGAAACCATCAAGAGCGGTGCCATTACCGTTGCCAAACCAGGTGCTGCGCACGTTGAGCTCGCCCTCGCGCGCATCGGCCGGGCCGCGTGTGCGCACCAGCACCAGCCCCGACTCGCTGTTGGCACCGTACAGCGTGCCCTGCGGCCCGCGCAGCACTTCCACCAACTCGACCTGGTTGAGCACGGCGTTGCTCAACTCCCGGAACGGGATGCCATCGATGTAGACCGAGGCGCGGTTGACCAGGAAGGGATTGGACTCGATGCCGCGGATCGAGATGAACATGTTGCTGAGCTGCCCCATCGCATTGAACTTCACGTTGGGCGCAAGCTTGTCCAGGTCACGGAATTCGGTGACGCCGGCCTCTTTCAGCGCTTGCCGGTCGAGCACCGTCACCGACAGATCGCTCTTCAGGTACGGGGTATCGCGCTTGGAACCGGTGACCCGGACGCCGTCGAGCGTGGCCGGGTCAGCCTGCTGGGCGAGAGCGGGCATGGCAGGGATGATCAGGGATGCCGCGACAAGCGCGGCGACAGGCGTGGACGGCTTCAACGGATGAACCTCAATGGTGAAATGGCAGCCGCGCAGGCGGCGGCAGCGCGGGACAAGAGTGTTATTCTGTAACATTCACGCAGTGCCGCCACTCCATTCCTGGCAGCACTGCTCCATTTCCGGATCCGTGATGCATGCTTTCCTGATGCGAGCCCTCGCCGACCAGCTGCTGCAGGAAATCGGACCGCAACCGCCCGCGATGGTGGCCAGCGACGATGGTGCGGTGGTGTTGCTGCGTCATCGCTTCGGGCCAAGCGAAGGCTGCATGGGCCATCCCCACCAGCTGCGCCTGGGCATGGCCATCGGTGGCGGCGGGCGTCTGCAGCAACGCAGCCATAGCGGCCTGCTGCAGGGCGTCTGGCAGCCTGGCCAGTTCAATGTGGTCCTGCCCGGTGACATCGGTACCTATGCCAGCCCCGCAGTGGACGTGCTCGGCCTGGCCATCGACACCGGCCTCCTGCAGCAGGAGGCGCACCGGCTGCATGACCTGCAACCGCTGGCGGTGCGCCTGCAGCGCGACCCGGTGGTCACCTCGGTGCTGCAGGCGTTGCGGTGCAGCGCGCAGGCCGATGCCTGCCTTCCCGGATTTCTCGAGCACGGCGCACGCGTGCTGCTGCACCGCCTGCGACAGCTTGCCGGGCTCGGGCACGCGACGCCGCCGAGGGCCACTGCGCTGTCCGTGCGGCAACTCCAGTACCTGCAGGAGTACATCGACGCGCAGTACGGCCAGCCGCTGGCGGTTGCGCAGCTGGCGGCAGCGCTGCGGATGGACCCATCGACGTTCAGCCGTGCGCTGCGTGCCACCACCGGGCTGCCACCCTATGCGTTCCTGACCCGGCGCCGCATGCAGTGGGCGTGCACGCAGCTAGCGCAGGGACGCAGCGTCACCGACGTCGCACTGGCCTGCGGCTACGCCAACCCCAGCAAGTTCAGCGCGGCCTTCCGGCGTGTAGCCGGCTGCTCACCGTCCGCGTGGGCCGCGCAGCACCGCAGCCCGCGGTAGCGCCGGCCCTGCCCGTCCAGCGCTGGCGACTCACTCGTCGAACGGGCGCTGCCCCAGCGTCTGCGTCACGTGGTCGACGAAACAGGTAATGCGCGCGGCCAACGCGGTGTTGCGGTAGTACACCGCGTTGATCGGCTGCCGGACGTCCTGCGTCTGCCTGGCGAACAGCTGCACCAGGCGACCGTCGCGCCGGTCCTGGCGGGTCAGGAAATCGGACAGGCAGGCGATGCCCAGCCCGGCCACCGCCATCTGCCGCAGCGTCTCACCGCTGGACGAAGCGATGGCCGGCTCGATCACGAACGGCCCACCATCGTCATCGTGCAGCGGCCACTCGTTCAATGAACTGGGCTGGGTGAAGCCGAGCAGGTCATGCGTGCGCAGCTGCTCCACGCGCGTGGGCGTGCCGTGCCGGCGCAGGTACTCGGGGCTGGCCACCACGCGGATGCGGCTGTGGCCGATCGGCCGCGCATGCAGGGTGGAATCGCGCAGCACGCCGATGCGGAACGCCACGTCGGTGCGCTTCTCGATCAGGTCGGTGATGCCCTCGTTGGAATTCAGCTCCAGCTCCACCTGCGGGTAGCGCGCGCGGAAGCCTTCCAGCAGCGGCACGATCACGTGCAGCATGAACGGCGTAGCCGCATCCACGCGCAGGCGCCCGACCGGTTGCAGGCGGCGCGCGGCCATCTGTTCCTCGGCCTCGTCGACCGTGGCCAGGATCGTGCGCGCGTACTCCAGGAACGCGGCGCCTTCCTCGGTCAGTTCCAGCCGTCGCGTGGTCCGCCGCAGCAGCGTGGTCTGCAGCTTGTCCTCCAGCCGCGCCAGGGTGCGGCTGGTGGCCGAGATGGTCAGCTCCAGCCCTTCGGCCGCTGCGGTGATCGAGCCACTGTCGACCACCGCCACGAAAGCCTTCAACTCATCCAGGGTGGTTTTCATTGTTTACCTCGGCGCAAAAGCATTTCCCGTATACACAGCTTAATCAACAAATGTAAAGCGCCCACACTTCGCCCAGTCCCGAGCCCACCGGCTCCCAACGAAGTCCCTGGAGTCCACCATGAGCGTTCCTTCCTTTGGCGTCGGCACTTTCCGCCTGACCGGCCAGACCGTCATCGACTCGGTACGCAACGCCCTCGAGGTCGGCTACCGTGCAATCGACACCGCGCAGATCTACGGCAACGAAGCCGAGGTCGGCCAGGCCATCACCGAATCCGGCGTGCCGCGCGACCAGCTGTTCCTGACCACCAAGATCTGGGTGGACAACCATGCCGCCGACAAGCTGATTCCGAGCCTGCGCGACAGCCTGGCCAAGCTGCGCACCGACCATGTGGACCTGTTGCTGATCCACTGGCCGGCGCCGGGCAATGGCGTTGAACTGCGCGAATACATGACCGCGCTGGCCGACGCCAAGGCGCAGGGCCTGACCCGCCAGATCGGTGTGTCCAACTTCAATATCGCGCTGACCCGGCAGGCCATCGAGGTGGTTGGTGCCGGTCAGATCGCCACCAACCAGATCGAACTGAGTCCCTACCTGCAGAACCCGGCACTGACCGCTTTCCTGCACGACCAGGGCATCACCGTCACCTCCTACATGACCCTGGCCTACGGCAAGGTGCTGAAGGATCCGGTGCTGGCCGCCATCGCCGGCAAGCACCAGGCCACCGTGGCCCAGGTCGCGCTGGCATGGGCGCTGCAGCGCGGTTACTCGGTCATTCCGTCGTCGACCAAGCGCGAGAACCTGGCCAGCAACCTGCTCGCCCAGGACCTGCGCCTGGATGCCGATGACATGGCCGCGATCGCCGCGCTTGAGCGCAACGGCCGCGAAGTCGATCCGCCGGGCCTGGCCCCGGCCTGGGACTGAGGCGCAACGCCATGGTCAGTGCGTTGGCGCGGCTGCAGGCCGGTGGTTTCAGCATCGGCATCGAGGCACCGCTGGACAATGACTGGACGCCGCAGGGCGAACAGGCACGACGCGCCGCGCGGCGCCTGCCCGGCGAACCGGACCTGCAACGCCATGCGGAACTGGCACGGTTGGCCGACCGCCTCGGCTTCCGTGCGCTGTGGGTACGCGACGTGCCGGTGTACGACCCGGCCTTCGGCGATGCGGCGCAGGTATTCGAGGTGTTCAGTTACCTCGGCTACCTGGCTGGTATCACCGAGCACATCCTGCTGGGTACCGGTGCGGTGGTGCTGCCGATCCGCGAGCCGTTGCTGACCCTGAAGTCGGCGCGCAGCGTGCAGCGGCTGAGCGGTGACCGCCTGCTGCTGGGCGTGGCCAGTGGCGACCGCCCGGTGGAGTACCCGTTGTTCGGCCGCGACTTCGACAGCCGTGGCAGCCGCTTCCGCGAGCAGGTCGCACTGCTGCGCGAAGGCGCCGCCGCGCACCTGCCGCAGGGCTTGGACGTGCTGCCTGCGGACGGCCCGGCCGTGCCGCTGTTCGTGGCCGGCCTGGCCCAGCAGCAACCGGCGTGGATCGGCCAGCACATGGACGGCTGCCTGGCCTACCCGGGCACGCCGCAGGACCATGCACAACGCGTGGCGGCCTGGCGCGCCGTGGCCGGCAACAAGCCGTATGCCAGCTTCATCCACCTGGACCTGGTGGCCGATGCCGATGCCCCCCTGCAGCGCTGGCGCTTCGGCCTGCGCGGCGGCCGCAACGCCCTGCTGGCCGAGCTGCACGCCATGCGGGCGGCCGGTGTCGACCACATCGGCCTGCAGTTCCGCCGCAACGAACGGCCGTTGGCCGAGACCTTCCACGAAATCGCCGAGTACGTGCTGCCGCACTTCCCGGTCCATGCCGGCGCGGCCGCGTCGCATGCCCCGCTTGCCGCCCCCGCGACGGCCTGACAGTTACCGGAGCTTTGCCATGAAAATGAAGACCCTGGCCGCGCTTGCGCTGGCCACCCTGCCGCTGTCCTTCCAGGCCACCGCCGAGGACTGGTATCCCTCGGCCTACGGTGCCAATGACGAGATCGGCGCGGCCAACCTGCTGACCGCAGACGTGGTCAAGCACGCAGTTTCGCTGGTCAGGACCGGCAAGACCTATCCGCTGGCGGTGCCGGTGGACAAGAACCTGCCCGCGTTCCGCCACCGCAGCTTCCGCCTGTACAACGTGCAGGTCGGCCAGCAGGCCGGCAAGTCGCTGGGCCCCAACAGGTTCACCTTCAACGATGAACTGGTGAACGCCTGGACCGGCGTTGGCACCCAGCTCAACGGCATCGGCCATATCGGCATCGACAACGTCTACTACAACGGCAACAAGGCCGCCGACTTCGTCACCGTGGACGGCGTGCGCAAGCTCGGCGTCGAGAAGGTGCCGCCGATGGTCACCCGCGGCGTCGTGCTGGACATGACCGCGTACTACGGCAAGGCGATCGTGCCCGGCGGTACCGAGTTCACCGTGGCCGACATCCAGGCCGTTCTGAAGAAGCAGGGCCTGAGCCTGCGCAAGGGCGACGTGGTGCTGTTCAACACCGGCTGGCTGGAACTGATCGGCAAGGACGACAAACAGTTCCTGGAAGTGGAACCGGGCATCGGCATGGAGGCCGCGAAGTGGCTGGCCGACCAGGGCATCGTCGCCTTCGGTGGCGACACCTGGGCCTCGGAGGTCTACCCGAACCCGAACGGTGCCGAAGAGTTCCCGATCAACCAGTACATGCTGGCCAAGCGCGGCATCTACAACCTGGAGCTGATCGACAGCCGCGCGCTGGTGCGCGACAAGGCCTGGGAGTTCCTGTTCGTGCTGGGCCAGCCGCTGTACGTCGGCTCGACCCAGGTGAACATCAACCCGGTGGCGATCCGATGACCACGACCGCTGACCTTCCCGAATTCGCCGGCCGCCGCTTCCGCGTCAGCTATGACGGACTGGCCGCCGACAATGTCTACAGCGCCGATGGCCGCCACGTGCAGTACGCCATCGTCTCCGGCGCCTACGCCGGTGCGCGGGGTGAAGCCGCCTGTGAGTGGCACAGGATCAGCGACGGGGTCTATGCCATTTCGTGGCAGGAAGCCGATGGCGCTACGGTCGTGCATGTCGATGATTTCGTCGGCGGGCGTTCGCTGGGCTGGTTCACCGCCACCGATGGCAGCTTCCATCGCATGCAGGGGCCGCTGGCAGCGCTGTGATGCCGGCCGGCACCACCAGCCCATGCGGCGTCTCAGGAACGTCGTTCCTGGTCGAACACCCCGGCCACCCAGTCGATGAACACCCGCAACCGTGGCGATGGGGTGCGGTTGCGTGGGTAGACCAGGCTCAAGGGGCTTGGCGTCGGCGGCGCCTCAGGCAACAGCTCAACCAGCTGCCCGCGCGCGATGTACGGGTCCATCCGGTAGCGCGGCGCCTGGATGATGCCCAGGCCCGCCAGCGCGGCCCCGAGGAACGCATCCGCGCCGGAAACACGCACCCGCGCCGGCAGCGGCAGGTAATGCACTTGCCCACCCTGCTGGAACTCCAGCGGAATCAGCTGGCCGGTTGCGCTGGAGCGGTAGCCGACCATCTGGTGGCCGTCCTGCAGGGCATCGATGCTGCCCGGCACGCCCTTGGCCTGCAGGTAATCCGGCGAGGCCACCGTCACCTCGCGCAGCAGGGTCAGCCGTCGCGCCGCCAGATCGCTGTCGGCCAGCGTCCCCACCCTCAGCGCTGCATCCACGCCTTCGCGCAGCAGGTCGACATAGCGGTCGCCCTCGCTGACCTCCAGGTCGATCTCCGGGTAGCGCTGCAGGAAGTCCGGCAGGTGCGGAAACAGCAGGTGCCGGCCCAGCGTGCCATGCACTTCAATGCGCAATGGGCCGCGCGGCGGCACGTCACGGAACGCGGCCTCTGCATCGTCCATGTCGGCGATCAGGCGCAGGCAACGGCCATAGAAGGCCTCGCCTTCCAGCGTCGGCACCACCAGACGCGTGGTCCGGTGCAGCAGTCGCACGCCCAGCAGCTGTTCCAGCGTCTTGATCGCGTCGGTCACCGTGGCCCGCGGCAGGCCCAGGTCCTCGGAGGCGCGGGTGAAGCTGCGGCGCTCGACGATACGGACGAAGGCGCGCATGGCCGTGAAGCGGTCCATTGTTCGGCTATCCGGATGATGTTGGCGGATTATGCAGGATTATCCGAAAGGACAATGTCGCGAAGATGGCCCAGCGCCACTCCGGCGTGCCCCACTGGACGCCAGCATGACCCCCTCCCCCACCTCCTCTGTCGCCCTGGTCACCGGTGGCTCCCGTGGCATCGGCGCCGCCATCTCCCGCCGGCTCGCCGCCGATGGCCACGCAGTCGCCATCAACTATGCGGGGCGCCGCGACGACGCCGAAGCGTTGGCGGCCGAACTCAACGCAGCCGGTGCGCAGGCCATCGCGTTGCAGGCCGATGTGGCAGACCCGCAGGCGGTGCGCCAGCTGTTCGAGGCCATCGAGGCCCGTTTGGGTGGTCTCGATGTGGTGGTCAACAGTGCTGGCGTGCTGCAACTGGCCTCGCTGGCCGACACCGACGACGCCCTGTTCGACAGGGTGATCGGCATCAACCTCAAGGGCGCGTTCAATGTGCTGCGCGAAAGTGCACGGCGGGTCCGCGACGGTGGCCGCCTGATCACCCTGTCCACCAGCGTGGTCGGCATCCGGCTGGAGAACTACAGCGTGTACGCGGCCAGCAAGGCGGCCGTGGAGACAATGGGCGCGATCCTCAGCAAGGAGCTGCGTGGGCGCAACATCACCGTGAACGCGGTGGCACCAGGCCCCACCGCCACCGACCTGTTCCTGGATGGCAAATCGCCCGAGCTGATCGAGCGCTTGGCGAAGTTGAACCCTCTGGAACGCCTGGGTACGCCGGATGACATCGCCGGTGCGGTAGCGTTCCTGGCCGGTGCTGACGGTGCGTGGATCAACGGCCAGGTGCTCCGCGCCAACGGCGGGATGGTGTAGATCGCGCATCCACGCATGGCCTGGATCCACCGCGCCGGTCAGCCGCCGCGGGCCTCGCGGCGGCGATGCACCCAGTAGTACAGCGTCGGCAGTACCAGCAGGGTCAGCAGCATCGCCGACAGCAGGCCGCCGATCACCACCACCGCCAGCGGCTTCTGGGTCTCTGCACCGATCGCATGCGAGGTCGCCATCGGCAGCAGCCCGAACATCGCCAGCAAAGCGGTCATCAGTACTGTACGCAGGCGCTGCAGCGAACCCTGTACCACCGATTGCAGCAGGTCCATGCCCTGCTCGCGCAGCTGGGCGAAGCGACTGAGCATCACCACCCCGTTCAGCACCGCTTGCCCGAACAATGCAATGAATCCGATTGCCGCCGACACTGACAGCGGGATGCCTGTCAGCCACAGGGCCAGGATGCCGCCGATCATCGCCAGTGGCACGTTGGCCAGGATCAGTGCCGCACTGCTGATGTCCTTGAAAGCATCGAACAGCAGTACGAAGATGATCAGCACCGACAGCGGAATCACCCAGCCCAGCCGCTTCATCGCACGCTGCTGGTTCTCGAACTCGCCGGACCACTCCAGCCGGTAGCCTTCCGGCAGCTGCATGCTGGCATCCACGCGCTTGCGCATGTCGGCCACCACGCTGCCCATGTCACGCCCGGCGATGAAGATGCTCACCGCCTTCACCCGCTGTGCGTTCTCGCGCGAGATGTTGATCGCGCCGCTGGCCATGCGGAACTCGGCCACGTCGGACAGTGTCACGGCGTGGCCATCGCCGATGCCCACCGGCACCGTGCGCAGCCGCTGCAGGTCACGATCGGCATCGTCCAGGCGCAGGGTGATCGGGAACTTGCGGTCGCCCTCCCACAGCTCACCGACCTGGCGCCCGCCCAGTGCGGTCTCGATCACCTCGTCGATGTCGCGCACGTTCAGGCCATAGCGTGCGGCGCGGTCACGGTCGATCTCGATCTGTAGTTGCGGCAACGACCCGTCGCGATCAATGAAGGCGCTCTCCACGCCCTCCACCCCGCGAACCTGGCCCAGAATCGCCTGCGCCTGCTGGTTCAGCACGCCCAGATCCGAGCCACTGACCTTGATCACCACCTGGCCCTTGATCTGCGAGATGCTCTCCAGGATGTTGTCGCGCACGGGCTGCGAGATCGAGAACTCCGGCCCCGGAATGCGCTGCTCCAGCGTGCGCTGCAGGTCGCTCACCAGCTGCCGCTTGTCCACGCCCTTCGGCCACTCCTTCTCCGGCTTCAATGCCACCAGTGCTTCGATCTGGTTGGCCCCCTTGGCATCGGAGCCATCTTCCGGGCGCCCCAGCTTGGCCACCACCGTCGACACCTGCGGGAAGGTGCCGACCAGTTCGCGGATACGCCGCGACTGCTGCTGCGCTTCGGCCAGGCTGGTGCTTGGATCGAGCGTAGCGGTCAGCCAGATCGATCCTTCGTCCAGCTCCGGCAGGAACTCCGAACCCAGGCGGCTACCCAGTGCCAGCGTGCCGACCAGCAGCGCAACCGCGGTCAGCACCACCGCGCGCGGGCGGGCCAGCGCGTGCTCCAGGATCGGCCGGTACCAGCCGGTCAGGCGGTCCATCAGCGGGTTGCCGTCGCGCATGCGGTCACGCCGCAGCCACCAGTAGCAGAACAGCGGCACCACGGTCAGCGCCAGGATCAACGCCCCGATCAACGCCGAGGTCACCGAATAGGCCATCGGCGCGAACATGCGGCCTTCCTGGCGCTGCAGGGTGAAGATCGGAATATGCGCGGCGATGATGATCAGCATCGAGAAGAACGTTGGCCGCCCCACCTCCGATGCTGCCGACAGAATGGTCGAGAAGCGCGTCTTCCTGTCTGCCGTGGGTGGCAGCTTGGTCAGCCGCGAAACGATGTGCTCGGTGACGATCACCGCACCATCGATGATGATGCCGAAGTCCATCGCGCCCAACGAAAGCAGGTTGGCCGGCACGCCCCACAGATGCAGGCCGAGGAAGGTCGACAGCAACGCCAGCGGCATCATCGCCGCCACGATCAGCGCGGCGCGGGCGTTGTACAGGAACAGCCACAGCACCAGGAACACCAGCACCGCGCCTTCCAGAAGATTGCGGAAGACGGTTTTCAGCGTGGTCGATACCAGCCACGAGCGGTCGTAGAACGGCTCGATGCTGACCCCGGCCGGCAGCTGGTTCGCCTGGATCTCGGCAATGCGCGCATGCAGGGCGTCGAGCACGTCGGACGGATTCTCGCCCTTGCGCATCAGCACCATGCCGAACACCGCATCGTCATTGTCATCCTGGCCGACCAGGCCCTGCCGGGGCAGGCCGCTATCGGCGATGCCAGCCAGGTCACGCACCAGGATCGGCGTGCCCCCGCGCTGCGCCACCACCACGTTGCCGATGTCGGCCGGCGAACGCATCAGGCCCACGCCGCGGATCAGGAACTGCTGCTGGCCGCGCTCCACGTAGCCACCACCGGCATTGGCGCTGCCCTTCTCCAGCGCCTCGGCGAATTCACCGAGGCTGATGCCGCGGTCACGCAGCTTGTCCAGGTCCGGCTTGACCTGGAAGGTGCGCGCGAAGCCGCCGAAGCTGATCACATCGGCCACGCCCGGCACGGTGCGCAGGCTGCGCTCCATCGTCCATTCCTGCACGGTGCGCAGCTGGGTCGGCGTCATGTGCGGGCCCTTGAGCACGTAGCGGTAGATCTCGCCCACCGCCGAGCTCATCGCCTCCAGCTCCGGGGTCACCCCTTCCGGCAGCGCCACGCCCTGCAGGCGCTCCAGCACCTGCTGGCGCGCGAAATAGTCATCGGCCTTGTCGTCGAAGGTCAGGATGATCATCGACAGGCCGAACTGCGTATGCGAGAACACCCGCACCGAATGCGGAATGCCGGACAGCGCCACTTCCAGCGGCATCGTCACTTCGCGTTCCACCTCTTCGGCGGCACGGCCCGGGTGCAGCGACACCACCGTCACCTGGGTGTCGGACACATCCGGGAAGGCTTCCACCGGCAGCACGCGGAACGCGGCGATGCCGGCACCGATGAACAGCAGCAGCGCCAGCATCACCATCAGCGGCTGGCGCAGGCAATAGGCAATCAGGCGATCGATCATGGGGCGGCATGCCCCGTGCCGGTGCTGGCGCCCGGTCCCGCACTGTCGACCAGCTGCTGCAGCAGCAGGCCACCTTCGACCACCACCTTGCTGCCCATCGGCAGGCCCTCTCGCACCCACAGCCGCCCGTCGCCCAGCTCCTCTGCGTGCACGGCATGGCGCACGAAGCGGCCCTTGCCCTCCTCCACGAACACCACCTGCGTGCCGTCGATCAGCAACACCGCGGCATCGGGCAGCGAGACACCGCCCTCGGCCGGCAACGCAACCTGAGCACGCACGTACTGGCCGGCCTTGAAGGCACGTGCATGGTTGTCCAGCTCGGCGCGCGCCTGCACCACGCGGCGCTCGCTGTCGACGAAGTCATCCACGTGCTGCAGGGTCGCCTGCAATGGCTGGCCATCGGCACCGGGCACGCTCACCTGCATGCCCGCCTTGAGGCGTCCCGCCAGGCTCTCGGGAACATCGAGCAGCAACCACAGGCGGTCCGGATCGCCGATCACCGCCAACGGCTGTTCGCTGTCGGGGCTGACCGACATGCCCGGGCTCATCCGCCGCTCCACCAGCACGCCATCGATGGGCGCGCGCAGTGGCAGGCGCTGGTCGACGTGCTGGCCGTTGCCATAGGCCCTGGCGAAGGCGGTCGCACGCGTGTGATTGGCCTGGCTGCCGGCGAAGTTGGTCTCGGCCTCGTCCAGCTCGCGGCCCGACGCCACCCCCGCCGCGTGCAGTTCGCGGGTGCGCTCCAGTTCCCTGCGCGCCTGCTGCAGCTCGGCGCGGCCTCGCACGCCCTCCGCCTGCGCCTGGCCGAACTCGGGCGAGGTGATCCAGGCGATCACCTGGCCGGCCTTCACTTTCTGCCCCGGCTGCGCCTCGATGCGCGCCACCTGCCCCGGCAACGGCGTGCGCAGTGCGCTGGAGCGCGTCTCGTCCCAGACCACCCGGCCCGGCAGCTGCAGGCTGGCGCTGGCGCCGGCACTCACCGCTTCGCTGCGCAGCACGTCCAGCTGGCGGCTGCCGGCGGGAAACTGGATCTGGCCGGCGCTGACCTGGGGCGCGTCCTCGGCATAGGACGCCGGCTCGCGACCGCAGCCGCCCAGCAGGGCCAGCGCCAGCAGGGCGGGCAGCATGGCGTGCCGCGCCCGCGGGCGATGGGCGACGATCGACTTCATCGGGACTCTCCTTCAGCAACGGATGTGGCCGCTTCCCAGCGCGCCAGGGCAATGGCATGGTCGGCACGCGCTTCGATCAGCGCGGCCTCGAAATCGCGCCAGCTGCGGCGTGCATCGAGCAGATCGGTCAGGCTGGCGGCGCCACGGCGATAGGCCAGTTCGATGCCCTCCGCCGCCTTGCGGGCAGTGTCGGACTGCAGCCCCTCGTAGTCGCTGCGGCGCTGTGCGGCGGACTGCACGCTGGCCTGCAGCTGGTCCAGCTCGGCGCGAGCTTCGCGCTGGAGTACCTGCAGCTCCAGCGCTGCGCTGTCCCGGTCGGCCTCGGCACGCTGGATCGCGCCGCGTGCGCGCGACGGCCCGCCCAGCGGAATGGTCAATGACACGCCCCAGGTAACACCGCTGATGTCGGTCGGCTCACGTTCGGCCTCCACGCCCAGCTGGATATCGCGACGACGCTCGCTGCGCGCCAGTGCCACGCCAGCGTCGGCCGCGGCCAGCCGCGAACGCGCGGCACGCAGGTCGGCGCGCTGCGTCGGATCGAACGCGCGCACGTCGGCCACGCTGCTGGCATCCGGCCAGGGGTCATCGGCACTGAGGTCGCGGCTGTCATCGCTGCCGAGCAGCAGGCCCAGCGCATGCCGCGCATCGCGCAGATCGAGTGCCGCCTCGCGCGCCGCGTCAGCCACCGCCAGATCGTCCACCGCCAGCCGCGCGCGATCCACCGGCGCCATCGCCCCGGTCGCCACCTGCTTGTCGGCCGCCGCCATCTGCTCGGCCGAACTCTGGCGGTTGGCATCGGCAATCCGCGCCCGCTCCTGCGCGCCCTTCAGGCCGAAATAGGCTTCATGCAGCGCCACCTGTTGGCGGCGCCGGGCATCGAGCATGTCCAGTCCGGCCACTTCCAGCAGCGCGTCCGCCTGGCGGATGCGCAACGCGCGCTTGCCACCGCGTTCCCAGGTCCAGCCCAGGCCCAGCGTGCTGTCCACGCGCTTGTCCTGCCAGCGCCCTGGGCCGATGCCGTGCCTGGGGCTGACCTTGCTGGTGCCGATCGACAGCTCGGTGGCCGGGCGCAGTGCCGCGGTCTGCGCATCGCCCTGCACCCCGCGCAACTCCAGTGCCGCCGCACGCAGGTCCGGATTGTGTGCGTCCATTGCACGCTGCGCTTCTGCCAGGGACAGCGCCGAAGCCGCAGGCGCGCACGAAAGGGCAGCCAGCAGGGCCGCAAGACGGTGGGCAAAATTCATGCACGTCACGGTAAGGTGACGCACTTGCGCCAGACTTGCCCCAACCTTGCACGAAGCTTGCAATGCGAATCCTGCTGATCGAAGACGACGCCGCCCTGGCCGATGGACTGATCCGCGCCCTGCAGGGCGCCGGCCATCTGTGCGACCACCTCTCGCGCGGGCTGCACGCGCCGGCTGCACTGGCCAGCGCGCCGTATGACGTGATGGTGCTTGACCTTTCATTGCCCGACGTCGATGGCCTCGACCTGCTCTCGCGCCTGCGCAACGATGGTGTCACCCTGCCGGTGCTGATCCTGACTGCACGCGATGGCGTGGAGGACCGCATCCTCGGCCTCGACCGCGGCGGCGATGATTACCTGGCCAAGCCTTTCGCCCTGGGTGAACTGGAGGCGCGCCTGCGCGCGCTGTCACGCCGCCGCAGTGATGCACCGGCGCAGAAACGTCTGGGCCGGTTGTGCTTCGACAGCATCCGCAACGAAGTGCAGGTCGAAGGCCAGCGCATCGAGCTGACCGCGCGCGAACTGTCGCTGGTCGAAACGCTGATGCAGCATCCCGGCCGCACCGTCACCAAGCAGCGCCTGTTCGACGCGCTGTACAGCTGGGACCACGAGGCCAACCTGTCGGTGATTGAAGTGCATGTCAGCCGCCTGCGCCGCAAACTGGAGCAGGCCCGCGCCGGCGTCGGCATCCGCATGCTGCGCGGCCTGGGTTATCGGCTGGAGGCCATGGGTGACTGAGCGCGTGCTCAGCCTGCGTGGCCTGCTGCTGCGCCGCCTGTGGCTGCCGCTGCTGGTACTGCTGCTGTGCAGCGCGGTTGGATCGTTCGCATTGGCCCGCTTCTACGCCGGCCAGGTCTACGACCGCTGGCTGCTGGACTCGGCGATGTCATTGTCCGAGCTGGTGAAGGTGCAGGACGGGCGTGCCTCGATCGAGATCACCCCGGCGGTGTCGCGCATGTTCACCTGGGACACCGCCGACGAAGTGCATGGCGAAGTGGTGGATGCCGATGGCGGGCGCCTGTATGGCGACCTGCCCGAAGCCCTGCCACGCCCCGCAATCGCGGCTGGAAATGATGACGATGCCGTCTACTACGATGCACGTGTGCGTGGGCAGCCGGTGCGCATGGTGGAGGTGGTGGTCAGCGCCGGGCCGGGCCACGATATCCGGCTGCGCGTCGCCGAGACGCTGCGCAAGCGCCATCGCCTGGAACGCAAGCTGCTGCTGACCAGCATCCCGTTCCAGGCCGCGATCCTGGCGCTGGCCGCATGGTTGGCCTGGTCCGGTACCGGTGCTGCCGCACGGCATGCCAATCAAGTGGCGCGGAAGCTCGCCAGCCCGCGGCCGGATCCGTTGGCGCCGCTGGAGCCCGCGCAGGAAGCCCCCCGCGAACTATGGCCAGCCGTGGAGGCGTACAACGCGCTGCTGCAGCGACTTGACGCCATGCAGGCTGCGCAGCGCCGCTTCGTCAGCAACGCCGCACACCAGTTGCGCACGCCGCTGGCGGCGATGCAGGTGGAGCTGGAGAGTTCGCTGCGCCAGCATGATCCGCAGGCGCAGCAGCTGGCGCTGTCCGGCACGCTGGCCGGGCTGGCGCGGCTGCAGCACCTGGTCAACCAGCTGCTGATGCTCAGCCGCTCCGAGGATCCGCATGGCAGCGCACTGCCGCTGCAACCGCTGGACCTGGCCGCGCTGGCGCGTGGCGTGGTGGAGCGCTACGCCGATCGTGCGTTGGCGGCGGGCGTGGACCTGGGCTACGACGGACCCGACGACGGCGTGCAGGTACAGGGTGCCCCCCAGCTGCTGCGCGAGGCGCTGGGCAACCTGCTGGACAATGCGCTGCGCTACGGTGCCGTGCCCGGTGTGATCACCCTGGGACTACAGCAGGATGCCGAGGGCGTGCAGGTATGGGTGGACGATGACGGCGCCGGCATCGCCGAAGCCGAACGCACGCGCGTCACGGAACGCTTCTACCGGGCCAGCAGCCAGGGGGATGGCTGCGGACTGGGCCTGGCGATCGTGGCCG
Organism: Stenotrophomonas maltophilia; assembly: GCF_002799155.1. Lineage (GTDB taxonomy): Bacteria > Pseudomonadota > Gammaproteobacteria > Xanthomonadales > Xanthomonadaceae > Stenotrophomonas > Stenotrophomonas maltophilia_R. Next base: position 1,887,107 of record NZ_NERD01000002.1, read on the forward strand.
AGATCGCGCAGCGGCATGGTGCGATGCTGGTGATCGCCACCGCCCCCATCGGTGGCGCGCGCGTGGGGTTGCGGTTTCGTTCCCGCTGACGCGCCGCGTGCCAACCAAGGTTGGCACCTACCAGGTGCGGGGCAATGGCGGCGGCAGGACGGCGCCGCTCCGCATCACCGGCTCATCGAATACGGCGCCTGCGCACCCTGCCCCGGCCAGTCCTTGTTCGGCTCGGCCTGCATGCTGAAACGCAGCTCGCCGCCGGCCAGGATTTCGTCGTGGCGCAGGAAGGCGCGCTGCAGCGGCTTGCCGTTGAGGCTCACGCTGCCCACATAGGTGTGCTTGTCGTCCAGGCCATCGGCCACGATGGTGAACGTCTTGCCGTTGGGCAGGCGCATCGCGGTCTTCGGCAGGAACGGACGACCCAGGATGTACTCGCCCGAGCCCGGTGCCACCGGGTAGAAGCCCAGCGCGGTGAACACGTACCACGCCGACATCTGGCCGACGTCATCATTGCCGGCCAGGCCATCGGGGCGGTCGGCGTACTGGCTGTCCATGATCTGCTTCAGGCGCGCCTGCGTTCGCCACGGCTGGCCGGCATGCGAATACAGATAGGCCACATGATGGCTGGGCTCGTTGCCATGCGCATACCAGCCGATCAGGCCGGTGATATCTTCCATGTGCTCGAAGATGGACGGATCGACCTTGGCGTTGAACACCTCATCGAGGCGCGCGAGCAGCTTGTCGCTGCCGCCGTGCGCGGCGGCCAGGCCGGCCACGTCCTGCGGCACGTACCATGAATACTGCCAGGCATTGCCTTCGGTATAGTCGGTGCCGTAGCCGCTGGCGCTGGGGTCGAACGGCGTGCGGAAGCTGCCATCGCGATTGCGCGCTCGCATGAAGCCGGTGTCCTTGTCGAACGCGTTGCGCCAGTTGCCAGCACGCTTGTCGAAGGTGGCCGCGATATCGGCCTTGCCCATCGCCTGCGCCATGCGCGCGATGGTCCAGTCATCGAAGGCATATTCCAGCGTCTTGCTGGCCGCTTCGCCTTCCTCGTCGATCGGCACATAGCCCAGCTCGCGGTACTGCGCGATGCCGTCATAGGGGCCGTAGTTCGCGGTCTCGACCATCGCCTTCAACGCCTTGTCGGCGTCGAAGCCACGGATGCCCTTCACGTACGCATCGGCGATCACCGGCACGGCGTGGTAGCCGATCATGCACCAGTCTTCCAGGCCGTGGAACGACCACACCGGCAGCATGCCGTACGGGCTGTGCTCATGGTGGGCCAGCATCGAATTGACGAAGTCGCTGTTGCGCTTCTCCGGCTGCACCAGCGTCAGCAACGGATGCAGCGCGCGATAGGTATCCCACAGCGAGAACGTGGAGTAATTGGTATAGCCCTCGGCCTTGTGCACGGCGTTGTCCGGGCCGCGGTACTGGCCATCGGCATCCATGAACAGGGTCGGCCCCAACAGGGTGTGGTACAGCGCGGTATAGGCGCTGCGTCGCGCATGTTCCGGCGCATCGATATCGAGCACCGACAGCGCCTGCGTCCATTCCTGCTTTGCCTGCGCGCGAACGTGGTCAAAATCGAAGTCGGCCACTTCCGCGTCGAGGTTGGCGATGGCACCGGCTTCGCTGACCGGTGAAATGGCCACCTTGACCACCAATGGTGCGTCCAGCTTGCCGAACGCGAACGTACCGACCAGCTGCCGCCCTTCGATCTGCGCACGCTGCGCTGGGTCCTTCTCACCCGGTGGCGGGAAGCCCTTGTAGACGATGTCCTGTTCGGTGTTGTGCAGCTCGTGCCCGGCCAGCGGTCGCGAGAAACGCATCGCGAAGTACAGCTGGCGGCCCGGCGCCCAGCCACGCGTCTCGCGGAAGCCGGTCACCGTGCCGTCGGCACGCACCCGCACCCGCGACCACAGCACCTTGCCCGGGTAGTCGTACATGCTGGTACGCATGTCCAGCAGCACCTTGGCGTCGGTGCCCTTGGGGAAGGCATAGCGGTGCACGCCCACGCGCGCACTGGTGGTCAGCTCGGCGCGCACCTTGTAGTCGTCCAAGGTGACCGCGTAGTAGCCCGGCTCGGCCTTCTCGTCGTCATGGCGGAAGCGCGAGGCATAGCCGCTGCGAGGCTTCTGCGGATCGCCGCGCTCGAGGCCCGGCTCGCCGGTGAACGGCATCAGCAGGATGTCGCCCAGGTCGGAGTGACCGGTGCCCGAGAAGTGCGTGTGCGAGAAGCCGACGATGCTGCTGTCGTCGTAGCGGTAGCCCGCGGCCCAGCCGTAGGCCTTTTCGCGCGGCTGGATGCGCGTGTCCGGGCTGAGCTGGACCATGCCGAACGGCACCGTGGCGCCGGGGTAGGTGTGGCCTTCGCCGCCGGTACCAATGAACGGGTCAACCGAGGCATAGGCCTTGTCGGCGACCGATCTGGCAGGAGTAGCAGAAGCCAGGCCGGAAGCGAACATCGCCGTGGCGGCGACAGCGATCAGGAGACGACGGTCCAGCGTGGGCATCGGCATTTGGATCGATTCAGGTGGTGGCCAGATCCTAGCACTCACGTATCGGCGCCGCATGTTGCGCTGCGGCTGAACGGTTCCACTGGCGCAGCCTATGGCAAGCAGAGATTGCAATTAATTGCATGGATCGATCCAGACACGCTTGCCACACTGTCCCCAAGCCTGGCACAGCGGTGCAAAGCCTGTGGCGGCATTCGCAGTACTCATGCGCCCCTCCCCCACTTTGCAGCCACGGGCTGGCAAAGGCACCGAAATCACTTCGCCCCCCGCGTCATCCCGGCCTTTTGTTCACAGCGACGAAGGGAATGCGATCCCTTTCCTGAAGTTCGATTCCTACAGGAGTTCCACGATGAAGATCGCAGTTCGTCATTCCCTTGCACTGGCCATCGCCGCCGGCATCGCCCTCGCGCACACGGCGCAGGCCGGCAGTCTTGGACCTGGCCAGGGCGCCGAGGTCAACCCGGGCGACACGCCCGAAACATGGGTCCTGAACGGCGCAGGGTTGAATGCCAAGCCAGGCGCCCGTCTTCTGGGGATCAATGCAACCAACAGATCCGACATCATCGCAATTGGTACATCCATTGAGGGGCGGGTCAACCTGACCAACAGCTCAATTACGCTGATCCAGGGCACCCTACACAACACCGCTGGCCCCGCCCTGAGCCTGACCACCTCCGGTGGCGGTGCCGGCTGGTCGATCGCATTCATCGAGCGCAGCACAGTGTCCGGTGCCGGCTTCGGCGGCAGTGCCACACAGGGTGCTGCCCTGACGCTGGACGCAAGCCGGCTTGAGGGTACGTTCAACTCCAGCGGCACCTTTGACCGCGGCATTGGATTCCTGCTGGCCGACCCAGCCCACCTGCTTGCCCGGAATGGAAGCACCCTCATTGGTGACGACGCTGGCATTACGGCATCGTATCAACTGGCCGCGCCCGGTGATCGAGGCAATGTGGAAATAGACGCGTCCCGCGTCGAAGGTCGAAACGGCGCGGGTATACACGTCGTGCGCCTTGGCAGCCGGCCTTCTGTCGTCGCGACGTTCAATTTCCGCAACGGCAGCGAGTTGATCGGCGGCAGCGGAACCGCACTCCTGGTTGAGGATGCGGGCGCAGTGATCGACCTGAATCTGGATGCCTCGCGCGCGACCGGCGGCATTGTCAACGCAGCCGGTGGCACGGTTGACGTCGCACTGTCCAACGGCGCGAGCATCACCGGCGTCATGACCAGCGTCACCAGCGCCACGCTGGACTCGGCCACCTGGAACATGACCGGAAACTCCACGGTCGGTGCTCTCAGCCTCGGCAATGGCACCGTCTCCCTGGGCGACGGCTCCGCCTTCCACACGCTCAACGTGGCTGGCAACTTCAGCGGCGCGGATGGCACGATCGTGTTCAACACCCTGCTGGCTGGCGATGATGCGGCCACCGACAGGCTCGTCATCGGCGGCGACACCAGCGGCACGGCCAACGTGCGCGTCAACAACGTAGGGGGTGCCGGTGCGCAGACCCACCAAGGCATCCAGTTGATCCAGGTCGGCGGTGCCTCCAATGGCCAGTTCAACCTGGCCGGCCGCGCGGTGGGCGGTCAGTACGAGTACTTCCTGCACAAGGGCACTGGCACCGACGGCAACTGGTACCTGCGCTCGCAGCTGCCGACCGTGCCGGACCCGTGTGTTGTCGATCCCCGCCTACCGCAATGCCGACCGATCGATCCCGTGGAGCCCGTGGATCCGATTGAACCGGAACCGGTGCTGCGCCCGGAACCGGGTGCCTACCTGGCCAATCTGCAGGCCGCGCAGAACATGTTCCGCCTCGGCTATCACGACCGGCATGCCGGCCAGAACAGCGGCCGCGCCTGGGCGCGCGTGGATGGTTCGCGCAATGGCTTCGATGCGGTCAGCAAGCAACTGGATATCCGAGGCAACAGCCAGGCGCTGACTGTCGGTGCCGATCTATGGCGTCACGATTCGGGTAGCAGCGCGGGTGTAGTGCTGTCCAGCGGTAATGCCACCAGCACCTCCACCAATGAACTGACCGGCTACTACGCCCGCGGCAAGGTGAAGGGCGAAGCACTGGGCCTCTACGGCACCTTGCGCGGCGGCAATGGATCCGATCCGTATGCAGGTTTCTACGTGGATGGCTCGGTGCAGCGTGCGCAGTTCCGCAACCGCGTGGAGGGCATCGGCCTGGCAGCCGAGCGCTACGACAGCCGCGCCTGGCAGGGTGCGGTGGAAACCGGCTACGCGTTCCGTGTAGGCGGCGCCCGCAATGGCGGCCTCTATCTGGAGCCGCAGCTGCAGGTGGGCTACACACGCTGGGACAGCAACCGCCACACCGAAGCCAACGGCACGGTGGTGGGTGCGGAGAACGCCAACGGCCTGTTCGGCCGTGCGGGCCTACGCCTGTCCGGCGTGACCCGCTGGGGCAACGGGTCCACCGAGGTGCAGCCGTACCTGGCCGCCCACTGGCTGCATACCCGTGCCGAATCGCAGATCCGCATGGATGACGAGGTGGTGGATGCCCGCATTCCGCGCAGCCGTGGCGAGTTCAGTGCCGGTGCGTCGCTGAAGTTCAGCAACGGCATCGGCGCCTGGGGTGGGCTGTCGCTGCAACACGCCAGTGGCTATCACCAGACCAGTGCGCAGGTGGGCATGAGCTACCACTGGTAAGGCGTTTGGGCCTGGAGAAGGCGACTCCGGCGCAGGCCCGGGCCGCCCTTTGCTGTTGGGCGGCATGAAGGGTTGCACGACGCGCGGGCCTCGTTGCATTGAACCGTGCGGCACAATCGGGCACGGCTTTGCTGGACGTCCGTGGAGCTTGGCTCCACGGCAATCAGTTGAGCGTGGCGCGACGCCGCATAAGGCGGGTACCGATCAATCGGGTAGCGCGCTCTCCAAGGTTGCCAGATCTGCGCGTTCCACCGGCCGCACCACCCGCGCCACTTCCTGGCCGTCACGCAGCAGGACCACGGTTGGCCACAGCTTCACCTGGAACGAGCGACCCAGCGGCTTGCCCTTGCCATCCTCGATCTTCCAGTGCGGCAGGTCGTGCGCATCCACGACTGCCTGCAGCGCCGGTTGCGCAGCCTGGCAGTGGCCACACCACGGCGCGCCGAACTCCAGCAGCAGCCAACCGGCCTGCGCATCAACATCGGCGCGGGCCGGTTCGGCGGCAACATGGTCACGCATGAATGGCATGCGTGCTACGCCGCCAGCGCTTTCTGGATGTCTTCCAGCGGCGCGTTGGTCAGGTCCTTGGCGATATCACCCAGCAGGCGCGCCTGGACCTCCTTGTGCAGCAGCGGCCGGATGCGCCCCAGCGTGGTCGGGTCGGCCACCAGTACCAGGTGCGCATAGCGGTTGTTCAGTGCATCCTCGTTGAGCTGCTCGGCGACCTGCTTGGCGAACGTCGCTTCGTTGAGCTGTGAGATGGACATGTCCTTTGGCACCGCCCCGGCCGGGCCCTGCCCGGATACACCCTGCTCGCTGATGTCCTGCAGCCGCAGCTCGCCTTCCTGCTTCAGGGCCAGCTGATGCTCGCTGCCAACGTTGGTGAACACGCGGGCCGAACCACCATCGGCGACGATGATCAGCGTACCTTCGGGAATGCGACGGGTCATGCGATGCTCCTTCTCGATTGCGTTCACCCCCACCGTAGACAGCACGGTGTGAGCGCTGCGGCCAGAGTTCGTTCAACACATGTCATTGCGTTGCATTCGCGCATGAACAGGCGCGATGGAACACAGCGTGCAGATCAGCCCGCTTCGCTGCATGCTCACGCCAATGCCGTTATGATGAACGGATGATCGACATGACCCACTACGTGACGGGCGCACCTGTTACGTGGGAAGCACTGCCGACCGGCGCTTCGCTTGCCACGAATGCTCCCGCCCTGCATTTCCATCGCCTCGCGCTGGATCCCGGCGGATGACGCCCGCAGGCCCGTTGCCTGCACTCCCTACGCTGATGTGACCCCCGGCCGCTGACTGCGCGGCCGCTGTGATTGCGTTGCTGCGTTTCCGCCATGGCAGCGGTGCTTTGCCATGCGCGGGGCGTTGCGCCTGCACACATTCCCCGGCCCCCACGCCACTCACCGATGCCCCTGCGCCCCCTGCGCCTGCATCGCCGTTTCCGATTTCCGGGACCTGTCTCACCGCACATTTCCCCTCTTCTACCTACAAGGGAGCCCCCCATGCAGGACACCCCCGATGCACATGCCCATTTCGGCTGGTTCAAGCGCCGCCGCCACCTGAAGGTCGATGAGATCACCGTCGTCGACAAGCCCATGCTCAAGCGCGCCGTCGGCGCCGCCGCCCTCGGCAATGCCATGGAGTGGTTCGACTTTGGTGTCTACGGCTATCTGGCCGTCACCATCGGCCAGGTGTTCTTCCCGTCCAGCAATCCCACCGCACAGGTGATCGCCGCGTTCGCCACCTTCACCGTGGCGTTCCTGGTGCGCCCTCTGGGCGGCCTGGTATTCGGCCCGCTGGGTGATCGCTACGGCCGCCAGAAAGTGCTGGCATTCACCATGATCCTGATGGCGCTGGGCACCTTTGCGATCGGCCTGATTCCCGCCTACGAGCGCATCGGCATCTGGGCGCCGGTGCTGTTGCTGCTGGCACGCGTGGTACAGGGCTTCTCCACCGGTGGCGAGTATGGCGGCGCGGCCACCTTCATCGCCGAGTACTCCACCGACCGCAACCGCGGCCTGATGGGCAGCTGGCTGGAGTTCGGCACGCTGGGCGGCTATATCGCCGGCGCCGGTACCGTAACGGCACTGCACATGCTGTTGAGCAGCGAACAGATGCTGGACTGGGGCTGGCGCATTCCGTTCCTGGTGGCCGGCCCGCTGGGCCTGCTCGGCCTGTACATGCGCATGAGGCTGGAGGAAACCCCGGCATTCCGCGCTTTTGCCGAAGAAGCCGAAAAGCGCGAGCACGACCGGCCCGGGCTGGGCGCGCTGTTGCAGGTACATGGCCGCCAGCTGCTGGTCTGCATGGGCCTGGTGCTGGTGTTCAACGTGACCGATTACATGCTGCTGACCTACATGCCCAGCTACCTCAGCGTCACCATGGGCTACGCCGAGAGCAAGGGCCTGCTGCTGATCATCATCGTGATGCTGGTGATGATGCCGCTGAACATCGTCGGCGGGTTGTTCAGTGACAAGCTGGGCCGCCGCCCGATGATCATCGGCGCCTGCATCGCGTTGCTGGTGCTGGCGGTGCCGTGCCTGCTGCTGGTCGGCAGCGGCAATGATGGGCTGATCTTCCTCGGGCTGATGCTGCTGGGGCTGGCGCTGGTGTGCTTCACCAGTTCGATGCCATCCACGCTGCCGGCACTGTTCTATACCCCGGTGCGCTACAGCGCGCTGTCGATCGCCTTCAACGTGTCGGTGTCGCTGTTCGGTGGCACCACGCCGCTGGTGACCGCGTGGCTGGTGGAACGCACCGGCGACCCGCTGGTACCGGCCTACTACCTGATGGGCGCGGCGGTGATCGGCCTGGTGACCATGCTGTTCGTGAAGGAGACCGCCGGCCTGCCGCTGCGCGGTTCGCCGCCGGCCGTCGGCTGCAGGAAGGAAGCCGCTGCGCTGTTGAAGAGCGATGTACCCGTGACGGTGGATCCGAACCTGCCACCGCTACCGGACGTTGCGGAACCCGAGCAGGTGAAGCCGGCCTGAGGCTGGGCGCAGAACGCGATCCTCGCTTGGCGTGGATCCCAGGGGACACTGGCGCCGGGTGCATACACCCGGCGCTACGTTGGCGTTACTTCTTGATGCGGGCCAGCTTCCCCGGCGTCCAGCGCAGCATCCAGGTGTAGTGACCCTCCGGCGGGCAGACGTGGCGGTTCGGGCTCTTCCATTCACAGACTGTTGCCCCGGCAGTGACTGTGAAATCGACAATGATGCGATCACCCTGGTTGCGGATGACGCGGATGGCGCCAGGAATCTGTCCAGCCGTGCAGCCCAGGCATCCACGCATGGCGTGGATCTACGGCGGGGTGTCCAACTCCATCGCACGCATTACGATGGGTTTGGCCCAGTCCGGCGTATGCAGCAGTTCGGCCACCGACACCGGATACTGCAATTGGCCATGCGCCATCGCCAGCACCGGCAGCGGTTCGACGCAGCCCTCGGCGTCGGCCGGGGCGCTGTTGTCGTAGACATGCAGCTCGGCCAGGTGTGGCAGCAGTTCCAGCAGGTTCTCGCGCGCCGAATCAAAGCGCGCGTGGATCTTCTCCACCGGGATGTCATGGCCGCCGGCAGCCACCCGTGCCGCAACGCGGGCGATATGCAGCTCGACCGTGGCCAGGCCACAGAACCAGATCGCCACCTGATGCCGTTCGCAGGCCTCACGCAGCAGGCGTGGAATGGTGTTGCCGCCCAGCGTGGTCTCGAAGGCGAAGTCGGTGCCATCGGCCATGGCCTGGCGCAGGCGGCGGGTGCCTTCCTGCCAGGCCTCGGCATTGGCCTCCGGCAACGGCCAGCCGGCCTCCACCAGGCGGCGGGTGAACGAATCGGGGTTGAACCAGCCCAGCCCTTCGGCTTCCAGCCAGGTACCCAGCAGCGAACTCTTGCCGGCGCCGTTGACGCCGGCCAGCACCAGGATCCGCCCCATCGGTCAGAGCGGACGGCCGAGGGTGACCTTGCGGCCGCGGCGGATCGGCTGGCCCAGCACCTTGTCCAGCCCCTCACCGCGCTGCAGGCCGGCCAGGGTCTGGTCGAACTCACCGCGCAGGCGCAGCAGTTCTTCACTGCGCTCACCGGCGTCACCGCCGGCGGCCTTGGCCAGCAGCTCCTGGTACGTGCGGATGTCCACGATCACCGCTTCCGGATGATTGTGGTTGGTGATGACCAGCGCCTGCTTCTCGCGCACGGTGCGCATCAGGCTCGGCCAGCCCCGGGTCTTCACGGACGAAGCCGGGGCCTTCTCGAGGCCAGGCAGGTCCAGCGGCAGGGTCATGGCATGGCTCCAGGCGGGGGTGATGAGAGCCACTATACCCAATTTGGCCAAATTGGAGATAAATTCCCTTTTACCCGTTGGGCCGGGTATCCGGGGCGTCAGTCTGCAGCAGGCTGTCGCGCTCGCGCAGCGGGAAGCGGATCCAGGCGTCCAGGCCTTGCGGGCCAAAGCGCAGCTCGCCGCTGCCGGCCAGCTCGTACGGCACGCGCTGCTCGATCAGCGCCCGGCCAAGGCCACGCTGGCGGGGCAGCTCCCAGTCCTCCACCTCGGCATGGCGCTCGCACCAGTGCAGGCCCAGCCATGGCTGGCCGGCCTGAACCTGCAGATCCCAGGCCACCTCGATCCGGCCATCCTCATGGGTCAGTGCGCCATGCCGCAGGGCATTGGTCGCCAGCTCGTGGATCGCCAGGGACAGCACTTCGGCTGCTTTCGGCGGCAGCAGCACGTCCTCGCCCTGCAGGCGGTAGGCGGCCGCTGCCGGTGTCTGTGCCGCGATCTCTTCGTCGAGCATGCCGCGCAGGCAGACCCCCGCGTTGGCACCACGGGTCAGCAGGCTCTGCGTGCGCGCCAGCGACATCAGCCGCCCGCACAGGCGTTCGGCGTACTCATCCACGCTGCCAACCGACTCGCGGGTCCGCCAGGCAATGGCATGGATGGTCGACATGATGTTGCGCACCCGGTGCTGCAGTTCGGCCAGCAACACCGACTGGCGCTCGGTGGCGCGCTTGAGATCGTCGATGTCCACGGCGATGGCGAACACGCCGGTTACTTCGCCGTCTGCATCGCGCAGTGGCGCGGCGGCGACGCGTGTCCAGCGTGCGCGCCCGTCATCATGGGTGAACTGGAACTCCAGGCCCGGAACCACCGTCTCGCCCCGCAACGCCCGGGCGATGGCGAAGTCCTCGGGGCCGATGGCCGAACCGTCTGCATGCCAGCCGCGCCAGCGATGCTGGTTCTCTGCATCGGTCGAGGGCACCTTGCCACTGGGCAGGTACGCACGCATCTGATCATTGGACAGCTGCAGGCGGCCTTCGGCGTCGACAATGCAGACACCCACCGGCAGCACCTTGAATGCCAGCGCCAACCGGCGATCGCTTTCCCGCCGCTTGCGCTCCTCGCGCTCGCGGGCCGCCTGCGCAACGTGCGCCGCGGTGGTCTCGAACATGGTCACCAGCACGCCGTTGATGCGGCCTTCCTCTCCGCAGATGGGGCTGTAGGTGATGGTGAACCAGACATCCTCCAACCGCCCCCGCCGCGCCAGCGGATAGAGCTTGTCCTCAAAGGTGATGGTCTCGCCCTGCCAGACCCGCTGGTAGATCGGCCCGTTGATGTGCCAGACCTCGGGCCAGCACTCGCGGGTCGGCTGGCCGAGTCCGCCAGGATGCTTGTCGGCGAGGATCTCGGCATAGCCGTCGTTGTAGAGCTGCACCAACTGTTCGCCCCACAGCACGATCATCGGGAAGCCGTGGGCCAGCATCAGGTCGACGGTGGCGCGCAGGTGGGGCGGCCACTGCTCACAAGCGCCCAATGGCGTGGACGACCAGTCGTGGCGCGCGATGCGCGCGGCCATGCCATCGTGGCGCGCCTGCAGGCGCGGGGCCGGCAGCATTCCGCCCCTCGGGCCGGCGGCCTGGAGGCCTTCGATGCGGCGCGACATGCCGCGCAATCAGGCGACGCCCGCAGGGGCCTGCGGCGTCGCCACCAGGCCCGCCAACTGCTGGACCAGGGCCTCGATGTGATAAGGCTTGGTGCAGCGGGGCGCGCTGGCGAAGCGGCTGGGCAGGTTGTCGTCGTAGCCGGAGGTCAGCATGAACGGCGTGCCCGCTTCGGCCAGGCGATCGGCCAACGGGTACACCTGCTCGCCGCCCAGGTTGATGTCCAGCAGGGCCACATCGATGGGGTTGTCATCCACCAGCCGCCCCAAGGCCTGCAGATCTCCGGCCGGCCCAACCACCTGCGCGCCCTTCAGCTCCAGGTAGTCCACCAGGAACATCGCGATGGCGAATTCATCCTCCGCCACCAGCACTCTCAGCCCCTTCAGGCCCTCTGGTTTGTTGCCCGCTTCCAGCACGACCGGCGCTCCTCGATACACGCGGCCCACCTCTGCCGCAACGCCCGCAGGATGCGCGAACCGGGCTACAAGGGCGCGTGATGATCGATGAAGAGCACCGCCACGGCGCATTCACTCCGGCATTGCAGCGGCGCGTTCAGAACGCACGCTCCCATTTCAGGCTGAGCAGGCTGCGGTCGTGGCTGTACAGCCAGCCGACGTTGCTGTCGATGCGGGCGTAGCGCAGGCTCAGGCTGGGCACCAGCCCGGCCACGGCCAGCCGCTCGCTGCGTACGATGGCGATCAGGTTCTGCTCGTCGTCCTGCCTGCGCGCCTCCAGCAGCGGACTCCAGGCATCGTAATCGCGATGGCGCAGCGACACGAACACCGTGGCCGTGGTGCCACTCCACTGCCGTGCCGCGCCCAGCCGCAGGCCGCGCTGGCGGTAGCCGTTGGCCGGGTCGGCTGCGCTGCTGCCGGTGACATCCAGCCCGGCGAACACCGTCCAGCGCGGATTGAGCGCGCGGAACCAGGTGGCATACAACGATGCCAGCTCGCCGTCGTAGTTGCTGGCCAGGCCCTGCTGGCGATACCGCTGCCGCTTCCAGTCGGCCTCCAGCTTGAGCAGACTGCGCGCATCCAGAGCGTACTGCCATTCCCCGTGCACGCCGCTGCCGCCCTGCAGCGCATGGTTGCCCAGGCCCTGGTAGTCATAGCTGGGGGCCAGCATCACGGTCTGCCGTGCGCTACGCCAGCTGTAACCCGCCTGCACGTTGGCATTGAGCTCGTTGTAGGCACTGTGCCCGCGCCATGCCTGACCGAAGGCGAGACCGCGCACGTACAGCCCATGATGCCCGCCGAGCACCCAGCGCCGTTCCAGGCTGGCGTCGTAGTCGAGGCCCGCCGCGCGCTGGGCGTCGGGCAGTTTCCGTTCGATGATGCAGGCGTCGCCCACGCCGAACAGGCAGGTGCGACTGGCCGAGCTGCGGTTGATGTTGTCACTCCACGCCGGGCCGGCGGACAGCGCGCCTTTCCAGCGCTGGCGCGCCTGCAGGGCACCCAGGTAGCCGTCCACGCGGGCACGGACGCCGGCCGTGGCTGGATCATCGGCATTGATGCCTGCAGCGATGGCCGTGAACAGCGCAACCGCATCGCGATCGCGCTGGTCTTCCGCATAGACACGCGCCAGCTCGAGGCGGGCTGGCAGGAAATCCGGCTGCGCCGCCAGCAGCAGTTCGTACTCCTTCGCCGCGCGGCGATGGTCGCCGGCCACCCGCGCCAGCGCCCCCTGCGCATAGTGGCGCAGCAGAGGGTCATGCCCCGGCAGTTCGATGTACTCCTCGAGGAACGCAGCGGCGGCCTGCCATTGCTGATGCTGCAGCGACAGGTAGAGCGCCTGGCCGAGATCGTCGACGGTGCGCTCCACGCGCAGCGTCTGGCCGTCGATGGTGATGGTCGGCCGCGCCGACTCGGCCTGCTGCAGGCGCTGCTGGTCCTGCTGCTGGTGGCGAAGGTCGGTGCCCTGTTCAAGCACGCGTCGAAGATCGTCCTGCTGGGCGCGCACATCGGTGGCAGCCAACAGCAGTACGACAAGGAAGATGGAGTGGCGCATGGTCGATCCGTGGTGGTGCATGCAGCGGGCCGAAGCAGGGACTGGCGGATCGCGGCTTGTCCCTGCCCTGCCCCGTCAGGGGCGTGGCGATCAGTTCTTGCTGCCGCCGAAGGCGGTGTCGTACTGGCTGTTGCCGGCGAACGTGGCGATACCGGCCAGGGTGGCGGCGTTGGCGCCGAAGAACTGGCCCTGGGTGGCACCGGCAACGGTGCCGTTGGCGGTGGCGGTACCCGCGAACGAGGCGTTGGCGGCGTTGATGTTGGCGTTGACGTTGATCGCCAGGCCGCCACCGGTCAGGCCGCCGAGCAGCTTGCCGCTGCCGAAGTCCGCACGGAAGGTGCCGGACAGCAGGTTGCTGCCGTTGAACTTGTTCAGGCCCGCGACGCTGTAGGTGGCTACGCCGGCCGGCAGCGTGGTGCCGGCGCGGTCACCGACGAAGTACACCTGGCGGTTGTTGAAGCCACCGGCGGCGCCATCCTTGGACCATTCGCCGAACCACACATCGCCGCTGCCGACCTTGACGAAGTTGAAGTGGCCCATGCCGGCATGGCTGCCTGGTGCGCCGGTGATCGGCATGGCCAGGGTGCGCACGGCGGTGCCATTGACGGTGGTGGTGCCCGAGTACAGGCTCAGGCCCTGGAAATCGACAGGCTTTGCGTTGGACACGGTGCCGACGCCGATACCGGCCTTGCCTGCCTGGTGCGGGCCACCGTTGACCTGCGATTCGCCGACGGCGACGTACAGCTCGGCGTCGGTCACCGGGCTGGCCGCACCGACGATGTCAGCGGCATGCGCGGCGCCGGCCAGGGCAAAGGTGGCAGCAACGGCGAGCACCGAGCGGGAGATCATCTTCATGGTATTGCTCCTTGGGTTGTGGGAACTACGGGTACAACGCTTGAAGGCGGGAGGTCAGAAGCGCGCGGTGATGCCGAGCTTGAGGGTGCGGCCCGGCGCCGGCAGCGTGGAGCGCGTGGCCGGGTCGACGTAGTAGCGGTTGCCGAGGTTGCTGCCCACCAGCTCGACGCTGGCGTGCTCGTTGAAGCGCCAGCGCGCGTATGCATCGACGGTGGTGATGTTGCCCCAGGTGAACGGCACGTTCTGCCACAGCAGGCTGCTGCCACCGGCCAGCAACCGGTCGCGGTAGGCCTGCAGGTCGGGGTTTTCGTGGCGCTGGTAGTGCACGATGCGGCTGCCCAGTTCCAACCGTTCATCGAACAGGCGCGTACCGAGCGACAGGTTCACCGACAACTTCGGAATCGCCTGGGTCAGCAGGTAGCCACTGACGAAGCCGTCCTGCACGCAGTTCGGCACCAGGCCACGGTTGGCGTCCAGCAGCACTGCCGTGCTTTCGTCGCACACCTCGTTTTCCAGCGTGCGCGAAATACCCAGGTCGGTGAAGAACCGCCGGTTGTCGAAGCGTGCCTGCAGCTCGATGCCGCGGATGGTCTGCTTGTCGATGTTGTCGAACAGGAAGTAGGCGTCGCGCTCGATCACGTTGCGGGTCTTGTGCACGTAATAGGCCAGTTTGACGTCGGCATCGGCGGTGTTGCCGAACAGGCCCGACAGGTTGTGCACGTAGCCCAGCTCGTAGTTGTAGGCATGCTCGGGCTTGAGCGTGTACAGCGGATTGAGGCTGCTGGAGAAAGCGATGGTGCTTTCGAACATGCTGGGGAAGCGCACTGCTTCGCTGTAGCGCAGGTAGACGCGCGCGGCGCTGGACAGGTTCACCGTGGCCGAGAAAGTGGGCAACCACGCGTGATCGCGGCGGCGGTCATTGCGCCCGTCCACCGGCCGCGACTGCATGGTGTTGCCGATATTGCAGACCAGGTCGCTGCCGGGGTAGATCGGCAGCACGCCGGGTATGGCCGCCACCTTGCCGTTGAGACAGGGGTTGGTCGCACGGGCATAGTTGCCGTTGGCATCGGGCAACCACGGAAGCCGATGTTCCACCGCCTGCGGCGTCTCATAGTACGCCAGCAGACCATGCAGTGCATCGTCAATCACCGAACCCATGCCGATGCTCTCCCAGAACTCGCGTTCGGCCTCCAGTGCATCGATCTCCGCTTGCAGGCTGGCCGGCCGCTCGGGCAACTCATTCGTCCGGTAGGTCGCCTCCTTGCTGCCCACGCCCTTCGTCAGCAGCTCCGGATGCGCCTGCAGGAAATCATCGAAGGCCCAGTAGCGGCTGTAGCGCACGCCGGCGTTGAGGGTCAGGAAGTCGACCGGACGCCATTCGAGGTTGAGATAGCCTTCGCCCTCCTGGCGCCGGCCAGCACGTGGAAACATGCGCCATCCATCGGTCGTGCCGAAGTACGGGTCGCGCGAACCCAGCTTCTCGTACTGCCAGTTGCCGCCCACGGTCAGGTCCAGGGTGGAATGCAGCGCAAAGCGGTTGCTCAGGGTCAGGCCGGTGCGGTCATTGCGCGCATTTGCCAGTGCGGTGTTGCGCAGGATCGGGCTGACCCCGGGATTCCACGCCGGATTGCCCGGTGCGAAATTGGGAAACCCACCGGCGGTGTAGGTATCGCTGTCTGTCTCGGTACGCCACAGGTTGGCGTACAGATCAAGCCAACGACTGTCGGCGGGCTGGAAACGGTACTCGAGGTTCCACGCATCGGAATCGACCCGGCTGAGCGGCCACTGGATGCGACCATAATCCGGCGCCGACAGGATACGCGACGGCATGATCTCGCCGTAGTGCGACAGCGTGCGCCGCCAGGTCGCCTTCAACTGCTGGTCATCGTTGATCTGCCAGCTGCCCTTGACCAGCCAGGACTCCTGTTCGCTGGAAGTATTGGGCACTTCATCGCCCGGCTTGAAGTAGCGCGCCAGCGTCGTGATGTAGTCGATGCCCTGGTACTCGTATTGCTCGCGCCGGTCCTGGTCGTAGTACGCGCTTCCCTTGCTGCCGGAGAAGTAGTTGCCGCGCTTGCGCCAGGCGTAGGCGGCCATCAGGTCGACGTTGTCGCCACGCACGCCCAGCGCCAGGCGCCAGGCCTGGTCCTCGCCATCGAAGGGGTTGTTGCCACTGCGCGACTTCACCGGCACCACCAGGGTGCGGTCGTCATAGGGCGAGTTCGGCGAGCCCTGCGGGAAGCCCGGTACGTTTCGGTAGTCCTCGCCGGTGTGCAGGCGAGGCAGGCGTGGGGCCACCGCATTGCTGCTGCCTTCGATCTTCAGCTCCCCGCCGAAGCGCTCGCCGGCAGCAACAATGTCGTCAACGTCGATGGTCTTGATCACCAGCGCACCACCGATCCCGCTGTGCACATCGCGCACCAGCCCTGGCCCCTTGATGACCTGGATGCCACCAATCAGGTTGGGATCGATGTAGTTGCGGTTGCTGACGCCGTTGTAGCCGCGCCAGACCGTGAGCGCCTGTTCGCCACCGTCGATGCTGACCGGCACCCGCCCCGGCCCCTGGATGCCGCGGATGTTGATGTCCAGCGCGCCGCTGTTGCGCGCATCGCCGCTGAACACGCCGACCAGATCCTTGACCACGTCGGCCGGGTTGGAGCCGCGGTAGCGCTCCACCCGGTCGCGCCCCGAATACGCCGTGGTCAGGTCCAGCGCGAACACATCATCGTAGCCGCGCCGATCGCGCGCCTCACCCCCTTCCGACTGAAGGCGACCGGCCACGTCCAGTGTCTCGGTCACCCGCACCCCTTCCCCCTCACCCGCCTCCACTGCGGCACGCAGGCTCCAGGTGCCGTCCATGCCGCGCTGCGCGCGCACGCCGCTGCCGCGCAACAGCTGCTGCAGGGCCTGCATCTGGCTGTACTCGCCACTCACCGCGCTGGAGCGACGGCCTTCCACCAGGTCGCTGCGGAACACCACCTGCACATCGGCTTGGCGGCCAAAGGCACGCACGGCATCAGCAAGGGGTTGTTCCGGAATGGTGTACTGGCGCAGCGGCGCGACGATCGCCGGTTGCGCCTGCACGGCCGGCACCCAGGCCAGCGGCAGCAATACGGTGGAGATGGCCAGGGCCAGGACAGTGGCGCGGCGATGACAGGCGGATGCCGTGGACGGCATGGACAGGAACTCCTCAAGCGGGGCGGGACCACCGGCACATCCGGTGCCGGTGGCGTGTCTGGCTTGAGGAAAAACGGTGTTTCGCTCTGGCTATACCTCTATAGACAGCGGGGCACAGCGAGTGCCCACGGTTTTTTCATGTTTTTTTTCATGCCGCGGTTTCCGCCAGGAAACGGCGGCACCTCACCACACCACCAGCGCGCCGCCGGGCAAGCGCTGTACGCGCAGTCCTGCCTGCGCGGCCACCGCGTCGATGGCGGTCTCCGGTTGCTGCAGGTGGAACAGGCCACTGACCCGTACGCGTGCGCCCTGCCCGCCCAGCACCCAGACCGGGGCACGACGGTAGCGTGCCAGATCGGCGATGGCCTGCGTGGCCGGCTGATCGTCGATCACGACCTCTCCCCGCCGCCACGGTGCCATGGACCCGGGATCTTCCCGCTGCACCGGCTGCAGCCAGCGCCCGTCACGGAACACACGTGCCTGCCCGGCGTGCAGGCGCTGCACGCTGCCATCGCCCGGGCGCACATCGACCACGCCCTCGCTGACTTCGGTGGTTATGGTGGCGTCCTGCATCGACACGCTGAACGCCGTGCCGATATCGCGGATCTGGCCACCGCCGGCCTCGACCTGGAACGGCCGCTGCTCATGCGCCACCTGGAACCAGGCCTTCCCGCGCAGCAGGCGCACGCGCCGCTGCTCGCCGTCGAACGCGAGTGCCAACGCGGTGCCGGCATCGAGTACCGCCGTACTGCCGTCCTCCAGCTGCACCACGCGCGGTGCATCGCTGCTGCGCAGGTCACTACGTGCCAGCAGCAGCGCGTGCGGCGCAGCGGCAACCATCAGCACCACCGCGGCAGCACTGGCCAGCAGCCACGGCAGGCGGCGGCGCGGCGCGATCGGACGCAGCCCTTGGCGATCAGCCGTCAACTCGGGCAGCGCGGCCAGCACGTCGGGCCCGGCAGCATCCAGCCCCTGCCAGAAGGCCTGCTGCCGACGCCAGGCCAGCGCGTGGCGGGGATCGGCCTGCAGCCAGCGCTGCAGGGTTCGTTGCTGGCGTTCCGGCAGCGGGCCTGCACTGCACCGGATCACCCAGCGCAACGCCTGCCTGGCCTGACGCGGCGAGGGTTCGGACGTGGTCATGGTTGTGGCCTGCCGCACCACGAACGGGTGCGCTTTCCTGTTGTGACAACGGCGGGCGCGATCTGCCCACGGCAATCGCCGCTCATCGATGCATTCCCTGCTGGTGCTGCTGGATCAGCAACGCAGCGCGTAGCACATGCTTGCCGACCAGGCTCTTGGAAATGCCGAGCCGGGCGGCGATCTCGCGCTCGCTCAGGCCTAGGTAGCGGTTGAGCACGAAGCATTCGCGTACCTGCGCTGGCAACGCGAGGATGGTCTGGGTGATCTCGCGCAGTTGTGCCTGGTCCAGCGCCTGGGCCTCGCCGTCGTGGCCCACCTCCGCCATGTCGGTGGCGTACTCGGCCATCGCACGCCGCTCGCGGGCGTCGGCCTGGCTGCGGTTGAGCGCGTGGTGGTAGGCCATCCGGTACAGATAGCCGCGCGGCTCCAGGATGGGCGGGTCGCCGGGCACGCTGCTGGCCTTCAGGTACAGGTTCTGCAGGGTGTCCTCGGTACTGGCCGGGTCGAGGTAGCGCGCGATGAAGCGAGACAACGCACGGCGCTCGCGGATCAGCAGCTCGACCAGCGCCAGGGCATTGGGAGACATAGGTGCCAAGGCCGGACCGGGGAATGATGGGCGTGATGGCGACGGTCCGAGCCGGGATTGTAGGCGTCCGGCCGCGATACCGCACCCCCGTTCAGCGACGTCGCCACAGGCAGGACCTTCGGCCTATGAAGATTTCGTGAAGATGATGCTATGTTATATCGTCACATTCGTAGCGACCCCTTCCCATGTCCCGTTCCGTCCCCGCCCGCCGACTGTCCGGCGCGATCCTCCTTGCCCTGGCCCCCGTACTGGCAGCGGCGGCAGAGGCACCTTCGCAGCTGGATCCGATCGTGGTGACCGCCACTGCCACCGATCGCCTGGCCAGCGACGCCCCCGCCTCCATCAGCGTGATCACCCGTGAGCAGATCCAGCTGCGGCCGGTGCTGGATCTGGCCGACGCACTGCGCGGCAGTCCGGGCGTCACCGTGGCCGGCGTCGGCTTCGGGCGTCGTGGCATCCGCATCCGCGGCATGGACCCTGGCTACACACTGGTGCTGCTGGACGGCCAGCGCGTAAGCGCGTCGGCCGATGCCATCGCCCACTCGGATTTCGACCTGGGCTGGCTGCCGGCTGCGGCGATTGAACGCATTGAGGTGGTACGCGGCCCGATGTCCTCGCTGTATGGCTCGGAGGCACTGGGCGGCGTGGTCAACGTGATCAGCCGCCGCGCCACCGACGACTGGCAGGGCAACCTGGTCTACAACGCTGGCGTGGTGGGCGGCGACCGCGGCGGCAACACCGCGCAGGCCGGCGTCTATGCGGGTGGCGCACTGCTGCCCGGCACGCTGGGCCTGAGCGTATTTGCCGAACACCGGC
This sequence comes from Stenotrophomonas maltophilia, assembly GCF_002799155.1. GTDB lineage: Bacteria > Pseudomonadota > Gammaproteobacteria > Xanthomonadales > Xanthomonadaceae > Stenotrophomonas > Stenotrophomonas maltophilia_R. Next base: position 1,906,816 of record NZ_NERD01000002.1, read on the forward strand.
AGAAGGACGCCACCCGCGACCCAACCGACGACCGCCTGGACGAGCAGGAGGGACGCCGCGCCAACACCGGCCGCGCGGTACTGACCTGGACCCCGGACGCACACCAGCGCATCGACCTGTCGCACCTGCAGGGCCGCGAGGAACGCCGCCGCCATGCGCTGCAGGCCGGTGCCGCACCCTATGTGTACGAGACCATCGACGACATTCGTCGCCGCCAGACCACGCTGAGCCATCAGGGCGACTGGGACTGGGGCCAGACCCGGGTCAGTGCCTACCGAGCGACGCTGGACCGCGACAACCGTCGCGACCGCGGCGAGGCCTCGCGGCCGCAGCAGCTGACCGACCAGATCGTCGATGCGCGCGCCACCGTTGCGCTGGGTGCACGCCACCGCGTCAGCGTCGGCGGCGAATGGCGGCGGCAGGAACTGGACGATGCGGCGGGCGCACGCAGTGGTCACCTGCAGTCCAACCAGAGCGCGCTGTTCGTGCAGGACGAGATCCAGGTGAGCGACGCGCTCTCGCTGGTGTTCGGCAGCCGCGGTGATCGCCATCCCGAGTTCGGCTGGCACCACAGCCCCCGTGCGTATGCGGTGTGGCATGCCACCGACGCGCTGACAATCAAGGGCGGCATCGGCAGCGGCTTCAAGGCCCCGAGCCTGAAACAGCTTTCGCCGGAGTACTCCGCCGTGGGCGGCGGTGGGCGTTTCACCATTGTCGGCAACCCACAGTTGAAGCCGGAACAGAACACCAGCGCCGAGCTGTCAGTGGCCTGGCAGCAGCAGCGCTGGTCGTTGCAGGCCACTGCCTTCCAGAATGACCTGAAGGACCTGATCCAGACCACCTGCGTGCGTGCCTGCGGCGTGCGCGGCCGCGAACTGCGCAACTACACCAACGTGGCCCGTGCACGCATCCGTGGCCTCGAGCTGGCCGGTACCGCGCCGATCAGCGAGCATCTGTCCTTCGAGGCGAACTGGAGCTGGCTGGACCCACGCGACCGTCAGGCCGACCAATGGCTGCCGGAACGTCCGCGCCGTAGCGGTGCAACCGCGCTGAACTGGCAGCGCGGCCCCCTGCAGGCCGCCGTGCGCGGCGAGTACATCGGCCCACAGCAGCAGGTGGCCGGCAGCAGCCAGGTGACCCTGCCCGACTACTGGCTGTGGTCGCTGGACGCGCGCTGGCGCGTGAGCACGGCGGTGAGCGTGGTGGCCGGCATCGACAACCTGGCCGACACGCGGCTGGATGAAACCGGTGCGCTGTACCCGTACCCGGAAACCGGCCGCTACGTGCATGCCGGCATCGAACTGGCCTTCTGACCATGCGCGGCGGGTGGACATGGCTGCTGCTCGGGTGGCTGATGCTTGGCACCTCGGCCCGTGCCGAGCCCGCCCCCTTGCGGGTGGAGGTGGTCAGCAGCAGCTTCGTGCTGCCCGGCAGGATCGCCCGCCTGGACGCGCTGGGTGCGCCTGCAAGGGTGCGCTTCCAGCAGCGCGTGGTCGACCCGGCGGCGGCGCTGCCCGCTGGCTGGCCAGCGGGCGCCGACCTGGTGCTGCTGGACACGCCGCGACCGACGGATGTCGAAGAGGTCATGGCGGTGGTCGGTGGCCCCTTGCAGAACGGCAAGGTACCCTGGCTGCGCGTGGGTGGCGGCGCACCTGCCTCCGGGCAGCTTCCGGCCGAAGCCGCGCGCAGGATCGCCGGCTACTACGGCAACGGTGGCGAGGCCAACATCCGCACGCTGGCGGCATACCTGCAGGCCTGGCGCAGCGGTGCCGGGACCGACGGACTGCCGCTGCCGCAGGTGCTGCCGGCCACCGGCTACAGCACGGGCGGCAGCCACTGGCTGGACAGCCCACACGCATTGCAGGCGCAGTGGCAGCGCGACAATCAGGTGACATGGCCGAAGGTGGCGGTGCTGATTTCCGGCAGCATGCTCAGCGGCATGCAGACCCAGGTGCTGGACGCACTGATCGAGGCAGGACGCGTGCGCAAGGTTGCGCTGTTCGGCGTCTGGTTCGATGCCGCCGCCGAGGACGGCCTGCAGCAGGCGCTGCGCGGCATCGAGGTGGATGCGCTGGTCAACCTGACCCATCTGCAGAACGGCAGCGCGCGTGCCGCCGAATTTTCCGCACTGGACGTGCCGGTGCTGCAGGCACTGAACCACCGGCAAGGCGGCGCGGATGACTGGCGCGCGGCGACCACCGGCATCCCGATGGCGACCCTGGCAACCTTCGTCGCCGTGCCCGAAGCCTGGGGCGCCAGTGATCCGATCGTGGTCTCGGCCAATGCGCGCGGCGAACTGCAGCCGATTCCCGAACAGATCGATGCACTGGCCGCCAAGCTGCAGCGGCTGGCCGCGCTGCGCCACACCGCCGCGGCCGACAAACGCGTGGCGCTGCTGTTCTGGAATGCGCCGGACGGCGAACGCAACCTGTCCGCGTCGCATCTCAACGTGCCGCGCAGCATCGAGGCGCTGCTGCCACGCCTGGCACAGGCCGGGTATTCGACGCAGCCGGTGGATGAAAGGACCCTGATCGAGCAGCTGCAGGCGCTGCTGGGAGGCTACTACCATCCCGAGCGGTTGGACGCGCTGCTCGATGCCGGGCTGGCCGATACCCTGCCGGTGGCCGACTACCGCCGCTGGCTGGCCACCCTGCCCGCTTCGCGCCGCGATGAACTGCGCACACAGTGGGGCGATCCTGCACACCACCCCGCGGTACGCCAGCGGCACGGACAGGCCGTGTTCGTGCTGCCGCGCCTGCGCCTGGGCAACCTGCTGCTGATGCCGCAGCCCCCGCGCGCGGGCCGAGTCGGCGAGGCCACCCACGATATGGCATCGGTGCCGAGCCATTACTACCTGGCGGCGTACCTGTACCTGCGCCAGCAGTGGAGGGCCGATGCGCTGATCCACTTCGGCACCCACGGCACGCAGGAATGGACGCCGGGCAAGGACCGCGGCCTGTGGATTGCCGATTATCCGTGGCTGGCGGTGGGCGAGCTGCCGGTGTTCTACCCGTACATCCAGGACAACGTCGGCGAGGCGATCCAGGCCAAGCGCCGTGGCCGTGCGGTGGTGGTCAGCCACCAGACCCCGCCGTTCGCGCCGTCCGGCCTGTACGACGAGCTGCGCGACCTGCACGCGGTGGTGCACGAACTGCAGCAGCTGGACCAGGGGCCGGTGCGTGATGCCACCGCCGCACGCCTGCGCACCCTGGCCACCGACAGTGGCATCGCCGCCGACCTGGGCTGGAGCGCGGTGGACATGCAGGCCCGCTTCGAGAGCTTCCTGCCGGTGCTGCACGACCACCTGCACGAACTTGCCCGGCGCAACCTGCCACTGGGGCTGCATACCTTCGGCGAACCGGCTTCGCCCGAGCACCGCCTGCTGGTGGTGATGCAGCAGCTGGGGCCGGGCTATCTGAAAGCGCTGGGCGAGGATCCGATGGAGGCCACTGCGGTGGACTACCGGCAAATCCAGCAGGGCCTCGGCTATCGCACGCTGCTGCACCACCTGCGCGAAGGTGCGCCGATCGGCAGCGTCGCCACCCCTGACCTGCGCGCAGCGCTGCAGCATGCCGTGCAACTGGATGCAGCTCTGGCCGATACACAGGAGATCGAATCGCTGCTGCATGGCCTCGGGGGTGGCTTCGTACTGCCCGGCGCCGGTGGCGACCCGATACGCACGCCGGAACTGCGCAGTGGCCGCAACCTGTTCGCGTTCGAACCCGACCGCATTCCCACCCGCGCAGCGTTCGACACCGGCGAGCTCGCCCTGCAGCAGCTGCTGCAGGCCTATCGTGATGATCACGATGGGCAGCTGCCACGCAAACTCGCCATCAGCCTATGGTCGAGCGAGGCCATCCGCCACCTTGGCGTGCTGGAGGCGCAGGTACTGCACGCACTGGGCCTGCGCCCGCGCTGGGACAGTGGTGGCAAGGTGATCGCCCTGGACATCGTGCCCGATGCAGAACTGCAACGCCCACGCATCGACGTGGTGATCCAGGCCACCAGCGTCTACCGCGACCAGTTCGATCCGTTCCTGCGACTGCTGGCTGGCGCCATCGAGCAACTGGCGGCGATGCCGGCCTCGCCCGGCAACCCGATTGCCGCCAATGCACTGGCGTTGCGACAGCGCCTGCAGCGTGACGGCGTCCCTGCGGACCAGGCGCAGCGCTTGTCGCGCCTGCGCATCTTCAGCAATGCGCCCGGCGAGTATGGCAGCGGCCTGAACCATGCCGTGCTGGCGCGCGGCAGCGCGGCGGGCAAGGACGATGCGGCGCTGGCCCGCGGCTTCCTGGATCGCCTGCAGCACGGCTACGGCAGCGATGGCCAGGCGACCACCCTGCCCGGCGGCAACCTGTTCGCCGAACAGCTGCGCGGCGTGCAGGCGGCGGTGCTGTCGCGCTCCTCCAACACCCATGGGCTGCTCAGCACCGACCATCCTTTCGAGTACCTGGGCGGGCTGGCGCTGGCCGTGCGCCACCTCGATGGCACCAGCCCGGCACTGTACGTCTCCGACCTGCGCGAACCGGCACCGCGCACGCGCAGCACCGCACGCTTCCTCGCCGATGAGCTGCGCGCGCAGACACTGAACCCGCAGTGGATCGGTGCGATGCAGGCCGAGGGCTATGCCGGCACGCTGGAAGTACTGAAGAACGTCGACAACCTGTTCGGCTGGCAGGTGACCGCGCCAGCCACCGTCCGCGCCGACCAGTGGCAGGCGGTGCATGACACCTTCGTGCGCGACAGCCGGCAGCTGGGCCTGGCGCAGTGGTTCGAGCAGCACAACGCCAGCGCGCAGGTGCAGATGATCCAGCGCCTGCAGGAGGCGATCACGCGCGGCTACTGGCAACCCGATGACCACACCCGCGCGGAACTGCAGGCACGGCTGCAGCAGCTGCAGGCTTCGCCAGCGCCGGGGCCGGCACCAACGCAGGCACGCCCGGGCTATGGGCTCGGCCGCGCCGCCGCCACACCGGCAACCCGCGCTGCGGCCTCCGCGGCTCAACAACCCGCCACCGTCGAAGCGGCCGCCGCTCCTTCGCCGAAGGTGCGAGGCCAGGTGATGCGGCAGGTGCCGCCGCCGGCTGCGCACTCGCCTGCCACGCGCTGGGCGCCCGGTGTGCTGCTGGCCCTGCTCGGTGCAGGTGCCGCGCTGCAGTCACGGCGCAACGCACGGCGCGCCGGTCCTTCCCGTTCCCCTTCCAACACGGCTTCCGCATGAACGCGCTTGAATCCACGCTCTACGATCTCTCCCACCTGTTCCTCGTTCCGGTCCTGCTGCTGATCCTGCTGTCGCTGGCCTATGCCTTCCTCAGCTTCGGTGCCTTCCTGTGGGAAGGACTGCAGCGCCGCCGCGGCCGCCACCGGCCCGAGCTGCTGGCCTGGCAGGCCCGCCACGGCGGCTGCAGCGACGATCTGGAACTGCATATCCTCAAACGCCTGGAAGGCCTGCGCATCGTCTCGCGCACCGCACCGATGCTGGGCCTGGTCGCAACCATGATCCCGATGGGCCCGGCACTGCTGGCGCTGACCCGCAGCGACGCGCAAGGCGTGGGCGAGAACATGGTGGTGGCTTTCTCGTCGGTGATCCTGGCCCTGGTTGCCGCCAGCCTGACCTATCTGGTGCTGACCGTGCGCCGGCGCTGGCTGCTGCAGGAACTGCGCCTGTTCGAACGCCAGCAGGAGGCGCACTGATGCGCTTCCTGGATGACGACGAAGCCGACGACCCGATCCTGTCGGTGGTGAACCTGATCGACCTGTTCCTGGTGGTCACCGGCATCCTGATGATCGTGATCGTGCGCAATCCGCTCAATCCGTTCGCCAGCCAGGACGTCACCGTGATCGAGAACCCCGGCCAGGCCGACATGCGCATCACCGTGAAGCAGGGCGAGGAGCTGACCCGCTACGAGTCCACCGGCGAGATCGGCGAAGGCGGCGGGGTCAAGGCCGGCGTGACCTATCGGCTGCCGGACGGACGCATGGTGTATGTGCCGGAGGGGACCACCCCGGCCCGGTAGATCCAGGCCTTGCGGGGTGGGCCTGCGCGGGCCACCTCCACGCTCGCCGCAACCTAAGGTTCGTCCAACGCCCCGAAACGCTCGGCGAGGTAATCGATCAACGCACGCACCGCAGGCAACAGGCCGCGTCGCGACGGGAACACCGCGTGCACGATGCCGTGCCTGGGCACCCACTCCGGCAGCACCGGCACCAGCGCCCCGCTCTCCAGCTCATCGGTGATCATCATCCGCGGCAGCATCAACAACCCGACCCCGGCCACCGCGGCAGCGCGCAGCGCGATCATGTCGTCACTGACGAGGCGCGGGCGGTGATGCACGCCGGCCTGCACGTCGTCCGGCCCGGTGTATTCCCAGGCATGCTGCTGGCTGGGCGATGCCAGATCGACGGTCGGCATCATCGCCAGGTCGGCCGGCACCAGCGGCGTGCCGAACCGTTCCAGCAGGGCCGGGCTGGCACTGGTGCACCAGACCCGGCGCGCCAGCACGCGCACCACCAGGTCGCTGTCCTCCAGCGGCGGCGGCCGCACCCTTATCGCCACATCCACGCCCTCGCCCACCACGTCCACGCGGCGGTTGGTGGCATCCAGCTGCACCGTGACCTGCGGGTGCAGGGCCAGGAAGTCGGCCAGCATGGGCCCGATGCGCGCGTGCAGGATCGCGATCGGGCACGCCAGGCGGATCGTGCCGCGCGGCTCGGCGCGCGACATCGCGATGGCTTCTTCGGCTGCTTCGGCCTCGACCAGCATTGCCTTGCAGTGGCGGTAGTAGTCCTGGCCGACTTCGGTGACTGAAAAGCGCCGCGTCGAACGCTGGATCAGGCGCACGCCCAGGCGCTCCTCCAGCAGCGCGATGCGCCGGCTCAGCTTCGACTTGGGCATGGCCAGCGCCCGGCCAGCCTGCGAAAAGCCGCCGTGCTCGACCACCATGGCGAAGTAGAACAGGTCGTTGAGGTCACAACGGCGGATATCTGCGATGAACACGGGCGATCTCCTATGGCGGCGCAATGCCTGCACCATTGTTCACCTGATAGGACTATGACGGCAAATATTGGCGTCTACTGGCCCCATTGTCGCGGCGATACCTTCTTTGCAACGAAGAACAGCGGCCGGCAGCCCCGGCCAGGAGATCGCCATGAAGCGTGTCACCGGTACCTACAGCGCCCCTCGCCCGCATTGGGTTGGCGACGGATTCCCCGCCCGCTCGATGTTTTCCTACAACACCCATGGCCAGCACCTGAGCCCGTTCCTGCTGCTGGACTATGCCGGTCCGTACACCTTCGCCCCCAGCGATACCCCGCGTGGGGTCGGCCAGCATCCGCACCGCGGTTTCGAGACGGTCACCATCGTCTATGAGGGCGAGGTCGCCCACCGCGATTCGACCGGGGCCGGCGGCACCATCGGCCCGGGTGACGTGCAGTGGATGACGGCTGCCTCCGGCATCCTCCACGAGGAATTCCACACGCCGGCATTCAGCAAGCGCGGCGGCACGCTGGACATGGTCCAGCTGTGGGTCAACCTGCCGGCGCGGGACAAGATGGGCGCACCGGGCTACCAGACCCTGCTCGACGCAGAGATCCCCTCGGTGGATCTACCCGATGGCGCCGGCCGCGTGCGTGTCATCGCGGGCCGCTTCGACGGCCACGCCGGTCCGGCACGTACCCACACGCCGATGGATGTCTGGGACATCCGCCTGCGGCAGGGCCACCACGCCGAACTGCCGGTGGCCGATGGCCGCACGCTGGCGGTGGTGGTGCTGAAGGGCACGGTCCGGATCAACGGCGGCCAACCGGTCGGCGAAGCACAGCTGGTCACCTTCGACCGCAACGGCGAGGACGTGTTCGTCGACGCCGACAGCGACGCCACCCTGCTGCTGCTCAGCGGCGAGCCGATCGACGAGCCGGTGGTGGGCTACGGCCCGTTCGTGATGAACAGCCAGACCGAGATCGCACAGGCGGTCAACGACTTCAACAGCGGCCGTTTCGGCCAGATCGCGCACTGAGCGCTTCCGCGCGGCGGGCGATGACCCGCCGCGCCAATGGGCCATCGCCCACCTTCCCCAGGAGACTGATCATGAGTACCCCCGCCAACTTCAACGGTGCCCGCCCGGTGATCGACCCGGACAACGCCGCGATGCTGCTGATCGACCACCAGAGCGGCCTGTTCCAGACCATCGGTGACATGCCGTTCACCAGCGTGCGCGCCCACGCCACGGCGCTGGCGAAGATGGCCACGCTGGCCAGGATGCCGGTGATCACCACCGCCTCGGTCCCACAGGGTCCGAACGGGCCGCTGATTCCGGAGATTCACGAGGCTGCACCGCATGCGCAGTACGTGGCACGCAAGGGCGAGATCAACGCCTGGGACAACCCGGAATTCGTTGCCGCAGTGAAGGCTACTGGCCGCAAGCAGCTGATCATCGCCGGCACCATCACCAGCGTGTGCATGGCATTCCCGTCGATCGCCGCCGTGGCCGATGGCTACCAGGTGTTCGCGGTGATCGATGCCTCGGGCACCTATTCGAAGATGGCCGAAGAGATCACCCTGGCCCGCGTGGTGCAGGCCGGCGTGGTGCCGATGGACACCGCCGCGGTGGCCTCGGAGATCCAGCGCAGCTGGAACCGCGACGATGCCCAGCAATGGGCCGAGGTCTACACGAAGATCTTCCCGAACTACCAGCTGCTGATCGAAAGCTACCTGAAGGCGCAGGACGTGCAGAAGAACCACGAGCAGCTGGATTCGCAGCGCAGCTGAGCTGCCCCCGGGGTGCCGGCCCGCTGCCGGCACTCCTCCCAACCAGAGACCCATCATGTCCAGTGAACCGATCCGCGACCCGGCCAGCGACCACCTGCTGACCCCGCAGAATTCCGCCTTCATCATCATCGACTACCAGCCGGTGCAGGTGAACTCCATCGCCTCGATGGACCGCCAGCTGCTGGTCAACAACATCGTCGGCACCGCCAAGGCCGCTGTGGCTTACGGTCTGCCGATCGTGCATTCGACGGTAAACGTCAAGACCGGCCTGAACAAGCCGCCGATTCCGCAACTGCGCAAGGTGCTGGGCGACTACCCCACCTACGACCGCACCACCATCAACTCCTGGGAAGACGTCGAGTTCCGCAAGGCGGTGGAGGCCACCGGCCGCCGCAAGCTGATCATGACCGCACTGTGGACCGAGGCCTGCCTGACTTTCCCGGCCCTGGATGCGTTGAAGGAAGGCTATGAGGTGTATGTGGTGGTCGACGCCGTTGGTGGCACTTCGCTGGCGGCGCATGATGCCGCGTTGCGCCGCATCGAACAGGCCGGGGGCCAGCTGATCAGCGTGCCGCAGCTGTTCTGCGAGCTGCAGCGCGACTGGGCCCGCTCGGAAACGGTGCCGGCTTTCATGAACCTCTTCATTGAAACCGGTGGTACGGCAGGCATCCAGTTCTCGTACGATCGTACCGAGTGATTGGGTGGCGGCGCCGGTTCTGGCTGGCGCCGCCTTTTGGAGCAGTCGAGCATGGCTCGACGCTATAGACAGATGGAGACTTCGATGGCCTACGCGCGCATTGTTTCGACCGGCGACAACTACCTGCACCACGTCAGCAATGGCAGCTTTGATGTGGATGCGGACGAGCCTGCATCGCTGGGCGGCCAGGGCAAGGGCTTCGCGCCCTTCGATCTGTACCTGGCCTCGCTGGCCGCCTGTACCGCCATCACCCTGCGCATGTATGCGCAGCGCAAGGGCTGGGAACTGGGTGAGTTCCATGCCGAGCTGCGTTCGGAACGCGACGCGGATGGACGCTTCCATGTGCACCGCGTGCTGCATGCCAGCGCCGAATTGAGCGATGCGCAATGGCAGCGCCTGCTGGAAGTGGTGGAGAAGACTCCAGTGACCCTGGTGATGCGCGAGGGCGCGCGCATCACCAGCGAACGCGGGGTGGCAGCGTAACCCCATGCACGCAGGGCGTGGATCTACATCAGCGCCGCGAGTGCAGCACGGTGCGCTGGCGCATCGCGTTGAATTCCTGCTCCACCTGCTGGATGTCTTCTGCCTGAAAACCGGCCGCATCCAGCAGCTGGTCGGCGGCGGCGGCGGCCAGCGGATCATCGTCACGCTGACGCCAGCAGCGCGCCGGCAGGAAATAGCCCACTTCGCTGCGCCCGCGCATGATCACCACCGGCCGGCCCGCATACAGCAGGAACTCGGCCAGGTGCTGGCGCAGCCCCTCCACCGAGACGTAGGCCGGCCCGATGCCCAGCGACTGGCTGGACGGTTCGGGACTCTCGAACAGCTTGCGACGGCTCATCCACTCCTCCTTTTGAACAACGCGTGGTCTCCTTTCCTTAGACGGGCGCATCGCTGCGCCCCCGCCACGCGCTACGTGAACCGAATCACGCCCGCCACTCAGAAGCCGGTGTTGAACTCCAGCTGGAACACGTCGATCGACAGCGGTGCCCCGGATACTTCCTTGGCCGCCATCCACTTGCCGCTGATCCAGCTGCGCGCATCCAGCGCATAGGCGCCGCCCACGTAATAGCCACGGGCGTTGGTGCCGCCCAGGTGGAAGTTCGAATCGTTGTAGGCGTCGGGCAACGCGTCGGCCTCGATGTGCTTGTAGCCCAGCAATGCCTGCCATTGGCCCTTCTCCTTCAGCTCGGTGGCGCCGAAGGTGGCCTGCAGCATCCAGGCGGTGTCGCCGCTGCGGAAGGTATCGATGCTGGCGGTGCCGCCGGCGCCGTAGTTGTTGACGATGCCGCCGTTGGCGCGGTTGAACATGGCCTGCTTGTCGTAGGCCAGGTTGCGGATGTAGTCGCCATCCAGGCGCAGACCGACGCCCTGCGCCAGCTGCGTATCCCAGCGCAGGTTGAGCGTGGCCAGGCGGAATGCCGAGGCCAGGCCGACATACTGCGGGGTTGGCGTGTTGGCCGGATCCAGCGGATTGCGCGCGATGTCGCGGATCAGCATCAGGGTGTTGCCCTTCTGCATGAACGCCGGGCGCGACCAATCGGTGTCGCAGCCATCGACGCCCGAGAACAACGCGCACGGCGACGACAGCCGACCACTGATGTTCTTGAAGTCGTAGTAGCCCAGCGCTGCGCGCAGCGAATTTTCGTCGTTGAAGCGCCAGTCCACGCCCACCTGCGCACCGGAAAGCCACTTGTTTTCGTTGGGCGTCTTGACCTGGTTGCGGTTCGGCGAATTGTCGGAGGTGTACTCCAGCGGCACCACCGCGAGGTTGCCGAACAGATCAACGTCGCCACCGTCGAAGTCATGCTTCAGGTTGGCGGAAAGGCCGTCGAAGTTGAGGTCGTTGGAGAACAGCGTATCGCTGGTCCAGAACGGATTGCCGAAGCGGCCACCGCGCACCGTCACCCAGTCGGCCGGAGCATAGGCAAGCCAGGCCTGGTCCAGCCACACGTCCTTCTTGCTCAGGCCACCGCCCAGCTGCTCGGTGGTCGACACCGGGCCATTGCTGCTGCCGCTGGCCAGGCGCACGCCGGCCGTGGTGTGCTGTCCGATCATCGCCTCGATGCCGAGGCGGGCGCGGATGCGCCACAGGTTGCGGCGGTCCTGGCGGGTGTTCAACAAGGGCGGCAACTGCAGGTTGGTGTTGCTGTTCGTATCGAAGCCGCTGCCGGAGTTGATCGACGCCCAGTTGCTCACGATATCGCTGTTGCGCTCGGAGTAGAAGCGCGACTCGCTGCGCACGCGCACATCACCGGTGACCTTGATGCGCTTGGTCCACTCGGCCACTTCGTTGGGTGCCGCCCAGCCTTCGGACTTCGCCTGCGCCATCACGTCCTGGCGCACCTCGTCACGGATGCCGTCACGCACGCTCTGCGGCACGTAGGGCACGCGCACGTCGCCGGCTTCCAGGGCCACGCCACCACTGGCGGCCGCGCTGCCAGTGGCTGCAGTGCGCTGTGCGGCCGCGGCCTCGGCTTCGGCCTGCACCAGCAGTGCCTGGCCATCTTCGGGTTTCAGTGCACCGCTGGCGATCAGGCCCTTGATCAGCTTGACCATGGTGGTTTCGGCGGCCATCGCACCGGCCGGGGCAGCCAGGCTGAGCAGCACGGCACAGCACAGCAGCGCCCGTCGGGCCGGCCGCGGGCGGCGGGAGTCGGTTCGTGCGCGGACGTGGTCGTTCATCACGGTTCTCATCGAAAGAAGGGAAATCACGGAGGTCGGGAATCAGGCCCCGGGCCGGCGGCCCTGGATCAGCACGCGGGCGGGGAAATCGAGCGACGGCGGCGGTGCCTGGTCGACCTTGCCGATGCGGCGCAGGGCGTCGAGCACGGCCGCGTCGGCCTCCTCGTTGCCACTGCCGCGCACCAGCTCGACCTTCTCCAGGCGGCCGTCATTGGCCAGCCACACGTTCACCTGCAGCTGGAACGCCAGGCGCTTGACCTTGTCGTCGCGCGAGATCGCCTGCTGCATCAGGTAGCCGAGGTAGCGCCCATAGGTGGCATTGCCGGCGCCACCACGGCCAACGCCGGACGATCCGCCACCACTGCCGGACTGGATGCCGAAGTTGTCACCGCCGGCCTGCGCATCGGCGTTCATCGTCACCGGATCGGCGTTGTCCGGCGTCGGCGTCGGCTCTTCGGCCGGCGTCGGCTGATCCAGCGGCTCCGGCTCGGGCATCGTCTCCTCCGGCGGCGTTTCTGGTTCCGGCGGCTTTTCCGGCGGCGGCGGCGGCGGCGGAGGGGGCGGCGGCAGCGCCAGCATCGGCGGCTGCACCACCGGCCGGCGGGTACTGGCAGTGTCCTTGAACAGCAGCCACCACACCGCGATGCCGAGCACCAGCAACGCAGCCAGCACCAGCGCGACGGTCACCAGCAACTGGCGGCCGCGCATGCCGGGCTCGGGCCGGGGGGGTTGATGGGCCGTCATGCCTCAGCCCTGTGCCTTGCCGGTGACCAGGCCGACCTGGGCCAGCTCCAGCCGCCGCAGCAGGTCCAGCACCTCGACCACGCGCGCGTACTGCACCTGCGCATCCCCGCGCACGATCACCGGGAAGTCCGGCGTGGTCGCGCGCTCGGTGCGCAGGCGATCCTCCAGCTCGGCCATGGTCACCGGATACGCATCCAGGAACACCTGGCCGCTGGGGTCGATGGTGATTGCCTTGGTCTTCGGCTTCTCCAATGCGACGCTGTTGCTGGCCTTCGGCAGGTTGACCTCGATGCCGGGGATGGAGGCGTTGCTGGTCAGGATGAAGATCACCAGCACCACCAGCAGCACATCGACGAAGGGCGTCACGTTGATGCCCTTCTCGCGCTTCTTGATGCCGAACTTCGCCTTCTGGCCCATGGCGCGCCCCTCAGCCCTGGACCGCGGCCGGGCCGCGCCCGTCCTGCTCTTCGGCCAGGCGCGCGGCGAACTCGTCGATGAACACCGCCATGTCCGCGCCGATCGCTTCGGCACGCGCGCCCAGGTAGTTGTAACCGAACAGTGCCGGGATCGCGACGCCGAGGCCGGCGGCGGTACACAGCAGCGCCGCGGCCATGCCCGGCGCCACCGAGTTGATGTCCACCGCGCCGGCCATCGCCGCCACCACGAACACCAGCATGATGCCGATCACGGTGCCGAACAGGCCCACGTACGGCGCACCCTCGATGGTGGTCGACAGCCAGTTCATGCGCCGCGCCATCGCCTCCTGCTCGCGCACCATCACTGCATCCATCGAGGCACGGATCGCGGCGATGGTGGCGCCACTCAGGTAACCGCTGTTGCCGTCGCGCTGGTGGCGCTGCTGCATTTCATCGATGGCCACCTGGTAGATGCGCCACAACGAGCCATCGTGCATGGCGGTCGGTGCCTTGCCCTGGCGATCCATGTCCGACAGGGTGCGCAACGGCACGCCGGACAGCTTGCCGAAGCTCTCGGTGAATACCGCATTGGCCTTGCTGGTACGGCCGAAGTGGCGGCTCTTGGCGATCATGATCGCCCACGACAGCAGCATCATCAGGCCCAGGATGGCGACCACCACCCAGGCATCGAACGGCATCGCCTTGAGGATGAAGGCGAAGTGGCTCTGGCCGGCCGACTGCTCATCGGCACCGTAGCTGATCAGGCGCGAATCGGCACCCTGCGCGGTGGCGTCGGCCAGCAGCAGCGCCGCCGGGCGTGCCACACGCGAGACGCGCAGCTCATCCAGCGCCCCCTCGAAGTTGGCCAGTGGCTGCGCCGCGCCCGGGGCATCGGCACCGACCACCGGCGCGCTGCCCAGCGCCGGCAGCTCGCCGCTCAGCTGGGCCACCACGCGACCGTTGAGGTACAGCTGCAACGCGCCCTTCTCCGCGGTCAGCGCCACATGCGCCCACTGCCCTTCCGGAATCGGCTGCGCCGGCGTGCTGCGCTGGCCATTGAGCTGCACGAACGGGACCCGGTTCTCGATGCCCAGCACCAGTTCCGAAGCGCCGTCGCGACGGGCGTAGATCGCCTGTGCGGCGTTGTTGCTGCCCGGCTTGATCCAGGCCGAAACGGTGAGCGGCGCGCCGGCTTCCTGCGCCAGCGACGCGCTGGCAGGCAGTGGCAGCGGGCCCGCACCCAGCTGCACGCCACGGCCGATCACCGAGCCTTCGGACGGCGGCACGACGGCCCCGGCATTGTTGCCGTAGGCCGTGGTGTCGCGCGCCGGCGCATTGGCTTCGGCGAAGTGGTAGACCAGCGTGTAGTCCGGGTCGAATACCTGCTGGCCATTGCCGCTGGCCGGTGCCTTCTCATTGCCGTAGTACATCCAGATCGTCTGCGGCGCGGCTGCGCTGACTGCCGGCACGTCCACCCAGACCAGGGCCAGGCCCAGCTTGGGGTCGAACTGTTCGATCTGGTGGGCCAGCACGGTGCGGCCATCGCCCGACACGAAACGCAGGTCGTTGCCCGCATCCTGGGTACCGTCGAAACCGAAGTTGCCGGTATGCAGGCGCAGCAGCAGCGGCGTGCGGCCCGGGTCGCCGGCCAGGCCCGCGCCCTGCGGGCCGGCGTCGACGGTGATCGGCTTGCGGTACTTCCATTCGGCCTGCCACCAATTGGCATCGGCCGCAGCAGCAGGCAACGCAACCAGCGCGGCCAGCAGCAGCAACACTCGGGAAAGCAAACGGTCCATGCGAAGGGTCTCCGGAGAACGCATGTTCAAGGGAAGGGTCAGTAACTGGTGCTGATGTTGAAATGCAGGCGCGGGTCGTCCTTGCGCGTGACCGGGCCATCGGCATAGGGCCAGGCGTAGTCCAGGCGCAGTTGCAGGTGTTCGCCCAGGCGCAGCTGCGCGCCCAGGCCGACCGAGGCCAGGTTGTACTTGTCACGCTGTTCGGGCAGTGGTTGGCGCAGGCGCAGATAGGCCGCGTCGGCAAAGCTGTAGACGCGCAGATCGGTGCCGCTCCACAGCGACCACGCCGGGGTGCGCCATTCCAGGCTGGCCAGGCCGCCGTAGTCGCCGATCGCCTCGGCCGACAGATAGCCACGTACGGTATACATGCCACCGGCGGCGAACTGTTCGGCCGACACCAGCGGCGCGTCGGTCACCTGCAGCGAGCCGCGCGCGTACCACTGCCAGTCGCTGCCGAAGGTATGGGTGTTGGCGACATCGGCCTTGAACGCCACGAAGCTCGGGTCGGCCCAGTAGCGCTTCTGGCCGAAGGCGGTGGCGTCGCTGCCGTAACCGAACAGGCGGCGGGTGCCGGCCACCAGCTGGGTGTTGATGCTCAGCTGATCGTGCTCGCCCTGGCGCACGCCGACGAAGGCCAGCGTGATCGGCGCATATTTCAGCGGCGTCTTCAGGCTGTCCCCGCCCATCTGCGTGTCTTCCTCGGTGTCCTTGAAATCCACACCAAGGCTGAGCTGGCGCCACCACTGGCTGCTGCCAGCAAGGCGGTAGTTGAGCTTGAGGCCGATCGAGTGACCGTTGCCGATCACATTGGTTCCGGTGCCGGTACCGACCTGTCCGCCCGCGTTCAGCACGCGGCTATCGGACGTGTAGCCGGACGCTTCCAGGCTCCACGGCGTGCCCTCGAACGGCATCATGTACGAGGCCGAAAACACCTTGGCCTGCTGGGTATCTTCCGGCGCCAGGTACACGCCGATGGTGGCGCTGTGCCCGCGCTTCCACAGGTTGTCGTAGGCCAGCGACGCACTCAGGCGCAGCTTCTCGGTGTCGGCACTGTGGTCGTTGTTGAGCGCCGCGCTGGCGCGCCACGGCGACTTCTCCTCGACCTGCAGGTCCACATCCATCGTGCCCGGCACCTGGCCTTCGCGCACCAAGGGCATCACCTGGCGACGTCCACCTTCATTGAGCGCGGTCAGTTCCTTCTGCGCCTGGTCGAAATCCGGCACCTTGCCCTCGGCCAGCGCCGGCACGCGTTCGCGGATGCGTTCGGGCGATTCGTGCTTCGTTCCCACGACCCGCAGCTGGCCGATCGGTGTCTGCTGTACCTTCAGCAGTACCACGCCTCCACTGACCTGCTGCTCGGGCAGTTCCACATAGACCGACTGGTAGCCCGCCTGCTGGTACAGCGCATTGACTGCATCGCGCGCCTTCTCGACATCGGCCAGGGTCTTGCCCGGGCCGAGGAACGGCTCCACCGCGCGTTCGATCTGGCGCGGATCGAGCACGGTGTTGCCGCGCACGATGTATTCATTGATGTTCACGCTGGGCGCAGGTGCAGCCGCCTGCGCGAACAACGGCAGCGGCATCGCGGCCAGGGCCAGCACCAGCGGATGCAGGTGCAGCGGAAGGCGGACGGCTCGGCACGGAACAGGAGTCATCGAAGGCATCGCGTCGTATCGAAGGGAGTGGCCAGGGAGCGGCGCGTGGGTCTACCAACAGGACGTGCACGTCGCGTCAAAACCGCCAATAGTTTTGTGACAGCACTGTCATCTTTTGACCCGGCCGAAACGGTGGCGGGCGGAGACTGCCTTCGCCACACGTCTTCCTTGCAGAACGCCGGTTGCCGCGCGAGATTGGAAATGAGTGCACTATCGATAGCGGGCATCCGCCCTGCCCTGGCGCTGGCATTGCTGCTGGCGTTGCCATCGCTCCGTGCCGAGGAGGCAAAGACGCGGGAAGAGGCCGTGCCGTGCATTGAAGTGCAGGTCAACGGCGAGCGGATTCCGGCGTGGGACTGCCTGCAGCGCAAGCTGGCACCGGCGGCGAAGCCAGCCAAGTCACCGGCGCTGCCTGAAGCCGAACGCCTGATGCGGCAGCCCGGCAACCAGCTGATGCAGTACAACCTGGAAGGCACGCGACAGCGCATGGGCGATGCCTTCGGCCGCTCGGTGGTGCCGCAGCGCCCGGCGCGCTGAGCCTGCGCAGCTGTAGAACCGGGCCCACGCCCGGCTGCTCCAGCGCGCCCTTCAACGTTCATGCAGAAGCCGCCGGGCGTGGACCCGGCTCTACAGTGAGCCACCGTTCGAGGGCGCAGGCACGATGCCATCGGTCGGCACCGGCGGCAGCTCGGGCACCGGCACGCTGCGCGACTGGCCGGCCTGATTCAGTTCCACTGCACTGGCACTGATGCTGGCCAGCACCGTGCAAGGCCCCAACCGCTGCCCGGGTGCGTACGCTTGCGCAGGACGACCATCCACCGACAGCAGCGCCAGTGGCGCGTGCTCGCCGGCCATCACGCCGAGCACGACCACCTCGGTCCGTACCGCACCGGGGGACAGCAGCCGCACCAGCGGCAGGCTGGCCATCGCATCGAACAGGGGCCGTACCGGCGCCTCGGCCTGCGCTTCACCGGCCGCCACCGCTGGCGCCACCGCAGACAGGGTGACACTCCAATAGGCCACCACGGCCAGCAGCAGCATCGCTGCCAGCAGGGTCAGCATGCGATTGCGATCCCAGCGCCTGCCATCCATGTTCCGCACCATCGCCACGTTCGTGTCCGCCTACGCTAGCAGCTGCGGCTGACGCTTTTGTTTCATCGTACAGGCCTATGCTGGCGCGTATCGGCAAGGACCGGAGGCAATGTCGGTGCAACGCATCCCGCGCGGTTTTACCCTGCTGGAGCTGATGGTGGTATTGGTGATCATCGGCATCTGCACTGCCGGTATCGGCCTTGGCCTGGGCAGCCTGCTCGATCCGGCCCGGCAACTGCGCCAGGAAGCCGAGCGGTTGGCGCAGCGGCTGCAGGTGGCACGCGACGAAGCCCGAATCGATGGCCGGCCCCTGCGCTGGCAGTCCGATGCCAAGGGCTATCGTTTCAGCCGCCGCGAAGGCGGCCGCTGGGTGACCGTGGAACGCGATGACCTGTTGCGGCCGCAGCAGTGGCAGGCCGCTGGCATTGCGGTAGTGCCCGCCAGCGCCATCGAACTGAGCCCGGAATGGATCGGCACTGCCTGGGAGCTGGGGCTGTCGCTGGAGGGCCGCACACTGCGTCTTCGTGATGATGGCAGCGGACAATTGCAGGTCGTGCAGTGAAGCAGGCGATGCGAGGATTCACCCTGATCGAAGTGCTGATCGCGCTGGCGATCGTATCGATTGCGTTGGCGGCGGTGATGCGTTCGGTGGCGGTGGCGACCGACGATCAATCGCGGCTGCGCGATCGCCGCCTGGCGCTGATGTGCGCGCAGGACCGCTGGCAGGAACTGCGCCTGACCGGACAGGCAGCGCAGGATGGCCGCCAGCGCTGCGTGCAGGGACGCGGCAGCTTCCTGGTGCTGCAGCATCTTGGCACGGGCAGCGACGGCCAGCCGCAGCTGGAACTTAGCGTGGTGGCCGAGGACGCACCGCGGCGACCGCTGGCGCGGATGCAGCTGCCGTGGACGCTCGCACCGTGAAGCGCGCCGTGCGCGGCTTCACCCTGATCGAGGTGATGATCGCGATCACCATCATGGGCGTGCTGGCGCTGATCTGCTGGCGTACGCTCGACAGCGTGGCCAGCAGCGACCAGCGCCTGCGCCAGGCCGATGCCGAGACCACCACGGCGCTGCGCGTGCTGCAGCAGTTCCAGCGTGATATCGACATGCGCGCAGACGACGCGCTGATGAATGGCGCCGTGCGCCCGGCGGACCAGCCGCAGCGACTGCTGCCACCTTCGCTGGTGAGCGAACGGCATCCGGATGGCAGCTTCGCGCTGGAGATCACCCGCAGCGTCGGCAGCGACGGGCTGCGCTGGCAGCGGGTGCGCTGGTGGCAACAGGGCAACACGCTGTGGCGGGCCAGTGGCGAGGCGACCGACCGGTATCCGCTGCCAGCGCCTGAGCAATCGAGGGGCATCGCGGTGGCCCGTGATGTGCAGCGGTTCGAGGTGCGTGCCTGGCAGCCCGGTGCCGGTTGGGCGGTGCTGCCGGGCGAAGGCGAGGTATTGCCGGCGACGGGGCTGGAGCTGCGGCTGGGCCTTCGCGATGGGCGTGGGCCGCTGAGCTACCGGCGGGTGCTGGAGTTGTAGGGTTCGTTCGTGGCACCGCATCCACGCATGGCGAGGATCTACTGCAGAGACTGCTCCAGGCATGGCATGGATCCCCTGCCCTCCTGCCGCCGGGTGCTCTCCTGCACCCGACGGCGCTGTGTCGGTGGTCCTCACCGCTGATGGCCGCTCCCTGCCCTCCGTGCCGTCCTGGCTGGGGCCGCCACCGTTCCGTGGCGGCTGGCCCGATGCTGCAGCCCGATGCGCTGCACCGGGCAATGCGTGCCGACCAAGGTCGGCACCTGCCGGGGCGTGGATGCCTAGCGGCGCTCGGTGCCCTCGTCCCGGCTGGCCTGCGGGAACTGGAAGGCGCTGTTGGCGTCGTAGCCACTGCCGGCGGTCGTGCCACGCGCAGGCGGAGCGATGCTGCTTGTACCACTGCCAAAGCCCAGAATCTGCACGCTGATCACCGATGGCTGGTTGCGCCGTGCATCGTCCTGGCTCTTGCGCATCACATCCTGTGCGGCCTGGCTGGCACTGTTCGCCGCCGCACTGGCCGAGGCCAGCGCATTGACGTTCACCGTGGCCAGCACCGGCAGGCCCTTGCTCTCGCCCTGTACCTGGATATTGGCGGCGTTGAGCACCTGCAGCGCCGCCAGATTGATGTTGCCCGAGACGCGGATACCGGCCTCGCCCGCATCGATGGTGCCCAGCGGCGCGATCAGGTCGACGTCGCCCGGCGGCACTTCGGCGATGGGGTTCAAGGTCGCAATGCCTGCGCCACTGGCGGGAGCCTGCGGCGACAGGATCACATTGCCCCAGCCGTCATAGAGGCGACGCGGTGGCGTGTACAGCAGCGTCGTCTGCGAACCGCGACCGGCATTGATGTCACCCTGCTCCGACCAGGCCAGGATGTCGCCGCCGAACGTGGTCATCACCCGCGACAGGCCCAGCAGCACGCTGTCCTGGCTGAACAGGCGGATATCGCCCTGCCCCTGGGTGACGAGGCCGGCGGTGGCAGGCGGCACCACGCCCTGTACGCCGACCACGATCTGTCCGCCCGGTGCCATCAGTTCGATGTTGCCGCCCGCCTCGGTGCGCACGCCGGAACCGCCGTACATCACGATATCGCCGGTACGGTCGATCGTCGCACCGGCCGCATTCCTGTCCGGCATCAGCGTGGCGATGGCTTCGCGCCCGCGCAGGTAGGAGCCGAAGCGGGGCCCTTCTGCATCGGTGTACTCACGCCCACCTTCGCGCAGTTCGGCGTAGTACACCTGGCGCAGGAAGATGCGCTGCTGTTCCTGCGGCAGTGCGTCGAATGCAGCCAGCGCCCCGTCGCCGTCGGCAGCCACGCCGAAGCGCTGCTGCAGCCACTGCTTCAGCTCCTGGTTGTAGACCTTGACGGCCTTGCCCGGCTGCGACGCGAGCGATTGCGCGGGATCGGCCAGATTCGCAGGATCCAGATAGCGGGCACGCAGGGCCGCGAAATCGATCTGCTGGTTGCCGGCCGTCAGCGCGATGCTGGCGCCGGGACGGGTATCGCCCTGCACGATGCCACCGAGGCTGACGATGCTGCCCGCATCCTCCTGGCGCAGCTGGCGGCCGGCACTGATCTCGGTGTTGCCGGGGCCGGCGATGATCGCGTTCAGATGCACGATGTCGCGGCCCGCCGCCACCACCGTGAAGTCGGTGGACGCGGTGTTCAGCGCGGTCATCGACACCCCGAGGATGTCCCGGCCTGCCCGCAGTTGCACGGCGCCGGCGGCCTCGAACCAGTTCAGCTGCGTGCGCTGCCCCCCGTTGGGAGTCAGCGTGCGTTGGGCGCCGGTGGCCAGACCGATGATGTCGCCCTGCACCGCGTAGAAGCGGCTCGGCGCCAGGGCCGCAGACACGGTGGACAGCGGAGTATTCGGACCGAACGCAAACAGCGGAAGCGACGCCTGCGGCGATGCAATGTTGCCGTCGACCGACAGGTTGTGACGCGAGCGGGTCACATTGCCGCTGGAATCCCCCTGCTCGGCCATGAATGCAGGGTCGAAGGGTCCCGGCAGGCGCGCGTCGCTGGCGGAGCGCGCGATCTGGGTCGCGCCACGCTGGGCGAAGATGCCGCCACCGGCCAGGACGTCCAGCCGTCCT
This sequence comes from Stenotrophomonas maltophilia, assembly GCF_002799155.1. Taxonomy (GTDB): domain Bacteria; phylum Pseudomonadota; class Gammaproteobacteria; order Xanthomonadales; family Xanthomonadaceae; genus Stenotrophomonas; species Stenotrophomonas maltophilia_R. Next base: position 1,928,297 of record NZ_NERD01000002.1, read on the forward strand.
GTCGCCGAGGGTGCCAGCAGGATCACATCCTGCGTCCCCGGCGTGGTGCTGATCCGGTCCAGCTTGACGTCGCCCTGCGCAGCAACGGCGCTGAAGCGCGAAGGATAGAGCCAGTAGTTCAGCAGCTCCTCCCGGCTGCCCGGTGCCAGCGCAACCTGCTCGGGCCACAGATTGCTGCCGGTCACGTTCTCCGGCCCGGCCAGGCCCGGCGCCAGGTCGCCACCGGCACTGAACAGGTCCACGGCGGTCGTGTCGGTCCACAGGGAGAACCAGGTGCTGCCCGCAGCGCGGCTGCCGTTGTCCTGCACCACCGCGCTGTAGTTGGCCAGTGGAACCCGACCGGCATCGGCGACGCCGCCGAGCACGACGTCACCCCGCGCCTGCAGCTGCGCGACCGCATCGCCCAGCACCAGCACCGGCCCGCCCATCGGGCGAGCGGCGTCGGCGGCGAACAGATCGGCCGCACGCAGCTGGCCCAGCGTCGCGTAGCTTTCCAGGGTGACGCCCATTGCACCGATGCGTCCCGCATCCAGCTGCAGGCTGCCACGCAGATTGCTGAAGGTACCGTTGAGGTCGAGATTCTGTCCCGCCCTGGAGGCATTGAGGCTGGAGAACGTCGCCCGCAGATTCGGATTCAGTGCGCCACCGATACGCAGTTGCAGGTCGCCGCCGCCGGTCAGGTGCAGCTGGCCATCGCTGACCCGGCCGGTCGATCCCACCGCCGCGATGATCGCACCTGAGCGCGGTGCGATCGTCGAGTCCAGCGCGTCACCTATCGCATCGCGCACGCCGGCGTCACGCCCGGCCTCCAGCGTCAAGTTGCCGCCGCCCAATGTACCGAAGCCGGTGAAGCCGACCATCCGCGGAGAGGCGCCAGCAGCAGCGGACACGTTGGTGTAGGCGCCAAAGTTCACCCACCAGCTGGTCGGCACCGGCTCCACGCCGGTGGTGCTGCCGGTTCCCTGCCGCCACAGCCAGTTGCCGACCGCGGCACTGGAGTACAGCGCCCAGTCACGCTCGCTGGTGCCCGACTCTGCGCGCCCGGTCCAGACGTCACCGACGATATCTCGCCCGGCTTCGACGCGCAGGTTGCCGCCATGATCGGGATACCAGGCCTGGTAGCCGGCCAACGCGGCATCATAGCTGCCCGGCACCAGGTTCGGACCCAGCAGTGCGGTGTTCCTGGGGGCTGCTGCACGGGGCGAATTGAAGGCAGCGTCGCGGCCCTCGCCCAGCGTGGTGGGAGTGCCCGCCGTGTACACACCGAAGCCGGACTTCATCACGACATCACCGGCAGCGAGCAGTTCCAGGTCCCCCTTGCCGGTGCGCAGCACGCTCCAGGCCGGCGTGCCCGCGCGCTTGCCGTAGGTGGTCACTTCGGTCTGCGTGCCACCGCCGGCGCAGTAGCTGGGTGCGGTGCTGCAGAACTCGTCTTCGGTCATGCCGAACATCGCCGCGAAGTCCTTCGCAGGGGTGCCCACGTAGGACTCATCGCCCCAGTAATCCAGCGAGCCCTGCGCGGCCACCTGGCGGGGGGCCGGGCCGCAGTAGTCAGCCGACATCGCACAGAACTCATCTTCGGTGAAGCCGTACATGTCGGCCAGCTCCGCGATCGGACGGCCCGCATAGGAGGTGTCGCCGATCCAGTCCAGCGATGCCCGCTCAGTCAACACACGATCACCCACCCAGATGATTTCGGTCTTGACCGTACCGATTGAGCCCTGGTGGGTATCGGCCAGCACCACGCTGCCTTCGGCGCCCCAGCGCCGGCTGCGTGGATCGGCCGCCCCGGAATCGGCACCGGCAACCACGGTCAGGTCCCAGGAGGTGGTGCCCTCGGCCAGCATCGGCGCCAGCGCCCAGTTGCGCCCCTGGTTGCCGTTGGCATCGGCCGGCCGCAGATTCACCGGCCCGTTGCCGGGCAGCTCCACCTTGGTCAACGATGGGATGTAGGCGCCCACCTTGAGCTCGACTTCGCGTGCCAGGCGCAGCGCAACCGGCAGCACCGCGCCGGCGGGCCACTCCTGTGCCGCCATCTGTACGGCGCTGCGCAGGCGGAAGCCGGCCCCCAGGCGCGCACCGGCCGCCAGCACCAGCGGCTCCTGCAGCACGGTGCCCGCCGCCAGCGTCTGCCCGGAGTCGGTGGTCACCGCCGCACCCAGCACCGTGCCCGCAGGCAGGCGCAGGGTCTGCGAGATCACCATCGGCGCGGGCAGCACGGTACCGACCGGAAGGGTTACCGATTCGACCGGCACGTCATAGTTCAGGCGGGTGCCGGCCTGGAACTCGGTGCCGGGCTGCAGCTTCACTCCGTCCACCGGCACCACCAGGTCGCCACCGAAGGGGGTGTGCCCGGCGCTGCCATTGCGAGCCTCATACAACTGCCAACCGCCCTCGTCCGGCGTGGACGGCGGCGGTGCGAAACCATCGTTGATGCTGCCATAGACGTTGATGTTGCCTTCGGCGCGCAGTACCAGCGAAGCCGATTCACCGAAGCCACGCCGCGATGGATCGGCGCGGTTGGCTTCGGGCCCGTAGCGGTAGCCGGACAGATCGATGTCGCCGGCAATGGTCAGGTCGCCCTCGGGATTGGCCTCGCTGCGCCGCGCCACCACCTGCACGCCGGGACGCAGGCGGACGTCGCCCAGCGCGGCGGTGCGCTGCTGCAGATCCGGATTGCCCAGCGCGCCATCGATCCAGGCCACGCTGTGCGGATCGACCACCTGGTCCAGCCACTGCTGGGTGAGCAGCTGCGCGCGGTTGCCGCGCACATCAGCGGTGGTGGCCAGGGGCGCATCGTCGTAGCGACGGACACCATTGAGCTGGATGTCGGCCGCGCCATCGATGCGCAGGCCGCTGGCCGCAGCAATCGCCGCGTCGTTGCTGCCCAGCCGCGGCACATCGATCTTCAACGAGCCCCGCGCCATGCCGTCGTTCTGTCCAGGGCCGTCACCGAGGGCAACGTCGCTGCCTGCACGCATGTCCAGGTGCGCCGCGCTGCCCAGACCAACGGCGCCTTCGGCGCTGCCCAGCGTGATGGTGGCCCGGTTCGGACTGTCGATGATCTTGCCATGGCTGTCCACGCGCAGGCCGGTACCGTGCGCGTCCAGCGTGCCGTCCACCTGCAACTGATCACGGGCGTACAGGCGGATGCTGCCGACCTGCTCGCCGCTGGCATCGATGCGGCCGGCCACGGTCATGCTGCCCGCGTCGACACTGATGTCGACCCGGCGCGCCTTCACTTCGTCGCCGATCCGCAGATCGCCTTCACCGATCTGGAAGCTGCGACCACCGACGACGCCGCCGGCGGTCAATCGCTGGTTGAGGCCGGTGAAGTCCTGCAACTGACGTGCCCGCACCACCAGTTCACCACCGTCGTAGGGCACCAGCGTGCCACCGGCATCGTAGCGGCCACTGGCGGTGCCCTGCAGATCACCGGCCAGATCGGCTCGGCCGGCCATTGCGGTGACCGTCATGCGCCCGCCGCGGTTGTTGCGGGCGGAAACATCGATGCGGGAGGCCGCATCGGTGCGGATGTCCCCCGTGTCGCTGGACAGCAGGACATCACCGCCCCAGCTGAACTTGTCCACGTCGTACAGCGAGACCTTGCGCCCGGCAAGGTCCAGCGCCGCCCGGCTGCCAAGCGTGATGCCCTCGCGCGCGTTCGCAGACAGCCGTCCTGACGCCAGCGCGATCGTGCTGTCCAGCGTGATCCGGTTGGCGTCGATGCTCAGCTCACTGCCCAGTGCATCGCCACCCGCCTTGCCGGTGCCCCCCTGCAGGCGGAAGTCGCCGCCGGTGCGCACGCGCAGCTGCGCGGCGGGATCGGCGGTCAACAGCGGTGTATCGATACCCAGGCTGCCTCCGCTGTACTGCCAGCCCTTGTCGGCCAGATAGTCGCCGCGCTGCTGGAACACGTCCAGCGTGCCCTGCGCGGAGAACGACAGCTGCTCCGAAGCACTCAGGTTCAGCGCACTGAATCCGAGTACCTGACGGTTGGCAGGCACCTCGGAGCTGGGACGGCTGAACGGGGCGCGCGCCAGCTGCAGGTTGCGGGTGACGATGTCCAGCTGCCCGGCGCCGAGCCGGTCCACCATCGGATCGGCCGGCGGCACCGACGCGTCGCTGCCCGGCGCCTGGCTCGCCGCCAATGAGCCGTCCCAGACCAGCGTGTCCACCAGGATGCGCGCACGGTCGCTCGCCGCACCATAGCCATGGATGGCCTGCGCGCCCAGTACCAGCGTCTGCAGGCCACCGCGGCCGGTGGCACTGTCGCGCGCATCCAGGTCGACGCTGCCGAAGACGTTGACCGAATCCCGTGCGATTAGGCTCAGCGTGTCCAGCGCCGGCGCGCCGGTGGCATCATTGCCGCGCAGCAGTTGCTGCAGCACGGACTGGTTCATGGTCATGCCACTGGGCAGCGCCCCTGCCGCAGCGGCCTGCGCGATCGCTTCGGCACTGCCGAGGTTCAGCGCCGCCATGCTCAGGCCGAGCTGACGGGTGCCATAGCTGGCCGAGTCGCGCATCTGCAGCGTGCCATCGGTCGCTACCGCGATGCTGCCATCGGAAACCAGCCGGGTCTGGCCGTCGCACGCCGTCTGGCACCCCCCGATGTCGATTGCCACCGGACCGGCCTCCACGCCGGTGGTGCCGGTGATCAGGTTCAGGCGCTGGTTGGACACCGCCAGCAGGCCGCCGGAGACCTGGTAAGGCAGCGTCGCCCTGGCATCCGCGTTGGCGGATGCGAACGGCAGTGTATCGAGGGTCGCACCGGCCTCGACCAGCACGCCGCTGCCACCGGAGGCCGCTGCCACCAGCACTTCCGGTGCGTTCAGGGTGACTCCGGAACGGATCGCCACGCTGCGTGCCTGGCCGGTCACCGCCACCTGCGAAGTCACCTGGTTGAACTGCCCGCCGATCATCATCCGCACAGGCAGGAAGGCATTGAGCGCGTCGTCGCTGAAGGTGGCACCGCGATCACGCGCCTGCGATTGTGCACCGCCATCGACGATCTCCAGTGAACCGACCGCCGGGCTGGCCAACGTGGCTGTCAGCGTGCCGCCGCGCCCGTTGTCGGTGGCGGCGCCGAACCGCGCGGTGCCGGCGAAGCGGATGGCAGGCGTGTCTGCACGACCTGCGCCTTCGCCCAGCGCCAGGGTCAACCCGAGCGCATCGATGGTCTGCCAGCCGCGCGACTCGCCGCGGCGGTCGGCCACCGATTGCGCGAAGCTGTTGTAGGAGGTTTCGTTGTAGCCCGAGTGCCGGCGTACCACCGCGGCGGGGGTCAGCAGGATGTCGGTGAGCAACGGCGAGATTGCCGCGCCCAGCGCCGCGCGCTGCTGCCCGGACACACGCCAGGTGCCGGTGCCGGTCGCGATGGGTTGCGCGATGCCCGAGGTACCGGTGGCGCCCAGCTCCACCCGGAAGGCACCGGGCTGCAGCGCATAGCTGGCCGGCATCAGCGTGTAGGTGCCTGCCACCAGGCCGGGCACGCCCGCCGGCACGGTGATCTGCTGACCCACCCCCGGTGCGGCGAATCCTTCCTCGCCGCTGGGGGCGAATGTCCCGGCGCGTCCTGGCACGATTGCATACACCGGGTTGCCCGACGCACTGAATTCATAGCGCGGATTGGCGTCGGCCAACGCCGTGCGCAGCACGTCGACAGAGCCGCCGCGCCCGGACACGAAGGCCGCACCCGTCAACTCACCACCGCCGGACATGTCCAGCAGTGCCCCCGGCGCCACCTCGACCTCGTTGGCCTTCAGGGTCACCCCCATCGAGGAGATGCCGGCCGGCGTCAGCGAACTCACGCTGCGCGTGCCGACCCGCCAGTCGACACCATCGACGGTGCCACCATAGGGCAGCGACAGGCCGGCACCGCTGGTGGAGGTAACGCTGCCCGGGAGCAGTTCCACCCGGCTGCCGACGGTTCCGTTCTGGATCAGGCCGCCCAGCTGCAGCGTGCCCATCGGCACCTGTACGTTGCCGCCCTGCTGCACCGTGGCGGCCACCAGGCGAAGCGTGCCCCGCGCCGATTCCGGCGCCGGCTGCGTACCCGCACCGATGCCGTGGATGCGCAGCACGGCATCTGGATCAGCCCAGTAATCAGCGGTCTGCACGGTCTGCGCAGAAGCGCCGGCCACCAGCGTGCCGGCCGCACCCGTGGTGGGGTACAGGCGGGCAGCGGTCACATCCATCGAACCGGCCGTCATCAACGCGCTGGTGTTGCCATTGCTGGCAATGCTGTTGGTCAGGCGCACATCACTGCGGCTTTCCAGCGCCACGTGTTCGAACCCGGGCAGCCAGGTGACGTCGCGGATGTCGATCAGCTCGGCCTGCACCGCCAGCGCATGCTGGTCCGGCGCCGCCGAGGCAACATCGGCCGTGACCAGCAGGTTCTCGCCCGGCAGCTGGCGCCAGCGTGCCTGCGCCAGGCGGACGTAGGGCGCACTCAGTCGCAGCCCCGAGGACGGCCCGGCATCCACGGCCATGCCCAGGCTCGACGTTCCCTGGCCGTGGAAGCGCAGGCTCTGGGCCAGGCGCAGGTCGACATCGCCGGCGGCGCGGATGTCACCGAACACGGACAGGCTACCGAAGCCGCCGGCCTGCAGCTGCTCGACCGACAACGCGGCGTGGCCATATTCCAATGCGGCCGGCAGTGGCTGCGCCGGTGCGTTGTGCTGGCTGAGGCTGATCGCACGCGCCCGCAGTACCTCATCGCTGGCGCCACGTGCATGGATGCTGCCGCCAAAGGCCAGGCCAAGCGTGCCGCCGCGTGCGCCGGCACCACCGGCGGCCGCGTCCATCCCGCCGTCCAGGTACAGCGCATTGGCAGAGCGCAGCACGATCTGCCCGCCGTCGCTGTCCACGCGCACACGGCCCTGGCCGTCGATGTCCAGTTCGGCCGACGCGCCCCGCGCCTGCAGGCGCGCACCGCGTTCGACCACCACGAAGGCTTCCGGTGGACGGTTGTCGACGAATGCTGTGCTCTCCCAGTCCAGCGCCCCACCAATCTCGATGCGTCCGCCCGCGCGCACCTGCCCGCGCAGGCGGCCGCTGGCATCGGGCAGCGAAATCGCGTCGGCATCGGCATCCAGCAGCGCGCCTTCGGCGAAACGCCAGGTGCGTTCGGTGCGCTGCCCGGCGTACAGCGCGTTTTCCGGTCGCACATCGTCGATCAGGATGCGGCCGCCCTTGGCGCGCAGCGTGCCTTCAACATCGATGTTGCCTGCACCAAGCAGCGAGATCGTCTGCCCTGGATCGACCGCCACCAGTGCATCCGTGCCGACCCGCAGGTCACCGCCCACGCTGTTGCGGTCCGAACGCAGGCTGATGCTCGCGCCTGCGCGCTGGCTGACGCGCCCGCTCGACGGATCGGCGCTGTACAGCGGCGCATCCCACGCCGCCAGCGCGCTCGCCCGATCAGTCGCCATCCGAGCGCCCTGGGTCAGCTGCAGGCCCGGCAGGGCAGCGACCAGCTGCGCGCCATCGGTCACCTCCAGGCCCTGGTGGCCATTGATGTCGTACTGCGCAAAGCCACTGCCGAACAGGCCGGGGTCCAGTCGCAGCGACGCACCCGCCGGGTCCGCATCGCCCACCCGAACGTGGCCACCGGTTCCCAGCGAGAAGGATCCACTGCCCTGTCCTCGGCCACTGAACCGGCTCCCCTCGCCCAGCTGCACCCGTCCACTGCCGTCGGTCGCAACCGTGCTGCTGTTCGCCTGCAGGCTGACGCTGCCCCCTTTGCCGATGCGGCCCTTGCCGCGCAGGTCCAACGCGGCGCCGGCCTCCACGTCAACCGATGCCTCGGCGCCCACGACCACGTCATGACTGTTGCTCAGGCTCAGGCGACCGCCATCCGTCCAGGCACCGCTGGCGTCGAGCGGCATCGCCAGTGACGCATTGCTCCATTCACCGGAGAGATCGATCCGCGTGCCGTCGGCAATGGCGGTGCGGGCGCGGCCATCGTGCAGCAGCGCCGTCGGCCGGCCCTGGACATCCAGCAGGTTGCCCGCCGACAGCTGGCCGCCGGCAATGCCGATGTCGCCTGCCAGTTCCACCTCGCTGCCGGTCAGATTGAGCTGTCCGCCTGCCTGAAGGCGAAGGCTGCCATCGATGCGGATGCGATCGGCGGTCGCCAGGTCGATCCGTCCCCACTGCTGGGCACTCAGCTCTGCGGTATCCAGCCACACTGTGTCACGCCGCTCCTCGTTGACCGGCGCCAGCAGCGACCACGCCGCCTTCGTCGGAGCCTTGTCATCCAGGCGCACCTCCGAGCCGAACACACCGCTGCGGCCCTGGCCGTCGTAGCGCCCCAGGTACAGCTGCGCGTTGCGTGCGGCCGCCGTCTGCGCCTGCGCATAACCCTCCAGCGCGGAATCCGGCCTGCGGTTCTGCTGCGCGCCCTGGAAGGTGGCAGTCTCAACCTGCCCATCCAGCACCGCGGTCGGTGCGGAGACGATCAGGCGTCCTGCGTCGCGGCCGACCGTGTACCCGTTATCGACACGCTGCGCCGCGAATACGATCGGATCACGGAAGGTCTCGGTGATGCCCCAGCGCTCCTGCTTTACTTCATGGCCGCTGTACAACCCATCGAACAGCATCTCCGCCGGCGCATCATCGAGGCGGTAGACCTGGCCATCGACGCCGCGCACCCAGCTCTGCCGGATCACGCCGCTCTGCACATCCAGACTGCCACCGGCAAGGTTGATGCGTGAGCCGCCATGCGTGATCACTTCCCTGCCGCCCAGCAGGACGGTGCCTCCCTGCGCGGCCCATTCGCCGATCGAGTGCCCCTGGTTGTCGAGGTAGCCGCCCACTTCCAGCAGGCCACCCGCCGCGTACCAGCGCTCACCCTCGTAGCCCCCGGTACCGGCCGGAACGTGGACCAGCCGGCGGCGGTCGACCCAGACCTCGCTGCTGGTCAGCTTGCCGCTGTCGCGGTTGTCCAGGGCATCGCGCAGTTCGTTGCCCTGCACCTTGACCTGGACATTGTTGCTCTCCATCGACACCTGTACGCCCACTGCACCGGAAACATCCACGCGTGCCGCGTCGTCTACGTAGCTGCGGGCCGCCGCATCGGCAATGATCTGGCCGCCCGTGGCAACCGTCAGCGAATCCGCACTGAAATGGATGTTGCCACCCGAGACGATCTCCACCCGCGACTGGTCCCGGCGATCATTGTGCTGGGACAGATTGTCGAAGGTTGCCGAGCGCGCGCCGGCGCGGATCGCGTCCTGCTCTGCCGATTCCTTGATGAGGCTGTCGCGCTGCGTATCCAGCACCGTAGCCTTGCCATCGTCCTCGATCAGCACCGCCGTGGTGGCTCCATCGGCAAGCGTGACGCTGCTGCCGGCATCACTGGCCGAAGCCAGAAGATGCACGGTGCCGCGCTGCGCAAGCGTGGTGCTGGCCACGGCCACACCGGCCTGCTCGACGCTGCGCCCGGCCAGGGTCACGTCACCCTCGCGGGCGCGCAGCAGGCCGGTGTTGCGCACGCTGCCAGCCGTGCTGCCAGCGATGAAGCGCGGCGCGATTTCATTGCCGCGGGTGGTGGAGCTGGTATTGGTCGCCGTACCCACGCCGCGCCGGATCACGAAACTGTCACCGGCAGCGAGCTGCACCTGGCCCTTGCGCGCCTCGATATGTCCTGCATTCTCCACGCTGTGCCCGGCCAGCAGCACGTAACCACCGCCGCGCGTCGCACTGGTCGGCTCATGGGTCGCGATGCGGGCGCCCTGCTCCACCATCACCTTGCCGAATGCATCGCTGAGCGCGCTGCTGCTGGCGTCGGGGCTGTACAGGCCGTTGTCGCGGAACTGCGCATCGCTGATCCGTGCTGCGGCTGCCAGCAGGTTACGTACATTGACCTGGCTGTTGTTGCCGAACACCACGCCATTGCGGTTGGCCACGAACACCGTGCCATTGGCGTTGAGCTGCCCCAGGATCTGGCTGGGCCGCGCACCCGGGTCATTGACCCGGTTCAGCACGGCCCAGTCAGGGTTCTGCAGGAAGTTCAGCGTGGTGTTACCGCCGATGTTGAAGGTCTCCCAGTTCAGGATCGCCTTATCCGCGGTCTGCTCGACCGTGACCTGCACCCGCCCGTCGCTGCCCTGCGACTGGACCGCGTCGCGCGCGTTGAGCCAGCCACGGGTCAGCGGGTTCTGGTCGACGCTCAGGCCGTCCTTGCCGAGGCCATCGGCAACGATGAAGCCAGCCTCGCGGCGCGCCTGCCGCGCCTGTTCCTGCAAGCGCTGCTGCAGGGCAATCGCCTGCGCCGCGGTGCCGAGATTGTCGATCGACTGCTGCAGCTTCTGCCGTGCTGCATCCTGCTGCTGGGCCGGCAACTGGAACTGGATCGGCACGCCGTTGGGCATGCGGCCACTCTGTGCCGCGCTGCCCTGGGCCGCGCCGCGTTCGGCGAACCAGCCCGGACTGAATGCCTGCTGCGCCTGGCTGGCCGGGGCCACCATGCTGCCCAGGGCGACCGCGATGGCCCACGCCATCGGATGATTGCGGCGCATCGGCGCGGCCGGATGAACAGCGGACGGGAGCGGGTGCGACATCGGAACCTCATCAACCTGGTGGGCCGCGGCTGCGGCGACGATCGGGGAGGCACGCGCAACGCATGCCCTGCCCCTGATAGACGGTTCATGTGACACGAAGCCGACAGCGAAACACTGCAGTGGCGGCACCGTCGCGGAAATGGCGACGCCGGCCCAGGAGGCCGGCGTCGGGTCAAGCAGGACTCAACCAGTGCTGCGGATTACAGCGGACGACCGATGCCCGAGCAGGTGCTGGGGTTGTTCAGGCCGGCAGCGCTGCTGGCCAGCACGAAGCGGTTGCGGATCGCATCGCGCCAGGCCTTGGTCAGCGGGATGAAGCCGTGGTCGGTGATCGACTTCTCATACGCGACGGTGTAGGTCGCCGGATAGTGGCGGGCCAGGAAGCCGCGCAGGCTGGTGGCGACGCTCGAATCCTTGTAGCACTGGCCGATCACCAGGTTGGTGTAGCCGGCGATCGGATAGCCGGCCGACGGGTTGCCGAACACCGGCACCCAGTTGGCGGGGTCCTCGGCTGCGGCGCCGGTCGGCGGAGCGACGGTGTCCAGGGTAGCCTGCACGCTCACCTGGTCCGGCGAGAAGCCCTTGACCTTGGCGACCTTGGTCGCATCGGTCAGGCTCGGGATCACGTCCGGGCCGACGTAGCCGATACGGCCGTCAGCAGCGTAGACAGCGTTGTACAGCGAGGTGCCACCGGTGGCCGGGGCGGCCACCAGGAACGCCGGCAAGGCGCCGTTGTCATCGCGCTTGTACAGGTCGGCGAAGGTCGACTTGATGGCGAACTTGCCACCCACCAGCTTCGAGGTTTCAGCGTTCTCAGCGGCACAGGCGGCGGTCAGGAAGCGGCTGAACATTTCGCTGGTACCGCTGCTTTCCGGGCGGTACACCACCTGGATCGGGCCGCTGCGGTTGGCATCGATGGTCGACCAGTCGCTGATCGCGCCCGAGAACACGCCGCAGATCTGCGCCACGCTCAGGTCCACCGCCGAACCGGCCTTGTTGAACGGAATGGTGACCGAGGTGGCCACCGACGGCACCTGGATCAGCGCGCCGTAGCGGTTGGCATTGGTCGGCTGGTTGAAGTTGGTGGTGTAGGTGTTCAGCTCGGTGCTGCTCAGCACCGAATCGCTGCCGGCGAAATGCACGGTGCCGGTGGTCGAGAACAGCGCCGAGTTGTTTTCCAGGAACGCCTTCTTGCCGGTGCCCGAACCGGTCACGGCGTAGGTGAAGTTCGCCGGCAGGATGCTGTCGGCCGAACCCTTGTAGAGGTCGGCCGGCAGCGATGCACCGCCGCCGGTAACGGTCTGCGCCGACGCGGCGCCCACGGTAGCGAGCAGCGCGGTGGCAACCAGCGCGGCCAGGGTCTTGTACTTGGTCATGATCTTCTCCTGAAGGGTTTACTGCGAAGGGAAACGCCAAGGGAGGAACGGTCATTGCACGCCTGCTGTCGCCAGGGGCCTCCCAGCCCGCTCTGCGACGACGTGGCTATGCTGGTCCGTGCCGATGACAGGCCGCTTAAGAAACCTGTGGAAGATCGAAAAAAGGTGTGGAGGATTGTGTGGAGAATCGAAGACGCCCACCGGGTAGAGTCGACTGTTAGTCGACTGGCACGCGAAGCGCTGGACTTGTCGAAGTGCGTTTGAGAAGCAGTCGACTAACAGTCGACTCTACCCGTGATGCGCGTTGCGCATCACTGCACCAGCTGGTTCATTTCCATGATCGGCATCAGCACGGCCAGCACGATGGTCAGCACCACGCCGCCCATCACCAGGATCATGGTCGGCTCCAGCAACGCGGTCAGTGCCATCGCGCGGCGCTCGATCTCGCGCGAGATCGTCTGTGCCGCGCGATCCAGCAGTGGTGCCAATGCGCCGGTCTTTTCGCCGCTGGCCACCAGGTGCACCAGGATCGGCGGATACACCTTCTGCACCTTCAACGCAGCACCCAGCGCGGCACCTTCGCGTACGCGCGCGGACACGTCATCAGCGCAATGCGCCAGCAGTGCATTGCCAAGCGTCTGCCGCGCCGCTTCCAATGCACGCAGCAGCGGCACGCCGGCATCCAGCAGGATCGCCAGGGTCGAGGCAAAGCGCGCACTGTTCACACCCAGTACGAAACGCCCGACCATCGGCACCCGCAGCAGCATCGCGTCCCAGCGCAGGCGCAGCTCGGGCTTGCGCAGAGCCAACCGCCATGCCACCACCAACGCAGCGATGCCGAGCCCCGCCCACACTCCCCAGCTGCGAACGAATGCACTGGCCGCCAGCATCACCTGGGTCAGCATCGGCAGCGTTTGCCGTGCCTGCACGAACGCGGTCACCACCTGCGGCACCACATAGCTGAGCAGGAAGACCACGATCGCCACCGACACCAGGCTGATCGCCGCCGGATAGATGAAAGCCGTCAGCACCTTGGCCTGCAGCGCATTGCGCTCTTCGATGTAGTCAGCCAGGCGCTCCATCACCCGTGCCAGGTCGCCGGAGTCTTCACCGGCGCCCACCAGCGCCCGGTAGATCGGCGGAAAATCACGTGGCCGCGCAGCCAATGCCACGGTCAGGCGCTGTCCAGCACGTACGTCGGCGCGCACCGCGGTGAGTGCCTGGGCCACATGCGGGCGCTCGGCCTGTTCGATCACCGCACTCAATGCACCTTCCAACGGCAGGCTGGCGGCCAGCAGGCTGGCCAGCTGGCGGGTTGCCCAGGCCAACTCGCTGGCGGACAGCCGGCGCGTGCCCCAGCCACTGCCGGCGTTGCGCGCCGCGCTCACCTGCACCGGCGTCAACCCACGGCCGCGCAGCAGCTGGCGCGCGCCGCGCGGGCTGTCCGCGTCCAGCTGGCCCTTCTCGATGCGGCCCTGCGCGTTGGCGGCCTGGTAGTCGAACAGCGCCATGCAGGCCTCAGTCGTCGCCCGTGACGCGCAGGATTTCTTCCAGCGTGGTCACCCCGCTGTCGACCCAACGCTGGCCGTCCTGGCGCAGCGTGCGCATGCCGGCATGCCGCGCCGCTTCGCGCAGCGCGGGCTCACCCTGCCCTTCATGGATCAGCGCACGCACGCGATCGTCCACCACGAAAAGCTCATGGATGCCGGTGCGCCCCCGATAGCCGCTGTTGGCACAGGCCGCGCAGCCCACCGCACGCCACACGGTGCGGCCTTCGCCATCCACCTCGGCACGCCTGCATTGCGTGCAGAGCCGCCGCACCAACCGCTGCGCCAGCACACCGCGCAGCGACGAGGCGAGCAGGAACGGCTCCACCCCCATGTCGGCCAGACGGGTTACCGCTGAGATCGCGTCATTGGTGTGCAGGGAGGCCAGCACGCCATGCCCGGTCAGCGACGACTGCACCGCAATCTGCGCGGTTTCCAGATCGCGGATCTCGCCAATCATGATGGTGTCCGGGTCCTGGCGCAGGATCGCGCGCAGCGCGGTGCCGAAGCTCATGCCGATACGCGCGTTGACCTGGATCTGGCCGATGCCGGCGAAGTCGTACTCCACCGGGTCTTCCACGGTGAGGATGTTGCTGGTGCTGCTGTCGAGCTGGCCCAGCGCGGCGTACAGCGAAGTGGTCTTGCCGCTGCCGGTCGGCCCGGTGACCAGCACGATGCCATGCGGCTGCCGGATCAATCCGGTGAACGTGGCCAGGGTGTCATCGGCCATGCCCAGGCGCTGCAGCTGCAGGCGGCCGGCATCCTTTTCCAGCAGTCGCAGCACGGCGCGCTCGCCATGCCCGGTCGGCACCGTGGAGACACGGATATCCAGCGGACGCCCACCCACGCGGATCGCGATGCGCCCGTCCTGCGGCAGGCGCTTCTCGGCGATGTCCAGGTGCGCCATGATCTTGATGCGCGACACCAGCGCCGCGTGCAGTGCGCGCCGCGGCTGCACCATGTCGCGCAGCGTGCCGTCCACCCGGTAGCGCACCACCGAGTGGGTCTCGAACGGCTCGATGTGCAGATCGCTGGCGCCATCGCGTGCGGCCTGTGCCAGCAGCGCGTTGATCATGCGGATCACCGGCGCATCGTCCTGCGCATCCAGCAGATCGGTGACCTCCGGCATGTCCTGCATCAGCCGGTCCAGATCCACTTCACTTTCAGCAGCCCCGACCACAGCAGCGGCATCGCCGCCGTCACGGTACTGTTCACCCAGCCGCTGTTGCCAGGTCGCCGCATCCAGCGCCTGGAACGGCAGCGGGCCATGCCGGCGCCGCAGTTCGGCCACGGCCCACGCGGCAGTTTCGGCGGTGCCCAGCAGTACGGGCTCGCCGCCGGCCTCGGACAGCATAACGCCATGGCTGCGCACCCAGGCGTACGGCAGCGGCGCGGCGGCGCTCACGGCCCGATCACCAGTTCCGGCGTGTAGCCCAGCCCGCGCAGTTGCTGCAGTGCCGGGTCCAGCGTCGCCGGATCGCGCGGCAGGCGCACGCGCAGGCGTTGCCCGCTCTCGCCCGGCGTGGCTTCGGCATAGGCCTGCAGGCCCAGCGCACGCACCTGCGCCACGCCTTGGCTGGCACGCGCCGGGTCCAGCCCCTGCGCGAACTGCACCAGCTGCGCGTCGCCCTCACCGGGCGGATACAACGCCGCCAGGCTGGTGTTCTGCAGCGGCTGGCCCTGGCCGTCGCGGGCATTGCCCTGGCCCAGCACGGACAGATCCTGCGGCGGCAGCTGCGGTGCGGACAGCGCCGGCAATGCCCAGCTCTGCGCCGGCTGCGCACCCGCCTGCGCGTTGCGCATGTAGTCGTAGCGGTCGCGGGTCAGGCGCTGGCCGGCGGCGGGGTCACGCACCACGTGCGGGCGCAGGAACACCATCAGGTTGGTCTTGGCGCGCTTGCGCGTGTCGCTGCGGAACAAGGCGCCCAGCACCGGGATCCTGCCCAGCCCCGGAACCGCATCACGGCCATGACTGACGCTGTCTTCCAGCAGGCCACCCAGCACCATGATCTGGCCATCGTCCAGCAGCACGCTGGTATCCAAGGCGCGCTTGTTGGTGATGATGCCGGCCGTGCTGTTGGCGCTCTGCGCGTCGATGCTGCTGACCTCCTGGTAGATGTCCAGCTTCACCGTGCCGCCCTCGGAGATCTGCGGGCGTACCCGCAGCTTCAGGCCCACGTCCTCGCGCACGATGGTCTGGAACGGGTTGTTGCTGCCGCCACCACCGTCGGTCACGTAGCGGCCGCTGACAAACGGTACGGTCTGGCCGACCATGATGCTGGCCGCTTCGTTGTCCAGCGTCATCAGGTTCGGCGTGGACAGGATGTTGGCGCCACCCTTGCTCTGCAGCGCGTTGGCCAGCGCCTTCATGTTGAGGATCTGACCGACGCCGGGCAGGTTGATGGTGCCGTCGATCACACCGATCTTCAGGCCATCCTTTGGCAGCACGTCCAAGGTAGTGCGTGCACCGGTATTGAGCCCACTGCCGCCGGTGGCGCCACCAAAGTGGGTGCCGCCGAAGGTGCGGCCATTGCCCAGCATCCACTGCACGCCCAGCTCGGCGGCGTCGGTCTGGTTGACCTCCACGATCAGGCTTTCCACCAGCACCTGCGCACGGCGCTGGTCAAGCTGGTCGATCACCCGGCGCAGGTTGCGGTACACCGGCTCGGGGGCCGAAATCAGCAGCGTGTTGGTGGCCACGTCCGCCTGCACCGAAATGCCGTTCTGGCTGAAGCCGGTGCTTCCGGCGTCGATCGGGTCGCGGCGGTTCGGGTCCAGCCGCTGTGATTCCAGCGCATTGCCACCGGCCTTGGCCTGCTGCGGCTGCGACGGCTGCGCCGGTGTGGAACCGTTGGCATCGCCGGGCAGTGGCGTGATGCCCTCGTTGCTGCCCATTGCCGGTGCATCGCTCTGTCCGGCCACCACGCCGCGCAGCACACCAGCGAGCTGGTTGGCCTGGGCATTGCGCAGGTAGACCACATGCAGGTTGCCGGATTCATCCTGGGCGCGGTCCAGCTTCTCCACCAGCTGCCGTGCCAGGCGGGTACGCCCGGGGCTGCTGGAACGCAGCAGCACGCTGTTGCTGCGCGGGTCGGCCATCACCACCACCTTCTGGCTGGGCTCGGCGCCCTGCGCATCCAGCAGCGGCGCGACCATTGCCGCCACGTCAACGGCAATGCCCTGCTGCAGCTTCACCACATCGGTGTCCATGCCAGCCGGCGTGTCGACGCTGGCGATCACCCGTGCGATGCGCTCCAGGTTGTCGGCATAGTCGGTGATCACCAGGGTGTTGTTGCCTGGGTTGGCAGTGATCGGGTTGTCCGGGCTGATCATCGGCCGCAGCACTGCCACCAGCGCGGCCGCGTTCTCGTAGCGCAGCGCGAAGGTGCGCGTGGCGATCTCGCCCCCTGCACCGCCGCTGCCCACCCGGCCACCGAGCAGCTTGGCGTCGGCCTGCGGCACCACCCGGCTGACGCCGCCGTTCTCGACCACGGCGAAGCCGCGCATGCGTAGCGCGCCCAGCAGCAGCTGGTAGGCCTGGGTACGGCTGACCGGGCCATCGGAGACCACCGTCATCTTGCCGGTCACCCGCGGGTCGACCAGGAACTGGCGGCCGGTGAACCGTGCCGCCATGCGCAGCACGCCGCCGATATCGGTATCCACCAGGTTCAGCTGCACCGGCTCATCGCGGGTGTCCTGCGCCAGCACGGGCGCCGGCACGTGGGCCATGCCCACGATCAGCGCCAATGCAGTACTGCAGGCAAGGCTGCGCATCGCCCTCATGGATGGGCACCCGCAGTGGCCACCATCACGATGTTTCCGGAAATCCGTGCCGCCGGCATGTTCGCATCCCCTGTGCGTGTCAGTTGCAGCTGCTGCAGCTCGATGGCCGGGTCGGCCAGCAGCGGCAGCAGCCAGTTCCATAGCGCGTCGGCGGGCACCGCCTGCACCTGCAGGTGCCAGCGCCCGTCGCGCGCTTCGATATGCAGGCCGTCGGCAAGGCCGGCGGATCTGATTCCGTCCCGCAGGCTGGCCAGCGTCGGGCGCTGGCCCTGGGCCTGCTGCTGGCGCTCCCGGGCCCGCAGCAGCGGCGCCAGTGCGCGGGACTGCGCCTGCAGCCGTGGGAGTTCGGCCTGCCAGTACGCGTGCTGCTTCAGCAGGGGGTCCAGCCACAACGACCACAGGCCTGCCGCCAGCAGCGCCACCACCATCACCCACAGCATCAGCCGGTCGCGCGCTGGCAGGCGCTGCCAGCGCTGCCGGAGGCCGGCCAGTCCCTCGCCCAAGCGCAGGGTGCGGGTCGTCACTGTCCGGCTCCGCTCACCCGCAGTTGTCCATCGGAACCACGTGCCAGCTGCAGGCCCTGCGCCTGCACCGCCTGCTGCCAGCGCTCGAGCCGCTGCGGATCATCGGCCAATGCCTGGGCATCGGCGTCCAACGCCATGTCCAGCTGGCCCGGCTGGTAATGCAGGCTGCGAACCTGCCCCGCCAACTCCGGGACCGCCTGCAGCGTGCTGGCCACCTGGCGTTGCAGTGGCGGCAACGGCGGCGGTGGCAATGGCACCGCCAATGCCCGCCTTGCCTGCAGCACCGGGTCCACCACATCGGTGATCTCCGGGAAGCGTGCATTGAACTGCCGCGTCATGCCCTGTTGCAGCACCTCGCCCTCACTTCGCCACCGCGAGACCTGCAGCTGCAGGCCGAGCGCGGCCAGCAGCACCGCCGCCAACGCCAGGCCGATCGCCAACCGGGGCGCCCGCTGGCCAGTACCAGCCAGCGGCAACGACCACGCCGGCACGGGGCCGCAGGCCTGCCGCTCATGCGCGACGGCGGTGGCGGGCAGGCTCGCCGGCCACGTCGGGGGCACGCTGTCGAGCCACTGCACGGCGTGCGCGCCGGCCTGTTGCAGGCGCACTGCCAGGGCCTGCATCACTGCGGACGCGTCACGTCCGCCACACCATTGGACGAAGCCCCGATCGCGCCCGCTGCGCACAAGCAGGTGCTCGCCGCTGACCTGCAGCGTGGCCTGGCCCTCCTGCCAGGGCAGCAGCAATGGCGTGGGATACAGTGCCTGCAGCTGCAGTGCGCACGAGGCCAGCAGCTGCTGCGCCTGCAGGACTGCCTGCTGGCCGAGCCAGGCCACCGGAACCGTGCCGTCCGCCGCCTGCGCACCGTGGGCCAACGCCACCTCCTGCAGGTCGTCCAGCAGCATCGCCTCCACTTCACCCTGCAACGCCGACTGCAGGCGGCGCCCGGACAACGGCGGCAGCTGCAGTTCCAGCAGGATCAGGTCGTGCGGATCAAGGCAGGCGCGCACCGCCGCATTCGGATGACGCAGGCCCAGCGCCGCCAGTGTGTCGCGGCCGTGTGCCAGCACTTCGCCCTTGTGCAGCTGCACCCAGTCCACTGCGCTGTCGGCGCGCAGGTGCTCCAGCGGCGGCAGGCGCACCCGTAGCTGCACGCTCATGCACCGATCCTCGTCCACACTCGCTGCACACGTGCCCCATCGTCACGGTACTCGCGCCAGAGCAACGCACGGAACTCGACCGCACTGCCATCGGCCTGCACCTGGCCGATCGCAAGGAACCACTCGCTATGGATGCCCAAGGGAAGCATGGCCATCTGTTCGTTGCTCAGTTGCAGCCGATTGGCGATGTCGCCGCGGTTGAGCAGCCAACGGCCACCGTCGCGCTCACCGAGCAGCGCCTGCAGCCGCGCCGGCTCGACCGCAGGCGTCACTGCCTGCAGAACGCTCAGGTCGCAGGTATTGGCGTTGACCAGGGTCTGCGCCGGCAACACCACGGTGCGTCGCGCCAGCGCCTGCACCGCCATCGGATCGGCACCAGGAAGCGCCTGCACGATCAGTGATTCGCGCGGCAGCGGCGCCTGCGCCTGCATGCCGCCGTCGCGCAGGCGCGCCTGGATGTGGTCCGCTGCGGATGCGCAGGCGCCCAGGCCCAGCCCCTGCCCGGCACACAACGCGATGAACGCGCGTCGCGCCTCGGGGTCCGGCCCGCCATGCGCCAGCAGGTTGCGCAGGTTGAACATCGACTGCGCGTCGACCAGCTGCAACTGCACCGGCAACGGCGCCTGCAGCGTCAGCGGACGCGCCCAGCGACCGCTGCGCACCGTAGTCAACTGCTCGCGCACATCCTCGCGCAGCTGCTGCGCCGCACGCTCCAGCGTGGCGTCGACCGCCATGCGCACCTGCGCACGCAACTGGTCGCTACGCAGCGCGCGCAGCTGCGCCGACTGCCGGGTCAGCAGCGCGGTGGCAATCACCGCCACCAGTGCCACCACCAGCAGCGCAACGATCACCGCCATGCCACGCTGGCGGGTGCACGGGACCGCACGTGTCCGGGTTGCCATCAGCGCGCCTCACAGCTGCCAGGAGCCGATATCCGCGTTCCCGGCGACGCCACCTGGCTTGCTGTCCGCACCCAGCGAGAACACGTCGATGTCGCCATGGGTTCCGGGACTCTGGTACTGGTACGGATGGCCCCACGGATCATTCGGCAGGCGATCCAGATACGGCGGAACCGGCATCGAACCGCTGCCCTGCGGCGGCTTCACCAGTGCCTGCAGGCCCTGCTCGGCACTCGGATAGCGCCCATTGTCCAGCCTGAACAGTTTCAGCGCCTGCATTAATGCCGCGATATCCTGCCGCGCCGCGACCACGCGCGCCTGGTCAGGGCGGTCCATCAGGCGCGGCACGATCAATGCGGCGAGGATGCCGATGATCACCACCACCACCATGATTTCGATCAGGCTGAACCCCTGCTGCCGAGCCCTGCGACCACGAACCTGCCTTGCCATTGTTCCGCCCTCGTCATCCTGGAAGAGACCGCTGCGCCATGGTCAGCGGTGCATGTGTCAGTACGATAAACATCCGCCGGCAATTCGCTGCGCATGTGCCTGCGCGGGCGCAGGGGCCGCCTGCGCGCGTGCCGCGTCGAACAGGTGTTGCGGCACGCTGGCCAGCGTTTCGTCGATGCAGCCGCGCACCAGCGGATGCGCGCACGCCTGCAGCAGGCGCACGCACTGCATCGGCGACCACGCGGTGCCGTGGTCGAGGCCGATGAACATCCGGTAGGCCTGGTGGTAGCGCAGGTCGTCATAGACGCGCTGCGCACTGTTGAGGTCACGCACGACCAGCAGCAGGGCCGCGCGTTGCAGCAGCCGCGCATCGCCCGCCTCAAGCGGCAGCGCGTTCATGGCCGCTTCCGGCCAGGGCCGCAGCTGCAGATCGAGCGCGCTTCGCAGCGCCGCCAGCGGATGCGCGCTGCTGTCCAGCGCCGCCCAGCGCGCCGCTTCCGCCCAGGCATCACTGGACAGCACCCATACCCAGGAATGCCCGTAACGTTGCACGTTCAAGGGCGTGTGCCGCGCCTGCTCCAGTGACTGGCTCAGGTGGCGATCCAGCTCCAGCATGCTGATCCTGCGACTGTCTGCCATCTGCGTCGCCCGCGCTCCGCGACGCGTGGTGCGTCGTACTCTGGAGAAGACGTCAGCAAGGCAGGTGAAGCGACAGCGCGAATGCAACTCTGTGCGCTGGGTGGTGCTTCATCGGCACCGTCATCGCAGCGTCATCCGCCTGCAGGCTTCGCGCAGCAGGCGCGGTGCGTCGCCGCCGCAGCGCCGGGCCAATACCGCCACGTCGCTGCGCGTGGCGAACGCAGCCAGCGCACCCGTCATCTCCACGTCATCGCACCATGACGCCATCGCAATGCGTAGCGCCGGCAGCTGCCAGCCGTCCATCACGCCGCGGGTGCCCGCCACGAACCAGTGCCACAGCCGGTGGTGCAGCACCTGCTCGTGCAACTGCGCCAGATCGTCGATGCCATGCATGCCCATCAGCAGCAGTGCGCGTGCAAGCGCCGCAGGCGGCAACGCACCGGTTTCAGCCAGCGGCAGCACCTGCTGCTGCAGGCGCAGCAGCATCGCCAGCGGGTGCGACTGCGGATCGAAGTCCAGCAGCACAGCCTGTTGCTGCCACTGTGCGTCAGACACCACGCACACCCATGGCGAGCCGTAGCGGTGCACCATCAAAGGCCGTCGCTGGGTGGTTTCCAGCAACGCCGACAGATTGCGGCGCAGATCCAGCACACCGATGGTCTCGTTGCGCATCCTTGGCTTCTCCGTGCTTGCAACAGCCCCGCGCGGCGCGCGCAGCCAGCGTCTTCACCTAACCAAGGACGGCAATGCCACCCGGAAAGCGACGCAGATCCAGCGACATCGTCAGTCGCAGCTGCTCCAGCGCGGCGTCCGGATCATCGATGCGGAAGCGGCCACTGACCGGGGCACGCGCCAACGCCGATTCGCCCAGCAGTACCTTGCCGCGGCGGTATCGGTTGATTTCATCCACCACCTCGCGCAGCGGTGCGCGGCGGAATACCAGCATGCCTTCGGTCCAGGCACTCACTTCCGAGGCCACGGCTTCGGCCACCACGCCACTGAGGCGCTCGTCGTACTGGGTCTGCTGGCCCGCCTGCAGCTGCAGGCGGCCCTGTGGGTGCTCGATGCGTGCACTGCCCTGCAGGCAGGTCACCCGTACCTGTCCATGGGTATTGCGCACGTCCAGGCGCACCGCACCTTCCTCGGCAATCACGCAGCCTGGCCCCGCGAACAAGGCCAGGCGCAGGCCAGCCTCGGTTTCGATCGCGGCCTGGCCCTGCACCAGCTCGAAGCCTTCGCCCTGCGCGTCCGCACGGCGGCGCAGGCTGCTCTGCGTATCCAGTTCGATCTTCAACTGCGGCAGGGGCGCGATCCGCAGCCGTTCGCCGGTGCCGGTGTGGAAATCGGCCGTCATGGCCGTCACCGACGGCCACAGCCCCAGCGGTGGGCGGATCGCCGCCACCACCACCAGGCTGGCTGGCGCAGCAATCGCGGCGCCCAGGAAGGCGCGCCGGCTCCAGCGCTGGGCCGGCGTCGGCGCGACCGGCTGCCGTGCCGTGGCGGGCAGCTGCTCGCCGGCCAGCCGTACCTGTTCCCATTGCCGGCGCGCCCGGCCGAACGCTTCGCGATGGTGGGGGTCGGCCTCGCACCACGCACGAAACCTGCGTGCATCAGCGGCAGTGGCTTCGCCCGAGGTCAGCCGCACCACCCACGCGTGGGCCTGACGCTCGACGGCATCCAGCGGGCGTTGCGGGCGATCGTCAGGATCCATGGGGACTCATGCCGGACCCGCACGCTGCGGGGTTCTGCTCGGCGTCAAAGTGTAGACGGATGCCGCCGCTCAGAACCGCACCTGGCGCCCCTGCCCGCTGCGCTCGGCCAGATAGTCCTGGGCCGCCTTCAGCTCGCGCTGCACCAGCCGCAGCGACACGCCCAGGTGATCGGCGACATCGCGCTGCTGCAGGCCGTCGACGCGGATCGCCAGCAGGATGCGGCGACGACGCTCGGGCATGCGCTGCAGCAGCCCGACCATGTCTTCCAGCGCGAAGTCCAGCTCAGCTACCTGCGCCGGGCCCGGTGCTGGGTCGGCCATGTCCATCAGCGTATCCACCTCTTCCAGGCTCAGCAGGCGGTGGTCGGCACGTTGGCGGTCGATCACGGTGTTCATCGCCATGCGCAGCAGGTAGGCCGCGGGATTCTGCACGGCATCCAGACGGTCACGGCGCGCACTCAGGCGCATCCAGGTGTCCTGCAGCGCGTCGCCGGCCAGCTCTTCCGAGCCCAGCTTGCGCACCAAGCGGCGCTTCAGCTCGTCGTAGGCCCCCAGAAGGTGGTCCATCAGGTCAACTGCCCCAGCCGTACCGTTGCTCATGTTCGGATCCTTGAAGTCATGGAAGGGGCGCGCGCCGGCCACAGTCGTGGTCGGTGCCGGAAGGACGGATCTGCAGCGTCACCGGCTGCGGCAGCGCAGCGGCATCGGGCGCCAGCACCAGGCCCTGCAGCGCCTGCAGCAGGCGCGCATCGCGGCGGGCACTGCCACTACCGGACAGCAGTTCGGGCTGCTGCACCTGGCCCTCGGCGTCGACGCGGAAGCGCAGGGTTGCGGCATAGCGGCCGGGCGCGATCTCAGGGTCGTCACAGAACGCCGCGCGCAGGCGCTGCTGCAGGCCGCCATAGCGGCGGCGACGTTCGGCCTCGGGAAGATCGACGCCAACACCGGGTTCGGCGGCCGAGGACGTTCCCCGGCGCAGCACCACGCGCTGCTCGCCGATCACCTCGGCCTCGATGCCGGTGTCCTGCAGCAGCATCTGCAACGCAGGCAGCGGCATCAGGCTGGCGCGCAGCGCATGGCTGCTGCGGCCCGCGGCGAGGTCGCCCGGGTACATCACCGACCACCCGCTGATGACACTGAAGCGCTCGACCGCCTGTTCCAGCGGCTGCGCAGGGATATCGTAGGCATGAACACCGTCCTGCGCGGCAGCGGCAGAGGACAGCAGCAGCCATGCGGCGATGGCCACCTTCCAAGTTCTGACCGCATGGTGTCCATTCAGCCCCCTGACGTAGAACACATGACCCTCGGCAGCGACAGCAGCTGCAGTGGACGCGCCCACGACCGGAACCCGGCCCGCGCGCGACCAGCAAGCGGGCTCAAACCGTACCGGGGTCACATGTCATTGCGATGACCGCCACCCACGGCTGGCGGCGTGACTGGCGCCATGAAGCCAGTCACGCATCGGGCATCAATGAATCGAACAGACCACGTCACGCCTGGGGTCAGAGCCCGTTGCGCAGCAACGGGATCCGACCCGTGCCGACCAAATCGTGTCGACCAAGGTCGACACCCACCAAGAGCAGCTCATGCCCCCTGCAACCGGACCTACCCCGCCGTCCCACGGAATGCACGCTGTTGCTCCGGCCGTTGCCTCTGCGGGTGCCGGGTGCAACCCGGCCACAACCCCCATCCCTCAAAGCGGCAACTGGGTCGTCTGCTTGATCCGCTGCATCGGGATCTCGGTCTTGGTGTTCTGCACCCCGGCAATCCGGTTCAGGTGCTGCATCTGGAACTGCCGGTAGGCATCCAGATCCGCCACCGCCACCCGCAGCAGGAAATCGCAGTCCCCCGCCATCAGATGGCATTCAAGTACTTCCGGGAAAGACTTGATGCTGTTGATGAAGTGATTGGTCGTGTCCTCGTCCTGCCCGCGCAGCCACACCCGCACGAACACCGTGAAGCCACGTCCCACCTTGGCCTCATTCAGCAGGGCAACATAGCGGTCGATGTAGCCGCCCTCCTCCAGCAGCCGCACCCGCCGCAGGCAGGCCGAGGGCGAAAGGCCGACCTGCCGGGCAAGCTCCAGGTTCTGCAGGCGTCCGTCACGCTGCAGGGCGTCGAGGATGCGCCGATCAAGGTTGTCGAGCTGGTACTGCATGGAATTTCACCTTTGGCGCCATTGGCCGCATGGAATCTCAATATTCCCGAATCAAATGGCATCAACGCAACCCGATTTCGCGATCGGACCGATAGCATGGGCCACCCCCACCTCGTTGTGCCGTTCCATGGACGCCCGTACCACCCTCCCCCTGCCCGACACCTGCGATACCGCGCCGCGTGCCGAATTCCTGCGCGGCCTGCGCGCCGCCGTGCCGGTGATGATCGGCTTCATTCCCTTCGCCCTGGTGCTCGGCGCCCAGGCCGCCCAGAAAGGCCTCAGCGCCCTGGAAGTGCCATTGATGACCGGCCTCAACTTCGCCGGCGGCTCGGAGTTCGCCGCCGTCGAACTGTGGACCTCGCCGCCGCACATCGCGCTGATCGTCGCGATCACCGCGCTGGTCAACAGCCGCCACCTGCTGATGGGCGCCAGCCTGGCCCCAGTGCTGCAGCATCTGCCGCGCCGCCGGGTGCTGCCGGCACTGTTCTTCATGTGCGACGAAAGCTGGGCCATGGGCGTGGCCGATGCACGGCGCCGTGCGTTCGGCTTCAGCCTGGCCTATTACCTGGGCGTGTCGGCAGGCCTGTACACGGTCTGGGTCGCCTGCACCGCGCTGGGCGCGATCGTTGGGCCGATGCTGGGCGACATCCACCCCTACGGTTTCGACATGGCCTTCCCCGCCGTGTTCCTGGTGCTGCTGCGTGGCATGTGGCAGGGCATGAAGGCCGCGCGGCCTTGGCTGGTCAGCCTGGTGGTGGCCGCTGCCACCTACCTGCTGGTGCCGGGTGCGTGGTACGTGGCCAGCGGCGCACTGGCGGGCCTGGCCGCGGCCTGGCTGCTGGCGGAGGACGCAGCATGATCTTCAACGGCCTGATCCACTGGACCTCGGTGCTGACCATCGTGCTGATGGCCGCCGCCACCTACCTGACCCGCATCGTCGGCTTCCTCGCCCTGCGCAACCGCACGCTGAGCAAGCGCGCGGTAACGGTGATGGAAGCCGCGCCGGGCTGCGTGCTGATCTCGGTGATCGCGCCCGACTTCGTCGCCGACAAGCCCGCCGACCTGGCCGCGCTGGCGATCACCCTGCTGGCCGCCACACGGTTGTCGATGCTGCCGACCGTGCTGATCGGCGTGGTCTCGGCCGGCGTGCTGCGCTATCTGATGGGCTGATGCGCCCGCGAGTTCCCCACGTGGTGTGAGTGTAGGCGCAAGTGTCGCCATTGGCGCGACCTGCGCATGTGTCTGGCGCGTCGAATGAGGCCCGGAGCCAGCTACCAGAGGTCCTTGAAACACTTCCGATTGCCTGATCGAGCCTGAGCCGGTACGGATCGACTGCCGAATCAGCAGGTTGAGCTGATCGGTCAATCGACGTCCAACGTGGAGATTACCAATGAGCAATCTGCGAGTTGTCGTGGCAGCTGTCGGTATCACCCTCGTCTCTGCTGGCTGCGGGCCGATGGAGTGGCAGTTGAGCGCATCGTGCGAAGAAACCAAGAAGTGCCGGATAGAAGGCAGGATTGGAGGCAAGATCGGCGTAGGCGAAAGCGATGGCCTACCTTGGTTCGAGCGAGTTCTGCTGGCGTCGACATCAGAAGTACCAGATGCCGCGCAGTTCGAAATCGACGTCTCGGGTTCATCCATAGCCTTCCCAGCCAATGGATTCGTAACCCTGCTGTTGTTTGATGCCCGGCAAGGAGCCACCATCGCCGCCAAGCAGTTCCAATGGCATCGAACAGGAACCGTCCTCCGGCTTGTCGATCCGGATGATGCGAACGCCTGGGCCGCATCTGCGTCCGGTCCAGCGACCGAGTTGAGGTACGACCTCGCAACATTCGATGTAGGTGCAGCCCCTGGACCAAACACCATCGCGGCGGCCTCTCGATACGGCGGAGCCACCAAGGCGGCCTCAGTCTCGGACTTTCAAGTCTGTACGAAATATCCATCGCCGTATCAATGCGGGCTGACCCCCTGATGCAGCGCCGCCAGTCCAGGCGTACCCAACCAGACCCCGCCCTCGGGCACTATGCTGGGCTGGCGGCAATCCTTCTGGCCACAAGTGCGTGCCAATCCCTCCAGCTGCCTCCCCGGAACCTGGTCAGTCCCGATGGAGGGTATGCCACCCTGCTGCGAGGCCCTTTCTCGCATCTGAAGATCAGCACAGTATCGGTGCTACCCGGCCCGGAAAGCTCGGAGTATCCCAATCGATCCATCGAGTGCAGGAGGTCATCCGTCACAACTCGAGTCCTCTGGGCAGATCGAGCGCTTTCAGCCATGCAGGCGTCGCGGCTCTGCGAGGCCGCCGCACGATCCGCTGAATTGCCGCTCCAGGCCAATGGGCAGGAACGGACACCAATGCGCTATCAGCTCACGATCGTAAGTGACGGAGGCGGCATCTGGCGACAGCTGCCAGGACCAGAGCCGCAGGGCCAGATGGTCAGTTTCTGGTTTCCCTCCGGCCCCGACACCGACTCACTGCGCAGGCACGTGATCGCCACCACCGCCCATGAGTTCCAGCATATCGCCACCGCATTGTCAGGGCAGCCGCGGCGCGGCCGGCAGCGGGAACCAGACGCCTATCTGGCAGGCTCATGTGCCCAGCTAGTGATCGAAGGCGCCCTTGCACGTGCGGATCTGCCTGGCGGACATGATCCGCGAGCTGATCCGTTCCTGCCATCCGCAGCCAGGCGCTCCGCGCATGCGGGCAGTACGACCGGGGCAGCACTGCTGCGGTTCTTCGGTGGCGCAGACATCTTGCACATCAATGAGGGAGGTCGCCACCTCGTGCAGCATTGCCACGAGACCATCGGCTTTCCCCAGCAGCAGTGAACGCCCCCTGCGACACCCGGTCGCAGGCCATCGCGCCACCTACTTGATCAATGTCAAACCGCCCGCCGCCGTGCGGGCGTATTTCTATGCAGGAACCGAACACGCCGGCGTTACCGGCATCCACAAGGACCCTGCGATGAGCTACACCCCCGACAACGCCCAGCTGCTGAACGCCATGCAGAACGTCATGGTGATCTCCACCACCGACCTGCAGGGCAACATCACCTACGCCAACGACCTGTTCTGCACGCTCACCGGCTTCGCCCGCGAGGAACTGATCGGCCAGCCGCACAGCATCGTGCGCCATCCGGATGTGCCCAAGGCCGTCTACAAGGACATGTGGGACACCATCAAGGCCGGCAAGACCTGGACCGGCATCGTGCCCAACCTTGGTAAGGGTGGCGTGCTCTACGTGGTCGACACCACCGTGCAGCCGCTGTTCGACGCCGACGGCAACATCACCTCGTACATCAGCATCCGCCGCGTGGTGAACGACCTGATGCAGAACTACGACCTGGTCGAGTTCAGCAAGGAAAAGTTCGACGACTTCTACGAGGCCGCGTGAACGCCCTCCCGACCAGTACGCCCTTCAGCCGCCTGCTGGTGGGTTTCGCGTCCGAGTCGGGCAATGCCCGCGCCCTGGCCCAGCGCCTGGGCGCGGACCTGCAGCCGCACGCGCCGCAGGTGCTCCCCTTCAATGACATCGACGTGGCCAGCCTCGGCCAGGGCGATGTGCTGCTGGCGATTTCCAGCTCGTTCGGCGATGGCGAACCGCCGGCCAACGGCGAGCAGTTCTTCGAAACACTGCGCCAGACTCCGACGCTGAGCGGCCTGCGCTATGCGGTGTTCGGCCTTGGTGACACCGGCTACCCCAGCTTCTGTGGCTTCACCAAGGCGCTGGATGCGGCGCTGAGCGAGCGCCAGGCGCAGCCGCTGCTGCACCGCGTGGATGCCGACCTGGGCTACGAGCAGTTCTTCCAGCAATGGCAGCCGGTCCTCGGCCAGGTGCTGGATGGCGACCTCAGTGCTGGCCAGGACCTGCGCCTGCAGGTCACCGCCTATGGCGAAGACAACGCCTTTGCCGCCCCCATTCTCGAACGCCGCCGCCTGAACAGCAGCGACCCGGCCGCCTGGCACCTGCAGCTGGATATTGCCGGTAGCGGCATGGCCTACCGCGCGGGCGACACCCTGCACGTGGTACCCGAGAACGACCCTGCCCTGCTGCAGGCATTGGCCACCTGGTACGGCGACACCGCCGCCGTGGCCGCCCTGCATGACCGCGAGCTGCGCCTGCTGAGCAAGGGCGTGCTGCGCGAACTGGCCAAGCTCGGCGGCAGCGAGGTGCTGAAGGGCCTGTTGAAGGTCAGCCAGAAGCGCGAGTTCGAAGCCTACCTGCACGGGCTGGACGTGCTGGACGTGCTGCAGGACCACGCCACGCCGGACAGCGTGCCGCTGGCCCGGCTGCGCGAACTACTGTCACCGCGACTGCCGCGCGCCTATTCCATCGCCTCGCACCCCTGCAACGACCAGCTGAGCCTGTGCGTGCGCGAAGTACGCTACACCCTGCGCGGCCGCGAGCGCTTCGGCACTGCCACCGGCAGCCTGCTGCACGGCGGCGACCACGCCCGTGTGTACTGCCGCTCCAATCCCGGCTTCCATCTGCCAGATACCGGCGAAGCTCCCCTTCTGCTGGTCGGCACCGGCACCGGCATCGCGCCGCTGATGGGCCTGATGCAGGAGCTGCAGGCCACCGCCTGCCAACGCGAAGTGCACCTGGTGTTCGGCGAGAAGCACAGCCAGCACGACTACCTGTATCGCGACCAGCTGCAGGACTGGCACACGCGTGGTGTGCTGGCCGGCCTGCATACCGCGTTCTCGCGCGATGGCGCCGAAAAGGTCTATGTGCAGCATGTGCTGCAGCAGCGCGGCGATGAAGTGCGCGATGTGCTGGCCCGCGGCGGGCATCTTTACCTGTGCGGCAACAAGAGCCACCTGGAAGGCGCGGTGCGCGAGGCCATCGATGCCATCAGTGGCGAAGGGCACTGGGACGCGCTGCGAGGTGAAGGCCGCACGCACTGCGAGTTGTACTGATCCATTCCACTGGACCGCACGAACCCTGGATCAGTAGAGCCGGCAGCTGGCCGGCTGCCCCGGATTCCACGGTTGCCGGCCAGCGGCCGGCACTACCATCACGGATCAACCGCCGACGATGCGGCCGTCCACCATGCGCGCCACCTGCTGGCCGAACATCGCCACATCCTGCGGATCGTGGCTGATCAACAGCAGCGGGATGCCGGTGGTGTCCAGCACGGTCTCCAGCTCCTGGCGCAGGTGCTGGCGCAGATCATGGTCCAGCGCGGAGAACGGCTCATCCAGCAGCAGCGCCTGCGGCTGCGTCACCAGGGCACGCGCCAGGGCGGTACGCTGACGCTGTCCCCCGGAGACCTGCGAGGGCAGCAGATCGCCCACGGTGTCGATACGGAATGCATGCAACCACTGCTCCACCGCCTCGAAGCGCTGGCCGGCGCGCGGATTGAGCCAGCCCTTCTCCAGCCCAAACGCCACGTTCTGGCGCACGCTCAGGTGCGGGAACAACGCATAGTCCTGGAACACATAACCCAGCCGCCGACGCTGCGGCGGCAGGTCCACGCCTGCCGCCCCGTCAAACAACGTCTGCCCCTGCAGGCGCACATGGCCCTGGCCTGGCCTCAGCAACCCGGCCACTGCCTTCAGGGTCAGGCTCTTGCCCGCGCCGGAGGGTCCGAACAGCACCACCTGCCGCTGCGTGCACTGCAACGCCACGTCCAGCACGAAACTCTGGCCGGCCGCCTGCAGTCGGCGCTGTACCTGCAGGTCAAGC
This sequence comes from Stenotrophomonas maltophilia, assembly GCF_002799155.1. Taxonomy (GTDB): domain Bacteria; phylum Pseudomonadota; class Gammaproteobacteria; order Xanthomonadales; family Xanthomonadaceae; genus Stenotrophomonas; species Stenotrophomonas maltophilia_R. The sequence continues at coordinate 1,958,795 of NZ_NERD01000002.1, forward strand.
CACATCACGCAGCTCCCGGCGACGCCTGCCCACCAGCCGCGCGGCCAGCAGCAGGATCACGATGCACACCACCGAGGTCAGGATCACCAGCGCATTGGCCTTGCCGTCCTGACCGGCCTGCACCGCTTCGTAGATGGCGATCGACAGCGTCTGCGTGCGGCCCGGAATGCTGCCGGCCACCATCAGCGTGGCGCCGAACTCGCCCATCGCGCGTGCAAACGCCAGCAACAGGCCGGCAAGGATGCCGCGCCAGGCCAGTGGCAACGTGATGCGGAAGAATACCGCCGCTTCGGACACACCGAGCGTGCGTGCGGCCTGCTCCAGCTGACCGTCCACTTCCTCGAACGCCGCGCGCGCCGGTTTGAACACCAGCGGCAGCGAAGCCACCGCCGCAGCAATCACCGCCGCCTGCCAGGTGAACACCAGGTTGATGCCGAACCACGACTGCAGCCATGCACCGATCGGTCCGTTGCGGCCGATCAGCACCAGCAGGTAATAACCCAGCACGGTCGGCGGCAGCACCATCGGCAGGGTCAACACCGAATCCAGCAGCTCGCGACCGGGAAAGCGACGGCGCGCCAGCAGCGCGCCCAGAGCAACGCCCAGCACCAGATTGATCGCAGTGGCCCAGCCGGCCACCTTCAGCGACAACCCCAGTGCGCTCCAGTCGAGATCCATGCCTCAGGGCTTGCCGAACCCATGCCTGGCCAGGATCGCCTGGCCCTGCGCCGAACGCACGAACGTGGCAAACCGCTTGGCCTCGGCCGGCTGCGCACTGGCCTTGGTCACCGCCAGCGGATAGGCAATGCGCCCCGACACCGGCACCACGAAGGCGCGGCGCACCCGGTCGGGCATCGCCTGCGCATCGGTGGCATAGACGAAGCCGGCATCCACTTCACCGCGCGCCACGTAATCCAGTGATTGGCGCACGTTCTGCGTGGTGATGATCCTGCCCTGCACCGACGGCCACAGACCGGCTGCCTGCAGCGCGCCCTTGGCATAGCGGCCGACCGGCACGCTGTCCGGGTTGCCCAGTGCGATGCGCTGCACGCCGGCACCGGCCAGGTCCTTCAAGCTACGCGGCGCGGCCTTGGCCTGCGGCGGCACCACCACCCACAGCGCGTTCACCGCGAACACCTCGCGGGTGCCAACCGCCAGCAGATCCTGCTGTTGGGCCTGGTCCATCGTGGTTTCATCGGCCGACGCGAACACGTCCACCGGCGCGCCACGGCTGATCTGCTGCAGCAGCACGCCAGAGGCGGCGAAGTTGAAATCGACCTTGGTACCCGGGTGCGCCTTCTCATAGGCAGCGCCCAGTTCGCGGAAGCTCTCGGTCAGGCTGGAGGCCGCCGACACCGTCAGCTCGGCCGCCCAGGCCGGCAGCGTGGCCAGCAGTCCCAGCAACAACAGTCCAGCGCGCTTCATCATCGGCTCCCGGCCAGGTTCAGTTCGGATCAGATTCGTCGGCCACCGCCAGCGCCGCCAGACGCTCGGGCTGCAGCAGCAGGATCTCACGCTGCTTCACCGCGATGATCCCATCATCGCTCAGGCGGCGCAGCACGCGGCTGGCGGTTTCCGGCGCCATCCGCAGATAATTGGCGATCTCGGTACGTGCCATCGTCAGGTTGAAACGCGTGGCGGAAAAACCGCGCCGCGCGTAACGCTCGGACATGTCCAGCAGGAACGCAGCCATGCGCTCTTCGGTACGGTGGTTGGCGGCCAGCGTGGCGACCTTGCCGATCTCCGCACTGAGCAGGCTGAACAGCTTGGCCTGCAGCCCCGGCATGCGCGTGGCCAGCAGGCTCAACTTGGGGAACGAGATGCGGCACAGGTGCACGGTGTCCAGCGCCACCGCATTGCAGGGGAAGCGCGAACCGTGAATTGCGTTGAGGCCGATCACTTCGCCCGGCAGGCTGAAGCCCAGCACCTGCTCGTTGCCCTGGCTGTCATCGACGAAGGTCTTGACCATGCCGGCGCGCACCGCAGCAATCGAATCGAACGATTCGCCGGCGCGGAAGATGTAGTCACCCGCATGGAACGGACCGACGTGGTCGACCAGCACGTGCAGGTCGCCCAGCGCGGTCTTGTCGTACCCCTGCGACATGCAGGCATCAGAAAATGCACAGGTACTGCAGAAATGCAGCGCGTCGCCGTCATCGGCGGCAGCGGGATTCGGCGTGGCCCGGCCGAGGCGGCCCTGGGTAGGCGGAGTTGAAGACATCGAGGCAGGACTCAAGCGATGGCGGCCGCCGGCCGGAAGCATGCGGCCATCATACGCCACAGCAGGCGCCCTTCTTCGGCCAGCCGCAGCACGCGTGCATCCCAGTGTGCCCAGCCGCGCGCCAGCAGCGGCGACAGCGCGGGCAGCTGCTCGGCGAAGCATTCCTCGAACGGTTCTTCGTTGCGCCATTCGAAGGCCGCGGCATCGAGGGCATGGTCGCAGGCGATGCTCTGCGCCACTTCAGCCACCAAGCGCTCGTCTTCGGACAGAATCAGCCCGGCAGCCACACCCATGTGACCCGCTTGCAAACGCGCACGCCATTCACCCAGTTCGTCCTCCAGCCGGTAGAACACCTCGCCGATCTGGCTGCAGGCAGACAGGCCGAGGCCGATGAAATCACTGCGGTCGCGACGCGGCACGCCGGCTAGGTCGCAATGGCGCTGGCCGTCACCCGGCCCGTGCGGGTTCGGCAGGTCGCCCCGCTGGTAATGATCGCCACCGATCGCCTCGTAGCCGGCTGCGCGCAGCAGCCGCCAGCTCTGCAGCCATCGTGCGGCCGAGGCATGCTCTGGCAGCGCACACGGCGCCGGCAGCAGAATACGCTCGGGTGCTTCAGCCAGAACTTCATGCAGCCGTTCGATGAAGCCGGCGTCCTCGCAGCTGGGCACGCGCAGCTGGTAGTAGCGCGCAGTGAAGCCGACCTGCCGCGCCTGTGCCAGCAGGGTCGGCCCCGGCGCATCGGCACGATCGATCACGTTCAGGCGGGTGCAGCCCACCGCGCGCAGCTGCGCCGGCGCCAGCGCGCTGCCGGCGTCCAGCCGCACCTCCACCTGTGGCCGCGCCACCGTGCGCAGGTGCTGCGGCACCGCGTCCAGCAGCTGGCCCAGCTGGGGCGGCGGCAGCGTCTCGGCCAATCCCAGCTGCAACACCATCGCCACCACTTCGCGATCCTCGGCCAGAGCGTCGGCCTGCAGCCGCAACGCCAGCATCAGGGTATCCAGATACGCCTGCGGTGGCGCATCGCGTCCGCCACGACCGGCCTGGAAGCCGAGCGTCAAGCCGCGCGGTATCAGGTGCTCGTTGCTGGCGCGTACGGCGGCGCGCCACCCGCTTTCGCCAAAGCCGGTGCTGAACTGGTCAGCCGGTGGAAACAGCACGTGCCGGGGCTGCCGCAGCAGTGCCGCCTGCAGCGCAGTGTCCTCACTCTCATCGACGTGGAAGCTCATGGCACACATCTTCGGGCGTTCCTCTTCGCGTAGCCCTGATTGAAATCAAGCGTGGCGCATCTGCGCGTTCATGCTGGCCAGGGGCCGGCACGCGCCTTCACCCAGCGCGCACCCGCTCGGCGGCGGCCGCATCAATGGCTTCGGGCAGATCGGTTTCGCGGTCGATCTGCGGGAAGTGGCGGCGTTCCATGCGACGGATCGCGAAGTGCATCCACGCCAGTGCGGCCGCCACCAGCACGAACAGCAGCATGAAACAGCTGCTCCAGATGCCGACCGCATCGTTCAACGCGCCGAACACGATCGGCAGGATGAACCCACCCAGGCCACCGATCATGCCGACCACGCCGCCTACCGCACCCACGTGCTGCGGGTAATACACCGGAATGTGCTTGTAGACGGCCGCCTTGCCCAGCGACATGAAGAAGCCCAGCACGAACACCAGCACGGTGAACATCACCACGCCGATGGCCAGATGGAAGTGGATCGGGCCATGGATGCCCTGCACCACATACTCGGTATCCGGATAGGCCAGCAGGAAGGTGCAGATGGCCGATACGCCGAAGGTCCAGTACATCACCCGCCGCGCGCCCATCCGGTCCGACATCCAGCCACCGACCACGCGGAACAGGCTGGCCGGGATCGAATAGCACGCCGCCAGCATGCCGGCGTGGCCCACGTCCATGCCATAGGCGCCCACCAGGTAGTGCGGCAGCCACAGCGCCAGCGCCACGAAGCCGCCGAACACGAAGAAGTAGTACAGCGAGAACCGCCACACCTGCAGGTTCTTCAGCGGCGCCATCTGCTCCGCGAACGGGACCGGCTTCACGCCTTCGCGGCGGCGCTGCTCCAGCGACGGGTCTTCCTTGCTGAAGAGGAAGAACAGTACCGCGGTGACGGCCAGCGCTACCGCCCATACCTTGGCAACCATGGTCCATCCGGCGGCCACCATCACCAGCGGCGCCAGCAGCTTGGTCACCGCCGAGCCGATGTTGCCTGCACCGAAGATGCCCAGCGCAGTGCCCTGCTTGCTGGCCGGGAACCACTTCGACACATAGGCCACGCCTACCGAGAAGTTGCCACCGGCGATGCCCACGCACAGCGCGGCGATCAGGAACTGGGTGTAGGTCTGCGCGTAGGTCAGCATCCAGGTGGCCACAGCGCCACACAGCATCACCAGCACCATCACCTTGCGGCCACCGAACTGGTCGGACCAGATGCCGAGGAAGACCCGGCTGACCGAACCGGTCAGCACCGGCGTGGCGATCAACAGGCCGAACTGGGTGTCATTCAACCCGAGCTGCTGGCTGATCTGGATACCGATGATCGAAAAGATCATCCACACCGCGAAGCACACGGTGAAGGCGAACGTGCTCAGCCACAGCGCACGCTGCTGCTGCCCGGCACTGGCGGGGGCAAGCGCCTGGTTCATGGGATTTCCTCGTTCAATGGGGGTCAGCCGATATCCGCTTCGGCTTCGATCTCGTCCAGCCCGCGCACCGGGTAGCGTTCCTGCAGCTGCAGCAGGTAAGCCTGCACCTCGCGCTGGCGCACCTGCAGTTCAAGATAGTCACGCAGCTGCGGCAGCACCGCCTCGAATGGCTGCGGCTGGCCCTCCTCGCGGGCATCGACGCAGACCACGTGGTAGCCCCAGCGCGTTTCCACCGGGAACCCGGCCAGGCCTTCGCGCAGGCGGAACACCTGGCGGTCGAACTCCGGCGTGGTCTGCCCGCGCTGCAGCCAGCCCAGGTCACCACCTTCGCTGCTGGACGGGCAGCGCGAATGGCGCAGGGCGAAATCGGCGAACAGGTGCGGCGATTCCTTCAGCAACCCGACCAGCCGCTCGCCTTCGGTGCGAGCGGCGAAGCGCCCGGCCACATCGTCGGCCGGCGCGGCCAGCAGGATATGGCGCAGGCGCACGCGATCGGGCGAGCGGAAGCGCTCGGGGTTCTGCTCAAAGTAGCGGCGGCAGTCCGCGTCGGTCGGCACCCGATCCTCGATCGCGTCTTCCAGCAGCTGCTGGATCAGCACCTCTTCATCGCTGACCCGGCCGCCCTCCGGCGCCTGCAGGCCCAGCCGCTGCGCTTCCAGTCGCAGCAGCTCGCGCACCACCAGTGCACGCGCCGCTTCGGCGCGTGACTGTTCCGGGCGCATCGCCCGGTGGTGCTGCATTTCACGGGCGATATCGGCCTCGCTGATCGCGGTCTCGTCCACGAACAGCCGGCACGGCGCCGGCTGCCCGAGCGAGCGCGGCCCCTGCGCTGCCGCGTCGTGGTGATGCGAATGCGCCTCGGCAGGAACCGGTGCGGCGGAGTCGATCACGGTGATCGGCAGGAATTTCGGCAGGCTGCCCATGGTTTACTCCCGCGGACCGTAGCGCAGCGTGGCCTGGCGGCGGCGCACCACCTGGTACGGCCTCCACAGGTAGCTGATCGGAATGCTCCACACGTGCACCAGGCGAGTGAACGGTGCGATCAGGAACAGGGTCAGGCCCAGGAAGATATGCATCTTGTAGACCCAGCTGACGCCCTCGATGTAATCGGCGGCACCGGCGCGGAAGGTCACGATGTGCTGCGCCCATTCGGCCAACTGCACCATCACCCCACCATCAAGGTGGCCGGACGAGATGCGGATGCTGTACAGGCCCAGGCACAGCTGGGCGAACAGCAGCACCAGCACCAGGGTATCGCCGAAGCTGCCGGTGGCCCGTACGCGCGCATTGAACAGGCGGCGTACCAGCAGGATGCTGATGCCGATGAAGCACAGCGCGCCGAACAGACCACCCACAACCATCGCCAGCATCTGCTTCTGCGACGAGGTGATGAAGTGCTCGTACACCGCGTGCGGGGTCAGCAGGCCGACCAGATGGCCACCGAGGATGGCCAGGATGCCGATGTGGAAGCAGTTGCTGCCGATACGCATGCCCTTGTCCGACAGCATCTGGCTGGAGCCGGTGCGCCAGGTGTACATGGCCTTGTCATAGCGCGCCCAGCTGCCGATCAGCAGCACCGCCACGGCGATGTACGGGTAGTACTGGAAGGCGAATTGATGCAGGGAGTAACTCATGGCTGGACCTCTCGATGCGAAGGACGGGCCGGCGAACGCACGGGCGGCTTGCAGTCTTCAGCGGGGGCTTCGGCACCGAAGCGCACCGCCTCCTCCTCCCACAAGCGGTCCATGGCCTCGGCGGTATCGTCGCGGACTTCCTCGCTGGCACGCTGGCGCAGCGCCTGCAGATCGGCCTTGCCGTCGCCGGCTTCGACCAGGATCTCGAACAGCACCCGGTGCGGCAGCTCGCGCTCGGCCGCACGCGCCGCCAGCATCCCGGCGATATGGCCGATGTGGTGCAACCACTCGCGGGCCTCGCTGCCGGGGCGATGGGCCAGGAACTCCAGCAGCAGCGGCAGGTAGTCCGGCAGCTCGCGTGCATCCAGCTCGAAGCCGTTGCGGCGGTAGGTCTCGACCAGATCGACCATCGCCTGGCCACGGTCGCGCGACTCGCCATGGATGTGCTCGAACAGCAGCAGGCTCATCGAGCGGCCACGGTCGAAACTGGCCAGCCACGCCGCCTGCGCATCCAGCGCATCGGTGGCCAGCAGCTGCTGCACGAAGCTGCGCAGCTGCTGGCGGCGGGCGGCGCCAAGTGCCGGATCGTCGCAGGCGGCGAGCAGTTCCTCGCCGTGCTGCCACAGTTCTTCACGGGGGTAGTCCAGCAACACCCCGACCAGCTTGAGCACGCTCATCACACCACCTCCTTGCGGCGGTGGTTCGGCCCCTTGTCCACCACGAAGGTGGTGCTCTTGCGTTGACCGAACAGGTCGGCCGGGCTGTCACCATTGCAGCCGTTTCCAAAGGTGAAGCCGCAGCCGCCGCGCTCGCCGAAGGCATCGTTGGCGTATTCGCGGTGGCCGGTGGGAATCACGAAACGGTCCTCATAGTTGGCGATGGCCAGGTAGCGGTACATCTCTTCCACCTGGGCGATGCTCAACCCGGTCTGTTCCAGCACGGCGGTGTCTTCCACGCCGTCCACGTTCTTGGCCCGGCGCCAGGCGCGCATGGCCATCAGCCGTTCCAGCGCGCGCACCACCGGCGCCTCGTCACCGGCCGTCAGCAGGTTGGCCAGGTAGCGCATCGGAATGCGCAGTGACGCCACGTCCGGCAGTTCGCCGCTCATGCCCACGCGGCCACGCTCGGCGGCTGACTGGATCGGCGACAACGGCGGCACGTACCAGACCATCGGCAGCGTGCGGTATTCCGGGTGCAGCGGCAGCGCCAGCTTCCAGTCGATCGCCAGCTTGTACACCGGCGACTGCTTGGCCGCGTCCAGCCAGCTGTCCGGGATGCCTTCCTTGCGCGCGGCGGCGATCACCGCCGGGTCGTTAGGGTCCAGGAAGATGTCCAGGTGGGCCTGGTAAAGGTCCTTCTCGGCGGCCACCGAAGCGGCCTCGGCGATGCGATCGGCGTCGTACAGCATCACCCCCAGGTAGCGGATGCGGCCCACGCAGGTCTCCGAGCACACCGTCGGCTCACCCATCTCGATGCGCGGGTAGCAGAAGATGCACTTCTCGGACTTGCCGCTCTTCCAGTTGTAGTAGATCTTCTTGTACGGGCAGGCCGACACGCACATGCGCCAGCCGCGGCACTTGTCCTGGTCGATCAGCACGATGCCATCTTCCTCGCGCTTGTAGATCGCACCCGAGGGGCACGCCGACACGCACGCCGGGTTCAGGCAGTGCTCGCACAGACGCGGCAGGTACATCATGAAAGTCTTCTCGAAGGCGCCGTAGATCTCCTTCTGCACCTGGTCGAAGTTGTAGTCGCGCGAGCGCTTGCTAAACTCCGAGCCCAGGATTTCCTCCCAGTTCGGGCCCCACTCGATCTTCTGCATGCGCTCGCCACTGATCAGCGAGCGCGGCCGTGCGGTCGGCTGGTGCTGGCTGTCCTTGGCGGTGTGCAGGTTCTGGTAGTCGAAATCGAACGGCTCGTAGTAGTCGTCGATCTGCGGCAGGTCCGGGTTGGCGAAGATCTTGGCCAGCATGCGCCAGCGGCCACCGGCACGCGGCACCAGCTTGCCGGCGCGGGTGCGCACCCAGCCGCCGTTCCACTTGTCCTGGTTCTCCCATTCCTTCGGGTAGCCGATGCCCGGCTTGGTTTCCACGTTGTTGAACCAGGCGTACTCGACGCCCTCGCGCGAGGTCCAGACGTTCTTGCAGGTGATCGAGCAGGTATGGCAGCCGATGCACTTGTCCAGGTTCAGCACCATCGCGATCTGTGCACGGACCTTCATCACACCACCTCCTTGGCGGCGGCCGGTACGGCCTCGCCATCAAGCCAATCGATCTTGTCCATCTTGCGTACGATCACGAATTCGTCGCGGTTGGTGCCGCAGGTACCGTAGTAGTTGAAGCCGTAGGCCAGCTGCGCGTAGCCGCCGATCATGTGGGTGGGCTTGAGCACGATCCGGGTCACCGAGTTGTGGATGCCACCGCGGGTACCGGAAATCTCCGAGCCCGGCACGTTGATGATGCGTTCCTGGGCGTGGTACATCATCGCCATGCCCGGCATCACGCGCTGGCTGACCACCGCACGCGCGGCAATCGCACCGTTCACGTTGAACAGCTCGATCCAGTCGTTGTCGACGATGCCGGCGCTGCGCGCGTCGTCCTCGCTGATCCACACGATGGGTCCGCCGCGCGACAGCGTCTGCATGATCAGGTTGTCGCTGTAGGTGCTGTGGATGCCCCACTTCTGGTGCGGGGTGATCCAGTTCAGCACGATCTCCTTGTTGCCGTTCGGGCGCTGGTTCAGCAGCGGCTCCACCGTGCGCGTGTTGACCGGCGGCCGGTAGCCCATGAAGGCCTCGCCGAAGTCGATCATCCACTCGTGGTCCTGGTAGAACTGCTGGCGGCCGGTCACCGTGCGCCACGGAATCAGTTCGTGCACGTTGGTATAGCCGGCGTTGTAGCTGACGTTGTCGTCCTCCAGGCCCGACCAGATCGGCGAGGAAATGATCTTGCGCGGCTGCGCCTGGATGTCACGGAAGCGGATCGCCTCGTGCTCCTTGCCCACCGCCAGGTGGGTGTGCTCGCGGCCGGTGAAGGTGCCCAGCGACTCCCAGGCCTTCACTGCGACGTGGCCATTGGTTTCCGGTGCCAGGTGCAGGATCACCTCGGCCGCGTCGATCGCGGTCGAAATGGCCGGACGGCCCTGGCTCACGCCCGCCTCGTGCACGGTGTGGTTGAGCTTGCCGAGGAATTCGACCTCGTGCTTGGTGTCCCAGCTCATGCCCTTGCCGCCGTTGCCCAGCTTGTCCAGCAGCGGGCCCAGCGAGGTGAACTTGCGGTACAGGTTCGGGTAGTCGCGCTCTACCACCGTCATCGACGGCATGGTCTGGCCCGGGATGGCCTCGCACTCGCCCTTCTTCCAGTCGGCCACGCCGAACGGCATGCCCAGTTCGTTGGGGGTGTCGTGCAGGGTCGGCACCAGCACCAGATCCTTCTCCACGCCCAGCACGCCCGGCGCCATCTCGCTCACCGTGCGGGCGACCTCCTTGAAGATCTCCCAGTCGCTGCGCGATTCCCACGCCGGGTCCACCGCCTTCGACAGCGGGTGGATGAACGGGTGCATGTCCGAGGTGTTGAGGTCGTCCTTCTCGTACCAGGTCGCGGTTGGCAGCACGATGTCCGAGTACAGCGCGGTGGTGCACATGCGGAAGTCGAGCGTGACCAGCAGGTCCAGCTTGCCTTCCGGTGCCTCGTCACGCCACCTCACTTCCTCCGGCTTGATCGCCCCCATCTCGCCCAGGTCCTTGCCCTGCAGGCCATGGCGCGTGCCGAGCAGATGCCGCAGCATGTATTCGTGGCCCTTGCCCGAGGAACCCAGCAGGTTCGAGCGCCAGATGAACATCATGCGAGGGTGGTTCTGGCTGGCGTCCGGGTCGGCGAAGGCGAAGTCCAGCGAACCGTCCTTGAACTTGCCCAGCGCATAGTCGGCCGGGGCCACGCCGGCCGCTTCGGCCTCGCGTGCCAACTGCAGCGGGTTGCGGTCCAGCTGCGGGGCACACGGCAGCCAGCCCATGCGCACCGCGCGCAGGTTCAGGTCGGCCAGGCTGCCGCTGTACTTGCTGGCATCTGCCAGCGGCGAGAGCAGCTCATCCACCTGCAGCTTCTCGTAGCGCCACTGCCCGGTGTTGAAGTAGAAGAACGAGGTGCCGTTCATGTGGCGCGGCGGGCGGCTCCAGTCCAGGCCGAACGCCAGCGGCTGCCAGCCGGTCTGCGGGCGCAGCTTCTCCTGGCCCACGTAGTGCGCCCAACCACCACCGGTCTGGCCCACGCAACCGCACATGATCAGCATGTTGATCAGGCCGCGGTAGTTCATGTCGTTGTGGAACCAATGGTTCATGCCCGCGCCGACGATGATCATCGAACGGCCATGGGTCTTGTCGGCAGTACGCGCGAACTCGCGGGCGATCTCGATCACCTCGGCACGCGGCACGGCGGTGATGCGCTCCTGCCAGGCCGGGGTGCCCGGCACCATGTCGTCGAAGCTCGATGCCACGTTGCCGCCGCCAAAGCCACGGTCCACGCCGTACTGGGCCAGCAGCAGGTCGTAGACCGTGGCCACCAGGGTCTGGCCACCGTCGGCCAGCGCCAGGCGACGCACCGGGATGTGGCGCTCAAGCACGTCGTCGGCCGGCGCGGCAGTCCAGCCGTCGGTCTCGATGCCACCAAAGTACGGGAAGCTCACCGCCTCGATGCCCTCATGGCCATCGGCCAGGCTCAGGCGCAGGCGTGTCTCGGCGCCCTTGCTTTCCTTCTCCTCGATGTTCCACTTGCCCTTCTCGCCCCAGCGGAAGCCGATCGAGCCGTTGGGCACCACGATCTGGCCGCTGGTCTCGTCATAGGCCAGCGTCTTCCAGTCCGGGTTGTTGGCTTCGCCCAGCCCGCCCAGTTCACTGGCACGCAGGAAACGGCCCGGCACCAGGCGGCCATCGTCGCGGCGTTCCAGGCGCACCAGCATCGGCATGTCCGAGTACTGGCGGCAGTAGTCCTGGAAGTACTGCGAGGGCGAATCGACGTGGAACTCGCGCAGGATCACATGGCCGAAGGCGAAGGCCAGTGCCGCGTCGGTGCCCTGCTTGGGGTGCAGCCAATGGTCGGTCAGCTTGGCCAGCTCGGAATAGTCCGGGCAGATCGCCACCGTCTTGGTGCCGTTGTAGCGCGCCTCGGTGAAGAAGTGCGCGTCGGGCGTGCGCGTCTGCGGCACGTTCGAGCCCCAGGCGATGATGTAGCGGCTGTTGTACCAGTCGGCCGATTCGGGCACGTCGGTCTGCTCGCCCCAGATCTGCGGCGAGGCCGGCGGCAGGTCGCAGTACCAGTCATAGAAGGACAGGCAGGCGCCGCCCAGCAGCGACAGGTAGCGCGCGCCGGCGGCGTAGGAGACCATCGACATCGCCGGAATCGGCGAGAAGCCGACCACGCGGTCCGGGCCATACTGCTTCACCGTGTACAGGTTGGAGGCGGCGATGATCTCGTTGGCCTCTTCCCACTGCAGGCGCACGAAGCCGCCCATGCCGCGGCGGGTCTTGTACGAGCGCGCCTTCTCCTTGTCCTCCACGATGCTGGCCCAGGCGTCGACCGGGGCCTTGCTCTTGCGCGCTTCGCGCCACAGGCGCAGCAGCGTGCCGCGGATCAGCGGGTACTTCAGCCGGTTGGCGCTGTACAGGTACCAGGAATAGCTGGCGCCACGCGGGCAGCCACGCGGTTCATGGTTGGGCAGGTCCGGGCGCGTGCGCGGGTAGTCGGTCTGCTGGGTTTCCCAGGTGACCAGGCCGTTCTTGACGTAGATCTTCCAGCTGCACGAACCCGTGCAGTTCACGCCGTGGGTGGAACGCACGATCTTGTCGTACTGCCAGCGGGCGCGGTAGCTGTTTTCCCAGTCACGGCCTTCGCTCTTGGCGAATCCGTGGCCATCGGCAAAGGTCTGGGGGTCACGCTTGAAGAACTGCAAGCGATCGAGGAAATAACTCATCGGGGGTCTCCCTTTGCGGACATCGGCATCGTGGCTGTGTGTGTCATCTGGCTGCGGTGCGTTTTCATGTCGTCAGCAGGGTGTCTCGGCACCGCGCCGGTAGTACCACCACCAGGTCACGGCCAGGCAGGTGACGTAGAAAACAACGAATCCGTACAGCGCCATGTCGGGGCTGCCGGTCAAGGTGATGGATGAGCCGTAGCTCTTGGGAATGAAGAAGCCGCCGTAGGCACCGATCGCACCGGAGAAGCCGACCACCGCGGCCGATTCGATGCTGGCCTGGTGGGCAGCAGCCACCTTGCCCTCGGCGTTGTCGTTGGCCGACCAGCGCTCGTGCAGGGTGCGGAAGATCACCGGGATCATGCGGAAGGTGGTGCCGTTGCCGATGCCACTGAGCACGAACAGCGCCATGAAGCTGAGCAGGAAGCCATGGAAGTTGCCGCCCTGGCCATCACTGGGCAGGAAGTGCAGCACGCCGAACACCGCCGCGATCATCAGCGCGAACACCCAGAAAGTCAGGCGTGCGCCACCCCAGCGGTCGGCCATGCTGCCACCCACCGAGCGCATCAGTGCCCCCAGTAGCGGGCCGATGAAGGCGTAGGCCAGCGGGTTCACATCCGGGAACTGGCTCTTCACCAGCATCGGGAAGCCGGCCGAAAAGCCGATGTAGGAACCGAAGGTGCCGATGTACAACCAGCACATCAGCCAGTTGTGCTTGCGGCGGAAGATCACCGCCTGTTCGGAGAACGACGAGCGGGCGCTGGTCAGGTCGTTCATGCCGAACCAGGCCGCGATGGCGCACAGCGCGATGGCCGGCACCCAGATGAAGCCGGCGTTCTGCAGGAACAGCGGCGCCCCACCCTCCACCGTGGGCTGCGGTGCACCACCCAGCGCACCGAACACGCCCACGGTGATGACCAGGGGAATCACCGCCTGCGCCACCGACACGCCCACGTTGCCCAGGCCGGCGTTCAGGCCCAGCGCCAGGCCCTGCTTCTGCTTGGGGTAGAAGAAGGAGATGTTGGACATCGACGACGAGAAGTTCGCGCCACCGAAGCCACACAGGATCGCGATGGCCACGAACACCCAGTAGGGCGTGGCCGGGTCCTGCACCGCAAAGCCGAGCCAGAGCGTCGGCGCCAGCAACGACGCGGTCGACAGCGCGGTCCAGCGGCGGCCGCCGAAGATCGGAATCACGAACGAATAGAAGATGCGCAGGGTGGCGCCGGACAGGCTGGGCAGCGCCACCAGCCAGAACAGCTGGTCGGTACTGAAGTTGAAGCCGATCTTCGGCAGGCTGATCGACACCGCCGAGAACAGGACCCAGACCGAGAAGGCCAGCAGCAGCGAGGGGATCGAGATGACCAGGTTGCGGGTGGCGACCCGCTTGCCGGTGCGCTCCCAGTAGCCGGGGTCCTCCGGCGTCCAGTCGCTGATGACGCGACCCGGACGGGCAGTGCTGCGGACAACAGGATCGCTACCGACGGTCATACATGGCTCCAAGGCTGTGGAATGACGTGGGTACTGCGTTTCAAGTTGTGACCCGTCGTCATGCAGCCATTAGGCCGTGCAGCACGGACGACGGGGTTGATCTGGATCAATCAGGGGCCGGTTTCCAGCCTGCCCCTGACAAATGTCAAACCGATGAAGCGGTGTTGCGGCGGGTCACCCCGCGCTGGCGCACGCTGTCACGCACGTCCACATCGAACTGCAGCTGAAGCTGGCCGCCATCTTCCAGGGCAATGTCGAACGGCAGGCCATCACGGCACGGCAGCCGCGCCGCCAAGGCCTCAACGGCCGAACGTGGCAGCACCAGGCGGCAGAAGGTGCCACCGTCCAGCAGCACGGGCTGCTCGCCGCCATGCAGCGAGACCGCCATGCCCCAGCCTTCGATACCGCCGAAGCGGGTCATGTTCTCGACCGATTCGCCGGCCAGCAGGCGCGCCAGTTCGGCCTCATCCAGGCGAAGCCGTACCGATTGGTCCTGCAACTGCACTTTCATGACGCAACATCCTCCCATTGTTCGGGGGTATTGCAGTTGACCAGGCAGGCTTCGTCAACGCTTTCCAGCGCCAGCACGTGCATCTGCAGGCGACGCTGGAAGGCCTGTACCGAGCGCTGCCCCTGCGCATCATCCAGCATCGCGGCCAGCACGCTACGAGTGGCATTGTCCACATTCAGCAGCATGGGAAAGGGATGCCCGTCAAAGATCGTGCATGCCCCCTGCCGCTCTGCCGCCAGCCGTTGCAGCAGCTGCGGCGCCAGCAACGGCGTGTCCACCGGCACCACCCACGCCGGGCCATCGGGCATGCGCATCGCCACGCTGTAGAGCCCACCCAGCGGCCCGCAACGTGCCACGCGGTCCGGCACGGCGCCGAACGCCGGGTAATTGCCGCTGACCCAGACCTCGCGCGCGCCCGCCTGCATCAACAGGCCCCGCATGTGTTCCAACAGCGTGCGCCCCTGCCACGGCAGCAGCGCCTTGTCGCGCCCCATCCGGCTGGACAGGCCCCCGGCCAGCACGATGCCGTTGATGCTCATCGCAGTGGAGCCACGCCATGCGTGGCTGCGGCGGCATCAATTCCGGTGATCGTGCGCGTGGTCATGGCCGTGTGCGGGTTCGTTGTCCGCGTGGCACAGGCTGCAGCCCTCGCTCCACTCGCTGTCGCCGTCCTCGTAATGTTCCTGCTTCCAGATCGGGCACTGGTGCTTCACCACCTCGATCAACTGCCGGCAGGCACGGAACGCCTCGTCACGGTGCGGGCTGCCTGCGGCCACCACCACCGCCACATCGCCAATGCCGAGCCGGCCCCTGGCGTGCGCCACGTACAGCTTCAGCTTCGGCCCGAACGTGGCCTCGACCTCCGCCGCCAGTCGCTTGAACTCGTTCAACACCAACGGTTCGAACAGATCGTAGGTGATCCCGGTCACCGGCCGGCCGATGTTGACGTCGCGCACCTTGCCGATGAACACATCGATGCCACCGAAACCCGCATCAGACACCGCCGCGATGCCCTCGGCCGGATCGATCGCTGCCTGCGCGCGGTCCACCACCTTGGCGATGATCTTCTCGCTCATCGCTCAGCCCCCGCTTACCGGCGGCAGGATCGCCACCCGGCCATCGTCGGGCAGCGCCTCGTGGTCACGCAGCACGCGTTGCTGGTCGGCGAACGCCGAATAATCCAGCAGGCCGGCACGGAAGTCCGGCCAACGCACGGGCAGCAGCTCGCGCAGCGCCTGGCGCAGGTCGGCCACGGTGCCACCGGCCACCTCCATCGCGATCTCGCGGCTGGCATCCAGATCGGAAAACGCACCGAACAACTGCAGATTCACCTGTTTCATCATGACTCCTGGCTCGCCAGCTGCACCGGGTCATGGTGACCCCAGCCCTGTACCCGCACCGGCGTGCCAGCGGTGGCCAGGTCGCCCTCGGCCTCCAGCACCACCCAGGCGTTGGCCTGCAGCATGGACATCAAACGGAATGACTCCTGCCCGGACAGCACGCGCGCACTCAGGCGCCCCTGACCGTCCACTTCCACTCGCGCCCGCGCATGGAAGCGCAGGCCCGGCGGCGTGCGCACGTCGGCCTGCAGCGGCAGCTGCAACACGGGTTCCGGTGCCAGCCCCAGCAGGCGGCGCAGCACCGGCTCCACGAAGAAGCGCTGGCCCACGGCGGCCGAGACCGGGTTGCCGGGCAGACCGAAATACAGCGCGCCATTGGGCAGCACCGCGAACAACAGCGGCTTGCCCGGGCGGATTGCCACCTTGTGGAACACGATGCGAGCGCCACGACCACGCAGCGCATCGGGAACGAAATCGTAGCGGCCGGCCGACACCGCGCCCGTGCTGATCAGCAGCTGCGCGCCGGCAGCCAGCGCGTCATCCAGCACCGCATTGAACGCGGCCACGTCATCACCCACCGTGCCCTGCCAGACCACCTCGGCACCGGCGGCCTGCAGGCGGCCGACCAGGTACGGTCGGTTGCTGTCACGGATCTGGCCGGATTCCAGCGTCTGCGCCGCCTCGGTCACCAGCTCCTTGCCGGTGGCGATCACCGCCGCCTTCGGCCGCGCCACCACCGCCACCTCGCCCTCGCCGATGGCATGCAGCAGGGTGCGCGCGTTGATGTCCAGTACCTGCCCAGCCTGCAGCACGCGCTCGCCATCGCTCACATCCTGGCCGCGCAGCCGCACGTTCTGGCCCGGCTTCACCGTGCCCTTCAGGGCGATGCGGGTCGGGCGTCCATCTTCGCTGGCGAGGACCTCCACGTTCTCGACCGGCACCACCGTATCCAGCCCAACCGGCATGCGCGCGCCGGTCATGATTTCCCAGGCACCCTCGCCGCCTTCGGCACCGGCATCGCCGGCCGCCTGCCAGCCCTGCACCGCGAATTCGGTACCAGCTTCGAACGTCGCGCCGTTGGCGCGCAGCGCGAAGCCGTCCATCGCCGAATTGTCGAACGGCGGCAGCGACTGCCCACTGATGACGTCACTGGCCAGGGTACGGCCTGCAGCCGCATGCAACGGCAGGTGCTCGGCCGGCAGCGGCGTGGCCGCGTCCAGCAGGTGCTGCAGGGCTTCGCTGTAGGCAATCATCAGTGGCCACCACCATCGACCATCGCCAGGGCGTGGCCCAGTACCGGCGCCAGGATGTCCAGGCACTGCGCCGCCGCCTTCGGGCTGCCGGGCATTGCGAACACCAGCATATTGCCCAGCTGCACCACTTCGGCGCGGCTCAGCCAGGCCATCGGCGTGTGCTGTGCGCTCAGTGCCCGCACCATCTGCGCCAGGCCATGCACCGGCCGTGCGTTCAAGGAACGCAGCGCCTCCGGGGTCAGGTCACGCGGGCCCAGCCCGGTACCGCCGGTGCACAGGCACAGGCGCACGCCATCGGCGGCCAACGCCTGCAGGCGGCCCGCCAATGGCTCGATGCCATCGGGCAACACCTCCGCGGCCACGACCTCACCGCCCAGCTTCTTCACGCCGCTCACCAGGGTCGGGCCAGACACATCTTCATAGGTGCCCTCGCTGGCGCGATCGCTCAGCGTGATCACCGCACAGGCCGCGCCCGCCAGGCCCTTCGGCGCACGCGGCTTGAAGCGCGCGCGCTCGGCATCGTCCATGCCGTCCGGGTGCAGCCATACACCGCGCTTGCCGCCTTCCTTGAACAGCAGGCGGATGCCTTCGATGCGCAGGGCCGGTTCCACCGGCTTGCTCAGGTCGTACAGGGTCAGCAGCGCCGCGTTGACGCCAGCCAGCGCCTCCATCTCCACGCCGGTGCGCGCTTCGCTCGCGCACTCGCACCACACGCGGATCGCCTGCCGTTCCGGCACCGGCGCGCAGAACACCTGCACCAGTTCCAGCGGCAGCGGGTGGCACAGCGGCATCAGCATCGAGGCCATCTTGGCGCCCTGCAGGCCGGCAATTTCGGCCATCACCAGCGCATCGCCCTTGGGCAGGCGGCGCTCGACGATCAGCGGGTAGGCCACCGGGCCGGCATGCAGCTCGCCCACCGCCACCGCACGGCGGCGGGTGATGCGCTTGTCGCGGACATCGGCCATGTGGAAGGCCGCATTCAATTCCCCACTCATCGTGTTGCTCATCCTCCGATGGAGGCCAGGTGCGGGGTCAGCCCGGTCTGGCCCTGGTGCAGTCCATGCCCGGCCGCTTTCAGGCCAAGCTGTGTGGTGATGCGTGCCAGCAGCGCGTCGTGGTCGTCGTCGCTCTGCAGCAGCGGGCGCAGCGGTACGCCGAACTCGCCGAACAGGCACAGCCGAAGATCGCCCTTGGCGGTTACCCGCAGGCGGTTGCAGCCCTTGCAGAAGTCACGCGAATACGGGGCGATGATGCCGATGCTGCCGCGATGGTCAGGGTGGCCGAACTCCCGCGCTGGGCCGGCATCGGCCGCGCGCGGACGCTCGTGCCAGCCGGCGGCCAGCAGCTGCTCGATCACCAGGTCGGCGCGCAGGTGGTGGCGCTGGAAATAGGCTTCGTTGTCGCCGGTGCGCATCAGTTCGATGAAGCGCACGCTGAAGGGACGGTCGCGCAGGTAGTCCATCCACTGCGGCAACTCGTCGTCGTTCAGGCCGCGCAGCAGCACCGCGTTGAGCTTGATCGCCGGCAGGCCCAACGCCTGTGCCAAGGCCAGGCCCTGTTCGATCTCCGGCAGGCGGTCATGCCCGGTGATGGTCCTGAAGCGTTCGCGCTGCAGGCTGTCCATGCTCACGTTCAGCGCAGTCAGGCCGGCGCGGTGCCAGCCCGGCAGGCGCCGCGGCAGCAGGGTGCCGTTGGTGGTGATGGCCACCTTGCGGATGCCCGGCACTGCCGCCACGGTGGCGATGATCTCGTCCAGGTCCTTGCGCAGGCTGGGCTCGCCACCGGTCAGGCGGATCTTGCTCATGCCCAGCGCGGCAAACGCACGCACCAGGCGCGCGATTTCATCCACCTGCAGGAAGCGCGGGCGGCCATCGGCCTGGTAACCGTCGGGCAGGCAGTAACTGCAACGGAAGTTGCAGGCTTCGGTCAACGACAGGCGCAGGTACGGAAAGCTGCGTCCGAAACCGTCGGTGAGTTGGCTCATGGCTGGTCCACCTTGTTGCTCCACCGTCTTGCCTGTGCCCGGAACGGCCCGGAAACCCTCGTCTGCTGGAACGATTGCCAGAGTACGCGGCAGTCAGTTCCATGGGCATGACTTAAATCAATCGTCTTCGGCCCCGCGCGGCAGGCGTTGTGGCAGCATGCGGCTTTCCGTGCAGCGGGCGTGTGACAACCCTCATGATGATGAACGATTTCCAGCAGCTGCTGCACGCCGCAGGCCAGCAGGCTGAACCGCAACGCTTGCTGTTCGTATTCGTGCGCGCCGAGCTGCCCGAATCGCCCACCAGCGACCAGCGCGACCGGCATGACCGTCGCGAGGGCGGCACCCTCTCGCCGGTGCTGTGCGTGGACAAGCTGCCGGCCGAGGTGCCCAGCTTCCAGGCGCTGGCGGCCGAATCGACCACCACCGGCATCGACTGGGACCTGGTCTTCGTGGCGGCGCTGGACGGCCGCGCCGGTTTCGCCCCCAACAGCGACGAAGCCGCGCGCCCGCTGAAGCTGATGGTCAACGCCATCCATGACGGTCAGATCGGCCGCTTCGCCGCCTTCGACCGTGGCGGCGAGCCCGTTCAGTTCTATTGAGCCACCAGCTGCAGGGTCAGGAAGAAGATCACCAGCACGGTGTTCAGCCCCCAGGCGACGGTCAGCCCACGCGCGGCTACGCCCAGGTTGGGGTTGTGCGCGGTGGGCGCCGCCCGCCATACCGCCGGGATGATCCAGCCGGTATAGAGCAGCAGCACGGCAAATACCCCCAGCAGCAGCGTGGTGCGCTGGTTGGCCAGGGCCCAGAGGGCTACCGCCCACAGAATGTTGCTGGGAATGACGCCCTGCAGCCAGAACACACTCCAGAGGCGGGAACGGCCTTGGGTGTCGGGGGTTGGGTGCAGCGAAGCGGTCGCGGTCATAAGTCTCCTTCTGGTTAGGAAACGTGCCGGACCAGCCTGCGCTTGGTGGCTGGGAACGTCAACCCGAGTCGCACGTCACGCTTTGGCGCTGCTGGGGCCCGGCCAGGCTCGACTCAGCCTCGCGCGGAGCCTGTCGCCATCGCCCCTCCCCACCCGCTTCCTTTCCTCGCCCAACCTCGACACCTGTCGCAGATTGCACGGTGCGGGCGGATCACCGCGCCAGCCCGCGCTGGCAGTGCTTAACAGCGTGGGAGAATGCCGAAAGCGTCTCCAATCGAGCGATGTTTGCAACTCTTCTGATTGGCATTGCACAGCGCCAGGGACTCAGATGGCGTGCCACCGGAAAAGGGTGGCCGGGCTTCGAATCCCGTGTTGGCTTTGAGTAAGTGCGCTTGCCAGCCGGCGTCACCATGCGTGGCGCCGGCTGGCAATCCGTCTGCCGGCTATGGCGGGCGGTGCGTTGGGGGCGTTCGCGCCCGCCGGCTTGAAGCCAACCCGGATTCGAACCACGTACCGCCCGCCACCTTTCGGGTGGCGGCTACCGATTGCCCTCCACGGAGCCTTGCCATGAACGAATCGGACTTCCCGCATCTGCACGCCTACCGCAGCACTGCCCACGAGGACGGTCCGCCACAGGCTGCGCCCGCAGTGGACAGGAACACCTTCATTGCCAACCTCCATCGCATCGGCGTCGGTGCGGCGGCCGATGGCCAACCCTGGCCGGAGCGCCATCAACTGCCCGGCCGCTGCCTGGCCCTGGCCGACGCCGATTGCGCGTTGAGTGGATTGCGGGTGGTGCTGGAACTGCTGCTGGCGGCGGAGCGCACCCGCCAGAACGGCGAACCGGAAGAGTACGTGGGCGACCGGGTGATGGAGGGGTTGGTCATGGCCTGCCAGTCGTTGTGCGCGCAGGCGGTGGGGCGGTTGCAGCCCGACGGGTGAACGCCAGGCGCAACGGCCTTCAGCGAGGAACGCTTTCAACAGGCGTCAATGCTCCCTGAAAGCGCTTCTCAGATCGACGCCGATGATCGGCGAGAAGTCCACCTTGCACAGTTCCAGCTCGAAGAGCTGATCGTGATTATCCAGGCACAGGGTGACTCTCACCGGCACGCCATCGGCATCGGCAAGCATGGCCGTAGCAATGTCACTACCGAAGAGCTGGGTCGTGCTGGACAGGAACACCACGCCCTCGAATCCGACGACACCCACATCCTCCACCTGAGCGAGCGCCAGATCCTTCAACAACCGTTCGGACAGCTCGGTCGTCTCAGGCAGCAGCCTGTGGATGAGAGAAACCTCGTCGGGGGTGAGGAATCTGGGCACGGGATGTCCTTCAGGGCACTGCACCCGCCATCGGCAGATGCTCGATCCGCCATGTCCTGGCGTAGATGAGAATGACGCTTCCAGTCAAGCTGGTTTCGAGACGGAAACACTGCAGGTGACCGGTCGAAGCGGTCAGGGCAGTCCTGGGTGCTGCCTTTGGAGTGCGGCACTTGCCCGAGGCGCCCCTTGGCAGAAGCGTCGGACCACATCACTTTATGCATGAAACTGCCAAAGCAGTCTTCACGTCAGAATCGCCGATATTGGACGATGCCAGCTGATCGACAAGCCCGCAAGGAATCTTAGCCTCCCCATGCTCGGGAACCGTCAGAAGATCTCCATTATGCTTCCTGGAGTTTAGTGCAACCCACACTCTTTTTTGTGGTCCCACTGAAAATCCGGCCAGCAGATGCCCCCCAGTCTCGTCATAAATCAGGCCCGGTCCCGGCTTGCCTCTGAATTGCAGCTCCGCCGCTTGTAGAGAGGCATAAACAGGTTTATCTGCGAGCTCCCCTCTGGAAAGCCCCCTAAAGAACCAGATCGCGACGCCCACGAGAATCGCAAATATTAATATATAAATGAATTTCACGGCCCATTCTTTCCGTCGAAGTTCTGAAGTTCCGGGGGGATCTCGCCACCCCGAAGAATGAGGGAAGTGCCGATTCGCAATGGACTAGCCAACGCGTGTGCATAGACAAATCCCGGATGGATATGGCCGCTCGATATAGCCACTCCGGCAGCCTCCAAAGAACTGTCCACTGCTGTTGCGCAGTTATTGGAAATAACAGAATAGTTGCCCGGATTATGCTTCCTCATCTCTGCTGCGATCGCAGCCTCTTGCTGGGGCGTAGTACGAAGTCTAACAATCTGAACAAATCTATCTTTCACTTGGGACTTCAAGTATTCGTAGGTACTCCCTCCGTAGGGATGGACAGTACCGTAGCTGAACACGCCTCCGCTTGATGTAGCTATGGCTATGTGGCCAAAAGGATTGCCATCAACCGCTCCGGAGTCGATGACCAGCGTATCAAGTCCCAGCGGATCAAGTGCGGCTACTGGGTACCCACGCGCATACGCGTAAGTGCTCACACCGCCCATCAACCCAATCGGATCACTCTGAGAATACCGCCCCACCGCCGGGTCGTACTCGCGCTGGTAGTTGTAGAACAACCCACTCGCATCCGTCGCCTGCTGGCCCGGGAAGCGCAGCGCCAGCTCGAACGCCACACCATCGCCGTCCGGGTCTGCACTCGGAATCTGGTTGCCGAACACCTCGCTCTTGTTGCTCCACTCCCAGATCGAGACATTCCGTACCGGATCGATCACCACGCGCGGCGTGCCCAGATGATCCGGCTGCACGTAGGCCAGTTCAGGCACGCCGGTAGCCGGCACATTGATCAGCGCTACCGGATAGTTGTCCAGCCAGATGGCCTGCTGCTGCGCCTGGCCTGTGGCCGAGTAGTTGCCCAGCCACTGCCCCGCCTCGTCATACAAGGTGATCTGTGCAGCGCCACCGGCCGGGCTGCGCAGCATGCGCTCGCCGCGATGGTTGTAGGCGTAGCTTTCCAGTACGGAATTGCCCTGCTTCACCGCGTTCATGCGGTTGGCATCGCTGTAGGTGAACGTCTTGCCGCCGATGCTGGTGGTGTTGCCCACCGCGTCATGGTTGCGCGCTTCGCCATCCACTGCGGTCAGCCGGTGGCTGGTTGCGGGATAGGTGTAGCTGGCGGTGCCTGCCGAGGTAGTCAGCGAAGTGCGATTGCCGGTGGCGTCGTAGGCATAGGTTTCGATCGGCGTGCCGGTCGTACCGTCCTGGGTCTGGGTCAGGCGGCCCAGCGTGTCGTAAGCGTACTTGGCCAGCACCGTCGAGCCTGTGCCGTTCTTCAGCTCGGTGATCGAACCGACCGGATCATAGCCGTAGCCCAGCGACAGGCCGCCCGCGGCCGGGTCGTGCACCGCTTGCGGTCGATAGTCCAGGTCCAACGGACGCTGCAGCTGGCGGCCATTGCCGTAGGTCCAGCCGGTCGCCGGACCGAAGGCTGCATAGGTCACGTTGTTCACCACGATCTGGCGCGCCTGGCCGGGCCGGGTCAGGCCGATCTGGCTGATGCGGCCCTGGATATCACGCACGTAGTCGGCCACGCTGCCGTCGGGGTAGGTCAACGCGGTCAGGCGACCCGACTTGCTGTAGGCATAGCGCAGTGTGCTGGCCACACCATTGACGGTCTGCACCTTGCGGGTGACCTGGCCGAAGCGGTCATGGCAGTACTGGGTGCTGCCATTTGCATGCAGCACCTGCCCCAGGCGCCCCTTGGCAAAGCGCTCGTCGGCGGCGCAGGCTGCTGGCGCCACGTCGTAGTTGTAGCCCACGTCCAGATTGGGATCCGGATAGGCGACGCCGATCAGGCGGTTGAGTGCATCGTAGTGGTAGGTGGCGGTGACGCCGCGCGCATCGGTGACGGTCTTGCGATTGCCGGCCGCATCCACAGTGAAGCTGCTGGCGCCACTGTCCGGGCTGGCCTGTCCGGTCAGATCGCCGAACCCGTTGTAGGCGTAGGTGGTGTGCAGGCCCTTCGGGTCGGTGACCTGGGTGACCTGGTCCAGCGCGTTGTACTGGCTGCGGATCTCCGCCGCCACGCCGCCCACGTCCTGCAGGGTCTGGGCCAGGCGGTTCAGCGGGTCGTACTGCTGGCTGGTCACGCGCTGCAGGGCGTCGGTCACCGTCTGCGGGTTGCCGTTGGCATCGTAGGCAAAGCCGGTAGCGTGATTGCCTGCGTCCTTCAGTGCAGTCAGCTGGCCGAGCGTGTTGAACGTCCGTGCCAGGGTGCGACGCAGGGTGCCGCCAGTATTCAGCGTGTCTTCCTTGAGGCGGTTACCAGCATTGTCCAGCGTGTAGTGAATCGTGTTGCCTGCGTTGTCCTCGATGTCTGTCAAGCGCAGCGCAGCATCGTAGACGTAGGAAACGCTGCTGCCATCCGGCTCGGTGATCTTCTGCACCTGGCCCGTCGGCCAATAGCTCAGCTGGGTGACCCGATCCTCGGCAGTGGTCGCGCCGCGTACGGTGACCGAGGTTGGCCAGCCGCGCGCATGGTACGTGTAATCGGTGACCACGCCGTTGGCGTCCTTGACCGACAACGGCCGCCCGAACACGTCGTAGGCCAAGGTCTCGACCGTCTGGCCCAGCGCATTGGTCACGCTGCGCAGGTCGCCCTTGCGATAGCTGCAGGCGCCATTGGCCGCGCATCCCGCATCATCTGCCGGGTAGTAGGCGTAGGTAACGGCATCAACCACATCCGTGCGCGGACCATCCACGCTCTTCAGCAGCCCTTCCACAGGGCAGCTCCCTGCCGCAGCCACGTCCGCAGCTTCGCAGTAGGTGTAGCTGGTGATGCGCGTCTGACCGGACGCGGTGTCGGTCACCGTGCTGGCCGTCGGCTGGCGTCGGGCATTGAAGGCCGTACGCACTTCGCGGCTACCGATCTGGGTGGTCAGTACCGCATTGGTTTCGACGTCGCGCGCGGTGGTCACCACCCGCTGTTCGGGCAGGCCGACCGCTTCGGTCACGGTATGGATGCTGACGGCACGACCACTCACCGGGTCGGTGCCCTGCGCATAGGTGTGCTTGGTCTGGATGCCGCGGCGATCGGTGTAGGTATCCAGACGCCGGCGGAAGTCGACACTCCGGTCGTAGTAGGTTCGGCTGACGGTTCCCTGCGAATCCGTCAGGCCGGTCACCTTGCGCGACGGCGCGGTGTCGCCGCCGGGTGTCAGGGTGTAGTCGGTCTGCCGCCCCAGCGCGTCGGTCACCACCGCACCACCATTGGGGCTGTAGGCCAGTGTCACGCCATCGGCACCGCCGGCATGCTGACTGGAGATCACACGACCGATGGAGTCATAGGTAAAGGTGCTGTAGCGGCGACCGTCCTCAGCGGTGATGCCGGTCAGGTGCTGGGGGAAGTCCTGGTTCTCGTAGTGATATGTCCGCACACCACCACCCGCATAGGTCACCGTGGCGACCTGGTTCTGCGGCGTGTAGGTATAGGTGGCGAGCGCAATGCCTTCGACCAGGACCGAGCTGATCAGCGCCTCGTAGTCGTTGGACTGGTAGACGAACTCCAGCGTGCGGCCACTGCTGTGGGTGACGGCCGCCAGGCGGTCGCTGTCATCGTAGATATAGGTCAGCGACGTACCATCCGGGAAGCGCTTGGCGGCAAGACGCCCGTCTGCGCCGAAGGTCGAGATGGAGCCCGCCGAGTACAGTGTCCAGTTGCCGTTCTGGACCAGACGATCCCCGCTATCGTCATCCGCCTCGTAGGCTTGGCCGATCTTCTTGAACGCCCGCTGGAAGCCGGTGCTTTCAATGATGCCAACGCTGTCAACGCCATCCAGCGCCAGGTGGGCGCCCAGCGAATGGGTCCAGCCATAACCGAAGCCACCGGAGGACGTGGAAATGCCGGAGTGATAGAAACGCGTCAGTGCGATCCAGCCCAGATCGAAGTCCGGCGCAATCTCATACTTCTCGCCCGTTTTAACATCACATGGGTTGCCGACATTGCCGTCGCAGGTACCGCCGTTGGAGGCCGGGTCATTGTCGGGAATCGGACTCATGTTCGCAGCTGTATCGTTGCGGGACATGGGGCAGTTACCGTTGCCGCCGTCCTTGTCGCACTTCTGCGACTTCGAGGTGATGGTCGCAACGAAGTCCTCGTTGACGCAGGCGTTGTGCTTGTTGGACCACTGAGTGAGCGGAATCGGGCAGTTCAAGCGCCGGGTACGCGCGACCGCAACCGTCCCGGTATACGGGGTGCAGGGCGATTCAGCCGTATTGTTGCCAGCCATTGAAGTCAGATCGTAGTAGCGTGACTCGATGACACCTTCCTGATCGGGCGAAGCCGCAAACCAATCGCCAGACGGAGTGACCGCCGCCCCGGGGCACACGGGATTGCTGGCTTGTTGGTCCGCAAGAAAATCGGCCACCATCGCCTCTTCCGTCGGGAATATGTCACGCCCGATGTAGGACCAGTCCGGGTCGGAGGGCTGCGCCTTCCCCATCCAGTAGGTAATCGACGTGTTTCCGTTCAAGTCCACGACTTTCGACTTGATCTTGTCGACAGACTGCCAGCCGAACTGGAACTCCGGCGGGAACGGGCTGGGCGCCGGCAGGTTCTTGATGGCGGCCACCGCAGCCTGTTGGGTCTTGTATTGCGTCGCATCGCCGCCGGGCTGCGAAATACGCCAGGTGATCTTGCTTTCCTGCGCCTGTGCCACTGCAGGAGCGAAGCAGCCGACGGCAACAACGGTCAGCGCGGCACGCGAGAAACTCTTCAGTCGTTCCAACATCCCTGTTCTCCTTCCTGGACGAACACAGCGCCGGCGGGAACGAGAACGCGGGGTGCTCCCGCGTCATGCTTCGGATCGTCCCTGGTCCGGAATGCGGCAGTGCCACATGCCGCCTTTATCGTTGAGGACGCTTTCACATACAAGTGTGGAGACGCGGAATCGATCACAGATTCAAGCATCCATAGCCATTCAGCGGGCTGCGTCCTGTCCCCATGACTTCCTGCACAGGGAGTCAGTGTTATACCTCACTACATTACCAGTACGACCTGTCGCGAGGTCGGCAGGCTGCGGCGCTCCGCTACAGACCTGACCCATCGGAAGGGCTGGCACGCGTCACGGCCCAGGGGAATGGCAATGAAAAGCAGCCGAGTGACGTTGTGGGTGCTGGCCGCGGTGATGGCCGCTGCAGGCACCGCCCACGCAGGGGAAATCCAGGTGGATCGGGGCGCCTACGCACTGCAGGCCGAAGAGACCGGCGCCGGCCAGATCACCGTGGTCTTTGAATCCGGTTTCGGGCAGGGCGCGGGCGCCTGGAAGGAGGTGGTTGCGGGTCTCGGGCGCGAGTACCACAGCATCACCTACGCCCGTGCAGGACTCGGCAAGTCCGGCAGCGACGGTCACCCCAAGCGCATCGATGCGCATCTGGCCGACCTCACGGCCGTGATCGATACGCTCGCTCCCGGTCGCCGCGTTGTGCTGGTGGGTCATTCCTATGGCGGCCTGCTGGCCACGGAGTTTGCACGCCGCCATCCGGAGCGCCTGCAGGGCCTGGTGCTGGTGGACCCGGCCACGATGGGGCAGCGCCATGCGTTCAAGCATGCCGACAGTGCCCGCGTGCAGGCAGACGATGCCCAGCTGCGGGCAATGCTGCCGCCGACCATGGCCACCGACTATGCCGTGCTGACCGAACAACTGGATGCACCCGGGGCGGAAACCCCGCGCTCAATGCCGGACGTGCCGGTGGCGCTGCTGACTGCAACCCAGCTGGCTGCCGAACCGCTGTTCTTCGAAGAAACCGCAGCGGGCAAGGAGCTCTGGAAGGCCCAGCACGCCCTGCTCTTCTCGGGGTTCACGCGCGGCTCGCACCGCTACCTGGCAACCGGGCACACGCTCCAGCGCGAGGATCCTGCTGCGGTGGTGGCCGCCATCAGAAATGTTGTGGACCAGCCCTAGCGCCCTGCGACAACGCACTTCATGACCGCGACCGCCCTGGCCGTCAGCGCCTGCGCCCCCGACGTCGCACCTGCCTCCGCGGCTGCCCGGCATGCAGGCCCTCCCGCAGTGCGATATGCCCGAGCATCAGCGCCGCGGCAAAGAGCCCCATCGCCACCAGCATTTCGAATCCGCGATCACCAAAGAGCAGGCGGATGGAGATCTGCAGTGAGCACAGCCTGCCGCAGCGCAGGCCCTGCTCGTTGAAGCCATGGATGAGCACCAGTACGCCCATCAGCCCGCACAACGCCATCAGGGCCAGGCTTGCGATGAAGATGAAAGGTCGATGGATGCGCATGCGCTCGTCGCGGTCTTCTAGGGTGATGTCCAGCGCGACGTTGCGAGCACGCGATCGGAAGCATCCAGCTCCACCGACCAGGCCTCGGTATCCAGGCCCAACCGGTTCTCATACCACCATCGCTGCGCACAGCGACCACTGGATCCCCTGCTGGCATAGCGGCTGAAGCACGCGCCCGCGCATCATCCGCGCAGACCCTATTCAACGTCAAACCGGCCTGTTGCGGCGCCCGGCATCCGTGCTAGCGTGCGCCGACCGATGATTCAGGATGAACACAGGGACGCCCGTCGATGGCAGGCAAAAGACGGAAGGACAGGATCGCGCAGGAGATCGGCCTGTTCATGCAGCAGTACGCGCGCAAGGCGCAGCGGCATACCGAACCCAACGACCGGCCGTACGATCGGAAACTGGAAGAGCGGTTCAAGCGCTTGCCACCGGAAGAACTGGGTAGGCTGCTTTCTGGAGAAGAGGACGACGATGACTAGCCCCGCCGGAATAGCCAGGCGCACCATCGTCGTGACAGTCTGTAGCGCGCTATGCGCCTGCGGCCTGGTGATGGACAGTTCGTTCGACACCCTGCAGCAGGCCATCGACTCCGACATGGTGAACAAGGGATGGATTCCCGGCTGGGTGCCCCACGAGGCGACCGACCTGCGCGAGGTGCACGACCTCGACTCAAACACCAGCGCGCTGGCGTTCACCAAGCCCCGTGTTGTGCTGCTGAAGTTGCCTGCCGATTGCCAAGCGACCGCGTCCGGCGACAGCGATCCTGTTGCGTTCGATCGATCCTGGTGGCCGGGTGAGGGGACGCTCAACGAGTCATACAGGGTCTTTCGCTGCACGCCCGAATCCGGAAAATCAGTTTTCGTCGCGGTGAACAGAAACGAAGACCGCGTGCTTTTCTGGCGGGCGTACCCGCGCTGATGCGCTTGCGCAGCCATTCTTCCCATCAGGATTGACCGATGTCCATCACGCATGCACGTTTTGCCACCGTTGCCCTCTGCCTTTGCGCCTGCCTGCCGGCCTACGCCACGCAGAACGCACCCGCCGACGTCAAGGCCATCGAACAGGTGGTCGAATCGTTCCGCACCTCGCTGATCAACAAGGACAAGCCGACCTACATGGGGCTGTTCTTCTCGGATAAACCCGAAGACATCGGCTGGCAGGTCGTCTCCGAGGATGTACGCCTGCAGGACATCCGCAAGGCCAAGCCCGATGCGATCAAGGCACGGCAGATTCCCGCCAACAACTTCATCGCGCTGATCGACGGGGCGGTGGCCTCGCCGAAGCCGAAGGAGGAGACATTCTCCAACACGAAGATCGAGACGGATGGCGATGTGGCCTCGGTATCGTTCGACTACAGCTTCCACGACGATGGAGTGAAGACCAACTGGGGCAAGGAGATGTGGCAGCTGGTCCGCACCGAGCGGGGCTGGAAGATCTTCTCGGTGATCTACTCGATGCGTGATTCACGCAGCCCGGCCGAATGAGTGATCTGCCAGACTGAAGCCCACCGTTTACCCACGCCAGCCAGACCCCGATGACACGGATTGCCGACCTCAACGCCGACCAGCTCGCCCACCACGCGCTCAACATCTTCATCGCCCAGGGCCGCCATGTGGAAGGCGCCCGCGTGATCTACCGGGCGCTGCAACTGGACCCGCATCATCCCGGTGCGCTGCGCTGCCTGAGCGATTTCCTGGCCCACGAGGGCACCGAGCCCTTCGCGGCAGCCACGCTGGAGCACGCTCTGTCCGGCGCAGTTCCGTTGACAGACGATGCGCGCCGGATGCTGGATGACCTGCGCTTCCTCGACATCTGGTCCTGGGGGTTTTCGCGGCACGTCTCCGGCGAAGCCAACCTCAGCGGCGACGCCTTCCAGCAGCGCGAGGACTTCGTCTTCGATGGCCCGGCCTATGCCGCCTTCCTCAACACGGTCACCGAGCCGGCCGGTTCATTGCAGGGTGCCTTCCAGGCGGCCGTCCGCATCTGCGGGTTGATGCCCGGCCTGCTGCGTCATGCGGAGAAGGACAATCCTGCGTTCGATGACGTGCTGCGGTCCTCCGACTTCGTGGAGACCGAGGCGTACCCGGCATGGCTGGCCTCGCCGACGAATGAGCTCGACACCCTCGACCAGGCCATCCAGGCGCAGCGCCAGGCCGGCTGAAGGAAAATCCAACGGGCGTCCGACGCTTTCCCGACGCCCGCCTGTACATCCTGTCGTGAGGTCAATTCATGGCAGGAGCGGCATGCAGCCACCTCACCCCAGGGACAGCGGCAAGTACCCGCACGGCAAGACCGGGCTTGCCCGCATCTTCCATACGCTGATCCATTCGCGCGATGGCTTCATCGCCACCTTCCGTGGCGAAGCGGCCTTCCGGCAGCTGTTGCTGCTGCATGCGCTGCTGATCGCCACCGCCTTCCTGCTGGACATCAGCCGCGTCGAACGTGCTGTGGTGCTGGCGGTCTGCTTCATCAGCCTGCTGGTGGAGCTGCTCAATTCGGCCATCGAAGCGGTGGTCGACCGCATCTCGCTTGACCACCACCCACTGTCCAAGAACGCCAAGGACATGGGCAGCGCCGCACAGACCACCGCACTGCTGATGGTCGGCACGGTGTGGGGCGTGATCCTGCTGGGCTAGCTCACGCCCGAGCCGCCGGGCAGGGCCCGGCGCTACCTCGTGTTGCTGCGTTACTGCGCCGCCAGGGCGAAATCCAGGCCCGCGCACACCGCCGCCACCTGGGCGTCGTTGCATTCCTGCGGGTTGGTGCGCGGGCTGTCCGGGTAGACCTCGGTGGTGGTGGCAAAGCGCGCGTCGGTGAAGCCGGCGCAGGCGCCGATCGAGCGCGATTCGCCCCAGACCACGCCCGGCGACTGCAGCGGCAAGCCGACCAGGTTGCCTTCGGCGTCGGCCGGCGCGATGTGGGTGACCGGGGCAACGGCGGTGATCAATGCCTTCTGGAACTCGGCCTGCGGGTCTTCGCTGTTGCCGATCACGTAGAAGCCATCCGGAATGGTGTCGCGCTCGAACGGCTTGCCGTCGCGGGCGCAGCGCGCCGGATCGAACTCGTGCAGGTCGCTGTCGGTGGTCTCGTGCAGGTCCAGGTGCACCAGCAGGTTCGGCTTGCGCTCGGCCACCCAGCGCATCAGCGCGGCGGCTTCCTCGATCTGGCCGCCGTCACGGAAGCTGCGGTTCGGGTCGATGGCATCCGGGTTCCAGCGCTGGATGCGCTCGTAGCCCCACGGGCTGACGCACGGTGCCACGATCAGGTTCAACCGGCCCAGGTAACGCTCGGCCTGCTGCTCCAGGAACTGCAGGGCGCCATGCACGCCGCTGGTCTCGTAGCCATGCACGCCGCCGGTGATCAGCGCGGTCGGCAGCGCCGGGTTCCAGTCGTGGTTGACCACGGCGAACAGCGGGTAATGGTCCGGCGCATAGTCCAGCTGGCCGTACTGGATCACATCGAAGCTGTCGTCCAGGCGTTCAAGCGCGGCCACTACATCGTCGTGGTAGCTGCGCTGGCGCTGCTGGCGGGCCCGCCACTGTGCGCGTTCCGCGTCGCCCCAGGGCTGTCCGGGGGTGCCGATCGGGTAGAACTGCGCAACAGTCATTGGGTACTCCAGGGGTCGAACGGATGGGTGCAGCCGGACATTCTAAGCCCTGTCGCGCCTGCGGGTGCCCTCCCCCCGGCCCCGCCTTCATCCAGGCCGGGTCATCTGGTTGTAAAATCAGCGGTTTTTGGCCCCTCACACCTTGATGGCGAAAGCAGCGCAGCCGGTCCTGGGTGGACCGGAATTCCTCCGCCTGCTCGCCCGTCTCAGCGACGGCGCGATGCCGGCCAGCAGTCCCGCCCTGACCGATCGCCTCGGCCAGTGGGTGGACTGGAGCCGTGCCGTGGCCCTGTCCGGCGCGCTCGGCGGACGCCTGCCCGAGCCGGGTGAGGCCACCGAAGCGGCCGGGGATGTGCTGGACGACTGCGCCCAGGCCCATGCCAGCCTGCTGGCCTCGATCAGCGAGGATGCCGAGGCCGAGCGCCTGCTCGACCTGGCCGAAGCCGCCGCCGCACCCAACTTCGCCTCGCTGCGCCAGCGCTACCGGGTGCTGCAGCAGGCCATCCAGACCGCCACCGGGCGCCTGCGCGGCCGCCTGCGCGACCAGCTGGTGCAGGTTTCACCCGAGCTGGCACGGCTGGCCGAGGTCGACGCAGTGATGGAGCAGACCCTCACCCCGCGCGAGCACAGCCTGCTGGCCACTGCGCCGGCGGTGCTCGGCGCCCGTTTTGAACGCGTGCACGGCCAGCCCGGTTGGCGCGCGGCCTTCCGCCATGACATGCGCACACTGCTGCTCGCCGAGCTGCAGCTGCGCTTCCACCCGATCGAAGGGCTGCAAGACGCCCTGCGCTCCCACTGACCGGAACACCATGTCCAGAACTGCTTTCCATGTCGTTGTCTTCCTTGTCGGCCTGCTGGCCGTGTGCTGGATAGGCATTGGCTACGTTTCGGTGCATCCGCTGGGTGCAGCGGTGGCGGCGATCATCGCGGCCTGCTACATCGCCGGTGGCGTGGAGCTGTACCGCTACCGCCAGGCCAGCAACGGCCTGCGCAGCGCACTGAGTGACCTGTCCAGCGCGAAGGAGAGCCTTGCCCCCTGGCTGGAACGCGTGCCGGTGGGCCTGCGCAACGCGGTGCGCCTGCGCGTGGAAGGCGAGCGCACCGCCCTGCCCGCGCCGGTGCTGACCCCGTACCTGGTTGGCCTGTTGGTGCTGCTGGGCATGCTCGGCACTCTGCTGGGCATGATGGACACCCTGCGTGGCACCGGCCTGGCCCTGCAGAGCGCAACCGACATGGCCGCCATCCGCGGCTCGCTGGCGTCGCCGGTCCAAGGCCTGGCCGTGGCATTCGGCACCTCGATCGCCGGTGTGGCCAGCTCGGCCATGCTCGGCCTGCTGGCCGCGCTGCTGCGCCGTGACCGCCTGCAGGCCGTGCAGCAGCTGGACCGTGCCATTGCCGGCGACCTGCACCCGTACTCCCAGGCGTGGCAGCGCGCTGAATCGCTGCGCCTGCTGCAGGCACAGTCCGCCGCGCTGCCGGCGCTGGTCGACCGCCTGCAGGCGATGACCAGCACCTTCGAACAGCACAGTGCGGTCGCCAATGAGCGCCTGCTGGCCGGCCAGGCCGAGTTCCTGGCCCAGAGCCAGGCGCTGCAGGAACGCCTGGCCGTCTCGCTGCAGCAGTCGCTGCGCGAAGGTGCCGAGGCCAGCGCTGCTGCCATCGGTGGCGCGCTGCAGCCGATGGCCGAAACCACCCTGGCTGGCCTGGCCCGTCACGGCGAAGCACTGCACACCCGTGTCGAGCAGGCGGTGCAGCAGCAGTTGTCTGGCCTGAGCGACGGTTTCGAGCGCAGCCGCGTCGCCACCGAGGCCAGCTGGGCCAAGGTGGTGAGCGAGCAGACCCAGGCACAACAGGCGCTGGTGAGTGATCTGCGACAGCACCTGCAGGCCTTCAGCGATGGCCAGGGCACGCACGCCGAAGCACTGGTCGCGCGCATCGGCGAGCGCCTGCAGGCCGATGCCAGCGGCAATGCCGAGGCCTGGCGCGCCGCCGCCGAACAGCAGCAGGCACTGAATACCGCGCTGGTCGAACGCCAGCAGCAGGCGTTGCTGGCCGCCAGCGAGCATCTGGATGCGCGTGCGCAGGCCCTGCTGCAGGCACTGGAACAACACCACAGCGCCAGCCAGGCGCTGCTGCAGGATCACGAACTGCAGCGTTCGCAGCAGTGGCAGGCCGCGCAGGCCGCCGCCGCGACCGCGCACGCCGAACTGCAGGCCAGCCTGGACAGCCGCGAGCAGCAGCGCCAGGCGCGCTGGGATGCGGTCAGTGCCGAACTGCAGCAGGCCCACGCCGCGCTGCAGGCCCAGCTGCAGGCCAGCGACGAGCAGCGCCTGCAGCGCTGGAGCGATGCCCTGCAGCACGTTTCCACCGATCTGGCCGAGCGCCTGCAGGCCAACGGCGAACGCCTGGCCGCGCAGCAGCAGCAGGTCTGCGACACGCTGGCGGCAACCGCGCAGCAGATCGGCGAGAACGGTCGCGCCCAGGCCAGCGCCACGCTGGCCGAAGTGTCCACCCTGCTGCAGACGGCCGCCGCTGCGCCGAAGGCCGCCGCCGACGTCATCAACGAGCTGCGCAGCACGCTGTCCGAGAGCCTGGTGCGCGACAACGCGATGCTGGAAGAGCGCGGCCGCCTGCTGGCCACCGTGCAGACCCTGCTGGATGCAATCAACCACGCTTCGCACGAGCAGCGCACCGCGGTGGACGCCCTGGTCGGCGGTTCGGCTGAGCTGCTGGAACGCGTCGGCAATCGCTTCACCGACCATATCGCCGCCGAGACCGGCAAGCTGGATGGCATTGCCGCAGCGCTCAGCGGCAGCGCCGGCGACGTCGGCCAGCTGGCTGGCGCCTTCGGTGACGCGGTCGCGCAGTTCGGCAGCGCCTCCACCGAACTGTCCAGCCGCCTGGAACAGATCGGCGGCGCGCTGGATGCCTCGCTGGCCCGCAGCGACGAACAGCTGGCCTACTACGTGGCACAGGCGCGCGAGGTGGTCGACCTCAGCCTGCTGTCGCAGAAGCAGGTGATGGAAGAACTGCAGCAGCTGGCTGCGCGCCGCGCCAAGGCCGGCAGCGCATGAGCGACGAGCTGGAGGTCGATGGCGGTTCGCACGCCCCGATCTGGGCCGCCTTCGGCGACCTGATGTCGGTGCTGCTGGGTGCGTTCGTGCTGATACTGGTCGGTGTGGTCGCCGTGCAGCTGGAGCTGTCGCAGCGGCTGGACCAGGAAGTGAAGCAGCGCCAGGCCGAGGCCAAGCGCCTGCAGACCCTGGAACAGGCGCTGGCTGGCCCGTTGGCCGCCGGTCGCGTGACCCTGGTCGACGGCCGCATCGGCATCAGTGGCAGCGTGTTGTTCGCGCTGAACTCCGACCAGCTGCAGCCGGAAGGCCAGGAGCTGCTGCGCAGCCTGGCCGCACCGCTGGCCGCCTACCTGGGCACGCGCGAAGAGATCCTGATGGTCAGCGGCTTCACCGATGACGCACCGGTGCGCGAAGGCAACCGGCGTTTCGCCGACAACTGGGAGCTGTCCGCGCAGCGTTCGCTGACCGTGACCCGCACCCTGATCGCCGACGGCGTACCTGCCGACGCTGTATTTGCTGCCGCGTTCGGCAGCGGGCAGCCGGTCAGCCCCAATGCCAGCGAAGACGGCCGTGCACGCAACCGGCGCGTGGAAATCGCACCGATTCCCAAGCCCAAGGCCACCGATGCCAAGTAAGCCGCCCGCGCTGGAGGGCCTGCGCGCACTGGTGCGCGACCTCGATGCGGGGTCGCGCTCGCTGCCGCACTATCCCCAAGTGCCGATGCTGCAGCAGGTGCAGCGCGAGTGGTCGGAACTGCGCAGCGAACTGCAGGTGCGCCGCTCGTTGCGCACCGAAGCGCCCGCCGACGGCGGCCCGCTGAACTCGGCGGTGCTGGTGCAGCGCATGCTGGACACGATGCAGGCGACCAGCCCCGGCTACCTGCGCCATTTCATCGACTATGTGGACACTCTGTCCTGGCTGCAGGCGCTGCAGGATGGTGCGGCCAGCGGCGGCGATGCCACGAAGCCGAAGCGCACGCGCAAGCCGCGCTGAACACCGATGGGTAGTGCCGGCCGCTGGAAGGTGGGCTGCACGCAGCTCGAACATCCAGTGAACATGATCCGGCACGACAACCCACGCGAGTGACTGCACCAGCCCCCGGCGTTCGATGTAATTAACGGGTCGATTACACATGCCACTGCAGCTTCGCTTTCAAAGAGCCGGCGGCGCAGATATGTGGTCGTAGACCTGACCGGCAATCGAACGCCGGACCAGGCGGAGGCGATGGCCAACGACCAACGGCCGGCACTACCGGCACCATGGGTTGCCTCCCGGCATTGGCAGACCTCAGCCGCGCAGGGTAGCGCCGCCGTCCACGTACAGGTCGCTCATCGCCACGTGCCCGGCCTGCTCGGAGAGCAGGAACATCACCGAGTGCGCGACATCCTCCGGGGTGGCCAGCTTGCGCAGCGGGATGCCGGCCTTGTAGGTCTCCGGGCTGCCGGCGATCACCCGCTCTGCCCCATGCTCGTCCTGCCACATGCCGGTCTGCATCGGGGTCAGCGTTGAACCCGGGGCGACGATGTTGCAGCGAATGCCGAGTGGCGCCAGTTCCAGCCCGAGGCAGCGGGTGAACATCGTGGCGGCGGCCTTGGACGCGGCATAGGCCGCCATGCCGTGCCGTGGCACGCCGGCCGCATTCGAACTGACGGTGACGATCGCGCCGTGCCGTCGTGGTGACATGACCCGCGCCAGCGCACGCCCGACATGGAACACGCCATCGGCGTTGACCGCGAACACCTGGCGCCAATCGGCATCGGTGGTGCCGGCCACCTCGCCCACGTGCAGCACCCCGGCCACGCTGGCGGCGAGGCCGATCGGCCCGATGCTGGCTTCTACACGATCCACCAGCGCGTCCACCGCCACGCTGTCGGTCACATCGAGCGCAAACGCCTGCACACGTGCGTCTGCTACCACGGGCGCCTCGCAATCGGTCGCCACCACCGTGCAGCCAGCCTCGGCCAGCAAGCGAACCAGCGCCTCGCCGATACCGCCCGCAGCGCCGGTCACCAGTGCCACGCGACCCCCAAAGCCGGTCAACTGCATGTTGCGATCTCCTGTTGCTCATCCCAGTGGCGCAGGCGCGCCGACAACCACGGCGCCAGTTGCGCCACCGCATCGCGGCCGGTCAGCTCGGCGTGCAGGAACGGTAGTTCCAGTGCCTGCACCCTGAGTGCGTGTGCGCGCCACAACGCCGATTGCAGCTGCGGCCGCGCCTGATGGTCGCGACCCGCGCGCACATGCACCAACGTGCCGTCGAACGGCCGATGATGATGCTCCCGGATCAAGCGATTGGTACCGGTCACTGCACGCACCACCCCATCCAGCACGACATCGGGCAGGCTGCCGAGCGCACTGCCGCCACGGCGCAGGAAGGCGAGGATGCGCTCACGGCTGTCCAGCTCCGGATGCGCGTCGGGGTCATGCCCGGCAATCGCCAGAAGGGCGCGCAGTGCTGCGATAGGATCGGGTTCCGGCTCGGCGCGCCACACTTCGCTGGGGTAGGCATCCAGCAGCACCAGTTCACCGACCTCACGACCAATCTCATGCAGGCGCACCGCCATCGCCTGGGCGAGGATGCCGCCCACCGACCAGCCCAGCAGGTGCACCGGTCCCTTCGGCTGCAATGCGACCACGCGCTGCACGTAGTCGTTGGCCATGGCTTCGATGCTGGGCGGCAACGGCTGCTTCGGATCCAGCGCGGGCGACTGCAGGCCGTATACCGCGCGCGTCGGCTGCAGGGCCCGCGCCAGACTGCGATAGTTCCAGGCAATGCCGCCAGCCGGGTGCAGTACGAACAAGGGCGCCAGCTCGGCCGCATCGGTCGCGGCCAACGAGATCACCGGCCCCAACGCGTGATCGGCCAGCGCCGGTGGTTCGGCGATGTGCGTCGCCAGTGCGGCCACGGTCGGCTGTGCGAACAAGGCGCCCAGGCCCAGATCGCAGCGCCAGCGCTGTTCGATGGCCAGCAGCAGGTGCACTGCCGACAGCGAGTCGCCGCCGAGGTTGAAGAAGTCCGCATCCACCGCCACCGGTGATTCGCGGCCCAGCGCCTGTGCGAACAGCACGGCCAGTTCCTGTTCGAGCGGCGTGCGCGGCGCCAGCCCAGCAAGCTCGTTCTGCGGCGGCTTCGGCAAGGCGTTGCGGTCGAGCTTGCCGTTGGCGGTCACCGGCCAATGATCCACGGCAACGAACGCCGACGGCATCATGTAGTCCGGCACGCGTGTGGCCAGATGGCTGCGCAGCACGCTGGCGTCTGCCAGCGCGGACGGCACATAGGCGACCAGCCGGGCATCACCGGGTGCGTCCTGGCGCAGCAGCACTTCCACCCGCTCCATGCCCGGCAGCTCACGCAGCGCCGCCTCGATCTCCCCCAGTTCGATGCGCAGGCCACGCAGCTTTACCTGGTGATCGCTGCGGCCCAGGTATTCGACTGCGCCATCGCTGCGCCAACGCGCTACGTCGCCAGTGCGGTAGATGCGCTCACCCGGCAGGAAGGGATCGGCCAGGAAGCGTTCGGCGGTCAGGTCATCGCGACCCAGATAGCCACGCGCCAACTGCACGCCCCCAAGGTAGAGGTCGCCAGCCACGCCCACCGGCAGCGGCTGCATCCGCGCGTCCAGTACGTACAGGCGGGTATTCCAGACCGGGAAACCGATCGGTACCGGCCGTGCGCGATCCTGCGCCGAGGCCGGCCAGTAGCTCACGTCTACTGCTGCTTCGGTCGGGCCATACAGGTTGTGCAGCTCGGCATGCACGCGCCCGTGGAAACGATCGCGCAGCGACGCGTCCAGCGCCTCACCACTGGTGAACACGCGCCGCAGCTGCAGGCCTTCGGAGGCCGGTGCAGAGAGGAAGGCATCCAGCATCGACGGCACGAAGTGCGCCGTGGTGATGCGATGGGCCTGGATCAGTCGCGCCAGCTCTGTGGGATCCCGATGTGCATCCGGCCCGGCGATCACCAGCGTGGCCCCGCACAGCAGCGGCAGGAAGAATTCCCAGACCGAGACATCGAAGGTCGCCGGTGTCTTCTGCAACACCCGGTCGTCGGCACGGATGCCGTAGTGCTCGCGCATCCACAGCAGGCGGTTGACGATGGCGCGGTGCTCGATGACCACGCCCTTTGGCTCCCCGGTGGAACCGGAGGTATAGATCACATAGGCTGCATCGCTGGGCGCCGGATCGGCCCATGGTGCCGCGAAACTCAGCGCGGTCCACTGCTTGGGTGCGAGCACCGGTACGCCGGCCATGCGCTTCGACACGTCCGCCGCTGCCAGCACGCAGGCCGGTCGTGCCGAGGCAAGGATGCGGGCCAGGCGTTCGTCAGGATGGGCCAGATCCAGCGGCAGGTAGGCGGCACCGGCACGCAGCACCGCCACCAGCGCGATCACCAGTTCCAGCGAGCGCGGCAGCGCCACCGCCACCACACTGCCCGGGCCGACGCCCATCGCGCGCAGCTGCGCGGCAAGTGCGAAGCTGCGCGCTTCCAGCGTTGCGTGATCCAGCGCGGCGTCGCCGAACACCAGCGCGGGTGCCTGTGGATCGCGGTCCATGCCCTGTTGCAGCAGCTCGACCAGCGTGGTCTGCGGCAATGCATGCGCGGTGGCATTGAAACCGTGCACCACCTGCTGCGCTTCTTCAACGGTGGCCAGCGGCACCGCCGCGATGTCTTCAGCCTCAAGCGCCGCCGACACAAAATGCAGCAGCCGCGCCGCGTGCGCCTGCACATCCTGGCGGCTGTAGAGCGCGGGATTGGCTTCAATCTCCAGGTCCAGCAGGCGCTGGCCGTCACCACGGAAGCCCAGCGTCAGATCGTCAACCGGCCCGGTGCACAGCACCTCCAGCGTGGCCTGCACCCCCGGCATGGCCAGCGGCGTGTAGAACGGCTGCACGTTCACCAGCGGCCCATGCAGCCGTTGCTGCGCGCCCACCAGGCCCAGGTCACGGCGCAACTGCTCACCACGATAGCGGCCGTGCTTGCGGCCCTGGCTGAGTTGCCGGCCCAATGCCCGGGTAAACGCCTCGACACTGCCCTCGCCGGCCGCCACCCGCAGCGGCAGCACGTTCATCACCATTGCCGGAACGCGCGCCGATGCGTTGCCGAGCCGGCCCATATAGGGCACGCCCAGCACCACTTCATCGGTGGCGCTCATTCGTCGCAGATACTCGGCAGACAGTGCGGCCAGTACATCCGGCCACGGCTGCAACCAATGCACCGAGGCCTGCAGCAGCTGTTCACGGAACCCGGCATCCAGCGGCTGTACCCAGCGCAGCGCATCGTCGCTGGCCGCCATGGTGCCCGCCAGGCCCACGCCTGCCGGCGCCCCCTGCAACTGTTCGCGCCACCAGTGTCCGGCCTGCGCACGGCGCGGATCGGCACGGTACGCGGCATCATCGGCGAGCACTCCCGCCAAGGCGGGCAGTGCCTCACCACCACGCCCTGCGTACAACGCGCAGACGCGATCGGTGAACAGTGCCATGCCATAGCCATCGGCGGCCAGGTGATGCACGCGCAGATACCAGACCCAGCGCTGCCCGCCCAGATCGAACAACACCTGCTGGCTGATACGGTCGCGGGTCGGATCGACCGCGCTGAGCCGGTCGGCCTGCATCAGGGCGCGCGCCGCCGACGCCGGGTCGGCCTCGCTGGATAGATCACGTAGCGACAGCAGCGGCACATGCGCCGGATCACGCCACTGCAGCGGCTGACCGTCGGCTCCCTCGGCAAAGCGCAGTGCGAAGGCCTGGGCTTCGCCCGCCGCTTGGTCTGCCGCGGCAGCGAACGCGGCCACATCCAGCGGGCCGTCGATCCACAGCGCATGCGCGGTATTGAACGATGGATTGCCCGGTGCCAGCCGCTGCGCGAACCACAGTCCGGCCTGGGCCTCGGTCAATGCCACCGGCGTGGCCAGCGCGGCGGCGTTCATGCGTTCTGCGCGGCCTGCAGCTTCTGCACCACACCCCACCACTGGCGCAGCGTGGTGTGCTCGGCCAGCTGCGAGAACTCCAGCGGCAGACCGGTGTTGCCCCAGGCCAGGACCAGGCCGAGCATGCGCATCGAATCCAGGTCCAGGTCGATCAGGTTGTCGTCGTCACCGATCTCGGCCGGCGTGCATTCCAGCACCCGCGCCACGTCTGCACGCATCCGCTCCAGATCCAGCACCTCAGCCGTGGCCGCCATCACAGCACCTCCAGCAGCTGATCCGAGGTCATCGGCACGCCACAGGTGCGTGCGATCCAGTGCAGCGCCTGATCGTGGTCGGCGCGCGAGAAATCCGCC
Organism: Stenotrophomonas maltophilia; assembly: GCF_002799155.1. Taxonomy (GTDB): domain Bacteria; phylum Pseudomonadota; class Gammaproteobacteria; order Xanthomonadales; family Xanthomonadaceae; genus Stenotrophomonas; species Stenotrophomonas maltophilia_R. The sequence goes on from NZ_NERD01000002.1 coordinate 1,999,907, forward strand.
ACCGCGTCAGCTGCGATGAACGCCTCGATGTCACGCTGGAAGGCTTCGACCACGGTGGCAGTGCAGCCGATATGCGCGTACACGCCGGTCACCAGCAGCTGGTCGCGGCCACGCACCCGCATCAGTGTTTCCAGGTTGCTGCGCTGGAACGCGCTGTAGCGGTGCTTCACCAGCACGTGCTCGCCAGGTTGCGGTGCCAGCGCCTCGATGATCGGCTCATGATCGGCACTGCGGCGCATGCCCGGCCCCCACAGGTCGGCCTGCAGGCCACGGTCGCGGCGATCCTGGTCGCCCTGCTGGGCGGTGTAGAACACCGGAATGCCATGTGCGCGGCAATGCGCCAGCAGGCGCGCGATGTTGTCCACCGCGGGCCGCAACGGCGCGTTCCCGGCGTCGAATGCGGCCAGGAAGTAGCGCTGCATGTCATGCACCAGCAGTGCGACACGATCGCGCTGCGGGCGCCACGGGCCGCGCGCCTGCGGCAGTTCGGCAGCGGTCGGCAAGGGATAGTGGGTGATGCGGGGCAGCGCCATCAGCGCGTTCCTCCTGTCTGTTGCAGATGACGCGCACGCAGCTGCGCGCGCAGTTCGCGGCGGCTGATCTTGCCGACCGCAGTGGTATCGAAACTTTCGACGAACACGACCTGGTCCGGCACCTTGAAGGCGGCCAGGCCGCGCGTGCGCATCCAGGCCTTCAGTGCAGGTGCCTTGATCGGCTCACCCTGCTGGATCACGAACGCGCAGCTGCGCTCACCGAGATACTCGTCGGGAATGGAGACCACGGCGGCGTCGAACACGCCCGGGTGCGCCAGCAGATGGTCTTCGATCTCCTCGGCGGAAATCTTCTCGCCCGCCCGGTTGATATGGTCACCGGCGCGGCCCTGCACCACCAGGTAGCCACCGGGCAGCTGCTGCACACGGTCGCCGGTGCGGTAGAAGCCGTCGTTGGTGAACGAACGCGCATTGGCCACCGCATCGTTGTGGTAGCCACGGATGGTGTACGGGCCGCGGGTCAGCAGATGGCCTACTTCACCTTCGCGCACCGGCTGATCGTGGTCATCGACCACGCGCACCTCGTCATCCGGGCTGATCGGCCGGCCCTGGCAGGCCACGATCAGTTCCTCCGGATCGTCCAGGCGAGTGTAGTTGACCAGCCCCTCGGCCATGCCGAACACCTGCTGCAAGGTGCAGCGCAGGCCGTCGATCACGCGCCGTGCCGCTTCCGGCACCAGTTTGGCACCGCCCACCTGCAGCACCTGCAGGCTGGACAGATCGTGTGGGGTGGTCGCCGCCGCCTGTGCCCACAACAGCGCCAAGGGCGGCACCAGGCCACAGCAGGTCACCTTCTCGCGGGCGATCAGCGGGAAGGCCGCATCCGGTCCGGGGCCGGGGCTTAGCACTACGCGGGCGCCGGCATACAGCGCACCGAAGAAGCCGGGCGAACTCATCGGGAAGTTGTGCGCGGCCGGCAGCGCGACCAGGTACACGCTGTCGCGGTCGATGCCGCAGAGGTCATTGCTGGCACGGAACGAATAGATGTAGTCGTCGTGGGTGCGTGGGATCAGCTTGGACAGCCCGGTGCTGCCACCGGAGATCTGCAGGAACGCCACCGACTGCGGATCCGGATCGGCCGGCAGCTCGCTGCGGTCGCCCTGCAGTGACTCCAGCGCGATGAATTCCGCGGCACCGCCATCGATCACCACATAGCGAACCGACGGCACCTCCGCCTGCAGCGCCCGCGCCAGCCCGCGATGATCGAAGCCATCGTGCAGGTCGGTAGTGATGTAGGCACTGGCCTCGGCCTTGTTGGCGAAGTGCACCAGCTCGGTGATGCGGTGCGCAGGCAGCGCATACACCGGCACCAGCCCGGCACGGAACAGCCCGCATACCGTGGTGATGAACCCGGCGGTGTTGCCCAGCTGCACCAGCACCCGTTCGCCTGGCTGCAGGCCGAGCGCCAGCAGGCCGGCGCCGATGCGACCGGCTTCGTGCCACAGCTGCGCATAGCTCAGGCGTACATCGCCGGCGACCACTGCGATGTCATCGGCGTAGCGTTCCGCGCGTTGGCGCAGGAATGCCGGGAAGGTTTCGCCACGCCAATGACCGGCCTCGCGATAGCGCGCCACCAGCTCATCAGGCCATACCTGCTGCAGTGGCAAGCGGGAAGTATCAGCGGAGGTATTCATACGGCAGGCTCGATGGCGGGCGCGGCGTCATGGACGCCCAGCGCGTTCAACAGGGCAGCGAACTTCGCTGCGGTTTCGGCGACCTCGGCCTCGGGCGCTGAGTCGGCGACGATGCCGGCGCCGGCGTACAGACGCAGCTGCGTGCCCTGCAGCCGTGCGCAGCGGATCGCCACGTACCAGTCGCCATCACCCTGTGCATCCAGCCAGCCGACCGCGCCAGCGTAGAAACCACGCGGCACCGGCTCCAGCTCACGGATGCGCTGCAGTGCCGCCAAGCGCGGTGTCCCGCAGACCGCCGGTGTGGGATGCAGTTGCGCCAGCAGCTCGGCCGCCGTTGTTTGCGGATCCTTCAGGGTCGCGTGGATGCGGGTACCCAGGTGCCACATGCTGGCAGTCGCATGCAGCGCCGGCCGCGGCTGTGCATCGATGTGGCTGCAGTACGGCGCCAGGCCTTCGACGATGGCTTCGACCACGTGGCGATGCTCGTCATGGTCCTTGCGCGAGGCCAGCAGCGCCTGCGCGGCACGCTCGTCTTCGACGGCATCGGCGCTGCGGCGCGCGGACCCGGCCAGCGGGTGCGACAGCAGCTGCACGCCACGCTTGCGCAGCAGCAGCTCCGGCGTTGCCCCGACCAGCCAGGCCGGCGCCTGCCCCAGTTCGACCGGCAACGGCACCGCATAGGTGGCCACCGAGGGATCCGCACCCAACCGTGCCAGCAGCACCTCCGGCGAAAGCGCCTGCCGGGTGCGGGCCAGCAGGCTGCGTGCCAGCACCACCTTGTGCAGGTCCTGTTCGGGCGCGCGCAGCGCGCTCACGGCTGCGGCAACCGCGCCGGCATAGTCCTGCGCTGCGGGCTCGGCCTGCAGCGCCCCCTCCAGCGGCGGCGCCGCCTGTGGCTGCAGCGGCAACGCCGACAGCAGCCGCTCGGGCTGGTACAGCGCGTCGTCGGCACGCGGCTCGAACGGCACCGCGCCCACCAGCAGGCCCGGGCCGCCACGCTGCTGGGCGAAGAACTCCGCAACCCGCTCGGCCAGGGTTGCCAGTGCGCCACCGGGCAGCGTCGCCCGGCAACCACGTGCGTGCACATGCTGGCCAGCATGCTGCAGCAGGAACAGCGACGCATCGTCGGTGTTCTCCAGCGCCGCCGGCGCAGCCTCCGGCCACGCCGCCTGCATCAGGGAATCGTTCATGGGGTCTCCTTCATGCGATGCACTGCGGCCAGCGCGCACAGCAACAGCAGCAGCGTGCCGACCAGCAGGTATGGCAGGCTGGGCCCGCCGCGATACAACAGCGTGCCGAGCATCGGCCCGGCCACCATGCCCAGGCCCTGCGCGGCAGCAACGGTGCCCGCAGCCGCACCCTGCTCGTGCGCTTCCACCGCGTCCGCGGCCAGCGCCTGGAACGAGGGGAATACGAAGCCCATGCCGAACGCGGCCAGCGCGTACGCCGCCGGCAACTGCCAGCCCTGCTGCACGCCCGCTACCGAAGCAAAGCCGATTCCGGAAACGAGGGCGCCGAGCACGATCCAGCGGCGTGGATGCACGTCCAGTTTCATCACCAGCGCCTGCGCCAGGATCAGTCCGACGCCAACCGCGGTAAGTGCGATGCCGGCCATGCGTGCACCCGCAGCTGCATCCAGGCCAAGGCGATCAATCGCGAAAAAACCCACCGTCACCTGTGCGATGGTCACCGAGATCATGGCAATGAATGCAGCCAACTGTGGCAGGCGCAAGCGTGGGTCGAGACGGCGCATCGGCGCGCGCCGCTGCGTTCCGCCGCCGGCCACTGGTGGCGTGGCCGGCAGCCGCCAGGCCAGCAATGCCAGCGCCAGCAGCGGCAGCACGGCGGCCACATACAGCGCCAATGACAGGTTCGTATAGGCCAGCCAACCCGCGGCAGCCGGCCCCAGCACCATGCCCAATGCGTTGGCACTACCCAGCCGGGCGAGGAAATTGGCACGCTGTCCGGTCGGCGCCTTGTCGGCAATCAGCGCGGCAGCAGTGGGCGGCACCGCCGCGTAGAACAGGCCAATCAGGCCACGCGCACCGACCAGCACCAGCACCGATACCAGTACCGGCGGCACCGCCTGCAGGGCGACGTCGATGAACACCGCCAGCGCGATGTAGACCACGGTGTACGCGCTCATCGCCAACATCAGCACGCGCTTGCGGCCGATGCGGTCGCTGAGCTGGCCCCACGGACGGGCAGCCAGCATCCACAGCACGCCGGCGGCGGTGACCGACAGGCCGGCATGCCACTCGGACAGACCGAGCATGCGGACCACCGGGCCGATCACAGCGACGAAGGACATCATCGCCATGGTGCCGATCAGGGCAGCCAACACCAGCGCCGGCAAGCCGGGAACGACGGGACGTGCGTGCATGGAACACCAGCCGTAACAGGAAAGGATGGCCGGGCGCACCTGCGCCCCGCCCGGCACCGGCCCTGTTCAGGACTGGATGCCGCCCTTAAATGATAACGGCTCGTATTTGCATTTGATACCCATTCTCTTGAATGGGCGTGCAACAGTGGGTTCAGCGCATTGCACGCAGGCCCAGCAGGCCGCGGCGCTTGAACCACCATTCCAGCGGCAGCGTCACCAGCGGCGGGATGGCCGCCAGCAGGGCCAGCGCGCTCGCCCACCACGGCCAGCGCAGACGCACCGCCGCGAACAGGGTGACCGCCACATAGACCAGGAACGCCACGCCGTGCAGCGGGCCGAACAGCTTCACCAACGCCACGTTGGCCATGGGGCCGTACTTCATCCACATGCCGATGAGCAGGCCGGCCCAGGTCACGGCCTCGATGAAAGCGACCGCCGCGAACAGGCGTCCGGTCGGGTGCATGGGGGAACGTTGGGTCACGCGGGGCTCCGGCATCGGGATATCAAATGCGAATGATACGCAGATGCGAACGTTCCGGACACCGCCGGGTAGCGCCGGGTAGCGCCGGGCCACCAAGGTGGACACCTACCGGAGCATATGCGGCAGCACCTGCTCCCCGATCTCGCGCAGCACCGCGTCCATCGGCCGCCCGGTGTCGACCAGGTTGAACATCACATGCGCCACGCCCTGCGCATGCACGCGCATCAGATAGGCGCGCAGACCGTCGCGGCCGACCTTCAGGCCCAGCGGCAACGGCTCGGCTGGCGCCTGCGGATCCGCCTGCAGGTCCAGCAGCATCGACTGCACGAACGGCTTGCCTGGCCCACTGCGCTGCCCCAGCGCCTGCTGCCACAGGCCGATGCGCCCTTCCTGTGCGGCCTCCTCGCGGTGATACGTGGCCCAGCCCTCGGCTTCGCGCGCGATCCACTGCAGGCTCTGCCGCGCGGTACCCACAACCAGCATCGGGATGCGCGTGGCCGGCGCCGGCAGCACATCAAAGCCACCGGTCGCCTGCAGCACTGTCGCCCGTTCCCCGGCATCGGGTGACAGTGCGGCGCGCAGCAGCGACCAGCGCTCGCGGAACGTGGCCGCCCTCCCCTCCAGATCCTCGCCGAACGCCGCGAACTCCTCCGGGCGGTCACCCGAACCCAGGCCCAGTACGAAGCGCCCGTCACTGATCCGGTCCAGGCTCAAGGCCGACTTCGCCACCTGCAGCGGTTGCCGCAGCGGCAGCACAATGGCCGCGCTGCCGACCACGATGCGCTCGGTCGCGGCGGCCAGCATGCCCAGCCACAGGAACGGGTCATCCAGTGCGCTCGCTGTCGCATCCGGGCCCTGCGGTACCATCAACGGCACGTCGCGCGTCCACAACGCGGCAAAGCCCAGGTCATCGGCCAGCCGTGCAATGCGCCGCGCCTCGCGCGGATCGGCCAGCCCATGCGCCGCAACGGGCGTCATCAGGCCCAGGCTCAGTCCTTGTTGCGGAAACAACGAAGCGTAGGCGGGATTGAATTCACTCATGCCGCCAGCTTAGCGTGCAGGTACCTGGCGACGATGACACGCCACACACCACAGGAAGAACGCTGCATGCCGAAGATCCGTCCCGCTCATGCCGATGACCTGCCTGCGATCAGTACGCTGTGCCTGGCCGCGTTCAACGAGGCAGTGGCGCCGACGCTCGGCGCTGCCGGCATTGCCACGTTCGGCAGTGTCGCTGCAGCGGATGCGTTCGCTGTGCGCCTGCAGGGTGACAACCACATCCTGGTGGCCGAGCAGGACGGCCTCATCGTCGGCGTGATCGAACTGAAGGAAGGCCGGCATCTGGCGATGCTGTTCGTCGATCCCGCCTGCCAGGGCCAGGGCATCGGCCATGCGCTGTTCGAGGCGGTGCTGCCGCAGGTGCGCGAACCGGTGCTGACCGTGCGCGCATCCCTCAATGCAGTGCCGACCTACCTCCGCTATGGCTTCGTGCTGGATGGTGATGTAGGCGAGTTCAATGGTCTGGTGTATCAGCAGATGGTGCGGGCAACGGCCTGAAGGCAACTGCCCTGCAATGCGCGCCGGCCGTCATGCCCTGCAGCACGCCCGTCATAAGCAAACTGAATCAGCGCCTGCGCCGGCCGTTCCTACAATGGCCTGTCACCCCGCCCTTCGAGATGCTGCCGATGCGCGTCGCGCTTTCCGTGTTGCTGCTGGCTTCGGCGCTGAGCGCCTGCACCCCGGCCCCGGTTTCCACCGCCAACTCCGCCGAGGCGCCCGCACCGGCCAAGGGAATCGCCTGGCGCCAGGGCGACGTCGATGATGCCTTCGCCGAGGCCGCCGACAGCGGCAAGCCGGTGCTGCTGTACTGGGGCGCCGTCTGGTGCCCACCGTGCAACCAGCTCAAGGCCGGCCTGTTCAAGGACCCGGCGTTCATCGCGCTGACCAGCAAGTTCGTGCCGGTCTACCTGGATGGCGACGAGGAAGGCGCGCAGGCCTGGGGCGAGCGCTTCGGCGTGCGCGGCTACCCGACGCTGATCGTGCTGGACCCGCAGCGCAACGAAATCACCCGCGTGGCCGGTGGCAATGACGCCGCCGAACTGACCCGGGCCCTGACCGTGGCTGCAGGCCGCCGCAGTGCTGTTGCTGCCACCCTGGCTACCGCATTGGCTACACCGGGCTCACTGGCCACCGAAGATTGGCAGGTGCTGGGCGATTACGGCTGGGAGGTCGACGCCAATCGCCTGGCCGGCGAGCGCAACAGCCAGGACGTGCTGCGCCAGCTGTCCAAGGCCGCACCCGGCGCCGCCCTGCAGCGCCGTTTCGCCCTTCTTGCCCTGGCTACAGCCGAAAAGCCCGATGCCTCGCCCACCGAAGTGCGCGAACTGCTGCAGGCCGTGCTGGCGCAACCTGCGGAGGTCCGTCGCAACCGCGAGCTGCTGGGCTATGCCGGCGCCAAACTCGTGAAGCAGGCCAGCGCAGGCCCGGCCACGTCCAATACACTGGGCCAGCAGCTGCTGGTCGCACTGGAGCGCGCCGATGCCGAACGCGGCGACCGCGCCGACGATGCGTTGTCGCGTGCGTTGACCGAAGTATCGCTGGCCCGCCAGCAGCAGCCAAAGGGCGTGTTGCCGGCCGCGCTGGTGGAACGGGTGAAGCAGCTCGTGGCCGCTGCCGATGCCGCCGCCACCGATGCGCATGCACGCCAGGCCACCATCAGCAGTGCGGTCTATGCCCTGCGCGAGGTCGGCGACGACACGGGGGCAGAGGCGCTGTTGCTGGCCGAGCTGAAGCGCAGCGAACAGCCGTACTACTACATGCCCGAACTGGCCGAACTGGCCGAGCAGCGCGGCGACACCGCCGGTGCGCTGGCGTGGCTGAAGCGCGCCTACGATGGCGCGCAGGGCCCGGCCACCCGCGTGCAGTGGGGCGTGCTCTACGTGGAAGGCCTGCTCAAGCTGGCGCCGGACGATGCACCGCGCATCGAGCAGGCCACCGCCTCGTTGATTGCCGAGCTTGAGGCACAACCGTCGGGCTATCACCAGCGTACCCGCCAGCGTTTCGAGCGCCTGGCCGGGCAGCTGAAGGCGTGGAGCAGCAAGCACCGGGGCGCAGAGACACTGGCACGACTGCAGCAGCGGATGCAGCAGGCATGCGGTGAACAGGTGGATGGTGCCTGCAAGGACTGGTTGAGCTGAGTTGATGAAAGCGCTGGCGGCTGGTTCGCCTGCCGGCGCTTTTGTTGATCCGTGTGGGAGGGGGCGGGGGCCGCTGGCCAGGACACGCAAAAGCCCCTCCATGGTGCTCGATGGCGCCATCCTTGGCGCCAACGGTCCTGTCCAGCGGCCCCCGCCCCCTCCTGACAGTTTCCTGCGAGCGCGGGCAGCGCATCAACGCGCCGGTGAGGTTCGAAAAGCGGGTTCTGGTAGTGCCGGCCGCTGGCCGGCAACCCGACCTTCGCTGATTGCCGGCCAGCGGCCGGCACTACCACGTCGCTTCTGCTCCTGCCTTTGACTCCGTCTCCGCGCCAGCGCAGGGAGCTGTCCTGCAGGGGCTGATGGGTCAGCGCAGGACCGTTGGCGCCATGGATGGCGCCATCGAGCCCCCATGGGTGAGGGCGCTTTGCTTGCGAAGCACTGCTTCGCAAGCGCCCGAACGCACAGCCGCCAGCGGCTGGGCCGGACCGCGGAGCGGGGTTAACGGCGTGTCCTGCGCTGGCCCATCAGCCCCTGCCTGCCAGGAAGAATCAAGGCGACGAACGCGCAAGCATTTCAATCCCGCCCCTTGACCTCAACCAATGTTGAGGTGCGATAACAATCTCCCCACGGCCAGCCCGCTGGCCTTCCCCACGGAGATTGCTTCGATGCCTTACTCGCTTCCCCCGCTCCCTTACGCCTATGACGCCCTCGAGCCGCACTTCGATGCGCGCACGATGGAAATCCACCACAGCAAGCACCACCAGACCTACGTCAACAACCTCAATGCCGCCATCGAGCAGGCCGGCCTGGCTGCGCAACCGGTCGAGGCGCTGATCGCCAACCTCGATGCCGTGCCCGAGGCGCAGCGTGGCGCAGTCCGCAACAACGGCGGTGGCCACGCCAACCACAGCCTGTTCTGGACCGTGCTCGGCGCCAACGGCGGCACGCCCGATGATGAGCTGGCCGCCGCCATCGACCGCGACCTCGGCAGCTTCGATGCCTTCAAGGACGCCTTCACCAAGGCCGCACAGACCCGCTTCGGCAGCGGCTGGGCCTGGCTGACCAGTGATCGCGCTGGCCGCCTGCAGGTCGAAAGCAGTGCCAACCAGGACAGCCCGCTGATGGGTGCAGCCGTCGGCCTGTCCGGCAATACCCCGATCCTCGCACTGGACGTCTGGGAGCACGCCTACTACCTGCACTACCAGAACCGTCGCCCGGACTACATCGGTGCGTTCTTCAACATCATCAACTGGGCCGAGGTCGGCCGGCGCTACCGCCAGGCCCGGGCCTCATGAGCGGTGAGACACTGCCGTACGCCGGGCCGTGGGCGGGGGTATTCCCTGCCCCGGCCCCGGTGCCGTCGGTCGAGATGCCGCCGCGTGCCTTGCGGCGGTTGCTCGGCCATTTCCCTACCGGCGTGGCCATCGTCTGCGCACGCGATGCGCAGGGAAAGCCGGTCGGCCTGACCATCAATTCGTTCGTACCGGTGTCGCTGCAGCCGCCACTGGTGCTGTGGAACCTGGCGTTGCATGCACAGAGCCTGTCCACCTTCCAGCGTGCCACCCGCTTTGCGATCAGCGTGCTGGCAGCCGATCAGGAGGGGCTGGCACGGCGCTTCGCCGATCCGCAGGTACGCAACCGCTTCGACGACCTGCCACTGCTGGACGACGACGAAGAGGCACCGCCGCGCATTGCCGGTGCGGTGGCCCATCTCACCTGCACCCGCCACGCGCAGTGGCCGGTGGGCGATCACCTGTTGCTGGCCGGCCGCATCATCGAGGTCAACGAGAACGGCGGCGCGCCGCTGCTGTTCCATCGTGGCCGCTTCCAGCCCGGCCCGGCCGAGCTGCTTGTGGAGGTGCGCGGATGAACATCGAGGCTCTGGAATGCATGCTTGCCAGCGGCAAGGACGGCGCGCTGCTGCGCTTCGGCCTGGGCAAGGGCTGGCTGGATGCCGGCAACCCGGTGCGCGCGGCCACCCATCTGGGCCGCTGCGTGGTGCTTGATCCGCAGTACTCGGCGGCGTGGAAGCTGCTGGGCAAAGCCTGGCTGGCCAGTGGCCAACCGCAGGCGGCACGCGAGGCCTGGCAACGCGGCCTGAGCGTGGCCGGCAGCAAGGGCGACCAGCAGGCACGCAAGGAAATGCAGGTGTTCCTGCGACGCCTGGACCGCGATCAAGCGGCCCTGGCGAAAGCGGGCTGAGCCGATCAGCCCGCGTTGGCCGATGCCGGTGCGGACATGATGTCCGACATCGGCAGGCGGCGTGGCTTGCTCGGGAACGCGTGGCGCAGGATGCGCCAGACCACCTGGCCGAACTGGCGCGGCAGCGACCCGTTGTTGTAGTGCTGGCCGTAGCGGCGGCAGATGTCCTTCACTTCCTTGGCAATGGCCGCATAGCGGTTGGCCGGCAGGTCCGGGTAGAAGTGGTGCTCGATCTGGTGGCTGAGGTTGCCCGACAGCACGTTGATCAGGAAGCCACCACTGATGTTGGACGAACCGCGCAGCTGGCGCAGGTACCAGTGTCCACGCGATTCATTGCGCAGGCACTCCTTCGGGAAGGTCTCCGATTCGGCGGTGAAGTGGCCGCAGAAGATGATCACGTAGGTCCAGATGTTGCGCAGGCCATTGGCCACCAGGTTGCCCAGCATCACGGTGAGGAAGAACGGGCCGGCCAGCAGCGGGAAGAACACGTAGTCCTTCAGCACCTGGCGCAGCATCTTGCGCGCCACCGGGCGGGTCTGCAGCCACATCGCACGCGCACTCATGCGGCCCTTCAGCCAGCGGCCCAGGCGCAGGTCCTGCGCAGCCACGCCCCACTGGAACAGCAGTGCGAAGATCGGCGCGATGATCGGCTGCAGCAGGTAGAACGGCTTCCAGCGCTGTTCCGGGAAGATCCGCAGCAGGCCGTAGCCGATGTCATCGTCCATGCCACGCACGTTGGTGTAGGTGTGGTGGCGGAAATTGTGGGTCTTGCGCCAGTTGTCGGCAGTGGCAACGATGTCCCACTCGTAGGTGTTGCCGTTGAGCTTGGGGTCGCCGGTCCAGTCGAACTGGCCGTGCATCACGTTGTGGCCCAGCTCCATGTTCTCCAGGATCTTCGACAGCGCCAGCAGCAGCGTGCCGGTGATCGCGGCCGGCCACAGCAGCGGCATCCAGAACAGTGGCGAGAACGCCGCCAGGAACAACAGGCCACGGCCACCCACGCCGAACCAGCGCACGGCGGCGGCCACGCGGCGGATGTAACGGGTATCGGAGGCACCGAGGCTGCCGATCACACGGTCGCGGATCGCGTCGAGTTCCTCACCGAAGGCATGCATCTCGGCAGTACTCAGGGCACGGTCGGTAGCGCGGGTCATGGCAGGCGTCCTCAGAGATCCAGGGTCAGGTCGGTGGTCGGTGCGCTCACGCAGATCCGCACCGGCTGCGCCGATCCGGATTGCAGGGCGCCGGTGCGCAGGTGGCGGGTGGCGCCACTGACGCGGTCACAGCTGCAGGTGTTGCAGATGCCCATGCGGCAGCCGTGCCTGGGCTTGATGCCATGGGCTTCCAGGCTTTCCAGCAACGAGCTGCCGCGCGGCACGCTCAGCTGGCGGCCACTGCGGGCCAACGTCAGCACCACCTCGCCTTCGCTGCTGGCGTCGTTCAGGGGCGCTGGCGGAGTGAACGCTTCTGCCTGGAAACCCGCGACCTGGTGCGCCAGGCGTTCGCGCGCAGCGGCAACGAATCCATTCGGGCCACAGGCCAGTACATGGCGCTGCGCCAGCGGCGTGTCATCGCCGGTTACCTGCAGGTCGTGGGTATCGATGCGTGCGGCGGGTACATCGCCTTCGCGGGTGGTCAACAGGTGCACGCGCAGGTTCGGCTGGCTCGCGGCCAGCGCCTGCAGTTCATCACGGAACTGCAGGTGGGCGGAACTGCGCTCCCAGTAGAAAAGATCCACGGGCGCGGCCAGCGGGCGCTGGCAAGCCTCGCGCAGCAGGCTGCGCATCGGCGTGATGCCACTGCCGGCGGCCAACAACAGCGCCGGCGCCGCCGCCGGCAACTGGAATTCACCGAACGCAGCCCCCAGGCGGAACAACTCGCCCGGCTGCGCATGGTGGACCAGATGCTGGCTGACCCGGCCGCCATCGACCGCCTTGACGGTGAGCGCCAGCTCGCGCCGCCCCAACGCGGTGGGGCTGTAGCTGCGCTGCCACAGGCGTCCTTCAATCTCTACACCCAGGGTGACGTGCTGGCCGGCGCGCATGCCGGCCCAGTGCCGGTTGGTGCGCAGGACCAGGGTCGACGCGACGTCGCCGGCCGGCTCACGCCGGACCAGGCGGGCCACCGGCTCATGCAGGGTCCACAGGGGATTGAGCTGGCCCGCCCAGAAATCGAACAGCGACGGCGAGACCCAGCGGTACGGAGAGAACAGGGACGGACGGACGACAGCGCTCATGGGCGAACTATACGGGCGCACATACACCTGTGTATACATGTGTATATTGAACCGGATTGGGTATGATTCAGCCTGGCCCCACCGGAACCCCCATGGCCGCCGCCACCGCCTTGTCGACGCCCGAAGATGCCAACAGCCCGGCCCGCCGTACGGTGAGCCGCGAGGATCTGCTGGCCGCCGCCCTGAAACTGATCGGGCCGCACCGCAGCCTGTCCACGCTCAGCCTGCGCGAAGTGGCACGTGAGGCCGGCATCGCGCCGAACAGCTTCTACCGGCAGTTCCGCGACATGGACGAACTGGCCGTGGCGCTGATCGATGCCGCCGGCCGCTCGCTGCGCACCATCATCGGCGAGGCCCGCCAGCGCGCCACCTCTACCGCCAGCAGCGTCGTGCGGGTCTCGGTGGAGACCTTCATGGAACAGTTGCGCGCCGACGACAAGCTGCTGCACGTGCTGCTGCGCGAGGGCGCGGTCGGCTCGGACGACTTCAAGCACGCGGTCGAACGCGAGCTGCACTATTTCGAGGAAGAGCTGCAGCACGACCTCGTGCGCCTGGCCGCGCTGGATGGCGCCGTGCTGCATGCCCCGGAACTGGTGGCCAAGGCCATCACCCGGCTGGTGTTCGCGATGGGCGCCACTGCCATGGACCTGCCGCCTGAGAAGGATCCGGAGCTGGTCGAGCAGATCTCCACGATGATCCGCATGATCATCGTCGGCGCGCGCACTCCCGCCGCATTCCGCCGCGGCTGACGATCCGCTCCAGGGTCGGATCCCTTTCCAAAGGAAAGGGCCCTGACCCCGTCCCCCTGCACCACACGGCAACGCCATCCTCCGTGCATGACCACCGGCAGGGTTGCGGCTGCCTTATGTAATGTTATAACACTCGCATGATCCGCCTGGATGGTGCTCCTCACCAAATTGCTGCAGCTTCGTTATATAGCCCTTGCTATATTCATAAGCCACTGCTTTCATATGCACCAGCCAGGTCGCCCTCGCCGCCCTCCCTCCCCAAGGACGACGCCTCATGCCCGTTTCCCTCATTCGCCGCCTGCCACTGGCTGCCGCCATTGCCCTCACCCTGCCACTGCCCGCATTGGCGGCCGCGCCGAAACCCACCGAACTGGACAGGGTGCAGGTGAAAGTCAGCACCGCCACCCGCAGCGAACGCCTGCTGTCGGACGTGCCGATCCGCACCGAGGTGCTGCGCAAGGAAGACATCGCGTTGCGTGCGGCCACCGACTTCTCGCGTGCCGCCGAGCTGATCAACGGCCTGCGCGTGGAGAGCAACTGCCAGAACTGCAACACCAGCGAGGTGCAGCTGCTGGGCCTGCCGGGCGCCTACAACCAGCTGCTGTTCGATGGCATTCCGCTGCTGTCCACGCTGGGCAGCGTGTACGGCCTGGAACAGATTCCGGCCGGCTTCGTCGACCGCATCGAAGTGGTCAAGGGCGGCGGCTCGGCACTCTATGGGCCGGGTGCGGTGGCCGGTGTGATCAACCTGATTCCCCCGCTGCCGGCGCGCAGCGGTGGCCATGTGCAGGCCGGCGTGGACGTGCTGAAGGGCACACCGCAGAAGAATGCCGACGTGCGCCTGGACCTGGTGGCGAAGGACGCCGATGCCGGGCTGTCGGTGATTGCCCAGCGCAACTGGAACAGCGGCATCGACTACAACGGTGACGGCTACACCGAAATCACCCGCAAGAACCTCAAGGTCGGCGGGCTGCAGGCCTGGTACGCGCCCACGCCGGGCACGCGGCTGCGCCTGGACCTGCAGGTGACCGATGAAACCCGCCGCGGCGGCAACCGCCTGGATCAGCCCGAGTACCTGGCCAACATCGCCGAATCGCTGGATACGAAGTACCGGCGCGGCAGCGTGTCGTGGGACCAGGAGATCAATGCCGACGTCGACTTCCGCCTGGCCTATGCCTTCGCCGACATCGACCGTGACAGCTTCTATGGTGGCCTGGGTGACGTGGTCACCGATCCCTCTGCCCCTGGCTATGACCCTTCGCAGCTGGACCCCAACGTGGCTGGCAGCGCGGCCTCGCGCTCGTGGCGCCAGTACGGCCGTACCCACAACCCGCTGCACTACATCGACAGCCAGTTGAACTGGCGGCTGGGCGCGCACGCGCTGGCCTTCGGCGTGCAGTACAAGCACGAGGCGCTGCGCGACGACAACCGCACCGGTGACGGCCAGCGTCTTGCCGTGCTGGAGGATGCAACCTTCCACAACCTGGGCGCCTTCATCCAGGACGAATGGAGCCTGCGCGACGACGTCGACCTGGTGCTGGGCGCACGCGTGGACAAGAGCTCGGAGCTGGACAACGCGGTGTTCTCGCCGCGCATCGCGCTGGCCTGGCAGGCCACCCCGAACCTGAAGTGGCGCGCGGGCATCGCCACCGGCTTCCGCGCCCCGGAGATCTTCGTTGAGGACGTGCATGTCGATACCTTGGGTGGCGAACAGGTGCGCGTGCGAAACGCCGACGGCCTGAAGGAAGAGCGCGCATTGACCACCCTGTTCGGCTTCGACTGGCGTTCGGACCCGGCCAATCCGGTCTGGAGCTGGGATGCCACCGCCTCGTATGCGCGCATCCGCGATACCTTCGCGCTGGGCGAGATCCAGCGCGGTGATGACGGCCAGCTCAGCCAGCTGCGCTACAACGCCTCCGGCTCGAATGTGCTGGGCGCAGAGACCAACCTCGGCTGGCAGCCGTCGCCACAGTGGCGCCTGACCGCCGGTGCCTCCTGGTACCGCTCGCGCTTCCGCGAACCGCAACGCATCTTCGACGACACCGGCGACGGTGGCGACACGGTCATCGAAAGCCGCGACTACCTGAAGACGCCACGCTGGACCGGCCTGGCCCAGCTCAGCTGGATGCCGGCCGAGCCGTGGGAAACTTTCGTGGCGCTGCGCCACACCGGACCGATGTCGGTGCTGAACAACCGGCTGGGCGAACTGCACCGCACGCGTTCATTCCTGGTGACCGACCTCGGTGCGCGTTGGCACCGTCACCTGGGCGCGCAGGCACACCAGGAAGTATCGGTGGCCGCAGGCGTCAAGAACGTGTTCGACCAGCGCCAGAAGGACCTGGAAGTGGGCGCGCTGCGTGACAGCGACTATGTCTACGGGCCGCGTTTCGCGCGCTCGTGGTACGTAAACCTGCGCTATGCGTTCTGAGGCCCTGCGAACGCTGTTGCTGACGTGTGCCTTGCTGCTGGCTGCACCGGCGACGGGCGCGGACCTGCATGCGCAGGTTTCCGCCTCGCTGATGCGGCCCGAGCAGCGCTCGCTGCGGCCGATGCAGTGGTCGCCGCCACCGAAACTGGTGGCGCTGTACTTCGGTGCCGACTGGTGCGCGCCGTGCCATGCCTTCGTACCCACACTGCGCAGCGTGCGCGACGCGCTGCGCGAGGCCGGCGCCGACACCGAAGTGGTGTATGTCAGCCTCGATGAGAGCGAGGCTGCGCTGCGCCGCTACATGCACGCGCAGGACATGCCGTGGCCCGTGCTGGACCCGCGCCGCGCCGCGCGCATGCCTGCACTGCAGGCCCTGGCCGGTTTGGGACCACCGAACCTGGTGCTGATCGATGCCGACGGTGCAGTGCTGGCCAATGGCTGGCAAGGCCGGCGCTACGAAGGACTGCAACCTGTATTGAAGGAATGGACGAAACGGGCGTGCGCGCAGCAGCAGGCCCATTGTCCCAACGCCGGCATCCAATCACGGTAGCGCCGGGCATGGCCCGGCGCTACCGCTACGGCGCCCCGCCCTCGGCCTTGCGCACGAACGCTTCGAACAACGCCAACGTCTGCTCGCTCACGTGATGCTCGATACCTTCGGCATCACGCCGTGCGGTATCCGGGTCAACGCCCAGCGCCAGCAGGAAACGCTCCACGGTCTGGTGGCGCTGGCGGCTGGCATGGGCCAGCGCCTCGCCTTCGGGAGTGAGGAACACGCCGCGATACGGCCTTTGCACCACCCAACCATCACGGGCCAGCCGCCGCAGCATCTTCGCCACGGTGGGCTGGGCCACGCCCAGGCGGGTGGCGATGTCGACCTGGCGGGCCTCGCCGCCATCGGCCAGCAGGTCCGAGATCAGCTCGACATAGTCCTCCACCAGCTCCATCCGGTGCGCCTCGCGCACCTGCCGGAAGCTCTCGACCTGGCGCTCGGCCTCGATCAAGGGGGTGCTTTTCAGCGATGTCGAATCGTCGGTCTTGCCCACGCCTGCGCCTGTCCTTCCGGTGTGCTCCGGTGTTGAACCTGAATTCTGGACCAGTAACGCGATAAAGACGATTGTTTCACGTTGCTAATGACTATAGCAGGGGCTATATTCGAGTCCATGAACACTCTGGCGCCCGGCAACCCTTCGGCCTCTGCTCCGGCCAGCCTGGGCGCGCTCAACGCCTCGGTGGCGGTGCCCGACAAGGGCCACTGGTGGTTCCGCCTGCTGGCCTTCCTCGGCCCGGGCTACATGATCTCGGTCGGCTACATGGACCCGGGCAACTGGGCAACCGACCTCGCCGGCGGTTCGCGCTTCGGCTACCTGCTGCTGTCGGTCATCCTCATTTCCAACCTGATGGCGGTGATCCTGCAGGCGCTGTCGGCCCGGCTCGGCATCGCCACCGGCATGGACCTGGCCCAGGCCTGCCGCGCGCGTTACCCGAAGCCGGTGAACCTGGCGCTGTGGGCGTTGTGCGAGGCCGCGATCATCGCCTGCGACCTGGCCGAGGTGATCGGCACTGCCATCGCGCTGAAGCTGCTGTTCGACCTGCCGCTGCTGTGGGGTGCGGTGATCACCGCACTGGACACGCTGCTGGTACTGCTGCTGATGAACCGCGGCTTCCGTGCGCTGGAAGCCTTCGTGATCGCGCTGCTGATGGTGATCTTCGCCTGCTTCGTGGTGCAGATCGCGATGGCCGCACCACCGGTGATGGCGGTGCTGGGCGGGTTCATTCCGCGCGCACAGGTGGTGACCGATCCGCAAGCGCTGTACATCGCGATCGGCATCATTGGCGCCACGGTGATGCCGCACAACCTGTACCTGCACTCGTCGATCGTGCAGACCCGCGCCTATCCGCGTACCGACGAAGGCCGTCGCAGTGCGCTGCGCTGGGCGGTCACTGACAGCACCATAGCGCTGACCCTGGCGTTGTTCATCAACGCCAGCATCCTGATCCTGGCGGCGGCGGTCTTCCATGCCAATGGCCGGTTCGACGTGGAAGACATCGAGCAGGCACATCAACTGCTGGCGCCGATGCTGGGCGTGGGTGCAGCGGCCACGCTGTTTGCGATTGCCCTGCTGGCATCCGGCCTGAATTCGACAGTGACCGCGACGCTGGCCGGCCAGATCGTGATGGAAGGCTTCCTGCACCTGCGCCTGCCGCCGTGGCTGCGGCGTCTTGCCACCCGCGCACTGGCGATCATTCCGGTGGTGGTGGTGATCATGCTGTTCGGCGATCAGGGCGCAGTGAAGCTGCTGGTGCTGAGCCAGGTGGTGCTGTCGATGCAGCTGCCGTTCGCGATCATCCCGCTGGTGCGGATCGTGACTGACAAGGTGACGATGGGCGCGCTGGTGGCGCCACGCTGGCTGGGCGGCATCGCGTGGGCAATCGCACTGGTGATCGTGGTGCTGAACGTGAAGCTGCTGGTCGACACCTTCACCGGCGGGTGACGCCAATGCCGGGATCGGTCCTGCCCCAGTAGATCCACGCCATGCGTGGATGCCTTTACGCGGTGTGAGGTCAGAGCCCTTGCCTCTGGCAAGGGATCCGACCCCGCCATCTCCACGCTACAGATGCAACGCGATCGCGGCCTCGATCTGCTGCGGCGACTGGAACCCGGCCAGGCGCGTGCGTTCGTCGCCGTCACGGAACAGCGACAGCGTCGGCGTCTGCCGCAGCCCCAGTTCCCTGAAGAACGCCTCGCCCAGCACCTCCAGCTGCACGCGCAGCAACGTGGTGCCCTGCCCCGCCACGCTGTTGGCCACACGGTGCAGCGACATCTCCAGCATCCGGCACCCCGGGCACTGGTCCTTGTGGAAGTCCACCAGCACCCTCGGGTGTTCGGCCAGCAACTGCTGGAACTGCTCAGGCGTGGTGGCGTCGATGATCTGCATCGGTGTTGCTCCAGTAATGGGCCAGGACCGCATCGGTCCAGGCCTCGATGGCCGCGGCATGGCGTTCGCCGTGCGGCATCTGTTCGATCTCCAGCGGCGGGTAGTCGCTGCGGAAGTAGCGGATCAGGCGGTGCACGGCACCGCAGTAGTACTCCTGCCCCCACTGCGTCTCGCCGGTTCCGAACACCGCCAGCTGCCGTGGCCGCTCGCCACGCTCGGCGATGCCGGCCACCCACGCCTTCATTTCTGCCGGCGTGCGGCCGGCGTTGTCGGTCCAGCAGCCCAGCAGCACCAGGTCGGCCTCATCGGCCGCCAGCGGCGGTGCCTGGCGCAGGTCGTCGGCCTCCTGCCAGTGCACGGCATGCCCCGCAGCGCGGCAACGCTCGGCAATCTGCCGGCCGAGCTCGCGGGTGTTGCCACTCAGCGAGGCCACCACCAGCAGGATGCTCAGCGCCGCGCCGGGCTCAGAGGTCGTCGAAGCCGTTGTCGACGTTGGTCTTCTTGTAACTTGCATTGCGCATCTCGAAGAAGTCGGTCTTGGTCTCGGTGAAGTTGTCGGCGTAGGCCTTGATCCACGGCATCACGTTGTCGGTGGTGTCGCTGTACAGGCGCTCGATGCCGAGCATGCCGGCCATCTTGTTGGCGCGGTACTTCACGTAGCGTGTCATTTCCTCCACATCGATGCCGTCGATGCCGTCCAGCACTTCCGATGACCACTCGGTCTCCAGTTCGATGGCGTGCTCGAACGCCTGGTGCACATAGGCGGTCAGCTCGTTGGTCTGCAGTTCCGGGTTCTCGCCGATGATGGCGCGGATCAGCTCGCTGATGAACTTGGTATGGGCCAGCTCGTCGCGGTTGATGAAGCTGATGATCTTGCCGGTGCCGGTCATGCGGTTCTGCCGCACCATGTTGTAGAAGTACGCAAACCCGGAATAGAAGTTGATGCCCTCCAGGATCGAGGACTGGATAAGCGACTTCAGCAGGGTCTCGGCGGTCTTCTCGCGCATGAAGTCGTCATACGCGCCCATGATCGGTGCGTTGCGCTTGATGATGGTCGGATGGGTACGCGCCAGTTCAAACACCCGGTTCTGGTTCGGCAGGTCGGTGATCGAGGCCAGCACGTAGCTGTAGCTTTCGTTGTGGATCACTTCCTGCTGGCCGATGATCGCCGCGTTGGCATGCGCGGCCGGGTCGGTGATGTACTCCGCCACGTTGTAGATGAACCGCGTCTGCGGCGAATCGAGCGTGGCGAGCAGGCCGATGATCGAGTCGTACGCGTTCTTTTCGCGCGCGTTGAGCTCGCCGTACTGGCGGGCATCAAGCTTCATGTCGACCTCGTCGGGAATCCAGAAGTTGGTCGACAGCTCCTTGTAGGCCCGATAGAACGACGGGTATGGGATGTCGTTCCAGTTGAGGATGCCGCTGGTGCGGCCGTTGATGATGCCGGTGCTGCGGTTGGGATGGCGCGGTTCGAGGATCTTGATGCGGTCGAGGGGGGTTGCCATGGGTTTCTGCCTTCGTTCTCTTTCTATCGTGTTGCCGGCCAGCGGCCGGCACTACCGTGGGTCAGCGGAGGTCAGCTGGAGCACCACTCGCATTCGCTGATGTCGATGTCGTTGGAGCGCACGTAGTAGGTGGTCTTCAGGCCCTCGCGCCAGGCACTCAGGTGCAGCTCCAGCAACGTGCTGGCGCGGATGGTGCTGGGCACGTACAGGTTGAAGCTGATCGACTGGTCGACATGGCGCTGGCGGCGGGCGTTCTGGCGCACGCTGGCGAACTGGTCGACCTTGTAGGCGCCCTTCTCGTAGTACGGCCAGGTTTCCAGCGACAGCCCCGGTGCTGCCACCGGCCGCCGGAAGTCCTTCTTTTCCTCGTAGTAGAACGCGCTGTAGATCGGGTCGATCGAGGCAGTGGAACCGGCAATCTGCGCGGTGCTCATGTTCGGCGCGACCGCCAGCAGCCAACCGTTGCGCAGGCCGTGCGTGGCGACCTCGCGGGCCAGGCTCTCCCAGGCCGCGCCGCTGTAGTCGCGATCACTGAAGTAGCGCCCGCTGTGCCAATCGCTGCCGGCGAACATCGGGTAGCTCCCTTTCTCCTTCGCCAGCTGCGCGCTGGCCTGGATGGTCAGGAAATTGATGCGCTCGTACAGGCGGTCGGCCAGCTGTTCGGCATCCGGCGATTCCCACTGGATCGCCTGCTGCGCCAGCAGGTGGTGCCAGCCGAAGGTGCCCAGGCCGATGGCGCGGTACTTGCGGTTGGTGATCGTGGCCTGCGGCACCGGCAGTGCATTGAGGTCGATCACGTTGTCGAGCATGCGCACCTGGATCGGGATCAGGCGCTCCAGCACGTCGGTGGCCAGCAGGTCATCCGGTGCACTGATCGCCCGGCCGAGATTGATCGAGGACAGGTTGCAGACCACGAAGTCACCGGCGCGGCGCGTAGTAACGATCTGGTCGCCGCTGACGATCTCCTGGATCATCCGCGTCGGGCTCATGTTCTGCAGGATCTCGGTGCACAGGTTGCTGGAATAGATCATGCCCGCGTGCTTGTTCGGGTTCCGCCGGTTGACCTCGTCGCGGTAGAACAGGAACGGGTTGCCGGTCTCCAGCTGGCTGAGCATGATCCGCTTGAACAGATCGATGGCCTTCACCGTGCGTCGGCTGATGCGCTCGTCGGCCACCAGCTCGGCATAGCGGTCGCGGAAACTGCCCGAACCACGCTTCTCGTCGTAGAAGTCCTGCAGGTACCAGCCCTTGGCCTGCTTCACCTCGTGCGGATCGAACAGGTACCAGTCGGCACGGCGCTCGACCGCTTCCATGAACAGGTCCGGCACGCACACCGAGGTGAACACATCGTGCGCGCGCAGGCGCTGGTCACCGTTGTTGAGGCGCAGGTCCATGAAGGCCTCGATGTCGCGATGCCAGATGTCCAGGTACACCGCCACCGCGCCCTTGCGCTGGCCGAGCTGGTCGACCGATACCGCGGTGTTGTTGAGCTGCTTGATCCACGGCACCACGCCACCGGAGGAATTGGGCACGCCACGGATCGGCGCGCCGCTGCTGCGCACGTAACCGAGGTAGGCCCCGACGCCGCCGCCGTGCTTGGACACGCGGGCGATATCGGTATTGGAGTCGTAGATACCCTGCAGGCTGTCATCCACCGTGTCGATGAAGCAGCTGGACAACTGGCCGCCGACCTTGCCCGCATTGGCCAGGGTGGGCGTGGCCACGGTCATGTACAGGTTGGACAGCGCCCAGTAGGCTTCGCCGACCAGCTGCATGCGCCGCTCGCGCGGCTTTTCCTCCTGCATCAGGTACAGCGCGATGGTCAGCCAGCGCTCCTGCGGCAGTTCGTAGACCTCGCGGCTGCGGTCGCTGGCCAGGTAGCGCGTGGCCAGCAGGTACAGGCCGTTGTAGGCGAACAGGCGGTCGCGATCCGGATCAATCATCTCACCGGCCTGCTGCAGCTCTTCCTTGGAATAGCAGCGCAGGATGTCGTTGCTGTAGATGCCGCGGTCAGCCAGGCTTTCCTGCAGGCCCACGTAGGAGCCGTACTTCAGGCTCACATCGTAGAAACGGTTGCGGCTGGCACGCTTGTACAGGCGGCGCAGGTAGATGCGCGCGGCAAACTGCTCCCACTCCGGCGCGACCAGGTCCACGCGTGATTCGGCCTCACGGATCAGCAGATCGACCAGATCGTCGGCGCTGATGCTCGGCTTGCGCTCGACCATCGCCTGCACCACGCGGCGGTAGTCGCTCACATCCAGCTGCGGGAACTCGGCATGCACCGCATCGATGCTGCGCTGCAGGCGCTCGGCGTCGAACGGCAGGCGGCGGTTGCCGGCTTCCTTGGTGATCCAGGTCGGCACGCGCTCGCCACCAGCGAGCAAAGCGTCGCCGGCGCCGGCCAGATCGGCCGCGCGGTAGGTGTTGTCGGTCATGGTCCTGCGTCTCCAGGCTCGCACGCACGGTGGCGTCGATGCCGTGGCAGCCCTGCACGCGATACCGGCGCACGGGGCGATCGGGGTGGGATGCCAAAGCGCGGGAACATCAGGTCGTCGGCATGCGCCTGCGCCTGCGGCCGGTATCCGGGCCGTGGGGGCGACCTGTGTCCGCACGATGGCGGCCGCGTCGACACGGCAAGCCTTCAGGGGCGGGCCGCGGGACGTTTGCTGCATGTCCGGCGGCGGCGGCTGACCGGGAGTGACGGCCACAACATAGTGGGGATGTTCCGAGTCGTCAACACAAGATGCGGTAATCACGACATGCCGCGACGATCCGTCGCAGGATGCCGTGTTGCAGCGGCGACGCCTTGTCGACATCCCCTGCGTCCCCAGTTCGATACAACTTCAACTTTCATCGGAACACCGCCCATGCGCGCTGCCCAGTACTCCTCCTTCGGCAACCCGGCCGACGTCCTTGCGATTGCCGATGCCGCCCTGCCCGAGCCCGGCCCCGGTGAGGTGCGCATCCGCACCGTGCTGGCCTCGATCCACAACCACGATCTGCTGACCGTGCGCGGGCTGTATGGCTACAAGCCGACGCTGCCGGCGATCGGTGGCAGTGAAGCACTGGGCGTGGTCGATGCACTCGGCGACGGCGTCGACGGCCTGCAGGTTGGCCAGCGGGTGGCCGCCGCCTCGGTGCATGGCACCTGGGCCGAAGCGTTCATTGCACCGGCACGCATGGTGATTCCGATGCCGGAGGCGATCCCCGACGAAATGGCCGCACAGCTGATCGCGATGCCGCTGAGCGCGTTGATGCTGCTGGAGTTCCTGCGTGTCGAAGCGGGCCAGTGGATCGTGCAGAACACCGCCAACGGTGCCGTCGGCAAGTCGCTGGCGATGCTGGCGCGGGCGCGCGGCGTGCACGTGGCCAACTTGGTGCGCAACGCCGATGCCGTCGCGCAGCTGCAGGCACTGGGCATCGATCACGTGTTCGATACCTCGGTGGACGGCTGGAAGGATCGCGTGCGCGCCGCCACTGGCGAAGCGCAGGCGGCGGCCGCAGTGGATTCGATCGGCGGTGATGCCAGTGGTGATCTGGTCGACCTGCTCGGTCACCACGGCACCCTGGTGTCGTTCGGGGTGATGAGCGGCGAGCCGATGCGCATTCCCGCCGGCGGCCTGATCTACAAGGAAGCCACGGTGAAAGGCTTCTGGGGCAGCAAGGTCAGCCAGGCGATGGCGGTGGAGGACAAGCGCCGGCTGGTCGGCGAGCTGCTCAAGCGTGCGGCCGGTGGTGAACTGACACTGCCGGTGGAGCAGGTCTTTGCACTGGACGACATCGCCCAGGCGGTGAAGGCTGGTGCCGGATCGGGCCGCAACGGCAAGGTGTTGCTGCGGCCGTGATGGCCGGGCAACCGGGGTCAGATCCCTTTGCGTTGGAAAGGAGCTGACCCCCGGGAGGAGTGCGGACCAACGGTCCGCACCCACCGAATCAGCGGCTCAGGTGCAGGAACTGCAGGTGCCGTTCGTACTGGCTGATGATGTCGTTGATGATCTGCTTGCGGCTGTAGCCCACCAGATCGTAGTCCTGGCTGCCTTCGTACAGATGCACTTCGGCGCGGTAGTAGCGCTGGTTGCGCAGCTGCTGTGCGGCGAACGACGGGGTCAGATAGCCACTGAGGATTACCCGGTACTGGAAATCCTGCTGCTCGCCGTGATTCACCGACAGCTCCATGTCACCGGCCTCGAAGCGCGTCGCCACATCCCAACCCTGCCCTCGCAGCTGCTCGGCCACCGCCTCCATCGCCGGCTTCACGGTGTCGTCCATGAAGCGGTAGACCTGGTCGCGCACCGGGAAGTGCATGGCCTGGCTCAGGCGCTGGCGCCAGCCCTGGTGGTGGCGGTCATCGCCGATCAGCGGCGAAGGCCGGTATTGCTGCGCGCGTTTGCGATGCGACTCATCGCTGAAGGCGCGGGTCAGGCCCCACATCATCAGCAACAGCACCGCCGAGAACGGCAGCGACGCCAGCACCACTGCCGATTTCAATGCATCGATGCTGCCGGCCAGCAGCAGACCAGCGGTCAGCACCGCGATCACCGTGCCCCAGAACACACGCAGCCAGCGCGGGCCATCGTCCTCCGGCGCACCGCCGTGCGAGGACAGCGTGGACAACACCACCGCCCCCGAATCCGCCGACGTCACGAAGAAGATGAAGCTGACCAGCACCGTCACCGCGATCACCGTGCGGCTCCACGGATAACCATCCAGCAGTGCATACAGCACGGTCGGTGGGTCATCCACCGCCAGCTGCGCCAATTGCTGCTGGCCGTGGTGCAGCACCTGGTCCAGCGCGCTGTTGCCGAAGATCGACAACCACGCCAGGGTGAAGCCGAGCGGGATCAGCAGCACGCCGAACACGAACTCGCGGATGGTGCGGCCACGCGAAATGCGCGCGATGAACAGGCCGACGAACGGCGCCCAGCCGATCCACCAGGCCCAGTAGAACACCGTCCAGCCACCCAGCCATTCCGGCCGGCCGCCATAGGCATACACGTCGAAACTCTTGCCGACCACGCTGCCCAGGTAGTCGCCCAGGTTCTGCATCAGCGTGCTCAGCAGGTACTGGGTCGGCCCTGCGCAGAGCATGAACAGCACCAGCGCGATCGCCAGCAGCATGTTGATGTTGGCCATCCAGCGCACGCCCTTCTCCACGCCGGAGACGGCCACGGCCACCGCCGCGCCCATCATGCTGACCACCAGGATGATCTGCACCAGGTTGGAGTGCGGGATGTTGAACAGGTGCGACAAGCCGGCGTTGAGGTGCAGCACGCCGAAGCCCATGTCGGCGCCGATGCCGAACACGGTGGCGACAATGCCCAGCGCGTCCACGGTGTAGCCGATCGGGCCATTGATGCGCTTGCCGATCAGCGGGTACAGCGCCGAGCGCAGCGCCAGCGGCAGGTTGTGGCGGTAGGCGAAGTAGGCCATCGCCATCGCCGCCAGCGCGAACACCCCCCAGCCATGCAGGCCCCAGTGCAGGAACAGCAGCTGCATGGCCTGGCGCGCACCGGCTTCACCGGCCGCCGGATCGCCCTGCGGCGGCTGCAGGTAATGGGTCAGCGGTTCGGAGACGCAGAAGAAGAACAGCGTAATGCTGATGCCTGCGGCGAACAGCATGCCGGCCCAGGAAAGGTAGCTGAACTCCGGCTCGTCATGGTCGGCACCAAGCTTGATGCCACCGTACTTGGACAGCGCCACGCCGACCACGAACACCAGGTACAGGGTCATCGCCAGCAGGTAGTACCAGCCGACATTGAGGGCGGCCCAGTCCTGCGCCTTGACCAGAAGGCGGCCCGCACCGAGCGGGAACAGGCTGACGAACAGCGCGAACGCCACGACAATGATCGCCGCGAAGGCGAACACAGGCCGAAGGGTGCGCACCGGGGATTGTTGCGGCTCCAATGCTTCCATGGGGCGGCGTTCTCCGGCAGATCAAAGGGTTAGCCGACCGATTCTGGCTGAACCGCAGTGGACAGAGCATGAAGTTGCGGCCTGCTGTCGCAGGCCGCACTGGTGATTCCGTGTTATCACGCGCGCGCCGGCGCGTGCCTGCGAGCACAGCCGCGCGGGCCGCGTGTGTCGCGGCCACGCGCGTATTGGCCAATCACGACATTACGTGCACCGCGCACAGCTTGTTGCCATCCGGATCGCGCAGGTAGGCCAGGAACAGCTGGCGCCCGGCCATGGTGCGGATACCGGCCGGGTCTTCGATGGCGGTGCCGCCATGGGCCACGCCCGCATCCTGCCAGCCACGCACGGCCTCGGCGCTGTCGAGGGTGAAGCCGATGGTGCCACCGTTGGCATGGCACGCCGGCTGCCCATCGATCGGTGCAGTGACGATGAACATGCGGCCATCCTTGAAGTACACCAGCCGACCCTTGTCATCGAAGACACCCGCACGGGCGCCCAGAGTTGTGAACAGGGCATCGTAGAAGCGATGCGCGGCGTCCATGTCGTTGGTTCCAACAGTGATGTGGCTGAACATGCGGGCACTCCTTGTGGAAAGCCGCAGTGTCGGCGAGCGCGGCGGGCATCGCAAATGCACGCCTTCGGCCCGCTGCTGCGTGCACAGGGTTTGTCGCGCGCCGCTCGATCACCCTATAATGGGAATCATTCTCATTAATGATCGATGCCGATGGCCGTGCCCGCCGCCTCCAGCACTGCGCTGGCGGGGTTCTACCGCGAACACCATGGCTGGCTGCTCGGCTGGCTGCGCCGACGTACCCACAATGCCGACTGCGCCGCCGACCTGACCCAGGACACCTTCCTGCGATTGCTCAGCCGTCGCGTCGATCCGTCCGAACTGCGCCTGCCGCGTGCCTATCTCAGCACCATCGCGCACGCCCTGCTGGTCAACCACTGGCAGCGCGCGGACCTGGAGCGCGCCTACCTGGCCGCACTGGCTGCGCAACCGGAGCCGGTGCACCCGTCCGCGGAGGAGCGCACGCAGGCGCTGCAGCTGCTGCATGCCATCGCCGACATGCTGTCCGGCCTGGCCGAACGCCCACGCCGTGCGTTCCTGCTGGCACGACTGTCCGGCCTGGGCTATGCGGAGATCGGCCAACAGCTGGGCGTGTCCGAGCGCATGGTCAAGAAGTACATGGCGCAGGCGATGCTGCATTGCCTGCGCCTGTCCGGCGACGCCCCGGCATGAATGCCGCACTGGCCAGCCCCGCGCTGGAGCAGGCGGCAGAGTGGTTCGCGCTGCGCCAGCAGGGCTGGAGTGACGGCGACCAGCAGCGCTGGCGCGCATGGCTGCAGGCCGATACCCGTCATGCCGATGCGTGGCGCCGGGTCGAGACGGTCTGGCAGTCTTTTGCTCCCCTCTCTGCACCGGCGGCAGCAACGGCGCTCGATGCTGCCGGCCGTCGCCGCCGTCGCGCGCTTCGCAGTCTCGGTGGCGCCCTCGGCATCGGTGCGGTCTCCCTGCTCGGCCTGCACGGGCTGCGCGAACAACGCGGCCTGCAGACACAGCGCACCGCTGCCGGACATACCGGGCACTGGACGCTGATGGATGGCAGCCAGTTGTGGCTCAACGCCGATAGCGAAGTCACCATCGACATCGGCAGCGGCCGCCGCGCCCTGCACCTGCTGCGTGGCGAACTGCTGCTGCAGACCGGCCACCACCCCGCCTTCGCCGACATGCCCTTGAGCGTGCATGTGCCGGGCGCACGCCTGCAGCCGATCGGCACCCGCTTCGCGGTCGGCCGCGAGGCGCAGGGCAGCCGCCTGGACGTGTTCGACGGTGTGGTGCGCTGCCTGCCGCTGTTCGGCGCATCGTTGGACGTGCCCGCCGGCCGTGCGGTGCAGATCGGCCCGATGGGCGGACTCTCCCCGGTGGCTGCGGATCCGCTGCGTGGCGACTGGCAGGACGGCCGACTGCATGTGCAGGACGCGCCCCTGATCAGCGTCATCGACGAACTGGCGCGCCACCACCAGGGCTATCTGGGCTGTGATCCGGCGCTCGCCGCATTGAATGTCACTGCCGTACTGCCGCGCCTGGACAGCCTGCAGGCGCTGCAACTGCTGGCCCGCGCCCTGCCGATCCGCATCGAGCAGCGCTGGCCGTGGTGGACCGTCGTGCGTCCGCTTTGAAATCGCGGTTCCCTTTCTGTGCGCTCACCGGGCACTACAAGGGAACCCATTGCGGATGTTGCCGCCCCCATGAAACTGCCCTGCCCCTCCCCTCGCCCCCTGGCCATCGCGCTGTGCCTGGCCGTGGCGTCCCCGTGCCTGCTGCCGGCGGCCGCCCATGCACAGGACACTGCGGCCGCCACTCGCTGGCAGATCCCGGCTGGCCCGCTCGACCAGGCCCTGACCGCGTTCGGCCAGCAATCGGGCCTGTCCATCGCCGCCGACGCGCACCTGACCCGCGGCCGCCACAGCAACGGCGTGCAGGCCACGCTCGGCACGGATGCCGCATTGGCACAGCTGCTGGCCGGTACCGGCCTGGCGTTCCAGCGTGATGCCAGCGGCGTGGTGCTGCAGGCGGCACCGAACGCCGAAGCCGGCGTGCGCCAGATCGGCACCCTGCGCGTGGCCGGCGAGGCCAGCGAAGGCGCTTCGCCGTGGGGGCTCGCCGATGCCGATGCGGTCTACCGTGACAGCGGCTCGCGCGTGCACCTGGACCACCAGCAACTGGAACGCTTCCGCGGCCAGTCGATCGGCGACGTGCTGGCCGGTGCGGTGGGCGTGCATACCGCAGACGTGCGCAATGGCGGCGCACTCGACGTCAACATCCGCGGCCTGCAGGGCCAGAACCGGGTGCCGGTGATCATCGACGGTGGCCAGCAGGCCATCGACGTGTACCGCGGCTATGCCGGCGTGCAGCAGCGCAGCTATCTGGACCCGGACCTGATCAGCGCAGTCAGCATCGAGAAGGGGCCGAGCCTGGCCGCCAACGCGGCCAGCGCGATCGGCGGCGTGGTCTACATGGAAACACTGAATGTCGATGACATCCTCGACGACGGCCAGGCCTGGGGCCTGCGCGTGCGCGGCGGCGTGGCCGACAACAGCATCGACCGCACGCGCGTGTTCAAGCAGGTGGCGCGTGGCAGCGAGAACCGCAACAGCCTGCGCGACCCGCGTGACTGGAATGGCAGCGTGGCCTTCGCCCAGCGCGGCGAAGACTGGCAGCTGGTGGCCGCTTACGCACGCCGACGCCAGGGCAACTACTTCGCCGGCAGCAACGGTGCGCATCGCTACGACGACCAGCACCTGTCCAGCGGCGGCACGGGCATGTCCAGCCAGGCGGTCTCGGACATGTACCACCCGGGCGATGAAGTGCTCAACACGCACACCGACAACGAATCGGCGCTGCTGAAATTCACCTGGACACCCAACCCGGACCAGCGCCTGGAGCTGAGCCACCGCTACTTCAATTCCAGCTTCGGCGAGATCATGCCGTCGGCGATCGGTCGCGTGGGCGAGTCCAACGAATGGGTGACCTACGTGGACCAGGCCAACACCATGTTCCAGTTCGAGCCGGGGAAAATGCGGGTCAACGCCACCTCGCTGCGCCACCGCTACCGGCCCGAGGCACATCCGTGGCTGGACCTGAGCAGCACGCTGTGGTTCACCACCGCCACCAGCCGCATGTTCAACAGCAATATCGCCAATACGCCGCTGTTCAAGGAAATGGCATCCGACCAGATGCCCGACACGCTGGGCGAGACTTACGGCCCCGGCCTGCAGTCGGACGTGAAGACCCGGCGCTGGGGCGTGGACAGCAGCAACACCACGCGCTTCAGCAACAGCCTGGGCGATTGGACGCTGCGCTATGGCGCCGCCTTCCAGCATGAAGACACCGCCCCCAACTCGCCGGTGCTGCCGGTGGACTACAACAACAACCGCTACCTGCGCTCGGGCACGCGCCGCGAGGCCAGTGTGGTGGCATCGCTGCAATGGCAGCCGTGGGACTGGCTGTCGCTGACCGCTGGCGGCCGCTTCATCGACTACCGCACCCGTGACCGCAACCGCGTGGCCTTCGTCAGCGAATCGCGCGACCTGCGCTACACCTTCGCGCGCCTGAGCAAGGGTGGCCAGCTGCTGCCGGGCTGGTACAAGGAGTGGTACCCGGATGCACAGGGCAACTACACCTATGACTCGCTGCGTGCCACGCCCTATGGCGACAGCACGCTGGGCCAGGCCTATGACTTCGATGGCTTCATTCCCGATCCGCGCGGCGCCAACGGCTTCTACACCAAGCAGATTCCCACCGCCTGGGGCTACAAGCCGGCGATCCGCCGCTCGGGCCACGGCTTTGCGCCGTATGCCGAGGCGCGCTTCAACCTGGACGCGGACATCTTCTTCTACGTGAAATACGCGCAGGGCTGGAAGATGCCCAGCCTGTTCGAGTCGACGCTTGGCAACAGCACCTCGGCACCGGTGGCTGACCTGAAGCCGGAGAAGAACCGTTCCTGGGACATCGGCTTCAGCCTGCTCAAGCAGGACCTGTGGCGTGACGGTGACCGCCTGGCGTTCAAGGTGGCCTGGTTCAAGAACGATATCGACAACGCGATCACCCGTCGCTTCGATTCCAGCAACTGGGCGTTCTACGTCGACAACGTCGACAACTACACGGTGTCCGGCTACGAGCTGCAGTCCGGTTATGACGCTGGCATCGCCTACCTTGACCTGTCGGCCAGCTACTACCAGCGCGCGCGCACCTGCGATGCGGCCACCGCCAAGCGCCTGCGCGAAGACCCGTATGCGAAGTGGAGCAAGCTGGACACCACGCCGGACTGCGTGGACGGTGGCTTCGGCACCTCGTTCGTCAACGCACAGAACCCGCCGAAGTACTCGATCCACAGCACACTGGGCTTCCGCCTGTTCGACAAGCGGCTGGATACCGGCATCCGCCGCACCTACAACAGCGGCCCCACCCACGAACTGGACAAGCCGTGGAACACCACCGGTTCGACCGGCCTGCAGAACATCTACCTGCCGACCGCGATCTATGACTTCTACGCACGCTGGCAGTTCACCCCACGCAGCGAAGTGGAGCTGGTGGTCAGCAACCTGCGCAACACCTACTACATGGACACGCTGGCGATGAGCCTGATGCCCGGCCCGGGCCGCACCACGCGGCTGAACTTCACCGCACGTTTCTGAGTGCTGCAGAAACCGCAACGCCCCGGGGAGATCGTCCCCGGGGCGTTGGCTTGCGGCGGCTCACGCTCTGGTAAGTGCCAACCTTGGTTGGCACAGCGACGCGTTACTGCGCGGTACTGAGCAGCAGTACCGCGGTGGTGACCAGTGCGATACCGACCCAGCCGATCGGACGCAGGCGGTTGCCGAACAACAGGCGGCCGCAGGTGGCGGTACCGATCACGCCGATCGCACCCCACATCGCATAGGCGGTGGCCAGATCCATGTAACGCACGGCCTGGCCCAGCAGGGCGAAGGCGATCCAGACCATGACGATCGCAGCGACGCCCCAGCGCCAGCGACGGAAGCCTTCCGACTTGGCCACCATCATGTTGGCGGCAACGTCGATCAGCGCAGAACAGATCACGAAAAACAGCGCCAGGGCGTTCATCAGTGCGCCTCCCCGAGGGTGACGCAGACGATGCCGACCACCGCCAGCACCAGGCCGGCCAGCTGCTGCAGCGACAGGCTTTCACCGAAGACGGTGAGGCCGACCACGGTCAGCAGGGTCAGGCCCAGGCCTTCCCACACTGCGTAGGCCACGCCCACGGCGATGCGGCGCACCGACTGCGCCAGGAAGAAGTAGGACAGCGCCAGCGCGCCGGCCATGATCAGATAGCCGGTCCAGCCGCCATCGCGGGCGGCATGGGCCATGAACGAGGTGCCGACCACTTCGGCGACGATCGCCACGGTCAGACAGGCCCAGGCGACCAGCGCGCCACGGGCAGGAACAGTACGGGACATGTGAAGCTCCTTGCAGGGCGGGGACCGCGCCGCCTTTTTCAGTCAAGCCACGCCGTGCGTGGAGGGTCCGGAACGCCCCGCAGACGGGGGCGACGGAAGCCAGTATCATCGCCTTTTGCGGTGGTATCAAAATGGATTCCATCGACAGGAGCGATGGATCAATGCCGTATTCCCCTGAATCCCTGCAGGCCTTCGTGGAAGCCGCGGCGCTGGGCTCCTTCTCGGCGGCGGCACGTCGCCTGCGCAAGACGCAGTCGACGGTCAGCACCGCCATCGCCCACCTGGAAGCTGATCTGGGCGTCAGCCTGTTCGACCGCAGCGGGCGCTATCCGCAATTGACCGAGGCCGGCCGGCAGGTGCTGGGCCACGCGCAGGAGATCCTTGCCGCCGATGCCCGTCTGCAGCAGCTGAGCGTGCGCCTGGCTGCGCCGGTCGAGTCGCGCCTGACCGTGGTGTTCTCCGATGTCTACCAGCTGGATCCGGAGCAGCGGATCCTGCAGCGGTTCGCCGAGGCATTCCCGGAGATCGAGCTGGAATGGCTGGATGCCGAAGGCCAGGACGTACTTGAACTGGTGAGCAGCGGCCGCGCCGCGCTGGGCCTGCTGCCGCGCCAGGAGCGCTATCCGGATGAACTGATGGCACGGCCGCTGGCGCACCACAGCGAACTGTCGGTGTATGTGGCGCGCGAACATCCGCTGGCCAGCGCCGGCCGTCGCGCTGCCGCGCAGCTGGCGCGGCACCGGCAGGTGCGCTTGAGCGCCGAGGTCGACCACGCGCGCGTGGTTACCGGCCTGGCCTGGACCGCCACCGATTACCTGATGGTGATGGAGATGGCTGAGGACGGCATCGGCTGGGCCGAACTGCCGCGGGCGTTGGTGCAGCGCTACGACCGCGGGCGGCTGGTGGAAGTAGTGCTGCCCGGCTGGCCGAGGCGCATCCACAGCGACCTGCTGTGGCGCCGCGACACACCGCCGGGACCGGCCGCACTCTGGTGGGCCGACGCGCTGGGGTGAAAAAGGGGACGGAGGGGATTAAGTCGTTTGTGCCCCGGCGGTACTGGGCACAAACGACTTAATCCCCTCCGTCCCCTTTTATCTGTCAGCGATGCGCCAGCGCGTAATCCAGCGCCGAGCACACCGCCGCCACCTGGGCGTCGTTGCACTGCTGCGGGGTCGCCCGCGGGCTGTCCGGATAGACCTCGGTGGTGGTGGTGTACTTCGCACCGGTAATGCCGGCGCACAGCGCCAGCTTCACCAGCGGGTATTCGATCACGCCATGCGCCACCACCGGCGAACCGATGATCTCGCCCTTGTCGTCAGCCGGCGCGATGTGGGTGACCTTCTCCACCGCAGCGATCACTGCCTGCTGGAAGGCTGCCTGCGGGTTCTCGCTGTCGTCCACCAGGTAGAAGCCATCGGGAATGAGGCCCGGCTCGAACGGCTTGCCATCACGCGCGGCCAGCGCCGGGCGGAACTCGCTCTCGTCACTATCGGTGGTCTCGTGCAGGTCGATGTGCAGCACGAACTGGTCCTTGATCGGTGCAACCAGTTCGATCAACGCGGTCGACTCGCGGGCCGGGCCATCGGCGCGGAAGTTGCGGTTCGGGTCGATCGCATCGAAGTTCCAGCGGTTGATGCGCTCGAAGCCCCACGGGTTCACGCACGGCGCCACCAGCAGGTTGGCCCTGCCGGCATAGTCGGCCGCGTGCTTCTCGAGGAACTCCAGCGCGCCCATCACGCCGCTGGTCTCGTAGCCATGCACGCCACCGGTGACCAGCGCGGCCGGCAGCGCCGGGTTCCAGTCGCGGCTGCGCAGAGCGAACAGCGTGTAGGTCTCGCCGGCATAGTCGAGCTGGCCATAGGCCACCTTGTCGAAGCGCGAGGCCAGCGCCTCGATGCGCGGCAGCACCTCCTCGTCATAGCGACGCAGGCGCTGCTGGCGGCCACGCCACGCCTCCCGTTCCGCCGCTCCCCACGGCTGGCCAGGGGTTCCGACGGGGTAGAAAGCGGCTTGGGACATGGCAGATCTCAGCGAGTCAGGAAGCAATCGCCCACTCTACCACCGGGCCATCGGCATGAACCGGCGGCGCATTCCAATGGCGAATGGAATCAGCAATAATTCTCATTTACCACCTTCCACGACCCGCGCCAATGCCCATCCACGCCCTGCAACCGGCCCGCCTGCCCCTGGCTGCCGCCCTCGCCCTGTGCCTGCTCCCGGCCACCAGTGCCTTCGCCCAGGACGGCGCCACCACGCTGGACAGCATCCAGGTCTCCGGCAGCTGGCTGGGCACCGGCCTGCATGACAGCGTCAAGCGCTTTGCCGGCGCACGCACGGTGGTCGACCGCCAGCGCATCGAGGCCAGTGGCGCGGCCAGCATCGGCGATGCCATGCGCCGCATCCCGGGCGTGCAGGTCACCGATAACTCCGGCACCGCCGGCAGCTCGGTGTCGCTGAACATCGGCGTGCGCGGCCTGACCGGGCGCTACTCGCCGCGTTCGACCGTACTGCTGGACGGCGTGCCGCTGGCGGTGGCGCCGTATGGCCAGCCGCAGCTGTCGTTCGCGCCGACCAGCCTGTCCAACATCGAATCGATCGACGTGGTGCGTGGCGGCGGCGCGGTGCGCTATGGGCCGCAGAACGTGGGCGGCATCATCAACTTCAGCACCCGCGCCATTCCCACCGAAGCCGGCCTGCACGGCGAAGCCGGCGTGCGCCATACCGCCTACGACCATGGCGGCGGAGACAGCACGCAATACAACGCCTTCCTGGGCGGCACCGGCGGCAATGGCCTGGGCGCGGCCCTGCTTTACTCCGGCCAGGATGGCCGCGGCTGGCGCCAGGGCAGCGATGACCGCTTCAACGACCTGGCGCTGAAGTTCGCCTACGCCATCGACGCCCAGCAGGAACTGCGTGCCAAGCTGTCCTACTACGATGTGCGCTCGCTGACCCCGGGCGGCTTGACCCGTGCGCAGTACGAGGCCGACCCGTTCCAGAACACCCGTCCCACCGATTTCTGGAAGGGCCACCGCACCGGCATCGACCTGGGCTACACCAACACGCTGTCGGACAACAGCGAGTTCGAGGTGCTGGCCTATTACAACGAGAGCACCCGTGCCAGCTCGCTGATCAACGCCACCAGTACGCAGGTGACCGTGCAGCCGCGCGACTACCGTGTGCTCGGCATCGAGCCGCGCTACACCCAGCGCCTGCACTGGGGCGCCAGCGTGCACGACATCACCGCCGGCTACCGTTTCCTGTGCGAGCGTGGCAACGACCGCAGCTACACCGTCACCCGCCGCACCGGCGTGGCAAGCGCCACCAACCGCTTCGACAACGCCACCGACGCGCACGCGGTCTACATCGACGACCGCATCGCGATCGGCCAGTGGCGGATCACCCCGGGCGTCCGCATGGAATGGATCGACATGGACCGCCGCCAGGCCGGTGGCGCGGCGACCTTCAGCAGCCGCAACGACAAGGCCCTGCCCTCGATCAACATCGCCTACCTGCTGACCCCGCAGCTGACCGTGTTCGGCAACTACACCACCTCGTTCGGGCCGGTGCAGAACATCCAGCTGAATTCGCAGAGCGCCAGCAACCCGCTGAACCCGGAAATCGCCAGGACCACCGAACTGGGTGCGCGCTGGCAGGACGGTGCACTGCGCGCGGAAGTCACCGTGTTCAAGATGCGCTTCGACAACCAGATCCTGCAGGTACCGGGCATCACCCCGCCGACCTTCCAGAACATCGGCGCCACCGACCACAAGGGTGTGGAAAGCGCGCTGGAGTACCGCTTCGCCGAGGACAGCGCGCTGGCCGGGCTGGAGCTGTACGCCAACTACACCTGGACCAAGGCGATCCAGCAGTCCGGTGACAACCGCGGCCTGGACGTGCCGTTCTACTCGCGCGACACCGACAGCGTCGGCGCCCGCTACGCGCTGGCCGGCTGGACCTTCAATGTCTCCAGCACCCACCAGAGCGGCCAGTTCTCCGATGCCGCCAACACCTGGCAAGAAACCGCCGATGCGCGCGTGGGCCGCGTGCCCGGCGTGCGCCTGTGGAATGCACAGGTGGCCTGGCAGGTGCCGGGACTGGGTGACAGCGAGATCGCGCTGGGCGTGAACAACCTGGCCGACAAACGCTGGTATACCCGCAACGTCGATGGCAATGCCGGCCGCATGGTGGCTGCGCCGCGCACCTTCTACGTGCAGGGCCGCTACCGGTTCTGAGGCGATAGCCGCCCGATACAGTGACGGCGGTGCTCACGGTGGCGGCGTATCATGCCGCCACCATGTCATTGCCTGTTTCGCCATCGCGCCTGCACCTGGCCTTCCAGGGCCTGCGCCTGCGCCTGCGTGGCAGTGACCTGTGGTTCATCGCGCTTGCCCTGCTGGTCGGCCTGATCGCCGGCTACCTGACATTGCTGCAGTCGGGCATCGCACGCTGGCTGCAGGGCACCCTGTACGGGCTGGACGACGGCATGCGCCTGAGCTCCCTGCCCTCGCTGACCTGGACCGCGCTGCTGGTGCTGCCACTGGGTGGCCTGCTGGTCGGCCTGGTCAGCCTGGCCGCGACCCGGCTCAAGCGGCCCCTGCTCGATGCGGTCGAAGCCAATGCGCTGCACGGCGGCCGCATGTCAATGCGCGACAACCTGATCGTGCTGACCCAGACCCTGCTGTCCAATGGTTGCGGCGCCTCGGTCGGCCTGGAGGCTTCGTATACGCAGATGGGCGCGGGCAGCGGCTCGCAGCTGGGCCGGGTGATGCGCCTGCGTCGCAACGACGTACGCATCCTGGTCGGCGCTGGTGCCGCCGGTGCCATTGCCGCCGCCTTCGGTGCGCCGCTGGCCGGTGCGTTCTATGCGTTCGAGATCGTCATCGGCGCCTACACCCCGGCCGCGCTGGCGCCGGTGGCGGTGGCCGCGTTGGCCGGCGCGTTCGTGGCCGACCAAGCCGGCATCGAGGCCTACCTGCTGCCTGCCGCCTCAACCATCGACGTGCGAGCCGCCGACTACGCCATCTACGGCCTGCTCGGCTGCTGCTGCGCGATGGTCGGCATCGCCATCATGCGCCTGATCGCCTCGATTGAAGGCACCGTCAAACGCAGCCCTCTGCCGGCCTGGGGACGGCCGGTGGTGGGTGGACTGCTGCTGATTCCACTGGCACTGGCCAGCCCGCAGGTGCTGTCGTCCGGCCACGGCGCCCTGCACCTGGACCTGACCACGCACCTGCCGCTGATCTGGATCGGCGGCCTGCTGGCCCTGAAGTGCCTGGCCTCGGGCATCTCGCTGGGCTTCGGCTTCCGCGGTGGCCTGTTCTTCGCCTCATTGTTCATGGGCACCCTGGTCGGCGCCCTGTTCGCCGGCCTGTTGGCGATGGCCACCGGCGTGCCGGTGATCGACGCCACCTCGGCTGCGCTGGCCGGCATGGCCGCGCTGGCCGCCGCCGTGGTCGGCGCACCGATGACCATGGCCATGCTGGTGCTGGAAGGCACCCACGACTTCCTGTTGACGAGCGTGGTGATGAGCGCGGTGCTGGTGTCCAGCACGCTGGTGCGGCAGTGGTTCGGCTATTCGTTCTCGACCTGGCGCATGCACCTGCGCGGTGAAACCATCAAGAGCGCCCGCGATGTCGGCTGGGTGCAGAACCTCAATGCCGGTCGGCTGATGCGCAAGGGCGTGGCCACCGCCCCGGCCGACCTCGATGCCGCTGCTTTCCGCCAGCGTTTCCCGCTGGGCTCCGGCACCCGGGTGATCCTGATCGACAGCGAGGGACACTACGCCGGCATCGTGCAGATCCCGCGCGTCTACGCTGACGGCGTGGAGCCGGAGACCGCGATCGGCGAGCTGGCCGAGAACCGTGACGTATCGCTGTCGCCGGCCGCTGACGTGGTCAGCGTGATGCAGCGCTTCGACCAGACCCAGGCCGACGAACTGGCGGTAGTCGCCGCCGACGGACAGGTGCTGGGCGTGGTCTCCGAAGCCTTCGTCCGCAAGCGCTACGCCGAGGAGCTGGACAAGCGCCAGCGCGAGCTGATGGGCGAGCGCGTCGAGGACACCGACTGATCTGCTAAAAGGGGACGGAGGGGATTAAGTCGTTTCTGGCACATCTGGATATCCATGCGTCGGCGTGGATCGACTGTCACTTCGGCGGGGTAGACTCCAGCCATGCGCTTCATTGAAACCTTCCAGGCCGGCCCCTTCGCCGACACCGTGGTCAGCCTGCTGGCCGCCTTCGTGCTGGGCACGCTGATCGGCGCCGAACGCCAGTACCGGCAACGCACCGCCGGCCTGCGCACCAACGTGCTGGTGGCCGTCGGCGCCGCCGCCTTCGTCGACCTGGGCATGCGCATCGCCGGTAGCGCCGAGGCGGTGCGGGTGATCTCCTACGTGGTCTCCGGTGTCGGTTTCCTCGGCGCCGGCGTGATCATGAAGGAAGGCATGAACGTGCGCGGCCTGAACACCGCCGCCACCCTGTGGTGCTCGGCGGCGGTCGGCAGCTGCACCGGTGCGGACATGCTGGCCGAGGGCGTGCTGCTGACCGTGCTGATCATTGCCGGCAACACCCTGCTGCGGCCGCTGGTCAATGCGATAAACCGCATTCCGATCAACGAGACCGCCACCGAAGCGACCTACGAGGTGCGCCTGAGCGTGGATGCCGAAGCCGTGCCGCGGGTGCGCGAACGCCTGGTCGATGCGCTGGAGGCTGCGCAGTATCCGGTCGGTGATGTACAGGTGGTCGAGCATGCCGACGCGCCCACTGATGTGATCGCGGTGCTGGTCAGCACGGCCGTCAGTGCCGACGAACTGGACGTGGTGCTGGCGCGGATGGAAGACGTGCCCGGCGTGCTGCACGCCACCTGGGAAGTCAGTACCCGCGATTGAAAGGGCGTGGATGGTTCACCCACCCGCCCTGCGCTGCTGCGCCCGGAGCAGCTTTCGGAATGAACCGCACTGGCGTGCATCCTGCGCTTCCGGGCAAGCCGCCGCCCGCTGCAGGTGACGGCGTATCCGCTGCAGCTGGGTGATCTGTTGCTGCAGCACATCGGCCTGCGCCAGCAGGGCCTCACGATCCAGCGTGAGGCATCCGCGTTGAGGTGGCAGCGATGCCCCGATCTGCTGCAGCGACAGCCCTGCCGCCTGGCCGAGGCCGATCAGCGCCAGCCGTTCCAGCACCTGCTCGTCGTACTGCCGGCGCAGGCCGCGACGGCCCAGGGCCTGCAACAACCCCAACTGCTCGTAGTAGCGCAGGGTCGAGGCCGGCACGCCACTGCGCTTCACCACCTCGCCGATGTCCAGTTCACGCACGGGCTTGACCTCAAGTCGCCTTCAAGCATCAACCTATGGCCAACTTCCCGGAAGGACAAGGCCATGGCCAGTACATCCCCCGTTGATCAGAATGCGCTCTGGAATGGCCCCGGCGGCCAGATCTGGGTCGCCCAGCAGGCCATCCTCGATGGCCTGTTCCAGCCGATGGCCGACCTGCTGGTGGCCGAACTTCCGGAGACCGTCACGCAACTGCTCGACATCGGCTGCGGTACCGGCGCCAGTCTGCTGGCCGCAGCGGCCACGCGCCCGGCGGCACACTGCACCGGCCTGGACATCTCCGCGCCGATGCTGGCGCTGGCCCGCCAGCGCGCCGAGGCGGCAGGACTGAACGCGGACTTCATCGTGGCCGACGCGCAGCGGCATCCGCTGCCGTCCGTGCACTTCGACTGGATCCAGTCGCGGCTGGGGGTGATGTTCTTCGAGGATACGGAGGCCGCCTTCAGCAACCTGCACCGCGCGGCGCAACCAGGCGCGGGGCTGCGTTTCATCGCCTGGCGCAGTGCCGACGAGAACCCATTCATGACCGCCGCCGAGCGCGCCATCGGTGGTGAACTCGATCTACCACCCCGTGCGCCAGGAGCACCCGGCCAGTTTGCCCTTGCCGATGGCGAGCGCGTGCGGCGCCTGCTGCAGGCCGCTGGCTGGAAAGATGTGGAGGTGATTGCAGTGGACCTCCCCTGCTCCATCGGCCGCGACGAGCTGCCGACCTACGTCGGCCAGCTGGGCCCGTTGGGCCTGGCGCTGCGCGCGATGCCGGAAGACCGTGCCGCCGTGCTTCGCAACAGGGCACTGGCTGCATTCGCGCCGTTCATCGAAGGCGACCGCGTTCGCGTGGATGCCGCCTGTTGGCTGGTCCGCGCCCGGGCGTAGGAAAAGGGGACGGAGGGGATTAAGTCGTACTTGCCCCAGGTGTGCCGGAAGCGACTTAATTCCCTCCGTCCCCTTTTTCTTTCACAGCGCCTCGCCGGCGTCGGCCAGGCGCGATTCGATCAGTGCGTACCACTGCTGCAGCACGTCGATCAGCATGTCCAGCTCGGCATCGGTGCGCTGTGCGCGGCCGCTGCGCAGGCAGGCCTGGGCTTCCTGCAGCTGGGCCAGGAAACCGGCCACCGTATCAGCCTGCAGGATCAGGCCCGGCAGGCGTCGCCCGGGGATGCGCACCACGGCATGGTTGCCGAGCTGCCCGTACACGCTGAGAGTGGCTTCCGTCTTCATGGAGAGGGGCAGGAATTGGGCATTCATCGCGTGCACCGTGGAAAACCTGAGCCGCCGGCAGGCGTGATCAACGGGGGAGACGTAACCACGTCCTGCCGACGGTCAGGGGGGACTCGGGATGCCGGAGCGATGCCCCGGCGCAGGAAAACTCAGCGTGGCTGCGCCACCCCGGCGATCTGCACGCGGCGGTTCGGCGCCAGGCAGGCGATCAGCTCGCGACGATTGCGCTGGTCGCACTGCACGACCGGCTCCGCCGCGCCACGTCCTTCGGCACTGATGCTGGCCGCGGGCACCCCGCCCTGGACCAGTGCGCTGCGCACGGCGTCGGCGCGGCGCTGCGACAGTGCCTGGTTGTAGCTGGCACTTCCGATCCGATCGGTGTAGCCGGTCACCCGGATCGACTGAACCTGCGCGGCCTCGCGTACCTGCGCCAGGATGCCCTGCACCGCACGCTGCCCTTCCGCGCTGAGCACCGCGCTGTCGAAACCGAACAGCGCGTCGGCCGACAGCCGCAGCGGCTGCTCCGGTAGCGGTGCCGGTGCCGGCGGGGCTGGAGGCCGCGGTGGTTCCAGCACAGCCGCGCACGATTCCGGCTTCCAGTAGCCGCCCTGCGCGATGCCCTTGCTGTCGAATCGGACCTGGAACTGGCAGGTGAAGTACTCCGCGCCCTGTGCAGTGCGGAAATTGAACAGGTAGTTCCACTCGCGCACGCCCCACATGCCTTCATTGAAATGCGGCGTACCCAGCAGCGTGTACAGCTGGCGCTTGCTCATGCCCGGGGCGAAGCGGCGCAGGTCGGCGACGTCGGGATAGATGCCTTCCTTCAGCGAGGCCTTCGAGGCCTCCGGGAAGTGCACCGAAGTGGCTTCGGCAGGAGCGTCGGCGGCCGGTGCATGGCTGCGGCAGGCGGCCAGCAGGCCCATTCCCAGGATCAGGCCCAGCGTGGCGGCGAGCTGGCCGCCGCGGGCGATGCGATGCTGTTTCATGTCATTCCCCCTGTAGACGTTTCCGCGATGCCGGGCCGCGCGTGCGGCCCGGCGGCGGGGATCACCACTGGATGCCGGCACCGACGGCCACGCCGGCCTCGCCACGGCTGTTGGTCGATCCGCTGAACTTGTAGATCCAGCGGCCGCCTTCGGAGACACCGGAGATACCCAAGGCCACGCCCGATTCGCCGTTGTAGCTGCCGGCTGCGATCGAGGCCATGCTGCG
This sequence comes from Stenotrophomonas maltophilia, assembly GCF_002799155.1. Taxonomy (GTDB): domain Bacteria; phylum Pseudomonadota; class Gammaproteobacteria; order Xanthomonadales; family Xanthomonadaceae; genus Stenotrophomonas; species Stenotrophomonas maltophilia_R. Next base: position 2,041,864 of record NZ_NERD01000002.1, read on the forward strand.
GCCCGCCTCGCTGGGCTGCGGCAGCGCCGCAGTGGCCATCGCCGAAGCGATACCGGCCGAGGCACGGTTGTCGGTCTTGCGCAGGTCGCGCTCGAAGCCGCCCATGCGCTCGTCGGTGTAGGCCTTCGACCAGTCCAGGGTCTGTGCCATGCCCGACTTCAGCTGGTCGACGTTGACCGCGTCGGTACCGGCGGTGCCGGCGGCAACGTTGCGCACCGTGGTCGGGCCACTGCTGGTGCTGCCCAGGGTGACACTGTTGTAGTTGGTCGCACCGTTCACCGTGGTGTCGTAGCGGATCGTGCCCTGCTGCGAGGCCTGCAGCTGGCGCACGTTGACCGCGTCGGTGGCCTGCGAGCCGTCAGCCACGTTGACCACCTGGCGTTCGGCACCGGCTGCACCGACCGAGACCGTGTTGGCCCGGTTCGCCACCGAACCCGCACCCAGCGCCACCGAGTTGTCGGCCTGCGCCTGCGAACCATTGCCCAGCGCAGTCGAGTTGGCACCGGCGGCGGTGGAGCCTGCACCACCGGCGGCTGAGTTGGCACCGCTGGCGGACGGGTCGGCCAGGTTGTTGGTGTTGTTGGCGCGGAAGCTGCCGGCCACGTTGGTGATGTTCTGGATCTTCTGGTCGGTGTACTTCTTCGATTCATCGATGGCGTAGTTCACGCCGTTCCTGAGCTGGCCGACGTTGGTCGCGTCGTAGGTGTCGGAACCGTCGGCGACATGGGTGATCTTGCGCTCGCTGCCGGTACTGCCGACCGAGACCTCGCCGGCCGAGTTGCTGGCACCGGTCTGGCCATAGGCGCCGGTGTAACCGCTCTGCGCGCCGACGCTGGCCACCGAACCGGCACCCAGGGCGACGCTGTTGCCGGCACTGGCGTTGGCGCCGTTGCCTACCGCCACGCTGTTGGCACCGGCCGCACTGGCCTGCGGGCCGACCGCCACCGCCTCCGCACCGGCAGCCGTTGCAGCCGCTGCCGTCGAGTTCACCGCCAGGTAGGCACTGCCACCGCCACCGTTGGTGATGCGCTGGTTGAGGACCTTCAGCGAGCCATCGACGGCAGTGAAGGCGGCGGTGACGTTGTTGTAATCGCCGCTGCTGAAGGTGCCATCGGTAGCGATGCTGGAGATGCTGAACGTTGGCGCGGTCCACACATTGGTCGCGCCGTTGTAGGCGGTGGTGCCGCCGAAGTAGTTGGCGATGGTGCTGTTGGTGCTGAACAGCTGGTCGCCGGTGATGGCATCACTGCTGCCAGCCAGGATGCTGCCGGCGGCGACGTTGGTGATCTTCACCGCGCCGGTGCCGGTGCCGGTCAGCGTCACGCTGTTGAGTACGTTGCCGCTGCCATCGACGTCGTACTTGACGGCCAGCTTGTCGACCTCTCCGGTCTGGTCGGCGACGTTGGCCAGCGAATTGCTGACCGCGTCGAAGGCGGTGCCGACGTCGTTGTAGCTGCCCGTGGTCACGGTGCCGTTGGCGGCGACGTTGTTGATCGAGTAGGTCGGTGCGGTCAGCACGCCGCTGGCGTTGACCGCAGCACCACCGCCGAGATGGGTGGCCACTGCCTGGTTGGCCGCGAACAGCTGGGCACCGTTGATGGCCTCGCTGCTGGTGGCACTGACCTGGCCCGGGCCGAGGTTGCGCAGCGTGGTGGCAGTGCCGGTCTGGCCGAGCGTGGCACTGGCGTAGTTGACGCTGCCGTCGCCGTTGAGGTCATAGCGCAGGGCGCCCTGCTCCGAGGCCTGCAGCTGGCCGACGTTGACCGCATCGGTCGCAGCGGTACCCGCGGCCAGGTTGGTGACCTGGCGTTCGGCACCGGCAGCACCGATCGAGACGGTGTTGTCACGGTCGGCAAGGCTGCCGGCACCCACTGCGATGCTGTTGGCTGCGGTGGCGCGGGCGTTGGTACCGACCGCGATCGAGTCGGCGCCGCTGGCCAGGGCCTCGGTGCCGGTCGAGTTCACCCGCAGGTACTTGGTCCCACCGTTGCGGATATCGGTGATCTGCGTGTTGAGATTGACCAGCGAGCCATCCACCGCAGCGAAGGCATCGGTGGCGTTCTCGTACAGGCCCTTGGCAATGGCACCACCGGTGGAGATGGTGCTGATCTCGAACAGCGGTGCGGTGAAGATGCCGCTGGCGGGATCGAAGGCCGCGCGACCGCCGAAGAAGCTGGCGATGGCGCTGTTGGTCGCCGCCAGCTGGCCGCCGTTGACCGCTTCGAGGCTGCCTGCGGTGACCGCACCTGCGGCAAGGTTGCCGATGGTGGTGGTGCCGGTGCCAGCGCCGAGCGTGACCCGGCGATAGTCCGGATTGCCGGCGCCGTCCAGGTCATAGGTCACTGCAGCGGCCGCCACATCGTCGATCAGGCTGATGGCACCCTTCAGCTGGGCCACGTTGACCGCATCGGTGTTGGCGCTGCCTGCGGCAAGATTGGTGATCTGGCGCTCGCCGCCACCGGCAGTGCCCACCGACACTTCACCGGCGGAGACCTGCGGCGCAGTGAGGCCGTAGGCGCTGTAGCTGGCCTGCGCGCCGCGCAGTGCTGCAGAGCGGTAACCCAGTGCGACCGAGTTGGCCTGGTTCGACGTCGCCTCGGCACCCAGCAGGGTCTGACCGTTGGCGGTGCCGACGGCGCTGTCGCCGACGATCACTGAATGGCCCATGCGCGCGGCATAGTCGGCCGTCGGCACGCCTGTTGGATTGCTGGGGTCGTTGACGCCGTCGCCGGGGAAGGCGACGTTGGCGTCGACTTTCGGCAGCTCATGGCGTGCGTTTGCACCGATCACCACTTCCTTCGAACCGTTGGCGAAGGCGCCATCGCCCATCAGTACCTGGTAGTCCTGTGCCGCATTGACGGCCCAGCAGGAGATGTCGGCCAGCGCGATGTCCAGGCACTTGGCCGCCCAGGCCGGGGAATCCGTCGGCAGCAGCAGGCCCAGCAGGCCACCCGGATTGCCGTTGTTGATGTTGTAGATATAGCTGTCGGAGGTGACGCCACCGATCAGGGTCAGGTGCGAGCTGCCACCCGTGACTGCGCCGCCCAGGCCGTTGAGCGTGCTGCCGACTGGCGACAGGTTGACCACCGGCAGGCCCAGCACATTGACCGTTGAATAGGTCTGCATCACGTTGGCGTTGCTGAGCTTGAGGTTGCCGTTGCTCAGGTAGCCATTGCCACCGAACAGGCTGGTGGTGGTCGGCCCGATCAGCTGGCCGACATTGCCGACCAGGCCACCGGTGCCGATGATGAGGCCCGCATTCGGGTCGGCCGCCGCCGGCGCCTTCGGGCTGGTCGGCGGAATCGCAGAGGGTTTGGTCAGGCCGAGACCGCCCAGCGTGCCACCGACCAGGCCACCCACGGCGCTGCCCAGGTTGCCGATGGTGCCATTGAGATTGCCGTTGAGCAGGTTGCCCACCGCGCTGCCGACATTGCCCAGCGTGCTACCCAGCACACCGCCCAGGCCGCTGGTGGGGCTGCCGGTGGTGCCGTCGAGAATGCCGCCCACTGCACCACCGACCGTGCCGACGGTGTTGTTGAGCGTGCCGCCCACTGCGCTGCCGACCTGACCAACCGTGCCGTTGAGTGCACCACCTACTGCGCCGCCAACCGTCCCGACGGTGCCGTTCAGTGCACCGCCGACTGCGCCGACGGTGTTGTTGAGCGTGCCACCCACTGCGCCGCCAACCTGGCCAACCGTGCCGTTGAGTGCGCCACCTACTGCGCCGCCAACCGTCCCGACGGTGCCATTCAGTGCACCTCCGACTGCGCCGACTGTGTTGTTGAGCGTGCCGCCAACCGTTCCGACGGTGCCGTTCAGTGCACCGCCGACTGCGCCGACGGTGTTGTTGAGCGTGCCACCTACCGCGCCGCCAACCGTTCCGACGGTGCCGTTCAGTGCACCGCCGACTGCGCCGACGGTGTTGTTGAGCGTGCCACCTACTGCGCCGCCAACCGTTCCGACGGTGCCGTTCAGTGCACCTCCGACTGCGCCGACGGTGTTGTTGAGCGTGCCACCTACCGCGCCGCCAACTGTTCCGACGGTGCCGTTCAGTGCACCGCCGACTGCGCCGACGGTGTTGTTGAGCGTGCCACCTACCGCGCCGCCAACCGTTCCGACGGTGCCGTTCAGTGCACCACCAACTGCGCCTCCGACTGCGCCGACCGTGTTGTTGAGCGTGCCGCCCACTGCGCTGCCCACGGTACCGACAGTACCGTTCAGCGCACCACCGACCGCACCGCCGACCGTGCCGACGGTGCCGTTCAACGCACCACCAACTGCACCTCCAACTGCGCCGACCGTGTTGTTGAGTGCGCCGCCCACCGCGCCACTCACCGCGCCGACAGTACCGTTCAGCGCACCGCCCACCGTGCTGCCGACCGCACCCGCAGCACCGTGGAGCGTCCCGCCGACGGCGCCCACCGCGCCGCCCACCAGGTTGCCAACGCCCAGCGCGCTGTGCTGCGCGGCGACGGTCGCCTGTCCGGCCAGCTTCAGGTTGCGGTCGGCGATCACGTCCTGGCCGTCCGGCGCCTGCACGCGCACCTTGCCGGCGGCGCCTGCATCGAACGCGGCGCTGATGGCACGATCATGCGTCTCACCCGGCACTTCCTCCTTGGCCGGCAGCTTGACCGCGGCTGTTGCCCGGGCCTGGCCCTGACCTTGGATGTGATGGCCAGCCACCGCCAGACGTGCGTCCGCATTGCCGTCAACGGAGGTCTTCAGGGACGAACCGCTGAGGCCCGCCAACGCCTTGGCACCAGCATCGATCGCAGCGACCTGGCGGCCGGCGACGCCGATCTTGGCCTTGGCGCGCGCGTCGGCGGCGACGCCCAGCGGCGCCTGCGCGCCCGGCGCAACGTGTGCGGCCAACGATGCATCCACCTGTGCCGCCGGCGCCGAGGTGTTGCCCAGGCCGACATGGGCACGGACATCGGCCGCCAGCGCCGGCACGGCCACCTGCTTCGGTGCGGTGTTCGCAGCCAGCTTCACCTGCACGGCTGCCGGCAATACGTCACGCACCACCGGCAGGGACGTGGTGTTCAGCTGCAGGCCCAGGCGGGCGTCCGCACTGATCGCAGGGCTGCTCTGCGCCTGTCGCGCAGCGGCAGCCAGGGCCACTTCGGCGTCGACCTTGACCGGCATCGGCTGCGCATACTTGGCGGCCAGTGCCTGCAGGTCACGCAGCGATTGATTGGTTTCCGATGCCCCTGCGTGGCCGCTGGCCAGCGCGCACAGCAATGCCAGGGCCAGGGCGGTGGGCATCAGCAGGAAGGCGCGCGGATCGCGTGCGGCGCTGCCGCCGCTGTCGCCGGTGGCCAGTTCCGAGGCCACAACCAGAGCATTGAGCTGGCGGTTCCATACACGCCGGTAGATGCGGTTCATGAGCATTTCCCCCGTAGGCGAACAACTGGAATGTCAGTGGACTTGCCGTTAGGCAGGTGACTGACATTTCAGCGGTTGCAACGGCGGCGGCGCACTTCAATCCGGCACGGCAATCGCGCATTCCGGCAAATCCACGGCCGGAATCGGCAGCCGTTTATGCAGAAGCGGCAACATGATCGGCAAGCGGATATGCAATTCCGGCATGAACGCCGCGAAAACCCTTGCGGGGCTTGGCTCAGGCCGGCTGGCCGATCTGCGCAGGCGCGCGCATCAGGGTATCGCGCGGCAGTTCGCCGAATACCTTGCGGTAATTGTCGGCGAAGCGCGAAAGGTCCCACAGGCCGCAGCTGAGGGCGATGGCTTTCACCGAGCGACGGCTGGAATCGGCCATCGACAGGCTGCGGCAGGCCGCGCACAGGCGCAGCATGGAAAGATAGCGGTTCGGCGAAGTACCAAACAGGTCCTCGAACGCATAGCGCAGGCCGCGCTCGCTGACGCCTGCGGCATCGCAGATTTCATTCATGTAGATATTGCGGCGCAGGTTGAGCCGCATGAAGTTCTCTGCTCGCTGCGCGATCAGATAATGCGTGCGCCGTGCACGGCTGCAGCCCGGTCGATCCGCCGCACCGGCGCCCAACAGGGCCTGCACATGCTCATGCAACAGGGTTTCGGTTTCTTCCGGCTGCAGCCCTGCACCCTGCCCCAGCTGCAGGTGCAGCTGCTGGTAATGGCGTGCCAACGGCGTGGCTTCGCTGGCCAGGTTGAACAGCGACAGTGCCTGGCCAGCGGGTGGCGTGCTGCGCAGGCTCAGTTCGGTCAGCTTGCGCTGCACCCGTGCCACCGGCAGCAGCATCAGGGTCATGTGCGTGCCCGGGCTCAGGGTGAACTCACTGATGCCCTCCGGCATGATCGTCAACGCCATGCCTGGCGTGAGCGGTACGCCATGGCACCAGCTCAGCGTCTCATCGGTAGCGTGCAGGTACCCCAGCATCGCCCAGTCCGGTGGCAGCATGAAGCGGCCACGGCAATGGAAGCCGCAGCTGATGCTGCAGAACAGGGCTTCCTCGTGCACGCGCGAGGCGAACGCCGCACGAGGCCCGTTGCCATCGAGCAGCAGCAGTTCGACATCACAGACGCGAAGCACGCCGCTCAGCGTGGCCAGGTCTATCGACCGCAGGCCGCTGTCGTCGCTGCCTTCTACCCCACCATCGACCATGACAGTGTTGTCCCCCGTTGATCCGCCATGCGACGCGGCCCCCACTGCCTGACAGGGCGCGCATCGATCCATTAGCCACTTCCGATGCCAAGCCGGTCACACCGCCTCCGAGGCGGCCGACCAGGGAAATGCAATAGCTTGAATGCGAGTATGCCCAATAATCCGCAAAGGTAAACCCGCAGACTGGAATGATAAAAATAGATACACAGATGAAGAAAATGTCGGGACCAGTGGCACGGTTTTCGCATGCCCCGAAAATGGAATCACATTATCTGCACGACCATGAATCGTTTTGCCTGCGAACGGATTCTCGTCACAGAAACAGCCTGAAAGTTTCAGGATCGCGGAGTTTCTGCCGAATTTGCATATAGGTTCCAGTTGCAGCCCACCGCCATTCAGGCAAAGTCGATATCACGGTGATCCGGCCATCTGATCTGGCCGCACCCAGGGGGACAGCATGACCACGCACGCATCATTGGATGCCTCGACCACCGGCCCCGCGCCGTGCGGTCGCGACCGTGCGACCGGTGTCCCGCCTGGAGACGATCACCCTGCTTGAGCACGGCGGGTCCATCCCGCCGCGCCTCCTCCGCCAGGACGCGGAGGCCCACGGACGATCCCGGCGGAGCCGGGCCACCGCCCAACGCAGGTGTACTGCATCCGCAGACAGGTACAGGGAGACATAGGTCATGAACGCATCGATCCGCAAATTCCTGAAGGAAGAAGACGGTGTCACCGCGCTCGAGTACGGGCTGCTGGCGGCCGTCATCGCCGGCATCCTGATCGCGGTCGGCAACGACCAGATCAAGGGGTTCTTCGAAACGCTGTTCAAGAACCTCTCCGCACTGGCCACCAAGGCGTCCGGCTCGACAACCTGAGCGGCGACTGCGTGCGGCTGGCAGCGGCGCGAGCGCGGGGGGCATGGAATCTGGTCAGGGCCGTCCAGTGACGGGCGATGGAGTGTGCGATGACACTGCTGGGATTGTTGGCCATCGGCGTGTGCCTGCGGATTGCGATCAGTGATCTGTATGCACGTCGGGTACCCAACACCTGGCTGATAGCTGCAGGCGTGATTGCCACTGCGGTGATCGTCGCCGGCCAGTTCAGCGCGCCGCGCCAGCCGTGGCTGCCCCACGTTGCCGGCGCGGCGCTCGGCCTGGTGGCGCTGCTGCCGTTCTATGGACTGCGCTGGATGGGCGCCGGTGACGTGAAGTTCTTCGGCGCTCTGGGTCTGATGCTGGGCTGGCAGGCGCTGCTGCCGGTCTGGCTGGTTGCCAGCCTCGCCGCCGGGGTGCACGCCGTGCTGGTGCTGGCTGGCCGGCGCCTGGGCGTCCTGTTGCCCGGCCGCCTGCAGATGCAGGTCAATCGCACCAGCTCGCAATGGCAATCGCATCCGGCCCTGCGCGACATGCAGGCTGCCCGCCAGGGACGACGTGGCATTCCCTATGCAGCCTACCTGGCACTCGCCGCCATCGGCTGGGTGCTGGCCGGCATCTACGGAGGTGCACCATGAACATCCGCAGCCCACGCCTGCAACGCGGGGTCGCCAGCATCGAGTTCGCCCTGATGCTGATGCTCGGCCTGCTGCCACTGCTGCTGTTCACTTTCTCCGGGGTGATGATCATGGCGGCACAGCAGACCCTGGCCACCGCTTCGGCCGAAGGCGCGCGCGCCTCGCTGCGCTACGGCACTGCCGGCGAACGACGCACCGCCGCCTGCGTCGCCGCACGCACCTCGATGCAATGGCTGCTGCAGTTTTCCAAGCAGAACGTGGACTGCAGCACGGGGGGCAGCAACGCCATCGTGGTGTCGGCACAGGCGCCGTGCGCCGGCCTGGCCACGGCCCAGTGCATGACCGTGACGGTCAGCTACGACTACGCCAGCCATCCCTTCCTGCCCGGCACCGCCACGCTCTACAAGTGGGTGATGCAGGCTCCCATCCGCAGCGTCGCGGTCGCCCAGCTCGATCTCGGCAGCGGCAACTGATGATCGGTACTTTGGAGACGGTTCCATGCTCAAGTTGACCCGCATCGCTGCCGTCGCCCTGATCGGCCTGGCCGTGCTGCTGGCGCTGATCGCCTTCATGATCGGGCGCAAACCGGCCGAACCGGTCACGGTCGCACCAATCGCCCATGACGAGGCGCAGGCGATCACCGTGGTGGAAGCGGTGGCACGCCTGCCTGCGGGCGAGCCGATCAGCGCCAGTGGCCTGCGGCTGGCCCAGCGCACCTCACCCGTCGCCGGTGCCGCCACCAGCATCGCCGCCGTAGTCGGCAAGGTGCCGGTGCAGGACATCGCCGAAGGCAGCCCGATCAGCAGCAACGCATTGGCACAGGGCTTCTCGCTGCAGCTGCGGCCGGGCGAGCGCGCGTTGGCCGTGCCCGTGGACGAACTGGTGGGTGCCGGCAACCGCATCGTCCCCGGTGACTTCGTCGACGTCTTCCTCAACCTGCGCAATGCCCAGCCCAACATCAACAGCCCCGCCGAAGCCGCGCAGGCGCGCCTGCTTCTGTCGCGCCTGCGCGTGCTGAGCTATGGCCAGCAGGACATCGCGCCCGTTGCCACAGAGGCCGCCGCCAATGCCGCGGTCGACACCCGCAACGACCCGCGCGCGGCCGACATCACCGGCAGCGGCGGCAGCAGCAACAACAGCAATGACGCCCCGCAACCTGCGCGCAGCGCGGTGCTCGCCGTCCCCGTGGCCGATGCCAATCGCCTGCTGTTGGGTGCACAGCAGGGCAAGCTGTTCCTGGCCCTGCGCAATCCCGCCGACACCGGCCTGCCCGACCTGGCGCTGTTCCCGCAGTCACGCGGCGTGATCGATCCGCTGCGTGGGCTTGATGCGGAGCAGCAGCTGGCACTTCAGCGCCCGGAGAACCATGCCTACGCCGGCATCGACGGGGATGCGCTGGCCGGCCGCGGCAGCACTCCGCCACGCAGCACTGCAGATGCACCGGCGCGCGCGCCGGCGCCACGTCGCAGCGCCCCGCGCGCGTCGGGAATCGAGATCATCCGTGGCGACAGTTCCGCCCCCCGTGGCTCCCTTTGACCTGCATCGAGTGCATCCATGACCGAACGTCGCCGCCGTCCACGCACTTCTCCCCGCCAGCGCTGGCTGGCCCTGCTGCTGGTGCTGCTGGCGCCGGCAACGAGCGTGGCCGCCGATGACCTGGTGCTGCAGGCCCGTGAGCAGCGTCCCTGGAACCTGCCGGCCGACCTGGAGCGGGTAGCCATTGCCGACCCCGGCGTGGCCGACATCGTGATGCTGCGTGGTCAGCGCCAGGCGCTGCTGGTGGGCAAGATGCCCGGCACCACCACCCTGCTGCTGTGGCACCGCAAGCAGGCCGAGCCGCAACGGGTGACGGTACGGGTGCAGAGCGCTGTACAGGGTGCTGCCAGCACCGGCGGCAATGACCTGGTGTTCACCCAGCAGGACCAGCAGGGCCTGCTGCAGGGAAGCACCGACAGCGTGCTCTCGCACATGCAGGAACAACGCACGGCGGCGATGGCACTGGGCAAGGACGGTGCGCTCGTCGATGCATCCACCATCAGCAGTGGCGGCGTGGTCCAGGTCGAGGTCAAGGTCGTCGAGTTCAACAAGACCGCGATGAAGCAGATCGGCATCAACTTCCAGAACCGCAACGGCGGCTTCGCCTACGGCTTCGCGCGGCCCGGTACCGGGTTGCCGGGCAACACCGGCCTGCTGCCCGGCATGAAGGAAGGCAACAGCAGCAACGAGGCCGTCTCGCCGATTTCCTCGGCATTCCGCCTTGTTTTCGGCTCGACGAAGGGCCTGTGGAACGCCGACGTCGAACTGCTGCAGAGCAATGGCATGGCCCGCGTACTGGCCGAGCCGACGCTGGTGGCGCTGTCCGGGCAGAGCGCCAGTTTCCTGGCTGGCGGCGAATTGCCGATCCTGGAACCGCAAGGGCTTGGCACCACCACCATCACCTACAAGCCGTTCGGCATCGGCCTTACCGTGACCCCGACCGTGCTGGCAGCGAACCGCATCGCGCTGAAGGTAGCGCCCGAAGCGAGCGACCTGGACTACAGCAATGCCATCGTGCTCAACAACGTGCAGATCCCCTCGATCACTACCCGCCGCGCCGACACCACCGTCGAGCTGGGCGATGGCGAGAGTTTCGTCATCGGCGGGCTGGTCAGCTCCAACATCGTCTCCAACGTCAGCAAGATTCCGCTGCTGGGCGACCTGCCGATCATCGGTTCGTTCTTCCGCAACTTCGATTACAAGCGCCAGGACAAGGAACTGGTGATCATCGTCACCCCGCGCCTGGTGCAGCCGCTGGCGCGCAATACCGAACTGCCGCTGCCCGGCGAGCGCGAAGCCAAGCCGCATCTTCCCGAGTGGGGTTCCTGGTTGCTGGGTCCGGTCAGCCAGGACCCGGTGCCCGGTTTCTCGCGCTGACTCCATGATGCCTGCGATACCACGCCCATGCCCTACGCCACTGCCCAGCCGCTGCATCCGCAAGGACCTCCGATGAACCTGGTCCTGTATGGCATGGATCGCGAACTGCTGCCCCGGCTGGCCGCCAAGCTGCCGCCGAGCACTGCCCTGCATTGGCAGGACAGCAACGCACCCACCTCCGCGCAGGACCTGCAACGCGGTCCGCAGAGCCTGGTGCTGCTCGACTTCCGGCCCGAGCATGCGGCCGCCTCGAGCGTACTGGCACAGCAGCTGCAGCAGACCCAACCGGACCTGCCCCTGGTGGCGGTGGGCGCCACCAGCGCCGGCCAGGTTGAAGGCGTGGTGATCGCGCTGCGCGCGGGCCTGCGCGATGTGCTGGACCTGGACAGTGACGACGCAGGCATCGAGGCGGCCCTGCGGCGTGCGCTGTCTCCGCGCCCGGCAGCGGTTGCCCAGCACGCGCACAAGGCACGCCTGATCGTGCTGCTGGGCGTGCGCGCTGGCGTCGGCACCAGCACCCTGGCCGCACATCTTTCGGTGCTGGCGCAGCAGACACGCGCGCTGGCCCAAGGCGAAGCGCTGCAGCAGGATGGCCTGCTGATGGAGCTGGCGCAGCCCGCCGGCGACCTTGCTCTGTACCTCAATCTCGACAGCCGATTCCATTACGAAGACGCGCTGCGCAATGCCAGCCGCATCGATGCCACCCTCGCCCGCACGGCCATGGCGCGGCATGACTCGGGACTTGTCCTGCTGGATCGCGCCAGTGGCAGCGATGCCGTTCCCCCCTCCGATCCTGGCGCGCTGCTGCAGCGCCTGCGTGGCGTGTTCGCCAGCGTGCTGTGCGACGCCGGCGGCTGCCCGCTGCGGCAGCTTCCGCCCTTGTTGCTGGACCAGGCCGACGAGATCTGGCTGGTCACCGATGCCTCGATCGCCACGCTGGTCTCGCTGGACCAGGCGCTGAAGCACCTGGCGGGCCAGCGCGAGCGCGAGAAGCGCCTGCAGCTGGTGATCAACCGCCACGATGACAGCAGCGGCATGGGCCCGGAACAGATCGCGCGCCGCTTCGAAGTGCCGTTGCTGGCGACGCTGCCCGAACGACCGCGCGTGCGCCTGGCCGCCAGCCAGGGCCACCTGCTGCTGCAGGATGCCCCGCGCGACCCCTATCTGCGTGCCCTCGCCCCGCTCGTGTCGCGCCTGGATCCGGCCGCGTGCCCGGTCCAGCCGCATGGCCTGCGGGAAAGACTCTCCCTTGCCCTGGGTGGATCGCAATGGAAGACAAGGTAACCCCGTTCCCGCACGCCGTTGCCCGCCCCGTGCTGGAAAGCACGCCGGGCCACCTGCCGTTCGCGCAGACCGAGCAGTACCAGAAAGTGCTGTCGGCTGCGCATGAGCACCTGCTCAACAGCATCGAAGACGAGCGCATCGACATCGATTCCTGGGCCCCGGACACCATCGCCCGCTGGGTACAGGTGCAGACCGTGGGCTTCATCCAGGAATGGCGCATCCCAATCAACGAGGAAGAGATGCAGGTGGTCGCGGAAGGGCTGGTCAAGGAGCTGACCGGTTTCGGCCCGCTGGACGACCTGCTGCACGACCCCTCCATCGAAGACATCCTGATCAACGGCTTCAAGGACGTGCACGTTTCACAGGGTGGCCAGCTCAGGCGCGCCACCCAGCGCTTCACCGATGACACCCACCTGCTGCGCATCCTGCGCCGCATCCTCGCGCCGCTCGGCCGCCGGCTGGACGATTCCAACCCGATGGTCGACGCGCGCCTGCCCAATGGCGGCCGCCTCAACGCGATCATCTCGCCGCTGGCGGTGGACGGACCGATGGTGTCCATCCGCAAGTTCCGCAAGGACCCGTTCACCCCCGACGAGCTGCTCGCCAAGGGCACGTTCGACGCGCCGATGCAGGCACTGCTGAAAGCGATGGTGCTGGGCCGCTGCAACATCCTGGTCTCCGGCGGCACCAGCTCGGGCAAGACTTCGCTGCTCAACGCCCTGGCCAGCTACGTGCCGGCCAGCGAGCGCGTCATCACCGTCGAGGACACCGCCGAGCTTTCGCTGAACCATCCGCACGTGGTGCGCCTGGAGAGCCGCATCGGCGGGGCCGAGGGCCAGGGCGCGGTCAGCATCCGCGATCTGGTGCGCAACAGCCTGCGCATGCGCCCGGACCGCATCGTGGTCGGCGAAGTACGTGGCGCTGAAGTGCTGGAAATGCTGCAGGCGATGAACACCGGCCATGACGGATCGATGGCCACCATCCACGCCAATACCCCGCGTGACTGCCTGTACCGCATCGAGATGCTGGCCGGCTTTGCCGGCTTCCAGGGCAGCGAGGACAGCCTGCGCCGGCAGATCGCCAGCGCCATCGATTTCATCGTGCAGATCTCGCGGCTGGGCAGCGGCCGTCGGGTGCTGGTCTCGATCACCGAGATCACCGGGGTCAGCGACAACCTGATCACCACGCAGGAGATGTTCCGCCACGAGGTGCAGATCGACGGCACCGGCCGCGAGACCGACCGCTGGATCGGCCTGGGCTTCCATCCGCATTCGCACAAGCTGGAGCCGTTCCGCCAGCAGCTGCGCGAATCACTCTACGGGGACTTCTGAACATGGGCACCGGCCTCCTGCTGGGCGTGTTGAGCATCATCTCGGTGCTGCTGGCGCTGGCGGTCTGGCTGTGGGGCACTGCCAGCAGCCGCGAGCAGCGCCAGGCCTCGTTGCAGCATGCCGAGCAGCAGCTGGCGCGCGGCAGCGCCGCCGGTGCGGTACCGGCCGGGCCTGCCGTTGCCGCGGCCAACGATGCCGCCCGCCCCGCCAGCAGTGGGAACCGCACGCTGCCGTGGGATGGCGTGCTGCAGCGCGCCGGCCTGCAGCCGGGCTGGAAACTGCCACTGATGCTGCTGGTGCCCGGCCTTGTGCTTGGGGTCGTCGCGGCAATGCGGCTGGGAACGGCCTGGATGTTTCCGCTGACCCTGCTGCTGTACCTGCTGGGCTGCTGGCTGTGGGTGATGCGCCGGATCACGAAACTGCGTGCGCAGCTGCTGCACCAGATGCCGGACTTCCTCGACAACCTGGTCCGCCTCACTGCGCTGGGCAACAGCCTGCAGGCTGCGTTCCAGGTTTCTTCGATGCAGACCAGCGCGCCGCTGCGTGGCCTGCTCGACACCACGGTGCGCTATGCGCGCAGCGGCATGGACCTGGATCGCGCGTTGAGCCTTGCCGCGCAGCCGTATCGCATGGACGTGCTGAAGGTGCTGGCGGTGGTGATCGGGGTGAGCGTGCGCATCGGCGGTCGTGCCGACCAGATCCTGCAGCGCATGGGCGACTTCATGCGCGACCTGGAACAGGCCCAGCAGGAACTGGCGGCCACCACTTCGGAAACGCGCATGTCGGCCTGGGTGCTGGGGCTGCTGCCACCGGCCAGTGCGGTGCTGATGGCGATCTCCAGCCCGGCATTCTTCCAGCCAGTGCTGCATGACCCGCTCGGCCACAGGATCCTGCTGATCGCACTGGGCCTGGAACTGCTCGGAGCGTTCCTGCTGTACCGCTTGGCCAAGTCGCTATGACCGCTTGCAGCCGCCACGGAGGTACCCGATGAGTGCCACGGCCTGGTTCGCCCTCTCGCTGCTGGTGTTGGCGGCCGGTGTCGCCCTGCTGGGCATCGCCGGGTGGGTGCGCAGCCATCGCGAGCAGCGCACCTCGGCCACGCTGAAGACCGCCCTGCAACCGCGTGACGAAGCCCGCGACAGCGAGGCTACCCGCCGCGACTCGCTGGGCTGGCTCGAGCGCTTCGGCCGCTCGCTCAGTGGTGGCCGCCTGGAGGCCGCGCTGCTGGCCAACGAGGACAAGCTGCTGCTGGACCTGGCCGGCTGGAACACGCGCCGCGGCACCGCCATCTACCTGGGCCTGCGCCTGCTGCTTGCATTGCTGGTGCTGGCCCTGGCGCTGGCGTTCAGCAGCGCGCAGGGGCTGTCCAAGGTGATGGTGGTGATCGGTGCGCTGGCGGGCGGGCTGCTGCTGCCCAAGTTCGTGCTGTCGTCGTGGGTCAAGCGCCGCCGCCGCGCGGTCGAGAACGAGCTGCCCCTGCTGATCGACCTGCTGCGCCTGCTGCAGGGCGTGGGCTTCAGCATGGACCAGAGCCTGCAGACGCTGGGCGACAAGCTGCGCGATGCGTTGCCGGTACTGGGCGGCGAACTGCAGGAAGCGAACGTGGCCTACACCCACGGCCGCACCCGCGCGCAGTCACTGCGGCGGTTGAGCGAGGTCTACGCCGATGACGACCTGGCCAGCCTGATGCAGCTGATCCTGCAGGTGCATGCGCACGGCGGCGCGGTACAGGAGCCACTGCGCCAGTTCAGCATCCGCCTGCGCGAACAGCGCCGCAACACGCTGAAGGAAAAGGTCGGCAAGCTCTCGGTGAAGATGACCGTGGTGATGATGCTGACCCTGTTGCCGGCACTGATGCTGGTGCTTGCCGGCCCGGCGCTGGTCGCGCTGGCCACCACCATGTCCAAGATGGGATCCCCCTGATGCCAGCCCTGCGCACCTCCTGCCTGCTGCTTGCCGCCGCCCTCGCCGCCCTGGCCAGTGGCTGCGCCTCGACCACGCCGAAATACGTGCGCGCGCCCAGCCTTGCGCCGCCGGAACCCGATCCGCAGGACAGCCGCAACGCCTATCTGGAGCTGATCGAGCGCATGCAGCAGCAGGGCGCCTGGTATGCCTCGCTGGCCCACGTGGAGGCCTTCCGCCAGCGCTATGGCGATCGCCCCGCCCTGCGCATGCTGCAGGCCGACGCACTGCGCGAGACCGGCCAGACCGACGCAGCGGTCGCGCTGTATCGCGAGCTGTCCAGCGGGCCGCAGGCTGCTGCCGCCGCCCATGGCCTGGGCCTGATCGCTGCACGCCGCGACGACGATGCCGGCAGTGAACAGGCCCTGGCGCGCGCCACGCAGTTGCAGCCCTTGAACACCGACTATCTGGGCGACCTGGGTTATGCGCGGCTGCGCGCCGGCCAGTTCGACCAGGCCCGCGAGCCGCTGGCCAAGGCCCTGGAACTTTCGCCAGGCAACGCCAAGGCCACTGCCAATCTCGCACTGTGGGCGGTTCTGCGCGGCGATCAGGCCACGGCAGAGCGCCTGTCGGAACAGGCCAACCTCAACGACGAAACCCGCCGCAGCATCCAGCAGCAGGCCCAGCAGATCCGTACCCGCCTGCAGCAGCGGCAGGCCGCGGCCGCCGTCAATGCGCCCACGCCTGCGCGCACGGCCAGCGTCGAACGCAGCGCCCGTGCATCGGGCAGCACACGGCTGGCAGCCGAACCACATCGCGAAGCACGTGACGAGCGCGATCCGCAGCGCCTGCCACCGTCGATGCTGGAACGCTTCAGCACCAACGAACACCCGACCGGAAGCACACCATGACCGCGATGCGCCTGATCCGACGCTTGTTGCCCGTGCTGTCCTGCCTGCTTGTTGCGGGTGCCGTGCAGGCTCAGCAACAGCCATTGACCGGACAGATGCTCGGCGGCCCCTTGCCGTCGGCACCGGCCACAGCGCCGATGCAGGCCGAGCCGCTTCCCACCGTGGAGCTGGCCTCACCAGCCGCATCTGCGGACGTGGCTGCGGCGCCACCGGCAATCCCCGCAACCGACGTCGCACCGCCGGCAGCACCGCGCGCGCGCCTGCAGAGCGGCGAGGCCACCCGCAACCTGTTCCGCCTGCAGGCGTCCGGGCAACAGGCCGGCCAGCGCCTGCCGATCCTGGGCGACCAGGCCACGCTGAGTTATGCGCGTTACCTGAAGAGCTTTGAACACGAGATCCCGGACTTCTTTGAGACCGATGTTGCCCGGTCCAGGGACGCCTCTTCCTCCGGACGCTGAGGTCGGCCATGAAACGCCCACGCCAGTTCAGTTTCAGTCGCCCACGCGGCGGCATGTCGGTCACGATGATGCTAGTCATGCTGGCGCTGCTGGCCATGCTGGGCCTGATCGAGGTCGGCTACCTGTTCTGGGCCAAGCGTGATGCGCAGAAGGTGGCCGACCTGGCCGCGCTGGCTGGCGCGCAGCGGCTGGAGCTGTGCAGCCCGGACAACAGCGACAACAGCGCAGCCCGGCAAAGCGCGCTGGCCCAGAACAGGTTCGCAGGCACCCTGCAGGTCCGCTGCGGCAACTGGAGTGCCAGCCGCGGCACCAGCAACCGTTTCGTGACCAGCGTCGATGCCAGCAACCCACGCAATGCCGTGCAGGTGATCGCCGAGCGCAGCGTGCTGCCCTTCTTCGGCCAGAACACCAGCCTGCCAACCGTCAGCGTGCAGGCGGTAGCCCGCCGCTCGGAGCCCACGGCGGTGTTCGCGGTGGGCTCGCAGCTGCTGCGCACCAACGGCGACTCGGTGCTGCTGTCGACGCTGCGCCTGGTCGGCCTGGATGTCACCAACGCAACCGTGCTCTCCTATGACGGCCTGGCACAGGCCAACGTCACGCCATCCGGCCTGCTGAAGGCGCTCAACATCCCGGTGAGCGCCAACCTCAGCGTGGCCGACTTCAACCGCCTGCTGTCGGTCAACAAGATCTCTCTGGCGCAACTGGTCGATGCCACCGCCACCGTCGTCGGCCGTGACTCGACGGTAGGCGTGCAGCTGCGCGCCCTGTCCGACCTGGTCGCCACCCAGCTGGACATCAACAAACTCAACATCGCGCTCGGCAGCCAGGCCGGCGGCGGTGGACTGTTCGCGGAAGTTGTCTCGCCCGATGGCACCGTCGGCAGCGCGCTGGAATCGAAGATCAACGTGCTCAACCTGATCAACACCGCCATCTCCATCGCCAACGATGGCAACGGCGTGACGATCAAAGGGCTGGACCTGCTGGGCATCAACATCCAGGGTGGCGTGGTCGAACCACCGTCGATTGCCATCGGCGGCGTCGGCACCCGTGCCTACAATGCACAGGTACGGCTGATGGTGGACGTGGACAGCAACAACCTGTTCGCGCTGGGGCCGCTGCTGAACCTGCTCGGCACGCGCCTGCACCTGCCACTGCATGTCGATGTGGCCAACGGCATGGGCACCCTGACCGGCATCCAGTGCGGCGGCAGTCCCCCCAAGGCGACCATCCAGGTCGATTCATCGGTGCTGCGTGCCTGCGTCGGCAACGTCGACCCCGCACAGCGCTTCTCGAAGAACAATGTCTGCGACGCCACGCTGCAGAACGAACAGCTGTTGAAGCTGCTGGGCCAGCCGCTGATCAACGACAGGATCACCCTGCCCGCCCTGACCAGCTCGCAGAACCTGACCCTGGCCGCCGGCGAGACCGCCTCGACCCGGATCAACCCGCTCGCCGTCGGTGATGCAGTGTCGAGCCTGGTCAACGAACTGCTTCGCGTGCTGTCCGGCATGCTCAGTTCGCCCAAGCAGGGCATGAGCGCCAACGACACCGCCAAGGCCCTGGCCGACCGCTATCTGCAGGCGGCCTTCCCAAATGGCGGGCGCTACGATGTCGACAAGCTGATTCCGCTGCTGCGCGACGGCGATCCCAGCAAGCAGCTGGCACCGCTCAACAGCTGGACCGTGCCGGGTGGCCTGCCCTATGCGTGCGGGCTGCTGAACCTGACCACCTGCCACAAGGATGGGCCGGTCTGGGATGCGCTGAAGGTCACGGTGACCGGCCAGGGCCTGGGTGTCCTCGACGGGCTGCTCGGCTCGCTGGTTGGCGGCCTGCTGATCAACCGCTGCGACAGCCTGCTCGGCAACCTGATCGACTACAACGGCTGCGTGCGCAACAACCTGGCCTCGTACATCCAGACCGCGCCGGCAGGCTTCCTCGATGGCGCCGGTGGCAGCGGCGTCACCAACCCCGACGGCAGTGTCAGCTGCAGCGGCCTGCTGTGTACCCTGCTGAAGCCGATCCTGGCCGCGCTGCGGCCGGTGCTCAACAGTGTCGGTACCCTGCTGACCAACCTGCTGGCCAGCGTACTGGGCCTGGAACTGGGCCGGACCGACGTCAACGTGCAGTCGATCCAGTGCAGCGCAGCACAGCTGGTCTATTGACATCGAGCCGTGACGGGCGCCCTTGGCGGCGCCCGCACCCATGCTAGACTCCCGGCGGGGAACCACCTTCATATCAACCCACACTCATCCGTGGATGGTCTAGACATGCGAGAAACTTCAGGGGGCGCGGTCTTCGCCCGGCACGCGCGCAGCGCGGCAGTGCTGGCCGTGGCCATGATGCTGGTGGCACCAGCGGCGATGGCCGCACGTGGCGACCGTGAGCCTGCAGCCGAACCGGCGCGCAGCGCGCCGGTGGTGCGCAACACCGTGGACGAGCTCAAGCAGTTGATGGATTCGCGCCAGCTGACCGAGCTGCGCACCACCTACAACGGCAACTACGGCGCCAGCCTGCTGTTCAACGCCAACACCCTGACCTACTACGTCGCCCTGTTCCAGGAGAAGAACTTCTGGCGGGTGATCAAGACCGATGCGGTGGACAACGCCGAGCGTGTCTACCGTACCTTCGCGCAGCAGTCCGAGCAGCTGGCCCAGGTCTACATCGACACCACCCGCCTGGAAGCCGGCAAGCGCTACACCGAGCGCCTGGTGGCCTACAACGAGGAACGCCTGCGCACCCTGCAGCAGGAAATGGAACAGCAGCAGGCCCAGTCGGCGCAGGTCAGCGCCGCCCTGCAGCAGGCCCAGCAGCAGGCCGTGAGCCTCAGCACCGATGTGCAGAGCACCAACAGCCAGCTGGACGCCCTGCAGCGCCGCATCCAGATCCTGCAGGCCGAACAGGGCAACCCGGAGTTGAGCCTGCCCAAGCCGGACAGCGTGCCCGCACCGGCTGCCGCCAGCGACGGTCGCTGAAACCCGCACTTACGGCATTCCACGCAACGGCGCCCCAGGGCGCCGTTGTCGTTTTCGGCACTTCAGCACCCCACTTCACTGGCAGGCGCCATGGACCGCGTCATCCAGCTGCCGGCGCTGCACGAAATCCAGCCGCCGACGCTTGAGCAACTCCCGCTCGCGTTGCCGGCGCGCACGCTCGCAGGCCGCCGCATCCGCGCTGATCGTGATCAACGCCCCCTGCGCCCGGCCGGCACGCCGCGGGCGGCGCGAAGGCTTCGGTGGCGCGAGCGCTGGCGCCACTGCGCCTCGGGACAATGACTGCTTCGCCGGGACGTCCCAGCGCCATGCGGCACGTCCCTGGCAGGGCGTCTGCTGGTAGACCGGATGCGGTCCATCCACGCATTTGTAGACGAGGGTCTGTGCCGGCGCGGCCATCGGCAACAGCAGGCACAGCATCAGGGACCATCGCGTGGCGGGCATCCGGGCGTTCCACTGGCAGGCTGCAGACATCCTCGGCGCGCGACTCCGGTCCCGCCAGAGCGATATGCGTCACATCCTTTGCAATCCAGCACAGCGGTGCAAGTCCGTCGCCGGCACCTGCGCTGTACTGCCGGAGGCACCGGCAGCCTGCCGCTGCCTTCCCTCCCTTCCGCCAAGGAACCTGCAATGAGCAACTTCGTCACCGTCGCCGACGGCGCCCGCATCTTCTACAAGGATTGGGGTACCGGCCAGCCGATCGTGTTCGCCCACGGCTGGCCACTGTCTTCCGATGCCTGGGACCCGCAGATGCTGTTCATGGGCCAGAACGGTTACCGCGTGATCGCCCATGACCGCCGCAGCCACGGCCGTTCCAGCCAGACCTGGGACGGCAACAACATGGACACCTACGCCGACGACCTGGCCGCCGTGATCGAGGCGCTGGACCTGAAGGACGCGATCCTGGTCGGCCATTCCACCGGCGGTGGCGAAGTGGCCCATTACATTGGCCGCCACGGCAGCACGCGCGTGGCCAAGGTGGTGCTGGTCGGCGCCGTGCCGCCGCTGATGCTGAAGACCCATGCCAACCCGGCCGGTACCCCGTTGGAGGTCTTCGACGGCATCCGCAAGGGCACCGGCGGCGACCGTTCGCAGTTCTTCAAGGACCTGGCCACCCCGTTCTTCGGTGCCAACCGCGATGGCAACACCGTCACCCAGGGCATGCGTGATTCGTTCTGGCTGCAGGGCATGCTCGGTGGCGTCAAGGGCCAGTACGACTGCGTGCACGAATTCTCGGAAGTGGATTACACCGAAGACCTGAAGAAGATCGACGTGCCGGCACTGGTCGTGCACGGCGACGACGACCAGATCGTGCCGTTCGATGCCTCGGCCAAGCTGTCCTCGCAGATCATCAAGGATGCCGAGCTGAAGGTGTACGCCGGTGCGCCGCACGGGCTGACCATCACCCACGCCGAGCAGTTCAACGCCGACCTGCTGGCGTTCGCACGCAGGTGATGTGCCGCGGCGGCGCCACCCAGCGCCGCCGCATGAAAAAAGGGGACGGAGGGGATTAAGTCGTTTGTGCATAAACGACTTAATCCCCTCCGTCCCCTTTTTTGGGTCAGATATCGCTGTGGTGGTGTGGCACGCCGGTCTTCGGCAGCGGGTCATGCCCGCCTACGAAATGACGCACCACCGGTGCACGCTCGCCCCGATGCAACGCGCGCAGCACTTCCTGGATCGCCTTGTCGTCGGCGGTGATGCGTTCGTGCTGGCGCAGGTGCTCCAGCCACGACGGGGTAACGAAATACTCCAGGTGGATGCCCGGGGTGGCCACATCCTCGACCACGCCCCAGACCACGGCGCCATCGCGGCGCCGGATCGTGCCCAGCGCGCGCATCTGCGCCTGGAACGCGGCGCGATCAGCTGCTTCGATGCGGTACTCGATGGTCACCAGCACCGGGCCTCGATCGTTGGATACCGGCACCGACAGCTCGGGGGCCAGCCAGTGCCCCGCCGGGCGCAGGTTCAGGTCTTCGGTACCAGCGATGCGCACGCGCCACACCAGCAATCCGCCGATCACCGCACCTGCGGCAGCCACCAGCAAGGCCAGTTCCGGCGAGGTGCGCTGTGCGAGCGCACCCCAGCTCAGCCCACCGGCGGCCATGCCCGCGGAGAACACCATGATGTACAACGCCAATGCACGCGCACGCACCCACGCCGGCACGGCAGTCTGCGCGGCGATCTGCAGCGACGACAGCACGGTGATCCAGGCGAAGCCGTTGACCAGCATCACCAGCGGCAGCAGGTACCAACTGCGGGTCAGCGCCAGGCCGACCAGGCTCAGGGCCAGCGACAGGGTGGCCAGCAGCACCAGCAGGTCACGATCCATCTGTGCGCGCAGCTTCGGCAGCAGCAACGCACCGCCCACCGCACCCATGCCGATGCAGCCCAGCAGCATGCCGTACTGCCCCGCCCCGCCGTGCATCTGGCCGCGTACCACCACCGGCAGCAACGCGTTCATCGCAGCGGCGAAGAAGAAGAAGCCGACCGACTTGATCAGCACCGCCTGCAAGCGCCCGGCGCGGCTGGCATAACGCAGACCCGCCTTCAGGCCTGCACCGAACCCTTCCGGCGGCAGGCTGGACTGCTTCGGATCGCGCTTCCAGCCCCATACCACGAACAGCATCGCGGCGAAGGTGATGGCGTTGAAGCCGAACGCCCAGACGGCGCCCAGCTGGGCGACGATCACGCCACCGATGGCCGGGCCGATCGAACGTGCGATGTTGATGCCGATCGAGTTGAGCGCCACCGCAGAAGCCAGCATCGGCTGCGGCACCAGTTCGGACACGATCGCGGCCTGCGCCGGCATCGCCATCGCCGCACCGCAGCCCATGCAGAAGGTCAGCAGCACCAGCAGCTGCGGGGTCAGCATGTCCATCGCGGTCAGTGCCGCCATCACCGCCGCGACCAGCAGCATCCAGCCCTGGGTAGCCAGCAGGTACCTGCGTCGATCGACGATGTCGGCCAGGGTTCCGGCGGCCAGTGCCAGCAGCACGATCGGCACGGTGGTGGCCGACTGCACCAGGGCCACCATCAACGGTGAGCCGGTACGCTCGGCCATCACCCAGGCGGCGGCCACGTCATTGACCCAGGTGCCGATGTTGCTGGCCAGGATCGCCAGCCAGATCGAGCGGAACATCTGGATCTTCAGTGGGGACCAGGCGCCTGCGGCCTGCGTGGGGGGTTGCGACGCGGTTGCGTTCACCATTGCCATGCTCCAACGATCGAGGCGAACAACGTGTCCTGGCCACCGGCCTGCTTCAGTGCAGGTCCGGCATCGACCCAGGCCAGCTGCAGCTGCCATTGCCAGTGTTCGCTGGCCTGCCAGCGGGTTTCGGATTTGTACTGATTGCCGATGCGGCGCGCGCCACCGGCGCTGCCCGGCAACGCCACCAGCGGTGCGGGCGTGGTGTAGACCGCATCCGCGCGACGATGCTTCCAGGCCATCTGCACGCCCAGTTCCGTCGTCACTGCGTCGTGCAGGCGCAGGGTCAGCGTGGGCTGGACGTCCATCAGGTTGGCCGGGGCCAGCAGGCTGGCCTCGCTGAAATAGGCCGACTTCGGAAACAGCGCATTGAAGGTTCCCAGGCGGCCGTCATGCAGGTTGCCATCGCCACTGGCGATGTCTGCCTTCAGCCCCAGCCGCGGTTGCAACGGCAGGTTCGTCCAGCGCCACCCCGTATCGGTCGCCAGCGTCCAGGCGCGGATATCGAGCGTGCCGACGGTCGTCCGCAGTTCACCGCCCTGCGCCACCAGCTCGCTGTTCCAGTCCAGTGCACCGGCCTGGCCGAACCAGCGCGCGCCCAGGGTCTGCCGACGTTCGGTGCCGCTGCCTGCGGCGAAGCGCGCGCCGTCGCGGCGGTAGTCCAGCAGGTACAGATCCCACTGTCCCGGTCCGTGGCTCCGCGCGGTGGTGGCGTAGGCACCCCACAGATGGCTGCCGTGTTCGCCGCGATCATCGAAGGCACCCGGTCGGTTCTCCACCGGACGCAGCGCCATCAGATCAAGCGTGCCGAATCTACCTTTCCAACCCACGCGCGCACCGTCGAACGCCAGGCGGATGTTCGGCCCATCGCGCACCGACAGCAGCCGTGAGCTGCCGTAGCCGGCGTCCTGCCGGCCCAGCTGCAGATGAAAACCACCATGCTGCCAGCGCCAATAGGCCTGCTGCGCATCCAGCGCGCTGCGGTCGGTACGGCCCGGTCCGCCGGCCTTGCCACTCTCACCATGCACACCCAGCTGCAGCTTCGCCTGCCAGGTCTCTTCCACATAGGTGGCCGAGGCCAGCGCACGCAGCAGCCCATAGCCGTCCTCGCTGCCGCCAATGCCGAACCGGGTAGGGTCGTAGTACAGGCCACGCATGCGCAGCGACGCATCCCATTGCAGTTGGCCGTCGCCCGCGTCACTGCAGTGGCCGCCATCGCAGGCCAGTGCAAGCGACGGTGCAGCCAACAGCGCCAGACTCAGAACGCGAAGCACGAGCATCCCATCGCGCCCCAGAACGCGGTCAGGTCGTCGGTGGGTGCAGCATGCCGGGCCGCATGGCCGTGCGCGCCGTGGGCACTGCAGGCCACGCCGTGATGGTGGTGATGCGCGGCGGCCAACCCGGTGGCGGTACCGCCGACGTGGTAGCCACCGAACCTGTTGACTGGCGACCAGTCGGGCATCGCCGGCGGCAGCTGCGGCGCAAGCCCTGCATAGTCGGCGTCGGCATGCACGATGCGGCCACCGACCACGGTCAACACGCTGGTGATGTCGGCGATCTGCGCGTCATCCACGCGGAAGTAGTCGGCCGAGAGCACGATGAAATCGGCCAGCTGGCCCACCTTCAGCGTACCCTTCACCGCTTCATCGCCGGAGAACCAGGCGCTGCCCTGGGTCCACAGGCGCAGCGCCTGCTCGCGTTCGAGCAGGTTCTCATCGCCGTACAGGGCCAGCCCGCCCACGGTGCGTCCGGTCACCAGCCAGGACAACGCCACCCACGGGTTGTAGCTGGCCACGCGAGTGGCATCGGTACCGGCACCGACCGGCACGCCTTCGGCCAGCATGCGCTTGACCGGCGGCGTGTGCCGCGCCGCCTGCACGCCGTAGCGCTCGACGAAGGCCTCGCCCTGGTAGGCCATGCGATGCTGCACGGCGATGCCGCCGCCCAGCGCGCGGATGCGTTCGATGTTGCGCGGGGTGATGGTCTCGGCGTGGTCGATGAACCAATGCAGGCCATCGAACGGCACCTCGCGGTTGACCTGTTCGTACACATCGAGGATGCGGGTGATGCTCTCGTCGTACGTCGCATGGATGCGGAACGGCCAACGCTTCTCGACCAGCAGCTTCACCACGTCGTGCAGTTCCGGCTCCAGCGCTGGCGGCAGTTCCGGGCGCGGCTCGTTGAACAGCTCGAAGTCCGCCGCGGAGAACACCAGCATCTCGCCGGCACCGTTGTGGCGCAGCAGGTCGTCGCCCTGGCGCGGCTGCAGCATCTCGCTCCAGCCGCGGAAATCATCCACTTCCTTGCCCTTGTTCTGGGTGAACAGGTTGTAGGCGATGCGCACCGTCAGCTGGTCATCGCGATGCAGCTGCTCGATGACCTGGTAGTCCTCGGGGTAGTTCTGGAAGCCACCGCCGGCGTCAATCACCGAGGTGATACCGAGACGGTTCAAATCCCGCATGAAATGGCGGGTGGAATTGGCCTGGTACTCGATCGGCAGCTTCGGGCCCTTGGCCAGCGTCGCGTACAGGATCAGCGCATTCGGCTTGGCCAGCAGCAGCCCGGTCGGGTTGCCGAGCGAGTCACGCACGATCTGCCCACCCGGCGGATCCGGCGTGTCCTTGCTGTAGCCACATGCGCGCAGCGCAGCCCGATTGAGCAGCGCCCGATCGTACAGGTGCAGCAGGAACACGGGCGTATCCGGCGCGATGTCATTGAGCTCCTGCAGCGTAGGCAGGCGTTTCTCGTTGAACTGCGCGGCGGTGAAGCCACCGACCACGCGCACCCATTGCGGTGCCGGGGTGCGGTCGACCTGTGCCTTGAGCATCGCCATCGCATCGGCCAGCGAACGCAGGCCATCCCAGCGCAGCTCCAGGTTGTAATTCAGGCCGCCGCGGATCAGGTGGGTATGGCTGTCGTTGAGGCCGGGCAGCAGGCGCCGGCCCTGCGCGTCGATCAGGGTCGCTTCGTTGCCCCAGCCGCGCATGATCTCCTCGTCGCTGCCGACGGCCACGATGCGCCCTTCCTGCACGGCCAGCGCCTGGGCATGCGGCTGCGTGGGTCGAGGGTGGTGATGCGGGCATTGCGGATGACCAGCGTGCTCATGCGACGCTCCTTGGAAGTGGAATCGAGTGCCGCAGCGGCGCGGCCGGCCAGGCCCAGCGCAACGGCGGCACCACTGGCCAGCACCACGTTGCGGCGGCCGTGGTCGAGTGGATCGTGACTCATGCGAGGTCTCCCTGAAGACGGTGGCCATCCAACGCCCAGGCGCCGGGCCCGATGAGCGCGAGGGCCAGTAGTACCGTGGTCCACATCAATGGGTACTCACTGCCACCGCGCATCCAGAACCAGCCCCTGGGCAGCGTCAACAGCACGGTGAAGCCGATGAAGGCGGCCGCCGCAAGTGCGGCGACGCGGGCCTGCCAGCCCAGCAGCACGGCCAGCCCGGACAGCACCTGCAGCAGGGCCAGCAGCAGCGGCAGCGGTGCCACGGCCGGCAGGCCGAAGCCGCGCAGCTCGGTGGCGAAGCCGGCCAGCCCGGGGCCACCGAACCAGCCGAACAGCTTGCCCAGCGCGTGCGGCAGCAGGAATCCTCCCGCTGCCACGCGCAGCATCAGCAAGGCCAGGTCGAGGCCATGGCCGGCCAGCATGCTCAGTGCCCGCCTTCCTGCGCACCGAACATGCGCTTGGCGTACTGGATGCCGATGCCATAGCCGCCGGCATGGTCGCGGGCGATGCCGGTGGTCAGCTCGTAGGTCTCGCCACGCGCCCAGTCGCGCTGCAGCTCGAGCAAGTACTGCACGCTGGTCATCGGCACCGCGCCGGCCTGCACCATGCGGGAGATCGCACGCTCGTGGGCCTCCTCGCTGACATCGCCGCAGGCATCGGTGATCACATGGACCTCGAAACCCTGCGCCAGCGCCGACAGCGCCGGACCCACGATGCAGACGCTGGTCCACAGCCCGGCAAGAACCAGGCGGCGCTTGCCGATGCGGTTGACCTCATCGATCACCGCCTGGTCTTCCCAGGTGTTCATCGAGGTGCGGTCGAACACCGTCTGGCCCGGGAAGATCTGCGGCAGTTCCGGGAACATCGGGCCGGAGAACGACGTCTCGGCCACGGTGGTCAGCACGACCGGCACGTTGAAGCCCTTGGCGCCCTTGCTGATCAACGACACGTTGTTGCGCAGCGCGGAGATGTCGATGGTGTGGGTGGCGAACGCCATCTGTGACTGGAAGTCGATCAGCACCAGGGCGTGGTCGGTGGGCGACAGCAGGGCCGGGGCGGGCGTGGCGGTGGCAAGGCTCATGGATGGACTCCGTTGGAAAGGTGATCAGGGGGAAGCAACAGGGCCGCATCACCGGCCAGGTACTGGCCGGGGCTGCAGCCGGTCTCCGCGCGGAAGCTGCGGACGAAATGGCTCTGGTCGAAGAAGCCCAGCTGCTGGGCCAGGCACGCCATCGGCAGCTGCGCGCCCGGCAGCAACTGGCATGCACGCTGGATGCGGCGACGACGCACGTAGCGCAGCGGGCTGGCGCCGGTTCCGGTGCGGAACAGACGCACCAGATGGAAGCGGCTGACACAGGCGGCCTGCGCCAGTTCGGTTACCCGCAGCGGCTGCGACAGGTGCTCGTCGACATAGCGCAAGGCGCGCTGCAATGCGGCAGCCTGCTGCGGTGCCAGCGACACGGCGGGCGGATCGGGCGGGAAGACGGTGGCCATGGGGGGCGCCGCGAGGGGGTGGCCCATGGTGCGTGGCCGCTGCGCGATGCCCTACCCCCGTCGGTCGAGGCCAGCACCTACCCGAATGGGGGAGGCCGGCGGCCGAGCAGGCGGCGCCCGAACAGGCGCGCATCCACTGAGTAGGCGCCTGGCCCCAGCATCAGCAACGCCGGTGGCAACGCCATCAGCGGCCACGGTGCCTGCTGCGCGAACATGCCCGCGACCGCCATCAACGCCGCCAATGGTGTCAACGCGCCCAGCACGAGCATGGCCGCCGCCAGCAGGCACAGCATCGACGCCCACGCCGCATCCGTGCCGGGCGTGCACAGCGCGGCGGCCAGGCACAGCCGCAGCCACAGCAGGCCGATGCCCGGACCGCGGTCGGGGAACATCACAAACAGGCGCTGCATCGCCAAGCTCCAGAGGACATGCCGGCGTGATAGCCGACAGCGGCGCCCGCCGCCTACCCCGTTCGGGTCACCCCGGGCTGCCCCACACCTGCCAGAATGCGCGCCATGCGTGTCCGCCCCTTCCCGTCGCAGCGCCACCTGCCGACGCTGCTGACCTGCCTGCTGCTGTTGACTGCCCTGCCCGCCCTCGCCGTGCAGCGCCCGCCGGTGAGCGGCGGGCTGCCCGATTACGAGCACACCGCCTGGCGCGTCGGTCAGGGCGCACCCGGTGACATCTGGGACATCACCCAGGACCGCGACGGCCTGTTGTGGCTGGCCACCGGCTCGGGCCTGTACCGCTTCGACGGCCGTCGTTTCGAACGCCAGGCGGCGCCAGGCGGCAGCCACTTCCCGTCCACCAACATGGTCACTCTGGCGCAGACCCGCGATGATGCCCTGTGGATCGGTTACTTCCAGGCTGGCATCAGCCAGTTCGCGCGCGGCCAGCTGCACAACTACGGCCGCGACCAGGGCGTGCCGGTGGGCGTGGTGCCACACTTCAGCCAGGACCGTGACGGTCGCCTGTGGGCCGCGATCAATGGTGGGCTACGCCAGTTCGATGGCCAACGCTGGCAGCCGCTGCCCACTGGCACGGGCGTGCCGGAACACCGCGTGCAATGGCTTCTGCACGACAGCCGCGGCACCTTCTGGGTACTGGCCGACCTGAAGGTCTGGATGCGCGCGGCCGGCCAGGCCGCGTTCGAAGACACCGGCATCGCCGTATCGCAGATGGCGACGCTGGCCGAAAGTCCGCAGGGTGAAGTGTGGCTGGCCGACCGCGTGCGCGGTACGTCGCCGCTGGCCAACGCACAAGGCCTGCTGCCGGACAGCGAGCGCGAGGCACGGCGGTTGCCGGAGCTGGTCGCTGCGCGCCTGCAGTTCACTGCCGATGGCGCGCTGTGGGCAACGATGAGCCCGCATGGCGGTGTCGCCCGGGTCACCTTCGCGGGCGGCCGCGCCATACGCATGGAGCGCTTCGATTCGCCTCACGGGCTGACCGCCACCTCTGCCGTTCCGATCATCGCCGATCGCGAAGGCAATCTCTGGGTCGGCACCAATCTCGGCCTCAACCGCTTCCGCGCGCGCAGCGTGCACACGCTGGCGGTAGGCCCCCGTGATCCCTACCGCTCACTGGTGCGGGCCAGCGATGGGCACGTGTATGGCTATGGCGAAGACCTCAAGCCTTACGACCTCAGGCGCAGCCTGCTCGATGGCAGTGCCACGCAGCTGCAGGCCGCCGCGCGCCAGGCACCCACCCCGATCTGGCAGTTCGACTGGGTCAATCTTGCGCGCACCGAGGCCGGCCACACCACGCGGATTCCGCTGCCTGCGCCCTTCACCGGGCAACCACTGCATGCCCTGCTGTTCCCCGACGACGAGCAGGCCTGGGTCTGCACGGGCGAACGAGGGGTCCTGCACTACCTGCACGACCAGTGGCAGCGCGAACGCCGCCTGCCCGAACAGGCCTGCTCGTCGCTGGCGCTGGATGCCAACGGCCAGCTGCTGCTCGGCTATGCAGACGGCCGGCTGCGCCGCATGGGGGCGACGCGCATCGAAACCTTCGACGCCAGCCACGGCCTGTCGGTCGGGCCGATCACGGCGGTACTCGATCATCGGGACCTGCTGCTGGTTGCCGGCGAGGCCGGGTTGGCCGTGCGCCTGGGCAATGGCCGGTTCGTCCAGGTGAGCACCGACATGGCTGGCGTGATGGAAGGCATCACCGGCATGGTCGCCGATGCGAATGGCTACCTCTGGCTCAATGGTAGTCGTGGCCTGGTCCGACTGGGGAGCGATCAGCTGCGGCGCGCACTGCGCAGCGGGCAGCCGGTGACGCCACGCCTGTTCGATGCGGTGGATGGCATGCCCGGCATCGCCCTGCAGAGCGGACCGATCGCCACCGCCGCACTGGCCAACGATGGCCTGTTGTGGCTGGCCACCAACCAGGGCCTGGCCTGGCTGGACACCACCCGCTCGCACGTCAACACCATGCCACCCAGCGTGCGCATCGGCGAAGTGCTCTATGGCAGCGAGCACGCGCCGCTGCGCGATGGCCTGCGCCTTCCGGCCGGCACCAGCCAATTGCAGATCGATTACGTGGCGCTGTCGTTGGCACGCCCGGAGCGCAACCGCTACCGCTATCGCCTGTCCGGCGTTGACGACGGCTGGCAGGATGCGGGCAGCAGCACGCGCGCGTATTACACCAACCTCGCACCGGGCAACTACCGGTTCGACGTGGAAGCAGCCAACGAGGATGGTATCTGGAGCGCCGCGCCGGCCAGCCGCAGCTTCCGCATCGCCCCCACCTTCATGCAGACCGTGTGGTTCAAGCTGCTGTGCGCGGCCGTGATCCTCGCGCTGCTGGTGATAGCCGTGCGCATCCGCAGCGGGCAGCTGGCGGCCCTGTTCCGCGCGCGCCTGCAGGAACGCCATGGCGAACGCGAACGCATTGCCCGCGACCTGCACGACACCCTGCTGCAGGGCAGCCAGGGCCTGATCCTGCGCCTGCATGCGATCAGTCAGGCCGCGCAGACGCCAGAGCCCGTGCGCAGCCAGCTGGAATCGGCGATGCAGCTGGCCGAACGCAACCTGGCCGAGGGCCGCGAGCGGGTCAACGCGCTGCGTGACGGTCCGTTCGCGGGCCGCGACCTGGCTTCGGCACTGGCCGATGTTCACGCCGAATACGCCGGGCACGGCACCAATCCGCTGCGCCTGACCGTGGAAGGCGCAACACCACCGCTGCAGACCGATGCCGCCGAGGAAGTGTTCCTGATCGGACGCGAAGCCATCCGCAATGCGCTGCGCCATGCCAATGCCAGCGCCATCGAAGTGGAGCTGTCTTACGGGACGCGGTGCTTCCTGCTGCACGTGCGCGATGATGGCGTCGGCATCGCCGAAGAAAACGCCGGCAACGGCCATTGGGGACTGCAGGGCATGCGCGAACGCGCGCAGCGCCTCGGTGCGGACCTGCAGCTGTGGACACGCCCCGGGCTGGGGACCGAAGTCGCGCTGGCGGTTCCCGCCCGGCGCCTGTATCACCGCCGCCCACCACGTTGGCGCTGGCCTTGGAGCAAAGCACACCATGACTGAGTCCCCTGCCCCGATTGGCGTGCTGGTGGTCGACGACCACCCGCTGCTGCGTGACGGCCTGGCTGCGCTGCTGGGTGCCCATCCCGACCTGCGCCTGCTCGGCGAGGCCGCCGATGGCGAGGAAGCCATCGCGCGCTACCAGCAGTTGCAGCCGGACGTCGTGCTGATGGACCTGCAGATGCCACGGCTGGATGGTGTCGAGGCCATCGTGCGGATTCGCGCGCTGGATCCGCGTGCTCGCATCATCGTGCTGACCACCTACCGCGGTGATGTCCGCGCGGTCCGCGCGCTGCAGGCCGGCGCCAGCGCCTATCTGCTGAAGGACATGCTGCGTCACGAACTGGTCGACACCATCCGCATGGTGGCCGGTGGCCGGCGCGCACCGATTCCACCAGTGGTGGCGGCGAGCATCGCCGCACATGTAGTCGAGGATCGGCTGTCGCCGCGTGAGACCGAGGTGCTGCGGCACGTCGCCAGCGGGCTGTCGAACAAGCGCATCGGCGAGCGCATGCAGATTTCCGAGCAGACGGTGAAGGCACACATGAAGAGCCTGATGGACAAGCTCGGGGTGGGTGATCGCACGCATGCGGTAACCCAGGCGTTGCGGCGCGGGATCATCAGCCTGGACGACAGTGGTCACGATTAGGCGGTTGTTCGGCAGGGCCTGCAGCCCTGCACCCGCAGTAGTGCCGGCCGCTGGCCGGCAACCTCAACAGCAACAGCAGAAGCGTGCATTGCGTGGGATGGCGGAGCGGTGTCGGACTGCGGGGACGCCGTAAACCCATCCTTGGGGGCTTGGCCGCGGCATCCATGCCGAGGGCACCCCGCACTCCGACACCGCCCCAGATCCGCGCCATGCGTGGATGAAAGCTGTCAGATATCGAAATACACCGGGGGTCAGATCCGTTTTCCTTCGGAAAACGGATCTGACCCCAAGAGCCGTTCCGACAGATCGCAGAAAACTTTCGAAGGCGGGGTGGGTCCGGTTGCGGGGGCGTGAGCGCCATGGATGGCGCGACCGAGCCTACATGGACGTATTTACGGCGTCCCCCGCAACCGGACCTACCCCGCCATCCCACGGACAGCCGGCTTTTGCTGTTGCTGTTGCTGTTGCTTCAGCTTCCAGCTTCCAGCAGATGCAGGGCTGCAAGCCCTGCCGAACACCATCCTTACTTCGAACGCAGCAGCAGGCTGCCGCCCGCGCACACCACCGCCAGCCAGGCCACGCCGTGCCACCCCCACTGCGCCAGCGCCAGGCTGCCCAGCGCACCACCGGCGGCCATGCCGATGAACATGCCCGTGAACAGCAGCGCATTGAGCCGGCTGCGTGCCGGCGGCACCAGGCCGTAGACCAGCGTCTGGTGCGCCACCAGCGCCGACTGGAAACCGAAGTCGAACAGCAGCGCACTCACCACCAGCAGCGGCAGCAGCGCGGCGGCCGGCAACCAGGTTTCGGCCAGCAACAGGCCGAAGCCCAGCAGCGCCACCGCGATCGCCAGCCGCGCCACTGCGTGGCAACCCAAGCGATCGGCGAATCGACCCGCAAACGGCGCAGCCAGTGCACCGGCCGCACCCGCAATACCGAACGCACCCGCCGCCGCACTGCCCAGGCCCAGGCGTGCATGCAGCATCAGCGCCAGTGTCGACCAGAACGCGCTGAAGCCGACCGCCAGCAACGACTGGCTGGCCACCGCACGGCGCAGCTGCGGCTGCTCGCGCCACAACGCCAACAACGAACCCAACAATGCCGGATAGCGCAGCGTGCTGGTCGGTGCGAAGCGTGGCAGCGCCCGCGCCATCACCGCACCCATCGCCGCCACCGATAGCGCGGCCAGCACGAACTGCGTGCGCCAACCCCATGCTTCAGCCACCACGCCGCTGACCACGCGCGACAACAGGATGCCGAGCAGCAGGCCGGTCATCACCCGGCCGACGATCTGGCCGCGCTGTGCATCCGGCGCCAGCACCGCAGCGGCCGGCACGATGTCCTGTGCCAGCGTGGCCATCAGCCCGACCAGCAGGCTGGCCATCAGCAGGCCCGGCAGGTGCCCGGCCATCGCTGCGGCGCCCAGTGCCAGTGCCAGCAGCGCGGACTTCAACAGAATCAGGTGACGCCGGTCGAAACGGTCACCCAGCGGTGCCAGCAGCAGGATGCCCAGCGCATACCCCAGTTGGGTCATGGTCGGTACCAGGCCGGCGGCGCGCTCACCGGCACCGAGGTCCTGGGCGATCAGGCCCAGCATCGGCTGGCTGTAATAGAGCGAAGCGACCGAGAAACCGGCGCCGGCCGCCATCGCCAGCACCAGCGGGGTGGAGGGTGCGGTCGCGGGTGCGGCGGCGACGGACAGCGAGGGGGTAGACATGGGGGAGTCCGGTGGAGGAAGTGGGCGTATCCTGCCGGTATTCGCATGACGTCTGTAGTAGGCTTCATTGCATACCCTCCATACGTCGCACGCATGAATGACTTTGCTACCGGTGCGGATCGCCTGGATCTGCTGCGCACCTTTCTGCGCATCGTCGATGCCGGCAGCCTGTCTGCCGCAGCCGTGCAGCTGGGTACCACCCAGCCGACGGTCAGTCGCCGCCTGCAGGCCCTGGAGCGGCAGCTCGGCCTGCGCCTGCTGCAGCGCTCCACCCACGGCCTGCAGCTGACCGAAGATGGCCTGCGCTGCCAGCGCCATGCGCAACGGGTCGTGGACGAATGGGAGTCACTGCAGGCCGAACTGCATGGCGAACCGGAAACGCTGCGCGGACGCCTGCGGGTGATGGTGCCGCACGCGTTCGGCCAGGCGCAGCTGCTGCCGACCATGCTCGCGTTCCTCGCCAAACACCCGCAGCTGAGCCTGGAGTGGATCCTGGAAGATCGGCGCCCGGACTTCATCGCAGAAGGCATCGACTGCGCGGTGCGGGTGGGCCCAGTCGACGAACCGCGCATGGTCGCGCTGCCGCTTGCCGAAGTACCGCGCATCGTCGTGGCTGCGCCCACACTGGTGCAGACCACCGCGATCAGCACACCAGAACAAGCGCAGGCACTGCCGTGGATCTCACTGGCCACCTACTACCGCGAACGCCTGCTGCTGCATGACGCACAGGGGCGCGCGCATACGCTGTCGATCAGCCCGCGCCTGCTCAGCGACAACCTGTTCGTGGTGCAACAGGCCGCGTGTGCCGGGCTGGGCGCAGCGGTGGTCTCGGCCTGGCTGGTGGCCGAGGACATCGCACACGGGCGGCTGGTGCAGCTGCTGCCGGACTGGCAGGCACCGGCACTGCCGGTACACGTGGTATTTCCCGCCGCGCGCCAGCAGCCGCCGCGGCTGCGCGCCTTCATCGATGCGATGAAGGCCGCGCTGCCTCAGCTGCATGGGATGCGGCCGGCGTCGCGCTAGGTCCCCGGCCGCATCATCCACGCATGGCGTGGATTCCGTTCGAGGCCACAGGGTCAGGGCCCTTCCCGGTGGGAAGGGATCGGACCCTGTCGATCATTGCGCCTTCGCCGCCTCGGCATTCCAAGCCGCGACCTTGGCCTTGGTGTCGGCCAGCATCTTGTCCAGTGCGGCGCGGTCATACACGTTGCCGCGCAGGATCACGCTGTCGATCTTTTCGGTGGCGGTAATGTCCTGCAGCGGATTGGCAGTCAGCAGAACCAGATCGGCGGCCTTGCCCTGCGCGACACCACCGTAGCGGTCCATCTGGCCGAACCAGGCCGGGCCGGAACGGGTCGCGGCGGACAGCGCCTGCGGTGCGCTCAGGCCTTCCTTCACGAACAATTGCAGTTCCTGGTGCAGGGCGATGCCCGGGAAATTGAACGAATTGAGGAAACCCGCATCGGTGCCGGCGATGATTGTCACGCCGGCTTCCTGCAGCATCGGCAGCACCGCGGCCACCTGGTGGTACTGCGCGTGGCGCGCTTCGATCTGCGCTGGCGTTGCCTTGGCGGCACGGTCGACGCGCCACTGGTAGGTCGCGCGCAGGCCCGGGCCGATGTAGGCCAGGTACGGATCGTTGGCGTGGTCATCCTGGTCGAGGAAGTCGAGGATGCGGCCACCGTTGAGGGTCGGGGTCACGAATACGCCGCGCTTTGCGAAATCGCGGTAGGCATGCATCGCGGTATCGCGGTCGAAGCTGGCGTCGAGGCGCCGGTTGGCTTCGGCGCGGTCGATGCGGCCGGCACCGAAGTCGGCGGCGATCTTCGCTTCGTCCTTGCTGCCGGCCTTGAATGCATAGTCCAGATGCTCGATCGAGGCCAGGCCGGCATCGACCGCCTGCTCCACGGTCAGCGCCATCGGGATGTGGCCCGACGCCTTGAAGCCGGCCTTGCGCGCGGCACTGGCCGAGTACAGGAACAGCTCCGGCTTCAGCGTGCTGTCGGTGATCTTCACGAAATCAACCTTGTCGTGCTGCAGGCGGGTGATCGCCTGGTCGACGTCGGCCTCGCTGCCCACCTCGATCGTGCCTTTCCAGACCGGCTTGATGCCTTCGATCTTCGCGCCGGAGCTGAGCAGGCGCGGGCCGAACAGCGTGCCCTTGGCGATCTCACCGCGCCATTGCAGCACCTGTTCGGGAAGATCACCGGAGCAATCGCGCACCGTGGTGATGCCGTGCGCGATGTACAGCGGCAGCAGCGCCTTGTTCTCTTCGATCAGCGCCGGGCCACCACCAAAGTGCACGTGCATGTCCCACAGGCCCGGAATCAGGTACTTGCCCTTGGCATCGATCTGGCGGGCCGTACTCCACTGGCTGCGCAGCTGCGCGTCCGGGCCGACGGCGACGATGTCCTCGCCACGGATCACCACGCTCTGCCCGGCCAGGGTGCTGGCGTGCTCGACATCGACCACGGTGGCATTGCGGATCAGCAGGTCGGCGCGCTCGGCAGCAGACGCCGACAGCGGTGCCACCGCAAGGAGGATGGCAAGGGACAACGGACGGGAACGGAACATGGACAGCATCCTGGTGGGCACGCCCAGCGTGCGGGTGGAAGGGGTTTGCATTCAGCGCACCGCGCCGTGCTGGCGCAGCAGGGTTTCAATTCCGGTATAGCCGCGCTGGCGCGCGTGTGCCAGCGGCGTCACGCCATCGCCGTCGGCCAGCTCCGGGTCGGCACCAGCCTCCAGCAGCAGCTGCACGATCTGCACGTGGCGCGCGCCGCCATCGCCGAGCAGGATCGCTTCCAGCAGCGCGGTCCAGTGCAGCCGATTGACATGGTCCACCGCCACGCCCGCGCGCAGCAGCGTGCGCACGGTGGCAACGTGGCCACGCTCGGCGGCGGGAATCAAGGCGGTGCCGCCGTAGCGGTTGGTGCTGCGCAGATCGGCGCCGTGCGCCAGCGTCATCGCCAGGATCTCATCCAGGCCACGCGCGCCGGCATACAGGTAGGCGCTGTCCTGCAACGCATCCTTGGCATTGACGTCGGCGCCGGCTTCGATCAGCTCACGCGCGGCATCCACGTTGTTGCGATGGGTCGCCAACAACAATGCGGTGCGGCCCTGGCCGTCGCGCGCCTCCAGATCGGCGCCGTCTTCCAGCGCCCCGCGCACCGCCTCGGCATCGCCGCGGCTGGCAGCATCACGCAGGCGCGCATCCGCATCGGCCCGGGACGTGGCCGTACAGGCCGGGGTGACCATGGCCAGCAGGAACAACAGCAGCACGCGCGCAAACGGCGTAGGCCAGCGAAGCGAACGATGGAAGCGCATGACGGTGTCTCCTCCTGTCCATCAGCACGGATCACCGCGTGACGGTAGCAACGGCCGGGCATTGCCGGCCCCTGCCCTGCATGGTAGAAGTCGGCCTGGGTATCCAGAAGTGAAATGTTCAAATGCAAGACAGTGCCAAATCGAATAGAACCCTGTTCGAACTGGACCTGCTGCGGGCGCTGGTGATGGTGGCCGACTGCGGCAGCTTCACCACGGCGGCAACGCGCCTGCATTCGACCGGCGTAGGCCAGCGAAGCGAACGATGGAAGCGCATGACGGTGTCTCCTCCTGTCCATCAGCACGGATCACCGCGTGACGGTAGCAACGGCCGGGCATTGCCGGCCCCTGCCCTGCATGGTAGAAGTCGGCCTGGGTATCCAGAAGTGAAATGTTCAAATGCAAGACAGTGCCAAATCGAATAGAACCCTGTTCGAACTGGACCTGCTGCGGGCGCTGGTGATGGTGGCCGACTGCGGCAGCTTCACCACGGCGGCAACGCGCCTGCATTCGACCCAGTCCACGGTCAGCCAGAAGGTGCGCCGGCTGGAGGCGCTGGCCGGGCATCGCCTGCTCGAGCGCGGCCACCGCGACGTGCACCCCACCGACGCCGGCCACACCCTCCTTGGCTACGCGCGGCGCATGCTCGACCTGAACGAGGAAATGGCGCAGGCGCTGGCGGGCGCCACCGTGGAAACCGCCGTCCGCATCGGCGTGCCCGAGGATTTCGTCAACGCGCAGACCACGCGCATGCTGGCCGCCTTCAGCCGTCGCCACCCGCAGGTGAAGCTGGAGATCAGCAGCGGCCTCAGCCGTGACCTGGCGCACGGCTTCGACCACGGCGAGCTGGACCTCGTGCTGGTCAAGCAACGCCGCAACACCCGCCAGGCGGTGCACTGCCGACGCGAGCCGATGCACTGGATCGACAGCCTGCGCAGCAGCTGCCTGCTGCAGGACCCTTTGCCGCTGGTCACCTTCCCGCCGCGCGGGCTGTACCGCGATGAGATGATCCACGCCGTGGAGGCACTCGGCCTGCGCTGGCGCATCGCCTTCACCAGTTCCTCGCTCAGCGGCATCCAGGGCGCGGTGGCCGATGGCATCGGCATCAGCCTGCTGCCGCGCCGCGCGGTCACCCGCGAACACCGCATCATCGATGGCGAGCGCGACCTGCCGGTGATCGACAACTACGAGATCGGCCTGCTGCATCGTGCGGACGCCGACGATGCGGTGCGTGCTCTTGCCAGCGAGTTGTGGCGGCAGGTACAGCGCGAGCCGGACTGACCACGGTAGATCCGCGCCATGCGTGGATGCTGTTCGCGCATCAAGCATCGACATATGGTCAATCCGGCCGCACGGCGGGCAGCATCGCCCCGTAGAGTGCCCGCTGATCCCGCACCCGATGCAGCATGTCCGGCGAAATCCCCACCCGCTTCGATCCCCTGCCCGCCGCCCTGCAGGCGCACCTGCAGCACCAGCGATCGCTGATCGCCGCGCGCGTGGCCGTCGGCTTCCCGGCGCTGCCGGTGCAGTGGCCGCTGGCGGCCACCACGCTGCAGCGCGTGGTCGATGCCGAGCTGATCGATCATGACGACTGCGACGGCTGGGAAGCACTGGGCGTGGCGTTCGGCGATACCCTGGCCCAGCGCGTGCCCGGCCTGGCCTGGATGCAGGTCACCGATGCCTGGGGCATCGACGCGGTGCTGCGCTACGCCGACAGCAGCCTGCAGATCGGCGCCAGCACACTGCTGCTCAAGCGCGTCGAACAGGGTGAGGTCATCGACATCGCCCACCTGCTGGCGTGGCTGGAAGAGTTCGTCGCTACCCGCGCCGACGATTACGCCTGAACAGCCGCCGAGCATGGCTCGGCGCAATCGGAACCGGCGTGGCGTGATGGGTAGATCCACGCCATGCGTGGTTGGAACCACCGCGCGGCCACAGTCATCCACGCACGGCGTGGATCTACAGCCAGCGGCCGTCCACCACCACGCGTCGTTCCACCGGCACTGCAGCCACGGCCGCCGGACCGTGGTCGGCACGCACCGCCACGAAGGTGGCCGGGTGTCCTTCTGCAAGGCCGTACTGTGGCAGCCCGATCACCTGTGCGGCATGGGTGGTCACCATGTCCAGCGCCAGCATCAGGTCGGCATCGGTGTAGAAGCCCGAGCGGTACCCCAGCAGCATCGCCCGCTGCAGCAGGTCGCCGTTGCCGTACGGCCACCAGCAGTCGCGGATGTTGTCGTTGCCGGCGAACACGCGCACGCCGGCATCATGCAGTGCGCGCAGCGGCGGGAACGGATGGTCGCCCGGGGCATTGCTCATGATCGCCACGCCCGCCGTCGCCAGCGCCTCGCCCACCTGCAGCGCACGCGCCAGCGGCACCTCTCCCAGCGCATAGGCATGGCTGACCGCCACCCGCCCCTGCAGCCCGGCAGCCCGCGTGCGCGCCGCGATGCGCAGCAACTGGGCCAGGCCGGTTTCGCCGGGCTCATGCAGGTGGATGTCCAGCTGCACGCCATAGCGCTCGGCCAGGCCGAACAGCAGCGCCAGTTGACCTTCAGCATCGCCATCCAGGGTGGTCGGGTCGATGCCACCGAGCACCTCCACGCCCGCTGCAATGGCCTGCTCGAGTACCGCGGCGGTGCCCGCGCAGGACATCACCCCGGCCTGCGGGAACGCCACCAGCTGGATGCGCATGATGTCGGCACAGCGCAACGCCGCCTCGCGCACCGCGTCGAGGTGGCGCAGGCCGGTGCTGCCGTCGATGTCGACGTGACAGCGCATCGCCACGGTGCCGAAGCCGCTGCACTGGCGGATCAATGCCTCGGCGCGTTCCACCATCGGTGCGGCACCCGCCACCGCGGCCTTTTCCACCGCCAACCGTTCACGCAGGCTGTTCACCGGCTGGTGCGGGTGCCAACGGTCGCCGACGAAGCTTTTGTCCAGGTGGATGTGGCCGTCAACCAGGCCGGGCAGCACCGCGAAGCCCTGCAGGTCGACGCTTTCTGCCCCATCGGCGGGCCGGGCATCGTCATTGAGCCCGCTGATGCGGCCATCACGGATATG
The DNA here is from genome assembly GCF_002799155.1 of Stenotrophomonas maltophilia. Lineage (GTDB taxonomy): Bacteria > Pseudomonadota > Gammaproteobacteria > Xanthomonadales > Xanthomonadaceae > Stenotrophomonas > Stenotrophomonas maltophilia_R. Next base: position 2,081,983 of record NZ_NERD01000002.1, read on the forward strand.
GAAATGCAGCGGTGCGCCGTGGCGGTCGACGCCGCCGTGGATGAACTGCAGGGTCATCGGAAACTCCCCGGAAAGCCAAGTCATGGCGCCATCCTGCGCGCCGGCACCGCCATCGGCCAACGAAATATCTGGATGCCACACATTCATCAGAACGATGAATGCCGCCGCGACCACCGGTCGCAGCCACGCCGTGCACACGCCTGAACGGGTACCATAGGCACCTGTTTCCGCTGTGATGCCGCATGGGCCCGTCCGACCGCCACGATCGTCTCCGCCGCTGGCAGGCCGCGTCCCTGCTGGCTGCTGCCCCGATCGCCAGCCTGTCCGCCACTGATGCCGCCGCCACCGCGCCGCTGCAGGCGCCGCCTGGGCAACAGCGCATCGCCCCGGCGGCGCTGGTCGAGCGGCTGCACCAGCGCGTGCTGTCCGGTCAGAGTGCCACCGCCACCCTGGAACACTGGTGCGCCGAGCACGGCTTGGCCGAACAGGCACGGGTACGCGCGGTGCGCGTGCACGGCCAGGACAAGCCGGTGCCGGCCGACGTGCTGCAGGCATTGGGCGCGAAACCCGGCACCGACCTGCGCTATCGCCGCGTACAGCTGGTCTGCGGCAGCCGCGTGTTGTCCGAGGCCGACAACTGGTACCTGCCCGGCCACCTCAGTCCGGCCATGAACCAGGTGCTGGACAGCACCGACGAACCCTTCGGCCGCGTGGTCGGTCCGCTCGGCTTCCAGCGCCAGACACTGGCCGACCAGACGTTCTGGCCGCCGCGTGGCGACGGCGACCATGGCGTGATCCTGGAAGTGCGCGCCTTGCTGCGCGACCGCCAGCAGCAGCCCTTCAGCTACGTCATCGAGTCGTACCTGCAGCAGGCGCTGCCCTAGGCGCCGAGCGGGCGCAGCAGAACCGCACATCGAGACAACTGAAGGCCCGGCAGTGCCGGGCCTTCTGCTTGCGTGCCGGATCAGCGGAACCGGTAGTCCAGCTGCAGCCAGTACTGGCGGCCATACGGGTCATAGTTGCCGACCGGATAGAACGGCCAGCCACCTCCGTTCCTGTCCGCCGGCGGGCGGCTGTCACGCAGGTTGTTGACGATCACACCCACCGACAGATTCTCGCCGAACTGGCGGAACACACTGGCGTTGTAGGTCATGTACGGCGCGATGCGGCCACTGCCATCGGTCTTCGGCAGCGAACCGAAGCGGTTGCCATACAGCGTGGTGGTCCAGTCACCCTGGTTCCAGGTGATGCTGCCGTTGGCCTTGCTGCGCCACTGGTAGTCATCCAGCGAATTGCGGATGTCACGCTCCGGATCATCGGAGAACTGGCGGTACGTGTGCTCCAGCACCACGGTATAGGCCAGGCGCGTGGTGAAGCGGCCATAGCGGCCGGCATCGAAGCGCCAGTTGCCCTTCAGGTCCAGGCCACGCACCGATTCGGAGGCCGCGTTGATCGGGTTGATCAGCACGCGGGTCACCTGGTCCGGCTGCACCGTGGCAGTGGACGGATTGCGGATCACCCGCGACAGCGCGTCCTGGCACAATGGCGAACCGATGTCGCGTGCTTCGCCGCCCAGCGTGCGGCCCAGGCGGCAATCGGCCTCGTCACGCAGGATGCGGTTGGTGTCGAGGCTGGTCACCTCGTTGTCGATGCGGATGTCGTAGTAGTCGGCACTGAAATCCAGCCCGGACAGCGGCGACCAGACCACGCCGAAACCATAGGACTTCGCGGTTTCCGGCTGCAGCTGCGCGTTGGCACGGTTGCTGTAGTCGATCGACAGGCCGTTGTAGTCGCAGTTGTCGTACGACTGGCCTGCGGTGCGGCAGCGCCAGTAGTCGGTCATGCCCGGGTTGTAGCCGCGGGTCTCGGTGGCGAACACGTAGTTCATGTCCGGCGCACGGAAGCTGGTCGCAGCAGAGCCGCGGATCAACAGGCTCTCGATCGGGCGGAACTCGACGCCGAAGCTCCAGGTCGCCTTGCCGATGTGCTCGCCGCCGGCGCGGTACTGGTCGTAGCGGCCGGCCAGCGTGGTGGTCAGCGATTGCAGCAGCGGCAACTGCAGCTCCACGCCGGCTGCATAGCGGTCACGATCACCGCCGGCACCGATACCGGCGCTGGTATTCCAGAACTCGCCGGTGCCCAGCCGCGGGTCCGGGCGGTTGCGGTAGCCCTGGCTGCCGGCCTCGACCACCGCCGCCAGCGCAGCGTCACCGCCCGGCAGTGCGAACAGGCGGCCGTTGACGCTGGCGCTGAAGGCCTGCAGCCATGCCGCGTTGCGGCTTTCCTGGTAGCCGGACAGGCGGCCGTATTCCTGCGGCGTCAGCGGCTGGAACAGCCGCGACGGATCCGGCGCGTAGACCTCCACGCCGTTGCGCACGCCCCGTTGCGGGCCGAGCAGGTACTCGTTTATGCCGGCCAGCAGCACCGGGCGCCGGGTGCGGTTCTCGTAGCGGGACCGGCTGTAGACCGCTTCATAATCCCAGCCGCTGTCGCCGATCTGGCCGCGCGCGCCCACGTTGAACGACCACGAGTTCTCCAGGAACCGGTTGGCGTTGCGCGGCAGGCCACCGATCTCTTCCGGCGCGAACCGGCGGTACCAGCTCTCCAGGTTGCCGGTGTTCTGGTTGTAGAAGTAGTTGCGCGATGACGTCCAGGTCGGGGCGCGGGTATTGTTGCTGATGCGCGCGCTGCCCACCGCCAGGTCGGCGAACAGGTCGGTGTGCTCGTCCAGATGGAAGGTCAACAGGCCATAGCCATTGAGGTTGCGCTTCTCGGTCTGCACGGTCCAGTAGCTGGCCGCTGCCTCGTTGCTGCCGCAGTACCACCCCTGGCGCGGGTTGTTGGCACGGAACACGCTGCCGCCGTAGATGCCGGACGCCCCGTCGCAGCCATTGACGCCCGGATCGATGTTGCGCCCGGTAGCCGCGTTGCGCCGATAGGCAATCGCCGTTGCCTGCGGTGCCTTGCCGGCCGGATCATCGTCCAGTGAATCCATGAAGTCGCGCTGGCGCGCGTGGATCGCCTTGCGCACATCGAACTCGAAACCAAACAGGCCGTCCCAGCGTTCGCCGGACGTGCCGCCGACCACCTGCACGCGCTGGTTGTCACCGCCGCCCTGCTGGGTGCCACCGGCGCGCACGTTCACGTCGACGCCCTCGAAACGGTCCTTGAGGATGATGTTGACCACACCGGCAATGGCGTCGGAGCCATACACCGCCGACGCGCCCGCAGCCAGCACCTCGATGCGCTCGATCAGCGCACTGGGGATGTTGGCCAGGTTGACCACGTTCACCGAGCCTTCGTAGGCCAGCGGGTAATCGGCCTGGCGGCGGCCGTTGACCAGCACCAGCGTGCGGTTCGGGCCCAGCCCGCGCAGGTTGATGGTGTTGGCGGCCGGCGTGAACGTATTGCCGAAGTCCTCGCCCTGCACGTTGCCGGTGTTCTCGGTCAGTGCACTCAGGGCGTCGAAGGCGTTGCGGTAACCCTGCGCGTCGATCTGCTCACGGCTGATCACCGTCACCGGCGATGGCCCCTCGACACTGGCACGTGGAATGCGCGAGCCGGTGACCTTCACTTCCTGCAGTGTGGTGGGAGCGCTTTCCTGCGCGAAGGCCGGCAGCGGGACCAGCATCAGGGACGACAGCGCGAGCACCAGCGGACGCGGGCGCATCGCCTTGGGGGAGGCGGACATGGGCTTCCTGGGGGGAGTGGGCGGCAGTACGGGGCCAGTGCCTGTGCGGCACATAACGATCCCGTAACGAAAGTGTCCTGAATGGGTGGTTTCAACGGAAATGACCAGCCCTGATGGCGTTATGCCTGAACTGAATCAGACCCGTTCCCGGCACCGCCACGTTTTTTGCAATGAATTGCATGGCCTGGCGCCTCCGCGATGCGCATCGTGCCGGGATGACCAACAGCGCCCCTTCCACCCCCTTCGCTTCGCTACGCCCCGTCCTGCGCCGCCACTTGCTGCACCTCCAGGCCACGCCCATCACCCTGCGTTCGTTCCAGCGCACCGACCTGCCACGCTGGCGCGCCTTCGACGACCGTCGCCAGCGTGGCCAGCGGCATCCCCATGGCATTGATGAAGAGGCGCGGTTCCTCGCCAGCGTCTATCGTTCACGCCTCCAGGAAGACAACGACCTGCTGGTGCTGGGCGTGTTCGACGACGCACAGGGCGTCCTGCACGACCAGCTGCATATCCGCCTGCAGTCGCTGCATTCGCGCTGCGCCGAGCTGCAATCGCTGCAGCACCGGCACGCCCATCCGCAGGCGGCACTGAGGGCGCTGTGCCCGTTCCTGTTCGACGATGTCGGCCTGCACCGCGTTTTCGTGCTGCTGCCGCCAGGCTGCACCACCCCGTTTGCGCAGGCGCTGCAGGCCCATGGATTCATCCGCGAGGGGATCCTGCGCGACTACCATCTGGACGCACAGGGATGGCATGACCGCCAGTTGCTGGCGCTTACAGCGCCGGCCTGGCGCAGCTGCCAGCAGCGGATCGGCTAACGCACCCGTTCCAGTGCCGCACCGGCACCTGTCAGCGCCGTGCAGGCGTGGTCCTGCAGCTCCTCGCCGCTGGCATCGTTGCCGCTGGCGGCATCCACGCGGGTGGCCAGCAGGATGAAGCCGGGGCCGCCCTGCACGTCATCGCGTCCGGCCACCACCAGGCTCCACTGGCCCACGTCGCCCACCCCGCTCAGGCCGTAGGCCAGCAGGTTGAGCGGATTGGCGGTGAGCGCTGCGCCCGGCAGCAGATAGGCCTGGTACTGATGCCCGCGCAGTGGTACCGGCAACGGTGACCAGCGCGGACCAAGCGCACCGGCATGTGCATCCAGCGCCTGCAGCACATCCGCGCGCAGGCAGTCGACATGGATATGCAGCTGGTGCTGCGAGCGGCCATGCGGCGAATTCAGCGCCAGGCTGGCCACGTTGCGCGGCAACGGCTGGCCCAGGGCCTGTTCGGTATGCCCGCGCGCCTGCCAGGCGGCCGCGAAATAGTTGGGCGCCCCACGCTGGTACAGGCCGTGGCTCTCGATGCCACTGACCTTGTCCAGCGGCATCAGCAGGAACTGGTAGTCGCCGTGCGCATCCTTGACCAGCACGTCGCGGCGGTCGGCGCCCGTGTCCACCCGCAGGCAGCTGCCCCGCGGGCCTCCTGCCGCCTTGCAGTCACGCTCGATCAGGCGCCACAGCGCATCGGAAGTGGCCGGCGGCGGAGGCGGCGCGCTGGCGCAGGCGGACAACAGCAGCAGGGACGACAGCAGCAAGGGACGCAGGAACACGGCAGCGACTCACGGAACAGGCACGGCAGACGGCGCCGCGCTGCATTCTAGCCAGTGCCGTGCTGCAATCAGTAAGTGCCGAACGGCACTTCAACCACGAACGGGGCCCCGCTGTCGCCGCCCTGCAGGGTGTAGCGGTCCAGCGCACCATCGTCATCGGCGTGCGGCTGGCGCTGGAAATGCAGGGAATATCGGTTTTCGCCCAGCAGGACGGCATTGCCGTCGGCCTCCAGGGCGGCGCCTTCGGGAATCAGCAGCCCACCCAGGTCGCTGTAGGCGCCCGGCACATCGGTGAAGCCATAGTCGGCCAGTTCGTCCACCCGCTGCATCGCATAGACATGCGGCAGATAAGGACGCGCCGGGCTGCGGCCATTGCTCAGGTCGGTCACCCAGGCCTGCGGCAGGTGGTACTGCTCGCGCAGCGTGGCCACGCCCAGCGACGGGCTGGCCACCTGCAGGCAGCACACCACGCGCTTGCCCTCACGGTCGACAACGGCGAATCGATCGCCACGGGTCGCAGCCTGCGGCAGCATCGCGAAGGCCAGGTTGCGCTGGGCCGGCGCGTAGCCGGCCTCGGTCTGCAGGTTGCGCCAGGCGCCGAACACCGGCGTTTCCGCAGCGGCGGCGGGCACCGGCTCGGCGGCGGTGGCGGCACACGCCACGCCCAGCACCGACACTGCCAGTACCGTCATCACCCTGCCCTTGTCGCGGAAACTGCCTGCCGTCATACCGTACCAACGCCTGCACCGGAATGGCCCGGCCTGCCCGCTGGCGCGCTGCCAGTCAACCCTCCCACTATGCAGTGACCACGCTGTGCCGGCAATGACCAGGACGCTGACGCCTTTCGCGCGCCTGGTGCTATCGTTCCCGCCATCTTCCCCTGCGCAGGAGCGCTCGCATGTCCGCCTTCCGTCTGTCCCTGTTGCTGCCGGCCTCTGCCCTGCTGCTGTCGGCCTGTGTCAGCACCCCAGGCCCGCAGGTCAAGGGCACCGGCCAGTGCGATGCCAGCCAGCTGGGCTGGGCGATCGGCCAGCCGGCCAATGAACCCAACATCCGCCGCCTGTCCAGCGAGAGCGGCGCCGGCCTGGTCAACCCGATCGGCCCCAACACCATCACCACCCGGGACATCCGCCACGACCGCCTGCGCGTGTACGTGGACAAGGACAACATCATCACCGCCACCCGCTGCGAGTAAGCGCCCCGCAGTTTTTGTAGTGCCGAGCCCACGCTCGGCTCTACCGAAAAGGCGAGTCGGGCACGGCTTGACTCTACAGGGATCAGGGTTCGGTATACCCCGCACAATCCGGCAGTTCCTGGTCCGGGTGGAACACCCCATTGCTGAAGCGGAACAGGCGGGTATAGCTGCACGCCGGGTCCTGCTCGGTGCGCAGGTCCTTCTTCTTCAGCGGCCCCTTGGCGAGAGAATCCTCGAAGCGTGAGGCACCGGCCGGGAACCGCGTCGCCACCGTCTGGTAGCGCAGCACCGGCATGCCCCCAGCGGCCGTATCCAGCGCCAGCTTCGCCGAGAACCCATATTCGTCGTGGCAGGCGCCTGCGCGCTGCTTCATGTCCTGTTCGCTGAAGCAGGCGCGGATCATCGCGTTGCCCCGCCATGGCAGGGTCAGCACGTCATCGTCCACCTGGATGTCATCCTGCAGGTGACGCACGCGCGCCAGCTGCAGTGTGGACGCGTCGGCACCCCCACCGGAGTACATCGCGCTGGACTTGACGATGCCGCCCACCAGCACGTTCTGGCGGGCACGCTGCCGCGGGTCACTCACTGCCTCATCGCTGCCCACGCCAGGCGCCAGACGCACGATCCACGGCCACAGCGACAGCTCGCTTTCCTGCGGCACGTCGATGCTGACGTGGTAGGTGTGTGGCTTGCCCTGGCCCGGCCCCTTCTCAAGCACTTCCAGCACGGTCGGCCGGTCACCATCCTCGGCAACCGGCTGCACGCGCACGCACCAGTTTCCGTCCCGCGTGCAGTCATAGAGCCCCGCCGGTCCCTCCTCATTGGCGATCAACACCTGCCCCAGCGGCTCCATCACATTGCCGGCGGCGTCACGCTGCTGCGGCAGGATCGAGCCCTGGGCCAACGCCAGCACCGGGGTTGCCAGCAGTGCAGCGCACAGGATCGTGCGGGCAACGATGAGGGGCATGGAGGAGATTCCTGCTCGTGGAATCAAGATGGTAGCGCAGGAATAACGGAACGATCGCGACCAGCCCGGTGAACCGGAACCCAAGCGGCACACTACCTGTCAGAACGGCGCTCCCAACTACGCCCCGCCAGTAGTACGGAGAATGGCCGGGGGAGCGAAGCCGTCATCAGTTGACGACTCGAGATTCTCACCATCCCAGCTTGCCTGAGTGATCCACTCCACAGCCTTTTCAGCGAAGTCAGCGAAAGTGAGAGCGAGAAGGTACTTGGTGTCTTCATCCGCACCAAAGGCAATCATCTGTCCTTCAGTACCGCCAATGTCGGGGTCGAAATCCAATCCCATGTGATTGCCGCCACCATCCTGAGTCAGCGGTATCCAACGCGCATTGGTATACATCGGCTTCACCACCCCCGCGGGACTCGACTTCATGAACTCCGCGCAGTCCTCGTTCATGCCGTCGGCCTCGATCTCACGCCAACCCTGCCACTGCCGCCCGATCTCCTTGGACGAGAGCATCTGACTGCCAAACAGAAGCCCGGCCCCATCCTGCCCGTCGTGAATCATCAGCAGCTGCTTTAGCAGATCTGGCAAAGCGACTCCAAGCTGGACTTCCAGTTCAACCAACTCGCTTTCGGAGGCTCCGGGCCGCAACTGCACTTCATCCAGACAACCCTTCTCGTGAAGCGACGCTTTGATGGACGCCCATATCTGATCTGCACCCTGCATTGATTCTGTATCCGTCTCAACCAAGATCTCAGCCTAGTGCCAACCCGATCAGTGAGGAATGCAAGAAATCCGAATTTTCGGAGAGTTCGCCGCTAGTGCCCACTACAGTCGCAGCCACCCCAGCCCTTGGCTTTCGACGTCTGGCCGATACCGGGATTGAACGTATTGCTCGGGTCCAGCTGCCGGTAGAAACCGGCAAGCGCCGGCTTGGCCGGGTACAGGTGGCCAACGTTGTGCTCGGCTGGATACTCGGCGCCACGCTGGTCCAGCAGCGCCCACATCGCATGCTCGATCGCCATCGGGTCTTCGCCCTTGCGCGCGATGTAGTCCTGGTGGAACACGTGGCACAGGAAGTGCCCGTAGTACAGCTTGTGCAGCAGCCGGCCATCGATATCGGCCGGCAACTGCTCGAACCAGTCGGCGTCATCACGGCGCAGGGCGATGTCCAGCGCCACGATGTCCTGCACCTGGCTGCGATGCACTTCGCGGTAGCGCACCGCGGCGCCGGCCACGGCGAAGCGATGCAGGAAGGCCTTGCGCCCTTCGTCCGCCGTGCAGTGGAAATAGTCGCCCTCGTTCGTGGCGAAGAAGCCGCGCAGCCAGGCCTCGGTGTCCGCTGCATCCTGCGCGGACACCTTCAGCAACAGGTGATGTTCGTAGCGCTGGCGGAACTCGCCCATGCGCTTGGGCAGGTGCGACGGCAACAGGCCGGTCAGCAGCTGCATCACCCGATCGGTCATCCCGCGCAGGCCCAGCCGCTCGAACCAGCCGTCGACCCGGCTCTTCAAGGCGAACGCGGCGGGCACGCGTGCGGTGCCGAGGCGATCGATCAGCAGGAAGCTGTCCTTGCCGTAGCGCTCGCCGATGTCATAGGCATCGCGGTGGATGTACTCACCGGCAATCGGCAGGCGCTCGAAGCCGGTCAGCAGCTGGCGCCGGATCGCGGTGAGGCTGTCGGTACGGTTGCTGCCAATGTAGAAGACCTCGGCGGCCTCCTTCTCGAAGGTATCCAGGCGCACCGCGAACACCGCCAGCTTGCCGGCCGAACCGGCAGCTTCGAAGTGGCGACTGGGATCGGCGTTGAAGCGCGCCGGCGTATCGGCATCGACCCGGCGCACTTCCTCGGCGTAGCGAGGATCGGAGGCAGCGCGGCCGTCACCGTCACCCACGTCAGCGGCGCAGTAGTCGCCCGCCTGCAGGCGCTGCAGGATCTGCTCGGGCGTATCGCCCAGCGCGATGCCCAGATGGTTGACCAGCTGCAGCTGGCCCAGCGCATCGACCTGTGCATACAGTGCCAGCTCGGTGTAGGCCGGGCCGCGACGCACCAGCGCGCCACCGGAGTTGTTGCAGATGCCGCCCAGCACCGAGGCGCCGATGCAGGACGAGCCGATCACCGAATGCGGTTCGCGGCCCAGTGGCGCCAGCGTCTGCTCCAGCCGGTCCAGCGTCGCGCCGGGCAGGCACAGCACCTGCCGGCCCTCGTTCAACAGCTGGATCCCGGTCAGGCGCAGCGTGCTGACCAGCACGATCGGACGCCCATAGTCGTTGCCATCCGGGGTCGAGCCACCGGTCAGGCCGGTGTTGGCCGCCTGCAGGATGATCGCCGCCCCGCCCTGCACCGCTGCCTGCAGCACGTGCCACAGTTCCAGCAAGGTACCCGGGCGTACCACCGCCAGCACCGGACCGTCGCCGAAGCGGTAGCCACGGCGGAAACGGCGGGTGGCCTTGTCACCGGTCAGTACATGGCGGCCGCCGACCGCATCGCGCAACTGCGCCAGCATGGCATCGTGGCCACTCACGGCAGGCTGGCCAGCGAATCGCGGCCGATGTCGGCGATGCGGTGCGCACCGGTCAGTGTCATCGCCACGCGCATCTCCTTTGCGATCAGGTCCAGCAGGTTGGCCACGCCGGCCTCGCCCTGCGCGACCAGTGCATAGACGAAAGCACGGCCCAGCAGCACGGTGTCGGCACCCAGCGCCAGCATGCGCACCACGTCCAGGCCGGTACGGATGCCCGAATCGGCGAGAATTTTCAGATCGCCCTGTACCGCATCGGCAATCGCCGGCAGTGCGCGCGCGGTGGACAGCACGCCATCCAGCTGGCGGCCACCGTGGTTGGAGACCACAATGCCGTCGGCGCCGAACTTGACCGCGTCGCGTGCGTCATCCGGGTCGAGGATGCCCTTGATCACCATCGGGCCCTTCCAGAATTCGCGGATCCACTCCAGGTCCTTCCAGGAAATGGACGGATCGAAGTTGCTGCCCAGCCAGCCGATGTAATCCTCCAGCCCGGTCGGGTTGCCCCGGTAGGTGGAAATGTTGCCCAGGTCGTGCGGGCGGCCGAACAGGCCGACGTCCCACGCCCAGTGCGGGTGGGTGATGGCCTGGCCGATGCGGCGCAGCGAGGCATTCGGTCCGCTCATGCCCGAGTGCGCGTCACGGTAGCGCGCGCCCGGCACCGGCATGTCCACGGTGAACACCAGGGTGGTCACGCCCGCGGCCTGTGCCCGCTCCAGCGCATTGCGCATGAAGCCACGATCGCGCAGCACGTACAGCTGGAACCACATCGGCCGCTGGATGGCCGGCGCCACTTCCTCGATCGGGCACACCGACACCGTGGACAGGGTGAACGGGATTCCGCGGCTGTCAGCGGCGCGCGCCGCCTGTACTTCACCGCGCCGTGCATACATGCCGGTCAGGCCGACCGGCGCCAGCGCCACCGGCATCGCCAGCGTTTCTCCGAACAGCTTGGTTTCCAGGCTCAGGTCGGACATGTTGCGCAGGATGCGCTGGCGCAGCGCGATGTCGGACAGGTCGGAAACGTTGCGCTTCAGCGTGTGCTCGGCATACGCGCCGCCATCGATGTAGTGGAACAGGAACGGCGGCAGCCGGCGTTCGGCCGCAGCACGGTAATCGGTGGAGGCGGAGATGATCATGGGGTCAACCGTGTGGGGAAGGTAGACGCGAGGCCCGCGCACGCCGGGCTTCGTTGTCATCGAGGGTGCGCAGCGTGGTATGCACGAACTCGAGGTGGGCGTGCGCGGCGGCGCGTGCGCGTTCGGGGTCGCCGGCCAGCACCGCGTCCATCATCTCGCGGTGCTGGTCGGACAGCGGCGAGAAGGTCCTCGCCGAGGTGTAGAGCTTTTCGCGGCTCTGCGAGATGTTGGTCTGCAGCAGGTCGAACAGGCCGCGCATCACCTGCAGCAGCACCAGGTTGTGCGAGGCCTCGGCGATGGACAGGTGGAAGGCAGCGTCGGCCTCGGCCTCGCCGGTGGGATCGTCCTTGCCGTGCGCGTCCATCATGGTCTGGAAGGCCTGGGCGATACGCGTGCGATCCTCATCGGTGGCGCGCAGCGCCGCATGCCAGGCGGTGGCACCTTCCAGCGCGTGACGGATCTCCAGCACGTCGAAGCGGTATTCCGGGTCGCCCTGGAACAGCGGCAGGTAGGGCGCCAGCGGTTCATCCAGCGCCTGCCGCGCGCGTGCCGCGGGTTCGGCCACGTAGGTGCCGCCACCGACCCGTGCAGTCAGCAGCCCCTGGCTGGACAGCTGCGCGATGGCCTCGCGCAGCGCCGTGCGCGAGACCCCCAGCTGCACCGCCAGGGTGCGCTCGGCCGGCAGCCGGTCACCCGGCTGCAGCCGCTGTTCCTGCACCAGGCCGCGCAGCTGCGCGGCCACCTTGTCCGAAATACGTTGCGTGCTCATGGCGCCATTGTGGCCCGAAGCGCGCAACGGATGGTCGGCTGACCGTGCATGACTCAGGGAATCATCCAGGTCAGCCAGTAGGCCTGCGCCAGCGTGATCAGGCCGACCATCGTGGTGAAGATCAGGCTGTGCTTGACGGTGAAGCGGAACAGGTCCGATTCCTTGCCGGCCAGGCCGACCGCGGCGCAGGCAATGGCGATCGACTGCGGTGAGATCATCTTGCCAGTAACGCCACCGGTGGTATTGGCCGCCACCAGCAGCACGTCGGACACCCCGATCTGCTGCGCGGTGGTGGCCTGCAGCGCCGAGAACAAGGCGTTGGACGAGGTGTCCGAGCCGGTCAGGAACACGCCCAGCCAGCCCAGGAACGGCGAGAAGAACGGGAACGCGTCGCCGGTGTGCGCCAGTGCCAGCGCCAGCGTGGCCGACAGGCCTGAATAATTGGCGATGAAGGCAAAGGCGAGCACCATGCCGATCGAATAGATCGGCATGCGCAGCTCACGCACGGTTTCGCCGAAGGTCTGCAACGCCGAACGGGCCGGCATGCGCAGCGCGATGATGGCGATCACCGCGGCGAGGATGATCGAGGTACCGGTGGCCGAGAACCAGTCGAACGTGTAGATCGCCTCGTAGCTGAGCGGCGCGTCCACGATCGGCGGCATCTTCTGCACCCTCTGGTCCAGGCCCGGCACCGGGAGCTTCAGCACCCAGCTTTCCAGCGGGCCACCTGCCGCGAACAGCGACTTGAACGGCTGGATGCTCCACAGCGTGACCATCGCGGTAAGGATCAGGAACGGCGACCATGCCTTGGCGATCTGGCCGACGCTGTAGCGCGGTGCCTCCAGTGCCTGTGCCGCCGCCTCGGCGCTGGTTTCGGTGTCGAAGCGGAAGATCCGCACCGGCTTCCAGCGGCGCAGGAACAGGGTCAGGCAGACCAGCGACGCCAGCGACGCGGTGATGTCCGGCAGCTCCGGACCGATGAAGTTGGAGGTCAGGTACTGCGCGATGGCGAAGGAGCCGCCGGCCACCAGCACCGCCGGCCAGGTTTCCTTGATGCCGCGCCAGCCATCCATGATCGCCATGATCCAGAACAGCACGATGAGGGTCAGGAACGGCAGCTGGCGGCCGGCCATCTGGCCGATCTCGAACGCGTCCAGGCCGGTAACCTGCCCGGCCACGATGATCGGAATGCCCATCGCACCGAACGCCACCGGCGCGGTGTTGACGATCAGGCACAGGCCGGCGGCATACAGCGGCTTGAAGCCCAACCCGACCAGCAGTGCCGCGGTAATCGCCACCGGCGCACCGAAACCGGCCGCGCCCTCCAGGAAGGCACCGAAGGCGAAACCAACCATCAGCATCTGCAGGCGCTGGTCTTCGGTGACCGACAGGATCGATGCGCGGATGATGTCGAACTGCCCGGTCTTGACCGAGACTTTGTAGAGGAACACCGCGCCGATGATGATCCAGGCGATCGGCCACAGGCCGTAGACGAAGCCGAAACCGGCCGCGCCCAGCGCCTGGCTCAACGGCATGCGGTAGAACAGCAGGGCCACGCCCAGCGCGATGGCCACGGTGATCGTGCCGGCGAGCCAGCCCTTCATGCGCAGCACGGCCAGGGCAACGAAGAAGAACGCGATCGGCAACAGCGCGATCAGGCTGGACAACCACAGGTTGCCGGCGGGGTCGTACAGGTGTTGCCAGGGCTGCATGAAGGCTCTCGACTGGGGCGGGATGTGCTCCACCGCAGGCGGTGGGTCGCCGTGGTCGATACTTATTGGTCGTACCAATAATCGGAATCATCGAACCACGTGGAGCGGATTTAACCGCCGCTCCGGCGAAGCGCCTATTAGACCATAGGGCTAGTTGCCATATTGGTCCGACCATTATGCATGGCAGTGGTAGTGCCGGTCGCTGCCCGGCAACTCCGCACTTCCTACGAGATCCGCTTCTCCAGCCGCCGCATCACTGCCAGCACCAGCACGCACAGCACGCTCACCCCGATCGCAATCATGTATTTGCCGATACCCACGGCGATGCCGATGGCCGCCGCCATGATCAGCGAGCTTGCGGTGGTCAATCCGCTGACCTGGTCCTCGCGTGAACCGCGCAGGATGGTCCCGGCGGCCACGAAGCCCACGCAGGCCACCACCGCTTCGATCAGGCGTACCGGGTCAACCTGCAGCAGGTCGCGGTAGCGCTCCTGCTGGAAATGTTCGGCCACCGAGTCGCCGAGGCCGACGATCAGTGCGGCGGCACCGGCAATCAGCATGTGCGTGCGCAGGCCGGCAGCATGCTTGCCCATTTCGCGCTCGACCCCGAGCACGCCGCCAAACAACATCGCTGCGGCTACGCGCAGCAGGATCGAGACATCCTGGGTGAGTTCCATGGGCAGGCTCCGGGATTTTCCCGGAGCGTTGCGTGCACGGCGTGGGACGGGGGTGAAGGTGGCACCACGGTCCGTTCACCCGGTAGCGCCGGGCCATGCCCGGCGCCATCGGCAATCAGCGCATCACTGCGCCAGATAACCACCATCGATCGCGTAGTAGGTGCCGGTCGCGAAAGAGGCGTCGTCGCTCGCCAGCCAGGCCACCAATGCCGCCACTTCCTCGGCCGTGCCCAGCCGCTTCAGCGCATGCCGCCCTTCCAGCGTCGCGCGCACCTTCGGGTCCATTTTCTCCAGCAGTGGCGTGCTGATGAAGCCCGGGCCCACTGCGTTGACCCGGATGCCATCTGCAGCATGTTCCCAGGCAGCGGTCTGGGTCAGCCCGACCACGCCGTGCTTGGCCGCCACGTACGCAGTGGAACCGGCATAGCCCACCTGGCCCAGGATCGAGGCCATGTTGATGATGCTGCCGCCTGTTCCGGCCGCCTTCATCGTCTGGATCTGCGCACGTTGGCACAGGAACACGCTGGTCAGGTTGACATCGATCACGCGCTGCCAACCCTCGATTGGATAGTCACCGCTGCTGGCCGCCGGGCCACTGATACCAGCGTTGTTGACCGCGATATGCACACCGCCCAGTTCTTTCACCGTGCGCTGCACCGCTGCCTCCACCGCCACGTCGTCGGTCACGTCCAGCGCGATGCCGATGGCCTGTGCACCGGTGCTGTGCAACTGCGCCACGGTGGCATCCACCGCATCCTGCTTGAGGTCCCAGACCGAAATACGGGCACCGGACGCGGCCAGCGTCTGCGCCACGGCCAGGCCGATGCCCGACACGCCGCCGGTCACGATCGCGGTCTTGCCGGTCAACTGGTAATCAATCATCTGCATTCTCCATCGGTGGGGTATCGATGCGGCGCGCGGCCGCCAATCAATCACCTTACGCCGGCCGCTGTGACGAGCTGGCCCACAGCCTGTCCGCGGAGGATCGTTCCAGCAATGAAACCTCAACCTAAGTTTATGTATGGAATTCCGTACGGATATATCGCCAAAACGCTGGCGTATGTTCCGCACCCCCGTCAACTTGGCCGTAATGACCAATCGGTTTGACCGTATTCAAATGCCATGCGAATGATTCGCAGCGACAATGGGAAACGTTTCCAGTTTCTTCGACACATTCCTTCCCACCTGGCGCGTTACCGGCCTCCCAAGCTGCCCGTTACACGGCAGCGCATGGGCCCATGGCCGCCAGCGCCTCCCTCCTGTACATGCCGAGCGATGTCCCGATACTTCACCTTTGCCGATTACCGCCGCTTCGGCCACCGCCACGGCTTCGACTACCGCGCCGATCCGGAACACCTGCGCGACGACCAGTGGGCCGGCTGCGGCGAAGTCAACGAGCAGTTCATGCGCGGTGGCATGAGCCTGATCGCCTCCGACGTGCATAACCGGTTCCCCTATGTGGCCACCGCGCAGCAGCGTCCCGGGCTCGCCATCCGCGTGATGCTGCAGGGCCAGGTCGACGTGCGCGTCCCGCGGCGCGGAGGATTCACGTTGCGCGCCGGCACCGCGATGACCGCCCATCATCGCGACCAGATCGAGATGACCGGCGCGCATCCCGGCGAAACCCGCCTGCGCGGGGTCAGCGTGATCGTGCCAAGTGGAATCGAGGCGGATGTCTTCCAGATGCCACAGCTGGAAAACGCGCTTGGCACGCACCTGGAATGCCGCCACTGGGCCATTCCCCACGCCATGCTGCCGGTGCTGGGCCAGTTGTTCGACAGCCCATGGCAGGACGGCATCGACGCCTTGTGGCGCGAAGGCGTCGCGCTGCAGTTGCTGGCCCTCGGCCTGCAGGCCGAAGATCTGCAGACCGACCAGGTGCGCGCGCTGCGCGCCGGCCAGCGCGAGCGCCTGGAACGGGTGCGCAGCTACCTGCATGACGACCCCAGCCATGCGCACAGCCTGGTCGAGCTGGCCCAGCTGGCCTGCATGAGTCCCAGCTCATTGCGCCGCCATTTTGCCCAGCAGTATGGAAGCTCCGTATTCGACTACCTGCACGAGCAGCGCATGCGCCATGCCGAACAGGGCCTGCGCGAGGATGGCTGGACGGTTGAACAGGCCGCCGCCGCCAGCGGTTACCGCCATCCCAGCAATTTCGCAGCCGCGTTCCGCAAGCGCTTCGGCCTGGTCCCCAGCCGCTGGCGCACCGGTCCTTCGAAGGTCGGCTGAAAGCCCCTGTTGTGGTAGGTGCCGACCTTGGTCGACACGCTTCATACCGATGCGGATGCCGGCCAGCGGCCGGCACCACCACCCGCTCCGCCTCAGTACACCGGCAGATCGATGTAGCTGGCCTGTGCCGCGCTGTGCCAGACCCGCTGGGTGGCCTTCTGGTAGTCACCCGGCTTGGCCAGGTAGACGTTCGGCACGTAGGTCTGCGGATTGCGGTCGTACAGCGGGAACAGGCTGGACTGCACCTGCACCATCACCCGGTGCCCCTTCTGGAAGGTGTGGTTGGCATTGGGCAGGTCGAAGCGGTACGGCAGCACTTCGTTGGCAGCCAGCGGTTTCGGATCGCTGAAGCTCTCGCGATAGCGGCCACGGAAGATCGCCAGCGACACCGGCAATTCATAGCCACCCATTTCCGGCGTCGACGCTTCCTGGTCCGGATACACGTCGATCAGCTTCACCACCCAGTCGCTGTCGGTGCCACTGGTCGACGCCTGCAGATGCACCACCGGTGCGCCGCCGATGCGCAGCGGCGCGGTCAGCGGTTCGGTGATGAAGGTCAGCACGTCCGGGCGGCCATCGACGAAGCGCTGGTCCTTGACCAGCCAGGTGGTCCACATGTCGCGGTCGCCGAAGCGGACCGGGCGCGGCACGAACGGCACCGGCTTGGCCGGGTCGGACACATATTCCTCGAAATCACCCTCGCCCGCCGCCGGCGCCTGGAACGCCAGCTTGCCGCCGGCCCGCAGGTACAGCGGCTTGCTGCTGGCGGCACAGCCCTTGTCGCAACTGCGCGGCCAGCCCTTGAGGCGATCCCAGTGGTTCTCACCGGTGTTGTAGATCAGCACCGGCGGCGTGTCCGCCTTCGGCGCACCGTCCACCAGGTACTGGTCGAAGAACGGCTTGAGCACATCGCGACGGAACTGCAGCGCGGTATCGCCATCGAACTTCAGCGCACCCAGCTCGCTGCCGCTGTAGTTCACCTGGCTGTGCCGCCACGGGCCCATCACCAGGTAGTTGCGGTTGTTGCCGCTGTCGCGCCCTTCCATCGCCTGGTAGGCATGGTTGGCACCCCACATGTCTTCCTGGTCCCACAGGCCCTGCAGCCACATGGTCGGCACCTTCAACGGTGTCTTTGCCATCACCGCGTCCAGCGCCTGGCCCTGCCAGAAGCCGTCATAGGCCGGGTGCTCGACCAGCTTCTTCCACCAGGTCAGCTGGTCCACGCCGGTGAAGCGCGCGTAGTCGCCGGCCGAACCGATGCGCAGGAAGGTGCTGTAGTCGTCGTAGCCGAGGCTGGGCAGCGGCGTGCCCTTGCCGCGCTTCTCGGTCTGCATCGCGAAGTAGTTGAAGTTGACTTGGCGGAACGCACCGTAATTGAGCCAGTCGTCGCCCATCCAGCCATCGACCATCGGGCTCTGCGGCGCGGCCACCTTCAGCGCCGGGTGTGGGTCGGTCAGCGCCATCACCACGGTGAACCCCTCGTACGACGAGCCGAGCATACCGACCTTGCCGTTGCTCTCCGGCACGTTCTTCACCAGCCAGTCGATGGTGTCCCAGGCATCGGTGGAATGGTCGACTTTGGTGTTGTTGAGCGGCCCGCGCAAGGGCCGGGTCATCACGTAATCGCCTTCGGAGCCGTACTTGCCACGGATATCCTGGAACACACGGATGTAGCCACCGTCGACGAAAACCTCGTCGCCCTGCGGCAGCAGGTCGCGCATGCGTGGCGAATCACTGCGGTTGGCGCGGCCAGCGGCATCGTAGGGCGTGCGGGTCAGCAGGATCGGCGCGTTGTGGGCGCCCTTGGGCACCACAATCACCGTATACAGCTTGGTGCCATCACGCATCGGCACCATCACCACGCGCTTGTCGTAGTCGCGGCCGACATCGGGGGCAACGAAGGGCTTGCCGCTGATGTCCGGGGTCATCGGCGGGGTATCGGCAGCCAGCACGGT
This sequence comes from Stenotrophomonas maltophilia, assembly GCF_002799155.1. Lineage (GTDB taxonomy): Bacteria > Pseudomonadota > Gammaproteobacteria > Xanthomonadales > Xanthomonadaceae > Stenotrophomonas > Stenotrophomonas maltophilia_R. The sequence continues at coordinate 2,100,430 of NZ_NERD01000002.1, forward strand.
GCTGGACAGGCAAAGGGCGATGGCTACAGCAACGGCACGCACACGCATGGAGACCCCTCCCGGCAGGAAAGCCTCAAGCCTACTCCTGCCCTGTGCCGTGAAGTGTGTGCAGGCTTTGCATTCTGCGGTGGATGCAGGCAGGACTGATGGCACATGTGCCTCCGGTGCCGCTGCGCTCGCCGGCACTATCGGTCAGGCTGCCGCCACCTCATGCAACGCCAGCCAGCACCAGCGCCCCTGCTCCTGCCTCAGTACCGCCAGCGACTCCCGCCATGCGGGTGCGCCGCCATCGATCGCATGCCCTTCGCGATAGCGCAGTACCGCCAGAGGTGAAGGCGCTTCCACCGCCTGCACGGCTTCGATGGAAATCTGCAGCCCTGGACGCGTGCCATGGCTGCCCGCGAACAGCGCCTGCACGGCATTCCGGTCCAGCCTGCGACCGGCGATGCCGACCATGCTGAAGTCCGCGCAGAAATGCGCCATCAGGTCCTCCAGCGCGTCGGTGCCGACGTCGGCACGGAACCAGGCCTGCAGCTTGTCGTGCAGGTGGTGGACTTCATGTTCTGCGGTGGTATTCATCAGGCATTCTCGGGTTGCGGAAAGGAAAGCTGTTGCGGCCGGCGCAACAGCGCCAGAGGCAGCAGGGTCAGTACGGCGGCCAGCCCCAGCGCTACGCGGGTGGCGTGGGCCGGCAGCCATTGCATGACCAATGCCAGCAGCAGCGCGATGGCCGCGGTGCCCAGGCAGAAGCTGAGTTGGCGGTTGAGATTCCAGAGTGCGCTGGCATCGCCCAATGCGTCGCCCTCGACCCCATGGAAGGCCAGCGTCTGCGCGGTGCTGCTGCACAGGCTGCCGCCGGCGCCCATCAGTGCGAACAACAGCCCGGCCAACGCGAACGCCGGCTGCGGCAGCAGCGCCATCAGCAGCAGGCCGCTGGCCTGCAGGAGCATGCCGGCGCGCAGTACCGTGGCCGCACCGAAGCGGACCAGCAGGCGCTTGCTGGCTGTGATCGCAATGGCCGAGGCCAGCGCCCACGGCAGCATCAACGCGCCGATGCGTGCAGCGCTGTAACCGGCCTGGTGCAGCTGCAGCGTGCTGACCAGCTGGCTGCCGATGAACACACCGGGTACGGCCAGATAGACCAGCATCGCCAGGCGCAGCCCGCGATGGGATAGCAGCGACCAGCGCAGCAGGGGCTGCGCCTGCCGGCGTGCATGCCGCAGGTGGGCCGCCGCCAACAGCAGTGCAATCAACAGCAGTACGACACCGGCTGACCGATGGCCGGGTTCGCCCAGCCAGGTAAGCGCCAACAGCAGCGCGCCCAGCGCCAGCATCGCGGTGGACAGCGCATAGGACTGCAGGCGTGGCGCACTACGCGCGCCGTCGGCCGGCGTCCACGCCAGTACCAGCCCAATCGCCACCACCGCCAGCGGCAGGCTGGCCCAGAGCACACCGCGCCAGGACAACCACTGCACCAGCAGCCCACCGAGCGCGGGCGCCAGTGCCGGCACCAGCAGCGCCACCAGCAGGATGCGGCGGGTCAGCGCGCCACGCTGGTCGGGCGTGCAGTGCCGGTACGCTGCCGCCTGTGCCACCGGAATCAGCAGGCCACCGGCCAGGCCCTGCAGCAGCCGCCAACCCAGCAGCCAGCCGATGCCCGGTGCAGCGCCCGCCAGTGCAGCGGCGCTCGCGAACAGCAGCAGCGCCACCAGCAGCAGACGGCGCTCACCACAGCGCGCGGCCAGCCAGGGCGCCAGCGGAATCACCACGCTCAGGCCCAGCATGTAGGCCGTGCCCACCCAGGCCAGGGTGCCGACGTCGGCGCGCAGTTCCGCCGCCAAGGCCGGATAGGCCACCGTGGCGATGAACATGTTGACCAGATCCAGGGCGAACACCAGCAGGAAGATCGCCTCGTGGCGCAGGCGGGGGGACGGCATCGGCGGCGCTCCAGCGGGGAAGCGGCCAGCATGCCGTGCGGGCTTTGTTGGAAAAACACGACGACAGCTGCAACACTGTCAAATCTTTTTTGACAATGGACCACCATGGTCAGCCTCGATCGCTTCGATATCTTCCGTGCCGTGGTCGAGGCCGGCAGCCTGACCGCCGCGGCCGATCGCCTCGGCCTGAGCCGTGCGGTGGTCAGCTTCAACCTGAAGCGGCTGGAGCAGGAGCTGGGTGTGACCCTGCTGCTGCGCAGTACCCGCCACCTGGCCCTGACCGACGCTGGCGAGCAGTTCCTGCAGCACTGCGTGCAGGCGCTGGATGCCGCACAGGCGGCGATCGATGCCGCACGCCGCGACCAGCACCAACTGCAGGGTGTGTTGCGCCTCACCACCACCCCGGAGTACGCGCAGCTGCGCCTGATTCCCGCACTGGAAGCCTTCCGTGCGCGGCATCCGGCCCTGCAGCTGCACCTGTCGACCTCACCGGCGCCGGCCGACCTGATTCCCGAACGTTTCGACCTGGCGATCCGCCTCGGCCGTCTGCCCGATTCGGGCCTGCATGCCAGTGAACTGGAACGGCATCCACTGTGCGCGGTGGCGGCTCCGTCCCTGCTGGCACGCCTGCCCTCTGCCGATGCTGCCGATGATCCCGTGCAGCTGGGCACCCTGCCCCGCCTGGGCTACCCGCGCCTTGCCGATGTGCCGGTGATTGCACCTGACGGCAGCGACGCGCTGTTTGCCACCAACCCGGGCAATGCAGTGGTGCGCGTGGATGGCGCCAGCAGCCTGCGCGCCTTTGCCGTGGCCGGCGCCGGGGTCACCGTGCTGCCACGCTGGCTGATCGAGGACGACCTGGCCCAGGATCGCCTGCGCCCGGTGCTGCGCCAGCACCGCTTCCCACAACAGAGCGTGTACGCGGTCTACCCGCACAGCACGCAGCCTTCACCGAAGGTGCGGCAGCTGATCGATTTCCTGCGCGGGTGGTTCGTCACCTGAAAAGGGGACGGAGGGGATTAAGTCGTTTATGCATAAACGACTTAATCCCCTCCGTCCCCTTTTTTTGCACGGCCCCTTGCGGGGCCATGCCTTCAGGCATCAGCGCAGCACCTGCTCCACCAGCTGCACGTCCACTGTCTGCAGTGGTTCGGCGGCGTTGCGCGACAGCTGCACCTGGTAGGTGCCACCGTCGATCTTCCACTGGCGGGCCTGCGCATCGTAGTGGGCCAGGGTCTTCGGCTCGGCTTCGATGCGGATGCGGCGCTGTTCGCCCGGCTGCAGGGTCACCTTGTCGTAGCCGATCAGGCGGATCGGCGTGGTGCTGCCGGCCGGCAGTTTCAGGTACAGCTGGGCGACGTCGGCACCGGCGCGCTTGCCGGTGTTGCGGATGTCGACGCTGGCGACCAGGCGCGAGCCTTCCACGCTCACCTTCAGGTTTTCATAGGCGAACGAGGTGTAGGACAGGCCATGGCCGAAGGCGAAGGTCGGGGCCAGGCCCTTGGCCGCCATCCACTTGTAGCCGACGTTGGCGCCTTCGATATCGAAATCGAATACATCACCGAACGGCTTGGCCGGCTTGAAGCCGAGGCCATCGATGTGCGGGCGCGGCAGCTGCGATTCGTCCACCACCCAGGTCACCGGCAGGCGGCCGGACGGATTGGCCTGGCCGGTCAGCAGCGCGGCAATGCCTTCGCCACCGCGGATGCCCGGGTACCAGGCCTGCAGCATCGCCGGCACCTGCGCCAGCCACGGCGTGCGCACCGGGCCGTTGGTTTCCAGCACCAGCACGGTCTTCGGGTTGGCCTTGGCCACGGCCGAGATCAGGGCGTCCTGGTTGTCCGGCAACTGCATGTCCGGCAGGTCCACCGATTCGGCCGCCCACTGGGTGGCGAACACGATGGCCACATCCGCCTGTGCGGCAGCCTTGGCCGCAGCGGCGGCGTTGGTACCGTCCACATACTCGATGGTTGCATCCGGACGCGCCGCACGCAGCGATTCCAGCGGCGAGGACGGGTGGAAGATCACCGGGCCCGGCCAGGTGGTCGGCAGCACGCCTGGCACCGCGTTGGTGCCCTTGGCGGTCACGCCCACCATCGACGAACCACCGCCACCGATCACGCCCTTGTCGGCGTGGCCGCCGATGATGACGATGCGCTTCACGCTGTCGGCCAGCGGCAGCAGGTTGCCTTCATTGCGCAGCAGCACGCTGCCTTCTTCCACCGTGCGCTGGGCAACGGCGAAACCGGCCTCGGCGTCGACCTTCTGGTGCTGCGGCGGGTTGTCGAAATTGCCGTGCAGGAACATCGTGCGCAGGATGCGCGCCACCATGTCGTTCAGGCGCGCCTGCGGCACCACGCCGCCATGCACGGCCAGGCGCAGCGGTTCGTCGAAGAACACCGCCGCGTCGAACACTTCGCCGGCCGACTGCTGGTCCAGGCCGGCCAGCGCCGCCTTCGAGCCACTGTGCACGCCGCCCCAGTCGGACATCACGAAGCCGGGGAACTTCCATTCCTGCTTCAGCACCTGGTTCATCAGGTAGCCGTTCTCGCAGCCATAGGTGCCGTTGATCTTGTTGTACGAGCACATCGCCACGCCCGGTCGGCCGGCGTCAAGCGCGATCTCGAAGGCCAGCAGGTCCGACTCGTGCATGGCCTGTTCGCCGATGCGTACGTCGTGGAAGTTGCGGCGGGTCTCCATGTCGTTCAGCGCGAAGTGCTTCATCGAGGAGATCACGTGCTGGCTCTGCACGCCCTGGATCACTGCGCCAACCATCGAACCGGCCAGCAGCGGGTCTTCACCGGCGTACTCGAAATTGCGGCCGTTGCGCGGGTCTCGCTGCAGGTTGACGCTGCCCGACAGCAGGATGTTGAAGCGCTGCTGCCACGCCTCGCGGCCCATGGTTGCGCCACCGGCAAAGGCGACCGCACGGTTCCAGGTGGAAGCGGTGGACGGACCCGACGGCATTGCCGTGGCGAAATCGCCCGGGCGGATGCCGCCCGGATTGGTCACGCCGACGCCGGCATCGGCCGACTGCTGCGACGGAATGCCCAGCCGCGCCACGCCCGGCACGAAACCGGCCGAACCGACCGCACCTTCCGGCAGCGGGCCACCATCCTTGCCCAGCCCGAAGTAGCTGTGCAGCATCTGGAACTTTTCATCCTCGGTCATCGCCTTCAGCAGCAGCGCAGCGCGCGCATCGGCGTTGAGGGTGGTGTCCATCCACGGCCTGTCACCGTGCTTGTCGGCGGCGTAGGCCAAGGTCAGCAGCGTGGCACGCAGGGTGCTGCCTTCCACCTTGAACGGTGCGCTGCTGGCGGCCTGGAAACCATCGCTGAAGTAACTGGCATCGGCCTCCAGCGCGACATGCGCCGGATCGAAGCCTGCGGCCTTGGCCGATTCACCGGCCACCGCGCCAAGCAGCACCGCCGGTGCGCCCAGCCGCGAACGGGTAACCAGCGCCGGCAGCTGCGCGGCGCCTGCGCCGGCATCGGTATAGACCGCCACGGTGTGGCGACCGTCGTCCAGGCGCAGGTAGTTCAGGCCGGGCTGGTCCGGACCGGATTCGGCAGCGATCGGCAACCGGGTCAGCACGGCCTGGCCGCGCTGGGTCTGGCCATCGTCCTTGCCGGCGGCAATGAAGCGGTACTCGTAGCCCAGGCCATCGGCCAGCACCTGCAGCGGATCGACCTGGCCGATGCCACGCTGTACCTGGCGCACGCTGACCGCGTCCACCTGCAGCGTCTTCAGTTGGGCCGCGAGGGCCGGCATCGCCGCGGCGGTCGGCGCCTGTTCCAGGGTCAGCACGGTGAACGCCGCAGGATCAGCCCAGGCCGGGGTGGCAAGTGCGGCAGACAGGGCCAGGGACAGTGCAAGCGGTTTTGTAAACGTTTTCATCGGCAGGCGTAATTCCGTTGCCAAGGCAATCGGTCCAGGGAAAGTGCCGCCGAAGGGTGCAGCGTTCATGCCGCGCAGGGGTTGCCAGGCAACGTCCCGCAGGCCGAAGGACGGGCCGGTCTGCGCGCGGGACCCTCCTCCCGGCGTGACAACCTGCCTGCCCGGGCCGCGCAGGGCGACCCAATCATGTGAAGATTGTGCGAGGGCATTCACACCTGTCAACAGGACCTAAGTCACAGGGGCAACCTAGTCGCCGGTTATCAGGCCATCACCGGCAGTCATCAGCAGGCCGCACGGGGCTGCCGATAATGGGGCATCACCGGCCCTGCCCTCCGCCCATGAACATGCACCGCGACTTCGACCATCTCTGGCGCGACCGCTGTGATACCTCCAGTCAACGCAGCCCACGCGTGCTGATCCGGGTATTCGTTGCTCCTGGCGAACTGGAGCGCAGCGTGGCCTTCTACGAGCAGCTGCAGGGCGTGGTGGCCGATGCGGGTTTTCCGTTTCCCGATGCCGGCCTGCGCCTGGCGATGGTCGGTGCATTCCTGCTGATCGAAGGTTGCGATGAAGCGCTGGCGCCGTTCACCTCGACCACGGGGACGCTGCTGGTCGATGACGTTCGGCCCTATCACGACAAGCTGGTCGCTGCGGGCGCCGAGATCATCTTCCCGCTGCAGGTGGTACCGACCGGGGCGGCGTTCAATGCGGTGCATCCCGATGGCACCGTGGTCGAGTACGTGCATCACCGGCCCGACCCGCACGGGCGGTGAGGGTACGCACGGCCGGGCTGCGCCCGGCACCCGCAGAGGCGACAGCCAATGCAACAGCAACAGCAAAAACTGGGTTTCTGCAGGCAGGCGGGGTGGATCCGGTTGCGGGGGACGGCGCAAGTACGTCCATGTAGCCTCGATCGCGCCATCCATGGCGCTCACGCCCCCGCAACCGGACCCACCCCGCCTTCGACAATTCCCCGCACGGCCTGCTGTAGCGCCGAACCCATGCTCGGCTCATATGTCTCGGATCTCGAAATATTCGATTTCATCGCTTGGGGTCAGATCCGTTTTCCCAAGGAAAACGGATCTGACCCCAGATTCATTTCGATCCACGCATAGCGTGGATCTACAATTCCTCCATGTCCTCTCCCGCCCTGCCCCGGAATGGCACGCTGCTGCTGGATGCTCACGTGGCCGTGCTGCAGGGCCACGCCCGTGGCAGCGATACGCACGCGCACTACGCCCATCAACTGTTGCTGAGCGACGGCGCGCCCTGGCAGGTCGAGATCGATGGCGTGCAGCAGCAGGGCCAGCGGCTGTGGCTGCCGTCGTTCCAGCCGCATGCAATCCTGTCGGCGCCGCAAGCAGGCTGCATGGTGTTCCTTGAACCGGCCCATGCCGATCCTCCCCAGATCCAGCAGCACCTGCATGCACTGCCGGGCAACGCAGTGGAACTGCATGACTGGCTGCCACGACTGAGCCGCGCACAGCCGCTGGATCGCCGCGTGCAGGCAGCACTGGCCCGTATCACACAGCACCTGCCTGGCCCGGTACCCGCCGCCGATATCGCCGAGGCGGCGCATCTGTCGGCCAGTCAGTTGCACCGGCGCTTCCAGTCCGATCTGGCGGTGACCCTGCGTGGCTGGGTGCTGTGGCAGCGGCTGCGCAGCGCGCTCACGCATCATCTGCGCGGGCACACCCTGACCGTCAGTGCGCATGCCGCCGGATTCGCTGACCTGGCCCATCTGTCACGCAGCCTGCGCCGCATGTTCGGCATCGGTGCCGCACAGCTGCAGGGCCTGCAGTTGCATGCGGCCTGACACCGCCGATCATCCGCGCCTGCGTAACCCGTCCGGCAACGCCGGCACCTCGCCATGCGGCAGTTCGCGGAACGGCGCCAGCAGCTGCCCGGGATAATCGCGCGGATAGTCCGGTTGGCTGCCGATGCCGAGGTCGCGTTGCTGCAGCCGATAGCCGGGCGCATCGAAGGCGGTCCCCAGCAGGTGGTCCCAGACAGTCAGGAACAGGCCGAAGTTGACGTCGCCGGCGGTTCCGTAGCGCATGTGGTGGAAGCGGTGCAGCGGCGCCCAGGCCATCACTCGGCCCAGCATACCCGGGCGCATGTCCACGTTGGAATGCTGCAGCAGCAGCTGGATGGCAATGGCGAACGCCAGCACCGCGGCCACCGGCATCGGCAGGCCCAACACCAGCAGCGGCAGCACGCCACCGACGGCTTCGGCCGCCTGGTGCAACGGGTGTTTCATCAGGCCGTTGAAGCCGTACATGCGGGTGACGCTGTGATGCACCGCGTGCAACCGCCACAGCCAGCCGATGCGATGGCTGGCGTAGTGCACCAGGGTGATGCCAAGGTCGGCGCAGACGATGGCCAGCAGTACCTGCAGCGTGAACGGCCACTGCAGGGGCCACAGCTGCCACGGAATGAGCGCTGCCAGCAGCGGCACCGCGGCGATCGACAGCAGGTTCAGGCTTTCGTTGACCAGCCCATGCAGGGTGTCACGCAGGCTGTCGCCCTGGTCGTGGTTGAACGCGGGGTCATACGGCCAGGCATGTTCGGCAGCGAACGAAACCGCGATGGCGACCGCCAGCAAGACCAGCAGCCATAGCGGATCGCCGCGGAGGTGGCCGACCCACACGACGGCGGCGGCAACGAAACCGAGCAGGAACAACGGGGCATACAGGCGGAGCATCCAGTGTTTCATGGGCAACCCGGAACGTGAGGGGCCTGCATGCTGGCGCGGCGCGACGGTTGCGGGCTTGAACAAACGGCGCAACCCGGCGCGCTCCTGCTGGAGACCCATCGTGGTTGGCACCGCGTTTCCACATCCATGCATGGCGTGGATCTACAATGGCGCCCTCATCGCGCCCGGGACCGGCATGGATTCCTTCAACCTGATGCGTGCCTTCCGCCGCATCGTCGAACGCGGCGGGCTGGCCCGCGCCGCCGAAGACCTGGGCATGTCGCCCGCCGGGCTCAGCAAGCAGTTGCGCACGCTGGAAACACACCTGGGCGTGGTGCTGCTGCAGCGGACCACGCGGCGCATGAGCCTGACCGAGACCGGCCACGCTTATTACCGTGAATGCTGCCGCCTGCTCGACGAGCTGGATGCATTGGAACGTGGCATCGCCGAACAGCGCGGCGAGGTGGCCGGGCGCCTGCGTGTCAATGCACCGCAGTCGTTCGCGCTGAGCACGCTGTCGCCGCTGCTGCCACGTTTCCTGCAGCAGCACCCGCAGCTGTCGCTGGACCTGGTGATGGAAGACCGCCTGCTTGATGCAGTCGGCGAAGGTTTCGATGTGTCGCTGCGGCTGCGTGCCGAACTGGATGACTCACGACTGGTGGCGCGCCGGCTGGCCTCGCTGCAGCAGGTGCTGTGCGCGGCCCCGTCCTACCTGCAGCAGCATCCGGCACCACAGGCGGTGGACGATCTGCAGGCGCACAGCGTGCTGGCCTACAGCCTGTCCGACTCGCCCGGCAGCTGGCCGCTGCTCGGCCCGGATGGGCAGGTGACCATCACCCTGCCGGCACGCGTCACCGTCAACAACAGTCTGCTGCTGCGCGACCTGCTGGTGGCCGGCATGGGCATCGGCGCCCTGCCCTCGTTCCTGGCGGCACCGGCACTGGCCCGTGGCGAACTGCAGCAGGTGCTGCCCGGCCACCGCTATCCGCCGCGCTTCGTGCATGCGGTCTACCCCACCTCGCGCCACCTGCAGCCCAAGGTGCGTGCCTTCATCGATTTCCTGCACGCCGAGCTGCCCGGCTGCGCCGGCCTGGATTCGTAACCGCCAGCGAAAACTGAGCTGCCCGCGGCGTGCTGTTTCAACCACGCCGCGCTGCCTAACCTGCCGCCTCCCCTCTCACCGATGGCAGGCAGATGTCTTCCGTTCCCTCCCCCGCCACCGCAGCGCCGGTGGTCGATTTCTTCCACGACGTGGTCTGCGGCTGGTGCTTCGTGCTGGCCCCGCGCCTGCAGCAGGTCTCGGCCGAACTCGGCATCCAGGTGCGCCACCGCAGCTTCGTGCTGCAGGACTCGCGCGCACAGATGATCGAGGTGTTCGGCTCGATGGAGCGCGCCAAAGCGATCATCCTGCGCCACTGGACCGACTGCGCCGCGCATGAAGACAGCGCACGCATCGATATCGAAGGCATGCGCGCACAGGACTTCGAGTATCCGTCCGGCTGGCTCGGCGCACTGGCCTGCCAGGCCGCCGGCATGCTCGGCGGCAATGATGCCCATGGCGCGATGTTCGATGCCGTGCAGTGGGCGCACCTGCACCAGCACCGCAACATCGGCGATGCCGAAGTGCTGCTGGATATCGCCGAATCGCTGGGGCACCCGCGTGGTGCCTTCGCTGACCACATGCGCAGCGACGCAGTGCGCCAGCGCGTGCAGGCCGATCGTGCCGAAGCCGCCGCCCTCGGCATCCGTTCCATTCCCACCGTGATCGGCGGCAACGGCCTGCGCCTGCAGACCCTGCCGCTGCCACAACTGCGCCAAGCCCTGGCGCACCTGGTCGCGGCCTGAGCCGCACCGTCCCCCACCCTGCAAGGAGATTCCCCATGGCCCCACGTACCCTGGCCACCGCGCTGGCCCTGCTGCTGGCCGGCACCGCCGCTTCCACCACCGTGTCCGCACACGAACGCGTTCCCTCCGGCCAGCAGGTCGGCACCAGCCCCTGGGGGCCGAAGGACGAGATCGGCCGCCTCAACCTGATCACCGAGGCCTCGCGCGCGGACATCCTGTCGCGGGTCAGCGGCGGCAGGGCCTATGACCTGGCCACCGAGTACTACGTCGGCATGCCCAGCTGGCAGGACGCCGGCGACCCGCACTACCAGTTCTGGATGACCCACACCCCGCGCGGCACGGTGATGGATGATCCGATGGGCGTGGGTGAAACCATGAACCTCACCCGCAGCTACACCGGCACCGCCTTCTCGATGTACAGCCACACCGGCACCCATATCGATGCGCTGAACCACTTCGGCATCCATGGAAAGATCTGGAACGGCTTCGAGGCCGACAAGCACCTCGGCGATCGCGGCTGGAACGTCACCGGCATCGAAAAGTTCCCGCCGCTGATCGCGCGTGGCGTGATGATCGACGTGGCAGGCGCCAAGGGCGTGGACATGCTGCCGGACAGCTACCGCGTCACCCGCCAGGACTTGAAGGATGCACTGGCACGCCAGCAGGTGAAACTGCAGCAGGGTGACATCGTGCTGATCCGCACCGGCCGCATGCGCCTGTTCGAACAGCCCAAGGCCTACATGGCCAACCCGCCGGGCATGGGCCTGGATGCGGCGCGCTTCCTGGTCGAGGACAGCGGCGCGATGATCGTCGGCGCCGACAACCTCAGCTTCGAGACCTTCCCCTCGGAGGTTTCCGACGACTACGTGCCGCTGCACACCTACCTGCTGGCCCAGCAGGGCGCACCGATCATCGAGCTGGTGGCGCTGGACGAACTGGCCCGCGACAAGGTCTACGAGTTCGCCTTCATCGGCGGCCCGCTGAAGATCCGCGGCGGCGATGCCGCGCCACTGCGCCCGATCGCGTTGCCGGTCCGCCCGTAACCGGGGCCTGTGGGTGCCGACCCTGGTCGGCACCGTTTCCCCCATCCACGCATGGCGTGGATCTACCGAGGCTCTGTCCAGTAGATCCACGCCATGCGTGGATGCTTTACCCCTTCAGCAACCTGAAACCTGACCTGCCAATTTCATTAGTAATTCTACTCACAACGCGAGTAGCATGTGCGGTCTCAGCCCCTGATACCGGCCCGCCGATACTCGCTCCATGCCTGCCGTTTCCGCCCGTTCCTGCCGCTTCCAGCCTGCCCGGCACCTCTCTTGGAGGACCGGCTGATGGGCGCCGTCGTCGCCCTCGACCGGCTGCTGGACGGCCGCCAGTTGTGGCGCGGCCCGGCCCGGCAGGGGCCGGCCAGTGATCATCTGGCCAGCGGGCACCCGGCACTGGATGCGCGCCTGCCCGGCGGTGGCTGGCCGGCCAGCGGGCTGTGCGAGGTGCTGCAGGCCGCGCCCGGCGTGGGCGAGCTGGCCCTGGTCTGGCCGGCGCTGGCGAAGCTGAGCCAGCGCGACCGCCCGATCGTGCTGGTCGCCCCACCCTACCGCCCGCATGCCCCGGCCTGGGCGGCGGCCGGGCTGGACCTGGCCCAGCTGCAGATCATCCACGCCGCGCCGAAGCAGGCGCTGTGGGCCGCCGAACAATGCCTGCGCTCTGCGGCCTGCGCGGCGGTGCTGTGCTGGCCGCATCAAGCCGACGACCGCACCCTGCGCCGGCTGCAGGTGGCTGCCGACAGCGGCCAATGCCTGGGTTTCGTGTTCCGCGAAGCGCAGGCGGCGCGCAATCCCTCTCCGGCCAGCCTGCGCCTGCAGCTCGACCACGGCCAGGTGCGGGTGCTGAAGTGCCGTGGCGGCCTGCCGCCGGCGCAGCCATTACCGCTGGCCATCGCCCACTGAGGCCGCGCCATGCACTGGGCCTGCCTGTTGTTGCCGCAGCTGGCGTTGGACAGCGTGCTGCGCCTGCAGCCGGACCCGCAGCGGCCGCTGGTGCTGCTGCAGGGGCCGGCGCAGCGTCGCGTGCTGCGAGCGGTCAGCCCGTCCGCACGCGCAGCGGGGCTGCGCCCGGGCATGCTGCTGTCGGCCGCGCAGGTGCTGGTGCAGGATCTGCACCTGCACGATTACGATCCCAACGCCGAACAGCACACCCGGCAACTGCTGGCCAGCTGGGCCTATGCCTACAGTTCGCAGGTCAGCCTCGATTTCCCGCACGCACTGGTCATGGAGATCGGTGCCAGCCGCGCCCTGTTCGGTGACTGGCTGACGATCGAGCAGCGGTTGCGCAACGAGCTGCATGAACTCGGTTTCCGCCACCGCCTGGTGGCCGCACCCACCGCGCATGCCGCGCGCGTGCTGGCCAACGTCCATGATGGCCTTGGCATCGATGCGCAGCAGCTGCCGGCGGCGCTGGCACAGCTGCCGTTGCCGCGCTGCGGCCTGCCCAGCGAAGCGGTGACCGTGCTCGGCCGTTCCGGCCTGCGCACGTTGGGCGCAGTGCTCGAACTCCCTCGCGACAGCCTGGCCCGGCGCTTTTCACCGGAGGTGCTGCAGCAGCTGGATGCGCTGCGCGGCCTGCCTGCCGCACCACTGCGTTACTACCAGCCACCGGACCGTTTCGATGCACGCATCGAATTCGAATACGAGATCGAATCCAGCCAGGCCCTGCTGTTCCCGTTGCGCCGCCTGCTGCTGGACCTGGCCGCTTTCCTGTGTTCGCGCGATGGCGGCGTGCAGCGCTTCGACCTGCATTTCGAGCATGACCTGCTGCCGGCCAGCGTGCTGACCATCGGCCTGCTGGCACCCGAGCGTGATCCCGCATTGCTGTTCGAGATCGCGCGCAACCGCATGGAAGCCTTCGCCTTGCCCGCCGGCAGCCGCGCACTGCGCCTGCAGGCCGAGCAGCTGCCACCGTTCGTTCCCGCCGCGCGTGACCTGTTCGATACCCGGCCGGCGCAGGCGATGCCCTGGAACCAGCTGCGCGAGCGCCTGCGCGCGCGGCTCGGCGATGACGCCGTGCAACCGCTGGCGGTACAGGCCGACCATCGCCCCGAGCGCGCCAGTGGCACCCAGCCGCCGGCCAAGCCTCCGTCGTACTGGCCGCTGCGCCCCGGCTGGTTGCTGGACACTCCGCAACCGCTGCGTGATCCGCGGCTGCGCATCGTCACCGGGCCGGAGCGGATCGAATCGGGCTGGTGGGACCAGGCCGATGCGCGTCGCGATTACTACGTGGTGGAAACCACGCATGGCCAGCGCGGCTGGGCTTTCCGTGAGCGCAACGACCCGCATGCGCCGTGGATGCTGCACGGCTGGTTCGGCTGAGCCGTCATGCACAACGAACTGCCCGGCTACGCCGAACTGCACTGCCTGTCGGCCTTCAGTTTCCAGCGTGGCGCCTCGATCGCCGAAGAACTGTTCGCGCGCGCCGCTGGCCAGGGCTACCGCGCGTTGGCGATCACCGACGAATGCTCGCTGGCCGGCATCGTGCGTGCCTGGCAGGCCGCCAAGGCGCATGCCGTGGCGCTGATCGTCGGCGCCGAATTCCAGGTCGAGGACGGGCCGAAGCTGGCCCTGCTGTGCACTGACCAGGCCGCCTACGCCGGGTTGTGCCAGTTGATCACCACCTGCCGGCGACGCGCGGCCAAGGGCGAGTACCGCTGCCTGCGCGAGGACCTGCTCGGCCTGCCCGACGGCCTGCTGTGCCTGTGGCTGGACCGGCAACCGGCCGCTACTGACCTGGAACTGCTGCGTGCCGGCTTCAACGATCGCCTGTGGCTGGCGGTGGAGCTGCACCACGAGCACGACGACGCGCGCCGCCTGCAGCAGCTGCAGGCCTTCGGCGAGCGCCACCGCCTGCCGCTGGTTGCCAGTGGTGATGTGCACATGCACGTACGCCGCCGCCGCGCCCTGCAGGACACCCTGACCGCGATCCGCCACCGCTGCAGCGTGGCCGAAGCCGGCTGGCGCCTGTTCCCCAATGGCGAGCGCCACCTGCGCCCGCGTACCGCACTGGCCCAGCTGTATCCGCCCGAACTGCTGGCCGAGACCCTGCGCATCGCCGAGCGTTGCCGCTTCACGCTGGAGCAGCTGCAGTACACCTATCCGCGAGAGCTGGTGCCGCAGGGCCACGACCCGGACAGCTGGCTGCGCGTACTGGTCGAACGTGGCATCCCCTGGCGCTGGAAAGGTGGCATCGAACCGGCGCAACGCGCGCAGATCGAACACGAACTGGCGCTGATCAAGCAGAAGAACTACGCCTCGTACTTCCTCACCGTGCAGGACATCGTGCGCTTCGCACGCAGCCAGGGCATCCTCTGCCAGGGCCGCGGCTCGGCGGCCAACTCGGCGGTGTGCTTCGTGCTGGGCGTGACCGAGATCGACCCGGCGCGCAGCAACCTGCTGTTCGAGCGCTTCATCTCCGCCGAGCGCAACGAACCACCGGATATCGACATCGACTTCGAGCACGAGCGCCGCGAGGAAGTGCTGCAGTACGTGTTCAAGCGCTATGGCCGCGAGCGCGCTGCGTTGACCGCGGTGGCGATCAGCTACCGTGGCCGCAGCGCGATCCGCGACGTGGCCCGTGCACTTGGCCTGCCGATGGACCAGGTCAACGAACTGGGCGCGGCGATGGACCACTGGGGCGGCAACATTCCACTTCCGGAAACCCTGCGCGAGCGCGGTTTCGATCCGGACACGCCCTTGATGCGGCGCCTGCTGGCGTTGACCGCTGAGCTGATCGACTTCCCGCGCCACCTGTCGCAGCACCCCGGCGGCTTCGTGATCTCCGAGCACCCGCTGTCGACCCTGGTACCGGTGGAGAACGCGGCGATGGCCGGCCGCACCGTCATCCAGTGGGACAAGGATGACCTGGATGCCACCGGCCTGATGAAGGTCGACTGCCTGGCGCTGGGCATGCTCACCGCCATCCGCAAGTGCCTGGCGATGCTGCAGCAGCATGGCCTGCACGAAGGACGCATGGATGCGATTCCCGATGAAGACGGCCCAACCTACGACATGATCTGCGCCGCCGACACCATCGGCGTGTTCCAGATCGAGTCGCGCGCGCAGATGGCGATGCTGCCACGCCTGCAGCCACGCGAGTTCTACGACCTGGTGATCGAGGTGGCGATCGTGCGCCCCGGCCCGATCCAGGGCGACATGGTCCATCCTTACCTTGAGCGGCGGCGGATCCTGCGCGAACAGGGACCGGACGCGTTGAACGATCCGGACAATCCGCTCTATCCAGCACGGCTGGAACGTGTGTTCGCACGCACGCTGGGCGTGCCGCTGTTCCAGGAACAGGTGATGCAGCTGGCAGTGGAAGCCGCCGGTTACACGCCTGGCCAGGCCGATGCACTGCGCCGCTCGATGGCGGCGTGGAAGCGTCGTGGCGGCTTGGAACCGCATCGCGAAAAGCTGCTGACGGGCATGTTGAAAAACGGCTTCAGCCTGGAATACGGCGAGCACCTGTTCGAGCAGATCAAGGGATTCGGTGATTACGGTTTCCCGGAGAGCCACGCCGCCAGCTTCGCCCTGCTGACCTATGCCAGCTGCTGGCTGAAGTGCCACCATCCGGCCGCGTTCACCGCCAGCCTGATCAACAGCCAGCCGCTGGGTTTCTACAGCCCCGACCAGCTGCTGCAGGATGCGCGCCGGCATGGCATCGGCGTGCTGCCCGTGGACGTGCGCTACAGCGACTGGGACTGCACCCTGGATTTCAGCAAGGGCGCGGCCGCGATCCGGCTCGGCCTGCGCCTGGTCGACGGCTGTAGTGAAGCGGCTGTGCAGGCCATCATGCGCGAACGTGCGCGGCGCCCGTTCGATGATGTCGGCGACCTGTGCCAGCGCACCGCCCTGGATCGCCGCCAGCAGGGCCTGCTGGCCGATGCCGGTGCGCTGCGTGGGCTCAGTGGCCATCGCCATCGTGCGCGATGGGACATCTCCGGCGTGGAGAATCGTCTGCCGCTGTTCGACCAGGCCCGCGCCACTGCTGAAGCCCGCGTGCCACTGCCCCTGCCCAGTGCGTGGGAGGACATGCAGGCCGACTACCGCAGCACGGGCACTACTCTCGGCCGCCATCCCATCTCATTCCTGCGCGCGCAGCTGCGCAGCCGCGGCTGCCTGGATGCCGCACAACTGGCGGGCCACGGCCATGGCCGCCGCGTGCGCATCGCCGGCCTGGTACGCATGCGCCAGCGCCCGCAGACCGCCAGCGGCGTCACCTTCCTCACCCTCGAAGACGAGACCGGCATGGTCAACGCCGTGGTCTGGCGGCACCTGGCCGATCGCCAGCACCGCGTGCTGGTCGATACCCAGCTGATGCAGGTCGATGGCCGCCTGGAGCGCGTCGATGGCGTGCAGCATGTCATCGTGCAGCGCATGCATTGCCTGGATGAACTGCTGCAGGGGCTGCGCAGCCACAGCCGCGATTTCCATTGACGATACACAGCGTCACACAGCGAACTGGTCATCAGTCCCCCGCATCCGCTATCGTCGCTGCATCCAAGGAAGGACGACACGATGCCCCGTGCACTGCTGCTGACCACGCTGGTGGTCTCCATACTCGCCCTGCTGGTTTCCGGCTGGACTGCCTGGAACCTGCATCGCAGCCAATCGTCGCAGCGCATCATCGAAGCGCGCGGGCTGATCATCCACGATGGCAACGGCCAACCACGGGTGATCCTCGGCGCGCCGGTTCCCGACCCACTCAGCCGGGGCCGTACCCAGGGGCCGCGCGCCACGGCCCTGTCCGGCCTGATCCTGCTGGGCCCGGATGGCTCCGAACGCGGGGGCTATGGCACCAGCGATCGTGGCGGTGAAGCCGTGCTGACCCTGGACGATGCCAATGGCACCACGGAAGTGTTCAAGGTGGTGGCCAACCCGGACCGCGGCGCCAGCCTGATGGTCAAGCACCAGAACAACACCGGCGCCATGCTCACCTCCTGGCAGGGCAAGCCGGAACTGATGTTCGTCGATGACAGCGGCCAGTCCTACTACGTGCGCCCGGGCGCCAACGCCGCGCCCTGATCTGCCTTTTTCTACAGACCGCACACCGCCGCCAGGTCATCGGCCAGCTGCCGCAACTGCACCGATCCCAGCGCCGCGCAGGTGATGCGCAGGCCATGCCCCGGCGCCGCCACCGCGAACACTTCGCCAGCACGCACATGCCATCCGCGTGCAGCCAGCGCCAGCACCTGCGGATGGCTGTCGGCCGGCAGCGGCAGCCACAGGTTCAATCCTTCCATCGGCTGCGGCGTCGGCATGCCACGTGCGTGCAGCAGTTCCTGCAGCGACTGCAGCCGCTGCTGGTAACGCTCGCCCGCCGAGGCGATCTTCGCCCGCAGCGTTGCCGACCCCAGCACCGAGGTCGCTGCATCCTGCAGCAGGTGACTGACCCAGCCCGTGCCGGACGCCAACCGCAGCCGCAACCGCGACGCGGTCTCTTCATCACAGGCCAGCCAGGCCAGCCGCAGATCCGGACCGAGCGGTTTGGACAACGAACGCAGCAGCGCCCAGCGCCGGCCATCCAGCGGCAGTACCGAGTGGTAGGCCTGCTGCGAAAGCAGCGCGTAGTGATCGTCGATCAGCACCGCTACCTGCGGGTAGGCCGCCAGCAGCTGGCGCAACGCCCGTGCCCGCTTCGCATCCAGGCTGGCCCCGGTCGGGTTGTGTGCCCGCGGGGTCAGCAGCACCGCGCGTGCGCCGGCCTCCAACGCCGCCCGCAGCGAATCGACCTGCATGCCATGCGCGTCCACCGTCACCGGCAACGGCGCGTGGCCCACCGCGTTGAGCACGTTCAGGCTGCCGAGGAAGCACGGATCCTCTACCGCGATTCGATCCCCCGGCAGCAGCCATGCCGCCAGCAGGCGTTCGATGCCATCGACCGCGCCATGGGTCAGCTCCAGCGCATAACCCTCGGGGCAGTCCGCATCCAGCGAGGCCCGTGCCAGCACCTGCAACTTCGGGTCGACCGTGCCCACGCCGTACAGGCGCGGCGCCGCCGGCGCCACGCGCAGATTGGGTAGCAGGCGCGGGTCCGGGTTGCCACCGGCGAGGTCGTGCAGGGCCAGCCCTGGTGTACTGCCCTCGCGTGCCAGCGTCGGCGGCAGGCCACGCACCACTGTGCCGCGGCGACCCGCCGTGCTGGCCAGGCCCGCCGCATCCAGGCGCTTGTAGGCAGCGGCCACCGTATTGCGGTTCACCCCCAGCTGCCCTGCCAGCTCACGCACCGGCGGCAGCACGCTGCCAGCCAGCAGGCGGCCCTTGCCGATGCCGTCGCGGATGCTGTCGAAGATCGACTCGGCGCTATGCCCGGTGATTTTCATTTTGTCCTATGCCAAAATATATCTTGTCCTGTGCCAGTGTATCCCACCCTGGCCACCCTGCATTGGAGGTGCCCGCATGCCCCTTGCCGCTGCCGACTGGCCCGTCGCCCAGTCCGTTGAACAGATCGCCGCGAACCTGGTCACGGTGCGCCAACGCATCGCCGATGCCTGCGCCCGCGTCGGCCGGGACCCGGCCAGCGTTCGCCTGCTGCCGGTCAGCAAGACCGTTGATGACGCCCGTATCCGCATGGCGGTGGCTGCCGGTTGCCACGAACTGGGCGAGAACAAGGTGCAGGAGGCGCAGCGCAAGGCCGGGACGATGGCCGACCTGGGCGTGCGCTGGTCGGTGATCGGGCATCTGCAGACCAACAAGGCGCGCTACGTGGCACGTTTCGCCAGCGAGTTCCAGGCGCTGGACAGCCTGCGCGTGGCCGAGGCCCTGCAGCAGCGCCTGCAACTGGAAGACCGCACGCTGGATGTGTTCGTGCAGGTCAACACCTCGGCCGAACCCAGCAAGTACGGACTGGAGCCCGACGCGGTCGAGACCTTCGTGCAGCAGCTGCCGGCTTTCGATCGCCTGCACGTGCGCGGCCTGATGACCCTGGCCATCTTCACCCCCGACGTCGAGCGCGTGCGCGCCTGCTTCGTGCGCCTGCGCGAACTGCGCGACCAGCTGCAGCGCACCGCCCCGCCCGGCCTCGACCTGTCGCAGCTGTCGATGGGCATGTCCGGTGATTTCGAAGTGGCCATCGAGGAAGGCACCACCGTGGTCCGCGTCGGCCAGGCCATCTTCGGTGCCCGCGCCACCCCGGACAGCTTCTACTGGCCTGGCAGCGGAGCCCCGGCATGAAGCGTGCGGTCGTTCTGCAACACGTCGCCTTCGAAGACCTCGGCACCCTGCAGCCGCTGCTGCTGGCACAAGGCTGGCAGCTGCAGGTGCTGCAGGCCGGTATCGACGCGCTCGACGCCGCCGGAACAGCCGACCTGCTGGTGGTGCTGGGCGGTCCGATCAGTGTCAATGACACAGAGGCCTATCCCTTCGTCATCGACAGCATCGCCCTGCTGCAGCGCAGGCTGCTGCAGCAACAGCCGACCCTGGGCATCTGCCTGGGTGCACAGTTGATGGCCCGTGCGCTTGGTGCCGGCGTCGCCGCCAGTGGAGGCAAGGAGATCGGCTTCGCGCCGTTGCTGCTGACCGATGAGGGCCAGCGTTCACCGCTGCAGGCCCTGCAAGGCATTCCCGTGCTGCATTGGCATGGTGAGGCGTTCGAGCTTCCAGCCGGCGCACGCCGCCTGGCCAGCACACCTGCCTGCCGTCACCAGGCCTTCGCCATCGGCCGCCATGCGCTGGCCCTGCAATGCCATCCGGAACTGGACGCGCGCCAGTTCGAGCGCTGGCTGATCGGCCACACCCTGGAACTGGCCCAGGCCGGCATCGATCCGAACGACCTGCGCACACAGGCGCGTCGCTATGGCGCACCACTGGCCGCGGCAGCCACTGCGATGTTCGACCAGTGGCTGCAGGACCTGCCGGAGGCACCGCGATGAACTACCGATTGCAGATCCACCGCGATGGCGCCTACTGGGGCCACTTCGACTGCAGCGGCCCCGATGCGCTGCAGCGCATGGATGCCATCGCCGCGCAGCTGCCCGCCGACCAGGGCTTCCGGTTGACGCGACAGAAGGGGGTTGGCGAAGAACGCATCCTGTCCAGCAATGCCGACGGCCTGCGCGTACTGGCGTCGCAGATCCAGTACCGCGACCTCTGACCCGACGATGGTAGTGCCGGCCGCTGGCCGGCACTACCCCGGCTGTTTCCCCACATGCGAAGCTTCACGCATGCTGACCCTGCACCGCGGCAGCCACCACGGGTTGCATGTCGCCCCGCGCTGGCCCTCCCGCCATATCCAGATCGACGCAGAGGTGCTGCAACGCCTGCTCGAGGCACAGGCACTGCTGCCTGCCGAACTGCGCCTGCTGCTCACCCGGGGCTTCGAGCCCCGCCACAGCCGCCTCGGCGGCTTCCGGCGCCTGGTGCGGCGGCTCGGTATCACCCTCTTCCGCACCTGCTATCCGCAACGGCACGATGAAGTCGATGCCATTTTCGGCGCCAACGGCCACGATATCGATGGCCGTCATATCGATGTCTCACTGGTACTGCGCGGCAAGCGACTGCGGCTGCTGCCGCTGGGCGTGTTCACCCCGCCGCGCTGGCAGGATCGTCGCGTCGCCCGCCATGCAGAAGCGATCGCGCGGGTGAAGCACGGCCTGCAGCACTGCGGCTTCGAGCTGCACCACAACCCCACCGAAGCCCTGCAGATCCACTGCGACTATCGCCCGCGCTGATCCCGCGTCCGCGCAGGTGTGCCATGCCCATCTATAGATGCAAATGATTCTCTTTTGCTGTAAGGTGCAGCCGCTGCCCTTGCCGCCGCGGGCTGTTCCCTTTCCCAGTTGTCGCCCGCCCCGTGTCCACGCCTGTCGAACCGACGGATGTCGCGCAGCTGTGTGCGGCCCATTACCGGCCGCTGCACGCCCATGTCCGCCGTAAACTCCCGCAACGCAGCGACGCCGATGACGTCGTCCAGGAAACCTGGCTACGCGTCGTCAAGGTCGCCGCCAGCGGCCTGCTGAGCAACGGCCGCGCCTACCTGTACCGCGTCGCCCACAATCTGATCGCTGATCACTACCGGCAACGCCAGCGCCGTCGTGAGGAAGCGCTGGATGACGCGCAACTGCACGCCCTCGCCGATCCTGCACCGCTGCCGGAGCAGCGCCTGCTGGATGCCGAACAGCTGCGCCATCTCGACGCGATCATCGCCGCGCTGCCACCGCGCTCGCGCCAGGTGTTCCTGCTGGCCCGGGTGGAGCAGATGGCGCTGGCCGAGATCGGCCGCCAGCTCGGCATCAGCCGGCAGACCGCGCACGGCCATCTGCTGCGTGCGCTGGTAGCGCTGCAGCAGGTACCCGGCGCATGAGCCAGGATGCGATCGCGCGCGAGGCTGCGCGTTGGTGGCTGGACGGCCACGACGGCGGCCGCGACGAGCGCGCCTTCAACCAGTGGTACCACGCTGACTACCGCCACGCCGCGCAGTACCAGCACCTGCAGGCGCTCTGGCAGGCCGGTGATGCGACGCCCAGCCTGCAGCGGCACCAGCGCAAGCGGCAGCGCCGACGATTGCGCGATGCCGGCACTGCCGTGCTGCTGCTCTGTGCCTTGGGCCTGTATACCCGCCAGGCCGCGCCACCAGCCGCCCAGGTAATGCGCACGGCGTCGGGCGAGATCCGCGAAGAAGTCCTGCCGGATGGCTCGCACGTGCTGCTCTCGCCCGGCAGCGAAGTCCATGTCCGCATCGATGCACAGCGCCGCCAGCTGCAGCTGCAGCATGGCCAGGCCTGGTTCAAGGTAGCCGCCGATGCGCAGCATCCGTTCCAGGTGCATACGGCGCACGGCACGGTCACCGCGCTCGGCACCGCCTTCGACCTTGCCGTGCAGGACAACGACAGCGTGGTCACCGTCACCGAGCATCGCGTCCGCGTGGACAGCGGCAGCCGCAGTGAACAGGCCATCGAAGGGCAGCAGCTGCGCTTCGATGGACAGGCAGCGACCGTCGGCCTGGCTCCCAGCCAGAGCGCGCTGGCCTGGCGCGAACGTCGCCTGCATTGGGTCTCCACGCCCTTGGCCGAGGTCACCCAGGACCTGGATCGCTGGCATGGCGGCCATACCTGGATCATCGGCGCACACCTCCGCCAGCAGCCGGTCACCCTGCTCGGCAGCGCTGACGGTGCGGCGCGCAGCCGGGACCAGCTGGCCACGCAGCTGCATGTGCGCGTGCTCCGCCTCGGCGCGGGCGTGCAGGTCTGGCTGCCACCACGCAGGGGACATCGCGATGCACCCTGACATCGGCCCTGCCGCTGCGTCTACCCAGGATGACGACGCGCTGCGTCAGCCCCTGGAGCCCCCGATGCTGTTTCACCGCCCCCTTGTCCTCGCCCTGTCACTGGCCTGCGCCAGTCCGCTTCCGCTGTTGTCCGCCAGCGCTCATGCGCAGGCCGCCACCCGCCACTTCGATCTTCCTGCACAACCGCTGGCCAGCGCACTGGACGCCTACAGCCGGTTGACCGGTGTCGACCTGGTGATCGGCGCGGCTCTGCCGGGCGGCCAGACAGCGCCGGCGCTGCGCGGACAGTTCGACGATGCTCAGGCCCTGTCGCGCCTGCTGGCGGGCAGCGGCCTGCGCCCCCGCTTCATCGACCCACGCCGCGCCACGCTGGAACCGGCGCCGGCCGAACCCGCCGATGGCAGCCGTCGAACCGGCCCTCTGCGCGTGCAGGGTGATACCGCGAACGGTCATTCTCCCGGTGCGGGCGCCAGTCAGTATGTGCCAGCCACGCGCGATGGCTTCGCGCCGGCGGTCGGCAGCGAGCGCGTGGCAATGGCCGAACGCCAGGACGGCAACAGCCTGCTGCGTTCGATGCCCGGCACCCACAGTTTCCATTCGCGCAGCCAGCCCGGCCTGCAGGTCAACATCCGCGGCATGACCGGCGCTGGCCGGGTCAACACCATGATCGACGGTGTCACCCAGACCTTCCGCAACAATGCCGGGCATGGCTCGGGCGGCCCGTTCGCCTATGTCGATCCCTTCCTGCTGGCCGGCGTGGACGTGCAGCGCGGCGCGGTGGCCGGCGGTGATGGCGCCGGCACGCTGGCCGGCAGTGCCAACTTCCGTACGCTGGACATCGACGACCTGCTCGGCGAAGGCCGCGACTGGGGTCTGCGTGCGGGCTATCGCCATGGCAACAACGGCTACGGCAGTGGCCGCACCTTCGCCGGTGCCTGGCGCCACAGCGAGGACGGTGGTGACCGCCAGTTCGGCCTGCTGGCCGCCGCCAGCAGCAGTCGCAGCAGCGAGTACGCCACCGCACGCGGGCAGAAGAACAAGGCCGACCCCGGCAGCCAGCAGCCCAGCAGCTGGCTGTTGAAAGCACGCCTGCAGCCCAGTGACCAGCATCGGCTCGACCTGAGCCACATGCGATACGAAAACGACTTCTACCACAACTACCCGTGGCAGATTTCCGCGCGTAACCAGCGCGCGAGTTACCACTACACGCCCTACACGCCGTGGATCGACCTGCGCGCGACCTTCGCCAGCAACAAGACCCGGCTGTTCTATCCGCCGGTGGAGGACTCCAGCTACATCGGCCGCCGCACCCACAGCAGCCTGAGCAGCTGGACCCTCGACAACACCAGCCGCTTCGACATCGGCGCGCTGCAGGCGCGCTGGAACACCGGCATCAAGCACCAGTCGGACATCTACGTGGCCGATACCCCGGTTCTGCGCGGCGCCAACCCCCAGGGCCGCAGCCAGCTGGACAGTGTGTTCAGTACGCTGGAACTGCAGTACGACGTCTACGCGCTGACCGCAGGCCTGCGCCAGGATCGCTATGGCATCCGTGGCCACGTCCCGGTGTGCTCGGATGTCCCCGGCCAGTGCGCAGAGATCAACGGCGGCGGCATCGACGTGCGCCGCACCCAGCACGCGCTCAGCCCCAGCCTGGCGGTTTCGTGGCAGGCCACCGGCTGGCTGCAGCTGTTCGCCGAAGTCTCGCGCACATCGCGGCCGCCGCGCGTGCAGGAGATGTTCTTCGAGAAAATCCCGCTGGAAGGCATGAGCGATGCCGACGGCGTGGGCGCCAACCCGTACCTGCGCCGTGAGCGCTCGCGAAACCTGCAGTTCGGCGCCAACCTCAGCACCGACTCGCTGCTGGTTGACGGCGACCTGGCCCAGCTGCGCGTCACCCGCTTCGACAACCGCATCCGCGACTACATCAAGCCGCAATACCTGCTGATCGTGCATCCGCCGGAAGTGGAGCCATTCGTGGTGCCGATCGATAGCGATCCGCAGCTCACTGCCTGGACCGATGCGCTGGACGTGGACGACTTCAGCACCACCACGCGCTGGATGAACCACCCGGGCGTGGTGCGCATGCGCGGTATCGAGCTGGAAGCGCACTACGCCAGCGAGCACTACCACGCCACGCTGAGCTGGACCCGCTCGCGCACCAGCGCGCCGCCCATCGAGTTCGTCAACCTTGAAGACATCACCGCCCTGCCCGACCGCTACTGGACGTTGGACGTGGGCGGCCGCTGGTGGCAGCAGCGCGTACAGGCCGGCCTGCGCGCCGAGTACTCCGGCCCGACCGAGGAAGGCTACGACTTCTTCCAGACCCGCAAGACCGGCGGCACCGGCGTGCTGCTGGACTTCTACGCCAGCTTCAAGCCCCAGGCCAACACCACCCTGTGGCTGAACATCGAAAACCTGCAGAACAAGGCCTATGACAACAATGCCTCGATCGACAGCATCTTCAGCCCGATCCTGGACCGCGGCAACGGCCGTGGCCGCACCGTCTCGATGGGCGTCAATGTGGCGTTCTAGCCGGCGCTGGTGGCCGCTGTGCCTGCTTGCGCTGGCGTCGATGGCCAGCGCGCAGCCGATGCCCGGCAAGGTGCTCGACCTCGCCAGCGGCCAGAGCCTGGACGAAGCGGCGTTCGTGAAGCGCGCAGCGAACGCCCCGCGGCTGCTGTTGGGCGAACGCCACGACCTGGCCGGTGACCACGCCGCCCAGCGCTGGCTGCTGCAGTCTCTGCAGCAGCAGCGTCCACAAGGCGCGCTGGTGCTGGAGATGATCGCCAGCGAACGCCAGCCGCGCCTGCAGCGGGTACGGCGCTGGCTGGCCAAGGGCAACCATGCCGACGGTGCGCGCCTGCAGGAGCTGCTGGGCTGGGATACACGATGGCCATGGACCGCCTATGGCGGGCTGGTGCAGGACGCCACCGCCGCTGGCATCCCCCTGTTCGGCGGGAATCTCGCGCGCGCCGAGGTCAACGCGCACCTTGCGTCCGCTGATGCAGTGCGGTTCCCGGTGGCCGCTGCCCGCCAACGCCTGTCGGCCGTGGTGCTGGCCCAGCACGCGGACGCAGCACCGATGCTGGAAGGGATGCTGGCCGTGCAACAGGCCCGCGACAGGCGCATGGCACAGGTAATGACCGAGGCACCTGCACCCGCGCTGCTGGTGGCCGGTCGCTGGCATGTACTGCGCGGTACCGGCGTGCCGGGCTACCTGCCAGCGGACACACCGGCGCTGGTGATCGCACTGGCCTCGCCGGGTGAAACCGTCGAGGCGGCCGACGCCGACCTGCTATGGGTGCTGGACGATGAGTGAGCGCGGCCAACACTGGCAGGCGGTCGCCATCAGCATCGGCCTGCACCTGTTGCCCCTGCTGCTGTTGGTGCACTGGGTGGCCGCGCCGCCGCTGCTGCCGCCGCCTGAGCAGGACGTGCGCATCAGCCTGCGCCTGCTGGCGCCGGCGACACCGCCCCAGCCAGTGGAAGAACGCCAGGCAGACACCCCGAGCCAGGCGCAGCAGGCGCGCGCATCGCAACCCACCCGGTCACCGTCGCCGCCCCCGCCCACCGCTGCGCGCGAAGGCGACCTCGCCGCCAGCGAACACGGTGGCACTGGCCGGCAACCGCTGCCGGTCGCCACGCCTGCGGCCGTGACCGATGCAAGTCCCGCACCGGCATCGATCACGGCCGCGCCGCCCGCTCCCGACGCACCACCGGCAGACTTCCAGGCCGGCGCCGCCAGCGACCAGTGGGAAGCCCGCCTGATGGCGCGGCTGGAGCGTTACCGCTACTACCCCGCCGCCGCACGTTCACGCCGGCAGCAGGGTACGGCCTGGGTCAGGGCCAGCATCGACCGCGAAGGTCGGCTGCTGGCGCTGCGGTTGGAGCAGTCCAGTGGCCAGCCGATGCTCGACGCCGCCGCGCTGCAGACATTCCGTCGTGCGCAGCCGCTGCCGCCCATTCCCGATGAACTGAAGGCACCGCAGGAACTGGTGGTGCCGGTCGAGTACTACCTGCGCTAGGCCGCGTAAGCCTCCGCCTCGATCTCGAACAGCATGCCGTCCAGCGCCAGCCGTGGCACAGGGATCAGTGTGCAGGTCGGTGCAGCACGGTTCGGCCAACGCTGCCGCACCTGCCGGGCGATGATGCCCAGCCGGTCCTCGTCGTGGTCGACCACCAGGATGCGCAACCGTGCGACATCAGCCAGGCTGGCCTGCGCCGAGCGCAACGCAATCTGCAGGTTGTCCAGTGCCTGCTCGACCTGTTCCTCGAAACCGGGGGAGAGATGGCCATCGGCATCCTCACCGCCCTGCCCGGCGATATGGATCACCCGCGCCGGCAGGCGAACGACGGCCACGTGCGAGTACCCGTTGGCCGAAGGGTCGTATAGCCCGGGAGGATTGAACAGTTCCAGCAGGCCATGGCCGAGGTCCGGGGTGGTCAGCAGGTTCATGCCGCATGCCTCGTGGGGGATGCGAGGCAGTCTGCAACCTAAACTCGGGTTGAGGTCAAACAGCGCCCGTGCAACAGATCGGTTCGCCACGCGCAACGATCACGTCCACGCCGGATCCGCCGTGAAATCGATGGTCAACCAGAACGTATTGCCGCGGGCATCCAGCCGCACCGCGATCTCATCGCGCATCGCATCGACTTCGCCCACCGACCCCAGCAGCGTGGTCGGGTCAGCCAGCACATGGATCTCGATGAAGCGCATCCGCCCCATCTTCGCCACATGGCTGGTGAAACCGGCATAGCCACGCTCGGCCACGAACGCCTGCATCACCTGCTGCACGCGCCGGTCCAGATCATCCGGTGCCACCTGCAGCACTTCGCGCATGGCCTTCCACGCGCTGCGCGCCGGCACCGGCAGCACCGCAAGGCTGATCAGCGCCAGCACGATCGAATCCAGGTACGGCACCCAGTGGTGCCACTCACCGCCGTGCAGGACCAGCGCCAACACGAAGGCCAGCACCACCGCCAGGCTCATCAACCCACCCAGCAGCCAGCCGCGCACATCCAACCACAAAAGAGCGGAGCGCAGATGCCGCGCCTGCTGCGCGACGAACGCCGCCATCGCCAGGTTGCTGGCACTCAGCAGCGCCGCCCACCACAGCGCTGGCCCGAACTTCACCTCGTGCCCGCCCGTGGTCAGGCCGATCACGGCGTTGGCCAGCGCATACACGCAGGCCAGCGACAGGATCACACCGCCCAGTGCCTCGACCATCGGCTCCAGGTGCCAGTAGCCGTACTGGAAGCGCGGGCTCTGTTCCCGCGCCACCAGCCGCAGCACCGACAACGACACCAGGGTCAGGGCGACGTCGACCAGGCTGTACACGCCGTCGAACAGGATGGCCTGTGATCCCACCAGCAGGCCACCGCCGAAGCCGGCCGCGCTCACCGCCAGGGTGACCCCGATCGAGAACTTCAGGATGCGTTGCTCGCGCGCGGTATCCATCGTTCGCCGAAGCGCCGACCGTTGCGGGTCAGGCCTTCAGCACCTCCACCTTGTACGAAACCGCATCCCCCTCCTGCTCGATGATGAGCCCGTGCACGTCCGATTCGAAGCCCGGGAAGCGGGCGTTCTGCTCACGGGCGATGCGCAGCGACTGGATGATCGGCTCGTCGCTGTCGCCGAAGCGCTCGCCCGGCATGATGGTCGGGATGCCCGGCGGGTACGGCACCAGCATGGTCGCAGCGACGCGACCACTGAGCAGCTCGATGTCGACCCGCTCGATCTCGCCCTTCACCAGGTGGTTGTAGGCATCGGCCGGGGTCATCACCGGGGTCGGCAGATCCACGTACATCTCGCGCATCACCTTGGCCACGGCAAATTCCTGGTTGAACGCATGCAGCGCGTCGCACAGGTCACGCAGGCCCCAGCCGGCGTAGGCATTCGGATAATCGGCGGCCAGCGTCGGCAGTGCCTGGCTCAGCGGCGCATTGCGATCGTAGAGCTCCTTGAACGCCATCAGCTCGGTGACCAGGGTGCTCCACTTGCCCTTGGTGATGCCCATCGAGAACAGGAACAGCACCGAGTACAGGTTGGTCTTTTCCACGGTGATGCCGCGGCCCCACAGGAACTTGCTCAGCACTGCCGCCGGGATGCCCAGCTTGCCCATGCTGCCGTCCATCGCCAGGCCCGGGGTCAGCAGGGTCACCTTGACCGGGTCGATCAGCACATAGTCATCAACCAGGTTCTCGAAGCCGTGCCAGTGCGCATCCGGCTGCAGGTACCACTCCTCGCGCTTGGCCACCAGCGGTGCTGGCGTATCGCCCTTGTCCAGGCTGCGCTCGAGCTTGGTGGGCTGCCACACGCTGAACCACCAGTCGTCCCGGCCGAGATCATCGCGCACGTGCAGCATCGCGCGGCGGAAGGCGATGGCCTCGTCGTGCATTTCCTGTACCAGCGAACGGCCGGCATCGCCCTCCATCATCTTCGAGGCAACGTCACAGGCCGCGATCACCCCGTAGTGCGGGCTGGTCGAGGTATGCATCATGAACGACTCGTTGAAGCGCTCGGCATCCAGGTTGCGCTGCGCCGAATTGCGTACGTGGATCATCGATGCCTGCGAGAACGCCGCCAGCAGCTTGTGGGTCGAATGCGTGGTGAAGATGATCGCATCCTGCTCACGCGGCTTGCCCTTGGCCATGCCGTAGTGGTTCTCGTAGAACGGATGGAACGCGGCGTAGGCGTACCAGGCTTCGTCGAAATGCAGGAAGTCGACCGCGCTGCCGATCTCATCGGCAATCTTCTCGGCGTTGTAGCACAGGCCGTCGTAGGTCGAATTGGTCACCACCGCGATGCGCGGCTTGGAACCGGCCCTGTAGGCCTGGCTGGCCAGCGGATTGGCGGCGATGCGCTGCTGCAGCGACTCCGGCGTGAACTGATCCAGGCTGATCGGGCCGATGATGCCGTGCGCGTTGCGGCTGGGGGTGAAGTACACCGGCACCGCACCAGTCATGATCAGCGCGTGCAGCAGCGACTTGTGGCAGTTTCGATCGACGAACACCACGTCGCCACGCGCCACCGTGCCATGCCAGACGATCTTGTTGGCGGTGGAGGTGCCGTTGGTGACGAAGAAGGTGTGGTCGGCACCGAAGTTGCGCGCGGCTTCGTTCTCGGCGTCCTTGATCGGGCCGGTGTGATCGAGCAGCGAGCCCAGCTCCGGCACCGAGATCGACAGGTCGCTGCGCAGGGTATTCTCGCCGTAGAACTGGTGGAATGCGCGGCCGACCGGCGATTTGGTGAACGCCACGCCGCCGGCATGGCCGGGCGTGTGCCAGGAGTAGTTGGACTCGGCCGCATGATGGATCAGCGCCTTGAAGAACGGTGGCAACAGGTTCTTCATGTAGTCTTCGGCCGCGCGCATCACCTGCCGCGAGATGAAGCTCTTGGTGTCCTCGAACAGGAAGATGAAGCCATGGATGTACTTGAGCAGCTTGCTCGGCACCTTCTCGATGGTGCGGCGCTCGCCGTACAGGAACACCGGCAGGTTGGCGCGGCGTGCGCTCTGCTCGCGCAGGAAGGCAGTCAGGCGCTGGAACTCGCCATCCACTTCTTCGCTGCCATCGATCGAGATCAGCACTGCCGAGGCCGCCACGTAGGTGCGGGCACCAGCACGGGCATCATCCAGGTTCAGTCCGCACAGCACGCGCTGGCCGTTGCCGCGCAGCTCTTCCACCAGGGCGCGGATCAGGATGCCGCCGATGCGCGGCGATTCGTAGTCGTTGTCGATGACAATGACCGGATAGTCCAGGGACTTGAAGTACACGTTGATTCTCCTTGTCGAACTCAGGAACGCTGGGCGCCGGCGCTGATGGCCGAGGCCTCGCGGGCGCGCTGCCGCTGCTGGCGGCGCTCCTCGCTGAAGAAGGGATAGAACACGGTGATGAACAGCACGAACAGGAAGGCGTACTGCACGATGGTTCCCGACGAGCCGTAGATCGCCCACAGGCAGTACACGACGGTCAGGCTGGTCAGGGTCCAGAACGCACCGGTGTGGACCAGGGTGTGCGACCGCTCGACCACGAAGTAGCACGCCACGCACGAGTAGATGTAGGGCAGCAGGGTCAGCACCACGGCCGCCGACGTGATCACGTCGAACTGGGCCGACGCTGTTTCCGAGGTGGAGGTGACCAGCACCGCCAGGGTCATCAGCACCGCCACGATCAGCACGCCCTTGACCGGTACGTCGTCCTTGTTGGTCTTGCTGAAGACGCTCGGGAACAGGCCATCATCGGAGGCCGCCTTGGCACTCTGTGCGGTCAGCAGGATCCAGCCGCCCAGCGAACCGGCGGCACCGATGAAGGCGCACAGGCTGACCAGCGCACCGCCCCAGCCACCGACCGCCTTGGCCGCGGCCAGCGCGAAGGGCGCGTCGGACACCTGCAGTTCCGAGTTCGGCACCATGCCCATGATCACCGAAGAACTGGCGATGTAGGCGATGGCGGCCAGGAACACACCGGCCAGCGTGGCGCGGGCCACGTTCTTTTCCGGGTTCTCCACCACGCCAGCCGTCACCGAGGCCGACTCGACACCGATGAAGGCCCACAGGGTCAGTGCTGCAGCGCTGGAGATCGCGCCGAAGTTGGACTCGCCCGACACGTTGTAGGCGCCCTTGAAGATGTCGGCATCGAAGAAGAACCAGCCGAAGATGGCGATGCCCAGGATCGGCACCAGCGCAAAGCTGGTGGTGACCGTCTGCACCCGGCTGACGAACGCCGGCCCGATCATGTTGGCGAAGCTCAGTGCCCACACCAGCACCAGCACCGCGATACAGCGCACCAGTGGCTCGGACAGGATCGGGAAGAAATAGCTGAAGTAGCCCACCGCCGCGATCGGGATGGCGACGTTGCCGATCCAGTTGGCGAACCAGTAGATGGTATTGGTCTGGAAGCCCATGTAGGGTCCGAACCAGTCACGCGCGTAGGCGTAGGGGCCACCCGCCTTCGGTGCCAGCTTGCCCAGCTTGGCGAACACGAAGGCCAGCAGCAGCGCACCCGCGGTAGTGATCAGCCAGCCCCAGATCGAGGCGGTACCGATCTTGGCCAGGCTGGAAGGCAGCAGGAACACGCCTGAGCCCATCATGTTGCCGGCGACGAGGAAGGTGGCTCCGACCACCCCGATTTTCTTTGCTTCTGCCATGACAATCTCCAGTACTGGCATGAGCCCGGTGCAGCCGGGCGTGGGGACGGGTTACGCTGGCGTACGACCGCTGGCGCCTATTTGATGAAGTTGTATTGCAGGCTGCCCTGCACCCGGACCGTGTCGCCGCGCGCACCGCCCTGCTGTTCAAGGCGGCCGTACAGCAGCTCCATGCCCATCGTCCACGAAGGCGCCGGGCTCCAGATCAGGTTGAAGACGCCGTAGCGGCTCTGCCGGAATGCGTCGGCCGCCAGTGCGGCATTCCGCTCCAGGGTCAGCTGGCCGAAGATCAGGTTCGAACGCCACAGCCCGGACCAGTAGTGGGTGTAGCCGACGAAGCCGCCGTGCAGATCCAGCGCATCGAGGCGGCCATCGGTACCGACTACCGCATCCAGCCCGGAGCCGGTCAGGTCGGCGGTGTAGCGGCTGAGACCACGCCCACCCAGGGCACCGAACAGCAGCAGATCGCGCTCACCCACGGACGCCGATCCACTCACCTGCAGACCGCCGGCCACACGCCGGTCGCGCTCGCCATCGCCGTCATAGGCCAGGCTTCGTGCCACTGCGCCGAGTTGCAGGTGGCCCCAGTCACGCTCCATGCGCGCGCTCACCGTCACATCAGGCAACCGGTTTACCGCGCCCCGCTCATCGGTGGCACCAGCAAGTTCGGTCTTCGGATCTTCGGCAGCGACAGT
Source organism: Stenotrophomonas maltophilia (assembly GCF_002799155.1). Lineage (GTDB taxonomy): Bacteria > Pseudomonadota > Gammaproteobacteria > Xanthomonadales > Xanthomonadaceae > Stenotrophomonas > Stenotrophomonas maltophilia_R. The sequence goes on from NZ_NERD01000002.1 coordinate 2,132,920, forward strand.
CAGGGTGTTGCCCTTGCCTATTGCGAAGCTGTGGTGGATGCCCGCCACCAGCAGGTATCCGGCACCGCCGGGCCCTGCGAAATCCAGCGTATCGGGCAGGCTGTCCGGGTCCATGAAGCTGGAATAGCCGTAGCCGGCATAGGTATTGCCGAGCTGGCCATAGGCATGGCGCAGGCGGAATTCGTAGCCGTCACTGCTACCGAAGAAGTCATTCTCCAGGTAGAAGCGCAGGTTGCCGTGCGTGGTCGGACGTCGCGCCTCGAAGCTGAAGCGGGTCTGCTTGGCATGGATGTTGAAATTGGAGACGTCACGATGGCGACCGCCCACCGGCATCGATGAAGGAATGAACTGGTCCTCGTCGCCGGCTGCACGCGAATCGGCGATGGCATCCAGCTTGGCGTAGCCGCCGATGCGGATCATCGTGTCAGTGCCAGGAATGGCGAAGAAGCCCTTCAGGTCCGGATCGGTCGGGCCGGCCGCACTGTCCGGTCGCGACGCAGCGGTGGACGGGTCGGCCACTGATTCGCGCTGCGGCAGCACCGGCTGCGCCACGCCCGGCACCTGGGTGGGATGCAGCAGGTTGGCGCTGCTGGCGGCTGCAGCCATCGGCGGCGGCACCTGCGCCCTGGCCGCTACGGCCCCCTCACGCTGCTCCAGCCGATCCAGGCGCTGCTGCATCCCTTCCAGCGCCTGGCGCATGGCAGCGATCTCCTTTCGCAACGCCTGCGCATCTTCCTGACCATCCTGCTGCGCATACGCTGGCGTGATCGCCAGTGCGGTCAAGCAGGCCAGACTCAGTACCGCCACGCGCATTGCATCCTCCCTGGACGAACACTTGATTCGCGCTGACGGGACGCACGCATGTGCCACCCCGGCCTCGCGCCGCCGTTGCTGGAAATGCGGATACTGCGTCGACGACAACGGACAGCCTGCGCATGACAGGCAACAGGACCGTGACACTGCCCTGCCTGTACCGATGTCGACGCCATCAAGGCCGCACTGCCAGAGAGGTGGCGACCGCAGCGGTCTGGGTAACAAGCATAGGGTGAGAGTGTCGTGAATGGCTGAGCCGACCGACCCCGATCAGGGCCTGGCGAGCGCGGCATCCATCGCGCATTGACGCTGTATTCCATGCGTCACAGGCTAATCCGCCTGTCGTTTTTGGCCTTGATTGGAATCAAGGCGCGAGGCTTGATGTCAGTCACTATTCAGACGTGACGACGAACAGATGATGCGCAGGCCGCACATCGATCCTGATCACGGAAAGCAACAGGCCCGCATGCTGCCATGCGGGCCCGTGGGTCATTCAAGATGAGAGGCGCGACTCAGCGCGGGCCCAGCACCGTCTGCAGGTCAGCGCCCTGCGGCAAGCCGGCGCGACGCTGCACCTGGCCCTGCGCGTCCTGGAACAGGATGCCCGGCGTGCCCTGGAAGCCCATCTCGATCATCAGCACCTGGTTGGCGTCGAGCTTGCCAGCGATCTCGCGACTGATGTTCGGCAGCGCCTTGATGCCACCACGATCAAAATCGTGCTCGTTCTGCAGCAGCGCCGCGCTCGGGTCACGGGCAGCGAGGATGGCCGCCGCCTTGGCCGGGCTGTCCTCGCGGATGACGCCGACCATGATGTGACGCAACTGCACCTTGCCGGCGTCGACCCACGGCCGTGCTGCTTCCCAGAACTTGTGACAGTAGGGGCAGTTGGCATCGCTGAAGGTATAGACCACGCGCGGCGCATCGGCCTTGCCGTCACGCACCCATGCACTGGCTTCCAGCTTGGTCCACATCTTGGCCGACATCGGTGCAGCGACCAGCTTTTCCACCGCCTCGGCGGCCACATCATTGCCTTCGGCATCGAACAGGCTGCCTACCAGCACGTGCTTGCCGTCGGCGGTGACGTAGGCTGCGGCCGGCTGCTGCCCGCCCACCACGCCAGCGAAGCCACGCAGGCCGCCCGGTGCATCGAACTCGGCAACGACTTCGAAGCCGTGCTTCTCGATGCCTTTCAGCACCGCAGGACGGTCACCTTTGGCCGCGGACGTCGGAGCACTCGCAACCGGTGCTGCCGCCGTCTTGCCCGGTGGGGTCTGGGCCTGGCTGCAGGCGGCCAATGCCAGCATGACCGGCAGCAACAGCACCGCCGGAGCGATGCGCAGGGAAGTGGACAACATGGGAACTCCGTAGTGAGATGCCCGGGCAGGCTACCGCAGCCGGCGCAGTTTGTGTTCAAGACCGGCCGCAGTCAGTTCGCCCAGGTGCAGTTCACGCAGGCGCCCGTCGGCATCGAAGAAGAGCGTGGAAGGATAGGCCTGCACGCCCAGCACGGTTGAAGCGGCAGCGTCATCGTCCAGCAACAGGTTGCCCAGCACCAGTCGTTCGCTGGCGAGGAAACCCTGGACCTCATCCAGGGTTTCGCCCTGGTTGAGGAACACGAACTGCACCTCGGTATGCGTCTGCTGTGCGGATGCCAGCACCGGCATTTCGCGTCGGCAGGGGCCACACCAGCTGGCCCAGAGATTCAGTACCACCGGTTTGCCCCGGAACTGCTGCAGGTCGATCACGCGCCCCTGCAGATCGGCCACGTTCACCGCCGGCAGCGGCATCCGCTGTGCCTGCCATGCCGCCAGCAGGTGGCTGCCCGCCGCCCAGAGCACCACGCCCGCCAGCGCCCCCGCCAGCACCGGCGCACGCAATGCATGCCATGGCCTCAGCCGCCAGACACCCCATGCCAGGCCTGCAACCAGCGCGACCGTGAGGTGATACCCACCATCGGCGATCTGCAGGATGCTCCAGGGGGCCTCACGATAGAGCGCGAAGTTCAAGGCCACGAAGCTGATGCGTCCGCATAGCAGGCCGATCAGCAACATGTCCAGGACCATGCTTGCCGCGGAAGGCACTGCCATCCCGTCCTTCCGACGCGGCCACAGATGTGCCACGGCCATGGCCAGCAGCACGCACATCAGGATCAACACCACCGGCATCGGCACCGGCCCAACACTCGACATCAGCCCACCTGTTCCAACATCCGTTGCCTGCATGGTCGAGGCGTCGCGCCCAGGTTGCAAGCGCGACGCCCGCCGCAGGCATCAGGCCGCGCTGCGCGGCATCTGCATGCCAGGCACCGGTTGCAGCCCGCGCAGGCTGCCCGCCACCGATGACAACAGCGGCCGCTCGCGCCGCTTGTTGTTGACCAGCCGACGATAGTTGGCCGGCGTCATTCCGACGATGCGCAGGAACAGGCGGCGGAAGGCGCTCTGGTCGGCGTAGCCCACGCCCCAGGCCACTTCATCGATGCCCGCCCCCTGCTGCAGCAGCGTCTGCGCCTTGGCGATACGCAACCGCTGGCAATACTCGATAGGACGCAGCCCCGTGGCCTTCAGGAAGCGCCGCTGCAGGGTCCGCGGCTCCAGTCCGGAAACCTCACAGATCGCACCGAGCGTGGCGCCGCGCGCAGCCGTGGTATGCAGCCAGCGCTGCGCCTTCAGCACATCACGATCACCGTGAGCGAAGTTTGCACTGAAGCGCTCCAGATCCTGCTGGATGGCTGCCGGCACCGTGATTCCCAGCTGCTGCGCCACGGAACTCGCCACCCCCTGGCCATACAGCCGATACAGCAGTCGCAGGCCGAGGAAACGCCACGCCTGGGAACCGGCCACCGTCAGCAGGTCGCCATCATCGACCAGCGCGCGCTCACTGGGTACCCAGCTGGCTGCTTGCCCCTGCAGGCCCGGATGGCGCCCGAGGTCCGGCCCACTGACCGTGCGCCCGGCCAGCAGACCGGCACGCGCGAGCATGCTGACACCGTCGCTGGCCGCCGCCAGCAGACTGCCACCGTCGTAGTGCGCGCGCAGCCAATCCAGCAGGACCTCATCGGCACGCAGGCAGACGCCTTGGCTGATCTGGCCAGGCACGGCGATTACAGCGGGAATGTCTGCCTCGAGCATCTCCGCGCCGGCGATGCGGTGCACGCCGGTCTGGCTGGCCGGCACGATCCAGCGGGTCACCAGGACACGCTTGAACGGACGGCGCTGTTGCTGGGCAAGTCGGTTGGCCACATGTGCCATTTCAGTCAGCACGGAGGCGGCCGATGGGTCGCCTCCCGGGTACTCGACCACCGCGACCTCGACGAATCCTTCGTTTCTGAATCCTTCCACAGACCATCTCCTCGGTTCGTTGCAGGCCATCCAGCGGCCGGTTCAGGCGCAGGGTAGGAACTGCCTCGAGGGTGGGGCTATGAAGAAAGTTGCAAAGTGCGCTGAATGCGCCCTCATCGGCGGGGCCTTGACCCTGGACCAGACTCAAGGCTTCACAATGGCCGGCGGCATCCGCAGGAATCCCCCATGAACATTGGTCAACTGGCGCGCCAGGCCGGCGTACCGATCGATACGGTGCGCTACTACGAGCGCCAGCAGTTGCTGCCCACGGCGGCACGCTCGGCCGGGGGCTACCGCATCTTCGGCGAGCAGGACCTGCGCAGGCTGCGCTTCATCCGCCGTGCCAAAACGCTGGGTTTCAGCCTGGAAGAAATCGCCGAACTGCTGGCGCTCAGTGACCGCCACCCGCAGGACATGGGCAGCGTACGTGACACGGCGCAGGCCCGACTGAGGGACATCGCGCAGCGCATGGCCGAACTGCAGCGCATGCACACCGCGCTTTCGCAGCTGGTCGACGCCTGCCCCGGCCACGGCACACTGGATCAATGCCCCATCCTGGCGGCACTGACCGACGACGCCCCCTGAGTACGGACGACCACCATCCGCCTCGCAACGCGCGTGAAGAAAAGTGCAACAAATGCTTGCCAACCCCCTGGGGCAAGGCTATTATTTCGCTCCTCAGCGACGTGGGGCCATAGCTCAGCTGGGAGAGCGCCTGCATGGCATGCAGGAGGTCAGCGGTTCGATCCCGCTTGGCTCCACCAATCTTTCGGCATTAGGCCGTCGAAAGGTCGCTAAAGAACATTGATGAGAATTGCGTCCCCATCGTCTAGAGGCCTAGGACATCACCCTTTCACGGTGGCGACCGGGGTTCGAATCCCCGTGGGGACGCCACTCATCACGAACAACGAGGACCCGGCCGATAACCGGGTCTTTTTTGTTCACCGCCTACCGGCATTCAGGTTGTGGCGTTGCGGGTCCCCTGCCTTGGTGGCAGCGGTTGAACCGGAACGAAAAAAGTTCTGAAAAAGCTTCCACAAACGTGAACACGCAGGTATGATAGGCGGCTCGGTAACACGGGGCCATAGCTCAGCTGGGAGAGCGCCTGCATGGCATGCAGGAGGTCAGCGGTTCGATCCCGCTTGGCTCCACCACTTTCGACATTAGGCCGTCGAAGGTTCTACAACTTGAAGTTTTCGTGCGTCCCCATCGTCTAGAGGCCTAGGACATCACCCTTTCACGGTGGCGACCGGGGTTCGAATCCCCGTGGGGACGCCAGTTTCAAAACGGACTCTGCTCCCGGCAGATCATCCGGAGTTTCATTGGGGCCATAGCTCAGCTGGGAGAGCGCCTGCATGGCATGCAGGAGGTCAGCGGTTCGATCCCGCTTGGCTCCACCACTTCGACATTAGGCCGTCGAAGGTTCTACAACTTGAAGTTTTCGTGCGTCCCCATCGTCTAGAGGCCTAGGACATCACCCTTTCACGGTGGCGACCGGGGTTCGAATCCCCGTGGGGACGCCAATTCTTGGAAACCCCGGCTTCGGCCGGGGTTTTTCTTTGCCCGCGATTCCTGGGAAGGCCCTATCCACGCCATGCGTGGATGGAATGGTCGGCGACGCGGTAGATCCACGCCATCGTGGATGGCTTCACCCCGATTACGGCTCAGAACCGCCGATACATCCCGATCGATGCTGGTGCCGTGGGTGCGAAACCAAACTGGGCGTACAACCGATGCGCCTCGCCATCGGCCAGCAGGCTGACGTACGCCGATGGCGGCAGGTTGGCCTGCATCCAGCCATCCAGGCGCCGCATCACCTCCTTGCCCAGTCCCTGCCCCTGCAGCCGCGGCAGCACCGCGATATCGCAGACCTGCAGATGGCAACCGCCATCGCCGACGATGCGCCCCATCGCCACCAGCTCACTGCCCTGGTACGCACAGACACCAAACAGCGTGTTGGGCAGTGCGCGCGCAGCTGCTTCCCGGGTCTTGGCGCTGAGGCCGGCCAGTACACGCAGCTGGCAGTAGTCCTCGACCGTGGGCACGGCTTCGCGGAACTGGCAGGCGATGGAATCATTCATGCAGTATCTCCCTGTAGGTCGGGCTATCCTGCCGCATCCACGTCGCAGCTGCTGCGACCCAGGCCCTCCACAGTCCCATGTGCTATTCCGCCCTTATCCGCGCTGACTACGCCAAGCTGGTACGCGAGTTCGGCGCCATCCTGTCGCTGGAAGAGTTCGCCGAACTGTACGCACACGATCCGGGCAAGAAGCGGCCGAAGACCCCGAAGGCGATGGATGACGGATTCGCCGGCGCGCGTACCGAACAGGGACGGGACATCGTGACGAAGATCCAGCAATGGCATGCGCAGGAGCGGCAGGCACTGGAGGCCGAACTGGCCCGGCAACGCGAACGACGCGATATCGCCCATGCCACGCTGGCCACCCGGCCCACGCAGAAGGCACGCCATGACCTGCGCGTGGCCGGCAACCGCATCGAGCGCGCGCAGGCCCGACTGGAGGACCTGCATCGGGTGCAGTTGCTGCCGCGCGACAACCGCATCTTCCCTGGCACCTACGCGCCGGTGATGGTCAGCGAGAACGGCCAGCGCGTGATCAAGCCGATGCGCTACCAGTGCCGGCTGCCGGACAAGCCGGCGCGCAACGACGTGCTGTACCCCGGCACCTACAATGCGCGGCGCGACAGCCTGGAGGGTTACTGGCGGGGTGCGTTCGGACTGCGCCACGGCGTGGTAGTGGTGCAGGCGTTCTACGAGCACGTGCCACGCCACGCCATCGCCGGCCGCACCCTCGGTGCCGACGAAAAGGAACAGGACGTGGTGCTCGAATTCCGTCCCGATCCGCCCCGCGACCTGCTGCTGGCGTGCCTCTGGGCGGAATGGGAAGGACCGGAAGGCCGCCTGCTGTCGTTTGCCACGATCACCGACGCACCTTCCAGCGACGTCGCCGCGGCCGGGCATGACCGCGGCGTGGTACCGATCCGCAGGGAACACCTCGACGCCTGGCTCAATCCCGACCCGGATGACCTGGCACGCCAGTACCAGATCCTCGATGACCGCGAGGAGATCCGTTACGTGTACGAGGAAGCGGGCTGAGCGCCAGGCGCAATTGAAAAACCCCGCCTGGGCGGGGTTCCTGGTTCAGGGGTTGCCGCCGCACATCGCCTCTTCGCAGAAGGCCTGTTCCTGCAGGCATTGCTCAACTTCACCGCCGCGCGCGATGCAGCTCTTGTAGAGCTGGAAACAGGGCTGGCCGCACCATGTGGCAGACGCCGTACCACCGAAGACCGCCATCGAAAGGACACCCGCAGCAACCATGCGCTTGATCCACTTCTGCATGCCACTCTCCTTGTAGGCCTGAGCATTCAGGCCCCAGCAGCATACCCCCGCCGGTGCACGGCGAGCGGCTCAGGCCTGGACGCTGGAGCGGCCAACCGCACGCGCCAGCGCCCGCGACAGATCGGCTGACAGGTACGGCTTGACCAGCAACAGACCCTCCAACATCGGCGCCGGCAGCTGCTCGGCCAGCATTCCGGTGGCCAGCACGAACGGAATGCCACGTGCCGAAAGCGCTGCGGCCACCGGCTCACTGGTCTCGTTGCGGGCCAGCCGGTAGTCCAGCAGGGCCACGTCCGGGGTGCTCTGCTCGAGCAGCTGCAGGGCTTCGGACACGCTCGCTGCGAGCCCGACCACGGTCGCACCGGCATGCACCAGCTGCATCTGCAGCAGGGCCGCACTCATTTCGTCGTTCTCGACCACCAGCACCCTCAGGTCCTGCAACACTGTCATCAGCTACCCCCTCCTGGAGGCAATTGCACACTGGGAGTATAGCTACCAAGGAGCCAATGCCGACAGGAACCGCCCTGATAGGCCCTCCTACTATGCATCTCCCGCCGACCTCGGTTACACTCGCACGCTGCCTGCCGGTGTGGCGGAATGGTATACGCAGCTGACTCAAAATCAGCCGGGGGTAACCCCATGAAGGTTCGAGTCCTTTCACCGGCACCACTGCATCAAAGGCCAGGTCCCCGACCTGGCCTTTTGCATTTTCAGGGCCGGGGCGCCGACACTGGCGACGATGCCAACGCCCGCCCTGCCCACGCTCCCTGCAACCCTGCCCGCACGGTTGCGTCCACTGCACGTGGATGATGCTGCCGCCTGGTCCCGCTATCTCTCGCTGCCGGGCGTGACCGGGCACACCAGCTGGGGCGACGTTTCCGAAATGGCACTGCGACGCCAGATCGCCAGTTACCTGCCCACGGCAACGGACCAGCGCTGGGCGCTGGTGAACGCCGACGACCAGCTGATCGGCACCGTTGGCCTGAACGGAATCGACCTGTCGCATGGCCGCGGCGAACTCGCCTATGATCTCGATCCGCGCTGGCAGGGTCAGGGACTGGCCACGCACGCAGCACGCGCGGTGCTCGAATGGGGCCGTGCCGCACACGCCCTGGTCCGTATCCAGGCGACCGTCTTGGACAGCAACGCCCGCTCGATCGCCGTGCTGGAACGCCTCGGCATGCAGCGCGAAGGCCTGCTGCGCGCTTACCGGCGGGTTCGGGTACAGCCCCGTGACTTCTGGATGTATGCCCAGGTGGAAGGCTCTGAGTCACCTCGATGACACACAACTGCGATCTACGGCAAGGTTTAAAATAGACGTAGCTCACACTTTTCTTGCCAGCCTCACCTACTTCTGCCTATCGTGATCCCAGCCGGAGCTGGGGGCGGGGGAATGCATGACGTTGCGTGCGGCACTGTTTTTCCTGGTCACGCACGCGCTCGTCATTACCTTTGTCGGCCCGCAGGACCCGATCGGCTCCTACCTGATGCTGATCACCGCCCCACTGCTGGCCGCACTGGCCTGCGTGCGGCGTGCACGTGACAGCCATCAGGCGGCCTGCAAATGGCGGACGCTGGGCGCTGCGGTCGGCTTGTTCTCGCTGGCCCTGCTGGCCCTGCTGTACCGCAATGTGACCGGCCTCGATCCTGCGCAGATGACCGTACCTTCACTGGTCCTGTACGTGTTCTACCGGATTCCCCTGACCTACGTGGCCGCCAGCCCAGGCGGTGGCAACCGCTACATCCGCGCGGTGGACCTGCTGATCATCGGGTTGCTGTGGCTGTTGTACTACGGACACACGCGGGCGATGGCGCACTTCAATACCGCCCTGTGGACGCAGTGCCTGAACACCATGAGCAGCGTGCAGAACAGCCTGGTGTTCTGCTTCGCACTGATCCGCTTCCTGGCCGAGGACAATGCCGACCGCCGTGACTTCTTCCGCACGTTGACGATCTACGCGCTGGGCTACTTCCTGTTGGCGTTCTACATCAGTACCTGGCAGCCGCAGGTACCCGATGGTGGCTGGGGGGACCTGCTGATCAGCGGGCTGTTCGTGCTGTTGGCCGTGCTGGCCGGCAGCCTGCACCGCCCACCAGCAGTGGCTGTGCCGCGCAACCTTCGCCGCATCATCGATGCCAGCGCGCCACTGATGCTGCCGTTGCTGCTGATGATGGTGGCGCTGCTGGTCGCACGCCTGCAGCCGACCCTGGCCTCGGTCGGTTTCATCGGTGCCCTGCTCGGCTACGCGCTACGCAGCGTGCTGACCCAAGCCCAGATCCAGCGCGAGCGCGACGAACTGGCGCTGCTGGCCCGGCGCGATCCGCTGACCGGCCTGGGCAACCGCCGCAACTTCGATGAATCGCTCGTCAGCGCGCGCGGTCGCGCTCGCCGCCAGGGCATGGGGCTGGCGGTGCTGATGATCGACATCGACCACTTCAAGCGACTCAATGACACCTACGGGCACCCGGAAGGTGATCGCCGCCTGCAGGCGGTCGCCGCGATCCTCGAGGGCTGCCTGCAACGCGGTGATGACCTGCTGGCCCGCTATGGCGGCGAGGAATTCATCGCTGCCCTGCCCACGCCCGACGCAGCCCACGCCCTGGACCTGGGCGAGCGCCTGCGCGCCGCCGTGGAAGCCGCCGCGCTGCCCGCCGCCGAGGCTTACGTGACCATCAGCATCGGCGTGGCCTGGCAGGCCGCACATGAGCAGGCCGACCCGCGCGGCCTGGTCGACCGCGCCGACCAGGCCCTGTACCGCGCCAAGCATGCCGGCCGCAACTGCGTGCAGGCTGCCTCGGGCCTCGAGACCGGGAAACAGCCCTCCGACCGCTTGGCCTAGACCGCGCGCAGCACCGCCGCACCATGCATGTGCCCAGCCCCGCCCTGCACGCGGAAGCTGGCCACGGTCTGCAGCAGCTGCGCCGACTGTTCTTCCATGCTGCGCGCCGCGGCGGAGGCTTCCTCTACCAGCGCGGCGTTCTGCTGCGTGCCCTGGTCGATCAGGTCGACGGCATGGTTCATCTGCTGGATGTCGTCGCTCTGCTGCTGTGCTGCCGTGCTGATCTCGGACATCAGGTCACTGACCCGGCGCACGTTGACCACGATCTCGTCCATGGTACGGCCGGCGCTCTCAACCTGCGCCGTGCCGGCGCCCACATTGGCAACCGATGCATCGATCAGCTGCTTGATCTCCTTGGCTGCGCTGGCCGAACGCTGCGACAGTTCGCGGATCTCGGTAGCAACCACGGCGAAGCCACGCCCGTGTTCACCTGCTCGCGCCGCCTCCACCGCCGCGTTCAACGCAAGGATGTTGGTCTGGAAGGCGATGCCGTCGATCACGCCGATGATGTCGACGATGCGCCGCGAGGACGCGTTGATCACCGCCATGGTCTCGACCACTTCGTGCACCACGTTGCCGCCGCGCGCGGCGACATCAGCGGCGCCTCCGGCCAGCTGGCTGGCCTGCCGTGCGTTGGTCGCGGTGCGCTGCACGGTCTCGGCCAGGCCCTTCATCGACACCGCGGTCTCCTCCAGCGACACTGCCTGCTGCTCGGTGCGCTGCGACAGATCGCTGTTGCCCTGCGCGATCTCGGTTGCACCGACCGCGATGGTGTCGGCGGCGAACTTGATCTGGCCGATGATCGCGGCCATCGCCTCGACCAGCGAATTCACGCCTTCGCACAGCTCGGCGATCGGCCCGCGCTTGTCGGCGGTGGCCACGCGCTGGGTCAGATCACCCTGCTTGGCGGCAGCCACCACCTCGCGGGTCTGCGCCACGGCCCGCTGCATGGCCTGGTTCTCATGCACCTGCGCGGTGATGTCGGTGGCGTACTTGACGACCTTGAACGGCTTTCCGTTGAGGTCCAGGATCGGGTTGTAGGACGCTTGGATCCAGACCTCGCGCCCGCCCTTGCCAAGGCGCCGGTACTGGCCGGCATCGTATTCGCCACGGCCGAGCTTTTCCCAGAACTGCCGATACTCGATGCTGCCGCGATGCTCGGGCTCGACAAACAACGAATGGTGCTGCCCGCGCACTTCGTCCAGGCTGTAACCCGTGGCGACCAGGAAATTGTCGTTGGCCGACAGGATGCGGCCATCCATGCTGAACTCGATCACGGCCTGCGACTTGTCGATGGCAGCCAGCTGGCCGGCCGAGTCGGCCGCCTGCAGCTTCTGCGCGGTGATGTCAGTGGCGAACTTGACTACCTTGTACGGACGCCCCTGACGGTCCAGCACCGGGTTGTACGAGGCCTGGATCCAGATCTCGCGCTGGTTCTTGCCGAAACGCCGGTACTGGCCAGCGTCATATTCGCCACGTCCCAGCCGCGCCCAGAAGTCACGGTATTCGGCGCTGCGCGCCTGCTCGGGATCGACGAACAGGGAATGGTGCTTTCCCTGGATATCCTCCAGCCGGTAGCCCATCGCCTGCAGGAAGTTGTCGTTGGCCTGCAGGATGGTGCCATCGAGGGCGAACTCGATGACTGCCTGCACGCGATGCAGCGCCGCGACCTGGGCTTCAAGTTCGGCGCGGTCGGTTGCCATCGACTCGGTGCCGGTCCGCTGCTGCGGGGCAAGGGCACCCAGCAGCGCGCGCCACGGCGACCAACGGGTATGCAGCTCGGCCGGCGCCTGCGCGTCCGCCGTGAAGCCTGGAATGAGCATTGTCTGATCCTCGGTGTCCGGTAAGCGGTTGCGATCCGACGGGCGGGATGCCCGGCGGCAACTTCGGTTGCTTGGGACTGCAGGTGCCCGCAGGCACCCCTCGAGCAGCTGGCAAGAACGTCTGGTGCGGGTCCGATCAGCATTGGGGAGCGGCGGAACACACTGCGCAGACCGCCCATCGGGGCAGTCTGGGGTCCTGCGGCGGGTGGCTGGAGCGGGATCCAGAGGGAGTATCGGCGATGCGGTCGGCCGCTTTAGCGGGATTCCGCGACGTCCGTCGCAACTCCGTACATTGCAGACGGAATGCGGTCGACGATTGCCGTGTACTTCACGTTCCGCTCATGTGCCACAACCTGCCCACCAAGGGACTCAGGCCCTCCTCCGCCACCGGGTAGCGGAATGCAGCAATGCCTGAGCACTGAATACAGCATCGCTCAGCAGAAGGATGCAGCTCAAGGCAGAAAGGTTTACATGACCAATGCGGGATTTCCCAGCAGAAAAAAGCGAACAGCATGAAGGTCCCGCAGGACGCTCATCGACATGGAGATCGCATGTTCCCTCGCATTGCCACCCTTCTCTTCCTGGCCATGTGCAGCAACAGCGCGCTGGCCACCGACACGGCCTATCGACCGGCCTTCCACCCAGACCGGTTGAAGGGCCCCCCAGCCGGGCGCCCGAACGAAGTGCTGGTACTGGGCACCACCCATTTGTCCGGCCTTCCCACGTCCTTCCAGCCGGCCTCGCTTGAGCCATTGCTGCAGCGACTGGTCGCCTGGAAACCCGAGCTGATCGCTACCGAAGACCTGTCCGGCCTCCAGTGCGATTTCATGCGCCGTTATCCGGCCCGCTATGCGGAGAGCGTGGCCACCTACTGCTTCGACACCACCGCTGCGCAGGTTGCGACGGGACTGGACGTGCCTGCGGCGAACACCCAGGCCGAGCGCCTGCTCGCAACCTGGCCGAACAACCCGACGCCCGCACAACGTCGTCGGCTCGCCGCGCTGTTCCTGGCAGCAGGCGAACGCGGCTCAGCGCAGGTGCAGTGGCTGCGCCTGCCTGCGTCCGAGCGCAAGGACGGTGATGGATTGGCTCCGGCGCTGGTCGAGATCCTCGACAAGGGCCTGGTTCGCCGCAATGAAACCCATCTGATCGCCGCCGAAGTCGCCGCCCGCCTCGGGCATGAGCGCCTGTGGGCCGTGGACGACCACACGGCCGATTCCCCCACACCCGCCGAGGATGAAGCGGCGGCGAGCGCGGCCATCACCGGTGCCTGGAACAACGCCCATACCCAGGCACGCAAGGACGCGGATAAACGCTTGTTGGCCGATCTGGACAAGCCCGGGGGTGTCATGGCGCTGTACAGGGCGTACAACAGTCCCACGGTAGCGATGACCGCTTACCAGAGCGATTTCGGCGCGACGCTCGTCGAGCCCTCGCCAAAAGCCTTCGGCAGGATGTATGTGGGCTACTGGGAAACGCGCAACCTGCGCATGGTCGCCAACATCCGCGATGTGCTGGGCCTGCATCCGGGCCGCCGCATGCTGGCCATCGTCGGCGTCTCGCACAAGGGCTACTACGAGGCTTACCTCAACCAGATGCACGATGTGCGTCTGGTGAATTCGGACAATGTATTGCGTTGACGGTGAAGTGCCGGCCGGGCGCCGGCACTATCATCGGATGCCTCCCCTGCACGGACTAGCACATGCTGAAGGTGATCGCCGAAGACTTCATTTACCCCGAAGCCCTGGACCGCGTCCTGCCGCTGTACCGGGAACTGGTCGCCTGCACGCAGCGCGAGCCACTGTGCATCAGCTATGAGCTGTTCGTTGACGAGAAGGATCCTGGGCACTTCGTCTTCATCGAGCTGTGGCCCGACCACGGCGCCCTCGACGCCCACTGCGCCAGCGAGCACTTCCAGCGTCTGGTGCCGCAGATCAATGCCTTCCAACGCGCGCCCTGCCGGTTCGTACTGATGAAGCCCGCTGCGCTGTAGATCATCCAGCGGTGGGCTGGCGCGGCGGCCGGCGGGAACGCCACAGCACCGCGCTTGCTGCCAACGTGCAGGCCAGCGTCAGCACCAGCAACGTCACCGCGCCGCCCTGCAGCACTGGCAGCAACGCCTTCGCATGCAAGTCGTCGCGCAGTTGTTCCAGGCGCAGCCAGCTGGCCAGCGCCAGGCACCAGCCAACCATGGCGGGCGCATAGGCGGCAACGACGTTTCGATTCCAGGCCATCATCGTCAGATCTCTTGTCCGGGGGAGGGGCGATTGTTCCGCCCTGCCCTCTCACGGACTGAGACGGGCCGGAGTGCCCCGCCGGGCATGGGCCGATGTCACCGCTCCGATCCACCGCCCAGTGCCCCCATCGGCACCGCGCTGGCTCCCGGTGGTGCGGACCGGTTCAGCCCGGTTCGCCGTCGTCACCCGGACATTCGGACAGCTCGCCCTGTACCTGCACGTTGTTGCGGCCCATCGCCTTGGCCCGGTAGCACTGGGCATCAGCCGCAGCCACCGCCTGGTCCACGCTCATGCCGCTGGCCAACGGCGCGATACCAATGCTGGCACCGACCCGCAGCCGGTCCTGGTCCCACGGAATCGACAGGGAGGCCAGCGTGTGCAGCAGTTCACCACCGATACGGGCCGCACGACGTGGCGTACAACCGGACAGGATCACCGCGAATTCGTCCCCCCCCAGCCGCGCCACCACGTCCGAATCGCGCACGCCATGGCGCAGCACGCTGGCCACCGCCCATAGCACGGCATCGCCGGCCAGATGGCCCCAGGTATCGTTGACCGGCTTGAAGCGGTCCAGATCGATGTACATCAGCGAGGCTGCCTGGCCGGTGCGCTCGACGCGGGTGATCGCCTGCTGCAGGTGCACCTCGAAGCCGCGGCGGTTGCTCAGCTCGGTCAACGGATCGATCTCGGCCAGGTGCCGGGCTTCGCGCTGGCGCGCGCGCTGCTGGGTGTCGTCGCGCAGCACCCAGACTGCACCGCGCACATGGCCTTCATCATCGCGCAGCCAGGCGCGGGTCAGGTCCACCGGTACCGTTGCCGTGCCCAGCCGCAGCAGCAGGTCGGCGTGCAGGTCCACCGCATTGCTCTCCGGGTCCAGCAGCACTGACACATCCAATACCGAACCGGGCGCGTACTCGGTGGTCAACGCCAGCACGTCCTGCACCTTGTGTCCGGCCAGCGACAACGCGCCATCCCCGGCCAGGGTACGCACGGCGGCCGCGTTGGCGTAGTCGATGCGGCCATCAAGGCTGACGCTGAGCACCAGGTCAGCCACCGCATCCAGGGTGATGCGGCTGCGTTGTTCACTCTCGAACAGGCGCTGCTCGCTGCTGCGCTGGGCGGTGATGTCCTGGATCTGCGACACGAAATGCAGCGGTTCGCCATGCTCGTTGCGCACCAGCGACACCGACAGCCGGGCCCATATGATGCGGCCGTCGCGGTCGAGATAGCGCTTTTCCAGGTGGTAATGGCTGCGCCGTCCGTCCAGCAGGTCCCGCACCAGGGCCAGGTCGGCCTGCAGGTCATCGGGATGGGTCAGGCGCTGGAAATCGACCTGCAGCAGCTCTTCGCGCGGGTAACCCAGGATCCGGCACAGTGCGTCGTTGACATCCAGCCAGCGCCCCTCCAGCGAGACCAGGGCCATGCCCAGCGCGGCAGACGTGAACGCCCCGGCGAACTTCTCCGCCGAAAGCCGCGCCTCCGCGCGCGCCTGCAGGATTTCGGTAATGTCGATGGCCATGCCGACATAGCCGATGCGCGCGCCTTCGGCGCCATCCATGCGGCTGATCGACAGGCGCACCTGCCGTGGCTGGCCGTCCTTGCGCAGCAACATCCACTGCCGCGAATAGGTCTGTCCGTCGGCGCGTGCACTGAGCGCTTCGAACACGTCAGGAAGATTGCCATGGACATCGGCCAGCGGTCGCATCCATGCCTTCAGCTCATCCGGATCGTGGAAGGCATCGAGCCGCCGTTGGCCGACCACCTCCGCCGCGCTGTAGCCCAGCAGACGCTCCGCCCCCGTGTTGAACAAGGTGATGGTGCCATCGGTATCGGTGGCGATCACCGCTACCTCGTCGGACGCATCGACCACGGCCTGCAGGCGTTGCCGGGTCTCGGCCGCGTCCTGCCTCGCCTGCTGCAGCTCGGTGACATCGGCATGCGCGCCGGCCATCCACAACGGCTTGCCCTGCCTGTCCCACTCGAAGACCCGCCCGCGGTCCTGGATCCAGATCCACTGGCCGTTCTTGTGGCGCATGCGCAGCAGGCAGGCGTAGTTGTCGCTGCGTCCTTCGAAATGCTCATCCAGCGCCGCATCGGACAGCGCGATGTCATCGGGATGCACCAGCTTCAGGAACGTCTTCTGGCAGATCGGTTCCAGCTCTTCCAGGCGGTAACCGACAATCTCGGCCCAGCGCGCATTGACCCGCATCTCGCCGGTCTGCACGTTCCACTCCCAGGTTCCCGCAGCGGTACCGTCGATGATCATCGCCAAGCGGCGACGCTCTTCCGCCAACTCCTGCAGGCGGCGCTCCAGCAGTCCATTGCCGTGGGTGCCCTGGCCCGGCATCAATCCGGTCCCCTGCCGGCACGGGCAGGCGCCGGCCGCAGCGGAGCGCTGCGGCCTGCAACGATGACGGCGGGTCGTGCTGGCGTCATGGCCCTCCCCAGCGACAGCGGGGAGGCCAAACGCCCCCCTCAGGCGCAAGTGTGCGCAATCACGGGGAAAACCGACAAGTCCCCCGCCACGAATCAAGCGTGACGGGGGGCACGATCCTCAGCTGCGCTTGGCCCGTGCAAAGGCCTCGGCCAGGGCATTGTTGGCCGGCGGCGCAGACTGGGCCGGACGGCCGCCAGCGCCCTGGCCGCGGTTCGGACCACGGTTCTGGCCGCCAGCGTCACGGCGCGGTCCTTGGCCCTGGCCGCGCTCATCACGCTGGCCCGGGCGGCTGGTGGCCTGGCCCGGGGTATCGTCCAGGCGCCGGGTCAGGGCGATGCGCTTGCGCGCCACATCCACCTCCAGCACCTTCACCTTGACGATGTCACCGGCCTTGACCACGTCGCGCGGGTCCTTCACGAAGGTATCGGAAAGCGCCGAAATGTGGATCAGGCCGTCCTGGTGCACGCCGATATCGACAAAGGCACCAAACGCAGCCACGTTGCTGACCACACCTTCCAGCACCATGCCCTCGCGCAGGTCCTTGATGTCCTCCACGCCCTCGGCGAAACGCGCCGCCTTGAACTCCGGGCGCGGGTCGCGGCCCGGCTTCTCCAGTTCCTTCAGGATGTCGCGCACGGTCGGCACGCCGAAGGTGGCATCGGTGAACTGCTCGGCCTTCAGGCCACGCAGGAAGCTGCCATCACCGATCAGTGCCTTGATCGGGCGCGAGGTGCTGGCGACGATGCGTTCAACCACCGGATAGGCTTCCGGGTGCACCGCCGAGGCGTCCAGCGGCTGGTCACCATCGGCGATACGCAGGAAGCCGGCGCACTGCTCGAAGGTCTTTTCGCCCAGGCGCGCGACCTTCAACAGGTCCTTGCGACGCTTGAACGGGCCGTTGTCGTCGCGATGGCGCACGATGTTCTCGGCCACCGTGGCCGACAGGCCGGACACCCGCGACAGCAGCGCAGCCGACGCGGTGTTCACGTATACGCCGACCGCGTTCACGCAGTCCTCCACGCGCGCATCCAGCGCCCGTGCCAGGCGGTACTGGTCCACGTCGTGCTGGTACTGGCCAACGCCGATC
The DNA here is from genome assembly GCF_002799155.1 of Stenotrophomonas maltophilia. Taxonomy (GTDB): domain Bacteria; phylum Pseudomonadota; class Gammaproteobacteria; order Xanthomonadales; family Xanthomonadaceae; genus Stenotrophomonas; species Stenotrophomonas maltophilia_R. The sequence goes on from NZ_NERD01000002.1 coordinate 2,150,853, forward strand.
GCCTTGGGCTCGATCTTCACCAGTTCGGCCAACGGATCCTGCAGGCGGCGTGCAATCGACACCGCGCCACGCAGCGACACGTCCAGGTCCGGGAACTCCTTGGCCGCGAACTCGGACGCCGAGTACACCGACGCACCGGCCTCGCTGACCACCACCTTCTGCAGCTTCGGATTGGCGGCGGCCTTGATCGCTTCGCCGGCCAGCTTGTCGGTTTCGCGGCTGGCGGTGCCGTTACCGATCGCGATCAGTTCCACGTTGTGCTTGGCGCACAGCTGCTTGATCGTCTGCAGCGACTGCTCCCACTGCCGGCGCGGTTCGTGCGGATAGATCGTGTCGGTGGCGACCAGCTTGCCAGTGGCGTCAACCACAGCAATCTTGCAGCCAGTACGGATGCCCGGATCCAGGCCGAGTACGGTCTTCGCGCCGGCCGGCGCGGCCAGCAGCAGGTCCTTCAGGTTGTCGCCGAACACCGCAATGGCCTCGGCTTCGGCCTTCTCGCGGGCCTGGTTGAACAGGTCCAGCAGCAGATGGGTATGCAGCTTGGCGCGCCAGGTCAGGCGGCAGGCATCCAGCAGCCAGCGGTCAGCGGCACGACCGTGGTCGGCGATGCCGGCCTTGCGCGCCACGCGCCCTTCGGCGTACTGGTGGCCGGCCTCGGCATCGCTGCCCGGGTCCAGCTCCAGGAACAGGATCTCCTCGCGGCGCGCACGGAACAGTGCCAGCAACCGGTGCGACGGAATCTTTGCCAGCGCCTCTGCATGCTCGAAATAATCGCGGTACTTGGCACCTTCGGCTTCCTTGCCCTCCGCCACGCGCGCGCGGATCACGCCAGTCTCGCCCAGCCAGGTGCGCAGCTCACCGACCAGCGCGGCATCTTCGCCCCAGCGCTCCATCAGGATTGCGCGCGCTCCCTCCAGCGCGGCCTTGGTGTCGGCCACACCCTTGTCGGCATCGACGAAACCGGCGGCGAAGATCTGCGGGTCCTGCGTCGGATCGGCCAGCAAGCCGTCGGCCAGCGGCTCCAGGCCCGCCTCACGGGCGATCTGGGCGCGGGTGCGGCGCTTGGGCTTGTACGGCAGGTACAGGTCTTCCAGCCGGCTCTTGGTATCGGCCGCCAGGATGTCGTTGCGCAGTTCGTCGCTGAGCTTGCCCTGCTCGCCAATGCTGGCCAGCACTGCCGCGCGGCGGTCTTCCAGTTCGCGCAGGTAGGTCAGGCGCACTTCCAGGTTGCGCAGCTGGGTGTCGTCCAGGCCTCCGGTCACTTCCTTGCGGTAGCGCGCGATGAACGGAACGCTGGCGCCCTCGTCGAGCAGGCCGACGGCGGCGCGTACCTGGGCGGTCTGGGCACCGATCTCGTCGGCGATGGTCTGGGCGATCTGCTGGGCGAGCGCGCTCTGGGCGTTCTTGGCGTCGTGCATTGCTTCAGGTCTGTGCCGCATTACGGGAAGACCCCATTCTGGCAATCCACGACGGAGCCGGACAAGGCATTGACAGGGGACGAGGTTCAGCGGCCAGGCCGGATTGGACGCCGGCATCCTGGCGAAGAGAGGGCTCGGACTGGCCCTGGGCTGGGATGCCGGCGCGGGCGCACGATGGTGGGCGCGCCCTGCCGCGTGTTGCGAAGGTCAGCGGTAGTGGCGGGCGGCGCGCTGCATGACGATGTCGTCGCGCATGCTTTCCAGGGCCATCAGGCGGACCTTGCCGACACCCTGCAGTTCCATGAACCGCTCCGTGTAGAACTCCGGCCCCAGCGCGGTGTCAGCGCGGGATTTGCTGAAGCCGTAGGGCACCACGCCCTTCTCGCCATCCTTGCTACCACCGACATAAAGAACGATTGCCATGTGATGTATTCCTCCAAATTGCTACTGCGTACTGCACTCGATGAGCGATGCTGCGAGCTCATCGGGGGGAGAGCTTACCGCGTCGAACCTGACTGGAACGTCACGAAGGCTAATGACGATCGGTTGCATGCAGATGACTGCGGGATCGCAGCAGAATGCTTACGGATCTTTAACCTCCGTCTAACGAACCCGCAGGGGATTCCCGCCGGCGGCGCTGCCCCTCGTGGGTGGTTTGGTTGGTCGCGGAAAGCCGGGTTCCTGTGGGCTGGCCGGCAGGGTGGGTAGGCCGGGGACGCCGTGAACCCATCCCTGGGGGCTTGGCCGCGGCATCCATGCCGCGGACACCCCGCCCTACCCACCCTCCCGGCCGCTGACAGATTTCGGTGGCCTGCCACCCACGGAGAAGAAAAAAGAAGATCAAAAGCAAAGGCAGCCTGGCTGACCGCTTTTTTTGTAGAGCCGAGCCCAAGCTCGGCTGCTTTCAGGCCAGTCCGCGAAACCGACCGCAGGCTCGGCTCTACACGAGCAAGCGCAGCGCGCGACCCGCTTTTGCCGTTCTTTTTCTTCTCTGTGGCTGGACGCGCACGGAAACTGTCAGAGGTCGGGCGGGATGGGTTCGCGGGACCGTTGGCGCCATGGATGGCGCCATCGAGCCCCCAGGGACGGGTTCACGGCGTGTCCCGCGAACCCATCCCGCCCGGCCCAATCGCATGAAACGCATTCCGCGGCCACGCCACGAGGGGCTGCGCCGTTGGCTGGAAACTACGGCCACCAGCCACGCCCGAACCGGGCGAAATGATCCGCCGCGCGCTCGAACGGATTGCGCGCACTCACTCCGCCACACAGCAGGTACACCGGCAGGTACAGTGGCCCCAGCACCATGTACTGGTACACGTGCGCGCGCTCGTGGTCGTCCAGCCGGATCAACGGTTCCACGCCCCACCCCGCCTGATGCGCATAGGTGCGGCAGGAAATGCCAAGATCGTGGCCGGTATGCAGGATCACATTGCCCAGTGTTATCGCCCCACCCGGCCCCCACGGCCAGCGGTCGAACACCAGCGCACAATCCCGCCCACTCCATCGCAGCGTCGCGCCGCCGAGCATGCCGGCCAAGCCGCCGATCACGCCGATCAGTGTGTTGGGCAGCGTCCATGCTGCGCCCAGCGTCTGCAGCGCGCGCAGCCAGAGCCGCCAGGGTCGAGCGGCGGTGTTCAATCCGCCTCGTTCGGAATCAGCAGCCACAGGATCAGGTAGACCAGAATGCCGGGGAAGGCGGCCGAGGCCAGCGACAGCAGCACGTAGACCACCCGCAGGAGGGTGACGTTCCAGCCGAAGCGATGGGCAATGCCGCCCATCACGCCGGCGATCATGCGGTCGTTCAATGAACGCGACAGCGTCTTGGGCGTCATGTTCATGGCGGTGCCTCCTCGGCTTGCGGGCAGAATCAGTCGAGCACGCCGCGACTCTACACCGCCCCCATGTCTACGGCGTGCGGTGACGCAGTGCCTGCAGGCGGGCACCGAACCAGGCCGCTGCGGTCTGTTCAGGCTGCCCCGGGCACTGGATGCGGTAAGGCTTGCCGCTCATGCTGCTCTGGCTGGCGGCGCGCTCGATGAACTGCTCGGCGCTGTCCACCATGTCCTTCTTCAGCAGGTAGTCGTACTTGCGCTGCAGATGCGCGCGCGCATCGCCGCCTTCATACCAGCTGCCATTGCGCTGGAACCGGCACTGGGAGCCGTCCAGGCTGGAGATCAGCTGGGCGATCTCCCGCCGTGCATCCGCACTGGGCGCGGCGTGGGCCACAGGCGCTGCCAACAGCAGTGCGGCAAGCAGCTTCGAAATCCTTTGCGACATCATCATTCTCCATGCAGTCGAGCATGGCTCGACGCTACAGAAATCGAAGCGGGCTTCACGCGTCACGCGCCTTCAGCCAGTCATTGATCGTCGCCGGCACTTCCCGCTGGGCACGACCAGACACATAGATACCAATATGCCCGCCACGGAAACTGGACTCGGTGTAGTCCTCGGTGCCCAGGCGCCCGCGCATCGCGCGCGAGGCATCCGGCGGCACCAGATGGTCCTGCTCGGCGTAGATGTTCAGCACCGGCAGCGTCACCTGCGACAGATCCACAGCTTCCTCGCCGATCCGCACCGTGCCGTTCACCAACCCGTTGCCTTGGTAGAACTGCTTGATGAAGTCACGGAACGCCTCGCCCGCCAGGTCCGGCGAATCGAAGATCCACTTCTCCATCCGCAGGAAATCCTCCAGCGCCGCCTTGTCATCGAGGATGTCGAGCAGGCCCACGTACTTCTGCACGTTCAGGCGGAATGGCTTGAGCATCAGGTAGCTGGCATTCATCAGGTCAGCCGGGATGTTGCCCAGCGTGTCGACCAGCAGGTCCACGTCCACCTGCCGCGCCCAGTGCGAGAGCATGTTGTCGGCGGTCTGGAAATCGACCGGGGTGACCATGGTGATCAGCTTGCCCAGCTTCTGCCGGCGCAGTGCGGCGTAGCACAGGGCAAACACCCCCCCCTGGCAGATGCCAAGCAGGTCGACCAGGCCGCCACTGCGCGCGCGCAGCGCGTCCACTGCGCCATCGATGTAACGCAGCAGGTAGTCCTCCAGGGTCTGGAAGCGTTCGGAACGGTCCGGGTAACCCCAGTCCAGCACGTAGACATCCTGGCCCAGCGCCAGCAGCTTCTGCACCAGCGAACGGTCGGCCTGCAGGTCGACCATATACGGCCGGTTGACCAGTGCGTAGACGATCAGCAGCGGCGTGCGCCGGGCCGGTGCCTGCTCGCCGACGAAGCGGTACAACACGACCTTGCCGTCGCGCCAGACTTCCTCGCGGGCGGTCACGCCATAGTCCACGTCTTCCACCTGCGGCAGCAGCTTCAGCCCTTCCATCAGCTTGCGCTGCATGGCCAGGGTTTCCTGCATCAGGTCATCGGCGTTGAAGCCCAGCGGCCCCTTCATCGGTCACGCGCCCGAGTGGAAGTGCGAGGCGCGGCCTTCTTCGCAGACGCTTTTTTCGCAGGTGTCTTCTTCGTTGCGGCCTGTTTTGCAGGCTTTGCCGGCGCCGTCTTCTTCGTGGCCCTGCGCGCGGCCGGCTTCACCTTCGCCGGTGCGGGCTGTGCCACCGGATCGACTTTGCCCGTACCGGCCATGGCCACCACCTGCGCCTGCAGGCGGCGCAGGCTGCGCTCCAGCTCGGCGATGCGGCGGTGTGCGGCGTCCATCTCGCTGCGGGTCGGCAGGCCGATCCGTTCACTCATCTGTTCCACCTCGCGCTGCAGGCCGGCGCGCAGGCGCATCTGCGCGTTGCCCAGCGAGGCATACACCTGCTGGAACGGCTCGGACATGGCGACCTTGGCGTAAGCCTCCTCGGCTGCTTCGATCCACAGGTCGAACATCGCGCGGGCGCTGGTCAACTGGCTGCCCGGCTGCTCGTGCTCGGCCAGGCGTTGCTCGAACAGCGCGAAGGCCTCGTCCAGCGCCTGCTTGATCTGATCGACGTACGCGCGCGAATGCTGCTGGTATTCCTCCTGCGCACGCAGCAGGGCCTGCCAGCGCGCCTGGTGCTCGCGGCCGGGGCCGAATGCCGGGCTCTGCAACCACGGGCCGGCCTGCAGCTGGAACTGCTGCAGCCAAGCCGCGAATTCCGGTACCGCGGCGCCGGCGTGGGTGCTGCCGCGGGCGCCCTGCAGCATCCATTGCAGCATGCCGTCACCCTGCCCCTGCACCGCCTCACGCCACGCCTGGGCCACCTCGGCACTGCTGGCGTCGCGGCCGGCAAACCGTGCAGCGACTTCCTGCATGGTGCCGTACCAGCTGCCCGCCTGTTCGCGGAACCGGCGCACGGCATCTTCCGGCGCGCCCGGCCCCTGTTCGGGCAGCAGCTGGCCCCACCAGTCGAACAGCCGTTTCCAGCTGCCCGGGTCATCGCCAGCCGGCGCACCGGGCGTGTTCGCATGGCGCAGGGCATCGCCCCAAGCGCCGAAGTACTGCCGGGCCAGGGTTTCGAAATCGCTGCTGCCGGCATCGTGGGCCGAGCTGGTCATCGCAGGCCTCCGCAGGGCTGGCTCATGGCTTGGGGATACGCAGGGTCTTGCTGATCATCAGCGACCCGGACAGGGCGAACAACAACACCATCGGATGCAGCTGCCACGGGCCGATCTGCCACTGGCCAAACCAGATGTTCTGGCCGATGGCATCGGTGCCGGCGGCGATCGCCAGCACGATCACCAGCACCAGGCTGGTCGGGATCGGGGTGCCCTCGAAATACTTGACCTTGCCCTCGTCGCCGGCCAGCGCCTCGGCGGTGACGTTGTAGCGCGCCAGGCGGCTGACACCACAGCAGACGAAGTAGCTCAGCACCAGCCAATCCCAGCCGCCCTGCATGCCACAAGCGTACGCCAGCGCTGCCGGCGCCACGCCGAAGGAGATCACGTCGGACAGCGAGTCGAGCTCGCGGCCCAGGGTGGAGCTGGACTTGCGCCAGCGCGCGATGTGCCCGTCCAGGGCGTCGAAGATGAAGGCCAGCGGGATCAGCGCCATGCCGAACAGCAGGTACCCGCGCTCGCCGTCCTGCAGGAAGCGCATCGCGGCGAACACCGCACCGGTGCCGCAGAAAGCATTGGCCAGGGTGAACCAGTCGGCCAGCTGGAATTCGCGCAGCATCGAGAAGTGACGTTTCATGGGGTCTCACGGAGCATCAAGGCCCACAGATTACCGCGAGCGCCGCCGCTGGCGACAGCGCCGACAGGATCCACCCTTCACCGCTCCCTCACCCATCCTCACCGGCGGTGAATTTTTCGCCACCCATCTTGACAGCCTAGGGGGGTGGCGCCTGTCGCGGCTTATCCACAAAGTTGCCCACGCGTAATCCACACCCCCTGTGGACAACCAGATCTCACCGACTGCGACGGTGGACATTTCCTCATCACCCTTCCGCGGGGTTTCCCTACTTCCCAAGCCGCAGAGTCGGCGCTATGGTCACCGGCGGGCCCGCCGCCGCCACGTCCGAAACCCACCGACGGACGACGATGACGATGCTGGATGCCTCCTCCCTGGCCGCGCAGCTGCGGCAGCCCCACGGCGACGCCGCACTGGCGGTGGCCGATTCAATGAATCGCAGCAACGGCGCGCTCAACCGCGCGGCGATCAGCCTGCTGGCGGTGTCGGCTGGCGAACGCATCCTGGAGATCGGTCCGGGCAACGCCGCCTTCGCACCCGAGCTTCTGCAGGCCGCCGACAGCCAGTATCTGGGGATCGAACTGTCCTTTGCCATGGTCGAGGCCGGCAATCAGCGCCTGGCCGCCGGCGGGCTGGCCGACCGTGCCGCGATGCGCCATGGCGATGCCCACCTCCTGCCAGTCAGCGATGCCTCGATGGATGCGGCGCTGGCAGTCAATACCCTGTACTTCTGGCCGAACCTGGCACCGGTGCTGGACGAACTGGCGCGGGTACTGCACCGGGGCGGCCGCCTGTGCCTGGCCTTCGGCGATGCTGCCTTCATGCGCAGCCTGCCGTTCGCTGCCGACTTCCAGCTGCATGAGCTGGACGCGGTGGAGCTGGCCCTGCGGGTATCCGGCTTCCGCGTCTCGGCTTGGCGCAGCCACCGCGAAACCGCGAGCGGCAATGACGGCCAGACCCGCGAAAAACACTTTCACCTGCTGCTGGCACAGCGGCGCTGAAGTGGTAGAGCCGGCCGCTGGCCGGCTGCCCCGACCGTTCCGGGTTGCCGGCCAGCGGCCGGCATTACCCGCCTTGCACCCGTCGCCGCCAACGCGCGAAACAGAACACCTGCATCACCAGCATCGCCAGCAACCCCAGCGGCCACGCCCACCACACGCCCGCCAGCCCATGCCGCGCCTGCAAGCACATCGCCAGCGGCAGCTCCAGCAGCAGTACTGCCGCCATGCCCAGCAACGCGGGCAGCAAAACCGTTCCGCTGCCACGCATCACCCCGACCAGCACGGTGCTGCCTCCCATCGCCAGCACGCCCCACGCCACTGTGCGCAACTGCAGCGTGGCCAGTTCGCGCGCTTCGGTCGCCACCAGGATCAGCCCAGTCAGCCAGGGTGCCAGCGCCATCACCAGCAGCACCACCGCGCTCAGTATCGCCAGTCCAAGCAGCACGCCGGTGCGGGCGATGGAGAACAGCCGTTCCGTACGCCCCGCGCCCATCGCATGCGCCGCGAGGATGGTGGCGGTGATCCCCAGTGACATCGCCGGCAGCTGCACCCAGCTCATCAACTGGTTGACCGCACCGTAGGCGGCCGTGGCCGTGTATCCGTAGCGGTTGATCCAGCCCAGCAACACGATCTCGGCAATGGCCAGGCTGAGCATCTGCAACGAAGACGGCACGCCAATGCGGAGCATCGCGCGGATGATCGCGCCATCGAAACGGATGGCGCGCAGCAGGTCACGGCCCGGCGCCAACGGATGTCCCAGCCGTTCCCAACGCCACAGCAACCAGACCAGTGCCAGCAGCGACGCGAACGCCGCGGATACGGCCGCACTGGCCGAACCCAGCTGCGGCGCGCCCGCCCCGCCCAGGATCAGCAGCGGCGTGCACAGCAGGCCGACCGCCGTGGCCAGCAGCAGCGCATGCAACGGCGACGTCGCATCGCCCACTGCACGGCTCACGGCGGTGGCCAGCCATAGCAGGAAGAACGCGGGGGCCGCCAACAGCAGCACGCGTGCATAGACAATGGACTCACTGAGGACCGCTGCCGGCGTGCCCAGCGCCGCCAGCAGCTGTGGCGCGAAACCGCCGCCCAGGGCCATCACCAGCACCGATAACAGCAGGATCAGCGCCACCGCGCTGCCAGCCACCGCGCGTGCCTGCTGCGGGCGGCCCGCACCCCAGGCTTGGCCGATCAACACCATTGCGCCCGTGGCCAGGCCCATCACCAGGGCCAGCAACAGGAAGAAGACCGGGAAGAACGCGGCGGCTGCAGCCACCGCCTGTGTGCCAAGCAGGTGGCCAAGATAGATGTTGTCCAGCGTGCCTGCGGCCAGCTGCAGCGCATTGGTCAGCAGCATCGGCAGCAGCAGCGTCAGGTAAGCGCGCCACAGCGGGGGTGCCGCCGGGGATATCGGATGTACGGCGGGGCTCATGGGATTCTCTGGGCAAGGCGCCGCCCTGCCCGGCGTTTCCGCCAGCAAAGCAAGCACAGGGGAAGCGGGCCGCGGCCCGCAATCAGATGACGCCGTCGCTCAGCAACGGCGCGATGGCTCAGCCGCCAGCGTCTTCGAAGGCCAGGCGCAGGGCGTGCTCACGCACGTCCAAGGGCCAGGAATGCAGTGCCGCCTCCAGGCCCGCGCGATCGTGCGCGAACAGCACGCGGATGGCCTCCTCGAAGCCCGGCAGGTCACCGGCGATGGCCTGCAGGAAGTGATAGGCACGCTCGCTATGACGGCGCTGCCGGTCCTCGTCAGCACCGGCACGGCTGGCCGCTTCCACCAGCCTGCGCAGCACCACCGAGGCCCCACCCGGCTGTTCGGCCAGCCACGCCCAATGGCGCGGCAACAGCGTCACTTCGCGGGCGACCACGCCCAGCTTGGGGCGGCCGCGGCCACGCGGGGTTGCGGGCGCCCCTTCGGCAGTGACATCCGCCTCCGCCTCCACGGCGGGAAGCGACTCGGCCACCCGCGCCAGCAGTTCTGCGTCGCTGCCGCGCGTGTCGAAATCGCGGGTTCGGCCGCTGGCGTTGTCGAACACCAGCAGCGGACCGGTGGCGTTATCGGCACGTAGCTGTTTCAACGCCAGCGCAGCAACTTCCGGGGTACCGGAAGCGACCAGGCGATGGCCGTCGAAACAGCTGAAGGGAGGAAGTCGGGACGCAGGCATGGCAATGGCATCGGAGGCGATGCGGGAATATTGCCCGGGTAATTTGCGAGAGTCAATATTGCCCGGGTATTAACCAGCCAGAAGAGCGTGCCAACCAAGGTTGGCACCCACCCGAAAGGTCGGCATCCACCGATTCGTCGGGTCACAGCCGGCTGTAGGACCAGCTGACCATGCGACCGTCCTTGTACGGCATCACGCCGTGGAACGGGCGCGGGTCGGCGTCGAACACCAGCGGCAGGAAGTTGCGGTCGCCCTCCCACATCGGCAGCGTGTCCAGCTTGTCCAGGTCCACCCACTCCAGCGTGCCCTCGTGGTTGCCGCCATGCGGGGTGCCCTCGAATCCGTCGATGACGAAGACGAAGCCCAGCCAGTCCTCGCCATGCTTGCCGAAGCCCGGCCAGCTGATGGTGCCGCGCAGGTGCATGTCGGTGCAGTGGATGCCGGCCTCCTCGGCGATCTCGCGGCGCATGCTGGCCGCCACGTCCTCGTCCGCTTCGATCTTGCCGCCCAGTCCGTTGTACTTGCCCAGGTGGTGGTCACCAGGGCGGGTATTGCGGTGGATCATCAGCACCTGGCGACGATCAGGCGACAGCACATAGCCCAGGGTGGCGACGATCGGGGTGTACGGCATGGGGCAGCATCCAGCGGCAGGTCAGCCGTGGATTATGGCCGATCAGCGCACCAGCGACAGGCGGCGTTCGGCAGGCGCAGCGGCGCCATCGGGATCGCGGCGCAGGGTGGCGACGCCGTGGCCGCGTTCGGCCAGGTATTCCAGCCATTTGCCGAGGAAGGTGTTCATCCGCATGCGGTGGCTGATCAGCTCCGCCGGCGGGGGGTACAGGCCCATGGTGTCCTGCCAGCGGCGACCGACGTAGCAGTGCGTGGTCTCCGCCTGGCGCGCATCACGATACAGGCGCACGTAGGCCGACGGATCCGGTTCACCGGTGACCGGGTCGGCCAGGTCGTAGGTCAGGCGCAGTTCCACCGTGTAGCGGTGGCACTCGATCACGTCCAGGCGTACGTCCAGGCCGTCGCCGATCGAGGAAATGTAGCTGCCCGCCACCAGTCCGGCCGGTTCGAACAGGCGCACCAGGTGGCGGTAGTTTTCCGCGTACAGGCCCATGAGCCAGCTCAACCGGCTCAGGCGGGGAATGCGTTCGGTGCGGGGCGAGGCTTGGGCCATGGGTCGATCCTACACGTTGGTGCTTCAACGTGGGGGCGGGATCGCCCTGACCAAAGGGACTCGGTGTCGACCAACGGCCGATACCCACCGCGGAGGAGGCGTAATGCCCGCCACACAGGTAGGCCACGCCCGTGGGTCGCGGCGACGGATCAATACAGCTCGCGCTGCAGCCCCAGCGTGGCCAGCACCTTGCTGGAAATCTCCTCGATCGAGGTATGCGTAGTGCTCAGGGTCGGGATCCGCTCCATGCGGAACATGGTCTCGGCCGCGGCCACCTCGCGCTTGCAGGTGTCCAGGTTGGCGTAGCGCGAGTTCGGACGGCGCTCCTGGCGGATCTGCTGCAGGCGGTCGGGGTCGATGGTCAGGCCGAACAGCTTGCGCCGGTAGTTGCGCAGGCGCGGCGGCAGGCGGTCGCTTTCCAGGTCTTCGTCGGTCAGCGGGTAGTTGGCCGCGCGTACCCCGTAATGCAGGGCCAGGTAGATGCAGGTGGGCGTCTTGCCGGCGCGCGACACCGCCACCAGGATCACGTCGGCATCGTCGTAGTTCACCGCGATGCCGTCGTCATGGGTCAGGGCGAAGTTCATCGCGTTGATGCGGCGGTGGTAGGTGTCGAAATCGACCATGCCGTGGGCCTGGCCGACCCGGGCCAGGCGCGGGCTGGCCAGTTCACGCTCCAGCGGCTCGATGAACGGCGCGAACACATCCAGCATCAGCGCCCCGCTGTCGGCCAGGATCAGGCTCAGGCTCTGGTCCACGCAGGAGTTCACCACGATTGGCCGGACCTGGTACCGCTCCCCTGCCGCCTGGATCCGGGCACAGGCTTCACGCGCCTTTTCGGGGTCGTCGACAAACGACATGCGGTCGGTAATGAAGCTGAACCCGGAGAACTGGGTCAGCAGGCTATGCCCAATGGTTTCAGCGGTGATACCGGTTCCATCGGAAACGTAGAACACCGGACGGATGGTCGACATGCGCGCTTTTACCCCCTACGAAGCTTAAAAAGGCCGCCAGCACAAGCTTGTGCCGACGGTGGTCTGCCCGGCATCATATCGGCTTCTTCCTACGGACGCGGCCATTCAGCCCGCCTCGGGCGATGGCCAAACGGAGCATCGCGCTTGAACGAGAACATCCTGTGGTTGCACGAACTGCGTCTGGCCGATCTGGCCCGCGTAGGCGGCAAGAATTCGTCGCTGGGCGAGATGATCGGCAACCTCGCCGGTCTGGGCGTTTCGGTGCCGGGCGGTTATGCCACCACCGCTGAAGCCTTCAAGGACTTCATCGCGCACAACGATCTGTCCAAGCGCATCTTCGACAAGCTGGCCACGCTGGACGTCGAGGACGTCAACGCGCTGACCGCCGCCGGCAAGGAAATCCGCACCTGGGTGATCGATGCGCCGCTGCAGCCGCAGCTGGACCAGGACATCCGCAGCGCCTACGCCAAGCTGAGCGCCGACAATGGCGGCGGCGACGTGGCCGTGGCCGTGCGTTCCTCGGCCACCGCCGAGGATCTGCCGGATGCGTCTTTCGCCGGCCAGCAGGAAACCTTCCTCAACGTCACCGGTGCCGACGACGTCGTGCACAAGGTCAAGGAAGTGTTCGCCTCGCTGTACAACGACCGCGCCATCGCCTACCGCGTGCACCACGGCTTCAAGCATGAAGACGTGTTCCTGTCCGCCGGCGTGCAGCTGATGGTGCGTTCGGGCGTCGGCTCCTCCGGCGTGCTGTTCACCTTGGACACCGAATCCGGCTTCCGCGACGTCGTGTTCGTCACCTCTTCGTTCGGCCTGGGCGAAATGGTCGTGCAGGGCGCGGTCAACCCGGACGAGTACTACGTCTACAAGCCCACCCTGCAGGCCGGCAAGCCGGCGATCCTGCGCCGCTCGCTCGGCAGCAAGGCCATCCGCATGGTGTATTCGGATGTTCCGGGTGAGCGCGTCAGGATCGAGGACACCCCGGTCGAACTGCGCAACACCTTCTCGATCAGCGACGAGGACGTGCAGGAACTGTCCAAGCAGGCGCTGGTCATCGAAAAGCACTACGGCCGCCCGATGGACATCGAGTGGGCCAAGGACGGTGTCAGCGGCAAGCTGTTCATCGTGCAGGCGCGCCCGGAGACGGTGAAGTCGCGCAGCCACGCCACCCAGATCGAGCGCTTCGCGCTGACCGAAAAGGGCGGCAACGTGCTGGCCGAAGGCCGCGCCGTTGGTGCCAAGATCGGCTCGGGCGTGGCCCGCGTGGTGAAGACGCTGGACGACATGAACCGCGTGCAGCCGGGCGACGTGCTGATCGCCGACATGACCGATCCCGATTGGGAGCCGGTGATGAAGCGCGCTTCGGCCATCGTCACCAACCGTGGCGGCCGTACCTGCCACGCCGCGATCATCGCGCGCGAGCTGGGCGTGCCGGCCGTGGTCGGTTCGGGCAATGCCACCAAGGTGATCGAAGATGGCCAGCTGGTCACCGTCAGCTGCGCTGAAGGCGATACCGGCTTCATCTACGAAGGCAAGCTCGGCTTCGAGCGCACCACCACCGATCTGGGCAACATGCCGCCGGCACCGCTGAAGATCATGATGAACGTGGCCAACCCGGAACGTGCCTTCGACTTCGGCCAGCTGCCGAACGCCGGCATCGGCCTGGCCCGCCTGGAAATGATCATTGCCAGCCACATCGGCATCCACCCGAACGCGCTGCTGGAGTACGACCGCCAGGACGCAGCGACGAAGAAGAAGATCGACGAGAAGATCGCCGGCTATGGTGATCCGGTCAGCTTCTACGTGGACCGCCTGGCCGAAGGCATCGCCACCCTCACCGCCTCGGTCGCCCCGAACGCCGTGATCGTGCGCCTGTCGGACTTCAAGTCCAACGAGTACGCCAACCTTATCGGCGGCAGCAACTACGAGCCGCACGAAGAGAACCCGATGATCGGCTTCCGCGGCGCCAGCCGTTACGTCGACCCGAGCTTCTCGGCCGCCTTCGCGCTGGAGTGCAAGGCCGTGCTGCGCGTGCGCAACGAAATGGGCCTGGACAACCTGTGGGTCATGATCCCGTTCGTGCGCACCCTGGAAGAAGGCCGCAAGGTCATCGAGGTGCTGGAACAGAACGGCCTGAAGCAGGGCGAGAACGGTCTGAAGATCATCATGATGTGCGAAGTGCCGTCCAACGCACTGCTCGCCGATGAATTCCTGGAGATCTTCGACGGCTTCTCGATCGGCTCCAACGACCTGACCCAGCTGAGCCTGGGCCTGGACCGCGACTCGTCGATCGTCGCGCACCTGTTCGACGAGCGTAACCCGGCAGTGAAGAAGCTGCTGTCGATGGCGATCAAGGCAGCACGTGCGAAGGGCAAGTACGTCGGCATCTGCGGCCAGGGCCCGTCCGATCACCCGGATCTGGCCGAATGGCTGATGGAGGAAGGCATCGAGTCGGTGTCGCTGAATCCGGACACCGTGGTCGATACCTGGCTGCGCCTGGCCAAGCTGAAGGCCAACGGCTGATGCCGTGATGGCCACAGGCTGACGCCGTGTTCATCGGCGTCGGCCCATACTGCTGCTGCACGCAAGCCCCGCCTCTGCGGGGCTTGCTGTTTCTGGCGTCCACGTACGCCCTGCCCCGCGCAGACTTCCCCCGCAGCAAAGGATTTCCGCATGATCGCCGCCGCAGCACCCGCCCCCACCGCAACGCCCTGGTTCCATTCGCTCGACTGGGAGCGCCTGCTGGAAACTTACGGTGTGCCGTTGCTGGCCGCGATCGTGGTGCTGCTGGTCGGCATGTGGCTGGCGCGACGCCTGTCCAACGCAATGCCGCGCGCCACCGCGCGCATGGGCGTGGACCCGATGCTGGGCAGTTTCCTGCGCAACGTGGTGTACGCCGCGTCGCTGGTGATCGTAGTGGTGCTGGCGATCGGCACGCTGGGTGTGCAGATCACCCCGCTGCTGGCCGTGCTCGGTACCGCTGGCCTGGCAGTTGGCCTTGCCCTGAAGGATTCGCTGTCCAACATCGCGTCGGGCGTGATGCTGGTGACGCTGCGCCCGTTCCGCGTGGGCGACGTGGTGACCGTGGCCGGCCAGACCGGCACGGTGCGCGAAGTGCGCATCTTCCAGACCGTCATCACCGGTGCCGACAACCAGCACACCACCATTCCCAACACGCTGATCACCGCCGCACCGATCATCAACCTCACCGCCGAGCCGACCCGCCGCGTCGAACTGGTGATCGGCATCGGTTACGAAGACAACATCCAGCTGGCACGCGACACGGCGCTGGCGCTGATGAAGGCCGACCCGCGCGTGCTGCAGGCACCAGCACCGGACGTGGTCGTCTACGAGCTGGGGGCGCACGCGATCAATCTTGGCATCCGCTGCTACGTGAAGTCGGCCGACTGGTTCGGCACCAAGGTCACGCTGCTGGAGCAGCTCAAGCTGGGCTTCGACAAGGCCGGCATCAACATTCCGTATCCGCAGCAGGACATGCACCTGTACCTGCACGGCAAGGATGGCGGCGTGGTCGAGGCCGATGCCCTGGTACGCGACAAGCCCTGATCGGGAGTGCCGACCATCGGTCGGCACCCACTCGTCCCGGATCAGGCCGCGACGCTCTCTTCCAGCGTCGGGTAATCGATGAATCCGACCGCGCCACCGCCAAAGAACGTCGCCCGATCCGGCAGGTTCAATTCCGCCCCCAGACGCAGGCGCTCAGGCAGATCCGGGTTGGCGATGAACGGGCGGCCGAAGCCGATCAGGTCGGCCCAGCCTTCGGCCAGTGCCTGCTCGGCGCGCTCGGCGGTGTACTTGCCGGCGTAGATCAGGGTACCCGGGTAGACCATGCGCAGCGCCTGCTTGAACGCCACCGGCATCAGCGGCGCATCGTCCCAGTCGGCTTCGGCAATGTGCAGATAGCCCACACCCAGCTCACCCAGAAGGTGGGCAGCCGCCAGATAGGTCGCCTGCGGCGTATCGTCGACCGCGCCCTGCAGCGTCGTCAACGGCGCCAGACGCACGCCCACGCGATCACCGCCGGCCACCGCGATCACCGCCTGCACAACCTCGCGCAGGAAGCGCAGACGGTTCTGCAGTGAGCCGCCATAGGCGTCGGTGCGCTGGTTGGCCTGCGAGTCGATGAACTGGTTGATCAGGTAACCGTTGGCGCCATGTAGTTCTACGCCGTCGAAGCCGGCCTCCAGCGCATTGCGTGCAGCCTGGGCGTAGTCGGCGACGACGCCCGGAATCTCGCCTTCGGTCAGCGCACGCGGCATCGAGTGCTGGATCATCTCACCCACGCCCGCTTCCGGGCCTGCGCCGGTCGGGTCGACAAACACCTTCACGCCTTCGGCCAGCAACGCCGACGACGACACCGGCGCGGCACCACCGGGCTGCAGGGCCACATGCGAGACCCGGCCCACGTGCCACAGCTGGGCGTAGATGCGACCGCCGGCAGCGTGCACAGCATCGGTCACCCGGCGCCAGCCCTGCACCTGTTCCGGGCTGTGGATGCCCGGGGTCCAGGCATAGCCCTGGCCCTGCGGGCTGATCTGGGTACCTTCGCTGACGATCAGGCCGGCACTGGCGCGCTGCGCGTAGTAGGCGGCCATTTCGGCAGTGGGCACATTACCGGCCGAGGAGCGCGAGCGGGTCATCGGCGGCATTACGACGCGGTTGGGCAGCGTCAGTGCACCCAGGCGATGAGGAGTGAACATCATGGCGGCAATCTCTTGCGGGGGGGAGTGCCGCAAAGGATGGGGATGCCGGCTGCCACGCAACAGGCATGCGCTGGCAAAACAATTGTTCCCCCGAGGCAAGGATGGCGTGACCAGGGGTCAGAGCCCCTGCCTGCGGAAGAGGATCCGACCCCACGCGCAACCGGGGTCGGATCCCTTTGCAACGCAAAGGGCTCTGACCCCAAAGCCGGTTACAGAGTCGGCTCGATCTTCACCGCGCCGTGTGCCACGCGGTCATAGCAGCTGCGCACCACATCTTCCCCGTACTTCAACTCCAGCCGGCGCACGATGAAGTGGCCGCGCGCCATGTCCTGGTAGTAATCGGTGAACATGGTATTGAGTGTCGCACCGGCAGCCGCGCCGACGATCGGCACCGCTTGTGCCGCGAACTTCTCGGTGACCACCACGCCGAAGCGCGCCGCCACCTTTTCCACCATCTTCGCCAGCAGCTTGCCAGCCTCCTTCGGTGCCACGCCCAGGGTCAGGTCGCGGCCGGTCACCACCCGCCCGGCCAGTTCGGCCGACAGATGGCGCATCACATCGGTGGTAAAGCCACGGGCCAGGTAATAGCCGGTCTCGCTGGCATCATCGCGCGGTGAGTTACCCCCTAGCGCGAACACCTCCAGGCAGGCCTGGCGGGTGCTGAACTCGGACAGGTCGAAGCCCTCGCTGCGGGCCACATCGGCCACCGCGCGCATCATGATGGTGGTCGACACCGGCAGCTCGATGAATAGTGCCGCGAAACCGAAGGCCCCGCCCACCGCACCCGAGGTGGCTGCCGCCACCTTGTGCCAGCGCGTGGAAGCCCCTTTGCCGGGCGTGTTGTCCATGCTCCACAGCGCCGCCTGCGCCGACTTGGACAGCGCCGCCTGCACCGCGCCATGGATGCGGTTGGAGACCGAACTGGGCAGCGCCTTCACCGCGAATTCCAGCGGCGTGCCGACCAGGTTGGCCATGCGTGCGGTCAGGGTCGGGGCTTCCAGCAGGGTCACCGCCCGCTGCAGGTCGGACCAGTCGCGGGCGTCGTGGGCAATGTCGCGGGGCAGCAGGATGGGCTCGTTCATGGCGCCGATCTTAGCGCCAGGGAGTTGAACGAAGCGTAGTGCCGGCCGCTGGCCGGCAACCTGTTGGACCTCACGAAAGCCCTGGAATTGCCAGCCAGCGGCCGGCACGACCGGTCAGGGTGTCGAAAGCCCGGACAGCGCGCCCATGAACTGGCGGTAGTGGCGCAGCTCGGCGATCGAATCGTGCACGTCGCTCAGCGCGGTGTGGTTGCTGTTCTTGCCAACACCGGCGGCCACGTTCGGCGCCCAGCGCTTGGCCAGCTCCTTCACCGTGGACACGTCCAGGTTGCGATAGTGGAAGTACTTCTCCAGGCGCGGCATCTGGCGATGCAGGAAGCGGCGGTCCTGGCAGATGGAGTTACCGCACATCGGCGACAGGCCAGCCGGGATCCACTGCGCCAGGAAGTTCACCGTCTGCGCCTCGGCCTGGCCCAGGGTGGTGGTGCTGTCCACCACGCGCTGCCACAGGCCCGAACGGCGGTGCTGGTTGCGGTTCCACTCATCCATCGCTTCCAGCGTTTCCAGCGGGTGGTGGATGGCGAATTCCGGCCCTTCCGCCAGCACATTGAGCTGGGCATCGGTGACCACGGTGGCGATCTCGATGATCGAATCGTTGTCGGTATCCAACCCGGTCATTTCCAGGTCGATCCAGATCAGTCGCTCGTTGGCCGCGCCGTTGTCCGCCATGTGTCGCCTCGTTGCTGGGCAGGCGCGCGGCCCACCGATGATGAAAAGAGGCGCCCATCATACCCGTTCGCCCCTCAGGCCTTGCCTGCATGGTCTTCCAGCAGCAGCGGCGGCTTGCCACGCTTGGCACGGAAATAGTTGGTCAGGCGCATGCTGGCCTCCTTGGCCAGCACCCCGCCGTGAATCTCGACGCGGTGGTTGTGGCGAGCATCGCCGAGCAGGTCGAACACGCTGCCGCAGGCCCCGGTCTTGGGGTCGCTGGCGCCGTAGACCAGACGGGCAACGCGTGCATGCACGATCGCCATCGCGCACATCGCGCACGGTTCCAGGGTCACGTACAGGGTACTGCCCAGCAGCCGGTGGTTGGCCAGCAGCTTGCCACCGGCACGCATTGCCACGATCTCGGCATGCGCGCTGGGGTCGTGCGAAGCGATGTTGAGGTTCCAGCCCTCACCCAGCAGCTGGCCATCAGCGCCGACCAGCACCGCTCCCACCGGAATTTCATCGAACTCGCGCTGCGCACGCTCGGCCAGCGCCAGCGCATGGCGCATCCAATGTTCATCGGCGTCGTGCACCGGCACACCCAGGGCATCGGTCATGGCGGTTCTCGCGTATATACAGGGCCAGGATGGCCGCCGGGGCCGCATTGTACGCCTACGGCCGTGCAGGTTCCGCTAGCGCGCGTCGAAGCGTTCGCGGGCAGCGTCCAGTGCCGGGAAGTTGTGCTCGGCCCAACGGTCCAGCGCGTTCAGGGTGTCCACCAGACTGCGCGCAACCTCGGTCAACCGGTACTCGACATGCAGCGGCTTGCTGCCCAGATCGCAACGCTCGACCAGGCCGTTGCGCTCCAGCTGCCGCAGGGTCTGGGTCAACACTTTCTGCGAGATCCCTTCGATCTTCCGCAGCAGTGCGCCGTTGCGTTGCGGGCCCTGCGCCAACGCTGGCAACAGCAGCATCACCCACTTGCCGGAGATCAGCGCAAGCGCATCGCGTGCCGAGCAATCGGCGGCATAGACATCGCCCGGATAGGCCATGGTTACCTCAAGGTGCGTAATTGCCGGGGCACCCCGGCATCGCGAGGATGGTCGCACACTCCGCCAACGCCTCGCCCCATGCGCGCCCTGATCCTGCTTGCCCATCCGGAACCCCGCTCGTTCAACGCCCATCTGGCCACGCAGGCCGCCGAGCAGCTGCGGCACGACCATCTGCAGGTGGACATGGTCGACCTGTATGCAGAGGGCTTCGATCCGCTGGAAGCGGCCTGGCACCATCCACGGCGCCTGCAGCCCGAGCGCTTCGATGCCCAGCGCGAACAACGCTACAGCGCCGAACACGACCAGTTGCCCGCCGAGGTGCAGCGCCATCTGCAGCTGCTGCAGGCCACCGACCTGCTGATCCTGCAGTTCCCGCTGTGGTGGTTCGCGGCACCGGCCATCCTCAAGGGTTGGCTGGACCGCGTGCTGGTCTACGGGCCGATGTACAACAGCCGCCAGCGCCACGAGCACGGCGTGATGCGGGGCAAGCGCGCGTTGCTGAGCGTCACCACCGGATCATCGGCGCAGGCCTGCGCAGCCGACGGCCGCGAGGGAGATACCCGGTTGTTGCTGTGGCCGTTGATGTACAGCCTGCGCTACGTAGGCTTCGAGGTGATGGAACCGCATGTGGTGCACGGCGTGCGTTCAGGGCTTGCACCGGAGCGCGCGCAGGCGCACGACGAGGCGCTCGCCATGGCTGCACGCAACTACCGGGAACGGCTCGCTCAGTGGACGCAGTGGCCGATCGTGCTTTTCAACGACAGCGAGGACTTCGAGGATGGCGTGGTGCTGCGCGCGGAGGCCACAGCCTACAGCCCGTTCATCCGCCATCGCCACACCGGATGAATCCGCTTCTGCAGGCGCGGTCGGGACACTTCATACTGCGCGTTCCTGTCAAGCACCTTGGTGACCCCATGACCACCCTGCGCCCCTCGCGCGCCAGCGACGGCACCGCCCTCGTCGACCTCTGGCGTCGCGCCGTCGACGCCACCCACGACTTCCTCAGTACCGATGACCGCCAGGCCATCGAAGCCGAAGTGGCTGGCTTCCTGCCGCAGGCGCCGATGACCGTTGCCGTCGATGCGCAGGATCGGCCCGTAGGCTTCATGCTGATCGACGGCACGCACATGGAAGCGCTGTTCATCGATCCGGACGTGCGCGGTACCGGTATCGGCCGGCAGCTGTTGCAGCACGCACTGGCCCTGCATCCGCAGCTGAGTACCGACGTCAACGAACAGAACGCACAGGCCGTTGGCTTCTACGTCCGCATGGGCTTCGTCGAAACCGGCCGCTCACCGCTTGATTCGCAGGGCCGTCCGTATCCCCTGATCCATCTACGGTACAACGGCTGACATCCCTCGACAGCAACTGCGTGCTAGCGTGGTTGCTTTCGAAGAGGAGTGCCCTACATGGAAGGTGGCAGAGCCCTGCTGACCCTGTTTGCGCTGGGAATCAGCCTGATATGGATCCTGGTGCCGTTCGCGATCTTCGCGGTGCGCAATCTGCTGCGAGAGCTGTTGGCCGAGCAGCGCCGCACCAATGAACTGCTTGAACACATCGGCGGCTACCGCATTCCCAAGCCGCAACCCGAGCCCACCGTCTGGCGTGCGCCCTGACCTCCCGCACTCTCAGGCGGTGGCTTCAAAGGCCGTGGAATAGCTCACCTCGCCCTGCGCCATCGGCGGCCGCAGGCACAGCGCCTGGAAGTACTCCGGCGGAACACCCGGTAGTACCAGGCCCGGCTCGGCGCGGAATCCGAACCGCCCGTAATACGCCGGCTCCCCCAGCAATACGCAGCCGCGCGCGTCCTGCCCACGCAATGCGTCGAGCGCCGCGTGCATCAGCGCCGCGCCAATGCCCTGTCCCTGCCATCCGGGCAGCACCGAGATTGGCCCCAGGCCAAACCAGCCGGTGCTGCCATCGCTGATCGTTACCGGCGACAGCGCAATGTGGCCCACCACCTGCCCTTGGCGCTCGGCGACCATCGAAATGCTCAGCTCTCCGCGTGCACGCAGCGCGTCGACGATGAACTGCTCGGTATGGCTGCTGTGCGGGGCTTCACGGAAGGCCGCCTCGGTGAGTGCATGGATGCCGGCGTGGTCTTCGCGGGTTTCGGGGCGGATCGTGCAGTTCAAGGACAACACCTTTGATGAAGTGATGGACATGTGAATGATCGATTTCCGTCACGGATTCAGTTACGAACCTGCGTCCGGCAGCAGAGCCAACGCGGCGATCGGACGCCCTGTGCGGTAAGCGATCTGCCGGCGCGGAGCGCCCTGGATGCGTCAAAAATCCGTCTCGAGGGGTGGCACAGCCCTCCCGGCACGTTCCATAATCGAGAAACCTGCCACCCAGGAAGGATATATGGACACGGACGCACGATGCAGGATCGGGCCATGGGTGTAGAACACCGCGCACACAGGGGACGGCCGTTGCTGGCAGTGCTCGCCCTCCTCCCGCTGGCGGCGTGCTCGCCGTACGCCGATGCCGAGCGTGATGTCGCCGCGGGTGGACGCGGTCTGGCCAAGCTCAACCCGGCACCGAAGCAGGCCTATGAGCTGGTGCTGACACTGAAGGACGCGCCGGGCCCGTTCGCGATTGTTGAGGGCGTGGCCCAGTACGACGCCAGCAACTACGCAGACTGTGGACGGATCGTGCCTGCAACAGGCACTGCGGGCCGCATCACCAGCCAAGAGCCCGTCATCCTGCGCAAGATCGGCGAGAACGAATACCGCGGCACATTCTACCTCGACCGTATGCAGGACGAGGACTACTACGGGCGTGGCGTCTGCCATTGGTCGCTGACGGGTGTTGGTGCGATGTTGCGCGCCACGAACGGAGAGGCGGATACGCGATTCCTGACGTATTTCAGAAAGGAACGCATGAACGCCGAATCGCCGTTGACTCTCTACTATCCGAAGGCTGCCTATCCTCGCGCCGAACTTGCTGCCAACTATCCTGCAAGTGGCAAGGAAGATCCTTCAGCCTACAAAGAAGAGCTGCGAGACGCGCTGTTCTCTACCACCACCACTGTGCAGAAGCTCATGCCATGAGCTGCCAGTTCCACCCCCCCTACCCCCAAGGAGGCCGACATTGCGCCACAAGATGATTCCGTGCCTTGCTCTGCTTCTGTTGACCGCCTGCCACCCGGAGACCGCCATGAACCAGGAACGTGCCGCTGCCGAAGCCGATGTCGCCCAGGGAGGGCGCGGGCTCGCAAAGCTCAACCCCAGCCCGCGCAAGGCCTATGAACTGGTGCTGCGCCTGAAGGACGCACCCGGCGACTTCGCTCTGGTCAAGGGCGTGGCTCAGTACGACGTCACTAACGAAGACCAGTGCGGCCACATCGAGCCAGCCACCGGCACGGCTGCTCGCATTACCAGCCAGGAGCCAGTGGAGCTGCGCAAGGTCGCTGATGGTGAGTACCGGGGCATGCTGTATGTGGACCGCATGCTGGATGAAGACTACTACGGTCGTGGCGTGTGCAAGTGGGAGTTCACCGGTGCCGGGGCAATGCTGAAGGCAACGGGCGCTGAAGAAGAGACCCGCTTCCTCACCTTCGTTGACGCCAAGCCGCTGACCGAAGGTGGCGCGCATACGCTCTACTATCCGGATCTGGTCTATCCGAAGGCAGATCGCGTTCCGAATTTCCCCGCCAGCGGCGAGCCCGATCGCAGCAATTACGCCCCTGATCTTCAGGACAAGCTGTTTACGATCACCCTCTCCGCAAGTGAGGTGGCGCCGTGACCATCACCTCCCAGGACTACGCAGCGTTATCTGATGACGCCTACAAGGATAGGGCCGTCGGCCGACGTGAACCCGGCCAGGAAGAGAAGGTCACGTTAAACGGCCATGAATACAAGATGCTTGAGCATGTCAACAATCGTCTCAACGGCTATCAAGGTACCGTCTATCAGCGCGTAGACAGCAAAGAGATCGTCATTGCGCATCGTGGCACCGAGCAGATAGCTCGCGATGCGATTCTGACCGATGGCGGCATGGTGGTTGCGCGCACCAACGTGCAGGCGCCCGACGCGATTGCCTTGACACAGAGGACGCTTGAAGGCGTCGCGCTTCAATCGCGCTTGAACGGTGTACCCGCCCCCCAGGTCACCGTCACCGGCCACTCCCTCGGCGGCGCCCTGGCCCAGATCACCTCGCACCACTTCAACGTCAAGGGCGAGACCTTCAACGCCTATGGCGCGGTCAGCCTCAGCTACCGCATCCCAGAAGGCGGCAACACCATGATCAACCACGTCATGGCCTCCGATCCGGTCAGCTCGGCCTCGCCGCACTTCGGCCAGGTGCGCATCTATGCCAAGCCGGATGAGATCAAGACACTCGCCGCAAACGGCTTCAGCAATCACCCGATGCGCGCCCTGATCCCGGACAGCCCGCTCGTCGCGGCGGGAAGCTCGTTCGGCGCGCACAAGCTGGGCAACTTCCTCGGTGACGGCTCGGTGCTGCAACACCCGGAAACGCAGAAGCTGGCAAAAGACAACGCCAAGATGATCGAGGAGTACCGCGACGACGTCGAATCACTGCGTCGTGGTGTCACCCGGGCGGCACGCGGCATTCCGGGCGGCGCCGTCGATCTGTACGACCATATCCGTGGCCCGCTGCAGCCCGGTGAGCCGGCACGCCGCGAAGCGGAGAAGAACGGCCATCACACCAGCATGCTGCGCATGGACGATGCCAACCATCTTGGCAATCCCTTGTTCAACGATGCGATCCGCGGCGTGCACGCGCAGGACGTGCGCGTCGGACGCGTGCCGGACGTGATGAGCACACAGCTGGCAGGCAGCCTGGCTGCCGAAATGCATGCAGCAGGCGGCAAGCGCATCGACGACGTGGTGATGAATGCCGATGCCTCGCGCAGTTTTGCGGTACAGGGCCAGGGCGGTGACCCCGCCCACCTTCGCGTGTCAGTGGATACCGCCGTGGCGATGAATACACCGCTGGAACAGAGCAGCCAGCGCATCGACCAGCAGGCCGCAGGCCAGCGTCTTGCGCTGGAACGCGACCAACAGCTGGAGCAGCAGCAGAATCAGACCCGCAGCCTGCAGGCCTGACGGACAGCACGGGAGCCGGTCATTCCGGCTCCCGCTCCAGCTCAACACCGCGCCTCAGGGGCTGGAGGCTGCGACCGCTCCAGACCCATTGGCGGTCACGAACAGATCCGGCCCGGAATCCGGGAATCCACCACAGGCGCGATCGCCCGGTGCCACCGGATCACAGGGCCACTGCGCACGCGCCACCTTCTCGCGCAGCTCGAAGCGATCACCGGTCCAGACCACGAACGCGATGTGCTCGCGGCTCCAGTCACTGTAGGCGCGCGGACCGCTCTTCTGCGCCGTCTCCGGGTACTGCACGAACCAGCGCATGGCGGGGCCGTACTGCAACTTGCTGTGGTCCAGGCTGATCCGGCCCTCGCGCGACAACTGGCGCGCACGATCGGCCTCGGTCACGTGGGGCATGGCCGGCATGGCATCGGTGGTCACATCCCTCGGCGCGGCGTCCCCGCGCACCTGGTACACGCGCTGGGCCACATAGGCCTCGCGGCAGTCACCCGCTGGCACACGTACCGGCTCCGCGCCGTACTCATCGCGGTTGGCGACCCGGTCGCTGCAGGTGAACGGCGCTGAGACCAGGTAGAACCTGATGTCGGCGTCGCGCCCTTCCAGCGAGCGCACCCAGATGTCGCCCATCCGCACGATGAAGTCCGGGCGTTGGCCGTAGCCCGGCACGGCCTTGAACCAGGCCTTCTGCTGTACCTCTCGCTCGCGCCAGCTGCGCGGCAGGTGGATGTCCTGCTCGGGCAGCGCGACCAGCATCGCAGCCAGATGCGCCGGCATCGTGCCCTGGCAGGCGCCGATCAGCAGGTCGCCCTGGGTCGCCAGCCGCCCGGCCAGATCCACCGGGCAGCGGGCACCAAGTGCCCGCTCGGTCGCCTGCTCGGGCGGCAACGGCACGATGGCCAAGGCGGGAGGTGCGGGCGCTACCGCAGGGGCGGCTGGCTCGACGGCGGCAGGCGGTGCAGCTACAGGGGCCGTCGCTGCGGCCGTCACGGGCGGGGGCGTCGGATTTGCAGCGGGCTCCGGCTGCGCGTCCACCACGGCTGTTGCAGGGGATGGCGCGGCAGCGGGTACATCGGAAGCCGGCGCCGCGACAACGGCGTCGGTCGCCGCAGGCGCTGCAACGGGTGCCGCCTCTGCAGTCGCGTCAACGGTCGCCTCGGCAGCGGGGGGCGTCTCCACGACAGGTGCCGCTGCCTCCTGAGCCTGTGCCGACGCTGCGGCAAGTCCAAGTGACAGCAGCCAGCGCACGGATGCATTGCAGCGGGTAGCGGCGTGCCGGGCATTCGAGGGAACGATTCGCATGAGGTGTCCTTACGAGTGGGTTTCCATGTCGGCGCCACAGGGCGCCACGCGTCGTGCGTAAAGTGCCTGCGGGCACCCTGCCCGCCGGCATCAAGTGCTACAAGGATCGAGAACGCTGCTCCTGCTCGCGGGCGAGCGCAGCCGCCGGGTCCTGCTGCGCAACGCTGGCGGCCAACTGCTGGCTGCTCTGCGCCAGCGGCTGCTGCGCCGCCTGTTCGCGATCGACCGATGCGCGCAGCATGGCCGGATCGCCCAGCGCACCCTGTACAGCAAACAGCGTGCGACCGTCATTGCCGGCCAGCAGATGATCGATACGCGACATCCCGGCCTTCTGCGCGCTCAGCGCCAACGCGCCGGCGGCATTGTCCAGTTCCTGCCCAGTGCGCAGCCCGCTCTGAGGCCCCATCTGCTGCAGGTGCTGGCGCGCGCCCGAGAACAGTGTGTATCCCGGCTCGCCCGGTTGCGACATGTCGCGTTCGGTTGCCTGCTGGGCTGGCGCCCCCACTTCGCCACGTTCCAGGCGCGCCATCACATCGGGGGTCAGCTTCTGCTGCCACACGTCAAAACGCTGCTGGCGGGCTTCGATGCCGTTGAGCGCGCCATTCAGGGCACGCGTGGCTTCCCGCACATCCTCGCGCGCCGCTTCCGGCACCCGCGTCTGCCATTGCCACACGGCAATACGGCCTGCGTGCTCGGGCTGCGCGGCCAGTTCCGGCTGATTCACCAGGTCCAGATCCAGCGCCTTGCCGGCACGCTCGTAATTCTCCTTGCCGACCAGCGGCAGGTAGCCACGGCCGTGATACTTCAGCGCATCACCGGGCGCATCGTTGCCCATGCGGCCGCCATACATCAGTTCGGCCAGGTTCTCCGGCCGCCCACGCAGCGCTTCCTGTCGGGCGCTCTCAAGCGCGCCATTGCCATTGCGCCACGCCGCTTCCACCGGGATCTGCGAGATACCCCGGGTGAAGTTGAAACTCTCATTGAGCCGGCTCAGGCCACGGGACTCGTGCCCGGCCTGCGCCATGAAGTTGGCCAGTTCCCGGGACGAGGTCATGCCGGCCTCCGTGGCCTGCCGCAACAGCTGCGACTCTCTATCCTGCGACACGGTGAAACTCCTGCTCGATCATCGTTGGGTACTCCCGCCTCCTTACAGGCATGGCACTCAGGGCAAGCTCACGTCGGCGACGACGGACGGATCGAAATCCTCGAACCGCACCCGGCCAAGCTCGGCCGCCGAAAAGTCACGCGTGTGGGTGGCTTCGGTCTCGGTGTCGACCACCCTGCGCTGCACGCCATGCACCCAGCAGGCCTGCTCGGCGGGTGCATAGCGGAAGGTGTAGACACTGCTCCAGCGCTCACGGCTGCCACCATTGGTGATCACGCTGAACGCGCCGTCCTCGATGGTCACGTACGCGAAGGGATCGCCGGCGATGCCACCGCGCGTTGAGCACGGCACCAGCTTGTCGTTGCGTGCCGCCAGCTGCCAGCGGCCCGTGGCATCGCCCAGCAGCAACAGCAGGACCCGGTTCGGTCCGTGCTGGCCGGGCAACAAGCCCTCCGGAGGAGGTTGGTCGATCACCAGGAGCTGGTCCTGGAAACCATTGCCGGTCAGATCGCCGCGCACGGCTTCCAGCAGGTTCGCGCCGGACGGAACGAACGCCAGGGCATTGTCCATGTGCGTGCCACTCCCCTTCTCCATCCCCTGCAACTCCTTCAATCCCGTCTTGCCAGTTCCCGAGCGGAGGCCGGAAACGGGGCGATGCCTCGCACGTGCCCTGCGGCCGCCATGGCGGATGATAGCCCCGAGCCCACGGCAACCGCGATGGTGGCAAGCGTCACCCGCACCGCGGGGGGACACAGTCCTCATGGACGGAAAAGCTCCTGCGTTCGATGGCACCGGCGCGTCGGGATTTTGACGCGCACGCAGCTTACTTCGAGGAGGCAGCGCTCGTCGAAGGGGGCTTGGGATGAAAAGCGCACTTGATCACAGAAAAAGCGCGGCTAACGTGAATGGTGGCTTATCTGACAAACAGATCCGCAGTGGATGGCGCCGTGGAGGATGCGCCGCGCCCCGCCCACGGCCTGGTCCGGCAGGGGCGATGTTGCAGGGAAAGCCTGCACACGCTTTGTCGCCCCGCGTCGTGGCCAGCAATCGCGATCAGCGCAAGTGCTGCGCGCAGGTGGCTTCCTGCGTGGCGTAGTCACGAACGTAGCCGTCCATCGTGAGCACCGATATATCGCATCGATTGTTCACGTCACTGACGACATGCCCGTAAGCGTTCAACCCCCGCACACGCTCGCCACGATGCAGATACAGCGTGCGCGAACCATCGGCCCCATTCTCCACACGATCCGGCGGGCCCCACGTCCGCACGAATTCCTGCTCTGTCTTGCCGATCCACATGTCCATGAGATTGTTGCGACCCACGCGGTTGGCAGCGCGACGCGACTCATCCAAAGCCCTGCTGGTTTCATTCTGGGCGCGCGCCACAGTCGCTTCAAGGCTACGCACAGTGCGGTCCATTTTCAGCGTCGGTCGGCCGATAGGTGAATGCTGGGCGCTTGCCGTCCTTCCACAGGTCACCCCAGATGACATCTACAGGTGATTGCCCGACGTCACCGACGGAAAGGAAGCCGTGCTTCAGCATTTCCGCCGGCACCTTGGCCTTGGGATCAGGCCCCACGAGACAGGCAAACCGCACCAGTTGCACCTGCCAGGGAGCAATCGCCTCGGCTCGCGGTTCGAATCTTTCCGGTGGGACGTTCTCCATCGGTCGGTCGCGCCACTGGATCAGACTCGTCCTGATGGCCACGGTGTTCTGTGAGCAGTTCACCCAGTACTTCCTGATCAGGCGATTCGGTTTCGTCGCGTTCTCGTAGACGGTATTGACCTAGATCTCGTACACCGGTTCCGGACCAGCAACGGGCTCACCGGGTTTCGGTGCCTTCCTGCGGCGCAACTGCTTCAGGTACGCGTTCTGCTCTGCCGGCGTGGCACGCTGCAGAAAACCGACCAGATCCGAGCGGTCAGCGAGCGTTTGCGCATCGACCACCCACGCCTCGCGGTTCGGCGTTTCGCCACCGGTGAAGATGACCCAGCTATCAGCCGCATGGGTCGACGAGGCGAACAGCAGTCCGCCAATCAGTGAGGCAACACGGCCTGGATTCTGCATGATTCGTTCCTTCGAATGGCGCGAAGACCTACGGCATCGCGAATGGAGCCTTATGACACGGTCTGGCGCGTCGCCTCGACCAATGCCCACCCATAGTGCAAAGCCGACATCTTACGCAGGAGCGGAGAATAGAAATGGCCCGCTTTTCAGCAGGCCACCCCTAAAAAAACACAAGCAGAACTTCAGCATGCAACCAAGCCCAACCAATCCCGGCATTCACATCAGCGGAATACCTGAACTCAGACATGCTACATGCTGAATAGATCAATTCACAGCGCGAAGCATTAGCACGTGCTTGGCATTCACGCAGAAAATATAATTTTGCCTCGCTCTCCGATGGAGCTCTCGACGAATATGTTGCCCCACCCTTCATCCTGAACTCACTTACTTCTGGCCCAGCGAGTGCAACACATTGAGTGTGGTACTCATTAAGATTTTACAACTTGCGCCCCCAGCTTTAGCACAATGCGAGATTGTGACCGAAGCCGCCTCTCGCTTCGAAGCCCTAGACTCCGAAACGCCGATAGCGAGCATTGCACCTTGGGCAGGAGAGGTATCCTGAGCAATCGCTCCCCAACGAGTCTCCCATTTCCCGGTAGGTACAGGAGCACTTGGCTGAGCACTCCCTTGACTCTGACCGCCAGGAATCGGCGCACATCCACGCCCCCCCTGCCGATCATCGCCAATGGGGTACTGACCAGGAGGGCAGCGCCCTTCCGCCCACGCGAACGAGGGAGCGATAAGCAGAGAAACCAGCCGGACTGCCACCTATCTGGGAATATGCCATGAATCTACCCAAGGTGCCCTGGAAGAACATGGCTGCCATTGGGGGAGCAGTCGGAATACGCGTCGTTAAGATCGGGCCTATGCCGCCCTGCCAGATCGTCGATTGGTCATGCTACCGATGGACGCGGCCATAAGCGGGAACTCGCTCATCGGCTCATTCGTACAGAATGGATCCGAAATACGTGTCATCGCCTCTTACGCGGGGCAGCCACTCACCACGTTCATATGGCTAGCTGCGGGCCCCAGCACCATCATCTAGCTTGATTGGCCACAGTATTCAGAAGAAAGAAAGCACGAATTTTCAGCAGCCCTCTTACGCCTCATACCAAACAAAGATGGCTGCAATGATTGCAGGAAATTGAGTTGGCAAGCTAAGCATGAGAGCAGGCAAAACCTTAACTCTTCCAGCCATTTCAAGCTGCGGCGCCTCATTGCCTACCACTCAGAACGACTCGAATTCCGGTTCGCTGCATGCCGAGTAGATCACCTTACAGCCTTCACTACCGCGCCTAGTGCAAAGCCCCATCGCCAATGAAGTCGCGGCAGAGACAGATTCAGCGCGTCCAAACGTGGAACCGCCGAATGCACTAGTTCGGGGAGAGACCAGGGCGACGCATTGATTCTTGTAAGTCTGAGTAACCTTGCAATCCGATGCCCCGTGCTGACTACAATTGGCCAAGGCCTCATTTGAGGCGTCAGCCTTTCTCACTTTTCCGACTGACACACCGACGTCACCATTGGAAGCCATGGCAATCGCGCCCCAAGTCTTATTCCAGCGTCCTGTTTGGATAGGGCCCGTCTGACCCGATCCCGCGTCCCCTCCCGGGATCGGCGCACACCCACCAACACCCTGACCTCCGATTGGATACTGGCCTGGCGGGCAACGCCCTTCAGCACCAGCAACGGGCGCGAAGCCAAAAAACAGCATGCAAGCTGCAGCGCCGAAGATAAGCGCACATCGGCGGCCAAATATCGAAACCATATCGTTAGACCCTCAAACTTCCCGTCAGCTGTTGTTCTTTGCAAGACCAAGACGCCCTGAGTCCACGACCGCCGAACCCGGCGATGAACTACCGCCAGTCACTCGCGAACCAACAATCTGCTCGGTAGTGGCACTATGCGTCCCGCCCTTCTCTGGAGCCGGAGGCGTGTAGTAACTACCCGGCGGCTGCCCGCTGGGCCCCGGTGCCTGCGCCACCGGGCTGCCACCTATCTTCGAATATGCCATGAAGCTGCCCAAGGTTCCCTGGAAGAACATCGCCGCCATTGGGGGAGCGGTCAGGATCAGGGTCGTGAGGATCAGGCCCATGCCGCCCTGCTGCATCGCCTGGCTGGTCATGCCGTCGCTGGAGGCGCCTTCGAGCAGGAACTTGTTGACCAAGGCGGTGGACCAGAACGCGGTCGAGGCACGGATCACCATGTCCAGCGCGATCGATACCATTGCTGCCAGTACCGCCATCGAGAACATCGTGCCGATGCCATAGAACATCCATCGCTGGAACAGCTGCTTGGTCTGGTCGAACAGCAGACACAGAATGAACAAGGGACCCAGGCCGATGAACAGCGCCAGCGCGACCTCGTAGAGCAGCAACATCGCACCAGCGGTGACGGCCGGACCACCCGTGCCCATGCCGATGAACCACAGCGCCCGGGTCTTGTCCGCCTGCAACCCCGGATCATTCAGGATCTTGATGCCATCAATGCTCGACAGCGCCACCTGCATCCAAGCCAAGCTCTTGTCGATCTGCTCATCCGGCGCCTTGTCTTTTCCGGCTAATCAGGCATTTCTACGTTTTCAGCCAGAAACTCATAAGCGCAACCTCAGAAGTTCTCAAACTCAGGCTCGGTGCATCCAGAATAAATCACTTTACAGCCATCGCTCCCCTGCTTTAAGCACGCATCCACAGCCATCTTACTCGCAGCATCAACAGATGCCGCACGCGCAAACGTGGAGCCACCAAATCTTGCATCACTGGGGGATACGAATGCTGCACATTGATTATTGAACTCCAATACCACCCTGCAATCCGTAGCCCCCCGCTGTGCGCAATTAGCAAGGGACTCCGAAGCCGCATCCCTCTTCTTTCGCTTACCGAGAGCCACGCCGACATCGCCCCCCTTCGCTAAAGCGATGGCCCCCCCAAGTCTTGATCCAACGCCCTGTCGCAACAGGCGACGCTTGGCCTGCTCCAGTGGTACCACCTGGGATGGGAGCACAGCCGCCGACTCCCTGACCACCAATTGGATACTGACCAGGAGGACACCTACCTTCTGCGTTGGCCGTCTGTGGCAATTGGCACGCAATGATTCCCAGACCCAGCAGGATTACTGCACCTGAATAGACACGAATTGACTTCATCTCCGGCCTCTAGTTCGAAGCTAAGCCTTTACGGCCAGTATCAGAATTGCCTGACCCAGCTGTGGAGTTGCTGCCAGTGACTACGACATTGCTCCCAACTGAAGTCGATCCAGCCGATTGACTGCCACCGCTCGTTGAAGGTTTATCCGGCGTGTAATAGCGACCCGGCGTGATCAGGCCTTTGACGTCCTCGTTGAGGAATTTCTGCAGGTTGCTGCCGAACATCGCCATGCTGGTGGCAACGGTGACGATCAACGCAGCACCGCACACATCGCGGCATCAGCATCCATCAAGAGTGAGGCTACGGAAGGATCAGTACGCCTTGAAATACGGCTCCGTGCAACCGCTGTAAACAACCTTGCACGCCGCCCCCCCCCTCCCGCTGGAATTGGCGCACAGCCAGGCGCTCTGTCATCTCCGATTGGGTACTGACCGGGCGGGCACCTACCCTCTGCCAGCACTGGTCCGGCAACAACCGATAGAGCAGCCATAGTACAAACGACTATCACGGCGCGGAAAATCGGGGCGGTCGATTGAATACCTGATCTGTAGCCGTTTCTCATCTTGAATCCTTTGCCGTGACTGCGACACCTCGCTGCCCAGTATCTTGACTTACACCTGAGGCCCCACTGTTCACGCCCCCCATTCGACTGTAGTCAGCGCCGGAACTACCGCTACCACCATGATCATTCGATTTGGGAGCCGGCGGCGTATACGAACCCGGCGGCTGGCCCTGTGGACCCGGCTGGCCCACTGCCGATCCACCGATCTGGGAGTATGGCGCGAAACCACCCAAGGTCCCCTGGAAGAACATCGCCGCCATTGGGGAGGCGCTGTCAGGGTCATGAGGATCAATCCCATGCCCCCCCTGCTGCATCGCCTGGCTGGTCATGCCGTCGCTGGAGGCACCGTCGAGCAGGAACTTGTGACCGACGCAGTCGATCAGAGCGCTGCCGAGACACTATGTACAGCGAGATTGAGATCATCGCTGCAAGTCAGGAAGAAGATCGCCATTATGGGCGCTGCAGCCAGCGCCACCATCGGGATGCCAGCTATCGATGCGTTAAAACGCTTCGAATTTTGGCTCTGTGCAGGCTGAGTAAACAACATCACAGCCACGTCCGCCGCGGGAATCGCACAATTTAGTAGCTACGCCTTTGGCAAGCTCTTCCGTAGCTGCACTGCCAAAGCT
The DNA here is from genome assembly GCF_002799155.1 of Stenotrophomonas maltophilia. GTDB lineage: Bacteria > Pseudomonadota > Gammaproteobacteria > Xanthomonadales > Xanthomonadaceae > Stenotrophomonas > Stenotrophomonas maltophilia_R. The sequence goes on from NZ_NERD01000002.1 coordinate 2,184,124, forward strand.
AGTTCCAGGGGTTCCAGAGCTAGGAACAGCCGCCGCAGCGCACTGATTCTTATAGGTAAACGAAACTCGGCAATCACGCGCCCCTGAGCTAGCACATTCAGAAACTGCATTCTTCGCGGCGTCTGATTTCTTAACCTCACCAGTGACTGTTCCCGAGGCGCCGGTAGAAGAAGTTGCAATCGCTCCCCACGTCTTTATCCAACGACCGGTGGCACGCGGCCCTTCCGCAGCTCCGCCACCACCAGCAGGGATTGGAGCGCAGCCTGGAGCGCGGCTGTCCCCTATTGGATACTGGCCAGGAGGACATCAGCCCTCGGCAAAAGTCAAGAATGGCACTAGGCACAACAACAAAATAAAAATAGCCCTCATGAAATCCTCTTCTCAAGCTTGAAGGCAGATCGCATCCGATCAAGATGCCGAGAATCCCCCTTCAACGCGCCTACTGTCGCGGTGCGGCTGCAAAAAAATTATCTAGAAAGCCTCGAACTTTGGTTCTGTGCATGCCGAATACACGACACCACAACCCCGTCCCCCTCGAGACTGACAGAGTTCAGTAGCGACCTTCTTGGCAACATCAACAGTCTCTCCGCTCCCAAAGTTCGTACCTTGAGTGCCCGAGCTCGCAGTCGCGGCCGCCGCACACTGGTGCTTGTACGTAAAGGCGATGTCGCAATCACGTGCGCCGGTCGCTTCGCACTCAACCATTGCTGCCTTTTCAGCCTCCCTCTTCTTTACCTTCCCGACCGAAACACCTGATGCCCCAGAATTGGACATTGCGATGGCGCCCCAAGTCTTGATCCACCGGCCCGTCGCTCTGGGTCCAGTGTCTCCGCTGCTACCCGCAGGAATTGGCGCACATCCCGGTGCCCGACTGTCACCTATCGGGTACTGGCCAGGCGGGCATCGCCCTTCTGCCACAGAGGATTCAGCAACAAGAAAAAGTGCCGAAAGAACGAGTAATTTGGAAATCAACTTTCCAACTGATTTTTTTGGCATGGCTACGCACCTTCAACGGATGTCACTAATAGCACTAATCATTAGATCTGGCAGCACCTATCGTACTCGGGGCAGTTCTTGCTTCGCCGGTCGAGCTCGGAGGCATCGAGTTCCTCACCATACTTCCTGAATGAACCTCGGTCTGCCGCACGTCATTATTCGAAGGCGCTGCCGGCGTATACGAACCCGGCGGCTGGCCCTGTGGACCCGGCTGGCCCGCTGCCGATCCACCGATCTGGGAGTATGGCGCGAAACCACCCAATGTCCCCTGGAAGAACATGGCCGCCATTGGGGGCGCAGTCAGAATCAAGGTCGTCAGGATCAATCCCATGCCGCCCTGCTGCATCGCCTGGCTGGTCATGCCGTCGCTGGAGGCGCCTTCGAGCAGGAACTTGTTGACCAGGGCGGTGGACCAGAACGCGGTCGAGACACGGATCACCATGTCCAGCGCGATCGATACCATCGCTGCCAGTACCGCCATCGAGAACATCGTGCCGATGCCGTAGAACAGCCATCGCTGGAACAGCTGCTTGGTCTGGTCGAACAGCAGACACAGAATGAACAAAGGACCCAGGCCGATGAACAGCGCCAGCGCGACCTCGTAGAGCAGCAACATCGCACCAGCGGTGACGGCCGGACCGCCCGTGCCCATGCCGATGAACCACAGCGCCCGCGTCTTGTCCGCCTGCAACCCTGGATCATTCAGGATCTTGATGCCATCAATGCTCGACAGCGCCACCTGCATCCACGCCAGGCTCTTGTCGATCTGGTCTTCCGGCTGCTGGTCCTTGCCGGTCACCACGTGGGTGATCAGGCCTTTGACGTCCTCGTTGAGGAATTTCTGCAGGTTGCTGCCGAACATCGCCATGCTGGTGGCAACGCTCACAATCAACGCCGCGCGCGCCATGTTGGTCACCAGCACCATCATGGAGTCGCGGCTGCGGCCGGTGACGATCCGGAAGCCCTGGATCAGTACCCACAGCGTCATCAGCACCAGGGCAATGCCACCGACCCAGGACATCATGCGCCCCATCAGGTCGATGCCGTAGTCACTGATCCTGTCGCGCAGGTAATCCATGATCAGCTTGAAGAAGACGAAATCGCCGATCGACTGGACACGCACCGCGTAGCCCAGCAGATCCTGCAATCCGCCTGAGAAATCAAAGTTAGCCAGCCACCTGATCGTCATTTCCACAATCCCTTGGTAATTCCGTTACTGCATGAAATGCCGCATTGCTTTGCAGCGCATGTCTACGTATTAGCGGCCTGCAATCACTTGACGCTGAGCGCGGCCTTCAGTGCGGTGGTCTTGACCATGTCGCTGATCAGCTGCTTGGTCGGGTCCCCCTTCAATGCGGCCTGCGCCACCACCTTCTGGTTGGCCTCCATGACCTCGATATAGGCATCATAGGATTTCATCCGTGCTTCCCAGCTCTGGGCAAGTGCGGCAATGTCATTGGCGGTGCGGAGCGATTCGCTGTCGGCACCCTGCACGGTGCCCTGATCGTTGTTGGTCAGGCGGATCTTGAGGATGCGGGTCAAGGAGTTGTTGATGCGCGGAACGGTCTGGGTCAGGAAATCGATCGCGTCGTTGTACTTGCGGTTCTGCATCATCCGGATGTTGACGCAGATCTGCATCTGCTGCTCCTTCACATCCGCCTGCGGATTGAACACGAACACCTTGAAGGCGGACTCCAGGTTGAAGTCCAGCGCCTTGCCACAGGTTTCGGCAACCAGATAGTTCGGCGCCACCGGCACCAGCGGCGCGCTGTCGGGCATGCCGAAGCTGTTCACCGCCGCCTGCACCTGGATCAGCGCCTGGCGATACTGCTCCAGCGTGCGGATCCAGCGGGTGTTCTGCTCGACGTACTCGGCCGCGTCCTGCGCTTTGGCCGCGTAGGCAGTCGCCTCGGTCTTGTAGGTATTGATCTGATTGAGCAGGTGCTGGATGAGGCTGGCACCGGTCTCCTGCACGGGAATCCAGGCGCTGACATTGCCGGTGCCGAGCGCCATCATGGCTGCCACGGTCATCGCTGCAAGACGGGGCGCGCGGCGGCGGGGCAAGGAAGTTTGCTTGGTATTGTTCATATCAGTCTCCATTGATCGGAACTCGTAGTCTTCGGGCAGGCCGTCTTGCGGATCAGGTAACAGTGTCGCGCGCTTCGACAGCCGCCTTGCCCGAGCCCTTTCGTTTCCTGTAGAACTCGCTCAACCACTGCTCGGGGGTGAGGTCAGCCTGGGAGACGCCTTCCGTGCGCGCAGCCTCCAGCAGTACCCGGTGCATCACCTCGATATTGTCGGTAGATGCGGAAATCACCGACAGGATGTCGTCCATACCACGCAGGTTGAGCTGGCAGACGCTGGAGGCATGACCCTGCTTGACCAGGAAGCAGCGCGAGCGCTCGTCCAGGGCTGTAACCACCCTGAACTCGGCCTCGGTCAGTTTCAGGCCGTCCATGTAGTCGCTCTTGCTGGCGTTCGGGTTCGGCAGCAGGATCAACGTGGCAGTCTGCTCGATCAGTGCGGCGGAGATATCGCTCTTCAGCGCATCCTCCGGGCTCTGCGTAGCGAAGATGCCCAGACCATTCTGCTTACGGATGGTCTTCTGCTTGTTCTTCGCGAACTCCTTCAGACCGCCCTCGCCGTCCAGGATCTTCCAGAATTCGTCCATCACGTAGATCAGCGGACGACCATCGATCAGCGACTCCAGGCGGTGCAGCAGGTAGTTGATGACCGGCACGCGCACTTCAGGGTTGTCGATGATATCGGTGTAGTCGAAACCGATGATGTTGGCCTTGCTCAGGTCAACGGTATCCACGGGATTGTCGAACACCCAGCCCAGCGAGTTACCCGAGGTCCAGCGACGCATGCGCGCGTAGAGGCCATCGTCACCCATGTTGGGCAGGCTCTTCTGGAAGTTGGTCATGCTGCGCAGGTGCATCGGCGTATCAAGCATGCTTTCCACCGCGCGATAGATATCTTCTTCCTCGCGCGCGCTGTACTCACGCTTGCCGGCCAGGACCTTGATCAGGTCGGCCAGGAACTGCACGTTGGCTTCGTTGTTCTCGCACTGGAACGGGTTGAAGCCGGTCGGCGCGCCGTTCTCCAGGGCCAGGTAGTTGCCTCCGCAGGCACGCACGAAGATCTCCGCGCCGCGATCCTTGTCGAAGAAGAAGATGGTCGGCGACGGCTCGTACTTCTGCACCTGGCTGAGCAGGAAGTTGATCAGCGCGGTCTTACCGGTACCGGACTTGCCGATCACCATGGTGTTGGCGATCGCCTTCTCACCCAGCGAGTTTTCCGACGGGTGGGTCGCGTGGAAATTGAAGTAGTACGGCTGGCCATTGGTGGTCTGCAGCGTGGTGACGCAGTCGCCCCACGGGTTGTTGTGCTGCTTGCCGGTCGCGAAATTGTGCAGCGGCGACAGGCCCAGGAAATTCAGCGAGCTGACATTGGCCAGGCGGGTGCGATAGCGCCAGTTGCCCGGCAGCTGCGAATAGAAGGACGAGGTAACCGCCAGGTCTTCCTTGGTCGACACGAAACCGGCGTTGGACAGCTCGGCACGGGTCGAGGCGACATTCTGCGAAAGCTTGGCCTGCGTGTCGCCGTAGACCGCCATGATGAAGTGGTATTCACCCAGCACGAAGTTGCCCGACGACAGCTGATCCATGGCCTGGTCGAGCTCGACGATCTGGCTGACCGCCTTGTCGCCGGAGGAGATCATCATGCCCTTGGTGCGGTCGAGCACCTTCAGCGCGTCCTGGCGCCCCATCGGGCTGAACGAATGGGTGATGACGTATTCGTAGTCCAGGTACTTCAGGCCATTGAGGATGCCCGGGTAAGTGCCCTCGGCATACTCCTTGATGTTCAGAATGGCGCCGAAGTGGTTGGCACCATTGGGGGTATTGATCGCGAAATCGCCGGTCTTGGCCGAGAACATATGGCGGCTGACAGGCAGGTAGTCCTTGATCGGTGCCGACAGCACCGGCACCGGCTCGTCGATGCGATTGATCAGGTAACCGAACAGCTCCAGCGTTTCCGAGAACACCACGCCGTTCTTGGCCTCGTACATTCCCAAGCGGTACGGCGCGTAGTCGCGGATGACGGCCTCGACGTTGCCGGCCAGCTCCATCAGCTTTTCGACCGCCTGCTCCTGCTCGGCGCGCAGCTTGTCCACGTTCGCCGACTTCTCTACGAAGCGCTTACCCGCCACCACGGGGCGGTAGATCATGGTCAGGTACAGCTCGTTCTGCATGATGCGCTGCGAGGACAGCATGCCCATGTACTGGTCGGACACGTCCTGGTTGAAGCGCTGCTTGTAGTTGCTCTTGCCCTTCAGCGTGCGACGGCGACGGATGTCGTGCACCCAGAACGCCACGTTCACGAAGTCCGGTGCACGCAGCGTCTGCAGCAGGCGGTTGAACGTGTTGTGGCGATGCTCGAGCTCCCACTCCTCACGACCCACGAACGGCAGCCCTTCCAGATGCCAGGTCAGCAGGTAGTCGCCGCCCGTGGTCTTGACCACGTTCGGGGCAACATGCGACGACAACGGAATGAACTCGCTGATGGAGGTGTCAGGGCTGAACATACGACTGCTTCCAAAGAGGTACTGCCAAGGAGTTTCAAGAGACCCGGCGGGCGCGGACGCCCGCCAGGCCGGATCCGGACCTCAATCCATTCGGGCCGGCTTGTCGCGGTAATGGTTGGGGTTGAACACCCACATGCCATCGTGTTCCTGCACGTTGCGCACCTTCAGCTTGAACATCAGGCGCAGGCCCAGCAGCCGGAAGATCATTTCGTCACGCTTGGCCATGTGCCGCATGATGAAGACCGCCACCGGAATGGTGAGCAGGAACCAGAAGTTCGTGTACATGCTGAGCAGCAACAACCCACCGGCCACCATGAAAAATGGCAGGTAGGGGACGCCCAGGAACATCGCTGGGCGCGTGCAGCCGCGGAACACGACGTTCTTATGCACTGTAGTACTGGATCGCGTTGTTGATCAGGTAGTAGGTGGTGCTGGTGCCAGCACCGCACTTGCCATCGCTGCCTTCGCCCAGCAGCATGCGCGCGATCTGGCCAGCGGCACCGATCAGCACGCCACCGATCAGGATCGGCGCGACGTCACCGATGCGCTTGTGCGCGAAGGCGATCTGGTAGCCGGCGAAGATCACCGCAATGGTCACCACGGCGATCGAGGCCATGTTCAGCAGGCCGTTGATGTTGGAGAAGAAACCGCAGACCTTCTTGTCGGTGCCGCCGAAGTCGGTGCTGGTGGCGAACACCTGCGGGGCGAACAGTGCGCCAACGAAGATCGTGGCCATCAGCAGGGTCTTCAGCGTGCGCTGGGCCTGGACGAGGTCGAGATTGGATCGCTTCATGGATTGATTTCCTTGTTGATGGACTAACACAACTGAATCGACCAGCCGGGGGACTGGCCGCACCACGACTTCGTCAGAACACGAAGGCCGCATCCCCTGCGGGAATCTGCTGCACCGGCGCAGCCTGCACCGGTGCGTTGAATGAATTTTCGCCACCGGCCACAGGCTGGTTGCGCTCGCTCCAGGGCCGCAGCATCACGGGCCCCTCGTTGCCGGCGCCGGCAGCGCCCGGCAACTGCTGCGGCATGGCCATTGCCTGCGCCGGACTCTGCTGAGGCAGCTGCTGCGGCATGCCACCGGCCTGTTGCTGCGGATAGGCGGCCCCTTGGGTGGGCTGCGCCTGTGGCTGCATCATCCGCTCCACCGAGCCCAGCACTACCTTGGACAGCGCCTGGTCGGCGATGTTCAGCAGGCTGCCCCGCGCCATTGCACCGGTGGACGGGTACACGACATAGGCGCGTGCGGGATCTTCCGACGGCACGTACACGGGGCCATTGGATTGAGCAACGATGCGCGCCTGCGCCGGCGAAGCCAGCTGCGGGTGATGCTCGACCTTCACCGCGCGGCGCTCCCCCCGACTGACCACGTCGATCGGTGCGACACCATTACTGGCGACCTGCTGCCCGCGGCGGATCGAGTCGTAGATCTTCTGCACGTAGCCATGACGGAAGCCGGTCTCGAAATTGCCCGAGTAGTAGCAGCTGAACGACTTGCCCCAGTCACCACCGGAGCGCTTGTAGCACTCGGCGAGGATGCGCGAACCTGCCTGCAGGTTCGGGCACTGCTGGAAGGCCTTCTCGTAGGAATCCAGGCCGTACTTGCCCAGGTTGTAGCGATTGACCTGAGCCAGCCCGATCGAGAAGTTGTAGCCCTTCTCTTCCAGCATGCGCACCGTCGCCAGTGCTTCATCCAAGGCCTTGGGCTGGCGCACCAGTGCGCCGCCGACCACGCCGATGGCGTAGGGATTGCGCGACGATTCGACGTTGATGACGTGCTGCATCACATCCATCGATACGGCCATCTCCGGGCACGCCATCATTTCCAGTCCTGGCAGCATCCTTCAGCCCTCCTGCCCCTGGGCACGCCCAGGATTGAAGTCGATGCCGGTGATGTAGCGCGAGCCGGCATGCGCCTTGATATGCACGACGATGTCGATGGTCATCATCAACAGTCGCTTGATCACGTTGAATTCAAGGCCCGAACCTTCGGTCGAGGCCTTCACCATCAATGCCAGCTGGTCCCAGGTCTGCTCCGGGCTGCCCGCATGGCAGCTGGTGATCGAACCCGGATGACCGGACGCGCAGTTGCGGATGAAGTAGAACGCCTCGTCACCGCGCAGCTCGGCGAGGATGATGCGTTCGGGCTTCATGCGCAGGCAGGCCTCCATGCAGCTCTTGGCCGTCACATTGCTGGTGCTCTGCCCGCCTTTGGAATACAACAGGTGCACGACGTTGGGCTGGGTCAGGAACAGCTCGCGCGCGTCCTCGATGGTGACCAGGCGCTCGTTGTCCGGGATATGGTTGACCAAGGCCTTCATGAAGGTGGTCTTGCCGCTACCGGTCGCACCGGATACCACGATGTTCTTGCGGTACATCACCGCACGCCGGAAGAACTCGGCGTACTCGCGCGAATGGCGCAGCTCCAGCAGCTCGCGATCCTGCTCGCTGATGCTGCCATCGCTTTCCAGGATCTGATTGAAGAAGCCGTCTTCGTGATACTGGCTGAGCGACTTGGTGTGCTTGGACGGCAGACGGATGGTGATCGACACCTTCCCTGCATCACATGCCGGCGGAATCACGAACTGCGCACGCTGGCCGGTGGGGAACGTGAGCGACACGACCGGATCGGCATCGGTGATGCGCTGGCCGGTGTTGCTCTCGTTCACCACCGCCGTGCAGAACTGCCGGGCCCGCTCGAAGGTCAGGCTCGGCACGTCCACCCGCTGCCACCCGGCCCGCGTTTCCAGGTACAGCTCACCGGGACGGTTGATGCAGATTTCCGTCACTTCCGGGGATGTCATGTACTCGGCGATGCCCAGCACTTCGTACTGATAGCGCAGGAAATCGCTGGAGACGAGGGCGAGGGGTGACACTTCGGCGTCCATGATCGTTCGTTGGGTTACCGGCGGGGGTGCAGCACGTTGGTGAAGTCGACGTCCTTGGCAACGTAGACGTTCACGATCGTGCCCTGGTTGATGGTGACGGTCGGCGGACGACGGTTGCTGCTGAGTGCTTCGTTGGCCAGGCGCTCCATCGTGCGTGCGGTAGCACTCTCATAAGGCGACTGCACCGTCATGCCGTTGTTGGCGATGGTGGTCGTCTCCGGACCGTGTTCGGCGGCCGCGTACTTGAAGGCGTCGGAAATCAGGCTGATCATCAGCGCCGAGGCGATACGGCTGCCCCAGTGCGCGCTGTACTGGCCCGGATGACCGGCACCGCCCAGCTGATCCACGCCCGGGCTGGACATCGCAACGTCGATGCCATTCGGAGTGGTGATGCGATCCCAGATCACTTCCACGCGCTTGCCCATCGGACCGCCGCCGTAGGCGCCATAGATCTTGGAGCCCTTCGGCAGCAGCAGGTTGCGACCGTTGATCGAGTACACCGGCTCGGTCAGCAGGCACGAGGTATAGCCGGCGAGATCGGTGATGATTCGGGTTTCCAACACGCAACGCAGGTAGGTGCCACGCACCAGCAGCGCGTCGGGGCTCTGGATATAGGTGGCGCTGGAGACATCCTCGACGTCCGGGCCGCGGCGAACCTTTGCCGGCGCCGCCTGATTGTTGGGCAGCTGGGCCAGCATGGCACGGGTGTACTCATCCATGCCGCGGCCGCCATTGCCCCCGTTGCCATCCTGTCCATCACCACCACCCACCCCGCTCCCGGAGCCGATGCGGCGGTCCAGCAAAGTCGGGCCACGGTCCATCTCGCGCGCCGAATCGGACTGGGGAACGAACAGCGGGGTGGAATCCAGCGGCGGCGGTGGTAGCGGCGGCGTCATCGGAATCGGATCAACCGGTTGCATGGCCTGGGAGGGCACCGGACTCGTCTGCACGGCGTCCGGCAGAGTCGGCGTAGACACGCGCGCAACGTCCGGCACCTTCTGCACAGCGTCCTTGTCATCCTGGCCCTTGCGGAACAGCAGGAAACCCATGGCCACCAGCAGCACCACGATGCCGCCCAGGAACAGCAGCGCCTTTCGGTTCAGCCGCTGCTCTTCGGCCGAGCGCAGCTGCGGCGCGGCCGCATCCAGATCCGGCGCAGGCTCGGCCTGGGTCGTGCCGAAGTACGGGTTCGACTGCGCGTCCGAAGCACCCTGTGCGCCGTACGGGCTCTGGCTCTCGTCGCGTCCGTTGTTCGGGTCGTTTCCGGGAGTGTTCTGCTGGCTCATTTCTTCACGTTCCTTCGCAGGCCGACGACGAAGTCGCCGTGGCGGATGACCAGGTACGGGTGTGTCCCGTGCACGATCAGCGTATTGCCTTCAACCGTGGTGTTGACCACGAAGTCTTCACCGTATTCTGTTTCACGACCAAACACCGCCGGGAAGATGCCGGTCTTGTACTCCGGCGAATTCGGTAGTTTCAGGTAGGTGAAACGACCATCGTCATAGGCATTGACCGGGATCAGCCACCCCATCTTCTTCGCCTTGCTGGTCGAATAGGAGTAGTTGAAGTTGTACTGGCGGTCCTTGGCCAGTTCCGAGCTCAGCAACGGCTTGGCCTCTTCCTCGACCGCTTCCTGGGCGACGCCGAACACGGTGTCGTTCGGATAGACGAAGGCGATCTTGTACTGCACACCGGCACGACGGGCCTGTTCCAGCTGGCGCCAGTCGGTGGCCACCACCTTCAGCTCGAAGATGTAGGAATGGGTCTCGGTGCGCACCATCATGTTGGTGTCGACGTCGACGTTCTTCGGCTTGAGGTAGAACACGTTCTCGCGACGGGTCAGTTCCCAGCCGCTGCTGAAGCCGGTGCTGTAGTCGAGGATCTTCTCGTTCGGGCTCAACTCGATCTGGGTGGTCAGGCCCAGGCCGGTGCGAACCGGATAGATGCGGTCCTTCTCGTACTCGTAGTGGTCAACCGCCTGCGCCATCGCCGCCGCTGGGAACAGCAACGACAACATCGACAGCAGCGCCAGCGCGCTTCCCCTGATATTTCGACTACTCATCGGTTGCTTGCTCCATCAGCAGTTCCGGTGGAATTGTTCTGCGCCGGCCTCATGGCCGGCTGTCCGGGCATGGCCTGCCCCGGCATTGCTTGCCCCTGCACCGGCTGACCCGGCATGGGTTGACCCTGTACGGGCTGGCCCGGCATCGGCTGGCCCGGCACCTGGCCGTTGGCCGGAACCGCGACCGGCTGGCCGGTGGCCGGATCGATCATCGTGGCCGCGGCCGGGTTGTTGGGATCGTAGACGCCCTGCGCCTGCTGCGCGGCCTGCGCGGCCTGTGCAGCCTGCTGCGCCTGTGCCTGCATGGCGCCGTCATCCGGCACCGGCACGCCACGCGAGTAATCGTTGTCGACGCGGTACTCGGTGACCTGGAACGCCAGCGGGTTGAGGATGCGATCCTGCTCGGACAGCGCCAGGTTCTGGTTGTAGCTGAAGCGCATCGTCACCAGCTGGTTGTCCAGGTAGGTAGAGACGCCGGTGCGCTTGTCCAGCAGGCTGCGCTGTATGCGCACCGAAGCGCCGCGGAAGCTGCCGTTCGGCTCGGCCCCCAGTGGCGTGATGCTGAGGATCTTGACCCGGATGGCGCGCTCGCGACCGTACATCACGAACGGGTTCTGCGGGTTGTTGCCGGCATAGCGGACCCGCATGGACTGCGCTACCGGATCGGTGGACATCACGAACACCAGTTCCCAGTCGCGCAGGCCCATCACCGCCGAGTCGTACGATTCGCGCGCGAGCACGTACTGGGCGACGTTGCTGCGATTGATCGCTTCGTTGGTGGTGATCGTCTCGCCCTGGAAGGTGCCACTCAGGCGCGCGACGGTCGCGGTGCCGGTGTAGGCATCGGCCATCACCAGGAACGGCACCTTCTCCTTCAGCGGCAGCATGTAGTAGTAGCCGCCCGCCAGGGCGAGCGACATCAGCAACGAGCCTGTGGCGACCCACCATGCGCGCCGCTCGCTGCGGCGCGCCATGTCGGCCACGGTGATCTCGTAGCTGACCGCCTTGGCGACCGACTGCTCGACCTTGGGACTATTGCCGGGATCCTTCTTGCGGAACATGGATTCTTCCGTACTGCTGAAACATCAATGGGCGTGGCACCCCTGCGACAGGCGCGGGGAGCGGCACGTTCGATGATTTCGAGGTGGACTCAGGTGCCGCTGCTGGAATCAGCGCCCTGCGCCGACGCGGTCGGCGTCGAGCCTGCGCTCTGCACAACGATCTGGTTGCCAACGATGGAGACGGAGATGCCCTGCGCTGCATAGGCTGCGGTCAGATCGATCACGGCCTGCTGTGCATTGGTGGTGTCGATGTTCGAGACCGCGCCGAACAGCGTGAAGTCCGAGCTGAGGCGGTAGTCCAAGGTGCGTCCAGAATCCTTGGCCCAGCGCTCGAGCATGGCTTTGAGCGTGCCATCCATCGGCGAAGCCTGGTAGACGTAGCTGGAGTACAGCGGGATCTCGGTCGTTGCCGCAGCGAAGCGGTTGACCGGCTTCCAGCGGCCTCCGAAATCGGGAGCGGACTTGGTGGCACAACCGGCCACCATCAGCGCCGCCACTGCGGCGATGGATATTTTCGCGATAAACGCCTGATTCATACGGGCTTCACTTTGACGTACGAAAAAGCAGTCCCGAGCATTGGTCCCCTGGTCGTCCGGCGCTGCATCGCGCACGCCGGAATCGGAGGGAAGCGCTGCTGCGTGCAGCACACCCGCTCCGGCTCCCCTGCAGCCCCAAAGGCTGCCAACCAGGTCGCAGGGCCGCCGGACGTTGCCGACCGCGCACCCGCATACCTCACCAACGTCGAAACCATCCTTGTTTCCATGGCACAAACTCCTGGCCACCCTACTGCTACAACTTTGACATCCAGCACACATTTCTGGATGGCAGACACAGGGTCGCACAACCACGCGTCAATTCCATGTCAGACAAGTCTGAAAATCCATGAACAGATGCCAAATTATTGACCTCCGTCACTAATTCACATTCTTAAATGTGAATCAATTTCACAAATTTAGCGACGTGAATTAGACATTAAGCATTGGAACGTCCACCTTCGGCAGCAGCCTGGAGGTGAAGTAGCGGTCCTTGTAGTAGCGGATCTTGTCGCATTTCACCGGATGCGGTATGCCCTCATACAGGAACACCTCCATGTCCGGCCCCATCGCTTTCAACTCCTGCGGCAGCATCAGCGCGCGCCGTTCCTCGGTGAAGTTGTGGGTCTTCTCGCGGGCGTGGGTGACGTTCTTCCTGCGCACCGTGGTGTAGCCCAGCATGTCCGAGTAATCGTTGGCATCCTGCTGTTCACGCGGCGCGTAGAGGATCTGCAGCGCGTGGTTGGTGATGATCGTGCGCGAGACTTCCCGGCCGTAGGTGGCATCAAGCTGGGACATGCTCTGGATGATCGGCAGCAGGCGGATGTTGTAGCCGGCCATGTAGGAAACCGCCGAGGCGATGATCTCCACTTTGCCGATCGAGGTGAATTCGTCCATCAGCAGCAGGCACTGGTACTTCAGGTCCGGGTTGGACTTGGGCAGTTCCTTGGTGTTGAGGTTGATCAGCTGGCTGAAGAACAGGTTGATGATCAGCCGGCTCTCGGCCAGCTTGTTCGGCTGGATGCCGATGTAGATGGTCATCTTCTTCTTGCGGACGTCGGTCAGCAGGAAGTCGTTGCAGCTGGTCGCCTTGTCCAGCACCGGATTGATCCAGGGATTGAGCGGTTCCTTGAAGGTGCCCAGGATCGAGGCGAAGGTCTCGTCGGCCTGGGACAGCATGTTGGCGAACGCCGAGCGGGCGTTGGCACTGAGGAACGGCCGCTCCGACAGGGTCTTGAGGTACTTCTTCAGGTCGGTGCCGTCACCGGAGGACAACCGGTACACCGCGCCCAGCGTGGGCGTGCCCGAGCCGCCCGGGAAACCGCTGCTGCGCTCGTCGTCCCAATTCTCGAACAGGTACAGGGTGAAGGCCATGAACGCGTTGCGTGCCTGGCTGACCCAGAATTTCTGGTCCTCGGCCCCGTCCGGATATAGCATCGCGGCGATGCTCATCAGGTCCGAGACACGGAAGGCCGGATCGTCGGAGACGTAGCTGAGCGGGTTCCAGCGGTGCGTGCGCCGATCCTCGGCGAAGGGATTGAACAGGTAGATCTCCTGGCCCTGGCTGGCGCGCCAGCCGCTGGTCAGGTCGAAGTTCTCCTGCTTGATGTCCAGCACCACCAGCGATTCGCCGTACTCCAGCAGGTTCGGGATGACCACGCCCACGCCCTTGCCTGAGCGGGTCGGCGCGGCCAGGATCACGAACTGCTGGCCATCCAGGCGCACCAGCTTGCCGCCATGGCTGCCGACCACGATGCTCTGGCCGGTCTTCTTGAACATGCCGTGCTTGGCCAGGTCGGCCCCGGTGGCAAAGCGCGCGTCGCCGTGCAGTGAGCGCTTGTCCTTCTTCAGCAGCAGCACCAGGCCAGTCACCAGCAGCACCAGCAGCGGCAGGCCAAAGCCCACGTAGCCGGCCCATTTGATCTTGCCCACGAAGGGCGCAACCTGCGGCTGGCCGATGGCGTGGAAGTACTGGTAGTACGTATTCCAGGTGAACAGCTGGGTGTCCAGCCCCAGGAACAGCAGGGTCAGGTAACCGGAAAACACGAAACCAAGCAGCAGGGTCGCCAGCGTGATGATGGCGATGAGCGGATACTTCTTACTGGGCAACACCCGAATCCTCCATGATGCGCACGCGGCGCGACGGCCTAGCGGTGGCGCCAGCGCGACGCCTTCTTCCGCAGGTGGTTCTCGTTCTCCAGCCCGGGCTCCTCGCCCTCCTCACGCACCAGTTGCAACAAGCGTTGGCGCGCTTCGGCCAGAGATATCAGGTCGGTCAGACGATCCCCATCGTCGGCGACGACCGCATGGCCGACCACATCGCCCGGAGCGTACACCGGCGCGTAGGACACCGCTACCAGCTGATAGCGCCCGCGCGACTCCAGCACGTGCTTGAACTCCTGCATCGATCCGCCTCCTTGTTTGAGCAACGCTACAGTGTCCTGCACCACCATCATGCCCACAGGCATGTCATCTGCGCATGCACACCAGCGGCACGGATTGGCGGACCATCCCGCAGCGGAACCGGCATCACCACCGATCAAACACTGATTTACCCCCGGCGTGGCTGCTCCTGTTGCGGTGCAGCAGTACAATGGCTGGCTCCCCGCCTCCATCGCGCCCGCATGAGCCCCAACTCTTCCCTGGCTGCGCGGCTGACGCCCCGTCAGCGCACCCTGATCATCCTCGCCCTTTCACTGGGCGGCTTCGCCATCGGCACCAGCGAGTTCGCCAGCATGGGCCTGATGCTGGAGATCAGCCGCGGCCTGTCGATCTCCGAAACCCAGGTCGGGCACCTGATCAGCGCCTACGCAATCGGCGTAGTGGTCGGCGCTCCGATCCTCGCCTTCGTAGGTGCCAGCTTCCCGCGCCGCAAGCTGCTGCTGGCGCTGATGGGCTTCTACGCGGTCGGCAACCTGGCCAGCGCGCTGGCGCCGAACTATGCCACGATGCTGGTGGCGCGCTTCGTCGCCGGCCTGCCGCATGGCGCCTACTTCGGCGTTGCGATGCTGGTGGCCGCGGCGATCAGCCCTGCCGGCCAGCGCGGCCAGGCGATGTCGCGGGTGCTGCTGGGCCTGTCGATCGCGATCCTGGTCGGCAACCCGTTGACCACTTGGCTGGGCCAGCAGCTGAGCTGGCGCACCGCCTTTGCCCTGGTCAGCGTGCTGGCCATCGCCACCGTGGCAATGATCGCGCGCTTCCTGCTGCCGGACCCGGACGAAGTGCGCACCTCGCCGATGCGCGAGCTGCGCGCCTTCAACACCACCCAGGTGTGGCTGGCGCTGGCGATCGGTGCGGTCGGCTTCGCTGGCATGTTTTGTGTGTTCACCTACCTGGCACCGACCCTGGTGCAGGTCACCGGCGTGGCCGAATCGTGGATGCCGCTGGCAGTGGGCGTGTTCGGCATCGGCGCGATCATCGGCAACATCGCTGGCGGCTGGCTGGTGGACAAGTTCCACTTCAAGGCCGCCGCCGTGGTGCTGCTGTGGTCGATTGTGATGCTGCTGCTGTATCCACTGGCCGCGCAGTCGGTGTGGACCATCGGCCCGATGATCGTCACCGTCGGCACCATGGGCGCGCTGGCGGCGGTGCTGCAGACCCGCCTGATGGACGTGGCCGGTGAAGCGCAGACGCTGGCGGCGGCCTCCAACCACGCCGCGTTCAATACCGCCAATGCGCTCGGCCCGTGGCTGGGCGGCATGGCAATCAGCGCCGGCTTCAGCCCGGCCAGCACCGGCTATGTCGGTGCGGCTACCGCGATCGGCGGCCTGCTGCTGTGGTGCGTGGCGGTGATGCTGGACAAGAAGCGCAAGACCGCCGTCGCCGGCAGCCACTGAACATCGCGCCGGATCGTCAGTCGCTGCCCCTGCGGCGGTGGCGATCCGGTCGCAGCAGCGCTGTATCGCCGGCCGCCAGGGTCGGCCGCGCCAGCTCACCGCGCTTCACGCGGTCCAGCACCCGCCGCGAATTGGCTGCACAGTCGATGCCGTCCGGCCGCGCCTGGATGTCCTCGATCAGGGCCAGCAGGTGCGCCCGGCTCTCTGCCAACCGCAGCTGCAACGCCTCGATGTCAGCCACCTTCTTCTGCAGCATCGTGATCAACGCATCATGCTGCCACTGGCCCATGTCCGGTGGCAGCAGGGCACGGATCTCTTCCAGGCTGAAGCCTGCACGCTGCGCACCCGTGATCAGCTCCAGCAGCAGCACCGCCTGTTCCGGATAATCGCGGTAGCCATTGGCCTGGCGCTGCACCACCAGCAGCCCCGCGTCTTCATAGAAACGAATGCGCGACGCCGCGAGGCCCGTGAGGCGGGCCAGCTCACCGATCTTCATCTGTCTGAATCCTCGACATGGGAAGCCGTTGACCTTCAATCAAACTTGAAGGTTAGCGTAGCGCCATTCCCCTGTCCTGGAGCTGTCCGATGTCGCTGTTCTCGCCCCTGGCACTGCCCTCCGGTGCCGTCATCCGCAATCGCATCGCCAAGGCGGCGATGGAGGAGAACATGGCCGACGCCGACCATGCGCCTTCCGCTGCATTGCTGCAGCTGTACCAGCGTTGGGCCGACGGCGGCGCGGGGCTGATCATCACCGGCAACGTGATGATCGATGGCCGCGCCATGACCGGTCCCGGCGGCGTGGTACTGGAAGACGACCGCCACCTTGATCGCTTCATCGCCTGGGCCGAGACAGTACGTTCGCGGGGCGCGCAGATGTGGATGCAGATCAACCATCCCGGGCGGCAGATGCCGGCCGCACTCGGCCAACCCGCACTCGCGCCGTCAGCCGTCGCCCTGGAGATGGGCGCACTGTCCAGGCAGTTCGCACCGCCGCGGGCGATGACCGAGGCGGACATTGAAGAGGTGACCGCCCGCTTCATCCGCAGCGCCGAGCTGGCCGAGCGCGCCGGGTTCAGTGGCGTGCAGATCCATGCCGCGCACGGCTACCTGCTCAGCCAGTTCCTGTCGCCCCTGTCGAACCGCCGCGACGACCGCTGGGGTGGCAGCCTGCACAACCGTGCGCGCCTGCTGCTGGAGATAGTGCAGGGCGTGCGCGCCACCGTGTCGCCCACGTTCGCGGTGGCCGTGAAGCTGAACTCCGCCGATTTCCAGCGCGGCGGCTTCTCGCCCGAGGATGCGCGCGCCGTGGTGGAAATGCTGGCGCCGCTCGGCGTGGACCTGGTCGAGCTGTCCGGCGGCAGCTACGAAGCACCGGCCATGACCGGTGCCGCACGTGACGAACGCAGCCTGGCACGCGAGGCCTACTTCCTGGAGTTCGCGCGTGAGATCGCCACGGTGGCGACGATGCCACTGATGGTCACCGGCGGCATCCGCCGTCGCGCCGTGGCCGAGCAGGTGCTGGACAGCGGTGTAGCCATGGTCGGCATCGCCACCGCGCTGGCGATCGAGCCGGATCTGCCGCAACGCTGGCAGCAGGGACGCGATCCGGTGCCGACCCTGCGCACCATCGACTGGCGCAGCAAGCCGTTGGCCGCCAGCGCGCATATGGCAGCGGTGAAGTACCAGCTGGGGCGGTTGAGCCAGCGCCGCCCCACCGCGCCGGGTGTCTCACCGATGTGGGCGCTGCTGTTGGCCCAAGCCGCCGGCAAATGCCGGACCCGCCGCTACCGGCGCTGGATCGGTGCACGCGCAGGCGGATACTGAGCGGACAGGCTTCTCATCGCTGACGCGATGCTCCACCATCTGCATGATCGGCGGCAGCCCGTCGTCGGTCGCAACAGGCGGAAGGAACCCTCGTGGCAGCAGGACCAACCAGGAACCGCGAAAAGCTGCTCGATGACCTGCTATCGCTGGGCCGCAACTGGGCGCTGGCCATCGCCATCGCAGGCGCCGGGGCCGCGGTCCATTACAGCGAGTCGGTATACGAGGCAGGCCTCTGGCGCGGCCTGCTGCCCACGCTCTGCTTCCTGGTTGCCATCGTCTGGATCGTGC
This sequence comes from Stenotrophomonas maltophilia, assembly GCF_002799155.1. GTDB lineage: Bacteria > Pseudomonadota > Gammaproteobacteria > Xanthomonadales > Xanthomonadaceae > Stenotrophomonas > Stenotrophomonas maltophilia_R. The sequence goes on from NZ_NERD01000002.1 coordinate 2,202,209, forward strand.
TCAGCATCATCCGCTTCGACCTGACCATCCAGCAGCACTTCGAGCGGAAACTGTCGCGCTGGCTCAGCCGCCTGCTGTATGTCCTACTGCTTGGCACCGGCATCACCGCCGTGTTCTTCGTCACCGAACTGGCGGAGAACAACCACATCGCGCGGATGTGCGACTCGGTGGCCAACGAACCCGGCAGCCGCATCCACAGGTCGGCCGAATGCCAGCGCCTGTACCAGCATCGCGCAGCGTACCGGCAGCGCCTGGAATCGGCCGGGGGTGAGTTCGACTGAACGGCTTCATCGCGGTCTTCGCGCGCGATGAACACATTTCGTGGATGTGCATTTGGGCACAGTGCAGCCGACGCCGCGCTCTCGGCCCGTACCGGACCCGCAATGCACCCCCATCGCGCATCTGCCCGCCATGATGCCATCGCCTTGCAGGCCGGCATGCTGGGCAGCGTATTGGGCGCGGCGCTGTTCAAGGCCATCGCACTGTCTGCGTTGGCGACGGGTTCGATGATGGGTATCGGGCTATGGGTGATAGCCTGCGCGCTGCTGGCAGCGTGGGCGCTCGCAGCCTATCTGGCCTGCCTGGCACTGAGCCGACGCGTGTTCGTGCTGATGCTGGTGCTGTGCACGGTGCTGATGATCTGCATCGCCTGACGCCGGCAGGGGCCGGACTATTGCGCATCTGTTATAGAATAACAAGTACGATTGGTCCGATTGCGCATGGCCGATGTCACGGATTTGAATTCCATGGCCATCCCGGCATCACCCGAGGCCCTCATGAACCTGCAGCCCCCGCTCCGCGCGACCCTCATTGCCATCGCCCTCGCATCGCTCAGCGCCTGCGCCACCTATGACGACAGCAACATGCGTCAAGCCTGACAGGAATCGCCGCACCTGACGGACCTGCCGCCCGAGGTCGCTGCCCGCGAGAGCCGCTGCAACAAGGGCATGGAAGTGTGGTCGAGCGAGCGCAAGGGCAGTGACAAGCCGCTGGACCTTAGCGGAAAGACGAAGAATCCCCGACGAAGGTGCACACCCGGTTGCCGCGCCTGTCTTGATCGCGCCCATGCATCCGGCTGACTGCTCCATCACAGCCGGCGCGCAACGATGAGGTCTCCCCACCCTGTCGAGACTCAGATGCCGGACACTGCCCACCCTGTCATTCGCGCGTTCGAGGCCGTGTTCGATCTATCAGGCAGCGTGCAGCGCATCACTGCGCTCACGGTCACCTGCCGGCATTGCTCGTCGACCAGCTCTGCCAGCGAAGACAACCTGGTGCAACTTCCGGGCGGGGCGTTGTTCCGTTGTGACGGGTGCGGCTGCCATCAACCGGTCAGCCACGCCCGCCTGTCGGACTGGCAACCGGCGTCGTTGCTGGGTATCTGAGGGCCGCCACGTGGGAATGACTGCGGAACAGCGGAAAATACTCCAGGCAATCGCCGCTGCAGAGCCGGTGCGCGGCGATGCCGCAACGTGGGCGGTGACCGCCGGATGGGCGGTACAGGCGGAAGACGGGGATATCGATCTCACCGAGGCTGGCCGGGATGCGCTCACCGCGCAGGCAGGTCGTGAGGGCTAGACCCGCCGATCAGGCCAGCTTCGCCTCCCTTCGCGCGGCGCCGCGATAGCGGCAACCTGCGGAACAAAGGGTGCATCCCTGCCACGTCGACGGCGAAGTGGCGAGGCCTTTCATGCCGGCGGTGTGCAGGGCGTCATGACATGCGCTCGGCTATGCTGCGCCACCTCCCTGCGCCAATGGCGGCCATGCATCCTTTTCCCCTGCCAGTCTCTGCACCTGATCAGCTCGCCTACCGACTGCTGCAGGACAGTGACTGGGCCCGCTCGGCCACTGCCGCAAGCGCCCCCGCCGAACTTCGCACCTTGCTGGCGATGATCCTGGATTCGCCGGAACCCCTGTGGCTTGCCTGGGGCAAGGAAGACAAGGCGTTCTTCTTCAATGATGCCTACCTGCCGATGCTGGGGGAAAAGCTGCACGGCGCGATGGGCAACCGCCTGGAGGATGTCTGGGCGGACGTATGGCCGGACGTGGTGCAGGCCGTCAACGATGCTTTCGCCGGCACCAGCCGCAGCTTCAAGAACCTGCCATTGATGATGGATCGCGACGGCACGCTGCGCGAAACATTCTGGACGTTTTCCTATTCACCGCTGCGCGTCGGCTGCGGCAGTGTCGCCGGTATCCTGTGCGTGGTCAGCGAGCAGACCGAACGGGTGATCGAGCGCGACTTGCACAGCCGCCAGGTCGCGGCGATCACCGAGCAGGCGCGAGAGGCACATCTGGAACTGGTGCGCGCCCGCGAGCAGCTGCGCCAGTCGCAGAAGCTGGAGGCGATCGGCCAGCTCACCGGCGGTGTGGCCCACGACTTCAACAACCTGCTGCAGGTCATCACCGGTTCGGTGGACATGCTCCTGCACACGTGGCCGTCAGACGACACCCGGCGCCGCTACATCCAGGCCATTGCCACAGCCTCGGACCGCGCCACCAAGCTGACCGCGCAACTGCTTGCGTTCTCGCGTCGCCAGAGCCTGTCGCCGGAGGTCTTCGATCTCTGCGAGAGCGTGCACGCGCTTTCGGACATCATCACCACGGTACTGGGTGCACGCATCCAGGTGTCGTTGACGTTGCCCGGCACGCCGCTGCCGGTGCTGCTGGACCGGACCCAGCTGGACACTGCATTGATCAACATCGCGGTCAATGCGCGCGATGCGATCGAGGGACAAGGCAGGGTGACCATCGAGGTGGAGCAGGTAACCGCCGTGCCTTCGGTGCGCTTCGCCGCACCGATGAAGGGCGACTTCGCCGCGATCAGCGTGACCGACACCGGAGCAGGCATTGACCCCGCCGTCGTCGACCGCATCTTCGAGCCCTTCTTCACCACCAAGAGCGTCGGCGCCGGAACCGGCCTCGGCCTCAGCCAGGTGTTCGGCTTCGTCAAGCAGTCAGAAGGCGAGGTGGACGTGCAGAGCCAGGCGGGTGCTGGTACCCGCTTCACCCTGTACCTGCCGCTGGCGCAGGCGAGAGAAATGACGGAACGGCCGGCGACGCTACCGGGGCTGCAGCATGGTCATGGTGTCTGCGTGCTGGTTGTGGAAGACAACGTCGATGTGGCCGAATTTGCCGTCGGCGCCCTGCGCGAGCTCGATTACAACGTGGTACTTGCGCACAATGCGGACGAGGCCCTGGCGGAGCTCGAACGGGATGCCTCCCGCTTCGATGTAGTGTTCAGCGACGTAGTGATGCCTGGCATGAACGGCCTGGATCTGGCCCGTACCATCCGCAGCCGCCTGCCTGGGCTTCCAGTGATCCTTACCAGCGGCTACAGCGAGCTGCTGGCCCGGGATCCTGGCCATGGCTTCACCCTGCTGCGCAAGCCTTACTCATTGAAGCAGCTGGCCTCGGTGATGACCGAAGCCGGGCGCTGCGCGCAGGCCGTGGTGGCGTCGCCCTAGCGGGCGGTCAACGCTGCGAACCGAACCAGCGTTCCAGCGAAGACTCGATCCCCGACGTGTCGCCGCCAGCATCGCAGGCCCAGGCCACAATACCGTCAGGGCGGACCAGCAACGCACCCAGTCCCATCGCATCGCGCGCCAGGGACATCACGCAGGGAACCGACTGCTGCCAGCGATCGATAGCCGGGCCGAGCGAAACGTCGGCGTCGATCCCCAGCAGCACGCCCTTCCCCGCACGCAACAGCTCTCCCATGCGACGGTCATCAGCCAGTTGGACGTCCGGCGCGCTTCGGCCAACCCACGGATGGCTGCCGTCGAGCACCGGTGGCGGTGCTACACCCCACAGCCGCTCGGCGAGATAGGTGGCACCGTCGCGGGTCGCGGCCAGGTCGGCGATGACCGCCGCCAGCGCGCGCGACCCGGGGCCTGGCCGCATCAACGCCACCTGCGCACGTGACCAGTCGAGCACCCGGGCGCCGATCGGATGGCGCTCAGCCTGATAGCTGTCCAACAGCGACTCTGCGGCATCACCTCGCACCACCGCGGCCAGCTTCCATCCCAGGTTCATCGCATCGCCGATGCCGAGGTTCAGCCCCTGCCCGCCCAACGGTGAATGCATGTGCGCGGCATCACCGGCCAACAGCACGCGGCCGCTGCGATAGGCCGTGGCCTGGCGCGCGGCATCGGTCCATGTGGTGGCCAGATGCAACGCCGTGATCGTTGCCTCTCGCCCGGACACACGCCGCAGTAGCGCCTGGGCGGTGTGCCGGTCCAGCGGCGTGCGATGGCCGGCGCCACCGTCGAAATCGGCCAGCGCCAGCATGCCCGGCGGATTGAAATTGCACATGCCGTGTTCGGTGAACTGACGCCCCGGGACGAGCACCGACGGGTCCGCCAGTTCGACCTGCAGCGTGTGCCCGGTGAACTCCGGCGCCGTCCCTGCGAACACGAACCCCGAATGCTTGCGTACCGTGCTGCGGGCGCCATCGCAACCGACCAGCCAGCGCCCCCGCATCAGCCCGCGACCGGTCTGGACCTCCATCTGTGCTTCGCGTGCGTGCACCGCCTGCACCGTGCAGCCACGCTCGATCTGTACACCCAGTGACACCGCACGCTCGGCCAGCACCGCCTCCAGCGACTGCAGTTCGACCGCCATCTGGGTGGGCACCGGCGTCGGCGGGCGGTGGCGCCAGCGCGCACTGTCCACGTTGTCCAGCGCAAAGGGAATGCCGGCGAAGTGGCCGCCCAGCGGCCGCGGTTGCGCCAGCCAATGGGCGGTGCCGGGCGGCGGTGCGCCGTTGCCCGGCTTCAGTACCTGACTGGCGGCGACCGCATCCAGCAGGCCGCGTCGATCCAGGGCCTCCAAGGTGGGCGCGTTCAAGCCGCGCAAGCCAAAGGGCAGGCGTTTCAAGGCTGTCTCGGGCGACGCTGCCTGCTCCAGCAACAGGACCGAACAGCCGGCCTGGGCCAGCTCACAGGACAGGAACAGGCCGACCGGGCCGGCCCCGGCGATGACGACGTCGTACAACATGGGAATTCCCTGTGAGCGCCGGGTCGGCGCCCTGGCGGGCCAAATGTTACACTCGGTGTATGTTTTTACAACCGAGCCGCCCATGACCCCGCCTCCTGGCCGTCGTGAACAACGCAAGGCCGAGACCCGACAAGCGATTTCGGACGTCGCCACCGAGCTGATCATCCGTCGTGGCTTCGAGTCGGTGTCCATGTCCGAGATCGCTGATGCGGCCGGGGTGTCGCGCAAGACGGTCTTCAATTACTTCGCCAGCAAGGAAGACTTGGTATTCGACCGCGATGAGGAGGCCCGGACCCTGCTTCGCGAAGGCATGGCGGCGCGCCGTGGCATGACCCCGCTGGCCGCCTTCCAGTCGCTGGTGAGGGAGCTGCTCGACAATGGCCATCCCCTGTTGCGGATCAACTCCGGTGCAGCGGCCTTCTGGGCCACCGTGGCCGACAGTCCGGTGCTGGTGGCGCACGCGCGACGGCTGCAGGCACAGCTGGCCGACGACCTGGCGCAGCTGATGGCCGACGCCGCCGGCCGGCCGACGCATGACGCCGAGGCACGCCTGGGCGCGGCGATGCTGCTGGCGTCGATGGTGGCGGCCTATGAGAAAGGACTGGCTAGCCAGCAGGCCGGCGAGGATCCGCGCCAGGCGATGCTGCAGCTGATCGTGCGGGGCGGTACCGGTGTGCTGGTGGCCTTGGCTGGTACCCCGTATACCGACCCGGGCCTGCGTCCATAGCGCATTCGAGGGATAGGTTTCGAAGTGTTGCAAATGCTAATCTTTCTCATTTGCAATCGACCCGGACCTCTCATGCCCCTTCCAAACCCGCTGAAGCACGCACTCTGCCTGGCGTTGCCCCTTTCCCTGGCTACGCATGCACTGGCCTCCGAGGCCTCCGCTGACGCCCCGAAGGAGCTGGACAAGGTCGAAGTCCGCGGCCGCGCGCAGACCCTGTACCGCGCCAACGATGCGGTCGTCGGCACCCGCACCGATACCCCGCTGGAACTGGTACCGCAGTCGATCCAGGTCGTGCCGCGCGAGCTGATCGACGACCAGGCTGCGCGCCAGGTCACCGATCTGTACCGCAGCATCAGCGGCGTCAGCTTCTTCAGCTATGCCGGCGTCACCCTGCGCGGTTTCCGCCAGGAGAACGTGCTCTACGACGGCCTGCGCGGCGATCCCTATGCAGGCTTCTCGGTGCCGCAACTGTTCAACATCGAACGCGTGGAGGTGCTGAAGGGTCCGGCCGGTGCGCTGTACGGCGGTGGTGATGCAGGCGGTGTCATCAACTATGTAACGCGCAAGCCCAAGGCGCGCGCCGAACGCCGCATCGAACTGCAGGCAGGCGACAAGGACTTCCGCGCCGGATCGATCGAAGGCACCGGCCCCTTGAATGCCAACGGCAGTATTCGCTATCGCGCCGGCCTGTATGCCGACAGCGAGCAGGGCGTGCGCTGGAATGCCGACAGCGAAAGCGTGATCGGCGATGCCTCGCTGGCCTTCGACGTTGGCCAGACCGGCGAGCTGGTGCTGCAGTTCACCGACATCTCCCAGAACCTGGGCGGCAACCGCCTGCGCGGCGTGCCGGTGAACGATGCCGGCAGCTTCCTGACCGACCGCCGCTGGAACCACAACGAGGCCAGTGACTTCCTCGACATGCGCGCCAAGGTCGCACTGGCGCAGTATCGCTTCGCACCGCGCGACAACCTCGACGTGGACATTGCCGCGCGCTGGTTCAGCAACACCGAGCACCAGATGTACCACGAGCCGATGGGGCTGATTGATCGTGATCGCGACGGCGTGGCCGAGTGGATGACGCGCCAGCTGCGCAACCAGATCCGTGACAACGAGGCCTTCACCGCCAGCGGCAATGCCATATGGCGTATCAACACCGGCCGTATCGAACACAAGATGCTGTTCGGTGCCGACGTGTATCAGCTCGACGCTGACTTCACCGCGCAGACCGCCAACAGCGCCGACCTGGCACGCGGCGCCGGCCCAGTGCGCGGCATCGATCTGTTCAACCCGGTCTACGGCGCAAGCACCTGGCACGACTACAACCTGGCGACTCTGCCCTGGCGCAGCACCGCCACCCGCAGCAAGCGCTACGGCGGCTATCTGCAGGATGAGCTGGCACTGGGCACGCGCTGGCACGTGCTGGCCGGACTGCGCTGGGACGGCTTCAAGGATGAGGACCGCATGGGTGGCAGCAGCGTGGATGGCAACGATCTCAGCTGGCGCCTGGGCAGCACCTTTACCGTGCGCGACGGCCTGAACCTGTATGCCAACGTCGCCAGTGGTTTCGTGCCGCAGAGTGCCGCCAACCAGAACCGCGCAGCCGGCGGGCCGTTCGATGCCGAGCGCAGCAGGCAGTGGGAAGTCGGCATGAAATCCCTGCTGGCCGACCGCGTGACCTTGAACATGGCGGCCTACCGCATCGACCGCAGCAACATCGTGCAGGCTACCGGCGAGGTGATCGGCGGGGTAAACCAACTCGCTGCACTGGGCCTGGTACGCAGCACGGGCATGGAAGTGGACCTGTTGGCCGACGTGACCGAGCGTTGGGTGGTGAACCTGACCTACGCCTACAACGACGCACGGGTGAAGGATGCCGGACCGAACGGCATCACCAATGCCTCCGGCGACCGCTTCGCAAACGCGCCACGCAACAAGCTCGGCCTGTGGACGCGCTACGACCTGCCATCGATCAACTCGGCCATTGGCTTCGGCGCCGACCATGTGGGCGAGCGTGTCAGCCTGGATGGGCAGGCGGTCAAGGCTTACACGGTGTTCGACATGAGCTGGAGGACCACGTGGAAGCAGTGGCAGTTCCAGGCCAACGTCAAGAACCTGTTCGACAAGGTGTATGCGGCCAGCGGCTTCATCGAACGCAATGGGCATTTCCCGGGCGAGCCGCGGCGGGTGTATGTGCAGGCGGCCTACAGCTTTTGATCGGAGCCACCTACGTCGCCTGCATCTCCTGCCAGCGGGTCGCCTGCCCGGACGGCAGACCACCCCAATTCAGGTATCCTTGCGCCCAGTCAGCCACGCCCACATGCGACCGCTGCGGTGCAGCATAGACGTTGCCGACGGACGCACGATTCACCATGGATGTTTCAACGTAGCCACAGGGGAGAATGGATGAAGAAGTTTCTGCTCGCGGCGATCATCGCCGTGTCGCTGGCGGGTTGCACCACTAATCCGCCACTCAATTTCTCAGTCCCGAACGTCGGGGTCAGCAGCAAAAAGATTGATGGCGAACTGAAGTCGCTGACGGTCACGCTGGCACGTCCGGATGAAGCCAAGGGCAAGATCCCCGCGGAGGCCCAGCACGAAGTACCGCAGATGTGGCAGAACGCGCTGACCGAAGCGCTCAACAGGATGGCGGTGTTCCGCGACGACGCACCGGTGAAGTTGAGCCTGTCGGTGAAGATCCTGGCGATCGACATTCCCAGCTTCGGTGCATCGATGACCACCAAGACGATCGCCCGCTACGAGCTGATCGATCGTGCAACCGGCAGCATCGTCTACACCCAGGATGTCAGCGCATCCGGCGAGGTTCCGTTCAACTATGCCTTCGCAGGCATGGTCCGTGCCCGCGAATCGATCAGCCGCTCGGCACAGAACAACATCGCCCAGTTCCTGCAGGCGCTGGAAACCGTGGACATTACCAAGCCGATGTTCCCGAACAAGCAGGAAGCGCCATGAAGCGGCTGCTGGTGGCTGCATCCGTTGCTGCGATGCTGACGGCCTGCGCGCCGAACGTGCGTACGGACAGTTATTCCATCGGTTCAGTGGGACAGGTCAATCGAACTGTCGGCGGTACGGTCATCAGCGTCCGTGCGGTCAGTATTGACGGCTCACAGGGCGGCGGTGCAGTTGCCGGCGCTGCGGCTGGCGGTGTGGCCGGCTCCACCATCGGTGGCAGCGACCAGGCAGCGGCCATTGGTGCCATTGGCGGCCTCGTGGTCGGCGCGATTGCCGGTGCGGCCTCCGAACGCGCACTCTCGCAGGCCAAGGGCCTGGAATACGTGGTGCAGACGGAGAACGGCAACCTGATGACGGTTGTGCAGGGCCCCGATCCGGTGTTCATCACCGGCATGCGGGTCCTGGTGCTGTATGGATCGCCCTCGCGCATCATTGCCGATCCGCGCCAAGCGAAGACAGCACCGTAACTCCACAGCAATGCCCCTTTCGAGGGGCATCGTTGTATTGAGCACCGAGGGGGAGGTGGCAACCCACCTCCCCTGCCCACGTCAGTGCGAGCAGGATACCAGCATCGAGCGGGTGGCCATCTGGGTGGAGGTTCGGCATTGCGTCGGTGGTCTCCGTAGTCGCGCTGGGTACCGGCGCGCGCCAGGCCATCCTGTCCAACATTTCCTCGCTGGGCACCAACACCATCGAGATCTACCCCGGATCCGGCTTTGGCGACCTGCATTCGGCACGGGTGGAAACGCTCACCCCCGGCGACAGCGTGGCCCTGGCCGGACAGCCGTTTGTGGACAGCGCTACGCCCGGTGTGGCCACCACGGGCACCGCGCTGCGCGGCAACCGCTCGGCCAGCGTGCAGGTGCAAGGCGTCAGCGAGCAGTACTTCCGCGTGCATGGCCTGAAGCTGGGCAAAGTGACTTCTTCGGCCCTGCCGCCATAGCCGGCTACCCGCAGGTGGTGGTGATCGATGCCAATGCCCGTGCCCGCTTCTTCGCTGCGGCGGACAACCCCATCGGCCAGACCCTGCTGCTGGGCAACGTGCCAGTTCGCGTGGTGGGCGTGGTGAAGAAGGATGCCGGCGTGGTCGGCGACGCCTCGTTGCTGCGGGTGTGGTTGCCCTACACCACCACCATGGCAGCATGCTGGGGCAGAGCCACGTTTCCAGCATCACCGTGCGCGTCTCCGACGCTATCAGCATGGAGGCGGCCGAGCACGCCATCGGACGATTGCTGGCACGCCGCCACGGCAGCACCGATTTCTACATGAGCAACAACGGGCAGATCCGCCAGTCCATCGAACAGACCAGCGGATCCTGACCATGATGATCAGCTCCATCGCCGCCATCGCGCTGGTGGTGGGCGGAATCGGAGTGATGAACATCATGCTGGTATCGGTGACCGAGCGAACACGCGAGATTGGCGTGCGCATGGCGGTGGGCGCGCGGCGCAGCGACATCCTGCAGCAGTTCCTGATCGAATCGGTACTGGTGTGCCTGCTCGGCGGCATGCTCGGCATCGACGTGGCCCTGGCACTGGGCGCTGAATTGGAGCTGGCCAACGTGGGTTTCAGCCTGGTGTTCTCCGCCAACTCGATTCTGGCTGCCTTCGCCTGTTCCAGCTTGATTGGCATTGGCTTTGGCTTCCTGCCAGCGCGCCGCGCCGCGCAGCTGGACCCGGTCGAGGCACTGGTTCGATAGCCCGTGAAGTTACCTGCAGTGACGGCAGGTTCGCGCAATGTCCACAGGCTCTACTGGAGCTACCTACAATGTCCGCACAGGAGCTGGACGATGTTTCTGAAACCAGGAAGAACCGCACTGCTGCTGGCAGCGGCTGCACAACTGATGCTGCTGTTGCCCTACTCCGGCGACGCCCATGCGCAACGCGGCGACCACTACAACCCGCAGTGGAGCCGAGACTACCGAGACCACGATCGTGACGCGTGGGAGCGCCGGGAACGCGAGCGCCGCCACGAGGCCAAGACTACCGGTGTGGTGGTGGGCGTGGTGGGCGCAGCAATGGTGGCCGGTGTCATTGCCGCTGCCGCAAAGCGCGAACGCGAGACCCGCGAACGCGCCGACTACTGCATTCGCCGCTACGGCAACTATGACCGCCGCAGCGATACCTATCGCGGCGCCGACTGCTACACCTATCCCTGCCACAGTAAGGAAGAAGCCAGTGTGGTGCCGGAGATTGCGAAGTACTTTGCGGGCCTGGACACCGATGGCGATGGTTTTCTGTCGCTGAAGGAAATGCAGCAGGCCATGGTGGCCGCGCAGACCGCAGACGCGCCAACAAAGTAAATCCAGGGCGGCGCGCTGAAGATAGATGCCCATACGGGCGCGACGGGGGTTGAATGCACCCTCTTCCCACGATAGCCTCCGTGCTGCCCAAGGAGGGCTATCAACGGAGTGAAGCATGAAGATTGGATTCAAGCTGTCTGTTGCTATTGCGGCTGCTGCATTGACCCTGGGAATCGGCAGCGCCGCCGCGGAGTCCCGGTGTACCCCGTGCTACACCGCATACCAAGCCTGCCTCGCCACAGGCAAGAGTGATGATTTCTGCTACCCGCCGTTTGCCCGCTGCCTGCGGAACAGCGGCTGCACCGTCCCGTAAGTCACACCTCACCATGATGTGTGCCGGCCCCCTCCCGGGGCTGGCATTGGCGGCCCGGCACTGTGATTTCAACCCATCCGCATCGCAGGGCTCTCGCAAGCCTGCACGTCAATGTACTGCTGGCGTTGCACAGCCGCCTGTTGGCGGTCCAGGCCGGCGGCCTCGATCTGCTGCAGTGACTGCTCGACCGGTGTCTGCACCGCCCGGTCCGTGGGCATGGAGGCGCGCAGATGCGCCGGATCATTCAACTCGCCCTGCACCACAAATACGTTGCGGCCGGCCGGGTGATCGGCGGTCTGGGCGCTCAGCAGCACATGGTCGGCACGCTCGAGCTGGTTGTGGCGCGCCAATGCCATGACGCTCGCCACGAGGCGCTCGCTGTTCTCATCATGGGTACGCCCAGCACTGGCATCGATCGCGGCCACGCCTTCGCGCACCTGCTGCATCAATGCGTACTCACGATGGCCGGGACCAATGTCGGCCAGACGGGTCGGTGCCTGTGCGGGATCCGGCACAGCGTCCACCGCTGCGGTAAGCGGGCTGCGGGTAATGGTCCGGTACGGGTCGTCCGGGTGGAACTGGGTGCGCTTCTCCTGCCGCTCCAGACGAACCTCGCGGGCGTCGTTGAGTTCGGCGATGCGTGCGGGATCGGTGATCTCGCGCAGCGACAGGTGGCCGCCGCCCGCACTGACGCTGGCCCACTTCCTGTCGGCTTCGAAGTACATCGCGTAGTAGCTGGTGCCACCGATGACGTTTGGATCGACCGCCGAGCGGCCCTCCAGTGCCTGGGTGGCTTCCAGCACGCTCAACCGGGTCAGGTATTGCCCGCCCTTCGCCCATCCCATCTGGCTGATGGCATCGACGCTGGTGTTGCCTACGCGCGGGCCCCCGGCGTAGTCATTGTTGAGCATGTTGGTCCAGATCTGCTCCAGCTTCTCCGGGCCGCTCTTCTGCTCGGCCGCCTCCAGCAGCACGCGCGGCGTCCAGCAGTTGGGATCAAGCTCATGCCGTTCAAATGCCCGGTCGTGGGCCAGCATCACATCCTTGCCGGGGAGATTCAGTGCCAGGTCTGGGCGGCGCTCGTTCATCCACTGCTGCCGCAATTCAAGATCTCTTTCGAGCAGGGTCTGCCCAAAGGACTCCCACCGCCGCTCGCTCAACCGTGCATTTGAGAAACGCGATCCCTCATCCTGCTGGGTCTTCGCATAGTTCTGTGCGTAGCTGTTTGCAACGCGGCCTGGCAGGCTATCGTTGCGAACGACACCCAGTGCCAGCGTCCCGTAGCCATCGGCTCCCGGCAGTTGTGACAGGTAGTTCCAGTAAAGCTCGCGGTTGCCGTCTCTGGCATAGCTGCCAAGCACTCTGAGATCGCGTTCGGTCAATCCACTCATACCCTGTCCCTTCTCTTCCTTGATTCACCGATCACTGTGACCGCGTGCGCGCGATGACATCCCTGACAGCCTCTTCCATACGCTTCCAGTCCTTCAGAAACGCTCTCTTGTAGTCCAGGCTGACGGACAGCTTGTTGTCGATGTCCACGAAATAATGAACGCAACCGGCTGCCACTTCTCCTGGCTCACTGATCACCTCGCTTCCCTCCAGCCGCACGCCGTCGCGTCGGAATTCCTCGCCGTCACATTTGATGAACGAGCTGATCCGGCCGTCGGCCTGGCGTGCGATGTACCAGTCTCTCTCGTAGGCAGGATTGCGGACAGGCGGCTTCCCATACCGGGCCTCATACTTCTTCGCGTACAACACCATCTTCCCTTCATCGATTGCATAGGGCGTCAGGCCCAAGGTCTCCGGCTGTGCGACGCGTTGATCGAGACGGTCCCTGGGATCCTCCCTTTCCACAGAGCCCTCCTCCGTGATGGCTTCATTTGAGGAAAGCCTTGAAAGCGAAGTCTCAATTGGAATGCGATCGATATAGTTGATACGGACAGCAATCTCCTTGCGGAAATCATTCGTACGCGGATTCGCCCGGGCACCCGGCGGTGTCGGCGTCATGCCCGGCCACTCGATGACCAGCGTCACGCCCTCGCCCGGCCACGGTGCGATCTGGCTGTCCAGGTAGTTGGCCGGAATGCGGAAGGTGTTCGGCCCCAGCTTCACGTCTACGGGGGCATCGGTATAGGTATGGCCGTTGATCGTGCGACCGGTCTGGGTTGCGCCGGACATGGCGGGATTCCTTTCGTGTTCGGTGGACGGCGGCCGTGCGCACGCGCCGGCACTCACTACGACGGCAAGTGCGAGCGTCAGGCAACGGCCAAGGGACATCACGTGCATGGGCATTCCATTGCAGGGTTCCGGCGCCACTATAGGCAACCGGGCGTCAACGGAACAGGAACCGCATCGCAGCCCTTCACGGAACCAGGCAGCGCTCCACCTGCAGCGACAATGCCTGGCAGGCGTTGAACAGGCCCTCGACCACGGCTGCGGAGGGGCAGCAGGCAGGATCGTCGTGTGGCCACCTGCAGATGCAAGGTGGCGGACGGTGCGGGTTGGCGTGCCGGATACATGATGCAAGAAGCCGGCGGATCGAGAGATCCCCACGCACCGTCCGCCATGAACTGGCAGGCGATGCATGGTCACGGTTGCAACTCTGGCTGCAACCGCGACGCCGCGCATCATGTACGTTCGGGACGCCAATCCCGGCCACGGCGAATGCCTTGGCGCGGCCATGGTTACCGCCCCGAACCGGCGGTGGAAAGCAGGGAAATCCCGAGCGATCACGTTGCAACGTTGGTTGCGTCAGTGGATGTCGAGTTGTCCATTGACTGGCGCGCTTCGCCAACAAACGACTCCGGTCGACGCGCACTTTCCGGACGCCCTATCCAGCCGTATACGACACGCGTGCTGCCGCCACCAAAGACCCATCGGTGGCCGTGAGCGTTCGCTAAACCGGCATGCGGCATGTGCAACGCCGCTCAGCCGTCAGCTATCGCCCTGGGTACTCTGATAGCCGCGGTAGGTTTCACCCCACTCGCGCATGGCCAGAAGCACCGGCACCAGCGTGCGCCCGAACTCGGACAGCTCGTACTCCACTTTCGGCGGCACTTCCGGGTACACGTGGCGGATCACCACGCCGTCGGCTTCCAGCTCACGCAGTTGGCTGGTCAGCATGGACTGGGTGGCGTTGGGCACCCGCCGCGTCAGTTCCATGAAACGCCGCTTGCCGGTCATCAGATGAAAAAGAATGATCGGCTTCCACACGCCGCCGATTACTGACAGCGTGACTTCCACGGCGCAACCGCTCTTGCCATCCCAACGCTTGCTACGCATGCATACTCCGGAAAACCATAGTACCTACGGAAAATCATCGTTCTTGTTGCGATAGAGGCGCGAGCCTAGCATGGCCTCATCCGGTGAATGTGAGCCCCTCCATGACGTTCAAAGCACTGCTCGCCCGCAAGACGAACAACCAGGTTTCGACCGAACTGGTCGATTTCGATGAAGCCGACCTGATGGACGGTGACGTCCTGGTGCAGGTCGAGTACTCCACGCTCAACTACAAGGATGCGCTTGCCCTCACCGGCAAGAGTCCGGTCATCCGGACGTTCCCGCTCATTCCCGGCATCGATCTGGCAGGCGTGGTGCTGGAATCCAGCAGGACCGACTTCAAGCCAGGCGACCGCGTTGTGCTCAATGGCTGGGACCTGAGCATGGGCCACCACGGCGGCCTGGCACAGCGCGCCCGTGTGCGCGGCGAATGGCTCAACCGGATTCCCGGCAACCTGAGCACCCGCGACGCCATGGCCATCGGCACCGCGGGCTATACCGCCATGCTGTGCGTACTGGCCCTGGAACATGCCGGTGTGACGCCCGACAGGGGCGATGTGCTGGTGACCGGCGCCAACGGCGGTGTCGGCTCGATCGCGGTGGCGATCCTTTCAAAGCTGGGCTATCGCGTGGTGGCCGCCACCGGGCGACCGGAGCACGCCGAGTATCTGCACAACCTGGGTGCGGCCGAGATCATCGATCGTGCGCAGCTTTCGGAGCCGCGCGAGCGACCGGTGAGTGCCGAGCGATGGGCCGGCGTGGTGGATGTGGCCGGCGGCCCAACGCTGGTCAATGCCATCGCCGAAACGAAGTACCGCGGTGCCGTGGCCGCATGCGGCCTGGCGCAGAGCGACGCGCTGCACGGCTCGGTGCTGCCCTTCATCCTGCGCAACGTCACCCTTGCGGGCGTGGATTCGGTAAATGCACCGCAGGACGTTCGCCAGCGCGCGTGGGATCGCCTCGCTACCGACCTGGACCCGCAGAAGCTGGAAAGCACGGTGCAGCTGATCGGGCTTGCCGACGTGTTGGACGTGTACCGGAAGATCATCCCCGGCCAGGTACGCGGCCGCATCGTTGTGGATGTCAATGCCTGAGCGGGTGACCGCAACTGCGCTCGATTGATGCGTGTGGATGGAGGGCTGCAACGCGCCCTCCATGCTGCAGCGAATGGTGAACCTGCCGTGAAACACGCGGCGCGACACTGGCCTTTGGCCACCGCCGGTCGCATACGCTCAGGCTCCCACCGCTGCTGGACACCCGCCATGCCAATGACCGCATTCGCGCTTGCTGCCGCACTTTCGGGCCTGCCCGATATCGACTGGGAGCGCCAGCGCGCCGAGGACGCGCACCAGCTCATGCTGTGCCAGATCCATCGCGATGAGTTGCAGCAGGCCGAGGGAAAAGACGAGGCCTACCAGCGCGCAAAGGCGGTCTGCGACCTGCTGGCACGGGACTACAAGGATAGGTGGGATTTCGACGCACAGGATGCACTGGCGGCATCGGCGGTGGATCTGGATGAGCTGATCCGGCGTGGCGACGCGGTTGAAGTCCCCCCTGCAAAGCGGGACCGTGCCTACGAGTGATCCGGCAACTGCCGGGATGACGGTGCCGTCGTCCATCACAATCAGCATGTCGGAGACTTCGCCCTCGTGCCCTTGCTCCGCAGTGGTCACCAGGATCCTCAATGGATCTGTCCGGATATCGTAGCCGCCGCTGGCGTGCTTCAACGTTCCCATGCGGTCCCAGTCGATTTCCATGGCCTGCTCCGGGATCCAGACGCGCCATGATGCATGCGCCAGGCAATTGAGAAGGCCACACGCAACGTCAAGGCCCCTTATCATGCGGGCTTAGGGGCTCTACATGCCCAGTTGACGCTTGCAAGGCAGTACCTGGATGTCTATGGAATGGCGCCCCTCGATCTGGGGCCAACGTGTGACTCGCTCTCCACACTGGTGGCTGCGGCTGGAGGGCGAATGCATCGACCTGGACATCGCAGGCCAGCGGCACCGGCTGCGCGTGGATGATGATCACAGCGTGCAGGTCATTCCAGGGTTTTTCTGGTCGCGGGTCGAGCTGCAGACAGAAGGCGCCGCGCGGCTGTCGGTGGATGGGCTTGCCAACGCGCAGGCGTCCCGGCTTGCGGCAGCGCTGCAGCAGGTGCGCTTTGCGCGCAGCACGCGAGGGCGCAAGGCCTTGTTTGACACGATCCTGGAGCGGATCCAAGCGTGGTTGAGCGCCGCGGACGCCCTCATTGACCGCGGCAGTACCGGCCGCCGCTGGATCACCCACGAGCAGCAGCAGGCGCTGCTGGCCGAGCGCTCCTCCCTGCCGCTGCAGTCGCCGGAGCTTGAGCAACTGTTCCTTGATGAAAGCGTGCATGGCGACCTGCATTCGCATAGCCATCGTGCTGCGCTGGACGCCCTGCACGACTGGCAGCTGGATTGGCCGGCCGCCTGGGCCGAAGCCAACGCGACCATGGCAGCGCGTGAGCGGGTGCTGGCCAAGGACTTCCTGGACCGGGTCGAGAGCAAGCCCCTGACCGAAGAACAGGCCCGCGCCGTCATCTGCTTCGACAACCGGGTACAGGTCGTGGCCGCGGCCGGCTCGGGCAAGACCTCCACGATGGTCGCCAAGGCCGCTTATGCCATCGATCGCGGCTTTGTCGAACCCGAACGGATCGTGATGCTTGCCTTCAACAAGGACGCCGCGAAGGAGCTGGAAGCGCGTGCGCAGCAATGCTTCGACCGGCTCGGCATGGGCGACACCGTGGTTGAAGCCCGGACCTTCCACGCCCTCGGCCTGGCCATCATTGCCAAAGCGACAGGTCGCAAGCCCGATATCCCGGAATGGGCCGTCGACGCGACGCTGGGCTTCAACAAGCTGGCCGAGCTGGTAGACGACCTGAAGGACCGCTCGACCCATTTCCGCACCCAGTGGGACATGTTCCGCCTGGTATTCGGGCGCGATCTTCCGCCGTTCGGTGCTGACATGATGGCCGATGGGTACGACCGCGATGGCACGCCCTACATGCGTACCCTGCAGGGTGAGCGGGTGAAGAGCCTGGAAGAGTGCATCATCGCCGACTGGCTGTTCTACAACGGCGTGGCCTACGACTACGAGCGGCGCTACGAGTTCGATACCGCGACAGACACCCACCGCCAGTATCGTCCGGACTTCTACTATCCGGACGCCCAGTTGTATCACGAGCACTTTGCGCTGGATGCCGATGGCCAGCCGCCTAAGCACTTTGCCAACTACAGCGAAGGGATGCACTGGAAGCGCCAGCAGCATGTGGCGCGCGGCACCGCCCTGGTCGAGACGACGTCGTTTGGCCTGCGCAGTGGACAGGCCCTGCAGGATCTAGCCGACCGGCTCGGCGCGTCTGATGTCGAGCTCGACCCGAACCCGGATCGCGAGCTGCCTGACCAGGGCGCCAAGCCGATGCCGGACGCGGACCTGATCGGCCTGATGCGCACCTTCATTGCCCATGCCAAGAGCAACTGCCTGACGCTGGACGATATGGCGGCGCGCCTGCGGCAGATGCCCGAGGATCAGTTCAAGGAACGCTACCGGCGCTTCCTGGAAATCGCCGGGCCGGTTTTCCAGGCCTGGGACAATGCACTGGCTGACGAGCGCAGCATCGACTTCGAGGACATGCTCAACATGGCGGCCGGGCTGCTGGAACAGGGCCACTATGAATCGCCCTACGAACTGGTGATGGCCGACGAGTTCCAGGATGCATCGCGCGCCCGTGCGCGCCTGTGCCGTGCATTGGTCAGCCAACCAGGCCGCCATCTGTTCGCGGTGGGCGATGACTGGCAGTCGATCAATCGCTTCGCCGGTGCCGACGTTTCGGTGATGACCGGATTCCGCGAATGGATAGGGCATGGCCAGGTGCTGAAACTGGAGCAGACGTTCCGTTGCCCGCAGGCACTGTGCGATGTGTCCAGCCGCTTCATCAGCCGCAACCCCGCGCAGATCGCCAAAGCAGTTCGCTCTGCTGCACCGGAAATGGGCCCGGTACTGCAGGCGTTCCAGATGAACCGGCGCGAGGAGGTGCAGGATGGGGTTCGCCAGTACCTCGCCAAGCTGCATCAGCAGCTGCTGTCCGGGGCCGTTCCACAGGGCCGCAACGGGCGCGTGACTGTATTCATTCTGGGGCGGTATCGCGCGGATCGCGGTGCAGTGCCTTCTGATTGGAAGACGGCCTTCGGCAGCACGATGGACGTCGAGTTCCTGACCGCACATCGATCGAAGGGGCGCGAGGCGGACTACGTGATCCTGCCTGGCATGATCAACCGCAGCTTCCCGAGCCTGCGCGCGGATGACCCGGTGCTTTCGCTGGCAATGCCGGATGGGGATACCTGTCCGCTGAGCGAAGAACGGCGGTTGTTCTATGTCGCGCTGACGCGTGCACGACGTTCGGTGGCGATGTTCACCCTGCGGGGCAAGCACTCGCCGTTCCTGGATGAGCTGGTGAAGGACGGAGCAGTGGAAGTGACCGCGATTTCAGGGGCGGCCATCCACGACGAGCGCTGCCCGGTGTGCAAGTTGGGCGTGTTCGTGGAGAGGAATGGGCCGCACGGGGCCTTCCGGTCGTGCTCCAGCTATCCGTTGTGCCATAACAAACCGAAGGATGGGCGTCGTGAATGAACACGTGAGCTCAGGTGCAGGCCAACAGCTCAAGTGTTCAGGGGGCCACGGCCTGTCAGAAACGTAAAACGCCCCTTCCGGGGCGTTCGCGGTATGGCGGAGAGAGTGGGATTCGAACCCACGGAAGGTTTGACCCTTCGCCGGTTTTCAAGACCGGTGCCTTAAACCGCTCGGCCATCTCTCCAATCGGGTCCCGGTCGCCCGGGCAGCGGCGTATTCTCGCACGTGAAGGGCATTTGCCCAAGACCATCTTGCCCCTGCCCTCCGCATCCGGCACGGTGGGGCCTCCACCGCAATCGGAGCCGCCATGGCCCATCTCGATCTGGCCAACCTGCGCACCTGCCTGCTGGACGACACCCAGCTGGCCGCAGTGGCCCTGCATCGCACCTTCGCCGGGCACCTGCCGGTCAGCAGCGGGCAGCTGGTGGTCTGCGATCCGCTGGTGCAGGCCGAGGCGCCTGCGCTGGCCGACTACACCGCCCCGCTGGGCCGGCACCCGGTCGAGATCATTGTGCACAGCGGCCGCCCGGCGCTGGCCGTGGTCTGGTTCAAGCCGCGCCAGTCGCTCACCGCGTCCGCCCTGCATTGGCAGATGGCGCGCTGGACCACGCAGGACCTGACCGGACTGGATGAGGACAGCTTCATCGGCTACCCGGTCGACGCTGGCATCGGTTGCTTCATGGACACCGACACCCAGCAGGCGCTGCTGGCCCTGATCGAACAAGCCGATGGCGACGAAGAGAGTGAATGGTCGGAGGCACTGGTCGACCACGATGGCCTGGATGAAGGCGCCGAGTACCGTCCTTGGGGGGAGGACTCGCCGCACGGCCTGGTGGTGTTCACCAGCGGCTGGGGCGACGGTGTCTATCCCAGTTATTGGGCGCTGGATACGTCCGGCATTCCGGTCGCCCTGGTCACCGATTTCCTGTGCATCCAGGGCGGTGATGGGCGCGACGAGCGCGAGATCGCCGACCAGGCCTATCGCGACAGCCTGCCACCTGCGGAAGCCGAGGCCCTGGCGCGGCTGGTGGCTGCCGTGGAGCGAGACGACGTAGACGCACTGAGAGCCCTGCTGAAGGATGCACCGCAGCGCGCCAACCAGATCGAACCGGGCTGTGGGGGCACTGCGCTGTTCGAGGCGATCCGCCTGGATCGTCCGCAGGCATTGCGGGTGCTGTTGCAGGGCGGCGCATTGCCGGCGATGCCAGAGCGCCTGCACATGAGCAAGGTCACCAGCTATCTGGACTACGCGCGCTTCCTGAAGAAGCCACGCAGCGCGGAGCTGATGGCAGTGCTGGAAGCACCCGTCGTTGCAGCCGAGCCACCACCGGCCGCGCCGCGACGCCGCGGTTTCTGGGACCGGCTGTTCGGACGGAACTGATCGGCGCCGGAATACAGCAACGCCGGGCATGGCCCGGCGCTACCGTTCAGTTCTCTCAGCCGGCGTCTACTGCCAGCGCACCCAGCGCGCTGGCCTTGATCCGCTCCTTGGCCTTTTCACAGGCGCCACCGCAATCCAAGCGCGAGGCCTCCAGCTGCGGCGGCAGATGCTCGGCCAGGAAGTCGATGAACACGCGCACCGCCGGCAACAGGCCACGGCGCGAGGCGAACACGGCATGGCACACGCCCTGCGGCAGTGACCAGTCCGGCAGCACCACTTCCAGCTCGCCGTTGCGCACGGCGTCGGCGCACACGGTTTCCGGCAGCATGGTGATGCCGAAGCCGTCCTTCACCATGCTCTGCAGCAGCGGGAAGTCGAAGCCGGCCACGCGCGGCTGCAGGTCGACCCGGCGCACTTCGCCTTCCGGGCCATGCAGCTCCCAGCGCTGGCGTGCTTCGTCTTCGCTGATGCTGAGGGTGACGTGCTGGGTCAGTTCTTCCGGATCCTTGGGGCGGCCGGCGCGATCGAGGTACTTCGGACTGGCCACCAGCAGTTCCTGCACCTGGCCGAAGCTGCGCATCACCAGGCTGCCGTCGTCGTCCAGGCGCGAACGCACGCGCAGGGCCACGTCGTAGCCTTCGTTGATGATGTCCACGCGGCGGTTGCTGATGTTCAGCTGCAGCCGCACCTTCGGGTACTGCTCCAGGAACTTGGGCAGCAGCTTGGGCAGCTGCATCTGCGCGAGCGACACCGGCACGCTGGCGCGCACCACGCCGCGCGGTTCCGCGCTGAGGCGGTCCACGACTTCGCGTGCGGCCTGGGCCTCGGCCAGCATCGTCTGCGCATGGCGGTGCACGCTGGTGCCAACGTCGGTGACCGCGAAACGGCGCGTGGAGCGCTGCAGCAGGCGCACGCCCAGGTCGGTTTCCAGCTGGCTGATGCGGCGGCTCAGTCGCGACTTGGGGATGCCCAAGGCGCGCTCGGCGGCGGCGAATCCACCGTGGTCGACCACCATCGCGAAGTAGTACAGATCATTCAGGTCATGCATGCCCGAGTTCCATATCTAGAACAATACGTGGCATTCAACCACCTTTATCCCGCCTTTGCAACAACCTATCGTTCTCTCCGTCGGCGGGGCACCCCGCCCCTTCCTCCCAGAACATAGGTGACTGCCATGAAGCTTCTGCATCTCGACGCCAGCGTGCTTGGCGACAATTCCGTCTCGCGCCAGCTGTCGGCCGCCGTGGTCGCCCGCTTCACCAGCCAGATCGACGGCCTGCAGGTCGATTATCGCGATCTTGACGCCAATCCGGTACCGCATCTGCGCAGCAGC
Organism: Stenotrophomonas maltophilia; assembly: GCF_002799155.1. GTDB lineage: Bacteria > Pseudomonadota > Gammaproteobacteria > Xanthomonadales > Xanthomonadaceae > Stenotrophomonas > Stenotrophomonas maltophilia_R. Next base: position 2,224,165 of record NZ_NERD01000002.1, read on the forward strand.
TCGCTGGCCAAGACCGACGCCGCCGAGGCGACCGATGCTGAACAGGTGATGCAGCAGTTCCTGGAGGCTGACATCGTGGTGATCGGCGCGCCGATGTACAACTTCAGCATCCCCTCTACGCTGAAGGCCTGGATCGACCGCGTGGCCGTGGCCGGCCGCACCTTCAAGTACACCGAGAACGGCCCGGTGGGCCTGGCCGGTGGCAAGCGGGTGATCATCGCCAGCAGCCGCGGCGGCATCTACACCGACTCGCCGGCCGACTTCCAGGAACCGTTCCTGCGCCAGGTGTTCGCCTTCATGGGCATCAACGAAGTCGAGTTCGTGCGCGCCGAAGGCATCGCCTACTCGCCGCAGCACCGTGAAGACGCCATTGCCGGCGCGCTGGCGGCACTGCCTTCGCACGAAGCGGCCGAAGCTGTCGCCGCGTAACGCGTTCCAGCGTTCGGCGCCCCTCTCTCCTCGTCTGGGCGCTGAACGCGGGCCGGGATCCCCTCCCCCATCCCGGCCCACCCTGGCGGCCCCGCTCTGCGGGGCCGTTTTTTCATGGGCGCGCTACGCTGGGGCCATGGACTACATCGTGACGGCTGCGCACCGCAGCGAATTTCCGCGTCCGATCACCCTGCGCCGCGGCCAGGCGCTGGTGGTGGGCGAACGTTATGAAGGCCCGGAGGGCTGGGACGCCTGGTTTCTGTGCGAAGCCGAGGGGCAGCAGCCCGGTTTCGTGCCGGCACCGGTGATCGGCCGCGATGCGCAGGGTGGCGCGTTTGCCACGGAGGATTACTGCGCGCGGGAGCTGGATGTGGATCCAGGGCAGCTGCTGCGCGGGGTGCGCACGCTCAATGGCTGGGCATGGTGCGTGCCGGGAACGGGCGAACCGGGATGGGTGCCGTTGGAGAAGCTGCGCGCTGTGGAGTGATCGCGGTGGTTCATCCACGCATGGCGTGGATGTCGCCCGCATTGTAGATCCACGCCATGCGTGGATTCGGTGCCATGCGAGCATGGCACCCACCGATCAGGGAATCAGGCGATGGTTTCCAGGCCACCCATGTACGGGCGCAGGGCCTCCGGCACGGTGATGCTGCCGTCGGCGTTCTGGTAGTTCTCCATCACCGCGATCATCGCGCGGCCAACGGCCACGCCCGAGCCATTCAGCGTGTGCGCCAGCTCCGGCTTGCCAGTGGCCGGGTTGCGCCAGCGGGCCTGCATGCGGCGGGCCTGGAAGTCACCACAGTTCGAGCACGAGGAGATCTCGCGGTAGGTTTCCTGCGACGGCAGCCAGACTTCCAGGTCGTAGGTCTTGATGGCCGAGAAGCCCATGTCGCCGGTGCACAGCAGCACCTTGCGGTACGGCAAGCCCAGCTTCTCCAGCACCACTTCGGCACAGCGGGTCATGCGCTGGTGTTCGGCATCGCTGTCTTCCGGGCGGCTGATCGAGACCAGCTCGACCTTCTCGAACTGGTGCTGGCGGATCATGCCGCGCACGTCGCGGCCACCGCTGCCGGCCTCGGCACGGAAGCACATCGAGTGGGCGGTCATGCGCAGCGGCAGGCGCTCGGCGTCGACGATCTCATCGCGCACGATGTTGGTCAGCGGCACTTCCGAGGTCGGGATCAGGTAACGCGTGGAGTCGCCCACGGCGGTCTTGAACAGGTCGTCCTCGAACTTCGGCAGCTGGCTGGTACCGCGCAGCGAGTCGGCGTTGACCAGCAGCGGTACGTTGGTTTCCTCGTAGCCGTGCTCGCCGGTGTGCAGGTCGACCATGAACTGGGCCAGGGCGCGGTGCAGGCGCGCGATCGGGCCGCGCAGGACGGTGAAGCGCGAACCGGACAGCTTGGCCGCGGTCTCGCCGTCCAGCCAGCCGTTGCGGGCGCCCAGTTCAACGTGGTCGAGCACCTTGAAGTCGAACTGGCGCGGGGTTCCCCAGCGCGCCTGCTCGACATTGTCGTTCTCGTCGGCACCGGCCGGCACGTCATCGGCCGGAAGGTTGGGAATGCCCATCGAGATCGCTTCGATCTTCTCGCGCAGCTCGTCCAGCGCCACTTCCGAAGCCTTCAGCTCGTCGGCAAAGGCAGCGACCTCGGCCATGATGGCCGAAACGTCCTCGCCCTTGGCCTTGGCCTGGCCGATGGCCTTGGAACGGCTGTTGCGCAGGCTCTGCAGCTCCTGGGTCCGCACCTGGATGCGCTTGCGATCAGCCTCCAGGGACTCCAGGGCAGACACGTCGAGCTCGAAGCCGCGGCTGGTGCGCAGGCGTTCGGCGAGGTCGGCGGGCTGGTGGCGGAGCAGGGCTGGATCAAGCATGGCAGGTGTCGTGGTGGGTATCAGGAACGGGATTATCGCCTGTTATACGGTTTTCTGCCGCCCGGTTCATTCCCGCCGTGGCAGAATCAGGCTATTCCGTACTGGTCCGGTCCATGTCTGCACCCCGCTCGTCGTCCGCCAAGTCGTTCACTGTGCATATCCCGCGCAACGCCCTGAAGATCGCCGGCATCGCCTTCGGCGTGGGCATGCTGCTGTTCGTGGTGGTCTGGTTGACCGGCCGCGACAAGGAGTTCTTCCGTGCCGACCCGGCCGCGCAGACGCCGCAGGAGACCGCGCAGGTGGAACCGCTGCCGGAACCGCTGGCTGCAGCCGCAGGCTCCAGCGACATGCCCGATGCCAAGCCGGCCCCGGCAGAGGACGAAGCCCCGAAGCTGGTCGAAACCGCCCCGCCACCGCCGGCACCCATCGCTGAACCGGCCCCGGCGGCGCCGCCCCCTGCGCCGGCCGCCACCGGCAACAGCCAGCCGATGCCGATTGCCGGCCAGTCGCCGCCGCCGGCCTACCCGGCTGCCGCGCTGCGCGCCGGCGAGACCGGCAGCGTGGTGGTCCGCGTGGACGTGGATGCCACCGGCTACCCGAACAATGCCACCGTGATCCAGCGCAGCGGCTCACGCGAGCTCGACCGTGCCGCCACCGACGCCGTGCGCCGCTGGCGCTTCACTCCGGCGCAGAGCAACGGCCAGGCCGTGCCCGGCAGCATTGAAGTGCCGTTCGACTTCAAGACCCAGTAACTGAACGTTGCCCGGCAGGAAAACTGAACCCTGCCGGTCGCGTTGACGCAACGCTGACACTTCCCGCCGCTGGCCCGCGCAACACTCTCCCCGTCGTCCATTGACGGAAGGAGTTTGCGATGACTGCCACCACCCACGAAGACCTTCATTCGCCGCAGTTGCAGCAGCAGCAAGCCAGCGAACAGCACAAGCCCACGTCGCCCTGGATGTGGATCGCGCTGATCGTGGCGATGTTTGCCGCCGCGCTGCTCTGGCTGCGTCACTCGAGCCAGGAAGACGTGGCACCGGCACCGGTTGGCGAGCGCATGCTCCCTGCCCCTGAGCAGGCGCCGGTCGCCGGCGCGCAGGCACCTGCTGCCCGCCAGACTGCACCGGCCAGCAGCCAGCCCAAAACTGCTCCCGCAGTGCGCAATCGCGAGGCGCGCCCGCTGGCAGGCAACAGCAAGCCGGCCTACCCCCCTGCAGCGCTGCGCAATGGCGTGCAGGGCAGCGTGATCGCCAGCCTCAATGTCGATACCCGTGGCCAGGTGACCAATGCCGCGATTGTCTCGCGCAGCGGTGAACGCAGCCGTGACCTGGATCGTGCTGTGCTGAGTGCCGTGCAGAACTGGAAGTTCCAGCCGGCGATGCGTGATGGCCGTGCGGTGGCCAGTGTGGTGCGGGTTCCGGTGGATTTCCGTACCGAACAGCGTTGATCGCGGACGAGGGGTTCGTGATGCTTAGACGGAGGCTTCGGCCTCCGTCCTTTTATGCGCAGACGCGTGCCAACCAGGGTTGGCACCTGCCAGGTGATCTGAGCGTGCCAACAAAGGTCGGCACCCACCGGGTTGCGTCATCCGCCGGGCGTGGCCTTTCAGGCCAGGTTGAAGCCGGCGCTGCGGGCCAGGCCATCGAAGTCCGGGAAGGACGTGGCGACGTTGGCGATGTCGTTGATGCGCACTTCGCCATCACTGATCTGGCCGGCAATGGCGAACGCCATGGCGATGCGATGGTCGCCGTGGCTTTCAATGGTGCCGCTGCCCAGGCGCACACCGCCGTGCAGGGTGGCGCCGTCTTCGGTTTCGTCCACCTGCATGCCCAGCGCGCGCAGCCCGGTGGCCATCGCTGCGAGGCGGTCGGATTCCTTCACCCGCAGTTCGGCGGCACCACTCACCACGGTCTGGCCTTCCGCGGCGGCGGCAGCCACGAACAGCGCCGGGAATTCGTCGATCATGTCAGGCACCAGTGTTTCCGGAATGCGCGCACCCTTCAACGGGGCGTAGCGCACCACCAGATCGGCCACCGGTTCACCGCCCTGCTCGGCCGGGTTCTCTTCGGTGATGTCCGCACCCATCAGGCGCAGCGCGTGCAGCAAACCGGTGCGACGCGGATTCAGGCCGACCTGCTTCAGTCGCAGTTCGGAGCCGGGAATGATGCTGGCGGCAACCAGATAGAACGCGGCCGAAGAGAAGTCGGCCGGTACCACGATATCCGTGGCGCGCAGGCGCTGGCCGCCACGCAGGCGGGCCTTGCCGGGCGAGAATTCGATCTCTACCCCGAATGCAGAGAGCATGCGCTCGGTGTAGTCGCGGGTCGGGTGCGGTTCCACCACGCTGGTTTCGCCCTGCGCATACAGGCCGGCCAGCAGCACCGCCGACTTGATCTGCGCACTGGCCACCGGCGAGGCGAAGTCGATGCCGTGCAGCGATTGCCCGCCATGCACGTGCAGCGGCGGCGTGCCGTCATCCTGGGTATCGATCTTCGCGCCCATCTGCGACAACGGGCCGGTGACACGGCGCATGGGGCGGCCGGACAGCGACTCATCGCCGATCAGCGTGCAGTCGAACGCCTGGCCTGCCAGCAGGCCGGCCAGCAGGCGCATGCCGGTACCGGCGTTGCCGCAGTCCAGCGGCGCATCCGGGGCCTGCAGCCCATCGATACCGACGCCGTGCACGATGCGCTGCGACGGGCTGGGGGTTTCGATGCGCACACCCAGCTGGCTGAAGATGCGTGCAGTGGCGCGGGTGTCTTCGCCTTCCAGGAAACCTTCGATATGCGAGGTGCCATCGGCCAGCGCGGCGAACATCACCGAGCGGTGCGAGACCGACTTGTCGCCGGGAATGGTCAGGCTGCCCTGCAGCGGCTGGCCCTTGCGGGCGATCCAGTGTTGCGCGTTGCTCATCGTTCGATCGTTCCGTAAACGCCGGCAGCGCCGGCGATGCATCAGGGAGCGGCGGCCGTGGCCGCCGCGGCAGCACTCAGGGCACGGCCACCGGATAGGAGCCCAGCACCTTGATCTGCGCCGAGTGCGCTTCCAGTTCGGCCAGCGCAGCCTGCATCGGCGCGTCGTCGATGTGGCCGGCCAGGTCGATGAAGAAGCCGTATTCCCACTTGCCGTGGTGCGACGGCCGCGACTCGATGCGGTTCATGCTGATGCCGTGGCGGGCGAACGGGCTGAGCACGTCGAACAGCGCACCGGGCTTGTCATGGATGAACACCAGCACCGACGTGCGGTCGTGGCCGGAGGTCGGGAAGATGTTGCGGCCCACCACCAGGAAGCGGGTGGTGTTGTCGGCATCGTTCTGGATCGGCTTGGTGACCACCTTCTTCAGGCCGTACACATGGCCGGCACTCTCGCCACCGATGGCCGCTGCGTCGTCGGCGTTGCGCGCACGACGCGCACCTTCGGCGTTGCTCGACACCGGAATCTTCTCGGCCCTCGGCAGGTTGGCGCGCAACCATGCCGAGGTCTGCATGAACGACTGCGGATGCGCGTAGATGCGCTCGATGTCTTCGATGCGGCCGCTGCGCGACATCAGGTACTGCTGCACGCGCAGTTCCACTTCACCGCAGATCTTCAGGTTGGAGGTCAGGAACATGTCCAGGGTGATCTGGATGGTGCCCTGCCCCGAATTCTCCACCGGCACCACGCCGAAGTCGGCATTGCCCGCTTCCACTTCCTGGAACACTTCCTCGATGCTGGCCATCGGCAGCCCCAGCGCAGAGCGGCCGAAGTGCTTGAGCACCGCCTGCTGGCTGAAGGTACCTTCCGGGCCGAGGTAGCCGATCTTCAGCGGCTCCTGCTGGGCCAGGCAGGCCGACATGATCTCGCGGTAGACGTGCACCAGCAGCTCATCGCTGAGCGGGCCTTCGTTGCGGTCCACCACCATGCGCAGCACCTGCGCTTCGCGCTCGGGGCGGTAGTAATCGACGGCAGCGGCGAGCTTGCCCTTGGCCTTGCCGACCTGGTGGGCGAAACGTGCGCGTTCGGCGATCAGGCTCTGGATGTCGCGGTCGATCTGGTCGATCTTCGAGCGCACATCGGCCAGCGCCAGTGGCGCCAGGGTGGGGGCCGGGTTCGAGGCGGCCTTGGCCGTGCCCTTCGCCTTGCTGGGCGCGCTGTCCTTGGCCGGTACGGCCTTCTTCGGCGCCTTCTTGCTGGATTTGCTGCTTGCCATCGGAATTCCTTGTTGCGGGGCCCGCACCCGACGGTGCGCGCCGTTCATTGCTCAGCCGTGACGCTGCTGGAAATCGGCCATGAAGGTGACCAGCGCCTCGGCCCCGGCCAGCGGCATGGCGTTGTACAGCGAGGCACGGATGCCCCCGACCACCTTGTGCCCCTTCAGCGCAAGCAGGCCGGCGGCCTTGGCTTCGGTGACGAAACGGGCATCAAGCTCGGCATCGGGCAGGAAGAACGGGATGTTCATCCGCGAACGTGCCGCGTGTGCGACCTCGTTGCGGTAGAAGCCGCCGGAACCATCGATGGCGCCGTACACCAGCGCGGCCTTGGCGGCGTTGCGCCGGGCGAACTCGGCCACGCCGCCTTCGGCCAGCATCCACTTGAACACCAGGCCGGCCAAGTACCAGTTCCAGGTCGGCGGGGTGTTGAGCATCGAATCGCGGGCGACGTGCGAGCGGTAATCGAAGATGTCCGCACGCGGCTGGCCGCTGCGCTCGAGCAGGTCGCGGCGGATGATCATCACCGCGATGCCGACCGGGCCCAGGTTCTTCTGCGCGCCGGCGTAGATCACGCCGTAGCGGCGCACGTCCAGCGGTTCGCTGGCGATGGACGAGCTGAAGTCGGCGATCAGCGGGACGTTGCCGGTGTCGGGCACATCACGGAACTCGACGCCGTGGATGGTCTCGTTGGCGGTGATGTGCACGTAGGCGGCATCGGGCGAGAGCTGCCAGCCTGCGCGCGGCGGCAGCGTGCGGTAGCCATCGGCCTCGCTGCTGGCCGCGATGTTGACGTCGACGTAGACACCGGCCTGCTTGACCGCGGTCCTGCCCCAGTGGCCACTGACCACGTAGTCGGCACGCTGGCCGGGGGCGGCGAAGTTGAGCGGGATCAGCGCCTGCTGGGTGGTGGCACCACCGGACAGGAACAGCACCGCATAGTCTTCGGGGATATCGAGCAGGCGGCGCAGGTCAGCCTCGGCCTCGGCGGCCACGGACATGAATTCCGCGCCGCGATGGCTCATTTCCACGATCGAGGCACCGGTACCGTGCCAGTCCAGCATTTCCGCCTGCGCCTGGCGCAGGACCGATTCCGGCAAGGTCGCAGGGCCGGCACTGAAGTTGAACGCGCGCGTCATGTCACACCTGTGGGGCAAGACCCCTAGTATGCCGCAGTGCACCAGCCTTGCGGCCTTGTGGCGCAAGGGAAATTTGGTTTCATTGGAATCCATCGGCCGCAGCAATGCGGCCGGTAGTCGCCAAGCTTGGTCTACGTACGCCGTCAGGCGTCAAGCCCGCCGAAGCAGCGTGCCGACCAAGGTCGGCACCCACCAAGAGCGGGGAAATGAACGCCGTCCCGGTAGCGCGCGGGCCATGCCCGGCCGGTTCAGATCAGCGCGCGCCGAACCAGAGCAGCAGGCTGAGCAGCGCGGCCAGCAGCAGCGCACTGACCAGCAGCCACGGCCAGCGCCGGACCCTGCGCGGCGCGGCCGGCAGCACCGTTGCCTGCTCGACCTCGTGGCTTGCATCGTCCTCGACCGGCAGCGGCCGCCGGCGCGGATCATGCGGCACTTCCAGCACGAACCGGTGCTGGCCATCGAACACCACCTGGTCGCCGGCCTGCAGCCAGCAGTGGCGCACGGCCACGCCGTTGACCCGGGTACCGTCGGCACTGCCCAGGTCGCGCAGCAGCACGCGCTCGCCGTGCACTTCCACCCGGGCATGCTGTTCGGCGAAGGCCGGGTCATCAATGGCGATGTCGGCTTCGTTGCCGCGGCCGATCAGGCGGGCCCGCGACAGGGTGAAGCTACGGCCATGGTGCAGGCCGCCAACACCGCGCAGCAGTCGTTGCTGCTCGTCGCTGCCGTCTTCGGTTTTCGGCGCAGGCGCCTGCAGCAGGCTCTCGACTTCGCCCTGCAGCACCATTTCCACGCCATCCACGTACACCGCGTCGCCCGCGCGCAGCAGGGCCATCCGGCGCACGGGGCGACCGTTGACGTGGATGCCGCGGATGCCATTGCCAACCTGCAGCCAGAGGCCGCGATCGTCCATGCAGAATTGGGCCAGCAGCAGTGCGCCGTGGCCGGCATCACCGAGCCGCACGCTGCCGTTGGCCTGGCGCACGATGCGCTGCACCCCGGGCCGCAGGAGCTGGTCGGGCTGTTGTTGTTGACTGAAGTGAACAAGCAGGTTCTGCACGCGGCGCAGCCTAGCAGGTTGGCCGCCAACGAAGAAGAACCCACGATGAGTGCTTGGCGCGAAGGCCCGCGATGCGCACAATGCTTGCCCTCTTTGATCATCCCCGCCCTGCGCCAGGAGCCTGCATGTCCACCATCGATGTCCGCCACGCCCACGCCCTGCCCGACGCACAGGCGCGCGCCGCGATCGAGCAGGTCGCTGCCAAGCTGTCCGAGCGCTTCGGCCTGAAGTCGTCCTGGACCGCCGACGTCCTGAACTTTTCCGGCAGCGGCGTGGACGGTGCGATCGAACTGCAGCCGGGCGCCGTGCGCGTGACCGCCAAGCTGGGTTTCCTGCTGTCGGCGATGAAGGGCATGGTCGAAGGCGAGATCCAGCGCGTGCTGAAGGAAAAGCTGGGCTGAACCCCGGCGGCGGCCGTCACGGCCGTGCAACGCCAACGCGCGCTACTCTCGGGGCAGGCCCAACTCCCACGGGAAGTGCGATGAACCACTACGAAAACGACGACCGCCGCAACGACGACGCCTCTTTCGGTGACCAGGCCGAGCGCTTCTCGCGCAAGCTCAGTGACTCGGCACAGCAGGTCTGGCTGGCCGGGCTGGGTGCGCTGGGCCGTGCCCAGGCCGAGGGCAGCCGCTTCTTCGATGGCCTGGTGAAGGAAGGTGAAGCCTGGGAAGCCCGCCGCCGTGAGCGCAGCGGCGAACAGGGCCCGGGCTGGCGCGACAACGTCGAAACGTCGCTGGACGAGGCCCGCGAGAAGGCTTCCGGCACGTGGAACAAGGTCGAGAAGGCCTTTGATGACCAGGTGCAGGGCGTGCTCAAGCGCCTGCATGTCCCCACTGCCGACGAAGTGACCGCGCTCGAGGCCCGCATCGATGCCCTGCACGCGCGCCTGGCCAAGCTGGAAAACCGCGCCGCGTCCGGCACCGACGCCCCCGCTCCGGGCAGCCATCAATCGCCGGACAGCGTGCCCTGAGCGCAATTGTTGCAATGCAATAAAAATTGATTGACAATCGCGAGCAACCCGCCAATCGCTTCGGCTGCCGTTTGTTCCCTCCCCTCACGGCTTCAGGATTGGCGGGTTTTTCGTGCCCGCCGTGCGCCGATCTGCGCGCTCCATCACGCTTCCTGTCAGGAACATCCTGACCCAGCCGGGCACCGCGACCTTTACACTGTCGTTCTCCGCTTTCGCCCCTTCCGCCCTACTCCTGCATGCTCCCTTGGATCCTGGCCCTGCTGTCGGCCCTGCTTACCTGTTCCCTGGCCGTTGTCTATCTGTGGTGGATCAAGCGGCGGCGGAAGGAGATGCAACTCGGCCTGCAGGCCCTGGCCGGCATGCACTGGCGCGAATTCTCGGTACTGGTCAAGCGCATGCTGCGCGAACAGCGCGGCCTGCGCGAGCTTATCGATCCGGCCGAAGATGCCCGCGAGCCGAGCAGCGACTTCCTGCTCAGCGATGGCCCCAATCAATGGCTGGTGTCGTGCAAGCATGGCCTGGCCTACCGCATCGGCACCGCCGCAGTGAACGAGCTGGGCGCGGCCGCGCGCCTGGCCGGGGCCAAGGGCGGCGTGCTGCTGACCGAAGGCCGTATCGAGCGCGACGGCCGTGGCGCCGCCGAGAAGCAGGCCGTTGAAGTGCTGGACGGCCCGCGCCTGTGGCCGCTGCTGCAACCCTACCTGCCTGGCGATATCGAGGCACGTGTGCGTGCCAGCGCCCGACATGAGGCACTGCGCCGGATTGCCATTGCGGCACTGGGTTCGGCAACGCTGGGGCTGCTGGTCGGCTTGGGCCTGCAGGGCCTGCACGTGGAAAAAACCGCGCCCGGTGCTACGGCGCCGGCGGTGGCAACGCCTTCGGCCGCACCTGCGGCTGAACCTGCCCCGATCGAAGCAGTACCCGCGCCCGCCCCCGCTCCCGCGGCTGCCGTCGCCCCGGCGGTGGACGCGCGCAGCAATCCCAACCCGGATGCCGCCACGCTGGAGCGCTTCCAGGCCGATCTGGCCCGCGCACTGGCCGGCAAGCCCGGCATCGCCAGCGGCGTCTGGCTGACCCGCCAGACCCTGGCGATCAACCGCACCGGCGAACTGGAAGCGGTGTGGCCGCGGGTCTGCGAGGAAGTGCTGCATTACCCCGCCCTGCGCAACGTGCGCATCCAGCTCAACGCCCGCCCCGGCGTGGATGAACCCGTGCGCTGGCGGCAGTGCGCTACGTATTGATGAGGCAGCAACCACCCATGGCGTGGATCTACCAGGGGTTCACACCCATCGCGTAGTCCCGGCGAGACTTCAGTGGATCCACGCCAGGCGTGGATACGGCTCTTAACGCGCCCCCGGCGCGAAGCGCGCGACCAGGTCCCAGGCGTCGCCAAGGAATACCTGGCGCACGCGGGTGATCGGCTGTTCGCCACGCCAGGTCAGGCGCTCGATCACCAGGCAGGCGGTGCCCTGCTTCACGTCCAGCAGCTTGGCGGTGGCGGTGTCGGCGCCCCAGGCGCTGATGCGGTGCTGGGCGCGGGTCCACGAAACGTTCTGCAGCAACCAGCTGCCCGGCGCGGTGGTACTGAAATCGACCTCCAGCACCTCGGGCACGCCCACCGGGCTGATCAGGCGGTGCTCCAGCGCCAACGGACGGCCATCGGCCAGGTGCAGGCAACGCATCGCCAGCAGCGTCTCCCGGCCCGCCAGCTCCACTTCGCCGGCATTGCCGGCATCGGCCAGGCGCAGGTCGCGTTGCAGCAGTCGATAGGCGTACTGATGGCCGCGTGAGCCGACTTCCATCGCGATATCCGGAATCTCCAGCGCCACCTGCTCCAGGTGCGGGGGCTGCCGCGCCACGAACGAACCGGCGCGGCGGCGGCGCTCGATCATGCCGCTCTCGGCCAGTGCGGTCAGCACCTTGTTCACCGTCATCCGCGAGCAGCCGTACTGCTCCATCAGCTCGTGCTCGTACGGAATGCGGAAGCCCGGCGCCCACTCTCCGCTGAGGATGCGGCTTTCCAGATCGCTGCGGATACGCTGGTTGAGCGTGGCGGACTTGCTGGCCTTCACGTAATGGAGTCTCGGTGGCGGGAGGCGATCAGCCCAGCACGCCGCGCAGCGCGGCGGCGAAGGCGGTGGTGATCGCCTCGTGCTGCAGGTGGCGGCCCTCGGCCACGCATTGGCGGCCATGGCGCCAGACCGATCGCAGCGCGCCATTACGTGCGGCGAACACCCAGCTGTCAAGCCATGCGTCATCCTGTCGCGCCTGCAGTGCCGGGTGCGCGGCGTCCAGCTCGACCAGATCGGCACTGGCGCCGACCTGCAGTCCCGGGGCCACGCCCAAGGCCTGCGCACCACCGTGCAGTGCGCCCTCGAACAGGAAGCGGCCAGTGCTGCGGGTGGCGTCCGGGGCCAGCACATTGCGCCCGCGCAGAGTCAGCCGCTGTCCGTATTCGAGCAGGCGCAGTTCTTCAGCCGCGTCGATCAATACATTGGAATCGGAGCCGACACCGAAGCGACCACCTTCGCGCGCGAATGCCTGCATCGGGAACAGGCCGTCGCCCAGGTTGGCCTCGGTGATCGGGCACAGGCCGGCCACGGCCTGGCTGGCCACAATGGCCGCACGCTCGTCATCGGTGATGTGGGTGGCATGCACCAGGCACCAGCGCGCATCCACCGGCGCATGGTTGTACAGCCACTGCACCGGGCGCTGGCCGCTCCATGCCAGGCAGGCCTCCACCTCGCGCACCTGTTCGGCGATGTGGATGTGCACCGGGCCGTCGGTCAGCGGCAGCAACGCACTCAATTCCTCGCCGGTGACTGCACGCAGGCTGTGCGGTGCGATGCCGAGCACCGCGTCGGGCAGCGTGGCCAATGACAGCTTGGCGGTGTCCAGCAGCTGCGCGAAGCCGTCCACGTCGTGGATCAGCCGCCGCTGCGCAGGGTTCGGGGCCGCCCCGCCGAAATCGGCGTGCGCATAGAACACCGGCAGCAGGGTCAGGCCGATGCCGGTCTGGTCGGCCGCCGCCGCAATCCGTGCGCTCATCTCGGCACGGTTGGCATACGGCCGGCCGTCAGCATCGTGGTGCAGGTAGTGGAATTCGCCGACGCGGGTAAAGCCGCTTTCCAGCATTTCCATGTAAGCCTGGGCCGCGATGGCCTGCACCGCGTCCGGGCGCAGATGGGCCAGGAAGCGATACATCAGCTCGCGCCAGCTCCAGAAGCTGTCACCGTCGCCGCCGCCGATCTCGGTCAGCCCAGCCATGCCACGCTGGAAGGCATGGCTGTGCAGGTTGGGCAGGCCCGGCACCAGGATGCCGACGCGGGTGTCGCCCGCCTGCGCGCCCTGCCCCGTGCTGATTGCCGTGATGCGACCGTCCTGCACCTGCAGGCGGACATCGCGGGCCCAACCTTCGGCCAGCAGGGCGTGGGCGGCATGGAAACTGTGCGGGGAACGCGAATCGGACATGGCTGGACAACCCGAAATGGACGCCTATATTGTATAGACATATAAGCACAGCCGCGTTGTGGATGCCATGCACGTCGATACCCTCTGGTCCAACGTCCACCTGATCACCCTCGATGGCGAGGGGCTGGGTGTCATCCGCGATGGCGTACTGGCCTGCGCCGACGGCCGCATCGTTCATGTTGGCGCGGCCGGCAGCGATGCCCACCTGCAGCCGACCACCCGCATCGACGGCGAAGGCCGCTGGATCTCGCCGGGCCTGATCGACTGCCATACCCACCTGGTCTACGCCGGCAACCGCGCCAACGAATTCGAGCAGCGCCTGCAGGGCGTCAGCTATGCCGAGATCGCCCGTGCCGGCGGCGGCATCGTCTCTACCGTGCGCGCCACCCGTGCCGCCACGCCCGAACAGCTGGCCCTGGAAAGCCGGCCACGCCTGCTGGCGATGCGCGCCGAGGGCGTGACCACCCTCGAGATCAAGTCCGGCTACGGCCTGACCCTGCCCGACGAACGCAAGCAGCTGCAGGTGGCGCGTGCGCTGGGCGAGGAATGCCGGGTCAACGTGGTGACCACCTTCCTCGGCGCACACGCGATTCCGCCGGGCCGCGAAGCACAGGAATACACCGACGAGGTGTGCAACGTGATGATTCCGGCCATCGCCACCGAAGGTCTGGCCGAAGCGGTGGATGTGTTCTGCGAGAACATCGCCTTCTCGGCGGCGCAGGCGCGGCAGGTTTTCGAAGCGGCACGCGCCAACGGGCTGGCGGTGAAGATCCACGCCGAGCAGCTGAGCAACCAGCATGGCGCCGAACTGGCGGCCAGCTTCGGTGCACTGTCGGCCGACCATATCGAACACCTGGACGATGCCGGCATCGCCGCGATGGCCGCCGCTGGCACCGTCGCCGTGCTGCTGCCCGGCGCGTTCTATTTCACCCGCGATACCACCCTGCCACCGATCGCCGCGCTGCGTGCGGCCGGCGTGCCGCTGGCGCTGGCCACCGACAGCAACCCCGGCACCTCGCCACTGACCAGCCCGCTTCTGGCGATGAACATGGGCGCCACCCTGTTCCGCCTGACCGTGGACGAGTGCATCGCCGGCTTCACCCGTGAAGCAGCGCGCGCACTGGGCCATGGCGAGCGCATCGGCCGCCTGGCCGTGGGCATGGACTGCGACCTGGCGATCTGGGACATCGACGCCCCCGCCGACCTGGTCTATCGCATTGGATTCAACCCGCTGCACGCGCGCGTGGTGCGCGGACAGCCCGACCTGCCTGCCTCCTGGAGCAACACATGAGCAACACCCTGGTTCTTCGCCCCGGCCATGTCACTCTTGCCCAGTGGCGGCAGGTCTATCGCGGTGCGCCGCTTGCACTGGACCCGGCCGCGCTGCCGGTGGTGCGCGCCAGTGCGGCGGCCGTCGCCGCCATCGTCGCCAAGGGCGCACCGGTGTATGGCATCAACACCGGCTTCGGCAAGCTGGCCAGCGTGCGCATCGAGCGCGAAGACCTGGCCACCCTGCAGCGGAACATCGTGCTTTCGCATGCGGCCGGCGTGGGCGAGCCGATGCCGGCCAGCGTGGTGCGCCTGATGATGGCGCTGAAGCTGGTCAGCCTCGCCCAAGGGGCTTCAGGCATCCGCGAGGAAACGCTGCTGCTGCTGGAAGCGATGCTGGTCAAGGGCGTGCTGCCGGTGGTGCCCGCGCAGGGGTCTGTGGGTGCCTCGGGCGACCTGGCGCCGCTCTCGCACCTGGCCAGCGTGATGCTGGGCGTGGGCGAAGCGTTCATCGGTGACGAACGCCTTCCGGCAACCGACGCACTGGGACGCGCCGGTTTGCAGCCGATCGACCTGGGCGCGAAGGAAGGCCTGGCACTGCTCAACGGCACCCAGTTCTCCACCGCCTATGCGCTGGCCGGCCTGTTCGAGATCGAGACCGTGTTCCAGGCTGCGCTGGTCACCGGCGCGCTGTCAGTGGAAGCGGCCAAGGGTTCTGACACACCGTTCGACCCGCGCATCCATGAGATCCGCGGCCAGCGCGGGCAGATCGCCACTGCGGCCACCCTACGCACGCTGATGCAGGGCTCGGACATCCGCGAATCGCACCGCGACAACGACGTGCGCGTGCAGGACCCGTACTGCCTGCGCTGCCAGCCGCAGGTGATGGGCGCGGCACTGGACATCCTGCGCCAGGCCGCTACCACCCTGGAAATCGAAGCCAACGGCGTGTCCGACAATCCGCTGGTGTTCACCGATACCGGCGAAGCACTGTCCGGCGGCAACTTCCACGCCGAGCCGGTCGCCTTCGCCGCCGACATGCTGGCGATGGCGGTGTGCGAGATCGGCTCGATCAGCGAGCGCCGCCTGGCGATGCTGGTCGACCCGGCGCTGTCCGGCCTGCCGGCGTTCCTGACCCCGCGCCCGGGCCTGAATTCCGGCTTCATGATTCCGCAGGTGACCGCCGCGGCGCTGGTCGCGGAAAACAAGCAGCGCGCCTACCCGGCCAGTGTTGATTCGATCCCGACCTCGGCCAACCAGGAAGACCATGTGTCGATGGCCGCGCATGGTGCGCGCCGCCTGATGCAGATGGCCGAGAACGCGGCCAACGTGATCGGCATCGAACTGCTGGCCGCTGCGCAGGGCTGCGACTTCCACGCCCCGCTGCGCTCCAGTGCCGCGCTGGAATCCGTGCGCGCCACCCTGCGTGCGCAGGTGCCGACGCTGGAAGAGGATCGCTATTTCCATCCGGACATGGTGACCGCCACCAACCTGGTGCGCAGCGGCGCGCTGGCGCAGGGCCTGGCCGAACTGTTGCCGACTGTGGAGCCACAGGCATGAACGCCCATCCCGACTGGCTGACGGTGCACGAAGGCGATGCCCCGTTGATCGTCAGCTTCCCGCATACCGGCAGCGAGCTGCCGCACGACCTGATCGGCGACTACCACTCGCCATGGCTGGCCCGGCGCGACGCCGACTGGTGGGTGCACGAACTGTACGATTTCGTGCGAGGCATGGGCGCGACCACGGTACGCTCGGCGATCTCGCGCTCGGTGATCGATCTCAACCGCGATCCCAGCGGTGTGTCGCTGTACCCGGGCCAGAACACCACCGGCCTGTGCCCGCTGACCACCTTCGACAACCA
This sequence comes from Stenotrophomonas maltophilia, assembly GCF_002799155.1. GTDB lineage: Bacteria > Pseudomonadota > Gammaproteobacteria > Xanthomonadales > Xanthomonadaceae > Stenotrophomonas > Stenotrophomonas maltophilia_R. Next base: position 2,240,429 of record NZ_NERD01000002.1, read on the forward strand.
GCCGCTGTACCACGCCGGACGCGAACCCGACGACGCGGAAATCGCGCGCCGCCGCGACACGTATTTCCTGCCTTACCACGACGCGCTGGCTGCGCAGATCACGCGCCTGCGTGCGAAGTTCGGCACTGTCGTGGTGTATGACGCGCACTCGATCCGCTCGCATATCCCGCACCTGTTCGACGGTGAACTGCCGCAGTTCAATCTCGGCACCGCCGGCCCGTCCGGTGCGCCGGATACCTCCTGCGACAACGCGTTGAGCGATGTGGTGGAGAACCTGCTGAAGATCAGTGGCATGAGCCAGGTGCGCAACGGCCGCTTCAAGGGCGGCTGGATCACCCGCCACTACAGCAACGTCGCCGGCGGCGTGCACAGCCTGCAGATGGAGCTGGCCTGCCGTGGCTACATGCACGAACCCCTGCCGGACCAGGTGGACGAACACAGCTGGCCCACCCCGCTCGACCCCGACCACGCCGCACCGCTGCGCCACACCCTGGCGCAGGTGCTCAATGCCTGCCTTGAATTCGCTACGAACCGGAGCGCCGCATGACCCGCAACGACCCGTCCCGCACCATTGCCGCGCCGACCGGCACCACGCTCAATGCCAAGAGCTGGCTGACCGAAGCGCCGCTGCGAATGCTGATGAACAACCTGCACCCCGACGTGGCCGAGCGCCCGCAGGAACTGGTGGTGTACGGCGGCATCGGCCGCGCCGCGCGCGACTGGGAGAGCTTCGATGCGATCGTCGAGACGCTCAAGCGCCTGGACGACGACCAGACCCTGCTGGTGCAATCGGGCAAGCCGGTGGGCGTGTTCCGCACCCATGCCGATGCGCCGCGCGTGCTGATCGCCAATTCCAACCTGGTGCCGCGCTGGGCCAACTGGGACCACTTCAACGAGCTGGATAGGAAGGGCCTGGCCATGTACGGCCAGATGACCGCCGGCAGCTGGATCTACATCGGCGCACAGGGCATCGTGCAGGGCACCTACGAGACCTTCGTGGAGATGGGACGCCAGCATTTCGGTGGCGATCTGACCGGCAAGTGGCTGTTCACCGGTGGCCTCGGCGGCATGGGCGGCGCGCAGCCGCTGGCTGCCGTGATGGCCGGCGCCTCCTGCCTGGCCGTCGAGTGCCGCAAGAGCAGCATCGACATGCGCCTGCGCACCGGCTACCTGGATACCTGGACCGACAACCTGGACGAAGCGCTGCGCCTGATCGATGAATCGTGCAAGGCCGGTACGCCGAAGTCGGTGGGCCTGCTCGGCAACGTTGCCGACGTGCTGGCCGAACTGCTCAAGCGCGGCGTGAAGCCGGACCTGCTGACCGACCAGACCTCCGCGCACGATCCGGTGAACGGCTACCTGCCGCAGGGCTGGACGGTCGAGCAGTGGGACGAGAAGCGCGTGAGTGCGCCGAAGGACGTGGAGAAGGCTGCGCGCGCGTCGATGGCCAACCACATCCGCGCCATGCTCGGCTTCCACGCAGTGGGCGTGCCGACCGTGGACTACGGCAACAACCTGCGGCAGATGGCGCTGGAGGAAGGCGTGGAGAACGCGTTCGACTTCCCCGGTTTCGTGCCGGCCTACATCCGCCCGCTGTTCTGCCGAGGCATCGGTCCCTTCCGCTGGGCGGCGCTGAGCGGCGACCCGGAAGACATCGCCAAGACCGACGCCAAGGTGAAGGAACTGATTCCGGACAATCCGCACCTGCACCGCTGGCTGGACATGGCCGCCGAGAAGATCAAGTTCCAGGGCCTGCCGGCACGCATCTGCTGGGTCGGCCTGGGTGACCGCGATCGCCTCGGCCTGGCCTTCAACGAAATGGTCGCCAACGGCGAACTGAAGGCGCCGGTGGTGATCGGCCGTGACCACCTGGACAGCGGCAGCGTGGCGTCGCCGAACCGCGAAACCGAAGCGATGGCCGATGGTTCCGATGCGGTCTCCGACTGGCCGCTGCTGAACGCCCTGCTCAACACCGCCAGCGGCGCGACCTGGGTATCACTGCACCACGGTGGCGGCGTGGGCATGGGCTTCTCGCAGCATGCCGGCATGGTGATCGTCTGCGACGGTACCGAGGCGGCGGCCAAGCGGATTGGTCGCGTGCTGTGGAACGACCCGGCCACCGGCGTGATGCGCCACGCCGATGCAGGCTATGAGATCGCGATTGATTGCGCGAAGGAAAAGGGACTGGATCTGCCGGGCATTCTCGGCTGATCGCAGGGTTGCCGGCCAGCGGCCGGCACTACCGGAAACATGTGGTAGTGCCGGCCGCTGGCCGGCTCTCCCCGATACGGCAACGGTGCCCTTGACCCGCTCTTCCGCCGTGACCAACATGCGCCATCACCGCTGATGGGACACCGCGATGTACCGCACCCTTGCTGCTGCATTGCTCTGTGCCCTGGCCATCGCCCTGCCCGCCTCGGCGCGTGACGTCCCTACCGGCCTCTCTTCCCGGCTCGACGCCCAGCTGCAGAGCAACCGCGAGCGCTACGGCATCGCCGGCCAGGCCGTACTGGTCGCACACAACGGCCAGGTGCTCTACCAGGGGGCCAGCGGCGAACGCGATCCCGCTGCCCATGCGCCTGCCACTGGCGATACCATCTTCGCCGCGCAGTCGATGGCAAAGCTGCTGACCAGCACGCTGGTGATGCAGCTGGTCGACCAGGGCAAGGTGGATCTGGACGCGCCGGCCAGCCGTTATGTGCCGGACCTGCCATCCGCATGGCAGGGAATCCACGTACGCGATTTCATCAACCACAGCTCGGGTATCGGCGAGTACTACGACCGGGTGGACAACCGTTGGGTGAGCAAGGGCTACATCGGTGTGGCACCCGACCTTGCAGCTGCGCTGAAGGTGGCTGCGGCGGCACCGATGCAGTTCGCCACCGGCAGCCGCGTGCAGTACACGCAGGCCAACTACCTGGTACTGACGGCGCTGCTGGAAGCGCACTACCGCAAGCCCTACCCGGCCATCGCGCGCGAACGCATCCTGCAGCCGCTGAAGATGACCCGCACTTCATGGGGAGCAGCCAGCGTGCCGGCGCAGCGCGCAGCGGTGCCGTACATCGGCAAGGACGGCCAGCTGCAGCCAGTAGACGAAGACCCCTGGCCGGACTACGGTTGGGGCCACGCCGACCTGCAGACCACCGTGGGCGACATGAACCGGTTCCTGCAGGCACTGGCGACCGGCAAGCTGCTGCGCACGTCCACGCTGGAAACGCTCTGGCAGCGGCAGAAGCTGAGCGGCGGCGGCAGCAACTTCTTCTCCACGGGCTGGGACACCACCCGCAGCGACGGCTACACCCAGGTCGGCCACGATGGCGGCACCCGCGTGCGTGCGCGACTGGCCTACAAGGGCACGCTGGCCAACGGCTACTGGGTGTTCGTGTACCTGACCAACGGCAGCGCCCGCAACGTGTGGTCGAGCACGCTGGTGGAAAGCACGATGGCGGTGGCCGCGCCCGAAGAATTCCCGCATGCGGTGTTGTCCGAGCGATTGATCGCGTATGCGCTGGATGACAGCGCTGGCGCGGCCGAAGCTGTGCATCGCTGGCTGCGCGACAGCAACAAAGTTGCTGCCAGTGAACTGGAACGCGCGATCAATGCCGATGGGTACGCGATCCGCGAAAGTCTTGGTGCACGCAAGGCGGTGAAGGTGTTCACGCTCAACACCGAGCTGTATCCGGATTCGGCAAATGCGTGGGACAGCCTGGCGGAGTGTCATGCCGCGCTGGGTGAGAAGGAAACGGCTGACCGGCTGTATGCGAAGGCCAAGGCGCTGGCGAAGACGGCTCTGTAGTGTCGAGCCATGCTCGACTCCGGGCAGACAAGCAGTCGAGCATGGCTCGACACTACAGAGCGCCGCAGCGGACCATACGCGGGAGGTGGGTGACGCGGGGCTGCTGACCTGTTAACTTGCGCGCCACTTTCGTGGTTTACAGCATTTCCGCATGTCGCTCTCGCCGTACCGCCCCACCCCTCCGCTGTTGTTCCTGGCCGTTTCCTTTGGCCTCTCCACCACCGCCGCTGCCGCGCCGCAGGCAACCACCCTTGATGCGGTGCGGGTCACTGCTGCCGCCGATGCCAGCGCCCAGGCGCGCGAGGCGCTGAAGCGCGTACCCGGCGCCAGCAACGTCATCGACGTGGCCAAGGCCGACAGCCGCTTGTCCAGCAGTGCCGATGTACTGGCCTACCAGCCGGGCATCAGCGCGCAGTCGCCGGGCAACGAAGGTACCAAGGTCTCGATCCGGGGCTCGGGCATCAACCGTGGCCCGGGCGCGCATGCCTCGGGTATTGCAGTGTCGATCGACGGCCTGCCGCTCACCGGCCCGGGCGGCACCCCGTACGAGCTGCTGGAACCACTGTGGCTGTCCCGTGTGGAAGTACTGCGCGGCGCCAACGGTTTCGAGCGTGGCGCATTGGCGCTGGGCGGTGCCATCGACTACGTCAGCCGCAGCGGCCGTGATTCGGGCGGGGTGCAGCTGCACTACGAAGCCGGCAGCCGTGGCTACCAGAAGCGTGGCATCAGCTGGGGCGGCGTCAGTGGCGACGTCGATTACTTCCTGGCCTACACCGATACCGAGTTCGATGGCTATCAGCGCCATGCGCGCGGCGATGGCAAGGGCGCGATGGCCAACATCGGCTGGCAGATCACGCCCGACCTGCAGACGCGCTTCTTCGTACGTTACCGCGAAACGAATCACGAAACGCCCGGTCGCCTGACCCGCGACCAGATCCGCAACGACCCGCATGCCGCGAATGCGGCCAACCTGGCCATCGATGCGCGTCGCCCTCAGCCGGGCAGCACCTGGGTGGGCAACGTCACCACGCTGCAGATCGATGAGGGTTCCTCGCTGCAGGCGGGGCTGGTCTACCACACGTACCCGATGGACTTGAACGAGAGCCTGTACCGGCAGCAGCTGGACTACGCCAACCTCAACGCCACGCTGGACTACCGCCGCCGCCACCGGCTGTTCGGTCTGGACAGCGAAACCACGGTCGGCCTGCGTATCACCCACGACCTGGACGCCGATGTGCGCGAGTCGCTACGCTTTGCCAGCAACGGCTATGCCGCCGGTACGCGCACGCGTGATTTCCGCCACCACGGCACCGACAGCACGCTGCACGTCGGCAATACCCTCACCTTCAATGACCGCCTGCGCATGCAGACCGGGCTGGCACTGATCAACACCCGTCGCGATGTGCAGGTGACCTGGCCGAGCAGCGGCGGCCGCCTGCGCGACCGCGACTGGGACTACGCACCTCGATTGGGCTTCACCTGGCAGCACAGCGCCCAGACCCAGTGGTTCGGCAACCTCAGCCGTTCGGTGGAGGCGCCGCACCCGTGGTCGATGATCTGGGGCTCCAACCAGTACTTCGGGCCGGGCAATGGCCCGTCCACTGGCCGCCAGCGCGCGCCGGTGCCGATGCAGAACCAGACGGCCACCACGCTGGAACTGGGTGCGCGCGGTGACGCGGCGCTGGGTCGCTGGGAACTGACCGGCTACTACGCACACGTGAACCACGAACTGCTGAGCGTCGAACTGCAGCCGGTGCCGAACCTGTTCATCGCCGAGAACAACGCCAGCCCCACCGTTCACCGCGGCATCGAAGCCGGGTTGGACAGCACCTTATGGCAGGCTGCGCCGGGCCGCCTGTCGCTGCGCCAGGCGTATACGTTCAGCGACTTCCGCTACCGCCATGATGCGCGCTTCGGCAGCAACCGCCTGCCCGGACTGCCGCGCCACGCCTACCAGGCCGAGTTGCGCTTCGATCACGCGTCCGGCCTGTACGCCGCGCTGAATACCGAATACGCCTCGCGCATCGCCGTGGACTACGCCAACAGCTATTGGGCCGACAGCCACGTGATCTTCGGCAGCCGCATCGGCTACGACGCACCCGGTGGCCGCTGGCAGGCCTGGGCGGAGATGCGCAACATCGGCAATCGCCACTATGCCGCCACGGTTACGCCGGGCTACGACGATGCCGGCAGGGATGTCGCCCGCTCGACGCCGGGCGAAGGTCGTGGCGTCTACGCAGGTGTGCGCTGGCGCTTTGATTGATGGCCGCAGTCGGCGCCGGGTGTGATCCGGCGCCGCCGTTCCAGGGTCAGCCGATACGCCAGGCCGGCAGGCGCTCGCTGCGCTTCCAGATGGAAGGCGCAAAGCCGATCAGCACCAGTGCCGCCAGCCACTTCGGCGAGGTAGTGAGCAGTGTGGAGGTGAGCGAGCCATCAACGGGTGCGGCCATTTCCTGCCAGGGGTTGTAACCCAGGTAGAGGATGCTGCCGGCCCACCACAGCAACGCCGCGCCGATACCCACCAGCAGCAGGGCCAGCGTGCGGCAGGTCCAGCGCTGCGAGGTGGTGCCCCATTCCCGCGATGCGGCGATCAGCAGGCCGACCACCAGCAGCGACACCAGTGCCACCAGGCCGATATCGACCTTGGGTCCAATGCGCTCATAGGTACAGGCGCGGCATTGCGCCTCTTCCGCGGCGGTGGCAGCTTCGGCGCCCTCAGCCTGCGCGGCTGCGGGCTGTGCCAGTGCTGCAAACGGCAACAACGCTGCCAGCAGCGTCACCATGATCCAACGAAACAACGTCCTGTTCCTGCGTGCGGCGACATCCATGCGCTCTTCCTCGTCAACGGTTGTGTGTTTGGACGGGCGTTCGGATAACCGGCGTCCCTGTTCCCTACCCAGTACGACAAGCTTCGAATAGGCGAAACCGCCAGGACACCAATTCCGGGCGACCGCGATCATAGCCCACTGTCCACTGCTGCTGAAAACGGTCCGGGCTGGCCATTTCAAGGACGCCCCCAACTACAGCGCCGGGATGACCTGCAGCAGATGGCTCGCACCGGGCGCGAGTTCCTGCGCGAGCCAGCCCAGCATCGCGAAGAACAGCAGCAACCCGAGCAGCGGCCAGACCGTATGCGACACGCATACCCGCCACCACCCTTGCTGCTGCATGCCCTGCATGCGCCGGTACAGGCCTCCGGCGATCGCCGCGTCCACCAGCAGTTCAGCCATCAGCACCGGCGCCGACCACACCACCCACACGCTGGCCAGCAGGACGGTCGCCACCAGCGCGACGAGGCCGAGGATCGCCAGCAACGGCAAGCCCGCTTCATCTTCGGCCAGCCCGGTCAACGGCAGCTCACCGGCATCGCCGCCACCGGCCGGCGCCGACTCGTTCCACGATGCCGATGCACCACCACCGCCGGAACGGCCGCCGACGCCGCTCCACGGTGATTCCACGGCACTTCCGCGTGGCGAGGGGCTGCCACCACCCACATCCGGCGACAGCCCATCCAGCACGTTGTCCCAACGCCAGCGCATCCAGATCCACATCAGCAGCAGGAACACGCCATAGGCCAGCAGCACGGCCATCGGATAGCGAAGCAGCATTGCGTCGATACCGGCCAGCCGCAGCAGATGCGAAGCAAGAAAACCAGCCGCACCGGTCAGGGCCACGATCAGCGCCATCTGCAGGCGCGGCCAGCCGCGCTGCTGCAGGTGCTGCCGCGCGCGCACGACTTCGCTGCCGCGGTTGACCGGCAGCTTCAATGGACTGCGTGAAAAGAAACGGGTGCGTTTCATCGGCGCCACCGGGTGCCGCGGATCGTGCAGCATGGGAGTTCGAGGACCTGATGTTGCATGCGGACATCCTTGCCGGGCACGCGTAGGCGGTGGTGCGCGGATTCTACCGCGGGCAGGTCCGCTGTCCAGCCGGCGGACCTGGGCGGCCGTTGCTCAGCTGCGGTCGATGATCCGCACGATGCGACCGCCCTCAAATGCGAACTCGCTACGTCCCTGCAGTGCCAGTTCCGTGCCCGCACCGGGGCCATCGGGCATGTCCTGCGCGAACACGCCACGCCAGCCGATGCTGGCCAGCGCTACGTCGTCCTTGAAGGTCAGCTCGAGCAACCGCTGTTCGCGCTCACGGAACAACGGCGCCGATTGCCGTGCCAGTTCGCCGAAGGCATCGATGCCTTCGGTGACCATCGTCAGCTGGCCATCACTGTGATTCTCGAAGCGCACGTTGTGCGCCAGCACCGCCAGCATGGCATCGATGTCGAAGCGGTTGTAGGCCAGCAGGTAGTGCTCGATCAGATGGCGGCAGTGCGATTCGTCCATGGCGGCGTCCAGTCAGGGCCTGCGCCGAGTCTCCCGCGACCGTGCCGCCGGATCAAGGCGGCGCAGCGGCTTTCAGCAACTGCGCGGCCACGTGGTCGAACGGGGCGATGTCCTGCAGCGCGCGGCACATCGCCACCGCACCTTCCACGCTGGCAATCACCAGGCTGGCCAGCCCGCCCGCAGCGGCCGGCTCGTGGCCATCGGCGACGAACGCCGCCGCCAGGTGGCCCTGCCAGCGCGCGAACACTTCCGCAGCCGCCGCGCGGGCCTGGCTGGGCGTCGCCTCAACCGGCTCCTCCACGGCAGCGGCCAGCACCGGGCAGCCGGCGCGAAAACCGGAGCGCAGCAGGCGCTCGCGCCACATCGCCAGGAACTGCTGCAGGCCCTTCACCGCCCCATCCTTCAGCAGCTCCACCAGCAGCGCCTCGACCTTGTCGCCGGCCATGTGGGTGGCACGCGCCAGCAGCTCCTGCTTGCCGCCGGGAAAGTGGTGGTAGGTGGACCCTAGCGGCGCCTCGGCCAGCTTGGTCACTTCACGGATGCTGGTGGCATTGAGACCCACGCGCGCCAGCATCTGTGCCGCAGCATCAATCACGCGTTGAGGCGCATCAGAGGGGCGCGGGCTCACGGCAGGTTCCTTGCCAGGACAGTCGTCATAGATTAGCGTACCGACCGTTCTATAACAGTCGTCATAGCCATGAATCTCTGGTTCCGCCTGCTCCACCTGCTGCTGTGCAGTCTGTTCCGGCCCAGGCTGGAGGCCCCGTTCGGGGTCTCGCGGCTGCAGTTCCGGGTACTGCCCAATGACCTGGACAGCAACCTGCACATGACCAACGGCCGCTACTGGAACATTTTCGACCTGGGCCGGCTGGACCTGATCCTGCGCATGGGCCTGGGCCGGGTGGCGCTGCGCGAGAAATGGGCACCGATCGTCGGCGCCGGCACCATCCAGTTCCGCCGCGAACTCAAGCCGTTCCAGCGCTTCACCCTGGAAACGCGGCTGGTCGGCTGGGTCGGTTCGCGCGGCATCATGGAGCAGCGCGTGCTGATCGGTGCCGAGCAGAAGATTGCCACGCGCGCGCTGCTGGTCACCGGCATCTACGATCGCCGCGCGCGCCAGTTCCTCGGCATGCCCACGATGATGGAAGCGATCGGCGTGGTCGCCCCGCCGTCGCCGCCGCTCAGTGCAGCCGCCGAGGCGCTGCTGGCGGCCGATGCGGCGTTGAAGCAGGACGATGCCTGAGCCTCAGGGAGCCGCCACCGGCATCATGGGCTGTCCGCGCGATACGACCTGGGTGCGCCCACCCACGTGCAGCACGTATTCGAAGGACTGCCGCATGCGGCTGTACGCGCCCCCATCCGGTACACCGTAGTTGGCGCCCACGCTGAGGGTATGCCGGCCTGGCGGCAACGGCTTGATCATCACCCAATAACCATCCGCAGCAGCCAGCCGCGAGCGTTCGTCCTCGGCATCCATGCGGAAGCAGCCTTCGCTGCGGACCCGATGCCTGCGCATGTCGCCCAATGGCTGGCCGTCCAGCAGCACTACCGCGCTGATCAGGTAATCGTTGTTGACCGCGGCCCCTGCCTGCAGCTCCTTGCAGGACACACGCTCATCCATCTGGTAGTGCGCCATGTTGATGATCGGCAGCAACAGGTACTTGCCGGCCGGCACCACGCATTCGCGATGTGGCCGGAAACGGCCGTTGGTGCCGGCCAGGTTCCAGACCGGACCCTCCTGGCCCAGATCGCACACACGGCCATCCGGGTCGAGATAGGGCGCGCCGCCCTGGCCGTCGGCCCACCGCCACCACCGTGCGGTCCATTCGGCCAACGAAACGCCGCCCACCGGTTCACGCGTCAGCGGCGAAGGCGCCGCCGTGCCTGCACTGAACGCCGGCGCGGCGGCCAGCAGCAATGCCATCGTTGCGCCGCCTCGGCGCAGCCAGCCCTGGATTCCCTTCCGCATCACTCGCTCCATCGTCCCTGGCGGCCACGCTGCGTGGCCGGCTTACGCGCCACTGTACCGTGACGGGCTAGACCTTGGGCATGTTCTTGGTCACGCAATGGATGCCGCCACCACCGCCGGCAATCGCATCGATGTCCACCTGCTCGATCGCCCGGCCCGGATACAGATCCTCCAGCAGCTCGCGGCAATAGCCATCGGCTGCATCGTCTCCGAACTGCGGCGCGACCACGGCGCCGTTGATCGGCAGGTAGTTGATGTAGCCCATCGCCAGATCATCGTTGTCGCGGGTATGCACGTTGTCGCGCCCGTCCAAGGGCGGCGGCAGCGTGTGCACCTGCAGGCGACGGCCATCGGCATCGGTGGCCCCGCGCAGAATGTCCAGATGCTCGCGGGTCAGATCGTAATCGTAGGACGCCGGGTCGTTGTCCAGGTTGGCGATCACCACGCCCGGCCGCACGAAACGCGCATAGAAGTCCACGTGCGCATCGGTGATGTCCTTGCCGGCGATACCGGGCAGCCAGATCACCTTGCGCAGGCCGAGGTGGTGTTTCAGCTCGGCCTCGATATCCGCGCGCGACCAGTCCGGATTGCGATTGCGATTGACCCAGCAGCTTTCGGTAAGGATGGCCGTGCCGTGGCCATCGACTTCGATGCCGCCACCCTCGCCCACCAGATCGCTTTCCAGCAGCGTGGCACCGGTCACCTGTGCCAGCCACGGTGCCACCGCGCCATCGTTGCGCGCGCTCTGCTTGACGCCCCAACCGTTGAAGTTGAAGTCGACCAGGCCGAGGCCACCTTTGCCATTGGTGACGAAGCAGCCACCGTAGTCGCGCACCCAGATGTCGTCCAAGGGCACTTCCAGGAACTCGATGTTGTCGCGGCCGCAGCCGTCCTGCGCCTGCTTCAACTGCGCCGGGCGGCACAGCACGCTGACCGGCTGGTGGCGGGCGATGGTGCGGGCCAGCCGTGCCACGGCGGTGTTCACCGCATCGGCCCGCGCACCCCACACCCGCGGCTGCGCGGCGAAGGCCAGGAAGACGCGTTCCTGCGGCCCATGTTCATCGGGCATGCGCCAGATGCCTGCACCCGGTTCCGCGGCAGTCACGCGCCCCGGCAGGCCGGCCAGGCCAAGAGCAGCAAGGCCGCCAAGACCGGCGGCGCCCGCCAGCTGGGTGAGGAAGTGACGTCGGTTGGTCATGACAGGCTCCAGGGCCGGTGTGGGATGGGCGCTATGCTGCGCTTGCCGATACATAAGAACAAACGATAGATTCAGCCACCAATTGAACAGTTTTACTTATCTGAAATGCTCAAGCACTGGCCACCGCTGAACGCCCTGCGGGGTTTCGAGGCCGCCGCCCGGCTCGGCAGTTTCCACCGTGCGGCGGAGGAACTGCACCTGACCCAGTCGGCCATCAGCCAGCAGATCCGGGGCCTGGAAGCGTCGCTGCAGCAGCCGTTGTTCTTCCGGCAGGGCCGCAGCGTCACCCTCACCGATGCCGGCATCGACCTGCTGGAAACCACCCAGTCCCTGCTGCGGCAGCTGGCCAGCGGCATCCGTCGGCTCGACCAGTACCGCAAGCCGAATCAACTGATCGTCAACACCAGCCCGGCCTTTGCCCGCCACTGGCTGGTGCCACGCCTGGCCAGCTTCCGCCGGCTGCATCCCGATGCCGACCTTTGGCTGCTGACCAGTGAGGAAGCCCCGGACATGACCACGCAGACGCTTGACGTGGCGGTACGTGATGACCTCGACTCGCAGGCGCAGTGCCAGCATCGCGTGCTGCTGCAGGACCGTCTCTATCCCGCTTGCCACCCCAGGCTGCTGGCCACGCCCGTGCACGAGCGCCTGACCCTGCATGGGGAACGCGAAATGGACTGGAGCCAGTGGCAGGTACAGGGCGGTGCCGATGTCGGCCAGCGCCGCGAGGGCATGAATTTCTCCGAGCCCGGGCAACTGCTGGATGCCGCATGCCAAGGGCTGGGCATCGCGCTGGTCAGCGAACTGCTGAGCGCGCGTGCGTGCGATCAAGGCCTGCTGCAAGCCCTGGATGATGCACGCGTGCGCGGCCCGCGCTGGAGCTGGCTGGTGCATGAGGACAGCGCGGAAGACCCGTTGGTGATCAGCTTCTGCGAGTGGCTGTTGGCGAGCCTGCCCGCCGGTGCTACTTCTGCTGCAGCGCGCGCTTGACCGCCGCTTCAGCCAACGGCGCCATCACCGCATAGCCCTTCGCCGTGGGATGCACGCCGTCGACGGCCAACTGCGGATCCAGCCCACCGGCGGCATTGGCCATGGGCGTGTAGTAGTCCAGATAGACCAGTTGCTGCACATCGGCATAGCGCTTCAACGCCGTGTTCAATGCACGCACCTTGGGCGCAGGTGCCGTGCCCGGCAGCCACGGGTAATCGCTGACCGGCAGCACCGATGCCAGCACCACACGGATGCCGTGTGCGCGGGCCAGGTCCACCATTGCGTGCAGGTTGTCTTCGATCATCGCCTGCGTGGACGGGCCGGTGTTGCCGGCGATGTCGTTGGTGCCGGCCAGGATCACCGCCACCTGTGGCTTCAGTGCCAGCACGTCCTGCGGGAAACGCACCAGCATCTGCGCCGTGGTCTGGCCACTGATACCGCGGTTGAGCCAGCCCTTGCCCGGGAAGAAACCGGCACTGCCTTCCCTGCCCCAGCCTTCGGTGATCGAGTCGCCGAAGAAGACCACGCGTGGCTGACCCGGCACCGCCGCAGGCAGTCGCGCGTTGGCGTCACGATAGCGTTGCAGCTCCGGCCAATCGGCCAGGCGCTGCTGCATGAAACGAACCTCGTCGGGGCGCAGCTGGTCGATGGGCGTCTGCAGCAGCGGATTGACTGCGACGGCTTCGGCGGCGCCCAGCGGAGAAGCCATCGCGAGGCCCAGCGTCACGACGGTGGCAGTGGCAAGCTCAACAGGTCCACGCATGCGGATACTCCTGAAATCATCTTCCGCAGTCTAACGCCATGCCCTGTGCTCAGCGCACAGCCGTACGCGCCGCCACACCCGTGACTTTCGCAGGCATCCACATGCCTGGCGTCCAACCACTGGCGGCGAGGATCGCCTTCGGATTGTCCTGCTGGATCAGCGCACGCACCGCATCGCGCTTGTCCTTGGCCTGCAGGTAATAGGCCTTGGCGATGCGGTAGCCGACCCAGTAGCCGAGGTCATAGGGTTCCTGTGAACCGGGCTTGTAGTTGTACAGCCACGGCGACAGGTCGGTGCTGTCCACGTCCAGCGCAAAGGCGCTTTCAATATGGACCTCCCGGCCGCGCGTCCAGGTGGCGTGGCGACCGTTGCCGACGTTGCCGGAAATCAGCTCGGCAATGAACTCAGCGATGCCTTCGCCCAGTGAAACACGCAGCACCGTTGCATGCGGGTCGCCCGGCTCGAAGTCGGTCAGGCCGGTCTGCTGGATGTGCACGTACTCGTGCGCGATCACGTGCACGAAGCGGTCCTGCACATTGGGATTCATGAAATCCGCTGCGCACAGCGCTTCCAGGCCGATGATCACCCCACTTTTCGAGGTCAACCCGACCGGACGGCCACGGCCGACCGCGATGGTCACCGGCGGAAACGTGGCCTGCGGATAAATAGCCTGCAGGTTACTAAACACCTGCACCAGGCGCTGCTTCACCGCCGGCAGCTCCGCAAGGCAACTGCGGCCCTTTGCATACACCTCGGGCTGGCTGGCAATGGCCTCGGCAATACGCTCGGGCGTGACCCGGCGTGCCTTCGCCAGTTCACCCAGGCCCGTACTGCCTTCGGCCAGGTAACCGGCCAGCTGGGCGACACTGGGCTTGCCGCCGGTGCTGTCGTAGAGCGCGTAGAAACGGCTGGCATCGGTGGTAAGGATCTGCGGCCCGGGCGGGGTACCCGCCGACGCCACGCCGACCACCCCGGCACAGGCCAGGGCAAGCAGGCAACGCAGGAAACTGGACATCGCTCCGTCCTTGGTGGAGTGCATGCGAAGCGCGCAATCTACCACTCCGCCCCGGCCACCGCAGCGGGTACATGCGGCCCCTTCGGGGCTGTGCCAGACTCACTCTGGCACCGGCCATGGATGATGGAGCACCGTACGATGATGATCGTTCCCGCGTACTGGGCTGAAGCCCGCCTGCAGTCCCGCTTTCGTGGCCGGCCGGTGGTGGTGCGCCGCTTCGGCTGGTCCGACGAAGGCCCTGCCCAAGCCCAGGCCCACGCCGACGCACGTGCCCATGAAGCCCTCAACGCCATCATCGCCGGGCAGGTACTGCCGCGCCGCGAAGTGCGCAGCAACTACGGCGTGGAGGGCGTGCCGATCCGCGAGCAGATCGTGCAGCGCGACGGCGATGTCATCATCACCCGCAACAGCTATGGCGCGCTGTGCCTCAACAGCCCCGACGTGCTGTTCGCCGATATCGACCATGCACAGCCACCAGCCGGGTGCGTGATACCGGCCATCGTCGCTGCGGTCGTACTGCTTGCCGGTGCCATCATCGGCACCCTGCTCTGGCATTGGCTGGTGGGCCTGGTACTGGGCGTGGCGGCAGTGCTGCTGGTCAACACGGCCCTGCTGATGCGGCGGAAGCAGCGCCTGGCCGCGGCCGGCGGTGCTGAAGGGCTTGCGTTGAAGCGCGTGGACACGTTCAGTGAACAGCATCCTGATTGGCATCTTCGCGCCTACCGCACCCCGGCGGGGCTGCGCGTGCTGGTGATGCATGCCACGTTCTCACCCGAGGACGAGCTGCCGCAGGACTTCTTCAAGGCGCTGGGCACCGATCCGTTGTATGCGCGCATGTGCCGGCTGCAACATTGCTTCCGTGCCCGGCTGACCCCCAAACCCTGGCGTGTTGGCCTGCGATATCGCATCCGCCCGCCAGCGGCGGCATGGTCGGCCGAGCAGGCCAGCAATCCGGATCGCCTGGCCTGGATTGCCGACTACGAAAAGAAGAGCGCTGGCTTTGCCGCCTGTACCTACCTGCGCAGCTTTGGCGACACCACCCGTGTGCATGCCAAGGCCGAGCATGTGCGCGAGCTGCACGACCGGCTGTCGCACGCGCAGGACCGCCTGCCGCTGGCGTGAAGGTGGAGGCTCAGTCAGCACCCTGCACGAACGGCTGCCCTGCCAGGGTAGTGCCCAGCCGCACCGCGACCTGCTGCCCGCCCTTTTCGAAGGTTGTCGTGCAGCGGGTTCCCCCCTTCTGGCATCCGACTTCCGGAAAGCCCTCGAGCGACTCAGGCGTGCCCTGTACCGGGCGCGCCTGCCACCCTGCCGCATCCAGCAGGCGCTTGGCCTTGGCATAGGGCATGCCGGCAACGATGCCAAGCTGCGCCAGTTCCGACGGGAGTGACTGGGCATGCAGGCTCGGCGTCATCCCCAGCGCCAACACTGCGGCAACAAGTTTGGACTTCATTGGTGAAACCCATGGCGGACAGCAACAGACCTGCAGCGTATCGCAGCTTCCGCGCGCCATGGCTGCGGCATCACACACGGTTACGTAATCGCAACAGCACATGACACGGGGTCACCCTGCGGATCAATCAGGTGCTGTTGAGAACCGCGACCGGCGCCTCGCGCGCCGCCCGACGTGCCGGCACCCAGGCGGCAAGCTGTCCCAGCGCGAACACCAGCCCGACCCCCAGCGCGAGAAAGCCAGGATCGATGCGGGGTATCTCGTAGTAGCGCGCAACCCAGATATTCAATGCCAATGCCAGCGCGCTCCCAGCCAGTGCACCGACGAGTGTCAGCATCAGGTTCTCGATCATGAAGAAGCTGACCACATCACGCCTGCGCGCACCCAATGCCCGTCGTATCCCGATCTGGGGATAGCGCTTGCGGACCCAGAAGCTGGCCAACCCGTAAACGCCAGTACCGGTCACGATCAGCAGCGAGACGCCAGCGCACAGGAAAATGATCGCCATGGTGCGGTCACGCCGGAAGTACTCGGCCCGCAGCTCGCTGAAGCGCTGGACGCGAGACAGCATGCGATTGGCTTCGCGCCCGGCCAACGCGTTGCTGGCAGAGTCGAGCACGGTGGGAAGTACGCCCGGCTCGCTACGCAGCGCATACATCACCCGGGTGCCATCAGGAATCAACGGCAGCAGCAGGCTCATGTCGTTGTCTCCATCGGTCCGCAGCACCGGCCTGGACAGGGTCTCGACGACCCCGACGATGCGCAGTGGATGGATGCCGTCCGTATACAGATCCCGCCCGACCGCACTGGCCGAGCCGAACAGGTGACGTGCGAGCGCGGCGGAGACGATGGCTTCACTGGCTTTGTAGAGGCCGGCGTAGTCCTGCGCGGACTCGGTCTGCACGAATGATGCGGCGGAGAAATCACGGCCTGCGACAAGGCGCATGCCCAGCGCTTCCACCGCACCGGCAGACATGCCATAGACTGCGGGCTCGGCCTCTACGATGCCGGACGTGTCCTGGCCCTGCACCGGGGCATTGGTGAAGCCGACGGTCCAGTTGTGCTGGCTCAACGGCAGTGACTCGGCCGCCACCACGGCCTTCACCCCGGCCACGTTGCGCAATGCCTGCATGTCTGCCTTGACCGCGGCGGCTGGATTGGCCGCCGCGCTGCCGACGAACTCGGTTTCGATGATGCCAAGCCCCTGCTCCTGCAGGCCGGTGTCGTAGGCGAGCGTCTCCACGCGCTGCGCAAGCAGGAAGGCGATATTGGTGACGCAGGCGGTGGCGATGATCACCTGCAGCAGCAGGATGCCGGCCACCAGCCGGTTCTTCTTCATCGCACGGGCAATCAACGGAATCTGTGAAACGCTCATTCAGCGGCCTTGATCTGCATGGCGACACGGGTGGAGGCCGCGCGCAGCGCGGGCAGGACGGCGGCGAACAGGCTGGCGATGCATGCCAGCACGGGCGTGGCGATCACCATCGCCGGGTCGATGACAGCGAGGCTGGCATAGTCTTCCGGCTGCATCCGCACCAGGAACAGCCCGGCCTGCGCGACCAGCAGGCCCACCCCTCCTCCCAGCAACCCGATCATCAGCGCTTCGGTGCACAACTGCAGGATGATGTCCCTGCGGCGGGCCCCCAGCGCACGGCGGACAGCGATCTCGTGCGTCCGGCGGACAAAACGGGCGAAGATCAGCGCTCCCATGTTGACCAGGCAGACGACCAGGAAGGCCAGGCACAACGCCAGCTGCAGCCGTACTTCGTCCGGAATGATCCGGCGCTGGACCAGATAGCTGCGCAGGCCGTCCAGGTGCGGGGGCGTCTGCCGGTCGAAGCGCCCACGTGCGTGCTGGTCCTGTACGTAGCGTTGCAGGAAGTGCAGGTACGCCTGCTGGCCGGCCTGATCCGGGATCTCGGCCCAGAGCTGGACCCACGCCGTGCTCGCGTCGACCATGCGGTTCGCCGGCGTGCTGCCTGACCAGCCGTACATGCTGTTGGCAACCCGAAGCTGTAGTTCTACCGCGGTCTGCAGCGGAATGAAGACATCGTCGCGTCCCTTGAAGGGTTCTTGCTGCAGGTCGGTATGGAAGCGCGGCAGCGGCATCCAGTCAGCGATCACTCCGACCACTCTGAACGGCTGGCCATCCAGCTGCAGGGTCCGCCCGACCAGGGAACGTCCATGACCGAGCCGCTGCGCCAGCGTGTGACTGACCACCACGACCCGGGAGCGCTGCAGATCATCGTCCGCAGACCACCAGCTGCCCTGCAGCAGCTCCATGCCGAACATCGCCGCTGCGTCCGCATTGGTGTACTGGCCATCAACGAAGAAGGCCGTCGGTGCGCCCGGCTGCGGATCCACCAGCAGCCGGCCCGCAGCCAGTACGGCCTGCCGATGCGCAGGTGCATTGCGCAGCAGTTCGCGGGCATCGGGCCAGGTCATGGCCACCCGCGGATCCAGCCCCCCCTTGAGCTGGTACCCCGCCGGCAGCGGATCCAGGAAGGGGTGGAACAGCTGACCGCTGCGCCCGGGCAGCGGGTCCCAGGACATGGCGCGGACGACAGTGAGCATGGTCACGCTGGCACCGATGCCCAGCCCCAACGCCAGCACCAGAGCCAGCGTCATGCCTTTGGTCTCCAGCAAGCGGGTTCGCGCCAGCCCCAGGTAATACGTCAGCATCATCATCCTCGGCGCCTCAATGGAAGAACTCGGCGGCGGTCGGAACGACATCCACCGGCTCGATGCTCAACCACGCAGTGCTGTTCTGCGCACGTGCCCGCGCCTCGATGAGGTGCATCAGGCGGAACCGCGAGCGCTGCACCCGATCAATCGCCGCAGCGGTCTCCTGCGGCGCCCAGCAGCGCGCCAGCCCCAACGGGATCTTGTTGCCGTTGAGATCGTCGACGATCCGCTCCAGCGTCAGGTAACTCAGGCGCTGCGTCGAGGCGCTGTCGATGAATACCGATGCGGTGGGTGACAGGCGGGGCAGGAAGTGGCCCAGAAGGGCCTGGATGCTGTCCGGCGAATGATTGAAGTCCGAGAACAGCATGTCGATGCCGCCGTGCAGAGCGGGAGTAGCCGCGATGGCGGCGAAGTCGATGTCCTCGACGTGCACGTGGGCGAAGTCGGCCACGCCCGCCCAGGTCAGCAGCGCGTGCAGGAACGAAGGATAGTCCTGCCCCGGTTCGACGATCGTGCGCAACGGCCCCTGCAGCTCGGCCAGGAAACGCCGTGCGGGATCGCTGGCATAGTGTGATCCATTGTCATAGCTGTGCAGGGCACCGGTCTCGTTCTCTTTCAGTGCTGCGGCGATCCAGGCAGTGGATACGCCGAACCCCGTACCAAGTTCGACCACTCTCTGTGGACGCGCACGCTTGACCAGGCTGTACAGCAGCACGCAGAGATCCTCGCTGCCGTACAGCCAGCCCATGCGCTCGCGGATCTCGGCCAGGCGCTCAATGCACGAGTGCATGTCGGGCATCGTTGCTCCCACAGCTGGAATCATCAGCGGCCAACCATTTGTCCAGCATGTCCACCATTGCGGGTTCCTCCGCCACTGAAAGCAGATAGGGCGAGAATGCGTGGAAGCGCAGCTGCCCGCCCTCGGCGAAGAGCAGCAGCTCTCCGGTTTCAGAACGGAAGGCACGACGCGCGGCCTGGTTGATGGCGCGCACCCGCTCGAGATCGAACGGCACCGTTTCGCCCCTGGGGAAGTGGACGCCATGCGCCGATTCACCGCAGAAGTACGCCACCAGCGGTACACCTTGTGGCCGCGAAACGAAGAACTGGTGACGCCGTTTCTCTTCCGGCAGCAGGTTGCGCTCCTGCTTCCAGTCGAACAGCGACCATACCGACTTCTGCAGAGGATCAACCAGACCGCGCAGGTCCGGCGCCTCATAACCGATCGAATAGACGAAGTCGGGCGTCTGGATATCGGCAAGTACCCGCTTGAGCTCGAACCACTGTACATTCAGCGGCATCAGTGTGCGCGAGACGCCACGCACGCCGGTGTCGTGGCAGACGCTGGCCGCGGAATCGAGCAAGGAATGCAGCCGGATGTGCAGCCAGCGAGCGTCGATTCCGTTGTCCCTCAGGAATCCGTCCATGCGGGTGTTGGCCAGCGAGAACACCCGGTTGACCACCCTCGCACCGATGAACCGCTCGCGCATTTCCGCGCTGGGCTCGAAATCCAGAACTGCAGGCCAGCTGCCGGCACGCACCCGTGGCAACAGGTCATCAAGGTGCAGCAAATCGGCCCCGGACCGCGCCGCCCGGCGCGCGACCGGATCAGCGTGATCGGTGTACAACACGATGGTCCTGGCGTTCATTGCTGCCTCCCATAGCCATATTCCCGCTTCATGTCCGCCTGCATCTCGTCCATCATCGTCCCGATGTCGGCATTCAGTGGCTGGGTACTCATCAGCCGGCTGCTGAGATCCTGCTCGATGAGGAATCCGGCAGCACACACCGCAAGGCGACGGTGCACGTGCGCACGGGCAGCGGCATCGATGTTGTCGGCCACCGCAAGATGGCTCTTCAGCAACCGATGGCAGATGTAGTACACGAAGACCGCGTGGATGTACGAGGAGTTGGGGATCGGATTGCCCGACCACGGCGACACCACCCGGTGCTGATAGTCATTGGCGACAAAGAAGCCATTGGCCAACTCCCACGCTGCAAGGAAATTATGGGTGCTCTCGTGCATGATGCTCTCCATGCAGGCCTCCACGCTCAGCTCGGGGTGGTGGATATTGAGCAGGCGCAGGGAACCAGGCTGGCGCGGTACATGCTCCGACCCGAAACGGCGTGCGACATCGGGCGTTGATTCCTCGGATTTCCGGACAACGATGCGGCGGACGAAGTTGCGGATCACCAGGCCATACAGCGGTTCGGCGCGATCAATGCCTGCCAGCGCGCGCGACAGCTTGTCGAGGACGGCCGTCTGTTCCGCCTCATCCAACGCAAGGCACGGCTGGCTGAGCACGCCGGAACGCGGTTCATGGTGCCTGGCGACCTTGCTGTGCAGGTCGACGGCAACGCAATCACCCAGCATCGGAGGCGCGTCCAGGATCCAGCGCCCCTGCTCGTCCTTGCGGGCGAACTGGTCACCCACCGGGCTGTCGACCACCCAGTCGCGGCTCTCAAGCAGGTAGCGCGAGGGGGTGCCTGTGGCCAGGTCCAGCAACGCCTTTTCCCTCTGTACCAGATCGTGGATGGCAGACAGATTGCGTGCGGTTTCGGCATCCCATGCCATTGCGTCGGCGCCGGCTTCCGGCCGTTGCTTGCGAGCGGCGTCAAGCGCCATGTAGTTCTCGCAGAACTCGGAGCTCAGCAGCACACGCGCCTGGCGGTCGGCCGGCAGCATTTCATAGATTGCATGGATCGAGCGAGCGATGACGCCATGCTCGGCATTCCCCAGTGCTTCCTGCAGGCGCGTCCGCATGCGTCGCAGGCGGGCCCACATGATGCCTTCCATCACGGCATCCATCTGGGCACTTGTGCGGGTGATCTCCATCAAGCACGCCGGGCGTGCCACATCGGCTTCCAACGGTTTCAGCTGCGCATTCATCGTTGCTCTCCCTGCATCCCGCATCAAAGAGTTGCGGGGGACACGGCCCCCCGCAGGCCGCCGGGTCAGACGTTGAAGCGCGTGGCTTCCACGTTCAACTCCGGTTCCTTGGCGATATCGTGATGATGGTGCGAACCAATCGAATCGTCGTGGTGGCCGGTGGCCAGCGCTTCCAGGTTGTTGGCACGCGCGTTGGCCTGGAACTCGGCCATGGCCAAGTCATCCAGGCTCACGATGGCCGTGGCCTGGTCCAGGACACTGGATGCCACCGGAGCCTCGCTTGCCATCACGGCACCGGCTGAAGCGCTTCCGATCACCAGCAGCGTCAGGGCCGACAACGCCTTGGGCATGTTGCGGTTGTCCTTCATGATGTTGCTCCCTTTGACTGACTCAGACGTCGAAACGTGCGTTGGAAAGGCCCTGGGCCTGCTCCTCGGGCACGGCATCGTGATGGTGGTGGGAACCGATGGAATCGGAGTGATGGCCCCCGGCGAGCGCGATGGCCTGCAGTTCGACGAACTCGGACATGCGCAGCGCGTCCAGGTCGGCATTGATCGAGGTGGCCGACTCCAGTCCCTGCTCCGCCGGTGCCGGGAGTGCCGCAGCACCTGCGGTGCCGGCAGCGCCGGCAATGATCAGGGTGAGCGAGGACAGTGCGGTGGTTTTGATGCGATTGCTCATAACTAACCTTTCTCCAGAATGATGGACTTTCAGGCAACTACGAGTCGCGCTCCGTCCGTCGTGCACGAACGTCGGACCGCGATCGATTAATGCCAGTGTCGGAGAAGGGGAGCAAACACTCTGCTGTGCGCTGCACAGCACCGAGGAAATTGCGGGCTCACCGATGGGCGTGACCGCCTGGCAGCACGAGGCTGCCGGTGCAGGATCAAAGATAGGTTTCTGCGTTTTCCATCAGCGCGACAACGCTGGCAAGAAACGATACCGGCAGGTGCTTGGAGAGCTCGATCATCTTCTCTTCCAGCCTTGCCCTGGAGCCGCGCACCACGGGCTCGGCGGAAGGGGTTTCGCCCTGGGCCAGCCAGGCCAGCGTGACGCCAAGGGCATCGCTCATCTTATGCAGGTGATCGAGCGTCGGCGTGAATCCCTCCTCGCGCTCCCAATGCGCGACGGTGGCGCGGTTCACGCCCAAGAGGCGTGCCATGTCGGTCTGCGACAAACCGCAGTTGGTACGGGCCAACTTGATTCGTGAAGAGATCGTGCTGACATCCATCGGCTGGCCAAGCTCCCTGATCTGCCCATGTAGTCCAGGGACGGGCAGGAACGCCGAGTGTCAGACATGATCTGGAGCGAGTCAACGCAGTTGCGTCGCCTCCCGTGAATCCATCCGTGCGCCGCCTGTTCAGCGACTGCGCTGGCGCTCGATTTCCGCGTGGAGTTCCTGCAGTTGCGCAAGGTACTGCTGGAAAACACCCAGGTCCGCCTCGACCAGGCGTGGCCAGTCGGGCTTCGCATTCAGCAACTGCTCGACCTGCTGTTGCGGTGCGCGGTCGAACCCCTCACCCAGGACCGCCAGGTAGCGCTGCCTGAAGCCCTCCGGATCCTGCTGGTCCTGTACAAAGAGCTGCACCGCGATCAGTCCGGCATACAGATAATTGGCCAGATAGAGCGGATCTTCGTACATGAGCCGTTTCGATATCCAGGTATTGCGCAGCTCGGGACGTTGCTCCCATGCCCCCCCATACCGGCCCAGAACCTTCATCGTCAGGGCGTCAAGCGCATCCGCATTGCCGACCCCATCGGCCACCACTTCCCGGTAGATGGACTGTTCCAGATCGGCCTCTTCCGAGGAAATGAACAGCTGCAGGATGATGTCATCGAGCAACGATTTCAGGTAATACGCCCTGGCCCGTGGATCACTCGCCTGCCGATAGAGCTGATCGCGGAACTTCAGTTCGTTGTAGATGGCAAACGACTCGGTCAACCACTTGTTGCCGTTGCGCTGGAATGATGATGCGCCGCCGCGCTGCATCCACTGGCCGTGCATGGCATGACCGGCTTCGTGGGCGATCTGGACGTCCCCTTCGAGGTCTCCCTGGCGATGGCCAACGAACAGCAGCGAAGGCATCCCCGGGGCACTGATCGAAAACGCATCCATCGCGCGCCGCCCTGCCGATCCGCCCAGATCCATGCGCCCGCCTGAAGGATCAAGCAACGCTCGCAGTCCTGTCACGTAATCCGGCCCCAGCACCTGCATTGATGCAGCCGCAGCATCCCGCAACTGCGTCAGGTCAAGCGGCGGAGGGATATAGCCGGCATCAGGCAGGTCCATGTCCCATATCTGTGGAGAGGCCAGGCCCATGCGCTCAAGATGGGCCAACTGCATCTGCTGATAGTTCCGCCGCAGCGGCGCGTGGCGCGCTACCGCCGCCAGTGTCGCGTCGATGGCGGCCTGGTCCAGGCCCATGTGCCGGTAACTGCGGCCAGGTGCAGTTCCATCACCTTGCAGTTCCGACGCACGCTCATTGAGGCGCACCAGACCCAGCAGCACCGTTGCCATTTCGCCGCGCCGCGACGCCATCCCCTGCCAGTAGGCACGCCATGCCGCCTCGCGCAGCGGACGGTCCGGCAGGCGGGAAAGGGTACGCGCGTCGGTCCGGCTGTCGAGCGTCCGGCCTTCATGCTCGAAGCGCGCAAAGGACGCCGATTGCAGCAGCTGCCGGTGCAGGCGCCCGAAGCTGTCCAGCGCCGGGTCGGCTAGCGCGTCGACCGCATCAACCAGCGCTGCATTGGCCGGTTGCATGTCCTCCCGCAACGCCCGCTCACGCAGGTCGGCATGCGGCTCGATCCAGGCAGCGTGCGCAGGGGCATCACGCAATGCCTGCTTGGCAATCGCCGCGATACGTCCACACAGGCTGGCCACTTCGCCTTGGGTATTGGCCAGCCGCGCATCATCGGCATTGCGTGCTGCCTGCAGATGCAGGTAACCATGGTGCCGGAGACACTCGCCATACAGATGCTCGGCCTGCTGGAAACGCGCTTCTGCTGGCGCATGCAGGGCCTTGAGGGCATCGGTCCTGCGCTCGAGGTTCTGCCATGCCGCACGTTCAGCAGTGGCGCTGCCAAAGTAGCTGCGGTCATCCGCCCGCAGGGCCTGCGCTTCCACTCCGTGTGTCATCCCGGCCAGCAGCGTCGCGATGATGAAAGTGATGGCGCGCATCCCGTTGCGATGCATCGATGTCTCCTGGACTGTTCCCGTGCGCAGCTTAGCAGCCCCGGCCCCGCCGCTGCCGCATCATGGACCGCCACGCAATGCAGGCCGGGCGGAACAGGCAACCTGCCAGCGACAGGAGCATCACCAGCGCCCTCTGCGCGCGGCCGTTCATGACGATCCATCGCTGCCCATTCCGCATGCCGTTCCTGGATGCTGCCTCTCTGTCAATGCGCGACGAATTCGTCGCGCACGGTTCCCCTCTTCCGATGCAGCAAGGCCGCCCAGAGGCGGCCTTGCCGTTCGTCACCTGGCGTTCTTCACGTAGGTGTCGAACCAGTTCAGCATTTCCGACACCAGCTGCTCGTTCGATTCCAGCGCGGTGTACCAGTGCGGTTCGTTCGGCAGCATCACCAGGCGGGTGGTACCGCCATTGCCGCGGATCGCCTGGTACAACTTTCGCGACTGGAACGGCTCGGTGCCCGGGTTGGCGTCATCCTCGCCGTGGACCAGCAGCAGCGGCAGCTTGATCTTGTCGGCATAGAAGAACGGCGAGGCCTTCAGGTACACATCCTGCGCCTGCCACACCGAGCGACGCTCGTTCTGGAAGCCGAACGGAGTGAAGGTCTTGTTGTAGGAACCGCTGGTAGCTACGCCAGCCTTGAACAGGTTGGTGTGCGCGATCAGGTTGGCGGTCATCAGGCCGCCGTGGCTGTGGCCGGTCACGCCGATGCGGTTGCGGTCGACCACGCCCATGTCCACGGCCTTGTCCACCGCCGCCTTGGCGTCGGCTTCCAGCTGCTCCAGGTAGGTGTCGTAGGCGTTCTTCGGGTCGCCCACGATCGGGAACGAAGCGTTGTCGATGATCGCGTAGCCGGCCAGCAGCATCAGACGGTACGGCTGCAGGCGGGTGAAGGTCTGCTGCGAGCCGGACACCTGGCCGGCCTGCGCGGCGTTGGCGAAGTCGGCCGGGTACGCGTACAGGATCGCCGGCACGCGCTGCCCTTCCTTGTAGCCCGGCGGCGTGTACAGGGTGAACGACAGGTCCACGCCGTCGGCACGCTTGTAGGTCACCAGCTGCTTCTTGATCTGGCGTACCTCCGGGGTCGGGTCGGCCAACCTGGTCAGCGCGGTCGCGATGGAAGCGAACTCCGCCTCGCCGGCCTTCGCATCGGCCACCGCCTCACCCTGCTGGCGGATGAAGGCGTTCGGCGGATCGATCACCGACTGGTGCCAGGTCAGGTAGCGGCCCGGCGTGCTGCTGAAACCGAGGAACTGTTCGTAGGCATCAGCACTGCTGCGGAACAGGCGCTCGCTCTTCAGCGTGCCCAGGTCCAGGCGATCAAGGAACGGACGGTCGCCCTGCGGCGAGGCACCACGGCCGCTGAGGAACACGTGGTTGCCGTCCTGGCGCACGACCTGCGCGCCATTCGCCAGGCGGGTAAAGACCAGGTTGCCGGGGTTGCCGTACAGCTCATCGCTGGACATGTCCCACAGCAGGCGGCCTTCCTTCTTCGGATGCTCCACATCAACGATGCGGGTCTGCATCCAGTGGCGGTTCTCGTCGTTCTCGTACTGGAAGGCCACGGCCGGATCGGCGGTCCACGCAAAGCCTTCGAAGCGCTGTGCGGTGCGGGTGATTTCGGTCGGCTTGCCGTTGAACGGTGCCTTCAGCATCAGCACGCGATCGCGATGCGGCACGTTGACCTTCCAGTCGCCCTTGTCCAGCGCTTCGGCATAGACCAGGGTGGCCGGATCGGTGGCACGCCAGTCGAAACCGCGCGGGCCTTCCGGTACGCCGTGCACCGGCACGCGGTCGGCCAGCGGCAGGCTGGCGATCGGCGTGCTGCGGCCATTGCTGATGTCCAGCACCGCCACATCATTGGCGAAGCGCTGGTAGGTCACCGCATGCGAGTACGGTGCCTTGATCGACTCGGTCAGCACATGCACGCCATCGGGCGCTGCGCTGACCTCGTTGAACAGCGCCGGCTGCCCCACCGGGCGCACGCTGCCCGCGGCAGTGTCGACCACAGCCAGCTGCGAGGCACCATAGTAGGCGAACAGCTTTTCGTCATGCACGCTGGTCAGCGTGTCGCGGGCTTCATAGGTGCTGCTTTCCCCGCTGCTGCCCAGCGACTCCTGCGCATCCGGACCGGTCGGCACGCCACCATTGGACGGTGCCGGGCCCTGATTGGCCGGAACCAGCTTCACCAGCAGATTCTGGCTTCCACCCAGCCACTGCACGGTGTTGCCGAAGATCGGGTTCAGCTGCACATTCGGCACCTGCTGCACCTGGCCGGTGGCAGCATTGCCCACCCACAGCTGCACGCTGGTATCGACCGCGTTCTGGAAGGCGAAGTGACTGCCATCGGCCGACCACAGCGCCCCGGTCGCGCAGCCCTGCGGCAGGTCCACCTTGGTTTCCTTGCCACTGCCGATGTCGACCAGGGTGAAGTCGGCCACGCAGGCCGGAATGCCGTAGCCTCCGGGAGTGTCATGGCGACTGCGGTTCTTCGGCTCCAGGCGCACACCGGCCAGCTTCAGGTACGGCTGGGCGACGCGGCTGATCGACGGATAGGTCTGCGCGGTAGTCAGCAGCAGGCGTTGGCCACCCGGCGCCACGTTCGGTACCGGCGGCGGCGGTGCCTTCAGCACCTTGAGCAGGTGTTCCGGCGGCTTCGCGTAATCAGCGAAGGCCGGGCCGGCGGCCAGCAGGCCGACGGTGGCAACGGCAACAGCCGCCGCCAGAGAGGTTCGACGGATCAGCATCCTTATCCCCTGGGTGTGAATGGATGCCCGGACTCGGGCATGGCCCCGAATCTAGCACCGCAGGGGGTGAGGAGAATGGGCCGGAAGGGCCAGTGGCCGGATGGGGCAAAGTGGAGTGCGGGCGGCCATCGCCAGGCATGGCCTGGCACTACTGCCGGGCGTGCAGGTCCCAGGTGGCCAGATAGTCCGGGTCGACCACGATCATGCCGCTGTTGCGCATGCGGTACTCACCGGGCTCGGCCGGCAGGTACTGATCGAGCATCGGCGGCAGGTAGCGTTCGTGGCCATCATTCTCGTCGGCCAGCACCACGCCCTCAACGGCACTGATGCGCAGCACCGTGCCGGCGTACTGCTCGAGTCCCTGCACCTGGCCGTCACCGCCATAGCGCGTTACGCCGACCAGTACCACCTTGCCGATCATTTCCTCGACCTTGGCATCGTCCAGGGGCGGCAGCATGGGAGTGAGTTCGTCGCTCATCGGTACACCTCCAAAGCCTGCAGGATCATCGTGGACAAGGCACCTTCCGCGCGGCAGTCATCGGCGGCATCGCAAGGGGCGCATTGAAAGCAGGTATCCAGCGGAATCGCAGCGCCGGCAATCCAGGCCGGCTCCGCCATGATGGGTGAGGCATGTCGTGCGTTGGGCGGCCATCCCTGCCGGCATTATGACCGTATCAGGCCAGGCTCAACTCCACGCGGTGCATGGCGTGCAGGATGATGCGTGACAGCTGCGCTCTAGCGGCATGACAGCCTCCCGTTGAAAGTTACACGCGGGTGGAATGCTCCATTGAAGGCGATGCTGCCACCGGCAACGGAAGGGCGAAGTGAAGACCAAGCCCCAATTCGTCTTTCCTGTCGCTTTCGCATGGATCAGGTGCACTTGACCTTCGCTTCATCCGGCTCAGCCACCAGACAGAGGGTGCGGGCGCGGCGCAGGACATCTTCGTGGTGAAGAGCGCGCAGGAGGATCCGTCCTCGCTGCGCGCGCCCTCGCCCACCGCAGCGGCCCGTGCAGGACGTCCAGACAATCGCCGGGCTCAACCAGTGCACCGCCGCGGCGTTGCCGGGCGCGCCCCCCAGCACCACGCTAGAATGCGCCATGCGCACCGTACACGCCCTCCGCTACATCACCCCCTTACGGGAGGGGGGCTCCCTGCCGGCTGTGGTCGAGACCGACGACGACGGCATGGCCGTGCTGAAGTTCCGTGGCGCCGGGCAAGGCCCGAAGGCGCTGATCGCCGAGCTGGTCGCCGGTGAGATGGCGCGCACGCTGGGCCTGCCGATTCCGGAAATCCTGTTCGTGGAACTGGACCGCGAGTTCGCCCGCACCGAGCCCGACCCGGAGATCCAGGAGCTGATCCGCGCCAGCGAGGGCCTGAACCTGGGCCTGGACTACCTGCCCGGCGCGATCAATTACGACCCGGCGGCGATGCCGGTGGATGCCGAGCTGGCCTCGCGCATCGTCTGGTTCGATGCGTTCACCAGCAATGTCGACCGCACCACCCGCAACCCCAACCTGATGGTGTGGCACCGCAAGCTGTACCTGATCGACCACGGTGCGGCCATGTACTTCCATCACGACTGGGCCAATGCCGGCGACGCCTGCGAAAAACCCTTTGTACTGATCCGCGACCACGTGCTTCTGTCGTTCGCCAACCGCATCGCCGAAGTGGATGCCGAGCTGGCCGCGCGCCTCACCGATGCCGAGATCGAGCGCATCGTCGGCCTGGTGCCGGACAGCTGGCTGGTCAACGAGCCGGCATTCGACAGCCCGCAGGCCTACCGCCAAGGCTACATCGACTATCTCAAGCATCGCCTGGAAGTGCGTGCGGTGTTCGTGCAGGAGGCCCTCCGTGCCCACGCTGCACACGTATGACTACGCGGTCATCCGCGTGGTACCGCGGGTGGAACGGGAGGAATTCATCAACGTCGGGGTGATCGTCTCCTGTCCTGGAGCGCGTCATCTGGAGGCGGCCATCGAGATCGATCCTGCGCGCCTGCACGCGTTTGCCCCGGCGCTTGATCAGGGGGCATTGCAGCCGTGGCTGGATGCGATCGTGGCGATCTGCCGCGGCGACGCTGGCGCTGGGCCGATCGCGCAGCTGCCCGCACGCGCACGGTTCCACTTCCTCACCGCCAAGCGCAGTTCGATCGTGCAGATGTCGAGCACGCATGTGGGCCGCACGGCCGATCCGGCGGGTGTGGTGGAACACTTGATGACGAAGATGGTGCGGGTACCGGAATGACCGTCACCTGCCGCGGTCACAGTGGCACTCTACGCGCGATGTAGTTGACCACGTTGCCGATCGCATCCGGATCGACATTGGCCAGCCCAACGATCACATAGCCCTGTGCGGGCAGCACCACGATGGCGCTGTTGGAGCCGGGCGCACCGCCTTCGTGGCCATACTGGTGTTCCCTGCCCTCGCCCTGCACCAGGAAGCCGAATCCATACCAGCCCTTGTGGTTCTGCGCCGTGGTGGCCTGCTGCAGCAATGCAGGCGAGACCAGCGTGCGGCACTGCTGGGCATCCAGCTGGGCAACGGCCGTGCCACCTTCCGGACATCGGTTGTCGCGCTGGCGCAGCCATTGCCGCTGCAGATCGCGCAGCACCCGCTGGTCGCTGGCCGTCAGCGTGGAGCGCGCCGCACTATAGGCGGCGTTGAGCGCATCGTCGTGCACCTTGAATTCAGCGTCGGCACAACCACGCTGGGCGTCCAGCGCGTTGCCCGCGGCCGCCATGCAGGGCGCATGGGCGGGGCTCAGATAGCGCGCATCGCCCGCGATCAGCGACAGCGGTCCCAGCCCCATGGCCGTGTTCAGGCGAGCAGCCGCTATTTCGGCAGGGCGAAGGCCATCACGTAATCGCCGTTCGGGGTTTCCATGAAATGGTGGCCGCCGGCCATGATCACCACGTACTGGCGCCCGCCCTGTTCGTAGATCATCGGAGTGGCCTGGCCACCGGCCGGCAGCCGGGTGTGCCACAGCTCCTTGCCGGTCTTCAGATCGATGGCGCGCAGCAGGTCATCGGTGGCCGCGGCGATGAACACCAGGCCACTGGCAGTGATCACCGAGCCGCCATTGTTCGGTGTGCCGATCTCGATCGGCAGGCCGGAACGGATGCCGAACGGCCCATTGCCGCGCGCACTGCCGAATGGGCGATCCCATAGCAGCTTGCCGGTGCGCAGGTCGATGGCACGGATGCCGCCATAGGGCGGCTGCTTGCACAGCAGGCCGGTGAACGGCAACCGCCAGCCGGCATTGACATCGATGGCATACGGCGTGCCCACCTGCGGGTCGCCCGCGCCCTCGGCACCGCCCTTGTCGAACCGGATCTTCTCGCGCGGCAGCCAGCCCAGCCGGTCGGCCTCCGCGCGTGGGACCAGCCGGTTGTAGTTCGGCATGTCGTTGTAGTTGGCCACGATCACGCCGCGGCGTGTATCGATCGACACGCTGCCCCAGTCCGAGCCACCGTTGTAACCGGGGTACTCGATGGAATGGCGGTCACTGCTCGGCGGCGTGTAGAAGCCTTCGTAATAGGCCTTGCGGAACTGGATGCGGCAGACCAGCTGGTCGATCGGGGTGATGCCCCACATGTCACGCTCGGTCAGGTCATGCTCGCGACGCAGCGTGTGGTACAGCGAGAACAGCTGGGTGGGTGAACGCTGCTCGGGTTCGACGCCACCCACCGGTACCTTGCGCTCTTCGGCAGCTGTCAGCAGCTGGCCATTGCGGCGGTCGAGGATGTAGAGGTCGCCCTGCTTGGTCGGCAGCAGGATCGCCGGTACCCTGCCCGCCGCCGTCGGGTAGTCGATCAGGCTGGCCTGCGAACCCAGGTCGTAATCCCACACATCCTTGCGCACGGCCTGGAAGTGCCAGGCCGGCTTGCCAGTGGCTACGTCGATCGCCACCAGCGAGGTCGAGTAGCGGTTCTGGTTTTCCGTGCGTGAGCCACTCCAGTAGTCACCCGCGGAATTACCCAGCGGCAGGTAGACCAGGCCCAACGCCTCATCACCGGTGGCCGTGGTCCACATGTTGGGCGTGCCGCGCGTATACGTCTGCTCGCGGGGCGGCAGGCCGCTGCGCTCGGGCTGGTCCATGTCCCACGCCCAGCGCAGCTTTCCAGTGATCGCGTCGTAGGCCTGGATCACGCCCGACGGCGCATCGCGGCGCTGCCCATCCAGCACCTGGTGGCCGGTGACGATCACCCCGCGCACGATGGCCGGCGGCGAGGTGATCGACACATAGCCCGGCGGCACCTCGCCCATGCCCAGGGTGATATCGACCTGGCCGTTGTTGCCGAAGTTGGCGCACGGGCGGCCGCTGTCCGCATCCACCGCGATGATGCGCCCGTCCAGCGTGCCTTCGATGATGCGCGCCCAGCACGCCGGACGGCTACCCGGCGCGGCACCGCGGGTGACGCTGGGCGACGGTTCGGGCAAGGCCAGATCGGCTGCGGCATCGGCCAGCGTTGCATCGGCAAGGACCGGTGTGCGGGGCTGCTCGTAGTAGCTCACCCCACGGCAGGCGGCGGTGTACGGGATCGAGGCGTCCTTCACCTTCGGATCGAACCGCCACAGTTCCTTGCCGCTGGCTGCATCCAGCGCGATCAGGCGGTTGCGCGCGGTGCACAGGTACAGGCGGTCGCCGATCTTCAGCGGCGTGGTTTCCGCGCCCCAGCGCTTCTTCGGCAGGTCACCGGTGCGGAACTGCCAGGCCAGCTGCAGCGTGCCGACGTTGGCCGGGGTGATCTGCTGCAGCGGCGAGTAACGGGTGGCGGCGTTGCTGCGGCCCCAGGCCGGCCAATCACTGTTGGCAGGTTGGTCGGCCGGCTGCAGGCCGGTGGTATCACGGGTGGGTTCCAGGCCGGCGCTGACCGCGCCTTCCGGGAACGGCTGGTGCCCATCCACCTCGCCATGCGGCGCAAACGCCAGGCCGAACGCGGCCACGAATACCAGCATCAGCATAGCGGCCACCGCACGCGACAGCCGTTTGGGAACGGGATCACGCAGGGTCGGCGCCAACAGCGCCAGCACGATGCCCAGTGCGGTCAGCAGGCCCAGCCGCGGCACCCACCGCCAGTAGTCACTGCCCGACTCCCACCAGGTCCACAGCAGCGTTCCGATGAACACCAGCGCGTACAGCAGCGCGCCACTGCGGCGGTTGCCGAACAACAGGATGCCGCTGGCCAGCATTCCAAGGCCGGCAATGGCGTAGTACGCCGAACCACCCAGGCTGAGCAGCCACGCGCCGAGCCCGCCGATGACCAGGCCAAGCACGGCCAGCAGCAGCGACAGCACGGTCACCAGGGGATGGCGGTACACAACGGGGGCGGCGGACTGCGGCGTGGCGGACATCGTCGATCTCCGGGGCAGCATGCCTGTTATCCCACCGTCGCTGTGAAGTGCGCGTGCGGTGAGCGCCGGATACAACAACGCCGGCACGAAGCCGGC
Source organism: Stenotrophomonas maltophilia (assembly GCF_002799155.1). Classification (GTDB taxonomy): domain Bacteria; phylum Pseudomonadota; class Gammaproteobacteria; order Xanthomonadales; family Xanthomonadaceae; genus Stenotrophomonas; species Stenotrophomonas maltophilia_R. The sequence continues at coordinate 2,272,913 of NZ_NERD01000002.1, forward strand.
GTTGTTGAGGTGGCGAGACGACGCGGGCTTACGCCTGCGGCGCGTCCTCGCTTGGTGCGGGGGTTTCGGCCGGGGCGGCGGCTGCCACCTCGTCCTCGTCCTCGTCGATCGAGGCGTCCATGCGCTCCACCGCCTGCAGCTTCTCGTCCTTGGACAGGCGGATCAGGGTCACGCCCTGGGTGTTGCGGCCGACGCGGCTGATTTCCGAGCCGCGCGTACGCACCAGGGTGCCACCATCGGAGATCAGCAGGACTTCGTCGCTGGAACCCATCAGCACCGCAGCAACCAGCTTGCCGTTGCGCTCGGTGGTCTGGATGCCGATCACGCCCTGTGTACCACGGCCCTTGCGCGGGTAGTCCGGCAGCGGGGTGCGCTTGCCGTAGCCGTTCTCGGTGGCGGTGAGGATGTACTGCACGCTGGCGTCATCAGCACCGTCGATCACCGCATCGCCAGTGGCGACGGCTTCATCGACACCGTTGTCGTCCTCGTTCTCATCCTCGATGCCACCGGCACTCTCGGCCACGATCAGGCTGACCACTTCCTCGCCGGCCGGCATCTTGATGCCGCGCACGCCGGTGGCGGTACGGCCCATCGAGCGGACCTTGTCTTCACCGAAGCGCACGGTCTTGCCGTTGGAGGCGAACAGCAGGATGTCACGCTCGCCATCGGTCAGGCCGACGCCGACCAGGGCATCGCCCTCGTCCAGATTGATCGCGATCTTGCCGCGCGCCAGACGGAAGGCGAACTCGCTCAGCGGAGTCTTCTTGACCGTACCGTTCTTCGTGGCGAAGAACACGAACTGGCCATCGGCGTACTCACGCACCGGCAGCACGGCCTGCACGCGTTCGCCGGGTTCCAGCGGGATCCAGTTGATGATCGGACGGCCGCGGGCGTTGGAACCGGCTTCGGGCAGCTGGTAGACCGGCAGCCAGAACACCTTGCCCGAGCTGGTGAAGGTCAGCAGCGTGTCGTGCGTGTTGACCAGCCACAGCTGTTCGATGAAATCCTCTTCCTTGGTCGCCGCCGCACTGCGGCCACGGCCACCGCGGCGCTGTGCGCGGTACACGCTTACCGGCTGCCGCTTCACGTAACCGGCATGCGACACGGTGACCACCACGTCTTCCGGGGCGATCAGGTCGAGGATGTCCAGGTCTTCTTCGCTGTGGCGGATTTCGGTACGACGCTCGTCGCCGAACTCGGCCTTGACGTTGACCAGCTCCTCGCGGATCACCTGCAGCAGGCGGTCGGGATCTTCCAGGATGTGGATCAGCCCGGCGATCACTTCCAGCAGCTGCTTGTACTCGTCGGTCAGGCGGTCCTGCTCCAGCCCGGTCAGGCGGTGCAGGCGCATCTCCAGGATCTGGGTGGCCTGGATCTCGGTCAGCTGGTAGCCGCCCTCGATCAGGCCCACGCCCTTGGGCAGGTCTTCCGGACGCGAGGCTTCGGCACCGGCGGCACCCAGCATCGCCCCCACCAGGCCCGGCTCCCACACGCGCGCCAGCATGCGCTCGCGGGCTTCGTTCGGGTTCGGCGAGGTCTTGATCAGTTCGATCATCTCGTCGATGTTGGCCAGCGCAACGGTCAGGCCTTCCAGCACGTGTGCACGGGCGCGCGCCTTGCGCAGCTCGAACACGGTGCGGCGGGTGACCACTTCGCGACGGTGGCGGACGAAGGCCTCGAGCATCTGCTTGAGGTTCATCAACTGCGGGCGGCCATCGACCAGCGCCACCATGTTGATGCCGAACACCGATTCCATCTGCGTCTGCTGGTACAGGTTGTTCAGCACAACCTCGGCAGATTCACCGCGCTTGATCTCGATGTAGATGCGCATGCCGTCCTTGTCGGACTCATCGCGCAGCTCGCTGATGCCCTCGATCTTCTTTTCCTTGACCAGCTCGGCGATCTTCTCGATCAGACGCGCCTTGTTCACCTGGTAAGGAATTTCAGTGACGATGATCGATTCGCGGCCGTTGTCGGCCACTTCGATATCGGCCTTGGCACGGATGCGCACGCGGCCACGGCCGGTGCGGTAGCCGGCGACGATGCCGGCGGTGCCATTGATGATGCCGGCAGTCGGGAAGTCCGGGCCGGGGATGTATTCCATCAGGCCGTCGACATCGATGTCCGGGTTGTCGATCAGCGCGATGCAGGCATTGATCGATTCACTCAGGTTGTGCGGCGGGATGTTGGTCGCCATGCCCACCGCGATACCGGCCGAACCATTGACCAGCAGGTTCGGGAACCGGGTCGGCATGACCGTCGGCTCCAGTTCCTTTTCATCGTAGTTGGGCTGGAAATCGACGGTTTCCTTGTCGATGTCGGCCATCAGCTCATGCGCCAGGCGCGACATGCGCGCCTCGGTGTATCGCATCGCTGCGGCGGAGTCGCCGTCGATCGAACCGAAGTTGCCCTGGCCGTCGACCAGCATGTAGCGCAGCGAGAACGGCTGTGCCAGGCGCACCAGCGTGTCGTACACCGACTGATCGCCATGCGGGTGGTACTTACCGATGACGTCACCGACGATACGCGCCGACTTGAAATAGGGCTTGTTGCTGTGCGCGTTGAGCTCGTTCATCGCGTACAGCACGCGGCGATGCACCGGCTTGAGGCCATCGCGCGCATCCGGCAGCGCACGGCCCACGATCACGCTCATGGCGTAATCGAGGTAGCTCTTGCGCATCTCGTCTTCCAGGTTGACCTGGATGATTTCCTTGGCGGTTTCTGCCATTCGGGTTCCGTTGTCTGGTAGCGGTCCAGTCCGGCGCAGCCCTCTGCGGGAGGGGGTCGTGCCGGAACCTCGATTCAACCTGCGAATACTACCACAACAGGCTGTTTCCCGCCTCCCTTTACGGGGATTTTACCGGCACAAATCAGGAACTTAGGGGGCTATACCGCGCCAGTCGGGCCAGGCCCAGGCTGGGTTGCGGCGGATTCCCGGCTGGGCCGAGCATGGGCTCGGCTCCGCAGGCATCCGCGACCCAGCCTGCCTCAACCGCCGAAGGCGGCGCGCATGTTCTCGGCGGTCGGGTTCAGGATGACCCCCCGCTCGGTCACGATCGCGTCGATCAGCTCGCCCGGGGTGACGTCGAACACCGGGTTCCAGGCAGCAATGCCCTCGGCGACGGTACGGGTACCGCCCACACCGTACAGCTCACCCGGGTCACGCTGCTCGATCTCGATCTGGCTGCCATCGACGGTTTCCATATCCACGGTCGAGGACGGCGCCACCACCATGAACCTGACACCGTGGTGGCGCGCGGCGATGGCCAGCTGGTAGGTGCCGATCTTGTTGGCGGTATCGCCATTGGCGCAGATGCGGTCCGCGCCCACGATCACCCACTGCACGGCGCCGGTCTTCATCAGGTGCGAGGCGGCCGAATCGGCGATGAGGGTGGCATCGATGCCATCCTGCTGCAGCTCCCACACGGTCAGGCGTGCACCCTGCAGCCACGGCCGGGTCTCGCCGGCGAACACGCGGGCGACGCGGTGCTGGGCCATGCCGGCGCGGATCACGCCCAGCGCGGTACCGAAGCCCGCAGTGGCCAGCGAGCCGGTATTGCAGTGGGTCAGCACGCCGCTGCCGGCCTCGATCAGGCCCGCGCCCAGCGCGCCCATGTGGCGGTTGGCGGCCAGGTCTTCCTCGGCGATGGCCTGCGCTTCCGACTCCAGCAGAGCCTTCCAGTCGGCACCGGCGGCGCTCAGGCAACGGCGCATGCGTGCCAGCGCCCAGGCCAGGTTGACCGCAGTCGGGCGCGATGCGTTGAGGCGCTGCAGGGCCGGTTCCAGCTGCTGTAGCGCGTGCGCACCATCGGCGGCCTGCACCTCGCGCGCGGCCAGCACGACGCCCCAGGCGGCGGCAATGCCGATCGCCGGCGCGCCACGCACGGTCAACGCGTGGATCGCGCCGGCAACTTCGTCGCTGTCATGGCAGACCACGTGCTCGACCACGAACGGCAGCTTGCGCTGGTCCAGCAGTTGCAGGGCATCGCCGGTCCACAGGATCGGGCGGATGTGGTCGTAACGGGCGTAGTCGATGTCAGAGGCAGTGTTCATGGGCCCATTGTAGGGCCAGGCCCCGCAGGGTTGGAGCCTGCCCGGGCTCAATTCACCGAGAATTCGGCGCGGCAGCCGCCGTCCACCCAGATCCCGTTGCGACTCCAGCCCCAGGTGCTGCCTTCCTCGCAGGGCGTGCTGGACAGCTGCTCGGAGACCACGGCGCCAACCGAGATGCTGGCACCGCAGAAACGCCGCTTCTTCGACTTCGATTCGCAGGTGAGGCGGCGTGGCACGTCAACGAAGCGGCCGTCATCATCGGCCACTTCGAAATCGCCCTGGCAGCCACGGCTGGTCCAGACTTCATTGCGCTTGTAGCCCCAGCCCTGCCCTTCGCGGCACGGCAGCACGGACAACTGGCGCAGCAGGCGCACCGGCGCGCCATCGAGCCGTACCGGGCAACTCTGCGGACGGCCATTGGATTCACAGCGCACCACGCGGCGCACCAGGCGCTTTCCAGAGGTGTCTGCCGGCAGCGCCGTGCCCGCTGCGCGCCGGGCACGGAACTCGGCACGACAGCCCAGGGTGACCCACACGCCGCTGCGGTCGGTTCCCCACTCACTGCCACGGATGCAGCTGTTGCTGGACAGCTGGCGCACCAGATCGACGCCGTTGGCGACCTCGATATCGCAGTGCACCCAGCCCATGTCGCGTGATTCGCAGGTCACCACTTCGTCGTCGTAGCCCACCTGCTGGGCCGACGCCGGCGACGGCAGCCAAGCCCCCCACAGCGCGATGGAGTAGACCGGTGCCGCCACGACCGCAAACCACTTGACCAATGCCTTCCCCAACAGGAGTGGACGAATTCCGATGCCAGTGTCCCGCATCTGCCGTGATAAGAGCATCATCCTGCTTGCCGAAGCAAGCACGGAAATGCGGCAATCCGTTCAGTCTTCAATGTTCAGGAACGTGCGCGCCACGCTCACGCGCGGGCAAAGTCGTAGGCCAGCACGTCGGCGATCCGCGGCGTGCGGTTCATCGCCATCAACAGCCGATCAATACCCACCGCCACGCCGGCACAGGCAGGCATCGATGGCAACGCCGACAACAATGCCTCGTCCACGGCCGGCTGCACCTGGCCGCGCTCGTGGCGGCGCTGCAGATCACGCTGGAATCGCATGCGCTGTTCGTGCGCGTCGTTCAGTTCGTGATAGCCGTTGGCCAGTTCCACCGCGCCCAGATACAACTCGAAACGCTCCGCCAGCGGCGGCGTGCCGGCACGGATGCGTGCCAACGCGGCTTGGCTGGCGGGCCAATCGTGGACCACGGTCATGACCGCGTCATCGAAATGCGGCTGGATATGATGGGTCATCAGCAGATCCAGCCAATCGTCGCGGGTCAGCCCGACGGGATCGACATGCACGTCACCGAGCGCGGCACGCAGCGCGGCCTGGTCGGCCTCGAACGGATCCACGCCCACGTACTGCTGGAACAGCTCGCGGTAACCGAGCACACGCAGCGTCGCACTGCGCCCGACCAGGGCCAGTGCCTGTCCGACCAGCTCGGCGGTTTCCCCTACCAACCGATGATGGTCCCAGCCGACCCGGTACCACTCCAGCATGGTGAATTCCGGGTTGTGGCGACCACCAGCCTCGCCGTTGCGGAACACGCGGCCCAGTTCGTAGCAATCGCCAACACCGGCAGCAAGCAGTCGCTTGAGCGGATACTCCGGCGAGGTGCGCAACCAGCGGCGGCGCCCGCCCGCGTCGACGTGGCCAGTGAAATCGGTATGGAAGCTGTCGATGTTCGGCTCGGTGTTGCCCGCCACCGACAGGATCGGCGTTTCCACCTCCAGCACATTGCGCTCGGCGAAGAAGCGGCGCACCAGCGCATTGAGCGCGGCTCGCTGCCGCAGCGCGTGCAGCAGGGCCTCGCTCACAGGATGCCCTCCGGGCGCGGATGGTCCAGCGGCAGGGTCAGCAGATCGCGGGTATCGTCGATGTAGCCGCTGGCCAGGTACAGGCGCCGGGCCAGTTCGTTGTGGTGGTTCACTTCCAGGCGCAGGCGGCTGACGCCACGCCCACGAGCGCGCTGTTCGCAGATGGCCAGCGCCTGCTTGCCGCGGCCGCGGCCGCGCGCGCGATGGCTCAGGTACAGCTCGTCCAGCAGCATGAAGTGGCCGCCCTGCTCCAGGCTGAAGCCCATCGCGATCACTGCGTAGCCAACCACCTCGCCCGCCTCGTCCAGCCACAGCAGCACTTCGCCGTTGCGCGGATCGGCCAGCAGCGCGTCCACGCCGCGACGCACGCGCGCGTCATCGAAGTCGATCCTGTCTTCGGCGTAGAACTCACGCATCAGCTCGATCAACAGTTCTTCGTCGGCACGGGTGGCCAGGCGGAAATCCAGCGGGGCGGTCTGCATCGGTATTCCTTTGTGCTTCATGCCGGGCGCGAGGCACCCGGCGGGGTCATCATTCGTGCTGGGCGAGATAGGCCAGCAGGCGGTCTTCGTCCCATACCGGCACGCCCAGCGATTGCGCCTTGTCCAGCTTGGAACCGGCCTCGGTACCGGCCACCACGAAGCTGGTCTTCTTCGACACGCTGCCGGAGACCTTGGCACCCAGTGCTTCCAGGCGCTCCTTGGCTGCATCGCGGGTCAGCTGGGCCAGGGTGCCGGTCAGCACCACGGTCTGCCCATCCAGCGGGCCAGCCACGATCTCGGCCATCGCCGGCGCCTTGGCCAGGATCTGCTGCATCGCCTTCTCGGCCGCCAGCAGCATCGCGCCATGACCTTCGGCATCCAGCCACTCGGCCAGACCGCGCGCGGTGTCGTCCGGCAGGCCCGCGTTGACGAACTGGCCATGTTCGGCATCCAGCACCGCCTGAGCGCCCGGCAACGCCGCCACCAGCTTCTCCGCACGCAGGCGGGTGATGCCAGGGATCTCCGATTCAACCAGCAGCTGTGCCAGATCCAGCCCCTCGCGCAGCTTGGCACTGGGCGCATGCACGTCGCTGATGCGCACCTGGCCGACCTGCAGCAGATCATCGATGGCCTGCTGGTTGCCCTGCTGTTCGAAGAAGTGGCCGAGCGAGCGCGCCACTTCGCCACCGATGTCCGGCACGCGCTTGAACAGCGGCCACGGCAGGTGGCGGATCAGCTCCAGGTCACCGAACCACTGCGCCAGCGCCTTGGCCGTGCTCTCGCCCACGTGCTCGATGCCAAGCGCGAACAGCAGGCGCTCCAGCGTGGCAGCGCGACTGGCGTCGATGGCCGCGATCAGGTTGTCAGCCCACTTGGTGGCGATCTTCTTCGTGTTCCATTCGAAGCCGGCCGGCTGCGCCAGCGCCTGCGCGCGCCACGCCGGATCGTTGCCATCCAGCTTGAGCACCGCATTGAGCACCGCGCCGCTCCCCTCTGCCGGCAGGTGCAGCTTCAACGCGGCGGCCAGTGCGGAAGGGTCCTCGGCATCCAGCACCAGTTTCAGGTGCAGCAGCTGGTCGCGGTTGAGCCGGTACAGGTCGGCCACGCTCCTGACGATGCCGGCGTCGACCAGCGTTTCGATGTACCTGTCGCCGAGGCCGTCGATATCCATCGCACGACGCGAAGCGAAATGGGCAATGGCCTCCTTGCGCTGCGCCGGGCAGGACAGTTCGCCCGAACAGCGCCACGCGGCGGCACCTTCCTCGCGCACGATTTCCGAGCCGCACACCGGGCACTGCATCGGCATCTGCCAGGGCGCCGTGCCTTGCGGACGGCGGTCGAGGATGACGCTGACCACTTCCGGAATCACGTCACCAGCACGCCGCACGATCACGCTGTCACCGACGCGCACATCCAGACGCGCGATCTGGTCAGCGTTGTGCAGGGTGGCGTTGGACACGATCACGCCAGCCACGGCCACCGGCGCCAGGCGGGCGACCGGCGTGGCGGCACCGGTGCGGCCGATCTGGATCTCGATCGCTTCCACCGTGGTGCTCTGTTCCTGTGCCGGGAACTTGTGCGCGATGGCCCAGCGCGGCGCACGCGAAACAAAGCCCATGGCCTGCTGGCCGGCGCGGTCATCCAGCTTGTAGACCACGCCATCGATGTCGAACGGCAGGCCATCGCGGCGCTCGCCGATGTCACGGTAGTAGCCGAGCAGGCCGCCGGTGCCTTCCACCACCTTGCACAGCTCACTGACCGGGAAGCCCCAGGCACCGAGCTGGGCCAGCGTGCCCGAATGGGTGTCCGGCAGCTCGCCGCCCTGCACTTCGCCGGTGCCGTAGGCGAAGAAACTCAGCCTGCGCTGCGCACTGATCTTTGGATCAAGCTGGCGCAGCGAACCGGCGGCCGCGTTGCGCGGGTTGGCCAGCACCTTGCCCCCCTGCCGGCGCGCGCGTTCGTTGTAGGCCTCGAAGTCGGCGCGGGCCATGTAGACCTCGCCACGCACCTCCAGCACGTCCGGCCAGTCCTTGCCGTGCAGGCGCTTGGGAACATCGTTGATCTCACGCAGGTTGGCGGTCACGTCCTCGCCGGTGCTGCCATCACCACGGGTCGCGCCGAGTACGAAATGACCGTCCTCGTAGCGCAGGCTGATCGCCAGGCCATCCATTTTCGGTTCGGCCGAGAACCGCAGGCTGCGACGACCCAGGCGCTCATCGATGCGGCGCACGAAATCGGCCACTTCCTCATCGCTGAAGGCATTGGACAGCGACAGCATCGGCACCGCGTGGCGCACCTCGGGGAAGCGGCCGGACGGACGTGCACCGACCTGCTGAGTCGGGCTGTCGGCACGGGCCAGTTCCGGGTGCTCGCGCTCCAGCGTTTCCAGCTCGCGCACCATCCGGTCGTAGTCGACGTCGGGGATCTCCGGCGCATCCAGCTCGTGGTAGGCGCGGTTGGCCTGGGCGATCTGCCGGCGGAGTTCGTCGGCGCGTTCGGCGGGGCTGGGGCTCATCGGGATCCGGTGGTTCTGGGATGGCCGGGGATTCTACCGCGCCCGGCCGTCAGGCCCTGTAACGCCGCTGCGTTCATAGCGTCGAGCCATGCTCGACTCCACAGAAGGCGGGCTTGCCGCCCACCTCCACCGGCGCTAGCGTGCGACGTTCGCCCTTCGGAATACTGCCCGTGACCCTGCCTGCCTCCCGTCGACGCTTCCTGCAACTGGCCGGTGCCGGCCTCGCCGTCGCCGGCAGCGGGCTGCCGCGGCTCGGCCATGCCCAGCCCGCGACAGCCGCGGCCCCCGCCCCTGCCGAAGGCGCAGTACTGCTGAACTTCAACGAATGCCCATATGGCCCCTCGCCCGCAGCCCAACAGGCAGCGCGCGACAGCATCGCAAGCTGTGGCCGTTACCGCTTCGAGCTGGCGGGCAGGGTGCGCGACGCCTTCATCGAGCAGGCCGGCATTCCGGCCGACCATGTACGCCTCTACCCTGGTTCCAGTGAACCGCTGAACCGTGCCGCCACGCTGTGGACCGGCCCGCAGGCGGGGCTGGTGGTGGCCGACCCGACCTTCGAGACGCTCGGCGAGGTCGCCGCCGCGCACGCTGCGCACGTGCAGAAAGTGCCACTGCGCGGCGACGGCGCGCATGACCTGCGCGCGATGGTCGCTGCCGCGCACCGGCGCCCGACCGGGTTGCTGTATGTGTGCAACCCGAACAACCCGACCGGCTCGATCAGCCCACCGGATGAGCTTGCCTGGCTGCTGGCCCACAAGCCCGCCTCCACCCGCGTGCTGGTCGACGAGGCCTACCTGCAGTACAGCGAACAGCCCAGCCTGATCACGCAGGTGACGCAGCGCGACGATCTGATCGTGCTGCGTACGTTCTCCAAGCTCTACGGCATGGCCGGCCTGCGCCTGGGCGTGGCGGCCGCCCATCCCGACCGTCTGCGCGAACTGGCGAGCCTGGGCGACAACCCGCTGCCGGTGCCGGCACTGGCCGCTGCACTGGCCAGCCTGCGCGATCCGCAGTTGATTCCGCAGCGCCGCCTGCAGAATGCCAAGGTGCGGCAGGCAACCATCGCATGGCTCGGCAAGCGTGGTTTCAGCTGCGTGCCGTCGGAAGCGAACTGCTTCGTGGTCGACGTGCAACGCGACGGCAGCGCGTTCGCCAAGGCGATGGCGGAGAACGGTGTAGTGATCGGACGCAGCTGGCCGATCTGGCCACAGCGCGTGCGCGTAACCGTCGGCACCGAGGACGAGATGGCCGCGTTCCGCCGCGCGTTCGCCAAGGTGGCCGGCGTACCGGCCTGACCCTGTTGGTGGGGGCGAACCTTGGTTCGCCCCATCCACGCATGGCGTGGACCTACTGTTGTGGGTGCCAACCGTTGGTCGGGGTGGGTGCCAACCGTTGGTCGGGGTGGGTGCCGACCGTTGGTCGGCACACCATGGCGCTTACCAGCGCGGGGTCTTGGTCAGCGGCGGCGCCTGGTGCTGGCGGTCATAGGCGCGCAGCTCGTCACGGATGTGCGCGATGCGCTGGCGGCCCAGGGCATTGCGGCTGTCATCCAGCACCACGCCGTCGAGCAGTTCGGCCATGCGCTGCACGGTCGGCAGCATCTTCTCCCAGGCGTCCAGCGCGGTCAGCGGTGCCGGCAGGGTCAGGAAGAAGGCGATGGCCGGGGTCTCCATGGCGCGGATGTTGGCCATGTCGAAGCTGCCCGGCTTCATGATGCTGGCCATCGAGAAGATCGGGCCGCGCTCGGGGTGACCTTCCACCAGGCGGTGGAACACGTTCATGTGGCCGAACACCAGGCCGGTCTTCTCGGCCGCCACCACGATGTCTTCGCCACGCAGCTGTTCGCCGGCCCGGGCGGCCACGAACAGCGAGACAATCTTGTCGAAATCCTGGGTGGCGCGCTTGCCGAGATCGCTGGCGCCCGGGTCGGTTTCGCCCAGACCGAGTTCGGCCTGCTCGCCTTCCGTGCCCATGCCCGGTTCGACGCGGCCATCGGCCACGGCGACGCCGTCTTCGCCCAGTACCGGTTCGCGGCGCTCGCCGCTGGTCGGTTCCGCGCCTTCCACGCGGCGCCCCTGGGGCTTCTTTTTCGGACGGCCAAACAGGAAGATCGCGGCGATCAACAGCAGGCCGGCGGCCAGGATGCCGATGCGCAACAGTGCCGTGTCGGACATTCGATAGGTTCTCCGGCTAGTTCATTCAGGTAACTAGGATGGCACGTCAGGCCGCGCCCGCCAATCGCGCGGCTTCTTCCAGGTCCACGCTGACCAGGCGGCTGACACCCGGCTCGCGCATGGTGACGCCCGACAGCTGGTGCGCGGCCTCCATCGTCGCCTTGTTGTGGCTGACGAACAGGAACTGCACCTTCTCGCTCATTTCCTTGACCATGTTGGCCAGGCGGCCGACGTTGGCTTCGTCCAGCGGCGCGTCCACCTCGTCCAGCAGGCAGAACGGCGCGGGGTTCAGCTGGAAAATCGCGAACACCAGTGCCACTGCGGTCATCGCCTTCTCGCCGCCGGACAGCAGCGAGATGCTGGACACGCGCTTGCCCGGCGGGCGCGCCATGATGGTCACGCCGGTGTCGAGCAGGTCTTCGCCGGTCAGTTCCAGATAGGCGTGGCCGCCGCCGAACAAGCGCGGGTACAGCGCCTGCACGCCGGCGTTGACGCGGTCGAAGGTGTCCTTGAAGCGGCCGCGGGTCTCACGGTCGATCTTGCGGATGGCGTCTTCCAGGGTCTCCAGCGCGGTGGTCAGGTCCACGTGCTGCGAATCCAGGTAGTCCGAACGCTGCGAGGCCTCGCCGTACTCGTGGATGGCGGCCAGGTTGACCGGCTCCAGCCGGCGCATGCGGCCATCGATCTGGTGCACGGCCTGCTCCCAGTCACCCAGGCGGGCGTCCTCGGGCAGTGCGTTGAGCACGTCCTGCAGCACGAACCCGGCCTTCTCCACCGCGCCCTGCAGGGTGTCCGCGCTGAGCACCAGCGCCTGCTGGTCCAGCTTGCGCTGCGAAATGCGTTCGCGTTGGGCCAGCGCCTGTTCGTCGCGCTGGTGGCGGGTCTGTTCGTAATTGCGCAGCTCGGCGTCGATGCCGTCCAGCAACGTGCGCGCTTCGGTCAGCACGCGATCAGCCCGCACGCGCTCCTCCAGCGCATTCTGGTGCTCGGCCTGCAGCGATTCGACCGGCGAATCCCCTTCGTCCAGCTGTGAATGCAGCTCCTCCAGCCGCGAATCCAACTGCCCGCGCTGGGTATCCATGCGCTCCAGTGCCTGGCTCAGCGAGGCCAGCTGCGCACGCTGCGATTCCAGGGTCAGCGCCAGCGAATGCGAGCGCTCACGCACCGCGCGTGCGGCGTCGCGGGCCAGGTCGCGTGCCTCGGTCAGCTGGCGGCGCTCGCCCTCCAGCCGCTGCCGGGTCGATTCCAGGTCGCCCATGCTGCTGACCGCATTCTCCAACCGCGAGCGCGCCTCACGCGCCTGCTCGTTGTTGGCCTCGAGCGTTTCCTGCAGCTGCTTCAGTTCGCCCTCGATGCGGTCGATGCGCGTGCGTGCGGCCTCCACCTTGCCCTGCTGGCCCTGCAACTGGCCAGCGAGTTCGGACACCGCACGGTGGGCCTGGTACAGCGCACGCTGCGCGTCTTCGCGCTGCTGTTCGGCCGCCTGCAGCTGTTCGCGGAACCCGGACAGCTGCTCTTCCAGCTCGGCCTCGCGATCCTGCAGTTGCTCGATCTGCTCGCGCAGCTCATTGATCTCACGTTCGCGCAGCAGCGCGCCCTGCTGGGCCGCACCGGAGCGCGACACGCGCAGCCAGCCCTGGCCCAGGCGCTCGCCGCCCTGGGTGATGATCGAATCCCCCTCCGGGAGGCTGGCCTGGAGGGCCTTCGCCTCGGACAGATCCTTGGCGCCATGCAGGTGGGCCAGCAGGCGACGGATCGCCGCCGGGCCACGCACGCGCGCGGCCAGCGAGGTGGGTGCAACCTTGAACTCAGCCCCGGCGTTGGCGACCAGCGCAATGTGGCCGTCGCCGAGTTCGCCAAGGGCATCGACCAGGCTGGCCGGGTCATCGACCAGCACGCCTTCGATCAATTGGCCGAGCGCGCTTTCCACCGCGTTTTCCCAACCGGCATCAACGTCCAGGCGTTCGCCGACACGCGCCGCCGAATCCAGCCCGCGTGCCTTCAGCCACGCCACGGCCGCGCCCTGCTCCTGGCCGAGTGCAGCCTGCTGCAGGGTTTCCAGCGAGGCCAGGCGACCGCGCAGGCCATTGGCCTGCTTGCGCAGTTCGGCCAGCTCGTTCTGGCCATTGCGCTGCTGCTCCTGCACCGCCGCCACGCCCTGCTTGCGCAGCTCCACGTCTTCGCTCAATTCATCCAGCGCTGCCTTCTGCGTGTCGTGCTGCAGGTGCAGCTGCTCGAAGGCTTCTTCCAGCGCGTCCACGTCCAGCCCGGCGCGCTCGGCAGCCAGAGCCTCGCGACGGCGGTCGGCATCGAGGATCTGCTTGTCCAGGTAGTCCACGCGCGTGCGCTCGACGTCGCCGGCGCGCGAGGCCTCCGAACTCTGCGAGGTGTGCTGTTCCCAGCGCTGCTGCCAGCTGGCCAGCCGGTCCTCGGCCTCGCGCAGGCTTTCCTGCTTGATCTCGTTCTCTTCCTGCAGCGCTTCCAGCTGCGGGGTGGCCGCCTCGACCGCTTCCCGCAGCACCCTCAGCCTGGCCTCGTCGCCGCTGATGTGCTGGCCCAGGTCAGCCAGCGCCTGGCGGGTTTCATCGCGCGCCTTGTGCAGGCGCTGCGACAGCTCGCGCTGGTGCTGGATCTGCTGTTCCAGGCGCGCCAGCGTGCTGCCGACCTGGTAGACCGCGGCCTGCGCGGTATTGAGCGCATCGGCAGCCTCCTCGCGACGCGCGCGCGAGGTCTCGATGCGGGCCTCGGCGTCGCGCTGATCGGCAATCAGCTGCTGCAGCTTGGTCTCTTCCTGCGACAGCCCTTCGCGCAGCTTGGACAGGCGCCCGTCCAACCCGCGGAACTCCAGGGCCTTCCATTCGGCATCCTTGACCCGGCGTTCTTCCTGCAACGCCTGGTACTGCTCGGCCTGCTTGGCCTGGCGCTTGAGGTGTTCGAGCTGCTTGCTGATCTCGTCGCGCAGGTCGCCCAGCCGGTCCAGGTTCTCGCGGGTGTGGCGGATGCGGGTCTCGGTCTCCTTGCGGCGCTCCTTGTACTTGGAGATGCCGGCCGCCTCTTCCAGGTACACGCGCAGGTCTTCCGGGCGCGCCTCGATGATCTGGCTGATCATGCCCTGCTCGATGATCGAGTAGCTGCGCGGACCCAGGCCGGTGCCGAGGAACAGGTCGGTGATGTCGCGGCGGCGGCACTTGGTGCCGTTGAGGTAATAGTTGCTGGTGCCGTCGCGGCTGACCGTGCGCTTGACCGAGATTTCGTTGAACGAGGCGTACTCGCCGGAGATCGTATGGTCGGAGTTGTCGAAGATCAGCTCGACGGTGGCCTGCGAGACCGGCTTGCGGGCGTTGGAACCGGAGAAGATCACGTCGGTCAGCGAGTCGCCGCGCAGGCGGCTGGCCGAACTCTCGCCCATGACCCAGCGCACGGCGTCGATGATGTTCGACTTGCCGCAGCCATTGGGCCCCACCACGCCGGTCATGTTGGTCGGCAGGTGCAGGGTGGTCGGATCGACGAACGACTTGAAGCCGGACAGCTTGATCGTGGAAAGACGCATAGGGGTTCCGGACTGGGGCCGTCGAGCGGCCTGCGTTTACCCTCCAAGTCATTGATCCTGCTGGGATCGCTGGCCGTGGAACGGGTGTGACGCCCTGAGTATACCGATGTGGCCGTGTTCTACGAATGGGCGTGGAACATTGCCCGGCCGTGCCCCTCGGTCGGGCATGGCTCAACGCCACGAAACCCGGGCCGCAAAACAAAACGGGCACCCTTGCGGGCGCCCGTTCTGCGGTGATTCCAGGCCTTGCGGCGAGGGATCAGGCTTCGGCGACGACGACGACCTTGACGGTGGTCTCGACGTCGGCGTGCAGGTGGATCAGCACGTCGTACTCGCCGATGTTGCGGAAGGCGCCTTCGCCCAGGATGACTTCGCTCTTGCTGACCGGCAGGCCGGCGGCGGTGAAGGCATCGGCGATTTCGCGGGCGCCGACCGAGCCGTACAGCTTGCCTTCGGTCGAAGCGTTGGCCGGGATGGTCACGCTCGCGCCGTCCAGCTTGGCCTTGCGGGCGTCTGCATCGGCGTGGATGGCCTGGGCCTTGGCTTCGTATTCAGCGCGCTTGGCTTCGAACTCGGCCTTGTTGCTCTCGGTGGCCGGCACGGCCTTGCCCTGCGGCACGAGGAAGTTACGGCCGTAGCCCGGCTTCACGTCGACCAGGTCGCCCAGGTTGCCGAGGTTGGTGACTTTCTGCAGGAGGATCAGCTGCATGGTATTGCTCCAGATGAGTTATTCGTTAGCGAGGCGATGCCCCGCAACAAAGGCTGTCCGAATAGCTGGCACGGCAGGGGCGGCACCGGGCCGCCCCGCCGGGCATCAGACGTCGTGGTTGTCGGTGTACGGGATCAGGGCCAGGAAGCGAGCGCGCTTGACGGCGGTCGCCAGCTGACGCTGGTACTTCGACTTGGTACCGGTGACGCGGCTCGGCACGATCTTGCCGTTCTCGGTCAGGTACTGGCGCAGGGTGTTGAGATCCTTGTAGTCGATCTCCTTCACACCTTCAGCCGTGAACTTGCAGAACTTGCGGCGACGGAAGAACTTGGACATGGGAAGGCTCCTTAGGCGGCGGAAGCGGCGTCGTCGCCGGCTTCGTTGTCAGCGGTGGTGGTGGACTCGCCTTCTTCGTCGTCACGACGACGGCGCTCACCGCGCTCCGGCTTGTCACCCTTCTCGTCCTTGCTCTTCATGATCAGCGACTGCTCGGTGTCAGCCTCGTCACGCTTGATGACCAGGTTGCGCAGCACGGCGTCGTTGAAGCGGAAGCTTTCGGTCAGTTCGTTCAGCACGGCCTGGTCGGCTTCGATGTTCAGCAGCACGTAGTGCGCCTTCACCAGGTTCTGGATCGGGTACGCCAGCTGGCGGCGGCCCCAGTCTTCCAGGCGGTGGATGGTGCCGTTGCCGTTCTCGACCAGCGACTTGTAGCGCTCGATCATGGCCGGGACCTGCTCGCTCTGGTCCGGGTGGACCATGAACACGATTTCGTAATGACGACTCATGTTTTTTCTACCTTTCGGATGTGGCCTTGCGGCCGGACAGCCCCCCGCCGTTGAGACCGCGGTGGGGCAAGGATTCCCGCCAGGGAGGCAGGAAGCCGCGCATTATGGCGCAGATGGGGTGGCCGGGCAACCGGCCGGCCCCATGGGGCAACCTGAACCGGGGGCGCCGCTCCCATGCCCTCCCCCTGGGCCGACCAGGAACGGTCACCACCGGAGCCCCCGGCAGAACTCACGGCTCCGCCCGGCGTCACCCCAGGTCGACGTGATGGCGTTGCCGGCCGCATTCCGCGCACTGGAACGGGCAGCCAACCCTCGTCGGCAAGAGCGGTCGTTGCATCCGCACTTCCCTTCCGGGCTACATTCCGCCCATGAACCGCCTTTCGCGCCTCCGGCGCTGGAGCAACCGCGACGATGGACGCCTGATCCACGTGGGCAACGGCCCGCTCGGCATCCTTGAAATCCTGGGCTGCATGAGCCTGCTGGTAGCAATGCTGCTGCACCTGCTGCGGGAGACGATCGGCCTGTCGGGCCTATGGACGACAGCGAGCGTGATTCTGGGACTGGTACTGCTGGGACGGAACGCTTGGCGCGAGCGGCGATAGCGCCGGATCATGCCCCGCGTGCCGGCCAAGGACGGCACCTACCACATCAGACTCCGCCAGCACGGGCCATGCCCGGCAGCCGGCCCTCAGGCCTTGTCGGCGTCGGTGGTGAAGCTTTCGCCGCAGCCACATTCGGCAGTGGCGTTCGGGTTGCTGAACGTGAACGTCTCGCTCAGGCCGTGCTTGCCGAAGTCGATCACGGTGCCGTCCACCAGCGCCAGGCTCTTGGCGTCGACGTAGATCTTCACGCCGTCCTGGTCGAACACGGTATCGCCCTCGCGCTCGTCGCGGGCCAGGTCGGTGACGTGGCCCCAACCGGAGCAGCCGGTCTTGGTCACGCCGAAACGCAGGCCCAGCGCGCCGGGGGTCTGGGCGACGAAGCGCTGCACGCGCTCAAAGGCAATGGGGGTCAGGCTGACGGCCATGGGGCTACTCCAGAGGTACGGGGACATTATAAGGAGCCGTTGCCACGAAAAATGCCTCGCAAGCAGAACGCTGCAACCGGTAAACTCCCGTGTTCACAGATCGAGTCGATCAGCAGAGGATTCAAGTCATGACGGTGGTCAGCGTTGAACATGCGCTTGCCGGGAAGATCCCGGAAGGCGGCGAAGTCACGGTACGCGGATGGGTGCGCACGGTGCGCGGTTCAGCGAATCTGGCCTTCGTGAATGTGAGCGACGGCTCCTGCTTCGCCCCGATCCAGGTAGTGGCCAATGACAACCTGGCCAACTTCGACGAGATCAAGCGCCTGACCAGCGGCTGCTCGGTCATCGCCACCGGCACGCTGGTGAAGTCGCAGGGCAAGGGCCAGTCGTTCGAGATCCAGGCCAGCGCACTGGACGTGGTCGGCTGGGTCGAAGACCCGCTGACCTACCCGATCCAGCCCAAGCCGATGTCGCCGGAGTTCCTGCGCGAAGTGGCGCACCTGCGCCCGCGCACCAACCTGTTCGGCGCGGTCACCCGCATCCGCAACTGCCTGGCCCAGGCGGTGCACCGCTTCTTCCACGAGAACGGCTTCAACTGGATCAGCACCCCGATCATCACCACCTCCGACGCCGAAGGCGCCGGCCAGATGTTCCGTGTGTCCACCCTGGACATGGTGAACCTGCCGCGTGACGAGAAGGGCGCGATCGATTTCAGCCGCGACTTCTTCGGCAAGGAAACCTTCCTGACCGTGTCCGGCCAGCTGAACGTCGAGGCCTACTGCCTGGCGCTGAGCAAGGTCTACACCTTCGGCCCGACCTTCCGCGCCGAGAACAGCCACACCACCCGCCACCTGGCGGAGTTCTGGATGATCGAGCCGGAAATCGCCTTCGCCGACCTGGCCGAAGATGCGCGCCTGGCCGAAGAGTTCCTGAAGTACCTGTTCCGCGCGGTGCTGAACGAGCGCGGCGACGACCTGGCCTTCATCGCCGAGCGCGTGGACAAGAACGCGATCACCAAGCTGGAAGACTTCATCAACGCGCCGTTCGAGCGCATCGACTACACCGATGCAGTCAGCCTGCTGCAGAAGTCCGGCAAGAAGTTCGACTTCCCGGTCGAATGGGGCCTGGACCTGCAGACCGAGCACGAGCGCTGGCTGACCGAGGAACACGTCGGCCGCCCGGTGGTGGTGACCAACTATCCGGAGCACATCAAGGCGTTCTATATGCGCCTGAACGACGACGGCAGGACCGTCGCCGCGATGGACGTGCTGGCCCCGGGCATCGGCGAGATCATCGGTGGCAGCCAGCGCGAAGAGCGCCTGGACGTGCTGGACGCGCGCATGGCCCAGTTCGGCCTGGACCGTGAGCACTACAGCTGGTATCGCGACTTCCGCCGCTATGGTTCGGTGCCGCACGCCGGCTTCGGCCTCGGCTTCGAACGCCTGGTGGTGTACGTCTGCGGGCTCTCCAACATCCGCGATGCGATCCCCTACCCGCGCGCCCCGGGCAGCGCGGACTTCTAAGCCCCACACGACCACGGAGGTACCGCTCCCATGACCCTGTTCTTCGCCCTCTGTTTCGTCGGCGTTGCAGTGGCCGGGTTCAGTGCCTTCGTGATCTTCTGGCCGCTGACCCTGGTGCACGTGCGCGACCGCCATCCGGCGCTCGCCGAGCGCTTCGGCAGCGGCGCCTTCCTAAAGCCCGATGCCCTGGCCTGGCTGCTGCGCCGTGACTATCGCCAGCAGCCGGACCGCTCACTGTCCGGGCTGGCGACGCCGGCCTGGGTATCGCTGCTGACCCTGCTGGCCGGACTGGGCATGGCCGCCCTGCTCTGGCTGGCCTCGCTCTGGTAATACCTCCATGAATGACATCTCCGCCTCGCGCGACAGCTGGTGGCTGGCCAGCCTCGGCAACACCCTGATCTGGGCGCGCCTGCGCGTGCGCCCGGCCGGCACCGCCGAGGTGCTCGACAGCGACGGCAACACGCTGAGCTATGACAGCGAAGACACCGCCCGTTCGCAGCTGTTCGACGCCGAGTTCGTCGAGTACGACGGCCTGGACGAGGAAGACGCGCTGGTGCGCGGTTTCAGCCTGCACGAAGTACAGCCGCCGCAGGCCGACAGTGACGAGGGCCTGCGCGGCCGCATGATCCAGTCGCTGGGCGGGCGCGCCTGACCCTCGCATGTTCACCCCACGCGCCTTCGCCGAGACCGACCTGCGCTGGCTGGACCGCCTGCTGGCGCGCGATCCATTCGTCACCGTGCTCACCGCCGGCGACGATGGCCTGCCGGAGCTGACCCGGATGCCGGTGCTGTACCGGCGTGATGGCGAGCGTATCGAGCTGCGCGGGCACTGGGCCCGCGCCAATCCGCAGTCGCGCCACAGCGGCGCGGCCAAGGTGCTGGTCGACGGCCCCCACGGTTACGTCTCGGCCAGCTGGTATCCGGACAAGGAGCCCGCCGCGCGGGTGCCGACCTGGAACTACGCCACTGCCGAGCTGCGTGGCCAGCTGCAGACCTTCGACGATACCGATGCACTGGCCGAACTGGTCGGCGCGATCAGCGACCGATTCGAAGCCAGCGTAGGCCAGGCCTGGAAGTTCGATGCTTCGCGCGCCGAACATGGTCCGGAGCTGCGCGCCATCGTCGGTTTCCGCTTCCAGGTCGAACAGGTGCAGCTGAAGCTGAAACTCAGCCAGAACCACCCGGAAGCCAACCAGCAGGCGGTGATCGCCGCACTGGAAGCGCTGGCCACGCCCTCCTCCCAGGAACTGGCGCAGTGGATGCGCTGGCACCGCGACCCGGCCGCCCTGCAGGGCGACTGAACACCACAGATTCCCGCGACGACGCAGCCGGACGGCTGCGGCGAGCCCCCACCCGACGCCAGGGACCCGAACATGAAAGACATCCACAAGCTGCTGCAGAACAACCGCGACTGGGCCGACCGGATCGAGAAGGAAGACCCCGAGTTCTTCCACCAGCTCGCCAAGCAGCAGCACCCCGAGTACCTGTGGATCGGCTGTTCCGATTCGCGCGTGCCGGCCAACCAGATCATCGGCATGGCCCCGGGCGAAGTGTTCGTGCACCGCAACGTTGCCAACGTGGTCGCCCACACCGACCTGAACTGCCTGAGCGTGGTGCAGTACGCGGTGGACCAGCTGAAGGTCAAGCACATTCTGATCGTTGGCCACTATGGCTGCGGCGGCGTGCATGCCTGCCTGCACAACACCCGCGTTGGCCTGGCCGACAACTGGTTGCGCCACGTCGGTGACGTGATGCAGAAGCACACCGGCATCCTCGATGCGATCGAGACCAATGAGCTCAAGCACGCGCGCCTGTGCGAACTGAACGTGATCGAGCAGGTGGCCAACCTGTGCCGCTCGACCATCGTGCAGGACGCCTGGGCCCGCGGCCAGAAGCTGATGGTGCACGGCTGGGTCTACAGCCTGAAGGACGGACGCGTGCGCGAGATGGGCATCGACGTCGGTTCGCAGGAAGAGCTGCAGCCGGCCTATGAAAAGGCCCTGTCCTACGTCCCGCGCAAGGGCAAGCGCGACTGATCCCCCACGGATGACCACCATGCTCGCTTCGCCGATCAACCTGCACGCCTGGATCGAAGAGAACCGCCACCTGCTGAAGCCGCCGGTGGGCAACAAGATGATCGACAACGGCGATTTCATCGTGATGGTGGTCGGCGGGCCAAACTCGCGTACCGACTACCACTACGACGAAGGCCCGGAGTGGTTCTACCAGCTCGAAGGCGAGATGGTGCTGAAGGTGCAGGAAGACGGCGCGGTGCGCGACATTCCGATCCGCGCCGGTGAGATCTTCCTGTTGCCGGCGAAGGTGCCGCACTCGCCGCGGCGCCCGCCCGGTGGTATCGGCCTGGTGGTCGAGCGCAAGCGCCTGCCGCATGAGATGGACGGCGTGATCTGGCACTGCGAGCGCTGCAACCACAAGCTGCACGAAGAGTTCTTCCCGCTGCAGAACATCGAAACCGACCTGCCCAAGGTATTCGCGCGCTACCACGCCAGCCTGGAACTGCGTACCTGCAGCCAGTGCGGGCACGTGGACCCGCTGCCGGCGCCCGCGGTGGGCTGAACCATCGAACGGTCGTCGCCCACCTGGGTGGGCGCCTGCTCGCACGTGCGCCAACCAAGGTTGGTGACCACCGGATCATGCAGTGCTGGTGTTGGGCTGGTGGCGGCTACCGGGCCATGCCCCAGGCGCTACACTGGCGGTCCCGTTGCAGCCTGTTGCCCGACCATGTCCGACCTGCTCAGCCGCACCCACGCCATCGCCCTG
Source organism: Stenotrophomonas maltophilia (assembly GCF_002799155.1). GTDB lineage: Bacteria > Pseudomonadota > Gammaproteobacteria > Xanthomonadales > Xanthomonadaceae > Stenotrophomonas > Stenotrophomonas maltophilia_R. Next base: position 2,294,391 of record NZ_NERD01000002.1, read on the forward strand.
GACGCCGCCGATCCGCTGCGCCCGCTGCGCAATGAATTCCTGATTCCGCGCCACGGTGGCGGCGAGCAGACCTACTTCGTCGGCAACTCGCTGGGCCTGCAGCCGCGCGGCGCGCAGGCCGCCGTGCAGGAAGTGATGAAGCAGTGGGGCGAACTGGCCGTGGAAGGCCACTTCACCGGCCCGACGCAGTGGCTGTCCTACCACCGCCTGGTAAGCGCGCAGCTGGCACGCGTGGTCGGCGCGCTGCCCAGCGAAGTGGTGGCGATGAACACGCTGAGCGTGAACCTGCACCTGATGATGGTCAGCTTCTACCGGCCGACCACGCAGCGCCCGGTGATCCTGATGGAAGCCGGCGCGTTCCCGACCGATCGCCACGCGGTGGAAGCCCAGATCCGCTTCCATGGCTTCGACCCGGCCGAGTGCCTGGTGGAAGTGCAGCCGGACGAAGCCAACGGCACGATCTCGCTGAACGCCATCGAACGCGCCATCACCGAACACGGCCCGCGCCTGGCGCTGGTGCTGTGGCCCGGCGTGCAGTACCGCACCGGCCAGGCCTTCGATCTGGATGCGATCACCCGCGCCGCACGCCTGCAGGGCGCACGCATCGGCTTCGACCTGGCGCACTCGGTCGGCAACCTGCCGTTGCGCCTGCATGACGTGGCCCCGGATTTCGCCGTGTGGTGCCATTACAAGTACCTCAACAGCGGCCCGGGTGCAGTCGCTGGCGCCTTCGTGCACGAGCGCCACCACCGCGACACCAGCCTGCCGCGCTTCGCCGGCTGGTGGGGCCATGAGGAAGCCACCCGCTTCCAGATGGCGCCGCAGTTCACGCCGGCCATCGGCGCCGAAGGTTGGCAGCTGAGCAATCCGCCGATTCTCGGCCTGGCACCGCTGCGTGCCTCGCTGGACCTGTTCGAGCGTGCCGGCATGGAAGCGCTGCGCGGCAAATCGCTGGCGTTGACCGGCATGCTCGAAGCGCTGGTGCGCGCGCGCCTTCCGCAGGTGCTGGACATCATCACCCCGGCCGACCCGCAGCGCCGCGGCTGCCAGTTGTCGCTGCGCGTGATCGATGGCCGCGAGCGTGGCCGCGCACTGTTCGAGCACCTGCGCGGCATCGGCGTGCTGGGCGACTGGCGCGAGCCCGACGTGATCCGCATCTCGCCCACGCCGCTCTACAACCGCTACCTGGACGTGCACCACTTCGTCGAGGAAGTGGAAGCCTGGGCCGGCCTTTAGGCCGGCCCCTCCCCTACTGCTGGACAGTTCGTTGATCGCACATGCTTCCCGCTCGTTGAGCATTATCGGCGCCGGCCTGGCCGGGTCCCTGCTGGCCATCCTGCTGTCACGGCAAGGCTGGCGCATCACCCTGTACGAACGCCGCGGCGATCCGCGCGTGGCCGACTACGAGAGCGGCCGCTCGATCAACCTGGCGTTGGCCGAGCGCGGGCGCAATGCGCTGCGCCAGGCGGGCGTGGAGGACGAAGTGATGGCGCGGGCGGTGATGATGCGCGGCCGCATGGTGCACCCGCGCGACGGTGAACCGCAGCTGCAGCGCTATGGCCGCGACGACAGCGAAGTGATCTGGTCGATCCACCGCAGCGACCTGAACACCACGCTGCTGGAGCTGGCCGAACAGGCCGGCGCCACCGTGCACTTCCATCGCCGCCTGCACACCGTTGATTTCGATGCCGGCTACGCACGTTTCATCGATGACCGCGACGACAGCCCGCACGACATCCGCTTCGACACCCTGATCGGGGCAGACGGTGCCGGCTCGGCACTGCGCGCGGCGATGAACCGCCGTGCGCCGCTGGGGGAGGACATCGCCTTCCTCGACCACTCCTACAAGGAGCTGGAGATCCCGCCGGCCGCCGACGGCAGCTTCCGCATCGAGCGCAACGCGCTGCACATCTGGCCGCGCGGCCACTACATGTGCATCGCCCTGCCCAACCACGAAGGCACCTTCACCGTCACCCTGTTCCTGCCCAACCAGGGCGATCCCAGCTTCGCCACGGTCAACACCGGCGCGCAGGCCGAAGCGCTGTTCGCACGCGAGTTCGCCGACACCCTGCCGTTGATCCCGAACCTGCGCGCGGACTGGGAACAGCATCCGCCGGGCCTGCTCGGCACGCTCACCCTGGAGCGCTGGCATCAGCACGGCCGCGCCGTGCTGATCGGCGATGCCGCGCACGCCATGGTGCCGTTCCACGGCCAGGGCATGAACTGCGCGTTCGAGGACTGCGTTGCGCTGGCACGCCACCTGACGGAAGCAGATGATCTGGAAGGCGCGTTCGCCGCGTTCGAAGCCGAGCGCAAGCCGAATGCACGTGCCATCCAGCAGATGGCGCTGGAGAACTACCTGGAGATGCGCGACCGCGTCGCCGATCCCGCGTTCCTGCTGCAGCGCGAGCTGGAGCAGGAACTGCAGCGACGCTGGCCGACCCGTTTCGTACCGCATTACACGATGGTCACCTTCCTGCACACGCCCTACGCCGAGGCGCTGTGCCGCACCGAGCTGCAGCGCGACATGCTGGTGGCCGCCACCGCCGGCCACGATTCACTGGACAACATCGACTGGACCGCCCTGGAAGCGCAGATCCACGCGCAGCTGCCGGTCCTGGAGGGCGCGCACTGATGGCCGACAGCTTCCTGTTCTACGACCTGGAAACGTTCGGCCAGGACCCACGACGCACGCGCATCTCGCAATACGCCGCGATCCGTACCGACGCCGACCTGAACGAGATCGACACCCCGGTCAGCTTCTTCGTGCGCCCGGCCGATGACCTGCTGCCCTCGCCGATGGCCACCCTGGTCACCGGCATCACCCCGCAGCAGGCCCTGGCCGAGGGCATCAGCGAGGCCGAGGCCTTCGATCGCATCAACGAGCAGCTGTCGCGCCCCGGTACCTGCGCGCTGGGTTACAACACGCTGCGCTTCGACGATGAATTCGTCCGCTATGGGCTGTTCCGCAACTTCCACGACCCGTACGAACGCGAGTGGCGCAACGGCAATTCGCGCTGGGACCTGCTGGACATGCTGCGGCTGATGCGCGCGATGCGCCCGGACGGCATCCAGTGGCCGCTGCGCGAGGATGGCGCCACCTCGTTCAAGCTCGAGCACCTGGCCGAGGCCAACAACGTGCGCGAAGGCGATGCGCACGAAGCGCTGTCCGACGTACGCGCCACCATCGGCATGGCACGCCTGTTCAAGCAGTCGCAGCCACGCCTGTGGGACTACGCGCTGAAGCTGCGTGACAAACGCTTCGTCGGCGGCCTGCTGGACGTGGCCGCGATGAAGCCGGTGCTGCACATTTCCATGCGCTACCCGGCCAGCCGCCTGTGCGCGGCACCGGTACTGCCGCTGGCCGTGCACCCGACCATCAACAACCGGGTGATCGTGTTCGACCTGGAAGGCGGGATCGACGACCTGCTGGAACTGCCGGCCGAGGTGATCGCACAGCGCCTGTACATGCGCGCCAGCGAGCTGCCCGAAGGCGTGGCGCGGGTGCCGCTGAAGGAAGTGCACCTGAACAAGGTGCCGGCGCTGATCGCCTGGAACCACCTGCGCGCCGATGACCACGCGCGCCTCGGCCTGGACGTGGCCGCGATCGAGGCCAAGGTGGAACGCCTGCGCGCGTTCGCCCCACAGCTGGCCGAGAAGGCGCGACAGGTCTACAACCAGCCCCGCGCCGCCACCGTGGCCGACGTCGATGCCTCGCTGTACGACGGCTTCCTCGGCAATGGCGACAAGCCGCTGCTTGCGCTGGCACGCACCACCGCGCCGGAGCAGCTGGCCGCGCTGGAAGGCCGCTTCCGCGACCCGCGCCTGCCGGAACTGCTGTTCCGCTACCGCGCGCGCAACCACCCCGACAGCCTCGCACCGTCCGAACGCCAGCGCTGGCAGGAGTACCGCCGCCAGCGCCTGCTGGGAGACGGCGGGCTGGGCGAACTCAACCTGCCCCAGTACCAGCAGCAGCTCGATGCACTGGCCGCCGAAGCGCCCGACGACGCCCGGCGCCAGGCCCTGCTGCAATCGCTGCGCGACTGGGGCCAGCACCTGCAGGAGACGCTGTGAGCACCTACTTCTCGGACGCCAGTTTCAAGTTCCTGCGCAGCCTGGCGCGGCACAACGACAAGGCCTGGTTCAACGACCACCGCCAGCAGTATGAAGACCACGTGCGGCAGCCGTTCCTGCGCCTGCTGGGCGACCTGCAACCGGCACTGGCCGAGGTCAGCGACCATTTCCGCGCCGATACGCGCGGCGTCGGCGGCTCGCTGTTCCGCATCCATCGCGACGCGCGCTTCTCCAACGACAAGTCACCGTACAAGACCTGGCAGGGCGCGCGCCTGTTCCATGAGCGCCGCCGCGAAGTGGCCGCGCCTTCGTTCTACGTGCACCTGCAGCCCGGCGAGAGCTTCGTCGGTGCCGGCCTGTGGCATCCGGAGCCGGAAACCCAGCGTCGCGTGCGCCACTTCATCCTCGACAACCCGGGCAGCTGGAAGGCCGCCGCGCATGCGCCGGCCCTGCGCAAGCGCTTCGATTTCGAGGAGAGCGAAAAGCTGGTGCGGCCACCCCGCGGCTTCCCGGCCGACTTCGAGTTCATCGACGACCTCAAGCACCGCAACTGGGTGATGTGGCGCTCGCTGGACGACGCCACCATGACCGGCCCGCGCCTGCTGTCCACGCTGGGCAAGGACCTGGCCGCGCTCGGTCCGTTCGTCGACTACCTGTGCGCTGCGCTGGATCTGGAGTTCTGATGTCGCCGGATCTTCCGCTGGCCCGCCAGCGGCGCGTGCTCGGCCGCACCGGCCTGGCCGTTTCACCGATCGGCCTGGGCTGCTCCGGCTTCTGGGGTCATCGCCGCTTCCCGGAGCCTGAGGCGGCTGCCGTGGTCGAGCATGCGCTCGCCCATGGCGTGAACCTGCTCGATACCGGCCACAACTACTCCGGCTTCCATGCCGAACCGCGCCTGGGCCGCATCCTGCGTCCGTTGCTGAAGCAGTACCCGCGCGACGCGCTGGTGGTCTCCAGCAAAGGCGGCACGCTCACCGGCCAGGCCGGCATCAGCGGTGCCGAGCAACGCAACTTCTCGCCCGCGGCCATCACCGCCAGCTGCGAGGCGTCGCTGCGCAACCTCGGCCTGGATCATCTGGACCTCTACCAGCTGCATGGCGCCAGCGAACACGACATCAACGATGACCTGCTGGCCGCGCTGCAACGCCTGCGCGAACGCGGCCTGGTCTGCCACACCGGCATCAACACCCACTCGGCATCGACCCTGCGCTGGATGATCGCCCATCCCGACGCGTTCGATGTGGTGCTTCTGGACTACAACGCCCTGCAGCAGGACCGCGAACCGCTGATCGACCAGCTGCAGGCGGTGGGCATTGGCGTGCTGGCCGGCACCGTGCTGGCGCAGGGCCACCTGCTGCCCGCCCGTCCGCGCCTGCCACGGCTGGCCGATGGCTGGTACCTGGCGCGCGCCTGGCTGAAACCCAGCAGCCGCCAGCTGATGCGCAGTGCCCGCCAGATGCGGCGCGCCATGGGCGCGATCCACAGCCAACGCCCGGTCCAGACCGCCTTCGCCTATGCGCTGGGCCATCCCGGCGTGGCCAGCGGCATCCTCGGTACCACCCGCACCCGCAGCCTCGACGAGGTGCTGGCGACGCGGCTGGAAGCACTGACCCCGGCCGAACGGCAACAGCTGGTCGATGCCTTCGGTGACGGCCGTGGTTCGCCCAGTCATTGAGTCTTCACCCGGAACTGCCGCCATTGCGGCAGTCTGGTCGGCATGAAGAAACTCACCGCACTCATTGTGCTGCTGGTCCTGGCCGTGGCGGCCTGGTGGTTCGGCGGCCCCTACATGACCGTCAATGGCCTGTCCAAGGCCATCGAGCAGCGCGACACCGCCCGCCTGGAGCGTTATGTCGACTTCCCGCGCGTGCGCAGCAGCCTGCGCGCGCAGCTCAATGACTACCTGGTGCGCCAGGCCGGCCCCGAGGTGGCGGCCAGTCCATTCGGTGCCCTGCTCTATGGGCTGGGCGACCAGCTTGGCGGTGCCGCAGTGGAGACCATGGTGACCCCGACCGGGATCGGCGCGATGCTGCAGGGCCACGTGCTGTGGAAGCGTGGCCGCAATGAACTGCAGGGCGGCGATGCCTTCGGCGCGACCGAACCGGCGCGGCCGCTGAAGCATGCCGAGCACCATTTCGAGGCACTGGACCGCTTCGTGATCGATGTCGATCGCGGCCCTGGCCAGCCGCCGCTGAAGGTGGTGCTTGAACCGCAGGGCCTGCGCTGGAAGGTGGTGGACCTGCAGCTGGGGATGTCGGTCGCGCAGTGACCCGTAGAGGCCCACCTCGGTGGGCACCGATGCATGGCAGGGCCAACCGACGGTTGGCACCTGCCCGTCATGGCCTCAGCTCTCGTTGGCGACACCATGCGGTACGTGGCCAGCGGCCACATGCTCGCGGGCACTGTCGATGTTGTGCTGCGAATCATCGAAGAAGATGTCGGCGCCGAACGCCTGCAGGAACGGCCCCTTGTGGCGGCCACCGAGGAACAGCGCCTCGTCCAGGCGCACGCCCCACTCGCGCAGGGTGCGGATCACCCGTTCATGCGCCGGTGCCGAGCGCGCGGTGACCAGTGCGGTGCGGATCGGCGCACTCTCGCCGGCCGGAAACACTTCCTGCAGCGTGTGCAGGGCCGACAGGAAACCCCGGAATGGCCCGCCGCTGAGCGGCTCGCGGGCGCGCTCGCGCTCGTGGCGGCCAAACGCCTCCACGCCCTGCTCGCGCGAAATGCGCTCACTCTCGTCACCGAAGATCACCGCGTCACCATCGAAGGCGATGCGCAACTGGCCGGCCGGGCGACCGATATCGATCTGGTCGGCCGCTGCCGCAGCGGTCTCGCCGGGCGGCTTGGGCAGGATGGTCGCCGCCGCGATCCCATGGCGCAGCGCGCTGCGCACCGATTCGGGGTTGGCCGACAGGAACAGGTCGGTACCGAACGGCTTCACGTACGGCCAGGTCGGCTCGCCGGCGGTGAACGTCGCACGGATGATGCCCAGGCCGTAGTGCTGGATGGAGTTGAAGATGCGCAGGCCGGTATCGGCCGAGTTGCGCGACAGCAGGATCACCTCGACCCGTGGGTTCTCCGGGCTGGCGCCCTGGTTCAGCGCCAGCAGCTTGCGCACCACCGGGAAGGCCACGCCGGGGCCGAGGATGTCGTCCTCGTGCTGGCGCTGGAATTCGGCATAGGCCGCCACGCCATCACTCTCGAACAGCGCATGGCTTTCCTCGAGGTCGAACAGGGCGCGCGAGGTCACCGCGACGGTCAGCAAACGGGGGGAGTTGTCGCCCATCGGTGGGGGTCCTTCAAGCGGTCGGCGGGGCCGGCCGCCCATTGTCCTCAAAAAACGAACTGTTCGCTCAGGATCCGGTCTTCCAGGTTGTGCTCCGGGTCGAACAGCAGGGTCACGCGGCGGTCCTTCGACTCGCGGATGGTCACCTCGACCACGTCACGGGTCTCGTGCGAATCCGCAGTGACGCTGACCGGGCGCTTGTAGGGGTCAAGCACGCGGAAGCGCACCTCGGTGTCGGCCTTGAGGATCGCCCCGCGCCAACGACGCGGCCGGTACGGAGCCAACGGCGTCAGCGCGATGGTGTGCGAGCCCAGCGGCAGTACCGGACCGTGCGCGGAATAGTTGTAGGCGGTGCTGCCGGCCGGGGTGGCCACCAGCACGCCGTCACCGATCAGCTCGGCCACGCGTTCCTGGCCGTTGAGGTCGATGCCGATATGCGCTGCCTGCCGGGTCTGGCGCAGCAGCGACACATCGTTGTAGGCCAGCGAACCGGTACTGGTGCCCGACTCGGTCAACGCGACCATCTCCAACGGGCGCAGGTTGGCCGGTTCGGCACGGGCAATGCGGGCCTGCACGTCGTCGTCGCCACGGTACTGGTTCATCAGGAAGCCGACGGTGCCCAGCTTCATGCCGAACACCGGCTTTCCCAGGTGCCCGTGCCGATGCAGGGTCTGCAGCATGAAGCCGTCGCCGCCCAGCGGACACAGCACGTCCGCCTGCTCCGGCGCGTGATCGCCATAACGCGAGACCATCGCGGCGCGGGCCATCTGTGCAGGTTCGGTGGCGCTGGCCAGGAAGGCGATGCGGGGGGTGTCGCTCATCGGTGGATCCGGGGGGAAGGCATGAGGGAGAGCATAACCGAGCGCCGGGCATTGGACCCCGCAGGGCGGATGACCGGCGTCGGGTCAGTGATCGCAGAAAAACAGGCAGAAACAGAACGGCCCCGCTTTCGCGGGGCCGTTCCTCCAACTGCTGCAGATCAAGAGCCCCCCTGAGTCAGGGGGGCGCGCCAACGGCGCGGGGGTCTGGGAGCATGGTTGGCATGGGGCCCACGGTTTGCAGAGCAAACCGTGGGGCGTCAGCGCGAATGCGCTTACGCACCATGCGCGGCCAGCTGGCCCAGGCGCTGGACCGCGACCGAAACGGTCGGGTAGTCCAGGGTCTTCTGCTCGGCCAGTTCGGCCAGCATCGCCAGGGTGAAGCGCAGGCTGTTGTCGTCGCGACCCATCCAGGCCGCCACCTTCGCTTCAGCACTGCTGCCCTTGGTGCCCAGCACCTGGCCGGCCAGGTTGCGGTGGTTGGCGGCCAGCTCGTCACGCAGCACGCCCCGTGCCACGGCGTGCCAGCGGCCGTTGACCTCCAGCGCGTCGACCTGCTCGAACAGCCACGGCAGCTGCAGGGCATCGCCCAGGCGGAAGTGGACCTTGGACACGTCCACCGGCTTCAGCTTGCGGGTACGGGCCAGTTCGATGATGTCGAACGCCGGCTCCAGGAAGTGCAGTTCGGCAAGCTGCTGCGCCAGCGCGGACGGCAGGCCCTTTTCCTTCCACTCGGCCACCAGGGCTTCGTAGGTCGGACGCTGCGAATCCGGCAGCACGCCCGAAGCAACGCGGATGTCGTTGAACGGACCCTGGTAGCGGTTGACCGCTTCGGTGATGCCCGGCATCGCACCCGGGCGCGACAGCAGCCAGCGCACGAACGAACGCTGCAGCTTCCAGATCACTTCCAGTGCGTCGATCTGCACCGACTCCGGCACCTTGCCGTCGAGCGCATCGATCTGCGCCCACAGCGCGCGTGCATCCAGCGTTTCACGGCTGATGGTGTAGGCCTTGGCGACCTCGGCGATGGAACGACCGGTGTCTTCCTGCATGCGCATCAGGAAGGTGGCGCCCATGCGGTTGATGGTCTGGTTGGTCACGGCCGTGGCGATGATTTCGCGCTTCAGGCGGTGACGCTCCATTGCGTCGGCGTACTTCTTCTGCAGCGGGGTCGGGAAGTAACGCTGCAGTTCCTTGGACAGGTACGGATCTTCGGGGATGTCCGAATCCAGCAGCTGGGCGAACGCCACCAGCTTGGAGTACGACAGCAGCACCGACAGTTCCGGACGGGTCAGGCCCTGGCCGCGTGCCTTGCGCTGCGACAGCTCGGCATCGGACGGCAGGAACTCGATCTGGCGATCGAGCAGGCCCTGCTGTTCCAGGGTACGGATGAAGTGCTGCTTGGAGCCCAGGCGCTTGACCGCCATCCGCTCCATCAGGCTCAGCGCCTGGTTCTGGCGGTAGTTGTCGTTGAGCACCAGCTCGGCGACTTCATCGGTCATCGAGGCCAGCAGCTTGTTGCGCTGCTCGACGGTCAGCTTCTTGGCCCGCACCACATCGTTGAGCAGGATCTTGATGTTGACTTCATGGTCGGAAGTATCAACACCGGCCGAGTTGTCGATGAAGTCGGTATTGAGCAGCACGCCAGCCTGCGCGGCTTCGATACGGCCCAGCTGGGTCATGCCCAGGTTGCCGCCCTCGCCCACCACCTTGCAGCGCAGCTCGCCACCGTTCACGCGCAGCGCGTTGTTGGCGCGGTCGCCGACATCGCTGTGCTGCTCGCTGGCGGCCTTCACGTAGGTACCGATGCCGCCGTTCCACAGCAGGTCGACCGGCGCCTTCAGGATCGCGCTCATCAGATCGTTCGGCGACAGCGCCTTGACGTTTTCGTCCAGGCCCAGCGCTTCGCGCACCTGCGGGGTGATCTCGATCGACTTCAGGCTGCGCGGGTACACGCCGCCGCCCTTGCTGATCAGCTTGGCATCGTAGTCCGCCCAGCTCGAACGCGGCACGGTGAACAGGCGCTCACGTTCAACGAACGTGGTGGCCGCATCCGGGTTCGGGTCCAGGAAGATGTGCCGGTGGTCGAACGCAGCGACCAGGCGGATGTGGCGCGACAGCAGCATGCCGTTGCCGAACACGTCGCCGGACATGTCGCCGACGCCGACCGCGGTGAAGTCCTGGCTCTGGCTGTCGCGGCCGAGCGCACGGAAGTGGCGCTTGACCGACTCCCACGCACCGCGTGCGGTGATGCCCATGCCCTTGTGGTCGTAACCGACCGAACCACCGGAGGCGAACGCATCGCCCATCCAGAAGCCGTGGGCGATGGCCAGGCCGTTGGCGATGTCGGAGAAGGTCGCGGTGCCCTTGTCGGCGGCCACCACCAGGTACGGATCGTCCATGTCGTGGCGCACGACATCCACCGGCGGCACGATCTTGTTGTTGACGATGTTGTCGGTGATGTCCAGCAGGCCCTGGATGAACAGCTTGTAGCAGGCCACGCCGTTGGCGAAGATCGCGTCGCGGTCGCCGTTCACCGGCGGGGTCTTGGCGAAGAAGCCGCCCTTCGCGCCGACCGGCACGATCACGGTGTTCTTGACCATCTGTGCCTTGACCAGGCCCAGCACTTCGGTACGGAAGTCTTCGCGACGGTCCGACCAGCGCAGGCCGCCACGGGCGACCGCGCCGAAGCGCAGGTGGGTACCTTCCACGCGCGGGCCGTAGACGAAGATTTCGCGGTACGGACGCGGCTTCGGCAGGTCCGGCACCAGCGCCGAATCGAACTTGAAGCTGATGACATGGCCGTGCTGGCCGTTGGCATCGGTCTGGTAGTAGCTGGTACGCAGGGTCGCGTCGATCACGCCCATGAACGAACGCAGGATGCGGTCCTCGTCCAGGCTCGACACGCGGTCCATCAGCTTCAGCAGCGCATCGCGCGCGGCCTGCATCTGTGCGTTGCGGTCACCCTTGCGGGCATCGACCACGGTCTTGAGCACCTTCAGGGTGGCATCGTCGCCAGCAGCCAGCACATCGAAGTGGGCCTTCAGCTGGGCCTGGCCGGCCGCGATGTCGTCCTTGCTTTCGTGGCCGGTGGCCGGATCGAAGCGGGCTTCGAACAGCTCGACCAGCAGGCGGGCCAGCAACGGGTAGCGCGCGAAGGTGCCTTCCACGTAAGCCTGCGAGAACGGCACGCCGGTCTGCAGCAGGTACTTGCAGTAGCCACGCAGCATGGCGACCTGGCGCCAGTGCAGGCCGGCAGCCAGCACCAGGCGGTTGAAACCATCGTTTTCGGCATCGCCGTGCCAGACGCGTGCAAAGGTCTCGCCGAAGGCTTCATCGACGCTGGCGGCATCGATCGCGCCGGCGGTCGACTCGACCTCGAAGTCCTGCACGTACACCGGGGCGTTATCGACCGACAGGCGGTACGGACGCTCGGCGATCACGCGCAGGCCCATGTTTTCCATCATCGGCAGCGCGTCCGACAGCGGAATGTCGTCCAGCTGGCGATACAGCTTCAGGCGCAGGCCATCGCCGCTTTCGCGCGGCACGGCCTGCAGGCTCAGGCGCAGGTCGTCCGGGCCGGTCAGGGCGTCGAGCTGGCTGACATCGTTGGCGGCAACCGCGGTGCTGTTGTCTTCGATGTAACCGGCCGGCAGTGCCTTGCCGATACGGGCGGCGATGCGCAGGCCTTCGGTCTCGCCATGGCGGGTCACCAGCGCTTCGCGCAGGTCGTCCTGCCAGTTGCGCAGCACCTGGGCCAGCTTCTGCTCCAGTTCGGCGGTATCGACGTCGAGCATTTCACCCGGCTTCGGACGCACGATCAGGTGCACCTGGGCCAGCGGCGATTCGCCCAGCACCACCGAGCTGTCGACGTACTCCCCATGCAGCGCGTCCTTCAACATCGCTTCGATGCGCAGGCGCACGTCGGTGTTGAAGCGTTCGCGCGGCAGGTAGACCAGCGCGGAGATGAAACGGCTGTACTTGTCACGGCGCAGGAACAGGCGGCTGCGCACGCGCTCCTGCAGGCCCAGCACGCCCATCGCGGTGCGGAACAGTTCGTCCTCGCTGGACTGGAACAGTTCTTCGCGCGGCAGGGTTTCCAGGATGTGGCGCAGGGCCTTGCCGCTGTGGCTGGCCGGGGCCAGTCCCGACTGCTTCATCACGTGCTCGTGGCGCTGGCGCACCAGCGGGATTTCCCACGGGCGACGGTTGTAGGCACTGGACGTGAACAGGCCGAGGAAGCGCTGCTCGCCGATGATCTTGCCCTTGGCGTCGAATTCCAGCACGCCGATGTAGTCCATGTAGCCGGCGCGGTGCACGCGCGAGCGGGCATTGGTCTTGGTCAGGATCAGCGCGTCCTTCAGACCGGACGTGGTGTTCAGGCCCTGCGCGGCCAGGGTCTTGACCGGGCGGGCGGCGGACTTGTCCTTGCCGCGCATCAGGCCCAGGCCGGTGTCGTTCAGCGGCGCGAGCACTTCTTCCTTGCCCTGCTTCTCGACGCGGTACTCGCGGTAGCCGAAGAAGGTGAAGTGGTTGTCGGCGGCCCAGCGCAGGAATTCCTGTGCTTCCTTGCGCGACGCGTCGTCGACCGGCAGCTGGCGGCTGCCCAGGTCGTCGGCCAGCGCCAGCGCCTTGTCCTTCATCGGCTGCCAGTCGCGCACGATCGCGCGCACTTCATCCAGCGCCTTGTTGATGGCCTGCTCGATGGCGGCCATGGCTTCAGCCGGCTGGCGGTCGATTTCCAGCAGCATCACCGACTCGGCATCACCTTCGCCGACCTTGACCAGCTTGCCGGCCTTGTCGCGGGTGAAGCGCAGCACCGGGTGGCCCAGCACGTGGACACCCACGCCCTGCTCGGCCAGCGACATGGTGACAGTGTCAACCAGGAACGGCATGTCGTCGTTGACGACCTGCAGCACGGTGTGCGGCGATTCCCAACCGTTGGCCTTCGCGGTCGGATTGAACACGCGGACGTTGGCCTTGCCGGCCTTGCGGGCGCGGGCGAATTCCAGCGTCTCAGCCGCGAGAGCGGCCCACTCTTCAGCGCTGTGGTGCGGGAACTCGTCCGACTCCATGCGCTTGTAGAAGTCAGTGGCGAAGGCCACTGCTTCGGCCTGTGCGGCCGCGGGGTAACGCTTGCGCAATGCCGTGTACACCGGCTCCAGGGAGAAACCAGCGGTCACTGCGACCTCCGACTCTGCTGGTTTGGTCTTGTTTTTCACGGTCTTGGCGGCGGTTTTTTGCGGTTTCATGGCAGAGCGATGCGCTTGCTCAGTTGGGAAAATGAAATTGTAGCCCTACCGCACGAAAAGGCCTTGCTGCAGGACGGAATAACCAGATTCGGGTTTGCTGCGGTTTAGACGCCTATTCAGTTCGCTCCGGTATGGAGCTGGCGCCTGTTTCAGCACTGCCGACAGGATCGGCAAAACGTGTTACCGGAAGACACACGCGGCGACGCAGATGCGATTCCACAATCCTGAACTGGACGGTATAGTCCACCGCGTGAACCCGGCCTACCTCCCCGTTGCCCTCGACGCGCGCGATGAGCGCGTGTTCGATGCCGTGCGCGAACTGCTGGCCCAGCAGGGCATGCAGATGAGCATGGACGCGGTGGCCCAGCATGCCGGCTGCTCCAAGCAGACCCTGTACTCGCGCTACGGCAGCAAGCAGGAACTGCTGCGCCGGGTGATGCAGCGCCACGTCGGCCACGCCACCGGGGCCATGCTGCGTGCACTCCGCGGTGACGACCTGCGTGCCAGCCTGCTCCAGTTCGCCACCGACTTCCTGGAGCATTTCAACCAAGCGCACGTAGGACAGGCCTGCCGGCTGATTGCGGCCGAGGCGGCCCAGTTTCCCGAAGAGGCGCGTACGCTGTACCGGCACGGTGCCGGCGCGCTGACGCTTCATCTTGCTGAATGGATTGAAACCGTTTGCATGCGAGGCCAGCTCCGGCATGACGACCCGCACTTCATGGCCGAACTGCTGCTGAGCATGATCGCCGGTCAGGATTTCGACAAACAGCGCTTCCATACCCCCCATCGTGATGACGCGCTCTTGCGTCGGCGCTGGGCAGAGTTCTCCGTCGACAGCTTCCTGCGCGCGTTCGCGCCACGGCCGTCGCCGGCCCCGTCTACAAACCAACCCCGGAGTTCCTCCTGATGACCGCCCCACTCCGCACCCTTGCCTTGACGTGCGCCGTTGCTGTCGCTCTGGCTGCCTGCAAGAAGCCGGAACAGCAGACGCCCCCGCCGCCGGAGGTAGGCGTGATCGACGCCAAGCCGCAGACCTTGCCGCTGCAGCGCGAGCTGGTCGGCCGCCTGTCGCCGTTCCGCAGCGCCGACGTCCGCGCACGCGTGCCCGGCGTGCTGCTCAAGCGCGTCTACCAGGAAGGCTCGCAGGTCAAGCAGGGCCAGACCCTGTTCCTGATCGACCCGGCGCCGTTGCGTGCCTCGCTCAATGCCTCCGAAGCGCAGCTGGCCTCGGCCCGCGCGAGCTACGCCAACGCCAAGGTCGCCGCCGACCGCGCACGTTCGCTGGCGCCGCAGCAGTTCGTCTCCAAGGCCGACCTGGACAACGCCGAATCGGCCGAGCGCACCGCGCTGGCCGCGGTCAAGCAGGCCGAAGCGGCGGTGACCTCTTCGCGCATCAGCCTGGGCTACACCGAAGTGACCGCACCGATCAGCGGCGTGGCCAACAAGCAGCAGGTCACCGAAGGTGCGCTGGTCGGCCAGGGCGATGTGACCCTGCTGACCACCGTCGACCAGCTCGACCCGCTGTACGTGAACTTCTCGCTGAGCGTGGATGAACTGACCCAGCTGCGCGCGCAGCAGGCCAAGGGCGCGCTGGCGCTGTCGGGCGACGGCAAGGCCACGGTCAACGTCAAGCTGGCCGATGGCAGCACCTACAGCGAGCCGGGCACCCTGGACTTCTCCTCGACCACGGTCGACCCGGCCACCGGTGCGGTGTCGTTGCGTGCGTTGCTGCCGAACCCGCAGCAGATCCTGCTGCCGGGCGCCTTCGTCAGCTTCCAGGCCAACCTGGGCGAACGCAACAATGCCTTCCTGGTACCGCAGCAGGCCCTGCTGCGCGACACCACCGGCGGCTACGTGATGGTGGTCGGCGCCGACGGCAAGGTCGCGCGCAAGAACGTGAAGACCGATGGCGCGCAGAACGGCAACTGGCTGGTCAGCGACGGCCTGGCCGCCGGCGACAAGGTGATCGTGGCCGGCGTACAGAAGGTCAAGGAAGGTGCACCGGCGGTGGCCAAGCCGTGGACCCCGGGGCAGGACGCCAACGGCAAGCCTGCCGCAGGCGGCGCCGCTCCGGCGGGCGCAGCACCGGCCGCAGGCAAGGCACCGGCCGACGCGGCCAAGCCCGAGCAGGCCGATGCGGCCAAGCCGGCCGCCACCGATTCGAACAAGCAGTAACGGGAACCTTCCGTCATGCCTAAATTTTTCATCGAACATCCAGTCTTCGCCTGGGTGG
Source organism: Stenotrophomonas maltophilia (assembly GCF_002799155.1). Taxonomy (GTDB): domain Bacteria; phylum Pseudomonadota; class Gammaproteobacteria; order Xanthomonadales; family Xanthomonadaceae; genus Stenotrophomonas; species Stenotrophomonas maltophilia_R. The sequence goes on from NZ_NERD01000002.1 coordinate 2,310,057, forward strand.
TTGCGATCCTGATCTCGCTCAGCGGCGTGATCGCGATCCTCAACCTGGGCGTGGAGTCCTATCCCAACATCGCCCCGCCGCAGGTCACCGTCTCGGCGACCTACCCGGGCGCCAGTGCGGACACCACTGAGAAATCGGTCACCCAGGTGATCGAGCAGCAGCTGACCGGCATCGATCACCTGCTGTACTTCAGCTCCTCGTCCGCCTCCAACGGCCGCGCGCAGATCACCCTGACCTTCGAGACCGGTACCGATCCGGACATCGCCCAGGTGCAGGTGCAGAACAAGGTCTCGCTGGCCACGCCACGACTGCCTTCGGAAGTGACCCAGCAGGGCGTGGTGGTGGCCAAGGCCAACGCCGGCTTCCTGATGGTGATCGCGCTGCAGTCCGATACGCCGGCCATCAACCGTGACGCCCTGAACGACATCGTCGGCTCGCGGGTGCTCGACCAGGTCTCGCGTATCCCCGGCGTCGGCAGCACCCAGCAGTTCGGTTCCGAGTACGCCATGAACATCTGGCTGAACCCGGAAAAGATGCAGGGCTACGGCCTGTCGGCCAGCCAGGTACTGGCCGCGGTACGCGCGCAGAACGTGCAGTTCGCCGCCGGTGCGCTGGGTTCGGACCCGTCGCCGGAAGGCCAGCACTTCACCGCCACGGTCTCGGCCGAAGGCCGCTTCAGCTCGCCGCAGGAATTCGAGAACATCATCCTGCGCGCCAACGCTGACGGCTCGCGCGTGCTGCTGAAGGACATCGCACGCGTTGCGTTCGGCGCCAACAATTACGGCTTCGACACGCAGTACAACGGCAAGCCGACCGGCGCCTTCGCCATCCAGCTGCTGCCGGGCGCCAACGCCCTGAACGTGGCTGATGCGGTGCGCGCCAAGATGGACGAGCTGCAGCCCAGCTTCCCGGCCGGCGTGACCTGGTTCTCGCCGTACGACAGCACGACCTTCGTCAAGATCTCCATCCAGGAAGTGGTCAAGACCCTGTTCGAGGCCGTGTTGCTGGTGTTCCTGGTGATGCTGATCTTCCTGCAGAACTTCCGCGCTACCCTGATCCCGACCCTGGTCATCCCGGTGGCCCTGCTCGGTACCTTCCTGGGCATGTGGATGATCGGCTTCACGATCAACCAGCTGACCCTGTTCGCGATGGTGCTGGCGATCGGCATCGTGGTCGATGACGCGATCGTGGTGATCGAGAACGTCGAACGCATCATGACCGAGGAAGGGCTGGCGCCGAAGCCGGCCACGCAGAAGGCGATGACCCAGATCACCGGCGCGGTGGTGGCGATCACCGTCGTGCTGGCCGCGGTGTTCATCCCGTCCGCCCTGCAGGGTGGTGCCGCCGGTGAGATCTACAAGCAGTTCGCGCTGACCATCGCCATCTCGATGGCGTTCTCGGCGTTCCTGGCACTGGGCTTCACCCCGGCGCTGTGCGCGACCTTCCTCAAGCCGACGCACAACGACAACCCGAACATCGTCTACCGTACCTTCAACAAGTACTACGACAAGATCAGCCACACCTATGTGGGCCACATCACCTCGGCGGTGCGCCATGCGCCGCGCTGGATGATCCTGTTCGTGGTGCTGACCGCGCTGTGCGGCTTCCTGTTCACCCGCATGCCGGGCAGCTTCCTGCCGGAAGAAGACCAGGGCTATGCGCTGGCGATCGTGCAGCTGCCGCCGGGCTCGACCAAGGGCCAGACCAACGAAGTGTTCGCGCAGATGCGTGGCATCCTGGAAAAGCAGGATGGCTATGAAGGCATGCTGCAGGTGGCCGGTTTCAGCTTCGTCGGTTCCGGCGAGAACGTGGGCATGGGCTTCATCCGCCTGAAGCCGTGGGAGGAACGCAAGTTCACCGCACCCGAGTTCATCCAGAACATGAACGGCGCGTTCTATGGCATCAAGGAAGCGCAGATCTTCGTGGTCAACCTGCCCACCGTACAGGGTCTCGGCCAGTTCGGCGGCTTCGACATGTGGCTGCAGGACCGCAGCGGTGCCGGCTACGAGCAGCTGACCCAGGCGCGCAACATCCTGCTCGGCAACGCAGCGCAGAAGCCCGAGGCACTGGTCGGCGTGCGTCCGAACGGGCTGGAAAACGCCCCGCAGCTGCAGCTGCACGTGGACCGCGTGCAGGCGCAGTCGATGGGCATGTCGGTGTCGGACGTTTACAGCACCATCCAGCTGATGCTCGCCCCGGTGTACGTCAACGACTTCTTCTACGAAGGCCGCATCAAGCGCGTGACCATGCAGGCCGATGGCCCGTACCGCACCGGCCAGGAGTCGCTGAAGAGCTTCTACAGCCCGTCCAGCCTGACCACCAATGCTGACGGCACCAACGCGATGATCCCGCTGAACACGGTGGTCAAGTCCGAATGGGTGTCGGCACCGCCGTCGCTGAGCCGCTACAACGGCTACTCGGCGATCAACATCGTCGGCTCGCAGGCCCCGGGCACCAGCTCGGGTGAAGCGATGCAGACCATGGAGAGCATCGTCAACGACGACCTGCCGGCCGGCTTCGGCTACGACTGGTCCGGCATGTCCTACCAGGAAATCCTGGCCGGCAACGCCGCAACGCTGCTGCTGGTGCTGTCGATCGTGGTGGTGTTCCTGTGCCTGGCGGCCCTGTACGAAAGCTGGTCGATCCCGGTGGCGGTGCTGCTGGTCGTGCCGCTGGGCGTGCTCGGTGCCCTCGGCCTGTCGATGCTGCGCGGCCTGCCCAACGATCTGTTCTTCAAGATCGGCCTGATCACCGTGATCGGCCTGGCGGCGAAGAACGCGATCCTGATCGTGGAGTTCGCGGTGGAGCAGCGCGCAGCAGGCAAGAACCTGCGCGATGCCACCATCGAGGCGGCCCGCCTGCGCTTCCGCCCGATCCTGATGACCTCGTTCGCGTTCATCATGGGCGTGATCCCGATGGCGATCTCCACCGGCGCCGGCGCCAACTCCCGCCACGCCATCGGTACCGGCGTGATCGGCGGCATGCTGTTCGCCACCCTGCTGGGCCTGCTGATGATCCCGGTGTTCTTCGTGGTCGTGCGCCGCATGCTGGGTGACAAGCTGGATGAGCCGTCCAAGGAGTTCATGGAGCGCCAGCGCGATGCGGAATCCGCCCACCGCCCGGATCGTTGATCCGGTGGTAAGCTGAAACGAGAAAGGCCCCGGAGCGATCCGGGGCCTTTTTTCTTTGCCATCTGGTAGATGCCAACCTTGGTTGGCGCTCTTCGATTCGTGCCAACCAAGGTTGGCACCTACAGGGCTGTAGGCGCTACGTCTCAGCGCAGCAGCGCAACTACTGCGCACACCGCCACGATCACCAGTGCAGCCCATTGCATCGGCACAAAGAAGAAATGATGGGGTGCGACCTCGCCCTTCTGCCGGGGCGCACGATTGAGCAACAGACCCAGCAGTACGTTCACCGCTGCGCCGATGCCTGCACCCAACAGAACCTGCGCCAGCGGCGTGTTGCCCTTGGAGCCTTCATGCGGGAAGAAGTACGCCAGCAGCAGGATGGCTGCAATCGGCGTCACCAGCGTCATGAATCCCCAACCACGATAGATCATATTTGCAGACCGCGTAAAAACGGCCTGCATTGGAACAGATCGGGTATCGCTCGGCCAAGTGGACCGTGTATCCACGCATGCCGTGGATCTACTGGCCGCGCCGCCGTTGCAGCGGCGCGGCCATGCAACTCAGCGCAGCCCGGTCTCGTTGCGGGCGATCACCAGGCGCTGGATTTCCGAGGTGCCTTCGTAGATCTCGGTGATCTTGGCATCACGGAAATAGCGCTCCAGCGGCATTTCCTTGGAATAGCCCATGCCACCGTGGATCTGCACGGCCTGGTGGGTGATCCACATCGCTGCTTCCGAAGCGGTCAGCTTGGCAATGGCCGCTTCATTGCTGAAGCGCTTGCCCTGGCCCTTCACCCACGCCGCGCGCAGGGTCAGCAGCAGCGCCGCATCCAGCTTGCACTTCATGTCGGCAATCTTGGCCTGGGTCATCTGGAAGGTGCCGATGGCCGCGCCGAACGCCTTGCGTTCCTTCACGTACGCCAGGGTCGCTTCATAGGCGGCACGGGCGATGCCGATGGCCTGCGAGGCGATGCCGATGCGGCCGGCATCGAGAACGCTCATGGCAATCTTGAAGCCCTCGCCTTCCTGGCCCAGCACGTCTTCGGCCTGCGCCACGTAATCGTTGAACTCGATCTCGCAGGTGGCCGAAGCGCGGATGCCGAGCTTGGGCTCGGTCTTGCCACGGCCGAAGCCGGCCTTGTCGGTATCGATCAGGAAGGAGGTGATGCCGCGCGCGCCCTTGTCCGGCTCGCTCATCGCGAACAGCACGATGTACTTGGCCACCGGGCCGGAGGTGATCCAGCTCTTCTTGCCGTTGATGACGAAGGTGCCATCGGCCTGCTTCACCGCACGGCAGCGCATGGCGGTGGCGTCCGAACCGGACTGCGGCTCGGTCAGCGCGAACGCGCCGATGGCCTCGCCTTCGGCGATGGCACGCACGTAGGTCTGCTTCTGCTGCTCGCTGCCATGGGTGAGGATGCCGTTGCAGAACAGCGAGTTGTTGACCGACATGATGGTCGAGTGGGCTGCGTCGGCGGCGGCGACCTCCACCATCGCCAGCACGTACGCCACCGGGTCCATGCCTGCACCGCCGTATTCGGTCGGCACTTCGATGCCCATCAGGCCGTTCTCGCCCAGCAGGCGGATGTTGTCCAGCGGGAACTCGCCCGTGCGGTCATGGTGCTCCGCGCTGGGGGCGATCTTTTCCTGCGCGATGCGCCGCGCCACGTCCTGCAGCATCAACTGCTCTTCGGTAAAGCTGAAATCCACAACACCCTCCCGGGTACATGAAGTTATGGGCTGCATACGGCGCGCCCAGGTGCCCCGATTGTACCGGGGCCCGGCTGTTTCCGTACGCTGGCGACTTGACCGCGGTAGGCCTTCTCGGCGAATATATCTCTATATCGCGATAGGTAGATATTTATGGATCTGGAAGACTGGTCGACCCGCCTGAAGGTGTTCGCCGATGCCACCCGCGTGCGCCTGCTGGCGCTGCTGGAGCAGGAAGAGCTGACCGTGGCCGAACTGTCGGCGATCACCCGGCTGGCGCAGCCGCGCGTGTCCACCCACCTGGCGCGCCTGAAGGAAGCCGGCCTGGTCCGCGACCGCCGCGCCGGCGTGTCGGCCTACTACCGCTTCGACGAGGCCCAGCTGGACCCGGCGCAGCGTGCATTGTGGCATGCCTTGAGCAACGGAAGCGACGACCCGTTGCTGCGACAGGATGCCGAGCGGGTGGCTGCAGTGCTGGCCCACCGCGCCTCGGACCAGAACTGGGCCGACAGCGTGGCCGGCGACATGGAGCGCCACTACTCTCCGGGCCGTACCTGGGAGGCGCTGGCGCGCACCGCCCTGCCGTTGCTGGAAACCGGCGACGTGCTCGATATCGCCTCCGGTGACGGCGTGCTGGCCGAACTGGTCGCGCCCCACGCCAAGCGCTACATCTGCATCGATACCAGCGCGCGCGTGGTCGCCGCTGCCAGCGAGCGCCTGCGCCGGCTGCCCAATGTGGAAGTCCGCGAGGGTGACATGCATGCCCTGCCGTTCAAGGACGGCAGCTTCGACCTGGTGGTGCTGATGCACGCGCTGACCTACGCCAGCAAACCAGCGCAGGCGGTGACCGAAGCCGCGCGCGTGCTGCGCCCGGGCGGCCGCCTGCTGCTGTGCAGCCTGGCCCGCCACGAGCACAAGGCGGCGGTGGAGGCTTACGGCCACGTCAACCTCGGCTTCAGCGACAAGGAACTGCGCAAGTTCGTCGACAAGGCCGGCCTGCAGGTATCCAGCCTGGAGACGGTCACCCGCGAGAAGCGTCCGCCGCACTTCGAAGTGATTTCGCTGATCGCCAACAAGCCCTGAGCCCGAGACCGCCATGCCCGCCCTGCCCTGGTTGCATCCTGATCGTGCCAACGCCCTGCTCGATGCCCTGCGCGAGCGGATCCTGATCATCGACGGTGCGATGGGTACCATGATCCAGCGCCATGGTCTGCAGGAAGACGATTATCGCGGCGAGCGTTTTGCCGGTGGCTACGATCATGTGCATGGCCCCGCATGCGACCACGCCGTGCCGGAAAGCCATGACCTGAAGGGAAACAACGATCTGCTGCTGCTGACCCGGCCGCAGGTCATCGCCGACATCCACACTGCCTATCTGGACGCCGGCGCGGACCTGGTCGAGACCAACACCTTCAACGCCACCTCGGTCAGCCAGGCCGACTACCACCTCGAGCACCTGGTGTACGAGTTGAACAAGGCCGGTGCTGCGGTCGCCCGCACCTGCTGCGACGCCGTGGCTGCAACCACGCCGGGCAAGCCGCGCTTCGTCATCGGGGTGATCGGCCCGACCAGCCGCACCGCCTCGATCAGCCCCGACGTCAATGATCCCGGCTTCCGCAACACCAGCTTCGACGAGCTTCGCGACACCTATCGCGAAGCCATCGAGGGCCTGATCGACGGTGGCGCCGACACCCTCATGGTCGAAACCATCTTCGACACGCTCAATGCCAAGGCGGCGCTGTATGCGCTGGAGGAAGCCTTCGACGCGCGTGGCGCACGCCTGCCGGTGATGATCTCCGGCACCATCACCGATGCCTCCGGACGCACGCTGTCCGGGCAGACCGCCGAGGCCTTCCATGCGTCACTGGCGCATGCGCGTCCGTTATCGATCGGCCTGAACTGCGCGTTGGGCGCCGATGCGATGCGCCCGCACGTGGAAACCCTCTCGCAGGTCGCCGACTGTTACGTCAGCGCACATCCCAACGCAGGCCTGCCCAATGCCTTCGGCGAGTACGACGAGACGCCCGAGGACATGGCCAGCACCCTGCGTGGTTTCGCCGAGGATGGCCTGTTGAACCTGGTCGGTGGCTGCTGCGGTTCCACCCCCGATCACATCCGTGCGATCGCCCAGGCCGTGGCCGGGCTCCCGCCGCGCGCCCTGCCCGGTGTCCAGGAGCAGGCCGCATGAACATCGCCGCCACCGTCCCGCACTTTCCGCCCTATTGCCGCTGAGCCGCCGCCTGCCATGACGCCCGTCCGCCCTACCCGCCTGTCCGGCCTGGAACCCCTGGTCATCACGCCGGACCTGCTGTTCATCAACGTTGGCGAACGCACCAACGTCACCGGCAGCGCACAGTTCCGCAAGCTCATCAAGGAAGGACGCTACGAAGAAGCGGTGGACGTGGCCCGCCAGCAGGTCGCCAGCGGCGCGCAGATCCTCGACGTCAACATGGACGAGGGCCTGATCGATTCGGAAGCGGCGATGACCCGCTACCTCAACCTGATCATGTCCGAGCCGGACATCGCCCGCATCCCGGTGATGGTCGACTCCTCCAAGTGGAGCGTGATCGAAGCCGGCCTGAAGTGCCTGCAGGGCAAGAGCGTGGTCAATTCGATCTCGCTGAAGGAAGGCGAGGCGCTGTTCCGCGAGCACGCGCGCAAGGTGCTGCGCTACGGTGCCGCTGCGGTGGTGATGGCCTTCGATGAGAACGGACAGGCCGACACCTGCGCGCGCAAGGTCGAGATCTGCACCCGCGCCTACCGCATCCTGGTCGACGAGATCGGCTTCCCGCCCCAGGACATCATCTTCGACCCGAACATCTTCGCCGTCGCCACCGGCATCGAAGAGCACGACAACTATGCGGTGGACTTCATCGAAGCCACCCGCATCATCAAGCAGACCCTGCCGCACTGCCATGTCTCCGGCGGAGTCTCCAACGTTTCGTTCTCGTTCCGCGGCAACGAAACGGTGCGTCAGGCCATCCACTCGGTGTTCCTCTACCACGCCATCGCCGCCGGCATGGACATGGGCATCGTCAACGCCGGCGCCATGCCGATCTACGACGAACTGGACCCCGAGCTGCGCGAGCGCGTCGAGGACGTGATCCTCAACCGCCGCCGCGATGCCACCGAGCGCCTGCTGGAGATCGCCGAGCGCTACAAGGGCAGGAAGGGCGCAGCGAAGACTGAAGACCTGGCCTGGCGCGGCAAGCCGGTGGCACAGCGCCTGGCGCACGCGCTGGTGCACGGCCTGGACGCCTGGGTGGAGGAAGACACGGAACTGGCCAGGCAGGCCTCCAGCCGCCCGCTGGACGTGATCGAGGGCCCGCTGATGGACGGGATGAACATCGTCGGCGACCTGTTCGGCGCGGGCAAGATGTTCCTGCCGCAGGTGGTGAAGTCCGCGCGCGTGATGAAGAAGGCCGTGGCCTACCTGCTGCCGTACATCGAAGCGGAGAAGGCACGCAGCGGTGATACCGCCAAGAGCAACGGCAAGATCATCATGGCCACGGTGAAGGGCGACGTACATGACATCGGCAAGAACATTGTTGGCGTCGTCCTGGCCTGCAACAACTTCGAGGTGGTCGACCTCGGCGTGATGGTGCCTGCGCAGAAGATCCTCGATGCCGCCCGTGAGCACAACGCCGACCTGATCGGCCTGTCCGGACTGATCACCCCGTCGCTGGAGGAGATGAGCCACGTCGCCCGCGAGATGGAGCGCCAGGGCTTCGACCTGCCGCTGCTGATCGGGGGCGCAACCACCTCGCGCGCGCATACCGCGTTGAAGATCGACCCCCATTACAAGGCACCCACGGTGTGGGTGAAGGATGCCTCGCGCGCGGTGGGCGTTGCCCAGTCGCTGATCTCGCGCGACCTGCGCGAAGCCTTCGTCGCCGCCAATGAAGCGGACTACGCGGAGATCCGCGCACGCCACCGCAACCGCGGCGACGCCAAGCGCCTGGTCACGCTGGAACATGCCCGCGGGCAGAAGTTCCAGGGCGGTTGGGACAGCTACACGCCACCGGCACCGGACCAACCCGGCCTGCACGTATTCGACGACTACCCGCTGGCCGAACTGGTCGACTATATCGACTGGACGCCGTTCTTCCAGGCCTGGGAGCTGGCCGGCAAGTTCCCGGCCATCCTCACCGATGAGATCGTCGGCACCCAGGCCAGCGAGCTGTACCGCGATGCCCGCGCGATGCTTGACCGCATCGTCGGCGAGAAGTGGCTGACGGCCAAGGCCGTGTTCGGCCTGTGGCCGGCCAACAGCATCGGCGACGACGTGCGAGTGAAGCACCCGCAGGGCGAGACCACCCTGCACTTCCTGCGCCAGCAGGTGGACAAGCCGGCCGAGCGCCCGGACTTCTGCCTGGCTGACTTCATCGCGCCCGCCGACAGCGGCAAGCAGGACTGGATCGGCGCGTTCGCGGTCACTGCCGGTATCGGCATCGACGCGCACGTCGCGCGCTTCGAAGCCGAGCATGACGACTACAACGCGATCCTGCTGAAGGCCCTCGCCGACCGCTTCGCCGAGGCGCTGGCCGAGCGCCTGCACCAGCGCGTGCGTACCGAATTCTGGGGCCATGAGCGCACCGAGACGCTGGACAACGAGGCCCTGATCGACGAGCAGTACCGCGGCATCCGCCCCGCACCCGGCTACCCCGCCTGCCCGGAGCACAGCGAGAAACGCTGCCTGTTCGACCTGCTGCAGGCCGAAGCCAACGCCGGCATGGCGTTGACCGAGAGCTTCGCGATGCTGCCCACGGCCGCTGTTTCGGGCTACTACTTCAGCCATCCGCAGAGCCAGTACTTCGTGGTCGGCCGGCTCAGCCGCGAGCAGGTCAGCGACTACGCCCGCCGCAAGGGCGTGGACCGTGCCCAAGCCGAACGCTGGCTGGCCTCCAACCTCGACTACGACCCCGAGTGACACAAAAAGGGGACGGAGGGGATTAAGTCGCTTATGCACAAACGACTAAATCCCCTCCGTCCCCTTTTTGCCTCATCATTCCGCGATGACCGTTCCCGTTGCCCGCCTCTCCAGCTTCTACCTGTTCTACTACGCGGCGCTGGGCGCGTTCACCCCGTACTGGAGCCTGTTCCTGACCGCGCGCGGCATGAGCGTGACCGCCATCAGCGTGATGATGGGCCTGTGGTATGCCACCCGCGTGATCGCGCCCAGCACCTGGACCTCGCTGGCGGCCGCATCACCGCGACCGATCCGCCTGCTGCGCATCGGCTGCGTGCTGACCCTGCTCAGCTTCGCGGTATTCCTGCTGCCGCTGCCGCAGCCGTGGATGTACCCGGCCATGGTGGTGTTCTGCTTCTTCTACAACGCGGTGATGCCGCAGTTCGAGTCGATCACCCTCACCCACCTGGGCAACGACAGCCATCGCTACGGGTTGATCCGGGTCTGGGGTTCGCTCGGCTTCATCGCCGTCGTGACCCTGTTCGGCTGGCTGATCGAAGGGGACGGCACGGCCAGCCGCGCCGGGCTGCTGCCGTGGATGATGCTGCCACTGTTCGCGCTGCTGGTCGCCTCGGCCTTCGGCAACCACTACGCACGCGGCATCGGCAAGACCGACGGCGACGCCAGCGGCTTCTGGCAGATCGTGCGCCGCCCGCCGGTGCTGGCATTCTTCCTGGCCGCCTTCATGGAGCAACTGTCTTTCGGCCCGTACTACACGTTCTTTTCGGTCTACATGGACCATCACGGCTACCGCACCTCCACCCTGGGCCTGTTGTGGACCATCGGTGTGGTCTTCGAAGTGGGTGTGTTCTTCACCATCGGCCGCTTCTTCCGCCGCTATGACGCCAGCTGGATGCTGCTGATCGCGCTGGTCAGTTCCTGCCTGCGCTGGGCCGTGACCGCATTGTTCCCGGAAAACATGCCGGTGATGCTGCTGGCGCAGAGCGCGCACGCGCTGGGCTTTGCGGCGTTCTTCGCTGCGGCGATGCAGATGCTGGCGACCTACTTCCCCGGTCGCCTCAATGGGCATGGCCAGGGGCTGCTGTACGGATTCTCGTCCGGTGCCGGCGGTGTGCTCGGCGCACTCATTGCCGGCCAACTGTGGAAGATCGACGACGGTCGCACCGCATTCCTGGCCGGCAGCGGCTTCGCCCTGATCGGCGCCCTGCTGTGCTTCTTCGCGCTGAGCCTGCCGCTGATCCGTGCGCGACGGAACAACCGCGCGCACTGACCCGATTCCGGTTCAGCGCTGCAGCACCACCTGCAGCAGCGACGGCAGCAGCACGCGATTGCCATGCGCGCTGAGATGATCGCCATCGAAGAACAGCGGGCGGCCATCGCGTTGCGCGGGACACAGCGCGTCGTCGCACAGCACCGGCATCGGGTCCCACAGCACGCCGCCCGGCAGGCCATCGACCAGCTGCTGCAGGCTGCCCAGCATCGGCGCCCGCAGCGTTTCCATCGCCTCGCGCGTGCTGTCCAGGCCGTTGCGGCAGACCTCGTTGCGGGCGTTGAAGCGGTCCGAGCAGCGATAGGGAGGCGCCGGCAGCACCGGCTTGGGAGCCTCCAGCACGATGCGCACACCACGCTCGGCCAGTGGCCTCCACTGCGTGATCGCCTCGGCCACTTCGGCCGCACGCCCTGCCGCCGCTTCCACAGTCAGTTCGCCCGCCAGCTGCGCCTGTGCATCGAACAGCACGAACTGATCGGACAGGCGCGGCACGCGCAGCGACACCAGCACCACCGCGTCTCCCGGCTGCGCACGCCGCTCGATGTCCGCGAACACTGCTGCGTCGAAATCAGCGCACCCGGCACCGGCGCCGCGCCACTTCTGCAGGCTCACCTGCGGGCATCCGCCACGGCCATAGAGGGACACCTCCGAGCCGGTTTCCAGCGCCAGCCGTTGCAGCAGTTCGATAGAGGCCATCGCATGCGAATCACCGGCAACGAACACCCGCTTCGGTGTACCGGCCGGCAGCGGGCGGTCGCAGTTTCCACGGGCGAAGGTCCGCGCACTACCGCCTTCGAAACGATGCTTCGCGGCCACCAATGTGCAATCGGGATAGTCACCTGCCACGCTCTTGCCATTGGGGTACCAATCGGCCGGATGCCGGCTGACCGTACTCAGCGACAGCCGCGGCGCCTGCTGATAGAGCAATGTCTGGATGCCGGCCGCACACAGCAGCACGACCGCGCCAGCCAACACCCAGCGCCCAGGGCGCAAGCGCTGCGCCAATGGCCCGCGGAACGGTTGTTCCACCCAGCGCCATGACAACCAGGACAACAGCAGTACCAGCGCGACCGCAGCGATCATCTGCAACGGTGTCTGCAGGCCCACGGTCCAGCGCATCAGCACGAACACCGGCCAGTGCCACAGATACAACGAGTACGACAGCAGGCCGATGCGGCGCATCGGAGCGCTGGCCAGCAGGCGCGCCACCCACGCCTGCGGATGATGATGCAGCGCCCACAGCAGGCCCGCGGTGGCGAAGGCCGGCAGCAGGCCGTCAGGCCACGGTGAACGTCCTGCGCGCGCAGACCACAGCGCCCACCCCAGCAGGGCCAGCGCCCCCATGGCCAGCAGGGAGAACACCGGCGCAGCGCGCTTCAGTGCCTGGCCGGTTGCCGGGTCCAGCGACTCGCGCACGTGCAGCAGCTGGAACAGCAGCACGCCCACTCCCAATTGCCAGAGACGGGTGCTGGTGGCGTAGAACGCCCACGACGGCGGCACCTCGCGCAGGCCCAGCACAGCAGCGTGCAGCAGCGACGCCATGCTGACCACGGCGAACAGGCCCAGGCTGATCCAGCGCCCGCGTGCGCCGCGTGCCCAGGCCAGGAACAGCAGCGGGAACAACAGGTAGAACTGCTCTTCCACACCCAGCGACCAGGTATGGGTGTAGGGATTGAATTCGGCTTTGGGCGCGAAGTAATCGTTGCCGATCGCCGCCAGCACCCAGTTGCTGAAGCCGAACAACGCCATCAGCCCGGTCCTGTCACTGGCTTCGCTGAGCCAGGACTCGGGAATGAACAGCACGCTCGCCACGGCCGTCAGCAACAGGCAGGCCAGCAGTGCCGGCGCGATGCGGCGGATCCGGCGCGCATAGAAGCGGAGCATCGACTGCCCCAGCGACAACGGCGGCAGCCGGTGTACCGACGCGCTGACCACGAAACCGGAGATGACGAAGAACACATCCACGCCGGTGAACCCGCCCGGCAACCAGGCCGGGTCCAGGTGGAACACGATGACGGCCAGCACGGCGATCGCGCGCAGGCCATCAATGTGCGGCACGTAGCCGCGGCTTGGATCAGCGGTCATCCCTTCCCCCACGGCCGCAACGGCAGTGCGCCCGCGGCGGTCACGCGCTTACCAGACCAGGTCGTCCGGCACCTGGTATTGCGGGTCCGCGTACGGATCTTCCTCGGCCGGCGCATTCGGATCGACCTTCAGCGCCACCGACGCGGCGAACACCGCCTCGGCCTGCGCCAGCACCTCGGCGGTCACCAGCAGGTAGCGGCCATTGAGCTGGACCACACCCAGCTCACCGGCGTTGAGCGCGGTCAACTGTTCAGCGGTCACATAGATGCGCTTGATCTTGCCGCCGTACGGGAAGTGACGGGCAATGTCCGCCGCTTCGGCATTCAGGCCCTTGTCCTTCAGCAGTTCTTCCAGCTTGGCCTTGGCCTCGCGGCGCACGCGCGCTTCTTCCTGCTTCAGGCGCTCGGTCTCGATGCGCTCTTCCTTTTCCTTCTGAGCCCGGATGGCGTAGGCCTTGGCCAGGTCCATCTCTTCGGCGCTGCGCGGCTTGCGCGGGCCCTGCTGGCCCGGACCCCGCGACTGGCCAGGCTTGCCCGGGCCACCGTGGCCATGCCCACGGCGCTCGCCGGGCTTGTGCTCGCCCTTGCCAGCGCCCTGCGGCTTTCCATTGCCGTTGCCACCCTTGCCCTGCGGGCGGCCGTCACGGCGGGGGGCGTCATTCTTGCGCTCGGGCTTGGGCGCAGGCTTGAAGCCCAGGCCCAGCAGCTGGTCGCGGAGGGTATCGCTCATAGAGTTCAGATCAATAGTGCGGCGGCGGCGGTTCGCTCGCCGGATCGGAAGAATTCAGTGCGTTGCGGACCTTGCCCAGGTCTTCCAGCAGCACGCGCAGCACGTCAGCGTTGCGCATGCCCTGCATGCGGGCATCGGCCAGCGCATCGCTCAGTTCGGCCAGCGCCTGTTCCTGGAAGGATACGCGCATTTCCAGCTCGACCAGGCGCGCTTCCAGCGCCTGCTCGCGTTCGGTTGGCAGCAGATCAGACATGCAGCGAGCGCCCCCGGCCGATGCCGTAGTAAGCCAGGCCCGCCGCTTCCACATCCGCCGGCTCGTACAGGTTGCGGCCGTCGAACACCACCGCGTCCCTCAACTGCTCGCGCAGCTTCTGGAAATCGGGGCTGCGGAACTGCTTCCACTCGGTCACCACGACCAGTGCATCGGCGCCCTGCAGCGCCTCGTTGGCATTGCTGCAGAACACCAGGTCATCGCGTTCGCCGAAGATGCGCTGCGACTCGTGCATCGCTTCCGGATCGTAGGCACGCACCGTCGCGCCACCTTCCCACAACTGTGCCAGCAGGCGGCGACTGGAGGCTTCGCGCATGTCGTCGGTGTTCGGCTTGAACGCCAGGCCCCACACGGCAAAGGTCTTGCCACGCACGCCTTCGTCCTCGCCCTTGTCGTAATGGCGCTGGATCAGGGCGAACAGATGGCCCTTCTGCGCATCGTTGACTGCTTCCACGGCGTTGAGCAGCTTCGGCTCCAGGCCGGCCTGCTGGGCGGTGCGGGCCAGCGCCTGCACGTCCTTGGGGAAGCACGAGCCGCCGTAACCGGCGCCCGGATAGATGAAATGCCAGCCGATGCGTGGATCCGAGCCGATGCCCTGGCGGACCTGCTCGACATCGGCACCGACACGTTCGGCAATGTTGGCGATCTCGTTCATGAACGAGATCTTGGTCGCCAGCATCGCGTTGGCTGCGTACTTGGTCAGCTCGGCCGAACGCACGTCCATTTCCACCACCCGGTCGTGGTTGCGGTTGAACGGTGCATACAGGCGCCGCATCACCGCCACCGACTCGGCACTGGTCGCACCGACGATGATGCGATCCGGGCGCATGCAGTCGGCAACGGCGTCGCCTTCCTTCAGGAATTCCGGGTTGGACACCACATCGAAAGCGATGTCCGCGCCACGTGCAGCCAGCTCCGCGGCAATGGCGGCACGTACCTTGTCGGCGGTGCCCACCGGCACCGTCGACTTGTTGACCACCACAGTCGGCACGCTCATGTGCTGGCCGATGGTGCGGGCCACAGCCAGCACGTACTGCAGATCGGCGCTGCCATCCTCGTCCGGCGGCGTGCCGACGGCGATGAACACGACCTGGCCGTGGCCGATCGCGGTCGCGGCATCGGTGGTGAAGGCCAGCCGCGACGCGGCGTGGTTGGCCTTCACCATCGGTTCCAGGCCCGGCTCATAGATCGGGATGATGCCCTGGTTGAGGCCATCGACCTTGGCCTGGTCGATATCGACGCAGACCACCTGGTGGCCGACGTCGGCCAGGCAGGTACCGGTCACCAGTCCCACGTAGCCGGTACCGAAAATCGCAACGCGCATGTCCGTGCAGGCTCCGTGGTCGCTTAGGGCAGGACGCCCAGCAGCTCGACGTCGAACGTCAGAGTCGCGTTCGGGCCGATCGGGCCACCCGGGGTACCGTTCTCACCGTAGGCAAGCTCGCCCGGGATCCAGAAGCGGTACTTCGAACCGACCGGCATCAGCGCGACGCCTTCGGTCCAGCCCTTGATCACCTGGTCCAGGCCGAACTCGGCCGGCTGGCGACCGTAGGAGCTGTCGAACACGGTGCCGTTGAGCAGCTTGCCTTCGTAGTTCACGCGCACCTTGCTGCTCGGCAGCGGACGCTCGCCGCTACCTGGGCGGATGATCTGGTACTGCAGGCCCGACGGCGTGGTCACCACGCCCGGCTGGGTCTTGTTCTTGGCCAGGAACGCGTTGCCTTCCTCGCGGTTGGTCTGCGCGGCGGCGGCAGCCTTGGCCTGCATTTCGGCCTGCTTGCTGCCCATGAAGGCCTGGATGGTGGCGGTTGCGTCAGCCTCCGTCATCTTCGGCTGACCCTTGCTCAGGCCGGTGCTGATCGCGTCAAACAGCGAGGCGACGTCGATGTCGTCCTTCAGCTGTGCCAGCGACGGGCCGACCGAGTACGAACCGATCATCTGCGACACCTTGACGCGATCGACCTTCGGCGGCTGCGAACCGGGGGCCATGCCCGGCACCTGCTGGCCACTGCGGGCCATCACGACCTGGCGCAGCGCGGCATCGGTGGCCTTGGCCTGTTCCTGGGTGATCTGCGGCTGCAGGCCTTCGAACGAACGCTCCACGGCGGTGCGCAGCGCGGCCACATCGATCTCATCGGCGATCGGGGTGAACGACTTGGCGACATCAAGGCCGATGGCGTAGCCGAGCTTCTGCTTGGGGGAATTCAAGGTTGCGGTCTCCTTGGCGGCTGCGGGGGCAGCCGGTTGTTGCGACAGAGCGACACCCGAAGTGCCCATCGCCAGAATCAGAACCGACGCCGCGGCGCCGCGCATTCCCATCTTCATTCGCTGCATTCCTGGAAGTGTCTGGGCGCCGACGTCGGCGCGAAAAGAAGCATTGTCGCACGCATGCCGTCGATGTCGAGGCATCCGTGCCGGATATCAATGTGTAGCGGCTGCGGCCAGCGCCTTGTCGATGGCCGCGGTCAGCTGCGGATCGTCCGGCGTTACCTTGCTGGCGAACTGGGCGATGACCTTGCCATCGCGGCCGACCAGGTACTTGTGGAAGTTCCAGCCCGGCGCCACGCCAGTGGCTGCGGCCAGCCGCTGGTACAGCGGCGTCGCCTCTGCACCGACCACGTGCACCTTCTCGAACATCGGGAATTTGACGCCATAGGTGAGCGTGCAGAAATCCTGGATCTGCTTCTCGTCACCGGGCTCCTGGCCCTTGAAATCGTTGGACGGGAAACCGAGCACGGCAAAGCCGCGCCCGGCATAACGCTTCTGCAGCGCCTCCAGCCCTTCGTACTGAGGGGTATAGCCACACTTGCTTGCAGTATTGACCACCAGCAGCACCTGCCCGTGGTAGCGCTGCTGAAGATTGACCTGCTGCTTGCTGGCCAGCGGGCGGTAATCCAGGTCCAGCAGATCGGCCGCCAGCACATGGGTGGAAGCGGCCAGGCCGGCCACCAGCAGGGTCAGCAGGGACAGGCCGCGCAGGGGGCGCGGAACAACGGTCGGCAGGGGCATCGAGAGCAGTCCGCGGTAGCCATTCACAGGGCCGGCCGGTAGCGGCCGGGAATCGGCCGAACTATAGCACCGGGGCCCAGTCCCTCCTGTTGCGACGGGCGCTGGCGGCTTTGCGCAGCGTGGCGCTTCCCAGCAGGACACACCAGCAAGGGCGCAGTGATGACATAGCATGGACAACGCTGAATGGAAGGCAGGGTTTGATCGGCCCGCACGACAATTTTATTTCCCTTTCCAATCAAAGAGATAAGGTGATATTTCAGCGATTTGACCACCCCTGCCATCAGTTGGGGACGGCAAGGGGTTGCACGTAGGCGTGCCGGTGTTATAGTTGCATACAACACCAGTCACCTGAGACAGGGGGGAAGCCATGAACGCCCGGATCCGTCGCAACCTCACCGCACCTGCGGCCGCTGTTGTTTCGACCCTGATCGTGTTGGCCTGGCTGGCCATGCCAACCTCCCCTGACTCCGCCGACAGTGCGCAGGACGCAATCGCTTCACCGGCCGGGAACGCCGCTCCCTCCCCCCCTCCCCCGCGTCGGCTGCACAGCTCCCTGTCCATGCCGTATTTCTCGTTCGCACAGCCGCTGACCCCACGGAGCTGAATATGAGCGACATCCAGTGGAGCGACGGCGCTCCCATCTACCGTCAGTTGAAGGAGCGCGTGATCGCCATGATGCTCGACGGAATCCTCAAGCCGGGCGATGCCCTGCCTTCGGTGCGCCAGGTGGCCGCCGACTACCAGCTCAACCCCATCACCGTTTCGCGCGCTTACCAGGAGCTGGCCGATGAAGGCCTGGTCGAAAAGCGCCGCGGCCTGGGCATGTTCATGACCGAGCAGGCGGCCACGCAGCTTCGCAGCAGCGAGCGCGAGCGCTTCCTCAATGAAGAATGGCCGGCCGTGCTGGAGCGCATCCAGCGCCTGGGCCTGAGCCTCGACGAATTGCTGCCCCAGGGGAAAGTCTGATGAATAGCACTGCAAGCGAACCCGTCATCACCGCCCGAGGCCTGCGCAAGGCCTACAAGACCACCGTGGCCCTCGACAATGCCAGCTTCAGCATTCCGAGCGGGCGCATCGTCGGCCTGATCGGGCCCAACGGCGCCGGCAAGACCACCGCGCTGAAGGCCATCCTCGGGCTCACCTCGGTGGAAGGTGAACTGAGCGTGCTCGGCCGCGACCCGCGGCTGCACCGCGACGAGCTGATGAACGACATCTGCTTCATTGCCGACGTCGCCGTGCTGCCGCGCTGGCTGAAGGTCCGCGAGGCGATCGATTTCGTGGCCGGTGTCCACCCGCGCTTCGACCGTGCCCGCTGCGAGCGTTTCCTGGCCAACACCAAGCTGCAGCCGAAGCAGCGCGTGCGCGAACTGTCCAAGGGCATGATCGTGCAGCTGCACCTGGCGCTGGTGATGGCCATCGATGCCCGCGTCCTGGTGCTGGACGAGCCCACCCTGGGCCTGGACATCCTGTACCGCAAGGAGTTCTACCAGCGCCTGCTGGAAGACTATTTCGACGAGCAGAAGACCATCATCGTCACCACCCACCAGGTGGAGGAGATCGAGCACATCCTCAGCGACGTCATGTTCATCCGTGATGGCCGCATCGTGCTGGACGCGGAAATGGACGACGTCGGCCAGCGCTACACCGAGCTGCTGGTCAATGCCGACCAGCTGGAGACTGCGCGCGCGCTGAAGCCGATCGACGAGCGCAGCCTGGCGTTCGGCAAGACCGTGATGCTGTTCGACGGCGTGCCGCGCACCCAGCTTTCCACCCTTGGCGAGACCCGCAGCCCGGGCCTTGCCGATCTGTTCGTCGCGATCATGAAGGGGACCTACGCATGAATGCCGTCAATCATCCTGTCAGCCCGATGGGCACCCTGCGCTGGCTGCTCAAGCGCGAGTACTGGGAGAACCGTGGCGGTTTCCTGTATGCGCCGCTGATCGCCGGCCTGATCTCGCTGGTGATGAGCACCGTCGGCATCGCCTTCGGCCTGTTCGCCCTGCACCGTGCTGCGCGTGATGGCGGCCTGCATATCGACGGCGAGGACGTGAACATCAACGGCCTGGACCTGGCCCTGCTGACCCGCGACATCAGTGCCAAGGACCTGACCGACCTCGGCAACGGCCTGGACCTGACCCTGGTGCTCAGCTCGGCCTGGCCGTTCCTGGTATTGGCCTTCGTGGTGTTCTTCTACTGCCTGGGCGCCCTGTACGACGACCGTCGCGACCGCAGCATCCTGTTCTGGAAGTCGCTGCCGCTGTCGGACACCCAGACCGTGCTGTCCAAGGTGATCAGCGCACTGGTCGTGGCCCCGCTGATCGCGGTGATCGCCGGCATCATCACCATGTTCGGCTTCATGCTGGTGATCAGCATCGTCGCGCTGATGCACGGCGGCAGCCCGATGACCCTGATCTGGGGCCCGGCCAGCCCGCTGACCCTGGCCGCTGGTCACCTGGCCTGGATTCCGGTCTACGCCCTGTGGGCGCTGCCCACCGCCGGCTGGCTGTTGCTGTGCTCGGCCTGGGCCCGTAGCAAGCCGTTCCTGTGGGCAGTGATGCTGCCGCTGTTCGCCGGCGTCATTGTCAGCACCACCAAGGTGATGCCGCTGATCGGCCTGACCACCGGCTGGTTCTGGCAGAACATCGTCGGCCGCCTGTTGCTGGGCGGCGTGCCGGGCACCGACCTGGTGTATCGCCTCAGCGACGGGGAAGGCTCGCGCCGCGATCTCGAATCGGTGGTCAGCCTGATGTCGCCGGCCTCGCAGCTGAAATCGCTGGCGATGCCGGAACTGTGGATCGGCGCCGCCGTCGGTGTCGTCTTCATCGTCCTTGCCATCCGCCTGCGCAAGCGCGCCGGCGAGATCTGATTCCATCCACCCGGAGGCACCGCCCATGCGTTCCCTGCTCGCTTGTTCTGCGTTGTTGCTGCTGCCGCTGTCGGCGCTGGCCGCCGATGCTCCGAACTGCAAGTTCACTGCCGCCCGCTCGCTGAAGCTGGATGTGTCCGGCGCCAGGGCGGTGGTGCTGGAGGTGAACCAGCACGACCTGAAGGTCATCGCCAGCAAGGGCGGTGGCCAGCTTGATGGCCGCGCCTGTGCCTCCAGCCAGGAATGGCTGGACCAGCTGGTACTGGACCAGCGCAGGGAAGGCGACAAGCTGGTCGTCAGCCTTCGCCGCGACGGCCGTCACAGCGGCATCAGCCTGGGCAACAGCTATGCCTGGCTGGACATCCGCGGCAGCGTGCCGGACAACCTGCCACTGCAGCTGAAGGTCGGCTCCGGCGATGCCAGCATCGACAACGCCCAGTCGCTGAGCGTGGACGTCGGCTCAGGCGACGCGATCGTTCGCGGTACCCGCGGCAGCATCCACGCGGCGGTAGGTTCGGGTGACCTGGACATCGACGGTGGCGGCTCGCTGAACCTGTTGTCGCTGGGTTCCGGCGACGTCAAGGCGCGCAACATCGGCGGCGATGCGGTCACCGGCACCGTCGGTTCGGGTGACCTGAAGATCAGCGATGTCCGCGGCAACGCACGGCTGGACACCGCCGGTTCCGGCGACATCGGCTTCAAGCGCGTGCAGGGCAACGTCGAGGTCGGCGTGGTCGGCTCGGGCGATGTTGATCTGTCCGACATCGGCGGCAACGTGCATGTGCGCAGCCATGGTTCGGGTGACATCCAGGTCGATGGTGTGCGTGGCAGCCTGACCGTCGACCACAGTGGCAGCGGCGATGTCGGGCACCGCAACGTCAGCGGCACGGTCACCCTGCCCCGCAACAAGTAACCGCCACCGGACCGATTCGAGGACATTGCCATGAACCTGCTGCGCGTGCTGCCTGCCACCCTGCTGTGCCTGCCGCTGATCGCCTGCGGCGGCACATCTTCCGCGCCCGACAAGACCGTCGGCAAGAGCGTCGCCGAGGCCACCAGCGGTGTCGGCCAGACCGTCAAGGACGCCATGGTCGATGCCCGCAAGGACCTCACCCAGGGCAACATCAAGATCTCCGCCGACAAGCAGCCGCGCGCAGAGATCACACCGGACGGCCACCTGTTGATCGACGGCAAGGACGTACCGGCCGACGAGGCCCAGCGCCGTCGATTGCTGGAGTATCGCGGCCACGTCGTCGCCATTGCGATGGACGGCATGGATGTCGGCCTGGCCGGCGCCAAGCTCGGCGTCAACGCCGCCGGCGAGGCACTCAAGGGCATTTTCAGTGGCGACAGCGAAGGTATCGAGAAGCGGATCAACGCCGAAGCCGAGAAGATCGAGGCCCAGGCCAAGCGCATCTGCAACCGCCTGCCGGCGATGCTGGCCAGCCAACAGGCACTTGCGCGCGAGCTGCCGGCGTTCAAGCCCTACGCCACGATGGACCAGAGTGACGTCGACGACTGCGGCAAGGACACCGTGGTCCTGCCCTAGGCCTGTGACAGATCAGCGCACCCGGCCGGCAGCGGCACCCCGCTGCCGGCCGCAGTGCGCCAGCCGGCTTACAATGGCGGCCCCGGAGGCCCCCGAACCGAATGCCATGAAGAAGTTGTTCCTGCTGCTGGCCGCCCTGCTCTGCCTGGGCCTGGCCGGCTGTGACAAGGATTACCGCAACCACCGCGCCGAGCGCGGCAAGCCCAAGATTTCCGTCAGCGACGGCATGGTCACCGTGCGTCGCCCGCCGGCACCGAACATCATCATCCTCGGCGATGGCTCGATGAAAGTGGACGAGATCCAGATTCCGCTGGACGAGGCACAGAAGCAGATGCTGCAGACCATGTTCGGCAAGCTGCAGGTGCTGCGCCAGAATACCCTGGTCGCCGCTCCGGCCGATCCGAACATGCAGCCGGTGAAGATCCAGCCGCCGGAGGGCATGGAGGTGATCCCGGCCGACCTGATCCAGCGCATCCCGGAATTCAAGGATTACACCGACACCTTCGGCAACATCGTCGCCGACCGTCGCTGAAGAAAAACGCCGCCCCAGGGCGGCGTTTCTGCGTGTGGTGGGTGCGGACCTTGGTCCGCACGCCGTTCGATCAACCGCCGGCGCCACCGCCCCCCGCCTGGATGCCGCCGGCAGTCAGCGCGGCCGGGTCCAGCAGGCGGCGCAGCTCGGCTTCATCCAGGCCACTGTCCTCCAGCGCGACGTCCAGCACCGGGCGCTGTTCCTTGTAGGCACGCTTGGCGATGGCCGCGGCCTTCTCGTAGCCGATGATCGGGTTCAGCGCGGTCACCAGGATCGGATTGCGCGCCAGCGCCTCGGCCACGCGGTCTTCGCGTACCTTCAGCCCGGCAATCGCGCTGTCGGCCAGCAGCCGGGACACATTGGCCAGCAGGCCGATGCCATCGAGCAGGTTCACCGCGATCAACGGCAGGGTGACGTTGAGCTGGAAGTTGCCGGTCTGGCCGGCCACAGTGATCGCGGCATGGTGGCCGATCACCTGCGCGCAGGCCATCACGGTCGCTTCCGGAATCACCGGGTTGACCTTGCCCGGCATGATCGAGCTGCCCGGCTGCAGCGCAGGCAGTTCGATCTCCCCCAGCCCGGCCAGCGGACCGGCGTTCATCCAGCGAAGATCATTGGCGATCTTGATCAGCGCGACGGCCAGTGCATTGAGCTGGCCCGACAGTTCCACTGCATCATCCTGCGCGGCCAGGCCTTCGAACTTGTTCTCGGCGCTGTCGAACTTGAAACCGGTCTGCTGCTTCAGCGCCTTGGCCACCTGCGCGCCGAAGCGCGGGTCGGCATTGATGCCGGTGCCGATGGCGGTGCCGCCCAGCGGCAGCCGGCGCACGCGCTTGAGGCTGTCTTCGATGCGTTCCTGTGCCGAGGCCAGCTGTGCCGACCACGCGCCGAATTCCTGCTCGAAGGTCAGCGGCATCGCATCCATCAGATGCGTGCGGCCGGTCTTGACCACCTTGCGCAGGCTGCGGCCCTTCTTGTCGAGGGTCTTGCGCAGGTGCACCAGCGCCGGCAGCAGCTGCTCATGTGCCGCCAGTACCGCCGACACGCGCAACGCGGTCGGGATCACGTCATTGGAGCTCTGCCCCTGGTTGACGTGGTCATTGGGGTGCACCGCGGTCTTGCCCGCCTTGCCGGCACGGTTGGCCAGGGTGGCGATCACCTCGTTGGCGTTCATGTTCGAGGAGGTACCCGAACCGGTCTGGTAGACGTCGATCGGGAAGTGCGCGTCCCATTCGCCTGCAGCCACTTCGGCAGCGGCTGACTGGATGGCCTTGGCCACATTCTTGGGCAGGTGGCCGAGCTCGGCGTTGACGCCGGCAGCGGTGCCCTTGACCAGGCCCAGAGCACGAATGAAACCGCGCGGCATGCGCTGGCCCGACACCGGGAAGTTCTGCACGGCACGCTGGGTCTGCGCGCCCCACAGGGCGTCGGCAGGTACCTGCAGCTCGCCCATGCTGTCGTGTTCGATTCTGAAACCCTTGCTTGCAGCTTTGCTCATTGCATCAACTCCGCA
This sequence comes from Stenotrophomonas maltophilia, assembly GCF_002799155.1. Taxonomy (GTDB): domain Bacteria; phylum Pseudomonadota; class Gammaproteobacteria; order Xanthomonadales; family Xanthomonadaceae; genus Stenotrophomonas; species Stenotrophomonas maltophilia_R. The sequence goes on from NZ_NERD01000002.1 coordinate 2,333,651, forward strand.
CTACTTCAGTTGGGGAAAGGGAAGCGGCGGCTGGCAGGGTGTCGCTTCCCGGGCTGGCGGCTGCGCCAACGATACTCCCTCGCCCGTAGCGTGGGATGACGAGGACGGGCCAGATCGTTCCGTCCGCAGGGCCGTTCTGCACGCTCAAGGGGTAGTGCCGGCCGCTGGCCGGCACTACCTCGCCGGCACGTCGTAGAATATCGGCCCCGCCGCTCGTCCCAGCCCTGCCGACATGTCCGATTCCGCCCTGCTCGCCCTGTCCCCGCTCGATGGCCGCTATGCCGGCAAGGTCGACGCCCTGCGCCCGATCTTCTCCGAGTACGGCCTGATCAAGGCCCGCATCACGGTCGAGGTGGAATGGCTGCTGGCCCTGGCGGCCGAGCCGGGCATCGTCGAGCTGGCCCCGTTCTCCGGCGCCGCCATCGCCCGCCTGCGTGCGCTGGCCGAAAGCTTCAGCCCGGCCCAGGCCGCGCGTGTGAAGGAGATCGAGCGCACCACCAACCATGACGTCAAGGCGGTGGAGTACTTCATCAAGGAACAGCTGAAGGACGACGCCGAACTGGCGCCGGCGCTGGAATTCGTGCATTTCGCCTGCACCAGCGAAGACATCAACAACCTCAGCTACGGCCTGATGCTGGAACAGGCGCGCCGCGAGGTGCTGCTGCCGACCCTGGACGGCATCGCCACCACCCTGCGCACCCTGGCCCACGCCCAGGCCAGCCAGCCGATGCTGTCGCGCACCCACGGCCAGACCGCCTCGCCGACCACCCTGGGCAAGGAACTGGCCAACGTGGTCGCCCGCCTGGAGCGCCAGCGCAGGCAGATCGCCGCTGTCGAACTGACCGGCAAGATCAACGGCGCGGTCGGCAACTACAACGCCCACGTGGCCAGCTACCCGGACGTGGACTGGCCGGCCTTCGCCGAGCGCTTCGTGACCGGCCTGGGCCTGGTGTTCAACCCGTACACCACGCAGATCGAACCGCACGACAACCTCGCCGAGATCGGCGATGCCGCACGCCGCGCCAACATCATTCTGATCGACCTGGCCCGCGACATCTGGGGCTACATCTCGCTGGGCTACTTCAAGCAGCGCCTGAAGGAAGGCGAAGTCGGTTCGTCGACGATGCCGCACAAGGTCAATCCGATCGATTTCGAGAATGCGGAAGGCAACTTCGGCATCGCCAATGCGCTGTTCGAGCACTTCAGCGCGAAGCTGCCGATCAGCCGCTGGCAGCGTGACCTGACCGATTCCACCGTACTGCGTGCGCTGGGCACCGCGTTCGGCCACAGCCAGGTGGCTCTGGATTCGCTGGCCAAGGGGCTGGGCAAGCTGGAAGTGAACCCGCAGCGCCTGGACGCCGATCTGGACGCGGCCTGGGAAGTACTGGCCGAAGCCGTGCAGACGGTGATGCGCCGCCATGGCTTGCCGAACCCGTACGAGCAGCTGAAGGCGCTGACCCGTGGCCAGGGCATCACCGCCGAGTCGATGCGCGCGTTCGTGCAGGGGCTGGAGCTGCCGGCGGATGCGAAGCAGCGTCTGCTGGAGATGACCCCGGGCAGCTACACCGGCCTGGCCGAGTCGCTGGCGAAGAAGATTTAAGGGTTTTCTTTGCGGCGGCGGCCGCGGGCGCTGCCTGCGGCAGGCCTTACTGCAACGGCAACAGCAACTGCAACAGCAACAGCAACTGCAACGTCAAAGGCGGCTCTGGGTTATGCCGTGCTTGGCGGGGCGGGTTGGGTTCGCGGGGGACGCCGTGAATCCGTCCGTGGAGGCTTGGCCGCGCCATCCATGGCGCGGATACCCCCGCGAACCCAACCCGCCCCGCCTCTGACAGATTCCCGGTGACGGATCGAAGAGCATTGGGTTATCGGGAGGGAATCAACAAAGAGGGACGCGGCTTCGCCGCGTCCCTCTTTGTTTGAGGGTCTTTTGTAAAGCCGAGCAAGCGCAGCGCGCGACCCGCTGTTGCCTTTGATTTTCTTCTTTCCATTCCGTGGCGGGCCACGCAGGAAACCGTCAGGGGCCGGGCGGGGTGGGTTCGCGGGACCGTTGGCGCCATGGATGGCGCCATCGAGTCCCCATGGATGGGTTCACGGCGTGTCCCGCGAACCCATCCCGCCCGGCCCAGCCCATGAAGCCAGCGCTTTACGCGACCAGCCCCCGCCACGAGGGGCTCCGCCGTTGGCCGGAACCCCCGCGACAAACCACCACACGTGCGCATTCCCGGCGAACGACGGACAATGGAGGCCTCAGGCGGCCCGCCGTGCCGCCTCTCCCGCTTTCCGCTGCAAGGATTCCCCCATGGCCGCCCGCAAGTCCTCCGCCCCCCTCATCGAAGTCACCGCCCGCCCCGGCCAGCCGCTGGGCATGGCGCCGGCCACCTTCCTGCGCGACTTCTGGCAGAAACGCCCGCTGCTGATCCGCAATGCCTTCCCGGACTTCCAGACCCCGGTGCAGCCGGAAGACCTGGCCGGGCTGGCCTGCGAGGATGGCGTGCTGGCACGCCTGATCGAGCACGACAAGGCCCAGGACGGCTGGCGCGTGCGTACCGGCCCGTTCCAGGAAGACGTGTTCCCCGCCCTGCCCGACCATGACTGGACCCTGCTGGTGCAGGACGTGGACAAGTGGGACCCGGACGTGCGCGCCCTGATCGAGCACTTCAGCTTCCTGCCGCGCTGGCGCATGGATGACGTGATGATCAGCTTTGCCGCCACCGGCGGCTCGGTCGGCGCCCACGTCGACCAGTACGACGTGTTCCTGCTGCAGGCCCACGGCCACCGCCGCTGGCAGATCGACGCCAGCGAATCGATCAAGGGCAAGCAGCCGCCGCTGGGCTTCCGCCCGGACGTGGAGCTGAAGCTGCTGAAGGTGTTCAAGCCCACCCACGACTGGGTGCTGGCGCCGGGCGACATGCTGTACCTGCCGCCAAACGTGCCGCACCACGGTGTCGCCGAAGATCCCTGCCTGACCTTCTCGTTCGGCATGCGCGCACCGGCGTCGGCCGAGCTGATCAGCGACTACCTGGACACCCTGATCGCCGATGCCGACGAGAACATCCGCTACCAGGATGCCGACCTGAAGGTGCCGGCCGACCCGAACGAAATCGACACGGTGGCGATGGCACGGGTGATCACCGCGCTCAATGCCATCCGCATGAACGACCCGGACAAGCTGGGCGACTGGTTCGGCCGCTTCATCACCACCTACCGCGCCGCCGGCGAAGTGATGGCCCACCAGGCCGCACCGCCCATGGAGGAGGTGGTCGATGCGCTGGCCTCTGGCCTGCTGCTGCAGCGCCACCCATGGGCCCGCCTGGCCTGGCGCCGGGCCAAGCGTGGCGCCAGCCTGTACGTCAGCGGCCAGGACTTCGCGCTGCCGGTGAAGGACGCGCAACGCCTGGCCGGCGCCGAGCAACTCGACGCCGCCGCCTATCGCGGCCTGTCCGACAAGGGTCGTGCCGTGGTCCAGCAGCTGCTGGTCGGCGGTGTGTTCCAGCTGATCGACCCGAATGAGGTATACGAGGCCGAAGACGAGGAAGATGGCGAGGATGCCGTGGTGCTCGGCGAGGTCGTCGAAGGCCGCGACCGCGTGGATGCGATCGACGCCGATGCGGTGTCCGACGATGTCCACTCCGTCACCGTGCACGACGACGGTATCGAGGTCATCGTCAACTTCGAGGATGATGAGGAAGACGACAGCGCCCCCGGCCGCACCTGAGCCTTCGCCATGATCCGGGTCCAGCAGGTCAGCCACGCCGACGCCCACGTTGCCATCCATCAGGTGCGCCAACGCGTATTCGTGCAGGAACAGGGCATCGCCGCCGAGCTGGAACGCGATGCGCTGGACCCGGTCAGCGCCCATGTGCTGGCGCTGGACAGTGACGACCAGCCGGTCGGCACCGGCCGGCTGGCCCCGGACGGCCGCATCGGCCGCATGGCCGTGCTGGCCAGCCATCGCAGCCACGGCGTCGGCGAGGCCGTGCTGGAGGCACTGGTCGAGGCCGGGCGCCGGCTCGGCCTGGCCGAGCTGCACCTGCATGCGCAGCTGCCCGCCCGCGATTTCTATGCACGCCAGGGCTTCCTGCCCGAAGGCGAGGTGTTCGAGGAGGCCGGCATCGGCCACCAGCAGATGCGCCGCCGGTTGGGCGCGGCCAGCGCCATCGACAGCCGCGCCGAGGCGGTGGCGATCACCACGGCCATCATCCACCGCGCCCGTCGCCAGCTGTGGCTGCACAGCCGCCAGCTGGACCCGGGCCTGCTCGACGCGCCCCCGGTACAGGCCGCCCTGCGCCGCTTCGTCACCGCCCGCCACGACAAGCAGCTGCGGGTGATCGTGCACGATGCCGCTGCGATCGCCGCTGCCGGCGCGCCGCTGCTGGCACTGGCCCAGCGCCTGCCAAGCGTGATCCAGTTCCGCGAGGTCAGCGATCCGGTCGACCGCGCGCTGGCCTCGGCCTGCCTGCTCAACGATGCGGGCGACTTCTACTTTCGTCTGATCGGCCATCGCCTCGACGGCGAGGCCGGCATCGCGCTGCCGGCACGTTCGCAGCCGTTCGGGCAGCAATTGCAGCGTGTCTGGGACCGTTCGCGCGATTGCGGCGAACTGCGCGCGCTCGGCATCTGAGCCGGCGCAGCTGACCCAACCTGTCTGGAACCGGCACCGGCGCACGCGGGATACCTGCGGTGGTGCCCCTTCGTGTCCGGTTGGGGGTACAATTTGGCTGTTTGAACGCGCCCGCGCAGGGCTATTCATCTTCCTGCCGGGTCCTTCTGAAGCCATACCCCACAAAGCGAATCAACACCCTCCATCGTGGACAATCAACTGAAGCAGTTTGCGCAATCTTCGCAACTCGCCGGCGGCAACGCCTCCTATGTCGAGGACCTGTACGAGCAGTACCTGGTCTCCCCGGATAGTGTCGATCCCAAATGGAAAACCTACTTCGACGGCTTCAAGGGCCGTGAAGCAGGTGACATTCCGCACTCGGCCGTCATCTCCCACATCGCGGACGCGGCCAAGGATGCGTTGAAGGCCGGCACCGGTAGCGGTGCGGGCGACGAGCGTGAGCGCAATGTCGGTCGTCTGATCACCGCCTACCGCTCGCGCGGCCACCTGGATGCCCGCCTCGATCCGCTGGGCCTGGCCGCGCCGGTCAACACCCCGGACCTGGGCCTGCCGTTCCACAGCCTGTCCGATGGCGACCTCAACAGCGAGTTCAGCACCGGCGGCGTCGGCGGCCAGCCGCGCATGAAGCTGCGCGACCTGCTGGCACGCCTGAAAGCGACCTACACCGGCTCGATCGGTGCGGAGTTCATGCACATCTCCGAAGTCGAGCAGCGCCAGTGGATCTACAAGAAGCTGGAACTGGCCGGTGGCAACTACCAGCTGGACGCTGATACCCAGCGCCGCACCCTGGAGCGCCTGACCGCGGCCGAAGGCCTGGAGCGCTACCTGCACACCAAGTACGTCGGCCAGAAGCGCTTCTCGCTGGAAGGCGGCGACTCGCTGATCCCGATGATGGACACCATCATCCGCAGCGCCGGCAAGGATGGCGTCAAGGACGTGGTGATCGGCATGGCCCACCGCGGCCGCCTGAACGTGCTGGTCAACACCCTGGGCAAGAACCCGCGCAAGCTGTTCGACGAGTTCGAAGGCAAGTTCGAGCACGACGAGCACGCGTCGGCCGGCGACGTGAAGTACCACATGGGCTTCTCGGCCGACGTCGCCACCGACGGCGGCCCGGTGCACCTGGCGCTGGCGTTCAACCCGTCGCACCTGGAAATCGCCGACCCGGTCGTCGCCGGCTCCGTGCGCTCGCGCCAGGAGCGCCGCAAGGACACCGCGCGCAAGCAGGTCATGCCGATCCTGATCCACGGCGACGCGGCCTTCTCCGGCCAGGGCGTGGTCATGGAACTGTTCCAGATGTCGCAGGCGCGCGGCTTCGCCGTCGGCGGCACCGTGCACATCGTGGTCAACAACCAGGTCGGCTTCACCACTTCCAACCCGCTGGATACGCGCTCCACGCGCTATGCCACCGACGTGGCGAAGATGATCGCCGCCCCGGTGCTGCACGTGAACGGCGATGATCCGGAAGCGGTGGTGTTCGCCGCACAGCTGGCCTTCGAGTTCCGCCAGAAGTTCGCCAAGGACGTGGTCATCGACCTGATGTGCTACCGCCGTTGGGGCCACAACGAGGCCGACGAACCGGCGATCACCCAGCCGCTGATGTACCAGGTGATCCGCAAGCACGCCACCACCCGCGAGATGTACGCCGAACAGCTGGAAAAGGCGGGCGTGATCGCCGCCGGCGCCGGCAAGGCGATGGTCGATGCCTACCGCGAGAAGCTGGATGCCGGTGAAGTGACCACCGAGCTGGCCAAGGTCGAGAAGACCCCGCCGACCAGCCCGCTGTTCGTCGACTGGCCGAAGCTGCTGGAAGGCAAGCTGTCCGACCCGGTCTCGACCAAGGTCGAGAAGAACAAGCTGGTCGAGCTGGCCAAGCTGATCAACACCATTCCGGACGAAGTGCAGCTGCACTCGCGCGTGGCCAAGGTCTACGATGACCGCCGCAAGATGGCCGCCGGCGAGATCCCGGGCGACTGGGGCTTTGCCGAGAACCTGGCCTACGCCACCCTGCTCGACGAAGGCCATGCACTGCGCCTGGTCGGCCAGGACGTGGGCCGCGGTACGTTCACGCACCGCCACGCGATCCTGCACGACCAGAAGACCGACAACTACTACATGCCGCTGCGGCAGCTGGTGGATTCGCCGGAGAAGGCCACCGTCATCGATTCGCTGCTGAGCGAAGAAGCGGTGATGGCCTACGAGTACGGCTTCTCGACCACCGATCCGAACACGCTGTGCATCTGGGAAGGCCAGTTCGGCGACTTCGCCAACGGCGCCCAGGTGGTGATCGACCAGTTCATCGCCGCCGGTGAGGCCAAGTGGGGCCGCATTTCCGGCCTGACCCTGCTGTTGCCGCATGGCTATGAAGGTCAAGGCCCGGAACACAGCTCGGCGCGCCTGGAGCGCTTCCTGCAGCTGTGCGCGCTGGAGAACATGCTGGTGGTCGTGCCGTCGACCCCGGCACAGGCCTTCCACATGCTGCGCCGCCAGCTGCACCTGACCACCCGCAAGCCGCTGGTGGTGATGTCGCCGAAGTCGCTGCTGCGCCACAAGCTGGCCGTGTCGACCCTGGACGAACTGGCCAACGGCGAGTTCCAGCACCTGATCGGCGACGCCAATGCGGACGCCAAGAAGGTCAAGCGCGTGGTGCTGTGCTCGGGCAAGGTCTACTACGACCTGCTGGAAGACCAGACCAAGCGTGGCCAGGACGATGTGGCGATCATCCGCGTGGAGCAGCTGTACCCGTTCCCGCGTGCGCTGCTGGCTGCCGAACTGAAGAAGTACGGCAAGGCCACCGACGTGGTGTGGACGCAGGAAGAACCGCAGAACCAGGGTGCGTGGTACCAGATCCGCCACCACCTGCAGTTCTGCCTGGCCGATGGCCAGAACCTGCACTACGCCGGTCGCGCACGTTCGGCTTCGCCGGCTGCCGGTCACATGGCTGACCACGTCCGCGAACAGCAGCAGCTGGTCGCCGATGCACTGGTCAACCCGTTCAACGACACGTTCGCTGAATAATCCTCCCCCTATTTAGAAGACAAACCAGGAAGCTCCCGCAATGGCCACCGAAGTCAAAGCCCCGGTACTGCCCGAATCCGTCGCCGACGGCACCATCGCCACCTGGCACAAGAAGGTGGGCGACGCCGTCAAGCGCGACGAAAACCTGCTTGACCTGGAAACCGACAAGGTCGTCCTGGAAGTGCCGTCGCCGGTCGACGGCGTGCTCAAGGAAATCAAGTTTGCCGAAGGTTCGACCGTGACCTCCAGCCAGGTCGTGGCGATCATCGAGGAAGGCGCCGTCGCAGCTGCCCCGGCCCCGGCCGCTGAAGCCGCTCCGGCTGCCGCTGCGGCCCCGGCCGCCGCTGCGCCGGCCGCAGCCGCTGCCCCGGCCCCGGCTGCCAAGTCGGCTGCCGACGCGCTGCCGCCGGGCGCCCGCTTCACCGCCATCACCGAAGGCGTGAACCCGGCCGACGTCGACGGCACCGGTCGTCGCGGCGCGGTGACCAAGGAAGACATCGTCAACTTCGCGCGCAACGGCGGCGCCGGCAAGGCCGGTGGCGCACGTCCGGAAGAGCGCGTGCCGATGACCCGCATCCGCAAGCGCATCGCCGAGCGCCTGATGGAGTCGAAGAACTCCACCGCCATGCTGACCACCTTCAACGAAGTCGACCTGTCCAAGGTGTCGGCGGCGCGCAAGGAACTGCAGGACGAGTTCGTCAAGGCACACGGCATCAAGCTGGGCTTCATGAGCTTCTTCGTGAAGGCCGCTGCCAACGCGCTGCAGCGCTTCCCGCTGGTCAACGCCTCGATCGACGGCGACGACATCATCTACCACGGCTACTCGGACATCTCGATCGCGGTGTCGACCGAAAAGGGCCTGGTCACGCCGGTCCTGCGCAACGTCGAGCGCATGTCGTTCGCCGACATCGAGAAGACCATCGCCGACTACGCCAAGAAGGCCCGTGACGGCAAGCTGGGCCTGGAAGAACTGCAGGGCGGCACCTTCACCGTGACCAACGGCGGCACCTTCGGTTCGCTGCTGTCGACCCCGATCATCAACCCGCCGCAGAGCGCCATCCTGGGCATGCATGCCATCAAGGAACGTCCGATCGCCCAGAACGGCCAGGTCGTGATCGCGCCGATGATGTACCTGGCGCTGTCGTACGACCACCGCATCATCGACGGCAAGGATTCGGTGCAGTTCCTGGTGGACATCAAGAACCAGCTGGAAAACCCGGGCCGCATGCTGTTCGGCCTGTAAGAAACCTCCCGCCCCTCCGCGCCTGCGCGGAGGGGTTCTGGTAATGCATCAAGGAATAATTCAATGGCTGAACAATTCGACGTCGTCGTCATCGGTGCCGGCCCGGCCGGTTACCACGCTGCCATCCGCGCGGCCCAGCTGGGCCTGAAGACCGCCTGCATCGACGCAGCGCTGGGCAAGGACGGCAAGCCGGCACTGGGCGGCACCTGCCTGCGCGTGGGCTGCATCCCGTCCAAGGCGCTGCTGGATTCCTCGCGCCAGTTCTGGAACATGGGCCACATCTTTGGCGACCACGGCATCAGCTTCAAGGATGCCAAGATCGACGTCGAGGCGATGATTGGCCGCAAGGACAAGATCGTCAAGCAGTTCACCGGCGGCATCGGCATGCTGTTCAAGGCCAACAAAGTGGCCGCCTATTATGGTTTTGGCGAGCTGCAGCCGGGCAACGTGGTCAAGGTCACCCAGCATGACGGTTCCATCGTCGAGCTGAAGGGCACCAACGTCATCATCGCGGCCGGTTCCGATTCGATCGAACTGCCGTTCGCCAAGTTCGACGGCGAGACCATCGTCGACAACGTCGGCGGCCTGGACTTCACCGAAGTGCCGAACCGCCTGGCGGTGATCGGCGCCGGTGTGATCGGCCTGGAGCTGGGCAGCGTGTGGAAGCGCCTGGGCGCTGAAGTCACCATCCTGGAAGCACTGCCGGAGTTCCTGGCCGTGGCCGACGCCGAAGTGGCCAAGACCGCTGCCAAGGAATTCAAGAAGCAGGGCCTGGATATCCGCCTCGGCGCCAAGGTCTCCAAGACCGAGATCATCGGCAAGGGCAAGAAGAAGGAAGTCGTTGTCACCTACACCGACAGCGAAGGCGAAAAGACCCTGACCGTGGACAAGCTGCTGGTGGCCGTTGGCCGTCGCGCCGCCACCAAGGGCCTGCTGGCCGAAGGCACCGGCGTCAAGATCAACGAGCGCGGCCAGATCGAAGTCGACGCGCACTGCCACACCGGCGTCGACGGCGTGTGGGCAGTCGGCGACTGCGTGCGCGGCCCGATGCTGGCGCACAAGGGCTTCGAGGAAGGCATCGCGGTGGCTGAGCTGATCGCCGGCCTGCCGGGCCACGTCAACTTCGACACCATCCCGTGGGTCATCTACACCGAGCCGGAACTGGCGTGGGTCGGCAAGACCGAGGCGCAGCTGAAGGCCGAAGGCATTCCGTACAAGGCCGGCAGCTTCCCGTTCGCCGCCAACGGCCGTGCCGTGGCGATGATCGAGCCGGCAGGCTTCGTGAAGATCCTGGCCCATGCCGAAACCGATCGCATCCTCGGCATGCACCTGGTCGGCGCCAACGTCTCCGAGCTGGTGCACGAAGGTGTGCTGACCATGGAGTTCAGCGGCTCGGCCGATGACCTGGCCCGCATCTGCCACGCTCACCCGTCGCTGTCGGAAGTGATCCACGACGCGGCGATGGCGGTCAGCAAGCGCGCCATCCACAAGGCGAACTAAGCCTTCACGGATGCTGCAACAAAAAACCCCGCCTTGGCGGGGTTTTTTGTTGGCCAATAGTCCTGGAGGGCCGAGCATGGGCTCGGCGCTATACCTTCCCCGCTGGCTTTCGTGGCGGGTCGTCACAGATGCGATGCTGCACCACGGCCTCACCGACCTTCCATTCCTTCACCACCCTGCAGCGCTCCTTGGCTTTAGGCACCGAGGCCGCAGCGTTCGCCTCGTCAGCCGCAGCCGTCTGATGGCGCTCCAGCCACACCGAGGGCGGCGCTGGAGGTGCGGCCAGCACCGGAGGCGCCAACAGGGCCAGCCCCGCCAGCAGCCCCGTCCTCATGCAGCCACCGCCCGGCCACCGAGCAGGCGTGCCGGCAGCATGAACAGCGCGCGCAGGAAGGCGAACAGAGCCGAGAAGGTGATGCCGACCAGGCGGAACGGCAGGCTCAGCAGCCACACGAACGGCCAGGCGATCAGGGCGAGGATCGCCAGCGGCCAGCACAGCACGAACAGCAGGCACCACACACCGAGCGCGAACAGGGTCTTCATCACGGTCTCCTTGGGGCGGCACCCTGCCGCCTGCGGACACCTTGGCGCCCTGCCCCACCTGGCCGCAAAGGGTTTGCGACGAAACCGGGCTGGCGGCGATGAAAGCCGGTGGGCATCGGCCGGGCATGGCCCGGCGCTGGGGCAACGTCGAAGGCGTTATTCGAACGAACCGACCGAATCGTGGGCCAGGTTGTCGAAGCGGGTGTATTCACCGAAGAACTTCAGCTTGCACGAACCGGTCGGGCCACCACGGTGCTTGCCGATGATGATCTCGGCCAGGCCCTTGTCCGGCGAGTTTTCCTTGTTGTAGTAGTCATCGCGGTAGATGAACACGATCATGTCCGCGTCCTGCTCGATTGCGCCCGACTCGCGAAGATCGGCCATCACCGGGCGCTTGTCGGTACGCGTTTCCAGCGAGCGGTTGAGCTGTGACAGTGCGATCACCGGTACATTCAGTTCCTTGGCCAGCCCCTTCAGCGAACGCGAGATCTCCGAGATTTCGGTCGCGCGGTTTTCGCTGTTGCCCGGCACGCTCATCAGCTGCAGGTAGTCGATCACGATCAGGCCAAGATCATGCTCGCGCTTGAGTCGACGGCACTTGGAGCGCAGCACTTCCGGCGACACGCCCGGCGTATCGTCGATGAAGATCTTGGTTTCCTTCAGCATCTTGATCGCGCTGGTGACGCGGCTCCAGTCCTCGTCTTCCAGCTGGCCGGTACGCAGGCGCTGCGCATTGATGCGGCCATTGGAGGAAATCAGGCGCATCGCCAGCTGCGATGCCGACATTTCCATCGAGAACACCGCCACGCCCTTCTTCGACTTGATCGCCGCGTACTCGGCAATGTTCAGCGCAAAGGTGGTCTTGCCCATTGCCGGGCGGGCGGCAAGGATGATCAGGTCGGTCGGCTGCAGGCCGGCGGTCATCGCATCGAAATCGTTGTAACCAGTCGGCAGGCCGGTGATGTTGCCGCCGTTCTCGAAGCGGTTGCGCAGCTCCTCGAAGGCATCCTTCAGCGCGCCGGGCATGGCCACGAAATCGGTGCGACCGCGCGCACCCTGTTCGGCGATGGCGAACACGCTCTTCTCCGCCGAGGCCAGCAGCTCGCTGCTGTCACGCCCTTCGGGCTGGAAACCGTCGTTGACGATGTCGGTGCCGACCTGGATCAGCTGCCGCAGCACCGCCTTGTCACGCACGATCTCGGCGTAGGCCACGATGTTGGCAGCCGACGGCGTGGTACTGGCCAGTTCGATCAGGTAGGCGCCGTCGCCCACCAGTTCCATCTTGCCCTGCGATTCAAACCACTCACCCAGCGTCACCGCATCGAACGGCCGTTCGCGCTCGGACAGTTCGCGGATCGCCCGGTAGATCATCTGGTGATCGCGACGGTAGAAGTCGCCTTCGGTCAGCTGGTCGTTGACCCGGTCATACGCTTCTGGCGCCAGCATCAGGCCACCCAGCACCGCCTGCTCGGCTTCCACCGAATGGGGCGGTACCCGCAACTGGTCGATGCGCGACTCGTCGCGATCGCGATCGAAGCCATCACCGCGCTCTCTGCGGTTGGAACGGAAGCCGGGACGAGCGGACATGCTGCGGTGTTTCCTGCAAAAGTGGGCCAGACGAGTGTAGGCATGCGCCGACCCCGGCGGCCATGGACAAGCCTGTGGATAAGCCGTGGAGAAACGGGGGATATCCGCCGGCACCTGGCCAGACTGGCGTGGGGACGTCGCACTGCCTGCGACGGGCGCCATTGCGGCACCCGAGCAGGGCATTATCGCAGATCAGGCGACCAGGGTCGGATCCCGTGCGATGCACGGGCTCTGGCCCGCTCAGCTGGACGTGGGGTCGGATCCCTCTGCAACGCAGAGGGCTCTGACCCCGCCGGCCTCAATCGCCCTTGACGTGCACCGCGATCAGCGCCAGGAACCGGTCCACGTAGCCCTGCAGGAACTTCTGCGTGCCCTCATTGTGGATCGAGCCGTCGGCATCGATCAGGCCGTCCTTGAAGTGAATGAATGCCTCGGGCTGGCCCAGCACGTGCATGTCCAGGAAGGCCAGGCTGTTGCGCAGGTGCTGCTGGGCCACGGCGGTGCCGATCTGGCCGATGGAGGCACCGATCACCGCCGCCGGCTTGCCCGCAAACGCACTGTCACCGTAGGGGCGCGAACCGATATCAATGGCGTTCTTGAGTACGCCCGGCACTGACCGGTTGTACTCGGGGGTCACAAACAGCAACGCGTCGGCGGCGCGCACCTGGTCCTTCAGCCGGGTACCCTGCGGTGGGTACTGCGCGTCGAAGTCCTGGTCGTACAGCGGCAGGTCGCCGATCTGCACGTACTGGAAGCGCGCGCGGCCGCCAGCGATCTTTTCCAGCGCATGGGCCAGCTTGCGGTTGCAGGAGTCCTTGCGCAGGCTGCCGACGAACACGGCGATGGTGGGGACGGACATCGGGACATACTCCTCACGGTGCGGGAGGCCCAGCCTAGTCGCCGGGCCCGTGCAGGCCGGTGAAAATCAGCCGCCGGCAACGCCCGCGCGCACCTGGCGCCAATGCGCCTGCCAGGCCTGGAACATCAGCACGTTCCACAGATGGGTATGCCACTTGCGCTGCCCTCCCAGGAACTGCTGCCACAACGGCTGCACCGCGGCCGCCGACAGCACGCCCTCACGCTCCAGCCGCGCCGGCTGCAGCAGGTCCTCGGCCCAGGGGCGCAGGTCGCCCTTCAGCCAGTCACTGACCGGTGCGCCGAAGCCGCGCTTGGGCCGGTGCACCATCGAATGCGGCACGTAACGGCCAAGCACGCGCTTGAGCAGCACTTTGCTGGTGGTCTCGCTGCGCTTGAAGCCCAACGGCAACGACCACGCGAACTCGGCCACGCGCCAGTCCAGCAGCGGCGCGCGCGCCTCCAGGCTGACCGCCATCGAGGTCCGGTCGACCTTGCACAACAGGTCGTCCGGCAGGTAGGTCACGAAATCGGCCAGCATCATCGCGTCGGCCGGCGTACCCGCGCCGTGCAGCGGATCAGCCAGATCGTAGAAGCTGCCGGCGGCCTGCGCGCCGGGCACCGCCGCGGCCGGGTCGCGCCAGCGCGAGATGCGGTTGCGGTAGACGTCGCCGATGCCACGTGCGCCGGTTTCCGCCAGCAGCGCCGCCAGGCCACCGGTCCGCGAGGCCTCGCCCTGCTGCTGCGAGCGCGCGCCCATCCAACGCCGCAACGGCCCAGGCACGCGGCCGAGCATCTGCCAGTTGCGCAGCGCGCGTACATACCGGGTGTAGCCAAAGAACAGCTCATCGCCGCCGTCGCCGGACAACGCCACGGTCACCCCCTGCCGCGCCAGCCGGGCCACCAGTGCGGTCGGCACCTGCGAAGCATCGGCAAAAGGCTCATCGAACATCGCCGGCAACTGCGGCACCACCGCCAACGCGTCGGCGCCGCTGACGTACAGCTCGGTGTGATCACAGCCCAGGTGAGTCGCCAGCTCCTTGGCCAGTGGTGCTTCGTCATGCCCCGAGTCGGTGAACCCGATGCTGAAACTGTGCACCGGCTGCCCGCTCTGCGCCTGCATCAGCGCCGCCACCAGCGATGAGTCGGTGCCGCCGGACAGGAACACACCGACCGGCACGTCGGCCACCATGCGCAGCGCCACCGCGTCGCGCAGCAGCGTGTCCAGCTGTTCCTCGGCCTCCTCGATACGGCCCTGGAACGGAGCGGCCAGCGCCGCCTGCATGCGTGCACGCGCATCCCAGTACGGGCGTTGTGCCTGTTCCGGGCGATGTGCGGATGCACCGGCGGCGACCATCGCTGCATCCAGGCGCAGCACGCGGCCGGGCATCAGCTTGTAGCAGCGCTGGTGGATGCTGTGCGGCGCCGGGATGTAGTCAAGCCGCAGCAGCAATGTGAGCGCATCGCGATCGATGTCGTTGTCGAACGACGGGTGCTGCCAGAGCGCCTTCAGTTCCGAACCGAACACCAGCGTGTCACCGGCCCAGCCGTAGTACAGCGGCTTCTTGCCAACGCGGTCGCGGGCCAGCCACAGGCAACGCTCCTGACGGTCCCACAGCGCGATGGCGAACATGCCGTTGCAGCGCTGCAGGGTGTCTTCCACACCCCATTGCAGGATTGCCGCCAGCAGCACTTCAGTGTCGGAATGGCCGCGGAAGGCATGCCCCAGCGGCTCCAGTGCCTCACGCAGGGCGGCGAAGTTGTAGACCTCGCCGTTGTAGGCCATCACGTAGCGGCCATCGGCCGAGGCCATCGGCTGGTGGCCCAGCGGGGACAGGTCGAGGATGCTCAGGCGGCGATGCGCCAGCGCGATGCCCGCCTCGGCATCGACCCAGCTGCCGCCGTCATCCGGCCCGCGATGGTGCAGCGCCAGGCCCATCGCCAGGGCCTGCGCCTGCAGCGCCTCGCCCGACGCCAGCGGCGCCGGCAACAACATTCCCGCCAATCCACACATGCATCAGGGTTCCTGCGCCAGGTCGAGGGCGGCGCCAATCACCCCATTGTCGCTTGGAAGCCCGAACATTGCTGCCCCCGCCAGTGGGGTGTAGGTATCGGCACCACAGACCCGGCGCAACGGCAGGTGGCCGAACCCGGCCTCGACCAGCGCCGTGACCACGCCCTCCCCCACCCCGCCACTGTGGCGCCCCTCGTCCAGCACCAGCACCCGCTGTGCACTGGCAGCCTGGGCGGCAATGAAGCCGGCGTCCAGCGGTACCAGCCAGCGCAGGTCGACCACCCGTACCTGCCAGCCCAGCTGCTGCTCGATTGCCCGTGATGCGCGCAATGCCATTGGCACGCCGTTGCCATAGGTATAGATCACCAGGTCCCCGGCCTCCGGCGCATAGACCCGGCCCTCGCCCGGCACCAGCGCCTGGCCCTGTGCGGGGTAGTCGAACAGCCATTGGCCATCCCCCGCTTCATGCAGGTCCTTGCTCATGTACAGCGCGATCGGCTCCAGGAACACCGCCACACGGCCATCCACCCGCGCCAGTGCGGCCAGCGTGCGCAGCATCATCACCGCATCGTCGCCGCGCGACGGGCAGCCCACCACCAGTCCGGGAATGTCGCGCAGCGCGGTGATCGAGTTGTCGTTGTGGAAGTGCCCACCAAAGCCTTTCTGGTAACCCAGCCCGGCCACCCGTACCAGCATCGGGTTGCGGTACTGGTCATTGGAGAAGAACTGCAGCGAACACGCTTCGCCGCGCACCTGGTCGATGGCGTTGTGCAGGTACGCTAGGTACTGGATCTCCGGAACCGGCAGCATGCCCAGGTTGGCCAGGCCCTGCGCCATGCCCAGGATCATGGTCTCGTCCAGCAGCGTGTTGAACACCCGGCGTGGGCCGAAGCGACGCAGCAGGTCCTTGGTGACGGTGTAGACACCGCCCTTCTGCGCGACGTCCTCACCGAACAGCAGGCTCTGCGGATACTTCGCCAGCAGTTCCTGCAGGCCATGGTTGATCTGGATCGCGAGGTGGCGTGGCGCCTGCCGCTCGGGCAGTGCCTGCGCACCGCCGTACAGCGCTTCACGCGTCCCGGCGGTCACCTCGCGCCGCGCTTCGGCCTGCACCGCTGCCGGCGTGTACGGTGCCAGCGGTGCCATCACTTCCTGCAACGACTGCAGCTTCCGACTGCCTTCGGCCTCGGCCGCTGCCGCCATGCAGCGCGCGCGCATCGTCTCGTAGGCCACCTCGATGGCTGCCGCATCCATCCAGCCCGATTCCATCGCGATCTGTGCCGAGCGCAGCAGCGGATCCTGCGCCTCCGCCGCGCACAACTCCGGCAACGCGCGCCATTCCACCTCGAAGTCGGTGCCGGCGTGCCCCATCAGGCGCGTGGTGCGCAGGTGCAGGAAGGTCGGCCGCCGCGTGCGCCGGCAGTGCTCCACCGCCGCCTGCACCTGGGCATGGCCCGTGGCCAGGTCGAGGCCATCGGCATGGAAATAGTCCAGCCCGGGCTGGCGACTGAAGCGCTCGGCGATCCAGCCTTCAGGCGTTTTCACCGAGATGCCAAGGCCATTGTCCTCGCAGACGAAAAGGACAGGTGCCGGCAGCTTCTGGTAAGCAGACCACATCGCGGTGTTGAACGCAGTCTGCGCGGTGGCATGGTTGGCCGAAGCATCGCCGAACGAGCACAGCACGATGCTGTCGGCCGGAATCGGCAGTTCATGGCCCAGTCGCTTGCCACTTTCAATGGCCAGCGCAGTGCCCAGCGCTTTCGGCAGATGCGACGCAATGGTCGAGGTCTGCGGCAGTACCCACAGCGGTTTGCTGCCCCACACCTTGTGGCGCCCGCCGCTGGCCGGGTCATCGGCGCTGGCAGCGAAGGACAGCGCGGCATCGCGCAGCGGATCGATCCCCGGCACCTGGCGCGAACGCTCGGCCATGAAGGCACCGGAGCGGTAGTGCAGGAACGCTGGATCCGTATGCCGGCAGGCCCGCGCCAACAGCGCGTTGCCTTCGTGGCCGGAGGAACCGATGGTGTAGAAGACCTTGTTCTGCACGCGCAGCACGCGCGCCATCAGGTCCAGCTGGCGGCTGGCCAGCTGCGAATCGAACAGCTCGCCGAACGCTGCGGCAGTGAGCGTGCTGCCGGGCAGGATCGGCGCATCCGGTGCCGGGCGCGGATGCGGCGCACCGCGCCAGCCTCGCACCGCGTCGAGGAAATTGGCGTCGCACACGTCGGCGCGGTTGAGCACGCGCATGCGCGCGGGAATCGGATCTGGAACCACAGCGAACATCGAACACCCTCCGTGTCGTTGTTGCATTCCGCCCGGCGCTGGCCAGGCGCTGCCCTGCGGGGGTCACCCTGGTGAGCGTCACGCGGCCTCGAAGCGTGCCCGCACCTCGGCGGTTACCGCCGGCATCGGCAGGAAGCGCGGTTGCCCACGCACGCGTTGCAGCCAGGCACGCACCTCGGGGAACGGCTGCAGGCTGATACCGCCTTCGCCTGCCACATCGGTGTAGGCGAACAGCGCGATGTCGGCGATGCCGTACCCACTTCCGGTGAACCACGGCGCCTGGCGCAGGTGCTGCTCCATCACCGCCAGTGCAGTAGCAGCACGTTCATGCAGGCGTGGCAGTTCGGCACGGCGCGCCGACTCAGGCGGCGTCCAGCCACGGATGAAGCGCGCCACCGCCACGCACGGCTCGTGCGTGTACTGCTCGAAGAACATCCAGCTCAACGCCTGCGCGCGCTCCCAGCCATCGGTGGGCAGGTAGGGGGTGCCTTCGGCCAGCCAGAACAGGATCGCATTGGATTCGGTCAGCACGCGGCCATCGTCGCGGACGATCAACGGCACCTTGGCATTCGGATTGAGCGCGAGGAACTCGGGGGTGTGGGTCTGGCCATGGGCACTGTCCACTTCCACCCAGCGGTAGCGGCTGCCGAGCTGCTCCAGCAGCAGACGGACCTTGTGGCAATTGCCTGACACCGACATGCCGTGCACCGTCAACGGGACGCGCTCTTCCACCATGGCCTGCTCCATCGGATCCGGCCAGCGGCCGGCTGGGTGCAGTCTGGCAAGCACGCCGGTGAATGCCAAGCGCGGGTGCAACATGGCGACGCGGCAGTGCCGGCCGCTGGCCGGCACTACCGGGCAACGCTCAGCGCGCGCGCTGCCGCCACTGCTCGCGCGACTGGCCCCAGATCTGCATGGGCTTGTCGTTGTACGGCGCTGGCAACTCCCCCATGCGCAGCAGGGTGCTGCCCAGCTTGCGCGCGACCGCCCGCGAGTTGTCGTTGTTCTCGGCGATGGTGTGGATCACCTCCTCCCAGCCCAGCGTGTCGAAGGCCCAGTCGATCGCTGCAACCGCCGCCTCCGGCGCATAGCCCCTGCCCCAGCTGGCGTGGCGGATGCCCCAACCGACCTCGGTACCCGGCCAGTCCTGCGGCTGCCACGGTCCCGTCCGCCCGATCCAGTCGCCGCTGGATTTCTCGATCACGCTGAACATCGAGAAGCCGAACAGCTGCCAGGCGCCGGCCAGGCTGCAGAAACCACGCCAGGCCACCGACGGCGGCTGTACGCCACCCAGGGTACGCATCGCGTCCTCGTCGGCGCAGAAGGCCAGATACGGTTCATAGTCCTCACGCAGCAGCGGGCGCAGGATCAGCCGCTCGGTTTCGATGCGCAGGTCGAAGATGCTCATGCCGACTCCATGTCGAGGGGGCGTCCATGATGAAGGATTGCCTCCCTGCGCGGATGAACATCGCCGGCTGCAACGAAACGGGCCGGCATGGGCCGGCCCGTCGGGTGTTGCGTGCAGCGCCTGGATTACTGGCGCGTGGCCGCGGCGGTGCCACCGGCGGCAGCGGTCTGCGTGACCAGCTGGCCATCGACCACCGGCAGGCGATCGCTGGCCGGCTTGTTGTCCATGCGCACGGTCTTCTCGGCGCCGTCATAGCGATAGGTCACGTTGTACCCCTTCACCACATCATTGGTACCCATGGCGATGCGGTTACCCGGCTTGCTGGCCATGCGCATGGTGCCGGTGGTGCCGTCTTCGTTGCGGTAGGTCACGTTGTAGCCGGTGACGCGGCTCGACTGGGAGGTCGCGGTCTCGGTGTGGCACTGGCGCTCGGTGCGGTTGACCACGCGGCCACCCACATGGCGCTTGTCGACCTGGTTGCCGATGAAACCGCCGGCCACTGCACCGGCTGCGGTCGCAGCCTTCTTGCCGTTGCCGCCGCCGACCTGGTTGCCGAGCAGGCCACCGACCACAGCACCGACCACGGTGCCGCCGACGTTGCCGTCACGTTCCGGCAGGCGCTCCTGGACCGTCACGTCCTGGCAGACCTCATGCGGGGTCTGGGTGGTGGAGGTCTCACGCACCGCATCGGTGCCGATCACGGTGGCATACGCCTTCTGCTTTTCAGTGATCGGATCGACCTTCAGCACATCGGCATACTCCAGCCCACGCGGCGCGGACGGGTCGAGCTGGTCACCACGCGCGCCATCGTCGGTGGCGCTGCCATCGACCAGGCGCGACTCGCCGTTGGGGGTTGCGGCGCTGATGGAATCGGGCGACTTGTCGCCACTCTTCATGAAGGCGGCGGTGGCGATGCCACCGACCAGCAGCGCGCCCGCTGCGACCAGGACAGTTGTAGTTGTGCTTTTCATGACCTGCTCCTTGCGGACCATCCGCAACGTTCTCGAGCCAGATTGCAGCATGCGCCGCCTGAACGGAATCTCCACATTTCCTGCTCATCCCTGTAACCCATTCAGCATCGGGAAATGCTGGGCCCGTGGTAGCGTTTGCATGTTCCCCACCAGGATTCCCGCCATGGCCAACCCGATGCTGCTGCCGCTACTGCAATGGGCCCGCCGGCTGCGCTACCCGACCCTGTTCAAGCTTACCGCCGGCCTGTTCGTGCTGACGCTGTTCATCCCGGACCCGATCCCGTTCGTCGATGAGCTGGTGCTGGGCTTCGGTACGCTGCTGCTGGCCAACTGGAAGAGCCGCAACGCCCCAACGCCGCCACCGCTGGAACAGCGTTGAGCGTGCTGGTCGACAGCCACTGCCACCTTGACGCCAGCGAGTTCGACCGTGACCGCGCTGCCGTGGTCGAGCGTGCGCAGGCGGCCGGCGTGCGCCTGCAGGTGGTGCCGGCAGTGACCGCGGCCAGCTGGCCGAAGCTGCGCGAGGTCTGCCAGCAGGCCCCGGGGCTGTATCCGGCCTACGGCCTGCATCCGATGTTCCTGGCCGAGCACCAGCCTGGGCACCTGCCGCTGCTGCGCGAATGGATCGAACGCGAACGCCCCTGCGCGATCGGCGAATGTGGTCTGGACTTCTTCGTTGAAGGCCTGGATGCCGAGGCGCAACAGGCATATTTCATCGGTCAGCTGGAGCTGGCCCGTGAATTCGAGCTGCCGGTGATCGTGCATGCACGGCGCGCAGTGGATGCGGTGATTGCCGCGATCCGTCGCGTCGGCGGCCTGCGCGGTGTGGTGCACAGCTTTTCCGGCAGTCCGGAACAGGCAGCGCAACTGCACCGGCAGGGCTTCCTGCTCGGGCTCGGCGGCCCGTTGACCTACGAACGCGCGCAGCGCCTGCAGCGGCTGGTGCGCGAGATGCCGCTGGAACAACTGCTGCTGGAGACCGACGCCCCCGACCAGCCCGACGCCGGCATCCGCGGCCAACGCAACGAACCGGAACGTCTGGCGACCATTGCCCGGCACGTGGCCGCGCTGCGCGGGATGGAGCTGGACGCGGTGGCACATGCGACGACGGAGAATGCGCGGCGGTTGTTCAACTTGCCCGCCATTCAACGGTAGTGCCGGCCTCTGGCCGGCATCTGCACTGATTCAATCATTCCGAAGTTGCCGGCCAGCGGCCGGCACTACCGTCACGCGTCGGCGTGATCCTCGACCACTTCCGCCTTGACCTTCTTCGGCTCCAGCAGCATCTCCAGCGCCTTGCCGACCGCCGCGAAGGCGAACGCGCCGGTAATGTGGGTTGCCGCGCCCAGGCCGGCGCCACAGTCCAGCTTCAACGCCGCATCAGCGCCCAGGTTCGGACGGATGCCGCAGACGCTGCCATCGGCCTGCGGGTACTTCACATTCTCCAGCGAATACACCGCTGGCACGCCGAAATAGCGCTTGGCATTCTTCGGGAAGTTGAATTCGCTGCGCAGCTTCTTGCGGATCAGCGCCAGCATGGCGTCGTGCTCGGTGCGCGAGACATCGCGGATACGCACCAGGGTCGGGTCGGTACGGCCACCGGCGGCGCCAACGGTCAGCAGCGGCAGCTTGCGGCGGCGGCACCAGGCGATCGTCTCGACCTTGACCCGGAAGCTGTCGCACGCATCGATCACCAGATCGAATCCGCGGTCCAGCAGCTCGGCCATGTTGGACACGGTCAGGAACGCCTGCACGGCGTCGACCTCGATGTCCGGGTTGATCGCACGGCAGCGCTCGGCCATCGCTTCGGACTTGTTGCGGCCGTAGTTGCCTTCCAGCGCCGGCAGCTGCCGGTTGGTGTTGGACACGCAGATATCGTCGGCATCGATCAGGGTCAGGTGACCGACGGCCGAACGGGCCAGCGCCTCCACCACCCACGAGCCGACGCCGCCCATGCCAACCACCGCCACGCGGCTGCCCTGCAGGCGCTCGAGTGCACCCACGCCATACAGCCGTTCGATGCCGGCGAAGCGTTGTTTGACCTGTTCGTTCATCGGGCTATTTTAACGTGCAGGTGCCGGCACCTGCAGTGCGCCTGCATCGAACCCACCGTTGCACGCCCGGAGAGCCCGCATGAACGACAGCCCGCCCCGCCGCCTGTCCACCGCCCAGCGCTACCTGTTCGTACTGTGCCTGGGCCTGTTGATCGGTTTGATCGCCACCGTGATGGTCGGTCGCGCCCTGCAGGCGCGTCGCGACCCGTTCCCGGCCAGCCTGATGCAGGTGATGCAGCGGCAGTCGCAACTGCTGCTGCAGGCGCAGCAGCAGAACCGCTGCAGCCTGGCCGACAGCGTGCCGCGGCTGCAGGCGCTGCGCCTGCTGTCCAACGACCTGGACCAGGCCTTTCCGGGGCTGAAGGACAGTGCACGGTTCCAGCAGCACGCCAGCCAGCTGCGCGGCAACCTCAACGCGGCACTGGCCTCACCGCCAGGCGACTGCAAGGCCCTGGCCCAGGTGGGGGAAACACTGCAGGCGGACTGCCGCGCCTGCCACCAGGATTTCCGCTGAGGGCGCATTCATCCTGCAGCCGGGCACCGCGCGCACGGTTGGCGCGTTGTTCACGTTCGAAAGGAGAGGATTCCTCCACCCTGCTGCATGACGCAGTACCACCCAACACACCCGCCTTCACGGCCAGGAGACGCCCCATGAAGATCCAGCTCATCGCCGCCAGCGCCATCACTACCCTCGCGCTGGCCGGCTGTGCCACCTCGCCCGGTTACGGTGGCGGCGGTTACAACAACGGCTACAACAACGGCGGCTACGGCAACAATGGCGGGTACAACCAGGGCCGCTGCGCCGACTGCGGCATCGTCACCCGCATCAATACCGTGCCCTCGGGCCGCACCGCGCCCAGCGCAACCGGCGCGATCCTCGGCGGCATCGTCGGTGCCGTGGCCGGCCATGAAATCTCCGACCACACCGGTGGCAGCCGTGGCAACAAGAACATCGCCGCCGCTGCGGGCGCGGTCGGTGGCGCCCTGGCTGGCAACCAGATCCAGAAGAATGTCACCAGCGATACCTACGACATCAGCGTGCGCATGGATGATGGCCGCACCATCGTGGTCAACCAGCGCGATCTCGGCGGTATCCGCGAGAACACCTACGTGCGCGTAGTCAACGGCAAGGTCATCCTGCGCTGACCTGCACCGGGCCAACGGCAAAGAAAAAGGCCCGCTTGCGCGGGCCTTTTTCGTGCCGTCGGGCGGCGGGTATTACACCGGCTGCACCTTGTCAGCCTGCAGGCCCTTCTGGCCCTGCACGACTTCAAAGCTGACAGACTGGCCTTCCTTGAGGCTCTTGAAGCCCTGGGTCTCGATGGCACGGAAGTGAACGAACACATCCTCGCCATTGGCACGGCTGATGAAGCCGAAGCCCTTCGCATCGTTGAACCACTTCACGGTACCGTTCTCGCGATCAGCCATCTCACTAACTCCCTTTGACTCTCTCTTGTGTTGGATACGCCTGTTTGGGCGGCTGACAAGCAAGGGGGAAGCGAGGTGCATCGATGCAGCGGATCGGGAAGATCTTGCTTCATCAGGCCACGATCCACGGTGACCTTGCCAAGCTCAGCGACTGCAACTTAACCCGCCCAAAACGAAAAAGCAACTGGCAAAATCTTTCACTGTCAACCCCAAAACGGACACCATACGGGACAGCATGGGCCTCTCATTCATCTTATATCTGCTAGCGGTCATTTTTGTCCTGATCGGCATCGCCGGCATCGTCCTGCCGGCCCTTCCGGGCATCCCGCTGGTGTTCATCGGACTGCTGCTGGCCGCCTGGGCCGACGGCTTCGCCCATGTCGGCTGGCCCACCCTCGTCGCACTTGGCGTACTGACCCTGCTTTCACTGCTGGCCGACGTGCTGGCGACCGTGGTCGGAGCGCAGCGCGTCGGCGCCAGCCGCAAGGCCCTGTGGGGCACCTTTGCCGGCAGCATCGTCGGCCTGTTCTTCATGCCCATCGGCCTGTTTGCGGGACCACTGATCGGCGCGCTGCTCGGTGAGTACTGGCATACCCGCGAACTCGGCCGCTCGACCAAGGTCGGCCTGGCCACCTGGCTCGGCATCCTGCTGGGCCTGGCACTGAAACTGGCGGTGGTGATCGCGATGCTGGGCCTGTTCGCGTTCGCCTGGTTCTTCTGAGCTACCGGGCCTTCACACCACGCGCACGCTGTGGCCGTGCATAAACCATGGGGCTGGCCGCGACCCGGTACAGCCGCCACACTGTGCGATTCCCGTACCCACCGAAGGGCCTGCTGCAATGACCCTCCCCACGCTGTTTCCCCGCCTGGCGCCGCTGGCGCTTGCCCTGGCCAGTGCACCGCTGGCTGCGCAGGAGTTCGCGCCCAGCGCCGACACATCGCCGGCCGCCTGCGCGGCGATCACCACCGACGCAGCCCGCCTGGCCTGCTATGACCGCTTGTTCGGGCGCACCCCGGAGGCTACCGCCGCCGCCGATGCCGCTGCCGAAGCGGCGGCGCAGGCCCGCCGCGAAGAGCGACAGACCGCGCGCGTGAGCCAGGGCGAGGAAAAACTGCGCGAGCGGGTCAGCGACCTGTTCCGCCCGGCGACGCCGGACAGCGCGCTGGCCAACGCCGGCCGCGGTTCGCTGCTGGACAGCCGCTGGGAGCTGGCCGAGGACTCCAAGCTGGGGCCGTTCCAGCTGCGCGCCTACAAGCCGGTGTACCTGCTGCCCGCGTTCTGGACCAGCGACCGCAACACCACGCCGCATTCGCCGAACCCGGCCAACACGGTCACCACGCCGCAGGTGCTGGACAGTGCAGAGCTGAAGTTCCAGATCAGCTTCAAGACCAAGATCGCCGAGAACCTGTTCGGCGACAACGGCGACATCTGGGCCGGTTATACCCAGAGCTCGCGCTGGCAGGCCTACAACAGCGAGGATTCGCGCCCGTTCCGCGAAACCAATTACGAGCCGGAAGTGATGATGGTGTTCCGCAACGGCTACTCGATCGGTGGCTGGCGCGGGCGCATGACCGGCATCAGCCTCAACCATCAGTCCAATGGACGGGCCGATCCGCTCTCGCGTAGCTGGAACCGGGTCATGCTCAACATCGGCCTGGACCGCGAGAACTGGGCGCTTGTCCTGCGCCCGTGGTACCGCATCCCCGAAAGCCGCAGCGAAGACAACAATCCGGACATCGAGGATTACATGGGCCGTGGTGACGCGACCCTGATCTGGAACCGCAATGGGCATGAGGTCTCGCTGATGGCGCGCCATTCGCTGCGCACCGGCAGCCGCTCCCACGGTGCACTGCAACTGGACTACGGCTTCCCGATCAGCAACCTGCTGCGTGGCCATGTGCAGGTCTTCGACGGCTATGGCGAGAGCCTGATCGACTACAACCACAAGGCCACCTATGTGGGCGTGGGCGTGTCGCTGCTGGAGTGGTTCTGATGGACGTGACGATCTGGCACAACCCGGCCTGCAGCAACTCGCGAGGCGCACTGAAGCTGATCCGCGATGCGGGCTTCGATCCGGTGGTGATCGAGTACCTGGGCAACCCACCCGACCTGGCCGCGCTGCGCCAGGTGCTGGCCGAATCCGGGCTGGACGCGCAGGCGCTGGTGCGCAGCAAGGAAGCCCAGTTCACCGAACTGGGCCTGGAAGATGCGGACGAGGCCACGCTGCTGGCAGCCATGGCCGAACACCCGCGCCTGATCAACCGCCCCGTCGTACGCACGGCCAAAGGCACGCGGCTGTGCCGCCCACCGGAAACGGTGCTGGAGATCCTGTAACCCCTCCGTCCCCTTCTTGGCTACAGCCAGTCGGTGATGCCTTCGCGGCGGCATACCTCGGCGAATGCGGGGCGCGCCTTCATCGTTGACGCGTGCGCCTCGAGCGCCGGCCAGGTGTCGCTGGGCTTGGGCATGTTGCGCGACCAGCGCATCAGCATCACCAGCATGTAATCGACCACGCAGGGGGTTGCACCCAGCAGATACGGCCCGTGCGCCTGCAGGTGCATGGCCAGCCGCTGCCATGCGTTTTCCAGGCGCTGGCGTGCCATCCCGCGACTGGCCTCGACGTTTGCCTCGCCCGCCACTTCGTGCGGATAGAACCAGGCACGATAGGCCGGCTGCAGCGTATTGGCACACCAGAACATCCAGCGGTAGGCGTCACCCCGCTGCGGCGAACCCAGGGCCGGCAACAGACCGGCCTCCGGATGGCGGTCGGCCAGGTACAGTGCGATCGCCGCCGCTTCGGTCAGTACCACCCCATCGATCATCAGCGTCGGCACCACGCCGGCGGGATTCAGCGCCAGGTACTCCGCCGACTTGTGCTCGCGCGCGTCGAAATCCAGCAGCACCAGTTCGTGCTCGATGCCGAGCTCGATCAGCAGCCAGTGCACCACCAGGGCGGCAGTGCTGGTCGAACCATACAGCGTGGTACTCATGCGGCGGATCCTGTGCGGGTGGACCGGCCGATTATGCGCCTCGCCGATGGCAGCCGCTCAGCCGCAGCTGCTCATGCAGGTATCGCGGCGTTCGCCACAGGACATCATCGGCGCGCGCAGCGTGCAGTCATGCGCCTTGAGTTCGCAGGCGCGGCGCAGCTCAGGGTTGGCGACGTCCTTGCAGCGCTTGTCCGGCGCTGGCACCACCTGCTGCTCGCAACTGAAGGCGCTGTTGCCGGTACTACCCTGCGCCATGCAACTGCGGTGGCTGGCCTGGCACTGCATGCGACACTGCGCGGATGCGGAGAAATCCGCACCCTCCCAGGAAGAGGTCGTGCTGCAGCCAGCCAGGCTCAGCAGGGACGCGAGCGCGAGGGTTCGATGCAGGGCCATGGACACATCCTGTGCGAGGTGGTGCCAAGCCTAGCAGAGCGATGCTGCGCGATCGTCAACCCCATTCCCTTACGACAACGGCGCCACGCGGGCGCCATTGCCTGGATCGAAGCGACCGGAATTACTCCACGACCACCGGAATCTTTCCGATGCGGGCCTGCCACTCACGCGGGCCGGTCTTGTGCACCGACTCGCCGGTGGAGTCGACCGCCACGGTCACCGGCATGTCCTGCACGGTGAACTCGTAGATCGCTTCCATGCCCAGGTCGGCGAAGCCCACCACCTTGGCCGCCTTGATCGCCTTGGACACCAGGTAGGCCGAACCGCCAACCGCCATCAGGTAGGCCGACTTGTTGTCACGAATCGCTTCGATCGCCGCCGGGCCACGCTCGGCCTTGCCGACCATGCCCAGCAGGCCGGTCTGCTCCAGCACCTGGCGGGTGAACTTGTCCATGCGGGTCGCGGTGGTCGGGCCGGCCGGGCCCACCACTTCGTCACGCACCGGATCGACCGGGCCGACGTAGTAGATGAAGCGGCCCTTCAGGTCGACCGGCAGTTCCTCACCCTTGTTGAGCATGTCGACCATGCGCTTGTGCGCAGCGTCGCGGCCGGTCAGCAGCTTGCCGTTGAGCAGCAGGGTCTGGCCCGGCTTCCAGCTGGCCACGTCTTCCGGCGTGATCGTGTCCAGGTCCACGCGGGTGCCCTTGGACGCGTCGTAGGTCAGCTTCGGCCAGTCTTCCAGCGACGGCGGATCCAGCATCACCGGGCCACTGCCGTCCAGGGTGAAGTGCGCATGGCGGGTGGCCGCACAGTTCGGGATCATCGCCACCGGCAGGTTGGCCGCATGGGTCGGGTAGTCGTTGATCTTGATGTCGAGCACGGTGGTCAGGCCACCCAGGCCCTGTGCACCGATGCCCAGCGCATTGACCTTCTCGTACAGCTCCAGGCGCAGCTCTTCAATGCGGTTGGACGCACCACGGGCCTGCAGCTCGGTGATGTCGATCGGCTCCATCAGCGCTTCCTTGGCCAGCAGCATCGCCTTTTCAGCAGTGCCGCCGATGCCGATGCCGAGCATGCCCGGCGGGCACCAGCCGGCGCCCATGGTCGGCACGGTCTTCAGCACCCAGTCGACGATGGAATCGGACGGGTTGAGCATGGCGAACTTGGTCTTGGCTTCCGAACCACCGCCCTTGGCGGCCACGATCACATCGACCGTGTTGCCCGGGACCACCTTCACGTTGACCACGCCTGGGGTGTTGTCCCTGGTGTTGATGCGCTTGCCGGCCGGATCCGCCAGCACCGAGGCGCGCAGCTTGTTGTCCGGGTGCATGTAGGCGCGGCGCACGCCTTCATTGGCCATGTCTTCCACGCCCATGGTGGCGTCGTCCCAGCGCACGTCCATGCCGATTTCCAGGAACACGGTGACGATGCCGGTGTCCTGGCAGATCGGACGGTGGCCTTCGGCGCACATCCGCGAATTGATCAGGATCTGGGCCATCGCCTCCTTCGCAGCCGGCGACTCCTCGCGCTCGTAGGCGGCGGCAAGGTTCTTGATGTAGTCGACCGGGTGGTAGTACGAGATGTACTGCAGCGCGTCGGCGATGGACTGGATGAGGTCTTCCTGCTTGATCGATGTCACGGCTTGCTCGCTTGCTCGAGGCTGGCGGGGGTAATCCGCCCATTTTACCCCCTCCCCCGGCCGCAGGTAGAGTCGGGGGTAGAGTCAGGGGTCAGATCCCTTTCCCAGGGAAAGGGATCTGACCCCGCCTCCCCTGTCACGCCACGCGCCACTGCGGCGTCCTTGCCCACATGAACGCCGAAACCGCTTTCCAGACCCACCGCCCGCGCCTGATGGCCCTGGCCTACCGCCTGCTCGGCAGCCGCGCCGACGCCGAAGACGTGGTCCAGGATGCCTGGCTGCGCTGGTCCGGGGCCGACCCGGACAGCGTCCGCGACGCCGAGGCCTGGCTGGTCACCACCACCACCCGGCTCGGCCTGGACCGGCTGCGCGCGGCCAAGCGCGAACGCGTGCACTACGTGGGCCCGTGGCTGGCCGAGCCGCTGGAGGTCACCCTGGAGCCCGACCCGGCGCTCGGCCCGGCCCAGCTGCACGCGCTGGTCGACGACGTCTCGGTCGCCTTCCTGACCCTGCTCGAACAGCTCGGGCCCGAGGAACGCGCCGCCTTCCTGCTGAAGGAAGCCTTTGACCACGATTACCGCGAGATCGCCGAACTGATCGGCCACAGCGAGGCCAACTGCCGGCAACTGGTGCACCGCGCCCGGCAGCGCCTGCAGGCCGGGCGGCCACGCTTCAATGCCGATGCCAGCCAGCACCGGCATCTGCTGGCGCGCTTCATGGACGCCTCCCAGCGCGGCGACAGCGAGGCGATCCAGGCCCTGCTGCACGCCAACGCGGTACTGGTTTCCGACGGCGGCGGCGTGGTCACTGCGGCTGTGCGGCCCCTGCTGGGCGCCGAACGCATCGGCCGCCTGTTCTGGGCCATCGCCCGCCGCGGTGCGGTGCATCCGGCGCGGCTGGGCTACGCCAACGGCGAACCGGCGATCCTGCGCTTCATCGGCGATCGCCTGCATTCGATCACCACCATCGAGGTGGTCGATGGCCGCATTGCCAATGTGTACAGCGTGTTGAATCCGGAAAAGCTGCCGGGCGTTGTCACGAACGCAAGCGGTGCGGCGTCCTGGTAGTGAAAGGCGGCCATCGTGGCCGCCGTGGAGCCGAAAATGTCCGACCACGCCTCTCCCCGCGTTCCCTATACCCGCCTCGCCGCCGAAGCCTTCAAGGGCTTGCTGGCCACCAGCAAGGCCGTGCATGACAGCTCGATTGATCCGACCCTGATGGAACTGCTGTTCCTGCGCGTATCGCAGCTCAACGGCTGCGGCTACTGCATGGACATGCATGGCACCGCGCTGCGCAAGGGCGGCATCGAGCCGCGCAAGCTGGACACCCTGCCTGCCTGGCACGAGAGCCGCTTCTTCGATGCCCGCGAGCGTGCGGCGCTGGGCTGGGCCGAGGCACTGACCCGGCTGACCGACGGCGCACCGTCGCAGGCGGCGTTCGATGCACTGGCGCCGCACTTCGATGAGAAGGGCATCAGTGACCTGAGCATGGGCATTGCGGTGATCAATGCCTGGAACCGGCTGGGCGCCGGGCTGCTGCCGCCGCTGCCGTAAAAGAGGCCAGCCCGGTGGGTCAGGTTCCTGCAGCTGCTGGTAGGTGTCGACCTTGGTCGGCACGGTAGATCCACGCCATGCGTGGATGTGGTTGGGTCGGAGCCCTTCGCATTGCGAAGGGCTCTGACCCGATTCGGGCCGATGGGGTCAGAGCCCTTTGCACAGCAAAGGGATCCGACCCCGGCGGCCACACGGCTGCACTGACCCCACCTGCACGCATCGGGCGCGCACAATACGCGCATGCCTGCTCCCTCCACCGCTGGCGCTGCCGCCGCAAAGAAACCGAGCCTGCGCCAGCGCTTCAGGGCGATGCGCAACCTGCCACCGTTCCTGCGCATGGTGTGGCAGACCAGTCCTGTCCTGACCCTGGCCAGCCTCGGGCTGCGCCTGATCCGCGCACTGCTGCCGGTGGCGATGCTGTACGTCGGCAAGCTGATCATCGACAGCGCTCTGCACCTGAGCCAGCACGATGCTGGCTTCCCGCCGCTGGGCGAGGCGCTGGCCAGCGGCCTGCTCAATCCGCTGCTGGGCCTGCTGGCGCTGGAGTTCGGCCTGGCCATCGCCTCGGACCTGCTTGGCCGGCTGGTCAGCTATGCCGATGCCCTGCTCTCGGAGCTGTTCGCCAATGCCACCAGCATCCGGCTGATGGAACATGCCGCCACGCTGGACCTGGAGGATTTCGAAGACCCGGACCTGCAGGACAAGCTGGACCGTGCGCGGCGCCAGACCATGGGCCGGATGAACCTGATGAGCCAGCTGTTCGGCCAGGTGCAGGACGCGATCACCGTGGCCAGCCTCGCCATCGGCCTGCTGGTCTACGCACCGTGGCTGATCCTGCTGCTGGCGCTGGCCCTGGTGCCGGCCTTCATCGGCGAATCGCACTTCAACGCGGCCGGTTACAGCCTCAACTTCCAGTGGACGCCCGAGCGACGCCAGCTCGATTACCTGCGCCAGCTTGGTGCCAGCGTGGAAACGGCCAAGGAAGTGAAGATCTACAACCTGCACCGTTTCCTGGTGGAACGCTACCGACGCTTGTCGGTGGCTCTGTTCCAGGCCAACCGTGCCCTGGCCCGGCGCCGCGCGTTCTGGGGCACGCTGCTGGCCGCACTCGGTACGCTGGGTTACTACACCGCCTACGCCTATATCGCGTGGCGCACGGTGCGCGGCGACTTCTCGATCGGCGACCTGACCTTTCTCGCCGGCAGTTTCCTGCGCCTGCGCCAGCTGCTGGAGGGCCTGCTGATCGGGTTCTCGCAGGTGGCCAGCCAAGCGCTGTACCTGGATGACCTGTTCTCGTTCTTCCAGATCCAACCGGAAATCCACTCGCGCGAAGGCGCCGTGCGCGTACCCCAGCCAATCCGCCAGGGCTTCGTGTTCGAGAACGTCGGCTTCCGCTACCCGGATGCCGAGCAATGGGCCGTGCGCCACCTCGATTTCCAGCTGCGGGCCGGCGAAGTGCTGGCGCTGGTCGGGGAGAACGGCGCCGGCAAGACCACGCTGGTGAAGCTGCTGGCGCGGCTGTACGAGCCGGACGAGGGCCGCATCCTGCTCGATGGCCGCGACCTGCGCGACTACGACCTGGACGACCTGCGCGCCAACCTCGGGGTGATCTTCCAGGACTTCGTGCGCTACAACCTCAGCGCCGGCGAGAACATCGGCGTTGGCCAGGTCGAGGCGATGGACGACCAGGCACGCATCGCCGACGCCGCGCGCCGGGGCATGGCCGAGGAGGTGATCGACGACCTGCCCGGCGGCTACGACCAGCTGATCGGCCGCCGCTTCAAGCAGGGCGTGGACCTGTCCGGTGGCCAATGGCAGAAGATCGCCATCGCCCGCGCATGGATGCGCAATGCGCAGGTGATGATCCTGGATGAGCCAACTGCAGCGCTGGATGCGCGCAGCGAGTTCGAGGTGTTCCAGCGGTTCAGGGAACTGGCGGATAATCGCACCGCAGTGCTGATTTCCCACCGCTTTTCCTCGGTACGCATGGCCGACCGCATCCTGGTGCTGGCCGATGGCCGGATCGAGGCCAGCGGCACCCACGCACAGCTGATGGCACAGGGCGGCCGCTATGCCGAGCTGTTCGAGCTGCAGGCGGCGGGTTACCGCTGAGAACGCCTCTCGTTCCGCCCAATGAGAACTTGTCTCATTTGAGATAGAATTCCCCCGACGACTTACGATAGATACGCCCATGTCCTCCGCTTTTGGCGCCGAAACGGTGCTCGAGGTCCATCACTGGACCGATGCCTACTTCAGCTTCACCCTTACCCGCGACAGCGGTTTCCGCTTCGAGAACGGCCAGTTCGTGATGATCGGCCTGGAAACCGAGGCGCGGCCGCTGTTGCGCGCCTATTCGATCGCCAGCGCCAATTGGGAAGAACAGCTGGAGTTCTTCAGCATCAAGGTGCAGGACGGCCCGCTGACCTCGCGCCTGCAGCACATCAAGCCGGGTGACAAGGTACTGGTCGGCAAGAAGCCCACCGGTACCCTGCTGATCAGCGACCTGCACCCCGGCAGGAACCTGTACCTGCTGGGCACCGGTACCGGCCTGGCGCCGTGGCTGTCGGTGATCAAGGACCCGGAAACCTACGAGCGCTTCGAGAAGGTGATCCTCTGCCACGGCGTGCGCTACGAAAAGGACCTGGCCTACCGCGACTACTTCGAGAAGGAACTGCGCGAGCACGAGTTCCTCGGCGAGATGATCGGCGACAAGCTGCTGTACTACCCGGCCGTTACCCGCGAACCGTTCGCCAACCAGGGCCGCCTGACCTCGCTGATGGAAAGCGGCGAGATGCAGCGCACGCTCGGCCTGCCGGAACTGAGCCCGGAGAATGACCGCGCGATGATCTGCGGCAGCCCGCAGATGCTGGCCGACCTGCGCAGCGTGCTCGATGCCCGTGGTTTCCAGGTCTCGCCGCGCATCGGCCAGCCGGGCCACTACGTGTTCGAGCGCGCGTTCGTCGAGAAATAAGCAAAAAGGGGACGGAGGGGATTAAGTCGTTTGTGCACAAACGACTTAATCCCCTCCGTCCCCTTTTTGGGTTCATCTCACAGCAGCGCTTCGATCTCGCCGCGCAGCTGCTCCGGCCTGGTGGTCGGCGCATGACGCGACACCACCCGCCCCTGGCGGTCAACCAGGAATTTGCTGAAGTTCCATTTGATGCGGGCACTGCCGAGCAGGCCACGCTTCTCGCGCGCGAGCCACGCCCACAGCGGGTCGGCACCTTCGCCGTTGACCTCGATCTTCTCCGACAACGGGAAGCTGACCGGATAGTCCAGCGAACAGAACTGACGGATCTGCGCGGCGTCGCCGGGCTCCTGCGCACCGAACTGGTTGCACGGGAAGCCGATCACCACCAGGCCGCGTTCGCGGTACTCCTGCCACAGCTGCTCCAGACCGGTGTATTGCGGGGTGAAGCCACAACGGCTGGCGACGTTCACCAGCAGCAACGGCTGGCCCTGGTACCGGGCCAGCGCCTGAGGCTGGCCGTCAAGGTCTCGGAAGCTGAAATCGTAGGCGGTGGTCATGGCAGCGGGCCGTGGGCGGTGAATGCATGGTATCCGGGCCCGGCCCCGGCAACATGCCTTTTGACACAAGTGCAGGCGACGCCGGCCGGGTTACCCTCGGGCCCTTGTTTGCCTTACCGGAGCTTCTACCTTGACCACTCGCCTTGCCTTTGCCGTGGCCATGACCCTCGGCCTTGCCCTGCCCGCCTACTCGGCCGGCGCCGCCACCCCGGCCGCCAGCACTACCGCCCAGCAGGCCAACCCGTTCTTCGCCGAAAGCCCGCTACCGCTGCACTTCCCGCAGTTCGACAAGATCAAGGACAGCGACTTCGCCCCGGCCTTCGACGCCGGCATGGCGCAGCAGCTGAAGGAAGTGGAGGCCATCGCCAACAACAAGGCCAAGCCGACCTTCGACAACACCATCATCGCCCTGGAAAAGAGCGGTGACATCCTCGACCGTGCGACCACCGTGTTCTTCAGCCTGGTCGGCGCCGACACCAACGACACCCGCAAGAAGCTGCAGGCCGATTACTCGGCGAAGTTTGCCGCGCACAGCGATGCGATCGCGCTGAACGGCAAGCTGTTCGCCCGCATCCAGGCGCTGTACGACACCCGCAGCCAGCTGGGCCTGGACGCCGAAGGCGTGCGCCTGGTCGAGAAGTACTACGACAACTACGTGCGCGCCGGCGCCAAGCTGTCCGAGGCCGACAAGGCCACGCTGAAGGCCATGAATGCCGAGCTGGCCAACCTGGGCACCAAGTTCAGCCAGAACGTACAGTCGGAAGTGAACGCTTCGGCGATCACCGTCGACGACGTCAAGGAGCTGGACGGCCTGTCCAGGGAGCAGATCGCTGCCGCCGCCGAAGCCGCCAAGGCCCGTGGCCTGGAAGGCAAGTACGTGATCACCCTGCTCAACACCACCGGCCAGCCGCCGCTGACCAACCTGGCCAACCGCGCCCTGCGCCAGAAGATCTACGAAGCCTCGACCACCCGCGGCAGCCGCGGCGGTGAGTTCGACAACACCGCGCTGGTCTCGCGCATCATGAAGCTGCGTGCCGACAAGGCCAAGCTGATGGGCTTCCCGAACTTCGCCGCCTACAACCTGACCAACCAGACCGCCAAGACCCCCGAAGCAGTCAACGCGATGCTGGGCAAGCTGGCTCCGGCCGCGGTGGCCAACGCCAAGCGCGAAGCCGCCGACCTGCAGGCGATGATCGACCAGGAACAGAAGGCCGCTGGCAAGCCGACGTTCAAGCTGGAACCGTGGGACTGGGCCTTCTACAGCGAGAAGGTGCGCCAGGCCAAGTACAACTTCGACGAGTCGCAGCTGAAGCCGTACTTCGAGATGAAGAACGTGCTGGAGAACGGCGTGTTCTACGCCGCCGGCCAGGAATTCGGCCTGACCTTCAAGCAGCGCACCGACCTGCCGGTCTACCACGATGACGTCACCGTCTACGACGTGTTCGACGCCGACGGCAGCCAGCTGGCGATCTTCATCTTCGACCCGTATGCACGCGCCTCCAAGCGCGGCGGTGCGTGGATGAACTCCTACGTCTCGCAGTCCAAGCTGACCGGCTTCAAGCCGGTGGTCGCCAACCACCTGAACATCCCGAAGCCGCCGGCCGGCCAGCCGACCCTGCTGACCTGGGATGAGGTGAACACCACCTTCCACGAGTTCGGCCATGCCCTGCACGGCATGTTCTCCAACGTGAAGTACCCGTACTTCTCGGGCACCTCGGTGCCGCGTGACTTCGTCGAGTTCCCCTCGCAGGTCAACGAGATGTGGGCGGACAACCCGGTCATCCTGAAGAACTACGCCAAGCACTACCAGAATGGTTCGGCGATGCCGCAGGCGCTGCTGGACAAGGTGCTGGCCGCGGCCAAGTTCAACCAGGGCTTTGCCACTACCGAGTACCTGGGTGCGGCGATGCTGGACCAGCGCTGGCACCAGATCGGCGCCGACCAGGTGCCGGCAGCCAAGGACGTGATGGCCTTCGAGCGCGCCGCGCTGGAAAAGGACGGCATCTACTACGCGCCGGTCCCGCCGCGCTACAAGACCCCGTACTTCAGCCACATCATGGGCGGCTACTCGGCCGGCTATTACGCCTACATCTGGTCGGAAGTACTCGACGCCAACACCCAGAAGTGGTTCAAGGACAACGGCGGCCTGAGCCGCAAGAACGGCGACCACTTCCGCGCCACCCTGCTGTCCAAGGGCGGCAGCGTCGACGCGATGCAGCTGTTCCGCGATTTCGCCGGCCACGAGCCGCAGATCGAACCGCTGCTGGAAAAGCGTGGCCTGACCGGCGCCGGCAACTGATCGCCAGCGCGGTAGCGTGAAACGAAAACCGCCCGGGCGACCGGGCGGTTTTTTTTTGTTGGTTCACTCATGCCAAAGACCATGCAAGGTGATCCCTAAGATCACCTGCCACAGATCAGTCGGCCGTGTCGACATCAACTTCGCGAACCGCCACGAGCGGCAGCGAAACGATTGCGAAACCAAAATTTTCAGGACAATTATTGAGCCATGCCAGCCATCTGCCGCTCGCAGCCAACGGCAAAAGGTCAGCGGAATTCGCGAAGATAAAGTGTCCGTTCCCGTTGATAGTAGTCCCCGTCATTCCCGTGGACCAGTCGTAGCAGTACCTGGGCTCGTCGTCTGACGGATCCAGATCCTGAGTGAACCATACTTTGTCGCCGTAGTAACTTGCCAGTTTACCGTTTTCCAGTCGGCTGAAATAGAACCGAAAGTCATCGTATTTCGAGAGATAGTTCTCCCCGTTATGCTTTATCGCTGCTTGCGCATGCGTCCATTCAAGCGCTTCGTCGAATGTGTCAAACAGGGGAGACCTCACCTTACTCCATCCCCAGTTGTAGCCCGTGTCACGAATATGCTCACCTTGGTACTTCGTCACAGTACCCGCTTGTGCCGTACCACCTGCGATCAGGCCGAGAATAACGGCAAGCAAGATCCCTTTCCGATACATCCTTCTCTCCTTGCGGACTGTAAAGTAGTTACAAGTTCAGCCATCTTGAGGCTGAGCTGACTCCGTCTTCAGAGTAAGGCGCATCGGCGACCGAGAACTGCGACTTCCCGCTCAACATCGAAAATACGTCGAGCCTGGAATCTTCATGTGGAGACGCCATCTTGGTCTCAGCGACAGCTTCAACGCGGCGCCACGTACCCGCCCGGCACGCCCTCCGGCGACAGCACCAGCTGCCACAACTGCGCATGGCGGCAGCGGAAGGTTGCCATCGACCCGGCCAGGTAGAAGCGCCACATGCGGCGGAAATGCTCGTCGTAGTGCGCATCCAGCCGTGGCCATGCCGCTTCCACGTTGCGTCGCCAGGCCTGCAGGGTCAGGTCGTAATCGGTGCCGAAGTTGTGCCAGTCCTCCAGCACGAAACGGCCTTCGAACGCTCGGGTGATCTGCACCGCCGACGGCAGCATCGAGTTGGGGAAGATGTAGCGCGCGATCCACGGATCGGTGCGATGCCGGGAGATGTTGGTGCCGATGCTGTGCAACAGCAGCAGGCCACGCGGCGAAAGGCAGCGTCTGGCCACCTCGAAGAAGCTGGCGTAGTTCTTGTCGCCGACGTGCTCGAACATGCCGATCGAGAAGATCGCATCGAACGGTTCGTCCAGTTCACGGTAGTCCTGAAGGCGGATCTCGATCGGCAGGCCGGCGCACAGTTCGCGCGCGAACTCGGCCTGCTCCTGTGAAATCGTCACACCGACGCCGCTGACGCCGTAGCGCTCGGCGGCGAACTTCAAGGCCTCGCCCCAACCGCAACCGATGTCCAGCACACGCTGGCCCGGGCGCAGGCCCACCTTGCGGCAGACAAGGTCGAGCTTGGCTTCCTGTGCGGCATCGAGGTCATCGGCATTGCGCCAATAGCCGCAGCTGTAGACCAGGCGCTGGCCGAGCATGGCCTGGTAGAGATCGTTGCCGAGGTCGTAGTGGCGGCGGCCGACCTCGTAACTCCCCTGCCCAGCCTGCAGGTTGAACAGACGCGCCTTCAGCGCATCGGCCACTTCGCGCCAGCCGTGCACCCGCTCATCCAGGTGCGCCTGCATCAGGTGGACGAGGAATTCATCCAGGACGTTGGCATCCCACCAACCTTCCATGTAGCTCTCGCCGAGGCCGAGCGAGCCATGGCCCATGACCCGCGCGAAGAAGCGCGGGTCATGCACCTGGATGTCCTGTGGCTGGGTGCCGCCGATGCGGACCCCGGCTTCGTGGAGCAGGCCGGCGACCCGCTCCTGCAACCCTGTATCCACGCCACCTCCTCGACTGCGGTCAACCGCGTGCGAACAGCTCCACGTAGTCCTTGGCCACGTGCGGCAACAGCACCGCCGCCGGAACATCGGCGGTCTGGGTACC
This sequence comes from Stenotrophomonas maltophilia, assembly GCF_002799155.1. Taxonomy (GTDB): domain Bacteria; phylum Pseudomonadota; class Gammaproteobacteria; order Xanthomonadales; family Xanthomonadaceae; genus Stenotrophomonas; species Stenotrophomonas maltophilia_R. The sequence goes on from NZ_NERD01000002.1 coordinate 2,371,647, forward strand.
GTCCGAGTATGGACCCACCTGGTACGGCGGGAAAACAAAGCGCAGCGCGGTGATCTGCCCCTTGTCGTCGGTCAACGGCTGGAACTGGCTGAAATTGTCGGCCTGCGGGCCGGTACCGTCGGCGATCATGCGCGATGCATTGCGCAGCGATTCCTGCAGCTGGGCCGGGTCCATGTCCTCGCCGCTGAGCCGCGTGGCCACGCGTTCGCGCAGCTGGTCGGCGACGAAATCGCTGATCGCCTTCCAGCCCTTGGCGTCGGCCACCAGCTTGTCGGCGCTGAGCATCTGCTGATGCTGCGGCAGCCAGACGAAGCGGGCCACCAGCGGTTCGCCGTGGGCGCCACCGGTGTAGCGGCTGCCATCGGCACTGACCACCACCAGCTGCGGCGTTTCCAGCAGCTTCTCGAAGCTCAGCGACAGCTCGTAGGGCATGGTCGGCTTGTCGTTGCCAAGCCCGTCCAGCGCCTGCTGCAGGTCACTGCGCGCACTCGAGGCATAGCTCTGCAGCGCGCGGGCCAGGCCCGGATAACGGTCAATGCCGGCCGGGTAGCTGATGCCCACCACTTCGCGCTCGTTGTTCTCGATCACGTCGCGCAGGTCCAGCGGCGCTTCCGTGGCCGGCGTTTCGCCTGCCGCCGTCGCCTCGGCGGCGGGCGCCGCGTCAGTCGCCGGCGCCGGCTCGCTTTCACGCTGGCAACCGGCCAGCAACAGCACGCCCACCACGCCGGCCAACACGCTGCCGTGCAGTGGCCGGTTGTTTCCAGTCTTCATCGGGATCCCCTGTTCATGTTTGTACATCATCGCCTGCCATGGCTGAAGCGTGGCCCGCTGGCATTCAGCCAACGAGCAGGTCGTGGTACTCCTCGTGCCGCTGCAGGAAGGCCTCCGCATAGGAACATGCCGGCACCACCTTGTACTTCTGTTCGCGGGCGAAACGCAGTGCCACGCGGGTCAGCTCACCGGCAATGCCACGGCCGGCAATCGGCTCGGGCACCTCGGTGTGGGTGATGACCATGCGCCTGCGTTTGATCTGGTAGTCCAGCACCGCCAGCTGTCCTCGCACACGGGCGGTGAAGCGGTGGTTGGCCAGGTCGTGTTCGACCTCATAGGCCAGACCGGGGGGCGTGACCGAAGCCATGGAACGTTCTCCTGCGGCGACTGCGTGGATGGTGCGCAGCCGGGCGCCATGATCGCGTGAAGCCTGAACAGGGGCAAGTCCAGTCCATTCACGTCAGTTTTCGCCCCTCAAGCTGGAGGCGGGCCGGCCGCTATCGCCTATGGAGGGGTACGGCCAGGCTGGCACGACCCTTGCGATCGTTGACCATGCGCACCACCGTGGAGGCTCCCATGCACGCCAGCAATTCCCATTCCGATACCGACCGCGCCCTGCTGGAGGGCCTGCTGCAACTGGCGGTGGAAGGGCAGACCGAGGATCAGGATTTCCAGCGCATCGGCGAGGAAGTGTTCGCCCGCCTGCTGGATACCTACGGCCAGCAGACCGCGGCCTGACCCGGCCGGGGCGGATCGCACCCGATCCGCCCCGATCCCCGCATCAGCCGCCGCCGAGGCGGAAGGTCGGGTTGGAGAGTTCGCGCAGGAAGTGGTTGAAGATGCTCGGCTGCATGGCCAGCATGAAGATCACACCGAACGCCGCACCTGCCAGGTGTGCGCTGTGGTTGATGCGGTCGCCGCCGCGCTTGTCCATCCAGATGCTGTAGCCGACGTAGAACGCGGCATAGATGATTGCCGGTGCCGGGATGAAGAACACCAGGATGATCGACCACGGCTTGATCAGGATGAAGGCGAACAGCACCGCCGACACCGCCCCGGACGCGCCGAGGCTAAGGTAGTTCGGGTTCTTCTGGTTCTTCAGGTAGCTGGGCAGGATCGAGACCAGCAGCGCGCCGATGTAGAACGCCGGGTAGGTCAGGTAGCTGCCGGTCAGCTGCACCATCACGCTTTCGATGAATCCCCCGAAGAAGAACAGGGTGATCATGTTGAAGATCAGGTGCGACCAGTCGGCGTGGATGAAGCCATAGGTCACCAGCCGGTCGTACTGGCGGTGACGGTCGATGGCCGGCGGCCACAGGATCAGGCGGTCGGCCAGCTTGCGGTTGTTGAACGCCATCCACGACAGGATGGCGGTGATGGCGATCAACAGCAGATTGACGGGGGTCATGTCAGGCTCAGGCGCTACGGTAGTTGTCGACCATACGATAGCGTTTCGCATACCAACCGAAAGCCAACGCCGCGACGAAGGCGAAGCCGGCGAAGAAGAACATCAGGAACGCCGCCTCGCTCAGGCCCGTGCCGGCGATCTGGTGGGTCACCTTGTCGTTGCGCACCGCCGCGTTGGACAGCAGCACCCACAGGTTGCCGATGGTGGTGGTCAGGTTCCAGAAGCTCATCACCACGCCCTTCATCGCCTGCGGCGCCTGGCTGTAGGCGAACTCCAGGCCGGTGGCCGAGACCAGCACCTCACCGAAGGTCAGCAGCGCATACGGCAGGATCTGCCAGAAGATCGACATGGCGTTGCCACCGTCCATCACCACCTGGATGCCGCCGATGACGATCCAGGCCAAGCCGCTGAAGGCGATACCGGCGGTCATGCGGCGCAGCGCGGTCGGCTCGAAGCCGAAACGGCGCAGGGCCGGGTACAGCACCAGGTTGTTGAACGGAATCAGGATCATCACCAGCAGCGGGTTCAATGCCTGCATCTGCGAGGCGGTGAACCAGCTCGGCATCTGCATCTGCTGGCCCTGCAGGACCCAGGTCGAGGCCTTCTGGTCGAACAGCGAGAAGAACGGCGTGGTCAGCGCGAAGATCACCAGCACGCGCAGCACCGAGCGCACGCCTTCCACGGCTTCGGCCGGATGCTGGCCACGCGCGCGGTCCAGCTGCAGCCAGGTGCCCCCGCCGATGCCGGCGAGGATGGCCACCAGCGCCAGGCACAGGCAGATCACGATGCCCAGCGAACCGACCAGGCCGAACGAGGCCGCCGCCAGCACCAGCCCGAGCACGGCGATCACCAGGCCCGGACGGCCCTGGCCGGCCACGCGCGCGGTCAAGGCCGTGCGCACCACGTTGGCGAACGAATGCGGATCCTTCGGCGGCAGCGGCACCAGCACGTAGCGCTTGCGGCCCAGCCAGAACACGAAGGTGGCGATGAACATCAGGATGCCCGGGATGCCGAACGCCCACTGCGGGCCCCAGTTCTTCAGCACCAGCGGGATCAGCAGCGAGGCGAACAGCGAGCCGAAATTGATGATCCAGTAGAAGGCGTCGAAGACGATCTTGGCCAGGTGCTTGTTGCTCTGGTCGAACTGGTCACCCATGAACGAGGCCACCAGCGGCTTGATGCCACCGGCACCGAGCGCGATCAGGCCCAGGCCGAGGAAGAAGCCCTCGCGGCTGTTCTCGAACAGCGCCAGGCACAGGTGGCCGGCGCAGTAGACCAGGCTGAACCAGAGGATGGTGTGGTACTTGCCGAAGAACCTGTCGGCCAGCCAGCCACCGAGCAGCGGGAAGAAATACACGCCGATCATGAAGCTGTGCATGATGTCCTTGGCTTCACCGGCACGGCCTTCCGCCGTGATTTCCTGCAGCAGCAGCGAGGTGATCAGGAACTGCACCAGGATGTTGCGCATCCCGTAGAAACTGAACCGTTCGCAGGCCTCATTGCCGATGATGTAGGGAATCTGGCGCGGCATCCTTCCTTGGCCGGCGATGGGGGCGACTGCGTCGTGGCTCATCCTGTAAGGCATTCCTGCAAAGCGAAAGCCGCAAGGTTACCGGAAGCGGGGCTTGCGAAGCACGCTGCAGGGCTGCATGACAACGGTGCCAATCCATGGCAGGCAGTGCTGGCCCGCCGGAAGTCACGGCACCTGCACGACAAAAGCGTAAACTTATCGTTATGCGCCCCCTCGCCCACGCCCGTCTCCTGCTCAGCTGTTTCGTGCTGCTGCTGGCGTTGCAGGCGCAGGCGCGGCCGCAGGCGCCGGGCGCCGCTGCCAGTGAAGGCGCCCCCCGGCAACTGACCGTGGCCGCGCTGGAACTGCCCAGCCGCGATGACACGCAATGGAAGCAGCGCCGCGAGCAGGTGGCGCAGCTGCTGACCGACCTGCAGCCGGACGTGATCTCGGTGCAGCAGGTGCTGCAGCAGCAAGGCCGCAACCCGGCCTGCTGGCTGGCCAGCCGGCTGCGCTACAGCTGCGACTTCGTTACCGCCGACCCGCCCAGCCAGCCGCTGCGGCATGGCAATGCCATGCTGACCCGGTTGCCGGTCAGCGAGGATGGCGTCACCCTGCTGCATCCTCCCAGCACCTTCAGCGCGGCCGGCATGATGCGGCTGAAGCTGGGCGAGGCGCTGGTCAACATCTATGTGGCGCGGCTGCGCCCGGACCCGGACGAGGCCACCGCCCGCCAGCACCAGACCAGTGACCTGATGACCTGGATCGGCGCCACCGCCGAAGGCATGCCCAGCCTGATTGCTGGCGATTTTTCGGCCAACACGGTGGAACTGGTGCGCAGCACCCCCGGTTTCCAGCCGGCCCGGCGTAATCCCGGCGGCCGCGCCGAAGCGCCTGCAGCCAGTGGTGGTGGCAGCAGCGGCCATGGCCTGGACGTGCTGTTCCAGGTCAAGCACTTCGGCGGCATCCGCCAGCAACCCATCCTGCTGCCGGCCGACGGCGACCTGCCTGGCCTGCGCCTGGGCGTGATGGCGACGGTGCGCCTGCAGGGCGATGCGCCCACGGCCGAATAGCCCCGCCTTCGGCCCAGGTGCCGACCTTGGTCGGCGCATTCCCACTGCGCTCGCACCCTCTCCCGTGCCGACCAAGGTCGGCACCCACCAGGTCCTGCCCGACATCCGGAAGCTGGCAAAAAAAAGGCCGGGGTCTCCCCCGGCCTTTTCCGTTCATCCAGTCACCGCGATCAGGCGATCGCTTCCTGGTAGCGGCGCTCGACTTCGTTCCAGTCGATGACGTTGAAGAACGCGCCGATGTATTCCGGGCGGCGGTTCTGGTACTTCAGGTAGTACGCGTGTTCCCACACGTCCAGGCCCAGGATGGGGGTGTTGCCTTCCATCAGTGGGCTGTCCTGGTTACCGGTGCTCTCGACCACGACCTTCTTGTCCGGGGTCACGCTCAGCCACGCCCAGCCGCTGCCGAAACGGGTCAGTGCTGCCTTGGTGAAGGCGTCCTTGAACTTGTCAAAGCCGCCCAGGTCCTTGTCGATGGCCTTGGCCACGTCGCCCACCGGGTTGCCGCCGGCATTCGGGGCCATCACGGTCCAGAACAGCGAGTGGTTGGCGTGGCCACCACCGTTGTTGCGCACCGGACCCTGCAGGTTCTCCGGCAGCGACTTGAGCTTCTTCACCAGCTCTTCGACCGGCAGGTCAGCGTACTCGGTGCCTTCCAGCGCCGCGTTGACGTTGTTGATGTAGGTCTGGTGATGCTTGGTGTGATGGATCTCCATCGTCGCCGCATCGATATGCGGTTCCAGCGCGTCGTAGGCGTAGGACAGCTTGGGCAGGGTGTAGGCCATGATGCATCTCCTGAGTGCGAGGGCACCCGACGGTGTCGGGCGGTGCGCGGTGAATGATGGGGACAGACCACCAGATTACCAAGGGGGATGTAAAGGAAATTGCGTCCTGCCAGTGAGCACGACGGCAATTGTTACGCAGCAGTGACGCAATGCTCTCCTCATGCACGGTGCAGCACGCAGGCGCTACAGTGCGTGCATCGCCCTTGCCCGCCCTGCCCATGCGCAACCCCCGGCTGCTGATCACCGCCATCGCCCTGCTGCTGCTCGGCCTGGTCGCCAACCATTTCCTGCAGCGGCCGCCGGCACCGCAGTTCGCGCCCGGCCTGCAGGGAGCACCGGCCGCGCCGGCACCCGCCACGGCCACCGCAACGCCCGGCAAGGACAGCGGGCTTCCCGCGTTCCTGCCTGCCGAAGCGCGCGCGACCATCGCCCTGATCCAGCGCGGCGGCCCGTTCCCGCATCGCCAGGACGGCAGCACCTTTGGCAATCGCGAGCAGCAACTGCCGCAGCGCGCGCGTGGCTACTACCGCGAATACACCGTCGACACCCCCGGTGCGCGCACCCGCGGCACGCGCCGCATCGTCACCGGTGGCGATCCGCCGGAGGCGTGGTACTACACCGACGACCACTACGCATCGTTCCGCAGCTTCACCGTACCGGCCCAGGGAGCGCAGCAATGAGTCACGATGATTTCGGCCTCGGCCTGCATGACATCAACAACGCCGGCGTCTACGCCATCGACAGCGGCGACATCAGTGCACTGGCCGCGGCGATGCGCGATGCCGGCTTGAAGGTGATCCGCATCGACCTGGAGAACGTGGCGGACAAGCGCACCCTGCTCGCCCGGCTGGCCGCGCAGCTGGATTTCCCGGCCGGCTTCGGCGGCAACTGGGATGCGCTGTCGGACAACCTGCGCGATCTGCAATGGCTGCAGGCCAAGGGCTACGCGCTGTTCCTGGCCGACGTGGATGCGCTGCGCGCCGGTGCACAGAAGGACTTCGATACCCTGCTGGACGTGATGGACGAGGCCAGCCGCGACTGGCTCGGCCGCAACGTACCGTTCTGGGTGTTCCTGTCGCAGAGCGCGTAGGCGCACGTCCTGGTGGAGGCCGACCTTGGTCGGCGCTTCTGTGCCAACCAAGGTTGGCACCTGCCAAAGCGCGCCAGCATGGCCGTCACATCCCGCGATGGGTCCATCGAAAAGCCCCCTTGTTGTTCAAGGGGGCGCGCCAACGGCGCGGGGATAAGGAAACATGCGTGGACAACGGGAGCCCTTAGCGGCTCCCGTTGTCTTCCTGCAGCTCTTTCTTGAACGGGATGTCCGGCGGCGGTCGTGCCACCGCCGGCTGGTCCTGCATGTTGGGGTTGGTCAGGCCACAGCCGCCACCGGCCTGCAGGATCGAAATGACGCAGGAGATCTTCGTGTTGGTGCCCGGCAATGGGATTTCCATCGCCTTGACGCCCTTGCGGACCCATTCGGCCAGCAACGATTCCTGCGGCACCCAGTATTTGTCGAACGAGGTCGGCGTGTAGTCGTACGGCGGGCGCTTCAACCAGGTGCCGGACTGCGCGATGCGCTCCTTGCTCCAGCTGTCGTTGGCGCCACCGGGCGCACCGCGCTCGGCATGGCCATCGCCTTCCTGGCCGGGCACCCTCACGCTGCCATCGGCATTGAACAGGCCATTGCCCCTGCCAGCGGCGCTGGCCTGGCGGGCACCGTCGCTGCTGCCATCGCGGTTGCGGCTGGAAGCCCCCCAGTCATCGCCCTTGGCAGGCGTCGCCCAGTTGCCGGGATTGGGGGCTGGGCGCGCTCCTGCGTTCGCCGGTGCACTGCTGGACGCTGACGGACGCGTACTGCTGCTCGCCTGCGCCGCGCTGCCCTGGGCCACAGCTGAAGGCGTCGCCGTGGCACTGCCACTGGAGGATGCGGGTGCCACTGCCGGAGCGGAGGCCACTTGACGTTCCCGCACCTGCACGTCGCGTCCGATGGGCGTGCGTACGGCAGGCTCACGCCCGGCCACCGCCGCCATCCGCACCTGCGGATCGACCACGGCCTGCACTTCACGTTCGCGCACCTGCACGTCCTGCTGCGGCACGCGCACCTGCATTTCCGCGCTACGCAACGGTTGTGGCGCGACCGGCGCATCGACCGTACTGACTTCGCGTTCGCGCACCTGGATGTCACGCACCTGCGGCGTGCGCACGGCCAGTTCCGGGATGCGCACCTGGCTTGGTGCCGGCGGCGCCTGCACCGGCTGCACGCTGCGCTCGCGCACAGCGGGTGTGCTGTCCCGCGGTACGACGCTGACTTCGGTACGCGGCACACTGACCGGCGGCACCACGAAATCCGTGCTGGCCTGCGCCACTTCGGTGGCCTGGACGGGCGAAGGCGGCGGCGCGGCAACCGGCGCCGGCTCGGCTTCGGCGGGTGGTGGTGGAACGCTGGCGGTCGGCGCGGATGCCGGGGATGAGGCGGCGGCTTCGGCAGCCACCGGACGCGGCGCAGGGACCGTGGCAGCGCCCGCCTCCTGGCCCGGCGCAACGCGACCCGCCGCCGCGGTCGTAGCCGCTTCGGCGCCCGGCTGATCGCCACCGCCTTCCCGCGTGGCGCGGCCGACGAACTCCACCTGCACCCGCTCGCCCTCGGCGCCCTCTTCTTCCGGCGCAGTGGTACGGATCACCGCCACCCAAAGCAACAACACGAAGAACAGCAGGTGCAGCAGTGCACTGGCCAGTGCCGAGGTCCAGCGCATCCAGCGCTGGTCGCGCGGCGCAGCGTCCCAGTCCTGCCAGAACAAACGGCGCAGTGCCTGCCACGGTGACAGCTGCGGCAGCTGTCCGGGCGGGCCGGGCAATGGGCGGGGCAGCAGGATGGCGATCACGTCGCGGGCATGGAACGGGCACGGCAACGGCCCCATCGAGCGCAGCCACAGCGCCCAGCCATACGGCAGGCGCGTAGTCTTCTCGAGGACGGCGCGGGGCTGCTGGCGCGCCAGCAGCAGATCGATGAGTTGCTCGGCCCGGGTCAGAGGCACGCGTCAGCGGTCAGGCGACGTTGCCGCGCGGGATGTACGGCGCGTGGCCGCTGTCGTGGTCGGTCGCGTCGCGCACGGCAGTCACGCCCGGCACGCGTCCCATCAGGGTCTTTTCGATGCCCTGCTTGAGCGTCACGTCGGCCATGCCGCAGCCCTGGCAGCCACCGCCGAAGCGCAGCAGCACCACGCCATCGGACGAGACTTCCTGCACGGCCACCTTGCCGCCATGCGAGGCCAGCTGCGGATTGACTTCGTTCTCCACCACCCAGTGTACGCGCTCGACCAGCGAGGCGGCATCACCGGGCGCCTCCCCCTTGATGCGCGGCGCCTTGATGGTCAGCTGCTGGGCACCGGCGGTGCCGGCAACGATGTCGATCTCGGCGCCATCGAGCCAGCCGACGCTGCCGGCATCGACATAGAGCGTGAAACCATCGCAGTCCACCGCCCACTCATCGCCGAGCAGATCGGTCGGTTCGGCGAATTCCAGCCTGGCATCGGCGCGCGGGGTGCCGGGGTCGACCGCACTCAGGCGCACGCCCATGCCGGGCACGGCCTCGCGTTCGATCAGCTTGCGGAAATGGGTCTGGGCAGTGTCGGAGATCTGGATCATCAGGCTATTCTAGCCAAGTAAGCGTCAGCCGCTCATTCGGTTTATACACCGTCCGGCGCATTGTTCAGTCAACACGAGGTGGAGATTCCCATGGCCGACCTGATTCCACTGGCCCAGGCCCGTTGCGTGCCACGCAAAGGCAGCGACCACAAGCTTGGCGAAGCCCGCCTGGCCGAACTGCTGCCGCAGATTCCCGGCTGGGAGCTGAGCGAGGGTGGCCAGGCCCTGTCGCGCACGTTCCGCTTCAAGGATTACTACGCCACCATGGCCTTCGTGAATGCGTTGGCCTGGGTTGCCCACCGCGAAGACCATCATCCGGACCTGGGCGTGCACTACGACCGTGCGGTCGTGCGCTTCTCCACCCACGATGTGGGTGGCCTGAGCGAGAACGATTTCATCTGCGCGGCGAAGACTTCGGCCCTGACGGAGCAACTGCCATGAACGTACGTTTGCTGAGCCTGTCCCTGATTGCTGCGGCCGGCGTGGCCGGTTGTGGCGCGTCCGAACCGCCGGCACCGCCACCGCCGCCGCCGACCGAAGTGGCCGCAGTGAAGACGCCGCCGCCGCAGTATCCGCTTGAACTGGCCTGCATGGGCGTAGGCGGCACCAGCACCTACAAGGTGACCATCGGTACCGACGGCAAGCCGAGCGAGATCGCGCTGTTGAGCGGTGCCGGCAACCCGCAGCTGGACGAACTGGCCAGGACCGCCGTGCAGGGCTGGCAGTTCAAGGCGGCTACCCGCAACGGCGCTGCGGTACCGGCCACCATCCAGGTGCCGGTCAGCTTCAACCCGCCGCAGCCGAAGCCGGACCAGTGCTTCGCCATCGAAGAGCGCCTGCGCCGCGGCGGCTGATCCCGCGCGCCCCGACGAGGCCAGCCGACGCCCGCCTCGCCCTCCCCCGCCCCGGCTTCATCCGGGGCGGTTGTCTGTTGACCAGGACCGCGTCGGTACATGCTGCAGATTCCCCCCGAAAATGTCTGGATCGCACTGGCGGTCACCCTCGCAGCCGGCCTGGCCACCGCCATCGGCAGCCTGCTGGTGCTGTTCTCGCGCCGCCCCAACCCGCGCCTGCTGGCCTTCGGCCTGGCCTTTGCCGGTGGCGCGATGGTCTATGTGTCGCTGTCGGAAATCCTCAACAAGTCCATTGCCTCGTTCGCCATGGCCTATGGCGAGCGCACCGGCTTCACCTACGGCACCCTGGCCTTCCTGCTGGGCGTGATCGTCATCGTGCTGATCGACCATTTCATCCCCAACCCGCATGAAAGCCTGGACAAGCAGGATCCCGCATTCCGCGAGAACAGCCGCGAGTACCTGAAGCGCGTCGCCCTGCTGACCTCGGTCGCGATCACCGCGCACAACTTCCCGGAAGGCCTGGCGACCTTCTTCGCGACACTGGAGAGCCCGTCGGTGGGCATGCCGCTGGCCTTCGCCATTGCCATCCACAACATCCCCGAGGGCATCGCGATCGCGGTGCCGGTGTATTTCGCCACCCAGAACAAGCTCTACGCATTCACCGCCAGCCTGCTGTCCGGCCTTGCCGAGCCAGTGGGCGCGGCGATCGGTTACGTGCTGCTGTCCGGATCACTGTCGCACGCCACTTTCGGCTGGGTGTTCGGGCTGATCGCCGGCGTAATGGTGTTCCTGGCACTGGATGAACTGCTGCCAGCGGCCAAGCGCTATGCCAAGGGCCACGAGACGGTTTATGGACTGGTCGCAGGCATGGGCACGCTGGCGATCAGCCTGGTGCTGTTCAAGTGGTGAGGGGCTTGCGGCTCGCCTTTACAGGGGAGCGCCGGGCACGGCCCGGGGCAAGCTTCAGCGGAGCCGGTCCAGCGCCTCGACCAGCTCATCGGCCAGCGGTGCGTTCAGCACGTACGGGCTCTTGCCGTCGTCCAGGGCAAACTCCAGCGAGGCCGCATGCAGGAACAGGCGCTTCAGCCCGATCTGCTCACGAAGCCGCTTGTTGACGGCGGGATCGCCGTATTTGTCGTCACCGGCCACCGGGTGCCCCAGATGCTGGGCATGCACGCGGATCTGGTGGGTACGCCCGGTCTCGATGCGGACCTCGCAGTAGGAATGACCACCGCGGCGCTCCAGCACGCGGAAGTGGCTGATCGACTCCTTGCCGATCGCATTGACCTGCACATGGCGCTCGCCGCCCTGGCGCAGGCCCACGTGCAGTGGCGCGTCGACCGTCATCACGCCATCGGGCATGCGTCCGGCCAGCAGGGTCAGGTAGCGTTTGCGGATGCCGGCGCCGTGGTCTTCCCGCAGCAGCGCCTGCAATTCGCTCAGCGCCGAGCGCTTCTTGGCCACGATCAGCAGGCCCGAGGTGTCGCGATCCAGCCGGTGGACCAGCTCCAGGGTCTGGCCCGGGCGCAGGGCGCGCAGGGTCTCGATGGCGCCAAAGCTGATGCCGCTGCCGCCGTGGCTGGCAACGCCGGTGGGCTTGTTCAGGGCCAGCAGGCGGGCATCCTCGAAGACGATGGCCTGCTCCAGGCGGCGCATGAACGCCTCCGGCGGACCGGCCTTGTCTCCCTCTTCCGTGAGACGAACCGGCGGCACGCGCACTTCGTCACCGGCCTCCAGCTTGCGTTCGGCCTTGGCGCGGCCACCGTTCACCCTCACCTGGCCGCTGCGCACCAGCTTGTAGACCAGGCTGCGCGGGGCGCCCTTCAGCTGGCCGAGCAGGAAGTTGTCCAGGCGCTGCCCCGCGCGGTCGGCGGGAACGGTGATCATGCGCACGGAAGGCTTGTCGCCAGCGGGTTTGGTCGGGTCTTGGGCGGTCATCAGGCTGTTTATTCTGTTACACTCGGGGGGCGAGATAAGGGATTGATTTCGTTGGAAGTTACTCAGGGCCAGAAGCCCAGCTTCCGACGAATCCGGCACAGTGCGCGACCACCGCCCGCGGGGCGGCCATGTTAGCGGCTCACCGGCCTTCCCGGCCATCGCCGGATGCCTGACACGCAACCGTGCTGAACATGTCCCGCGTGGCGCTCCAGCCTGGCTGACAGCTGCCTGCGGCCCTGCAACACCCAAAACCCATAAGAGTGAAGCGCTCCCGCGGCCTGCCGTGGTGTCGTAGCGCTGGAAACCCAAGCCGCCCTCCCCGCGCTTGCGCGAATGGGCGGCGAGCCGTGTCCAGAGGCGAAACCCCATGGCGTTCCGCGCGGTAGCCGCTTGCGAGGAACGCAACAATGAAGCGAATGCTGATCAACGCCACGCAGGCTGAAGAGCTGCGTGTTGCCATCGTGGATGGCCAGTCGTTGTATGACATCGACATCGAACAGCCGTCGAAGGAACAGAAGAAGTCGAACATCTACAAGGGCCGGATCTTCCGCATCGAGCCCTCGCTGGAAGCCGCCTTCGTCGAGTACGGCGGTGGCCGCCATGGCTTCCTGCCGCTGAAGGAAATCTCCCGCGACTACTTCCAGGCCGGTGTCGACCACAACAAAGCCGGCATCCGCGAGCTGCTGAAGGAAGGCCAGGAAATCGTCGTCCAGGTGGACAAGGAAGAGCGCGGCAACAAGGGCGCCGCCCTGACCACGTTCATCTCCCTGGCCGGCCGCTACATGGTGCTGATGCCGAACTCGCCGAGCGCGGGCGGTGTCTCCCGTCGCATCGAAGGCGAAGACCGGGCCGCCCTCAAGGACGCCCTGGACAAGCTGAACATCCCCGACGACATGGGCGTGATCATCCGCACCGCAGGCGTCGGCCGCGATGCCGAAGAGCTGCAGTGGGATCTGGACTACCTGCTCAACGTCTGGCGCGCCATCGCCGAAGCCGCGCTGAGCAAGCCGGCCCCGTTCCTGATCTACCAGGAATCGCGCCTGATCGTGCGCGCCCTGCGTGACTACCTGCGCGCCGACATCGGCGAGATCCTGGTGGACACCGAGGAGATGTACGAGCACGCCCGCGAGTTCATGCAGCAGGTGATGCCGCAGACCCTGCGCAAGCTCAAGCACTACAAGGACGATATCCCGCTGTTCAACCGCTTCCAGATCGAGTCGCAGATCGAAGGTGCCTACGAGCGCAACGTGCGACTGCCGTCGGGCGGCTCGATCGTGGTCGACCAGACCGAAGCACTGACCGCGGTCGACGTGAACTCTTCGCGCGCCACCAAGGGCAGCGACATCGAGGACACCGCGTTCCAGACCAACCTGGAAGCGGCCGAGGAAGTGGCCCGCCAGCTGCGCCTGCGCGACCTGGGTGGCCTGGTGGTCATCGACTTCATCGACATGGCCTCCAACAAGCACCAGCGCGAGGTCGAGAACCGCCTGGCCAACGCGCTGAAGTACGACCGTGCGCGTGTGCAGGTCGGCCGCATCTCGCGCTTCGGCCTGCTGGAAATGAGCCGCCAGCGCCTGCGCCCGAGCCTGGGTGAATCCAGCCAGATCGTCTGCCCGCGCTGCGACGGCCACGGCCGCATGCGCAGCGTCGAGTCACTGTCGCTGTCGATCATCCGCGTCGCCGAAGAGCATGCGATGAAGGAAAACACCGGGCAGGTGCTGGTGCAGGCTCCGGTGGAGATCGCCAATTACCTGCTGAACGAGAAGCGCAGCGCCCTGCGCGAGATCGAACAGCGCCACGAGGCGCCGATCGTGATCGTCGCCGACGAGCAGCTGCACACCCCGCACTACGCCGTGACCCGCCTGCGCGAGAACGAGCTGGGCGAAGAGAGCACCAAGCCCAGCTACCAGCGCGGCACCCCGCGCAAGCTGCCGGTGCACGCCCTGACCAAGGGCCAGCTGAACATCCCGCCGCCGGCGGTGACCCAGGTCAAGCACACCTCCCCCGCCCCCGTGCGCGAGGAAGTGGAGCCGGCCGCAGCCGCTCCGGCCCCGGTCGTGGCAGCGCCGGTGGCGCCCGCCTCGAGCGGCGGCGTGATCGGTTGGCTCAAGCGCGTGTTCGGTGGCGAACCGGCGCCGGCGCCGGCACCGGCGGCTCCGGTCGCCCGCCCGCAGCAGGACGGCGGCCGCAAGGACCGCAACAAGGATCGCAACAAGGACCGCAAGGATCGCCGCGACGACAGCCGTGGCAACGCCGGCGGCAACGGCAATGCACAGCAGCAGAAAGATGGCGGCAACCGCAAGGAGCGCGGCGAGCAGCGCAAGGACGGCCGCAACGGCAACAACGGCAATGCCCAGCAGCCACAGCAGCAGGGCAAGCAGAAGGATGGCCAGCAGCAGCCGCAGCAGCAGAACAAGCCGCGCAACGAGCAGCAGGGCCAGAACCAGAACCAGCAGCAGCCAAAGCTGAAGCAGCCCAAGCAGCCACGCCCGCAGCAGGACGGTGACAAGCCGGCGGAGAAGCCGCAGCGCAACGCCGCCGAAGCACCGGCCGAAGTCGTGACCGCGGCTGCCGTGGCCGCCACGGCTGTCGCCGCCAACGTGGTGACCGCCCAGGAAGCTACCGCGCCGGTGGCTCCGGTGGCACCGGCCGCCTCCGCGCCGGTCGAAGCCGCTGCACCGGTCGACACCGCAGCCAACGCGGGCAACGAAGCCGAGGCGGTTGCTGTGAGCACTGACGAAGCTGCAACCGACGCCAATGGTGACCAGGCCGGCGAAGGCGCGACCCGCCGTCGTCGCGGCCGTCGCGGCGGCCGTCGCCGTCGTCGCGGTGGCGCCGAGAATGCCGCCGGCAGCGACGTCCTGGGCGATGACCAGGACGAGGGTGACGACAACGATGACGCCGATGGCGCCGAGCCGAACGTCGACAACACCGCTGGATCGGCTCCGGTGGCTGCTGCGCAGCCGGCCCGTTCGCAGCCGGAATTTGACTTCGATGATGAAGTCGAGCCGACCGCAGACGCCGCGAAGCCGGTCCGCGCCGCCGCTGCCGTTGTGGCCGCGCCGGTCGCGGTGGTGAGCACCGCCGTGGTAGAAGCCGCCGCCCCGGTCATGGCTGAAGGGGAGACCCCGGTCGAAGCTGCTTCGAAGACCGAAGCGGTGTCCTCGCCGGTGCAGACCAGCATGCTCGATGCCATTGACGCTGCGACCCCGGCCCAGCCGGTGGCAGCGTCAGCCCCGGCGGTCGAAGCGAAGCCGGTGGTGGCTGAGGTAGCCCCGGTCGCTGAGGCCACTCCGGTGGTCGAAGTGAAGCCGGTCGTGGCCGAGGCTGCTCCGATCGTGGAATCGAAGGCGCAGGTTGTTGAAGCGGCCCCGGTGGTTGAAACCCAGCCGGCGGCGGTCGAGGTTGCCCCGGTGGTGGAGGCCACTCCCGCGGTTGAAGCCAAGCCAGTCGTCGAGACGGCGCCGGTCGCCGAACAGCCGGTCGCTCCGGTGGCGGTCGAAGCTGCGCCGGTGGAAGCCGCTGCCCCCGTCGCCGAGGCGGTGGTGACGCCGTCGATCGATCCGGTCGCCGATGGTCACACCGACGCCGCCGCGCAGGCCGCCGAAGCCAAGGCCGAGGAAGAAGACGAAGACGCCGCCAAGCGCACGCCGCCGGCGAACTGATCGCGCCTTGATCGCGTAGAAAACGAAACGGCGGGGATCACGGATCCCCGCCGTTTTTGTTTGTGCCCCGGGCGCGTGCAGCGCTCTGGTAGAGGCCAACCTTGGTTGGTGCCGTTGTTGGAGCGAACGCGGACACGTCCGTGCCAACCAAGGTTGGCACCTGCCAGGGCATCAGCGCGCCGGCGCGAACTGCAGGCGGGTCCACACACCGTAGTGGTCCGAGGCCCACCGGCCGCTGTCGTCGGGCTGGTCGAACAGGAGCTTCGCCTCGCGCGCGACCATCCCGTCCTGCTGGAAGAAGATGTGGTCGATCCGCGAGGGCGCCTGGTAGTAGTGCCGGTTCAACGTGCTGACCCCGGCCAGGTCGGTGTTGACGTGGACGCTGCCGTAGCTGTCGCCGTAATGGCTGCGCAGCTCGCTCAGGTCGCCGGCATCCACCAGTGCGTTGAAATCGCCGGCAATCACCACCGGCGCACCGGCCGAGGTGGTGGCGACAAAGCGCAGCAGATCCTCGACCTGGACGCGGCGGATGCGCTGGCCGCGTTCGTCGCTACGCTCATTGAGATGCGTGGCATAGACGTTCACCGGGTGACCGTCCACGTCGATGCGCAGGTGCGCAACGGTGCGGTAGTCGTCCAGTGGCTGCAGCAGGTGGTCACCCTGGGCCAGGATCGGGCGCCGGCTCAGCAGTGCGTTGCCGTAACGCTTGGCGGCCCCGACCGGATCGGTGGAGACGAAGATGTACCTGTAACCGAGCTGACTGGCCAGCCATTGCGCCTGGTTGCGCACGTTGCGGCGCTGGATCACCTCCTGCAACGCAATGGCATCGGGCTGCAGGCGCTTGAGTTCGGCCAGGATGGTGCGGCGACGGCTGGGCCAGTCCTCGCGGTCATGGTGCAGGTTGAAGGTGACCATGCTCATGCCTGGCCCGCTGGCAATCTCCGCCGCTGGCGACGCGACCTGTGGCACGGCTGCCAGCGCCAGCGGCGGCAATGCCAACGCGATCGCCAGCCCCAGGGCGCGCGCCATCGCGCGCCCCCTCGCCCCCTGTTGCTTCATCGTTACTGCCCCTTGCGCTCGGCGCGGCGCACCGCGCTCGGTACATCGATCTCGACCCGCGCCGGCAGCTGGTGCACGTGCAGTTCCTTGTTGATCCATTCGGCCGCTTCACCGTTGATGGTCGCCTCACCCGGATCACCGGCGTACGGCCACGGCAGCACCACGCCACCGACCGGTGGCACCAGGCCCGGCTGCACCTCCAGCACCAGCTGCTTGTCGCTGCGCTGCAGGCGGTAGTTGAGCTGGCCCTGCGGCGTGCGCAGGCCCTGCACCGCGATGCCCTCGCCCTGCAACCAGGCCGTCGGAATGCCGGCGGCCAACACCAGCGCATCGTCCATGTCACGGCTGTAGGCGAACATGTCCAGGGCCGAGCGCACGAAGTCCGAGGCCACCCAGGCATGCGGCAGGTCACCGACGAAGAACGGCTTGCGTGGCGTGCGCGAAACCACTTCGGCCCACTGGTTCCAGGCCTGCGGCGCACGGTCCTTGAAGAAGAATTCGGTCGCCTGCCAGGCGCGATCACGCCAGCCCAGGCGGACGAAGGCGGCCACGTTGCGCCACTCGTAGGGCGTGTAGTCCTTCCACTCGCGCTTGCCATCACGACGGGCCACGAACTCCTTCCAGTAACGCTCGAAGGTGGCATCCAGTGCCTGTTGCGGCAGGCGGCCCTGCTCGCCGCCTGGCGCCAGTGCGATGGTGGTGGAGGTCGCGTCGAAATCGCCCAGCTCGGCCGAACCCGGCAGGTAGTCGATGTTGTGCTGCTGCATCGCCGACAGTAGCGAGGCCTGCAGGTCATCACGGAACTGGTCACGCGATCCGGCGATCTGCATCGCCTCGACCTTGCCCAGCTGGGCCGCCAGCATTGCCGCGTCCTTGTAGCCGCGCAACGCCCAGAAGTTGTCCCAGTACGAGTGCATCGGCTTTGCCGAATAGCCTTCGTGGCTGATCGAAGCCGGCATCATCCCGTAGAACGCCGGATTGCGCGCACGGTTCTCGTCCGTGCGCTCGCTGGCGCGCAGTTGCTCCATGTAGCGGTAGGCGCCCTGCACATGCGGCCACATCAGCTCGGCGAAGGTGCTGTCACCGGTATAACGCCCATATTCGGCGATGCTGTAGATCAGCTCGCCGTGGCTGTCGTTCTCCGGCACCGGGTCGCTGCCACGTGCATCGACACAGCACGGCACCTTGCCGTTCTCGAACTGGTAAGGCGCATACCAGTTGATGTAGTCACGCACGGCGTCGCTGCGCCCCATGCGCAGCAGGCCCTCGGAAATCATCGCGCCATCGCGGATCCAGCTGCGCGCGTAGGAGCGCGTGCCCGGCTGCAGGCGCGGGCCAACCCGCGAGATCAGCATGTGTGCCACTGCGGTGCGCAGGGTGTCGACCAGTGCCTGGCCCGCAGCAGGTACCTGCAACGAGACCGCGCCCAGCTTCTGCCGCCACTGCTCGGCCACCTGCGCCTGCGCCTTGGCCACGTCCAGCGCCTGCGGCGCCCAGCCGCCGGTCTGCGGCAGCACCACCGCCACTTCACGGCTCTGGCCGGGTTCCAGCTTGATCGTATACAGCAGCGCGCCAGACGCCATGCCGGTGCTGTCCTTCACCACCGTACTGGCCGGATACTTTCCGGACGCCAGGTGCATCGCATCGAGCTTGCCATCGAACGTGCTCGCAAAGCGGGCATCCGGCACCTGCAGCGGATAGATGCGCGGCTCGCCGTTGATGCGCACCAGCTGTTCGCCCACATCCAGTGCATCGATGCGGCTGAAGCCGCCGACGGTATTGAGGAACTGGGTCGGCGGATTGACCTGCCATGGTCGGATCGCCAGCGCCAGGGTGTACTCGTGCGCCACCTTGTCCGGATTGCTCAGCCGGTAGCGACCGATCAACTGCGCGCGCTCGGGCGTGCCCTGCACGAAGCCGGTCACCGCCAGGCCGGCCTTCTCGTGCACCCAATCGACATTGGCGATCGGCAGGTAGTGATCCTGCAGCGACTGGGTGATGGCGACCTTCGACCAGTCCAGCAGCTTGCCGTCGAGGCGGACGAACGGCTCGATGCTGAAGCTGCCCTTGGCCGGCTCCAGCGCACCGTCCTCGCTGATCAACGCCTGTTCCTGGCCGCCATCGAGGCCCAGCAGGGTCCAGTACGGCTGTTCGTCCACATACGCGCGCGGCAGCGAGCCGCGCGGCAGGTCGGCCGCCACCGAGGACAGGAATGCGTTTGGCGTGGCGGCGAAGGCCAGCGGCTTGAGCGTGATGTCACGGATGCCATAGCGCCAGTTCGGGCCATCGAGCAGATCGAAGCGTACGTAGCGCGCGTCGGTGTCCGGCAGCGCCAGCCAATCGCGGCCACCGGCACCGCCGGTCACCTCGCGCACGGTGCGCCAGTCCCGGCCATCCTCGGAGATCCGCACGGTGTAGCGGTTGGCTTCCAGGTTCGGCAGCCAGTCGATCACCGCACCACCTATCTCGCGGCTCTTGTGCAGATCCAGGCTGACCGTCTGCTGCTTGACCCCGCCACTGATCCAGAACGTATCGCCCTTGCCATCGATCATGCGGTCCTGCAGCGCGGTGGCGGTATCGGCGATCACCGATGGCACCAGCGCCGAATCATCCTGCGGCGGCAGGCCCTGCAGGGTCAGCTTGTCGAAGCACACCGTGCCGCGGCCGCCGACCTTGCTGTAGATCGTGAACTCGACCGCGGCGCTGCGTGCCATCTCCTTCCCGGGCGACGGCCCCCACGCCTTGTCGATCTGGCGACGGCGGTACTCGACCGGCGTCCACGCCTTGGGGAAGCTGTAGCCCGGGCGATTGACCCACCAGACGTTGTCGCCGCTGGCGTCGATCAGCTTGAACTGCAGGTCGTTGGCCGGCGAATCACCGCGCAGCTGGAAACCGAAACGGTAGTTGACCGGGTAGTCGATGTTCAGCGCGCGGCGGATGCCGACATAGCCGGAGACCTTGTGGAAATCGTAGTCCAGGCACAGCGCACGGCCGCCGCCGGCGCCACTGACCGGCCGCAGCGAACCACTGACCTGGTCGGACAGCACCAGTTTCCAGGCGCCGATATCGTCGAAGTCGTCCAGCACCTTCGGCGCCGGCAGTGCCGGTGGTGCGGCGATCGCCAAGGAGGTCCACAACAGTCCCAGTCCAACGGCGATCGCTCGCTTCATCCCTTGACGCTCCCCAGCAACAGACCTTGGATGTAGTACCGCTGCAGCACCAGGAACAGCGCCAGCACCGGAACCACGGTGACCACCGCGCCGGCCATCATCATTTCCACGTCCATGATGTGCTCGCGCGAGAGGGTGGCCAGCGCCACCGGCAAAGTGTAGTGCTCCTGGTCGGTCAACACGATCAGCGGCCACATGAAATCGTTCCATGCGCCCATGAAGGTGAAGATCGCCAGGGTCACCAGCACCGGCTTGAGCATCGGCAGCACGATCTGGAAGAAGATGCGCAGCTCCCCTGCCCCATCGATGCGCGCCGCTTCAAGCAGTTCGTCAGGGATCGAACGCGCATACTGGCGTACCAGGAAGATGCCGAACACGCTGGCCAGCGCCGGCACGATCACGCCGCCAAAGCTGTTGACCAGCCCCAGCTGCTTCATCAGCAGGAACAGCGGCAGCATCGCCACCTGCGCCGGAATCACCAGCGCCGCCATCAGTACCTGGAACAGGCGCTCGCGGCCGACGAAATTGAGCTTGGCGAACGCATATCCGGCCATGGTGTTGAGCAGCAACGAACCGATCGTGATGCCCAGCGACACCAGCAGGCTGTTGGCGAAGTTGCCGCCCATGCCGGTACGCGCGAACAGCTCATGGTAGTTGTGCGTGGTGATGCTCGACGGCAGCAGCGGCGGCGGGAAATGACTGGCCTCGCCCTGCGGCATGAACGAGACCGAGACCATCCACAGCAGCGGTGCCAGGCTGACCAGGGCCAGCACCAGCAACGCACCATTGATCATCCACGGGTACCAGCGCGACTGGCCGATTTCACGACTCATACCAACTGCCTCTTGCGGCCGAAACGCAGCATCACGGTGGTCACCGCCAGGATGATCAGGAACAGCAGGAACGCCACGGCGGAGGCGCGTCCCAGATTCCACCACTTAAAGCCTTCCTCGAACATGAAATACAGCACGCTGACGGTGCTCTGCAGCGGGTCGCCGCGGGTCATGACATACGGTTCGGCGAACAGCTGGAAGTAGCCGGACACGGTGATCACGCCGACCACCAGCAGCACCGGCCCGAGCATCGGCAGGGTGATGTGCAGGAACTGCTTCCAGCGTGAGGCGCCGTCGATGCGCGCCGCTTCGTACAGGTCATGCGGGATCGCCTGCAGGCCGGCCAGGAAGATCACCATGTTGTAGCCGAAGTTCTTCCACACCGCGAACAGCATGATGGTCGGCATCGCCCAGTTGGGATCGCCCAGCCAGTCGATCGGGCTGATGCCCAGATGGCCCAGGCCGTAGTTCACCAGGCCATAGCTGGTATGGAACAGGTAGCGCCAGATCACCGCCACCGCCACCAGCGTGGTCACCACCGGTGCGAACAGGGCCGTGCGGAACAGCGCCTTGAAGCGCGCGGCCGGCGCATTGAGCAGCATCGCCGCGCCCAGCGACACGCCGATCGACAACGGCACGCCGATCAGCACGAAGTAGGTGGTGTTCCACAGCGACTTCCAGAACATCGGCGTCTGCAGCAGGTCGATGTAGTTGCCCAGGCCAACGAAGCGCAGGTTGCTGCTGTCGGCCAGCGCATAGAGGTCGAAGTCGGTCACGCTCAGCGCGAGCGCCGAGGCGACCGGCAGGCCGAAGAACACGCCCAGCACGATCAGCGAGGGGCCGGCGAAGATCCAGCCGGCCAGCGAAGTACGTTTCATTGCGCGCTCCCGGCGGCCACGGCGCTGCTCGATTGCGGCGACGGCGCGCGCTCCTGCAGGCGTTGTTGTTCATGCATCCAGCGGCGCTTGGCCAGCACCTTGTCCACGCGCTGGTCCAGCTCTTCCACGGCCTTGTCCTGCGCCAGGCCACCACGCACCACCTTCTCGGTGACGATGCGCATTTCCTGCACGATGCGCTCCCATTCGAGCACCTTCGGCGTCGGCCTGACCCGCTCCAGCTGATCGCGGAACGCAGCTGCCAGCGGATCGTTGGCCAGTGACGGTGCATTCCATGCACTGCGGCGCGGTGGCAGGTCGCCGATGATCGAATGGAAGCGCGCCTGGATTTCCGGGCGCGACAGGAATTCGATCAGCTTCCAGGAAGCCTCCTTCTGCTGCGACTTGCGGAAGATCACCAGGCTGGTGCCACCGGCGATGCCCGCGCCCGGACCATCCGGCCCCGGCAGCGCGGCGGTGCCCCACTGCCCTTCCAGTTCCTTCGGCTGCAGTTTCTTGAACTCGCGGATGTTCCAGGGGCCGGAGATGTAGAACACGTTGAAGCCGCGGAAGAATTCGTCCCAGACGTTGGAAATCTGCGTCTCGGACATCTTCGGCGCCCAGCCCTGCTCGAACATGTTGGCGTAGAAGGCCAGCGTGCGGCGGAACCCCGGGCTGGCGAAATTGCCGCGGGTGTCATCGTCGCGCAGCAGCGGGTCGGGCTGCTGCAAGGCCAGCGACAGCTGCTGCTCGAATTCGTTGATCGGCATCAGTACCGCGTAGCGGTTCGGGCCCTGCATGCGCTTGATCGCCGCCATCTGCTCCTCCCATTCCTGCCACGTGCGCGGCGGGTGGTCGTAGCCGGCCTTGGCCAGCAGATCCTTGCGGTAGTAGATCAGGCGCGTATCGACATACCACGGCACGCCGACCAGTTCGCCGTGGATCACGTTGGTATCCCAGATGCCCTGGAAGTAGTCCTTCGGGTCGACCACGGTGGAGCGCTGCACGAACGGCTGCAGCGGGGTCAGCGCGTCGAGTTCGGCGAACTCCGGCACCCAGGTGTTGCCCAGCTGGCACACGTCCGGCAGGCCGTCGGCGGCGAACGCGGTCAGCAGCTTCTCATGCGCGGCGGTCCACGGGATGTTCTGCACATCCACCTTGATGCCGGGATTTTCGGCCTCGAATTCGTGGATCAGCTCGCTGACCACCTCGGCTTCGCGGCCCATCGCCCAGAAACGCACGGTGGTGCCCGGTTCGGTACGGGCGCAGCCGGCCACGGCCAACACGGCCAGGGCAGGCAGCGCCCAACGGCGCAGGCGGTCGATCCAGTTCGGCATCGGGTTACTTGCCCTGGCCTGTGGTGCGGTTGGCATTGTTCTTCTGTTCCTGCGCGGCAGCCGCGCGTGATTCGGCGATACCCACCGCGCGTGCTGCCGCGGCCTTTTCGTCCTTCTGCAGTTCCAGCGGCTGGAACGAGCCTTCCGGCGCCAGCCAGCCACCGCTGAACCCGGCCCGCTCCAGGCCCTTGCGGATATACGGGTTCTTCTTCATCACTTCCCAGACGAAGTCGTCGCGGTAGTTGGCGATCATGGTCAGGATCGGCCCCTGGTCGATGGCGATGTAGTCGCTGGCGACCCAGCCACGATCCGGCACCAGGCGACCGGTCTTGATCGGGATGTCGTAGTTGAAGCTGGGGTTGAACGAATCCAGGAACCCGTAGCTGGAATAGATGTAGTCGCCGTAGCGCTTGTGCATTTCCAGCGTGGCCGGGATCACCTGCTCGGGGGCGAACACCACCGATGCAATTGCAGCGGTCGGGGCGATGGTGCCGTCATCGAAGTTCTCGCGCAGGCCGGCGCCGCGCGAGGAGTAGTGGCGGAACTGGCGTTGCTCGCCGCGGTACTCCTGCGTGGTGTTCTGCGGACCATCGCTGGCGGTCAGGCCCCAGACGTTCTCGCCATAGTCCTTCCACTGCATCGGGTTGGCGATGGCGTATTCGCGCTGGGCCAGGGCGGCCGAGCGGCTGTTGAGGAAATAGGTGCTGCCACGCTCGCGCATGTACGCATCCTGGATGTCGCGGAAGTCGATCCAGACGTGGCTGTACTGGTGGCCGAACAGCGGGCCGAAGGACAGGTATTCCTGGCCCTGGTAGACCCCCCAGTCGTTGTCGTAGGTGCGCGTCCACACCGTCCACGCGTCCGGGCTGACCGGGTGCGTCGGCGAGCCCAGGGCGAGGATGTAGACCATCATCGCCTCGTTGTAGCCCATCCAGTCGTGGTCGATGAAGCCGCTCTCCGGGAACCAGCCCATCGAGATCAGCGGCGCACGCTGCTGCAGCCACGGCCAGTCGACCTTCTTGTACAGCGTATCGGCGATCTGGCGGATTTCCTTCTCGCGCGGATCGTCGCCATCGTAGTACGACTGCGCGAACAGCACGCCCATCATCAGCAGCGCGGTATCCACCGAGGACAGTTCGACCCAGCTGTCGTAGCGACGGCCTTCCTGCATGTCCAGGAAGTGGTAGTAGAAGCCCTTGTAACCGGCCTTGCCGGTGCGCTGCGGGCCCATCGGCACGTCGCGGAAGAACTTCAGCGTGGTCAGGGTGCGGTCGATCGCCTGGTTGCGGCTGACCCAGCCGTTCTCGATGCCGATCGGGTACGCGGTCAGCGCGAAGCCGACCGAGGCAATGCTGGCGAACGGCCGCGACGGGTAGCGGTCCGGGGTCAGCCCGTTGATCTCGTTGGTGGTGTCCCAGAAGAACTGGAAGGTGCGGCGCTCGATGTCATCGAACAGCGGCGGCAACTCCGGCTTCATCGGTCGCGGCGGTGCGTCGGCCTCGATCAGGATCACCGGCGGGCGTGGCTTGGCAGGCTCCTGCTGGGCCGGCTGGCAGGCGGCCACGGCCAGGCTCAACGCTGCGGCGGACAACAGATGGCGTGCCTGCATGGCGCGATTTCTCCGGTGGTCTGATCGATGGGAAAGCATAACGTCCAATGATCTGAAATCGTTTACAAGGTGCGCCCTGAAAAAACCACGAAAAACGTGGCCTGACACCGCGATCATTGCCCACGCCGCTGCCCCTTGGCCGGCAGCGGCGTGGGCAATGGACCGGCACGAGGCCGGCCATTGCCATTGTTCATCCTGCCGATGCCGCCGGCGGACCGGCGGCATCGGGGTACTGCTTCAGGGTGTCCGCTTAGAAGCGGAAGCCCACTTCGGCCTTGACCTGGCGCGGGGTGCCGATGATTTCACCGGTCTCGTTGTAGCTGGCCTGCAGCTTGCCGTTGGTCTTGACGTAGTTGTAGGTGGAGAAGTTGTCGAAGTTGAACACATTGATGATGTCCAGGCGGGCGTACAGCTCGGTGTTGCCCGCCAGCTTGAACGTCTTCGTCGCCTGCAGGTCGACCGAGCGGTAACCGAAGATCTTGCCACCCACCAGGAACTTGCCGGTGGCATTCGGCACGGCCGCCTGCGGGGTCGGCAGCGTGTAGCCGCTGGCCTGCATCACCGGGTACCAGTCGTTGACGGCGGTCGGGGTGGCCAGGGTGATCTTGCCACCGAAGGTGATGCCCCAGAAGCCGGCGTACGAACCGGTCACCACCAGGCGATGGCGCGGCGCACCGTTGGAGCGGATGGTCGGGTAGTCACCGATCAGGCCGCGGTCAAACGCGTACTTCTCGTTGATATCGCGGTTGTGGCGGGCGGTGGTCCAGGTATAGGCAATCGACGTGCCCCAGCCGCTTTCCTTGGTGAACGGCTTCTGCGCCGACAACAGGATCTGGGTGGCACGGGTCTTGATGCCCTGCTGGCCGATGATCAGGCTGCCGAAGCCAGGCACATTGCAGCTCCACGCCTGGCTCAGGCCCGGGTCGGTGCCACCGCACAGGCGCGGATCATCGAAGAACTGGCCGGTCGGGTAACGGTTGCCCAGGGTGAAGGCGAAGCCGTCGTAGCTCAGGGTACGTGCGATGGTGGCGTCGGTCAGCCAGTCACCGATCTGGTTGCTCATACCGAGGCTGAACTGATCCGAGTACGGTGCCTTCAGCTTGTTGTTCAGCAGATCCACTTCAAGACCGGCATTGCTGGTCGCACCGACCAGTGCCTGCAGGTTGCCGATGCCATTGAGCAGGTTCGGATTCCAGTCATAGCAGGCGGCCTGGCCGTTGATGCAGGTGCCGGTGGCCGGGTTGCGGAAGTAGATGGTCGGCTGCGGCAGGGCCAGCTTGGTGGTTTCAAGCTGCAGGTTGTCGAACAGATCGCGGTCGTAGGAACGGCCGGCACCGCCGTGGATCACATGCTGCTCGTCGGCATTGATGTCATACGAGAAGCCCAGGCGCGGCTGCCAGGCATCCTTGAACGCCTTGCGGTTGTGGCCGTTACTGATGTAGTCGCTGATGTCCAGGCCGCCCAGTGCCAACGAATCGGCGTAGGTCTGCCCGGCAGGCGCGCGCGGATCCTGCGAATAGATGGCGTCGACCACCTGCTGCGGGGTCACGAAGTCCAGGTACGACGGGGTC
Organism: Stenotrophomonas maltophilia; assembly: GCF_002799155.1. Taxonomy (GTDB): domain Bacteria; phylum Pseudomonadota; class Gammaproteobacteria; order Xanthomonadales; family Xanthomonadaceae; genus Stenotrophomonas; species Stenotrophomonas maltophilia_R. The sequence goes on from NZ_NERD01000002.1 coordinate 2,397,747, forward strand.
TTTTCGTAGTCCCAGCGCAGGCCGAGGTTGATCTGCAGGTGGTCATTGACCTGCCAGTCGTCCTGGATGAACACACCGTACTGCTTGGACTTCGAACGCACTTCCCCGGAAACACCCGACACGCCGGTCACCGGCTTGACGAACTGCGCCTTGTACGGAATGTCGGAGCCGAAATCCGGGTCGCCCAGTGTGTAGGTGAAGGTCGGGTTGATCTGTGCCGCATCGGAAGCGTACAGGTCGATCTGCTTGTACTTCACACCCATCTTGATGGTGTGGTCGCCGGCCCACTGGATGCCGTCCAGGGTCAGGTTGTCCTCGATCGACCAGCCCTTCTGGCCCTTCACCTGTGAATCCAGCGCCGAGGCACCGCCGATCTTCACCACGGTGCGGTCTTCGGTACCATCCGGCGCGGTGTAGGTGATGCCGTTGGCCAGCGTCAGCGGGTTGGGGTTGTTGAACGAATCTTCGTGGGTGAGCATCAACTCGTTGTAGTAGCGCTCGCCGCTGTGGTTCCAGCGCAGAGCGTAACGACGGTCAGTGTTGACCACTTCGCGGCCCGCTTCCGGCGAGGTCTGGCCGCTGAACTGCGACTGGGTCTCGTCGCGGTCCTGGAAGGTCAGCTCGATGCGATCGTTGTCGGTCGGCTCGAAGTCGATCTTGCCGAAGATCAGGTCCTGCTTGAACGGCTGGCTGGCCGGGCCGAGGCCGGCGGCGCCGGCGGGCGGCAGCAGGCCGGCGGCCCCGGTGACGGCGCCATCCGGCGCGATGGTGACCGGCAGGTCGAAGCGCTTCGCTTCGTAGGTCACGAAGAAGTGGGCCTTGTCCTGGATGATCGGGCCGCCCAGGGCGAAACCGTATTCCTTCTCGGCCGAGACCATCTTGTCCTTGCCCCCCTGGCGCTCGGCCGGGGTCTTGGCGCGCATGTCCTCGTCGGTGTAGCGGTAGAACGCCTCACCCTTGAATTCATTGGTACCGGACTTGGTCGCAGCGGTCACCGCAGCACTGGAGACCTGGCCGTACTCGGCCTTGTAGTTGCCACTGATGACCTTGTATTCGCCGATGGCCAGCTGCGGGAACGGGTTGCCGGCGCTGCCGGACTGGCCGGCTACGCCGCCGCCCTTGACGTAGCTCTTCTGGCCCACGCCGTCGATGTACACGTTGGTGCCGTCGGCATTGGTGGCACCGCCGCGCAGCGAAGTGTTGCCCTTGGCATCGCGGGTAAAGATCAGGCCCGGCACCGCGTCGGCGAACTCCAGGAAGTTGCGCGACACCTGCGGGGTGGTCTGGATCTGCTGCAGGCTGACGGTCTTGCCGACTTCCGAAGTGCGCACTTCCTGCAGCAGGGTCGGCGCGACGACGTTGACGGTGTCCAGGTTGGTGGCCGCGGTCGAACCCGGGGTGCTGCTGGCAGCGCCGGCGAAGTTCAGGGTGGCGGTCGAGGCCACGGTGACGGTGACCTTCTGGGTCTGGCCGTTGGCGACCACGTCGTAGGTGCCCGGATCCAGGCCCATCAGCGAATAACTGCCGTCGGCGCGGATGGTGCCGCGACGGACGGTACCGGTGGCCACGTTGGTGGCGGTGACTTCGGTGCCTGCCTGCGCGCCGGCGACCTGGCCGCGAAGGCTGGCATTGGCCGACTGCGCCATGACGTTCGGAGCAGCAGCCAGCATCAGGCAGCTGACCAGCGCGGTGCTCAGCAGCCGGCGCGCCGGCGTGCGGAAGGTGGTATGCATCATCAACTCAATCTCCGGGTGGCGGTAACCGCTTGCGCGGTCCCTGCGATCAATCAGAAAAGAAGGAACGCCTCTGGCTTCAACGGCCCGATGGCGGAGTGGTGGAATCGCGAACTATCAAGCGGGGAACCAGGGTCTGCTTGTCCCCTGTCCCATCCGTGGAGGTGCCGTCCATCAATTGCAGCAGGCGCGTCATGGCCCGGTCGCCGAGCTCGGCGATGCTGACCTGCATGGTGGTCAGCGACGGGTGGACGAAACGCGCCAGAGGAATGTCATCGAAACCCGCCAGGGCCACATCGGCCGGGACACGCACCCCTGCCTGCGTGAATGCATACAGGCATCCCAGGGCCATCATGTCGTTGGCGGCGAACACGGCATCGGGCAGCGCTCCGGCTGCCAGCAACTCCTGACCGGCGCGATGGCCGGAAGCTTCGTCGAAATCACCGGGCAGCTCGATGCCCTCGGCGCCACTGCCAAAAGCCACCAGCGCGTCACGGAAGCCGCGCAGGCGCTCGCGCGCGTCGAAGTTGAGGTCCGGGCCAGAAATGAATGCAATGCGGCGGTGGCCAGCGTCCAGCAGGTGGCGGGTCATCGCCATCGCACCGGCGTGGTCGTCGATGCTCAGCACCGGGTGGTCCTGCCCGGGCAGATAGGTGTTGATCAACACCGTCGGCAACGACTGCGGCAGGTTGTCGGTCAGGAAGCCCGGGCTCTCGGCATACGGCGAGAGCACCAGCAGGCCGTCGACGCGGCCTCGCATGGCACGCAGGGCCGCGCCCTGCTGTTCCTGGTCGCCGTGGTAGCTGGACACCAGCAGGTGCTGGCGGCGGTTGCGGGCCACGCCGTCGATGCCGCGCATCAGCTCGGAGAAGAATTCGCCGTACAGGTCGGGCAGCACCACGCCCACCGTATTGGTGCGGCGGCTGCTCAGGCTGCGGGCGGCGGCGTGCGGGGTGTAACGCAGCCGGGCGGCCACCTCCAGCACAAGCTGGCGGACCGGTTCGGCGACATTTTCATGCCCGTTGAGCGCGCGGGAAACCGTGGCCACGGAGACCCGGGCTTCGCGTGCGACGTCTTTGATTGTGATAGCTGCCTTGTTCACGAAGCCGCCCTCCACGGCTTGGACCTACCAGCATTGGCGCGGAATGTAAGCGTTTCCATCTGGGCTTGTAAACAGTCCGTTAGGCGAATGTCCCGAAATGGACATGAAAATCTGTCCGCAGCACGGCCCACGAAGGACCCACCCGGACAGTGCGGGACAAGGGCTCAGCCCTGTTCTGACGGGGTGTGCGCGCGGATGGACAACGCGTGGATATCGGTGTCCATCATCGACCCCAGCGCGGCATAGATCGCCCGATGCCGGGCCAGTGGAGCCAGGCCGGCGAAGCGTTCACTGACCACATGCACGTTGAAATGGCCGCGCCCGTCGCGGGCACCGGCATGGCCGGCATGGCGATGGCTGTCATCCTCGATCTCGAGCACGCTGGGGGACAGCGCCTGCTGCAGTGCGTCACGGATCCGTTCGATCCGCTCCGCGTTCACGGCAGGACCTTGCGGAACGGGCGCACCTGCACGCGGGTGTAGACGCCGGCGGCCACGTATGGGTCGGCATCGGCCCAGGCCTGGGCCTGCAGCAGCGACTCGAACTGCGCGATCACCACCGAACCACTGAAACCGGCCGGGCCCGGGTCTTCGCTGTCCACCGCCGGGCACGGCCCGGCCAGCAGCAGGCGTCCCTCGTCGCGCAGCGCGTGCAGCCGCGCCAGGTGTTCCGGCCGCGCCTGCAGCCTCTGCGCCAGCACATCCTGGCCGTCATACCCTTCGATCACATACCACACCGGCATTTCCTCGCTTGCGTTGTCGGGTCCGCAGATTCTAGCCAATGCGGCCCTCGTCCCGGCCCGGCTGGACACTGGCGCGACAAAGGCTTACCCTAGACTCCATTGCACGTGGCTGGATGCAGCAGCCCGTCGGTTTTTGCGGCCAACGCAGCCCCCGACGACCGATCCGCTGCTTCAAACCGGACCATCCGGCCGGGCCACGTAGACGACCTCCCCGTAGTTCCGTCGCTGCCGTCTCCTGCGGCGCGTCCTGCTGTTTGATATGTGTGGAATCGCGCCGATCCCGGCGTGTCTGGTGCCCTGGGGCTCCGTGGCGCTGGCCCGGTGAACCCGGTGCCGCGACTGGTCCGTTGCAATCCTGATGTCCATTAGATGACTTCCGAACTCGCGCTCGACGCGAACCCGCCAACCCGGCCGCCCGCCCCCCAGCAGCAGGAAATGCCGCTGGCCGTCGTGCATGGGCAACCTGTCCTGCAGATTCCGCAGGACCTGTACATCCCGCCGGACGCGCTGGAAGTCATCCTGGATGCCTTCGAAGGCCCGCTGGACCTGCTGCTGTACCTGATCCGCCGCCAGAACCTGGACGTGCTGGACATTCCCGTCGCCGAGATCACCCGGCAGTACGTGGAATACATCACCGTGATGCGCGAGCTGCGCTTCGAGCTGGCGGCCGAGTACCTGGTGATGGCCGCGATCCTGGCCGAGGTGAAGTCGCGGATGCTGCTGCCGCGCCCGGTCAGCGACGAAGGCGATGAAGCCGACCCGCGCGCCGAGCTGGTGCGCCGGCTGCAGGAGTACGAACGTTTCAAGCAGGCCGCCGAGGACATCGACGCCCTGCCCCGCCAGGACCGCGATACCAGCCTGGCACACGCCTTCATGCCCGAGCGCGCCACGGTGAAGCTGCCGCCGCCGGTGGACCTGAAGGAAATGCTGCTGGCCCTGCACGACGTGCTCAAGCGCGCCGAGCTGTTCAGCGGCCACGCCATCAAGCGTGAGGCACTGAGCGTGCGGCAACGCATGGGCGAAGTGCTGGGACGCCTGGAAGACGGCAAGTTCTATCGCTTTGAAGGGTTGTTCACGGCGGAAGAAGGCAAGCTGGGCGTGCTGGTCACGTTCCTGGCGGTGCTGGAACTGGCCAAGGAACAGCTGCTGGACATCGTCCAGGAAGAACCGCTGGCGCCGATCTACGTGAAGTCGCTGGCGGCCGGCAACACCAATGCCCCGCTGCAGTTCAGCAGCGAGTTCGACGACAACGACGACGCCGCCAATGCAAACGAGTGAGCGCTGACTGCCGATGGATCAATCGCTGATCAACCGCATTGTCGAGGGTGCCCTGCTGGCTTCCAGCCAGCCACTCACCCTGGCCCAGCTGAAGGACCTGTTCCCGGAAGAGGAACCGGCGCCGCCGGGCAGCATCGAACGTGCGCTGGAACGCCTGCGCGAGGCCTGCGAAGGCCGCGGCGTGGAACTGGTCGAGGTCGCCTCCGGCTTCCGCTACCAGGTCACCGGCGAAGTGCATGGCTGGATCAGCCGGCTGTGGACCGAACGCAAGACCCGCTATACCCGTGCCACCCTGGAAACCCTGGCGCTGATCGCCTATCGGCAACCGATCACCCGCGGCGAGATCGAACAGGTGCGCGGCGTGGCGGTCAGCAGCAACATCATCCAGGCACTGGAAGAACGCGAATGGATCCGCGTGGTCGGCCACCGCGACGTGCCCGGCAAGCCGGCACTGTTCGGCACCACCAAGGGCTTCCTGGACTACTTCGGGCTGAAGCGGCTGGACGAACTGCCGCCGCTGTCGGAACTGAAGGACCTGGGCGAGCTGGAACCACAGCTGGCGCTGGACCGTGATGCACCGGCCGGCGCCGGCGCCGAGGGTCCGGACATCTCGGCCGGCGCCGATGGCGCCGCCGCGAACGATGACGCCGGCCTGGCCGGCAGTGACACCCCCGATTCCGCCGAGGCAGTTGCTGCGTCGGCCTCCGATGAGCAAGCACCTTCGCCCCTCGATGATGGGCACCCCGATTCCGCGCCGGGCGAGCGCGCGGTGCCAGTGAACGAACGCGAAGACAACGCCGTCGCGATGACGACCGTGGCTGTTGACCAAGCCGATTCCGAACCAGAGGCCGACCTCGAAACCGTCGGCCGGAGCAAAACTGATGAGTGACACCCCCCGTAACAAGCTCTCGCTGAAGCGCGAAGCCACCTCCGAACAGTTCAAGCTGGAAGAGCGCCTGCACAAGGTGCTGGCCCAGGCCGGCCTCGGCTCGCGCCGCGCGCTGGATCAGCGCATCGCCGAAGGCCTGGTCAAGGTCAACGGTGAAGTCGCGCAGACCGGCATGTCGGTCAAGAGCGGCGACAAGATCGAACTGGATGGCCGTGGCTTCGTCGCCACCGCCCTGGCCGAGCCGTCGCGCGTGCTGGTCTACAACAAGCCGGAAGGCGAAGTGACCACCCGCGATGATCCGGAAGGCCGCCCGACCGTGTTCGAGTCGTTGCCGCCGCTGAAGGGCGCGCGCTGGATCGCCATCGGCCGCCTGGACATCAACACCACCGGCCTGCTGCTGGCCACCACCGACGGTGAGCTGGCCAACGCCATGATGCACCCGTCGTTCGAGGTCGAGCGCGAGTACGTGGTGCGCGTGCGTGCGCCGGAAGGCGAGGAAAAGGTCTCCGACGCCATCGTCGACCGCCTCACCCGTGGCGTCGCGCTGGAAGACGGCCCGGCCAAGTTCGATGAAATCGAACGCATCGGCGGCACTGATTCGCACGACTGGTTCCGCGTCGTGGTGAAGGAAGGCCGCAACCGCGAAGTGCGCCGCCTGTGGGAATCGCAGGGCTGCCAGGTCAGCCGCCTGAAGCGCACCCGCTATGGCAAGGTGAGCCTGCCGCGCGAACTGGCCCGTGGCCATTCGGTGGAACTGGGCACCGCACAGGTTGAAGCCCTGCGCGCGCAGCTGAAGCTGGAAGAAGGCGCGCCGTCGGCACTGACGCTGCAGCCGGTGATCGGCCAGCGCCGCGCCGCCAAGACCACCGTGCGCGTGCGCGAAGGTGGCCGCGGCAACGCCTACGTCAACGGCCACAACACCGCCGACGAAGGCCGCGAGCTGCGTCGTTTCGACAACGTCCGCGAAGACCGCGGCCGTGGTCGCGGTGGCAAGGGTGGCGGCTTCAAGGGCGGCCTGACGGTCAGCGGTGAAGCGGCAGCCAAGCAGTCGCAGAAGCCGTTCAAGCAGCGCACCCAGAAGAACGATCGTTCGCTGCCGGAAGGCAATCCGGCGGCGTTCCGCACCTGGTACGTGCCGGATGGCGTGAGCACCGGCCCGAGCGGCCATCGCAACGCCGGTCCGGGCGCACGCGGCCCGGGTGCCCGTGGTCCGGGTGCAGGCGGCCAGGGTCGTCCGTACGGCAAGCCGAAGGGCCCGGGCGCCGGTGGCGGCCAGGGCCGTGGCGGTTTCGGCGGTGAAGGCCGTGGCGGCGCAGGCGGCCAGGGTCGTCCGGCCGGTGCGGGCAACCGCTCGCAGGGCCAGGGCAACAAGCACCCGTACGGTCATCCGGGCAATGCCCCGAGCTTCCCGTCCGACCACGCCACACCGGGTTTCAACCCGTATGGCAGCCCGAAGCCGGCGCATGGCGCCCGTCCGGGCGGTCGCGGCCCGGGCGGTGGCAACAACCGTGGCCCGGGCGGTAACCGTGGTCCCGGTGGCCCGGGTGGCAACCGTGGCCCGGGCGGCCCCGGCGGCAACCGCGGTCCCGGCGGCCCGCGTCGCAGCGGCCCGCGCGGTGGCTGATCACCGGCCCCACTGAAATGAAAAACCCCGGCTCCGGCCGGGGTTTTTCTTTGAAAAGGGGACGGAGGGGATTAAGTCGCTTTTGCCGCGCTGTGTGTCGAAGGGGAGAAAGCGACTTAATCCCCTCCGTCCCCTTTTGCGTGGCGCTGGAAGGCGGCGGGCGTGGTACCGGTCATGCTGCGGAAGAATGCGATGAACGGGCTCTCGGCGGAAAAGCCGGTGTCCTGCGCCACATGCGCGACGCGATGGCCCAGCAGCAGCAACTCCATGGCCCGCATCAGTCGCCATTGCTGGCGCCAAGCCTGGTAGCCCATGCCGGTATCACGCTGCATCAACCGGCCAACGGTGCGCACGCTCAAGCCCGCACGCGCGGCCAGCTCGCCCAGTTCGGGCGGCAACTGCTCGGCCACTGGCAGGCAGCGCGCGATCCGTGGGTCGCGTGGCAGCGGCAGGTCCATCGGGGCCACCGGGGCGGCGGCGATCTCCAGCATGCACAACGCCAGTTGGTGGTGCGCACGCGGCGCCCGCCAGTCATGGTCGAACGGCGCCTGCGCGATCGGCTCCAGCAATGCCTGCAGCAGCGGACCCACGCCGATGATCGCCGGCTGCTGTGGCAACTGGGCCGACAGGGTGGCCTCGAAGTACAACGAACGGTAGTCGACCGCTTGGCGCATCTGCGCGCGATGGCGCAGCCCGCCCGGAATCCATGCCGCGCGCGCGGGCGGCAGCAGGCTGATGCGGTCACCGTAGGTCAGGCGCGTACAGCCTTGCCGGGTATACAGTAACTGCGCGCGTGCATGCTGGTGCCAACCCGAGTCGTGATCCGCCAGTGAGGCCGCGATGCCCAGCACCGGCGCGCTCCAGGTATCGGCATCGAAGTGCGCATCCGGCTGCAACCAGGCCATGTCTGATTTCATCCATTCAATGACAGGATAGACAGGGTGCGCCATCGCGGACACGACCACAATGCGCGGCCCTGTTCCTGGAGCGCCCGCATGTCGCGCCGCCTGTTGTTGCTCACCATCGCGCTGCTGATGTTCCCCCAGCTTGCGCAGACCCTTTACAGCCCTGCCCTGGCCGATCTGGCCGGGCGCTTCGCATTGCCCCCCGGCGCCGCCAGCCAGGCCATGAGCCTGTACCTGTTCGGTTTCGCCGCCGGTGTCCTGCTATGGGGGCGGATGGCCGACCATATCGGCCGTCGCCCTGCCCTGCTCTGCGGTCTGGCCGTGTTCGCACTGGCGGCCTGCGGCGGACTGCTGGCCAGCACGTTCGGCCAGGTCCTGCTGGCCCAGGCACTGGCCGCGCTGGGTGCGGCGACGGCCTCGGTGGTCACCCAGACCGTACTGCGCGACCACCTGAAGGGACCCGCGTTGGCGCAGGCGTTCTCGTGGATCGGCATGGCGTTGGCCCTGAGCCCGGCGATCGGGCTGGCACTGGGGGCATTGCTGGTTGCCAACCACGGCTATGCCGGCGTGCAGGCCGGCCTGCTGCTGATTGTCATCCTGCTGATGCTCGGATGCGCATCCGGCCTGCAGGAGAGCCGCCCTGCCGAAGTCGCGCACACGCCCCTGCTGCCACTGCTGCGACAACTGCTGCGTGATCGCTGGATCTGGTCACAGGCGCTGTTGGTGATGGCGTTCAACGTGGCCATGTACAGCTGGTACGCGCTGGGCCCGTTCGTGTTCGAACGCCTGCACTGGCCGCTGGCCTGGTTCGGCGCCAGCGGCGCGGTGCTGGCGTTGGGTTCGGCGCTGGGTGCATGGGGCAATGGCCGCCTGCTGCGCGCAGGCGTTGCTTCTGCCACGCGTATCCGCCTTGCGGCCGGACTGCTGCTGGCCGGTGGCCTGTTGGCTGCGCTGCTGCGCGACCAACCGGCACTGGTCGCGGCGATGGTACCGGTGGTGGCCGCTTTCGGCCTGGCCATTCCCAATGTGCTCGGCCAGGCCCTGCGCGGATATCCGCACTGCCTGGGCAGTGCCGGTGCCCTGTTCGGACTGCTCTACTACCTGTTGATCGGCGCGGCGATGGCGGTGGTCGGTGCACTGCAACTGCTGGCACCGACCCTCATCGTGTGTGGCCTGCTGGCCCTGTGGCTGCAGCGGCCGGTGCGGTTCAACGCCGGCTGATGGTGAATGCGGCGCCGTCCACGCCCAGGTCCCAGCCCTTGCCGGTGCCGGACAGGGCCAGCGAGATGTCGCCCTTGGTCATCACCTGCGCGTTGCTGGACTTCACTGCGCCCGCATGCGCGCCGACCGAGGCGTAGGTGCCCAGCAGTTCGTTGACACTCACGGCACCAGTGAAGCTGCCACGGCCATTGGTGATCTTCGACTTGCCCACGGTCAGGCCGCCGCCCTTCACTTCGATGCGCACCGGCAGGCTGGTGCCGTTGCTGCAGCTGACCGTGCCATTGCCGGAGGCGGTCTTGTAGATCAGTGACCAGCCGGACAGGTTGTAGCGCAGCTGGCAATCAAGGTTGCCGGCAGCGTGCGCGGCCGGGGCCAGCGTTGCAGCGGACAGGGCCAGCAGCAGGGCGAAGGACTTGTTCATGGCAGGACTTCCAGTTCGGTCGGACTGCCGGCGAATCTAGCAGCGCGCGCGTGCACGTTTGATGCAGGCGCGCGCGCTGGTGCGACGGCGTTCAGGCCATTGCTCAGGCCTGTTCGTCCAGGTGGAAGGCATCGGCATCGAGCATCGCCGGGAAGCGCGCGCGGTGCGCGGCCAGCGCCTCGGCCGAGATGGTGGTGGTGACCACCTGTTCGCGTTCGCGGATTTCCACCTGCGGCTGTCCAAGGAAGTCGATCACCGCGCTGTCGCCAGCGTAATGCAGCTGGTTGCCATCGATACCAACACGGTTCACCGCCGCCACGAAGCACAGGTTCTCGATCGCCCGCGCACGCAGCAGGGTCTTCCACGCATAGGCGCGCGCCGACGGCCAGTTGGCCACGAAGATCTGCAGGTCGAAGTCCAGCTGATCAGGGCGCTCCACGTTGTAGCGGTTGCGGCAGAACACCGGGAAACGCAGGTCGTAGCAGACCTGCGGATTGATCCGCCAGCCCTTCCATTCCACGCTCAGGCGCTCGCGACCGGCGGCATAGCGTTCGTGCTCGCCGCCGTAGCGGAACAGGTGGCGCTTGTCGTAGTACTGAAGGTCGCCATCGGGCGTGGCGAACAGCAGGCGGTTGTAGACGCCGTCGCCCTCGCGCAGCTGCACGCTGCCGATCACCGCCGCGTTCAAGGCCTTGGACTGTTCGCGCAGCCAGGCCACGGTCGGGCCGTCCATGCCTTCGGCCTGGGCGATGGCCTCGTTCGAGAAGCCACTGGTGAAGGTCTCCGGCAGGATCACCAGGTCGGTGGTGCCGGCCAGCGGTGCCAGCAGCGCGCCGTAGTAGGCGCGGTTGCCCGCCGGGTCATGCCAGCGGGTGTCGCCCTGGACGAGGGAAATGCGCAGGTCCTGCATGTCCGTACCTTCGCTCACAGCAGGCGCAGGCGTTCGATCGCCGCGTCCATGGTCGCTTCATTCTTGGCAAAGCACAGGCGCACCAGGCGCTGGCCGGCCGGCGGGTTCTCGTAGAACGGCGACAGCGGAATAGCGGTGACGCCCTTCTCGATGGTCAGCCACTTCACGAACTCATGGTCCGGCAGGTCACTGATGGCCGAGTAGTCGACCAGCTGGAAGTAGCCACCCGGCACCGGCAGTGCTTTCAGGCGGGTGCCGGCCAGCTGCTCGCGGAAGCGATCGCGCTTGGCCTGGTAGAACGCGCCCAGCTCCAGGTGGTGTTCGGGCTCGTCGCGGATCATCGCGGCGAAGCCATATTGCGCCGGACCGAAGCTGGTGAAGGTGTTGTACTGGTGCACCTTGCGGAACTCGGCGGTCAGCGCCGGCGGGGCGATCGCGTAACCGATCTTCCAGCCGGTGCAGTGGTAGGTCTTGCCGAAGCTGGAGATGACGAACGCGCGCTCGCGCAGTTCCGGGTAGCGCAGCGCCGATTCGTGGCGACGGCCGTCGTAGATGATGTGCTCGTACACCTCATCGGAGATCAGGTAGATCTGCGTGCCGCGCAGCAGCTCGGCCAGCGCCTGCATGTCCTGCGCCGACAGCATCGCGCCGGACGGATTGTGCGGGGTATTGACGATCAGCATGCGGGTGCGCGGGGTGATCGCTACGCGCACGCGGTCCCAGTCGACCGCGAAGGTCTGTGGATCGAGCGACACATGCACGGCCCTGGCGCCGGCCAGGTCGATCGCCGGTTCGTAGCAGTCATACGCCGGGTCGAGCACGATCACTTCCTCGCCGGCACGCACCACGGCGTGGATGGCGTTGAAGATGGCCTCGGTGCCGCCGCTGGTGACGGTGATCTCGCTGTCCGCATCGACCTGCGCGCCGTAGCAGTCCAGCGCCTTCTGTGCGATGGCCTGGCGCAGCGGCGCCACGCCGGTCATCGGCGGGTACTGGTTCAGCCCGGCGGCCATCGCCCTGGCGGTCTCGTCGATCAGGCGCTGCGGCGCCGAGAAATCCGGGAACCCCTGGCCCAGGTTGACCGCGCCGTGTTCGGCGGCGAGCTGGGACATCACGGTGAAGATGGTGGTACCGACCTTGGGCAGCTTGGTGGTGGGTTGCATCGGCCTGGGGATATGGGGAGACAGACCCCCGAGTTTACGCAATCCCTGCTTCGGTAGCGCCGGCCGCCGGCCGGCAACCCGGGACGATCTGCGACGCTGGGTCGCACCTGCCGGGCAGCGGCCGGCACTCCCCTGTGGATTCACCGCTACAATTGCCGCCGCACTCCGGCATGAAGACCTTTGCCCCTTGAACACCCCTGCATTGCTGGCCGCCAGCGGCCTGAGCTTCTCCCGCAATGACGAGCCGGTGTTCGGCCCGCTGGACTTCCATGTGGACGCCGGCGAAGCCCTGCTGGTGCAGGGCGGCAATGGCGCCGGCAAGACCACCCTGCTGCGCGTGCTGGCCGGCCTGGCCCGGCCCGGTGCTGGCCAGGTACGGATCGACGGCAAGCCGGCCAGCAATGCCGAGCGCGCGCGCTATGTCGCCTATCTCAGCCACCTGCCGGCCCTGAAGCCAGACCTCGGCACGCTGGAAAACCTGCATTTCCTGTGTGGCCTGCACGGCCGCCGTGCGCGGCAGATGCCCGGTAACGCGCTGGCCATCGTCGGCCTGGCCGGCTACGAAGACACCCTGGTACGGCATCTGTCGGCCGGACAGAAACGGCGGCTGGCACTGGCGCGCATCTGGCTGTCGCCGGCGCCGCTGTGGCTGCTGGACGAACCCTACGCCAACCTCGACCTGGAGGGCATCACCCTGGTCAACCGGATGATTTCGGCGCACCTGCGCGCCGGAGGCGCGGCGCTGGTCACCACCCACGGCGCCTATGCCGCACCGCCGGTGCGTACCCGCCAGCTCGACCTCGGCGGTGCCGCATGATCGCGCCGGGTACGGAGCCGGGCCTGTGGCAGACCGCGGGCGCCCTGCTCAAGCGCGACCTGCGCCTGCTCTGGCGCCGCCGCGGCGATGCGCTGCAGCCGCTGCTGTTCGCGGTGCTGGTGGTGGTGCTGTTCGCGTTGGCCCAGGGCCGCGAACCACAGCTGCTGGCCGCCACCGCCGGTGCGGTGCTGTGGCTGGCCGTGCTGCTGGCGGGACAGCTGTCGCTGGATTCGCTGTTCCGTTCCGATGCCGAGGATGGCTCGCTGGAACAATGGCTGCTGGCGCCGGTGCCGCTGGCCTGGCTGGTGCTGGTGCGCGTGCTGCTGCATTGGGCCACCACTGCGCTGCCGTTGATCGTGGTCAGCCCGCTGCTGGCGGAAATGCTGCATCTGCCGCATGACCAGCTGCCGATGTTGCTGGCATCGTTGCTGCTGGGAACGCCGTTGCTGAGCCTGATCGGTGGCGTGGTCGCCGCGCTGACCGTAGGCATCCGACGCTCTGGTATTCTCGTGGCGCTGCTGTCGTTGCCGCTGTACGTGCCGGTGCTGGTATTCGGTGCAGGCAGCCTGGCGGCAGCCGGACGCGGGCAGGATCCGGTCGGTGCGCTGCTGATGCTGGGCGCTGGCCTGCTGGTCGCGCTGGTGCTGGCGCCCCTGGCCACCGCCGCTGCAATACGTATTTCTCTGAGTTAACCGAGCTGAGAGCCAATCCACCCCTGCTGGATAGCCGCCACGCATGAATCCGATTGTCCGCTGGTTCCACCAACTCGGCTCGCCCCCCACGTTCGACCGTTTCGCTGCCCGCTGGTCGCGGGTGTTCTACCTCGCGGCGGTGCCGGTGCTGCTGGTCGGCATGTGGCAGGCGCTGCTGGTGGTGCCGCCGGAAGCCAAGCAGCTGGACAGCTTCCGCATCCTCTACATCCACGTGCCCAGTGCCTGGATGAGCCTGTTCGTGTTCGCGCTGATGGCGTTGTATGCGGCCATCGCGCTGATCTGGCGGATCAAGGTCTGCGAGATCCTGGCAATGGCCTGTGCGCCGATGGGCGCCGGCTTCACCCTGATCACCCTGTTGACCGGCAGCATCTGGGGCAAGGGCACCTGGGGCACCTGGTGGGACTGGGACCCGCGCATGACCAGCGAACTGGTGCTGCTGTTCCTGTACCTGGGCGTGATCGGCCTGTACCACGCCATCGAGGACCGCCGCAGCGCCGCGCGCGCAGCCGGCCTGCTGGCCATCGTCGGTGTCAGCCTGCTGCCGGTGATCCGCTACTCGGTGGACTGGTGGGGTGGCCTGCACCAGCGCCAGTCGATCAACGTGTTCGGTGAATCGGCGATCAGCAGCGCGATGATCGCGCCGCTGTGGTGGATGGTGATCGCCACCAAGTTCTGGTTCGCCGGCTCGGTGCTGGCCAAGGCCCGCGCCGACAATCTCGACCGCGAGGCCGGCAAGGCCTGGGTCGGCGGCCGCGTCGATGCCGAACGGCCAGCCGGGGAGGCCCAACCATGACCCACCTGCCCTATGTGATCGGCGCCTACGCCGTGTTCGTGCTGGTGCTCGGCGCCGATGCCATCGGTTCGTGGCTGCGCCTGCGCGTGGCACGCCGGTTGGCACTGGCCCGCCAGCAGCGGCAGCAGACCCGCGCCGGCAGGCAGGACGCAGCGGCGCCGCTGTCGACGGAGCTCGAGCGATGACCCCGGTACAGCGTCGCCGCCTGGTGTGGGTGCTGCTGGCCCTGCTCGCCTCCGGCCTGGCCACCGCGCTGGTGGCAATGGCGCTGGAGCGCAACATCGCCTACCTGTACACCCCCTCGGAAGTCCTGCGCGGCGATGTCGATGCGCAGTCGCGCTTCCGCCTCGGCGGCATGGTGGTGAAAGGCTCCTTCAACCGTGCGGTCGGCTCGCTGGAGGCACGCTTCGAAGTGACCGACGGCGATGCCCAGCTGGCGGTGACCACGTCACGGATCCTGCCGGACATGTTCGCCGAAGGCACGGCGGTGGTCGCCAGTGGCCGCCTGCAGGACGGCGTGTTCGTCGCCGACGAGGTGCTGGCCAAGCACGATGAGAAGTACGTGCCGAAGGAAGTGGCCGACAAGATGGGCGACGCGCATCGCAAGCACGATGTGCCGGTGACGGCACCCGAGGTGCGCTGAGTGCTGCCCGAACTGGGTCAGATCCTGCTGCTGTGCGCGTTGCTGGCCTCGCTGCTGCAGGCCGGCCTGCCGCTGGTCGGCGCGCAGCGCAACAACACGGCGTGGATGGCGGTGGCACGACCTGCCGCGTTCGCGCAGCTGCTGCTGCTTGCCGGCGCATTCGCCGTGCTGACCGCCGCGTTCGTGCAGCAGGACTTCTCGGTGCGCTACGTGGCCGAGAACTCCAATTCGCTGCTGCCGATGGTCTACCGCTACTCGGCGGTCTGGGGCGCGCACGAGGGCTCGCTGCTGATGTGGGCGCTGGTGCTGGCGCTGTGGACCGGCGCGGTGGCGCTGTTCTCGCGGCACCTTCCCGCGCCGGTGCAGGCACGCGTGCTGGCGGTGATGGGCGTGGTCAGTGTCGGCTTCCTCGCCTTCCTGATCTTCACCTCCAACCCGTTCCTGCGCCTGAACCCGGCACCGCTGGAAGGTCGCGACCTCAATCCGCTGCTGCAGGACCCGGGGCTGATCATCCACCCACCGATGCTCTACATCGGGTATGTCGGCTTCGCTGTGCCATTCGCGTTCGCGGTGGCCGCATTGCTGGAAGGCCGCGTCGACGCCCGCTGGCTGCGCTGGACGCGGCCGTGGACCAACGTCGCCTGGAGTTTCCTGACCCTGGGCATCGCGCTGGGCAGCTGGTGGGCGTATTACGAGCTGGGCTGGGGCGGCTGGTGGTTCTGGGACCCGGTGGAAAACGCCAGCTTCATGCCGTGGCTGGTCGGTGCGGCGCTGATCCATTCGCAGGCCGTCACTGAAAAGCGTGGCACCTTCGGCAGCTGGACGCTGCTGCTGGCGATCGCCGCCTTCGCGCTGTCGCTGCTGGGTACGTTCCTGGTGCGCTCCGGCGTGCTGACCAGCGTGCATTCGTTCGCTGCCGATCCCTCGCGCGGCCTGTTCATCCTGGTGTTCCTGTCGGTGCTGGTCGGCGGCAGCCTGCTGCTGTACGCGCTGCGTGCCAGCCAGCTGAGCGTGGACGCCGACGATCCGCGCCGTGGCTTCACCGCCACCTCGCGCGAGACCCTGCTGCTGGCCAACAACCTGCTGCTGGCCACCGCCTGCGCGATGGTGCTGCTCGGCACGCTGTACCCGCTGCTGGCCGATGCGCTGGCGTTGGGCAAGATTTCGGTCGGTCCGCCCTACTTCGGCAGCCTGTTCCTGCTGCTGATGGCGCCGATGATCCTGCTGCTGCCGTTCGGCCCGCTGGTGAAGTGGCAGCGCGACCAGCCCTCGCGCGCGTTCGCGCTGCTGGCGCCGTGGCTGGGCCTGGCGCTGCTGCTGGGCGCGCTGGCCTGGTGGCAGGCGCCGCAGAACGGCTGGAAGGCCGGCATCGGCGTGGCCGCTGCGGCCTGGGTCGGGTTGGGTACCGCGCGCTTCGTGTGGCAGCGCCTGCGCGGCAATGGCCGGTTCACCGCCGAGATGCTCGGCATGATCGTCGCCCACGCCGGCATCGCCGTGTTCCTGGCCGGCGCGCTGCTGGTGGAAGCGCTGAACGTGCAGCGTGAGGTGGCGCTGGCACCGGGCCAGCAGCTGGTGGTCGGTCGCCACGAAGTGCGCTTCGAAGGCGTGGACCATCGCGAAGGCCCCAACTTCATCGCCGACCGTGGCCACCTGCGCGTATTCCGCGACGGCCGTGAGCTGGCCCTGCTGCATCCGGAGAAGCGCCAGTACGCCAGCGGCGGCCAGGTGATGACCGAGGCCGGCATCGATGCACGCTTCGACGGCGATGTCTACGTGGCATTGGGCGAGCCACTGGGCAACAATGCATGGGCGGTCCGGGTGCACATCAAGCCATTCGTGCGCTGGATCTGGCTGGGCGCGCTGTTGATGGCCCTGGGCGGATTCATCACCGCCGCCGACCGCCGTTTCCGTCGTCCGTAGGAGTTCCCATGTCCGAGTCCCCCACCCCGCGCCCCGCCCGCCCGCTGCCGCCGGTAGCCATCGTGATCGGCGTGCTGTTCTTCTTCGGCCTGCTCGGGCTGATGATCTACGGGGTGATGAAATCGGGTGATCCGCAGCGCGACGTACTGCCGTCGGCGCTGATCGACAAGCCGGCGCCGGCATTCGCGCTGCCGGTGCTGCACGACCCTGAGATGATCGTGCACAGCGACGAACTGCGCGGCGCGCCCTACCTGCTGAACGTGTGGGGCAGCTGGTGCGCGGCCTGCCGCGAGGAACACCCGGTGCTGACCCGTTTCGCCGAGAGCAAGCGCGTGCGCGTGATCGGCTACAACTGGAAGGACGACCCGACCGACGCGCTGCACTGGCTGGAACAGCTGGGCAACCCGTTCATGGTGGTGCTCAGCGACGTCGAGGGCCGCACCGCGATCGACTGGGGCGTGACCGCCGCACCGGAAACTTTCCTGGTCGATGGCAGTGGCATCGTGCGCTGGAAGTACAGCGGTGCGATGACCCAGCGCGTGGTCGACGAGAAGCTGATCCCGGCGCTGCAGAAGATCGAGAAGGCCCAGGGCAGTGCCGGCAACACACTGCACACGGCGCCCTGAGCCCATGCGCTGGCTGCTGGCGCTGCTGCTCCTGATGCTGCCGCTGGCCGCGCTGGCGCAGCAGCCGCTGCATGATCCGCAGCCACTGCAGTTCCGCGACGGCGCCGAGGAGCGCCGCTTCCACGACCTGGCCGCGCAGCTGCGCTGCGTGCAGTGCCAGAACCAGTCGCTGGCCGATTCCAATGCGCAGATCGCGCAGGACCTGCGCCGCGAGGTGCTGCAGCTGATGCAGCAGGGCCATGACGACGCACAGATCAAGCAGTTCCTGGTCGCCCGATACGGTGAGTTCGTGCTCTATCAGCCACCGTTGCAGCCGGGTACCTGGCTGCTGTGGGGCGGCCCGTTGCTGATGCTCGGCGCCGGCGCACTGGTGGTGCTGGGCATCGTTCGCCGCCGTGGCCGCGCCGTCGCCGCCGTGCCGGCCAGCAAGGCCGAGGAAGGAGATGGATGGTGAGTCATTGGCTGCCGATGCTGGCTGGGCTGGTGGCCGCGCTGATGGCGGCGCTGGTGCTGTGGCCACTGCGCCATCATGGTCGCCGCGGTTTCGTGGTGGGCGTGCTCGCGCTGGGCGTGGCCGGTGCCTGCCTGTATCTGCTGGTCGGTGATCCGCGTGCGGCACAGGTACAACCGACGCCATCGGCAGCCACCCTGCGCGATGGCGTGCAGGCCCTGCAGGACGCACTGAAGCGCGACCCGCAACGGGCTGATGGCTGGGCACTGCTGGGCAGGTCGCAGGCCGAACTGGGCAATGTCTCGGCCGCTGCAGACGCCTTCGCGAGGGCCGCCGCATTGGCACCGGATGATCCGGGCGTGCTGGTGGAAGCCGCGCAGGCACGCGCGCAGGCTGATGCCGGCAAGCAGTTCGATGACACCGCAATGGCCTGGTTGCAGCAGGCGCGCACGCTGGCCCCGGACGCCGAGCGCGCCAGCTGGCTGCTGGGCATCGCCCTGCGCCAACGCGGAAAGAATGCCGAGGCTGCCGACGTCTGGAGCGGCCTGCTGCCACGGCTTGAACCGGGTGCTGCGCAGGCGCTGCAGGCACAGATCGCCATCGCCCGCGAGGCCGCCGGCCAGGCGCCCGATGCCGCCGCTGCGGCGCCACCGGCGCTGCTGCAGGTGCGCGTGCAGTTGCCTGCGCTGGAGAACGCCGAGTGGCCCGCCAGCACCCAGGTGTTCGTACTGGCCCGCGCCGTGGGTGGACCGCCGATGCCGGTGGCCGCGCGCAAGCTGCCCTTGGCAGGTTTCCCGGCCACGGTCGGGCTGGGCGACGGTGACAGCCCGATGCCCACCGCACCGCTGTCGGCCCATCGCGAAGTGGAAGTGCTGGCACGCATCTCGCGCAGCGGCAGCGCCAACCGCAGCGAGGACGACCTGCAGAGCGTTCCGGTGAAGGTGAGCCTGCCACATCAAGGCGTGGTGGAACTGCGGTTCCCTTGACGCTCCGCACGGCACTGCCGGGGGCATCGCCGATGGAAACCAGCGTGTCGCCAGCTCCACATGCGGCCCCGCTAGAATGACTGCATGACCGAATTCATCCCGCCCGGCACCCGCTTCCACGCCCTGCCCTCGCCATTCCCGTTCAAGCGCGGTGGCGCACTGCATGGCGCACGCGTGGCCTACGAAACCTGGGGAACACTGGCTGCCGACGCCAGCAATGCAATCCTGATCGTGACCGGGCTGTCGCCGGACGCGCATGCGGCGGCCAACGAGGCCAACCCGGCACCAGGCTGGTGGGAAGCGATGGTTGGCCCGGGCAAGCCGATCGATACCGGCCGCTGGTTCGTGGTCTGCGTGAACTCGCTGGGCAGCTGCAAGGGCTCGACCGGTCCGGCCTCGCTCAATCCTGCCAACGGCGAACCCTACCGCCTGGACTTTCCCGAGCTGTCGATCGAAGACGGCGCACGCGCCGCCATTGAAGTCGTGCGTGCACTGGGCATCGAACAGCTGGCCTGCGTGGTCGGCAATTCAATGGGCGGCATGACCGCGCTGGCGGTACTGATGCTGCACCCGGGCATCGCGCGCAGCCACGTCAACATTTCCGGCAGTGCGCAGGCACTGCCGTTCTCGATCGCGATCCGCTCGCTGCAGCGCGAGGCGATCCGCCTTGATCCGCGCTGGAATGGCGGTCGCTACGACGATGCCGAGTACCCCGAGTCCGGCATGCGCATGGCGCGCAAGCTGGGCGTGATCACCTACCGCTCGGCACTGGAATGGGATGGCCGCTTCGGCCGCGTGCGGCTGGATTCGGACCAGGCCGACGACGATCCGTTCGGCCTCGAATTCCAGGTGGAAAGCTACCTGGAAGGCCATGCACGGCGCTTCGTGCGCTTCTTCGATCCGAACTGCTACCTGTACCTGAGCCGATCGATGGACTGGTTCGATCTGGCCGAGTACGCCGACGGCGATGTGCTGGCCGGGCTGGCGAAGATCCAGGTGGAGAAGGCGCTGGCGATCGGTGCCAACACCGACATCCTGTTTCCGGTGCAGCAGCAGCAACAGGTCGCCGACGGCCTGCGTGCCGGCGGTGCCGATGCGCGCTTCATCGGCCTGGAATCGCCGCAGGGCCATGATGCCTTCCTCGTCGATTTCGAGCGTTTCGGCCCGGCCGTGCGCGGCTTCCTCGACGCGCTGTAAGTGGCGTGGCGGCGTAACCTCGCGCTGGCTGCATTCGGCGCGCTGGCCGCCTTGATGATCAGCGGTGTGCTGCCGCTGTGGCTGGGTGGCTGGTGCCTGCTGGCCAGCGCGGTGTCGTTCGGGCTGTATGGCCACGACAAGCGCGCGGCGCAGCGAAAGCGATGGCGCATTCCCGAGCGCACCCTGCAACTGCTGGCCTTTGCGGGTGGTTGGCCCGGCGCGCTGCTGGGCCAGGCGCTGTTCCGCCACAAGCACCGCAAAGCCGAATTCCAGTGGGTGTTCTGGCTGTGCGTGCTGGCCAACGTAGCCTCGATCGCGGTGATGCTGCGCGAGTTCTCGCGGTAACCGTTGGAATGGGTGGATCCACGCCATGCGTGGACGTGCCGACCAGGGTCGGCATCTACCGAAGCACTTCGCGCTCCAATACTCCATCACGCAACCGGTACTGCGCATCGACCACGCCGTCGGGCAGCTCGTCGTGGGTGATCATCAGCAGGCTGCGCCCGTCCAGAAGCCCGGAAAGATCCTGCAGCAGCGCGCGTGCGGTATCCACGTCGAGGCCTTCGGTCGGTTCGTCCAGCAGCAGGATCGGCGCAGTGCGCAGCAGCGCGCGCGCCAGCGCCAGCCGTCGCGCCTGGCCTGCCGACATCGTTGCGCCGTTCTCGCCGACCCAGGCCTGCAGGCCACCGTTGCGCTCGGCCCAGTCACCCAGGCGCACGCGACGCAGCACCGACCACAACGCGGCATCGCTGGCATCGGGATCACCCAGCCGCAGGTTCTCGGCCACCGTGCCGCCAAACACCGGTGCGTTCTGCGGCAGCCAGGCGAGCTGGCGGTGCCACTCGGCCTGGGCGACGTCGCGCAGGTCACGGCCACCATAGGTGATTCGCCCCTGTTGCGGATCCCATAGCCGCAGCAGCAGGCTGGACAGCGTGGTCTTGCCACTGCCACTGTCGCCGCGAATCGCGATGCGTTCGCCCGGCGCCAAGGTCAGCTGCAGGCCGGACAACACCGGCCGTGCTGCACCCGGCCACTGGAAATGCACGTCATCCCAATGCACGCGCGCCGCCTGCGGCACCGGCTGCGGCGCCTGCGGATCCTGCACCGTCGGCGGTTGTTCGACGATGGCCTGCAGGCGATCGGCAGCAATGCGCCCGGACTGCAGCGACTGCCAGGCCAGGCCCATGCCGGCCCACAGTTCGATCAGCGCCACGGTCAGGAACACGAGGCCTGCGGCCATTTCCGGCGCGATGCGCTGCTGTTCGGCCGCATGCAGGGCCAACGCCAGCATCGCCACTAGCCCCAGCCCGGCGACCAGGCCGTGCAGGGTCGAGGCCGCGATCAGACGCCAGCGCCGACGACGATCCCGCGAGGCCAGCTGCTTGGCGGCCACGCGCACCTTCAGCTGCCAGGCCGCATCGGCATGCAGCGCGGCCAGATCACCGGCCCCTTCCAGCCCTTCGAACGCGGCGGTGCGCAATGCGGCGCGGTGCGCGGCACGGTCCGCCTCTTCATCGTCGTGGCCACGCGCGCCCAGCCACGGCACACCGAAGGCGATCAGCAGTGCCAGCACCGCCAGCAGCATCGCTGCCGAGGGCAGGATCAGCGCCGCCGAGGCGACCGCCACCAGTGACAGCGCGCCCAGCGCCACCAGCGGCCCGATCGCGCGCACCAGCAGCCCATCCACTTCGCCGATGTCCCCCAGCAGCCGCGCCAGCAGCTCGCCGGTACGCGTAGCCCCCAACCGTGCCGGGGCAAGTGGCAACGCGCGGCGGAAGAACCACACGCGCAGGTCACGGGCAATGCGCAGCGTGGCATCGTGGCCAACCAGCTTTTCGAAGTAGCGCGACACGATGCGCGCCATGGTCAGGCCGCGGATTCCGGCCGACGGTGAGAAGAAATTGAAGCCCTGGCCGAGGCCGGCTGCACCTGCCAGCGCGGCTGCGGTGAGGAAGCCACCCGACAGGCCGAGCAACGCGGTGCCTGCCAGCATCGTGGTCCACAGCAACAGCACGGTCAGCAACAGGCGCGGGCGATGGCGCAGGAACACCGCGCGCAACGAATCGGGCGAACGGCTCATGCGCGCACCGCCTGTGCCGGCTCGACCAGGCGGCCTTCCGGCAACAGCAGGCAACGGTCGGCCCAGGCGATCACCGCCGGGCTGTGGGTGGCGACCACCACGCTGCGGCCACGTGCATACGCGGCCAGGCTGCGCAGCAGGGCCGCTTCGGTATCGGCATCGAGGAAGGCCGTGGGTTCATCCAGCAGCAGCACCTGCGGGTCACGCAGCAGCAGGCGGGCCAGGCCGATGCGGCGGGCTTCGCCACCGGACAGGCCGAAGCCGCGCTCGCCGATCACCGTGTCCAATCCCTGCGGCAGGCGCTGCGCGAACTGCAGGACCTGCGAAGCCTCGGCCACCGCGCGCAACCGCGCATCGCTGGCGCCGGGATCGGCCAGGCGCAGGTTCTCGGCGATGCTGCCATGGAACAGGTACGGTCGCTGGCTGGCATAGGCGACCTGCACGCCGGGCCGCAACTGCAGCTTGCCGGCACGCGGTGGCAACCAGCCGGCCAGCGCCTCCAACAGCGTGCTTTTGCCGGAGCCGCTGGGACCGACCAGGGCCAGGCGCTGGCCCGGCTCCAGCAGCAGGTCCAGATCCTGCAGCACATCCTGCGGCGCACCCAACGGGCGCAGCACCAGCCCTTGTGCCTGCAGTGGTGGCAAGGCGGCCTCGGCCGGCTCGACTGCCAGCGGTGCAACCTCGTTTTCGATCAGGCCCTGCTCGTCCGGCAGCGACTGCAGCAGGCGCTCCACTTCGGCGGCGGCAGCCAGTGCATTGGCACGATCGTGGTAGTGCGCGGCCAGCCGTCGCAGCGGCGCATAGAACTCCGGCGCCAGCAGCAGGCAGAACAGGCCCGCGCCCAGCGTCGGCACCGCTGCATGCAGCGACATCATGCCCAGATAGCTCAGGCCCAGGTACAGCGCCACCATCGCCACGCTCACCGAGGCGAAGAATTCCAGCACCGTGGACGACAGGAACGCGATGCGCAGCACCTTCAGCGTGCGCACGCGCACGCCTTCGGCGGCAGCCTCGATGCCCTCCAGCTCGGCGTCACCGCGGCCATACAGGCGCAGCAGGCCCAGGCCCTTGATCCGGTCGGCGAAATGACCGCTCATGCGCGCCAGCTCACCCAGCTGCGCGCGGCCGGCGGCTTCAGCGCCCCAGCCCACCAGCATCATGAAGAACGGCACCAGCGGCGCGGTGAACAGCAGGATCAGTGCCACCACCCAGTCGACCCAGGCCACGGCGGCCAGGATCAGCAGCGGCACCACCACCACTTCGGTGCGTACCGGCAGGAAGCCACTGTAATAGCTCTCGATCGCATCACCGTGGTGCAGCATCAGTTCGCCCAGTTCACCGGTGCGGCGCTGCCGCAGCCACAGCGGGCCATGGCCCAGCAGGCGCGCGAACACGCGTTCGCGCAGTGCCAGGCGGGCGGCATCGGCCACGTCACCGGCAGCGGCCTGGGTGGCGCTGCCCAGCAAGGTGCGCAGCACCAGGATCACGGCCAGCCCACCCAGCACCGGCAGCCCCGAGGCCAGCGGTGCGCGCTCAACCAGTACCTGCTGCACCAGCCAGGCGATGGCGGCGGCCTGGCCGATCAACAGCGCGCCGGACAGGCTGATGCACAGGGCTGCCAGACGCTGGCGGCCCCGGGCGGAGCGTGCCAGATCGGCCAGCCAGGCCGTGCGGGCACGCCGCTGGCGGGCGGTTTCAGCTTCCGGGGACAGGCCGTCGGGGGTCGTTTCGGCAGCGCTCAAGGGGTCTTCACGGGCAACGGGGGAGACACGGCATTGTAGGCGCAGGCAATAGCCGGCCTCTGCGGCCAGCGGTCGCAGTCTTCATCAGGTTGGCATACGATCAACCGGGGCACCTGTTCATACATTGATCTGGATCAAGGCTGTTTGAAGTAGTCGGTCACATCATTCACGTCGTAGACCACCCTTCCCGCCACCTGCAACGGCACTATCCACGAGGTAGCCAGGCCATGATTGATCAGACAGTCGTAGAACTGTCGCGGCTGCAATTCGCGCTGACCGCGATGTACCACTTCCTATTCGTACCGCTCACCCTCGGCCTGTCCTTCATGGTGGCCATCATGGAGAGCGTGTACGTGATGACCGGCAAGGAGATCTGGCGCAGGATGACCCTGTTCTGGGGCGTCCTGTTCGGCATCAACTTCGCCATGGGCGTTGCCACCGGCATCGTGATGGAATTCCAGTTCGGCATGAACTGGTCCTACTACAGCCACTACGTGGGTGACATCTTCGGTGCGCCGCTGGCCATCGAAGGCCTGATGGCCTTCTTCCTGGAAGCCACCTTCGTCGGCCTGTTCTTCTTCGGCTGGAACCGCCTGACCAAGGTCAAGCACCTGATGGTGACCTGGCTGATGGCGCTGGGCACCAACCTGTCGGCCATCTGGATCCTGATCGCCAACGGCTGGATGCAGAACCCGACCGGCGCAGTGTTCAACCCGGAAACCATGCGCATGGAAGTCGTCGACTTCATGGCCGTGGTGTTCAACCCGGTGGCGCAGGCCAAGTTCGTGCACACCGTCAGCGCCGGCTACGTGACCGGCGCGGTGTTCGTGATGGCGATCAGCGCCCTGTTCCTGCTGCGCAACAAGCACAAGGACCTGGCCCGCCGTTCGTTCGCGGTGGCCGCGGCGTTCGGCCTGCTGTCCTCGCTGTCGGTGGTGGTGCTGGGTGACGAGAGCGGTTACGCCGCCAGCGAGCACCAGAAGATGAAGCTGGCCGCGATCGAAGCGATGTGGGAGACCGAGCGTGCGCCGGCCGACTTCACCGCCTTCGGCATCCCGAACCAGGAAACCCACCAGAACGACTACGCGGTGAAGATCCCGTACCTGATGGGCCTGATCGCCACCCGCTCGTTGAACCAGCCGATTCCGGGCATCCTGGAACTGGTCGAGCGCGCCGAACACCGCGTGCGCGGCGGCCAGCTGGCCTACGGTGCGCTGGAGCGCCTGCGTGCGAACAAGAACGACGTCGAGGCACGCGAAATGTTCGACCGCCATTGGCAGGACCTGGGCCACGGCCTGCTGCTCAAGCGCTACCGCGATGACATCCTCAACGCCACCCCGCAGGAAATCTCGCAGGCGGCGATGGACACCGTGCCGCGCGTGATGCCGCTGTTCTGGACCTTCCGCGTGATGGCCGGCCTGGGCTTCTACCTGATCGCCTTCTTCGCACTGGCCTTCTACTACTCCTGCCGCAACAACTTCCAGGACAAGCGCTGGTTCCTCAAGCTGGCCCTGTGGACGCTGCCGGCACCGTGGATCGCGATCGAATGTGGCTGGTTCGTGGCCGAGTACGGTCGCCAGCCGTGGGCGGTCGATGGCGTGCTGCCGACCTTCTATGCGGCATCGGGCCTGGCCCTGCATGAAATCGTGCTGACCCTGGCCGGCTTCACCGCGATCTACACCGCGCTGATCGTGGTCGAGATCAAGCTGATGCTCAAGGCGATCCGCAAGGGCCCGGACGAGGTGCTGCCGTCGCTGCAGTCGCCCCAGCCGCATGCTTCCCACAATGCCTCGGCGCCGGCCGCCGGCCAGGCCTGAGGCAGGAGAACCAAGATGGATTTCATTCTTCTGGACTACACCACGCTGCGCGTGATCTGGTGGCTGCTGCTCGGCATCCTGCTGATCGGCTTCGCCGTGATGGATGGTTTCGACCTCGGCGTAGGCACCCTGCTGCCCTTCGTCGCCCGCAACGATGCCGAGCGCCGGCTGGTGATCAACACCATCGGCCCGGTCTGGGAAGGCAACCAGGTATGGCTGGTGCTCGGTGGCGGTGCGATCTTCGCCGCCTGGCCGCCGCTGTATGCGGTCAGCTTCTCCGGGTTCTACCTGGCGATGTTCGTGATCCTGTTCGCCCTGATCCTGCGCCCGGTCGGCTTCAAGTTCCGCAGCAAGATGCCCAGCGAGCGCTGGCGCAACACCTGGGACTGGGCGCTGTTCATCGGTGGCTTCATCCCGGCGCTGATCATGGGCGTGGCGGTGGGCAACGTGGTGCTGGGCGTGCCGTTCCACTTCGATGACAGCATGCGCATCTTCTACACCGGCTCGTTCTTCGGCCTGCTGATGCCCTTTGCGCTGCTGGCCGGCCTGCTCAGCGTGTCGATGCTGGTCGCCCACGGTGCCGCCATGCTGGTGATCAAGACCGACGGCCCGGTGGCCGAGCGTGCGGCCCGCTTCGGCAGCATCGCGGCGATCATCGCCTTCGTGCTGTTCGCCGTCGGTGGCGCCTGGGTGGCATTTGGCCTGCCGGGTTACCAGATCACCTCGCAGGTGGTCACCGATGGCGCCACCAATCCGCTGCTGAAGGCGGCCGAACTCGGTGCCGCCGGTGGCTGGATGCGCAACTACAGCACGATGCCGGCCACGATCCTGGCCCCGCTGCTGGGCCTGGCCGGCCTGCTGGCCAGTGCGGTGCTGCTGCGGGCCCGTCGCGGTGGCCTGGCCTTCATCGCCTCCGGTGCGGCCATCGCCGGCATCATCCTGACCGTCGGCTTCGCCATCTTCCCGTTCCTGCTGCCGTCCTCGAGCCAGCCCACTTCCAGCCTGACCGTGTGGGATGCCTCGTCCAGCCACCTGACCCTGTGGATCATGCTGCTGGCCACGGCGGTGTTCCTGCCGATCATCCTCGCCTACACCACCTGGGTGTATCGCGTGCTGAAGGGCAAGACCACCACCGATGAGATGGGCAACAACCCGAACGCATATTGATTGCTTGCACGTGTGCCGACCAACGGTCGGCACCTACCCGGAATGAAGGAGACTGATCATGTGGTATTTCGCCTGGATTCTCGGTGCCGGCCTCGCCTCGACGGTGGCCATCCTCAACGGCATGTGGTTCGAAGCCCGCGAGCAGAACCGCATCGAGAAAGAAAATCGTCGCTGAGCCGTAAAAAAACCTTGCCGCCTTGGCCTTCACACGGTATCTTAGGCGGCTCCTTCGGGGTGTAGCTCAGTCTGGTAGAGCGCTACGTTCGGGACGTAGAGGTCGCAGGTTCGAATCCTGTCTCCCCGACCACTCACGTGGTCGCATTGAAGCCTGGTGAAGTCGTCCAGGCTTTTTTGTTCCCTGAAGTGGCACTGCTTCGGCAGTGTGAAGAAACGGCATTTACCCCTTGCCGCCATCGGGGTAAATCGCTAGAATAGGCGGCTCCCTTCGGGGTGTAGCTCAGTCTGGTAGAGCGCTACGTTCGGGACGTAGAGGTCGCAGGTTCGAATCCTGTCTCCCCGACCACTTCGGTGGTCACCAAGAAGCCTGGAAGACATCACTGTCCTCCGGGTTTTTTTGTATCAGGCGCCTGGCCGCCCGCATGACGGGACCTTGCTGGAACGCACACGTACAATGGCCGCGCTGCCGGCCCACCTGCAGCCCCCTCCCCCACCTGCCGCTTCGGCGTAGACCGATGCCGGCGCTGCATGCCATTGCCTCGGCGTGCGACACCTGCAAGGACCACCGATGAGTTCCTCCACTTCCGATTCGCCGTCGCTGCTGCACGGGCGCGTGCTGGCTTTCGCCGCCATCCTGCTGGCAGCGATCAACCTGCGCACCGCGGTCACCTCGATCACGCCGCTGCTCGACGTGCTCGGCCAGCAGTTCGGCTTCGGCACCACCATGACCGGTGTGCTGGGCATGCTGCCGACCGCCTCGTTCGCGCTGTTCGGCGTGGCGACGCCGGCACTGGCGCGGCGCCTGGGCCTGGAGCGCACCACGCTGCTGGCGATGGTGATGGCAATGGCCGGCCTGCTGCTGCGCTCCAGCGCCGGCAATGTCGGCACGCTGCTGCTGGGTTCGGTGGTGGCGCTGGCCGGCATGGGCATCGGCAATGTGGTGGTACCGCCGCTGGTAAAGCGTTACTTCGCCAACAAGGTCGGCACCATGAGCACGCTGTACATCAGCGTGCTGCAACTGGGCACGATGCTGCCGGCGCTGCTGGCGGTGCCGGTGGCCAATGCTGCGGGCTGGCGCGTATCGCTGGGCATGTGGGCGCTGCTGGCGCTGGCCGCCGCGCTGCCATGGCTTGTGCTGGCCAGGCGCGCGCCGAAGCCGCAGGCCGACGCCACCGACCCCACCGCACAGCCGCACGGCAAGGTCTGGCGCACGTCGCTGGGCTGGAGCATGACGCTGATGTTCGGCATGACCTCGCTGATGACCTATTCGATGTTCACCTGGCTGCCGCGCATCGTGGTCGAGGCCGGTGGCACGCCCGCCTTCGGTGGCGTGATGGTGGCGGTGTTTTCGGCGCTGGGCCTGCTGCCGTCGCTGGTCATTCCGTCGATGGCGGTGCGCATGCAGAACCCGTTCCCGCTGGTGCTGATCGGCTTCTTCTCGTTCGTGATCGCCTTCAGCGGCCTGCTGCTGGCACCGATGAAGGCGCCACTGCTGTGGGCCTGCCTGCTCGGCGTCGGCCCGTCCACCTTCCCGCTGGCGCTGACCCTGATCAACCTGCGTACCCGCACCCCGACCGGCTCAGCGGCCCTGTCCGGCTTCATGCAGGGCGTGGGCTACAGCTTCAGCTGCCTGGGCCCGTTCCTGGTCGGCTGGCTGCACACCGTCAGCAACGGCTGGACCCTCCCATTCAGCTTCCTGTTCGGCTGCGCCACCCTGATGCTGTGCGCTTCGTGGGTGGCCTGCAAGCCGCGCAAGCTGGAAGATCTCTGGTGATCATCCGGGGCGGCCTGCCGGCCCCGACCATCGCCGATCAGTCTTCACGCGCATTTTGACGCCGGGCTGACAATTCCGGGCGGATAGTGCCCACGAATGCCCATCCTTGCCGCGTGCCGGCATCGGGCATGGGGGCGGCCGCGCCGCCCAGGCCACCACTCGGTGTGCGGGGGACTCTCGTTTCAGACAAGACATTGCAGGTTGCTGTCCCGGTTCCGCCCATCCCTGCTGGATGGGAGTTCGCGAGGGGAGTGACGCAGGCCACGGCCATCTCAAAATCTGGCATGTGATGTGCGTCACATTTTTCAGGTTGTCTGGTTCGGAAGCCAAGGGGGTCCCCAATGGTTGTCCACCGCCGGCTGGCGCTCTGCGTCGGCCTTGCCTGCACCGCCCTGGCCTGGGCCAGCAGCGCTGCCCCGCCCGACCGCGAGGGGGCCCTGGCCGAGATCGGCCGCTACCGCGACCAGGCCCGTTGGCTGGATGCGCTCGGCGCGATCGAGCGCGCCAGCCAGCAGCAGCCCAACGACGACCTGCTGTTCAAGCTGCGCGTCCTGACCCTGGGCGACATCGGCAATGCCTGGCGCGCCTGGGAGCTGTACCAGCAGCGCCCGCAACTGTTCGACGCTGCACAGAAGCAACGCATCGAAGGCGACTACCTGGCCAAGCTGGTGGTCTGGAGCCTGGCCTACAGCAGCAGCGAAGACAGCCGCCTGGAGGAGGCCGAATCGACCCTGGCGCGCATGCAGCGCTACCTGGGCAGCGAAGGCACCCCACCTGTGCAGGCGCCACTGCGCATCCGCATGGACCGGCTGATCCTGCTCAACCGGCTGGGCCGCCATGCGCAGGTGCGCGCGGAAGCCCGGGCACTGCAGGGCGAAGGCCACACCCTGCCCGACTACGTGCTGCCCGCAGTGGGCGATTCGTTGATGGGTTCCCTGCACCCGGAAGAAGCCATTCCGGTGCTGCAGGCCGCGGTGGCCGGCGACCCGACACGCGACGCCTCGCATTCGGAACTGGCCTACGCCTACCTGGAAAGCGAGCAGCAGGAAAAGGCGATCGACCTGCTGCAGGCATGGCGCGACAAGGAGCCGGCGTGGCGCTGGAGCAACGGCAAATCGCCGTACGCGAACTGGTCCCGCTACGAGGCCGACCTCAACCTGGCAATGGTGCGCGCCTACAGCGGCGACCTCCCGACCGCGCAACGCGATCTGGAATCTATGGTCGACATCGCACCGGGCAACGGTGGGCTGCAGAGTGCGCTGGGCAGCGTCTACATGATGCGCGGCTGGCCACGCAGGGCACTACAGCGCCAGCAGATGGCACACGCACTGGACCCGCGCGACATCGAACCACGGCTGGGCATGCAGGAAGCCCATGTCGCCCTGCAGCGCGACGACCTCGCGCGCCCGCTGCACGACGACCTGGTCGCACGCTACCCCACCCAGCCCGCCGTGGAACGCATGGACCAGGCCTGGCGCGCACATCGCGGCTGGCAGCTGAAGGCATGGACCGACATCGGACGCAGTTCCGGTGGTGATGGCAGCTCGCCACTGGGCAACGACGACCGCCGCTATGGCATGGAGGTCCAGACACCCATACTTGACGATCGCTGGCGGCTGTTCGCCTTCGCCGACCGGCGCTCGGTTGATTTCCAGGACCAGCGCATCGATCCACTGTGGCTTGGCGCAGGCGTACGCTACCGCTTCGGTCGGCTGGATGCGGAAGCCGCGGCGCTGCGCGCCAACGACCACATCGGCGATACCGGCCTGCGCGCCGGCGCCGGCTGGCAGTTCAATGATTACTGGCACGCAGGCGTGGTGGCCGCACGCCATGATCCGGATGCTTCGATGCAGGCGCGCGTGGCCGGCATCACCGCCAACAGCGTCAGTGCCCAAGTGGACTACCGGCGCAGCGAACGCACGCACTGGATGTTCGGCGCCAGCCGCTTCCGCTACGACGACGGCAACCATCGCGAACTGTTCAGCACCCGCCTCGAACAGCGCCTGCTGACCCGCCCACGGTGGCTGATCGATGGTTTGGCCAACGCTTATACCAGCCGTGGCAGCCGCGACGATGCCCCCTACTTCAACCCGAAGCGCGATCGCATGATCGAGATCGGCCTGCGCATCGACCAGCAGCTGTGGCGCCACTACGAACGCCACTTCCGGCACCGGCTGACGGTCTCGCTGGGTTACTACTGGCAGGACGGCTTCGGCAGCGCGCTGGTCCCTTCGGTGTCCTACATGCACGAATGGCAGCTGGGCCAGGGCCGCGTGTTCGAGTACGGCATGCGCTGGTCGCGGCCGGTCTACGACGGCCACCGCGAGCGTCATCTCGGCTTCGAAGCCGCACTGCGCTGGGGAGAGTGACATGGCCCGCATCCTGCGACTGATCGTGCTCCTGCTGCTGGCCATCACGCCATCGGCGTTCGCGCAGCAGCCCGTGCATCTCGATGCCAACGACAACGGCCTGCTGATCCTCAGCTACCACGACATCCGCGATAAGGTCGCGGCCAAGGGAGATGCTGATACCTATGCGGTGAGCACGCAGAACTTCGCCGCCCATCTGGACTGGTTGGGGGCACATGGTTACCACCCGGTGTCGCTGTCGCAGGTGATCGATGCGTCCCAGGGGCGCGCCACGCTGCCACCGAAACCGGTGCTGCTGACCTTCGACGATGGCCTGCGCAGCGTTTACGACAAAGCCTTCCCGTTGCTGCAGGCCTACCGCTACCCGGCGCTGGTGGCGGTGATCACCGACTACGTGGACATGGCGCCTGGCCGCAGCATCGACTACGGCTACCGCCGGTTCGGCCGCGATGACTTCGTCACCTGGGCGCAGTTGAAGCAGATGCGTGACAGCGGCCTGGTCGAAGTGGCCAGCCATACCGACGACCTGCACCACGGGGTACTTGCCAACCCGCAGGGAAACTTCACGCCCGCCGTGGTCACCCGCGTCTACAGCCCGGCCACGCACAGCTACGAGAGCGAGGCGCAATACGAACAGCGCCTGCATGCCGATCTCTCGCGCAGCGCGCAGCGCATCGAGCAACA
The DNA here is from genome assembly GCF_002799155.1 of Stenotrophomonas maltophilia. Classification (GTDB taxonomy): domain Bacteria; phylum Pseudomonadota; class Gammaproteobacteria; order Xanthomonadales; family Xanthomonadaceae; genus Stenotrophomonas; species Stenotrophomonas maltophilia_R. The sequence goes on from NZ_NERD01000002.1 coordinate 2,429,691, forward strand.
CCTGGGCGTGCGCCCGCGCGCGATCATCTGGCCCTACGCGGCCTACAACCGGATGAGCAACGACATCGCCGAACAGCTGGGCATGCCGGTCTCGTTCGACCTGGAGGGCCGCAGCACCCCGGTGGCCAGCGACCTGCATGGCCTGGCGCGCTTCCTGGTCAGCGACAACCCGACGGTGGAAGGGCTGGCCTACGAGCTGCGCCGCGATGCCGCGCTCGATGGCATCCGTGCCCTGCAGATCGACCTGGATGATGTGTACGACCCCGACCCCGCGCAGCAGGCGCGCAATCTGGATGCGCTGATCGAGCGGGTCAAGCGCATCGCACCGACCCACGTCTACCTGCAGGCGTTCGCCGATCCGGACGGCAACAACACCGCCGACGCGCTGTACTTCCCCAACCGCCACATGCCGATGCGCGCGGACCTGTTCAGCCGCGTGGCGTGGCAGCTGAAATCCCGGGCCGGCGTAAAGGTCTACGCATGGCTGCCGGTGCTCGGGTTCGAACTGCCCGATCCGGTGCAGCGGAAGGCATTGGCGATCCGCAACGGCGATCCTGATGGCATGTACCGGCTGGACTTCACCAACCCGACGGCGCGCCGGATCATGCTCGACATCTACGAGGACCTGGCGATCAATTCCTACTTCGAAGGCCTGCTCTTCCATGATGATGGCTACCTGCGCGACACGGAACTGCCGGCGCTGGCGGCCGGCGACGATGGCAGCGCACGCACCCGGGCGCTGATCGACTTCACCCTGGCCCTGCGCGACAGCGCGCAGCGCTGGCGGCCGAAGCTGGCCACCGTACGCAACCTGTACGCCGAGCCGGTGCTGCGTCCGCAGAGCGAGGCCTGGTTCGCGCAGCGGCTGGACATGTTCAACAGGGCCTACGACCAGACCGCGCTGATGGCGATGCCGTGGATGGAAGGCAGCAAGCATCCGGAACGCTGGCTCGACCAGCTGCTGGCCGCGGCGCGTGCACATGACCCACAGCTGCAGCACACCCTGTTCGAACTGCAGACCGTCGATTGGCGCAGCCGCCAGCCGATTCCCGCCGAACGCCTGCGCGCGCAGATCCGCCAGCTGCAGGCGCAGGGCGTGCACCACTTCGCCTGGTACCCGGACGATTTCATCGCCGACCAGCCTTCCACCCGCGATGCCCGCGCGGCGATGTCCGCCGGCACCTTCCCGTACCCGGAGAAGTGACATGGACATGCATCCGCTGCTGCAGGTCCTGTTCCAGTTCGCCTTCTACTATCCGATGGTGATGGCGTTCTTCTGGATGTCGGGCGGCCTGTATTACTACTTCCGGCGCGAACGCCATTCGCGCCCGCGCAACGACCCGCCGTTGATGGTCGATCCACCGTTCGCGAGCCTGCTGGTACCCTGCCACAACGAAGCAGAAAACCTGGACGATACGCTCACTGCGGCGCTGGCCCAGCGCTACCCCGCCGACTACGAAGTGATCGCCATCGACGACGGCAGCAGCGACGACACCGGCGCACGGCTGGACGCCCTGGCAGCAAAGCACCCACGACTGCGCGTTCTGCACCTGGACCGCAACCTGGGCAAGGCCAACGCCCTGCGCATGGGCGCGCTGGCCGCACGCTCGGAATACCTGGTGTGCATCGATGGCGACGCAATGCTGGAAGAACATGCGCTGCACTGGATGGTCTGGCATCTTGTCAGTGGCAACCGGGTCGGTGCGGTCACCGGCAACCCGCGCATCCGCAACCGCTCCACCCTGCTCGGACGCCTGCAGGTAGCCGAGTTCTCCTCGATCATCGGCATGATCAAGCGCGCGCAGCGCGTGTACGGGCGCATCTTCACCATTTCCGGGGTGATCGCCGGCTTCCGCCGCACCGCACTGCACCAGGTCGGCTGGTGGTCCGATGACATGGTGACCGAGGATATCGACATCAGCTGGCGCCTGCAGCGCGCGCACTGGGACATCCGTTACGAGCCCAACGCGCTGTGCTTCATCCTGATGCCGGAAACGCTCAAGGGGCTGTGGCGGCAGCGACTGCGCTGGGCCCAGGGCGGCGTGGAGGTGATGCTGCGCCACGCACGTTCGCTGCTGCACTGGAAGGAACGCCGCATGTGGGGCGTCCTGCTGGAGTACGTGCTGAGCGTGGCCTGGGCCTACACCATGCTGTTCATCGTGGTGTTGTGGGTGCTGGGCAAGTTCATCGAAATGCCGCCACAGCTGCATATCGCCAGCCTGCTGCCACAGTGGCATGGCGTGATCCTGGCGCTGGTCTGCCTGCTGCAGTTCGCCAGCAGCCTGATCATCGACCGGCGTTACGAAACACAGATTGGACGCAACTACTTCTGGGTCATCTGGTACCCGATGGCGTACTGGTTGATCAGCCTTTCCACCACCCTGGTGGCGCTGCCGAAAACCCTGCTGCGCCGTCGCAGCAAGCGCGCCACCTGGACCAGTCCCGATCGGGGGATCCGATGAACGCACCACGTCCGTCCAACCGCTTCGACTCGCGGATGATCCGCAAGCCGCATCGCCAACCGCGCTTCCAGCGCACTGCCTGGGGCTTTGTCACCCTGGCGTTCTGGGGCTTCTATTTCTACCTTTGGGCGCCCTTGGTCACCTTGTTCTCGTGGCTGGTGGGCGGGCAGCTGGCCTGGCAGCAGCTGTACGAACGGCAAAGCCAGTTCGACCCCTATGTGCTGGTGGCGCTGCCATTGATGCTGCTGTGTGCCAGCGTTCTGCTGATCGGTTGGGCCGAGTACAACCGCGCGCGCTTCCGCGGCCACGACCGGCGCCTGCCGCGGCCGTTGGCCAGCCTCAACGAAGTGGCCGCCGACCTGGGTGCCAGCACCGGGCTGGCCGAGCGCCTGAAGGGCTGCAAGGCCGCCACGCTGCACATGGATGAACATGCGCGGCCGATCGGCATCCGCCGCGAGGTGGTGTAGGCCGATTGACTGGTGGGTGCCGACCTTGGTCGGCACTTGGGCCTGGTGGGTGCCGACCTTGGTCGGCACCGGGGTCTGCCGCCGAGAGCATCCACGCATGGCGTGGATCTACTTGCGCGTCTGCCCTTCGCCGCGCACCACGAAACGCTCGACGGTGAGCGCTTCCAGGCCCATCGGGCCGTAGGCGTGCAGGCGCGTGGTGGAAATGCCGATCTCGCTGCCCAGGCCCAGCTGGCCACCATCGGAGAAGCGCGAGGAGGCATTGACCATCACCACCGCCGAGCGCAGTGCCTTGATGAAGCGCTCGGCATGGCCGGCGTCTTCAGTGGCGATCACTTCGGTGTGATCAGAGGTGTACGCGCGGATATGCGCGATGGCCGCATCAAGATCATCAACCACGCGCACCGCCAGTACCAGATCGAGGAACTCGGCGGCATAGTCCTCTTCGGTGGCCACCGTGCTGCCCGGCAGCAACGGCTGCGCCTGCGCATCGGCGCGCAGCTGCACGCCGCGCTCGCCCAGCGCCTGCGCCACGCGCGGCAGGAACGCTTCAGCCACATCGCGATGCACCAGCAGCGTCTCCAGCGAATTACAGGCTGCAGGGCGGCTGCACTTGCCATCCACCAGCAGGTCGATGGCCTTGCCGAGGTCGGCGCTGGCATCCACGAACAGGTGGCAGACGCCCTTGTAATGCTTGATGACCGGCACGCGCGCGTGTTCGGCCACGAAACGGATCAGGCCTTCGCCACCGCGCGGAATGGCAAGGTCGATCAGCTCATGCAGCTGCAGCAGTTCCAGCATGGCTTCTCGGCGCAGGTCGGTCAGCACGGTCACCGCCGCCGGCGGTACGCCATTGGCCTGCAAGGCACCGGCCAGGGCCTGGGCGATGGCGGTGTTGGAGTGGATCGCTTCGGAACCACCGCGCAGGATCACGCCATTGCCGGCCTTCAGGCACAGTGCGGCCGCTTCGGCAGTCACATTTGGACGGGCTTCGTAGATCATCGCGATCACCCCCAGCGGAACGCGTACCTTCTGCACGCGGATGCCGTTCGGACGCACATCGTCGCGGGTGACCTGGCCGACCGGATCGGGCAGCGCGGCGACCTCACGCACGGCCTCGGCCATCGCGAACAGGCGAGCCGGGTCCAGCGCCAGGCGGTCGAGCATGGCGCTGCCAATGCCCTTGTCGCGCGCGGCGGCGAGGTCACGTGCATTACCGGCCAGGATCAGCCCGGCATTCACTTCCAACGCCTGTGCCATCGCCAGCAGCAGCGAGCGGCGGGCCGCACTGTCGAGGCCGGCAATGATCTGGGCCGCGTCACGGCAGGCACGCACCTGCGCTTCGATGTCGCTCATCGGGGAGTCCTTCATACCGGTCATGGCAGCACCAGGTCGTCGCGATGGACGACGCTGCCGCCGTAGTTGTAGCCGAGCACGGCCTGGATGTCTCGGGAGTGATGGCCGGCGATCCGGCGCACGTCATCGGCCGCGTACTGGCTGACGCCGCGGGCGACACATACACGCCCCTGCGGCGCGTTCCAGCACACCTGCACCATGTCACCACGGCGGAACGTTCCCTCCGCAGCGGTGATGCCACCGGGCAGCAGCGAGGCGCCCTTCTCGCGCATCGCCTGTGCCGCACCCGCATCGATGACGATCACGCCCTCGGCCAGCGGCGCGTGCCGCAGCCAGTGCTTGCGGGCCGCCTCGCGGCTGCGTGCGGCATGGATGCGGGTGCCGAACAGGCGGTCCTGTGCCAGCGCGCGCACCACGTCGCTGCTGCGGCCGTTGAACAGGTAGGTCTCGATGCCGAGGCGGCCGGCCTTGGCCGCCGCCTCCAGCTTGGTACGCATGCCTCCAGTGCCGGCACGAGAACCGGCGCCTCCGGCCATCGCCAGCACGTCGTCAGTCAGTTCGGGCACGTCGTGCATTGGCCGTGCGCCGGCCACGGCGCGTGGGTCGGCACTGTACAGGCCGTCGATGTCGGTGGCGATGAACAGCGCATCGGCGTCGACCAGTGCCGCCACGGTGGCGGCCAGGTTGTCGTTGTCGCCGAGCTTGAGCTCGTCCACCGACACGGTGTCATTCTCATTGACCACCGGCAACGCGCCCAGCCGCAGCAGTTCGCTCAGCGTGGCACGCGCATTGAGGTAGCGGCGGCGGTTGCGCAGGTCGTCGTGGGTCAGCAGCACCTGCGCCACCGGGCGTTCGAAGAAGCGCTGCCAGAGGCCGATCAGCTGCGCTTGGCCGAGTGCGGCAAGGGCCTGCCGCGCCGCCATCGCCGCACCGGGCTCATCGGCCCGCGGCAGAATCGCTCGCCCCGCCGCAACCGCGCCGGAGGAAACGATCACCACCTCGCGCCCCGCCAGAACGTTGGCGGACACAAACTGGGCCAGGCCCAGCGCGTGGCGTGGCGACAGGCCGCCGCCATCGGCGGCCAGCAGGCTGCTGCCGACCTTCAGCACCGCACGCCGCCATGGCGGCAGCGCCTGTTCCGGGAACGGCGAGGCGACGTTGGCGGCATGCAGGCTCATGGGTCAGGGTCTCAGCGGGTATTCCATTCGTGCACGGTCAGGTCGGAGGCCTGCATCGTCACCAGCGGATCGGTGGCGACGATGGCCTGCGCCTGTTCCAGGTTCTCGACATTGCACAGCACATAGGCACCACCGCTGCCGTCGGCGAAACCACCAGTCAGCTGCAGCTTGCCCTGTGCCTGCAACGCGTCGAGGAAATCGCGGTGCGGTTGCACGGCCGCGGCGTTGAAATCGGGCCGGCGCATGGCCAGCACCAGGTACACGGTGGCCGCCATCAGGACAGCGCCTGCCAGCGCGCACGCAGTTCATCCAGGCGCAGGTCGGCGGCCGAACCCGGCGACACGCGCGCACTCAGGCTGCCTTCCGGCGTGCGTCCCTGCCCTGCACTGTCGGCGCCGGCCGCGGCCGCCTTGTAGGCCTCGCGGAACGGCACGCCGGCCACGGCCGCTTCCACGGCGACGTCGGTGGCGTACATGCCCGAGTCGATCGCCGCACGCAGCCGGTCGTCGCGCCATTCCAGGTTGGCCAGCAGCGCCGGCAGCAGCTCCAGTGCGGCCAGGCCACGGCCGAAGCCGTGGAAGATGGCGCCCTTGGACGACTGCAGGTCGCGGTGGTAGCCCGAGGGCAGCGACAGCAGCTGCTCGATCTCGGTGCGTGCGGCGGCGACGCTGGCGTGGGTCGCGCGCATCAGTTCGATCACGTCCGGGTTGCGCTTGTTGGGCATGATCGAGCTGCCGGTGGTGTACTGCGCCGGCAATGCCACGAAACCGAATTCGGCGCTGGTGAACAGCGACAGGTCCCAGGCGATGCGGCGCAGGTCCAGCGTGGCGCCACCCAGCGCTTCCAGCGCGGCCAGCTCGAACTTCCCGCGCGACAACTGCGCGTAGATCGGAGAGACCTGCATGCGCGCGAAACCGAGCGCGGCCGTGGTGTGCTCGCGGTCCAGCGGCAGGTTCACGCCGTAGCCGGCGGCGGTGCCGAGCGGATTTGCATCGACCAGTGCGTGGGTGTCGCGGGCGCGGATGGCGTTGTCGATGAAGGCCTCGGCCCAACCGGCCCACCACATGCCGGCCGAGGAGACCACGGCACGCTGGATGTGGGTGTAGCCGGGAATCGGCAGGTCCTTCTCGGCCTGTGCGCGGTCCAGCGCGACCTTGGCCACCTCGGCGCTGAGCTGGGCCACGCGCTGCAGCTTCTCCTTCAGCCACAGGCGGGTGGCGACCAGGATCTGGTCGTTGCGGCTGCGGCCGGTGTGGATCTTGCGGCCGGCATCGCCGAGGCGTTCGGTCAGCCGCGCTTCGATCGCCGAGTGGCCATCTTCGTACTGCGTATCCAGCACGAAGCGGCCTGCGCGGAAGTCCTGCGCCAGCACGTCAAGCTCGCGCAGCAGGCCGGCCAGTTCGTCGGCGCTGAGGATGCCGATGTGCTGCAGGCCCTGCGCATGCGCGGCGCTGGCGGCGATGTCATGCAGGAAGAACTCGCGGTCGAGGATCACGTCGTCGCCGGCGAGGAAGGTCTGGATCTGGGCGTCGACAGCGACGCCGGGCTTCTGCCAAAGAAGGTCTGCCATGGGGGCTCCGGAAGGCGTGTTCAGCGCGGGATCGACGTCAGTTCGTCGATGCCCAGCGCGAGGTTGAGGTTCTGCATGGCCTGGGTGGCCGCGCCCTTCAGCAGGTTGTCCAGGGTCGCCACCACGACGACCCGCTTGCCGCCCGGGGCCAGGGTGAAGCCGCCGACCTGCGCACCATGGCGGCCGGCGATGCGGCTGACCCACGGTGCTTCATCCACCACCTCGATCAGCGGTTCGCCGGCATAGGCCTGCTGGAAGCGCTCGACGATCTGCTCACGGGTCTGCACGCGGTTCAGCCACAGGTTGGCGGTGAGGGTGATGCCACGGAAATGCGGCGCGACGTGCGGCATGAACTCGACCGCCACGCCCAGCTGCACCGACACCTCGCGCTCGTGCACGTGGTTGGTCAGCGCATACGGCATCAGGTTGTCGGCCAGCAGTTCGACGTTGTTCTTGTCCGACGGCGTGGTGCCGGCACCGGAGTAACCGGACACACCGAAGCACTGCGGCGGGCCTGCCAGCAGGTCCAGCAGCGGATGCACCGCCAGCTGCATCGCCGTGGCATAGCAGCCCGGGTTGCTGATGTGCTTCTGGCCGTAGTAGCGGCCGCGGGTCAGCTCCGGCAGGCCGTAGTACCAGCTGTTGTCGAAACGGTAGTCGGCCGAGAGGTCGACGATGACGGTGTCCGGCTTCGCGGTTTCAAGCGCGGCCACGAACGGCGCAGCCAGCCCATTGGGCAGAGCCAGGATCACCGCGTCCACGCCCTTGGCGGCCACCGCGTCGGCGTCCAGGTTCTCGTACTGCAGGCCACCCTGGAATTCCGGATGGTGGTCGGACAGGCGCTGCCCGGCGCGCTCGCGCGAAGAGACGAAGGCCAGTTCCAGGCGCGGATGGGCGGCCACCAGCTTGATCAGCTCGGCGCCGGTATGGCCTCGGGCCCCGACGATGCCCAGGGTGAAAGTCGAATCGTTCATGCATGACTGTCCAGGCGGTACTGCAGGTGGCGCTTCACGCCCTGCCATTCCGCATCGATGATGGAGAAGATGACGGTGTCGCGCGGCGTGCCGTCGGCGTGCCGCTTGTGGTTGCGCAGCACGCCATCCTGCTTGGCGCCGAGGCGGGCGATGGCGGTGCGCGACGTGGCGTTGAACCAGCTGGTCTCCAGCACCACGCTGATGCACCCCAGCACCTCGAAGGCGTGCTGCAGCAGCAACAGCTTGGCTTCGGTGTTGGCGCCGGTGCGCTGCACGCGCGGCGTGTACCAGGTGTAGCCAAGGCTGAGTCTAGGCACGCTGGCATCCAGATCGTAGAAGCGCGTGCTGCCGATGATGTCCCCGGCCGCATCACGGATCACGAACGGCAGCGCCCTGCCCTCGGCCTGCGCCTGCAGCGCCGCCTGCACATAGGCCTCGGCCCGCTCCGGCGACGGCACCTGGGTGTACCAGAGCTGGTCCAGCCCGCTGCCGTCGAGCGCAGCACGCAGGCCGGGCACGTGCTCGTACTGCAGCGGTTGCAGCGTCACGTGCCGGCCGCGCAGGGTGGGCACCAGATTCCATGCGTCCGGGTTGTTCATCGCTCAGCCCTGCAGGCTCGGTGCGCGCCGGGCGCAATGGTCGACATAGGTGCGGATACGATCGATGCCATCGGCGCCGTACCAGAACACCTTCCAATGGTCCTGCTTGTAGCAGCCGTCGGATTCAGCGTAGTAGAAGTGGTTGATCGGGTTGCCGTGGCGGGAGCGCCAGAACAGCTGCGGGGTTTCCTCCAGCATCACGTTCCACACTGCGCGGCCCAGGCCTTCGCCCTGTGCATCGTCGAGCACGGCGAACTTGTCCAGGTACACGCCTTCGGCCTCGTCGGTGAGGATCACCGCGGTGCGGTAGTTCTCGCTGACATAGGCGCGCAGCAGCCTGGTCTTTTCGAAGTAGTCCGGCACCAGGGTGCGGCCGAAGCTGGATTCGATCAGGCCCTTCAGGCGCGGCAGGGCCAGCTCGTTCCAGGCGGTGGCACGCAGCACCTTTTCGCCCTTGCGCACCAGCGTGCCCGAGCCCTTGTGGGTGAACAGTTCCTTGGCCAGGTCGGCCGGTCGGGTGATCGACACCGACGATTCCAGCGGCAGGCGGTCGAGCAGGTCCTTGATCTGTTCGATCTTCACTTTCATGCCGCCGTGGATCCACGGCTGCGCGATCAGGTGGTCGTACTCGGTGGACAGGTTGATCGAATCGATCACGCTGCCCGCCTCGTCCAGCAGGCCACCGGTGCCGGTCAGGAAGATGATCTTGTACGGCTGCAGCTCCTGCACCAGCTCGTTGGCGGCGAAGTCGGCGTTGACGTTGAGGATCTGGCCACCTGCGGTTTCACCCAGGCTGGTGATCACCGGGATCGAGCCGGCGCGCAGGCTGGCTTCGATCGGCGCCAGGTTGACCCGCTTTACTTCGCCGACCAGGCCGTAGGTGTCCACGTCCAGGTACTCGGCCTCGAACACGCCACCGGTGATGGAGGTGGCGCGCGCACCGTTCTGCTGCAGCGCCTCGACCAGGCGCAGGTTGGACTGCTGGAACACCCGGCGCACGATCGCCAGCGCTTCCGGCGAGGTCACGCGCAGGCCGTTGACGGTCTGCTTCTCGATGCCGGCCGCCGACAGTTCGGCATCCAGTTGCGGGCCGGCGCCGTGCAGCACGATCGGGGTCAGGCCGACTTCCTGCAGGAACGACAGCGAAGAGGTCAGCGCGTCGAGATCGTCGCGCAGCACCGCGCCGCCGACCTTGACCACGGCAAAGCGCTTGGCGTCCAGCTGCGAGAAGCGCTTGAGGTACTGGCTGATCTCCTTCGCGCTGGCCATGCTGGAAAGCAGGCGCACGATGGTCTGGCGGGTCTGGCGGTGGGGCTGGAGGGCAGGAGACATTTCGGTTTCGTCGGAAAGGGAAGAATCAGGCACCGGCGGCGATGATGCGGTGCACGGCGTCGGTGTAGCGCTGCAGCTGGTCCAGCGTCACGAACTCATCGGCGGTGTGGGCCTGGGCGATGTCGCCCGGGCCGAACACCAGGGTGGTGTAACCGGCGGCGGAGAACAGCGAGGCCTCGGTCCAGAAGTCCACCGCGTTGCCGATCGGCAGCTCCAGCGCATCAGCCACGTCGCGCGCCAGGAGGCGGCGGTTCTCGGCCTCGGCGATGTCGCCGGCCGGCAGGCTGGGACCACGGAAGGTTTCGGTGAACACGGCTGCTTCCGGTTCGGCGAAACCGGCGAAGGTCGCCAGCAGTGCGTCGATATCCATCGACGGCAGCGGGCGGAACCCGAACCGCACTTCGGCAGCCGGCGCGATCATGTTGGCCTTGATGCCTCCTTCCACGCGGCCGATGTTGAAGCGCAACCCGGTCAGGCCGCCGAAGCGCGCCGAGGCCAGCGATTCGACATGGTCCAGCGCGCGGTTGCCCCAGCGCATGGCCTGGTGCAGCGCACTGGCGGCCGCATCCTGCTTGCCCGAGGCATGGCCGGCACGGCCCGCGAACTGCATCAGCACCGAGCTGATGCCCCGGTGCGCCAGCACCGCTTCGCTCATGGTCGGCTCCGCCACCAACACCGCTTCGTACGGCAGGCCACGGGCCAGGAACGCGGCGATGCAGCGCGGATCGTTGGCTTCCTCGTCGCTGGAGAACAGGAACGCGGCGTTGCCGTCGCTGGCATTGGCCGCAGCCACCAGCGCGGCGGCGGCACCCTTGATGTCGCACACGCCAAGGCCGACCACGCGGTCGTCCATGCGCCGCATCACGTGCGGGTCGGCACTCCAGTGCGGCGAATCCGGCACCGTATCCAGATGCACGTTGAACAGGTACTTCGGGGTCCCGCGCACGGCGTGCAGGCTGACCGCACCAGCGCCATGATCAATCACCTCGACGTTGAAGCCGGGCAGGTTCGCGCGCAGGTAATCGAAGATGCCACCGGTGGTGATCGCACGCGGCGGGTTGCGGGTGTCGAAGGACACCAGGGCCTGCAGGTGCTGCAGGGTGGAAGCAAGCAGGTCGGTCATGGGAATCAACAAGGTGTTTGCCCGGGCGTAGCCGGGGCATAGAGGTTCTGGCGCACAATTTCCATCAGCAACTCTGGCCGTGCCGGCGCGCTGAAGCCGAAGGGGGCGTAGAGCCGATGTGCATCGCTGGTGGCCAGCATGAAGCGGCGCAGGCCCTGCAGCTGCGGATGGGCCATGATCGCCTGCAGCAGCTGCTTGCTGTAGCCCTGGCCGCGGTGCTGCGGCAGCACGAACACGTCAGCCAGATAAGCAAAGGTGGCACCGTCGGTGATGACGCGCGCAAACGCAACCTGGCCGGACGCGTCCAGATAGGCGCCAAAACACAGCGAACCGGCAATGGCCCGTTCCACCAGTTCGCGCCCGATGCCCAGGCTCCAATGGGCCTGGGTAGACAGGAACTGGTGGATCAGGGCAACGTCCAAGTGCTGCGGATCGGTGCTGATGCGGAGTGCGCTCATCGATTCATCCGTTTGCTGCGCACCCTGGCCCACAGCGGGCCAGGGCACCAGGGTGTCAGCGGTTCACCTGCGCATAGAGCGTGGAGCTCATGCCGAACAGCTTGATGAAGCCCTCCGCCTCTTCCACGCCCCAGTCGGCCGACTGCGCGTAGGTGGCACCCTTGGTGTTGAGCAGGTGCGGCGACTTCACGGCCACCGCGTCGACGCGGCCACCGCGGGTTTCCAGCACCACTTCGCCGTTGACCTTGGCCTGCGAGGACTTCAGGAACGCCTCGATGTCGGTCTTCAGCGGGTCGTGGTAGAAGCCTTCGTACACCAGCTCCACCCACTTGCGCGCCACGTCCGGCTTGAAGCGGTTCTGCTGCTTGGTCAGCACGGCATCTTCCAGCGCGCGGTGCGCGGCCAGCAGCGAGACCAGGCCGGGGGCCTCGAACACGATGCGGCCCTTCAGGCCGATCACGGTGTCGCCGGTGTACACGCCGCGGCCGACGCCGTAGGGGGCGAACAGCTTGTTGAGCTGGGCCAGGATCTGGTCGCCCGGCAGCGCCTTGCCGTTCAGTTCGACGGCTTCGCCCTCGACGAACTTCAGGGTGACGGTCAGGGCCTGCTCCGGCCATTCGCTGCGCGGCGCGCACCAGCCACGCGCGCCCTCGCCTGGGGCTTCCCAACGGTCGATCTCACCACCGGACATGGTCACGCCCAGCAGGTTTTCGTTGATGGTGTAGGCCTGCTGCTTGGCACGCACGCCGAAACCGCGCTCTTCCAGGTACTTCTGCTCGTAGGCACGGGTCTGGGTGTGTTCTTTCTGGATCTCGCGGATCGGCGCGATGATCTGGTAGTCACCCAGGGCCTTCACCGCCAGGTCGAAGCGGACCTGGTCGTTGCCCATGCCGGTGCAGCCGTGGGCGATGATGTTGGTGCCCAGTTCGGCGGCACGCTTCAGCGCCGCATCGACGATCAGGTAGCGGTCCGAGACCAGCAGCGGGTACTGGCCCTGGTAGCCTTCACCGGCCCACACGAACGGCTTGACGAAGCCTTCCCAGATGGCCGGGCCACCGTTGACGGTGACGTGGCTGGTCACGCCCAGCTCGGCGGCGCGCTTCTCGATGAAATCGCGCTCTTCATCATCCACGCCGCCGGTATCGGCGAACACGGTGTGCACGTTGTAGCCACGCTCCTGCAGGTACGGCACGCAGAAGCTGGTATCCAGGCCGCCGGAGAAGGCGAGAACGACGTCTTTGCTCATGGGGGTAATGTCCAATCAGGTGGGGTAGCGCCGGGCCATGCCCGGCGGATTGTTTCAATGCTTGGGAATCAGCGCCCGGCAACCGCCGCCATGATCGCCTTCTGCACGTGCAGGCGGTTCTCGGCTTCGTTGATGGCGATGCACTGCGGCGAATCCATCACGCCGTCGGTGGCCTTCACGTTGCGGCGCAGCGGCAGGCAGTGGCTGAACACACCGTTGTTGGTCAGCGCCATCTTCCGCTCGTCCACGATGAAGTGCTTGAACTGGTCGCGGATCGGCTTTTCCGGTTCCCAGTTGCCGAAGAACGGCAGCGCGCCCCAGCTCTTGGCGTAGACCACGTCGGCGCCGGCGTAAGCGCTGTCGATGTCATGGCTGATCTTCAGCGAGCCGCCGCTCTCGGCCACGTTCTGCTCGGCCCAGCCCATGTAGCGGTCGTCGAGGATGTAGTCGGCGGTCGGGCACAGCAGGGTCACGTCCATGCCCATGCGGGTGGCGATGGTCAGCGCCGAATTGGCCACGGCGGTGTTCAGCGGCTTGGGGTGGTAGGTCCAGGTCAGCACGTACTTCTTGCCGCGCAGGTCCTGGGTGCCGAAGTGCTCCTGCAGGGCCATGATGTGGGCCAGCTCCTGGCACGGGTGGGTGATGGTCTCCATGTTGATGACCGGCACCGGCGAGTACCTGGCGAAGCTGTTGAGGACGATGTCCTGGCGGTCGTAGGCCCAGTCGATGAACTTGGGGAACGCGCGCACGGCGATGATGTCGCAGTAACGGCCCAGCACCTTGGCCACTTCAGCGATGTGCTCTTCGGTATCGCCGTCCATCACCGTGCCGAGGTTGAACTCGATCGGCCACGCATCCTTGCCCGGCTGCAGCACCACCGCGTGGGCGCCGAGCTGGAACGCGCCCAGTTCGAAGCTGGTGCGGGTGCGCATGGACGGGTTGAAGAACACGAGCGCGATCGACTTGCCCTTGAGCTGGTCGCCGAGCTTGTTGCGCTTGAACAGCGCGGCCTGGGTCAACAGCGCATCGAGATCGCTGCGGCTCCAGTCCTGGGTGTTCAGGAAGTGCTTGGGGGACATCATCTTTCCTTGCGTGGCGGCGCCGGCTTCGACGCGGTGGAAGGGAAAACAGGAACCAAAGGTGGAACGAAAAGGTTGCAGTTGCAGCTTTCAGAACGCGAAAACGAAAAAACCCAGCCGGCGGGCTGGGTTTTTTTCGGACGAACAGCAAAAAGCTCCGGTTACCCAGCGAGGATGTGGGGTTCCGGTCGACGCGCACGCGAGGTCATGCCCGACGCCTGTCGGGCTGCGCTGCTGTCGTGCTGGAAGTCGGTGAGCTTCATGGTCGACCATCTTTGCATGCGGCCGGGGCCTGCGCAAGGGGCCGGGGTCCCAGAATCAGGGATTGCTGGCAGTGCCCTGCTCGGGGCCGACCCAGGGGGTGATCGACACCCGGATCTTGAGCCGGTTGCCAGGGTCTTCCGGCAGCCGCGAGCGGTACTTGGTGCCCTTGTAGACGTAATCCACGTCGTAGGCGATGGGGCGGCGGAATTCACGCCCCACCGGCACGATGCGGCAGTCGCGGGTCAGCATCGGGCCATTGCTGGCCGGCGCCGGGGCCGGCGTCTCGGCTCCGGTCTCCTCAACGGCCTCCTCGTCGCTGCGCTTGAACATCGAGCGCACCGAGTCCCAGAAGCGGCTGATCCGGCCCTTGTCCTCGACCGGCTCCTCGCCGGTCACGTTCACCGGGGCCAGGGTCCGGGTCGAGACCGGCTCGCAATGCTCCTCGGTGCGGGTCGCGCGCAGGGTCTGGAACACCGGCTCGACGTTCAGCACCTGGGCATAGTCGAACTTCACGTTCTCCACGATCACCACCCGGTTGCGGGGCTCGGCCTCCTGCGCCAGCACCACGGCGGGCAGCGCCGACAGGCAGGCCAGGGTCAGCAACGCGGTGGATTTCATTGGCGATGGGAGCAAGGACACGGCAATAGTGTAGGCAGTGACGAGCGCAAGGGGCTGAACATTACCCGTCCACGCCGCTCCTGCCCACCCCACCTTGGGTGGACCCGCGTCCACCGGTGGCAACAGGTGCCCCCAAACGGGGCCGACACGTTCTAAAATCGCAGGCTTGTCCCCCAGCCACAGCCCCATGACCCTGCGCCTGCACAACAACCTGACTCGCCAGCTCGAACCGTTCACCCCGCTCGATCCGGCCTGTCCGACCCTGTATGTGTGCGGCCCGACGGTCTACAACTACGTGCACATCGGCAACGCCCGTGGCCCGGTGGTGTTCGGGGTGCTGGCCGACCTGCTGCGCCGCCGCTTCGGCGCACTGCGTTACGCCCGCAACATCACCGACGTGGACGACAAGATCAACACCGCCGCGCATGAGCAGGGCGTGCCGATCAGCACCATCACCGACAAGTTCGCCGCCGCCTACCGTGAAGACATGGCCGCGCTGGGCGTCGTGCCGCCGGACATCGAGCCGGAAGTGACCGCGCACATGCCGCAGATCATCACCATGATCGAGCAGCTGATCGCCAACGGACATGCCTATGCGGCCGAAGGCCACGTGCTGTTCGCGGTGGCCAGCTTCGACGGCTACGGCAAGCTCTCGCGCCGCGACCCGGACGAGATGCTGGCCGGTGCCCGCGTCGACGTGGCCCCGTACAAGCGCGACCCGGGCGATTTCGTGCTGTGGAAGCCATCCGGCGACGACCTGCCCGGCTGGGAATCGCCGTGGGGTCGTGGCCGCCCCGGCTGGCACATCGAATGCTCGGCGATGGCTGCTGCCCACCTGGGCGAGACCATCGACATCCACGCCGGCGGCGTCGACCTGCAGTTCCCGCACCACGAGAACGAGATCGCGCAGAGCGAATGCGCCCACGGCGGCAAGATCTTCGCCCGATTCTGGCTGCACAACGGCATGCTCAACTTCGGTGGCGCCAAGATGAGCAAGTCGCTGGGCAACATCGAGCGCGTGCATGACCTGGTGCGCCAGCACCCGCCCGAAGCGCTGCGCCTGGCCCTGCTGTCGGCCCACTACCGGCAGCCGCTGGACTGGTCCGATGGCCTGATCGAACAGTCGGTGCGCACCCTGGACCGCCTGTACGGCACCCTGCGCGAACTGGCATCGGTCGAGGCGGTCGTGGCCATCCCGGCTACGGTCGAAGCGACCCTGGACGACGACCTGAACACTCCGCAGGCGCTGGCCGAAGTGGCCCGCATCGCCGCCGACGCGCGTCGTGCCACCGACCCGGCCGAGCAGGCACGCCTGAAGGGGGAACTCCTCGGCGCCGGCCTGGCGCTGGGCCTGCTGCAGGCCGATCCGGCGCAGTGGTTCGGCACCGCAGCCAGTGATGACGGTGACGATGCCCGCATCCAGGGCCTGATCGACGAACGCGCCGCTGCCAAGCAGGCCCGCGATTTCGCCCGTTCCGACGCCATCCGCGATCAACTGGCCGCCGAAGGCATCGTGCTGGAAGATACTCCGCAGGGCGTGCGCTGGTCGCGCAAGCGCGGCTGACCCGCCCTGCCCCGTGGCCGGTGCGCCGGCCACGCCCCACCGTAGAGACTGCTGTGACCGACTCCCCGTTCCCGCTTGAACCCACCGCCGCCGAGGCCCAGACCGCCATCGCCGAGGAATTCGGCTTCTTCGGCGACTGGTCCGAGCGCTACCAGTACCTGATCGACCTCGGCCGCAAGCTGCCGGCCTTCCCGGAAGAATGGAAGACCGAAGAGCATCGCCTGCTCGGTTGCCAGTCGATGGTCTGGATCGTGCCGGAAGGCAATGCGCAGTCGCTGCGCTTCCACGCCATCAGTGATTCGGCCATCGTCTCCGGCCTGATCTTCCTGGCCCTGCGCGTGTACTCCGGGCGCTCGGCGCAGGAGATCCTGGACACCGAACCGAGCTACATCCAGGACATCGGCCTGGCCCGCCACCTCTCGCCCACCCGCAGCAACGGCGTGGCGGCGATGCTGGCCTTCATCCGCGAGACCGCGCAGGCGCAGCTGCAGCGCGACCCGTCGTGAGCGAACCTGCCACGGCCGAAGACAGCGCGCTGGGCCTGCTGTCCCGGCCCGGTTTCGCCAGGCTGCTGGCGTACCGCATCTTCGCGATGCTGTCCTACCAGGTGGTCGCGGTCACCGTCGGCTGGCACATCTACGAAGTCACCCGCAATCCGTTCTCGCTGGGCCTGATCGGCCTGGCCGAGGTGCTGCCGTTCTTCTGCGTGGCCCCGTTCGCCGGTTACCTGGTGGATCACCTGCCACGCCGCCGGCTGGGCATGGTTGCCTGTTGCGGACTGATCGCCACCGCGCTGGTATTGACCAGCGTCGCCATGGGGTGGCTGCCGATCGACGGCGTGTGGCCGATCTACGCAGCCATCGCGCTGACCGGCATGGTCCGTGCCTTCCTGTCGCCGATCTACAACGCCTTGTTCGCCCGCGTGCTGGCACGTGACCAGTTCGCACGCGGCGCCGGCCTGGGCGCGGTGGTGTTCCAGGCCGGCATGATCGCCGGCCCGGCACTGGGCGGCGTACTGGTGGGCTTCGGCGGCAAGGGCCTGTCCTATGCCGTGGCCACCGTTTTCGCATTGGTGGCGATGGCCTGCCTGGCCACGCTGAAGGTGGAAGAACCGGTACATACCGGCCCGGCCGCCCCGATCTTCAAGAGCATCGCTGAAGGCGCACGCTTCGTGGTCGGCAACCGGATCATGGTCGGCGCGATGGCGCTGGACATGTTCTCGGTACTGCTCGGCGGCGTGGTGGCGATGCTGCCCGCATTCCTGCACGAGATCCTGCACCACGGCCCGGAAGGCCTGGGCATCCTGCGTGCAATGCCGGCGCTGGGCTCGGTCTGCGTGGGCCTGTGGCTGGCCCGCCACCCGCTGCACCGCAATGCTGGCCGCGTGCTGCTGTTCGCGGTGGCCGGCTTCGGCCTGTGCGTGATCGGCTTCGGGTTGTCGCAGCACTTCTGGCTGTCGGCGCTGATCCTGCTGTTCTACGGCGCCTTTGATGGCGTATCCGTGGTGATCCGCTCGACCATCCTGCAGCTGGCCACGCCGGAAGAAATGCGCGGCCGGGTGTCGTCGATCAACGGCATCTTCATCAGTTCGTCCAACGAACTGGGCGCGTTCTATGCCGGCACGATGGCGAAGCTGCTCGGCCTGGTGCCGGCGGTGGTGCTGGGCGGGTTCGCGGTGCTGAGCGTGGCCGGGATCACCGCGTGGAAGAACCCGACGCTGCGGAAGTTGAATCTTCGCGACCTGCAGTGACGCCGCGAACAGCGGATTCGGCGGCGCCGGGCGTTTGGCCGGGGCCGTTGCTCTCCCTCGAAGATTGGGCTTGTCACTTTCTTTTCGCGAAAAGAAAGCAACCAAAGAAACGCTCCGCGAGCCGGCGCTGCGCAGCGGTGCTCGGCTCGCTACAAGGCGGACTCAAGTCAAGTGCCGCAGCCGCGCACGCAGGCTCCCCCCGATACCCGGAAGGCGCCGTTCTACCCAGCCAACCACCACCCAACAAAAAACCCGGCCGGGGCCGGGTTTTTTGCATGACCATACAACGACCTGGAATCAGTCGCCCTGCTGCTTCTGCAGGTGCTCCCAACGCTCCTGGGCGTCGATGGTGCGCTCGGCGGTCAGGCGCGCTTCCAGGCGCTCCAGGCCGATTTCTTCGCCGGTGTCGACGCAGTAGCCGTAGTCGCCGGCTTCCAGGCGCTTCAGGGTGCTGTCGATCTTGCCGATCAGCTTGCGATAGCGGTCGCGGGTACGCAGTTCCAGCGAGTTCTCGGTCTCGCGGGTCGCGCGCTCGGCTTCGTCACCGATGTCACGCACTTCCTCGCGCAGGTTCTCGATGGTCTGCTTGGATTCTTCCACCAGGTCCGCGCGCCAGTTCTGCAGGCGCTGGCGGAAGTATTCCTGCTGCAGCGGGCTCATGTATTCCTCTTCCGAGGACGGCTTGTAGCCAGCCGGCAGGATCGGGCGGCCAGTGGCCTCGTCGGTCTTGTATTCGACCACCTTGTACTTGCTGCGCGGGGCCGGTGCCGCCGAACGGGCGGCGACGGCCACGGCAACCTTGCCGACAGGGCGCGACACGGTCTTCGGGGCGGAATCGGATTTCACGGCGGTTTTGGCAGGCGATTTCGAAACGGGCACGGGATTCTTGGATTGCGGGGCCTTCGAAGCGGCAGGAGCAGCGGCCGGAGCCGGCTTGGGGGCCGGTTGGGCTGCTGCCACTGCCACGGTCTTGGCCGGGACAGGCTTGGCCGGAGCCGGCTTGGCAGCCGGCTTCGGTGCGGACTTCACTACGGGGGCCGGGGTCGGCTTTACGGCCGGCGCGGCAACATTCTTGGTAACTTTCTTTACAGCGGCAGGCGTGGCGACCGGCTTGGCCGCAGCGACCTTCTTTGCCGCCGGCTTGGCGACGGGCTTGGCTGCAGCCTTCTTCACCACCACCTTCGGCGACGGTTTGGCTGCTGCCTTCTTCGCCACCGGCTTGGCGGCGGCCTTCTTCACCGGCGCGGCCTTGCTGGCAGCCTTTTTCACCACCGGCGCCTTCTTGCTGGCAGCGGCAGGCTTGGCCTTGGCGGGCGCAGCGGCCTTCTTCGCCACAGGCTTGGTTGCCTTGACCGGCGTTTTCTTTGCGGTGGCCTTCCTGGCCGCCGGTTGCGAGGACGCTGCCTTGGTCGCCGGCTTGCTGGCCGGTTTCTTGGCAACGGGCTTTGCCGCCAACTTCTTCACAACAGGCTTGGCGGTTTTCTTGGCGGCCGTTGCGGCCTTCTTTGCAGTTTTTTTAGCAGCCACGAAACGCTCTTCCTTGGATTCCCCGGGGCCCGGGAAAGCGGGCCTTTATAGCCTACCCGACCCGCAGCAGCAACCTCGGCACCCTGCTCCATTCAGTCCTGGAGTCAAGGCGCCCAAGGGGCGGTCCGACGAACACGGACCGCCTTGCGCGGTACGGAACCTGGCCAGCACCCGAAGGCGCTGGTACCGGTCGCAGGCCATCGGCGACATGCGACCAACGGCCCATCCTGCACAAATGCGGCCTTCATGCCAACTGGCATAAGATGACTGGGTGATCTCGCGCCTGCTCATCGCCCTGCTGCGCTTCTACAAGCGCTTCATCAGCCCCTTGCTGGGGCCACGCTGCCGTTTCGTGCCGAGCTGTTCTGAATACGCGATGGACGCCATCTCGCGACACGGGCCACTGCGCGGCAGCTGGCTGGCTGCGCGCAGGCTGGGCCGCTGCCACCCGTTCCATCCCGGCGGCTTCGATCCCGTGCCCGAGTCCCCCAATGCCCCCTCTTGCCGTTGCACAGGAAAACACTGACATGCCCTCCACCCTCATCACCAACGCCCGCATGGTCAACGAAGGCCGCACCTTCGACGGCGACCTGCGCATCGAGAACGGCCGCATCGCGCAGATCGGCAGTGGGCTGGCGCCGCGCGACGGCGAGCAGGTGGTGGACGCAGCCGGACGCTGGTTGCTTCCGGGCATGATCGACGACCAGGTGCACTTCCGCGAACCGGGCCTGACCCACAAGGGCGACATCGCCAGCGAATCGGCCGCGGCCGTGGCCGGTGGCCTGACCAGCTTCATGGACATGCCCAACACCAATCCGCCGACGCTGGATTCGACCATCCTGGAAGCCAAGTACGAGCTGGCGCGCGGCCGCGCCTGGGCCAACTACGGCTTCTACCACGGCGCCAGCAATGACAACCTGGACGCCATCCGTGCGCTGGACCCGAAGAAGGCGCCGGGCGTGAAGGTGTTCATGGGTGCTTCGACCGGCAACATGCTGGTCGACAACCCGGAAACGCTGGATGCGATCTTCCGCGAATGCCCGACCCCGATCATCACGCACTGCGAAGACACGCCGATGATCGATGCCAACCTGAAGGCCTTCCAGGAAAAGTACGGCGATGCGCTGACCCCGGACATGCACCCGGACATCCGCTCGCGCGAAGCCTGCATCAAGTCGACCCGCCTGGCGATGTCGCTGGCCCGCAAGCACGGCACCCGCCTGCACGTGCTGCACATCTCCACTGCCGATGAGCTGGCGCTGTTCGAGAAGGGCCCGCTGATCCGCGCCGATGGCAGCCGCAAGCAGATCACCGCCGAAACCTGCGTGCACTTCCTGCACTTCGCGCGCCCGGACTATGCGACCAAGGGCAACCTGATCAAATGCAACCCGGCGATCAAGGAGGTGTCCGACCGCGAGGCGATCACCGCCGCGCTGGCCGATGACGTGCTGGACGTGCTGGCCACCGACCACGCGCCGCATACCTGGGAAGAGAAGCAGAAGCCCTACGCGCAGGCGCCGTCGGGCCTGCCGCTGGTGCAGTACGCGCTGGTCGCCGCGCTGGAGCGCGTGCACGAAGGCAAGCTGACCCGCGAGCAGGTGGTGCAGAAGTTCGCCCACGCCCCGGCACAGCTGTTCGACGTCGAAGAGCGCGGCTTCCTGCGCGAGGGCTATTTCGCCGATCTGGTGCTGGTCGAGGACGTGCCGTTCACCGTCAAGCGCGAGGACGTGCTGTCCAAGTGCGGTTGGTCGCCGTTTGAAGGCACCACCTTCCGTTCGCGCATCGCCTCCACCTGGGTCAACGGCCAGCAGGTGTGGGACGGCAGCAAGCTGGTGGGCGAGCCCGCCGGCCAGCGCATGACCTACGATCGCTGATGCGCTCGGCACTGATGATCGGGGCGCTGCTGCTGGCCGCGCCCCTGTTCACCGCATCGTCGGCACTGGCACAGGATGGCATCGGCAGCCTGATCGACAGCCGCGTGGTGTTCCCGGCCAGTGCGTCGCAGGGCGCACTGGTGATCGGCAAGGTGCCCGCCGGCAGCCGCGTGCAATACGCCGGACGGCAGCTGCGGGTGAGCGGCTACGGCAGCGTGGTGTTCGGCATCGGCCGCGACGAGAGGGGCCCGCTGCGCGTGCAGGTGCAACGCCCCGATGGTGGCAGCGAGACCGCGACCATTGCGGTGACGCCACGCGACTGGCCCACCGAGCGGGTCAACGGCGTGCCGCCGAAGACGGTCAACCCGCCGCCGGCGATTGCCGAGCGGATCAAGCGCGAACAGGCGCAGGTAACCGCCGCGCGAGCCCGCGATGACGACCGTACCGACTTCACCCAGACCTTCATCTGGCCAGTGCAGGGCCGCATCAGCGGCCGCTTCGGCAACGCACGCGTGTACAACGGACAGCCCGGCGCAGGTCATTCCGGCATGGACATCGCGGTGCCGACCGGTACGCCGGTGAAAGCGCCGGCCGCCGGCATCGTCACCTTCGCCGGCCCGGACCTGTACCTGACCGGCGGCACCCTGCTGCTCGACCACGGCTTCGGGGTGAGCTCCAACTTCCTGCACCTGTCGCGCATCGACGTGAAGGTTGGCGATCGCGTCGAACAGGGCCAGGTGATCGCCGCCGTCGGCGCCACCGGCCGTGCCACCGGGCCACACCTGCACTGGGGCATGAACTGGTTCGATACCCGTATCGACCCGCTGCTGGTGCTGGAGCGCAGGTAACGCGCGCAATGCGCTTTGGGGGGTGCCGACCTGGACCGGCACAACATCATGGAGCGTGCGGACCAAGGTCCGCACCCACCCGGACCAAGGTCCGCACCCACCAGAATCGATCAACCGCGCGCGGCCCACCACACGCGCAACAGGGTGCGCACCGGCGTGGCTTCGATCGGCTTGCCCGCGGCCTGTGCCGCCACCCGTGCACGCGCCAGGCTGGACCACACCCGGCGCGGGCGCGGACCGGGCACCCGGCTGCCCCACCCCTTCAACAGGTGCTGCGCCCAGCGCTGCGCGGCGGTGCTGGCATCACCGTCCAGCAGGCTGCGCGGCACACCGGCCACGCCGGCATCCTGCAGGCGCTGTGCCAAGGTCTGCAGCTGCACTGCGCGACCGGCGCCGGTGCGCGGCTTGTCAGCGAACAAGGCCGCCTCTACCGAAGCCACGGCTTCCGCGTAGCGGGCCAGCGCACGCTCGGCTCCGGCCGCATCCAGTGCCACGGTGCGCGCTTCAACCAGGTCCGGCAGCGCCTCGGCCAACTGCGCCCACGGCGCACGCACCGGCTCCAGCAGGCGGCCCAGCGGATGGCGCGAACGATGCGCCGCCCAGCTGCGCAGCTCCTCGCCCCACCATGCCAGCTTGGCATCGGCCGGCAGCGGATCGCCGCTGGTGTTGAGCATGTCGTCGAACTCCTGCAGCAGCGCAAACCACGCCACTGCAAGCTCGCGTTGCGATTCGGCCACGAACGGGGCGGCCACCGACCATTCCGGCCAACGGCTGCGCCACTTGTCGAGGAAACTGTCCAGCGCGGTACTGCTCACTACGTGATTCCTTACGGCTGGGCCGGGGCTGCCGGCCGGGTCGGCCACAGACTGGCCAGTTGCAGAAGTTCGGCGTTCTCGACCAGCACGTCGGCCTGCCACGCCAGCGGGTCGTCGCTGTGCAGGCGATAGCCCCACAGCGCCGCCACCGACGGCATGGCCGCGGCGCGCGCGGCAATGATGTCGCGCTCGTCGTCACCCACGTACACGCAGTCTCCGGCGGCAATGCCGATGGCCTGCGCAGCGTGCAGCAGCGGCAGCGGGTGTGGCTTGCGCTCGGCTAGGCTGTCCCCACCGACCAGCACCGCACAGCGCTGCTGCCAGCCATGCTGCGGCAGGATCAGGCGCGCCAGGTACTCGGGTTTGTTGGTGACGATGCCCCACACCGTACCGGCCTCATCCAGCGCGGCAAGCATGCCGGCCACGCCATCGAACAGCACCGCGTGCTGGCCGATCAACGCTTCGTAGCGTTGCAGGAATTCCGGGATCAGCGCATCGCGCGCGGCAACGTCCAGTTCCGGGAAGGCAGCCGAGACCATCGCCCGCGAGCCCTTGGAGACCACCGGGCGCAGCGCGGCCGGATCGACCGGGGCGCGTCCACGCTCGGCCAGCATCGCGTCGCAGGTAGCGACGAAGTCCGGCGCGCTGTCCAGCAGCGTGCCGTCCAGATCGAACAGCACTGCACGCGGGAAGCGGGAAGCGGTCATGCCGGCTTGACCGCGTAAGCCAGGTAGTTGATGTCGGTGCGGCTGCTCAGGCGGGCATGGTTGCGCCACGGCTCGTAGGCCATGCCGCTGACATCCACCAGCTGCATGTCGGCCTCGCGCAGCCAGCGCGCCAGCTCGGCCGGCTTGATGAATTCCTGGTAATGATGGGTGCCCTTGGGCAGCAGCCGTGCCACGTACTCGGCGCCGACAATGGCCACCGCGAAGGCAGCGGCAGTGCGGTTGATGGTCGACAGGAACAGGTGGCCGCCCGGCTTCAGCAGGCGCTTGCAGGCCTCGATGATCGCGCCCGGGTCGGGCACGTGCTCGAGCATTTCCATGCAGGTGACAACATCGAAACTACCCGGCTGCTCAGCGGCCAGCTCCTCGGCGGCCTGCACCCGGTAGTCGACCTGGGCGCCGCTTTCCAACGCATGCAGGCGTGCGACCTTGACCAGTTCCGGGGCCAGGTCGATGGCAGTCACGTCGGCGCCGGCCTGGGCCAGTGCCTCACTCAACAGGCCGCCACCGCAGCCGATGTCGAGCACGCGCGCACCGCGCAGCGGCACACGATCGGACACGTACTTAAGGCGTACCGGGTTCAGCGCATGCAGCGGCTTCTGCGGGCCGTCAGCGTCCCACCAGCGGTTGGCCAGTGCGGCGAACTTGTCCAGCTCGGCCTGATCGAAATTGGAGGAAGCGTGGGAGGCAGTCATGAGGGAGTCCTTGCGGCGCCGGGGTTCAGGCGCGGATATGACGGATGCGCTCGCGCCACTGGCGCGCGTTGGCGATGATGCCCGGCAGGTCCATGCCGACCAGCTCGCGCTGCACCAGCTTCGGCTTGCCGGCGATCCAGACGTCGCTGACCTGCTGGCGGCCGGTGGCGTACACCAGCTGCGACAGCACGTTGTGCAGCGGCTGGGTTTCCAGCGCGGACAGGTCGACGCAGACCAGGTCGGCCTGCTTGCCGGCTTCGATCGAGCCGATGCGGTCGCCGAAGCCCAGCGCGCGCGCGCCACCCAGCGTGGACGCGCGCAGCGTGGTCGCCGCGTCCAGTGCAGTGGCATCGTCGGCCACGGCCTTGGCCAGGATCGCTGCGGTGCGGTTCTCGCTGAACATGTCCAGGTCGTTGTTGCTGGCGCAGCCGTCGGTGCCGATCGCCAGGTTCACGCCGGCACGCTGCAGGGCGCAGGCCGGGCAGAAACCGGAGGCCAGCTTCAGGTTCGATTCCGGGCAATGCACCACGCTGACCCCACGTTCGGCGCACAGGTGGATCTCCGCATCGGTCAGCTGGGTCATGTGCACCGCGATCAGGCGGTCGTTGACCAGGCCGAGCCGGTCCAGCCGCGCCAGCGGGCGCTGGCCGTGCAGCTTGATCGAATCGTTGATTTCCTGCGCGGTCTCGTGGGTGTGCAGGTGCACCTGCATGTCGAGCTGGTCGGACAGCATCCGCACCCGCTCGAAGTTGGCATCGTTGACGGTGTACGGCGCATGCGGCGCGAACGCGGTGCCGATCAGCGGATCGGTGCGCCACTGGTCGTGCAGTTCACCGGCCTTGGCGAAGTACTCGTCGTCGGTCTTGGCCCAGGCGGTGGGGAAATCGATGATGACCGCGCCGACCAGCGCGCGGAAGCCGTGCTTCTTGTAGACCGCGGCCTGCACGTCGCCGAAGAAGTAGTTCTCGTTGGCGCAGGTGGTACCGCCGCGCAGCATCTCGGCGATGGCCAGGGTGGTGCCGTCGGCAACGAATTCGGGGCCGATCACCGCCGCTTCCACCGGCCAGATGTGCTGCTGCAGCCAGGTCATCAGCGGCAGGTCGTCGGCGACGCCGCGCAGCAGGGTCATCGGGTTGTGCGTGTGCGCGTTGACCAGGCCCGGCATCAGCGCAGCCTCGGGACGGCTGACCACCTGGGTGGCGCGGAACCGTGCGCGCGCCTCGGCACGCGGCAGGATGGCCACGATCTCGCTGCCACGCACGGCAACGGCATGGTCTTCCAGCACCACCGCATGCGGCTCGATCGGAACGACGTAACCGGCTTCGATGAGCAGGTCGCAGGCTTCGGGGAGGTGCGGGCTATCGCTCATGCGGGCTCACTGGCTGGGGGGCGGCGAGATACTTCTGGGGGACACGCCCCTGAGTCAGGGGCTGCCGCGAAGCGGCGGGGGCTGGAGACTCGTGAAGCGGGGCCCATGATCTGCCGAAGCAGATCATGGGAGCGCCAGCGCGAATGCGATGGCGCGTACCCGGCCAGCGGCCGGCACTACAGCAAGGTCGGCCTACGGCTGGAACCTTACTTGACGCGTGCGGAGTATTCGCCCGAACGGGTGTCGACGCGGATCACTTCGTCCTGGTTGACGAACAGCGGCACGCGGACCACGGCACCGGTTTCCAGGGTGGCAGGCTTGCCGCCGCCGCCCGAGGTGTCGCCACGGACGCCCGGATCGGTTTCGGTGATCTTCAGTTCAACGAAGTTCGGCGGCTGCACGAAGATCGGCTCACCGTTCCACAGGGTGACCACGCAGGACTCTTCGCCCTTCAGCCACTTCTCGGCGCCGCCCATGCCGGCCTTGGTGGCCTGGACCTGCTCGAAGGATTCCGGGTCCATGAAGTGCCAGTACTCGCCATCGCTGTACATGAAGTTCATGTCGGTATCGACGACGTCGGCTGCATCCAGCGAGTCGGTCGACTTCATGGTGACTTCCTGGGTACGGCCGTCCTTGATCAGGCGGTACTTCACGCGGGTGAAGGCCTGGCCCTTGCCCGGCTTGACGTATTCGGTGTCGATGATGACGGCCGGTTGGTTGTTGACCAGGATCTTCATCCCGTTCTTGACGTCGTTCATGCCGTAGCTGGCCATGCGTAAACTCCTGAGTGGCAAAAACGCCGCGGGTGCGGCGAGCCGTTAGAATGGAAAGCCCACCGGATGCCGGTGGGCGACTGTTTTTCTGCCCCCATGATAACCGCAGGCCCCCTCTCCATGCAGCTTTCCGCCTTCCCCCGGCCCCAGTCGCCAGGCGCGCCCGCGCGCTGGCAGCAGCTCTGGCGCCAGGCGCTGCGCGACCCGCACGCCCTGCTGGCCCGGCTGCAGCTGGACCCGGCGGCGCTGGGCGTCTCGGAGGCGGCCATGGCCCAGTTCGCGCTGCGCGTACCCGAGGGCTTCGTGGCGCGCATGCGCGTGGGGGATGCGGCCGACCCGCTGCTGCGCCAGGTGCTGCCGATCGACGAGGAAATGCGCCCGGCGCCCGGGTTCAGCTTCGATGCGGTGGGCGATGGTGCCGCCAAGAAGGCCACCGGCGTCATCCAGAAGTACCGTGGACGCGCCCTGCTGGTCGCCACCGGCAGCTGCGCGATCAACTGCCGCTACTGCTTCCGCCGCCACTTCGACTATGGCGCGGAGAACGCCGCCAAGGGCGGCTGGCAGGAGGCCGTAGCCGCCATCGCGGCCGACCCGGATATCGACGAGGTGATCCTGTCCGGCGGCGACCCGCTGTCGCTGGCCACGCACAAGCTGGCCGAGCTGACCGATGCGCTGCGCGCGATCCCGCACATCCGCCGCCTGCGCATCCATACGCGGCTGCCGATCGTGTTGCCGGAGCGCGTGGACGAGGAGCTGGTCTCCTGGCTGGGCAGCCTGCCGTGGCCGCTGGCGATCGTGGTCCATGCCAACCATGCCAATGAATTCGACGCCAGCGTGGACGCGGCAATGGCCCGCCTGCGCGGTACCGGCGCGCAGCTGCTGAACCAGGCGGTGTTGCTGCGCGGGGTCAACGACAGCGTGCAGGCCCTGCAGGACCTGAGCGAACGCAGCTTCGCCGCCGGCGTACTGCCCTACTACCTGCACCAGCTGGACCGGGTCGAGGGCGTGGCACACTTCGAAGTGGACGACACACAGGCGAAGGCGCTGATCGCCGGCCTGACCGCGCGCCTGTCCGGTTACCTGATCCCCAAGCTGGTGCGCGAACTGCCCGGCGACCCGAGCAAGCGCCCGGTGTAACAGAAAAGGGGACGGAGGGAATTAAGTCGCAAATGCATTTGCGACTTAATTCCCTCCGTCCCCTTTTCTGTCAGACGCCCGATTCGATCATCCGCACCACTTCGGTGGCGGTGACCGGATGGCTCAGCCAGTAGCCCTGGCCGAGGTCGCAACCACGCTGGGCCAGCAGCTCGAACTGCGCCTGCTGCTCGATGCCTTCGGCCACCACGGTAATGCCCAACGCGTGTGCCATGGCGATGATCGCCGTGGTCAGGGCGAGGTCGTCGGGATCGCGCTGCATGTCGGCCACGAAGCTCTTGTCGATCTTGACGCCATCCACCGGTACCTGGCGCAGATGGCTGAGACCGGAGAAGCCGGTACCGAAATCGTCCAGCCAGACCTTCACGCCGGTGCGGTGCAGCTTGTCCAGCAGCTGCGCGGCAACCATTTCGTCGCCGATCACCGCGGTTTCGGTCAGCTCCAGGTGCAGGCGCGAGGCCGGCAGGCCGGATTCGTGCAGGCACTGCGCAACCAGCGCCGGCAGTTCACCACCGCGCAGCTGCCGCGGCGATACGTTCACCGACACGAACAGATCATCGCCACCGGCCCCGCGTGGCCACTGCGAGGCTTCCATGCAGGCCGCACGCAGCACCTTCGGGCCAATGATCTCGATCAGCCCACTCTGCTCGGCCACTTCGATGAACACCGACGGCGGAATCGTGCCCAGGGTCGGATGCTGCCAGCGCAACAGCACTTCGACACCGATCATGCGGCGATCACGCATGCGGAAGATCGGCTGGTAGGCCAGGCGCAGCTCGCCGCGCTCCCAGGCCCCGCGCAACTCCTGCTCCATGTGCACGCGGCGCTCGACCGCATGGTCCATCGCCCGGCTGTAGTAGCGATAGCAGTTCTTGCCGGCCATCTTCGCCTGGTACATGGCGATGTCGCCGTTCTTCAGCAGCGTGGTCGCATCGGCGGCATCGTCGGGGAACAGGGTGACGCCGATCGAGGTGCCCAGGAACAGCTCGCGGCCCTGTACCACCAGGGGTTTGCCCAGTTCGCGCACCAGCACCTCGGCCAGCAGCCGCGCATTCGCGGCCACGTCGCCATCACCGACCAGGATCACGAACTCGTCGCCGCCGAAGCGGGCCAACAGTGCCTCATCGCCCCCCGCTTCGGCAACGGCGCGCCCGATGCGCTGCGCGAACTGCAACAGCGCCTCGTCACCTGCCTCATGCCCGAGGGTGTCGTTGACGCGCTTGAAGTCGTCGATATCGGCGAACAGCAGGCCCAGCCGATGGTTGGATGCGCGCGCCGCCATCAGGCGATGGTCCAGCGCTTCCCGGAACGCCAACCGATTGGTCAACCCGGTCAGCGCATCGGTATACGCCATGCGCCGTACCTCGCGGTCATGGCGGGCGATGGCATCGCGCATCCGGGCAAAACCGCGCACCAGCTCGCCGACCTCGTCGTCGCGGGTATTCTCGGCCAGGGGCGCCTGGTAGTCTCCCGCTTCGATGCGGCGCGCCGCAGCGGCCAGGTCCCGGATCGGCGCAACCAAGGTGCGCTGGACGTACAGGATCACCACCACGCCGATCACCACCAGCAGGCCCAGCATCAGCAGCAACCAGCCCAGGTGGCGGCTGCCGACCTGCTGCAGGCGTTCGCCGAGCGTGGCATTGGCTGCCTGTTCGCGCTGCTGCACCTCATCCAGGGCCATGCCGACGCGGACGCCGCCGATGCGCTGGTTGCCGACCATGATCGGCATGGTGTTGTCGAGCACCTTGGGCGATTCCTGCACCACCAGCGCCTGCGCCGCTGCGGCCTTGGGCGCCAGCGGGTCGGCCATCGGCTGGCCGAATCCGGACACCTCGATCGAGCCGTCATGCACCAGCCGGCCACGTTCGTCGAACACCAGCACATAGCGCACGACCGGCTGCCGTGCGGTGCTGCGCACCAGCGCACCAACCTGGTCCAGGTCGCGGTAGTACAACGGGTTGGCCAGCGCATCGGACAGCTCCCGCGCCATTGCCTCGCCGCGGCTGCGCACACTGCGGTCGAACAGTTCATGGATGACGCCGCCACTGAGGTTGCGCACCTCACCCTGCATTGCCGCCTGACGCCCCAGCAACACCGCCAGGATCGCCACCACCACGACCATCGCCCCGCCCATCGCGAGCAGGAACCGGGCCTGCATTCCCGAGCCGAGCCACTTCATTCCACTTCCATCCGCACGCGCGTCAATCCTTGTTTCAATTCATCCAGCCGCTGCTGCGCATGCGCATCGACGCGGTGGAAACCGGAAGTGCCGAAAAACCGATGCAACGCCCCCTGTGCCTGCGGGTCGCTGGCTGCCTGCAGCAGCACTTGCTGCAGGCGATCGCGCACCCGTGGGTCAAGGTCGGCGCGGACCATCTCCACCGCACGCGGGTAGGGTTCGGTGCGCAACAGCTCGCGGAAATCGCGCCGGAACGCTGCCGGCATCCGTCGTTCGTCGTTCCAGTCCACGCTGCTCACCGCCCCCACCTCGACCAGGCCCTTGTGCACGAACGTAGCGATGTTCAACTCGCTGCGCGCGAACACATACCCCACGCTGTCCCGGCCCGGCACGTCCCACACGCCGGCCAGGATCTGCGGCGCCAACCCCTCCTGCAGCAACGTCATCACAGGCACCAGGTAGGCACTGGTCGACGCCGTGTTCTGCAGCGCCAGGCGGTGCCCACGCAGATCCTGCACGCGCTGGATCGAACTGTCGCTGCGCACGAAGAACACCGTCTGGTACTCGCGCACGCCATTGCGCTCGGTCAGCAGCAGCGGCCGTGCGCCACTGCGCTGGCCCAGTGCCACCGCCGTGCCCGACGTTTCCGTGACCCAGTCGACCCGCCCCCGCCGCAGATAGCTGGCCATCTGCTGTGGATCGCGTGCCATCAGGATCCGTCCCTCCTTGATGCCGACGTCGTGCATGCGTGCCACCACATAGTCCAGCAACGGCTGCAGCTGTTCGTAATGGGCCTTGGGATCATCGCTGATCCGGCCCAGCACCAGCACCGGGTCCGGTGCTGCATGCACCGTCCCGGCCAGCAGGATCATGACCAGGCTCAGCAGTCCCCTCTGCACTGCCCTTCGCAGACCCGACACAGGCTTCATCCCCCCTGGGTATCGAGACAGACTACCCGAAATAATGAGAACGTCGTCAGCTGTTCTTGTTGCCCGCCTGTGCCAGTCGCGCCATGCGCTGGGTGTCGGCAAGGATGCCGCGCAGCAGGCGCACTTCCTGCTCGCTCGGCTCGCTGCGCAGGAACAGGCGGCGCAGCTTGCGCATCGCCGATTCCGGCGCGCGGCCCTTGTGGAAATCGATCTCGTCCAACGTGTCGCCGAGCTGGGCGAAGAAGCTCTCCATCTGCTCGTGGCTGGCCGCCTGTTCGCGGAAACCCGGTTCGGCGCCGGCAGCCGGCTGCGTGCCCAGAAGCTGCATGCGCGTTTCATAGGCCAGCACCTGCACCGCGGCAGCCAGGTTGAGCGAGCTGAACTCCGGGTCGGACGGGATATGCACCGCCGCGTGGCAGAGCTGCAGTTCCTCGTTGGTCAGGCCGGTGCGCTCACGGCCGAACACCAGCGCCACCTCGGCCCCTTCGCCGGCCTTGGCCACTGCACGGGCGGCGGCATCGGCCGGCAGGTACTCCTCCAGCTGGACGCGGCGGGCACGGGCGGTGCAGCCCAGCACCAGGCGGCAATCGGCCACGGCCTCGGCCAGGGTGGCCACCACCGGGGCGTCCCCCAGCACGTCTTCGGCGCCGGCCGAGCGGCGGAAAGCCTCCTCGTCCAGCGGTTTCTCGGGGGCGACCAGCACCAGGCGGGCCAGGCCCATGGTCTTCAGGGCGCGGGCGGCGGCCCCCATGTTGCCGGGGTGTTGGGTACCGACCAGAACGAATCGGAGGCGGGTGGCGGCGGGAAACTGGGACATGAACAGGGAAAAGGTCGAGCTGGACGATGACCAATGGTAAACTGTGCGGCCGGCCACTGCGCCGGACCCGCTCTTTTCCCCCGCCAGTCCTTCTCTTCTGCCTTTCCGGGAGCCCACGCCATGCAGAAACCCGCCGTAACCGTCATGGTCAAGGCCGCCCGCCTCGCCGGCAACGTCCTGTTGCGCAACATCAACAAGCTCGAGGCACTGAACGTGGTGCAGAAGGGCCGGATGGACTACGCCAGCGAAGTGGATGCGGACGCGGAAAAGGTCATCGTCAAGGAACTCAAGCGCGCTTACCCGGACTACGGCATCTTCGGCGAAGAAGGCGGCGTGCAGGGCGAGCGTCGCCAGATGTGGGTCATCGACCCGCTGGACGGCACCAGCAACTACCTGCGCGGCGTGCCGCACTACTGCGTGTCGATCGCCCTGGTCGAGAACGGCGAGCCGACCGATGCGGTCATCTTCGACCCGCTGCGCAATGAACTGTTCACCGCCAGCCGTGGTGCCGGCGCCGTGCTGAACGACCGCCGCATCCGCGTGGCCGACCGCAAGGATCTGGAAGGCACCATGATCCACACCGGCTTCGCCCCGCGCGAGCGCAGCCGCGCCAGCGCCCAGCTGAAGGCGGTCGACGCCCTGCTGGTGCACGGCGAGGACATCCGCCGCACCGGCTCGGCCGCGCTGGACCTGGCCTACGTGGCCTGCGGACGCGCCGATGCCTACTTCGAAGCCGGCGTGAAGGCATGGGACATCGCTGCCGGCCTGCTGCTGGTCCGCGAGGCCGGTGGCAAGGTCTGCGACTTCAAGGGCGCAACCCTGGGCCGCATGGACAACCGTGGCCCGGAGACCCACCAGATCGTGGCCGGCAACCTGAAGGTGGCCGAGTCGCTGCAGAAGGTGCTGGTCAACACCGGCTACGCCGCCGAGTTCGACGCGAAGTTCTGAGATTCCGTGTAAAGCGGTTGATGGAGACGGCACCTGCGAGGGTGCCGTTTTCGTTTGCGCGCACGGAGATTCGTTTCCGCGACTGCGGAGGGGTGTCACTTTCTTTGCGCGCAAAGAAAGTAACCAAAGAAACGCTCCGCCAGCCGCGAGCCGGCGTGCTGCGCACGCCGGTGCCCTGTGCTTCTCGGCGAATCAGGGGACGGCGCCGAACTCGCTGCGCTCAAACACCGGCGCCTCTTCGCCCCTGATTCCCCTGCGATGCTCGGCTCGCTCAAGGCGGACTGGAAGGTCAAGATCAACGGCAACGGCATCCACGCGTGGCATGGATCAACCGGATGCGGCTGTGGCATTTGACCTTGGGTCCGCCTTGAGCGAGCCGAGCACCGCAGGTCCGGCGAGGGCGAAGAGGTGCGGGTGTCTGAGCGCAGCGAGTTCCCGCACCGTCCCTCGACGGACCGAGGAGCGCAGGGGACCGATGCGCAGCATCGGCTCGCGCCCCGGCGGCGTGTTTCTTTGGTTACTTTCTTTGCACGAGCAAAGAAAGTGACACCTCCGCAGTCGCGGAAACGACTCTCGCCAGATCGTATCCGGCATCACCAATGCATCGGCGCGCAAACAAAAACGCCCGGCGCGAGGCCAGGCGTTCCTGCACTACCGTGGAAGTACGGAAGAAGCTTACGCCACCGTCGACGCCCGCAGCGCGGCGATGCGCTCTTCCAGCGGCGGGTGGCTCATGAACAGCTTCTTCGCCGTCGAACCGGAAATGCCGAAGGCGGCGATCTGGGTCGGCAGCGTGCTCTGGCCGTGGTTGAGCTGCAAGCGCTCCAGCGCGGCGATCATCTTCTGGCGGCCGGCCAGCGAGGCGCCCCCCGCATCGGCGCGGAACTCGCGGTGGCGCGAGAACCACATCGAGATCATCGTGGCGAACAGGCCGAACACCATCTCCAGCACGAACACGATGATGTAGTAGGCGAAGCCGCGACCGCCGCCTTCGCGGTTGCCCGACAGTGCGCTGTCGATGACGCCGCCGACCACGCGTGCCAGCACGATGACGAAGGTGTTCAGCACACCCTGCAGCAGTGCCATGGTGATCATGTCACCGTTGGCGACGTGGGCGATCTCGTGGCCCAGCACCGCTTCGGCCTCGTCTTCGCTCATGTTGTGCAGCAGGCCGGTGGACACCGCCACCAGCGCGTTGTTGCGGTTGGCGCCAGTGGCGAAGGCATTGATCTCCGGGCCGTCATAGACCGCCACCTCAGGCATGCCGATGCCGGCCGCCTTGGCCTGGCGCTCGACGGTGGCCAGCAACCAGCGCTCGGTCTGGTTGCGCGGCTCGGTGATCACCACCGCACCGGTGGAACGCTTGGCCATCCACTTGGACAGCAGCAGTGAGATGAAGGATCCACCGAAGCCGAAGATCGCGGCCATGACCAACAGGCCGCTCATCTGGCTCGGATTGACCCCCAGCAGCGACATCACGATGCTGGCGAGGATCAGGACCGCGAAGTTGGTCGCCAGGAACAGGGCAATGCGGGTAAACATGGGAAAATCCGGCTCGGAAGGGGTCGATACCGTCAATTTGCGGTGTGGTCAGCTTGAATTCAAGCGCCAACCTGACCGACGATTCAGCCAGCATGACCTCCCCCATTCCCTGCGGCCGCTTCGCGCCCTCGCCGACCGGCCTGCTCCACCCCGGATCCCTGCTTGCCGCCTTCGGCAGCTGGCTGCTTGCCCGCCATCACGGCGGCCTGTGGCGGCTGCGCATTGAGGATGTCGATCCGCCGCGTACCGTGCCCGGGGCAGCGGACTCGCAACTTCAGGCGCTGGCCGCGTTCGGTCTGGTCCACGACGGCCCGGTCCTCTGGCAGAGCTCACGCGGCGAGGCCTACCAGGCTGCCCTGGACGTGCTGCTGGCCAGCGACCTGGCCTTCATCTGCCACTGCAGCCGCAGCGAACTGGCCGCCAGCGGTGGCATTCACCATCGCTGCGTTGCACGGCAGGCACGACCGGACCCCGCCGTCCGCTTCCGCGTGCCGCGCGGCAGCATCGTGCACTTCAATGATGGCCTGCGAGGGCCGCAGCAGCAGGACGTGCATGCCGAGGTTGGCGACTTCGTGCTGCGCCGTGCGGATGGCTGCTGGGCCTACCAGTTGGCCGTGGTGGTCGATGACGCCGCACAGGGCGTGACCGAAGTGGTGCGCGGCGCCGACCTGCTCGATTCCACTGCGCGGCAGATCCTGCTGCAGCAGGCGCTGGGCCTGCCGGTACCGCGCTACTGGCACCTGCCGCTGCTGCTCGATGCCCCCGGCCACAAACTTTCCAAGTCGCTGGCGTCGCTGCCGGTGGACAGTACGCATCCGCTGCCCGTGCTGCGCCAGCTCTGGCAGCTGCTGGGCCAGGCGCCTGCCGCACTGGAAGGTGCCCACGACCTGCGTGCATTGCTGGCCGCCGCTCGACAGGCCTTCGACCCTGCCCAGCTGCCGCGTGCCGACATCCTGCTGCCGGCCGGCGCACTTTCCGCGCCGATGTTGCAGAATCCCCCTTCCCCCACCTGATACCCGGACAGCATTCCATGACATCTCGCGTCGCACTGGTCACCGGCGGAACCGGCGGCATCGGTACCGCCATCTGCCAACGCCTGGCCGACCAGGGCCACCGGGTCGCCACCAACTACCGCGACGAGGCCAAGGCCCGCGCCTGGCAGCAGGCGATGACCGAACGCGGCTACAGCGTGTCGATCTTCCCGGGCGACGTCTCCGATCCGGACAGCGCCGAAGCGCTGGTGTGCGCGGTCGAGGCCGAACTGGGTCCGGTCGAGATCCTGGTCAACAACGCCGGCATCACCCGCGACACCACGTTCCACCGCATGCGCGCGGACCAGTGGCACGATGTGATCAACACCAACCTCAACTCGGTGTTCAACGTCACCCGGCCGGTCATCGAGGGCATGCGCCGCCGCGGCTGGGGCCGGGTCATCCAGATCAGCTCGATCAACGGCCTCAAGGGCCAGTACGGCCAGGCCAACTACGCGGCGGCCAAGGCCGGCATGCACGGCTTCACCATCTCGCTGGCCCGCGAGAACGCCGGCTTCGGCATCACCGTCAACACCATCTCGCCCGGCTACGTCGCCACCGACATGGTGATGGCGGTGCCGGAAGACGTGCGCGCCAAGATCATCGCCGACATCCCCACCGGACGCCTCGGCAAACCGGAGGAAATCGCCTACGGCGTCTCGTTCCTGGTCGCCGACGAAGCCTCGTGGATCACCGGTAGCAACCTGGACATCAACGGCGGCCACCATATGGGTTGGTAAGCCGCGCAGCGGGCCCTCGCGGCGAACGCCGCCGGCCCCTGCCATGAGTCATGCTGCGCAACACGCAAACCCTTGTTGCGCAACATGATCACCGCCGAAAGCCAAGCCTGGCGGGGGCTGAGGCGGTTGCAACGGCTGCTGCACTGCGCCATGCTGCGCGTCTACTGTGACGAGTACCGCTTCATGGCTGCGACCCGCATCATCAAGAAGTATCCGAACCGCCGTCTCTACGACACCGAGATCTCCAGCTACATCACCATCGAGGACGTGCGCCAGCTGATCCTGGACGGTGAAGACTTCGAAGTCCGCGACGCCAAGAGCGGCGACGACCTCACGCGATCGGTCCTGCTGCAGATCATCGCCGACCAGGAACAGGACGGCGAACCGATGCTGTCCACCCAGCTGCTGAGCCAGCTGATCCGCTTCTACGGCGATTCCCTGCAGGGCTTCATGGGCAACTACCTGGAGCGCAGCATGCAGGTCTTCCTCGACCAGCAGCAGCAGTTCCGCCAGCAGATGGGCAACCTGCTGGGCCAGACCCCGTGGGCGATGATGAACCAGCTGACCGAGCGCAACCTGGAGCTGTGGCAGGAATTCCAGCGCAGCATGGGCAGCG
This sequence comes from Stenotrophomonas maltophilia, assembly GCF_002799155.1. Classification (GTDB taxonomy): domain Bacteria; phylum Pseudomonadota; class Gammaproteobacteria; order Xanthomonadales; family Xanthomonadaceae; genus Stenotrophomonas; species Stenotrophomonas maltophilia_R. Next base: position 2,466,314 of record NZ_NERD01000002.1, read on the forward strand.
GCTTCGGTGGCCCGCGACCGGGCGGCACCGGAACGGGGACCGGCACCGGCAACAAGCCCGGCGAACCGGGCACCAGCACCGGCGGCAAGACCCGCCGCTGAGTTGCAGCAACGGCTGATACGAAAACGGCGCGCCCCTGGCGCGCCGTTCTGTTTCGCATCACGCCGACGATGCGTCAGCGTTTCGCCTTGCACCCCGTGCACACGCGCTCGACCTTGTAGCCCTTCGCCTTCAGCTTCTCGACCACGCCATCACTGCCCAGCAGGTGCAGCGTGCCGACCACCACCAGCGTACCGCCCTGCCCGGCCTGAAGGTACGGCTGCAGCTTCGGCACCCAGGCATCATTGCGCCCGGTGTTGATGCGCTGATACAGCTGCGGATACTGCTGGCGCATCTCCGCCGCCATCTTGGTCCACAGCAGGCGTTCGTCGCCGCGCCGCCATGCATCATGCAGCAGCCGCGCCTGCTCGTCGGACTTGCCGGCCTGGTCCAGCGCTTCGGCCAGCATCTGCCGCTGTTCCTGCACCGTCATCCCGTCGAGCATGCCGATCTGGGTGTCGATGTCTTCCAGTCCGGCCGTCTTGCGGCCGGTCTTCTGCGCGCGCTCCATGAAGTGGCGGTCCAGGCCCAGCGCCGGGTCCAGGCCCAGCTTCTGCATCTGCCCGACCGAAATGCTCAGGCCCACGAACCAGGCCTTCATGCCCTGCATCTGTGCCAGTGGCAGCTTGTTCTCGGCGGCAAAGGCCTGCAGCTTCTGCCAGGTCGCAGCGTCGAGATCACGCTTGAGCTCGCTGCCATCGGTGCGGGTCGCGGCCTGCACCATGCGGCTGGCCAGCTGTGGCGACTGCATGTCTTCCGGCGACAGTTCGAACACCACCCGCTGCGAGGCTTCGAACGCCTGTTCGACATCGGGCGACAGCGGGTAGTCCTGCGGTTTCAGCAGATGGAACGACCCCAGCAGGTACACGCGTGCATCGCCCGGGCCGGTGACTTTCCACAACAGCGGTACGGGCGGCTTGGCCGCCACGGCGGCCGCGGCCGTGGCGCCCGGCGCATCGCGGGCAGTGGCCAGGGGTGCCATCGCGCACGCAGCCATCAGCAGCGCGGCACGGAGCAGATGTTTGATCGGCATGGTCAGCCTTCTCCTTCAGGCAGGTGGTAGGCCTTCTCGCCCGCTTCAACGGGCAGGTCCAGCCGGTTTTCGGGCGGCGCCAGCGGACAGGTAGCGTAGGCGGTGAATGCGCACGGTGGATTGTAGGCATGGTTGAAATCGATGCGCACGGTGCCGTCTGCAGTGGGTGCATCGGTATCCAGGTAGCGCCCGGCCGGATAGCTGCCGCGGCCGCTGGTGCGGTCAGCGAAGATCAGGAACAGCGGCTGCCCGGGCGCACCGATCGCTTCCAGCCGCCAGCTGCGGCCATCACGCTCGAACTCGACCACGCCGGCATTGGGCATTTCGGTGGTCAGGCCGGTGATGTCGACGATCGGCAGGGTTTTGCCCGGCGGGTGCGCGATGAAGCGCGCCTGCACCTGCCAGTCCGCGCCGCCCGGCCAGTACTGCAGGCCGGCGAAATCACGGCGTGCGGCGGCATCGGCATGCTTGACCCGCAGCGCGTCCCGCGGCCCCCGGCGAATGATGCTGAGCTGGCCCTTGCCCCCATCGAAGGCCAGCAGCGTCGGCTGCGCGTCCTTGTCGGTGTCGATGCGGGTGCGGCCGCGCACCGGCTGGCCATCATGGCTGACATCGGCACCGGCTTCAGGCGTGAACCACCACTGGGTGCCTTCGCGGCGCAGCAGGCCCAGCTTGTCCGGGCCGACCGTCAGGCGGATGCCGTTGGTGGCGCCGCTGCCAACGAAATGGGATTTGTTCTGCAGCCAGTGCAGGCCGACCAGGGCCGTCCAGCCATCGGGCCGGGTCAGGTCCTGGTAGCGCGCAACACGCCATTGCTGCTGCGCGGCCGCGTAGGCTGGATCTTCAACGGCCGCCGGCGCCGGCGGTGTTGCCGGGCTGCAGGCGGCCACCACCACGGCGGCCAGCAGGCCGGCCATTCCCCGATAACGCATCAATGCTCCCCTCAACGTCCGCGCAGGAACCAGCGGTCGATCTCCGCCAGCGAAAAACGGGCCCAGGTCGGTCGGCCGTGGTTGCACTGGCCGGACCGTTCGGTGATTTCCATGTCGCGCAGCAGCGCGTTCATTTCCGGCACGGTCAAGCGCCGGTTGGCACGCACCGCGCCATGGCAGGCCATGGTCGACAGCAGTTCGTCGCGTGCACTGGCCACGCGGCGGCTCTGGCCATGCTCGCGCAGATCGGTCAGCACGTCGCGCAACAGCCCTTCCGGTTCGGCATGCGCCAGCAGCGCCGGAATGCTGCGCACGTGCAGCGAGCCGGGGCCGGCACGGGTCACCTCGAAGCCGAGCGTGGCCAGCGTTTCGGCTTCGGTCTCAGCGGTATCTGCCTCGCGCTCACCGACCGCCAGCGTGATTGGTACCAGCAGCGGCTGCGACTGCAGGCCGATGCCATCATGCGCGTTTTTCAGGCGCTCGTAACCGATGCGCTCGTGCGCCGCATGCATGTCGACCACGATCAGGCCTTCGGCGTTCTCGGCCAGGATGTAGATGCCGTGCAGCTGCGCGATCGCGTAACCCAGCGGTGGCACGCCTGCGTCGGCACTGGTGACCGGCAGCCCGTTCTCGGTCGGCATGGGTGGCAGTGCCGCTGCACGCTCGGCACCGGCCGGCGTGGCATACAGCGCGGCATAGGCAGCCGGTGCATCGGCCACCTGCAGGCCCAGTGGCTGCTGCGGTCGCCACCCGGAGAATCCACCACCACCGCCGGAGCCGGCACCGGGTGCCGGACCGCGCACCAGCCCGAAACCGGAGGCGCCCGCACTCGATGCCGTGGCGGCAGCCGTGGCATCCGCCGGAAGCACCGGGCCAGCACCGATCTCCTGCGCCGACATGCCGGCGCGGGTATCGGCCAGCGCATCCTTCAGCGTGCGGTAGACGAAATCATGGACCAGCCGCGAATCACGGAAGCGCACCTCGTGCTTGGCCGGATGCACGTTGACGTCGACGCGGGTCGGGTCCAGTTCGAGGAACAGTACATAGGCCGGCTGGCGGCCGTGGTACAGCACATCGCCGTAGGCCATCTTCACTGCGTGGGCGACGCTGCGGTCACGCACCGAACGTCCATTGACGTACAGGTACTGCTGGTCGGCGCTGGCCCGTGAATAATGCGGCTGTGCGATCCAGCCATGCAGGCGCAGGCCGGCACCACTGTGGTCCACCCGAACGGCCTGGTTGGCGAAATCCTCGCCCAGCGTTTCGGCAAGGCGCGCATCGGAATACAGATCGCCCGGCTTGTAGCGGCGCGAAGCCTTGCCGTTGTGCGACACGCGTAGCTCGACATCCGGCCGTGCCAGCGCCAGTGAACGCAGCCACTCTTCAATATGGCCCAGTTCGGTGCGCTCGGCGCGCAGGAACTTGCGCCGCGCCGGCACGTTGTAGAACAGCTCGCGCACTTCCACCGTGGTGCCCGGCGCATGCGCGCGCGGGGTCACCTCGCCGATCTTGCCGCCTTCAATCTGCAGTGCGGAACCATGCTCGTCGTGCGCCCGGCGCGAGGACAGGGTGAAGCGGCTGACCGACGCGATCGACGGCAACGCTTCACCACGGAAACCGAGGGTAGCCACCGATTCGAGATCATCCAGGTCAGCGATCTTGCTGGTGGCATGGCGCGACACCGCCAGTGGCAACTGTTCCGGTGCGATGCCACTGCCGTTGTCGCGGATGCGGATCAGGCGGACACCGCCCTCCTCAAGGTCGATATCGACGCGGCTGGCGCCGGCGTCGATCGCGTTCTCGACCAGCTCCTTGACCACCGACGCAGGACGTTCGACCACTTCGCCTGCGGCGATCTGGTTGATCAGGATCTCCGGCAACGGCCGGATCGGGCGCGGACCGGGCGCGCTCATGTGGGGTGATGGGCAGCAGACTTCATGAGTCGATGATAGCGGAGCGGCCGCTTGTAGGGTCGAACCATGCTCGACTGCGGCTGACCGTCGACCCGCCGGTTGACCCGGGAGTCGGCATGACTCGACTCTGCAGAAAACGGACGCGTTACTTGCTGCCGCCGGCCATGGTGGCAGCAGCGTCGATCTCGGCCTGGGCCCGGGCGGCATACAGCGTGCCCGGTGGCGGCTGGCGGCTGAAGAAGGTGTGCACGCCATCCAGCACCGCGCCAGCGATCTTGCGCTGGTACGCCGGGTCGATCAGGCGGCGCTCTTCATCCGGATTGGAGATGAACGCGGTTTCCACCAGCATCGCCGGCATGTCCGAAGTGCGCAGCACCGCGAAGTTGGCGCGTTCGATGTTCGGCTTGTGGTTGTTGCCGATCCGCTTCAGGCCGCCCAGCACGTGGCCGGCCGCGTCTTCAGACGCCTTCATGTAGCCACTCTGCGCCAGATCCAGCAACACGTTGGCCAAGGTGCCTTCGGTCTGCTGCAGGCGCACGCCACCGACCAGGTCGGCCGCGTTTTCCTTGTCCGCCAGCCAGCGGGCGCGCTGCGAAGAGGCGCCCTTGGTCGACAGCACGTAGACCGACGAGCCCGTGGCCGAACGGTTTTCAGCCGCGTCGGCATGGATCGAGATGAAGATGTCCGCCTTGTTCGCACGCGCCTTCTGCGCACGCATGGGCAGCGGAATGAACACGTCGCTGTCGCGCGTCAGATAGGCCTTCAGGCCCGGCGTGGCGTTGACCTGACGGGCCAGCTCGCGCGCCACCGCCAGGGTGACATCCTTCTCGCGCTTGCCGGTCGGGCCGATCGCACCCGGGTCCTGGCCGCCGTGGCCGGGATCGATCGCCACCACCAGGTGGCGCATGCCGGCCTGCATGCGGATACGCGACGCATCGCTGGGCATTGCCGGACGCGGCGGCTCGGCCGGCTTCGGTGCCGGGGTGGGCACCGTGGCTGGCGGCGTGGTCACCACCGCCGCGGTGCGCTGGCCGGCGAGGATCGCGGCCGGCGAGGACGAGGGCGTGCTGCTGGCGCTGACGCCGGCCGCAGCAACCTGGGCCGGCGCGGTGGCCGGTGCCGGGGTCGGCGTTGCCGGTGCGGCGGCGGTGGCGCTGGCCTGCTGCTGTACCTGTGCGGTCAGCAGGGCTGTGGCACGCGCGGCATCGGTGCGCGACTGCGCACTCTCGGCCGGAGTGGGTGCAGGCCCCGCAGCGGGTGCCTGCGGCTGCACGGCCGGCGTCGTCGCGGGGCGACTGGTGGCCACGGCCGGGCCATCACCCGGCCATTCGATCACCAGCTTGGATTCATTGCCCTCGCGCTGCATCTGCGGGCGGAACGGCGCCACCGATTCGGCGAGGTCGAAAACAACGCGGAACGTTCCCGGAACCGGCTGTCCGGTACGCACCGCCGTGACCACGCCCTGCGCGGCCGGCATCTTCAGGTTGCGTATGGCGCTGGAGTCCGGGAAATCGACCACCAGGCGGTTCGGGCCGGCCAGCGACAGCGTCTTGTAGCCGCCGCTGCCGACCAGCGATATCTCGGCACGGGTGCCGGTAGCGCCAGTATTCAGCAGGACCTGGCGGACTTCACCCGCCCACGCACTGACGCTCGCCAGACCCAGTCCGACGGCGGCACAGATGGCGATGAGACGGTTCCCCGGGCGCATGGCTCAGGATTCAATCACCCCGCTGAACGGAATGCAACACCTTTTTCCTTAATAATCCGTAACCTGCCGGTGTTTGTTCTCGTCAACCAACAGAAATGGCCTGCAAGTCGCCCCCCTTGGGAAGCCGTTCCAGCCATTCACGTCCTATGTCGCTGGCCCCAGTGAGACGGACGCGACGCCCCTGCCCCTCGATCTCCAGCGCCACCACCAGGTCGGTCGGCGGCAGCGCGCCAGCGCCGCGTTCCGGCCATTCCACCAGCCACAATACTGCGCCGCCCTCATCCAGGCCGAGGAAATCGAGCTCGCCGGCCTGGCCGATCCGGTACAGATCAAGATGCCAGGCCTCGCCCCCGCTGGCCAATGGATAGCGCTCGACCAGGGTATAGGTCGGGCTGCGGATCGCACCCTGCACGCCCAGCGCGCGCAGCAGCGCACGGGCCGTGGTGGACTTGCCGGCACCCAGGTCGCCGCGCAGCTCGATCAGTGCCTGCGGCGGCCGCGTAGCCGCCAGCCACTGCCCGAGCAGTTCAGTGGCATCGCTGTCGGCAAGGAAGAAATCGGTCATGGAGAGAGTTCCGGGTTGGCCAGTCGCCGCAGCGGCACCAGCAGATCAGTTGGGAGCAGGCCGCGCGCGCCGTCGGCGGCGGCGATATCGCCGGCCAGTGCATGCAGCAGCGCGCCAGCGGCGGCGGCATCGAAGGCGGCCAGGCCCTGCGCGCGCAGGCTGGCGATGATGCCTGTCAGCAGGTCACCCATGCCACCCACAGCCATACCGGGATTGCCGGCAGCAATCAGTCGTGGCCGTTGCCCGGGCGCTGCGACGATGCTGCCGGCGCCCTTCAGCACCACCACCGCGTGGAAGCGCCCGGCGAGCGTCTGCGCACAGGCAAAGCGATCGGCCTGGACGTCAGCGGTCCTGCAACCGAGCAGGCGCGCGGCCTCGCCCGGATGAGGCGTAAGGATGGCGTCGGGCAGCGCGCGCGGATCCTGCGCCAGCAGGTTCAGTGCATCGGCATCGATCACCAGCGGCTTGCCACACAACAGCACCCGCGCTAACAGTGCGCGTGCCCACTCGTCCTGGCCCAATCCAGGCCCGATCGCCACCACCTTGGCTTTGTCCAGAAGTGCCGGCAGCGCATCACCATCTTCCAGCGCATGGGTCATCGCCTCTGGCAGGCGCGCCAGCAACGGGCCGACGTGATCGCGACGGGTGCCCAGGCTCAGCAGCCCCGCACCCGCTCGCAACGCAGCTTCGGCCGCCATCGCGACGGCACCGCCGCTGCCATGGTTGCCGCCGACGCACAGCACGTGCCCGGATTCGCCCTTGTGGGTATTGGCACGGCGCGGCGGCAACAGTGGCGGCAAGCGAGCCTGGGTCCAATGCTCCGCGGCGGGTGACACGCCCTGCCATGCGGCCGCGGGTAGCTGCAGCGGCGCCAGCGCCTTCCGCCCGCAATGATCCAGCGCATCGCCGGTATACAGCCCGCGATGCGGCACGATGAACTGCAGGGTCAGTGCCGCCCTCACCGCCTCGCCCGGTACGGCGCCGCGGTCGGCATCCACGCCACTGGGGACGTCCAGCGCCAGCACCGGTGCCGCCTGCACATTGAGCGCGACAATCAGCGCCTGCGCGACGCCTTCCGGCGCGCGATCGAAGCCCAGGCCGAACAGGGCATCGACCCAGATATCGGCCTCGGGCAGCGCGCCGCCGAAATCGGTGATGGTGCCGCCGTCGGACTTGAATTCCGATGCTGCGCGCCGTGCCAGCACGGTTGACGGCGACTTCCCCGGCAAGGCGATCACCATCACCTCGCGTCCGGCCTGCAGCGCGTGTCGGGCCAGCACATGGCCATCGCCGCCGTTGTTGCCCGCACCGACCACCACACCGATCCGCTGCGCCTGCGGCCAATGCTGCAGCAGGCACTGCCAGGCGGCCTGCCCGGCCTGCGCCATCAGGCCCCAACCGCCCTCGGCGGCCAGCGCCGAGGCCTGCGCATCAAGCGCACGCGCGGCAGCGGAATCAAAAAGATCGGCAAGGTTGGCCATGCAGGGATTTTATACTGGTGCACATGTCCCCCGCCCCCGCCCCTGTCGATCCGGCCCAGGCCGTGCAGCGCATCCGCGAACTGGCCCGTGCGCATGGCTTCCAGCGCTGCGGCATCGCCGGCATCGAGCTGGGCGAGGATGAAGCGCACCTGGCCGACTGGCTGGGCCAGGGCCTGTACGGCACGATGGACTGGATGGCGCGCCACGGCACCCTGCGCGCGCGCCCGGCCGAGCTGCTGCCCGGCACCGTACGGGTGATCTCGGTGGGCATGGACTACAGCCACAAGGACGACACCGAAGCCTGGGCAACCCTGGCAGACCCGGGCCGCGCCTACGTGGCCCGCTACGCATTGGGCCGCGATTACCACAAGCTGATGCGCAACCGCCTGCAGAAGCTGGCCATGCAGATCAACGATGAAGTGGCACCGCTGGGCTACCGCGTGTTCGTCGATTCTGCGCCCGTGCTGGAACGTGCACTGGCACGCAACGCCGGCCTCGGCTGGATCGGAAAGCACACCTGCCTGATCGACCGCCATGGCGGTTCGTGGTTCTTCATCGGCGAGATCTACATCGATATCCCCCTGCCGATCGATACGCCAGCCACGGCGCACTGCGGCACCTGCACGCGCTGCATCGATGTCTGCCCCACCCAGGCCATCATCGGCCCGCAGCGGCTGGATGCGCGGCGCTGCATTTCCTACCTGACCATCGAGCACGACGGTGCCATCCCCGAGGACATGCGCCCGCTGATCGGCAACCGCATCTATGGCTGTGACGACTGCCAGCTGGTCTGCCCTTGGAACAAGTTCGCCAAGCGCACCGACGAAGCCGACTTCCGCGCGCGCAACAATCTCGACACCGCGCGGCTGGACCAGCTGTTCGCCTGGGACGAGGCAGAATTCCTGCGACGCACCGAAGGCAGCCCGATCCGGCGCAGCGGCCATGAGCGCTGGCTACGCAACATCGCCGTGGCGTTGGGCAATGCGCCATCCACCACCGAAGCGCTGGCCGCGTTGCATACCCGCGTCGATGATCCCTCGCCGTTGGTGCGTGAACACGTGCAGTGGGCGCTGGGCCAGCACACGGTGCGCTGACGTGCGATCCTGAGTCCCCGTTCCGCCCGCAGCACGCCGTTCCCATGCAGCCACGCAACAACGACATCCTCACCCCCAGCCAGCTCAACACGCTGGCCCGCGACCTGCTGGAAGGCAGCTTCCCGGCGATCTGGGTCGAGGCCGAGCTGGGCAGCGTGGCGCGCCCAGCCTCCGGACACCTCTACTTCACCCTGAAGGATGCGCGCGCGCAGCTGCGTGCGGCCATGTTCCGGATGAAGGCGCAATACCTGAAGTTCGTCCCGCGCGAAGGCATGCGCGTACTGGTGCGCGGCAAGGTGACCCTGTACGACGCCCGTGGCGAGTACCAGATGGTGCTTGACCACATGGAGGAAGCCGGCGAAGGCGCACTGCGCCGCGCCTTCGAGGAACTGAAGGCACGGCTGGAAGCCGAAGGCCTGTTCGACCCGGCGCGCAAGCGGCCACTGCCGGTGCACGTGCAGCGCCTGGCGGTGATCACCTCGCCCACCGGCGCTGCCGTGCGCGACGTGCTGAGCGTGCTCGGCCGCCGCTTCCCGCTGCTGGAAGTAGACCTGCTGCCGACCCTGGTGCAGGGCAGCAGCGCCGCCGCACAGATCACCCGCCTGCTGCAGGCAGCCGATGCCAGTGGCCGCTACGACGTGATCCTGCTGACCCGCGGTGGCGGTTCGCTGGAAGACCTGTGGGCGTTCAACGATGAAGCGCTGGCCCGCGCCATCGCCGCCAGCCGCACCCCGGTGGTTTCGGCGGTCGGCCACGAAACCGACTTCAGCCTGAGCGACTTCGCCGCCGACCTGCGCGCGCCAACGCCATCGGTGGCGGCCGAACTGCTGGTACCCGACCAGCGCGAACTGGCGCTGCGCGTGCGCCGCACGGCCGCGCGCATGGTGCAGCTGCAACGGCATGCGATGCAGCAGGCCATGCAGCGCGCCGACCGCGCCCTGCTGCGCCTGAACGCACAGAGCCCGCAGGCGCGGCTGGACCTGCTGCGCCGCCGTCAGCTGGACCTGGGCCGGCGCCTGCATGCCGCGTTCAACCAGCAGCAGGAGCGCCGTTCAGCGCGCCTGCGTCATGCGGCGGCGGTGCTGCGCGGGCACCATCCGCAGCGCCAGCTCGACACGATGCAGCGCCGTCTGGCCGCCCTGCGCGGGCGGCCGCAGGCAACCATGCAGCGACTGCTGGAGCGCGATGCACTTCGCCTGCGCGGGCTGGCGCGTTCGCTGGAAGCGGTCAGCCCGCTGGCGACCGTGGCCCGCGGCTACAGCATCCTCACCCGCAGTGACGACGGCACCCTGGTGCGGAAGATCGATCAGGTACAACCCGGTGACGCACTGCAGGCCCGCGTTGGCGACGGCGTGATTGACGTGCGGGTCAAGTAGAAGGGGGTTCGGCAGGGCTGCGCCCTGCACCTGCAGAGGCTTCAAGCCAAGGCAACGTCAACGTCAACGTCAAAAGCGTGCATTCCGTGGGATGGTGGGGCGGTGTCGGAGTGCGGGGACGCTGCAAGTACGTCCCTGTAAGCTTGGCAGCCGCTTGCTCGTGTGCGCAGTCCTGCGCACACGGCAAGACCGGGGTTGGGCGTCCTGCCCAACCCGCCCGAGGCATGCCTCGGGCCCATGCGGCTGACACCCCGCACTCCGACACCGCCCCACCTCTGACAGATTCCGGAGGCTGTTGGTAGGTGTCGACCTTGGTCGACACGGCAGATCCACGCCATGCGTGGATGAATCTCTGTCAGATATCGAATCAATTCGGGGTCAGATCCGTTTTCCTACGGAAAACGGATCTGACCCCGCGCAATTCCGACAGATCGCAGACATCTGTCGAAGGCGGGGTGGGTCCGGTTGCGGGAGTGTCCGCGGCATGGATGCCGCGGCCAAGCCCCCATGGACGGGTTTACGGCGTCTCCCGCAACCGGACCCACCCCGCCATCCCGCGGAATGCATGCTGTTGCTGTTGCTGTTGCTGTTGCTCTGGCTTCGGCGGGTGCAGGGCCGCAAGCCCTGCCGAACACCCCCTACTTTGCCTGCTCGCAGAATTTCTGCCGGTATTCGAGCGCCTTCGGCATCAGCGCCTGCAGGTTCTGGATACGGGTACCCGGGTTCGGGTGGGTAGAGGCGAACTCCGGCGGCGACTGGCCGCCGCTGGCCTGGCCCATGCGCTGCCACAGGGGCACCGCCTCGCGTGGATCGAAGCACGCCGCAGCAGCCAGCATCAGGCCCACTTCGTCGGCCTGCGTCTCGTGGCTACGCGCATACGGCAGCAGGTAACCGTAGCCCATCGCCGACATCATCATCTGTTGCTGCTGCGCATCCATGCCGCTGGCGGCGCCGGCCACCTGCCCGATCTGGGTCAGCTTCTGCTGGGCCATGCGCTGTGCACCATGGCGCAGCAGCGCATGGGCGATCTCATGGCCCATCACCACCGCCATCGCATCGCGGGTGCGCGCCACCGGCACCAGTCCGGTGTAGACCGCCATCTTGCCGCCCGGCAGGCAGAACGCATTGGCCTGGTCGGACGGGATCACATTCACTTCCCACTGGAAATCCCGGGCGAAATGCGCAGGCTGCACGCCGTGCTCCTGCGCCAGCGCGGTCTCCACCACGTCGACCTTGGCGATCAGGCGCTGCGCGATGTCGCGCACATCGCGCGCGATCGGCGCATTCGGATCCATCGGCCGTTCCTGCGACAGGATCTGCTGATAGGCCTGCAACCCCAACGCGGTCTCCTGGCGCGCATCCAGGCTGCTGTCGATCATCACCTTCTCGCCGGTGTAAGGGTCGACCGTACGATTGGAGAACCAGTAGAACACCGCATAGCCGGCCGCCAACAGCAGCACCCACCAACGGATGTTGCCGAACAGGCCGCGCCGTTGCGGGCCTTGCGGCGAGCGGGAGAAGGGATCGTTGCGCATCGGGCGGTCTTCCGGCAGGCCCCGCCGGCTGGCGGGCACGGCGCAATCTTAGTGCGCCGATGCGTGCAGCGGGTGAAGCCGGGGTCGCTCAGATGCCACGCACCAGGCGGAAGCCGATGCGCGCGTTGGTGGTGTCCGAATCCTGGGATTGCCGCCATGCCGCACGTGTCTGCTCGGGCGCGTTCGCCCAGTTGCCACCCCGGATCACCCGTGACCTGCAGCCCGGATTGAACCAGGCCACACCGTCGGACGGCGCACGCCGGTAGCTGGCATGCCAGCAGTCGGCCACCCATTCACTGAGATTGCCGGCCATGTCATGCAGGCCGAAGGCATTGGCCTGGAAACTGGCCACCGGCGCCGGTCCCCACCAGCCATCGCCATAGCCGATGAAAGCGTTGTGCCAGTGCCGTCCCGAGGGGGAAACATCCTTGCTGCCGGTGAGGTTGCCGGTGCCGGGCGGCGGCGTGCCGGCGTCGCCCCACGAATAGCGGCCACTGCTGCCGGCGCGCAGCGCATACTCAAACTCGGCCTCGCTGGGTAGCCGGTAGCTGCGTCCTGTCTGCTCGGACAACCACGCTGCGTAATTCTCGGCATCACGCACGCTGACATGCATCACCGGCGAATTGCCCAGTGCACGCGACCCGTCGTAATCGGAGCGCCAGTCCACCCCGCTGCGGCGGATGAAATTACCACTGCGCTCGTCATAGACCACCGAGTGGCCACGCCGCGTTGCTCGCGGCCGCGCATTGGTCGAGTTCACATAGCGCTCGAAATCGCCGACGGTGACCTCGGTGATCGCCATCGCAAAGCCGCGGTCGAAGCGCACGTAATGCGAGGGCCGCTCGGCATCGGTGGCACCTGGCTCGGCATCACCCGCACCCATCTGGAAGCCGCCATGGGGTACGACCACCATCTGCGGGCCGCGCCCACCATCACGCATGGCGTCGCTGAAGACCTGCCCAGGACGGAAACTGCCGTAGTGGGTGGCCAGATCGATGCGTTCACGCAACTGGGCCACCACCGCATCGCCGGGCAAGGCGATGCGCAGGGCCTCGCCCAGCTTTTCGCGCGCCGGCTTCAGGCCCTGCGGCGTCGCCAGGTCACGCAAGCCATCGTCGCGCAGCTGCAGCAGTGCGGCCGCGCGGATCTGTTCGATGCGTTCGAAGGCATCGGCAATGGTTGGTGACGAATCGCGCACCTTGCTGGCCTCGGCCAGCCAAGTGCCGGCGCTGGCAAAATCGCGCACGCGCGCTGCGTCCTCGGCACGCCGGATCAGGCCGCTCTCGGCCGCAGCCAGGCCCTGCCGCGCCCGGCTGTTATGTTCATCCAGGGCCAGCGCCTCACGGAAGTTGCCGATCGCACCGTCCTCGCCGATCCGCCCCGAACGCAGGTCTTCCTCGCCAGCGCGGTTGTAGGCCACCACGCGCTGGGCAAGCTCCACCCGGCCCTGCAGCGCACGCACCGTCTCGTCCTTCGGCGCCAGGGTCAGCAGTACCAGCGCCTGGCGGCTGGCCTCGGCCAATGCCTCACGCTGCTGCAAGGGCCGGGCCAGCAGGGCATCGGCCTGCTGCTGCAGGCGCTGGTGTGCACGCTGCAGGCCATTGCGGGCCTGGCGGTCATCCGGGTCTTCCTCCTGCACCGCCAACCACAGCGGAACCGCCGCGTCGGCGTCCTCGTACAGGCGCCCTTCGCTGAATGCCTTCTCGGCCGCGCGGCGCAGCTGGGCCAGGCTGCGCCCCTGCCGATCGACCCGCGGTGGCGTCCACCGCTGCACATCTTCGGCGGCATCTTCACCGGCAATGGTCACGCTGCCCTGCCCCGCCTCCGGCATCGCGGCCGCCGGCGAACCTTCCTGCGGCCGCGCGTCTTCGCCCGCGGCCGGTCCCGGCTCCGGCGCCGCCGAGGGCGACGGCGTGCAGCCAGCCAGGGCCACGGCCAGGGCGGTGCACAGCACGGACGACAGCGGAAAACGCAAGCAGGATCTCCTTCGGCACGGATGCGGACCGACGTTAGGCTATTCTCCCCTGCCTGAGCAAACCCGAGTAGTAGGCCCCGACCCGTGGCAACCTGGATCACCACCCCCGCTGAGCTGGATGCATACTTCCAGCAGCGCCCGGCCCGCATCGGCCTGGACACCGAATTCATCCGTGAACGCACCTTCTGGCCGCAGCTGGCACTGGTGCAGATGGCCATCGGCCAGGACATCCTGCTGATCGACCCACTGATCCCGGGCATGACCGAGGCACTGGCGCCGTGGCTGGCCGATGAATCGATCATCAAGGTGATGCACAGCGCCAGCGAAGATCTGGTCGCCTTCAAGTGGGCCTGCGGGGTGCTGCCACGACCGCTGTTCGACACCCAGATCGGCGCCTCGCTGGCCGGCATCGGCGGTGGCATGGGCTACCAGAAGCTGGTGGCGGAAATCACCGGCGTCGCCCTGGTGAAGGGTGAGACCCGATCGGACTGGATGCGCCGACCGCTGTCAGAGTCGCAGCTGCAGTACGCCGCCGATGACGTCGAGCATCTGTTCGCGCTGCATGACGCCATCGATGCCAAGCTGCAGGCGCTGGGCCGCCAGCAGTGGCTGCACGAAGATGGCGAGCGCCTGCTGGCCAGCGTCGCCAACGACGAGGACCGCTGGCCCCACCTGTCAATGCGCTCGGCACAGTTCCTCGACGCCGCCGCGCAACGTCGCCTGCTGCGCCTGCTGCGCTGGCGCGATACGCAGGCACGCAGCAGCGATCGCCCGCGCAGCTGGATCCTGGACAACGAACTGGCCGCCACGCTGGCACGCACGCCCCCGACCGATGCCACCGCGCTGGGCCAGCTGTTCGAGCAGTTCCCGAAGGCGCCGCGCAAGCTCGCCGGCGCCGTGTGGCAGGCGCTGGACACGCCGCTGGCCGATGAGGCCGAGGCACCGCTGGCGCTGCCCGCCAACGACAGCAACAAGCAAGCGGTGAAGAAGCTGCAGGATGCCGTGGCCGAACGCAGCCGCGAGCTGGGCCTGCCGGATGGCATCCTCGCCTCGCGCAAGCATCTGGAAAGCTACCTGGAGCGCCGCCAGTGGCCGGCCGCACTGGCCGGCTGGCGCCAGCAGGAGCTGGAATCGCGATTGCAGGCGCTGCTGCCGGCGCACCAGTAAACCACGTCGGCCGCCTCACGGGACGGCCCCTGCCAGTGCTCGACAAGGACGTTGCTGCATGCCCGCATGGCCCTCTTCCCGCATGTCACGATGGATGATCGGCTCGCTGCTGCTGGCCGGCGGCACCGCCACGGCCACAGCGGCGTACCCGGTCTCCTGTCCATCCCCCTCTGGAGTTCCCGTAATGCAGGCACTCGAGTACATGCGCGATGCGCTGTCGCGTGGCGATCGTGAGGCCGCCATCGAAGTGATGCGGGAGCCACAGCGCTACCGGGCGCTGTTCAAGGATCCAGAAGGCGCAGAACGTTACCTGGCTCTTGCACAGCGGGTCGCCGACGACGCGCAGCAGCACCCCTGCACGGATCGCAACAGCCAGCTCAACGCCTACGCAGCACTGGCCAGCGGACTGGATCTCGCCCGTTCGGTCCACTACCTGGCGTTGTCGGCACGGCTGATCGAACAGGACCCCGCTGCCAGCGAACAGGACAAGCTCGAACCTTGGCTGCATCCGCATGCCCTGATGCACGGCTATTTCCAAGCCGGTGGCCGACTGGCCCTGGACGGCGCCGTGCCTGGCATGGATCGCGCCGGTATCGAGGCGTGGAGACAGGGCCAGCGCACCCTTGCCTACCAGCCTGAGCTGCTGCTCGCATTCCCGCTGCACATGGCTGACCCGCAACGCGAACGCCTGTTCCGGGTGACTGGATTCTCCTTGCTGCCGACCTCCCAATGGCACGACCGCACCGCGCTGCGCGCACTCATCCACAGCGATGCCTATCTTGACTGGCTGGAAGCGCCCCCCCTGTATCTCGCTTCGCGACTGTCGATGGCACTGGAGGAAATGGCGACGCCTCCCTGGCCGGAACATCTGCGTGCAGCGGGCTATCAGGTCCGCGGAGAGGTCTTGCACGTTGACGAAACCGATCCGGATTGAATCGCTGCCTCAAGCAAGGCGCCTGCTGAATGCCACCGCCACGGCAGCCGCATGTCCTGCTTGCCGCAGGCAACGACCGCGCTTCTAATGTCCAGCCTCATACTCGCTGGACTGCAGCAATGACAAATGGATTTGCAAAAGACGGGCTTTCCCCAGAAGACCTCGCCTGGCGCGTGCAGGCGCGTACCGCGCTGCAGGAGCACCGTTATACCGAACTGGATGCGTTGCTTGCTCCGCATGAGCACGCCTGGCTGCAGGGAAAGAATGCGTTACCCGGCATCCGCTGGCGGTTGCGCAACCTGCACGACGCCACCCTGACGCTGGAAGCGCGTCTGCTACAGGCCCAGCAGTGGGCCTCGGCCGCTCCCGGCAGCTACTACGCCTGGCTGCGCTTGGGCGCCTGCTGGGAGGAAGCGGCCGGCGCCCTGCGCAGCGCCGACGTGGCCGCACTGGTCGAAGACAGCCAGTGGCTGGCCGCACAGCAGGCGCGCGACCACGCCGTGCATGCCTACCTGCAGGCGATCCCGCTGTCGCCGCGCCCGGCGCTGGCGCTGGATGGCATCAAGCGCATTACCAGCTACCTGCGCGAACCGGACTGGCTGCGTGCGTTGCAGGCCGGGGAGCCGGCCGCGTCCAATGAAGCCGCACTGGCCGAGCGCTACCCTCAGGCCTGGCCGCAGGCATTGCAGCTGCTGGCGCGCTTCGGCGCACCGCTGCAGGCGTTGCCTGAAACGCTGCCGCCGTTGCTGCGCGGCCGCAGCCAGGACGATTTCGATGCACCGCTGAGCTACTGGATGCGCCTGGTACTGGAGCAGCGCCCGGACGATCTGGCCACACTGGAAGACACCCTGTACTTCCTGTACCCACGCTGGGGCGGCAGCCATGAGGCGATGGAGGATTTCATCGAGGGAGGCTGGTGCCGCGGCCTGGAGCTGGCGCATAGCAACGCGCTGCGGTGGCACAAGGAACAGGACTGGATGGGCGACCTGCCGCACCGCGAGGATGCCGATGCCGTGGCCGCACACGAGCGCGCGTATGCGCAGATCCTCGACTGGCACCTGGACCGCAACCTGCGCGCGCAGGTTCTGGCCCAGCGTGCCGGGCTGCGCTACCGGCTCGGCCGCATTGAAGACACCGAAGACGTAGTGCAGTGGGATGCGCGCCACATGCAGGCGGTACTTGAAGATCTGCAGCAGGCATGGGTGCTGGACCGTGACGTGGTTCTGCATGAGGGCCTCGGCAACCTGGAGGCCTGCACCTGGTTCGCCCATGTCGACGGTGCCGAAGCCTTGTTCGCACAGGTGGTGGACTATGCCGCGCGCGAGGGCGATTCGGCGATCGGCCTGCTCTGGGCTGCCACCGCCATCGAGCATGGTCTGCTCGGCCAGGCCAGCGATCCGACGCGCGCCAATGCCCTTTTGCAGCGCGCGCTGAAGCTTGCACAACAGGACAACACTTCGGCGGTCACGTTTGCGGCCAACCTGTTCTGTGATGTCTCGCAGGCTGCCGGCCATGCACTGCTGCAGCGCATGGCCGAAGCGGGCGACGCGGGCGCGATGTCGGCGCTATGCGACCTGTACAAGGGGCGCCTCGGCGGCCGTGACCAGCCGCAGTTCGTTGATGCAGAGAAGGCCGCGTACTGGCAGGAGCGCGCGATGGACGGCGGCGACCTGATCGCCACCTACAACCTGGCCGTGCGCCTCGTCGCTGCAGGCGGCGCGGAGAACGAAGGGCGCGCACGCGACCTGTACCTGCGCTGCCTGCAGCAAGCCGAAGCGGGTGAGCGCGTATGGGGCCCGGCCTGCCGCAACCTGGCCTGCCTGGCACTGGACGGCCAGAACGACGGGCACAAGCGCGAAGCGGTCGAACGCGCATTGATTCCACTCTGGTGGCGCGGCGACGACGACGACAAGTTGTGGGCCGCCGGCTACCTGGCCGACATCTACCACGCCGGCAATGGCGTGCCGGCCAATGCATTCCTGGCGCTGACATGGCTGCAACGCGCCAGCGAGATCGATCCGGAGTACGTGGACGTGGTGCGCATGGCGCCGCTGATCAATGGCGAAGGCCGCTGGTTCGGCGCCAGCCGCGCACGCAAGCAGCAGGCGCTGGACCGCCAGCAGGTGGACAGCGCGACCTGGGCCCTGACCTTCGGCCAGCGCAGCCAGGACTGCGGCCTCACCGCGGTCTGAAGCAATGAAAAGGGCGGCCCGGATCACACCGGGCCGCCCTCTGCGTTCAAGCCGTGCGGTGGCGGGACAACCCGCCATCGCGACAGCGCATTACCAGTTCATGTTCAGCGAGACACCGACGGTGCGCGGCTCGTTGTAGACCGCGGCCATGTAGTTCTCGATCACACCCTTGAGGTTCTTCTCGTTGGTGATGTTGCGCGCGAAGAGCGCAACTTCGTAGGCACCGTAGTTGCCCGAGTAGCCGATCTTCAGGCCGCCCTCGAAGTCACCCTTGGAGTTGAACTCCTTGCTGTCGTACAGCACGAAGCTGGTGTAACCCTGCTTGTTCCAGTCGGTGGAGACGAACATGGTGCCGGCGTCGCTGACCGGGAAGTCGTAGCGGGCGGCCAGGTTGACGTTGTACTTCGGCGCGTTCGGCAGCGGGTTGCCGTCGATCTGGGCGAAGGTGTTGGCACCGACCTTGATGGTCGGGTCATTCACGGTGCACACCACCTGGCCGTTGAGGCCGCAGACCTGCGCGTAGACGCGCTTGTCCTTGATCTCGCTGTGCAGCAGGCTGACGCCGGCGCTCAGGGTCAGGTTCGGGATCGGGCGCAGTTCCATGTCCGCTTCGAAACCGTAGGCCTTGGCCTTGTCGGCGTTGAACAGCACGCCATTGCCGTCCGAATCGTTGCCGTTGAGCTGGATGTCGTTGACGGTGTAGGTGAACGCGGTGGCGTTCAGGCGCAGGCGGTTGTCCCACAGGCTGCTCTTCACGCCCGCTTCCCAGGACAGGATGGTCTCGGAATCGGCGGTGGTGAAGTCGGCATTGAACACCGCCGAACGGCCCTGGATGGTCGGGCCGCGGAAGCCGCGTGCGACCTTGGCGTAGACGCTCACCTCCGGCGTGATCTGATACATCGCGCTCAGATCCCAGCTCGGGGTGGTGTCGGACATCTTGACGTCGGTGCGGCCCTTGTAGGTGACCACGCCAGCGGCAGTGTCAGCCGTCTTCAGCAGGCGGGTGTGCTTCTCGTCCTTGGTCTGGCGCAGGCCGGCAGTGACGGTGAACTTGTCGGTGAAGGCGTAGCTGATCTGGCCGAAACCGGCCCACGAGGTGTTCTTGTTGCGCAGGCGCACCCAGTTGTTCGGGTTGCGGGCCGCACCCTGCAGGAACCATGCGCGCTGGTAGAAGTCGGTGGTGTCGCTGCCGTTGAAGTAGAACGCACCGGCCTGCCACTGCAGGGCGCTGTCGTCATGGCTGGCCAGGCGGAATTCCTGGGTCCACTGGTCCAGATCACGGATGCGGCCCATCGACTGGCCGTAGCCATTCGGCACGCCGTTGACCGGGAAGTTCACCGCAGCGCCGCCGTCGGTGTCGCCACGGCTGTAGCCGGAGGTGGTCTCGTAGGCGGTGATCGAGGTGAAGTCGATCGCACCGAAGTCGTAGCGTGCCTTCACCGAGCCACCGTAGGTCTTGTAGGCCTGCGGATTGTTGTCGGCTTCGTCGTAGGCGACCTGGTCGCGCGGCACGTCGGTCTTGTTCGAGCCCTTGGTCAGCGCACCGCGCAGGAACAGGGTCGAGGTGCCTTCGTAGTCACGGGCGTGGGCCGAGGCCAGGATCGAGAACTGGTCGCTCGGGGTCAACAACAACTGCGCGCGCACGTTGCGGTCATCGAAGCCGCCCATGGCGTTCTTCTTCGGGCTGACCGTGCCGTCGGCGCTCGGCCCCTTGTAGGTGTTGTCGACGTAGTCGTCGCGGTGCTGGTACAGCGCCGACACGCGGAACGAAGCGATATCGTTGATCGGGCCACCGAAGCCACCGTCGATCGACACACTGTTGTAGGTCGCGTAGCTGGCGCTGACGCGGCCGGTGTAGTCCTGGGTCGGCTTCAGCGTGTCGAACTTGACGATGCCCGCAGTGGTGTTGCGGCCGAACAGCGAGCCCTGCGGGCCGCGCAGCACTTCCACCTGGTCCACGTCATAGACCGGGTTGGACTTCAGCACCACATGTTCCAGCACCACGTCGTCCTGGATGATCGACACCGGCTGCGACGCACCCAGGTAGAAGTCGATGTTGCCCAGGCCGCGGATGTAGAAGCGCGGGAAGATGCGGCCAGTGGTGGTTTCCGCGTACAGGCTCGGCACGCGGCCGGACAGCGCCAGCAGGGTGTCGTCGCCGCCGGCGGTGAAGTCGCGCATGCGCTCGCCCTGCACCACGCCCACCGAGACCGGCACTTCCTGCAGGTTCTGCTCGCGGTGCTCGGCGGTCACGGTGATCGTGTCCAGCCCGGTCGGGGTCGGCGCGCTGTCCTGCGCGGCGGCACCGAAGCTGGCAGCCAGGGCCAGGCCGGCACAGGCCAGGGCCAGCGGGTGGCGGCGGAAGGAAACAAAGGAAGACGACATACCCGACAGGCGGCGGGAATCGGAATGGGAGGGCATGGAATGCTCTGAGGAGGCGTCCGTGCGGCCTGCGCGAGCCGGGCGGTAAATAGGAGGAAAACTGCGCAAGCCGCCATTATCCCCCAAATTGTTACGATTTCGTTGCGTGGCGCCCCCGCCCGGTGAAACAAGCGGTTTCGGCACAGTTGTGCACTTGCGCGCGACGTCTTCCGCCACGAACGCCTGGATCGGCTTGGCAAGGAGCAGCTGCTTGGCTACACTGAACCCCTGCCGTGGGGCCATAGCTCAGCTGGGAGAGCGCGTCGTTCGCAATGACGAGGTCAGGAGTTCGATCCTCCTTGGCTCCACCACTATTCAGAAGAACCCGTAGATCTCCGCGATCTGCGGGTTTTTTCTTTGCAGCACCCACGACTCAAGCGGGATCCTCGTCACCCTCCTTGCGCTGCGGGCTGCGCGAATGCGCGTCACGCACCTGTTGATCGCGCTGGCCGGCCGCTGCTTGGCCACGTCGTCCTGCTTCCTGTCCTGGCGGCTTTCCTGGATGCCCTGCTTCGGGTCCTGATCCTTGTCTCGCTCGTTCATTGAAATTTCCCTCGCTGGCGGCAGGCCAACGCTGGGCTCCACGCTAGAGGCTGGCGGGTAATCCATAGGTCAGTCCCGCGGCAACAATCTGTGTACAAACCGGCTTGCTGCGGCGGTCCACACCCGCCCAGAATCCGATGCGACACGAATTCCGGGTGCATCCATGCCCTCTCCAGCCCAGCGCGCGGCGCACGCCGTGCCCATGAACTTCAATCCGACCGACGGCAGCATCCAGCTCGGCAATCTGCCAAGCCCGATCTGCCCCACGCTCTCGCTGGATGAGGCGCGCATCGCCTTCGCCACACTGATGCATGGCGAGCGCGATGTCGGCACCGGCTACGTCTGGCTCAGCCTGCATCGGCTCAGCCTGGGCGGTGCGCCCGCTGGCATCAGCCTGTGCTTCCACGGGCAACAGCTCGACATGGTGGCGATGGGCGTCGGCCTGCCGGGTGCAGCGCTGGAAGACGGATGGCCGACCCAAGCCGCGATCGATGCCGAAGTCGCCTTCATGCGCCGCACGCTGGGTGCGGCGCTGGGTCGCAAGCTGAGCGGCGGCTACGCCCGGTTCGACTGGGGCGAAGCCTGGGCCCGTTTCGATCCGAAGGGCTTCATGGCCAGCAGCGGCATCCGCTACTCGCCACGCCGCTGACCGCGCTCAGGTCCGCGTGATCGACACCCCGCCTTCAACACGCATCGCGCTGCCGGTAACGAAACTGCTTTCATCGCTGGCCAGGAACAACGCCGCATTGGCGATCTCTTCCGGCTCGGCGAGGCGCTTGAGCGCGTGCAGCGAGCGCACGAAGTCACGCGCATCCCCGCTGGGCGCGGCCTGCCGGCCCATCTCGGTATCGGTGCCCCCGGGCATCAGCACGTTGCTGCGCACGCCGCGCGCCCCGTACTCGGCAGCGATCACCTGGCTCAGGCCGATCAGCCCGGCCTTGCTCGACGCATAGGCCGCCATGCCCGGGAAGCCCACGGTATGGCCGACGAAGGTGCCGACGAACACCAGCGAGCCACCGCCGCGTGCCAGCAATGCCGGCAACTGGGCGCGTGCGGCATGGAAGGCGGCATCCAGATTGGTGGCCATTACCTCGCGCCAGGCCTCCACCGGGAACTCCGCTGCCGGTACACCAGGACCGAGCATGCCGGCATTGTTGAGGGCGATATCCAGGCCGCCGAAGGACTGCTGGGCCAGATCGACCAGCGCCTGCGCCGTGCTCGGGTCGGCCACGTCGGCGGCATGCACCACGGCTTCGCCACCGGCAGCGCGAATCTGCTCGGCCAGCGCCTGCAGCGGTTGCAGTCGCCGCGCGTTGAGCACCAGTTTCGCCCCTTCGGCGGCGAACCGCAGCGCGCTGGCGCGGCCAATGCCAGCGCTGGCACCGGTGATGAGGGCGATCTTGTTGTTCAGGCGCATGAGGGTGGTACCGGTTGTGGAGTGGCCGCCACGATGCCGCGCCTTCGGCCTGTCAACACTCCGTTTCCGGGCCTCACGGATGAGTGCAGGAAACGGAGTTTCCGCAGCACCGGCACGTGCCAGAATCCGCCCATGGACAGCACCGTCACCACCGCCCTCGATGCCCGTGTCGAACGGGTCTGCCGCCATCTGCAGGCCAGCCTCGACGAGCCCTCGTTGCGGGAACTGGCCGACATCGCCGGCTGCAGCCCGACGCGCCTGCATCGCCTGTTCAAGCAGGCCACCGGGCTGACCCCCAAGCAGTACGCCGCCGCGCTTCGCGCCGACCGCCTGCGCACCGGCCTGGAACACCAGGAGCGCATCACCGATGCCTTCCACGATGCCGGCTTCGGTTCCAGCGGGCGCTTCTACGAGAACGCGCCACGGCTGCTGGGCATGACGCCGAAGCAGTGGCGCGCCGGCGGTCGCGGCGAGGTCATCCACTTCGCCATCGCCGAATGCTCGTTGGGCAGCGTGCTGGTGGCCAGCAGCGGTACCGGCGTGGTCGCCATCCTGCTCGGCGATGATCCGGAGACGCTGCTGCAGTCACTGCAGCAACGCTTCCGCCAGGCCGAACTGGTCGGCGCCGACAGCGGCTATGAACAACTGGTAGCCCAGGTCGTGGGCCTGGTCGAGGATCCCACGCGGGGCACCACGTTGCCGCTGGACATCCGCGGCACCGCGTTCCAGCAGCGGGTATGGCAGGCGCTGCAGCAGATCCCGCGCGGGCAGACTGCCTCCTATGCAGATATCGCCGCTCGTATCGGCGCGCCGCGATCGAGCCGCGCGGTCGCACGCGCCTGTGCAAGCAACCCGCTGGCGGTGGCAGTGCCCTGCCACCGCGTGGTGCGCCGCGACGGCGACCTGTCCGGTTACGCCTGGGGCGTGGCGCGCAAGCGCGAACTGCTGCGCCGGGAAAAGGCCTCGACTGCCTGAAGTGGGTGCCGACCTTGGTCAGCACGCCCTACTGCGGCATCGGGCCCTGCCCGGCGAACGCTCAATCCAGCTTCACCACCAGCTTGCCGAAGTTGCGCCCCTGCAACAGCCCGAAGAACGCCTCCGGCGCCTTCTCCAGCCCTTCAACCACATCCTCGCGGTACTGGATGCGGCCGTCGCGCAGCCACTGCGGCATCTCGCGTTCGAACTCCGGCCACAGGTGGTTGAAGTCGTGCACGATGAAACCGCGCACGGTCAGGCGCTGGCGCAGGATCTGGCTGAACAGTGCGGGCAACCGGTCCGGACCGGGCTGCTCGACGCCCCGCTCGTTGTAGGTGGCGATGGTGCCGCACACTGGAATCCGGGCGAAGTCGTTGAGCAGCGGCAGCGCCGCATCCAGCACATGGCCACCGACATTCTCGAAGTACACATCGATGCCCGCAGGCACCGCTGCGCGCAGCTGCGCGGCAAAATCAGCCGCGCGATGATCCAGCGCCACGTCCACCCCCAGCGTCTGCAGATAGGCACGCTTGGTCTCACCACCGGCGATGGCGACCACGCGCGCGCCCTGCAGTTTGGCCAGCTGCGCCACCGTCGCGCCGACCGGCCCGGTGGCGGCGGCCACTACCAGCGTCTCACCCGGCTTCAAACGGGCGATTTCATGCAGGCTCGAATAAGCGGTGAAACCCGGCATGCCATACACCCCCAATGCCGTGCTCAGCGGCAGTCCGGCCGGATCCAGACGGCGCCCCAGTGACTTGGCCGGCAGCACCGCGTGAGTCTGCCAACCGCCCGGCGCCAGCAGCAGGTCTCCCATCGCCACGCCTTCGGCGTTGGACCGCAACACTTCGGCCACGGTCTGGCCTTCCATCACCGCCCCCACCGCCACCGGCGCGGCATACGAGGGGCCCTCGTCCATGCGTCCCCGCATGTACGGGTCCAGCGACAGGTAGCGGTTGCGCAGCAGCACCTCGCCTTCAGCCGGTGCCGGCAACGCAGCCTGTTCCAGACGGAAGTTGGCCGCACTCGGCGCCCCCTGCGGACGCGAGGCGAGCACGATGCGGGTGGTGGTCGAGGAATCGGACATGGCCAGATCTCTGCTGTTGCCAGCATCAGGAAAGGAGTGCCGACACTACGCCGCAGCGATCCCCGATGGCGGCCACGAAAACAGCGTTCCATTGCCCGGACCCGCGCGGGTCCGGCACAGCCCTTGCCCTTGCAGCATTGGCGCTTGCGGCAACCCGCTGATTTCCACCGCAGACGATGATCGATTGGCCACGTCCTGCCCCACAACGGAGGATCAAGCACTTGGGAGCACGCAGACGGCAATGTGAAGGTTTTTTGCCAAAATGCTTGCCGTAGGCGGCTGACCTCCGTAATATGCGCGTCCTTGGCAGCGACCTCGCTGCAACGAAACACGTGGCCGAGTAGCTCAGTTGGTAGAGCAGGGGATTGAAAATCCCCGTGTCGGCGGTTCGATTCCGTCCTCGGCCACCACGTTTTGAGGACCTGCAGAAATGCAGGTCTTTTTTTCCGGGAGCCGCGATTGATTGCGGTTGCCACACAATCTGGCCGAGTAGCTCAGTTGGTAGAGCAGGGGATTGAAAATCCCCGTGTCGGCGGTTCGATTCCGTCTTCGGCCACCATCTTTCGAGACCTGCAGAGATGCAGGTCTTTTTTTGTCCATGCCCCGCGCTCGGGGCAAGTGGTGGGCAACGCACCGGCCGTCTTCGCCCGGTTGACGAAACATTTACACCGGCATGCGCGGCGGCACCTACGCTCCAGACTCCTGCCTGGAGTCTGCCGATGCATCTGCGCCCCGCCCTGCTCGCCTGCCTGCTGCTGGCCACCCTGCCGGTGATCGCCGCCGAGCCGGTGCGCGCGGTCGACCACCTGGACATCGATCGCTACGCCGGCCAATGGCATGAGATCGCGCACCTGCCGGTGTCGTTCCAGAAGCAGTGTGTCGGCGAGATCACCGCCAACTACGGGCTGCGCCGCGACGGCCGCATCAGTGTCACCAATGCCTGCCGCAATGGCGAGGGCGAACGCGTGGTCGCCGAAGGGGTCGCCCGTCCGGTGGCCGGTCACCAGGGGCAACTGCAGGTGCGCTTCGTGCCCGACTGGCTGAGCTGGGTCCCCCTAGTCTGGGCCGACTACTGGGTACTGGCGCTGGACCCGGACTATCAGTGGGCGCTGGTTGGCGAGCCCGACCGCAAGTACCTGTGGATCCTCTCGCGGCTGCCGGAAATGGATCGCGCCCGGTTCGAACAATTGAAAGAAAAGGCCGAGGCCATGGGCTACGACCTCGGCCCGCTGCGGCTGATGGCACCATTGCGCGATACGCCCGCCGACTGAACTGCTCCGCATCGGGCGCATCCCGCGTGCCCGATCCAGCGTTGCGCACGCCCGGCCGCCATCTTCACGCGCTACCCTCTGTGACGGGTCGCCACAGGCGATCCATAAAACCATACGCCGTAGTATGCTTACGCCAACGCACCCCCTCCAGAGGACTTGCGCCCATGCTCCACCGTTTCCGTACCGCCTTGATCGTCCTGTGCACCCTCGCCCTTGTTGCCTGCAACAACGGCATCGTCAAGCGTGTTTCGGAACCGGCGGCCAGCCTGCAGCAGCTGACCGTGCGTGCCGATGGCAACTGGACCGTGGCCCTGCGCCTGCAGAACTTCAGCTCGATGCCGATGACCTTCGATGACGTCTCGCTGGCGCTGACCGTCGGCGACAACGAAGCCGGCACCCTGCTGGCCAAGCCCGGCATCTCCATCGGCGGCACCTCCGCCGACGTCATCAATGTCGACCTCGTGCCCAGCTCGGCCGCGCGCCTGGTGGTGGCCGACGCGCTGGCCAGCAACCGCACCCTGGCCTATGGCCTGAAGGGAACGGTGGCGGCCACGCCGCAGGAAAAGAAACAGCGCAGCTTCGACATCAGCAGCCGCAGCACCCTCAACCAGGCTCCCGGCCTGCCCGGCGTGCTGCGCTGAACCCGCCTTTCGTCGCGGCGCCCGGCGCCGCTCTCCCCTGCCCTGATCAAATCGAGACGTACCGATGAGCAGCTACACCGCCCCGCTTTCCGACCTCCGTTTCGCCCTGCACGACGTGCTCAAGGTCGAACCCCTGTTCGCCCGCCTGGGCTTCACCGACGCCACCGCCGACGTGGTCGATGCCGTGCTGGAAGAAGCCGGCCGCTTCAGCGCCAGCGTGCTGGCCCCGCTCAACAGCGTCGGCGACGAGATCGGCTGCGTGCTCGACCAGGCCACCGGTGAAGTGACCACTCCGCCCGGCTTCAAGCAGGCCTACGACCAGTTCGTCGAAGGCGGCTGGACCGGCCTGACTGCGTCGCCGGAGCTGGGTGGCCAGGGCCTGCCGCACACCCTGGGCGTGCCGCTGAACGAAATGATCAACGCCGCCAACCTGGCGTGGGGCAACTTCCCGCTGCTCTCGCACGGCGCCATCGAAGCGCTGAAGCAGCACGGTGAGGCCTGGCAGCACGAGGCCTTCCTCAAGCCGCTGATCGAGGGCCGCTGGACCGGCACCATGTGCCTGACCGAACCGCACTGCGGCACCGACCTGGGCCTGCTCAAGACCAAGGCCGAACCGAATGCCGATGGCAGCTACTCGATCACCGGTACCAAGATCTTCATCACCGCCGGCGAGCATGATCTGACCGGCAACATCGTGCACCTGGTGCTGGCCAAGCTGCCCGACGCCCCTCCGGGCGCCAAGGGCATCTCGCTGTTCGTCACCCCCAAGTTCAAGGTCGACCGCGACGGCAACATCGGCGAGCGCAACGCACTGCGCTGTGGCTCGATCGAGCACAAGATGGGCATCAAGGGTTCGGTCACCTGCGTGATGAACTTCGATGGTGCGCAGGGCTACCTCGTCGGCCAGCCGCACAAGGGCCTGCAGGCGATGTTCACCATGATGAACACCGCGCGCCTGGGTGTTGGCCTGCAGGGCATCGGCCTGTCCGAGCGCGCTTACCAGAACGCGCTGAAGTACAGCCGTGAGCGCCTGCAGTCGCGCGCCCTGAGCGGCGCCAAGTTCCCGGACAAGCCGGCCGACCCGATCCTGGTCCATCCGGACGTGCGCCGCATGCTGCTGACGGTGAAGTCGCTGGTCGAAGGCAGCCGCCTGCTGGCCCTGCACGCCGCCACCCTGATCGACGTCGCCCACCATGCCGAGGATGCCGCCGAGCGCGAGCGCGCCGACACCCTGGTGAGCTTCCTGACCCCGATCTCCAAGGCCTGCCAGACCGAATGGGGCATCGAGAACACCTACAACGCCCTGCAGTGCTTCGGCGGCCACGGCTACATCCGCGAACACGGCATGGAACAGCTGGCCCGCGATGCCCGCATCACCACGCTGTATGAAGGCACCACCGGCGTCCAGGCGCTGGACCTGATCGGCCGCAAGACCGCGTCGAGCCAGGGCGCCGGCCTGAAGCTGATGCTGGCCGAGATCGAGGCCTTCGCCAAGGAACACGAGGGCAACGAAGCGCTCGCCGAATTCATCGGCCCGCTGCGCGCCAAGGCCGCCGAATGGGGCAAGCTGACCCTGGACGTGCTGCAGCGCGCGGCCGCCAACCCCGACGAACTGGGCGCAGCCAGCTACGACTACCTGTTCTATTCGGGTTACGTGGTGCTGGCCTACTGGTGGGCCCGCAGCGTGGCCGCCGCCGATGCCAGCGCACACGGCGCGGCCTTCGCCCAGGGCAAGCGTGAGACCGCACGGTTCTACTTCGCCCGCGTGCTGCCGCGCACCCTCAGCCACGCCGCCGCGATCCAGGCCGGCGCCGCCCCGCTGATGGCCATGGACGACGAGCGCTTCGGCGCCTGAGCCGGGCTGCCGCCCGGCCCCCGCAGAAGCCAAGGCTGGAGCTAAAGCAACAGCAACAGCTGGCTTCCTGCGGGATGGCAGGACGGGTCCGATTGCGGGGGACGGCGCAAGTACGTCCTTGTAGCCTCGATCGCCGCTTGCTCGTGTGCGCTGTCCTGCGCACACGGCAGGGCCGGGGTTGGGCGTCCTGCCCAACCCGCCCGAGGCATGCCTCGAGCCCATGCGGCTCACGCCCCCGCAACCGGACCCACCCCGCCTTCGACAGATTTCTGCTGCTGGTAGGTGTCGACCTTGGTCGACACGGTAGATCCACGCCATGCGTGGATGAAAACCACCGAAATCCATCTGGAGAAAAGCCCCCCTTTGTTAAGGGGGGCGCGCCGACGGCGCAGGGGATAGGAGAAATGCGCGGGCATTCCAACCCGCCTACTGCGGGCTGGGATGCCGAATGCGCGGACCTGAATGTTGACGATTTGCGTGTCGCCGACAGGCGATACACAAATCGTCAACATTCAGGTATAAGCTGTTCTCCCGATGGAGACAGACACTACATGCTTGGGTCTGATCGAAGCCGGAGCTCCGTTTTCTGCTCCGGGCGCCGAAGCATCGCCCAACGCCACGACGCTGCATCGCCCCGGTTCGGTCCGGCTGCTCTCGCTTGATGCCCACGGACGCGTACTGGACTGGATCACCTGGCAGGATGCGGCCTGCCTCTACGCCCGTGAAGCCGTGGCCTGGACGCTGGGCGATCCCTGCCTGCACATCCATGGCGGCACCAACCGCTTCAGCGGCCTGCAGAGCGGCATGGACCTGCACCCCATCATCGCCGCTCGCGGCCACGCCCGCTCCCGCGCGATCGACCCGACGCCGAACCTGACCAACCAGGCCCTGTTCGCCCGCGACGCCCATCTGTGCATGTACTGCGGCCAGCAGTTCAACCGCCCCACGCTCACCCGCGACCATGTCATGCCGCTGTCCAAGGGCGGCCTGGACTGCTGGGAAAACGTGGTCACCGCCTGCTTCCACTGCAACTCGCGCAAGAGCGACCGCACCCCGCAGCAGGCCGGCATGCCCCTGCTGGCGGTGCCCTACCGGCCCAGCTGGATCGAGCACCTGATCCTGTCCAACCGCAACATCCTGGCCGACCAGATGGCCTTCCTGAAGGCGCAATTGCCCAAGCGGTCGAAACTGAGCACCTGAACGCCCGGAAATGCAACCCTCACCGTCCTGTCACGGACGGCGGCGTTTGCTTGCCCCACCCCCGTTTGAGGGCGAAAATGGGCGTTCAGAAAAAGTGCGAACATGATGATCGACTCTGCCCGCTATCCCCGCCTCGCGCGCATCCAGACGCCGGATGACCTGCGCACGTTCGACGAATCCGAATTGAGGGCGGTTGCCGACGAACTGCGCGCCTACCTCATTGAATCGGTGGGCAAGAGCGGCGGACACTTTGCCGCCGGCCTGGGCGTGATCGAACTCACCGTGGCCCTGCACTACCTGTACCAGACGCCGATCGACCAGCTGGTCTGGGACGTCGGTCATCAGACCTACCCGCACAAGATCCTCACCGGCCGCCGCGACGAGATCCACACCGTCAAGCAGAAGGACGGCGTCGCGCCCTTCCCGAAGCGCGAGGAAAGCGAGTACGACACGTTCGGCGTCGGCCACTCCTCGACCTCGATTTCGGCCGCACTCGGCATGGCCATCGCCCGCCAGTCCGAAGGCGACGACCGCAAGGTCGTGGCGGTGATCGGCGACGGCGCGATGACCGCCGGCATGGCGTTCGAAGCGCTGATGCATGCCGGCGGCATGGAGCCGGAGCCGAACCTGCTGGTGATCCTCAACGACAACAACATGTCGATCTCCGAGGCGGTGGGTGGCCTGACCAAGATGCTGGGACGCGCCACCGGCAGCCGCACGCTCAACGCACTGCGCGAAGGCGGCAAGAAGATCCTGGGTGACAAGAAGAACAACCCGGCGCGCTTCGTGAAGCGCTGGGAAGAGCACTGGAAGGGCATGTTCGTGCCCTCCACGATGTTCGAGGAAATGGGCTTCCACTACACCGGCCCGATCGACGGCCACGACATGCCTGCCCTGCTGTCCACGCTGAAGACGCTGCGCGCCTCCAAGGGCCCGAAGCTGCTGCACGTCATGACCACCAAGGGCAAGGGCTACGAGCCGGCCGAAGGCGACCAGATCGGTTACCACGCCGTGGGCCCGTTCGATCCGGACAAGGGCCTGGTGGCCAAGGCCGGGGCCAAGAAGCCGACCTATACCGACGTATTCAGCGACTGGCTGTGCGATGCCGCCGCCGCCGAGCCGCGCCTGTACGGCATCACCCCGGCGATGCGCGAAGGCTCCGGCCTGGTGCGCTTCAGCAAGGAGTACCCGCAGCGTTATTTCGACGTGGCGATCGCCGAGCAGCACGCGGTCACCCTCGCCGCCGGCATGGCCACCCAGGGCGGCAAGCCAGTGGTGGCGATCTATTCCACCTTCCTGCAGCGCGCATACGACCAGCTGGTGCATGACGTGGCGATCCAGGACCTGGACGTGCTGTTTGCGATCGATCGCGCCGGCGTGGTCGGCCCGGACGGCGCAACCCACGCCGGCAACCTCGACCTGAGCTTCCTGCGCTGCGTGCCGAACCTGGTGGTGATGGCGCCGTCCAATGAAGCCGAGTGCCGGCAGATGCTCAGCACGGGCCTGCAGCATCCGGGCCCCGCCGCCGTGCGCTATCCGCGTGGCACCGGCACCGGCGTTGCGGCCGGTACCGATCTGTCGACCCTGCCGATCGGCAAGGGCGAGTTGCGCCTGCAGGGCAGCCGCATCGCCCTGCTCGCCTTTGGCAGCACCGTGGCCGCTGCTGAGCAGGTCGGCCGCGAACTGGGCCTGAGCGTGGTCAACATGCGCTTCATCAAGCCACTGGACCGCGAGCTGGTGCTGGCCATGGCCGACCAGCACGAGGGCCTGGTGACGATCGAAGACAACGTGGTGGCCGGTGGTGCCGGTTCCGGCGTCGGTGAACTGCTCAATGCCGAAGGCGTGCTGCGCCCGATCCTGCACCTGGGCCTGCCCGACAGCTACCAGCACCACGCCAGCCGCGAGGACCTGCTGGCCGAAGCCGGCATCGACGCGGCAGGCATCCGCGCCGCTGTACTCAAGCGCTGGCCGCAGCTGGCGGCAGGTACCCCGCCGCTGAGTGCAGCGGGCTGAGACCGATCAGAGACCCACAAATGAGGGGGAAGGTGCGGGACCGCACCTTCGACGGCGAAAGCGGGTAGATCCCCGCCATGCGTGGAGGGCGGAATCCTGGCGGCGTGCCTCGGCAGGCACCCGCGCTCAGCCGTAACTGACCGCTTCGACGAATGCGCCGCTGGCTTCCACGCGCACGGCCGCACGCTGACCGGTGTCGACAAAGTGCAGGCGGGCCAGGGTCTCGGCGAAGTCATAGGCACGGGCGCCATCGCGGAACTCGATCGGCTCCGGCCTGTCCGGATGCAGCACGCGCCACTGGCGCTGTTCGCATTGCAGGCGGATCAACATGCAGCTCACTCCTTGAGGCAGCGTATCGATGACGGTGCGATGCCCATGCCGACTGGGGCACGCGACATCGCCGGGAGTCAGGGCACGCAAGGCACCCTGTTCGCAGACAATACGGCGTTCAAAATGTGAGCTGTATCAGATTATTCTGATTTTCACGGGCTGAACCCGAAAAGCTCAGTTCACCTGGAACTGCGCCCGGCAGCCATCACTGACCCAGATGCCACGGCGATTCCAGCCCCAGCTCTGGCCTTCGATGCAGGCGCTGCGCGAGTCCTGGCGGATCAGGCGTACACCTCGGCGGATACGGGCATCGCAGTACTCCTGGCGATGACCATTGGAATGGCAGGTGACGACATCGCCGCCGCCCCACCCATTGCCATTCCCCCAGCCGCCGCCATTGCCGCCCCAGCCGCCACCGCGGCGGTACTCACCCACGAATTCGGCACGGCAGCCCTGCGTGACCCAGACGCCATTGCGCGACTGGCCCCAGGTTTCGCCTTCCACACAGGGCGAACCGGACAGCTGGCGGATCAACCGCGCGCGTCCGTCCAGGCGGCACTCATTGCTGCGGTTCTTGATCGACTCGCAGCGCACGATGCCATTGCCATCGCGGCCACCATAGCGGTCGTCGTCATAGCCGTAGCCATAGCTCTGCGCCTGAGCGCCACCGGCAGCCGCCAGCATCGGCAACAGGGTGCAGGCCAGGGTGCGCCAGGTGAGTGCCTTGCCCATCGAGATCTCCAGATGAATACGATGGCGCAAGCATCCGGGATTCACGGCCCGGCGCACAGAGGGGGGCGCAACGGCAGTTTTTCGCCATTCAAACAACGCAACCGGACCTGACTGGACCGCAGTGAGCTCATGGGCTCCCGTTTGCTGCCCCACTGGCCATGCCACCGGCATTACCCAGGCGCTCCTCGAACGCATAGGCGAACAGCTCGGCATCATTGCTGATGCCCAGTTTCCTCATCGCCGAGATGCGTTGCCGGCTGATGGTACTGACCGTGCGCCGCAGCCGCCCGGCGATCTCTGTGATCGAAGGCCCCGACACATACAGCCGCAGAACTTCCAGCTCCTTGGGCGACAACACCGAAAGCGATCGCTCGCGCCCACCGTCCTGCAGGCAGTGCGCCAACTGGGGGTCCAGGTAAATCCCCCCGCTCAACACGGTATCGACCGCCTTGCGGGTGCCATCCACGCAACTGCACTTCCACACCAGCCCGCGCACACCGGTACGCATGGCCATGTTCAACGTGGTGGCATTGGTGACCATCGTGACCAGGATCACCGGCACTTTGGGGTAATTGCGACTCAATGCCTGCAGCATCGCCTGGCCGTCCGAACGGCCGACATCCGGCATCGAAAAATCAGTCACCACCAGATCCACCGGTTCTTCAGCCAGGATGGCCAGCAGGCTTTCTGCACATCGCGCCTCCGCCACCACGCGATGGTGCCCACCGGCCTCGATCACGGTGCGCGTGCCAAGCAAGACCAGTGGATGATCATCCGCAATGGCAATTCGAGTGAGCATGCTGATTACCCGTCAATAGTCCACGCCGCAGTGCGCACTGGAGACGCTAGTAATCATTCCAGGTTACGTCAACTTAATAATCACTCACTGCAATTGATTTCATCGCAGCAGAAACATCCGGCCAGTTCCATTAGTTGCAGAGAGCATCAAAAACACGAATGGCACAGCAGTTTTCCCAATAGTTTCATTCCAGAAAGCCAGGAGGGCCGCTTACAAAGTCAGCTCCGATCACTCGCTGCCCTGGACATCCCATGGTCCGTTTCCGTCGTCAACCGTTTGAGGATCTGCAAGAGCCCTTTGAAGCAGAGCCACTGGCGCCGGCAGCATTGCCAACTGCCGCATTGCCGTTCGTACAGCAGTTGCGCCTGCACCTGACAAGCGATGGCGCGCTGCCACGGCGTTCGGCCCATGCCGCGATCATTCATGACGGGACCACCGTGTGCTGGCTGGACGCGAGGAACGACCGGATGATGACCACCGCACCCGCGCCGATCACGCTGACACTGCTGCAGAGACTACTGGGCGACGCAGACCCTCGGCTGAGCCTGGTACCGGTGACACAGGAGGTTTTTGTGCAGCGTGCAACGGTGTCCAGCAATATTCCGCTGCGCCTGACGCTGTGGAACGTTGCCCTGGTCACGGCCGGGCACGGCGTGCCGATCCCGCCCTTGCACGACTGCACCAAGTTGCGCCTCCGGCGTTGGCCAGACTTCCGCATCCTGGCCCATCGTCCCGATCACTTCCGGCTGTGCGCGCTGCTGATCAAGCAGGGTGCGTCCGTGCGGGCATGCTGCGACATCCTCGATCTGCCACGCCAATCCGTGCAGTCGTTCTTCAACGCAGCGTTCCTCACCGCCTATGCCTTTCCCGTCGTGGGCGAGGACGCACCCGTGCGCCCCTCGCCCGCCGATGGCCTCGTCAATCTGTGGCGACAACTTCGCATCCGCTGGAGTGCATGACCGTGCGTGAGCACAAGATCGTAGTGATGGGCCCACTCGGCGCAGGCAAGTCCACCCTCGTGCAGACCCTGACCCAGGGCACGGCCGTGGTGACGGAAGCCCGCAATACCGACCCTTCTGTGGGCAAGCAATACACCACCGTGGCCATGGACTATGGCGACATCGACCTGCCAGGTGGCGACCGCCTGCGCCTGTACGGATCGCCTGGGCAGGAACGCTTCTCCTATATCTGGCCAATCCTGCTGGCCGGTGCAGAAGGTGCCATCGTTCTGATCGATGGCAGCGCCAACGTGGGCACCACGCTGGCCGGGCGGCACCTGAGAGCCATCGCCGAAAGCGCACCGGGCCTGCCCGTGGTCATCGGCTTCACCCGATGCGGCAGCACCGATGATCCGGTACAGCCGCACTGGCAGGACTGGCTGCAGGACCATGCGCCACACCTGCCGGCATTGCCGCTGGACCCACGCGACATGGCGCAGGCCATCATTGCGATGGATCTGCTCATGAGCCAGATCGAATGCAATGCCATGGCGGCCCCCCATGAATGACATCGACCGCACATCGGCACTCGACGCGCTGGTACACGATGTCACCGGCATCCAGGCGCTCGTCGTTGCCAGCACTGATGGCTTCGCACTGGCCCAGGCCGGTCCGCAGGGCCATGTCGCCGATCGCCTGGCCGCGATGACCAGCTCGATGCTCGGCCTGGCCAGTGCGCTGGGTCGCGAACTGCACTTCGGTGAACTCGACACACTCATCCTCGATGCCGCCAACGGCAAGGTACTGATGCTCGCCATTCCAGGGAAGCAACCGCGCCTGCTGATGACGGCATGCGATCACAGCTGCGTCATCGGCAACGTGTTGTGGCATGCCAAGCAGTGCGTGCGCGCATTGGCCAACACCCCGGACTGATACATGTCCCTCTCAGTACTCAGACGCCTCTTCACCCCCTCACACCCGCAACGGACCACTGAAATGAATATCGCCATCAACAAATGCCTGGACACGCTCATGCAGATCAACGGTGCGCAAGCCGTTGCTCTGGTCGACTTCGAAAGCGGCATGCTGCTGGGTGAAGCCGGCTCAGGCGTGGACATGGAACTGGCGGCAGCCGGAAACACCGAGGTGCTGCGCGCCAAGATGAAAACGGCCGAAGCGCTGAAGCTGAACGACGACATCGAAGACGTGCTGATCACGCTGGGTCGGGCGTACCACGTACTGCGCCCGGTATCAGCCAAGAAGGGCCTGTTCTTCTATGTCGTACTGGACCGGCAGAAGGCAAATCTTGCCCTCGCCCGGCGCATCGTACTGGACGTGGAAAGTTCGCTGGCGCTGTAGCGCGAGGCAACGATAGACAGGGGATCGGAACGCCGGGGCTGCTCTGGGGAGAGCGGCCCCGGCCTGTAGTTGCGCCGCGCGCCGTTCTCAACCGCAGGAGCTGCCGTCCATGCGCTCTCGATCAACCACCCAGTCGACACGTCGCCCACGGCACTACCGGCCATGGGCTTCGGTCAGCATCGTCGCCGGACTGACAGCCACCTACGCACTACTGTTGTGTGCGCCCCGCTTGGATAGCGATGCCAGCCACACCCGGCTGCGCGACGCGGCCAGTGTGCTGGGCGGCGCCATCGCCGCCGTGGAAAACAGTTACGCCGAAGGCGATCTCACCGTGACCGACCAGCATCTGGGCCTGCCGGCCAGCACCACACACTGCGCGCGCCTGCGCGCCTCGCTCCCCGATACCGGCCGCGCAGTGCTGACCTGTGATCTGCGCCAGGAGGGCAGCGTGCGGTGGCGCCGAACCCCTGCCGGCGAATGGCGATGCACCGCAAGCACAGCCGCCGTGCATGCAGCGCCGACGCCGTGCCCCACGGAGCTACGGCGCACTTTCTGATTACTTGCAAAACAATCGTGCAGTTACTCAACACGTTCGACTTTACCAGTTCTTGAATATACCCCCTGCTGCGCACGTGATTTTCTATGGCTGCACCACGAATGATCGTTTTCGTGGCCGAACCCAGGAAACCGCCATGTCACAGAGGATTATCATGAACACCGTACTCGACCCGGCAGCACGCGCAGGCCCATCCCGACAGAAGGGCTTTTCCCTCATTGAGCTCATGGTGGTGGTGGCGATCATCGGGATTCTGGGGATGGTTGCCCTGCCGCAGTACCAGCGGTTCGCGGCCAAGGCAAAGTTGGCGGGCGCCCTCGCAGAAGTCGCCGGTGGAAAAGTTGGCGTTGAATCACTCCTCGCCGAGGGCAGCGAGATCACCACGTCGGCATCGATTGGCCTGCCCGAGTCGAGCTCCCGCTGTACCTGGATCAGGGTGACAAGCGATGTCACGGATGGAGCTACGAGCATCAACTGCGTGCTCAAGAGCGACGCTGTAATCGGCACCGGCAACCTGACCTTGGATCGCGACTCGCAGGGAGTCTGGCTCTGCAGGAGCGACATTCCAGACCAGAGCCTTCTTCCCCAGGGTTACCAGGGCTGATCGCACGCGCATGCGACTACACAGATTGCCAGGGCATGCAATCAGTTGCATGCGTCTCCCCATTGGGTGCGCCGGCCGCGATGCAACGTTGATTTCCTGACGAAGGAACCGATGAAAATGAAAATATCAAAGGCTGGCTGCGCATCGAACCACGCACACCACCAGCGCGGATTCTCTCTGATCGAACTCATGGTGGTCCTGGCCATCATCATGGTTCTCTCGCTGATCGCAGTGCCTCAATACAAGAAGTTCTCTACCCGGTCCAAGCTGGCGGCGGCCCTGGCCGAACTGGCCGGCGGGAAGGCTGGAGCGGAGGCGTGGCTGGCCGAACAGGGGAATTTCTATGACTCAGACAACCGCAAGTTGGGACTACCTGAGAGCAGTGAGCGCTGTGAAACCATCGCAACACGCACTCGTGCAGATGGCGACCTGGAAATCAATTGCCTGCTGCGATTCGATGCTGGCTACAACCTGGGGACATGGCGAAGGAACCTGATGCTGATCAGGGACTCGGACAGTCATGAATGGCGCTGCTGGACTAACGTCCACCATTACGACCTCCTGCCCAAAGGCTGTGGCTCCGACAATCCATAGCCTGCATGCGCATACTTCAAGCTGTTGATGCTTTGCCGCTCCCATCAGGCAGCGCCGCCCGCGAAAGCCGGTCATCCCCGGCCCCCACCCTCGTCATCGCCGATGCAAACCCCTGGATCCGACGCGAACTGATACACGGCGCCCTCCCCTACCTGGGCGGCAAAGCCCTCGGCGAAGCACGCTCGCCCGCAGAGGTTCTGACCCAGATCGCCAGCCCGCGATGCAAGGCACTGATCATCGATCCCTGCATGCCGACTGTGGGCCAGGTTGACGGCATGCCACTGCTGCGCCGCATCTGCTGCCTGCGCAGGGATCTGCTCATCCTCGTCCTGGCTCTACAACCCTTGCGCGTATTGCAGGATCGTGCCCTGCCGGCGCAGATCGGTCATGTCTATGCCAAGACGGTCAATCCATCGTGGCTGTGCCATTTCGTAAGCCAGGCAGTACGCGAGGGACCATCTGGCGTTACGCCACCGGCGCAGGATGCAGCCCGATAACCGGCCCGGAGGCCATCGCCAACGCCTCGAAATGCACGGCATCCACGCTGTTGCCGAGCGCTTCCACGCGCACTGTGGTGCCCTGGCCGGTCCGGCGGTGGTGGGCGCTGGCCCGGCCAACCGCGGCATCGAACGCTGCGGCGCCTGTGTTGAATGCTTCAGCGACGCCCTCAGCCGGGTCCAACAGGGACCACTGCGCGGCATTGCACTTAACGGTAATGACCATGGGACGCTCCTTCTGGGAAAGGCGCAGGGGCGCTTGACCCTCTGCTGATGCCGTCACCCTAGCCAGCCCATCAGGGTGGTCACATCAGATAAGTACGAAAAACCCGCGCCTGTCCGTCAGAACACCACCCTCATCACATCCCTGAGTCCGTTTAGCCCGTTCATTCCGTGATCCTTGTCACGGAGTCAGCCTGGCTTCACACTACCGTCATCAACAGGGGCCCCTTCCACATGCGCACCTTCTTCTCACAGCAGCGCTGGATGTTGCTGAAGTTCTATTTCGTGGCCAGCTATCTGATCCTGATCGAAGAACTGGTCCGCGCCGCCGTGCATTGAGCGCTTGCCGCTAGGGTATTTGCGACACAAACTGTCGCTTTAGGCACGGAGCCCGCCCGATGAAAGCGCTACTTCTGATTCCCGCCCTGCTGGTGCTGTCCGCCTGTGCCAGCCCGGACAAGGCGGCGACCGCACGTGCCGATGCCAACGCGACGTCGACGGCCACGCCCGTGGTGGGGGGAGATCGCGATGCGCATGGCTGCATTGGTTCGGCCGGCTACCAGTGGTGCGAGCACAGCCAGCGCTGCGAACGCCCGTGGGAACTGGCGCAGGCACAGGGCCTGGCCAACACCGCCGAGGCAATCGATGCGTACTGCGCCAAGCCGGCCAGCCCGGCGCGCAAGTGAGCACGCTCCGTCGTGGCTGAGCTGAGTCCCCTGCCCGACCTCGCCCGTGGCCGATATCGCCACTTCAAGGGCGGCGAGTACGAAGTAATCGACGTCGTCCGCAGCAGCGAGACCCTCGAACCGCTGGTTCTGTATCGCGCCCTGTATGGCGAAGGCGGCCTGTGGGTACGCCCCTACCCGATGTTCATCGAACAGGTGCCCGGCGAGCACGGCCCACAGCCACGCTTCGCACGCATCGACGGTTGAATCCATGCTGCCGGCCCGGGTCGGCAGCCACGGCGCGGCGGCACGCCTGCGCTACAATCGTACCGTCCAGTCGGTTTCTTCCCGCCCATGTCCGCATCCCCTTCCCGTTCGCGCCGCAAGGCGCCCGACAGCGTGCGCCAGTCACTGCTGCAGGCCACCATCACAGTGATCGGCCAGCATGGACTGGCGGCACTGACCGTACAGGATGTCGCGCGCGCGGCCGGGGTCAGCAAAGGCGCGCTGTTCCACCATTTCAGCAGCAAGCAGGTGCTGGTCGATGAAGCCATCGCCACACTCATCGGCGACTTCGAAGCGCAGGTGCGCAGCCTGATGGAAGGCAGCGAGCGCTACGCCTGCTTCAGCCGCGCCTACGTGCGCGCCAACTTCGATCACCTGCTGCAGCAGGAGCGGGTCAACGACATCGGCCTGACCCTGGGCAACATGCTCGAACCTGCCCTGCTTGCCCAATGGGGTGCATGGCTGCGACGCATGCTGGCCGAATTCCCGGATGAGGCCTCCGATCCCCGCCTGTATGCGGCGCGCTGCGTGGCCGACGGCTATTGGGCAACCGCCTACGGTCGTCCGTTGGATGAAGAAGAACGCCTCAATGCACTGGCCATGGTCGAGCAGGCCCTGAAACTGTGCGACCCGCAGTGAGCTGGAGCCCGCAATGAATCCCTACCTCTACCTTGCCGCCGCCATCGTGCTGGAAGTGATTGCCACGTCCCTGCTGAAGGCGTCCGACGGCATGACCCGGCTGGCGCCGACGCTGGGCGCGCTGGTCGGATATGGGCTGTGCTTCTACCTGCTGTCGGTCACCATGAAGTCGGTGCCGACCGGCATCGCCTATGCCATCTGGTCCGGCGTCGGCATCGTGCTGATCTCGCTGATCGGGCTGATCGTGTTCAAACAGCGCCTGGATGCACCGGCGTTGATCGGCATCGGCCTGATCTGCGCCGGCGTGCTGGTGATCAACCTGTTCTCGCGCAGCAGCGCACACTGACTACGCTGCTGCGCGATCAGCGCTAGCTGACCTTCTTCGCTACGGTCATGCCGAGCAGGAACAGCACCACGGCGATGATGATGCCGGCCCAGAACAGGAACTTGGCGATGCCGACGGCGGCACCGGCAATGCCGCCGAAGCCGAGCACGCCTGCAATGACGCCGATGATTGCGAAGATGATGGCCCACTTGATCATGTCAAACCTTTC
The DNA here is from genome assembly GCF_002799155.1 of Stenotrophomonas maltophilia. Lineage (GTDB taxonomy): Bacteria > Pseudomonadota > Gammaproteobacteria > Xanthomonadales > Xanthomonadaceae > Stenotrophomonas > Stenotrophomonas maltophilia_R. The sequence continues at coordinate 2,506,515 of NZ_NERD01000002.1, forward strand.
CCCGCAGGGACTGCGTACTGGATGGTCAGGCTAGGCCGTGGCCGATGCGGCAGTCGTGAACAGGCCGCGTGCGCGGCGTGAATCAGCGCGGACGGAAACGCAGCAGGGCAACCGCGAACACCAGGAACACGCTCCCCACCAGCCGTTCGAACCAGCGTCGCGCAAACGGCTTGGCCAGCCAACGGCGCAGGCCATGGCCTCCGGCGGCATACATCACGTACCAGAACAGTTCGCAGCCAGCGAAGGTGACCACCAGCACGCTGTACTGCAATGCCTGGCCACGCGAGGGGTCCACGAACTGCGGCAGGAACGCCGCCGCGAACAGCAGCAGCTTGGGATTGCTCAAGCCCACCAGGAGACCGCCGCGGAACACTGTTCCTGCGCCGAGCACCGGCGCGATCGGCAGAGCTGCGTCCACCACCATCGGCGGCGCCGGCCGGGTGCTGTCACGCCATGCCTTCAGGCCCAACCAGGCCAGATAGGCCACGCCCAGATAGCGCAGCACCTCGAACAGCATCGGCGAGGAATGCAGCAGCGCACTCAAGCCGGCTGCGGAAGCCGCCAGCACCAGCAGCATCGCCAACAGGCAGCCAGCCATCGCCGGCACGCTGCCGCGGAATCCGAGCCCGACGCTGCGGCCAAGGATATGCAGCATGTTCGGCCCCGGCGTGCCACACAGAACGAACACCGTGGCGAGGAACCACCACCAGGTATGCAGGGCCATATCGGACATCCACTTCAGAAGACCGCACCAGCATAGTGGCGGCCTGGCTGGTGCGGCACATACAGCGCAGCATGGATGTGGTGGTTACAGTGGCAGGCTCAGGCCACGAGCGCGTCGCGCCGTGCCAGTACCTGGTCGATCAGGCCCCATTCGCGTGCCTGCTCGGCACTCATGAAACGATCGCGGTCCAGGGTCTGCTCGACCTCCTCGACACTGCGTCCGCAATGCTGCGCATACAGCCGGGTGATGCGCTGCTTTGTGCGCTGCATCTCCTCGGCGTGGATGAAGATGTCGGACGCCTGGCCCTGGACGCCCCCCAGCGGTTGGTGCACGTGCAGGCTCGCGTTGGCCAACGCCGCGCGGTGGCCAGGTTCGCCGGCCATCAGCAGGAACGAGCCCATCGAGCGCGCGGTGCCCATGCACAGGGTATGCACCGGAGCGGAGATGTATTGCATCGTGTCGTACATCGCCAGGCCGCTGGAGATCACCCCGCCCGGTGAGTTGATGTACAGATGGATCGGCTTTTCCGGGTTTTCCGATTCCAGGAACAACAGCTGCGCGCAGACCAGCGCCGACACGGTGTCATCGACTTCGCCGTTGAGGAAGATGATGCGTTCACGCAGGAGCCGCGAGTAGATGTCATAGGAGCGCTCGCCGCGCTCGCTGCGTTCCACCACCATCGGTACCAGCTGCATTCTGTCCCGCATGTGCCTGCTCCCTGTAGTGTTCGATCCAGGCGCCGGCTCAAGCCGCGCGCATCACCGTGCGATGGTCGTCGTTGGAGGCCGGCGGCATCAGCGCGCGCAGGTCGGTGAGCCGATGCACGATGGTCAGCACCGTTCCTCCACCCTCGTCCGCGCGCAGCCGGAAACACACCAGGCTGTGCAGATGTGGGGGATGCGCGTCTCGCAGGTGGAAACCCAGCTCCCGCCCCTGTTCGCACAGGCAGGGCTGCGGATCGGCAAGATCGGCCGCAGGCAACCAGCGCTCACGCAGCGCCGGATCGAACAGTGCGCGCCAGACCCGCTCCGGTGGCGCTGGCAGCCGCTGCTCCATCACCAACGCCGGAACCGCTTCGTTCAGAACATCGTCCATCAGTCCATCTCCTCCAGCAGGTTCTGCAGTGCGGACATCCGCGCCGGCCAATAGGCCCGGTAACGCTGCAACCAGCGGCCGATGTGGGCCAGCCCGCGCGGATCGACCTCGTAGTGGACGAAGCGGCCTTGACGCTGTTCGCTCACGAGCCCGGCATCGCGCAGCACCGCCAGGTGCTGGGACATCGCGGACTGGCTGATCGCCATGCCCTCGCGCAGTGCACTGGCATGCTGCCCGCCATCGGCCAGCTTTTCGAAGATATGGCGGCGGGTGGGGTCGGCCAGCGCCTTGAACAGGGCGTTCTCGATCATGGCCAACACATTAGCAGTCGCTAATGTGTAGTGCAACTCCCGTATCGGCTGTGCTGCAATGAGGGCTCCTGGCATGGAGCTGTGCATGAAGACCCTTGGCCTGATCGGCGGCATGAGCTGGGAAAGCTCGGCCCAGTACTACCGTCTCATCAACGAGGACGTACGGCAGCGCCTGGGAGGCGCGCATTCGGCGCAACTGCTGCTGTGGTCGGTGGATTTCGCCGGCATCAAGCAGCTGCAGCATGACGGCGACTGGGCTGCACTGGGCGACCACATGGTTGACGCCGCACGGCGCCTGCAGGCCGGTGGCGCCGATCTGCTGCTGGTCTGCACCAACACCATGCACAAGCTGGCTGACCGCATCGAGGCGGCCTGCCCACTGCCGCTGCTGCATATCGCCGACCCCACCGCCCAGGCCATCGTGCAGGCAGGCGCACGCAGGGTGGGCCTGCTCGGCACCGCCTTCACCATGGAACAGGACTTCTACCGCGGCCGGCTGCAGGATCGCTTCGGCCTGGAGGTACTGGTCCCCGATGCCGAAGATCGCCGCAGCGTGCACGACATCATCTACCAGGAACTGATCGCCGGCGTGGTCCGCGAGCGCTCACGACAGGTCTACGCCGACGTGATCGCACGCCTGGTCGAACGCGGCGCCGAAGCGATCATTCTCGGCTGCACCGAGATCATGCTGCTGGTACGCCCGGAGGACAGTGCAGTGCCGTTGTTCGATACCACTGCCCTGCATGCGCGGGCCGCGGTCGACGCGGCATTGGCCTGATCCTGCTTGCGACACGGCGCGGAATCAGTCCGCGCCCTGCACTTCCAGCGCGGTGATCAGCCAGTCGACCACCGCCTGCGAATCACACAGGAAGAAGATGGCATCGCCGGAGCGCGCTTCGGTGAGCAGGCGATAGACGGTGATCGCCACCGCCGACTGGTTGGCGATGAACACTTCCGGGCTGCGTGGCCCTTCGCTATGGCCGGCAACCGCGTGCAGCGCCTTGCGTGCGGCCACGGTGGCGGCCGGGTCCGCGCTGCGGGTCAGTTCCGGCCCGCGCAGGCCCCAGGCGATGAACACATGCTTGCCCTTGAACGTGGTGTCCAGGACCCGCACCTCGGCGCCGCCTGCGTCGGCCGAGCGATGAATGACGGTACTGCTGATCAACGCAACCCCCTGTGGTCGTCGTGGTCCGCGCATCCTCCCCCACAGGCCGCCCGCACACCAGTGACGGCAGCTACAGGCTGCGCCGACAGGCGTGGAAGACATGTAAGAAGGTGTAAACCGATGCGATCGGATGTGCAGCGATGATACGGGATGTAAGCCTCTGCATGGGCCCGCGCGTACTACTAAATCCCTACTGAGCCACTTCCGGAACGATCCGTTCCGACGGCCCCGGGCTGGGTCATTCTTGCGGCCCGTTCCCCTGCCGAGGCTCTCCATGATCCATTGCCTGCAACTTCCGTTTGCCGCCTCCACCCTCGCCCTGCTGCTGGCCACCAGCACCGTGGCCGCCCAGGCCTACGACACTGACCACATTCCAGCGCTGCGCTGCGAATCCCAGTTCAACAAGACCGAGCAATGCCCCATCGAGGGCCCGATGCGCCTGGCCAGGCAACTGTCGGTCACCCGCTGCGTGGAGAACCAGAACTGGGGCCAGAGCCGGCGAATGTTGTGGGTGACCGACGGCTGTCGCGCCGAGTTCGTCGCCGACGGATATGGGCGCGGACGCTGGCCAGGGCGCGGCCGGGATCGCGACGATGACGGCGAACGCCTGGTCTGCGAGTCCTACGAAAAGAAGGACAAGGAATGCCGTATCCGTGTGCGCCACGAGGTGCGCCTGGTCAAGCAGAAATCGGTGACGGCCTGCATCGAGGACCAGAACTGGGGCTGGGACCGACGCGGGATCTGGGTCAGCGACGGCTGCCGTGCCGAGTTCCGTGTGTACTGACTGCCGAGCACGCGCTGGCTGCGGCGGGTAGGCATGCGTGCGGGACAGAGCCGATAGACTGTGGCCTGTACATGGCAGGGAGCGCGACATGGAACGATGGTATCTGGCGACGCTGTTGGCGTTGATCCTGCATCAGATCGACGCTGCGTTCTGGCAGGAATGGGCCATGTTCCATGTGCCCGGTGGCATCCAGGGCTTCCTGCTGTTCAACCTGCTTGCGATCGGCTTCGTGCTTTGGGGGTATCGCCAGACCCTGCTGGGCACATCGTCGGCGCGCGGCCATGCGCTGGTTTGTGGCGCACTCGGTATTGGCACGGCGCTGATCCATCTGGCGTTTGCTCTGTTCGGTCGCGATGAATTCCACCTGCCGCTGTCGATCGCCGTCCTGCTCGCCTGCTTTGTGTCGGGCGGCGGCTTGTTGCTGCAGCTGCGCCCGCGATGAGCCGGACTTCCCACTCCGCACACCTGCGTGACGGCAGCATCCAGGACGCCGATGCCTTGATTGCGCTCGACAGCGTGGCGGCCAACGATCCAGGCCGGGCCCTGCAGATCGGCGACTGGCTGGCACGCGGCGGCGTGCAGGTTGCCGAGCAGAACGGCAGGGCCGTCGGCTACCTGGTCATTCATCACCACTTCTTCGGCGAATCCTTCGTCGAAATGCTGATGGTGGCGCACGCACAGCGCGGCCAGGGCATCGGTACCGCACTGCTGCGCCAGGCCATCGCACTGCACGGCCGGCGCAAACTGTTCACCTCGACCAATGCCTCAAACATCGGCATGCAGCGCCTGCTCGCTGCGTCGGGATTCATCGACAGCGGCATCGTGCATGGATTGGACGAAGGCGACCCGGAGCTGATCTACCGCTTCGCGGGTGCATGATCGGCCTCTGCCGCACGCACAAAAAAGCCCACGCATCGCTGCGCAGGCTTCTTGATTCATCACAGTGGTCGGGACGGCCGGATTCGAACCGACGACCCTCTGCCCCCCAGGCAGATGCGCTACCAGGCTGCGCTACGCCCCGACTGATGCTGCGATGTGCCCGCCAGTGCGGCGGGCCGTGAAGTATAGCGGATTATGATGGAAATGGGATCAGCGACGCAGCAACTGCAGCACTTCTTCCAGCTCCATGCGCACCTGCTTGATGATCTGGTTGCTCAGCGCCGATTCCTCGCGGGCATCGGGACCGTCCAGACGCAGGCGTGCACCACCGATGGTGTAGCCCTGTTCGTACAGCAGGCTGCGGATCTGCCGCACCATCAGCACGTCATGGCGCTGGTAATAGCGGCGGTTGCCTCGGCGCTTGGCCGGCTCAAGGCTGGGAAACTCGGTTTCCCAGTAGCGCAGGACGTGCGGCTTGACGTCGCACAGCTCGCTGACCTCACCGATGGTGAAGTAGCGCTTGGCCGGGATCGGCGGTAGTTCGCGGTTACTGCCCGGATCCAGCATAAGCTTCCACCCTCTCCTTGAGCTTCTGGCCCGGACGGAAGGTGACCACCGTACGGGCGGAAATCGGAATTTCCTCGCCGGTCTTGGGGTTGCGACCCGGGCGCTGGTTCTTGCGCCGCAGATCGAAATTACCGAAGCCCGACAGCTTCACCTGACGTCCCTGTTCCAATGCTTCACGCAGCACATCGAAAAACGCGTCGACGAATTCCTTGGCTTCCCGCTTGTTCAGACCGACTTCGTCGAACAGCTTTTCCGCCATCTCCGCCTTGGTCAATGCCATTGCCTGCTACCCCCGAGTGCTGCCCGCTCAGCCGCGGATCCGGGCGTGGTGTTCACGCTCGATGGCAGTGACCGCCTCGGCCACCACCGCATCCACGTCGCGGTCCGTCAGAGTGCGCGACTTGTCCTGCAAAATCAAGCCCATAGCGAGACTCTTGAATCCCGGCTCGACGCCCTGGCCGACATAGCGGTCGAACAGGTTCAGGTCGCGCAGCAGCGGGCCAGCGGCCTGGCGGACGGTGGCCGCCAGATCGGTCCAGGCCACCTGTTCAGGCACAAGGAACGCCAGGTCGCGGCGCACCGCCGGGAAGCGCGACAGTTCGCCGGCACGCGGCAGGCGGCGGGCGGTCAGCGGCTCCAGGTCCAGCTCGAAGGCATAGACGTCGGCTTCGATCTCCATCGCCTTGGCCAGGCGCGGGTGGACCTGGCCGATCCAGCCGATCGCCACGCCATCACGGAGCACCTCAGCCGAACGCGCCGGGTGGCCGTAGGCGCGGGCGGACGGACGGAACTCCAGCTGCGCGCCACTGGCGGCCGCCAGCGATTCCAGGTCGCCCTTCAGGTCATGGAAATCGACCTTGCGGGCCGGCAGGCCCCACTGCACCGCCTGCGCGTCACCGCAGACCGCAGCGGCCACGCGCGGGGTTTCCAGCGGTGCAGGTTGACCTTCACCGGCCTGCTGGGCGAACACGCGGCCGATCTCGAACAGGCGCACGCGGCCCAACTGGCGGGCAGCGTTACGGCCCAGCGTGGCGACCAGGCCGGGCAGCAACGACGGGCGCATCACGGCCAGTTCGGCCGACAGCGGATTGGCCAGCGGCACCAGGCCGTCGCGCAGCTGCCACTGGGTCAGCAGCGCATCGTCGACGAAAGCGAAATTGACGGTTTCCTGCTGGTCACGGGCAATCAACTGGCGACGCACGCTCAGCGCGTCCAGTTGGGTCTCGCTCGGCATCGCCACCCGCGAGGCGCCGCCCGGCAGCGTGGTCGGGATCTGCTCGTAACCGTGGATGCGGGCCAACTCTTCGATCAGGTCTTCTTCGATGGCGATGTCGAAGCGGCGGCTTGGCGCGGCCACCTGCCAGCCATCGGCGGTGGCAACCACCTCCATGCCCAGCGCGCGCAGGATGCGCTCGACTTCCGCATCTTCGATGGTGATGCCGAGCACGCGAGTGATGCGGGCGCGGCGCAGCACGATGGTTGCCGGCTGCGGCAGATCGGCATCACGCACCGCCTCGGTGACCGGCGCCGGGGTACCCCCGGCCAGGTCCAGCACCAGGCGGGTGGCGTACTCGATCGCGATGCGCGGCAACGCCGGGTCGACACCACGCTCGAAGCGGTGGCCGGCATCGGTGTGCAGGCCCAGCTTGCGGCCACGGCCCATGATCGCGGCGGGCGCGAAATGCGCAGCCTCCAGGAACACGGCAGTGGTGGCGTCGGTGACGCGGGTATCGAAGCCCCCCATCAGGCCGGCCAGGCCGACCGCGCGATCGGCGTCGGTAACCACCAGGAAGCTGTCGTCCAGCGCGGCATCACGGCCATCCAGCAGCTTGAGGCTTTCACCGGCGCGCGAACGGCGCACGGCGATGCTGCCCTGCAGGGTGCCGAGGTCGTAGGCATGCATCGGCTGGCCGAGCTCGAGCATCACGTACTGGGTGATGTCGACCAGCAGCGAGACCGGGCGCACGCCACTGCGGCGCAGACGCTCGGCCATCCACAACGGCGTCTTGGCAGCGGCGTTGACGCCTTCGATGACACGCCCCAGGTAACGCGGCGCTTCGGCGCCGGCGTCGAGCTGGATGCTCAGCTCACGACTGCCGACCGCCGGGATGGCGTCGGCGGCGAAGTCCAGCACTTCGCTGCGGGTCGCAGCGGCGACGTCGTAGGCGATGCCGCGCAGGCTGAAACAATCGGCGCGGTTCGGGGTCAGCTTGATCTCGATGCTGGCGTCCGGCAGGCCCAGATAGTCGACCAGGGCCTGGCCGACGGGGGCGTCATCCGGCAGTTCCAGCAGGCCGGACGCATCGTTGTCCAGGCCCAGCTCCTTGGCCGAGCACAGCATGCCGTTGGACTCGACGCCGCGCAGCTTGGCCGGCTTGATCTTCAGCTCGCCGATCTGCGCACCGACCATGGCCAGCGGCGCGACCAGGCCCGGGCGCGCGTTCGGCGCACCGCAGACGATCTGCAGCAGCTCGCCCTGCCCGGCATCGACCTTGCACACCTGCAGGCGGTCGGCTTCAGGATGGCGCACCGCTTCGACGATGCGTGCCACGACCACTTGATCGAGGCCCTCGCCCAGCGCGGTCACGTCTTCCACTTCCAGGCCGATGGCGGTCAGCACCGCACTCAGTTCATCGCGCGAAGCGCTGGTCGGGACGTGGCTGCGCAGCCAGTTTTCGGAGAATTTCATGGTGTCACCCTGGTGGGAGGCGTGCCTCCCGTTGCGGTTTTTTTGTGGTCGCCCAGCGCATGCGCAAGGAGGCGTCCATCCAGAAAGGCAGCCGAGCAGGGCTCGGCGCTGCACGGTTGCGGCTTACGCGAACTGCTTCAGGAAGCGCACGTCGTTCTCGAAGAACGCGCGCAGATCATTGACGCCGTAGCGCAGCATCGCGAAGCGCTCCACGCCCATGCCGAAAGCGAAGCCGGTGTAGCGCTCCGGATCGATGCCGACGTTGCGCAGCACGTTCGGATGGACCATGCCGCAGCCGAGCACTTCCAGCCAGCGGGTGCTGCCATCGGGCTGCTGCCAGGCGATGTCCACTTCCGCACCCGGCTCAACGAACGGGAAGTAGCTGGGACGGAAGCGCATCTCGAAATCGCGCTCGAAGAACGCACGCACGAACTCGGCCAGCGTGCCCTTCAGGTCGGCGAAGGTCGAATGCTCGTCCACCAGCAGGCCTTCCACCTGGTGGAACATCGGCGAATGGGTCTGGTCGCTGTCGCTGCGGTACACCTTGCCGGCGGCGATCATGCGCAGCGGCGGCGCGTGGTCGCCCATGTAGCGCACCTGCACGCCCGAGGTGTGCGTGCGCAGCAGGCGGCCGTCGCCGAAGTAGAAGGTGTCGTGCATGGCACGCGCCGGGTGATGTGGCGGGAAATTCAGCGCCTCGAAGTTGTGCCAGTCATCCTCGATCTCCGGTCCTTCAGAGAGTTCGTAGCCCAGCCGGCCGAAGATGCCGGTGATGCGCTCCAGGGTGCGGGTGATCGGGTGCAGGCCGGCGCGGTCGCCATTGCGGCCCGGCAGGGTAATGTCGATGGCTTCGGCGGCCAGGCGCGCATCCAGTGCCGCGTCCTCCAGCAGCGCCTTGCGCTCGCCCAGCGCGCGGGTCAGCGCGTCGCGGGCCTGGTTGATCGCTTCACCGGCGGCCTTGCGCTCGTCGGCCGGCAGAGCGCCGAGCTGCTTGAGCTGCGAGGTGATGCTGCCACTCTTGCCAAGCAGGGCCACGCGCAGCTGCTCCAGCACGTCGGGGCTCTGTGCGGCGGCCACATCGGCCAGCGCCTGGGTGGTGAGGGATTGGATGTCGCTCATGGGGGGCCGGAACTCCAGTCGATCTGCCATCGCGATGCGCGAAGGGCCGACCCCTGTCGCCACCGCCGTCCCCGCGCTGCCGATGTGGCCTCGCCGGGACCCAAAAAAGAATGGGGAAGGACTTGCGCCCTTCCCCATGCATTGCCTTGACCTGACACCGTTCCGAGTGAACGGTTACGGCATCGGGAAGGACTTATGCCGCCAGCGCGCCCTTGGCCTTTTCAGCCAGCGCGGCAAAACCGGCTGCGTCGTGCACGGCGATGTCAGCCAGGACCTTGCGATCCAGGGTGATGCCGGCCTTCAGCAGGCCGTTCATGAAGCGGCTGTAGCTCAGGCCGTTGATGCGGGCAGCCGCATTGATACGGGTGATCCACAGCGAACGGAAGTTGCGCTTCTTCTGCTTACGGCCGATGTAGGCGTACTGCTGTGCCTTGATGACCGCCTGCTTGGCGACGCGGAAGACCTTGCGACGGGCATTGTAATAGCCCTTGGCGAGATCCAGGATTTTCTTGTGGCGGCGACGCGCCTGTACGCCACGCTTAACTCGTGCCATTTTTCAGTTCCTCAGAGGTAAGGGAGCATGCGGTCCAGACGGCCTGCGTCTTCTGCACGGACATGGCCCGTCTGACGCAGATTACGCTTACGCTTGGTCGCTTTCTTCGTGAGGATGTGGCTACGGTTGGCGTGGCCGCACTTGTACTTGCCCGAGGCGGTCTTGCGGAAACGCTTGGCCGCTGCCCGGTTGGTCTTGATCTTGGGCATTGCAATGTCCTTGATGGGATATGACCCTGGTTTCTGACTGATCTGGCGGCGGCCTGGGCCGCTCTTTCCATCCTGCCATGATCGGCGTACGACCCGTCCTGGGTGGGTCGAGCCGGGCATGATACAGGCAAAACCACCCTGCCACCAGCCCCTGCAACCCTTTACCGGCAGTTCACCGGCATCCTGCAAAAGCAAAGGGACGCCAACGGCGCCCCTTTACCCTGAACCATTCAGCCAGGCGCCCTGAAAGGCGGCCCGTCAGGCCTCAGGTCTTCTTCTTCGGCGCGATCATCATGACCATCTGACGCCCTTCCAGGCGCGGACGGGATTCAATGACGATGTCCTCGCCCAGATCGGTCTCGATCCGATTGGCCATTTCGCGACCCAGTTCCTGGTGGCTCATTTCACGGCCACGGAAACGGATGTTGACCTTGATCTTGTCACCATCTTCAAGGAACCCGCGCATCTTGCGCAGCTTGATCTGGTAGTCGCCCTCGTCCGTGACCGGACGGAACTTCACTTCCTTGATCTCGACCTGCTTGGTCTTCTTCTTGGCCTCGCTGGCCTTCTTCTGCGCTTCGAACTTGAACTTGCCGAAGTCCATGATCTTGCAGACCGGCGGATCGGCCTGCGGCTGGATTTCGACCAGGTCCAGGCCTTCATCTTCGGCCATGGACAGCGCTTCGTCGCGCGACAACACGCCGATCATTTCACCGTCACTGCCGATCACGCGGACGCGCGGCACACGGATTTCCTGATTCTTGCGGTTCTGTTTGTTGTCAGGGGTGCTGATATTACGTTCTCCCAAGGGTATCGAACCGGTCCGGGTGCCTGTGCCCCCGGACCGGACCTTTGCTTACGCGCCCTCGGCGTGGAGCCGCTCGATGAAGGCCTGCAGGCTCATGCTGCCCAGGTCTTCGCCAGAACGCGTACGCACCGCCACAGCCCCATTTTCCTTCTCGCGGTCACCAATGACCAGCAGGTAGGGCACGCGCTGCAACGTATGCTCGCGGATTTTATAGCCGATCTTCTCGTTACGCAAATCCGAGCTGACGCGGAAGCCTTGCTCCGCAAGGGTTTTGGTCACGCCCGAGACGTAGTCGGCCTGGGCGTCGGTGATGTTGGCCACCACCACCTGGGTCGGCGCCAGCCAGGCCGGGAACTGGCCGGCATGGTGCTCGATCAGGATGCCCAGGAAGCGCTCCATCGAGCCGACGATGGCGCGGTGCAGCATGACCGGGTGCTTCTTCTGGCTGTTCTCGTCCACGTACTCGGCGCCGAGGCGGCCCGGCATCATGAAGTCGACCTGCATGGTGCCCAGCTGCCAGGTACGGCCGATCGCGTCCTTCAGGTGGTACTCGATCTTTGGGCCGTAGAACGCACCCTCGCCCGGCAGCTCCTGCCATTCCACGCCGCAGCTGGACAACGCCGAGCGCAGCGCGCCTTCGGCCTTGTCCCAGGTGGCGTCATCGCCGAGCCGCGATTCCGGACGCAGCGCGATCTTGATCTGGATCTCGTCGAAGCCGAAGTGCTGGTAGACCGCCAGCGCCTGCTGGTGGAACGCGGTCACTTCCGACTCGATCTGGCTCTCGGTGCAGAACACATGGCCGTCGTCCTGGGTGAAACCGCGCACGCGCAGGATGCCGTGCAGTGCGCCGGACGGCTCGTTGCGGTGGCAGGAACCGAACTCACCGTAGCGGATCGGCAGGTCGCGATAGCTGTGCAGGCCCTGGTTGAACACCTGCACATGGCCCGGGCAGTTCATCGGCTTGACCGCGTAGGTGCGCTTCTCCGACTCGGTGAAGAACATGTTGTCCTGGTAGTTGTCCCAGTGGCCGGACTTCTTCCACAGGCTCACGTCCAGGATCTGCGGGCAGCGCACTTCGCCGTAGCCGCTGCTGCGGTAGACCTTGCGCATGTACTGCTCGACCACCTGCCACAGTGCCCAGCCCTTGGGGTGCCAGAACACCAGGCCCGGCGCCTCTTCCTGCAGGTGGAACAGGTCCTGCTGCTTGCCGATGCGGCGGTGATCGCGCATTTCAGCTTCTTCGATGCGCTTGATGTACGCCTCGAGCTGCTTCTTGTCAGCCCAGGCGGTGCCGTAGATGCGCTGCAGCTGCTCGTTCTGCGCGTCGCCGCGCCAGTACGCGCCGGAAATGCGGGTCAGCTTGAAGGCCTTCAGGAAGCGCGTGTTCGGCACGTGCGGGCCGCGGCACATGTCCACGTATTCCTGGTGGTAGTACATGCCCATCGCCTGGATGTCGTCGGACATGTCCTCGATCAGGCGCAGCTTGTAGTCCTCGCCACGGGCCTTGAAGATCTCGATCACTTCGGCGCGCGGCGTCACCTTCTTGATGACGTCGTAGTCCTGGGCGATCAGCTCGCCCATGCGCTTCTCGATCGCGGCCATGTCGTCCGGGGTGAACGGGCGCTCGGAGTAGATGTCGTAGTAGAAGCCCTCGGCAATGACCGGGCCGATCACCATCTTCACGTCCGGGTACAGCTGCTTGACGGCGTGGCCGACCAGGTGGGCGCAGGAGTGGCGGATGATCTCCACGCCCTCCTCGTCCTTGGCGGTGATGATGCGCAGGCTGGCATCGTGGTCGATGACGTCGCTGGCATCGACCAGCACGCCATCGACCGAACCGGCGATGGTGGCCTTGGCCAGGCCGGCACCGATCGACTGGGCGACGTCCATGACGCTGACAGGATTTTCGAATTCGCGGCGGCTGCCGTCGGGAAGAGTAATGTTGATCATCGCAGTGGCTTCGTGCGGGGCCCGCCGAGCGGGCCGGAAAGCGTTCCCGGGGCTGTGCCCGGGCAATAAAAAAGCGCCGCGAGGGCGCCTGGAACACAGGGCCTTCGGGGGCAGGTCAACAGTGGGCGGTGGTAGTGCTCATGTCGCACGCTCGGCCGGCGCTGGGCGCGGGCCACCTTGTTCCAGTCGGGGTTCTGCAATGATCTTAAACCAGCCCGGCGGAAAGCCCAAGGACTACCGTACGGTCCGCTGAATGGGCCTCGCTGGCGGGGGGAAATTGCAATGATTACCATGTCGCCGCAGGTCGCCCCGTGCCAGCCTGCCCCGCTTCCCCCAGGACCCCGTGATGCGCCACCCGCTCCGACCGGCTCCCGCCGGCCCCGCCCGTGTCCCGCGTTCGCCGGCCCGCCGTCGCGCCGGCTGCCCGCGATGATCACCGTCGGCCTTTCCACGCTCGGCTTCTGCAGCCTGGGCATGCTGGCGGCGATGTTCTCGGCGCTGGCCTTCTATGCCGCCTCGCCTCACTGTCGCTGGCCGCGCCTGCGCCGCGCCGGCCGCCTTGGCCGCCAGATCGGCCTGGTCGCTGCCGCTGCCTCGCTGTGGCTGTGGATGGCCGAGCTCGGCTTCGCCGCTGGCCTGGTGGCAATGCTGTGCACCTGGATGCTGGCGGCGATGCTGCTGCCGGCGCTGGCCGCCTGGCATCGCCCGGGCACGGAGTCGCCCTGATGTGGCCGCGCGCCTTCGCCGGCATCGTGGCCGGCTTCTTCCTGGCCGCTGCCGCGACCGGACTTGTCACCTGGCTGCCGCCAGGCCCCTGGCAGAACGCGCTGGTGCCCAGCCTGATCACGTTCATCCCGCTGTGGATGCTGGCCGCCCTGTGGTCGTTCAGCTTCCGCAGCGCGCTGCGCGCCTGGGTGGCCCTGGCCGGCAGCGCTGCGGCCGGCTTCGCCGTACTGATGCTGCTGCGCCTGACCGGCGCGGTGCAATGAGACCCATGCCATGAAGTTCAGTTCGCAGACCCTGCGTACGTTCACCACCCTGCACACCTGGGTCGGCCTGGTCGCCGGCTTCGGCCTGTTCGTGGCCTTCTACGCAGGCGCGTTGACCCTGTTCCATCACGACCTGCCGCTGTGGCAGACCCCAGGCGCAGCCACTGCGTTGCCGGCGGGCCTGGACGACGCGCAGTACCTGCTGGAAGACGTGCTGGTCACGCATCCGGAAGCCCGCCGCCACGTCGGCATGACCTTCCCCGGCGCCGAGCATCCACAGCCACTGGCCTATTGGCAGGCCGATGACGGCAGCTGGCGTTACGCCTGGCCGGGCCAGATCGCCGGCAGCACCTCGCCCCCACAGACCGGGCTGGCCGAGTTGGTCAACGAACTGCATTACAGCCTCGGCCTGCCGGTGGCCGGCATCTACGTGATGGGCATCGTCAGCCTGCTGTATGGCATGGCGCTGCTCAGCGGCCTGGTGATCCATCTACCGAAGCTGTTCGGTGATCTGTTCGCGCTGCGTCCGGGCCGCAACCTGAAGCAGCTGTGGCAGGACGCGCACAACGTGATCGGCGTGCTCAGCCTGCCCTTCCACCTGATGTTCGCGGTCACCGGCGCCCTGCTCTGCCTGGTGTTCGTGCAGATGGCACTGCTCAACCCGCTGATCTACGACGGCAAGGTGCTGCAGGCGGTGCCGACCGCGATGGACACCGCGCCCGTGCGCGACGCCAGTGGCATTCCGGCGCCGCCGGGCAGCCTGCGCGTGCTGCATGCACGTGCGCTTGAAGTTGCCCGCGCCCAGGGCGTGGCCAATTTCGAGCCGGCCTACCTGAAGCTGGCCAATGGCGGCGACGCCAATGCCACCATCGAGATCACCGGCGAATCCACCGGCACGCTCGGCCCGCTTGGTGCCGTAGCACTGGACGTGGCCACCGGCAACCTGCTGGCCTCGCAGCTGCCGGGCCAGCGCGACGCCAACCACGCTACGCTCAGCGCTGCCTACGCGCTGCACTTCGGCGAGTTCGGCAACGGCGTAGTGGTCTGGCTGTACTTCCTGCTCGGTCTCGGCGGTGCCTTCCTGTTCTACTCCGGCAACCTGTTGTGGATCGAGTCGCGGCGCAAGCGCCGCCAGCCGCAGCAGCCGCGTGCCGGGGTGAACATGGCGCGGGCCACGGTCGGCGTGTGCATCGGCCTGTGCGTGGCGATTTCGATCGCGTTCGTCACCGCACTGGTGCTCGAGCGGCTGGCACCGGCGGCGGTCGACCACGGCATCCGCTGGGCCTGCTTCGGCAGCTGGGCAGCCTGTGCGCTGTGGGCTGCACTGCGCCGCCCCGCGCAGGCCGCGCGCGAACTGCTGTGGGCCGCAGCGATCAGCACCGCGCTGGTGCCGATCCTGCACGGTGCGCTCAGTGGCGACTGGCTGTGGCTCGCGGCCGCGCACGGCCACTGGCCGCTGTTCTGGGTCGATGCCATCGCACTGGCCATGGCCTTCGGCTTCGCCCGCCTGGCCGTGGCCAGCCAACGCCGCGCCCGCAACGGCGATCCCAACAGCGTCTGGGCCAATTGAGCCTTTGCCGGTCATGCCCGGGCGCTGCCGCTACCCGCACCGGCCCGGTAGAGCCGAGCCTGCGTGATTGCCGTTCGCGCCAAGCGCAGTCGGAGCAAGCTCGACACTGCGAAGGGCGGACTCAATCGCCGATGCGCGCTTTCTGCCATGGGCCGAGCATGGCGTTGAGCAGACTGGCCTGCTCGTCGTCGCCGGTCAGCTCCCACATGAACACCCCGGCAAGGCCCTGCTCGCGGGCGAACTGCGCACGCAGCCCGATCGAGCGTGGGTCTTCATAGCTGATGAAAACCTTCTGCCCGGCGTTGTACAGCCACGGGCTCTGCGCCTGCGGCTGCCAGTGCTTCGTCCACCCCGGCTGATCGAGATAGCGCGCCTTGATGACCCGCCAGTCGCCTGCGTCAGCCGGGGCGCTGTAGGCCTGGTACAGGCCGTCCGGTCCATCGCCGGTCACCTTGAAGCCGCGACCGTAGAACGGCACGCCCAGGACCAGCTTGTCGGCCAACACACCGTGCTCGCGGTAGTACTGCACTGCGCCGGCTACGTTGTTCCAGCGCCGTAGTTCCGGCGCCAATGGATCTGTCGGCACTTCATGCAAGGGGGCGTTGAAGGTCGACACCGCCGAGAAGCCGGTACCCATGTCGTAGCTCATCAGGTTGATGAAATCGAACACTTTGGCCAGCGCCGGCAGGTCGTAGCTCGCTGCCGGATCGTAGGGACCATCGGTCTGCAGGCGACCGGCGGCCAACGCGGCAGTCAGCAGCTTCGGCTGCCCCACCTTGCGACCGCGCGCATCGAGTGCCTGGCGGAATGCCTGCGCGAGCCGGGTCAGGTTGGCGCGGTCCTGCGGGCGGTGCGCCAGCTCCTTCGGCCCGCCACTGACCGGGAACTCCCAGTCAATGTCCACGCCGTCGAAGCTGCCGGCATGACGATCGAAGAACAGCGCCATGCAGGAGTCGACCAGGCGCTTGCGGCTGGCCTCGGTCAATGCCGCATCGGAGAACCCGCCCGCACCCCAGCCACCAATGGAGATCAGCGTGCGCAGATGCGGGTGCGCCTTCTTGAGCTCAGCCAGCGCGGCGAAGTTCTTCGGCGCTTCCGCCCCGACCGTGCATCGCCCGTCCTCGATGGTGGAGAACGCATAGAACAGATGCGTGAGGCGCTCGGCCGGAATGTTCGATACCGGATAGCGCTCGGCCGAGCCACCCGGGTAGTAGGCACCGAAGATCGGCGGCTGCGCCGGCGCGGCATGCGCGGCAATGGGCAAGGCACCGGCAATCAGCACGGCAAGGACGGCCACTGTCTGGCGGAACATGGAATCTCCCGGTTCGAAGGCGCAGCCACGTTAGCAAACCGATGTGCCTGCGGTACGGATGTCGCGGCATGTCGTCCAGCGGACAGGCATATCCCGCCGGGTGACGACAACTCGGCAGACATGCAACGACCCTCATGCACTGCAGCAGGACACGCGCCGACGCTGCATCCACGGGCTCGTGCCTCGGCCAAGGCAGCTGTGGATCTTCAACCGTGCATGGACGTGGGCACCGACCATGACAACATCGAAGACGGCGACCTGCAGCAGGCGGCGGCACTGTCGCACAAGGCCTTCAGAATTCTTCAGGCCGTTTTCCAGCACTTCAGCCGGGTCGCTGGCTCAATCGGCCTCCCTTTCGATGGAGTCCGCCGATGCGTTCGATCCTGCCCGTCCTCACCCTGCTCTGCGCCATGGGTGCCCAGCCCTTCACCACGCGCGCCGCGCCTCCAGATCCGGCACGCCTGCTGATGCTGCAGCAGGCCATTGCGCACGATGAACTCAAGCAGATCCGCAGCGTGCTGCTGCAGGTCGACGGCAAGGTGGTCTACGAGGGCTACTTCAACGGCGCCGATGCACAGACCCTGCACGACGTGCGTTCGGCCAGCAAGGGCGTGACGGCACTGCTGGTGGGTGCCGCCATCGGCGAGGGACGCGTGCCCGGCGTACAGGCCCGGGTGTACGACTACTTCCCGGCCTTCACCGCGCAGCACGCGATCGACCCGCGCCTGCGCGCCACCACCCTGCAGGATTTGCTGACCATGAGCAGCCTGTGGGAGTGCGATGACGAAAACCCGTTCTCGGCCGGCCACGAAGAGCGCATGTACGTCACCGAAAAGTGGCTGGACTTCACGCTGTCGTTGCCGGTGAAGGGCTTTGCGCCGTGGATGCAGCGGCCGCAGCACAGCCCGCATGGCCGCGCGTTCGCCTACTGCACCGCCAATCCGTTCGTGCTTGGGGCCGTGCTTGAACAGGCCAGCGGCCGCCCCCTGGCGGACTATGCCGCGCACGTGCTGGAGCAGCCGCTGGGCATCACCCACAGCCAGTGGAACCGCTCACCGGACGGCATCGGCATGGGCGGCGGTGGCACTCGCTACCGCACACGCGACCTGGCGCGGTTCGGCCAGCTGGTACTCAACGGTGGCCGCTGGCAGGGGCGCCAGCTGGTGCCGAAGGACTACATCGAGGCGATGGTGCAGGCGCAGGCCACCACGCCCGATGGCAGCGACTACGGATACCAGTGGTGGGGCCTGAAGCTCGATGTGCAGGGTTCGCCCCGCACCGTGTGGGCGATGTCCGGCAATGGCGGAAACTATGTGTTCGTGCTGCCTGATCGGCGCGTGGTGGCGGTGGTCACCAGCCAAGCCTTCAACCGCTCCTTCGCCCATCCGCAGTCGCGGCGCATCCTCACCGAGTTCCTGCTGCCGGCGCTGCGCTGAGGGTGGCGAGATCATCCGGGCGCCACGCGGCGGCCAGCACCTGCGCACGCTGCCGGGCGATGTCGGCATCGATGCGCTCCAGCAGCGCCGGCCAGCCCGGGGCGCCATGCAGGGGCACGAACAGTGGCGTGGCGCGCAGCCACGCCACGTCGCGGAAGCCGTCGTCGACGGCCTGCTGCAATGCCGTGACGGCCTCGTCTTCGCGTCCGCTGGCCTGCAACAGCAGTGCCCGCTCCACAGCTGTGTCGGACCAGCCATCGCTACCGCTTTCGCTGGTGTTGAGCCGCTGCAGCCGCTGCCTGATCCACCCGGCCTGCACCGGCTGCGCGCCGTACAGGGCGGCCAGCGTCTGGCCCAGTGATTGCTGGGGCCGCAACTGGCGACCACGTTCGAACGCCTCAGCTGCCGTCGCAGGATCACCAGCCAGCAGCGCCAACTCCCCCTTCAACCGCAGCAGCTGCGGATGCGGCGTGCCGCGCGCCAGCGCTTCGTCCAGTGCCTGCCTGGCCTGATGCGGCGCGCCGGCCAGATACAGGCTGCGTGGCCAGGCGATATTGGAGAAGAGGTTGTCCGGGTAGAGCTGGAAGTTGCGCGCGTGGCGTTGCGCCGCCGCCCGGGTGAAGCCCAGCAGTTCCAGCTCGCGCGCTACCTGCACGTCACGGAAGCGCACGCGCTCGGGCGCTTTCAGTGACAGGTTCTCGCGCAGCGCCAAGGCCAGCTCGCCGCGCTCCTGCCGCAGGTAGGCCAGCGATGCACGGCTGCGTTCGTCGCCAGGTTCCAGCGCCAGGGCACGCGCGTAACCGGCCATGGCCTGCCGCATGTTGCCGAGGCAATCCTGCGCATAGCCCCACAG
The DNA here is from genome assembly GCF_002799155.1 of Stenotrophomonas maltophilia. GTDB lineage: Bacteria > Pseudomonadota > Gammaproteobacteria > Xanthomonadales > Xanthomonadaceae > Stenotrophomonas > Stenotrophomonas maltophilia_R. The sequence continues at coordinate 2,525,528 of NZ_NERD01000002.1, forward strand.
GGCCTGCGCAGCGGCATCGCGCGGCGCTCGCCTGCGCTCCTCGCCGGCCAGCGCCAGCGCCTCTTTCATCTGTTCCGGCGTGCCGTTGAACAGGCAGCCCTGCGCCGCCAACGCACGTGACAGGCCACGCCGCGCCAGCGCGGACTCCGGATCGGCCTGCAGTGCCTGCCGGTAGAGGCTGATGGCCCGCTCGTTGTTGCTGGCCTGGCCGATGCCAGCGTAGTAATCGGCACGCTGCAGCAGCGTCTGCGCCGCGCCGGGCGCTGCCGGCCGTGACCACCACGCCAGCATTGCGGCGATGCCCAGCACTGCAACGACCGCCAGGCCCCACCCCGCCCCGCGGCCCCACCAGGACCGGGCAGGCAGTGCGGTGATCTGCACCGGCTGCACGCACAGCTGATAGCCGCGCCCACGTACTGAACGGATGTAGCGCGGCCGACGGCCGTCATCGCCCAGCGCCTGGCGCAGAAGTTTGACCCGTTGACTGACCGCATCTTCGCCCACCACCGCCGGTGCCCAGACCTGCGCGGCCAGCGTGTCGAAATCCACCACATCGGTGCCGTGTGCCAGCAGCACGTCGAACAGCGTCCAGCTCAGGCCGGCAACGGGCAGATCTTCACCTGCCCGGCTGACCCGCTGCGCCGGGCGATCGATGTCCAGGTCCAGCAGGCGAAGAGTGTCCATGGGCGAAGCATACCTGCGCGGCGATGCCGGATCGCAGGCAAAGAAAAAGCGGGCCGAAGCCCGCTTTTTCATCTACGAAAGCGTGAGGACCAACGGTCCTCACCCACCGCACAATCAGCAGTACCGATTATTCGGCGCTGGCGCCTTCGCCTTCTTCCACGGCCTTCATCGACAGGCGGATGCGGCCCTGCTTGTCGACTTCCAGCACCTTGACCTTGACCACATCGCCTTCCTTCAGCTTGTCGCCGACCTTCTCGACGCGCTCGCTGGAGATCTGCGACACGTGGACCAGGCCGTCCTTGCCCGGCAGGATGGTGACGAACGCACCGAAGTCCATGATCTTGGCAACCTTGCCTTCGTAGATGCGGCCCGGCTCGACGTCCGAAGTGATCTGCTCGATGCGGGCCTTGGCGGCCTGGGCAGCGATCGCGTTGACCGAAGCGATGACGATGGTGCCGTCATCCTGGATGTCGATCTGGGTGCCGGTTTCCTTGGTGATGGCCTGGATGGTCGAACCACCCTTGCCGATCACTTCGCGGATCTTGTCCGGGTGGATCTTGATGGTCAGCAGGCGCGGCGCGTAGTCCGACAGCTCTTCACGCGGAGCGGTCAGGCCATGGGCCATTTCACCCAGGATGTGCAGACGGCCAGCCTTGGCCTGCTGCAGAGCCTGCTTCATGATCTCTTCGGTGATGCCTTCGATCTTGATGTCCATCTGCAGGGCGGAGATGCCCTCAGCGGTACCGGCCACCTTGAAGTCCATGTCGCCCAGGTGATCTTCGTCACCCAGGATGTCGGACAGGACGACGAAGCGCTCGCCCTCCTTGACCAGACCCATGGCGATACCGGCAACCGGCGCCTTCACCGGCACACCGGCGTCCATCAGGGCCAGCGACGAACCGCAGACCGACGCCATCGACGAGGAACCGTTCGACTCGGTGATTTCCGAGACAACGCGGATGGTGTACGGGAAGGTTTCCAGCGACGGCATGACAGCCAGTACACCGCGCTTGGCCAGGCGGCCGTGGCCGATTTCGCGGCGCTTCGGGCCCATCATGCGGCCGCACTCACCCACCGAGAACGGAGGGAAGTTGTAGTGGAACAGGAAGTTTTCCTTGTACTCACCGGCAACGGCATCGATGACCTGGCCATCACGGGCGGTGCCCAGGGTGATGGTCACGATGGCCTGGGTTTCACCGCGGGTGAACAGCGAGGAACCGTGGGTACGCGGCAGCACGCCGGTCTTCACGGAAATCGGGCGGACGGTGTCCAGCGCACGGCCGTCGATGCGGACCTTGGTGTCCAGCACCGAGTCACGCATGGTGCGGTATTCCAGCTCGCCGAATTCCTTCGACAGCTCGGCCGGGTTCCAGCCTTCGGCGGCCACGCGGCCGGCCAGGGCTTCGAACACGTCCTTCTTGATCGCCGAGATGGCGTCACGGCGCTGCAGCTTGTCACGCACCTGGAAGGCTTCGCCCAGGCGCGGGCCGATGGCTTCCTTCAGGGCGGAGATCAGCGCGTCGTTCTTGGCCGGGGCTTCCCAGGTCGACGGCTTGGTGCCGGCTTCGACGGTCAGCTCGTTGATCGCGTTGATGACCTTCTGCATTTCGCGGTGACCGAAGGTCACGGCGCCCAGCATCACTTCTTCGGACAGCAGCGCGGCTTCGGATTCAACCATCAGCACGGCGTTGGAGGTACCGGCGACGACCAGCTCCAGCTGCGAGTCAGCCAGTTCGCTGACGGTCGGGTTCAGGATGTACTCGCCGTTCTTGTAACCGACCTTGGCCGCGCCGATCGGACCCATGAACGGGGTGCCAGCCAGGGCCAGGGCAGCCGAAGCACCGATCAGGGCCGGGATGTCACCGTCCACGTCCGGGTTCAGCGACATCACCGTGGCGATGATCTGCACTTCGTTCTTGTAGTCTTCCGGGAACAGCGGGCGGATCGGACGGTCGATCAGACGCGAGATCAGGGTTTCCTTCTCGGTGGCACGGCCTTCGCGCTTGAAGAAACCACCCGGGATGCGGCCGCCGGCGTAGAACTTTTCCTGATAATCGACGGTCAGCGGGAAGAAGTCCTGGCCTTCGCGCGCGCTCTTGGCGGCGACGGCGGTGACCAGCAGTACGGTGTCGTCCATCTTGACGATGACGGCGCCGCTGGCCTGACGGGCGACTTCGCCGGTCTCAAGCGTGACGGTGTGCTTGCCGTACTGGAAGGTTTTGGTGATTTTTGCCACGGAGGGTGTCCTTGGGGATGCTGTCTGCGAATTTGGACCGTCGGCGACCCTTGCCGCCAGCGGGTGGCCGGATCGTTCCGGCCTGAATCGGGGATTGCGGTACTACAAAACAAAACCGCGGCGCATCGCTGCGCCGCGGGGGATTCGTTGCTTAGCGACGCAGGCCAAGCTTCTCGATCAGGGCCTTGTAACGCTCGACGTCCTTCTTCTTCAGGTAGTCGAGCAGGCTGCGACGGCGGTTGACCATCTGCAGCAGGCCGCGGCGGCTGTGGTGGTCCTTCTTGTGGGTCTTGAAGTGGCCGGTCAGCAGTTCGATGCGGGCGGTCAGCAGTGCAACCTGGACTTCCGGGGAGCCGGTGTCAGCCGAGCTGCGCTTGTTGTCTTCAATGACCTTCTGGGTGTCGATCGACATTTCTTTTTTCTCTGTGATGCGTGGCCGGCAGGAACGCGCTTCGCGCACCGCCAGGCTCGCCGTGGACTACGAGGATGAAACCTGCGGGAGGCAGGTTGCCGGAAAACGGCCGCGAAATTGTAACGGTCGGGGGCTCCCGGGACAAGGACCGGGGCTGAACCGGCAGGCCCAGGTCAGAGGTTGAAACGGCGCTGCGGGGCCAGCAGGCCACTCTCGTCGACCTGGCCGAGACCCTGGACAGCATCGTCCGGACCGAACACGGCCACCAGGCCCCGCGGCCAGGACAGGTCGCGCTGGCGCTGGCCGACGCAGAACCGATGGACCTGGTCGGCGTCCAGGTCGACCCGCGGGTATTCCGCAAGGCCGGCCGCCAGCGGCAGCAGCAGCGCGTCCATGCCGGCCTCGTCACCGGCCTCGACCATCGCCCGCAGCTGGTCCAGCGTGACCATGGCAGGCTCGCGGAACGGCTCGACCCAGAGCCGGCGCAGCGCGCTGATGTGGGCGCCACAGCCCAGGCTTTCGCCGAGGTCGCGGGCCAGGCTGCGGATATAGGTGCCGGAACCACAGGTCACGCGCAGCCGCAGCCGTTCCGGCTGCTGCTCCAGCACCTCGATGGCGTGCACCTGCACCTCGCGTTCGGGCGCTTCGATGACGTCACCGCGGCGGGCCTTCACATACAGCGGTTCACCGCCCTGCTTCAGCGCCGAATAGATCGGGGCACGCTGGCGGATGCAGCCGGTCAGCGGCGCCAGCGCAGCCTGCAGGGCCTCGGCACTGATCGCCGGCACCGGGCGCTGCAGCAGCACCTGGCCTTCGGCATCGTCGGTATCGGTGGTCTGGCCGAGCACGATCTCGGCGTCGTAGGCCTTGGCCGAACCCAGCAGCAGGCCGGCGATCTTGGTCGCCTCGCCGAAACACAGCGGCAGCAGGCCGGTGGCCAGCGGGTCGAGGCTGCCGGTATGCCCCCCCTTCTCGGCGCGGAACAGGCGGCGCGCCACCTGCAGGGCAGCGTTGGAGCTCATGCCGGTCGACTTGTCGAGCAGCAGGATGCCATCCAGGCGGCGGAACTGAATTCGGGTCATGACAGGAATGTGTAGAGCCGGGCCATGCTCGGCTGCCGCACCGCGGCCCGCAGGGGCTTCGCGTTGCCGGAATGGAAAGACGCCGGGCATCGGCCCGGCGCTAGCTTATTCTTCGTCGCTCTCGCGACGCTTCTCGGCGGCCAGCGTATCGGGCAGGTCGCGCAGGATGTTGTCGATGTGCTCACCACGGTCGACCGAGTCGTCGTAGTGGAAATGCAGCTCCGGCACGTGGCGCAGCTTCATCGCACGGGCCAGGTCCATGCGCAGGCGATAGCCCAGTTCCTTCAGGCCTGCCACGGCTTCAGCCGAACGTTCCGGCATCAGCGCGGTGACGAACACCTTGGCATGGGCCATGTCGCGGGTGATTTCCACGTCGGACACGCTCACCGAGGGCAACCCGTGCTCGCGCACGGCGTTGTGCACCAGGGTGCCGAGTTCACGGCGCAGCTGGGCGGAGACACGGTCGGTTCGATGGAAAGTCTTGGGCACGCGGTCGGGCTCTTGATTTGAATGTGACCCGACCAAGGTCGGGCCCTACCAGGAGGAGCGGCCCGACCAAGGTCGGGCCCCACCAGGGGGCGGACCGACCCGTGAGGGCCGGCCCAGTACAGCATTACAGGGTGCGCGGCACTTCGATACGCTCGAAGCACTCGATCTGGTCGCCCGGCTTGACGTCGTTGTAGGCCTTCACCGCGATACCGCATTCGGTACCGTTGCGGACTTCCTCGACGTTCTCCTTGAAGCGACGCAGCGATTCCAGCTCGCCCTCGAAGATCACCACGCTGTCGCGCAGCACGCGGATCGGCTTGTTGCGCTTGACCACGCCCTCGATGACCATCGAGCCGGCGACGGCGCCCAGCTTGGAGCTGCGGAAGACGTCGCGGACCTCGGCGATACCGATGATCTCTTCGCGGATCTCCACGCCCAGCAGACCGGAGGCCACCTGCTTCACCTGATCGATCACGTCATAGATGATCGAGAAGTAACGCAGGTCGACGCCGTTGGATTCGATGATGCGACGGGCCGAAGCGTCCGCACGCACGTTGAAGCCGATGACGGTGGCCTTCGAAGCGGCGGCCGAGTTGGCATCCGATTCGGTGATGCCACCCACGCCGGAGTGGATCACGTTGATGCGGATGTCTTCGTTGGACAGCGCGACCAGTGCCTGGCTCAGCGCCTGCACCGAACCCTGCACGTCGGCCTTGATGACCAGGTTGAGGACCTGCTGGCCCTCGCCCTTGCCCAGGGTCGCCATGATGTCTTCCATGCGGCTGCCAGCGGTGGCGACCAGGCGCGATTCACGACGCTTGGTCTCGCGCTGCTGGGCAACGTCCTTGGCCAGGCGCTCGTCCTCGACCACCACGAAGTCGTCACCCGCTTCCGGCACGCCGGACAGGCCCAGGACCTGCACCGGGATGGACGGACCGGCGAACTCCGGCTGCTTGCCGGTCTCGTCGAACAGCGCACGCACGCGGCCGTACTGGATGCCGCACACCAGGTAATCGCCCTTCTTCAGGCGGCCCTGCTGCACCAGCACGGTAGCAACCGGGCCACGACCCTTGTCCAGCGACGATTCGATCACCACGCCCGAGGCGCGGCCTTCATCGACGGCCTTCAGTTCCAGCAGTTCGGCCTGGATCGAGATGGCGTCCAGCAGGTCGTCGATGCCCAGGCCGGTCTTGGCCGAGATCTCCACCATCTGGGTGTCACCACCGAAGTCTTCAGACACGACCTGTTCGGACAGCAGCTCGTTCTTGACCCGCATCGGGTCGGCGTCGGACTTGTCGATCTTGTTGATCGCCACGATCAGCGGCACACCCGCCGAACGGGCGTGCTGGATCGCTTCCTTGGTCTGCGGCATGACGCCGTCATCGGCGGCCACGACCAGCACCACGATGTCGGTCAGCTTGGCACCACGCGCACGCATCGAGGTGAAGGCAGCATGGCCCGGGGTATCCAGGAAGCTGATCACGCCCTTCGGCGTATCCACGTGGTAGGCACCGATGTGCTGGGTGATGCCGCCGGCTTCGCCGGTGGCGACCTTGGTGCGGCGGATGTAATCCAGCAGCGAGGTCTTGCCGTGGTCGACGTGACCCATGATGGTGACCACCGGCGGACGCTGGGTGGCTTCGCCCTGGTTTTCACCGGTCGAGGCCAGCAGCGCGTCTTCGGCGTCGTTGTCGTTGGCGCGGATCGCCTTGTGGCCGAGTTCCTCGGTCACCAGCGCGGCGGTGTCATGGTCGATGGACTGGGTGATGGTGGCCATCACGCCCATCTTGAACAGCGCCTTGACCACCTCGCCGCCCTTCAGCGCGAGCTTCTGCGCCAGGTCGGCCACGGTGATCGTGTCGCCGATCGCCACTTCACGCACCACCGGTGCCGTCGGACGCTCGAAGGCGTGCGGACCGGCGTTGCTACCACCACGCGACATGTCACGACGGCCGCCGGACTGGTTGCGGCCACCCGGGCGCCCACGGGAATTGCTGTTGTTGCTGTTGCCGCGACGCGCGCGGTCGGCAGCCGACAGGTGCATCTGGCCGGCAAAGCGATCGCCGGGACCACGCTCATTGCGCGGCGCACTGCGGTTGTTGCGGTCGTCGTTGCGCGGCGGCGCCGGCGGTGCACCACGCGGCGCGGCCGGGGCGGCAGCCGGGGTACGCGGCGGGCGCGGCGCGGTTTCGTCAATAGGAGCGCGCCTGGGCTTGCTGGCAGCCAGCGCCTCGGCGGCCTTGGCGGCAGCCGCAGCTTCCTCGGCAGCCTTCTTCTCGGCCTCGGCGCGTTCCTTGGCGGCAACTTCCTCCTCACGGGCACGGACGATGGCTTCGTCGCGCAGACGATCCTTCTCGGCCAGGGCCTGCTGTTCGGCGAGGTTGCGGGCGCGCGACTCTTCCAGCTTGCGCAGGATGTCGGCGCGCTCTTCGTCCGGGGTCATGGCGCGAGCACCATCCTTGACGTAGGTACGCTTCTGGCGCACCTCGACATTCACGGTCGTCTTGCTGCGACCGGAATTGACCGTCACTTCCTGCTGCTTCCGGCGGTTGAGCGTGATCTTCTTTGCAGACTGATCGGACTCTTCCGGGGCCTGCTCGGGCTTGCCGTGCGAACGACGAAGGAAGCCCAGGAGCTTAACCTTCTCGGAGCTGGTCACGACCTGGTCGGGACCGCTGAACTTCATGCCGGCACCGGCCAGCTGTTCCAGCAGTTTTTCGACCGGCGTGTTGACCAGTTCGGCAAGCTTGCGGATGGTGGTTTGCTGCGACATTCGGATCCTATGATCTTGTGGGCGCCCCCCCGCATCTGGAGGTGGCGCGGATTCTACGCCCTGAGCGGCTCAGGGCCCTGTTCATTGCCGGCTCATTCGCCGCGTTCCAGTCGGGCGATCTCCTCGGCACGGGCAGCCAGGATCAGCGCAGCGGCGCGCGCCTGATCCAGCCCTTCGATGCCGAAGTCCATGACCTCGTCGGCGGCCAGGTCGGACAGGTCCTCGCTGGTACGCACGCCGTGGCCGGCCAGCGCATATGCGGTGGCTTCGTCCATGCCCTTCAGGGACAGCAGGTCCTGCGCCGGCTGGCCGTCTTCAAGGCCTTCCTCGACTGCCAGGGCCTCATTGAGCAGCGCATCGCGGGCACGAGCGCGCAACTCTTCGACGATGTCCTCGTCGAAACCTTCCACGGCCAGCAGTTCGCCGACCGGGACATAGGCGATTTCCTCGACGGTGCCGAAGCCTTCGCTGACCAGGATGCCGGCGATTTCCTCGTCCACTTCCAGCTTGTCCATGAACAGCTGGCGGGCCGAAGCCTGCTCGGCCTCCGACTTGGCGGTGACCTGGTCCTGGGTCATCACGTTGAGCTGCCAGCCGGTCAGGCGGCTGGCCAGGCGCACGTTCTGGCCGCCCTTGCCGATCGCCTGGGCCAGGCGGTCTTCAGCAACAGCCAGGTCCATCGAGTGCTTGTCTTCATCGACGATGATCGACTGCACTTCGGCCGGCGCCATCGCGTTGATGACGAAGTTGGCCGGGTTGTCGTTCCACAGCACGATGTCCACGCGCTCGCCATTGAGCTCGTTGGACACGGCCTGCACGCGCGAACCGCGCATGCCGATGCAGGCACCGATCGGATCGGTACGCTGGTCGTGCGCCAGCACTGCGATCTTGGCGCGGTCGCCCGGATCGCGGGCACAGGCCTTGATTTCCACCAGGCCCTGGCCGACTTCCGGCACTTCCAGCTTGAACAGCTCGATCATGAATTCCGGGGCGGCGCGGCTGATGAACAGCTGCGGGCCACGCGGCTCCGAGCGCACTTCGGCCAGGTAGCCGCGCACGCGGTCACCGGCGCGCAGCACGTCACGCGGAATGCCCTTGTCCTTCGGAATGAAGCCTTCGGCGTTGCCACCGAGGTCGACATAGATGTTGCCGCGCTCGGCGCGCTTGACCACGCCGGTGATCAGCTCACCCACGCGATCCTTCCACGCATCCACGACCTGCTGGCGCTCGGCTTCGCGCACGCGCTGGACGATGACCTGCTTGGCGGCCTGGGCAGCAATGCGGCCGAAGTCCGGGTTCTCGATCTGCTCTTCGATGTAGTCGCCGACGTCCACGCCTTCGGCTTCATCGACGGCGTCCATCAGGCGGATCTGGCGGTCCGGCGATTCCATGACAACGTCATCGGCCACCACTTCCCAGCGGCGGAAGGTTTCGTAGCTGCCATCCTTATGGTCGATGACCACGCGGGTCAGCACTTCCTCGTCGGGATAGCGCTTCTTCGCTGCCGAGGCCAGGGCGGCCTCGATGGCATCGAAGATCACTTCACGCGGCACGCCCTTCTCGTTGGCGACCGCGTCGACTACCAGCAACAGTTCCTTGCTCATTGGCTCACTCCGCGCGCGGCTTCTTTGCCGCCGGCTCGTTGGAAGAAGAATTCGTGTTCGGCTTCGGACGCTTCGGTGCCGGACCGGTCGGCTTGCTCGGGGCCAGCCCCAGCGCCACCCAGTCGGGCATGATCCGTGCCTTGTCGATGTTGTCGGCCGACACGACCACTTCGGTCTTGTCGACGATGAAGGTGATGGTGCCCGCAACCTCGTCGGTCGCCTCGATACGGCCCTGCAGGCGACGACGATTGTCCTGCGGCAGCTTCAGCGTGACCTTGGCCGACTCACCCTGGTGGCGAGCGAACTGCTCCAGGTTGAACAGCGGCCGGTCCACGCCCGGCGAGGACACTTCCAGCGTGTAATTGCCGCTGATCGGGTCTTCGACGTCCAGCTGCGCCGACACTTCGCGGCTGACCCGCTCGCAGTCGTCGACATTGATGATGCGCTCGGGCTGTTCAGCCAGCGGCACGTCGATGTAAAGGCGCAGGGTCGCACCGCCGGGGGCCGGCAGATACTCAACGCCCAGCAGCTCCAGGCCCAGCGACACAACGGTCGGGGCGAGCAGATTCGCGATGTCGGTTGCCTTGTCGCTCACAGCCTGCCTTGATCTCTTGGTTGGGTGCCGGCCTTGGCCGGCGTGAAAACATGACGCCCCGGAAACGACAAAGGGCCCGCTGGGCCCCTTTTCCGGAAAGACTCCGGTGACTGGATTCCGGTTGCAACCTGCATTGCCTGCCGGTTGCGGCCCTCCTTCCGGGTCTGGACTCCCGCCGGGAGGCCACCTTCAGGGGTATTGCTAGGCCGCTGATGATAGCGACTGCACCGCGCTGGTGCAAGGTGCGGGCCCGGGGTCAGATCCCTTTTCCACGGGAAAAGGGATCTGACCCCGATCACGCAGAAACGACGCAGGCCCCAAAGAAAAACGCCCTCGAAGCAGAACTTCGAAGGCGATCTCTTTACTTGGTAGCGGGGGCAGGATTTGAACCTGCGACCTTCGGGTTATGAGCCCGACGAGCTGCCAGACTGCTCCACCCCGCATCAGAAGCGGAATTATGAGCGATTGCTTCAGAACATGCAAGCCTTCCCTCATTCATCAAACCGGTTGGCGCCGATCTGACGTTGGTAGCGGGGGCAGGATTTGAACCTGCGACCTTCGGGTTATGAGCCCGACGAGCTGCCAGACTGCTCCACCCCGCACCGGAAGTGTTTGAACTGCTGCCCTGCTCTTTCGAGGACGGCTACCGCAACGATGTTCTGGCTGAACCGCTGCAGTGACAACTCAGGCTGCGCATATTACACGAATCGCGCAGCTTTGTGTCAACTTTTATGCAAGATGCGCAAATGCCTGCTGGCACCAGACCATGATCGGGTTCCAGGCCAGGCCCAGCGCCAGCAGTGCCAGCGCGTTCACGCCCAGCACCAGGCCCAGCACGCGGTCGTTGCCGCGCGGCATGGCTTCGCCCACCGGCTCATCGAAGTACATGACCTTGATGACGCGCAGGTAGTAGAAGCAACCCACCACGGCGCACAGCACGCCGAGGATGGCCAGCCACAGCAGGCCACCGTTGACGGCCGCGCCCAGCACCGCCAGCTTGGTCCAGAAGCCCAGGAACGGCGGGATGCCGGCCAACGACGCCATGATGCACAGCACCAGGCCGGCCATCCACGGGTTGCGGGCATTCAGGCCCTTGAAGTCTTCGATGTTCTCGGCTTCGAAGCCGGCACGCGACAGCGCGATGATCGCGCCGAAGGCGGCGGTGGACATGATGGCGTAGGCCAGTGCGTAGAACAGTGCGGCGGCATAGCCCTGCGAACCGCCGCCGGCGATGCCCATCAGCAGGAAGCCGATGTGCGAGACGGTGGAGAACGCGAGCATGCGCTTGAGGTTGCTCTGCGCGATGGCCATCAGGTTGCCGATGACCAGCGAGACCGCGGCCAGGCCGGCGATCAGCAGCTGCAGTTCGGTCGACAGCGGGCCAACGCCCATTTCCAGCAGGCGGTAGGCCATGCCGAAGGCGGCCAGCTTCGGTGCCGAGCTGATGAACAGTGCGATCGGTGCCGGGGCACCCTGGTACACGTCCGGCAGCCACATGTGGAACGGCGCGGCACCCAGCTTGAAGGCGACACCGGCGATCATGAACACCGCACCGGTGATCAGCAGTACGCGCTCTTCCGAGTGCGGAATGGCCTCGCGGATGACGTCCAGGTGCAGGCTGCCGGTAGCGCCGTAGATCAGCGACATGCCGTACAGCAGCAGGCCCGAGGCCAGCGAACCCAGCACGATGTACTTCATCGCCGCTTCCGAGGCCAGGCCGTTTTCGCGGTTACTGGCGACCAGGGCGTAGGAGCACAGCGCCAGCAGCTCCAGGCCCAGGTAGACCATCAGCAGGCTGCCGGCCGAGACCAGGATCATCATGCCGGCGGTGCCGAACAGGATCAGCACCGGGATCTCGCCCTGGAACAGGTTGCGGTCACGCAGGTAGCGCCAGCCGTAGACCAGGGTCAGGCCGCTGAGCAGCACGATCCCGGTCTTCATCACGTCCGCGGCGGTATCGCGCACGAACATGCCATGGAAGACCTCCCCCTGCCCGCCCACGCCGGTGGCCAGCATGAACAGCACCACGGCCAGCGCAGCGAGCGAGAACAGGTGGGTGACGATCTTGTTCCGGTTGCTGACGAACAGGTCAAGGATCATCAGGGCGAAGGCGCTGCCGATCAGCACCAGCTCGGGAGCGAGCGGTGGCAGGTCGGCGGCGGTCAATGGCAGCAGCGGCGAGGTGGTCATCATCAAATCCTGGAATTACAGCAGCTTGCTGGATGCGATCTGCATCGCCAGCTTCGCGATCGAGGGCTCCATCAGGTCGGTCAGCGGCTTGGGATAGATGCCCAGGGCCAGCACGCCGATGGCGAACACGCCCAGCACCAGCCATTCGCGGCCGTTGATGTCCTTCAGTTCGGCAACATGGCTGTTGGCCACTTCACCGAAGAAGATGCGCTTGTACAGCCACAGGGTGTAGGCCGCGCCGATGATCAGGGTGGTGGCCGCGCCCAGCGCGATCCACGGATTACGCTGGAAGGCCGACAGGATGACCATGAACTCGCCGACGAAACCGCTGGTACCCGGCAGGCCCGCATTGGCCATGAAGAACAGCATGGCGAAGGTGGCGAACCACGGCATCACGTTGACCACGCCGCCGTAATCGGCGATGCGGCGGCTGTGCATGCGGTCGTACAGCACGCCGACGCAGGAGAACATGGCGCCGGACACGAAGCCGTGCGAGATCATCTGCACCATGGCACCCTGCAGGCCCAAGCGGGCGGCATCGGCGTTGCCGGCTTCACGCACCAGCCACAGGGCGATGAAGGTACCCAGGGTGACGAAACCCATGTGCGCGATCGACGAATAGGCGATCAGCTTCTTCATGTCGTCCTGCACCAGGGCGACCAGGCCGACGTAGATCACCGCGATCAGCGACAGCGCGATCACCAGCCAGGCCCATTCCTGCGATGCGTCCGGGACGATCGGCAGGTTGAAGCGCAGGAAGCCGTAGCCGCCGATCTTCAGCGCGATGGCGGCCAGGATCACCGAACCGGCGGTCGGCGCTTCCACGTGGGCGTCCGGCAGCCAGGTGTGGACCGGGAACATCGGCACCTTGACCGCGAAGGCGATCAGGAAGGCGAAGAAGATCCAGGTCTGTTCCTTGGCCGACAGCGGCAGCGCGTACAGGTCGGCCAGCTGGAAGCTGCCGCCCTTCATGTACAGGTAGATCAGCGCCACCAGCATCAGCACCGAGCCGAGGAAGGTGTACAGGAAGAACTTCAGCGCAGCGTAGATGCGGCGCGGGCCGCCCCAGACACCGATGATCAGGAACATCGGGATCAGCATCGCTTCGAAGAACACGTAGAACAGCATCGCGTCCGTCGCGGCGAAGATGCCGACGGTGACGCCTTCCAGGATCAGGAAGGCGGCCACGTACTGGTTCACGCGCTTGTCGATGGCACTCCAGGCACCGATCAGGGCAAGCACGCTGACCAGCGTGGTCAGCAGGATCAGCGCCACGGCAATGCCGTCCACGCCCAGGTTGTAGCCGATCTTGTACGCCGGGATCCAGGCATGGGTCTCGACGAACTGCAGACCGTCGACGCCCGCGTTGTAGCCGCCCAGCAGCGAGAGGCTCGCCACGAAGGTCAGCACCGCTACGCCCAGCGACGCCCAGCGGGCGGTCTGCGCATCACGGATCGCAAGGATCAGGGCACCACCGATGATCGGCAGCCAGATGAGGACACTGAGTAGAGGCCAGTTCGACACGTCTTCTTATTCCGTACAGGTCATCAACGCAGGTAATGCATCAGCACGCCCAGCAGGGCAATCAGGCCGATGATCATCGCGAAGGCGTAGTGATAGAGGAAACCGGATTGGGTACGACGCAGCACGCCGGCTGCGACGTCCACAACACGTGCCGAGAGATTGACCACGCCGTCGACGATGTTGCTGTCGATCCAGCGCGAGACCTTGCCCAGCTTGACGCTGCCACCGGCAAAGCCATCGATCCACAGCTTGTCGAAGCCGTACTTGTTTTCCAGCACCGATACCAGCGGGGCGAAGGTCTTGCGCGCCTTGCCCGACAGGTCCGGCTTCCACAGGTAGAACAGTGCAGCCAGCAGGAAGCCCGCAACGGTCAGGAAGAACGCAGGCGCCATCATGCCGTGCAGCGCGAACGCGACCGGGCCGTGGAACTCTTCGCCCAGGAAGCCAATGGTGTTCTTGGCCGGATCATAGAAATCGACGATGCCGGTGAAGAACGTATGCGCCTGGCCCTTGATGGCGTCGTGCGCGTGGTGGCCGGCCCAGTCGGTGCCGTACAGCATCGGACCGATGCTGAAGAAACCGATGGCGATCGACGGGATGGCCAGCAGGATCAGCGGCAGGGTCACCACCCACGGGGTTTCGTGCGGCTCATGCGGACCGTGGCCATGGCCGTGGTCGTCGTGGGCATCGCCGTGGTGGGCGTCGGCGGCGTGGTGATCGTCATGACCGTGGCCATGGGCATGATCATCATGCGCGTCGCGGAAGCGTTCCTTGCCATGGAAGGTCAGGAACAGCAGGCGGAAGCTGTAGAAGCTGGTGACGATCACGCCACCCAGCACCGCCCAGTAGCCGTAGGTGGCCACCCAGTTGTTGGACAGGTGCGCGTGCAGCTCGGCCGCCTCGATGATGGTGTCCTTCGAGTAGAAGCCGGAGAAGAACGGCGTACCGACCAACGCCAGGGTACCGATCCACATGGTGATGAAGGTGATCGGCATGTACTTGCGCAGGCCGCCCATCTTGCGCATGTCCTGCTCGTGGTGCATCGCGATGATGACCGAGCCGGCGCCCAGGAACAGCAGCGCCTTGAAGAAGGCGTGGGTCATCAGGTGGAACACGGCGGCCGAATAGGCCGACACGCCCAGGGCGACGGTCATGTAGCCCAGCTGCGACAGCGTGGAGTACGCAACGACGCGCTTGATGTCGTTCTGCACGATGCCGATCAGGCCGGTGAAGAACGCGGTGGTGGCACCGATGAACAGCACGAAGTTCAGCGCAGTCTGCGACAGCTCGAACAGCGGCGACATGCGGGTAACCATGAAGATACCGGCGGTCACCATCGTCGCGGCATGGATCAGTGCCGAGATCGGGGTCGGGCCTTCCATCGAGTCCGGCAGCCACACGTGCAGCGGAACCTGGGCCGACTTGCCCATGGCACCGATGAACAGGCAGATGCAGATGACGGTGGCGATCGACCAGATCACCGGCTCGTTCAGCAGCTGCATGCCCAGGATCGTGCCGTCCCAGATCTGCAGCTGGGCGCGCGGATCAGCCAGCAGGCCGGCCTGCGAAAACACCTGCGCGTAGTCCAGGGTGCCGAACACCCACAGCACGCCGGCGATGCCCAGCAGGAAGCCGAAGTCACCGACGCGGTTGACCAGGAACGCCTTCATGTTGGCGAAGATCGCGGTCGGGCGCTTGAACCAGAAGCCGATCAGCAGGTACGACACCAGGCCCACCGCTTCCCAGCCGAAGAACAGCTGCAGGAAGTTGTTGCTCATCACCAGGGTGAGCATCGAGAAGGTGAACAGCGAGATGTAGCTGAAGAACCGCTGGTAGCCCGGATCGTCCTGCATGTAGCCGATCGTGTAGATGTGGACCAGCAGCGACACGAAGGTCACCACCACCATCATCATTGCGGTCAGCTTGTCGACCATGAAGCCGACGTGGGCCGAATACTGGCCAACCTCGAAGAACGTGTAGATGTTCTGGTTGAACGGCTGCGCGCCGCCCCACATCAGCTGGTAGAACGTGTACATCGACAGGCCGCAGGCAACCGCGACGCCGAGGATGGTGAGGGTCTGCGCGCCGAAGCGCTTGACCTGGCGACCGAACAGGCCGGCGATGATGCTGCCGAACAGCGGTGCAAGCACCACTGCGATCAACAGACTCTTGGAGAGAGTGATTTCCATCTGTGGATCAGCCCTTCAACGAATCGACTTCGCCGACATTGATCGTGCGGCGGGTACGGAACAGGGTCACCAGGATCGCCAGGCCGATGGCGGCTTCCGCGGCGGCGACGGTCAGGATGAAGAACACGAACAGCTGGCCGGACGGATCGCCCAGCTGACGCGAGAAGCCGACGAAATTGATGTTCACCGACAGCAGCATCAGCTCGATCGACATCAGCAGGACGATGACGTTCTTCCGGTTGAGGAAGATGCCGGCCAGGCTGATGGCGAACAGCACCGCGCCAAGCGCAAGCATGTGGCCAAGGGTAATCACGGCTGGGTCTCCTCGCCGGCGGCCGGCTTGCTGTTGCTGTGCACGACCGGTGCTTCGGCGCCCATCTTCACCATGCGCAGGCGCTGGCCCGCCTTGACCATGGTCTGCTGGCCCGGGTTCTGGCTCTTCACGCCGGTACGGCGACGCAGGGTCAGCATCACGGCGGCAACCACGGCCACGGTCAGGATGACGGCGGCGAACTCGAACGGCAGCAGGTACTCGGTGAACAGCGTGCGCGCCAGCCAGGTGACGTTGGAGCTGTCGGCGGCGACCGCAGCGGCGTTGTCGGCCGGGAACGGCGTGACCGAGCGGGCCTTGACGCCGATCAGGATCAGCATCTGCACCAGCATCGCCACTGCGACGATGAGGCCGACCGGCAGGTAGCGCACCCAGCCCTCACGCAGCTTGCTGGGGTCGATGTCCAGCATCATCACCACGAACAGGAACAGCACCATCACCGCGCCGACGTAGACCAGCACCAGGGCCACGCCGAGGAACTCGGCGCCCACCAGCAGCCACACGCAGGCGATGGAGAAGAAGGTCAGCACCAGGCAGAGCACGGCGTGAACCGGGTTGCGCACGCTGATCACCGCACCGGCCGAAACCGTTGCCGCGATGGCGAACACCCAGAAAGCGATATTTACCCAATCCATCTCTCGACCTCAGCGGTAAGCGGCATCGGCGGCGCGACGCTCGGCGATCTCGTTTTCGAGACGGTCGCCCAGGGCCAGCAGCTGCGGCTTGGTAACGATGTTTTCGCCACGATTCTCGAAGTGGTACTCGAGGATGTGGGTTTCGACGATCGAGTCCACCGGGCAGCTTTCTTCGCAGAAGCCGCAGAAGATGCACTTGAACAGGTCGATGTCGTAGCGCGTGGTACGGCGGGTGCCGTCTTCGCGCTTGGCCGAGTCGATGGTGATGGCCAGCGCCGGGCACACCGCCTCGCACAGCTTGCAGGCGATGCAGCGCTCTTCACCGTTGGGGTAACGGCGCAGGGCGTGCAGGCCACGGAAGCGCGGCGACTGCGGGAACTTCTCCATCGGGTACATCATCGTGTACTTCGGCTTGAAGCTGTACTTCAGCGTCAGCCAGAGACCAGCCAGCAGTTCGAGCAGCAGCAGGCTCTTGAAGTAATGGGTAATCCTGTTCATCACTTTAGACGCCCTTTTGAATCACGCCGAAGAACACCATGACGGCGGTAACCGCGATCCACAGAATGGCCAGCGGGATGAAGACCTTCCAGCCCAGGCGCATGATCTGGTCATAGCGGAAGCGCGGGAAGCTGGCACGGAACCAGATGTAGGCACTGGCGAAGAAGAACACCTTGACGAACAGCCACGGCGCACCACCCTTCCAGATCCAGTCGACCAGCGGCGAGACGTCGCCGAAGTTGACCCAGCCCTGGACCGGGCTCAGCCAGCCACCGAGGAAGAAGATCGAGATCAGGAAGCTGATCAGGATCATGTTCGCGTATTCGGCCAGGAAGAACAGGGCGAACGCACCGCCCGAGTATTCGACCATGTGGCCGGCGACGATTTCCGATTCGCCTTCCACCACGTCGAACGGCGCGCGGTTGGTTTCAGCCACGCCCGACACCCAGTAGATGACGAACAGCGGGAACAGCGGCAGCAGGAACCAGTCGAAGAAGCCGGAGCTGCCGGCCTGCGCCATCACGATGTTGCTCAGGTTCAGGCTGCCCGACGCGATCATCACGCCGACCAGGGCGAAGCCCATGGCGATTTCGTAGCTGATCATCTGCGCCGAGGCGCGCATCGCACCCAGGAACGCATACTTCGAGTTGGACGCCCAACCGGCCAGGATGATGCCGTAGATGCCCAGCGAGGTCATCGCCAGCAGGTACAGCAGGCCGGCGTTGGCGTTGGACAGCACGATCTGCGAATCGAAGGGCACCACCGACCAGGCCGCGAAGGCCGGGGCCAGGGTGATCAGCGGGGCCAGCAGGTAGATCGCCTTGTTGGCGCTGCTCGGCTGGACCACTTCCTTGAACAGCAGCTTGAAGACGTCGGCGAAGGCCTGGAAGATGCCCATGCCCACGTACATCGGGCCGTGGCGGACGTGCATCCAGCCGATCAGCTTGCGCTCCCAGACCACGTAGAAGGCCACCGAGATGATCACCGGAACGGTGATCACCAGGATCTTCAGGATGATCCAGATCAGCGCGCCGATGTCACCGAGGCCAAGCAGCCACTGGTGCAGCGGGTCGACCGCGTTCAACAGCAATTCGTTCATGCAGCCACCACCGTTACGCGAGCGGCACCCAGCGGCGCGGTCGCGCCGTGGCCCGATTCAATCCAGACCGAACCCGCAGCGACGCGGGCATCGACCACCACCGGCAGGGTGGCCTTGCCGGCATCGGTGCCGACCTTGGCCATCTGCCCTTCCTGCAGCTGCAGGCGAGCGGCATCTTCAGCGTTCAGCACGATGCGCGGGGCGTTGTTGAGCGGATGCGACTGCAGCGCCGGGGCGCGGCGGACCACCGCATCGGTGCGGTAGATCGCGGCGGTCGAAGCCACTTCCAGGCCTTCGCCGGCAACCACCGGCTGCGCCGAAGCGGCAACGGTGACCGACACCGAAGCCAGGCTGGCGCGCAGGCCGGCCAGGTCGGTGAAGTCGAAACCGGCCACGGCCAGCTCGCCGCCCAGAGCACGCAGCACGCGCCAGCCTTCACGGGCCTCGCCCGGCAGCTTGCCACCGGCACGCGCCGACTGCTCGCGGCCATCGAGGTTGGTCAGGGTGGCGTCGATTTCCGGCAGTGCACCGATCGGCAGGATCACGTCGGCGACGTCGCGGGTCGAGGTGCAGGCGAACTGGCTGAACGCCACCACCTGGGCACCGGCCAGCGCCTTGCGCGCGGCGGGTGCATCGGCGAAGTCCAGGCCCGGCTCCAGGCCGTACACCACGTAGGCCTGGCGCGGCTGCGCCAGCATCGCGGCGACGTCCTTGCCGGCCGGCAGCACACCGGCGCGGGTCAGGCCAACGGCGTTGGCGCCCTGCGGGATGCGGCACAGCTTGGCACCGGTGGCGGCGGCGAAGTCACGCGCGGCGGCGCGGATCGCGGCAGCCTGCGGGTGGTTTTCGGCGATGCCACCAACGATCAGCACGGTGTTGTTGCCGCCCTGCACCGCCGAACGCAGCTCGGCGTTGGCCAGTGCGTCGACGAACTTCGACGGCGCAACGATCTGCTTGCCGGCAATGCTGAAGGCGAAGTCGAAGTCCACCGGGTTGACGACGTGGATCTTCGCGCCGTTGGTGGTCTGCGCCTTGCGCAGGCGGGCGTGCAGCAGCGGCAGTTCGTGGCGGATGTTGCTGCCCAGAACGACGATGCGGTCGGCGCCTTCGATCTCGGCCAGCGGCAGGCCGAATACTTCGGCGGTTGCAGCGTCGGAGAAATCGCGGTTGTTGATGCGGTGGTCGATGTTGCTCGAGCCCAGGCCCTTGGCCAGGCGGGCCAGCAGCGCGCCCTCCTCGTTCGAAGTCGACGGGTGCACCAGCACGCCCAGGTTGTCGCCCTGGTTGGCCTTGAGGATCTCGGCGGCCGCGGCCAGGCCTTCGGCCCAGCTCACTTCCTTCCACTCGCCATTGACCTTGCGCAGCGGCTTGACCGCACGGTCTTCGCTGTACAGGCCCTGGTGTGAGTAGCGGTCACGGTCGGACAGCCAGCACTCGTTCACCGCTTCGTTGTCGCGCGGCACGGTGCGCAGCACTTCGCCGCGACGCACGTGCAGGAACAGGTTCGAACCCATCGCGTCGTGGTAGCCCAGCGACTCGCGCGCGGTCAGCTCCCACGGGCGGGCGCGGAACTGGAACACCTTGTTGGTCAGCGCGCCAACCGGGCAGACGTCGACGACGTTGCCGGACAGCTCGGTGGTCAGCGGCTTGCCGTCGAAGGTACCGATCTGCAGGTTCTCACCGCGGTACATGCCACCCAGCTCGTAGGTACCGGCAACGTCGGCGGTGAAGCGGACGCAGCGGGTGCACTGGATGCAGCGGGTCATTTCGGTGGCAACCAGCGGGCCCATGTCCTCGTCCGGCACCACGCGCTTGCGCTCGTTGAAGCGGCTGACCGAACGGCCATAGCCCAGCGACACGTCCTGCAGTTCGCACTCGCCGCCCTGGTCGCAGATCGGGCAGTCCAGCGGATGGTTGATGAGCAGGAACTCCATCACCGAGCGCTGGAACTTCAGCGCCTTCTCACTGCGGGTGGCGACCTTCATGCCGTCCATCACCGGGGTGGCGCAGGCCGGCGCCGGCTTCGGCGACTTCTCCACGTCTACCAGGCACATGCGGCAGTTGGCGGCGATCGGCAGCTTCTCGTGGTAGCAGAAGCGCGGAATCGAAATGCCGGCCTTGTCGGCCGCCTGGATGATCATCGAACCCTTGGGCACGACCAGCGACTTGCCATCGATTTCGATGGTCACGTGATCCGGTGGCACGTTCGGGTTTACGGGTTGCGCGCTCATGCGGCGGCTGCCTCCACCTTCTTGCCGTCAACCATCGAATGACCGTTGACGATGTAATACTCGAATTCGTCCCAGAACTGGCGCAGGAAGCCCTGGATGGGCCATGCAGCCGCTTCACCGAACGCACAGATGGTGTGGCCTTCGATCTGGCCGGCCACCGCCTTCAGCTGGTGCAGGTCTTCCATCGTGGCCTTGCCGGCGACGATGCGCTCCAGCACGCGGTGCATCCAGCCGGTGCCTTCACGGCACGGGGTGCACTGGCCGCACGATTCCTTGTGGAAGAACTGGCTGATGCGGCAGGCGAACTTGACGCAGCAGACGCTGTCGTCGAGCACCACGATCGCACCCGACCCCAGGCCGGAGCCCAGCGCACGGATGGTGTCGTAGTCCATCGGCAGATCCTTCAGCTCGGCCGCGGTCAGCACCGGCATCGACACGCCGCCCGGGATCGCACCCTTCAGCGTGCGGCCCGGACGCAGGCCACCGGCCATTTCCAGCAGGTCGTGGAATTTGGTGCCGAGCGGCACTTCGAAGTTGCCGCCGTTCTGCACGCAGCCGGACACCGAGAAGCACTTCGGGCCGCCGTTGGCGGTCAGGCTCAGGCCCTTGAACCACTCCGGACCGTTGCGGATGATCGCTGGCACCGAACCGTAGGTTTCGGTGTTGTTGATCGTCGACGGCTTGCCATAGAGGCCAAAGTTGGCCGGGAACGGCGGCTTGTAGCGCGGCTGGCCCTTCTTGCCTTCCAGCGATTCCATCAGCGCGGTTTCTTCGCCGCAGATGTACGCGCCGGCGCCCAGCGCACCGTAAATGTCGATGTCCACGCCCGAGCCCATCACGTTCTTGCCCAGCCAGCCATTTGCATAGGCGTCGGCCAGGGCCTGCTCGAAGTGCTCGAACGGCTCGTGGTGGAACTCACCGCGCAGGTAGTTGTACCCCACGGTCGAACCGGTGGCGTAGCAGGCGATTGCCATGCCTTCCACCACCGAATGCGGGTTGTAGCGCAGGATGTCGCGGTCCTTGCAGGTGCCCGGCTCGGATTCGTCCGAGTTGCAGAGGATGTACTTCTGCATGTTGCCCTTGGGCATGAAGGACCACTTCAGGCCGGTCGGGAAGCCTGCGCCACCGCGGCCACGCAGGCCCGAGGCCTTGACCATCTCGATGACCTGCTCCGGCGGGATCTTCTCTTCGAGGATCTTGCGCAGGGCGGCGTAGCCACCGGTCTTCAGGTAGCTTTCGTACGACCACGGGGTGTCGTAATGCAGGGTGGTGTAGACCACCTGGTGCGGCAGCGGCGCGGGGCCGACCGGACCCTTGGATTCGTGGTGATGTGCCATGCCCTTACTCCAGCCCGTCCAGCAGCTCGTCGACCTTTTCCAGGGTCAGACGCTCATGGTAGTGACCGTTGATGACCATCATCGGCGCGCCGCCGCAGCCGGCCAGGCACTCTTCCTCGCGCTTGAGGTAGACGCGGCCGTCCGGGGTCGATTCACCGTGCTTGATGCCCAGCTTCTTCTCGCAATGGCGGACGATGTCCTCGGCGCCATTGAGCCAGCAGCTGATGTTGGTGCAGATGGCCACGTTGTTGCGGCCCACCTTCTCGGTCTCGAACATCGAGTAGAAGCTGGCGACCTCGTAGGCCCACACCGGCGGCAGGTCGAGGTACTTGGCCACGGCGGCGATCAGCTCGTCGGTCAGCCAGCCCTCGTTCTGCTCCTGGGCCGCGTGCAGGCCCTGCAGCACGGCAGAGCGCTTGCGGTCCGGCGGGAACTTGGACAACCAGTGATCGATGTGAGCGCGGGTCTTGTCGCTCAGCACCACCATCGGGTCGACGTCGCGCGCCGCCTCGAAATTACCTGTCGCCTTCATCGGCCGACCTCAGCGAAATGCATAACGTGAAATTGCAGAAACTGCGGCGCCGGCTTGCGCCGGCTGCCTGCAGCGGGCGTTGGCGTGGCGGACGGCATTACCGGTCAACCTCGCCGAACACCAGGTCGTAGGTACCGATCATCGCCACCACGTCGGCCAGCATGTGGCCGCGCACGATCGAATCGATCGAGGACAGGTGGGCGAAGCCCGGTGCGCGCAGGTGCACGCGGAAGGGCTTGTTGGCGCCATCGGAGACCAGGTAGCAGCCGAACTCGCCCTTGGGCGCTTCCACTGCCGCGTAGGTTTCACCGGCCGGCACGCAGTAGCCTTCGCTGAACAGCTTGAAGTGGTGGATCAGCGCTTCCATGTCGTCCTTCATGTCCTCGCGCTTGGGCGGAGCGACCTTGAAGTTCTTGACCATGACCGGGCCGGGGTTGGCCTTCAGCCACGCCACGCACTGCTTGATGATGCGGTTGGACTCGCGCATTTCGGCGACGCGGACCAGGTAGCGGTCGTAGCAGTCGCCTTCCTTGCCCAGCGGGATGTCGAAATCGACGGCATCGTACTTGGCGTACGGACGCTTCTTGCGCAGGTCCCAGGCAACGCCCGAGCCGCGCAGCATCACGCCGGTCATGCCCCACTGGTGGGCCAGTTCCGGACTCACCACACCGATGCCGACGGTACGCTGCTTCCAGATACGGTTGTCGGTCAGCAGGGTTTCGTATTCGTCGATGCGCTTGGGGAACTCGACGGTGAAGTTCTCCAGGAAGTCCAGCAGCGAGCCTTCGCGCGCAGCATTGAGCTGCTTCAACGCCTTGCCCTTGTGCCAGCGCGACTCCTTGTACTTCGGCATGTGGTCCGGCAGGTCGCGGTAGACACCGCCCGGACGGTAGTACGCCGCGTGCATGCGCGCGCCGGAGACCGCTTCATAGCAGTCCATCAGCTCTTCGCGCTCGCGGAAGGCATACAGCATCACCGCCATCGCCCCCAGGTCGAGCGCGTTGGAGCCCAGCCACATCAGGTGGTTGAGGATACGGGTGATTTCGTCGTACATGGTGCGGATGTACTGCGCACGCTCCGGCGCCTCGATGCCCATCAGGGTCTCGATCGCGCGCACGTAGGCGTGCTCGTTGCACATCATCGACACGTAATCCAGGCGATCCATGTAGCCGATCGACTGGTTGAACGGCTTGGACTCGGCCAGCTTTTCGGTACCACGGTGCAGCAGACCCACGTGCGGGTCGGCGCGCATGATGGTTTCGCCGTCCATTTCCAGGATCAGGCGCAGCACACCGTGAGCGGCCGGATGCTGCGGGCCGAAGTTCATGGTGTAGTTGCGGATTTCCTGCCGGCTTTCAGCGGCGTTGCTGGCGAACGCTTCGCCGGCCTGGTGTACGTGGCTCACTTCACTGCCTCCTGCGCGCGCTCACCTTCTGCGGTCTGCAGACGGGCATCGTCGCGGATCACGCGCGGCACGCCGACACGCGGCTCCACCGAGGTGACCGGTTCGTAGATCACGCGCTTCTTTTCTTCGTCGTAGCGGACTTCGACATTGCCGATCAGCGGGAAGTCCTTGCGGAACGGATGGCCGACGAAACCGTAGTCGGTCAGGATCCGGCGCAGGTCCGGGTGGCCTTCGAAGATCACGCCGTACAGGTCGAACGCTTCGCGCTCGAACCAGTTCAGGCCCGGCCAGATGCCGGTCAGCGAGGACACCACCGGCAGCGCTTCGTCAGGGGCGAAGCAGCGCAGGTGCATCATCAGGTTGTGCTGGTACGAGCGCAGCTGGGCGACCACGGCGAAACGCTGGGTCGGCATGTGCTGCGGGCGGGCACCATCGGCGCCGTTCTCCTCGGTGGGGAACTCACCCCACGCGAAGCGGCCTTGGGCCTTGCCTTCGACGCCACGGCTGAAGCCCTGCGAGGACACATCGGCGGTATCCCATTCGTCGGAGCCATAACCAAGGTAGTCGACGCCGCAGAGATCCACGGCCTGCTCGAAACCAAACTCGTCACGCAGCGCCAGGGCGGTGGCGTGCCACTCGGCGGCAGGCACTTCCAGCGTCACTTCGCCGCGGGGTTCGACCACGATGACCTTCGCACCAGCGAAACGTACGGAGAGTCGGTCGATGAAGGATGCTTGCTCTGCCATGGGGGCTTGGCGCGCTCTTGTCAGGTGAAGGGGTCAGCGGGCGATGGTCTGTGTACGCCAGATCTTCTTCTGCAGCTGCAGGATCCCGTACACCAGCGCCTCGGCGGTCGGCGGGCAGCCCGGGACGTAGACGTCCACCGGCACCACGCGATCACAGCCGCGCACCACAGAATAGGAATAGTGGTAATAGCCGCCGCCGTTGGCGCAGCTACCCATCGAGATGACCCACTTCGGGTCCGGCATCTGGTCGTAGACCTTGCGCAGCGCCGGGGCCATCTTGTTGACCAGGGTGCCGGCGACGATCATCACGTCGGACTGACGCGGCGACGGGCGGAACACCACACCGTAGCGGTCAAGGTCCAGGCGCGCGGCGCCGGCGTGCATCATCTCGACCGCGCAGCAGGCCAGACCGAAGGTCATCGGCCACATCGAGCCGGTGCGCGCCCAGTTCAGCAGTGCGTCGACGCTGGTGGTGACGAAGCCCTTTTCCAGCAGCGGGTTGTCGCCTTCCGGCCGCAGGATGTCATCAACCCGGCCTTCCGGCGACGGGTTGTTCATGAGGCCATCGAGAGTCTGAATCACTCCCATTCCAGCGCTCCCTTCTTCCAGACGTAAATGAAACCGAGGAACAGCATGCCGACGAACAGGCCCATGGTGATGAGCGAACGCGCGCCCAGCTCCATGAAGACCTGGGTCCAGGGCACGATGAAGATGATTTCCAGGTCGAAGACGATGAACTGGATCGCGATCAGGTAGTAGCGCACGTCGAACTTCATGCGCGCATCTTCGAAGGCCTCGAAGCCGCACTCGTACGGCGACAGCTTTTCCAGATCGGGGCGGCGGGGACCGAGGAATCGACCAACCAGCATCAGCGTAATACCGATACCGGTGGCAACGATCAGAAACAGCAGAGACGGCAAATATTCGGCCAGCACAGCGATTCTCTCTTGCCTCTGCCGCCGCGCCTGCAGGCGCTTTGGCATGGGGGAGTGGACGGGAATCTGCCTGGCGCCTTGCGCGCCAGACGAACCCGCTTTACTTACAAATGGTGCCCAAGAGGGGACTCGAACCCCTACGACTTGCGTCGCTACCACCTCAAGGTAGTGCGTCTACCAATTCCGCCACCTGGGCAAACGATCACATCAGACTATGTTCCCGATGCGCCGCGTATTGTAACCGGCTTCAGTCTTTCTGGGAGCCTTCCGAAGGCTTTTCTTCACCAGAAACCGAAGATTCCGCCTGAGCCGGCACATTCGCGGCCGGAACCGGGGCGGCCGGGACCGCATCGGCCTTCGGAACGGCCGGCAGTTCGCCCGCCGGAGCCGCCGGAGCGACTGCCGCCGGGGCGGACATCAGGCCCAGATCCTGGTCGGCCGCCGGGCGACTGCCATGGCCGGCATACCAGGCCATGAAGAGGCTGATGCCGAAGAACACGACAGCCAGCCACTTGGTCGACTTGGACAGGAAGTTCGAGGCACCGCGCGCACCGAACACCGTACCCGAGGCACCGGCACCAAAGCCCGAACCCGCCGCCGCCCCCGAGCCACGCTGCATCAGGATCAGCGCGATCATGGCCACAGCGACCAGCACGTAGACGACATTGAGGATCAACATCAGCATTGGAAACCGCCCTCGGACAAAACTTCTAGGATTAGTTCGCGGCCGCCGCCCGTGCGATGGCCAGGAAGTCCGCGGCCACCAGGGAGGCGCCGCCGACCAGCCCACCATCGACATCCGGCTGCGCGAACAGTTCCCCGGCATTGTCGGGCTTCACGCTACCGCCGTAAACAATGGGCAGTGAATCAGCGATTCTAGCATCGAAACGCGCGACTTCGCCACGGATGAACGCGTGCACCTGCTGCGCCTGCTCCTTGCTGGCGGTACGGCCGGTGCCGATGGCCCAGACTGGCTCGTAGGCAACCACGGCCTCGGCGAAACCAGCCGCGCCGACCCGCTCCAGCACCGGCGCCAGCTGGCTGGCGATGACCGCTTCGGTCTGCCCGGCCTCGCGCTGCTCCAGGGTCTCGCCCACGCACAGCACCGGCACCAGGCCGGCGTGCTGGGCGGCGGCGAACTTGCGCGCGACCAGCTCGCTGCTTTCATGGTGGTACTGGCGGCGCTCGGAATGGCCGACCAGGCCATAGCGGGCCCCGACCTCGACCAGCATGGCCGCGCAGACCTCGCCGGTGTAGGCGCCCTTCTCATTGCTGCTTACGTCCTGCGCGCCAAAGGCCAGGCCGGTCTCGCCGAAGTCCTCGACCAGCTCGCCCAGGTACGGCAGCGGTGGCAGGATCACCACGTCCACCCCCTCCAGCGGCAGCCCGGCGGCCACCTGCCCCAGCAGTTCATTGGCGAATTGACGGCTGCCATGCAGCTTCCAGTTTCCGGCGACGATCTTGCGGCGCATGAGCGGGTGGCTCCTGTGTGAAGTCAGCCGGTCATGATACCCGTTGCGGCAAAAATCCGTTTCCGTGTAAGCGTTTACATGGATTTTCAGCCAACGGCGCCGCCCCTCGTGGCGGGGGCGCAGAGAGCCCGGTTGGATTTGGGGCGTGGCCGGGCGGGTGGGACTGCGCAGGGGGCGCTGCAAGTCCCCCTCCGGGGCCCGGCCCAGCCGCTGGCGGCTGTGCGTTCGGGCGCTTGCGAAGCAGTGCTTCGCAAGCAAAGCGCCCTCACCCATGTAAGCTCGGTCGCCGCTTGCTCGTGTGCGCTGTCCTGCACACACGAGCAAGACCGGGGTTGGGCGCCCTACCCCACCCGCCCGGCCTCTGACACATTCCGGCGGTTCCGCCCGCCACGGAAAGAAAAAAGAAGAGCAAGGGCAAAAGCAGAAGCAGGAGCAGCACTCCGGTCGACCGCCGGTGTCAGATCCCTTTTCCGCAGGAAAAGGGATCTGACACCTACCCCACTTCGATCTGACAGATGTGTCGACCAAGGTCGACACCTACCAGAAGCCGCCCGTACCCACCGTCACCGGGAGACTGTCGAAGGCGGGGAGGTGTCGGATGGCGGGGTGTCCGCGGCATGGATGCCGCGGCCAAGCCCCCAGGGACGGGTTTACGGCGTCCCCGCCATCCGACACCTCCCCGCCTCCCCACGGAACATCCCAGAGCCGCTTTGGCCTTGGCTTTGGCTTTGGCCTCTGCGGGTGCAGGGCGCAGCCCTGCAAAGAAAAAGGCCGCCTTTCGGCGGCCTTCACTACTTATTACTTCAGCTTGATCTCGCGCAGGCGTTCCTCGAGGAAGCCGTGGGCGGTGATCGCCTCCGGGTACCGGCTCGGGTTCTCCGGGGTGATGCAGGACGGCAGCACGTCGATCAGGAAGTCCGGGTTCGGGTGCAGGAAGAACGGCACCGAGTAGCGCGGCTGGCGGGCCAGCTCACCCGGGGGATTGACCACGCGGTGGATGGTCGACGGATACACGTGGTTGGTCAGGCGCTGCAGCATGTCGCCGATGTTGACCACGATGGTGTCCGCATCTGACGTAAACGGCACCCACTCGCCTTCATGCGACTGCACTTCCAGGCCCGCGGCGCTGGCGCCGACCAGCAGAGTGATGAAGTTGATGTCGCCGTGGGCACCGGCACGCACGTTCGGGATATCGTCGGTGGTGATCGGCGGGTAGTGGATCGGGCGCAGGATCGAGTTGCCGAAGTTGGTCTTGTCGGCGAAGAAGTCCTCCGGCAGGCCGATGTGCAGGGCCAGCGCGGACAGTACGCGAGAGCCCAGATTGTCCAGTGCCTGATACAGGCCGTACCCGCGCTCGCGGAAACCTTCGACCTCGGTCGGCCACAGGTTCGGTGCCATCACGTCCCGGTACTTCGAGTCATCGGCGATTTCACGACCGATATGCCAGAACTCCTTCAGGTCGAAATGCTTGGAGCCCTTGGCGGTCTCCACGCCGAACGGAGTGTAGCCGCGGGCCCCGCCACTGCCGGCCACGTGGTACTTGCGCTTGACCTCTTCCGGCAGTGCGAAGAAGGCCTTGAAGGCGTCGTAGGCCGCGTCGATGTCGGCCTGCGGGATGCCGTGGTTACGGATGCCCGCGAATCCCCATTGGCGGTAGGCCGCGCCCAGCTCGGCCACGAAGGCCTCGCGGTCGCTGTCGAAACGGGTGATGTCGAGGGTGGGGATCTGGCTCACAGCGGTTCCTGGCTTGTCGTTGGGTCTGAGGGGGCCAACGCATTCATGGCCCGCCTGAACATTGTGACAGATCGCCCGGGGGACGCCACTCGATACAAGGAAACAAACCGATACAATGCGCGACCCGCGCGCGTCGTAACGCTTTCGTCACGCAGGCGCTCCCTTGTCTCCGCGCTCCCTGAACCCGACCCGCCATGCCCGCAGCTTCCCCTGCCGCCCCCGCCACTGAAGGTTCCGCCCGGCGCTGGCGCCGACTGGCCTGGTGGTCGCTGTTCATCGCCGGCAACGCGGTACTGGCCGCAGCGATCGCGCTGGGCAACGTGCCGCTGCGTGACAATCCGGGCGGCGGCGCCGGCCTGGCCTACCTGGCGATTGCCCTGCCCGGCCACCTGCTCGCGTTCGGTGCGCTGGCCGGCCTGCTGCCGTTGCTGCTGGGCCTGTGGCCGCGCAGCGCGCGCACGCTGAGCGTCAGTGCCGTACTGCTGCAGGGCCTGTGGCTGTGCCTGCTGCTGGTCGACGCCAAGGTCTTCACCCTGTACCGCTTCCACCTCAACGCCATGGTCGTGAACATGGTGTTCGGCGGCGCCCTGCACGACCAGGTCGCCCTGTCCTGGAAGACCTGGCTGCAGATCGCGCTGCTGGTCGCTGCGGTCTTCACCGCCGAAGGCCTGCTGGCCTGGGCCTGCTGGAAACTGCTGCCGGCCGCGCCGCGCCGGCGACGGGTACTGCAGGCCTGGGCAGTGGTCGCGCTGCTGATGGGCGGCGGCCAGGTCGCCACGGCCTACTACGACGCCCGCGGCGACCGCGATGTGATCGCGCAGTGGAACTACCTGCCGTGGGCGCAACCGATCACCGCCAAGAGCTTCATGCGGCGCCTGGGCGTGGTCAGCCAACAGCAGGCCGGCCTGCCCGACCCGCGCCATGCGCAGCTGCTGTACCCGCTGCATCCGCTGCGCTGCCAGAGCCCCCATCGCCCCAACGTGCTGATGGTGGTGCTGGAATCGCTGCGCCAAGACGTGCTGACACCGCAGCTGATGCCCAATACGTCGGCGCTGGCGCAGGACGCGCGCGTGTTCGACCATCATTTCAGCACCGGCAATGCCACCCGCTACGGCCTGTTCGGACTGCTCTACGGCCTGCCCGGTGGTTACTGGCCAAGCATGCTTGACGAGCAGCGTGGGTCGCAGCTGTTCCAGGTGCTGGGCCAGCAGGGCTACGACCTGCACCTGTACGGCAGCGCGCCGCTGTACAGCCCGGAATTCGATCGCACCGTCTTCGCCGATGTGCGCGACCAGCTGCACCAGGGGCCATCGGCGCTGAAGTCCGACGGCCGCGACCGCGCGATCATCAGTGCACTGCAGCAGGACATCCGCGCCAGCCAGGCCGCGCAGCGCCCGTGGTTCGGCTTCGTGTTCCTCGATTCTACCCACGCGCCCTACCACATGCCCGCCGGCTACCCGCCAGTGGCGACGCCGATGGCCGCCGACATCGACTTCCTCAAATTCGGCCCGGAGCATGACCCGGCGCCGGAACTCAACCGCTACCGCACCGCTGTGCACTATGCCGACAGCCTGATCGGCACGCTGCTGGACGATCTGCGCGCACAGGGCCTGGCGGAAGACACCATCGTGCTGGTCACCGGTGACCATGCCGAAGAGTTCAACGACCTCAAGCTGAATTACTGGGGCCACAACGGCAACTTCTCCGATTACCAGCTGCAGGTTCCGTTCGTGCTGCGCTGGCCGGGCAAGGCCGCGGGTCACGACGCACGCACCAGCTCGCACGAAGACTGGGTGCCGACACTGATGCGCCACGCACTGGGATGCGAGAACGCACCGAGTGATTACAGCACCGGCCAGGATCTGCTGGCCGAGCCGCAGGGCCAGCGCGCCCTGGTGGTGGAAAGCTGGTCGCAGCGCGCGATACGCCATGGCGACGCTATCTACGTGTTCGACAAGTTCGGCAACGCCACCGCTCTGGGCCTGGACTATCGCCCGCTGCCGCAGCAGGCGCCCGATGCAGCCGCCGTACGCACTGCATGGGAAGCACTGACCCGCTTCCGCAACCGCTGACCCTCAAGGATCGACCCCGCATGAACCGTCCGCTGCGCATCCTGCACACCGAAGCCGCCAAGGGAATGGGCGGGCAGGAGATCTACATCTTCCGCCACAT
Source organism: Stenotrophomonas maltophilia (assembly GCF_002799155.1). GTDB lineage: Bacteria > Pseudomonadota > Gammaproteobacteria > Xanthomonadales > Xanthomonadaceae > Stenotrophomonas > Stenotrophomonas maltophilia_R. The sequence goes on from NZ_NERD01000002.1 coordinate 2,556,433, forward strand.
GCAGGTGATGCGTGCGCGTGGCCACGAGGTGGCGCTGCTGTGCCAGCCCGAGGCGCGACTGGCCCAGCTGGCACGCGATGATGGTTTCACCGTGCATACCCTGCGCATGGGCGGCCTGCTGCGCCTGCTGCGCGGCATCTGGTCGGTTTCGCGCCTGGTGCGCCGCGAGCGCTATGACGTGGTCAACACCACCAGCCGCCGTGATGCGCTGATTGCCGCCGCCGGCGCACGCCTGGGCGGCACGCCGCTGGTGGTGCGCTCGCGCCACCTGATGAGCCCGGTCAACTCGCTGCTGACCTATACCGGACTGCCGCACCGGGTGCTGACCGTCAGCGGCTTCGTCAAGCAGTTGCTGGCCGAGCGCGGCATTCCGGCCGAGCACATCGGTATCGTGCCGCCGATCGCAGTCCCCCCGCGCTGGAGCGAAATCCGCAAGGCCGATCCCTGGCAGTGCCTGCAGGAGGTACGCACGGAGGTACGCGCCGAGCTCGGCTTCGGCGAACAGGACATCGTAGTCGGCTGCGTGGCGGTATTGCGCGAACCCAAGGGCCATGCCGACCTGCTGCAGGCGATGGTACCGCTGTGCAAGACCCATCCGAACCTGCATCTGGTGGTGATCGGCGATGGCCAACCGGTCATGGATCGGCTGCAGGCGCTGCGCGATGAGCATGGCCTGCAGCAACAGGTGCATCTGCTCGGCTATCGTGATGGCGCGTGCCGGCTGATGGCCGGTTTGGACATCTTCGCCCTGGCCTCGCACAAGGAGGCTGCCGGTACCGTCTTCCTGGAGGCCGCCTATGTCGGGGTGCCGATCGTGGCCACGCGCGTGGGAGGCGTGCCGGAGATGGTGGTCGATGGCAGCAATGCGATCCTCACCCGGCTGGGCGACAATGCGGCCCTGACAGGCGCCCTGCGCCTGCTGGTGGACGATCCGGAACGGCGGCGGCAGATGGGCCGCGCCGGGTGGGACTGGATGCGCAGCGCGCGCCGATTCACCCCCGACGGCCACGGTGAAACCACCGAACACTATTACCACCAGTGGCTGAAGGAGCTGGGACATGGCTGATACCCGAACCGTACCGGTGCTGATGCACCACCACGTCAGTCCGTCGCCGGGCATGATCACCGTGTCGCCGGAGAATTTCGAAAGCCAGATCGCATGGCTGGCCGGCAACGGCTGGACCTCGCTGACACTGGACCAGTACGCCGGTTTCCTGGCCGGCAAGCCGGTGCCGCGCAAGTCGATCGTGATCACCTTCGACGATGGCTACCTGGACAACTGGGTGTATGCGCACCCGGTCCTGCAGAAGTACGGCATGCACGCCGTGGTGTTCGTGGTCACCGGCTGGATGGGGGAAGGCCCGGAGCGGCCCCATGCGGGGCTTGCCGGGGCAATGTTGCCTGCCACGCCGGACCACCGCAGCTGCGAAGCAGCGATCTATGAGCAGAACCGCAGCGACGACGTGATGATGCGCTGGAGCGAAGCGCGCGCGGCCATCGCCGCCGGCACCTTCGAAGTGCATTGCCACACCCATACCCACACCCGCTGGCTGCGCCGCGACGATCTGGACCGCGCACAGCGCCGTGCCGGCCTGAGCCATGACCTGGCAGTGTCGCGCAGCGTCCTGCAGGACAAGCTCGGCGAGGTGTCCGATACGCTGTGCTGGCCTTACGGCGATTTTGACCAGGACCACATCGAGGTGGCACGCGAGCAGGGGTTCCGCTACCTGCACACCACCCATCCGTTCGGCCGCAACGTGGTAGGCGGCGATCCGGAACGCATCTACCGCTTCGCGATCCGCAACCGCCCGGCCAGCTGGCTGCGCAAGCGCATCGCGCAGAGCTACAACCCGCTGATCGCACCGCTGTTCAATGGCTTCAAGGCACGCCAGAAGAAGATGGTGCCGGGGCCGTAAGCAGCCCACTGCCCTGCCCCTTCAACGAAAACGCCCCGGAATGCCGGGGCGTTTTCGTTGAAGGGGCAGGCGTCTCAGCTGGCGGCTTCACGTACCGCCGCGGAGAGGCGGTCCAGCGTCTGCTGCATCAGCGCGGCATCATCGGCTTCCACCGTGACCCGCACCACCGGCTCGGTACCGGACGGGCGCAGGAATGCACGACCACGGCCAGCCACCGATTGCTGTGCGACGGCCAGCGCGGCCTGCACGCTGTCGGCCTGCACCGTGGCCTTGGCCGAGACATTGCCCAGCCGCACATTGACCGTCTTCTGCGGCACCCGCACCAGCCCCTTCAGTGCCTGGCGCAGGGTCTGCCCGCTGTTGCGCAGCGCCACCAGCACCTGCAGCGCACTGACGATACCGTCACCGGTAGTGGCCCGATCCAGGCACAGCAGGTGGCCGGAGGCTTCACCGCCGAGCACGCCACCGCCTTCGACCAGCGCCTGGTGCACGTAGCGATCACCGACATTGCTGCGCAGGAACGGAATCTGCAGGTCGGCAAATGCCTTCTCAACGCCGTAGTTGCTCATCAGCGTGCCGACCACCGGACCATGCAGGCGGCCTTCGTCCTTCCAGGCGCGGGCCAGGATGTACAGCAGGTCATCGCCGTCGACCGGATTGCCCTGGTCGTCGGCCATCAGCACGCGGTCGCCATCGCCATCGAAGGCGATGCCGAGATCGGCGCGGGTTTCGCGGACCTTGGCCGCCAGGTTGTCGATATGGGTGGAGCCAACGCCGGCGTTGATGTTGACGCCGTTGGGCTCGGCACCAATGCCGATCACCTCCGCCCCCAGTTCGCGGAACAGCAGCGGCGCGATCTGGTAGGTGGCGCCGTGCGCGCAATCCAGCACCAGGCGTACGCCACGCAGGTCGAACGCGCGCGGCACGCTGGCCTTGCAGAACTCGATGTAGCGGCCGACCGCCTCGCGCGCGCGCGACGCCTTGCCCAGCTTCTCCGATTCAGCGGTGGTGAACGGAACGTCCAGCGCCGCTTCCAGGGCCAGCTCGGTGGCATCGTCGAGCTTCTCGCCCAGGGCGGAGAAGAACTTGATGCCGTTGTCGTAATGCGGGTTGTGCGAAGCGCTGATGACGATGCCGGCATCCACGCCCAGCGTGCGGGTCAGGAACGCCACCGCCGGGGTCGGCATTGGTCCCAGCAGCTGCACGTCGGCACCGGCGGCAACCAGGCCGGCCTCCAGCGCCGCTTCGAACATGTAGCCGGAAATGCGGGTGTCCTTGCCGATCACCACGATCGGCCGGCGCCCGTCCTGGCCGCGTTGCGCGACCAGGACACGGCCCAGGGCGTTGCCCAGGCGCAGCACGAAGTCGGCCGAGATCACGCCCTGGCCGACCCGTCCACGGATGCCATCAGTACCGAAGTACTTGCGGGCCCCCATCAAGCCACCTCCGGCGCCGGCTGGCGGCCCAGCATTGCCAGCAGGTCCGACAGGCGGTCGCGCATCTCGCGGCGGTCGCAGATCTGGTCGATGGCACCGTGCTCCAGCAGGAACTCCGAACGCTGGAAACCTTCCGGCAGCTTTTCGCGCACGGTCTGCTCGATCACGCGCGGGCCGGCGAAGCCGATCAGTGCCTGCGGCTCGGCGATGTTGATGTCGCCCAGCATCGCGAAGGAGGCCGACACGCCACCGGTGGTCGGGTGGGTCAACACCGAAATATATGGCAGGCCGGCTTCGCGCAGCTTGCCCAGCGCAGCCGAGGTCTTGGCCATCTGCATCAGCGAGAACAGGCCTTCCTGCATGCGAGCGCCGCCGCTCTGCGAGAAGCACACGTAGGGCGCACCGATCTCGACCGCGGTTTCCGCGGCCAGCGCGAAACGCTCGCCGACCACCGAGCCCATCGAGCCGCCCATGAAGGCAAAGTCGAACGACGATGCCACCAGCGCGCGCCCCTTGAGCAGGCCGCGCATGGCGATCAGTGCGTCGTACTCGCCGGTGTTCTTCTGCGCGATCTTGATGCGCTCGCTGTACTTCTTCTGGTCCTTGAACTTGAGCAGGTCGGTCGGCCCCAGGCGTGCACCGATCTCGGTGGTGCTGTCGGCATCGAACAGGGCGGCCAGGCGCGCACGCGCACGGATCGCCATGTGATGGCCGCACTTCGGGCAGACTTCCAGGTTCTCTTCCAGTTCCGGACGGTACAACGCGCTGCCGCAGTTGCTGCACTTTTCCCACAGGCCCTCGGGGACACTGCGCTTCTTGCTGGGGGTGTTGTCGGTGCGGATGCCGGACGGCATCAACTTGCTGAGCCAACTCATGCGGGAGGACACTTCCGTTCAGGGCGGCCCAGGGGCCGCAAAGGCGGACAGTCTAGCTCCGCTTTCCCCGCCCGTGCACCCCCTTGCCAGCCGCGGGGCGGCCGGAAAAAACCATGCTGGGACGTACGTTTAGGTGCTGGAAGTGCAGGCCACTGGCCGGCAGCCCTTGCGTGCAGGCGGGTATGGAGGATGCCGGCCTACGGCCGGCAGCCTTGTTACGCGTCCAGCGCCTGTCGCAGCGGGGCCAGGAAGGCCCGGGCGCGCTGCGCAGCCTCTTCAGCCGAGCCCGCTTCGGCCAATGCCGCCACCAGCGCGCTGCCTACCACCACGCCATCGGCCTGGCGGGCCATGGCTGCGGCACTGGCGGCATCCTTGATGCCGAAGCCTGCCACCACCGGCACCGACGCGCGCGCACGCAATGCCTGCAGGCGGGCGCTGGCGGCTTCGCTGTCCAGGCGCTCGGACGCGCCGGTGACACCGGCAAAGCTGACGTAGTAGAGATAGCCACGGGCCAGCGCCAGCAACTTGTCGGCACGCGCCTCGCTGGTGGTCGGTGACGCCAGCAGGACCAGGGCCAGGCCGGCCGCATCAAATGCCTGCAGCGCCTCGCCCGCTTCTTCCGGCGGCAGGTCGACCAGCAGCACGCCGTCCACGCCTGCGTCCACGGCAGCCTTGGCGAAGGCCGCGTAACCATGGATCTCCACCGGGTTCAGGTAGCCCATCAGCACGACCGGAGTCTTCGCATCGCGCTCGCGGAACTGCGCCACGGCCTGCAGCACGTAGCGGCTGCCAGCACCGCGCGCCAGCGCGCGCTCGGAGCTGCGCTGGATGGTCGGGCCATCGGCCATCGGGTCGGAGAACGGCACGCCCAGTTCGATCACGTCGGCGCCGGCATCGACCAGTGCGTGCATGACCGGCACCGTGGCTTCCAGCGAGGGATCACCGGCTGTGACGAAGGGGATCAGCGCCTTGCGCTGCTGCTCGCGCAGGCGCTGGAAACAGGCATCGAGTCGGGATACAGGCATCTCAGGCACATCCTTCAATCAGTTCAATCGCATCGCTGGTCCCCCAGTACATCCGGGTGACCTTCCCTTCAAACAATTCAAGGCGAATGCCCAGGTCCGAACCCGGGTCCTGCCAGGTGAGGTACTCACCTTGGTCACCATCGTAGGCATGCGGGCTGGACACCGGCGGCTTCGGGAATTGGGCCATGGCCTGGGCACGGGTCATGCCGATGCGCAGGCCGAACGGTCCCGGCTGTTCAACCGGCAGTTCCGGCTCATCGCCCGGCTTCAGATCAAAACGGACCACGCGATCGTCGTCGGTCATCATCGACACGCCCGGCGGCAGCCCCTTGCCGTCGTAGTACTCGCAGTCGCCTTCGAAGAATTCCTTCGCGCCCTGCGCCTTCCAGGGACCCAGCGCCTTCAGGTCACTCATGTGCTGGCCAACCAGCACGTCACCGGCATGATCCAGCGCCACCGAAGCCACCGCGGGCGCATCATCGCTACTCGTCCCTTCTTCGGAGGGAGCATCGACAATCGGCGCACGCGCCATCGGGTCGAGGTCATCGTTGGCGGCCGACTGCTGTGCCGGCTGCGTGGTGGCCTTGGCGGCCGGTGCCAGTACCGGCGGCTCCGGCGGCTGGCACGCGGCCAACCCCAGCGCCAGCAGCAGCACGCCACTGTTCCGCAGCAGCGCGCTCACAGCACCAGCCCTTCGCGCGCGGCGATGGTATGCACGTCCTTGTCGCCACGGCCGGACAGATTGCACAGCACGATCTGGTCACGCGGACGCTCACGCGCCAGCTTGATCGCCTGTGCCAGCGCATGGCTGGACTCCAGCGCCGGCAGGATGCCCTCGGTATGCGCCAGCAGGTGGAAGGCCTGCAGTGCTTCTTCATCGGTGATGCCGAGGTAGCGTGCACGGCCGGTGTCGGCCAGGAATGCGTGCTCGGGGCCGACGCCCGGATAGTCCAGGCCGGCCGACACCGAATGGGTCTCGATGATCTGGCCGTCGTCGTCGCACAGCACATAGGTGCGGTTGCCATGCAGCACGCCCGGGCGACCGGCAGCGATCGACGCGGCGTGGCGGCCGGTGCTGATGCCATCGCCTGCGGCTTCGGCGCCGACGATCTCGACCTGGCGATCGTTGAGGAAGGCATGGAACAGGCCGATGGCATTGCTGCCACCACCGACGCAGGCGGTGATCGCATCGGGCAGGCGGCCGTACTCGGCCAGCATCTGCTCGCGTGCTTCGCGGCCGACGATGGCGTTGAAATCGCGCACCATGCGCGGATAGGGATCCGGGCCGGCAACCGTACCGATGATGTAGAAGGTGTCCTGCACATTGGTCACCCAGTCGCGCATCGCTTCGTTGAGCGCGTCCTTCAGGGTGGCCGAGCCGGAGGTGACCGGCACCACCGTCGCGCCGAGCAGCTTCATGCGGTAGACGTTGATCTTCTGCCGCTCGATGTCGGTGGCGCCCATGTACACCACGCACTCCAGGCCCAGCCGCGCGGCAACGGTGGCGCTGGCCACGCCGTGCTGGCCGGCACCGGTCTCGGCGATGATGCGCTTCTTGCCCATCCGCGCCGCCAGCAGCGCCTGGCCGATGGTGTTGTTGATCTTGTGCGCGCCGGTGTGGTTCAGGTCCTCACGCTTGAGCAGGATCTGCGCGCCGCCAACATGGTCGCTCAGGCGCTGGGCGTGGTAGATCGGGCTCGGCCGGCCCACGTAGTGGGCCAGGTCGCGGTCGTAGGCGGCCTGGAATGCCGGGTCCTGGCGGGCCTGGTCATAGGCCTGCGCCAGTTCCTGCAGCGGGCCGACCAGGGTTTCGGCAACGAAGCTGCCGCCGTAGCGGCCGAAATGGCCCTGGGCATCCGGGAAGGCGTGGTAGTCGGCAATGGGGGAGGCAGACATGGAAGCGACCGCTGGTTCGAGACAGGTGGATACTCTAGCGCACGGGTCATGACCGGAAAATGGATATTATCTGGCGTATATCGTCAGGAAATCTCACATGAGTCGTTCCTTGCTGCCACCGCTCAATGCGCTGCGCGCGTTCGAGGCCACCGCCCGCCTGGGCGGGGTTGGCCGTGCCGCGCAGGATCTGCACGTCACCCACGGTGCGGTCAGCCGGCAGCTGAAGCTGCTGGAAGACCACCTCGGCCTGGCACTGTTCCAGCGTGCCGGCCGCGGCCTGCGCCTGACCGCTGCGGGCACGCGCCTGCAGGCAGCATGCAGCGAGGCCTTCAGCGGCATCGAAGACTGCGTGCGCGAACTGCGGCGGCCGGCGGCGGCCCCGGCGCTGGTGCTGGGCTGCAGTGGCAGCGTGCTGGCGCGCTGGATGATTCCGCGCCTGCCCGCGCTGCAGGCCGCCCTGCCCGGCGTACGCCTGCAGTGGTCGGCGCTGGATGGCAGCTTCACCGAGGCGCAGGCCGCACTGGATGCGGTGCTGTTGCTGGCGCAGGGGCCATGGCCCCGGGGCTGGCAGGTGCGTGAGCTGGCGCCGGAGCGGGTCGGCGTGGTGGTGGCCCCCTCGCATCCGGCGGCGCTGCGCCTGCGGCATGTACCGCCCTCGGCGCTGCTGCAGGAGACGCTGCTGCACACCAGCTCACGGCCGCAGGCGTGGCCGGCGTGGGCGCAAGCGCACGCTCTGGACACCGCGAAGCTGCAGCTGGGTACCGCCTTCGAGCACCTGTACTACCTGCTGGAAGCCGCAGTGGCCGGGCTGGGCCCGGCGATCGCACCCGAGCCGCTGGTGGCCGAGGACCTGGCCGCCGGGCGACTGGTCGCGCCGTGGGGGTTTGCCGCCACCGGTGGTTTCTGGGTGCTGGCGCGACCGGACGGACCGGCCGATGCACGCGTGGATGCGCTGGCCGACTGGCTGGGCCAGCAACTCCGCTGACAGCAAAAAGGGGACGGAGGGGATTAAGTCGGAAGTGGCACAAACGACTTAATTCCCTCCGTCCCCTTTTTTCAGCTGGCGGTCGGGGTGGCCAGCCGCTGCTGCAGGTCCTCGCGCAGCCGCGACAGTTCCACTTCGGCCTGCTGCCGCTGCTGCATGCCTTCGCGATGGATGCTGCGCACTTCCTCGACCGTGGCGATCAACTGGTCGTGCACGTGGCGCAGCGTGGCCACGTCGATCACGCCGCGCTGGTTGCTGCGCGCGGTATCCACCGAGGCCTGGCGCAGCAGGTCGGCATTGCGGCGCATCAGCTCGTTGGTGGCATCGTCGATGGCGGTGGACAGCTCGACTGCGGCCTTCTGCTCGCCCAGCGAAAGCTGGATGGCGAACTGGCGCTTCCACGACGGGATGGTGATCTCGCGCACCGTGTTGAACTTCTCGATCAGCTGCAGCGCGTTGGCCTGGATCAGGCGGATCATCGGTAGTGACTGATCGGCCGCGTGCTGCATCAGCTGCAGGTCGGACACGCGCTTTTCGATCAGGCGGATCGCGTTGTCGACTTCACCCTGGCGGATGCGCTGCTGCGGATCCTCACTGCCCTGCCCGGCCAGCTGCTCGGCCCGCAGTTCGGCCAGTCGCTGCTTGCCGGCGGCGGCATACAAGCCGAGCGCATGGCGTTCTTCACGGACGATGTCGTGCATGCGGTCGAACTCGCCCACGCGCTTGCCCATCAGCGCCTGTTGCACACCGACATCGCCCAGCAACTGCTCGATCTGCGCGTTGGTGTCGCTGAACTTCTGCACCAGCTCGCCCTTGGATACGCGCAGGCGGTCGATCAGGCCACCGATCACCGGCACCTTCGACCGCTGGGCGAAGCCGTCCAGCTTCAGGCTGCGCGCGATGCGCACCACTTCGCCCAGTTTCTCGCCGCTGGCATCCAGGTCACGATTGCGCACCTGGTCCAGCAACTGGCTGGAAAACGCTGCGGTGCGCGTGGCCGCTTCGCGCCCGAACACCTGCAGGTTGCCCGGGCGCAGGTCATCCAGCTCCAGACGGATCTCGGCGATGCGCGGCAGATCCTCGCGGACCAGGCCCAGCGCCTGCAGTGCGCCTTCATCAAGCGCAGTGGCGGTGGTGGTGCCGGGCACGAGGGCACCGGGGGTCTGGCTGTCCTGGGTCATCGGGCAGTCTCCTTGCAGTTGGGTAAGCGGCAGCGGCGGCCGGCTCAAGGCAGTCTAGCCTGAGCTGCGGCTACCTCGTCATCGATCTGTGCGTGCAGCGAGGCGGCCTTCGCGGCCAGTGTGGCGCCGGCCGCGGCCTGGCCCGCCACGGCGGCCTGCCGCCAGGCCGGTAACAGGACGTCATGGATGCGCGCGAAGCGTTGCAGCAGCACGGTGTCCTGGTCCTGCAGCAGCTGCCATTGATGGGCTTCCAGACGGCGCAGCGAGGCCAGCCGGCGAAGATGATCCAGCCGTTGCGACAGCGCGGCCTGGCCGGCGATATCCAGCGACGTCAGCCGCGCCGCAGCCAGCCCGACCCAGTCGTCCAGCGCTGCGGCCGCCGCTGAGTGCTCGGCGATGGCCATGGCCCGCAGCTGCAGGTGCTGCTGCAGGTGCTGGGCCTGCTCACGCGCCTGCAGGGCCAGCACGCCCAGCTGCGACTGCAGCGCACGCCCTTCCGCCTCGCGATCGACATCGCGCCCCAGCAATCGGCCCCACCAGCTCTCCTGCTGCCGGATCTGCGCCGGGTTATCGGCCTGCAGGGCCAGCGCGATGCATGCCAGTGCCGCCACCAGGCCTTCGCCCGCGCCCGGCGGCAAAGGTGTTTCGCGCCGCGCCAGCGCCTGCAGCAACGGCGCACCATAGTCGGCCAGCACGGCGACATCGGCCGTGTCCGGCAAGCTTGGTGGCGGCAGTGGCGCCTGCGTGGTCACGGCAGCGGCGGCGGCTTCGGTGTCGTTGCCGGAATGTCCTCGCTGTCGCCCGGCGGCAACGACTCGCCATAGAAGTGGCGCATCAGGGCTTCATCCAGCGCGCGCTCCTCCGGCGTCGTGGCACGGCGCACGCGCGCACGCTGCGCCACCACACTGTTCGGCACGCCACGCTCGACCTGCTGCCGCGCCCAGCCGGCGAATGCGGCCAGGGTCTGCGACACCTGTGCCTGCTGCGCCTGCGATGCCGCCAACAATTCCACCAACGGCGCCAGGCCAGCCTGCAGGTCGTCGGCCAGGACCGTGGCCGGCACGCTGGGAGCCGCCGCGACCGGCTCCGGCGCGGTGGCTGCGGGACGGGTTTCAGAAAGGCGATGCAAGGCCTCCAGCAACGCCGGCCACGGTGCCGGGTCGGCAACGGCGATCGCCTCCGGCGCCGGCGGTGGCAGCTGCAGGGCGGTGGCGATGTCGGCCAGCTGCGCAACCACGCGCCCCCCGACATCGCTGTCGTCGGCACCCATGGCCTTGTTGCGCAGGAAATCGCGCTTGATCTGCGTCCATCGCTGCGCCTGCGTGTCGTCCAGCACGCCGCGCAGTTCGGCCAGCTTCAACAGGTTTTCTTCGGCGCCGGTGGTCAACAGCTGTGCCTCGCCCAGGTAGTGGTCGGAGATCAACTGCTGCAGCTCGTCCTCGTTCATCACCGGCGAGATCTTCTCGGCCAGCTTGTTCATGTTGCGGTAGCTGCCCTGGAGCCGGAACGGCGGCTCGGTACGGTAGCGATCGTCCTGCGCGGCACTGGCGATGTACTGCTGGTTGACCCGGTAGACCACGTCGCGCACGCGCAGCATGCGCTGCAGTGTGGCGGTGATTTCATTGATTTCCGCGCTGCTGTAGGCGTGGCTGAGGCCGTTGGTCGAGACTTCCTTGCCCATCGCACGGTCGACCAGCACGTACAGGTCAGCCATGTCACGCGTGGCCAGCGGCGCCAGCACCGGGTTGGACGTCAGGCTGTTCTCGATGTAGCTGAGGGTAAAGGCCGCCTCCATGCCACCGAGCACATCACCGAGGTTGTAGATGTCGGCACGGTTGGCCAGCATGTCGGGAATCTTGAATACTTCGCCGGACTCGGTGTACGGGTTGCCGGCCATCACCACGCAGAACTTCTTGCCGCGCATGTCATAGGTGCGGGTGCGACCACGCCACACACCCTCGATACGGCGGGTACCATCGCACAGCGAGATGAACTTCTGCAGGAATTCAGGATGGGTGTGCTGGATGTCGTCCACATACAGCATGGTGTTGTTGCCCATCTCCAGCGCCAGGTTGAGCTTCTCCAGTTCCTGCCGCGAGGTCGCGTCCGGTGCCTGTGCCGGGTCCAGCGAGCGCACCTCGTGACCCAGCGCCGGGCCGTTGATCTTCATGAAGACCAGGCCCAGTCGGTGCGCCACATATTCCATCAGCGTGGTCTTGCCGTAGCCCGGGGGCGAAATCATCATCAGCAGGCCCATCAGGTCGCTGCGCTTGTTCTCGCCGACCGTGCCCATCTGCTTGGCCAGGTTGTCACCGATCACGCCCAGGTAGACATCATTGATCAGCCTGTTCCGCACGAACGAGGACAGCGGCCGCGCCTTGAACTCGGAAAGCCGCAGGGTCTCGCGCTCGCGGCCGATGATGCCCTGTCGCAGTGCCTGGTAGGCATGGAATGCCGGCACGAAGTCGCGCAGGTGCTGCTGCAGGCGCGTGAGGAAATCATCCAGCGATACCACCAGCGTGCCGTTGCTGATGCGCGCATGTTCACCCAGCAGGCCACTGACCTCCGCCTGCAACGCGGTGTCGCGGGCACGGGTGCTCAGCTGGCGCTGCACCAGCAGCAGTGCCGCGGCCTCGTCGACGTATCCGGCATGCAGGGCATGCGCCGGCAGCCGCGCCAGCGCACGCAGCCACTGCCCGGCCAGCGCCCAGCGCGTGGCCAGCGGATCCTGGCTGCGCTGCAGGGCGCGTTCGACCGCCTCACGCTGCCCGGCCTGCTCCAGCTGCTGCTGTAGCGCATCCAGCAGCGCCACCGCATGGCGACTGCTGCTGAACACCGGCTCGCCGGTCGCCAGCTCTTCGCCCAGGTAGGCGGCCGCAGCCTCTGCGGCATCGGCATCGAACGGCAACGCGTGGGATTGCGTGTACGCCAGCAGTGCCTCGGCCATTTCAGCACGCAACGCCAGCCGCCCTTCGTCGGACCCCAGCAGGCGTGCCAGCGCTTCGGCACCCATCTGTCGGCCCGGCCATTGCGCCACGGCTTCGCGCCGCTGCTCGGCAGCCCAGAACAGCAGTGCCAGCGCACGCACCCGCGGTGCATGGCGCAGGCTGCCGGCCGCCTGCTGCAGGGGCAGCAATGCACGCAGTATCAGTGCGGCATCATGGTCATGGATGCCGCGCTCGTAGCCTTCGCGGTAGCGCGGTGCGGCGAACGCACGCACGCGCTGGTCCAGTGCTTCGGGGGTGGCGGCTTCATGCTGCAACGTGGCCAGATCGAGGCCGTCGCTGCCCTCCTGCGCGGCCATCAGCAGGCTGCCGGCCAGATACTCGCCGCGATACAGCGTGGGCGATTCCGAGTCCAGCGTGACCGGCCAGAACGGCTTCAGTGCATCCAGCTCCGGGTCGTGCAGGGTTTCAAGGAAGTCGGTGCCGGTCAGGTGGATAGCCAGCGTATCGCCCCGCGGCAGCAGGGTCAGATCCAGCGCCTGGGTGTTGACGCTGAAGCGGTGCCGCGGTCCCAGCCGCACCACGTTGCCGCCCGCTTCGTACAGATCACTGCGGTCGCGCAGCTGGCGCACCGCCTGGTCACGCACGCCTTTCAGCCGCGCCTCGATGTCGTCGGCCTTGACGTTGTCATGCAACGCGCGCAGGCGTTCGGCCAGCTCACGCAGCTTGAGGATCAGCGGATCGCCGGCGAAGAACGCATTGAGCTCGTCGGCGGTGGCGAAGCGCTCGGTGCGCTTGGCCAGACCATCGAGAATGCGGTTGGCCGCATCCAGCACCGAACGCGCCTTGCGCTGGCGGTCATCCAGCAGTGCCTGCTTGTGCGTCTCGAAGGCTTCGACCAGCTCTTCGCGTTTGCTCAGGATGTCGCCGAGGAACTGCTCGTGTTCGCCAAACTGGCTTTCCAGCTCCTCCAACTGCACCAACAGGCGCGAAAGCTGCTCGTCGGCGCGTTCGGGGTCGGTGGCCAGCGCCAGCGCGCTGGTGATCGACTGCGAGAACAGCGCGAACTGCGCGGCAAACTGCGCCACGGCCTCGGCCGAACCCAGCGACCGGCGACGCTGGTCGGCGCGCGCGCGCGCCTGGTTGAGGCGCCCGTACAGCACCGAGATCGACTCGACCACGCGGGTGCGGGCAGTGGCATCGTCCACCTTCAGGCCGGCCATCAGCTCGGACAGCATGTCCAGGTCTGCCGCCATCCCACGCAGCCCCTCCAGCTGCTCGTCCAGCTGGCGGGCGCTCTGTGCCTGCTGCGCCGCTTCATCCAGCGCCTGCAGGCGCGTGGCCAGCGGCGCCAGCGCGGCGTCGCCAGCGAGGAAATCACCCGTGGCGGCGCCGACGCGGTCCTGCGCCTCCACCAGCTCGGCCGTCATCGCCTCGATGCGCGCGGTGTCGATGTAGCGCAGCTCGCGGATGGTCAACAGGCGTCCGCGCAGTGCAGTGATTGCGTTGAGCGCCTCGACGAAGGCCTGCACCTCGTTCCAGTTCTGCGGCTGCAGCCGGCCCAGCAGCGCCTTGTGCGCGGCCTCTGCCTCGACCATCGCCTGTGCCGACTGCTGGCGGATCGACTGCACCTTCTCGTATTCGTCCAGCACCGATTCGCCGGTGGCGCTGATCTGCCGCAGCAGCTCCTCGGCACCATCGCAGGCCGCGTCGCCCAGCCAGTGGTGGGCATCGAACAGGCGCCGGGTATCAGCTACCAGGCGCTGGTAACGCTGTACCGACACGTCCTGGCCATCGATCTCGCGTGCGAGGTTGAACAGGTTGGAAATGCCGCGCACCAGTTCGGCGTTGCCGATGCGGCCCATGAAGGTGTTGCCAGGCGGCCGGCTGGCGGCGAATTCGTCACTGCTGAACGGCGTCTGCCAGACCTGCATCGGATGGATGCGGGTGGGTTCGCTGCCTTCGGCATGGAACAGCACCATGCGCCCGTCCTGCAACAAGGCGTAGCCATGGCCGAACACCGGGTTCTGCAATATGCGCTGGATGGTGTTGTAGACGAACAGCGCCGAGCGCCCGCCCTCGCGCTCGTAGAAGATGTACAGCACGTCCTCGCCGTTCGGCGAACGGATACTGCGCTTGAACTGCATGCCGGCCATCGAGGCGTCGAATGCCTTGTGCTCGCCGCCCTGCAGGTAGTAGCCGCCCGGGAAAATCACGCCGTGGTCTTCGGGCAGCTGCACGCAGGCCTGCACGATCGCATCGTTGCGCACGATGCCGCCGGTCAGCGTGTTGTAGATCAGGCCGCGCCATTCCGTCTCCCGGTAGGGCAGCACCTTCAGCAGGACCAGCGAACCAACCCGTGCGAATTCGAACTGGGCGTCGTCCAGCGACTGCGTACTGTCCTCCACCGGTTCGCTGTAGATGCCCTGCCCGGTTTCGGTGTTGTTCTCGACCTTGATGGTGAGGTCGCCGCCAGTGGTCTCCACGAACAGGGTGTCGAGGATGTTCAGGTGCGAATGGCGGCCATTGACCGCCAGGTCGCGGGTGGCCCTTGTCCATTCGAAGTCGAACGGCGGCGGCAGTGCGATATCGCGCTCGCCGCGCGCGTCCAGATAGGTCAGTTCGCCATCGCGCGCCAGCGCCCAGCGGAACACGCGCACGTCGCTGCTGCGCTCGCCGATCTGGAACGAGGCCAGCAGCTTGTCGCCCACCACGATCAGCTGCAGCAGGCGTGCGTGCTTGTAGTAGGCGTACAGCTCGTTGAAGTCGTGCACGAAGCCGGGCTGGTCGAGGAAGCTGCCCTTCAGCTCCAGCGCGGCGACGTCGTAGCCGTCGCTGCCCTGCACCAGCCGGTACAGGCCGAACACATCCTCGATACGGGTCTGGGTCTTCAGCCCGATGAACACGTTGTAGCCGAACAGCAGGCGGTCCGGCCCGACCTGCACGATGTCGCGGCCGACGCAGTTGTTTTCGCTGCGGATGCGGAAGCGCCCGACCACCTCCAGGCGGCTGTCACCGAACTCGGCCAGGCGCTGGCGGTTGAGCGTTTCGGCCAGGCCCTGCAGGCGCTGGCCCTGCTCGGCCAGGCGGCGGCGCAGGACTTCGTAGGCGCCGCCCTGGGCAACGGCCTGGTCGACGGTATTGCCGCCGGCCTCGGGTGCAGTGGATTCGGCGGACGGATGGGTATCAGACATCAGCAGGCTTCCGGCTCACGGGCAGACGGCCGCGGTTGCGGCCGGCGCGGGCGGGCGATGGCCGCAGCAGCCATCGCCCGATGCATCAACGGGCGCTGTCGACCACGGTGGCCGACACGGTCGGCACCGCTTCGGCATCCTCGGCGATCTGGCGCGGTGCCGGTTCGGCCACGGCCACGCCCAGGTAGCGCTGCATCAGCTCCTGCACGATCGGGCTCTTGCCGGCGAAGCCTTCGATCGACTTGCCCAGCGACACCGCCTTGACCAGGTTCTCGAACATGCCGCCGTCGCCACCGACCAGGTCGATGTCGGCGTTGCGCAGCGCGCTGGCGATGACATTGGCGTTCTCGCGCGAGACTTCCTTGCCGGCCTCGATCGAGGCCAGCGCCTGCTTCAGGCTGTTGTCCAGCATCATGCGGAACTCTTCGTGGCCACGTGCCTGGTCGCTCAGCGAGGCAATGGCTTCGAACTTGCGCACCAGGCCTTCAGCCTCGGCCAGCAGCTTCTTCTGCACCACGCCCGCTTCTGCGTTGCCCAGCGATTCGGTGGCGGTGGCACGGGCCAGGCCCATCTTCTCTTCGCCCTGTGCCTGCGCCTGCAGGGTCTCGGCCAGTACGCGGGCCTCGTTGCTGCCTTGCTTCAGGCTGGCTTCGGCCTTGGCTTCGATCACGCGGGCCTCGGCAATGCCGACCTTCTCGATGGCCAGCGCCGAGGCTTCACGCACCTGCGCTTCGGCCAGGCCCGGCGCAGCCTGCTCGGCACGCAGCGCATCGGCCAGCAGGCGCTTGGCTTCGGCCTGCTTGCCGGCCGCTTCGTGCTCGGCCTGGGCCAGCGTGGTCAGTTCCACCGCGCGGTGCTTGGAGGCGGTCTCGCGCGCCTGCGCTTCCTTCACCTCGCGCACCAGCGCTTCCTGCGCCTTGGCTTCGGCTTCCAGGATCAGCACCTGCTTCTGGCGGTCTGCCTCGGAAACCTCGCGCACTTCCTTGATGCGCTCTTCTTCCTGCGCCACGGTCTTGTCGATGGAGATGCGTTCGCGGGTGATGTTGGCCACGTCCATCTTGCCCTGCTCGACCACCTTGTCGCGCTCCACGCCCTGCAGCTGCACTTCGCGGTCGGTGGTGACCTGCTCCAGCTGGCGTGCGCGCTCCACGCGCTCGGCCTCGATGGCCACGGCACGCTGGCGGTTCTGCTCGGCCACTTCCACTTCGCGCAGGCGGTTCTGGTCGCGGATCTCGATCAGCTGCTGTGCTTCGATGCGGGCATTCTCGGACAGCTGGCGCTGCTCTTCCTGCACCTTGGCGGTCTCGGCCTCCTCGCGCGCGCGGATGGTCTCGATCTCGCGCTTCTGGCGTGCTTCGGCTTCGGCCTGCTGGCGTTCCAGCGCCAGCAGCGCTTCGCGCGCTTCCACGTTTTTCTTGGTGATGGCGAGCTTCTCGTTCTGCTCCAGCTCGTTGGTCACCACGTTCTGCGCGGCGGTCAGCTCGGTGATCTTGCGGATGCCCTGCGCGTCGAGGATGTTGAACTGGTCCAGCAGCGACTTCGGGGTCTGCTCCAGGTAATCGATCGCCACGTCTTCCAGCACGTAGCCATTGAGGTCATTGCCGATCACCGCGATGATCTCGTCGCGGAACTCCTGGCGCTTCTCGAACAGTTCGGTGAAGTCGAACTTCTTGCCGACCGTCTTCAGCGCTTCGGAGAACTTGGCGTTGAACAGCTCGTCGACGGCATGCTTGTCCGATGCACGGTCGGCACCGATGGCCTTGGCCACGCGCAGCACGTCGGCCTGGGTCTCGTTCACCCGCAGGTAGAAGGCCACGGCAATGTCGGCACGCATGTTGTCGCGGCAGATCAGGCCTTCCTTGCCGCGGCGGTCGATCTGCAGGGTGATCAGGCTGATCCGCATCAGCTCGGCGCGGTACAGCACCGGGATGATCAGCGCACCGGTGAAGTGCACCTTGGGCGTGGAGCTCATGTCGTTGACGATCAGGGCCACGCCCTGGTCGACCTTGCGGTAGAAGGCCTTGAACAGCCCGGCCACGCCCAGCAACAGGACGAGCAGGCCGCCGGCGACGGCCAGGATCGGTAAGAGGGATGCCAACGTCATTGATGATTCTCCTTGTTGCCCGGAAGCAGGTTGTCCTGGAAATCAAGGGCGATCGCATCGGCGCGGACCACCCGGTAATAGTGTTGCTCGGCCATGTGCTCGACCAGCACGATGCGCTCGCCACGCTGCAGTTCGATGTCGCTGCGGATCTGCAGCACCAGCCCGGCACCGCCATCATCGACAGTGGCATGACCGCTGCGTGCGTCCACTTTCGGCGATGCGACCACGCCGATCCGGCCCAGCAGCGATGCCTGCGGCACCGGCCGCAGGCGCAGCAGGAAGCGCCGGACCGGGCGCAGGATCAGCGCGGTAAGAGGTACCGCAGGCAGCGGTGCCAGCACCGCCACGAGCGTACCCAGGCCCCAGCGCAGCAGGTCCGGCAGCGGCAGCAATGCGAACAGGTGGATGAAATAGGTGATGAGCCAGCCGAACAGGCCCAGCAGGGTGACCACCACCATGATCGGGACGCCGCCCAGGCCCCAGCGCGCCAGCATGGCCGACAGGCCACTGAGGTCGGTCCCCGCCTCGAGTCCGCCATCGGCGCCGAGATTGCCGAAACCGTCATCGACCAGGCCGAACGCCGCAACTGCCCAATACATCACCGACACCAACAGCAGAATGCTGTACGGCAGCGTCGGGTAACCGAGCACGACGGTGAGAAACTCCTGCATCGCTTGCCTTCCTGGGCTATGGGCGGCGGCCGCCCGTTCGGGGCGCGCCGTGCGCGTCCCGTCGATCCCCACGCCAGCCTTCGTGGCAGGCGTGCTTGGGACCATCCTATGTGAAGAATGCGTGCAGGCTCAAATCCGGGCGCTGATCAGGGTAAATAGTGACGCGAATCACTCGAGAACCGTGCAATCGGCGCGGCGTACTTCCTCGACGAAGGTGCGCATCTTGTAGCCGTCCTTGATGCCCGGCTCCAGTTCGATGCCGCTGGAGACATCCACGCCCCACGGCAGGGTGGCCAACACCGCGTCGTAGACGTTTTCCGGGTTCAGCCCGCCAGCCAGCAGGAACGGGCGATGCAGGCCGGTCGGGATCCGGCCCCAGTCGAAGGCCACGCCGGTACCGCCGCCGCCGCCCGGCGCATGGCTGTCGAACAGGAAGCCGGCGGCGCTGGGATAGCGCAGCTGCAGGGTGCGCGCGTTGATCTCTTCACGCCCGCCCATGGCGATCGCCTTCAGGTAGGGCATGTTGAAGCTGCGGCAGAAGCTCTCGTCTTCCTCGCCGTGGAACTGCAGCAGGGTCGGCCTTACCGTGCGCAGTACCTCGCGCACCTCTTCCTTGCTGTTGTTGCGGAACAACGCCACCACGTCGACCATCGGCGCGATCGCCTGGCGCATCGCGCGTGCCTCGGCGGGGGCGACCCGGCGGCTGCTTTCACGGGCAAAGATGAAACCCACCGCGTCCACACCCAGTTCACCGGCCAGGCGGACGTCGCCGGCCCGGGTCATGCCACAGAACTTGATGCGTGTGCGGTAGTAGGAGCGGCTCATAGCGTGACCTCGGCGGGCAGATGCCAGTTGTCGGGGTACAGGGGCCCAAGGAACACCAGGCCCTGCGGCGGTGCGGTGGGACCGGCTACGGTGCGATCGCGCCCGGCCAGCAGTTCGGCGATCCATTCCACCGGCTTCTCGCCACTGCCCACCAGGATCAGCGATCCGACGATATTGCGGACCATGTGATGAAGGAATGCATTGCCCTGCACGGCGACCTCGATCACCTCGCCCTGGCGGCTGACCTGCAGTGACTGCAGTTCACGCCGTGCATGCAGCGCCTGGCATTGCACCGAGCGGAACGCGCTGAAGTCGTTCTCGCCAAGCAGGGCCTGGCCGGCGGCATGCATCAGGCCCGCGTCCAGCGCACGGCGCTCCCAGCTGAGGGTCTGCCGCTGCAGCGCCGGCCGCACTTCGCGGTTGAGCAGGCGGTAGCGGTAGCGGCGCGCACGCGCCGAGAAACGGGCATGGAAATCATCGGCCACCGGCACGCACCAGCGCACCGCGATCGAGCGCGGCAGGCGGGTGGTGGTGCCCAGCATCCAGGCGCGCGGATCGCGCACCACGTCGGTATCGAAATGGACGACCTGGCATTGGCCGTGCACGCCGGCATCGGTACGGCCGGCACAGACCACCTGCAGCGGCGCATCGGCCACCGACGACAGGGCCTGCTCAAGGCTGGCCTGCACGCTGGGCCCGCCCTCGCCAAGGTTCTGCCAGCCCCTGAAATCGCTGCCGTCGTATTCGACGCCAAGCGCGTAACGCATGTGCTACCTCGATGTTGCGGGTGGGGCGGCGCTCAGGCCGGATCGCGTTCGGACCAGACCGCCAGTTCGTTGCCACCGGGCTCGACGAACTGGAAGCGGCTGCCGCCGGGGAAAGAGAACACCGGCCGCACGACCTCACCGCCAGCGCTGCGCACCGCCGCTTCGATCGGCGCCAGCTGGTCGGCATACAGCACCAGCAGCGGCGCACCGCTGTCACTGGCCCGTTGCGGCTGGCCGCGGAAGAAGCCGCCCTGCAGGCGGCCATCGTCGAAGGCGGTGTAGTCGCTGCCATAGTCGACGAACGACCAGCCGAATGCCTTCTCGAAGAAGGCGCGGCTGGCCGCGGGATCGGTGGAGGCGAATTCAACGTAATCGATGCGATGCTCGCGGCTCATGGCACGATCCTTGTCGGCGGGGTCGGTCACGGCAGGCGGGCCAGCAGTTCGCGGGCCTGGGCCTGGCAGTGCAGGTCGCCGCCCTCGGCCACTTCCTGCAGCAGGGTACGGGCGGTCTGGGCATCGCCCAGATCGAGGTAGGCAATGGCCAGCTCCAGGCGCTCCTGCCCGGCACGCGGCGCCCAGCCGGCATCATCGGCCGGTGCAGCGGCGGCGTCTTCGTGCGCGGCCGCGGCCAGCATGTCGTGCGGCGCGCCACTGGAAACGTCGCTGTCATGGGACTCGGCCGGCAGGTCGAACACACCGCGGAACTGCGGTTGCTGTTCGGCGTGCAGCGCATAGTCCGGCACAGCCACCTCGCCAGGGACCGCCTGCGCGTCCGGTCCATCCTGCACGGAGGCGACCGGTGCGGGGCTGTCCGGCGTGGCCACCGGTTCGTCCCAGCGCGGCAGGTCGGTGACTGCCTCGGGCAGCTCCACCACGTCGTCATCGCGCAGCGTCTGCGCCTGCCAGTCGGCCTGTGCAGCGATGTCGACAACCGGTTCGGCAGCCATGTCATCCTGCACCTCCGTTTCGGTCGCCCAGGCCGGCATCGCCGGCTCCTGGCGGCCACTGTCGGACACCGCCGTCGACCACGAAGACTGCTCGGCCAGCGTATCCAGCGCTGCGCCCGCCGGTACCGCAGCGGCCAGGCCGGCGGCATCGCCTTCTTCGCGCAGCGGCGGCAGCGGCGACGGCTTGCGACGACGCAGCAGCCAGGCCGCACCGGCCGCCAGCAACAGCACCGGCAGACCCAGCCAGTACCACGGCGTTGCCGCATCGCGGGCATCCGGTGCCTGCGCCAGGCGCTGCTGCGCAGCGGCCAGGTCGTTGTCCTTCATCGCGATCAGCGACTGCTGCTGTTCCTTGAGTTTTTCCAGGTCGGCCACGCGCTGCTTCAGCTCGCCGATCTCGGCATCGCGGGTCGCGATGTCCTCGCGGGCCTGGCGCAGTTGTTCGTTGCCCAGCATGTCACCCTCGCTGCCGGCTCCAGTGCCGGTGGTTGTGCCCGCGTGCGCGGCGTCGGAGGCCAGCGCCGGAGCGATTTCAAGTCGTGCCCCATTGGCCGCAGCCTGGGAAGAAGCGTTCGTGGTTGCCGCCCTGGCGGCCGCGGCGACGGTACCCGCAGGTTGCGGCACGGTGCGCGCCTGCCGCCACTGCGCGGCGTGTTCGCGCACCAGCGCTGCGGCCTCGCCAGCATCGACCGCTGCCAGCGCATCGCTGCCAGGCATGCGCAGCACGGCGCCCTGCTTGAGCAGGTTGATGTTGCCCCGGATGAAGGCTTCCGGGTTGGCACGCAGCAGGGCGATCATCGCGCGGTCGCGGCTGACCTGGCTGCCGCGGGCCATCGCGCTGGCGATCTGCGACAGGGTCTGCCCACGCTGGACGGTGACGCTGCCATCGGGCGCCGATGCAGCGGCAGGTGCAGCCGCTGCACGCGGGCGAACCGGAGCGGGTGCAGGCGTGGCGGCGGTGGCGGACGGCGCAGGCACGCTCGCGCTCTCCGCAGCGGCGGGCGCAGCGGCGACGTCACGGGCGATGGTGTTGGAGAGCGTACCCGCCGGCGCAACGATTTCCGGCTCGGCCACGGCCAGTGCGCTGGAGGGTGCATCGACCAGTGCCGAGTACTCACGCACCAGGCGGCCCTGGCCCCAGTCGGCCTCGATCAGGAAGCTCAGCGACGGGGTCTCGACCGGCGTCTGCGAGGTCACACGCACCACCGCCCTGCCCTGTGCATTGCGGGTCAGCTCGAACTGCAGTTCGCCAACCAGGCCGGTCGGCCGCTGCAGGCCGACGCGCTCGAAGGTGACCGGTGAGGCCAACGCGACACGCAGATTCTCCAGCTCGGACGGATCGGCGGAGATCACCGGGATTTCGGCCAGCAGGGGCTGGCCCGGCCTGGACAGCACACGGATGTCGCCCAGACCCAGGGCAAGCACCGAACTGCTGGCCAGGGCCAGCAGCGCGGTGGAAAGATAGAGGAGCGGGCGCTTTGCGCCCCTGGCCCGTTTATTCATGGGCGACACTATAAAGCGTGCGGACCGCGGTCCGCACCCATGCAGAGCCGAGCCCGTGCCCGGCTGCGCAGCCTGGTAGTGCCGGCCGCTGGCCAGCAAGCACTTCAGCCCACGGATCAGGGCAATGCCGGCCAGCGGCCGGCACTACCGGTGAGGCAACCGCAGTGATCAGCGCGGCTCGGCGGCAACCAGCTCGGCCAGCTGCACGGCATTCAGGGCCGCGCCCTTGCGCACATTGTCCGACACGATCCACAGGTTCAGGCCGCGCGGGTGCGACAGGTCCTCACGGATGCGGCCGACATACACCGCGTCGGTACCCGATGCATGGGTGACCGGGGTCGGGTAACCACCGGCCTCGTGGCGGTCGACCACTTCGATACCCGGCGACTGCTCCAGCAGCGCGCGTGCTTCGGCCACGGTGACCTTGTCGCGGGTCTCGATCGCCACCGATTCGGAGTGGCCGTAGAACACCGGCACGCGCACCGCAGTGGGGTTCACCAGGATGCTGTCGTCGCCGAGGATCTTGCGGGTCTCCCAGATCAGCTTCATCTCTTCCTTGGTGAAGCCGTTGTCCTGGAAGTCGTCGATGTGCGGGATCAGGTTGAAGGCGATCTGCACCGGGAAGCGCTGCGGATCGATCTCCTGGAAGCTCAGCAGCTGGCCGGTCTGCTTGCCCAGCTCCTCGGTGGCCGAACGGCCGCCGCCGGACACCGACTGGTATGTGGAGACGTTGATGCGCTCGATGCCGTACTTGCGGTGCAGCGGCGCCAGCGCCACCAGCATCTGCATGGTCGAGCAGTTCGGGTTGGCGATGATGCCGCGCGGACGGTTGGCGACCTGTTCCGGATTGACCTCGGACACCACCAGCGGCACGTCATCGTCGTAACGGAAGGCCGAGGAGTTGTCGATCACCACCGCACCGGCGGCGGCGAACTTCGGTGCGTATTCCTTGGACACGCTGCCGCCGGCCGAGAACAGCGCGATCTCGACACCGCTCGGATCGAAGGTGGCCAGGTCCTGGACCGTGACCTTCTGGCCGTTGAACTCGATTTCGCCGCCAGCCGAACGCTCGGAGGCGAGGACGCTCAGGGTACCAACCGGGAAATCACGCTCGGCCAGGATCGACAACATGGTCTCGCCGACGGCACCGGTGGCACCGACGACGGCGACGTGGAAACTGCGCTGTGCATTGCTCATGGGGGAAACTCTCATGGAAACGGGGATGGGGAAAATCACGCACGACAGCTGGGTTCGGGGAACCTCCTCAAGCGGGGCGCGCGGAGGTTCCCTATCGTTTCCCGGTTTTTTTGCCCAGGGTCACGCGCGCGGCCATCGCCGCGTCAGCGTTGATCGCGCTCGGCATGCGCGACGGGCCGCCGTCCAGGCCGAGCCCGGCGAGCAGATTATCGACGGCCAGCTGTACCATCGCCGTGCGCGTGGCCAGCGAGGCACTGCCGATGTGCGGAGTAAGCACGATGTTGCGCAGCGCCAGCAGTTCCGGGCGCACCGTCGGCTCGCCCTCGTACACATCCAGGCCGGCGGCAGCAAGGCGACCGTTGGCCAGCGCATCGGCCAGCGCGATCTCATCGACCAGTCCACCGCGGGCGATGTTCACCAGCGTGGCCGACGGCTTCATCTTCGCCAGCGCGGCGGCGTCGATCAGATGATGCGAGGCCGGCGTGTATGGCAGCACCAGCAGCAAGTGGTCGGACTGCGCCAGCAGCGTATCTAGGTCCACATAGGTGGCCCCCACTTCCGCTTCGGTCGCAGCCGGCAGCTGCGAACGGTTGTGGTACAGCACCTTCATGCCGAAACCATGCGCGCCGCGGCGGGCGATGCCCTGGCCGATGCGGCCCATGCCGAGGATGCCCAGCGTGCTGCCGTGGATGTCGGCACCAAGCATGGTCTGGAACGACCACTGCTGCCACTGGCCCTCGCGCAGCCAGCGCTCGGACTCGGTGATACGGCGCGCGGTGGCCATCAGCAGTGCGAAGCCGAGATCGGCGGTGGTTTCAGTCAGGACGTCCGGCGTATTGCTGGCCAGGATGCCGGCCGCACTGAGCGCGTCGACATCCAGGTTGTTGTAGCCGACACCGACATTGGCGATCACCTGCAGCTGCGCGGCATCGGCCACCTGCGCTGCGCCGATGCGCTCGTTGAGGGTGATGACCGCGCCATCGGCGCTGGCCAGCTGTTCGGCGATCTGCTCGGGCGACCAGGCGGTGACCGTGTCGGTGCTGCGCAGCTGCACGCGATCGCGCAGCGGCGCGATGGCCGCGTCGATCAGCGGCTGGCTCACCCACACGGTCGGCCGCGTGTCAGCCATCGATCTGCCCGGGAATGCGTGGGGTGATCGTGCCGACATCGCCACACTGCGCGCGGTGGCGCAGCGCCTGGTCCATCAGCACCATCGCCACCATCGCCTCGGCGATCGGGGTGGCACGGATGCCGACGCAGGGATCGTGGCGGCCGGTCGTGACCACTTCGACCACGTTGCCGGCGGTATCCAGCGACGGGCCCGGCAGGCGCAGGCTGGAGGTCGGCTTCAACGCGATCGACGCGACCACCGGCTGGCCGGTGGAAATGCCACCGAGGATGCCGCCGGCATGGTTGCTGGCGAAGCCCTGCGGGGTCAGCAGGTCGCGGTGTTCGGTGCCCTTCTGCGCGGCGCTGGCGAAACCGTCGCCGATCTCCACGCCCTTCACCGCGTTGATGCTCATCAGTGCGGCAGCCAAATCACCGTCGAGCTTGCCGTAGATCGGCTCGCCCCAGCCTGGCGGCACGTTGTCGGCGACCACGTCCACGCGCGCACCGACCGAATCTCCGGACTTGCGCAGCGCATCCATGTACGCCTCCAGCTCGGGCACCTGTGCCGCGTGCGGCCAGAAGAACGGATTGCCTTCCACCGCCGACCAGTCGAAACCGGCCGGGGTGATGTCGCCCAGCTGCGACAGGTAGCCACGCACGGTGACGCCGAAGCGCTCGGCAAGCCACTTCTTGGCGACCACGCCGGCGGCCACGCGCATGGTGGTCTCGCGCGCCGAGGAACGGCCACCGCCGCGCGGGTCGCGGATGCCGTACTTGTGCCAGTAGCTGTAGTCGGCATGGCCCGGGCGGAACTGCTGGCCGATGTTGGCGTAGTCCTTGCTGCGCTGGTCGGTGTTGCGGATCAGCAGCGCGATCGGGGTGCCGGTGGTCAGGCCCTCGTACACGCCGGACAGGATCTCGACCTCATCGGCCTCGCGCCGTGCCGAGGTGTGCCGGCTCTTGCCGGTGGCGCGGCGCTGCAGGTCGTGGGCGAATTCGGCCGCGTCCAGCGCCAGCCCCGGTGGGCAGCCATCGATCACGCAGCCGATGGCCGGCCCGTGCGACTCGCCGAACGTGGTGACGGTGAACAGCTTGCCGAACGAATTGGAGCTCACGGGCGCTGCGCCGCCAGTTCGGTGATGCGTGCGCTGTGGGCAATCAGCTCGCGGCATTCGACCGCGAAGATGCCCATCTGGCCGACCTTGAATTCGATCCAGGCGAAATCGACTTCCGGCAGCAGCTTGACCAGATGCTGTTCGGACTCGCCCACTTCACAGATCAGCAGGCCGTCTTCGCTCAGGTGCAGCGGCGCGTCGCGCAGGATCTTCAGCACCAGGTCCAGGCCATCGTCACCGGCACGCAGGCCCATTTCCGGCTCGTAGGAGTATTCCTTCGGCAGCGCATCGGTCTCGTCGTTGGTGACGTACGGCGGATTGGTGACGATCAGGTCGTAGTGGCGGCCGGACAGGCCATTGAACAGGTCCGACTTGATCAGGTTGACGTTGTACGCCTGCAGCCGCTCCCGGTTTTCTTCAGCCAGCGACAGCGCGTCGTCGCTCAGGTCGACGCCGTCCACCTGCCAGTTCGGGTAGTAGTGGCCCATGGCGATGGCGATGCAGCCCGAACCGGTGCACAGGTCCAGCGCACGGTACACGTCGCGGCCGGCCAGCCAGGGCTCGAAGCCGCACTCGATCAGTTCGGCGATCGGCGAGCGCGGCACCAGGGCGCGCTTGTCGCTCTTGAAGCTCAGGCCGGCAAACCAGGCCTCACCCGTCAGGTAGGCGGCCGGGATGCGTTCGTCGATGCGGCGCTGGAACAGCTCCAGCACGCGCAGCTTCTCGGCCTGCAGCAGGCGCGCCTGGCCGTAGGCCGGGCCGAGGTCGTGCGGCAGGTGCAGGCTGTGCAGCACCAGCTGGGTGGCCTCGTCCAGCGCGTTGTCGTAGCTGTGCCCGAAGGTCAGCCCGGCTTCGTTGAAACGGCTGGTGCCGTAGCGGATCAGATCGATGATCGTGTGGAGTTCGGCGGCCGTTTCAGCGGTCATGGCGGTACTGCGGGCAAAGTGGCCCCCGATTATAGGGGCTGGCGCCCGCGGCGGCATCCGTTGCGGCGGAAACGATCGGGCCACAGCCGGTATGATGGAGCCCATTTCGCGCGGGAGCCCCCATGTTCAATCGCAACGCCGGCATCATCCTGCTGATCGCCCTGGCGGCGGGGCTCGGCCTGCTGGCCGCCCAGCAGGTGTTCGCGCCGAAGCCGCCGGCCAACGCCCCGGCCACCGAAGCGATCACCCTGTACCCGCAGCCGCGCGAACTGCCCGATTTCAACCTGGCCCAGTCCGATGGCACCCGCCTGATCCCGGGCGAACTGAAGGGCCACTGGACCCTGGTATTCCTGGGCTTCACCTTCTGTCCCGACGTCTGCCCGACCACCCTGGCCGAGCTGGCCGGCGCGCAGAACCAGTGGGAGGCCCTGCCCGATGGCCTGCGCCCGCGCGTGCTGTTCATCTCGGTCGACCCGGACCGCGACAGTGCCACCCGCCTGGGCGAGTACGTGCACGGCTTCCACAAGGACACCCTGGCCGCCACCGCCGATATCCCCTCGCTGGAGCGCTTCGCCACCTCGCTGGGCTTCGTGTTCCAGAAAGTGCCCGGCAAGCATTTCGACGAGAATCCCGAGGATTACACCGTCGAGCATTCGGCCAGCCTGGCCGTGCTCGACCCGCAGGGCCGTCTTGCCGGCCTGGTGCGCCCCCCGTTCAACGCGCCGGCCATTGCCCGCGACCTGCAGAAGCTGACCGAGAAAACCGCCCCATGAGCCTCACCACCGCCCTGACGTACGCCCTGCCCCATCGCCTGCTGTCCTCGATGGCGCGTTCGCTGGCGTACTCGGACGATCCGCGCGTGTCGCGCTGGCTGATCGACACGGTCACCCGCAAGTTCAACGTCAACCTGGATGAAGCGGCCAACCCGGACCCGCGCAGCTACGCGACCTTCAACCAGTTCTTCACCCGTGCACTGAAGCCGGGCGCGCGCGTGGCCGATGCCGATCCACGCAGCCTGGTGATGCCGGCCGACGGCCGCATCAGCCAGCTCGGCAGGATAGAGGCCGGCCGCATCTTCCAGGCCAAGGGCCAGTCGTTCACCGCCGCCGAACTGCTGGGCAGTGACGAGGACGCCAAGCCGTACAACG
Source organism: Stenotrophomonas maltophilia (assembly GCF_002799155.1). Taxonomy (GTDB): domain Bacteria; phylum Pseudomonadota; class Gammaproteobacteria; order Xanthomonadales; family Xanthomonadaceae; genus Stenotrophomonas; species Stenotrophomonas maltophilia_R. Next base: position 2,584,201 of record NZ_NERD01000002.1, read on the forward strand.
ACGGCCTGTACGCCACCGTGTACCTGTCGCCGCGCGACTACCACCGCGTGCACATGCCGTGGACCGGCACCCTGCGCGAAACCGTGCACGTGCCGGGGCGCCTGTTCAGCGTCGGCCCGGCCGCCGTCAACGGCGTGCCGCGCCTGTTCGCGCGCAACGAGCGCCTGGTCTGCCATTTCGATACCAGCTTCGGCCCGATGGTCAGCGTGATGGTCGGTGCGCTGCTGGTGTCCGGCGTGGAAACCGTTTGGAGCGGCGAGGAGATTCCGGCCTACGGTGATCGCATCACCCGCAAGGACTACCGCGGCCAGGGCATCCAGCTGGAGCGCTTCGCCGAAATGGCGCGCTTCAACTACGGTTCGACCGTGATCGTGCTGCTGCCGCCGGGCGTGGCCGAGTTCGCCCCGCAGCTGGGCGCCGAAAGCCCGGTGCAGCTGGGCCAGGCGCTGGCGAAGCTGCGCTGACAAAAAGGGGACGGAGGGGATCAAGTCGTTCATGCATGAACGACTTGATCCCCTCCGTCCCCTTTTTGTTGTTACTGCAGGGCCGGGGCCGGGCCGACGTCCATGCCGTCGTAGTCTTCCACTCCCCGCTCCGCGGCCAGCGCCGCGAATTCCTGGTTGCGGCGGTCCAGCGAGGCTTCATCGTGGATCTCCACGCGCTCCACGTGCAGCACGTGGAACGGCGCGCCGCCCTCTTCCGGCTCCTGCTCGAACAGTTCCACGAAGGCATAGCCCTGCGCCTGCAGGTGATCCGCCAGTGCCTGCAGCGGCTCGGCACTGGAGTGGACGAAGAAGTAACCCCACAGCAACGGGCCGTTGATATCCCAGTCGGTGTTCTCGCGGAGGTTGGCGAACAGGTTGCGGGTGGCTTCGAGGTCCATGCGGGTTCCAGGGATCGGGGGGATTACTTGTCGCAGCCCTGCAGCTTCAGCGTCTGGCCGTGGCGCAGGCTGTAGGCAGGGGCCTTCAGGCCATTGGCGCGGGCCAGGGTGGGCACGTCGCACTGGAACTTCGCCGCGATGGCGCCCAGGGTTTCACCCCTGGCCACCTTATGGCTGCGCACCGGTTTGGGCCGCGCGGCCGGACGCGGCGTGGCCACCGGAGCGACCGGGGTGGTCGGTACGCTGGTGGAGGCAGCGGCGTCGGCCACTGGCACCACCCCGCCGACGGCCACGCTGCCGGTGTAGCTGGTTGCGGCCGGGCGCTTGATCGCCGCGTTCAGATCGGCGGTGATCAGGGTGCGCGCGAGGTCGGCGCGCGGGCCACTGACGCAGTTGCGCTGGTACAGGCCCGCGATGCGGGTGGTGGCGTTGATCAGCGTACCGGCCGGAATCCAGCCATCGGCTTCGTAACGCGGGTTGAGATTGCGCAATGCACGCATGTAGCCATCGCGGGTACCGTGGCTGCCCAGGCAGATGGTCAATTCGTAGATGGTGGTGGACCTGGCCAGACGCAGCGTGGCGGGCTGCGCGCTGATCTTCGGGAACTCCACGCCGTACTGCTGCGGGTGCAGGAAGATCCAGGCCGCGGCGATCACCATCGGCACGTAGTCCTTGGTTTCACCGGGGAACTGGTTGTAGACGCTGTCGGTCCAGAAGCTCTGGCCACCGCTCTGCTTGAACACGCGCGCGGCACGACCTTCACCACCGTTGTAGGCGGCCACCGACATTTCCACGTTGTTGTTCAGTTCGCGCAGGCGCTCGTTGAGATAACTGGCGCTGGCTTCGGCGGCGCTGCGCGCGTCGAAGCGGGTGTCGAAACCGGTGCCGTCCGGGCCGAGGCCGAAGCGGCGTCCGGTGGCCGGCATGAACTGCATCAACCCGGCGGCGCCCGCACGCGAGGACGCATGCACGCGGCCGTTGGATTCCTTGGCCATGATGCCGAACAGCAGCGCCTCCGGCAGGCCACGCTTTTCCCATTCCGGCCACATCACTGCGCGCAGGTTCTGGTAATTCTCGTAGCTGGTGAGCAGTGCCGGGCGCATGTCGGTCAACCAGCGGCGGATGCCGGCCTGTACCGCCGGGTTGTACTCGACCATGCTGTCGAAGGCGTGCCGTTTATCGTTCAGCAGCGCGGCGGCACGCGCCGCCTCGGGCACGTCCGCGGTGAGCGGGCCGATATGGTCGGGGTCGGCCTCCAGGCGGTCACCACCTTCATCGGCCACGTCGTCGCTGGCGGCCGCATCAGCGTCGTGCTTGAGCAGGCGCTTGTAGCTGGCCAGCAGGGTGCCCATCTGGCAGCCCTTCTGCTTCACGCAGTCGTTGAGGACATCTTCCATGTCCTCCAGCGCGGCATCGGCCTCGTTGCTGCCCTTCGGGTCGGCATTGGCGGCCAGCAGCAGGGCGTCGCTGTAGCGCTTTTCGGCGGCGGTCATGCGCTGTTGCAGCGCATCCACCTTCACCTTGTCCCGGGCCGAAACCCGCTGCGCATGGGCGTCGGGTGCCAGGGAAACCAGGCCGGCCAGGGCCAACAGCGGCCAACCACGGGAAATCAGGACAGGAACGGGCATTGATGGCACTGTGTGCGAAACAGGCAGGCAGAGTAGCGGCGCCGCCAAGGTCCGGGCAAGCCGACCTTCGGACCGTCACGGCCGGCGGTTAACATTGGACTATTCATCACAAGGGCTGGACCATGGATCCGATTCTGCTCGGCAAAGGCATTACCGACGATATTGCCGTCACCCTGCTGCCGAAACTCGGCAACCGTCACGGCCTGGTGGCCGGCGCCACCGGTACCGGCAAGACCGTGACCCTGATGACCCTGGCCGAAGGGTTTTCGCGCCTCGGCGTGCCGGTGTTCCTGGCCGATGTGAAGGGTGATGTCTCCGGCCTGGCCGTACCCGGCAGCGGTGCCGAGAACCTGCTCAAGCGTGCCGCCGAGATCGGCGTGGCCGATTATGCGCCGACCGCCAGCCCGACCCTCTTCTGGGACCTGTACGGCAAGCTGGGCCACCCGGTACGCACCACCGTCAGCGAGATGGGCCCGACCCTGCTGGCGCGCATCCTCGAGTTGAACGACACCCAGTCCGGCGTGCTCGACATCGTGTTCAAGCTGGCCGACGACCGCGGACTGCTGCTGCTGGACATGGACGACCTGCGCGCCCTGCTCGGCCTGGTCGCGGAGGAGCGCAAGGACATCTCCACCGAGTACGGCCTGGTCAGTGCGCAGTCGATCGCCGCGATCCAGCGTTCGGTGCTGCGCCTGGCGCAGGATGGCGGCGAGAACTTCTTCGGTGAGCCGGCGCTGGAGCTGGCCGACATCATGCGGGTCAACCACGACGGCCGCGGCGTGATCGGCATCCTCGCCGCCGACCAGCTGGTGCTCAAGCCCAAGCTGTACTCCACCTTCCTGCTGTGGCTGCTGTCGGAGCTGTTCGAGCAGCTGCCGGAAGTGGGCGACCTGGACAAACCGAAGCTGGTCTTCATCTTCGACGAGGCCCACCTGCTGTTCGACGATGCGCCGCCATCGCTGGTGCAGCGCATCGAACAGGTGGTGCGACTGATCCGTTCCAAGGGCGTGGGCGTGTACTTCTGCTCGCAGTTCCCCGACGACGTGCCGGACAACATCCTCGGCCAGCTCGGCAACCGCGTGCAGCACGCGCTGCGTGCGTTCACCCCACGCGACCAGAAGGCGGTGAAGACCGCGGCCGAGACGTTCGTGCCGAACCCTAAGCTAGACGTGACCAAGGTATTGAGCCAGCTCGGTACCGGCGAGGCCCTGGTCTCCACGCTGCAGGACAAGGGCGTACCGATGCCGGTGCAGCAGACGATGATCGCGCCGCCACGCTGCCGGATGGGGCCGATCACCGAGGCCGAGCGCGCCCAGGTACGTGCCGGCAGCCCGGTCGGCAGCCGCTACGACACCGCGATCAACCGCGAATCGGCCGCCGAACTGCTGGCCCAGCGCGCGCAGAAGGCGACCGAACAGGCACAGGCACCTGCCGCACGCAGCCGTGAGCAGGACGAAGCGCAGGAAGGTGGTTTCGGCCAGGCGATCAAGGATGCGATCTTCGGCACCAAGCGTCGCCAGGGCATGATCGAGACCATGGCAAAGCAGACCACCCGCACCGTCGGCACCAAGCTGGGCAACCAGATCGTACGCGGCATCCTCGGTGGCATCTTCGGCGGCAAGCGCTAGCTGCCCCTGCCGGGCTCGGATCCCTTTCCGCTGGAAAGGGGTCCGACCCCGCTCCTCCACCGCTCCCCCTCGAATAGAAGTTGTATTTCATGTCGCGTTGGCGCCCCCCCGCAGAAAAAAGCACCGCCCTGATCACCGCCTCCGGGCATGCGCGGCTGAAGTCCGAACTGGATGAGCTGTGGCGTGTGCGCCGCCCGGATGTGGTGAAGGCGCTGGCCGCCGCTGCCGCGGAAGGCGACCGTTCGGAGAACGCCGAGTACACCTATCGCAAGAAGCAGCTGGGCGAAATCGACCGCCGCGTGCGCTACCTGACCAAGCGGCTGGAATCGCTGCGCGTGGTCGATACCACGCCGACCGATCCGCAGGCAGTGTTCTTCGGTGCGTGGGTGGAACTTGAGAACGTGGACAGCGGCGACACCAGCCGCTACCGCATTGTCGGGCCGGATGAGACCGACGCCGGGCTGGGCTGGATCAGCATCGACTCACCACTGGCGAGGGCGCTGCTGAAGAAACGGCTGGAGGACGAGTTCTCGGTGGAGCTGCCCGGCGGGCAGTTCACCTTTGCGGTGATCGGGGTGGAGTACGAGCCCTTATAGCGTCGAGCCAGTCTCGACTGCGTTGTCCAACAGTCGAGGGTGGCTCGACGCTACAGAAGCAACAACGGCGGCGGGTACGCGCGTCCTGCACGCGGCGGGCGGAAATAACCGGTATTGCGATAGAAGGCGGCATCCTGCACGTCGTGCCAGCCGGGAATGCCGGCCAATGGCAAGGGCCGCAGCTGCAGCGGATCGGTCACTACCCTGCCCTCGGCGATGGCCGCGGTCACTGCTTCAACACAGTCAGCATCGGCATCACCCCGCACCACCACGCACTTGCCCACCAGCAATCGCCCGGGCAGCAGCGCCTGTTCCATCAGCGCATGCCCGAATACCGCGGCAATGGCGATGTCACCGCCCTGCCAGCGCGACGGCTCGAACAATGCAGGCCAGTCATGCCCGTCCCACGCGCGCAGCAACGTGCCATCGCGCACACGCACGATCACGCCGTTTTCGTCGAACTGGGTCAGCGCCGCCTGTGCACGGTTGCGCTGGCCGGGTGGCATGGACGCGATGTGCCTGCACTGCTGCGCATTGAGCACCTGCTTGAGCTGCGGGTAACGGGCCCACACCAGCGCGTTGAACAGGTCATGCCAGTTGTCGGCGCGGGTGGCGATGCGGCCCTGCGCGATGCGGGCTTCGTAGTGCAGACCGTCGGCCAGCAGCGTGGCATCCTGCTCGACCAGCTGCTTGCCGGGCAGCACGAGGCGTGCCTCGAGCGCTGCAACGGACGGCCACCCCGGGCCTTCCAACAGATCACGAACGTCGCGCAATCCGGCAAACAGCGGGTGCCCGAACACCTGCGGATCGACCGCCGCACGTGGCGGCGGCACGAAGCGGCGGACGCCGCCTCCGTCACCGGCGGCGGCCGTCGCTGCGGTCACAGCATCCTGAGGTCGAATGCCGGGCGGGTAGCGGCGGGCAGCGCGTCACCGTACAGGTCGTGCTCGTCGCTCTCGGTGATTTCGACGTCGATGAACTCGCCCACGCGCAGCGGCACCTGGTCGGCATTCTGGATATGCACCAGGCCATCGATCTCCGGCGCATCGGCCTTGGAGCGGGCCACGGCGATATCGCCTTCGATGGCATCGACCAGGCACTGCTGCACGGTACCGATCTTGGCTTCCAGGCGCGCGGCGGAAATCTGCGCCTGCTTCTCCATGAAGCGGGCCAGGCGTTCCTGCTTCACTTCCTCCGGCACAGCATCGGGCAGATCGTTGGCGGTGGCACCCTCGACCGGCGAGTAGGCGAACGCACCCACGCGATCCAGCTGCGCTTCGTCGAGGAACGACAGCAGTTCCTCGAACTCGGCCTCGGTCTCGCCCGGGAAGCCGACGATGAAGGTCGAACGCACGGTGATGTCCGGCGCGATGCGGCGCCAGTTCTGCACGCGCTCCAGGGTCTTCTCGACCGCCCCGGGGCGCTTCATCAAGCGCAGGATGCGCGGGCTCGCATGCTGGAACGGGATGTCCAGGTACGGCAGGATCCGGTTCTCGGCCATCAGCGGCACCACCTCGTCCACGTGCGGATACGGATAGACGTAGTGCATGCGCACCCACGCATCCAGCTCGGACAGGCCTTCGCACAGGGCCTTCAAGCGGGTCTGGTAGGCCTTGTCGCGCCACATCTTCTCGGCGTACTTCACGTCCACGCCATAGGCCGAGGTGTCCTGCGAGACCACCAGCAGCTCACGCACGCCCCCACGCACCAGGCGCTCGGCTTCACGCAGCACCTCGTCGACCGGGCGCGAGACCAGCTTGCCGCGCATCGACGGAATGATGCAGAAGCTGCATTTGTGGTTGCAGCCTTCGGAAATCTTCAGATAAGCGTAGTGGCGTGGCGTCAGCTTGATGCCGTAGTCGGGCACCAGGTCCACGAACGGATCGTGCCTGGGCGGCAGAGCTTCATGCACCGCTTCCATCACGCTCTGGTAATCCTGCGGGCCGGACACCGCCAGCACATTGGGGTACGCCTCGCGGATCTGTTCCGGGCGCTTGCCCAGGCAGCCAGTGACGATGACCTTGCCGTTCTGGTTCATCGCCTCGCCAATGGCATCCAGCGACTCGGTCACCGCCGAATCGATGAAGCCACAGGTGTTGACCACCACCACGTCGGCCGAATCGTAGGACGGGACGATGTCGTATCCCTCGGACCGCAGCTGGGTGAGGATGCGCTCGGAATCGACGAGGGCCTTCGGGCAGCCAAGGCTGACGAAGCCGACTTTGGGGTTCAGCTGGGACATGGAATCGCGGGACTCTGGGGGCCTGGGCCCCTGCCGGCATGGCAGGGGGTCCTGGGGGCCGGGGCCTGAAAGGGCGCCAGTATACCGGGGTTGGCGGCCAGGCTCTGAACGGCCAATTGCCCGATCACGCACAGCTGCTGACACCGCGCTAACCGGCGCAGCACCGACAATGCAGCTCTGTTCCCAGCAACGAGGAAGATGACGATGGCCGAGTGGATCACCCTGGATACGCATCATGGCCCGGTGCGGGCCTGGCAGGCCCTGCCGGAAGGCACCGCGCGCGGTGGCCTGGTGGTGGTGCAGGAAATCTTCGGCGCCAATCCGCACATCCGCGGCGTGGCAGAGCGTTTCGCGGCCGAAGGCTATGCGGTGCTGGCGCCATCCTTCTTCGACCTGCTTGACGGCACCGACGCCGATCCGGACGCCCTGCCCTACGACGCCGAGGGCGTGAAGCAGGGCCTGGAACGGGTCGGTGCGCTGGGCATGGAGAAGGCGCTGGAAGTGGTCCGCGCGGCGGCGACCCGGCTGGCCCGCTACGGCAAGGTCGGCACGGTCGGCTACTGCTGGGGCGGCACGGTGGCGATGCTGTCGGCCCTGCGCCTGGGCCTGCCCTCGGTCAGCTACTACGGTGCGCGCAACGTGCAGTTCCTTGACGAGGCGCCCAAGGCCCCGGTGATCTTCCACTTCGGCGCCCAGGACAGGAGCATCCCGCCGGAAGCCATCCAGGCCCATCGCGAGAAACTGCCGCAGATGGCCACCTACGTCTATCCGGCTGATCACGCCTTCAACCGGGAGGTCGGACATGCGTATGATCCAGACAGCGCCGCCCTGGCGCTGCAACGCACCCTGGACTTCTTCTCGGAGCATCTTGGATGAGCGAATTCGAACTCGATTCACGCCTGGCCACCGATAGCGTGCTGGTGGCGGAAGGACCGTTGTCGCAAGTGCGGCTGATGAACGACGAACGATTCCCCTGGCTGGTGCTGGTACCGCGCCTGGCCGGGGTGACCGAGTGGATCGAGCTGGACGGCGAGCAGCAGGACAAGCTGCGCACCGAGCTCAACCGCGCCTGCAAGGCCCTGAAGGGCGCCGACGGGGTGGAAAAGATCAACATCGGGGCGCTGGGCAACATCGTGCGCCAGCTGCACTTCCATGTCATCGGCCGCCATGACGGTGATCCGGCCTGGCCGGGCCCGGTCTGGGGCAGCGGCCCGGCGCACCGTTACGAGCCGGCGGCGCTGGACCAGCATGTCGCCTACTGGAAGGAACGGCTAGGATATCCGGCCCAGTCCTGAGCCTTCGCCGACCCGATGCGATTCAACCTCGTTGCCGCCGTCCTGCTGATCCTGATCGGCCTGTTCATGCTCGCCAGCAATCTCGGCTGGACGCATCTGAACCTGTCCAAGCTGCTGTTGACCTGGTGGCCGGTGGCCCTGGTGGGCGTCGGCATCGCGATGCTGTTCGGTCGCGGCAAATAAGGCAGTGCCCGGCCATGCCCGGGCACGCACCAGAAACGGAAACGCCGGGCATCGCCCGGCGTTCTCGATGGGTGATGACGCGAGCGATCAGGTCCGCGGCAGGGTCACGCCGGTCTGGCCCTGGTACTTGCCGCCACGATCGCGGTACGACGTCTCGCACACGTCATCGGCGGCCGCCTGGAAGAACAGCATCTGCGCCACGCCTTCGTTGGCGTAGATGCGCGCCGGCAGCGGCGTGGTGTTGCTGAATTCCAGGGTGACGTGGCCTTCCCATTCCGGCTCCAGCGGCGTCACGTTGACGATGATGCCGCAGCGCGCGTAGGTGCTCTTGCCCAGGCACACCACCAGGGTATCGCGCGGGATGCGGAAGTACTCTACGGTACGCGCCAGCGCGAAGCTGTTCGGCGGGATGATGCATTCGTCGGCGGTGATGTCGACGAAGCTGCCCGAGTCGAAGTGCTTGGGATCGACAATCGTCGAGTTGATGTTGGTGAATACCTTGAACTCGCGCGAGCAGCGCACGTCGTAGCCATAGCTGGACGTGCCATAGCTGACGATGCGCTGGCCGTTGGCCTGCTTGACCTGCCCCGCCTCGAACGGCTCGATCATGCCGTGCTGCTCGGACATGCGGCGGATCCAACGGTCACTCTTGATGCTCATGCTTTGTCCTGGGGGTACGAGGGGCGCGAGGATTCTAGCAGGGGCCCGGCCTCGGCCGGCGGCCCCTGCCCCGGCACTCACAGCAGCGACGACAGGATCGGGATCGAGGCGCGCGGGCGCTTGCCCACTTCCTCGATCAGGCGCTGTGCGGCATGGCGATAGGCCTGGGCCGGCGCCGAATCCGGCTGGGCCACGGTGATCGGGGTGCCTGCATCGCCCTGTTCGCGGATGCCGATCTGCAGCGGCAGCGAACCCAGCAGCGGCACGCCGTACTGCGCGGCCATGCGCTCGCCGCCGCCCTCGCCGAACAGGTGCTCGATGTGCCCGCAGCTGCTGCAGGTATGCACCGCCATGTTCTCGACAATGCCCAGCACCGGCACCTCGACTTTCTCGAACATCTTCAGCGCTTTCTTCGCATCCAGCGTGGCGATGTCCTGCGGCGTGGTGACGATCACCGCACCGGCCAGCGGAATCTTCTGGGTCAGGGTCAGCTGGATGTCACCGGTGCCCGGCGGCAGGTCGATCAGCAGGAAATCCAGGTCGTCCCACAGGGTGTCGTTGAACAGCTGGGTCATCGCCGAGGTGGCCATCGGGCCGCGCCAGATCATCGGCGTGTCCTCTTCGATCAGGTAGCCGATCGACATGGTGTCCACGCCAAAGGCACGCAACGGCTCGATGCTCTTGTTGTCCGGGCTTTCCGGGCGGCCGGACAGGCCCAGCATGGCTGGCACGCTGGGGCCATAGATATCGGCGTCGAGCACGCCCACGCGGGCGCCGAGCTGCTGCAGCGCCACGGCCAGGTTCACCGAGGTGGTGGACTTGCCGACGCCGCCCTTGCCCGAACCGACCGCGATCACGTTGCGGATGCGGGCATGCGGCGTCAGTCCCTTCTGGACCTGGCTGGCATGGGGGCGGCGGGGAGAACTGTTCACAACGAGCACCGGCGGGGTCAGGGGGGATAACCCAACATCATACAAGCTGGACGTAACCTGACTGAAATTCAGGATTGCGACAGATTCGTGCACAGATTGTTAAGTTCATGTTACGTTCGATAAGCACTGTTTTGAGCTGTGGAGCCGGTTATTCCGGCCCGCGCGATGGCGCATGCGCAGTGCCGTTTTTGTTTTTTGCTCTCCAATGGAACTACATGAAACACGTCAGCAATACCGCACGTCGCAACACGCTCGCCGTCGCCCTGATTTCCGCCCTGATGGCCGCCGCCCCGGCAATGGCCCAGGACAAGGCGACCAACCTGGACAAGATCACCGTCACCGGTTCGCTGATCCCGCAGACCCAGGTCGAAACCCAGACCCCGGTGATGTCCATCACCGCCGAAGACATCCAGACCCGCGGTTTCAGCAGTGTTGCTGAAGTGCTGCAGCAGTCGTCGCTGACCACCGGCGGCCTGCAGGGTGGCCAGACCTCGGGTGCGTTCACCCAGGGCGCCGAAGCGGCCGGCATGTTCGGCCTGAACCCCGGCTACACCAAGTACCTGATCAACGGCCGCCCGATGCTCTCGTATCCGGCGCTGTACAACGGCAGCGAGTCGTTCAACAACATCAGCGGCATTCCGATCGACATCGTCGAGCGCATCGAAGTCCTGCCGGGCGGCCAGTCGTCGCTGTACGGCTCGGACGCGATCGCCGGTGTGGTCAACATCATCCTGAAGGAACGCATGGACGGCGGCACGATGTCGATCCGTGGCGGCACCTACACCGAAGGCGGTGGCAGCAACATCCGCTTCAGCGCCGCCAAGGGCTTCAACGCGTTCGACGACCGCTTCCATGCGCTGGTCAATGTGCAGATCGAAAACGGCAGCCCGATCTGGGGCTACCAGCGTGACATCACCAAGCAGAACAACCCGGTCGGTTACACCGCGCAGCTGCCGTCGAACGACTTTGCCGTCATCGGCAACGCCGACAACAAGCTGTACATGATGGACCCGACCCGCTGCGCCAACGTGGCAGGCCTGTACGACGGCACCACCACCGTCGGCAAGCGTGCATCGGGCGAATCGTGCGGCTCGGTGTACAGCGCCGGCTACAAGACCCTGAAGAACGGCAAGAACAGCGGCCAGTTCTACTCGTCGATGACCTTCGACGTGAACGACAACTTCCAGCTGTTCGCCGACGTGCTGTACAGCAAGGAAAAGACCGAGTTCACCTCCGGCTCCAGCGCGCTGTGGTGGGGCACCAAGTCGGTGATGGGCGGCTTCTACGACCAGGGCCTGGGCAAGGTCGTGAACCTGCAGCGCGCCTTCGCGCCGGAGGAAATCGGCCCGGGCCACTACAACAACATCCTGAACTCCGATGAGAGCCGTTCCTACCAGGTCACCCTGGGCGGCAAGGGCATGGTCGGCGACTGGGACTACAGCGCCAGCTTCACCCGCGGCGAATACCGCCTGGACCAGAACCGCTTCGCGCGCTGGAAGGACAAGATCGAAGGCTTCTTCGGCGAGACCGTGCTGGGCCCGCGCCTGGGCACCACCGCTGATGGCTTCGGCATCTACAACCCGGACTACACTGCTTTCTACTCGCCGATCACTCCGGACCAGTTCGCCAGCTTCACCGGCTATGGCACCCACCGCAGCAAGACCTGGCAGAACCTGGGTCGCGTGCAGGTGACCAACGGTTCGCTGTTCTCCCTGCCCGGCGGCGACGCCGGCCTGGCCGTCGTGCTGGAAGGCGGCAGCGAAGGTTGGGACTACTCGCCCGACCAGGCCTTCGTCGATGGCAACGCCTGGGGCGCCAGCGCCGTGGCCGGTGCGGGCCACCGCAGCAACTACGCGGTGACCAGCGAACTGCGCATGCCGGTGTTCGAATCGCTGACCATCAGCGCCTCGGGCCGCTATGACGCCTTCAAGATCGCCGACAAGACCGTCGACAAGGCCACCTACAGCCTCGGCCTGGAATACCGCCCGGTTGAAAGCCTGCTGCTGCGCGGCAAGTACGGCACCGCGTTCCGCGCGCCGACCCTGTCCGATGCCTTCCAGGGCATGAGCGGCTCGTTCGCCTCCGGCCAGAACGATTACTACCGCTGCAGCCAGATGGGTTACGCACTGCGTGACGAAGCCTGCTCGTTCTACAAGACCACCTCGGTGTACAGCGAAAAGTCCGGCAACCCGGACCTGAAGCCGATCACCGCCGACGTGTGGAGCGCAGGCGTGGTGTGGGCCCCGGTGAGCAACTTCTCGCTGTCGGTCGACTACTACAACTGGAAGATCAAGAACGAGGTCAAGACGCTGAGCACCGACCAGCTGCTGCTGGCCGAGTACCAGTGCCACAACGGCCTGCCGAACAACACCTCGGCCAGCTGCCAGAACGTGACCGACTGGGTGACCCGCGACGCCGGTGGCAACCTGACCCGCGTGTACACCCCGAAGCTCAACGTGGCCAGCCAGAACCTGGAAGCGGTGACCGTCGGTGCCAAGTACCAGCAGGACCTGGGGCGCTTCGGTTCGCTGATGTTCTCCGGCAACTACACCAACATGCTGAAGCGTGAAGTGGTGGCCCTGCCGGGTGCACAGAAGCTGGACCTGCTGAGCGATCCGTACAACATGTGGTACTACGACAACTTCGCCAAGGTCCGTGGCGACGTGTCGGTGGGCTGGGCCATCTCCAAGTTCACCACCACCGTGTACGCCAACTACGTCGGCAGCACCCCGAACTACCTGGCCTACACCGGCCGCAGCTATGACTACGTCCACTCCTCCGGCGCCAAGGCCGGCAAGTGGGGCTCGTACACCACGTACAACATGAGCCTGAACTACCAGGCGCAGGACAATCTGACCCTGTCGCTGATGGTCAACAACGTGTTCAACAAGCTGCCGGAAGGCCAGCGCTATAACTACCCGGGCAACGAATCGACCCCGTTCAACGACGGCTTCTACAGCGTCTATGGCCGCCAGATCTCGGCCCAGGTCAAGTACGACTTCTGATCCCGTCGTATTCCGGACTCCGTGTCTGGACCAGGCCCCGCTTCGGCGGGGCCTTTTTTTTTGGGGCTGAACCCTCTCCTGCCTGACCACGGAAATGTGAACCGCAACACACAAACAGCGACGTTCAGGGGAGTACTCACGCATCGCAATGCGTTGATTCCAAACACAAAATTTCAGAGCGGACACGCTGCCTTGCATGTCGCCACCTTTTGAAACATACCAAAACAAATGGCCTTATCCATTGATTCAAAAGCGTTTTCTTGTCTTCCAGGAGCATCGTGATGTGACAGCCCTGTGTTGACGACGTTAACAACGTGTTACGGTCGACCTGAACGGAATCACACTGAACGAATTGTTAATGCGCAAGGACTGCGCCGCCAAGACATTGCTCACTACGGGGATCCACCATGTCTCGCCAACGTTCCACGCTCTCGCGCCACCCTCTGACCCTCGCCCTGATGGGCACCCTGCTGGCCTCCGGAACCGCCCTGGCCCAGGACGGCAACGCGCCGACCCAGCTTGACCGTGTGACCGTCACCGGATCGCTGATCCCGCAGACCGAGATCGAGAACCACACGCCCGTCCTGACTGTCACCGCCGAGGATATCCAGACCCGCGGTTTCACCAGCGTCGCCGATGTCCTGCAGCAGTCCTCGCTGTCCACCGGCGGCCTGCAGGGCGGCCAGACCTCCGCATCCTTCACCCAGGGCGCCGAAGCGGCCGGCATGTTCGGCCTCAGCCCGGGCTACACCAAGTACCTGATCAACGGCCGGCCGATGCTCTCGTATCCGGCGCTGTACAACGGCGGCGATACCTTCAACAACATCAGCGGCATTCCGATCGACATCGTCGAACGCATCGAGATCCTGCCGGGCGGCCAGTCCTCGCTGTACGGCTCGGACGCGATCGCCGGCGTGGTCAACATCATCCTCAAGGAGCGCATGGATGGTGGCGTGCTCAATGTGCGTGGCGGCGCCTACAGCGAAGGGGGCGGCAACAGCTTCCGCCTCAGCGGTGCACGCGGCTTCAACTCCAAGGATGACCGCTTCCATGCACTGGTCAACGTGCAGTATGAAAAGACCAGCCCGATCTGGGGTTACCAGCGTGACCTGACCAAGGTCAACAACCCGGACGGCTACAGCCCGCAGTATGTCTCCAATGATTTCCTGGTGCTGCTGCCGGCCGCCAACAACCGCTACGCGATGATGGACCCGAACCTCTGCGCCAACGTGGCCGGCCAGTTCGACGGCACCACCGTGCTCGGCACCCGGCCGACCGGCCAGGCCTGCGGTTCGGTCTATGGCACCGGCTACAAGACCATCAAGAACGGCAAGGAAAGCGGGCAGATCTACAGCTCGGCCACGTTCGACGTGAACGACAACTTCCAGCTGTTCGGCGATGCGCTGTACAGCCTGGAAGAGGTCAAGTACGCAACCGGTTCCGGCTACACCTGGTGGGGCACCTCCTCCGGATGGGGCCGCTTCTATGACCAGACCAGCGGCCAGTACATGAACCTGCAGCGCGTGTTCGCGCCGGAGGACATCGGTGGCGGTGGTTACCGCGACATCATGAACACCGACCGCAACAAGGCCTACCAGGTCACCCTGGGCGGCCGCGGCACCGCCGGCAACTGGGACTACAGCCTCAGCTTCACCCGCGGCGAGTACAAGCTGACCGAACGCAACTTCGTACGCTGGAACGACCCGATCAACGATTACTTCGAGCAGCGCGTGCTGGGCCCGGTGCTGGGCACCACCAGCACCGGCTACGACATCTACAGCCCGAACTGGGAAGCGTTCTACGCGCCGCTGCCCGCCGGTGACTTCCAGAGCTTCACCGGCTACAGCTACAGCGAAAGCCGCACCTGGCAGAACCTGGCCCGCGCCCAGGTCACCAATGGCTCGCTGTTCAAGCTGCCCGGTGGCGATGCTGGCTTCGCCGTGGTTGTCGAAGGTGGCAGCGAAGGCTGGGATTACACGCCCGACCCGGGCCTGATGGACGGCAGCGTGTGGGGCACCACCGCCGTATCCGGTGCCGGCCATCGCAGCAACTACGCGGTGACCACCGAGCTGCGCATGCCGCTGCTGGAGACGCTGACCGTCACCGGCTCCGGCCGCTATGACGCCTTCAAGATCGGCAGCAACACCGTAGACAAGGCCACCTACAGCGTCGGCATCGAGTTCCGTCCGATCGACAGCCTGCTGTTCCGCGGCAAGTACGGCACCGCCTTCCGCGCGCCGACCTTGTCCGACGCCTTCCAGGGCCGCAGCGGTTACTACGCCAACGGCTCCACCGACTACTACCGTTGCGGCCAGCTGGGCTACGACCCGGCCAACACCACCGGCTGCCCATACGACAGCGTCTCGGTGTTCGGCACCCGCTCGGGCAACCCGGACCTGGAGCCGATCACCGCCGACGTCTGGAATGCGGGCGTCGTCTGGGCACCGATCAACAACCTGTCGCTGTCGGTCGACTACTACAACTGGAAGATCAAGAACGAGGTCGATACGCTCAGCTCCGACCAGCTGCTGCTGGCCGAGTACTACTGCCGCAACGGCCAGTCCAACAACACCTCGGCCAGCTGCCAGAACGTCAATGACTGGATCACCCGTGATGGATCGGGCGTGCTCGACGAGATCTACACGCCGAAGATGAACGTCGCCCGCCAGAACCTGGAAGCGCTGACCGCCAGCTTCAAGTACGTGCAGGACATCGGCCGCTTCGGCTCGCTGCAGTTCTCGGCCAACTACACCGACATGCTCAAGCGCAAGCTGCAGCCGCAGCCGGGCGACGAGTACCTGGACCTGCTGCGCGACCCGTATGCGATGTGGGTGTACGACTCGTACGCCAAGGTGCGCGCGGACGGTTCGATCGGCTGGGCCAAGGACAACTGGACCACCACCCTGTATGCCAACTACATCGGCAAGACGCCGAATTACATGGCTTACGTGGGCAACGGCTATGACTACGTCCACAGCTCCGGCTACAAGGCTGGCAAGTGGGGTTCCTATACCACTTACAACCTGAGCGTGAACTACCGCGCGATGGAAAACCTGACCCTGTCGCTGATGGTCAACAATGTGTTCAACAAGATGCCGGACAACCAGCGCTACAGCTTCGCCGGCACCAGCGGCCAGCCGTACAACAACTACCTGTACAACGCCTACGGGCGCGCGATCTACGTGCAGGCCAAGTACGCGTTCGGCGTGAAGTAATCCCGCAACAGCAGCAACGGAAAAGCCCCGCCATGGCGGGGCTTTTTCGTGTCCGGCATGACCTTTCGGAAAAACAGGCCCGGGCAAAGCCGGGCCTGCCTTCTTCCTCCGGCCCTTCCGCTCAGCGGAAGCTGTAGCGCAGGCTGGCCATGTAGCGACGGCCCAGCGCGTCCAGCACGTACGGGAACGGCCCGATGTCGTCGGACAGGTTCAGCACCGACAGGTTCACCCGTGCATTGTCGGTCAAGCGGTAGCTGACATTGGCATCCCAGGTCGTCCAGCTGTCACGCTTGAAGTACTGCCGGCTTTCCGGGGTTGCGGTCAGGCTGAACTGCGAGCCGCTGGTGTAGTTGGACGTCACGCCATAGCTCCACTTGCCGATGGCATGCTGCGCCGTCCAGCGGAACTGGCGCTTGGGCTCGTCGAACGTTCCCACGCGCTCCACGAACGGCACATCCGTGTTCGCGGCCTGGCCACGATTCTTCGGCATGTAGCCGTAGAAGCCCAGTGCGACCTGGCCGAATCGGCCCATATCCCAGTTGTAATCCACCTCGGCCGTCCAGCCGCGGAACATCAGCACCGGGCCATTGCCGTACTCGGTGCGGATGTCGGTAGCTGCACCACTCAGCGGATTGCGCGTCACCAGGCTGCAGAAGCGGTTGGCATTGGGCACGTTGGACGCATTGAAGTCCGGGTTGTC
This sequence comes from Stenotrophomonas maltophilia, assembly GCF_002799155.1. Lineage (GTDB taxonomy): Bacteria > Pseudomonadota > Gammaproteobacteria > Xanthomonadales > Xanthomonadaceae > Stenotrophomonas > Stenotrophomonas maltophilia_R. The sequence goes on from NZ_NERD01000002.1 coordinate 2,601,168, forward strand.
GAAGCAGCCCGTGATGATGTCGGTCGGGCTGAGGCTGGTGATCACATCGGTGATCTTGATGTCATACCAGTCGGCGGCAACCCGCAGCCCCTTCGCCCAGTCCGGTGCGAACACGATGCCCGCCGTCCAGGACTTGGCCTTCTCGTTCTTCAGCCCGGTATAGCCGTTGACCGAGCCGAGGGTGTTGGTCGGCGATGCCTGGAACGTTGCCGGATCCGCACCCGGGTAAGCCTGGAAGAAGGCCTCGCAGTTGCGGCGGCGGATCGCCGGATTGGTGCCGCCGTTGATGGCCGACACGGAGCAGACTTCCGGGATGTTGTAGTACGCCGGCTGCAGCGAGGTATAGAGCTCGGCAATCGACGGGGCACGCAGCGACTGGGTCTTGCTGCCGCGCAGCTGGATTCCCGCGAACGGCTCGTACTGGATGCCGTAGGTGTACGCGTTGAAGCCACCGGCTACCGAGTTGACCACCCGGCGCCCCTTCAGGGTCACGTCCAGGCGATGCAGGCCCGGCAGATCCCAGTCAGGGTTGAACAGCGGCGCCAGGAACTCGGCAAAGATTTCATTGGTGTGATAGTCGCCCTTGGCGCCCTGGATCGGCACCGAACGGCCCTGCCCCAGCCGCTGGTATTCGCTCGGGGTGAACGAACCTTCTTCGCGCCGATGCTCCACGCCTGCGGCGAAGGAGAACTCGCCGCCCGGCAGGTCGAACAGTCCGCCGGTCACCGATGCGTTGAACACGGTCTGGCGCGTCCGCGCCTTGGCCAGGGTCGGCGTCGACACATAGGCCAGTGCTTCCGGCGATGCCTGGTTCTCACCGAACAGGTTGAGCGGGCGGCAGTTCGGATCTGCGGTCGTGCCGGGGGCGGACGCATCACAGACGATGTTGCCGCTGGCATCGCGCTTCACGTTGAGCGCATTGATGAAGTTCTGCTGGATCAGGCCGGTCCCCTTGTAGTCGAAGTCGCCCCGACCGTGGGTCACACTGGTTTCCCAGTTGAAACGGCGCTCGCCGATATCGAAGAAGCCGTCCAGGCCGAGCACGATGCGGCTCAAACGCGTATCGGTGCTGGCGTTGTTCATGCTCAGGTCGCGCGAGGAGCGCGACAGGCGGAACGAGGTGATGCCGTTCTCGGCCAGGATACGGCGCGACTCGGCACTGAGGAACGGATTGTTCGCGCTGAACAGCATCGCACCACTCTGGTCACCACTGCCATCGGGGTTGGCAGCACCAAAGCCGGCGGCGTTGTAGACGTTCTGGTCCAACGTCTCGCGTGCGGTGGCGCTGTAGTGCGACAGTTCGAAGAAGCCACGCACGTTGTCGTTGAAGTCGAAGCTGCCGGTCGAATAGACCGTACGGCGCTCGAGGTCGGCGATCAGCGGCAGGGTTTCGTTGAGGTTGAGGCCATCGCCACCGGACGCATTGCCGCTGGGATAGGAAATGCCTGGATCGTAGGCAACCAGATCGCCCTTGTTGTTGAAGTGCCAGAGCTTGTTGTTCGGACCGAAGCCGTTCAATTCACCCGTGGCATTGCGCTGGTAGCTGCGCCGTACCTGGATGTCCGACGGCATGATCAGGCCACCGAAGGTCATGCTGGAAATGCGCCGGTTGCGGATCCAGACCTGGTCGGCGATGCCGTCAGCCGGCCCGGTGTTGAACGGGATGCTCGGATCGGTGCGGCCGTCATTGCCCGGGGTACGCCACGACTGGAAGCGCGCCACGTTTGCGGCGGTCGGATTGGTCTGCAGGCTGTAGCCGTTGCGGTAGAAATCGCGCTGGAGCGCGTTCACGCCATCACTGTTGTCCAGTTCGGCAGCAATGGTGAAATGGCCGCGGCCATCGGCGAAACCGCTGCCGAAGATGGCAGACCATGAGTAACGGTCATTGTCGTTCTTGGTGGTCCTGCCAAAGCCGATCTCAACCTCGGCACCTTCAAACTTGTCGCGCAGGATGATGTTGTTCACGCCGGAAATGGCGTCCGAACCATAGGTGGGTGCGCCACCGATGCTCAGGCTTTCCACGCGCTCGACCATCACGGTCGGAATCGCGTTCATGTCGACCTGGATGCCCGAGCCGCCGCCTGCACCGAACACGGTTGGCGGTGCGGAGGTCACGAAGCGACGGCCGTTGACCAGGGTCAGCAGGCGGTTGCTGCCCAGGCCGAAACGGCTGGCGAAGTTCACGCCCGCGCCGAAGCCAGCCTGGTCACCACGCGAGGAGACACCGGCCGAAACGCCGGGGATCTTGGTCAACGCATCGATCAGGTTGGTATGCCCGTACGCCTCGATGTCCTGGCGGGACACCACGGCGGCAGGTTCCAGCGTGTCATAGCCAGCACGGTAGATGTGCGAGCCCGTCACCGTGATGCGGTCCAGCTGGGTGGCCGTGGCTTCATTGGAAGCCTTCTTCGCGCTCTCGGCAGTCTCCTTTGCAACGTCCCCCTCCTGCGCGAAGGCAGGCAGGGCGACGGCAAGCAGGAGGGCCGAACTGAGCGCGAGGCTCAACGGATTGCGGGGTAGTGGGCGAGTCTTCTCCATGTCTCTCTCTCTGAAAAGTGAAGGCATAAAAAGCTCTGCATCGGCAAGGCAGAGGCAAAGATGGCCAGCAACCGTTCACGTGCCGATAACGGAATTCATACACATAACGACACAAAACAGCAACATTCAGCAAAAGTTCAATGTGACATGACACTTCACGAAACAGAGCATATGGAGGGGAATCCCGTACCGGCACCCAGAACATTAATCTTTCAAATCATGGGCTTGAAAAAACTCCCCCTGTCCCGCAGGCGCCGCTATGCAGCAGGGGAACTGCCTTGGACATATCCTGTCGCGGCGCTCCTCCAGCGCCTGCGCCCTCGGCACTCGCGAACGAATGTTCATGCTGAATTCACCAGGACGAGTTGACGCCGCCAGTGTCCGCTCAGCCCACGCGGAGCGTGGTGGGGGCCTTCCGCAACGCCTTTCTGGCGTCGGCGCGCCGCTTGCACAGGGACATGACCTTCGACACCCTTGCAGGTCCGGCCGGCGGCGTATCGTTCGGCCCACGGCCGCACCTGCGGCCACTCCCTGACTCACTCGGCCTGGAGGCCATTCAAGTGACCCGTACTCCCAAGATCGTGCTGCTGACCCTGGCCGTTTCGGCCGCGCTGGTTGGCTGCGGCAAGACTGAAACCCCGGCCAAGGACGCCACCGCCTCCGCCCCGGCCACCGCCGAAGCCACCACCTATAAGCTGGACGAGAGCAAGCTGCCGGCCTACAACGCCTTCCAGCCGAGCGACCTGGACACCACCAAGGACGCCTGCACCGCCTTCGGCGACTACGTCAACAGCAAGTGGCTGGCTGCCAATGAAATCCCGGGCGACCGCACCAGCTGGGGCGCGTTCACCATCCTCGACGAGCGCTCGGTGGCCGTGCAGCACCAGCTGGCCGAACAGGTCGCGCAGGTCAAGACCCCGAACCACATCGAGAAGATCGTCGGCGACCTGTGGGCCACCGGCATGGACGAAGCCAAGATCAATGCCCAGGGCATCGAGCCGCTGAAGGCCGACCTGGCTGCGATCGACGGCCTGCAGGACAAGGCGTCCATCGCAAACTACCTGCGCAGCAGCGCCGCCAAGGGTGACAACATCCTGTTCGGCTTCGGCGCCGAAGCGGACTTCAAGAACTCCGCCATGAACATGGCCTATGCCAGCCAGGGTGGCCTGGGCCTGCCGGATACCACCTACTACACCGATGCCAAGAACGCCGACAAGCTGAAGGCGTACCAGGCGCACGTCGCCAAGGTGCTCGAGCTGTCCGGCGTGGCCGCGGCCGATGCGGCCAAGCAGGCCGAGGACGTGGTCAAGTTCGAAACCCGCCTGGCCAAGGCCTCCAAGTCGCGCGTGGAGCTGTCGCGCAACGTCGAGCTGTACTACAACCCGGTCACCCTGGCCGACGCCGACAAGCTGACCCCGAACTTCAGCTGGACCGAGTTCTTCAAGTCGCAGGGCGTGACTGCACCGGAGAAATTCTCGCTGGCCATGCCGGCGTTCCATGAGGAAGTGAGCAAGGCGCTGGGCGACACCGACCCGTCGGTGTGGCGCGCCTACCTGCGCTTCCACACCGTGGACAGCGCTTCGCCGTACCTGGCTGACGCCTTCGTGCAGGAGAACTACGAGTTCTACGGCAAGACCCTCAACGGCCAGAAGGAGCAGAAGCCGCGCTGGAAGCGCGTGCTGGGCACCATCGAAAACGATGCCGGTGAAGCCTTCGGCCAGCTGTACGTGAAGGTTGCCTTCTCGCCGGAAGCCAAGGCGAAGATGGAAGAACTGGTGAAGAACCTGGCCGCCTCGCTGAAGGACCGCATCCAGGGCCTGAGCTGGATGAGCGAGGAAACCAAGGCCAAGGCCATCGCCAAGTGGGAAACCTTCACCCCGAAGATCGGTTACCCCGACAAGTGGCGTGACTGGTCGGGCCTGCAGACCCAGCGCGACAGCTACCTGGGCAACGTGCGCGCGGCCAACGAGTTCAACTACAAGTTCAACCTGTCCAAGATCGGCAAGCCGGTGGACAAGACCGAGTGGGGCATGACCCCGCAGACCGTCAACGCCTACTACAACCCGCTGCAGAACGAGATCGTGTTCCCGGCCGCCATCCTGCAGCCGCCGTTCTTCGACCCGAAGGCCGACGACGCGCTGAACTACGGCGGCATCGGTGCGGTGATCGGCCATGAAATGACCCACGGTTACGACGACCAGGGCGCGCGCTTCGGGCCGACCGGCAACATGGAAGACTGGTGGACCCCGGCCGACAAGAAGAACTTCGAAGGCCTCACCGGCAAGCTGGTCAAGCAGTTCGACCAGTACAAGGTCGACGGCCAGGCAGTGAACGGCCACCTGACCCTGGGCGAGAACATCGCCGACCTCGGCGGCCTGGCCACTGCCTACGACGCCCTGCAGAAGGCCAGCGCCGGCAAGGAAGATGCGAAGGTCGATGGCTTCACCCGCGACCAGCGCTTCTTCTTCAACTGGGCCACCGTGTGGCGCACCAAGTACACCCCGGAAAACGCCAAGGTCCGACTGGCCACCGACCCGCATGCCCCGGCGCAGTTCCGCGCCATGGGTGCGCCGTCGAACCTGCCGACCTTCGCCGCTGCATTCCAGTGCAAGGCCGGTTCGCCGATGGCCCGCGCCGGCGAGCAGCAGGTGGTGATCTGGTAAGCCACGGCTGACGCTGCGGCATTCCTGCAAAGGCCCGGGAATTCCCGGGCCTTTGTTTTGGCAGCGCCTGTCATCCACGCATGGCGTGGATCTACTGACCAGGACGCTCTCCGGTAGCTGCCGACCTTGGTCGGCGAAAGCGGCCTGATGCGTGCATCCCGCGTCGATGCGCGGCTTGCTATAGTGCGCGCGCCCTCAATCCATCACGGATTCGTTCCACATGCCCAACTTCCGTCCGCTTGCCATCGCCCTGGGCATCAGCCTGGCGACCCTGGTCCCGACCCACGATGCGTTCGCCGCCAAGAAGAAGGCCGCACGCGCTCCGGCTGTCAGCGCCCAGTGCAGCGACTTCTACGACGCCACCAACGCAGGCTGGCTGAAGGCCAACCCGGTGCCGCAGACCGGCGCCGCCACCGCGCTGGGCCAGCTGGTCGACCGCAGCCGCCAGCAGCAGCGTGAACTGCTCGACGCCGCGATGAAGTCGCCGCAGGGCAACGTGCAGAAGCTGCTGGGCGACTTCTGGGCCAGTGGCCTGGACGAAGCCGCCGTGGAAGCGGACGGTTCCAACCCGATCGCCCCGCTGCTGACCCGCATCAATGCCATCAAGAAGGCCAAGGATGTGCCGGCTTCGATCGCCGCGCTGCACCAGGTCGGCATCCCGGTGGCGTTCAACTTCGGCCCTGACGTCGATCTGAAGGCGCTGGACCGCCACATCGGCTACTTCATGCAGGGTGGCATGGGCCTGCCGGACCCGGCGTTCTATACCCGCACCGACGCCGATACCGTGGCGCTGATGGGTCGCTACCGCAACTACGTCAAGCAGATCCTGGCGCTGACCGGCACCCCGGCGGCCAAGCTGGATGCCGAATCGCAGTCGGTGATCGCGCTGGAGACCGAGCTGGCGCGCAATGCGCAGTCGCTGGCCGGCATCAACAACCCGTTCAACAACTACGCGCCGATCTCCACCAAGGAGCTCAACAGCCGCTACCGCAACCTGCAGCTGGACGCATTCCTGAAGGCACAGGGCGTGGACGACGACCTGGTCTCGCTGGCCGACCCGGCGCTGTTCAAGCAGCTCGATGGCATGGTCACCAAGCTCAAGCCGGACCAGTGGAAGGCCTACCTGCGCTGGCGCGTGGGCGACGCGATGGCGCCGTACCTGTCCAAGGCCTATCGCGACGCCGAGTTCGAATTCCGTGGCCGCGTGCTGCGTGGCGAAACCCTGCCGCCGCAGCGCTGGGAAGACGTGCTGGAGGCAATCAACGTGGCCGCCGGCCCGATGGTCGGTCGCGAATACGCGGCCCGCTACCTGTCCGCCGAAGATCGTCGCCAGGCGGCGTGGATCGTCGACAAGGTGCGCGAAGTGCAGATCGAGGCAGTCAAGAACAGCAGCTGGATGAGTGCCGAAGCCAAGACCGAAGCGCAGGCCAAGCTGGCGGCGCTGAAGATCGAGATCGGCACCCCGCTGCGCGATCTCGACTACAGCGTGCAGCCGATGGGCCGCGGCTCGTTCGGCGGCAACATGCTGATTGCTTCGACCTGGCGCCATCGCGAGGAAATGAAGCGCATCGGCAAGGGCAACGCCGACCGGCGCTGGGATGTGCTGCCGCAGCAGCCCTCGCTGGCCTACGACCTGGCCCAGAACCGCATGATCGTCACCGCCGCGATCCTGCAGGGCCCGGTGTTCAACGCCAAGGCCGACGCCGCCGACAAGTTCGGCAGCTTCGGTGGCTTGGTCGGCCACGAGCTGACCCGTGCCATTGATGCCAAGGGTGCGCTGGTCGACGCCAAGGGCGAGCTGCGCAGCTGGTGGACCCCGGCCGACAAGACCGCCTGGACTCTGCTGGGTACCCGCGTGGCTGCGCAGTACGGCAGCTACGAGTTCCCCGGCGTGAAGGGTGCCAAGGTCAACGGCACGCTTACCCAGGAAGAGAACCTGGCCGACATCGCCGGCCTGGAGCTGGCCTGGGCGGCCTACACCGCGCAGGAGCCGAAGGCCAAGCCGGCCCAGCAGCAGGGCTTCTTCCGCGCGTGGGCCGCACTGTGGCCGCAGCAGCTCTCGCCGAACGAAGCCGCACGCCGGCTGACCGCCGACATCCGTGCCCCGGGTCGCTGGCGCACCAACGGCCCGCTGTCGAACCTGCCGGCCTTCGGCGCCAGCTTCAGCTGCAAGCCGGGCCAGCCGATGCAGCGCAGCGATGCCGAGCAGATCAAGGTCTGGCGCTGAGCCACCCGCGGTACCGGTAACGCAGAGGGCGCCTTCGGGCGCCCTTTTTTTGCGGGTGCAGCACGATCCCGGGTTAACACCGGGCGTGCTATCGCTGCGCCTTCGTCCATCGCGGAGCCCCGACATGGCACACAAGAACACGATCTGTATCTGGTACGACGACGGCGCGCTTGAGGCCGCCACCTTCTACGCCAGTATCCTGCCCGACAGCGCGGTGACCGCCGTGCACCACGCCCCCGGTGACTATCCGGACGGCAAGGAAGGCAACGTACTGACGGTCGAGTTCACGGTCTGTGGTATTCCCTGCGTCGGGCTCAACGGCGGCACCGCGTTCAAGCACAGCGAAGCGTTCTCCTTCCAGATCCAGACCGAGGACCAGGCTGAAACCGACCGCCTGTGGGACGCGATCGTCGGCAACGGCGGACAGGAGAGCCAATGCGGCTGGTGCAAGGACCGCTGGGGCATCTCCTGGCAGATCAGCCCCCGGATGCTGATCGAAGCGGTGACCAGCAAGGACAAGGCCCTGGCCAAGCGCGCCTTCAACGCGATGATGCCGATGAAGAAGATCGACATCGCCACCATCGAAGCGGCAATCAAAAAAGGGGACGGAGGGGATTAAGTCGTTTCTCCCCGCCCCTGCGCGCAGATGCAGATTGCGACTTAATCCCCTCCGTCCCCTTTTTGCGAGGTGCTGATGACCTGGGATGCGATCATCGTTGGCGGTGGCCACAACGGCCTGGTCTGCGCGGCCTATCTGGCGCGCGCCGGGAAGAAGGTACTGGTGCTGGAACGTCGTGGCGTTCTCGGCGGTGCCGCAGTCACCGAGGAATTCCATCCCGGTTTCCGCAACTCGGTGGCGTCGTACACGGTGTCATTGCTGCAGCCGAAGGTGATCGACGACCTGCAGCTGCATGCGCATGGGCTGCGCATCGTTGCGCGTCCGGCCAACAACTTCCTGCCGTTGCCGGACGGCCGCTACCTGTTGTCCGCGCCAGGCCGCACCCAGGCCGAAGTGGCGAAGTTCTCCGAGCGGGATGCGCAGCGCTTGCCCGCGTACGAGGCACGCCTGGAGATCTTCGCCGACGTGCTGCGCGCATGGGCCCTGCGCACACCGCCGGACCTGGGGACAGCAGGCGGTTGGCGTGCCCTGCCCGCCCTCTGGCAGATGGGCCGTCTCGGTCGTGAACTGGCGACGCTGGACGCCTCGCTGCGGCAGGAACTGCTGGATCTGTTCACGCTGTCGGCGGCGGAGTACCTGGACCGCTGGTTCGAGAGCGAGCCGATCAAGGCGCTGTTCGGCTTCGACGGCATCGTCGGCAACTACGCAAGCCCGTATACACCGGGCAGTGCCTATGTACTGCTGCACCACGTATTCGGCCAGTGCAATGGCGTGAAAGGTGCCTGGGGCCACGCGATCGGCGGCATGGGCGCGATCAGCCAGGCGATTGCTGCCTCGGCACGCGAGGCCGGTGCGGACCTGCGCGTGGAGGCCGGTGTGCGGCGCGTGCGGATCGAGCAGGGTCGCGCAGTGGGCGTGGAACTGGCCAACGGCGAAATCCTGCGCGCACACGCGGTGATCGCCAACGTCAATCCGAAGCTGCTGTACGAGCAGTTGCTGGAACCGGCACAGGTGCCCAACGCGACGCGCGAACGCATGGCGAACTGGCGCTGCGGTTCCGGCACGTTCCGGCTGAACGTGGCGCTGTCCCGGCTGCCGGATTTCAGTGCCCTGCCCGGCCCCGGCGATCACCTCAGCGCCGGCATCATCATGGCGCCCAGCCTGGACTACATGGACCGCGCCTGGCTGGATGCGCGCCGCGACGGCTGGTCACGCGAACCGATCGTGGAAATGCTGATCCCCAGCACGCTGGATGATTCGCTGGCGCCGCCCGGGCAGCATGTGGCCAGCCTGTTCTGCCAGCACGTGGCACCGGTGTTGCCTGAAGGCCGCCATTGGGATGATCACCGGGAGGCCGTAGCCGACCTGATGATCGCCACCGTCGAACGGCATGCGCCCGGCTTCACCGCCAGCGTGCTCGGTCGGCAGGTGCTGTCGCCGCTGGATCTGGAGCGCACCTTCGGCCTGGTCGGCGGCGACATCTTCCACGGCGCACTGAGTGCCAACCAGTTGTTCTCGGCACGGCCGATGGTCGGCCAGGCCGGCTATCGCGGCGCCCTGCCCGGCTTGTACCTGTGCGGCTCGGGCACCCATCCCGGCGGTGGTGTCACCGGTGCGCCCGGGCACAATGCCGCGCAGGTGGTGTTGCAGGATCTGTAGAGGTGTGCCGACCAACGGTTGGCATCTACCGAGCAATGTGTGCCGACCAACGGTCGGCACCTACCGCGTCAAATGATGCCATTCAAAGCGTGCCAACCAAGGTTGGCACCTACCCGCGTGAAGCGTGGCGCATAGCGCCTCACTTCACGCTGCGCAGATGGTTCGGGCGCTTCGGTGGGCCGGGCGGGCGGCGCTTGTTGAACGGCGGCTGCCCGCGCCAGTAGCGGATCAGCAACCAGCCGAACAGCATGCCGCCGAGGTGCGCGAAGTGGGCCACGCCCGGCTGCCAGCCGGTCATGCCCAGCACCAGCTCGCCCACACCGAACAGGATCACGAAGGTACGCGCCTTCATCGGGATCGGCGGGAACAGCAGCATCACGCGCTGGTTGGGGAACAGCATGCCGTAGGCCAGCAGCAGTCCGAACACGCCGCCGGAGGCACCCAGTACCGTCGCCGGGTTTTCCAGCAGCGTACCCACCAGCAGCTGGCAGACACCGGCACCGGCCACGCACACCAGGTAGTACAGCAGGAAGCGCTTCTCGCCCCAGGTCTGCTCCAGCGGCGCGCCGAACATGAAGACCGCCAGCATGTTGAAGAACAGATGGCCGAAGCTGCCATGCAGGAAACCATAGGTCAGCAGCTGCCAGGGCTGGAAGTTGCCGCCCGGCGAGAACGCATCGAAGCCCTGCTGCAGCGGTTGCAGCATGAACGGCTCGAAGGTCTGCATGCCAAGCAGGAACGGCTGCTGCAGCAGGAACAGGATCGCGTTTGCGATCAGCAGGGCCTTGGTGACGGTTGGCAGTCGCGGGAACATGGGAGCACCGGCATGGAACGGCCTCCATCATAGCCGCAGCACCGTGTCTTGTTGGCGCCCCGCAGGTCTGGCCTGTTCAGTCGCCAGCGGTGCTCAGCCCGGGCCCCACACGGCCGCATCCAGCACCGCCGCAGGATCGGTCACTGCCATCCGCACCCGGCCATTCTCCACCCGCACGCCCTCGGCACGCAGCCGCTGCGATTGTTCGCGCCAGCCGGCCGAACCTTCTTCCATGGCAATGCGCCCGTCCGAACGCAGCACGCGGTGCCAGGGCAGGTCCGGGTCGTCGTTCTGGCCCAGGATGCGCGCGGTCAGGCGTGCACGCCCGGGCAGGCCGGCGCGCATTGCCACCTGGCCGTAACCCATCACCTGCCCCGCCGGAATCGCGCGGATCACTGCCAGGATGCGCGCACGCGCCTGCTCCGGCGTCAGCGCCGCAGCCGGGTTACCAGCAGAACGCCGATCAGTACCAGCACGGTGCCGGCGATCTGTGCCGGCCCCATCGGTTCGTCGAGCAGCCATAGGCTCATCACGATGGTGGAAACAGGGCCCAGCATACCGACCTGCGCGGCCAGCGACGAACCCACGCGCTGCACCGCCAGCATGATCGCCAGCACCGGCAGCACGGTGCACACAGTGGCGTTGACCAGCGACAGCCACTGGACCGGCGCCGGTGCCTGCCACAGCAACGGCAGCGGATGGGTCACCGCAAAGTGCAGCAGCACCAGCACGCTGGCCACGCAGCTGGCATAGGCGGTCAGCCGCACCGCACCGATGCGCGCGACCACCTGCCCACTACCGAACAGGTACAACGCGTAGCTGAGCGCACTGCCCAGCACCAGCAGGCTGCCGACGATGATCTGCCCACCCTCGCGCTGCAGGTCGTGGCCGAAGGCCAGCAGCACGCCCAGGTAGCTCAGCACCAGCGCACCGATCTGCCAGCGGCCCGGTCGCTGGCGCGCCAGCAGCACGTTGATCAGCAGCACCAGGGTCGGGTTCAAGTACAGGATCAGCCGTTCCAGGGTCACGCTGATGTACTGCAGGCCCTGGAAGTCGAGCAGGCTGGACAGGTAGTAGCCGGTGAAGCCCAGCCACAGCACGCGCGCGCGGTCCGCCCAGGACAGTGGTTCGGCCCGGCGCGCGGCCCACACTGCCATCAACGCGAACAGGGGCAGCGCCATCAGCATGCGCAGCGCGAGCAGCGTGGTGGCATCCACGCCGTGGCGCAGGCCGAGCTTGACGATGATCGCCTTGCCGGACGCGGCGATGGCGCCGATCGCGGCCAGGCCGATCCCCCCCAGCGCGATGCGAGGGGAGGCGGTAGCGATACGGGAAGCGGTGTTGGACATCAGGACGACGGCGGGCCGCGCGGAGCGGCCCGGGAAGGCGTGGGGGCGCTCATTGTCGCATGGGGGCGCCCGGTGCCCAGTAGTGCGGAGCCTACGCTCGGCTTCGCCATGCCTGGGCGAAATGCGGCCGAGCATGGCTCGGCCCTGCAACGGCCCGGCTCAGCGCATCAGCACCACTTCTTCGGCCGAGGTCGGGTGGATCGCCACGGTGTCGTCGAACTGAGCCTTGGTCGCCCCCATCTTCACCGCCACCGCGAAGCCCTGCAGGATCTCGTCGGCCGCTTCGCCCAGCAGATGAATACCCACCACCCGTTCGTCCGGGCCGGCACAGACCATCTTGAACAGGCTGCGCTGGGTACCGTTGGCCAACGCCTGCAGCATCGGGCGGAAACGGCTGTGGTACACGCTCACCTGATCGAAGCGCGCGCGCGCTTCCTTCTCGCTCATGCCCACCGCACCCAGCGGCGGGTGCGAGAACACCACGCTGGCCACGTTCTCGTAATCCATCTTCGACTGTGGGCGGCCACCGAACAGACGGTCCATCAGCCGTCGCGATGCGGCCACCGCCACCGGGGTCAAGCCGACCTTGCCAGCAATGTCACCCACCGCGTGCACGCTCGGCACGCAGGTGGTCTGCCACTCGTCCACCTGCACCTGCTGGTGTTCGCCAATGCCGATGCCGAGCGCCTCCAGGCCCAGGTCACGGCTGTTGCCGCGGCGGCCGGTGGCAAAGAACACCGCGTCGAACACGCTGTCGAGCGGGCCATCATGGCCGAATGCACGTACGCGCTCGCCATCGCGCTGCAGTTCGCGCAAGCGATAGCCGAAATGGATGCGCACGCCCTGCTGCTTCAGGTTCTCGGCCAGCTGATCGGTCAGCTCATAATCGAAACGATCCAGCAGCCGCTGGCCACGTACCAGCAGGCTCACCTTGCTGCCCAGCGCCTGCAGCAATCCGGCCAGTTCCACCGCGATGTAACCACCGCCAATGATCGCGACCTCGGCCGGCGCCGCACGCAGATCGAAGAAATCGTCGGAGACCAGGCCCAGTTCCGCGCCGGGGATATCCGGACGCAGCGGGTGCGCGCCGGTCGCGATCAGGATGTGCTCGGCGCTGTAGCGCACGCCATCGCTGCAGGCCACGGTGTGCGCATCAAGCAGATGGCCGCGCGCCGGAATGCGCACCACGCCGGTTTCGTCCAGGCGCTTGTGGTAACTGGTGTGGATGTTGCTGATGTAGGCCTGGCGATGGATCACCAGTTCCTTCCACGACAGCGCCGGGCGCGCTTCGACATCGAAGCCCATCGCACTGGCCAGGCCGATGCGCTCGTGCAGGTCGGCCGCCAGCCACATCGCCTTCTTCGGCACGCAGCCAACATTGACGCAGGTCCCGCCCAGCTCACCGGGCTCCAGCATTGCCACGCGCTTGCCGTGCTGCGCGGCGCGAATCGCACCGGCCAGGCCGGCGGAGCCGCCGCCAAGGACGATCAGGTCGTAATCATAGGATGCAGTGCTCATCGGAATCGCTCGGGTCGGTAAGGGGCAGGATCGATCGCTGGCGTGCGGCCGCAGACGAGATCGGCGATCAGCTGGCCGGTGCCGGCGCTCATGCTGATGCCGAGCATGCCATGCCCCGCTGCAAGCCAGACGTGAGGATGCGCGGGCGCGCGGCCGATCAACGGCACGTCGTCCACGCTCATGGGGCGCCACCCGCACCACTGCTCCTGCAGCTGCGCACCGCGCGGCGCGCGCAGGTAGTGGTCGGCGGCCTGTTGCAGGGCCTGCAGGCGGCGCGTGCGCAGCTGCGGGTCGGCGCCGGCGAACTCCATGGTGCCGCCCAGCCGAAACGCGTCGCGCCAGGCAATCACGAACACGGAATGGTCCTTCAACACGACCGGACGCTGCGGCACCTGCGCCGGTCGCGACCAGGTCAGCGAATAGCCCTTGCCGGGCTGGATCGGCACGCGCAGGTCCAGTTGACGTGCCCAGTCGCGCGACCACGGGCCGGTGGCCAGCACCAGCTCACGCGCCCGCACGGTCTGCTGGCCGGCCTGCACGCGTACGCCCTGCGCATCGTCACTGAATCCCTGCACGTCCACCTGTTCGTCGATCACCACGCCCTGCGCGCGCAGCACGCGCGCCAGTTCAGCGGTGTAACGGTCCGGACGCAGCTGCGCATCGCCGGGAAAGTGGATCGCACCGGCAAGGCGATCATGGAACGCTGGATTGTCGCGCGCATAGTCGCCGCCATCGATGCAGGCGGTGACGATGCCCAGCGTGTTCAGTGCCTCGCACTCGGCCGCATGAAGATCGAAGTTGCGGGCATCACCAAACACATAGTCCAGCCCGCGCGCAGCGAATTCGCAGTCCAGCGCATGTATATGCACCCACTGGGCCAGGCGCTGCCGCGAATCATCCAACAATGCGCCGCGTGCCCGCGTGGCGTGCAGCCAGTCGCGCGCATTGCAGCGCGCCCCGAACTGCAGCAACCAACGCCACAATGTCGGATCCATGCGCGTACGCACATACAACGGCGCACGCGGATCGAGCATCCAGCGCAGCGCACGCAGTGGCACGCCGGGTGCCGCCAGCGGTGGCGCATGGCTGGGGGTGATGGTGCCGCAGTTGCCATGCGACGTCGCGCCGCCGACGCGCCCCCGGTCGATCACGCGCACCTGCCGCCCCTGTGCGCGCAACGCGAGCGCAGCGGCCAGTCCAATGGCACCGGCGCCGACCACGATCACATCCTCGTGTGCGCCCTGCATCGATCAGCCCTGCCCGGCACCGCGCCGCATCGGTGGCCACTGTCGATAGGTCATCGCACGCCATACCCACTCCATCGGGCCGAAGCGGAAATGACGCAGCCACAGGTGCGAGATGACCACCTGCACGGCAAACAGCAGCAGCGCGAACAGCAGCTGCACGCCACGTGGCATCATCTCGAACCTGCCCAGGCCATAGTGGTAGAAGATCCAGGTACACAGCAGCGACTGGCCAAGGTAGTGGGTCAACGCCATGCGCCCCACCGGCGCCAGCCACGCAAGCCGCGTGCGCCAGTGCACGATCCACGCCAGATAGCCCAGGCACATCGGCAGCCCGCCAACCGTGAGCAGGGCCATCGCCGCCGTCACCGGCAGGTTGTACGCGCCGGGTGCCAGATAGGGTTTCCAGGCAACCCCCAGCAGCGTGACCAGCAGGCCCAGCGGCAATGCAATCCAGCGCAGCGACGCGTACAGGCGCGGGAAGCGCTCCGGCGCCGTCAGCGCGCCACTGCCGGCGAACCAGCTGCCGATCAGGAACATGCCCAGCACTTCCGGGCCGGTGATCAGCAGCGCACCCATCGAGGTGCCGAACTCGCTCAGGCGCTGCACATTGGCCTGCGCCCAACTGCCCTGCCCGTACACCTGCCGCTGCAGGTCGATGCTCTGCTGCGCCTGGGCAAGCATGCCCTGCACCTCTTCGGCTGAAGCCATCGACACCATCGCGCCCACCAGCAGCATCATCGCGACACCGCCGAGGTAGACGGTCATGCCCATCCACGGCAGCCAGCTGCGCGGCGCCTCGCGGCAGGCCAGCAGCGGCAGCGAGATCAGTGCATACATCACCAGGATGTCGCCGGACCAGACCAGCAGTGCATGGCACAGGCCGATCAGCAGCAGGCCGGCGCTGCGGCGCAGGTAGAACGGGGTGAAGTCGCGCCCGGCCACCTCGGCGCGTTGCGCCATCACCGCAAAGCCGGCGCCGAACAGCAGCGAGAACAGGGTGAAGAACTTGCCCTGCACGAACACGTAGACGAAAGCGTCGGCCCAGTAATCGATGCCCCGCCAATGCACGTCGATGCCGGTGAAGGCCAGATCCAGCGGGCCGCTGAAGGCCTCGATGTTCATCAGCAGGATGCCCAGCAACGCGGCACCGCGCAGCACGTCCAGCACGGCGATACGTTCGCCGGAAGCCACCGGCTGCAGGGAAGGAGAAGCGGCGTTCACGGGGCATCCGTCAGGCAGGTCCGCCATTATGCCGCCGGCCCGTGCACCATGGATGCCAGCGCCGTGTTCCACATGCGCAACGGCCCGCCGAAGCGGGCCGTTGCTGCCATCACGATCGCGCTGCGATCAGTGCTGGTGGCCGCCGTCGCCATGGACGTGGCCGTGGTCCAGCTCTTCCTTGCCGGCTTCGCGCACATCGACGATTTCGACGTCGAAGTGCAGGTCCTTGCCGGCCATCGGATGGTTCAGGTCAACGTCGACGACGCTCATGCCGACCTTCTGCACGGTCACCGCACGCGGGCCGAAGTTGGTCTGCAGCACGACCTGCTGGCCCGGAGCCAGCTTGGTGTTGCCGAAGTGCTTCTTCGGCACGCGCTGGGACAGGCCCTCACGACGCTCGCCGTAGGCATCGGCCGCCTTGACGTCGACGTTGAAGGTCGCGCCGGCTTCCTTGTCCATCATGGCGTTTTCCAGGCCCGGGATGATGTTGCCGTGGCCGATCAGGATCGCCAGCGGCTCGCCGCGGTCCTTGGACGATTCGATCGGCTCCTGGCCGACTTCGGAAACGGTGTAGTGGAAGCGGACAACGCGGTCTTTTTCGATCTTCATGCGCAACTCTGTCTGGATCTGCCGGAGGCAGGCGGGTTGGGGCGGGTTGTCGCCCGACGGGGACGCCGCCATCATGACGGCCAATCCAAGGTGGCGCATTATCCGGAGATCATGCACATCACGCCAGTTTCGTCCGGCCTGCGCCGGTTCCTCGCCCCGGCCCTGCTGCTGGCCCTGCCCCTGTTGATGACCGCCTGTGGCGGTGGCAAGGCCACCCGCCCGGCGCCGCCCCCGCCCACGGCGAACTGGCCAAAGACCGTGCCGGACAACCCCGAGGCCGCCAACTCGGTGCTGATGCGCGCCATCAGCCTGGTCGGCACGCCCTACCGCTATGGCGGCAATACCCCGGATTCGGGCTTCGACTGCAGCGGCCTGGTCGCCTATGTCTATCGCGAAATGCTGGACCTGCGGCTGCCACGCACCTCGCGCGACCTGGCGGCGGTACAGGGCCCAAAGATCGACCCGCAGCGCCTGGCCACCGGCGACCTGGTGTTCTTCGGCAGCCGCGGCAGCGTCACCCATGTCGGCATCTATGTAGGTGAAGGGCGTTTCGTGCATGCACCGAGCACCGGCGGCACCGTGCGCCTGGACTCACTCAGCGGCCCCTACTGGAAGGACCACTACACCGGCGCGAAACGTGTCCTTCGCTAAAATGAACAGGCGATATGTTCAAAACTGCGACACACATCACACTGAAACTAACGGTTTTCTAACGGAATTTTTAACTTATTGCCGCTTTTACAGGGCATGATGCCCCATCGTTTTTTTCCTGTGACCGACGCGTGACGACTGACGACCTGAAAAGCGAAGGCCAGACTTCCGCATCTTCACGTAGTGCCCGCCCGTTGTTGCTTGGCCTGGCACTGTGCCTGACCAGCCTTCCGGCCTGGTCGCAGACTGCTCCGAACCGTTCCGAAGTGACCCCGGCCGCCGCCGAGAGCACCGCTCGACCGGCCGCCAAGGCCGAGGCGGCCGCTCCGCAGCGCAGCCGCGTCGATGCCGCCGCCAGTGCCACGCTGGCCGCCCTGCTGCCGCATCTGGCCGCCAATGACACCATTCCGCTGATGGACCGCTCGGCCGTGGTAGCCGGGGACCTCAGCCGCCTGCTCGCCAACTACGACACCAGCAGCGCCGCCAATGGCAGCGTTGTCGGCACCGCAGCCGACAATGGCAAGGTGCAGTCGCTGCTGCGCCGCGCGATGACCCTGCTGGGCACCCCGTACCGTTGGGGCGGCAGCAATCCGGACAGCGGTTTCGACTGCAGCGGCCTGGTCGGCTACGTGTTCCGTTCGGCCCTGGGCATCGAGCTGCCGCGCGTCTCGCGCGAGATGGCCCACGACGACAACGCCGAACTGATCAACGACCGCGCCGCGCTGGCGGCGGGTGATCTGGTCTTCTTCGGCCGCAAGGGCCGCGTCGACCACGTCGGCATCTATGTCGGTGACGGCCGCTTCCTGCACGCACCGAGCTCGGGCAAGGACGTCCGCGTGGACACGCTCCTCAGTGGCTACTGGGGCAACAAGTTCATGCAGGCCCGACGGGTCGATCTCTGATCTGTGACCGGTTGGCGCTGCCGCGCCGCCTGACACGAGAAAGCCGCTGCCCTGCAGCGGCTTTTTTGTTGGGCCCGCAATGACAGATGGGCGCCGGTCGGCCCCGGTGGGTGCCGACCTTGGTCGGCACTGCCCTCATCCACACACGGCGTGGATCCACCGACCTCTGGTGGGTGCCGACCGTTGGTCGGCACTGCCGCCATCCACGCGTGGCGTGGATCTACCAGGTGCCCGCCTCGGCCGACACCGCGCAAGCCACCTCCCAGACAAAAGGCCTGCCGGTCAGGGCGGGCCTTCATCTCCACGCAACCTCAGCGGCGTGGCGGTGTTGGGTCCGGATCGTCCACGCCCACGTTGCTGGACGGGTTGTCATACACCGCCTGGTCGAGCAGCCCGGTTTCCTTGGCCACGATCACCGGCACCAGCATCTGGCCCGTCACATTGGTCATCGTACGCATCATGTCCAGGATGCGGTCGATGGCATACAGGTAGCCGATGGTCTCCAGCGGCAGGTTGGCCGCGCTCAGCACCACCGTGGCCATGATCACCGCGGTACCCGGCACGCCGGCCGTACCGAAGCTGCCCAGCACCGAAGCGATCAGCACCACCACATACTGCTCCGGGGTCAGCGGCACACCGCTGTACTGCGCGATGAACACCGCGCACAGCGCCGGGTAGATCGCACCGCAGCCATCCATCTTGATGCTGGCGCCCAGCGGCACCGCGAACGAACCGTAGTCCTTGTTCACGCCCAGGTTGTGGGTGATCGAACGCAGCGCCACCGGCATCGCGGCGAAGCTGGACGAGCTGACGAAGGCGACCTGCATGCCCGGCGCCGCGCCGCGGAAGAACTTCAGCGGGTTCAGGCCGTGCGCCAGCAGCAGTGCGCTGTAGACCACCACGATGTGCAGGGCGCAGGCCACGTACAGCGCCAGTACGAAATGGCCCAGCGGCAGCAGCTTCTCGAACCCGTAGCTGCCGACCAGGCCGGCGATCAGGCCGAAGGTACCGATCGGGGTGACTTCCAGCACGAAGCGGGTCACCTGGATCATGATGTCGCTCATCTGGCCGACCAGCTTGCGCGCCTCGGTCACCTTCTCGCCCAGCTTGACGATGGCAAAGCCCACCAGGCCGGCGAAGAAGATCACCGGCAGGATCGAGCCGCGACCGGCAGCCAACACGGTTTCACCGGCCGCATTGACCTTGGTGCCGATGCCGGACAGCGCATAGAACACATTGGCTGGCACCACGTCCAACAGCACCTGCACCACGCTGGGCACTTCCCGCGGCACGTAGTTGCTGGCCATGGTCAGCTGCAGGCCTCCGGCGCCAGGCTGCAGCACGGTACCCACGCCCAGGCCGACGCACACCGCCAACGCAGCGGTGATCACGAACCACAGGAAGGTGCGGCCACTGAGCGCGGCGACCGACTTCTGTCCATGCAGCGACGAGATCGCGTTGATGACCGCGAAGAACACCAGCGGCACGGCAATCATCTTGATCAGGGTGACGTACAGTTCACCGAGCGGGCCGAACCACGTTTCCGCGGCCGGGCCGAACGCCCAGCCGGCCAGCGCGCCGAGCACGAAGCCGCCGACCACGCGCTGCCAGAATGGAATCCGCAGCCAGGCAGAGACCAGCTTCATAGGCAATCCAGAGGGGAAGGAAGGGATGCTGGCACGATAGCCCATGGCGGTCCGCAGAACGACCGCCCGGCCGGCAAATCAGTGTGTCATCGGCGTGCCTTGCGGGGCCGGGCATAATGAACGTCCCGTTACAGTTTGTGAGATCCCAGCGTCCATGCGCCGTTCCGTCTCCCTGTTGGCCGCCTGCGCCACCACCCTGCTGCTGGGCGCCTGCGCCAGCGCCAGTACCACCTCCGCCTCTGCCCCGGCCGGTCTGAAGGTCGCCGTCGATCCTGTCACCCATCCGGCCGGCGAGACCCCGCAGTGGTGGTACCGCAGCGGCGCCGCCCAGGCCGCCGCCAACGGCGCGATGTCCGGCAAGGCCAAAAACGTCATCCTGTTCCTCGGCGACGGCATGAGCCTGACCACCGTGGCGGCCTCGCGCATCTACGAAGGCCAGCAGAAGGGCGGCTCGGGTGAAGAGAACCTGCTGTCGTGGGAGCGCTTCCCGGCCACGGCGTTCAGCAAGACCTACAACACCGATTCGCAGACCCCGGATTCGGCCGGCACCATGACCGCCATCACCACCGGCGTGAAGACCCACATGGGTGCGATCGGCGTCAGCGCCGGCAGCCGCACCGACTGTGCCGACAGCCTGTCCAAGGGCCTGCTGACCTGGCTGCAGCTGGCCGACAGCGCCGGCCTGGCCACCGGCGTGGTGTCCACCGCACGCCTGACCCATGCCACCCCGGCCGCCACCTACGCGCACTCGCCCGAGCGCAACTGGGAAAACGATACCGACCTGACTGAAGCGGCCAAGGCGGCCGGCTGCAAGGACATCGCCCAGCAGCTGCTGTCGACCTCGCGCTATGGCCGCGGCCCGCTGGTCGCCCTCGGCGGCGGCCGCGGTGAATTCACCACGGTGGAAGAACGCGACCCGGAGTACGACGACAAGGTCGGCCAACGCCTGGATGGCCGCAGCCTGGTACAGGAATGGCAGCAGGCGCATCCGCAGGGTGCCTACGTGTGGAACAGCACGCAGCTGGCGGCGGCCACCAACGCGCCGGCCATCCTCGGCCTGTTTGAACCGGACCACATGCGCTACGAGTACGAGCGCCCGCAGGATCCGGGTGGTGAGCCAAGCCTGGCCGAACTGACTGCCGCAGCCATCAGGAATCTGTCCAGGCACAAGGAAGGCTACGTGCTGATGATCGAAGGCGCGCGCATCGACCATGCCAACCACAGCGGCAACGCCTACCGTGCGCTGACCGAGACCGTGGCGCTGTCCGATGCGGTGCGCGTGGCCAACGAGCTGACCTCGGCCGACGACACCCTGATCATCGTCACCGCCGACCACTCGCACACGCTGAACTTCGTCGGCTACCCGGCACGCGGCAACCCGATCCTGGGCAAGGTCAAGGACAAGGGCGGCGAAGATGGCGCCGGCAAGCTGGACTACGCGCTGGACGGCAGCGGCCAGCCGTACACCACGCTGAGCTACGCCAATGGCCCGGGCCATACCGGCAGCAGCAACCAGCAGCCGGCCGGCCCGAAGCGCTACCCGCACAACCCGAGCAGCTTCGAACCGGCCAACGGCCGCCCGAACCTGCGCGAGGTCGACACCGAGCATCCGGACTACATGCAGGAAGCACTGGTGCCGATGAAGTCCGAGTCGCACGGCGGCGAAGACGTCGGCATCTGGGCGCGCGGCCCGGGCAGCAAGGCGATCCGCGGCACGCTGGAACAGAACGCGATCTACCACATGATCGTGCAGGCCACCCCGGCCCTGCGCGAGCGCCTGTGCCAGGCCGGCACCTGCGATGACAAGGGCGTGCCGGTGCAGCTGCCGGCACCGACAGCCTTCGAACGCAAGGCCGAGGCCAAGTGATCGCACGGCAGGCGCGCCCTGCCCCCGCCAGCGGCCGCCTTGCGTGGTCGCTGGCAGTGCTTGGCGTACTGGTCAGTACCCATGCAGCGGCCCAGGCACCGGCGTGCAAGCTGCTGACCGACGAACACGGACTGTGGCCGCTGCCCAACTGCGAGGTGATCGATCACCGGCCGAAGATCAGTGCCGACACGCTGAAGGACCTGAACTACGACGACCACGGCCTGGCCGTGGTGTATGCCGGGCAGGGCTTCCACTATGTCGACCGCAAGGGCCGCAGCCTGCCGGTACTGACCTGGGACAACGGTCCGGAAACACCGCAGGAAGGCCTGCTGCGCGCCCGCGTCGGCAACCGCGTCGGCTACTTCGACCTGAAGTTCCGCCAGGTGGTGCCCGGCACCTTCGATTTCGGCTGGCCGTTCCAGGATGGCGTGGCCGAGGTCTGCAACGGTTGCCGTCGCGGTACGCCGGATGCCGATGGCCACACGCCGATGGAAGGCGGAGAGCGGTTCCGGATCGACCGCTCGGGCCGTCGGGTGAAGTAGGTTTTTCGGCAGGGCTGCGCCCTGCACCTGCCGAAGCCAAATCAAGATCAAAAGCGGCTCTGGTTTTCTGTGAGTTGGGCGGGGCGGTGTCGGATTGCGGGGACGCCGTCAACCCATCCATGGGGGCTTGGCCGCGGCATCCATGCCGCGGACACCCCGCAATCCGACACCGCCCCACCTCCGACAGATCTCCGGTGACGGTTGGACCATCCACGCTTTGCGTGGATGAAATCTGTCAGATATCGAAATAAATCGGGGTCAGATCCGTTTTCCGCAGGAAAACGGATCTGACCCCCTCGGCAACCCCTTCGGCATGTCCAACAGACCGCAGGAAACTGTCGAAGGCGGGGTGGGTCCGGTTGCGGGGGCGTGAGCCGCATGGATGCGGCGACCGAGCTTACATGGACGTACTTGCAGCGCCCCCCGCAACCGGACCCACCCCGCCAACCCTCAGGAAACCAGCTGTTGCTGTTGCTTCGGCCGTTGCCGTTGCTTGCGCGTCTGCGGGTGCAGGGCGCAGCCCTGCCGAGCAACCCTATACTTGCCGCCGTGACTGCCTTCCCTGCCCTCGTTCCGCTGGATGCACCACTGCTGGTGGGCTACAGCGGTGGCGTCGACTCGACCGTGCTGCTGCACTGGCTGTGGCACTGCGCGCGTGCCTCCGGCACCACGCTGCGTGCGGTGCATGTGCACCACGGCCTGCACCCCGATGCGGACGACTGGGTGCTGCACTGCCAACAACAATGCGCAGCACTGGGTATTGAACTGGCCGTGCATCGCGTACAGGTCGACCACACCCTGGGCCTGGGCCTCGAAGGCGCGGCACGGCAGGCGCGACGTGCCGCGTTTGCCGCCGAACTGCGCGACGGCGAAACACTGGCGCTGGCGCAGCACCTGGACGACCAGGCCGAGACCTTCCTGCTGCGTGCCTTGCGTGGTTCCGGCGTCGATGGCCTTGCCGCGATGTCCGCGGACGGCCGCCTGGGCGAACACCGTTTGTGGCGACCGCTGCTGGCGGTGCCGCGCAGTGCGCTGCTCGACCATGCCCGGCAATACGCACTGCATTGGATAGAAGATCCCAGCAATGCCGACGACCACGCCGATCGCAACTTCCTGCGCCTGCAGGTGCTGCCGCTGCTGCGCCAGCGCTGGCCGCACGCCGCTGCGGCACTGGCGGGCAGCGCGATGCACTGCGGGCAGACCCGCGAGCTGCTGGAGGAGGAAGACGCCGAGCTGATCGCGCATCTGGAGGTCGCACCGCGGGTGCTGTCGCTGCAGCTGCTGCGCCAGGTATCACCGGGCCGTGCAGCACGCGTGCTGCGCGCCTGGGTGGCCGGCCACGGTGCGGAGCCGCTGCCGGCCACGGTGCTGCAGCAGGCACTGGACGAGCTGCTGCCGGCCGGCAACGATCGCCAGGCGCGGGTACGCTGGCACCATCATGCCATCCAGCAATGGCGCGATCATGCCTATCTCCTGCCCGCCCAGCTGCCGGCGCTTCCCCATGACTGGCAGGCCGAATGGGATGGACGCGCGCCATTGGCGTTGCCCGATGGCGGTCAACTGCGCCTGCAGGGCGCCCCGGCCTTCGAGCGCCGATTGCAGGTCCGTGCACGCGTGGGCGGGGAGCGCATCCTGCTGCCCGGTCGCCAGCATTCGCATGCGCTGAAGGACTGCCTGCAACGCGAACACCTTGCCCCCTGGCGACGCGCCCAACTGCCGCTGGTCTTCGATGGACCACAGCTGCTTGCCGCCGCCGACGTGGTCATTGCGGCTCCCCTGCAGGCCTGGTTGCAGGCCCATGACGCGCAGCTGCAGTGGCGTCCCGGCGGCTGGTGAATTGACCCCCGCCCGCGGCCCGTCCACACTTGCCACATGGCCAAGAAGTCCCCCGAAAACGCCTCCCCTGTCGCCCAGTTCGAGCAGTCGCTCGAATCGCTGGAGCAGTTGGTGGAGCAGATGGAAACCGGCGAGCTGAGCCTGGAAGCCTCGCTCAGTGCTTACGAACGTGGCGTCGGTCTGTACCGCCAGTGCCAGCAGGCGCTGGAGCAGGCCGAACTGCGCGTGCGCCTGCTCAGCGATCCGGCGCAGCCGGAAGCCTCCGAGCCTTTCGATCCGCCCAGCCATGACGGCTGAAGTTCAGTTCGCGCGCTGGCGCGACCGTATCGAAAGCCAGCTCGACGCCGCCCTGCCCTCGCCTGCCGAAGCACCGCAGCGCCTGCACCAGGCCATGCGCTATTCGGTGCTGGGCGGTGGCAAGCGCATGCGTCCGCTGCTGGTGTATGCCAGTGGCCACCTGTTCGGCGCACAGCCTGAAAACCTGGATGCGGCGGCGATGGCCGTCGAGCTCATCCACGCCTATTCGCTGGTGCATGACGACCTGCCGGCGATGGACGATGACGCCCTGCGACGCGGCAAGCCGACCACGCACATCGCCTTCGATGAAGCCACCGCGATCCTGGCCGGCGACGCCCTGCAGACCCGTGCCTTCGGCCTGCTGGCCGATGCGCCGCTGCCGGCCACGCTGCGCGTGGCCTGCCTGCAGACCCTGGCCCACGCGTCCGGCGCCTCCGGCATGTGCGGCGGCCAGGCGCTGGACATCGATGCCACCGGCCAGCAGCAGGCACTGGCGGCACTGACCCGCATGCATGCACTGAAGACCGGCGCGCTGATCCGTGCAGCGGTGCGCATGGGTGCGCTGTGTGGCCAGGCCCACGAGCCGCAGCTGGCCCAGCTCGACAGCTTTGCCGACGCGCTCGGCCTGGCCTTCCAGGTACGCGATGACATCCTCGATGTCGAGGCCAGTTCCGAACAGCTGGGCAAGACTGCCGGCAAGGATCAGGCACAGGACAAGAGCACGTTCCCCGCCCTGCTCGGCATGGACGGTGCGAAGGCCCAGCTTCACGAACTCGCAGCACGCATGCAGGCGATCCTGGCCGGATATGGCGAGGAAGCCGATCCGCTGCGCGCGCTGGCAACACTGGCGGTGGAGCGCGATCACTGATCGCTGTCGGGCTGTGCGCCCGCCGGGCGTGGCCCACATGGAAACGCCCGGCAATGCCGGGCGTTTCTTTTTGCGTCGTTGATCGTTGCCGCTTACTTGATCAGGCGCAGGGTGAACGGGTAGCGGTAGGCTTCGCCGTTGTTGGCCTTCACTGCGGCAATGATGCAGAACACCAGGTTGATGATGCCGACGATCGGGGCCAGGATGCCGCCGATGATCACGATCATCAGGATGATGCTGATGACCATGGCAATGGTCACGGTGATCTGGAAGTTCAGGGCTTCCTTGGCCTGGTCGGTCACGAAGGCCTTGCCAGCATCGTCCTTGTTGATCAGCCAGATGATCAGCGCGCCGATGAAGCCGGTGAAGATGCCCAGCAGGTGCGCGGCCAGGGCCATGGTGCGCTGGTCGGCCGGCACGTCGGTGGTGGCCGGCGGCGGCGGGACGTTATCGAATTCGCTCACGACAAAACTCCTTTTCATTGGGTGGTCTTGACCCACCAGCACCAAGCTGGTCGCGTCAGGCGGGCATAGCTTACGCCATCAATGCCATCAATCATTACCGGCGATGGTCATCCGCCCCAGCAGGATCGAACCAGTCCGGATGTGCGAGCGCGGATCGACGTCGCTGCCAACCGCCTCGATACTGCTGAACATCTCACGCAGGTTGCCGGCGATGGTGATGCCGTCCACCGGGTACTGGATCTCGCCGTTCTCGACACGGAAGCCGCCCGCGCCCCGCGAGTAATCGCCGGTGACCCCGTTCACGCCCTGCCCCATCAGCTCGGTCACCAGCAGGCCGTCGCCCATCTGCCGGGCGATCTCCTCCAGCGGGCCGGCATTGGCCGCCAGCTGCAGGTTGTGCACGCCACCGGCATTGGCGGTGGTCTGCAGGCCCAGCTTGCGCGCCGAATAACTGCCCAGCACGTAACGCTGCAGGACGCCGTCACGGACCAGCGCCGAAGCACGGGTGGCCACGCCGTCGCCGTCGAACGCGGCCGAACGCAGGCCGCGGCGCAGGTGCGGCAGTTCGTCGATCTGCATCCATTCCGGGAACAGGCGCTGGCCGACGCTGTCCAGCAGGAAGCTGGCCTGGCGGTACAAGGCGCCGCCGGACACCGCCGACAGCAGGTGGCCGACCAGGCTGCGCGCAACTTCCGGGGCGAACAGCACCGGCATGCTGCCGGTGGCCAGCGAACGCGGCTGCAGGCGGGCCACGGTGCGCTCGGCGGCACGACGGCCGACCAGGCCCACGTCTTCCAGATCCTCCCGGGCCAGCGCGCTGGTGTACCAGCCATCACGCTGCATGCCATCGCCCTGGCCGGCGATCAGCGCGCAGCCGATCGAATGGTGGGTGCCGCGCTCACGGCCGAAGAAGCCATGCGAGTTGGCATACACCGACAGGCTCTGCATGCTCGACACCGAGGCGCCGTCGGAATTGCGGATCTGCACGTCGGCCTCGCGGCCGGCGGCCTCGCAGGCCAGGGCCAGGTCCACCGCCTCATCGGCCTGAAGCGCCCACGGGTGCCAGGCATCCAGATCCGGGAAATCGGTGGCCATCAGCGCCGCCTCGGCCAGGCCGGCGGCCGGGTCATCCTCGGTATGCCGGGCGATCGCACAGGCCTGCTCGACCGTAGCGGCCAGGCTGGCCTCGTTCAGGTCGCCGGTGCTGGCACTGCCCTTGCGTTGGCCGAAATAGACGGTCACCGCAATGCCCCGGTCGCGGGTTGACTGCACGGTCTCCACTTCACCCAGGCGGACATTGACCTCCAGGCCACGGTCCTCGCTGCAGCTGACCTCGGCCTGGCTGGCGCCCAGCGCGCGGGCGCGGTCGAGCAGCTGCTGGGAGAGGTCGGCCAGCCGTTCCAGCCGGGCCGGGCTGTCGTCGCCGACGGCCACTTCAGGGGCGATCACGTTCAATGCTTTATCCTGTGCGGGTTGGGCCCGGCATCACGCCGGGCGACTTTTTTTGAGATCAGGTAGGGACGATGCGCGGACGCGACGAAGAAACCGGTGAATTCCACGACAAGAGCCGCAGCCAGAACCGGCGCGACGCACTCGACGTGCTGGCCCTGGGCGAGAAGCTGGTGTCGCTGACCCCGGCCCAGCTGGCGCGCCTGCCGATTCCGGAAGACCTGCTGCCGCACATCGCCGAGTGCAAGCGCATCACCGCCCATATCGCCCACAAGCGCCAGCTGGCGTTCCTGGCCAAGCACATGCGCCGCGAAGAGGACGCCACGCTGGATGCGATCCGCGATGCGCTGGACGCCAACAGCGAAACCGGCCGCCGCGAAGTGGCGATGATGCACCGCGTGGAAGACTGGCGCGAGCGCCTGCTGGCCGAGGGTGACAAGGCGCTGGCTGCACTGCTGGACGACTACCCGCAGGCCGACCGCCAGCAGCTGCGCACGCTGGTGCGCAATGCGCAGGCCGAGAAAGCGAAGAACAAGCCGCCGCGCGCCTATCGCGAGATCTACCAGGTGCTGCGCGGCCTGATGCTGCCGGCCGCGCTGGGCCTGAAGGCCAGCGCCGAAGACGCCGCCCCCGTCGAGGGCGACGAAGCCGACGAGGACTGAGTCCGCGCCGGCCAGGGCGGTGGCCGCGGCCATCGCCATGCTCAGGCCTGGGTACCGCCGACGGTGATGCCCTCGATCAACAGCGAGGGCTGGCCGACACCCACGGGCACACTCTGCCCGTCCTTGCCACAGATGCCAACGCCCTCGTCCAGGGCCAGGTCGTTGCCGACCATGCGCACCTTCTGCATGGTTTCCGGGCCGTTGCCGATCAGGGTCGCGCCCTTCACCGGCGTGGTGATGCGGCCATCCTCGATCAGGTAGGCCTCGGTGGCCGAGAACACGTACTTGCCGCTGGTGATATCGACCTGGCCGCCACCGAAATTGACGGCGTACAGCCCCTTCTTCACCGAACGGATCATTTCCTGCGGGTCGTGCTGGCCGGCGCGCATGTAGGTGTTGGTCATGCGCGGCATGGTCAGGTGCGCGAAGGATTCGCGGCGGCCGTTGCCGGTCGGCGCCACGCCCATCAGGCGGGCGTTGAGGCTGTCCTGCATGTAACCGACCAGGATGCCGTCCTCGATCAAGGTGGTGCACTGGCTGGGATGACCCTCGTCGTCGATGTTCAACGAACCACGGCGACCGTCCAGCGTGCCGTCATCGACGATGGTCACGCCCGGGGCGGCAACGCGCTCGCCGATGCGGTCGGCGTAGACGCTGGTGCCCTTGCGGTTGAAGTCGCCTTCCAGGCCATGGCCGACCGCTTCGTGCAGCAGCACGCCGGGCCAGCCCGGACCAAGCACCACCGGCATCACCCCGGCCGGCGCCGGCACCGCGTCCAGGTTCACCAGCGCCTGGCGCAGCGCTTCGCGGGCGAACGCTTCGGGGCGGCCGTCGGCGAACAGCTGGTCGTAGCCATAACGGCCACCGCCACCGGCATAGCCGGACTCACGACGGCCGTTCTGCTCGACGATCACCTGCACGTTCAGGCGCACCAATGGGCGCACATCGGCCGCCAGCACGCCGTCGCTGCGGGCGATCAACACCGTGTCGACGCCGCCGGACAGGCTCACCATCACCTGCTTCACGCGTGGATCGGCGTCACGCAGGTAGCCATCCAGGCGCTTGAGCACCTCGACCTTGGCCTCGTTGCCGATGCCGTCGATCGGGTCCAGCGCCGGATACAGCGCGCGCGCATTGCCGCGCAGCAGCGATCGCCCGGACTGGGCGCCGCCCTCGCGCGAGATCGCGCGCGCCGACTGCGCCGCCGCCAGCAGTGCGTCGGCATGGATGTCATCGGAGTAGGCGAAGCCGGTCTTCTCGCCGGAAATCGCCCGCACGCCCACGCCCTGCTCGATGGAATGGGCGCCGTCCTTGACGATGCCGTCTTCCACGCTCCAGCTCTCGCGGCGGGCGTGCTGGAAATAAAGGTCGCCGAAGTCCACACCGGGGCCGAGCAGCTGGCCGAAGGTGCGCTCCAGGCCAGCGGTATCCAGGCCGCCGGGGCGCAGCAGGCGGTCTTGGGCAAGCGTCAGGGCGATATCAGTCATGGTTCTCGATCTGGGGATGCGGGGGCGCTCAGGCAAGCCCCGTGGACAGGAAAGCCGTGCTCAACGCGGGCGCGGCAGGCCGGTGACGGTCGGCGGAATGGCCGGTGCCGGTGCCGGCTCGGGCGGTGATGGGGTCTTGTCGCGGCTGCGCTCGATCACTTCCACCTTCGGTTCCTTCCATGGACCGGTCACCTTGTAGGTACGGGCGCCAATCTCGCCCAGCGGCTTGGACAATACCGCATTGGTGGCCGCGCCCAGCGCCGCCCCCACCGGGCCACCGGCCACCGCACCGACCACGGTCAGCAGGTTGCCTGCGCGCGGGTTGACGTCGATGGTCTGGTCGAACTGCTGGTTGCGCAGGTCGGCCTCGCCACGGATGGTGATGTTGGCTGCCGGGCCTTCGATCAGCACCTTGTCGGTGCGCGCCATGCCCTGGCCGAACTGCATGCTGCCGTCGATCTGGTTGAACGCGAAGCCCTTGGAGAAGAAGTCGCGGAAGTCGAACATCAGGCGCCGCGGCAGCTGGGTCACGCTGAGCAGGCCCAGCACGCGGCCTGCGCCCGGCTCCAGCTCCAGCAGCTGGCCGTTGCGCGCGTGCAGGTCCAGGCGTCCCTGCAGGTTGCCCAGCTGGAAGTCCGACGGACCGCCACTCCACGTGGCCTGCAGCTGCGCCTGGCCGGAACCGCCACGCAGCTGGCCACCGTAATCGAGGTTCTGCATCAACCCGCCCAGGTCCTCGCTGCGCACCTGTGCGGTCAGCTCGGTGCGGCCCCCCCCGGTAGGGCCCAACCAGCGACCGCTGATGTCGATCTCCTGGTCCGGCGCACGGAAGCGCAGCTCGTCCACGTTCAGGCCATTGGCCAGCGGGCGCGTACGCAGCACCGCCTGCCCCAGCACCACCTTGCCGAACTTCAGGTCGGCGATGTCCAGGGCGAATGGCGGCAGCTTGGCCGGGTCCATGTCGTTGGCGCCGGCCTGTACCCGTGCCGGTGCGGCCGGTGCACCCGGAACCGCCGGCAGTGACTGCCAGTGCACGCGGTCCAGCTGGCCACTGATGGTGCCGCCGTCTGCATTGGGGACGGTCAGGCGCCCGGCCAGCGACGGGCCGTCCAGGCGCACATCCAGTGCCTGCGCTCCCGGGCGCAGCTGCAACCGGGTCTGCTCGAACACGCCACCGATCAGCTTCAACCGGCCGACCTGCACGTCCACCGCACGCAGTGGCATGGTGTCGTCATCACTGCCACCACGCGCAAGGCTGATCCATTCCAGGGCGTCCAGGGTCGGGCTGCGGCCATTGACGGTCAATCCGCTCGGCGGCGGCTCGCGATCGACGTGGTCGCTGCCCAGCGTCACCTGCACCCCGGTCTGGTTGTTGTGGCTGCGTGCGGCCAGGGCCAGGCGCTGGCCGAAGGCCACATCGATGCGCCCGGCGCCCATCGGCAGCTGCGCGGCCACGGTGGTCGGCAATGGCTCGGCAGCGGGTTTGTCCAGCGGCGCCGGCAGGTCCAGCCGGGTGCCGACCAGGTCCGAACTCAATCGCAGCTCGCTGGGCGGCGCAGGTGCCCCGGGCGCCACCTTGGGCAGGTTGACCGCGATGGTCCATGCCGAAGTGCCGGAGATGTAAGGCTTGAGCCAGGCCATTTCCGGTGCGCGGTCGATCAGCACGCCGGCATCAAGATGGGCCGTCAGCTGCGACTCGAAGGCCCGCGTGCTGTCGTGCACGTAGCCGCCGGCGCGCAGGCTCAGCCGACCGTCCTGGCCAAGGTGGCGCACCGACAGTGCCTCGGCATCGAAACCGCCATTGCTGTAGCGCGCCTGCCCGTGCATGTTGTCGAAGGCGAGCTGGAAGCGCTTGTCGACCAGCTTCACGCCGGCCAGATCGACCGTCCCCTGCAGGTGGCCGCCACCCTCATCGTGGTGCAGTGGCTGCAGCAGATCGAAGGTCACATGCGCCGGGCCAGCGGCGGTGAGGTTGTCCAGGGTGTCGCCATAATCCTTGTGCAGCGGGCTCTGCCGCAGCATTGCCAGCAGTTTGCCGGCCTCGCTCTGCGCATCGGCGCGCACGTACAGCGGCTGCTGCCCGAAGTCCTGGATGCCTGCCTCGAATTTCTGCACCGCCACGCCCGCCAGGTCGCCGCGCCCGTGCATGTCGAAGCCGGGGCCGATGAAGGCGATATCGGCATCGACCTGGCTCATCAGCGGCCAGTCGTGCTGGAAGCGGATGTCGCCGTTGGTGATGTGGCCGGTGGCCTCGAAGCGGCCATCGTTGTTGTCGAACGGCCAGTCGTCCAGGTCACCGCTGACCAGGCCGACGCCATTGCGCACCTGGCCGCCGGCCAGCGCCATGTCCAACCAGTCGGTGGCGCCCTTGCTCATCTTGGAGTGGATCCAGAAGCGCTTGGCTGCGGTCATCGGCACATCGTCCAGCTTGGCCGCCAGCTGCAGCCACGGCCGGGTGCCGTCGCCCTGGAACCAGACACCACCGCGCACATCGGCCGCATAGTCGGTGCCTTCCACACGCATCGCCGCCGTGCCGATGCGCCAGCCACCGCCTTCATCGCGCCAGCCCACCACCTGGCCCGCCAGATGCAGATCGTGGCGCACGCCGAAGCCGGTCGGCCAATCGAACTGCAGCTGTCGTTGCGGCGGCAGCTGCAGGCTGAAGCCATCCGCGTCGCCTTCGAAGCGCCCGCCCAGGCCGCGCAGGCCGGGCGAATTGCCCACGCTGGCGAAGCCCAGCGACTGCAGCTCGCCCTGTGCCCACAAGGGGCCATCGCGTTCGCCGGCCAGCGTCAGGTCGCGAACGTCCAGCTGCGGCCTGGACAGGAAAAGCCAGCGGCGCAGGCCCGGTTCAAGGCGATCGCTCAGCGCCAGTGCGCGCAGCGCAATACCGGCCTGCACCGCACCGGCGTTCACCCGCAGCTGCTGGCCGACCTGCAGCTGCAGGCCATCGAGCTGCTGTTCGCCTTCTTCGGTCTTCAGGCGCAGGCGCGGTACCTGCAACGCCCAGCCATCGGCCTGGCGCTGCCAGCGCAGGCGGGCCTGCAGCCGTTGCAGCTGCAGCTGCGGTGCCGCCATGCCGGGCATCGGCGCGCCGTCAATGCGCACCTCGCGCAGGTCCGAATCGGTGGTCAGCGCCACCGGTGCGAAGTCTCGCAGGGTCAACCACAGGTTCAGCTCGCCCTTGCCCTCGCGAAGGCGCGCACCACCGGCCGCCAGCAAGGGCGACCAGGCATGGAAATCGACCGGGTCGGCGCCCAGCCAGGCCTGGCCGTTGCCGCGCACACGGTCCACGTCCAGTACCGCAGTCAGCGGCAGCGCTTCGGCGTGCGCCCAGGCGCGCACGCCCACACGCAGGCGATCGCCATTGACCCGCATGCGCAGGTCGATGCG
Source organism: Stenotrophomonas maltophilia (assembly GCF_002799155.1). Lineage (GTDB taxonomy): Bacteria > Pseudomonadota > Gammaproteobacteria > Xanthomonadales > Xanthomonadaceae > Stenotrophomonas > Stenotrophomonas maltophilia_R. Next base: position 2,633,696 of record NZ_NERD01000002.1, read on the forward strand.
CGGCAGGGTGGTGTCGATGCCCAGCGCCGGCGCGTGCACGCCCAGGCGGCCTCCGATCACCTGCAGCTCGCCCAGCCGGCGCATCGCATCCAGGGGATCACCGCCGTTGCCGGGCTGCGGCAACCCGCGTACCGACCAGCGTCCATCCTCGTCCTGCTGCAGGTCCAGCACCAGGCCACGCAGGCGCAGCTCGGTCAGCGAGCGCCCCGGCAACAGCCCGCTGTACATCGACACCAGCACCTCGGCCTCACCGATCGCCAAGCCCTGCCCGGCGCCGATGCGCAGGCCCTTCAGCTGCAGCAGCGGGCCGCGGCGGGTCCAGGCAGTCTGCAGCTGGTCGAAACGCACCGGCTGGCCGGCACGCTCACTCAACCAGGCGGCAATCCTGTCGGGATGACGCTCGGCCAGCGGCAGCAGCTGGCTGAGCGTGCCCACCAGCAGTGCAAGCCCGACCAGGCCCACCGCACAGGCGGCGATGAAATGACGGCGGATCCTTCGCAGTCGCAGGCGCGGCGGCGCACTCATCGGCCACCGCCGGCCTGCAGCCGGCGAGGATCAGAGCAGAACGACATCGAATTGCTCCTGCAGGTACTGCTCGTCCGCCTGGAAACGGATGCTCTTGCCGAGGAACTCTTCCAGCTCGGCCACCGCCGAGGATTCCTCATCGGTGATGCGTGCGACCACCTTGGTCGAAGCGATCACCAGCAGGCGCGCGGCATCGAACTGGCGCACGGCACGGGTGATCTCACGGAAGATCTCGTAGGTCACCGTCTCGGTGGTCTTGATGCTGCCGCGGCCGCTGCACTGCGGGCAGGTCTCCGACAGCTGGCGCTCCAGGCTTTCCACCGTGCGCTTGCGGGTCATCTCCACCAGGCCCAGCGGCGAGAAATCATAGACCGTGGTCTTGGCATGGTCGCGGGCCAGTGCCTTTTCCAGCGTGCGCAGCACCTGGCGTCGGTGCTCTGCATCATCCATGTCGATGAAGTCGATGATGATGATGCCGCCCAGGTTGCGCAGCCGCAGCTGCCGCGCCACCGCCTGCGCCGCTTCCAGGTTGGTGCGGAACACCGTTTCTTCCAGATTGCGCTGGCCGAGGAACGAACCGGTATTGACGTCGATCGTGGTCATCGCTTCGGTCTGGTCGATCACCAGGTAGCCACCGGACTTGAGTGGTACCTGCTTGTCCAGCGCGCGGCCGATCTCGTCCTCCACGCCGAACATGTCGAAGATCGGGCGGTCACCGGAATACAGCTCCAGCTTCTCGGCCAGCACCGGCATGTACTTGGCGACGAAGGCCTGCAGCTGGCCGAAGGTCTCCTTCGAGTCCACCTTCACCTTGTCCACGTCCTTGCGGATCAGGTCGCGCACCGACCGCAGCGGCAGGCTCAGGTCTTCATAGATGATGCTGCACGACGGCGCTTCGCGGCCGCGGCGTTCGACCACGTTCCACACGCGCGACAGGTAGGCGATGTCCTCGGCAATGGCCTCGGCCGGCTGGCCTTCGGCGTTGGTGCGCACGATGTAACCGTAGCCACCGTGCTGTGCCGACAATTCGGTCACCAGCGCCTTCAGGCGGGCGCGCTCGGTTTCGTCTTCGATGCGGGCCGACACGCCCACCACCTTGGACTGCGGCAGCAGCACCATGTAACGCGAGGGAATACTGATCTGCGTGGTCAGGCGTGCGCCCTTGGTGCCGATCGGGTCCTTGACCACCTGCACCACGATGTCCTGGCCATCGCGCAGCAGCTCGACGATCGGCACGCTGGCCGGCGGCGGCAGGGTGGTGTTCTCGGTGTCGGCGCTGGCCACCGGCGCCGGGCGCACTACGTCGTTGGCATGCAGGAACGCCGCCCGCTCCAGGCCGACTTCGACGAAGGCGGCCTGCATGCCGGGCATGACCCGCTGCACCTTGCCCTTGTAGATGTTGCCGACCACGCCACGGCGCCAACCGCGCTCGATGTGCAGTTCCTGCAGCATGCCATTTTCGATCACCGCGACCCGGGTCTCGCGCGGGGTCACGTTGACCAGGATTTCCTCAGACATCGGCAGCCTCCCTGGCGGCATCGGCAGTGGGGGCCGGCACGCCACAGCGCGCCAGCAGACGATCGGTGTGCAGCAGCGGCAACCCCATTACACCGGAGTAGCTGCCGGAAAGGTGTTCGATCCAGCGTTCGGCCCCACCCTGGATGGCGTAGGCACCGGCCTTGTCCAGCGGCTCGCCGGTGGCGACATAGGCGGCGATGTCGGCGGCGTCGATCGGGGCGAAGGTCACCTCGGATATGACCAGCTCGCTGTCCAGGCCGGCCGCGTCGACCACCACGACCGCAGTCATCACCTGGTGGGTGCGCCCGGCCAGTCTGGCCAGCATCGCCCGCGCATCGGCGGCATCGGCCGGCTTGCCGAAGACCTCGCCATCGAGCACCACCTCGGTGTCCGAACCGAGCACGCGCGCCTGCGGGTCACCAGCCAGTACCTCGGCCAGGCCGGCGCGCGCCTTGTCGGCGGCGACCCGGCACACGTACTGCTCGGCACTTTCAGCCGCCGCGCGCTGCTCGACGACCTCCAGGTCCAGGGCCTGGAAGGGGCGCCCGAGTCGGGACAGAAGCTGGTTGCGTCGGGGGGAGCGGGAAGCAAGATAGAGCATCGGCACAGCATAACCTGAGGCCGCCACCTGAATCGCCGGCAACCCGTTCCGGAACGCGTACAACCCCGAACAGGCTCACAGCGCGTTCATCGCTACGACACCACCCTCACTGCCACAACAAGGAGATCCCATGCGCCTGACCGCCACCCCGTTGCTGCTTGCCCTGTCCCTTGCCCTTGGAACCTCGATGACCGCCCATGCCGCTCCGTCGTCGCCGTCGATCGCCGCCGCGGCCGAAGGCACCCTGTTGAACATCTCGGCCAACGCCGAGGCAACCCGCGTGCCGGATGTCGCCACCCTCTCGGCCGGCGTGGTCACCCAGGCCGCCGACGGCAACAGCGCCATGCGCCAGAACGCCCAGCAGATGGACAAGGTGCTGGCCGCGATCAAGGCTGCCGGCATTGCCGAGCGTGACGTGCAGACCAGCGGCATCAGTCTCAATCCGCAGTACCGCTATGCCGACAACGAAGCGCCGAAGATCACCGGCTACCAGGCCAACAATACGGTCAGCCTGAAGGTGCGTGACATCGCCAAGCTCGGCAAGGTGCTGGATGCACTGGCCGCTCAGGGTGCCAACCAGATCAACGGCCCCAGCTTCGAGATCGACCAGCCCGAACCGGTCTATGACGAAGCCCGCCTGGCCGCCTTGAAGAAGGCCCAGGCCCGCGCCCAGACCTATGCCAAGTCGCTGGGCCTGCAGGTGCGCCGCATCGTCAGCATCTCCGAGAACAGCAACGGCGGCTTCCGCCCGATGCCGGTGATGCGCACCATGGCAGCCGGTGCGGCGATGGACAAGGCCACCACCGTCGCGCCGGGCGAATCGACGGTCTCGGTCAACCTGGACGTGGTGTTCGAACTGGGCCGCTGATCGCGTCCGCCGCGCTCGACCCGGGCGGGCCCCGCAGGGGGCCCGCCTTTTTCATGCGCGCCGCCGGCACTGGCTGAAGGCCAGCCCAACGATCTTGCCCCTGCCTCTAGGCAGTGGCCGCCATGCCGCGCTACTGATGGACTGCCAGCCGCGTGCGGCAACCCCGCCACGGGCCCTGGTGCGTTGAGGACTTCGTCACTGGCATGGAGGTGGATCATGGTTCGTACGTACCCCGTTGCATCCCCGCATTTCGACCCTGCCCGCGTTGCCGCCTGGAGCGCGGCGATCGCCCTGCATCTGCTGGCCTTCCTGTTGCTGCTCATCCCTGCGACCTACCAGGCGGTGCAGGTCCCGCGTGACAAGACCACGGTCAGGCTGATCGAGAAGATCCCGCCGACACCGCCCCCGCCGGTGCTGCAGGAACCGAAGGAAGTGGCCCGGATCGTGCCGAAACCGCAGGCCCAGCCGGTCACGCCGCCGCTGCCGGCCCCCACCGCGACCGTGGAGGAAACCCAGGGCATCGCACTGCCGGCGGCCGAACCGGCCCCGCCGCAACTCGCCCCGAGCATCGACACGTCCACCCCGTTGGCCGGCGCCCAGTTGCAATACCGCAGCGCCCCGCCGCCGAGCTACCCGATCCAGTCCCTGCGCAACCACGAACAGGGCACGGTGCTGTTGCGGGTGGAAGTGGACACCCAGGGTCAGCCGGTAGCCGTCAGCGTCGAACGCAGCAGCGGCTCACGCAACCTGGACCAGGCCGCTCGCCAGCAGGTGCTCAGGCACTGGCGCTTCGAGCCTGCCCAGCGTGACGGCGTGGCGGTTCCGGCCATCGGCATGGTGCCGGTGCAGTTCTCGCTGCCGGATTGAGCGACCTGCCGGCCCGGCCTCGCGCCGGGCCGGCCGCCTGCCTTCAGCCGCCGAGACTGCGGACAGGCGCGGACCAAGCGTTACCGATTAAGCAAAAATTCACGACTTCGTCACCTGCTGGAAACCTAGATTGGCATGTCCCGGTATCGATCCGGCGACAGCCCTCAACGCTACGGTTTTCCAGTTAGGAGAGAAGCTGTGAAACACCCGATCCAACGGCCCGCCAGCCGCCGCAGCACCCTGGCATCGTCCATCACCCACATCCTCACCGGCGGCGCCCTGCTGCTGGCCGGCGCCGTCGCTTCCTCCTCCGCCTTCGCGCAGGAACAAGCCACCAACCTCGACCGCATCACGGTCACCGGCTCCAACATCCCCCGCACCAACACCGAGACGCCCTCCCCGGTACAGGTGGTGAGCCGCCAGGAAATCGACCGCAGTGGCAAGACCACGCTGGCCGAGTACCTGCAGACCATCACCGCCGATGGCGCCGGCTCGATTCCCAAGACCTTCGGCAACGGTTTCGCCGGCGGTGGCGCCGGCATCTCGCTGCGCGGCCTGGGCGCGGGCTCGACGCTGGTGCTGTTGAACGGCCGCCGCATGGCGACCTATGGCCTGGCCGACGACGGCCAGAAGGTGTTCACCGACCTCAGCACCATCCCGCTCGATGCCGTCGAGCGCGTGGAAGTGCTCAAGGATGGCGCCTCTGCGATCTATGGCTCCGACGCCATCGCGGGTGTGGTCAACATCATCCTGCGCAACGACTTCCAGGGTGCGATCCTGCGCGCGTCCTACGGCCTGTCCGGTGACAGCGACGGCGATACCAAGAAGGCCACCCTGACCGCCGGTACCGGCGACCTGTCCAAGGATGGCTGGAACGCGTTCTTCAGCCTGGACGTCGGCAAGTCCGATGCGATCAAGATCAGCGACCGCAAGAACCGCAAGTGGATCGGTACCGGCGATACGCGCCCGTGGGGCTATGACGCCACCGATGCGCAGTTCCTCGGCGGCCCCTACCTCAGCGGCCGCACCAACGGCGGCGTCGGCCCGAACGGCTCGGTGTTCAACAATGACTCGCCGTCGCCGCACCTGGTCGCCCTGCCGGGCTGCGCCAACCTGAGCACCATTCCGGGCCAGACCGAAGCCTCTTCGGCGGCCCAGGGCTGCCTGTGGGATCCAGCGCAGCAGTATCGCGACCTGACCCCGGAAGAGAAGTACATCAACGTGTTCGGCCGCGCCACGTTCGCCTTCGGCGAAGGTGGCGAGATCTACACCGAGATCGGCTACTCGAAGAAGGAAACCATCTTCAGCAATACCCCTTCCAGCGTGTCCGGTGGCTGGGGCTTCCCCGGCGGCCCGAAGAACGCCAGCAGCGGTGACGGCGCGACGATGCTCTATGCCGGGCATCCGGACAACCCGCTGCCGTATGCGGCGCGCCTGCGCTACAGCGCGTGGGATGTCGGCCCGCGGGTGACCAACAACACCAACGAGTTCAACCGTTTCCTGGTCGGCGCCAAGGGCAACTGGGGCGACTGGAGCTACGACACCGCCTACCTGCATTCGGGCACCGACCTGGTCAACAAGCGCACCGGCTTCCTGCGTTACAGCTCGGTGCTGTGCGCGCTGGGCAACCCGAACTGCGCCGGCGGTACATGGCGCATCGGCGACAACGCCAACCTGAACTCGCAGGCACTGTACGACTACATCTCGCCGACGATCAGCGCGCGTGCCAAGTCCAGCCTGGACATGTTCGACTTCACCGTGTCACGCAGCCTGGCCGACCTCAAGGGTGGCCCGCTGGGCCTGGCGATCGGTACCGAGTGGCGCAAGACCAGCAACAGCCTGACCCCGCAGACCTATACCGACCAGGGTGACATCATCGGCCTGGGCTACTCGGCCTACGACGGCACGCAGAACGTGTACGCCGGCTACGTCGAACTGTCGGCGCCGGTGCTGGAACAGCTGGAACTGTCCGGCGCGGTGCGTTATGACAAGTACGAAAGCGGTGAAGGCAAGGCCACGCCGAAGCTGGGTGTGAAGTGGACCCCGGCCGACTGGATCGCGCTGCGCGCCAGCTACGCCGAGGGCTTCCGTGCGCCGAATCCGGCCGAGAACGGTGACGGTGGCCTGGCCGCCTTCTCCAACGCCCGCGATCCGGTGCGTTGCGCCATCGATGCCGACGAGTGCACGCCGCGCTCGATTGCGATCATCACCCGCCCGAACAAGGACCTGAAGCCGGAAGAGTCCAAGAGCTACTCGGTGGGCCTGGTGCTGCAGCCGACCTCGACCACCTCGATGACCGTCGATGCCTGGCAGATCAAGCGCACCAACGAGATCGTACAGGGCAACACCGCGGCAGCCATCCTGGCCGGCAACGTGCTGCGTGATTCCAACAACATCGGTGGCGTGCCCAACTCCGGCAGCATCCTGGCCGTCAACACCGGCTACGTGAATGCCAGCTCGTCGCGCGTTCGCGGTATCGATACCGATATCCGCCAGACCTTCGATATCGGCCCGGGCCAGCTGGAGCTGGACCTGCAGTGGAGCCACATCCTGAAGTTCGAGCGTACCGAAGACGGTGAGACCGTCGACTATGCCGGCACGCACGGCAACTGCGACGTGACCAACTGCATCGGCACGCCGAAGGACAAGATCAACTTCGGCACCACCTGGAAGCAGGGTGCGTGGAGCGTGAGCGGTGTTGCCAACTACATCAGCAAGATGGACAACACCGACAAGCGTGGTGGCGACTACCAGGCGTTCTACGAGGATGGCACGCCGGTGACGAAGATCTCTTCGTTCACCACCTTCGATCTGTCCGGCCGCTGGAACATCACCGACGCCTTCGAGCTCAATGCCTCAGTAGCCAACGTGTTCGACCGCATCGCACCGCTCGATCCGACCACCTACGGCGGCGTGAACTACAACCCGATGCACTTCTCCGGTGCACTGGGCCGTTATTTCACCGTGGGTGCCAAGTACACCTTCAAGTAATCCTGCAGCAGCGTCACCTGCAAAGGCCCGGGCCAACACCCGGGCCTCTGCATTTTCAATGCCACCCGGCATTGTCGAACCAGCGTCAGCCGAACAACCAAAGCCAGCACATCCAGCAGATCAGCAGCACCGCAGCGGTGGTGAGGCCCCAGAAGCAACGCTGGTACAGACGCCGTTCGGCCACCTCCGAATTGAGATCATCACGAGCGGACTGCAGCACCTTCTGCAACGTCACCTTCTCCTTTCTCAGATCAGCAGCGACTTTCTGCATGCCGGCAAGCAGCTCCTCGCTCTGCTTCAACTTGGCAGATAACCTGCCATGGCTCTCTTCCAGTGCAAGACTGCGTGCGCTCGCCCCTGCCACCTCGGACTGCAGCAAGGCTTCCCGCCCGCTCGCCGCCTGCAGGTCCTTTTGCTGGCTGCGCACCAGCGCCTCCAGATAATCGTTGCTGCTGGGATTGCTGAGGACCATCGCCTGCAGGAATCCACGCTCGCTTTCCAGCAAGCGCTTGATTCTTTCGAGGTATCGAGCTTCCTCCGCATCACTGGTTTCGTCCTCGGGAATGGTATAGCCGTAGATCGGCACCCTGCCGATATCCACTTCGATCACTGCAATGCCCAGTTGCCGGAGGCCATCCTGTTTTGCAGCATCCACAGCATGTGAGCGCCTGACCTCAAGCAGGAACTTCCCGTCCCACTTGGAACCCAGATCATCCTCGCTGGTGAACTCGACATACAAATCTGCCCGATAATCGCCCCTTCCCGGCACCTGCCACTCCTGCTCCACCCGGGAGATCGAGATTCTCGATTCACGCCAGCGACGAGGCCCTTTTCTGGTAGGAAGCGAAAGGGACAGCTGCACATGATCCAGCCGACTGAAAGCCTCCTTGAACAACAGATGCTGCAGCGATTCGCCTCCCGCTGCCGCTCCGCCCTTCGCACCGTCGATATATGCGAAGTACCACGACCGCCCCTTCATCACGTGCTTCACTGGGCGCCGCTGGCCTGCACGGTGCGTTGAGAAATAGCGATCTCCCGTGGGTTCTCCCGCATAGTCCCTGTTGCGACGGTGGCCCACAGCCTGCGCCGTAACGTACTCGGTTCCATCGGGAGTGAGAAAGGCCCGCGATTTGGTCATGGGGTGCGCGCTCATGGAGGGAAGCCGACTATGCCAACCTTCCATCGCACCCGATGAGATGGATAAGATCGATGACCCGAATGCAACTGCTGCACTGCCCGGCCAAAAGGCCGATGGGATGACCGCAAGGGAACCAAAGCATGCCCTCGTCCAACCACCGTCTCGGCCTGCCCGCGTTGACTGCACTGGTAGTCGGCTCGATGGTCGGCGCCGGCATCTTTTCACTGCCGCAGAACGTTGCGCGCAGCGCCGGCCCGGCCGCTGCATTGATGGGTTGGGCCCTGAGTGGCGCCGGCATGCTGATGCTGGCCTTCGTGTTCCAGGCCCTGGCCAACCGCCGGCCGGACCTGGACACCGGCATCTACGCATACGCGCGGGAAGGCTTCGGCAACTACATCGGCTTTTCCGCGGCATGGGGTTACTGGGTTGCCTCGGTGCTCGGCAACGCCAGCTTCTTCGTGCTGATCTTCAGTGGCCTCGGCCACTTCATGCCCATCTTCGGGGAAGGCAATACCCCGGCCGCCGTGGCCGCATCGTCATTGCTGTTGTGGACCGTGCACCTGTTGGTGCTGCGTGGCCTGCGCACTGCCGCCATCGTCAACGGCCTGGTGACCGTGGCCAAGCTGCTGCCGATCGCACTGTTCCTGATCCTGGCCGCCGGCGCGTTCCGCATGGACGTGTTCCGCGCCGGTTTCCTCGGCACGTCTGCGCTCGGCGACCTTGGCCAGCAGCTGCGCGGCATGATGCTGGTAACCGTGTGGGTGTTCATCGGCATCGAGGGCGCCAGCATCTATTCGCGGCGCGCCGCACGCCGCGCCGACGTGGGTCGCGCCACGGTGATCGGCTTCCTCGGTGTGTGGCTGCTGCTGGTGCTGGTCAGCCTGTTGTCGATGGGCGTGCTGTCGCAGGCGGAACTGGCCGGACTGCCCAATCCGTCGATGGCCTATGTGCTGCGCGCCATTGTCGGCGAATGGGGCGCGACGGTGATCATCATCGGCTCGATCATCTCCGTTGTCGGTGCGCTGCTGGCCTGGGTGCTGCTGTGCGCCGAAGTGCTGTATGCCGCCGCAGGTGACGGCACCATGCCGGCCTTCCTCGGCCGCGAGAATGCGCGCGGCGTACCGGCCAATGCACTCTGGTTGAGCAACGGCCTGATCCAGCTGTTCCTGCTGCTGGTGCTGGTCAATGCAGGCAGCTACACCGGGCTGGTGCTGCTGGCCGCATCGATGAGCCTGGTGCCCTATTTCCTGTCCACCGCGTTCGGCGTGCAGTTGGCCTGGCGCGGGCAGGCCTACGTTGGCGAACCGCGCGTACGCTGGCGTGATTTCGGGGTGGCACTGCTGGCCAGTGCGTATGCGCTGTGGCTGGTGTATTCCGGCGGGCTGGACAATCTGTTGTTGTCGGTGCTGCTGTACGTGCCCGGTGTAGTGCTGTTCGCACTGACCCGGCACCAACGCGGCGAGCGGGTATTCACCCGCTGGGAGTGGGTACTGTTCGGCGCGATCCTGGCGGTGGCGATCGCCACGCTGGTGGCGTTCTGGCGAGGAACACTGACACTGTAGCCAAGCCATGCTCGGCTGCTGCGGATGAACCAGCCGAGCATGGGCTCGGCTCTACAACAAGGCAAAAAAAAACCTGCATCTCGCGATGCAGGTTTCTCAAGGTGGCGCCCGAAGTTGGACTCGAACCAACGACCCCCTGATTAACAGTCAAGTGCTCTAACCGGCTGAGCTATTCGGGCAGACGACCAGTATAACCACTCTTCACGCGCGATGGTAGGGGTGATTGGCAATCATTGCGGCTGCCCGATACAACTGCTCGGCTACCACCAGGCGCACCAGCATGTGCGGCAGCGTCAGCGGTCCGATCGACCACGTCTCATCGGCCAGTGCGGACACGTCCGGCGAATGCCCTTCCGGGCCACCGATCAGGAACGCCAGGTCGCGGCCCTGCCCGCGCCAATGCTCCAGGCGCTGTGCAAGCTGTTCCGAACTCAGCTGTCGCCCCGGCACATCCAGTGCCACCACATAGGCGTTCTTCGGCAGCGCAGCGATGACCCGCTTGCCTTCATCTTCAGTGGCGCGGCGCGGATCACGCCCCTTGCCGCGCAGGCCGGGCTCGATTTCCACCAGCTCGAACGGCAGCCAGTGCGACAGCCGCTTCTGGTATTCGGCGAAGCCCTGCGCGACCCAGCTGGGCGCACGTTCACCGGTGGCGATCAGGCGAGCTTTCATCAGCGGTTCTCCAAAACGCCGACGGCGCCATCGGCGCCGTCGAAGGGATGCATCAACGTGCGGCTCAGGCCACTTCGTCGTCGCTGGACGGCGGCTGGTCGCCGACGGTCCACAGGCGCTCCAGGGCGTAGAACTCACGCACGCGCGGCAGCATCACGTGGACGATCACGTCGCCCAGATCGACCAGCACCCACTCGGCTTCGCGCTCGCCTTCAACACCCAGCGGCATCACGTCGATGTTCTTGGCGAAGCGCACGACTTCATCGGCGATCGACTTGACGTGGCGGGTCGAGGTGCCCGAAACGACGATCATGTAGTCGGCAACGCTGGACCGGCCGCGTACGTCGATCTCGACCAGGTCCTTGGCCTTCAGGTCTTCGGTGGCTTGGCGGACGCTGGCCAGCAGTTCCGGCACGGACGGCGGCGGGCTGGGCAGATCGACCTTGATGGTCTGGGGCTGGGTCTGGTTGCTCAAAGTGGATCGACTCGATAAACGTGGGGGCGATTATACGGGGATGGCGCGGCCGCGCCATTCACGCTGTGGCCGGGCGGTACAGCCCGTGTGCAGCGACATAGTCGGCCACGGCCGGTGGCAGCAGGGCGCGCCAGGGGCCACCGGCGGCGATCTGCGAGCGCACGGCGCTTGCCGACTCCTCACGCAGCGGGTGGTGCAGGCGCAGGATGCGCCCGGCCGGGCTGGCGAACAGGGCCTGTTCGTTGTCGGCCCAGCGCCCTTGCAGGGCACGCCCCAGCTCGCCATTGATCGACGCCTGCAACGGGCTGCCCGGCCGTTCGGCCACCACGAAGTGGGCCAGCCCGAACAGGGCCTCCCATTCGTGCCAGCCGGACAGGCCCAGCAGGCTGTCGGCGCCAACCAGCCAGGCCAGCGGCCGGCTCGGGCCCAGCTCGCCACGCAGCTCGCGCAGGGTATCGACGGTGTAGGAAGGACGACCGGGAAAGCGTGCGGCACGGTCCAGCTCACGGCGGTCCAGCAGCAGGCCCGGTTCGTCGCCGATGGCCAGCGACAACATGCTGCAGCGCTGCTCAGCGGTGGCGCCGGGTACCTCACGGTGCGGCGGATCGGCCGCCGGCAGCATGCGCACAGCGACCTGCAGCTCGTCCCGGGCGGCCCGCGCGATTGCCAGATGCCCCAGGTGCACCGGATCGAAGGTGCCCCCGTAATAGATCCGCAGGCTCATCGCTCAAACCCGCGCCAGCAGGCGCACGGCACGCGGTTCGGCCACGGCCACCAGCAGGCGCTCCAGCGCCAGCCAGGCATCGCCGTCGGCCCGTCCCTTGGCGATGCGGTCGACCAGACCCGCTTCGGCCACGAAGCGTTCCCAGCGCTTGCTTTCCGGGTGGCGCTGCAGCGCGCGCTTGTAGGGCGCCTGCCGCGATTCCCAGATGCCACGCGATTTCATTTCAGCGGCCAGGTTGCCGCCACGGGCCTGCACGCGGGCCAGGGCCGCACCGGCAAGCAGTTCACGGATCACGATCGGCATCAGTGCGGCCACCGCCTCGCCTTCGCCGCGCAGGCCAGCCAGCATGCGCAGCACGGCCGGCGGCTGGCCGGAGAACGTGGCCTCCACCAGCCGGAACACGTCGTAGCGGGCGGCGTCAGCCACCAGCGATTCCATCCGCTCCACATCCAGCGGCTGGCCATCGGCCAACAGCGCCAGCTTGTCGATTTCCTGGGCAGCGGCCAGCAGGTTGCCCTCCACCCGCTCGGCCAGGCGCTGCACGGCGGCCGGGTCGGCACGCAGGCCCTTGCCGCGCAGGCGCCGCTCGATCCAGTCCGGCAGTTCGTGCGGCTTGATCGCCCAGGCCACCGACAGCACGCCGATGCGGCTGACCGCCTCGGCCCATTTGCCCTGATGGGCCTTGCTCCATTCATTGGCGGTGATCATCAGCACCACGTCCGGCGCCGGATTGGCGCAGAACTGGCTGATCACCTCGGCGCCGTCCTTGCCCGGCTTGCCGCTGGGCAGGCGCACCTCCACCAGGCGGCGGGCGCTGAACAGGCTGGGCGCATTGAAGCTGGCGTCGAGCTGGTTCCAGTCGAAATCACGCCCATCTGCGTCGAAAACTTCGCGTTCGCCGATACCCGAGGCCCGCGCGCGCGCGCGGATGGCATCTGCCGCCTCCAGCACGCGCAGGGTTTCCGGGCCTGCGATCAGGTAGACCGGCGCCAACGCGGTGTCAGCGCCCTGGCTGGCCAGCTGCTCCGGACGCAGTTCCATCGCCGCTGCCGCTCAGTGCTTGACGTCGGCGGCCGGTTCGGCCGGCACCGCACCCTCGATCGGCTTGGCCTTCGGCGCGGACAGGCTGCCACCCTTCTCGAGCTCGGCGCGGACCACGCTGTCGATGCGGCGGATGATCGAGGCGGACATTTCCCGGCGCAGCTCCGTGGCCAGGATTTCGCGTTCGGTGGTGGTACCGGTGGCGTCGGTCGGCGGCGACACGTAGTCGCGCGACAGTTCGATCACCTGCTGCGGGACCAGTTCGCTGCCATCCTCGCGGCGGAAGATGAAGATCACCGCGTAGCGCAGGCTGTATTCCTGTGCGCGGCCCTGCGAGTCGATGGCGATCGGCAGGTCACCCCAGCGCTCGGACAGCACCTGCAGCTGGGTACTGGGCCCCTTGCTGTCCTCATCGGCCAGCTTGGCACCGGAGGCCAGCAGGCTGCGGTTGAGCAGCTTGACCAGTTCACTGTACGGGGCGGTGGAGACCACCTTCACCGGGGCGGTGTCGGTCGGCAGCATCAGCTTGTTGCGCAGATGGAAGCCGCAGCCGGCGAGGCCGAGGACAAGAACGAGGGCAAGCAGGATTCGGGTCATGGAGACAGTCTGGCGGAGCCGGGCGATCACGGCAACACACAGCGTGCCCGACGCCGCGTGAATGCAGGGCCATCAGGCAACCGGCCCTGCTTCTGGAAACGCACCGGCCACCGCGCGGGTGACCGGTACGGGGGGACATCAGGCAGCGACGATGTTCACGATCTTGCCCGGCACGATGATGATCTTGCGCACCGTCAGGCCTTCCATGAACTTGGCCGCGTTGGGTTCGGCCAGCGCCAGCGCCTCGACCTGCTCGCGCGCGGCATCGGCCGCCACCTCGATGGTGCCGCGCAGCTTGCCGTTGACCTGCACCGCCAGGGTCAGCGCATCGCGCACCAGCGCGCTGCTGTCGGCCTGCGGGAACGGCTGGTCTTCGAGCAGCGTCTCGCCGTGGCCCAGCACCTGCCACAGGGCATGGCTGGCGTGTGGGGTGATCGGGTTGAGCAGCAGCACGATGGCCTGCAGCGCTTCCTGGCGCACCGCACGGCCCTGCTCGCTGCCGTCATCGAACTTGGCCAGCGCGTTCATCAGCTCCATCACCGCAGCGATCGCGGTATTGAAGCTGTGGCGGCGGCCATAGTCGTCACCGACCTTGCCGATGGTTTCATGGGTCTTGCGGCGCAGCGCCTTCTGGTTGGCATCCAGCACGGCGGCATCCAGTGCCGGGGCGGCACCGTCGGCGGCATGCTTCTGCACCTGTGCCCACAGGCGGCGCAGGAAGCGGGCCATGCCGTCCACGCCGGCTTCGTTCCACTCCAGCGACTGTTCCGGCGGCGCGGCGAACATCGAGAACAGGCGCACGGTATCAGCGCCGTACTTGTCGACCATCGCCTGCGGGTCCACGCCGTTGTTCTTCGACTTGGACATCTTCTCGGTGCCGCCGACCACCACCGGCTGGCCGTCGGCGATCAGGGTTGCGCCGGTGATGCGGCCGCGCTCGTCGCGCTGCACTTCCACATCGGCCGGGTTGATCCAGTCCTTCGAGCCATCCGGGTTCGGGCGGTAATAGGTTTCGGCGATCACCATGCCCTGGCACAGCAGGTTGCGCGCCGGTTCGTTGCTGTCCACCATCCGCGCGTCGCGCAGCAGCTTGTGGTAGAAGCGGAAATACATCAGGTGCAGGATCGCGTGCTCGATGCCACCGATGTACTGGTCCACCGGCAGCCAGTAGTTGCCGCGCTTGTCGACCGCATCACGGGCACCCGGGGAGGTGTAGCGGGCGTAGTACCAGCTCGACTCCATGAAGGTATCGAAGGTGTCGGTCTCGCGCTCGGCCGCACCGCCACATTCCGGGCAGGTGGTCTTGCGCCATTCCGGGTCGGTCTTGATCGGCGAACCGGTACCCGAGAACGCCACGTCCTCCGGCAGCACCACCGGCAGCTGTTCTTCCGGCACCGGCACCGCACCGCACTTGGCGCAGTAGATCACCGGAATCGGGCAGCCCCAGTAACGCTGGCGGCTGACGCCCCAATCGCGCAGGCGGTAGTTGACGCGGCGCTGGCCCTGGGCCTTACGCTCGAATCGTTCAGCCAGGGCTTCGAAGGCGCCCTGGAAGTCCAGGCCGTCGAACTCGGCCGAGTTGACCAGCTCGAAGGCACGGCTCTTGTCGCTGTACCAGTCCTGCCAGCGGCTGCCGTCCCAGTTGCGCTCTTCTTCGGTGCGCGCATCCTTCAGCGCGATCACCTGCCTGATCGGCAGGCCGTACTTGTTGGCCACTTCGTTGTCGCGCTGGTCATGGCCCGGCACGGCCATTACCGCACCGGTGCCGTAGCCCATCAGCACGAAGTTGGCGACCCACACCGGTACCGGCTCGCCGGTGACCGGATGCAGCGCGCGCAGGCCGGTGTCCATGCCGCGCTTTTCCTGGGTTTCCAGTTCCGCCTCGGACACGCCGCCCTGCTTCAGGTCGGCCAGCATTGCGGCCAGTTCCGGGTTGTTCTTCGCCGCATGCAGCGCCAGCGGGTGCTCGGCGGCGATCGACACGAAGGTCACGCCCATCACCGTGTCCGGGCGGGTGGTGAACACGCGCAGCGGGTCCAGCGCACTGCCGTCGACATCGCGCACGTCGAACTGGATTTCCAGGCCTTCGGAACGGCCGATCCAGTTGCGCTGCATGGTCTTGACCGAATCCGGCCAGCCGTCCAGCTCGTCCAGGCCATCCAGCAGTTCCTGCGCGTAATCGGTGATGCGCAGGAACCACTGCGGGATCTCGCGCTTCTCGACCAGGGCGCCGGAGCGCCAGCCGCGGCCGTCGATGACCTGCTCGTTGGCCAGCACGGTCTGGTCGACCGGGTCCCAGTTCACCACGGCGTTGCGGCGGTAGGCCAGGCCCTTGCGCATCAGGCGGGTGAACATGCGCTGCTCGTGGACGTAATAGTCCGGACGGCAGGTGGCGAACTCGCGCGACCAGTCAACGGCATAGCCCATGGCCTTGAACTGGCTGCGCATGTGCTCGATGTTCTTGTAGGTCCAGGCCGCCGGCGCGGTCTTGTTCTTGATCGCGGCGTTTTCCGCCGGCAGGCCGAACGCGTCCCAGCCCATCGGCTGCAACACGTTGTGGCCGGTCATGCGCTTGTAGCGGCTGATCACGTCGCCGATCGTGTAGTTGCGTACGTGGCCCATGTGCAGCGCACCGGACGGGTACGGGAGCATCGACAGGCAGTAGTACTTCGGCTTGTCCGAGGTCTCGTCGACTTCGAAGGCACGGGTGGCGTCCCAGTACTGCTGGGCGGCGGATTCAACCTGCTGCGGGTCGTAGGCGTTGGTTTCAGCGCTGGTCATGGAACACGCGGATGCGGCGGCAAAGCGGTACAGCGTACCGCAGTGCGGCAAACGTCTCCAATCCTGCCTGCGGCGCGCCGGCGCCCCGGCACCACGGAATGCGTCTCAGCGCGGGCGCGACAGCGGCAATGCCACCGCCAGCCAGACCAGCCAGCAGGCGAACGCGAGGCGTTGTGCCATCGGCGCCGGCAGCGTGCCCTGCAAGGCAAACGCCGCCAGCGCGGCCAGCACACCGCAGGCCAGGGCCAATGCGCCGAAGGCACGGCCAAGCGCCTGGCGCAGATGGGACACGCCCAGCAGCACGGTGCCGGCGACGAAACCCAGCACCCAGATCATCCAGGCACTGGCGTGCAGCTGACTGGCCGGCCCGTGCAGGTCGTCCACGTCCAAGGGCAGCAGCCCCATCGCGGCAAAGGCCAGCCCGGCCAGCAGCAGCATCTGGCTGCCGACCCGTGGCGCCCAGCCGGCGGTGGCCGGCAGACTGCGACGCAGGCGTTCAGCCACCGCCGCCGCCAGTAGGCCGGGCAGCACAAAACCCAGCAGATTGAAGGCCAGCGCATGCGGTACGCCCTGCGCGCCCAGCAGCGCCACCGGGTGGCGGGCCTGCGCGTAGCCGTCCAGGCCGGCACCGAAGCCGGCCACGGCCAGGACGAATACAACTGCAGCAAGCAGCCCCAACCAACGATCAAGCCGGACCACGGACATTGCGCGCAATCACCCGGAAAGGAATGGACCCCGGCATTGTCGCGGCAGCGACGCGATGCGCCAAGCGCCGCGCATTTTCAGAGAAATTCGATGTCCGTGGTTCTCTCCTCCCACGATGCTCCCTGCATGGCAATCCCGCCATGCAGGGAGTTCCCCGTGATCCAACGCATCCTCATCGCCGCCGCACTCAGCCTGGGCCTGGCCACCACCGCCCACGGCGCTGATTTCAACTGCTACGCCAAGGTCGGCCCCGCCAGTGCCGCGCAGAACAGCAGCACCCTGATGGGCAGCGTCAGCGCTGCCGGCCTGCAGGCCGCCGAGGCCGAGTACTTCCGACGCACCTCGACCACCAAGCCGGTCAGCTCCGGCAAGTGGGTGATCCACGAGCTGTACTGCGTGCCGCGCTCCTGAGGATGTCACGGCGGGCCTGCAGGCCCGCCCCCTCCCGGGCGCACGCGTGTGATGGCAGGGTTGAGACCGACATCGATCGTCACCATAGAATCGGTCTCCAGATGCCAAGCGATGCCCCCCCCATGACCGAGACGACCTACGTATTCGACGCCACCACTGCGACCTTCGAGGCCGAAGTCCTGCAGAAGTCGCTGCAGACGCCGGTGCTGGTCGACTTCTGGGCCACCTGGTGCGGGCCATGCAAGACCCTGGGCCCGATGCTGGAAAAGCTGGCTGCCGAGTACAACGGTGCCTTCGAGCTGGCCAAGGTCGATGTCGACAAGGAACAGCAGATCGCTGCGGCCTTCCAGATCCGCTCGGTGCCGACCGTGTTCCTGGTCAAGGGGGGCCAACTGGTGGACGGCTTCCCCGGCGCCATTCCGGAAGGCCAGCTGCGTGAGTTCCTGGCCCAGCACGGCATCGCGCCGGCCGATGTCGGCGACGCCGCCGCCGAGGATGACGCCCCGCTGGACCCGCAGGCGCAGGTGGACGTACTGCGCGCGCAGATCGCCGCCGAACCCGACAAGGACGAGCTGAAGCTCGACCTGGCCCTGGCCCTGCTGCAGATCGGCGGCGTGGACGAGGCCGGCACCCTGATCGACGGCCTGCCGGCCAATCTGGCCACCGACGACCGTGCCGTGCGCGCCCGCGCCCGCCTGGCCTTCGCCGCCGCGCTGAAGGATGCCCCGGCGGCCGAGGTGCTGGAGGCACGCATCGCCGCTGATGGCAGGGATCTCAAGGCCCGCCACCTGCGCGGCGTGCAACTGCTGCTCGGCGGCCATGACGAGGCCGCGCTGGCCCAGTTCCTGGAAATGCTGCGGATCGACCGCGGATTCGAGGAAGGCCTGCCGCGCAAAGCCTTGATTGACGCCTTCAATGTGATCTCCGACGAGGACCTGGTGGGCCAGTACCGCCGCAGGATGGCCTCGCTGCTGTTCTGAACGGGATCCCGCTCCGTTCAGAATCCCTGCACTGAACGCGGGCAATAATGCGCGCGCTGGCGGCCATGCGGTCGCCACGATCCGTTCGGGGGGATGAGGTCGGGGCCATGGGGTCTTGCAGCTGCACCCCCGCATTGCCGGGATTGCAAACTGTGACCGTCGTCCGCTCTTTGTCGTTCGCCATGCGTTTAACGGGCGCCCTGCTCTGCGCCCTCTTCCTGCTGCCCGCCATCGCCGGCGCCCAGGACTGGAACTACCGGGTCCGGCCCGGCGACACCCTGTGGGACCTGGGTGGGCTGTACCTGAAACCCTCGGTACGCTGGCAGCAGCTGCAGCAGCACAACCGCATCGACAACCCCTACCAGTTGCCGCCAGGCCAGCTGCTGCGCTTTCCGATCAGCTGGCTGCGCACCGAGCCGGCGCCGGCACGGGTGCTGTCCGTGCGCGGCAAGGTCGAGCTGTCCGGTGCCGATGGCACCGCGACCCGTGCGCTCCAGGCCGGCGAGCAGCTGCATATCGGCGACACCGTGGAAACCGAGGGCGATTCCAGCATCACCCTGGAATTCGCCGATGCCTCGCGCCTGCAGCTGCGCGAATACTCACGCCTGCGCCTGGACCAGCTGAGCCGCTATGGCCACACCGGCATGGTCGATACCCGCCTGCGCCTGCAGCAGGGACGGGCCAGCAACCGTGTGACCCCGGCGCGCGGCCCGGCCTCGCGTTACATCATCGATGCGCCCACCGCGACCAGCAGCGTGCGCGGCACGGTGTTCCGGGTCAGCGCCGGAGATGCCGGACACGTCGGCGCCACTGAGGTCCTGCAGGGCAAGGTGCAGGTCGGCAATCCCCATGGCCAGCGCCTGGTCCGGCCAGGCCAGGCCACCCGCAGCAGCAGCGTGGATGCTGCCCCCACCACAGTCTCGGCACTGCTGCCGGCGCCAGTGCTGCGCAATGACGAGCTGCGCCTGGCACCGCTGCCTACCGTGCTGGCCTGGGACCCGGTCAATGGCGCCGACCACTACCGGGTGGAAGTGGTGCAGGCGGCAACGCCGGAGATCCTGCTGTTCGCCGCCACCACCGCCGACACCCGGCTGGCGATCGGCGACCTGCCGCCCGGCCAGCTGCGCATCCTGCTGCGCGCGGTCGACATCCAAGGCGTCGAAGGCCTGGATGCCAGCGCCGATTTCGAGCTCAGTGACCAGCCTCCGCCGCCGCTGACCGTATCGCCGCTGCATGGGCAGACGATCAACAGCGACCGCCCGCGTTTCCGCTGGAGCCAGGCCCCCGGTGCGCGCAGCAGCGTGCTGCAGATCGCCGCCGAACCCAGCTTCCGGCAGCCGCTGCAGGAGCAGACCACCCAGGCGACCGACCTGCGCCTGGCGCAACCGCTGCCGCCCGGCCAGTACTACTGGCGCGTTGCCTCGCGCGATGGCGAAGGCCACCAGGGCCGTTATGGCCAGGCCCTCCCGCTGCAGCTGAGCAATGAGCCGGTGGACCCGGCGCTGCAGCCCCCCGAGGCCGCGCATGGCGAGCTCACCCTGCGCTGGCAGGCCGGCAGCGAAGGCCAGCGCTACCGGGTTCAGGTGGATCGTCGAGGCGACTTCAAGGCCCCGCTGGTCGATGAAACCGTGGCCCAGCCGCAGGTGAGCTTCAAGCGCCCATGGAGCGGCACCCTGCACGTACGCGTGCAGTACATCGACGATGACGGCCACGCCGGCGAGTTCTCTCCTGCCCAACAGATCCCATTGCCATGCCGCCTGTGCTACGGCGCCGGTGGCGGGGCCCTGCTGCTCTGGTTGTTGTTGTGAGGCGCTCGCCTTTGCCATGGTCGAAGCGGATCCTGCTGGCCCTGCTGGCCGGCGTGCTGACCATCGTGGCCAGCCAGGGCCAATGGCTGTGGCGACAGGACGAGGCGGCCTATGACGCGCTGGTCGGCAACTGGGACTACCGCCCGGACCCGAGCGTGCTGATCGTGGCCATCGACGAAGGCAGCCTGCAGCGTATCGGCCAGTGGCCCTGGCCGCGCTCGGTGCACGCTCGCCTGCTGGACCGCCTGACCGATGCTGGCGCCGAACGCGTCGCGCTGGACCTGATGCTGTCCGAACCCGACCGTCGCGACAGCCGCCAGGATGACGCGCTTGCGGCCGCCATCCGGCGCAATGGCCGGGTGGTGCTGCCGGTGCTGGCCGCGCCTGCAGCCGGCGACCGCATGGCCGAGGAAATGCTGCCGATCCCGCAGATCGCCGCCAGTGCCGCCGCGATCGGGCACACCGATGTCGAGGTGGATGGTGACGGCGTCGCCCGCGGCGTCTATCTGCATGCCGGTATCGGCCAGCCGCATTGGCCGGCGCTCGGCCTGGCCCTGGCCGACCTGCCTGCGGGTGCGGTACGCGGCCTGCCCGATCCCGACCCGGAACTGGGCTCGCCCTATCAATGGCGTCGCGACGATTACGTTCGCGTGCGCTACGCCGGCCCGCCCGAGAGGCTGCCGCAGGTGTCCTATGCCGACGTGCTCGATGGCCACGTGGACATGGCGATGCTGCATGGCCGTCGCATCGTGGTCGGCATGACAGCCAGCGGCATTGCGCCTCGCCTGCTGACCCCGACTACCCGCGAATTCTGGATGAGTGGCAGCGAATACCAGGCCAACATCACCTCGATGCTGCTGCAGGACAAGCAGATCGATGTGCTGCCTCACGCGTGGCAGCACGCCATCAGCGGCGTGCTGGTGGCGCTGTGCGTGATCCTGCTCGGCCTGCGCCTGCCCTGGCTCGCCGCGTTGTGCTCGTTGCCGATGCCACCGCTGCTGAGCTGGCTGCTGCTGCGCACGGCAGACCTGTGGTGGGCACCGGCCAGCGCGATGCTGGGCGTGGCACTGGCACTGCTGGTCTGGGCGGTGTGGCGGATCTCGGCCTGGCATCGCCAGGCCAATCGCGATGCCCTGACCGGCCTCGGCAACCGCCTGCGTTTCGAACAGTCACTGCAACAGGAATGCGATGCCGCGCGGCGCAGTGGCAAGCCATTGAGCCTGGCGCTGATCGACGTTGACCATTTCAAGCGCCACAACGATCGTCACGGGCATCAGGTCGGCGACCGCGTGCTGCGCGATGTCGCCCGCCTGATCGGCGCGCATGCCCGGCGCCCGCGCGACATGGCGGCACGCTACGGTGGCGACGAATTCGCACTGGTGCTGCCGGATACGCCGGCCGAGGGCGCGCGCCGGGTGATCGAGGACCTGATCGCCTGCGTGCGAGCACTGCCGGCGCCGGGCGATGGCAGCGAGGACGCTGTCACCCTCACCATCGGTGTATTCACCCGCGTGCCCGACGGTGACCTGCAACCACACCATTTCGTGGAAGGCGCCGACACCGCCCTGTACCAGGCCAAGGCCAACGGCCGCGATGGATACGTGATCGACGGCGGGACGTGACCCACCCCGGGTACAACATACGCATACGAATGGTTAGACTGGGCACCTCGCCTCGCGCCCCTGACCCGCATGAACGCCCGCCTGTTCCGTTTCGGCATCAACCTCTGGCCGCCGTTCCTGTTCACCGGCATCCACGTCACCCGGATCACGCCCGATTACCGGCAGATCGACGTGGAGCTTCGGCTGCGGCCCTGGAACCGCAATTACGTGGGTACGCATTTCGGCGGCAGCCTGTTCGCGATGACCGATCCGTTCTGGATGCTTGGCCTGCTGCACTTCCTCGGCCGTGACTACTATGTGTGGGACCGCGCCGGTGCGATCGATTTCCTCAAGCCTGGGCGGGGCACGGTGCGCACCTCGTTCCGCATCGACGATGCATTGCTGGATGAACTGCGTGCCGAAGCGGCTGGCGGCGAAAAGGTGCTGCGCTGGTTCAGCAACGATGTCGTCGACGAAAGCGGCGACGTGGTCGCCCAGGTACGCAAGCAGGTCTACCTGCGATTGAAGCCGCACGCACGCTGATCCAGCACGCGGGCGCTATCCTCCCTCCTGCCATGGAGGCTGCGATGCGCCCGAATCCGCTTGCCACACTGCTGGGCACTCTGCCCTCCGAGCCCACGCACGCCCGTCCGGGCATGCGCTGGCAGTGCAGGACCAGCGGCTGATACCGCGCCGGGACAATCCGGTAATGAGCGGCCCGCTCGAAGATGGCGGCGTCAGCATCCAACGCAGCCCCCTGGAAATACGCTGTTTTCATTCGCCAGCGCGGGACGCTGGTCAATGGGCGCGACCGCCTTCACCTTCCGCTGGCAGCCGCTGCTCAGTCGCGCGCAGCGCTAGCCGGGGCGTTCTCCATCACCAGCGGCACCGACAGCCATGGGCTCTCTTCGCTGCTACGCGACGGTGACCGCCGCGGCACCTGCAGGCGGCGGCCATCGGCCGACAACTGCGGTGCCCGCACCGGGGAGCGGAATTGCGCAGGCAGGCGCGGCAGCGCCGCCACCGGGTCCTCCGCCTGCTGCCGCAGCCAGCGCTGCGCGCCGATCAGCCGTACCATCGCGGCGGCATCCTGGGTCCGTGACGAATAGGCGGGATAGACCGGGCCGGCGATATCGGTCAGCACGCATCCCATGATGTTCGACAGGCAGCCGAAGTCATGCGGCGGCGGCGCTGGCACCGGCAACGGGCGATCCGCTTCCAGCGCCACCATGGCCGCCGCGTCGCAGGCCCAACCCAGATTGCCCGCCGCGCGTGCCAGGGTGCTGCGGCGATCCAGCACCAGCACACCGCCGAATTCCTGCGCCGAGGTTTCGATCGCGACCCGGCTCATCGCGTACTCACCCTGCATCGCCCGGCACAGGCTCTGTTCGGCAGCCAACATCGGCTGCATCGCTTGCTCGCATTCCGCTGGCAACGAATGGTCGGCCGGCAGTTCAACCAGCATGTCGGCCAGCAGCTGGGCGTTGGCCTGCACCAGGCTGGCACCGATGATGCTCTCCACCAGGTAGCTGCCGCCCGTCACCAGCCTGCGGCCCAGCTGCAGCCCCCGGCAACTGCCACGCAGCGCACCGTCGACATCGCCCTGCACATAGGCCAGCGCGCGTGCGCTGGTGGCATCGAGCAACAGGCCGTACGTTGGCATCGGCACCAGGATGCCATCGCCCGTGGGCCGGAACGGCGACACGAAGTGGTCCGCATCGGCCAGCTGGTCCAGTCGCGCATGCAGCTGCTGGTGGCCAGCATGGGCATCGATGAAGCGCTGCGGATCGGCGCGCACCTGGCCCAGGCAGTCGCTGGCGGTCGGTCCGCAACTGGCCGCCGGCCGTGATCGCAGCTCGTCGTGGTCCTCCGCCAGCTGCGGGCCGGCGCCGCCACTGCCGCGCGGGTCCGCCTCCCAACGCTGCACATCGCGGGCCAACGCCTGTTCGCGCTGGCGCGCATCGAGATCGTCGAACGCGAGTGTCCACAGCAGCGCAAAGCCGTTGTGGCCGTGGGCAGGCAGGCGGGCCTGCAAGCGCTGCTGGGCCTGCAGCCACGCGTCCGGCACCGGCCACATGCGCGAGGCGCACCACACCACCATGGCCAGCAGCAACAGGCCTGCCAGAATCCAGCCCAGTCCGCGCAGAATCTTCAACACAGCTTCCCTTCCATGTGCCGTTACCGCAGTCGTTTCCCCAGCGTAATCGACCGGCCGCGACCGCTACAATGCGCCCATGTCGCTCGAAGCCCCCGCCCTGGTCCCCCGCCCCTCCCTGCAGCGCCTGTTCCTGACCGGCCTGCTCACCCTGCTGCCGATCTGGCTGACCTGGGTCGTGGTCAAGTTCGTGTTCGTGCTGCTGTCGGGCATTTCCAGCCCGTTGGTGGTGCCGCTCTCCGAGCAGATCGCGACCAGCTTCCCGCATTACCTCGGCTGGGTCCGTGCCGAGTGGATCCAGAACACCATCGCCCTGCTGGCCACCCTGCTGGTGATCTTGGCGGTAGGCGTCGCCAGCCGCCGCGTGCTGGGCCAGCGCCTGCTGCGCTGGGTCGGCGCGGTCATCAAGCGCATTCCGCTGGCCAGCATCATCTACGACAGCGCCAAGAAACTGCTGGACATGCTGCAGACCGAGCCGGGCAGCACCCAGCGCGTGGTGCTGATCGACTTTCCGCACCGCGACATGAAGTCGGTCGGGCTGGTCACCCGCGTGATCAAGGAACACGGCACCGACCGTGAACTGGCCGCCGTATACGTGCCGACCACACCGAACCCGACGTCGGGCTACCTGGAAATCGTGCCGGTCGAGCTGCTGACCCCGACCGACTGGACCGTCGACCAGGCCATGAGCTTCATCATTTCCGGCGGCGCCGTGGCACCCGCCAGCGTACCGTTCACCCGCGCCGGCGATCGCGCCGAATGACTGCGGCGCCGATCGAGCGCCCGTTGCAGGACCGCGCGGTCCTGCTGTTCATCGTGCTGGCCGCGTTCTTCTGCGGCAATGCGGTACTGGCCGAACTGATCGGGGTGAAGATCTTCGCCCTGGAAGACACCCTCGGCATCGATCCGCTGAACTGGAACCTGTTCGGCCAGACCGGTTCGCTCAGCTTCACCGCCGGCACCCTGCTGTGGCCGGTGGTGTTCATCATGACCGACACCATCAACGAGTTCTTCGGCAAGCGTGGCGTGCGCTTCATCTCGTGGCTGGCCGTGGTGCTGATCGGTTATGGCTTCCTGTTCGCCTTCGCCGCCATTTCGCTGGCGCCGGCCAGCTGGTGGGTCACCTCGATGAACGGTCACGGCGTGCCCGACTACCAGGCCGCATTCGCAGCGGTGTTCGGCCAGGGCATGTGGACCATCGCCGGTTCGCTGGTGGCCTTCCTGCTCGGCCAGCTGATCGACGTAGCGGTGTTCCATCGCATCCGCCAGGCCACCGGCGAACGCCACGTGTGGCTGCGCGCGACCGGCTCTACCGCGGTCTCGCAGGTGGTGGACAGTTTCGTGGTGATCTGGATCGCCTTCGTGCTCGGCCCGCAGCACTGGCCGACCTCGCTGTTCCTGGCCGTCAGCAGCGTGAACTACATCTACAAGATGGGTTTTGCGATCGCATTGATTCCGCTGCTGTACCTGATGCGACGTGCGATCACCCGCTATCTCGGCGCAGACAGGGCCGCCGCGTTGCGCGCCGCCGCCGCGGCTGACTGAAGCCCCAGCGACGGCAAGCTGACTGCGCCTTCACGCTGGCCGTAGGCGGCCGGATCGTGCAAGCTCCACGGTCTGTGTTCCACGGAAGCCCCTGATGCCGCATCCCACCCGCGCCCTGGCCGTCGCCATTGCCGCGTTGTTCCTGTTCAGTGCCGTGCCGTCGGCCGAGGCCGCGAAGAAGAAGGCCAGCCGCCCCGCCGCCGCGCAGACCCGTCAGGCCGCCAAGCCCAAGGCCCGGCCCGCCCGCGCCACCGCGCCGGCGCGTGGCAGCTCGGCGCGACGCGCCACCCCGCGTCCGGTCGCACCGGCCCGTGCCGTACCCAAGCAGGTGCAGCTGGAGCGCCTGTATGACGAATACTGGGATGCCTCGATGCGGTTGAATCCGCTGCAGGCCACTTTCCAGGGCGAGGCCCGCTACAACGACCAGCTGCCCAACATCCTGTCCGCCGCCTGGCGCCAGCAGTCGCACGACTTCACCACAGAGTGGCTGGGCAAGGTCGAGAAACTCGGCAGCGATGGCCTGCAGGGCCAGGACCTGCTCAGCTACGAGATCTTCGTGCGCGACGCACGCGCCTCGCTGGCCGCCGAGCGCTACCCCAGTTGGATGATGCCGATCAGCCAGTACTACAACATCGGCAGCATCATGGCGATTCTCGGTGCCGGTGCCGGCGCCCAGCCGTTCAACACCGTGCAGGACTACGACACCTGGTCGCGCCGTTCGCTGGGCATTCCCGGGCTGTTCGACCAGGCCATCGACAACATGCGCCAGGGCATGAAGGCCGGCGTGGTACAGCCGCGCGACCTGATGGAAAAAGTGCTGCCGCAGCTGGATGCAGTGATCAAGCCGACCGCCGAGGAGAGCATCTTCTGGTCACCGATCCGCACCATGCCCACTACCATCGCGGCCGAGGACAAGGCGCGCATCAGCGCCGAGTACAAGCGCATGATCGAACTGCGCATCATGCCGGCCTACCGCGCCCTGCGCGGCTTCATTGCCACCGAATACCTGCCCGCCACGCGCGCCAGCAGCGGCCTGGGCGCGCTGCCCGATGGCCAGGCCTGGTACGCCAACCTGATCGTGCAGACCACCGCCAGCGACCAGAGCGCCGCGCAGCTGCACGCGCTGGGCGAACAACGCGTGCAGGAACTGCAGGCCCAGATCGCCACGGTGATGAAGGATGCCAAGCTGCGCGGCACGCCCACCAAGCTGCTGCGCAGCATGCGCAATGACCGCCAGTTCCAGTACGGCGATGCCAACGCGCTGCTCAATCGCTACCGCCAGGTGCAGCAGCAGGTCAACGCACGCCTGCCGCAGGTGCTCGACACGCTGCCCAAGTCGACGCTGGACGTGCGCGCAGTGGAACCGGAGCGTGCGCTGACCGCCGCCGCAGCGGCCTATCAGCCGTCGGCGGCCGGGCAACCGGGCGTGCTGTACGTGAACACCCGCGACCTGCCCAGCCGCAAGCGCTGGAACGTGCCGGTGCAGTACCTGCATGAAGCGATCCCCGGCCACCACGTGCAGCTGGGCCTGCAGCAGGAGCTGGCCAAGCTGCCGCGCTTCCGCCGCCTCGGTGGCGATCTCGCCTTCGTCGAAGGCTGGGGCCTGTACGCCGAAACGCTGGGCGAAGACCTGGGCATCTACACCGATCCCTACGACCGCATCGGCTACCTGTACTCGCGCCTGCTGCGCGCCGCCCGCGTGGTGGCCGATACCGGCGTGAACGCCCAGGGCTGGAGCAAGCAGCAGGCCGTCACCTACCTGCAGAAAACCGTGGATATGAGCAGCGACGACGCCAACGCGGAAGTCGAGCGGATCATGGCCCAGCCCGGCCAGGCGCTGTCCAACGTGGCCGGCCTGACCACCATCGTGGCCCTGCGCGACAAGGCCAAGGCACGCCAGGGCGCTGCCTTCGACCTGCGCCGCTTCCACGCCGAACTGCTGAAGGACGGCTCGATGCCGCTGGACGTGCTGGACCGCAAGATGGAACGCTGGATGGCGCAGCCGGCCAGCGCCTCGCCCGCGCCGTCACCCTGACCCTTACGGAGCCGCCATGCGCCCTGCCGCCGCCTTGTTTGCCGTCGTGCTGGGCCTGCTGCCGCTGGCCACCTCTGCCGCACCGGTGCTGACCCCACCGGATGCGGGCATCGACGGCCTGATGCGGGCCTACGACGGCCAGGTGCCCGGCGCCGCCGTTCTGGTGCTGCATGACGGGAAACCGGTGTTCCGCCGCGGCTACGGCCTGGCGGTGGTGGAAGACGGCACCGCGGTCACCGCGGCCAGCAACTTCCGGCTGGCCTCGGTCAGCAAGCAGTTCACCGCTGCGGCGGTGTTGCTGCTGGTGGAGGATGGCCGGCTCGGGCTGGATCAACCTGCCCGGCACTGGCTGCCCGAACTGCCTCCGGCTGGCGCCGGCATCACCATCCGCCAGCTGCTCTCGCACACCAGTGGCCTGCTCGATTACGAAGACCTGATGGACCCGGCCAACAGCCGCCAGGTGCACGACGCCGATGTGCTGACCCTGCTGTCGCGCCAGGACCGGCTGAACTTCGCCCCCGGCACGCAGTACCGCTACAGCAACAGCGGCTATGCCCTGCTGGCACTGATCGTCGGTCGCGCCTCCGGGCAGGACTTCGCAGCCTTCCTGCAGCAGCGCATCTTCCGCCCGCTGGGCATGGCCCACACCGTGGCCCACCAGGACGGCGTCGATACCATCGCCGCACGCGCCTATGGCTACAGCTGGATCGATGGCCGCTGGCAACGCACCGACCAGAGCACCACCAGCGCCGTGCTCGGCGATGGCGGCATCTATTCCTCGCTGGACGACCTGGCCCGCTGGGATGCGGCGCTGTACGACGACCGCCTGCTGTCGAAGGCCTCGCGCCGCGCGATGTTCAGCCCGGCCACGGCAACACCCGAACCGGACGTGCCGCACTACGGCTTCGGCTGGCGCCTGAATGGCCCGGTGCAATGGCACAGCGGCGAGAGCATCGGCTTCCGCAACGTGATCGTGCGCCATCCGGAGAAGCACCTGACCGTGATCGTGCTGACCAACCGCAACGACCCCGAACCCTATCCGCTGGCGCTGAAGATCGCCCAGCGCTGGCTGGACACCCTGCAATGACCCGCGATGCCGACGCCCTGCTGGGCATTCACCACGCTGCACTGATCTGCAGCGACTACGCACGTTCAAAAGACTTCTACGTGCGCATCCTCGGCCTGCGCGTGCTGGCCGAGAACCACCGCAGCGCGCGCGCCTCCTGGAAACTGGACCTGGCCCTTCCGGACGGCAGCCAGCTGGAACTGTTCTCCTTCCCTTCCCCCCCGCCCCGTCCCAGCCGCCCGGAAGCCCAGGGCCTGCGTCACCTCGCGTTCCGGGTGGCCACGCTGGAGCCATTCATCCAGCGCCTGGCCGCGCATGGCGTGGTGTGCGAACCGATCCGCGTGGACGAGTACACCGGCCGCCGCTTCACCTTCTTCGCCGACCCCGACGACCTGCCGCTGGAGCTGTACGAGGTCGGTTGACCCCGCATTCCCACGGAATCCCGCCGCTGCCGTTGCTGTTGCCTCTGCAGGTGCAGGGCGCAGCCCTGCAAAGCCCCCCTTCCCCATACCCAGCCGAATGGGTATACAGTCGACCCGTACCGGCACCGTGCCGGAATGAACCCTGGGAGGGGACCATGCGCAACACCTTCAAGACCCTGCTGCTGGCACTGCCGCTGTGCCTGGCCGCCCTGTCGGCCCAGGCCGCCGACGGCGCCGCCGGCCGCTGGAAGACCATCGACGACAAGACCGGCAAGGTGAAGTCGATCGTCGAGATCACCCAGGCCGCCAACGGCACGCTGACCGGCAAAGTGGTCGACATCCTGCACTCGGACAAGGGCCCGAACCCGGTCTGCGACGGCTGTGAAGGCGCCAACAGGAACAAG
Source organism: Stenotrophomonas maltophilia (assembly GCF_002799155.1). GTDB lineage: Bacteria > Pseudomonadota > Gammaproteobacteria > Xanthomonadales > Xanthomonadaceae > Stenotrophomonas > Stenotrophomonas maltophilia_R. The sequence goes on from NZ_NERD01000002.1 coordinate 2,663,188, forward strand.
CCCGTGAAGGGCATGACCATCCTCTGGAACCTGAAGGCCGACGGCACCAACAAGTGGTCCGGCGGCACCATCCTCGACCCGGCCAACGGCAAGACCTACAAGTCGAAGATGGAACTGCAGCCCGGCGGCACCAAGCTGGACGTGTCCGGCTGCATTGCCTTCATCTGCCGCGCGCAGACCTGGCAGCGCGAGTAAGCGCCCCGGCCCCCGCTTCATCCCCGTGACCCGGCCCCGGCCGGGTCACCTCGTTGCGGGCATGCGATACTCTGCGGTTCCCCTCGGCTTCACCCCGCGACCATGACCCGTACCGCGCTCGTCACCACCGCCCTGCCCTACGCCAACGGCCCGCTGCATCTGGGCCACCTGGTCGGCTACATCCAGGCCGACATCTGGGTGCGTGCGCGGCGAATGAGCGGCGGCAAGGCCTGGTTCGTCTGTGCCGACGACACCCACGGCACGCCGATCATGCTGGCCGCGGAAAAGGCCGGGGTCACCCCGGAAACCTTCATCGCCAACATCCAGGCCAGCCACGAACGTGACTTCGCCGCCTTCGGCGTGGCCTTCGACCATTACGACTCGACCAACTCGGCGGCCAACAAGGCGCTGACCGAGCAGTTCTACCTGAAGCTGGAAGCGGCCGGCCACATCAGCCGCCGTTCTGTGGCGCAGTTCTACGACCCGGCCAAGGGCATGTTCCTGCCCGACCGCTACGTCAAGGGCATCTGCCCGAACTGCGGCAGCCCCGACCAGTACGGCGACAACTGCGAAGTCTGCGGCGCCACCTATGCGCCGACCGACCTGAAGGAGCCGCGTTCGGTCATCTCCGGTGCCACGCCGGAACTGCGCGATTCGGAGCACTTCTTCTTCGAGGTGGGCCACTTCGATGCGTTCCTGCGCGAATGGCTGGCCGGCGATGTCGCCCTGCCGGGCGTGAAGGCCAAGCTGGGTGAGTGGCTCAATGCCGAAGGTGGCCTGCGCGCGTGGGACATCTCGCGCGACGCACCGTACTTCGGTTTCCAGATTCCCGGCCAGCCGGGCAAGTACTTCTACGTCTGGCTGGATGCGCCGATCGGCTACCTGTCCAGCTTCCAGACCCTGTGCGGCAAGCTCGGCGAAGATTTCGAAGCGCACCTGCGCGCCGGCACCGCCACCGAGCTGCACCACTTCATCGGCAAGGACATCGTCAACTTCCACGGCCTGTTCTGGCCGGCGGTGCTGCACGGTACCGGCCACCGCGCGCCGACCCGCCTGCACGTCAACGGCTACCTGACCGTGGATGGCGCCAAGATGAGCAAGTCGCGCGGCACCTTCGTGATGGCCCGTACCTTCCTCGATGCCGGCCTGGAGCCGGAAGCGCTGCGCTATTACTACGCCGCCAAGTCTGGCGGCGGCGTCGACGATCTCGACCTGAACCTGGGTGACTTCATCGCCCGCGTCAACGCCGATCTGGTCGGCAAGTTCGTCAATCTGGCCAGCCGCTGCGCCGGCTTCATCAGCAAGCGCTTCGACGGCCTGCTGGCCGCGCAGCTGCCCGATGCGGCGCAGTATCAGCGCTTCGTCGATGGCCTGGCGCCGATCCGTGAAGCCTACGAACGCAACGACCCGGCCGCGGCGATCCGCCTGACCATGACCCTGGCCGACGAAGCCAACCGCTACATCGACGACGTCAAGCCGTGGGTCATCGCCAAGCAGGAAGGCGCCGACGCGCAACTGCAGGCCGTGTGCAGCCAGGGCCTGAACCTGTTCCGCGTGCTGGTCACCGCACTGAAGCCGGTGCTGCCGGCCACCGCCGCGCAGGCCGAGGCCTTCCTCGCCGCGCCGGCCAACGACTGGACCGACCTGGTGCAGCCGCTGCTGGGCCACCGCATCACCGACTACACCCCGCTGTTCACCCGTATCGACCCGAAGAAGATTGACGCCATGATCGACGCCTCCAAGGACACCCTGCAGCCGGCCGCCGCTGCCGCCCCCGCCGCCAAGACCGAAGCGGCCAAGCCGGCCGCACCGGCACCGGCCAAGGACGACGCAAAGAGCGCCGATGCTTCGGCCTACATCGGCATCGACGATTTCGCCAAGCTCGACCTGCGCATCGGCAAGGTGCTGGTGTGCGAGTTCGTGGAAGGTTCGGACAAGCTGCTGCGCTTCGAACTGGACGCCGGCGAACTGGGCAAGCGCCAGATCTTCTCCGGCATCCGCGGCAGCTACGGCGAGCCGGAAACGCTGGTCGGCCGCAGCGTGGTGTTCATCGCCAACCTGGCTCCGCGCAAGATGCGCTTCGGCCTGAGCGAAGGCATGATCCTGTCGGCCGGTTTCGACGGCGGCGCACTGGCGCTGCTGGACGCCGACAGCGGCGCACAGCCGGGCATGCCGGTGCGCTGATGCCTGCAGCGGGCGTGGCCACCGCCGCGCCCGCCGGCAGCACCGGCCACCGGAGGCAACGCGATGGGAAGCAACGGAATGGAACTGGCGCTGTTCGACTTCGACCACACCGTGACCACCTGCGATACCTATGGCCGTTTCCTGCGCCGCGTGGCCACCGCCGAACAGCTGGCGCAGGCGTGGTGGAAGGTCGGCCCGTGGCTGGCCGCGTACAAGCTGAAACTGATCTCGGCCGAACGCATCCGTGCACGCGTCACCCGCCTGACCTTCAGCGACCGCCACAGCGATGACATCACCACGCTGGCGGCCGGCTTCTCGCGTGAGTTCCTGCCCGAGGTGGTGCGTCCGGAAATGCTGGAGCAGATCCGCTGGCACAAGGAACAGCAGCACACCGTGGTGATCGTGTCCGGCTCGCTGGACCTGTACCTGCGGCCATGGTGCGAACAGCTGGGCCTGCAGTTGATCTGCAACCGGCTGGAGAGCCAGGACGGCCGCCTGACCGGTCGCTATGCCGGTGGCGACTGTGGTCCGCGCAAGGTCGAGCACATCCGTCGCCAGTTCGATCTGTCGCGCTACGTGCGCATCCATGCCTACGGTGACAGTTCCGAAGACAAGCCGATGCTGGCGCTGGCTCACGAGCGCTGGTTCCGCGGCAAACCCCTGAAGTAACCCCGACGCGCAGCCTTCGCCACGCATGAGCCTGATCCCGCCCCTGACCGAACGCCTCGACCGCCTGCTGCCGCAGACCCAATGCGGGCAATGCGGCTACGACGGCTGCCGCCCATATGCGCAGGCCATGGCACGCGGCGAGGCCGGCGTGGACCACTGCCCGCCGGGCGGCGATGCCGGTGCGCGCGCATTGGCGCAGGTGCTGGGCGTGCCGGCCGTTCCCTACGACCGCTCGCGTGGCGAACACAAGGCACCGCAGGTCGCGTTGATCGTGGAAGCCGACTGCATCGGCTGCACCAAGTGCATCCAGGCCTGCCCGGTGGACGCCATCGTCGGCGGTGCCAAGTACATGCACACGGTCATTGCCGACCTGTGCACCGGCTGCGAGCTGTGCATTCCACCGTGCCCGGTGGACTGCATCGAGCTGGTGCGCCTGTAACAGGGGGTCAGATCCCTTTTCCTTCGGAAAAGGGATCTGACCCCGTTCAATGATTACGGCACCGCTGCCGTCACCACGATCTCGACCTTCCACTCGGCGTGGGCCAGCTTGGCTTCGAACGTTGCGCGGGCCGGAGTCGCGCCCTCGACCACCCATTCGTCCCATGCCTTGTTCATGCCGTCGAAGTCGGCGATGTCGGCCAGGAACACTTCCGCGCGCAGCACGTGCTGGCGATCACTGGCGACCAGCGCCAGCAGCTTGTCGATCTCCGCCAGCACCTGCCGGGTCTGCCCGGTGATGTCCTGGCTGGTGTCTTCCGGAATCTGGCCGGAGAGGTAGGCGACCTTGTTGTACACGGTCATTTCGGACATGCGCGGTCCGACGTCGTAACGCTCCATCATGGGCGTGGCTCCTGCGGTTGATCAGGCCTGCATTGTCCTCCAAACCGGTCAACGGTGGGTGCAGGGGGACGCTTCGCGCAACGTCACTACCGGGCTCCGACACGCCGGCTGGTCAAATGACGGCGACAGGCGCACGATGCGCCACGCCCCGCGTTGACATCGCACTCGCCCCTCCTGACGCACCCTTGCGCCGATGACTCCAGCCACCACGCCCGCCACCGCTTCCTCCACCCCGGCATGGAAGCGGCTGCTCACCATCGTCGTTCCCCTGCTGATCCTCTCGCTGGCCCTGCATGGCCTGGCCAGTGAATTCGATGAGCACGGCTACCGAGCCATCCGCCAGGCGTTCCGCCAGCTCAGTGGCGCCCAGATCGCGCTCACCGTCGCACTCGGCCTGGCCAGCTACGCCTGCCTGATCGGCTTCGATGCCATCGGCCTGCGCCGCAGCGGCATCCGCGTGCATCCGGCGCGCATCGGCATCACCGCCTTCCTTGCGCATACGCTGGGCCAGACCGTGGGCTTTGCGGCATTGACCGGTGGCGCGGTGCGCCTGCGCGGCTACCGCAGCGCCGGTCTGGACCTGGCGCAGATCGGCCAGGTGGTGCTGATGAGCACGCTCGGATTCGTGTTCGGTGCGTGGCTGCTGATCAGCGTGGCGCTGTGCATGGAACCGGCGGCGGCGGCATTGGCATTGCCGTTGAATCCCGATGCCGTGCGCATCGTCGGCGTCGTCGCCCTGCTCGCCTACCTCGCCACCGTGCTGCTGGTCGGCCGCGAGGGACGGCAGTTCAGCGTGTTCGGCCATGCATTGTGGCTGCCCGACCGCCGCACCATGATCGGCGTCACCGTGCTCAGCGTGATCGAGCTGGTGCTGGCCAGTGCCGCCTTCTACGTGCTGCTGCCGGACTCCACGCCGACCGGCCTGCCCGGCTTCGTCGGCCTGTACCTGGTGGCGGTGCTGGCCGGCCTGGTCTCGACCGTGCCGGCCGGCCTGGGCGTGTTCGAATGGAGCCTGCTGAAGCTGTTGCCACAGGTGGCACCTGCGGCGGTGCTGGCGGCAGCACTGATCTACCGCGTCACCTACTACGTACTGCCGCTCGTGCTGGCCACTCTGCTCGCCCTCGCGCCCACCCTGCGGCAACCGCTGCAGGCCAGTGCCGGAGCGACCCGTGCCGGCTGGAACGCACTTCGCCCGTGGCTGCCGCAGATCATCGCGCTGGCGGTGTTCAGCATCGGCGCGGCGCTGGTCATCGATGGCACGCTGCCGACGCCACGCCGTCACCTGGTGAATGCCTCGCTGCCGATCCTGGAAACCTCGCACCTGATCGGCAGCCTCAGTGGCGTTGCGCTGCTGCTGATCGGCCAGGGCCTGGCACGGCGCAGCCACGCAGCGTGGATGCTGGCAATGGCAGTGTGCGTGGTCACCCCGCTGCCGCTGTGGCTGCGTGGCGGCCAACTGTTGATCGCGGTGTCCGCACTGCTGGTGGCAACGGCGCTGTGGGCCGCCCGGCGCGAGTTCTACCGCCAGGGCGCGCTGCTGGATGAGGCCTGGTCATGGCCGTGGCTGCGCAACCTTGGCCTGGTGCTGGTAGCGGTGACCTGGTTGCTGTTCTTCACCTACAGCCATGTCGAATACCAGAACGAGCTGTGGTGGCAGTTCGCGCTGTCCGGCAACGCGCCACGCGCGCTGCGTGCGTTGCTGGTGGTGGCGATCGCGCTGGTGATGTTCGGCCTGGCGCGGCTGCTGCACAGTACGCGCAGCCCGCTGCCAGCCGCTGACGAGGCCACGCTGCAATCGCTGGCGCCGGTACTGGCCGGTGCCACCGATACCCAGGCCTGCCTGGTACTGACCGCTGACAAGGCGGTGCTGCGTGATGATGCGAAGCAGGGCTTCGTGATGATGCAACGCTACGGCGGTTCGCTGATCGCGATGGGCGATCCGGTGGGTCCGCCTGACGTGGCGCGCGCGCTGATCTGGCGCTTCCGCGAGGAAGCCGACCGGCTCGGCCTGCGCCCGGTGTTCTACCAGGTCGGCGAGGCCTATTGGCAGACCTATCTCGACCTCGGCCTGGGGCTGGTCAAGCTGGGCGAAGAAGCGATGGTGCCCCTGCACGACTTCGGCCTGGAAGGCCGCGAACGTGCCGACCTGCGCCAGGCCTGGAACCGTGGCAAGCGCAGCGGCCTGTCGTTCCGCGTGGCACAGGTGGAAGAAATCCCCAGCCTGCTGCCACGCCTGCACGCGATCTCCAACGCCTGGCTGGAAGACAAGGCCGGCGACGAAAAGGGCTTCTCGCTCGGCAGCTACGACCCGGATTACCTGGCGCGCTTCCCGGTAGCGCTGGTCGAAGCCGAAGGCCAGATCGTGGCATTCGCCAACCTGTGGCAGGCGCCGGCCGGAGCCGAGCTGTCGGTGGACCTGATGCGCCACGTCAACGAGGCGCCGAAGGGCACGATGGACTTCCTCTTCATCGAACTGTTCCTGTGGGGCCGCGCGCAGGGCTATGCCCGCTTCTCGCTGGGCATGGCGCCATTGTCCGGGCTGGCACAGCATCGCCTGGCCGGCCGCTGGAACCGCCTGGCCGGCCTGTTGGCGAGGCATGGCGAACGCTTCTACGGGTTCAGTGGCCTGCGCCGTTTCAAGTCGAAGTTCGATCCGCAGTGGCGGCCGCGTTACCTGGCCGCACCCGGTGGCATGCACCTGCCAGCGGCGCTGCTCGATGCCACGCGCCTGATCTCGCTGGATCCACGGCGGAATTGACGCCGCGGTCCGCCGGGCCCAGCTCGACGCTACCGCGGCGCGTTCCGGTGGGTGCGAACCGTGGGTTCGCACGCGCTCCGGTTTACGCCCCGCCCTTGAGGATCACTTCGGCCAAGCGGTCGTAGTCACCACCGAAATGGTGATCGCCCGGCAGCTTCACCTTCCTCACGCCGTCATTGGCCGGCAGGTCCGGGCACAGTGCGTCCTCATCCTTGTCGCCGTACACGCACAGCGTTTTCTCCGCCGGCAGCCTGGCCACTTCCGGCGCGATCGGCACGCCGTCGCCGCCACCGCCCAGCCAGTTGCTGACATGGAATTCGAAGTCGGCCTTCCTGCCCACCGACAGCAGCACGATGCGCTCCAGCGCCTCGCGGGTACCGGCGTCGAGCTGGTTGATGGTGGCCGGCAGCACGTCGGCGCCCTGCGAGAAACCGATCAGCATCACTTTGTCGCGGTGCCACTGCCGGCGATAGTGGTCGATGATCTTCTGCAGGTCAGCGGCGAACCCCTTCGGCGTGCGCTCGCTCCAGAAGTAGCGCAGCGAATCGATGCCGACTACCGCCACGCCATGCTCGTTGAGTGAAGACGCCACGTTCTTGTCCAGGCCGGCCCAGCCACCGTCACCGGAGACGAACACAGCCAGCGTATCGCCGCTGCCAGTCGCCGGCATTTCCACCACCGGCAGGCCCTTCAGTGCAGCGGGTGGCGGTGCCAGGCTGACGCCGGCCTGTGCGCCCATCACCCGTGCCGCAGCCACCAGGCCTGGTGACGCATCACCGCGCGCAGTGCGCTTGAACTCGCGTGCCATCGCGACCTGCTGCACGAACTGGCCGGCCTCGCCCGCCTTGCAGCCGTGATCACCGGCCGCACTCAACCACGGGACGTTCAGTTCGGCGGGGTGCAGCGCGTTGCGCTTCACGCCATCGCCGCAGACCATGCGTTCGTGGTTGTGGTCCGGGCAGAAGCCGGTGGTGAGCAGGCCGGCGAATACCTGGGTATCGGCCTGCGCAGCCAGCGAATAGGCCACTTCGGCACCTTCACCATCACCGCCGACCAGCGGCAGGTGGTAGCCCGGCAGGTGCAGGAAGGCCTGCAGCCAGCGCGAGAAGTTCTCGACGTCGCCGGAGCCGAACGAACAGGCCAGGCCGCCTTCACGCTTGAGCACCCCGCGCAGGCGCGCGATGTCCACGGCTGCGACCATCGCGCCATCGGCACGCAGGGCCTCGATCGGCAGACGGCTGGTATCGCCGCCTGCGGAAGGTTCATGGAACCAGATCACCACCCGCTGCGGCGTGCCGGCCGGCATATGCACCGGAATCAGTTCGAACCGCCCGTGGCTGAACTGCTGCGCGGGTGCTGTCGCGGTGGCTGCCGCGGTTGCCGGCAGTGCGGCCAGTGCCAGCACCACACCCATTGCCCTGCCCAGCCCTGCACGCTTCATATCGCAGCCCCGATGGAATGCGCACACGATACGCTGCCTGCACGTGCACGGCACGTACCAGCGCAGGCCATTGGGCTTTCAGCAGGCCGCGGCGCGACGACTGCGCCGATACAGCGCCAGCGCCAGATACAGCAGCCAACCTACGATCACCACGATCACCGCTTTCTGTCCCAGCCCGCGTGGCGGCCCGCCACGCCACAGCACGTGCAGCCACAGCATCACGAAGGCCAGCCAGGCCCAGCCCCAGAGCAGGCCGGCGGCAGACTGCCAACCCGGTTCGCGGCGCAGGTACCAGGCCTGCAGCAGCATGCCGACGCTGGCGCACAGGAACGCGGTGTTGGCCGCCAGCCCATGGATGAACGGTGCCAGCAGCGGGGTTGCGTCGGGCAGCCAGCTGTCACCGATGGCGACCGTGGCCAGGCCCAGCGCCGAGACCGTGAACAGCAGCGGCGCCGCCGCGCTGCGCCGCGGGCCGATGCTGCCGCGATAAAGGGCGATGCCGAGCAGGGCGATCGCCAGTGCCAGCAGGCAGTAGGCCGCGCGCAACGTCAGTCCCCACGGCCCGTGCAGGTAGAGGCTGAGCGTGGCCCGCACCCAGTCCAGATCGGTGCGTGCGAACTGCGTCCACAGCGCGGTGGCCAGGAACAGAACAAGGGCTGCCAGCGCCAGCAGCGCCGCCGGACGCGCGCGGCTCATGCGGACGCCTCCGGGTGCCGCGCCTGCCACTCGGCCAACGCCTTGCGATAACGCTGCAGCTCATCGGCATACAGATCCAGCACGCACAATGGGCAACCGCTGCCACAGCATTCGTTGGGACCGGGCTCTTCCGGTGGCAGCGGGCGGGGATCGGGATCAGGGACGGACACGATTGGAAGCGACGATCGTTGGAAACGGGCCTAGTGTACCGGGCTGGCTCAGCGGCCCAGCTGGCGGCGCAGGTTGTCACGGGCGGCGGCGTCGAGGCGCTGGTGGAAGAACTCGCTGAGGAAGATCCGCGGTGCGCGCAGCAGGCCCTGCAGGAATCGGCGGCGACCGGCTCGGTACAGGAAGCCCGGCACCACGCCCTTGTATTCTTCGGCCACGCCACGGTCATAGGCAGCAAACACCGGCTCCGGTGCGGCCAGGATCGCCATGTCGCAGTCCAGGAACAGCGCCGCCTCGGCATCCACATCCTCCGGTCCCAGCGCGCCATGGCGGGCGGTCAGCAGGATCAACTGTTCGACGCGTGCGGCATCCACCGTGGCCAGCTCCGGCGCCTGCGCGATCGCCTGCAGGGCCAGCTGCGCCGAACGCGCCTCGTTGTCCTTTCGCCCCGCCACGTAGATCGCGTCGTGGTAGAGCACCGCCAGGTAGACTTCGGCCGGCTGCTGCCAGCCGGGGCCGTCGGCAACCTCCTGGCAGTGCTGCAGCACCGCGCGCACGTGGCCGAAGTGGTGGTAGGCCCGTGGCGGCGTTGCATAGCTGTCCTGCAGCGCCTGCCACTGCTCTGGAGCGAGCGTCAGCGGGGAAAAGTCCATGCCCGGATCATCCCGCCTGCGCCGTTGGCGGGCAAGATGTCGCTTTTTTCACCACCCCCTCACAACGCCCTTCGCACTAAGCCGCATCGCGGTTGTCCACAGCTTTTTCGAGCGCTGGTCCACACCGGTTGTGGATGAACGCGTGGACCGACCAACGGTCGCTGCAGCGGTGCGCGCACAGGTCTACACTCGCCTCAGGCGGGAGCGCCCGCCGTTGCCGGGAGCCGTCATGTACTGTCCTGCCGCCCGATTCGCTCTGCTCGCACTGGTCGCGTGGGCGGCACCGTCCGCGATCGCGCAGGATCGCGCCGGAACGGCCGCCCCCCTGGTCGTTGCCAACACCGCCATTCCGGCGATGCCGACGCCGCAGCAGGTGTCCGCAATTCCACCGGCGATGCTCGACATGCTGCGCACGCAGGTGATCAATCGCAGCTACTCGCGCGAGCAGCGCCTGCAGGCGCTGGTGGAGATGATCTTCGACCGCCACGGCCTGGACCTGCAGTACGACGCCGACGCGACCCTCACCGTCAGCGAAATCTGGCAGCAGCGGCGCGCCAACTGCCTGGCCTTCACCCTGATGTTCGTCGCCCTGGCACGCGAAGCCGGCATCCAGGCGCGCGTGCAGGAAGTCGGCCAGGTGGTGTCGTGGTACCAGGACCAGGACCAGGGCCTGGTCTACAGCGTCGGCCACGTCAATGCCGGGGTCGGCTTCGCCGGCCGCTTCGCCACCGTCGACCTGGATCGCAACGTGCTGTACGACCGCCGCGGGCCGCTGCCGATCAGCCAGGCACGGGCATTGGCACACTTCTACAACAACCGCGGCGCCGAACGCATGGCCAGCGGCGATCTGCTGGGCGCACGTACCTTCTTCAATGCCGCGCTGGCACAGGACAACAGCTTCGCCGCCACCTGGAACAACCTGGGCGTGCTGGAAAACCGTACGGGCGATACCGCCGCCGCGCGCCGGGCACTGGAAACGGCGCTGCGACTGGACGGCCGCCAGGACGCTGCACTGACCAACGCCAGCGCGTTGTACCGAAAGCTGGGCATGGTCGTGCAGGCGCAGGCGCTGGAGCAGCGGCTGCAGTCGGTGCAGCGCGAGGATCCGTTCGCGCAGTACATGCTCGGCGCCGAGGCCGAACGCGCCGGCCAACTGGATCAGGCAATCCGCCATTACCGGCAGGCCGTGCGCCTGTACGACACCGCCCACCAGTTTCACTTCGGGCTGGCGCGGGCCTATTTCCTGGCCGGCCAGCTCAAGCGCGCCGATCGTGAACTGCTGCGCGCGCAGGAACTGGGCGGTGCCCCGCAGCAGGCGCGCTACCAGGCCAAGCTGGACAGCCTGGCCCGCTGGCGCGCACAGCAACAGGCCAGGCGCTGAAGGCCGGTCAGGCCTTCTTGAGGAAACAGGTCTTCAGGACCAGGCCCTTGATCTTGTCCGAGTTGCCTTCGATGTGCTCGGCATCGTCCTCGACCAGGCGGATGTTGCGGATCACGGTGCCCTGCTTGAGCGGGATCGAGGAACCCTTCACCTTCAGGTCCTTGATCACGGTGACGGTGTCACCGGCCTGCAGGGTGTTGCCGTTGCTGTCACGCACGACCAGGGTCGAACCGGCACCTTCCTCGGCGGTCCATTCGAAACCGCAGTCGGCGCAGATCCACAGCGCGCCATCGGCATAGGTGTTTTCCAGGGTGCACTGCGGGCAGGCGGGGGCAGAAGACATCAGCAAGTACCTCAAAGTGAATCAACAGCCGCCATTGTAACCGCCGGCTCCCCTGGCCTTTTCCGGGCAGCGCCCGGCTGCCTGCTTGACCCGATCCGGCCTCCTGGATCCGGAACAGGTGGCCGCAGGAACTTGCAGTCGGCGGCGAACTGCAGCAGAGTGCGCGGCCCCTGATCGCCCCCGGACCTCCCCATGCGCCTCGGCATCGACTTCGGTACCAGCAACTCCGCCGCCGCCATCGTGCATGAGGGGAAACTGCTGCCGATCCGCTTCGGCGACGCCGAGCAGTTCCGCACCAGCGTGTATTTCCCCGGCGTGGTGCCCGACCCGGACGACTTCCAGCTCGACGACGGCCAGGAACACCAGCTGCAGCAGATGATCGACAGCGCCGCGCGCGCGGCGCGTGCCGCCGGCCAGGAGCGCACGCCGCAGGCCCTGCGCCGCGAAGCCCTGCGCGCACTGCGCCGGGAATGGATGGAAGCCCGCGCCGGCAAGGAACGCAGCGCCAGCGACCTGCTGCAGAACGCGGTCTACGGTGACGAAGCGCTGGAAGCCTATTTCGAAGAACACGAAGGCAACCTGGTGCAGAGCCCGAAGTCGATGCTCGGCTACAACCTGCACCCGCGCGCGAAGCAGACCATCACCGGCATCGCCGCGCACATTCTCGAACACATCCGCCTGACCGCCAGCGCCCAGCTCGGCCAGCCGCTGCGCGCCGCCCTGCTCGGGCGCCCGGTGCAGTTCCGCAGTTCGATCGGCGCCGCCGGCAACGACCAGGCGCTGGACATCCTGCGCGAAGCGGCCACCCAGGCCGGCTTCGACCAGATCGATTTCCTCGAGGAGCCAGCCGCGGCGGCCATGCATTACCACGCCGAAAGCCGCGAGCGGCACCAGGCGGTGATCGTCGACATCGGCGGTGGCACCACCGACATCGCCCATGCCGAGGTCGGCGGCGACGACGCCCCGCGCATCCACCGCGCCTGGGGTATCGCCCGTGGCGGTACCGATATCGATCTGGCGCTGAGCCTGTCCAGCTACATGCCGCTGTTCGGCCGCGGCCTCACCCGCGTGCCCGCCCACCACTACGTGGAAGCCGCCACCGTGCAGGACATGACCCGCCAGCGCGATTTCCGCCAGCACACGTACGACCACGTCGACGCTCCATGGGGCCCGCGCCTGCAGGCCCTGCAGGACACCGGCAATACCGCGCGCCTGTACCGCGACGTCGAGCGTGCCAAGATCGCCCTCAGCGCCGTCAGCGAACACCGCAGCACGCTGGACTACATTGCCCGCGACCTGCATGCCGACAGCAGCGCCGATGGACTGGCCGCCGCCGCCCATGGCTACCTGGAGCAGATCCGCGAGCTGCTGGCCCAGGTCCGCAGCGACATCGGCGGCGACCCGGATGCCGTGTTCCTGACCGGCGGCATGTCCCGCGCCGGCTACCTGCGCCAAGCGGTGGCGGCCGCGTTCCCGGGCGCCCGCATGGTCCACGGCGAACCCTCGCTGGGCGTGGTCCAGGGCCTGGCACTGGCGGCAGCCAGCCAGGATTAACAAAACGTTACGCGGTCTAAGTTACTCTTGGTCGGCTAGAACTTCGCTGCACCTTCCATCGGCCACGCCGGTGTGTGTCCACGGTGCAGCCAGGCCCGCCCTGCGGGCCTGGCGGCCATGCCTTTCTGGCTCGTTCATGGTCCGCGTCCCACCTGAGCCGCCATCGAGACCCGCTTTGGGCACCCGCCAGGCCCCTGAGGCCTTACAACCTGACGCAGCACCTGCACCCATCGACTGCCGCCGTTGTGACGCGGTCTGTTGCCGGTTGCCCGTGCTGCTGCAGCCCGGCGACCACGTGCCCGGCCAGTTCCTGTCACGCGACACCCACGGCCGTGCCGTGATGGCGCGCAACGAGGAAGGCTGGTGCGCGGCGATCGATCCCTATCACCTGCGCTGCACGATCTATTCGCAGCGCCCGGCGATCTGCCGCCAGTTTTCGATGGGCGGCGATGACTGCCGCCGCGAGCGGCAGGACTACCTGCGCCAGGCCGACGCCTGGGCGCTTTCCTCCCCTTCCACCTGACAGGAGCAACCATGCCCCGCAAGGCAAAGACCCCCGCGAAGGCCAGCAACAGCATCCGCAGCGAACGCAAGGGCGCGGCCGCCAGCACCGTGGTCAGCAGCGATTCGATCGCTTCGGACCTGGCAGCGTTCCGCAAGGCCGGTGGCAAGATCGAAGTCCTCGGCACCACCTGGGCGCTGAAGAAAGCCAGCTGACCCAGCTCCGACCGCGGCGGCGCTGCCGCCGCGGCCTGCCGGATCGCGCTCAGCGATCCAGACTTACCCGGACACTGCCCGAATGCGACTGGATGCGGATGTCACCGTCGCCACTGCCGAGCCGTGTATCGAGATGGCTCCCGGGGCCGTAGCGCGGCCGCTCCACCTGGCCGGCATCGCTGTTGATCGACCCGCTGAAGCTGTTCACCGACAGCTGCGCCGACACCGAGCGTGGCAGGCGCAGGTTGACCGACGCACTCACCGATTCGACGTTGATACGCCCCCCCGGCGCCAGCCCGGCCGCCGACAGGTCGATGCTGCCCGACACGGTTTCCACTGCCAGCCGCTGCACCCGCCCGGCATCCACCTCGACCCGGCCGGATACCGTCTGTGCACCAATATCACCGGACACGCCGCCACCGGCGTCGATGCGGCCGCTGACCGTGTTCACATCCAGCTTCGGGGTCTGCAGGCGCGCGCTGACACCGCCACTGACCGTATTGAGCTTGCTGTCGCCGCTGCGACCGGAAGCGCTCAGGCTGCCGCTGACGGTGTCGGCCTGCAGGCGGCGCACATCGATGCCGCTGATGTCCTGGCTGGCACTGACCGTGCTCAGCAGCAGTTCCACCGAGCGCGGCAAGTTCAGCACCAGCGTCGCGCCGCCGTTGTTGTTGCGACGCGGATATTCGATCTCCCAGCGCACGCGGTTGGCACTCTTCTCCTGGCGCAGCTGCAGGCCGTCGCTGAGCGTACCGGTGAGCTGCACGTCATTGCGGTCCCAGCCACGCACGGTCACTTTGCCGGCGACGTTGCTCAGTTCGATGCGGCCACCAGTGGCCAGGTTGTGGCGCTCGTCGATCCGGGTCTCAGCCAGGGCTACCGCGGGCAGCAACAACAGCGCAGCGCAGCAGGTCATCAGGGTTCGTGTCATCGGGGGGCTCCTCAGGTCGTCAGGCCGGACTCGGCGGCATAGGCCGCCTGCCGGGTCAATTCCAGCCGCAGCGCATAGGTGCGCTTGAGCTGGCCAAGCAGGTGCGGCGCACGTGGATCCTGCGCCAGTGCGGCCTGGATCTGTGCCGCGCTTTGATCGAGTTCGTGCAGCGCCGGCTGCCATTCCGGCGCCCGGCCCGCAGGCAACGAGGCCACTGCCTGCCGGTACTGCTCGGTCATCGCTGCGGCCTGCAGCTGCAGGGTAGACGGCACCGGCGCGTCCGGCTGCGCATGGCGCCATGGCGCCACCGCGTAGACCGCCAGGCTGGCCGCCAACGCCGTACCCACCGGCAACCACCAGCGCCGACGCGAACGAGCGGGCAGCGCCACCACGTTGTCGGCCAGCACAGGCCCCGCCTGCGGTTCACGCGGCGGCAGCTGCGCCGACAACCGCGCCCAGCCATCGGCGGGCACGCTGCGTTCGGGCGGCAGCGCGCGAAGTCGGGCCACCAGATCGGGGTCGGAATCGTGTTCGTGTGTACTCATGTCATGTCTCCCAGCCGTGCACGCAACAAACCGCGCGCACGATGCAACTGTGCCTTGGAACTGCCGATTGCCATCTGCAGCTGCTCGGCGATTTCCTGGTGTTTCCAGCCTTCGATGTCATGCAGCACCAGTACCGCGCGCGCCCTCGGCGGCAGCGTCGACAGCGCCCGTTCGAGGTCGCGTTCGGTCCCGGCACAGCGGTCGTGCACCGCCAGTTCCTGCAGTCCTCCGTCCACATCATCAAGACTGTCGTGGTCCTGCCCGGCTGCGCGCCCACGCAGTTCCATCAGCGCAGCGTTGACACCCAGCCGGTGCAACCAGGTCGACAGGCTGCTTTCGAAGCGGAACCCCGGCAGCGCCTTCCATGCCTGCAGGAAGGCTTCCTGCAAGGCATCTTCGGCACGCGCCTGCTGGCCGCCACACAAGCGCCACAGCACGGCGAACACGCGCGGCGCATGGCGCCGGTACAACAGTTCGTAGGCCGCGGTATCGCCGGCGACCGCCGCCCGCACCAGGGCGGGTTCGTCGACGGGGTCGTTGGCGGCAGGCGGCGCGGGCATGGTGGTGTCGAGCATATCGCTTGGATGCGGCGACCCGGGAAAAGGTTTAGAGCCCATCCATGGTCGATGCCATGCAACCTTTTTGATGACTGCTGCATCCATGGAGGGTCCTTCGCGAAATTGCCGTCCAGGAGTCCTGCCATGTCCAGCCCATCCTGCGCCGCCCTGCTGGTGATCACTGCCTGCGTCCTGTTGCAGGCGCTGGGCCTGTCACTGCAGCTGCGTCCCGGCAATGGCCGCGCCTGCCTGCAGCAGCATCGCCAGGAGGTGGTGTGCCTGGCCTGGACCCCGGCGGTCGAATCCCCCGCACGCGCCGGGTAACATCGGGGGCCGTTTCCCCCCTCCGTAGTCGCCCCATGATGTTGTCGCTGAAGGATCACCTGCCCGCCTGGTCCCACCCGTGGTTGAACTACGCCGGCGTCGCCCTGCAGATCGTACTGGTGTTGCTGGTCGCGTGGCTCCTGCGCGTGCTCGCCCGTCGCCTGATCCGCCGCTTCGCCGAGCACTACACGCTGCCGCCCGAAATGGTGATGGGCGCGCGCCGGATCACCAGTTTCGTGGTCTATTTCAGTGCACTGCTGTACATCCTCAGCCTGCTTGGCGCGAAGCCCTCGGTGCTGTGGACCGCCTTCACCGGTTTCGCTGCCGTGGGCGCGGTCGCCTTCTTCGCGGCGTGGAGCGTGCTGTCCAACATCTTCTGCACGCTGCTGATCTTCACCACGCGTCCGTTCCGCCTGCACGACTACATCGAGGTGCTGGAGAACGGCGAGAAGCCGGGCCTGAAGGGCCGGGTGATCGACGTGAACCTGATCTACACCACGCTGCAGGAAACCGGCGACGGCCACGAAGGCACGGTGCTGCAGCTGCCGAACAACCTGTTCTTCCAGCGCACGGTGCGCCGCTGGCGCGACCCGGCGCAGGCCCCCGGCGGCATCCAGGGCGATGGCTGAGGGGGGGTTCGGCAGGGCTGCGCCCTGCCGAACAACCTTTACCTCAACTGGCTGTCCTTGCTGCCGCGCCGGTTGTAACCGGCATGCGCCTGTTCTTCATCGTCATGCGCCTGCTGGCACGCCACGCACAGCCGCACCCCGGGCACGGCTCGGCGCCGCGCCAACGGGATCGGCGCGTCGCATTCCTCACAGTGTTCCAGACCGGGGCCCTGGCGCAGCTGGCGCCGCGCGCGGGCGATCGCATCATCGACGGTGGCGTCAATCTGGTCCTGGACCGCGCCGTCTCCCGCCCAACCGGTGGCCATGGCCATCCTCCGCACGTGTGTCGCCTGATATGGGGACGATACACCCCGGCAAAAAGACAGGCCTTCATGTGGAGCCGAGCCATGCTCGGCGGCTCTTCAGGATGACGAACAGAGCGTGGGCGGATCCGATCAGGCCGATTGCGGCTTAATCCCCTCCGTCCCCTTTTTGCTTACCAGACCAGGTCGTCCGGCACCTGGAACTGCGCGTAATAGGCGTCGTCCTCGGCGTTGCCGGTGGAGATCTCGGCGGTCGAGCCCGGCTGGCCGTGGTCGACGATGATCGCCTCCGGGGCGCGCTCACGCACCTTCTCGGCGGCAGCACGCGGCAGCAGGGCATAGCCCTCGCCATGGGCAACGATGACCAGCACGCCCACCGACAGCGCCTTGCGCAGCTTGGGGTCGATCAGCAACGTGCGGATCGCCGCGCCGTCGCTGAAGCGGTACTCGTCGTCACCCTTGTGGGGTACGGCATGGGCCGTGATGATCTGCCTGGCCTGGGCCTTCTGTTCAGCCTGCCTGGCCTGGGCGTTGCGTTCGGCGGCCAGCGCACGGTCGCGCTCGACCTTCTCGGCGCGGGCGCGTTCAGCCTCGCGCTGGACCTCGGCCGACGTCGATTCGGCCTTGCCCTGGCGGGCCTTGGCCTGCTCGCGCGCGGCGGCGCTGGCCTGCGACTTCTTGGCCAGGCCGGCCTTGAGCAATTGTTCCTGCAGCGCGTTGGGCTTTGCCATGGTCGGTGCGTACCGCGTGTAATCTTGGATGTCCCCATTCTACCGACGCCCCGCCGCCCCTGCATGGCAGTCCTGAAGTACCTCACCGGCTATCCCGAACCCCTGGTCGCACAGGTCAGCGAACTGCTGGCGCAGGGCAAGCTTGGCCCCTGGCTGCAACAGCGCTACCCCGACCCGCATGAGGTGCGCAGCGACCGCCAGCTGTACGACTACACCCAGGACCTGAAGGACCGCTACCTGCGCAAGTCGGTGCCACTCAACAAGGTCTGCTACGACAACACGCTGGAAGTGATCAAGCACGCGCTGGGCACCCATACCGCCATCTCCCGCGTGCACGGCGGCCGCCTCAAGGCCAGCCGCGAGATCCGCATCGCCACCGTGTTCCGCCAGGCGCCAGCGGCATTCCTGCGCATGATCGTCGTGCATGAGCTGGCCCACCTGAAGGAAGCCGACCACAACAAGGCCTTCTACCAGCTGTGCCAGCACATGGAGCCTGATTACCTGCAGCTGGAGTTCGATACCCGCCTGTACCTGACCGAGCTGGCCAACCGCAGCCAGCGCTGACCGGCCGCAGCAGCTACACTGCGCGCCCCCTGCCCGACCTGCCCATCATGGAACCGATCCGTCTCGACAAACGCCTGTCCGCCCTGCTCGGCATCCCGCGCGGCGAAGCGCGACGCTACATCGAAGGCGGCTGGGTCACGGTCAACGGCGACGTGGTGGAACAGCCGCAGCGCCCGGTCGATGACAGCGCAGTGATCGTGGTGGCCGAACAGGCCAGCGATGAAAAGGCCGAACGGGTCAGCATGCTGCTGCACAAGCCGGCCGGTGTCGCCGCCGAAACCCTGTGCGCGCTGGTCAGCAGTGACAGCCGCAGCGAACTTGATGCCAGCGACATCCGTCCGCTGCAGCGTCACTTCCACGGCCTGCAGTTGGCCGCCTCGCTTCCGGCCAGCGACAGCGGGCTGGTGGTGGTCAGCCAGGACCCGGCCACGCTGGCCCACCTGCAGCGCAACCTGGGCCGCACCGAGCAGGAATACCTGATCGAAGTGGCCGAAGGCGGCCCCGAGCGCGGCCCGTGGCTGCTGGCGCGGCTGCAGCAGGAATCCGGCGGCGCCAAGGTCAGCTGGCAGAGCGAGCAGCGCCTGCGCTTCGCCGGCAAGGGCCTGACGGCCAAGGGCCTGCGTGTGGCGGTCAGCGCCGCCGGCCTGCAGGTCACTGCCGCGCGCCGCCTGCGTATCGGGCGCGTGGCGCTGGGGCCGCTGCCGCCGGCGCAGTGGCGTTATCTGGGCAGCGACGAGCGGTTCTGAGGTATGCGGGTCAGAGCCCTTGCCTGTGGCAAGGGATCCGACCCATCGGTGACGCCCTCTCGGGGTCGGATCCCTTGCCGCAGGCAAGGGCTCTGACCCCCTATCGATCCTGCAGGCATTCCTTCACCCATGGCGTGGATCTACCATCGGGGCATGAGCCTGCCCAAACCCTTGTGGCGACGCCTGATGCGCATCGCTGCGATCGTCATCGCCGCGCTGTTGCTGCTGGTCCTGTCCGGCCTGCTGCTGGCCGACCACCTCACGCCGCAGGCGCACGGCACCCCCTCGCACGTGCTGCCGCTGCAGCCGGCGCAGACCCGCATCGACCAGCAGATCGTGCCGTTGCAGGCGGCCCATCCCGGCCAGTCCGGCGTGGCCTTCCTCAGCGATGGCCTGGATGCCTTCGCCGCGCGCGCGCTGATCACCAGCCAGGCCGGCCGCAGCCTGGACCTGCAGTACTACATCTGGCACGACGACCTGATCGGCCACCTGATGGCCAAGGCGCTGCATGACGCCGCCGAGCGCGGGGTGCGCGTGCGGATCCTGCTCGACGACATGAATGCCAAGGACAAGGACGCGCTGATGATGGCCCTGGACCGGCACCCGAACATTGAAATCCGCCTTTACAACCCGTTCCGCAACCGGACCGGCATCCTGCGCATGGTGGAGATGGTGCAGCGCTTCTTCAGCGTGAACCATCGCATGCACAACAAGAGCTGGATTGCCGACGGCCGCGTCGCGATCGTCGGTGGCCGCAACATCGGCGAGGAATACTTCAGCGCACGCACCGATGTGAACTTCCAGGATCTGGACCTGCTGGTGGCCGGCCCTGCCGTGGAACAGGCCAATCGGATCTTCGACGACTACTGGAACAGTGAAGCAGCCATTCCAGTATCGGCGCTAGCCTTCCATACCGATGCACAGCTGCGCCTGCTGGTCCGCGAATCGGACCATGAAGCGCAGCGGGACGTGGCGCGGCCCTACCTTGCGCGCGTGGCCGAATCGCGCCAACGGCAGCGTCCAAGCCCCGAGCCATTGCACTGGAGTGGTGCGGTGCGCATTGTCTCGGACCCGCCGATGAAGCACCGCGACGATGATCGCGGGGCCTGGCTGGTGTCGACGCTGATCAGCGAGCTGCAGGCCGCCCGGCACAAGTCCCTGCTGATCTCGCCCTACTTCGTACCCGGCAACGAGGGCCTGGATGGCTTTTCGGCCATGGCCGGGCGGGGCGTGCAGGTCGGCGTGATCACCAACTCACTGGCCGCCAACGACGTCGCCGCCGTGCACGGTGGCTACATGGGCTACCGCGTGCCGTTGCTCGACGCCGGCGTCCACCTGTACGAACTGAAGGCGCAGGGGCAGTCCGGCGACGCCGGGGTCTTCGGCAGCAGCGGCGCGAGCCTGCATACCAAGGCGTTCCTGGTCGACGACCGCCGCGGTTTCGTCGGTTCATTCAACCTGGACCCGCGCTCAGCCTATCTGAACACTGAAATGGGCGTGCTGTTCGACGATCCGGTGCTGGGCGCACAGCTGCGGGACGAGTACCTGCGCCTGGCTGACCCCAGGCACAGCTGGTGGCTGGCGGTGGACGACCGCCGCCGGTTGCGCTGGCTGGAGCGAGAACCGCCACCGCACTGGGTGGAGGCCGAGCCGGGCGCCACGGCGCGCAAGCGCTGGTTGTCGCGGGCGATCAGCTGGCTGCCGGTGGAATCGCAGCTGTAGCGTTCAGGCGGGCGGCCCGACATCGTCCTGCGCCGCCTCATCCAGCGTTTCCACGCTGCGCCCATGCAGGCGCCGCCAGATCCAGCGCAGGGCATGCGGCGGTGCCGATGGCAGCTGTTCCAGCAGGGCCAGCATGCGGCTCTGGCTGGCATGCCCATGGCGGCACAACAGGCTGGCCGCTGCGGCGGCGCTGGCCAGGCGCAGGCTGTCGGCCAACGGTCCTTCTGCATCCACCGCCAAGGCCTGGTGAACCGGCTCAGGCAGCTCCCATGCGGCGGCCACCCGCTGCGCCAGCGGCAACGACCACTGCTGCAGCATCTGCAGGGCCAACGCCGGCTCCACGGCCTCGCCACGGGCCTGCGCCTCCTGCAGCAGCTGGCGCATCACCAGTGCTGCACCCAGCCCCTGCACCAGGCCCAGCCACTGCGCGGCGAAGGCATCGCCGAAAGTGACCGTGCGCGCGTGGTCGGCCGCTGCACGCGATGCCAGCAGCGCGTGCTCCCAGATGATCGCGCTGAACTGCGGGAACACCTCGCATTGCACCTGCATCACCGGCTGCACCAGTACCGCACTGATGATCTGCCGCACGCCCTCGGTGCCGACCAGGGTCACCGCCCGCTGCAGGCTTTCGACCGGGCGCTCGTGGACCTTGTAGGCCGGGCTGTTGGCGATGCGCAGCAGGTTGCCGGTCAGCACCGGGTCCTGGCCGATGATCGCGGCCATCACCCGGGCCGAGGCGGCATCGTCGTTGACGGTCTGGATAAGCTGCGGCAGCAGCTGCGGCCGGCGGGGCAGCTGCCTGGCCGCCCAGTCGCGGTCCTGCAGCGCGCGCGCTACCGCTTCGCCCAGGCCGGGGTCCTGCACAGGTGCCGGTTCGCCTGCCAGCCGCGGGTACAGGGCCAGCGCATGCAGACCGCGTTGCAGGTGAGCGGCGATCTCCGCCGGCGGCAGCGCCTCGCCCTGCAGGCTCGCCGCAGCGGCAGCCACCGCCTGGCGGGACGCGGCAACCAGCCGCGCCGGTGCCGCCCCGGTCGAACGCGCCAGCCAGCCGCGCAGCGATCGCCACCAGGCCGGTGTCATCGCCGCCCGCCCTGTCGTTGTAATGCCCTTGCCATCACTGACCGACCTGCCTCTTCACGCCCATCCGGCCACCCGCCGTCGTCGCAGCATCGGCCGCACTTTCATCTTCTTTAACCGGACGGCCACCAACGTCGACGGCAGCGGCCGGGGGAATGGACTAGAATGGCGCCGCGCGACCCGTCCCCCTGCCATGACGACGTCGCTTTTTTTGTTTTTGGGACCCTACCGTTCACTGGCCGTTCGCTGCAGTTCGCCGCTGTTCGCGCCATCGGAGACGCCATGCTATTCGAAACCCTCGCCACCACCGGCCACGAACAAGTGGTGTTCTGCCACAACCACGATGCCGGCCTGAAGGCGATCATCGCCATCCACAACACCACCCTGGGCCCGGCCCTGGGTGGCGTGCGCATGCGCCCCTACGCCAGCACCGACGAGGCACTGGCCGACGTGCTGCGGCTGAGCCGGACGATGACCTACAAGAATGCGCTGGCCGGCCTCAACGTCGGTGGCGGCAAGGCAGTGATCATCGGTGATCCGAAGGTGGACAAGACCGAGGTGCTGTTCCGCGCCTTCGGCCGTTATGTCGACTCGCTGGGTGGGCGCTACATCACCGCCGAAGACGTCGGCACCGACGTCAATGACATGGAAAACATCTACCTGGAGAGCCAGTTCGTGACCGGCGTGCACCAGGTCCATGGCGGCTCCGGCGACCCGGCCCCGTTCACCGCCTACGGCGCGCTGCAGGCGCTGATGGCGGCGATGCGCTTCAAGTTCGGCCATGAGGAAGTGGGCAAGACCAGCATCGCGGTGCAGGGCCTGGGCCACATTGGCATGGAGCTGGTCAAGCTGCTGCGCGACCGTGGTGCCAAGCTGTATGTCACCGACCTGGACAGCGCGCTGGTTGATCGCGCGGTCAGCGATTTCGGCGCCGAAGCGGTCAAGCCGGACGAGATCCACGAAGTGAACGCCGACGTGTTCGCACCGTGCGCGCTGGAAGGCGCGATCAACGCCGACACCCTGCCGCGGATCAAGGCGAAGATCATCTGCGGTACCGCCAACAACCAGCTGTCGAGCCTGGAAATCGGCGATGAGCTGCACGCCCGCGGCATCCTGTATGCGCCGGACTATGCAGTCAACGCCGGTGGCGTGATGAACGTGTCGCTGGAGATCGACGGTTACAACCGCGAACGCGCGATGCGCCTGATCCGCAGCATCTATCACAACCTCACCCGCATCTTCGAACTGTCGCAGCGCGAGAACATCGCGCCGCAGCGGGCGGCCGACCGCATCGCCGAAAGCCGCATCCTGTCGATCGGCAAGCTGAAGATGCCGCTGGGCCGCAGCACCCCGCGCCTGGGCAACCTGCGCGGCGGTTGAACCTGCCAATGTCGCGCCGGGGCTGACGTCCCGGCGCGACCGCCCATTCAGAACCCGGTGCTGTAGCGCAGTGCCGCCTGGCGCGCGCCCTCGCCACCAACGCGCTGGTCGAAGCCCAGGCTGAGGCGGCCATTACGGCCCCACCACGACTCCAGCGCCACGCCGAACAGCGCACTGCCGCGCGGCGCGTTCCAGCCCGCCAGCGGCGCCCAGGCATCGACACCAACGAAGCTGGCCTGCCAGTCCGCATCCGCACCATCAAGCCGCTGCTGCCATTCGGCATGCCCACGCAGCGTCCAGCGCCCCCAGCCGCGCTCGCCACGGATGCCGGCCAGCATCTGGCTGCGCTGCGCGCGGTTGGCATCACCACGCAGGCCGAAGCCGAACCCGCCCAGCTCGTTGAAGGCATCGGTATCCACGCGCGTGGTGCTGGCACCCAGGTACGGTGTCAACGACGCACCCGAGCGCCCGAAACGATAACCACCTTCGACGCTGGCACTGCTGAAGCGTCCACCGTAACGTGCGGAAACACCATAGGCACCGGCGCCCAGCAGCAGCTGGCGGTCCAGCGCACGTGTGAACTGGCCGCTGCCGACCTGGGCCAGCGCATAGCCCCGGCCCAGGTTCCAGCCGGCATACAGCTGCGCCTGCGCCTGGCGATCACGCCCACGATCGCCGCCGAAGCTGCTGCCACCATTGCTGCGGGTCTCGCCGAAGGCCACGCCCATCAGCCCATTGCTGCCCAGCGGCAGGTCCTGACCGGCCATCCAACCGCGGCTGTCGGCGGCATTGCCGGCAAAGCTGCCCTGCCCGGCCTCGCCGAGCGCGCTCTGCCAGGCCCCGCGCAGGCGCGGCGCAGCCTGCACGCGATCAAAACGCTCGGCAATCGCACGGCGTGACATGTCGATGCTGTCGAAGGTGGCCGACTCGGCCCGCGCATGCGCCTGCCCGGACAGGCTCTGCAAGCTGGCCTCCAGCCCTTTGCTGCCACCGCCGGTCCACTGCAGCGCACCGGCCGCCGTACCGAAGGCCGAACCCTGCAGCGCCGTATTGCCATCGAGCGCACTGAACGCACCGTCCACGCGTTGCGCAGCGGACTGCGCCGAGGCCGTGAGCCCGGTCGCCGCCGCCGTGACGCTGACCTGGGTCAGGTTCAACCAGGCATTGTTGCTGTCATAGCCATAGCTGCTCTGCAGCAGCGACAGTCCCTGCAGGCCGCTGGAAGTGGCCGGGGCGCTGAAGGTGCCGCTCAGGCCACCGGCGGCGTGGATCAGGTCCTGGCGGCTGCCGTTCTGCGGCACATAGCCGGAGACGAAGCCATGCACGCGCACGCCACCATTGATCGTGGCGTTGCCGGTTACCTGCAGCGCATTGGCACCAAGCGCGATCATCAACTGCGCGCCCGCCTGCTGGGTGTAGTTGCCCTCGATGGTGCCGGTGGTGTTGCCGGTGGTGAGGAACACGCTGCTGCCGTTGACCACGTTGCCGATCACGCGCGGTGTACCGCCATTGAACTGCAGGCCGGTCGAATCCGGATCGGGCTGGCCGAGGATGGTCACGTTGGAACGGATGACACCGCCGTTCTGCAGCGACAGGATGCCGCGCTCGATGCGGGTGGCGCCGCTGTAGCTGTTGTTGCCCGCGAGCACCAGGGTGCCCCCGCCCTGCTTGACCAGTCCGCCGCTGCCGACGATGTCGTTGCTCCACTTCGAGCCTGTCGAAGCCACATCCACGTTGGCGACCACATCGCCCCAATCGAAGCGGCCAGGACCGTTGATCGCACGGCCGATGTCGAGCAGGCCATAGCCGAACACCGCATCCACGCCGGGCGCGCCGATGTCCTTGGCGGTGCCCAGCAGGGTCTGCCGCACCAGGTTGTTGTCGAAGTACGGATAGCGCTGCCAGACCAGCGCGGCGGCGCCGGAGACCAGCGGCGCGGCGAAGGATGTGCCGTAGTTCCAGTAGTAGGTGCTGCCATTGGCGTCCGGATAGACCGCGCTGCCCGGCGCCGCCAGGCAATAGCGCGCGGCCTGGCCACAGGCATTGGCGTAGCTGGCCAGCGTGCCCGGTGCATACGGATCCACGGCGGTCGCCACCAGCCAGCCGCGCTCCAGGTCGGCCGCCGGCAGCGAGCCGGCAACGCCCTGCTGGCTGGGCAGGGCGGCCAGGCTGCTCGGTTCGGTGCGCGCATCGTTGCCGGCCGCGAACACCACCAGGCCGCCATGGTTGATGACGAACGGACGGTACTCGGCCGCTACCTGCGCGGTGGTCGGCAGGTCGGTCCAGTACAGGCCGCCCCACGAATTGTTCATCACCTTCACGTTGTAGCTGATCAGGTCCTGGTGGACCTGCGCCACGCCCAGCGGGCCACTGAAGGAATTGCCCTTGCCGCTGCCGTCATCGACGGGCGGCTTGTCGGCGATGATCCGCGCCGAAACGATCTGCGCACCGGGGGCGATGCCGCCCGGCCAGGATCCCACCGACGCGCCGGCAGCCAGGCTGGCCACCGCCGTGCCGTGGCCCACCACGTCGTCCACCAGCAGGTTGTTGCGCGCCGGATCGATGTAGTTGAGGTTGCCCACCACCCGCCCGTTCAACGCCGCTGCGTTGCGCTGTACGCCCGAGTCGACGATGCCGATGCGCACGCCCTGCCCGGTCAGGCCGGCGGCCTGTGCGGCACGCGCATTGGTCACTGACAGGTGCGCGTCGAAGGCCGGTTCCTGCGGCTTGGCCGGAGGCGGTGTCGTCGGAGGGGGCGTGGTCGGGGGTGTCGGGGTGGTCGGGGGCGGATCGATGCGGACATTGCCGCCGCCTCCGCCGCCGCCACATGCCGTCATTGCCATCGCCAGCGCCGTTGCCAGCGCGGACCTCACCATCATCGTGCGTTCCATCGATTCCTTCCCATGAACGTTGGCCTGCCTACATCCCGGCAGGTGTGCGGTGCCACCCAGCGGCGGCCCTCCCCGACCCTCTATACTTGGGCCGACCCCCACGCAGTCTGCCGGGAAACCGCGTCGCTTCCAACGTCTGCGGTCTCCTTTCCGAACATTGCTTACGCATCAACGAGATTGCCATGTCCAACATCGTCATCGCCGCCGCCAAGCGCACCGCCATCGGCTCCTTCCTCGGCCAGTTCAACGGCGTGCCGACCCCCACCCTCGGCGCGGCCGTCATCGCGGCCGCCCTGGAACAGTCGGGCGTACCGGCCGGCGACGTCTCCGAAGTCCTCATGGGCTGCGTGCTGCCGGCCAACCTCGGCCAGGCGCCCGCCCGCCAGGCGGCGATCGCCGCCGGCATTCCGCTGTCGACCGGTGCCACCACCCTCAACAAGGTGTGCGGTTCGGGAATGAAGACCATCATGCTCGGCCATGACCTGATCAAGGCCGGTTCGGCCAGCATCGTGGTCGCCGGTGGCATGGAATCGATGTCCAACGCCCCGCACCTGCTGCCGAACTCGCGTACCGGCAATCGCTTCGGCAACTTCCAGGCGGTCGACCACATGGCCCACGACGGCCTGGTCAACGCCTACGACGGCAAGGCCATGGGTGAATTCGCCGAATGCGCCGTGGACAAGTACCAGTTCAGCCGCGAGGAGCAGGACGCCTACGCGATCGAATCGGTGAAGCGCGCGCAGGCCGCACAGGCCAACGGTGCGTTCGCCGACGAGATCGTCGCGGTGAAGGTGGCCACCCGCAAGGGTGATGTCGAGGTCGCCACCGACGAACAGCCGGGGCGCTCGGACATCGCCAAGATCCCGACCCTGCGCCCGGCCTTCAAGAAGGACGGCAGCGTCACCGCCGCCAGTTCCTCCAGCATCTCCGACGGCGCCGCCGCAGTGGTCCTGCTGACCGAGGAAGACGCGGCCGCACGTGGCATCACTCCGCTGGCGCGCATCGTCGGCCACGCCACCCATTCGCAGGAACCGGAGTGGTTCACCACCGCCCCGATCGGCGCGATCCACACGCTGCTGGCAAAGACAGGCTGGTCACTGGACCAGATCGACCTGTTCGAAATCAACGAAGCCTTTGCCGTGGTGGCGATGGCACCGATGCGTGAACTGGGCATCCCGCACGACAAGCTCAACGTGAATGGCGGGGCCTGCGCACTGGGCCATCCCATCGGTGCCTCCGGTGCACGCCTGGTGGTGACCCTGGTCAACGCCCTGCGCACGCGCGGTGGCAAGCGCGGCATTGCCACCTTGTGCATCGGTGGCGGCGAAGCAACGGCAATCGCCATCGAATTGATTTAAAAAGATTTAACGACGATTTCGCAAAAATGAATGCGGGATCGCTTGACACCCAATCTTGGCTTGTCATCATGTTGTCGGCGCGCAGCATGCGCGTTGCCTAATTCTAACGACGAGGATTTACACAATGAGCATCAACAAGCTGCTGGTCGCGATGTCCCTGGCTCTGGCCCTGGCCGCCTGCTCGAAGCAGGAAGCTGCCCAGGACGCCGCTGCTTCGGCCAACGAAGCCGCCACCGAAGCCCAGGCTGCTGCCGACCAGGCCGCCGCTGCCGGCGCCCAGACCGCCGACGCTGCCCAGCAGGCTGCCAACACCGCCGCCACCGCTGCTGACGCTGCGACCGATGCTGCTGCCAGCACCGCTGCTGCTGCGACCGACGCTGCTGCTGGCGAAGCCAAGGACGCTGCCAAGGCTGCCGAAGCTACCGCTGAGCAGGCCAAGGACGCTGCTGAAGAAGCCAAGAAGTAATAACTTCTTTCTTCACGCTGTTCTGGAAAAGCCGCTGGTCCGCCAGCGGCTTTTTCTTTGCACCGATGCCACCGCGTACCACTGGCATCGCGACCCCGTCTTCACAACGGCATGAATAGGCTGGCGTCCCCATCCATTGCAGTACCGGAGACCGCCATGAAGATTCGCCCGATCACCACCACCCTGCTGGCCGCCTCCCTGCTGCTGGCCCTGGTCGCCTGCAAGGGCCCGGAAGCCGAACAGGCCAAGCAGGACGCACAGCAGGCCGCTGACAGCGCTGGTGCGGCCGCCCGTGATGCGGTCGACAGGGCAGCAGAAGCCACCCGTGACGCCGCCGACAAGACCGCTGCAGCCTCCGAGCAGGCCGCCGCCGATACCCAGCAGGCACTGGACACGGCCGCAGACGCCACCGCAAACGCTGCTGACAAGGCCAAGGACGCCGCGACCGACGCCGCTGCACACGCCAGCGACGCCACCGCCAACGCCGCGCAGAAGGTGGCCGACAAGGCCCGCGACGTCGCCAATGACGCGAAGGCGAACGCGGCCAAGGAAGAAGCCAAGCACTGAGGCGTACCGCCAGCCGGGCATGGGCTCGGCGCTACAGGAAAAGCCGCGGCACTGCCGCGGCTTTTCTGTTTTTCGCTTTCCGCTTTTTCTGTTGATTCCGTGGTGGACGCGTACGGAAAGTGTCCAAGGACGCGCGGGCAGGTCGCGCAGGGGCGCAAGCGCCATGGATGGCGCGCCCGAGCCTACAAGGACGTATCCACGGCGCCCCTGCGCGACCTACCCGCGCGCCCCACCCACAGTATCGGCGCCCATCACGAGGGGCACCGCCGTTGGCCGCCTCCTACGGCAGCGCGCGCACCAGCATCGCCGACAGATCCACGCCCGCCGGCAGCGTCCCGAACACCAGCCCATGGTTCCCTTCCAGCCGGCTGCGCACGAACGCTTCAGCCATCGGACTGCGCGCACGCAACAGCAGCGCGGCCTGCAACAGCAGCGCGGTGCGCTCGCAGAACAGCCGCGCCTGCGACTCATCCGGTGGTGGCGCCGCTGCCCAACGCTGCAAAGCCGCTGCATAGCGCGCATCACGATCGGCCACCGCCGCCAGTTCAGCGCGCAGCGCCGCCAGCGTCTCCGGCTCCCGCGCCAGCGCACGCAGCACGTCCAGGCACTGGATGTTGCCACTGCCTTCCCAGATCGAATTCAACGGTGCCTGCCGGTACAACCGCGGCAGCATCGATTCCTCCACATAGCCCGCACCGCCCAGGCATTCCTGCGCTTCATTGACGAAGGCCGGCGCGCGCTTGCACAGCCAGTACTTGCCCAGCGCCGTCCCCACCCGTGCCAACGCAGCTTCGTTGGCATCCACGCCGGCCCGATCCACCGCACGTGCGATGCGCATCGACAATACCGTGGCCGCTTCCGACTCCAGTGCCAGGTCGGCCAGCACATTGGCCATCAACGGGTGCTCGACCAGCGGCTTGCCGAACGTGCGGCGATGACGTGCGTGATGCAGGGCCTGCGCCAGCGCCATGCGCATTTCCGCCGCCGCACCCAGCATGCAGTCCAGGCGGGTCATCATCACCATGCCGATGATGGTGGCCACGCCGCGTCCCTCCTCACCCACGCGCCACGCCTGCGCCCCGCAGAACTCGACTTCGCTGGAGGCATTGGCCCAGTCGCCGAGCTTGTCCTTCAAGCGCATCAGCCGGAATGCGTTGCGGTCGCCGTCAGCCAACCGGCGCGGCATCAGCAGGCAGGTCAGCCCGCCCGGCGCCTGCGCCAGCACCAGGAAGCCGTCGCACATCGGCGCGGAAAAGAACCACTTGTGGCCCACCAGGCGATAGCGCTCGCCATCGATCGGTTCGGCGCGCGTGCTGTTGGCGCGCACGTCCGAACCTCCCTGCTTCTCGGTCATGCCCATGCCCAGGGTAATGCCGTCCTTGTCCGTCACCGGCACATCGCGCGGGTCATAGACCGGCGCGGCGGCCTTGCGCGCCCACTCGGCCAGATGCGGCTGCGATTGCAGCACCGCCACTGCCGCATGGGTCATGGTCAATGGGCAGCTGGTGCCCGCTTCGGCCTGGTGGTGCAGATAGCTCAGCGCCGCCCGCGCCACGTGCGCACCCGGCTGCGGCTCGTGCCAGGACAGGCCCGCCACGCCATGTTGCTTCGCTGCGCCCATCAGCTGGTGGTAGGCCGGATGGAACTCCACCGCATCGATGCGGTGGCCCTGCGCATCATGCGTGCGCAGGCGGGGTCGATCGCGGTTCGCGTCGAAGCCAAGCCGGTACAGCTCGTCACCCGCCAGCGCGCCATAGACCGCCAGTCGCGGCACGAAGCTGCCAGCGCCTTCGCGCTGCGCGGCGTCCATCAATGCCATGTCGTCAGTCCACAACTGGCGCCCCGCGAACGGCGGCGGCTGGTTGAGCACCACATGGGTTTCGTACGGCGCGTTGCTGCTGAAGCTGGGTCCACTCATCCGGTCCGTCCTGGCGGCAAGAGGTGTGCGGTTCGATTGTGCCGCATCGCCTGCCAAGCCCGTGTTCAGGCCGATTCTCACCCTGTGCACGAGCGGCCGGCCACAGTGATCACATGGCAGTCAACGACGATCTGGTGGTCCTGCGCCCCGAAGGGCTGTACTGCGCCGCCGGTGATTTCCACATCGATCCCTGGCGACCGGTAGCGCGCGCGGTCATCACCCATGGCCACGGCGATCACGCACGCCCCGGAATGGGCGAATACCACTGCAGCGACGGCAGCCTGCCGATCCTGCGCTGGCGCCTGGGCGATGTGCCGGTGCAGGCGCATGCCGAGGGCGTGCCGTTCCGCCTGGGCCAGGTGCAGGTATCGCTGCACCCGGCCGGCCATGTACTGGGGTCTTCGCAGGTGCGCATCGACGACGGGCAGCAGGTCTGGGTAGCGTCCGGCGACTACAAGCGCCAGCCTGATCCAACCTGTGCGCCATTCGAAGTGGTGCCCTGCGATACCTTCATCACCGAGGCCACCTTCGCCCTGCCGATCTACCGTTGGCCGGACACGCGCACCGTCGCTGCGGAGATCGTGGCGTGGCGCCGCGAATGCGAGCAGCGCGGCGAAGCTGCGATCCTGCTGTGCTATGCACTGGGCAAGGCGCAACGGGTGCTGGCCGAACTGCTGCCGCTGGACGATCGCCCGGCCTGGCTGCACGGTGCCATCGCCAATGGTGTGGCGGTGTACCGGCAGGCCAACGTGCCAATGCTGGAGACGCTTGCGGTGGCCGAGCAGGGTCGCCAGCCGGATGCCGCCGGCCAGTTGATCCTCGCCCCGCCCTCGGCTGCCGGCACACCGTGGATGCGCCGCTTCGGCCGCCACCAGTTGGGCTTCGCCTCGGGCTGGATGCAGCTGCGCGGCAACCGGCGTCGCCGCAACGTCGATCGTGGCTTCGTCATTTCCGATCACGCCGATTGGCCCGCACTGCTGCAGACCATCGAACAGACCGGCGCGCAGCGGGTGATCGCCACCCATGGCAATACCGATGCATTGATTCCCTTCCTGCGCGAGCGCGGCGTGGCGGCCGAAGCCTTCCGCACCGATTTCGGGAGCGAGGAATGAAGGCTTTCGCTGCGCTCTACCAGCGCTTGGACCGCAGCACCGCCACCCTGGACAAGCGCGCAGCGCTGGTCGATTACTTCCGCCAGGCAGGCGCGCATGATGCGGCGTGGGCGCTGTACCTGCTCAGCGGTGGCAAGGTCGGTGGCGCACGCCGGAAGATCGCCGCCAGTGGCGAACTGCGCACCTGGATCGCCGACGAATCGGGGCTGCCACCGTGGCTGGTGGAAGACAGCTATGCGCAGGTCGGTGACCTCGCAGAGACACTGACCCTGCTGCTGGATGATCCACCACAGCCTTCGCCCGACCGCCCGTTGGCCGAATGGATCGAACAGCACCTGCTGGCGGTGGCCAACCAGCCCGAAGCGGTGCGCCGTACGGCGGTCGTCACCGGCTGGCGGCAGCTTTGCAGCGGCGAACGCCTGGTGTTCAACAAGCTGCTGACCGGCGCCTTGCGCGTCGGCGTCTCTCAGCGCCTGGTGCAGCAGGCACTGGCGGAGTGGTCCGGCCTGGACATCGCACGCATCGCCCAGCGCATGCTGGGCGAATGGGTGCCCTCGCCCGGGCTGCTGGGCCAGCTGCTGTCGCCGGATGAGCTGCCACTGGACCGGCAGCAACCCTACCCGTTCTTCCTCGCCTCGCCATTGGAAAGCGATCCTGCCGAGCGCCTTGGCCCTATCGAAGATTGGCTGCTGGAATGGAAGTGGGATGGCATCCGCCTGCAGCTGCTGCGCCGGCGTGGCGAGGTCGCATTGTGGTCACGCGGCGAAGAGCGGCTGGATGGCCGCTTCCCCGAAATCGAACAGGCGGCGATGGCGCTTCCCGATGGCTGCGTACTGGACGGCGAGCTGCTGGCCTGGGACGACGCCACCGACCTGCCGCGTGCATTCACCGCACTGCAGACCCGCATCCAGCGCCGCAAACCCGGTGCGGCCACCCTGCGCAACACGCCGGTGCGCGTGCTCGCCTATGACCTGCTGGAACTCGATGGCGCGGACCTGCGTGAGCATCCGTTGCAGGAACGGCGTGCACGGCTTGCCGAGATCGTCGGTGCCCTGGGTGATGCACGGATCCGGCTGTCACCCGACGTTGCTGCCGAAGACTGGCCGCAGGCTGCAGCGATGCGGGAAATAGCGCGCGAACGCGGCGTGGAAGGGCTGATGCTGAAACGACGTGGCTCGCCCTACCAGGCCGGGCGACGCCGCGGCGACTGGTGGAAATGGAAGGTCGATCCGCTCACCATCGATGCGGTGCTCTTGTATGCGCAGGCTGGCCATGGGCGGCGCAGCACGCTGTATACCGACTACACGTTCGGCGTCTGGGACGGCGACGCGCTGGTACCGGTGGCCAAGGCCTATTCGGGCCTGGATGACAAGGAAATCCTCGCGCTCGACCGCTGGATCCGCGCCAACACCCGCGAGCGCTTCGGACCGGTGCGCAGCGTGCGCGCCGAACAGGTGTTCGAGCTGGGCTTCGAGGCAGTCAACCGCAGCAGCCGGCACAAGTCCGGTATCGCCGTGCGCTTTCCGCGCATCCTGCGCTGGCGCCACGACAAGCCGGCCAGCGAGGCCGATCAGCTGGCCGCCCTGCAGGCGCTGGCGCGATGAACCGCAGCCAGGCCCTGCGCCAGCTGGAAGACTGGTTCGCGTCGAAAGGCTGGCGCTCGCTGCCGTTCCAGCGCGCGATGTGGCGGCACTATCTCGCCGGCGGATCCGGGTTGCTGCACACGCCCACTGGCAGCGGCAAGACACTGGCGATGTTCGGGGGACCGCTGCTGCAGGCCATGATCGCCCCACCGCCCCCGCCCCGGCGCGCAAGCGCGGTGCGCCCACTGCAGGTGCTGTGGGTGACGCCCCTGCGCGCGTTGGCCAGCGACACCGCGCGCGCACTGCAGGCCGTGGTTGATGGGGTGGGGCTTGGATGGCGCGTCGGCCTGCGCAGTGGCGACGCCAGCAACCGCGAACGACGACAGGCGCGCGAGGGCCGCATCGACGTACTGGTCACAACGCCGGAATCGCTGGCGCTGCTGCTGAGCTATCCGGATACGCTGCAGCGCATGCGCCAGCTGCGCTGCGTGGTGGTGGACGAATGGCACGAGCTGCTGGGCAGCAAGCGTGGTGTGCTGCTGCAGTTGAACCTGGCGGTGTTGCGCGAGGCCGCGCCTGCATTGCAGCTATGGGGCCTATCGGCCACGCTGGGAAACCTGCAGGAAGCGCGCGACGTGCTGCTGCCCGGGCAGCCGGATGCACCGATCGTGCAGGGCGTGCGCCCGCGCGCAATCAGCGTGCGCAGCCTGCTGCCGGACCCCGGCGAACGTTTCCCGTGGGCCGGGCATCTCGGCCTGGCGCAGCTGCCACGCGTACTGGAGGCACTGATGCAGGCGCGCAGCAGCCTGCTGTTCACCAACACCCGTGCGCAGGCAGAACTGTGGCACCAGGCGCTGGCGGCGGTCTGGCCGGAAGACCCGGCCACGTTGGCGCTGCACCACGGCTCGCTGGATCCGGCGCTGCGCCAGGAGGTGGAAGACGGGCTGCGCGCGGGCATGCTGCGCTGCGTCGTTGCCACCTCCAGCCTCGACCTCGGCGTGGACTTCCCCGAGGTTGAACAGGTACTGCAGCTGGGCAGCCCGAAGGGCGTGGCGCGCCTGCGCCAACGCGCCGGACGCGCACGCCACCGTCCGGGTGCCAGCGGCTCGATCCTGTGCGTCCCCAGCCATGCGCTGGAGCTGGCCGAGTACGCCGCGGTGCGCCGTGCATTGGCCGAAGGCGTGGTCGAAGCACGCAGGCCACCGACGCTTTCGCTGGATGTGCTGGCCCAGCATGCGGTCAGCCGCGCTCTGGCTGGCGGCTTCGACAGCGCCGCGCTGCTGGCGCAGGTACGGCGTACCCATGCTTTCGCGTCTGTCGGCGACGATCAATGGCAGGCCGTGCTCACGTTCATCGTGCAGGGCGGCCAGGCGCTGGCCCAGTACCCCGATTTCCACAAGGTCGTGCGTGATGCCGATGGGCAGTACCGCATGCACGACCGTCGCCAGGCGCTGCGCCATCGGCTGTCGATCGGCACCATCAGCAGCGATGGCAGCGTGCGCGTGCAGTTCCTGCGCGGCGGTAGCCTGGGCGCCGTGGAAGAACAGTTCGCCAGCCGCCTGCGCCGAGGCGATCGCTTCCAGTTCGCCGGACGCCTGCTGGAGCTGGTGCAGCTGCGCGACATGACCGCCTTCGTGCGGTTGGCACGAGGGCGCGGTGACGGTGTCGTGCCACGCTGGCAGGGCGGCCAGCTGCCGCTGTCGATGCCGCTCGGCCGCGAGCTGGAGTGGGTCCTGTCCGGGGCCGACGACAGTGCCGAATCACGCTGGCTGTCACCCCTGCTGGCACTGCAGCAGCAGTTGTCGTCGCTTCCCGGCCCTGGCCACCTTCTGGTGGAAGAGGTGCGACGCCGCGAAGGCCAGTTCCTGTTCGTCTATCCCTTTGCCGGCCGCCACGTGCATGAGGCGCTGGCCGCCCTGCTGGCGCTGCGCTGCACCCGTCAGCAGCGCAACAGCATCGGCTATGCCGTCAATGACCATGGCCTGGTGCTGGCACCGGCACAGGCAATCGATCTGGACGCGACGCAATGGCGTGCGCTGTTCAGCCCCGATCAGCTGCTCGACGATCTGCGTGCCGCGGTGAACCTGGGCGAGCTGGCGCGCCGCCAGTTCCGTGGCATCGCACGGGTAGCTGGCCTGCTGGTACCCAGCCTGCCCGGCGGCATGCCGCGATCACTGCGCCAGCTGCAGGCCTCGGCGGGCCTGCTCTTCGACGTGCTGCGCGAGCACGATCCTGACCACCTGCTGCTGGCGCTGGCCGAGCACGAGGTGCTGCACGACAGCCTCGACCTGCCCGAGTTACAGCAGGTACTGGCAAGGATCGGCACGCAGATCCTCTCGATGCAGCGTCCGTCGTCACTTACACCACTGGGCTTCCCGTTGTGGGCCGAACGCCTGCGTGGGCAGTTCAGCAACGAGGACTGGCGTACCCGCGTGCAACGCGCGGCCCAGCAGCTGGAGCGCCGCCATGGCCGATGAGCTTCCGCTGCTGCGCGCGGGCGAATCGCTGAGTCTGCTTGGCGCGCGTGCGCTGTACTGGCCCGCGCGGCAGGCGCTGTTGATCGCCGACCTGCACCTGGGCAAGGCCGATGTGTTCCGCCGCGCCGGCATCGCGCTGCCCAGTGGCGGCACTGGCGAAGACCTGCAACGCCTGCAGGAACTGCTGGACCGGCATGCCTGCCGCGAGCTGTGGATCCTGGGCGACATCCTGCATGGGCCGGCGCATCGCGCCGCGTGGCACCAGCAATGGCTGGGATGGCGCGAACGCAATACCGCACTGGACGTGCACGTCCTGCGCGGGAATCATGATCACCAGCTGCCACATGCCCAGCTGCAGGTACAGGTCCACGACGAAGTACGGCTGCAGCCGTTCCTGCTTCGCCATGAGCCGACGCCCGATGCGGAGCTGCATGTGATCGCCGGGCATCTGCATCCGCAGGTCGCCTTGGCGCCGTTGCGACGGCGCTTCCCCGCATTCTGGCTGCGCGAGAGGATGACGGTCCTTCCGGCCTTTTCCGCGTTCACCGCCGGAATCGTGCCTGTTCCCGCTCTCGGCGAACAGATGGTCGCCTGCGTGGAAAACGGCCTGGTGGAACTGCCAGTGGTTTGAATCAGGCCGGACCAATGCCCAGCTGCGGCATCAACTGGAACTCGGGCGTGTCATCTTCGCGTCGCCGCGGCAGGGCCTGGGTTGCCGCCAGCATCTCCTGCGCGCAGGCACGGATGCGTGCGTGGTGCTCCGGCGATGCATGACTGATCAGGCTGCCCACATGGAATTCAAACACGTCCTCCAGTACGTCGGGCTGGTCCTCGTGCAGCATCTGCAACAGTCCGCGCAGCTTGCAGATTTCCGATTCCAGCTCCTCGACCGCGAACAACATGGCGTCCTCCTCTTCAACAACAGGCGGCACGTCCGGGCCGCAACAGGCCGCAACGGCAGCGCCGCCCGGGCCACGCGCGATGTTGATCACGGAAATGAAAACGGGCGACGCGCAATCGCGTGCAATCTACTTCTCGCATATCCACGGTGAGGCAACCGTTAATTCACGTGACGGCGTGCTTCACGCCGTTGCCGCGGCCACGTGCGCGCGAGGTGGTTCGGCGGCGCTGGCCAGCGCGTCGATGAATGCCGGATCCAGCGCAAGCGAACCGAACCAGCCATGCTGGGTACCACTGAGCACGCGCAGCATGTGGCCACGTCCTCCGGGCAGGCGTCCCATCGGGCCGAGCAATACGTCGCGCGCCTTCGCCCAGGCGTCACGATCGGACTGGAACAGCGGCGTCAGCCAACGGCTCCAGCGCTGGTAGACCGCAACGTGCGCCCTGCGCTGCGCCTGGTAGGCCTGCAATGCAGCGGCACCGCCACCATGCGCGCGCACGGCATCACGCAGTGCCAGCGCATCGAGCAGCGCCATGTTCACGCCCTGCCCCAGCTGCGGGCTCATCGCATGTGCGGCATCGCCGGCCAGCACCATGCGGCCGTGATGCCAGCGCGTCATCACAGCGTCACGGTAGACCGCGCGCGCCAGCTGGCCGGCATCATGCAGATGCGCGAAACGCGCACTGGCCTGTGGCCACAGCGCGTGCAGCTCGTCCAGCCAAGGCGCCATGCCATCGGCTTGCCAACGTTCGAAATCCGCGCGTGGCAGGCTCCAGAAGAAACTGAGGCGCGGCGTGTCATCACCGGGCCGCGTACCGACCGGCAGCAGCCCGATCATCTTGCGCGCGGCCACGTAGCGCTGGCGCAGCTCCTGCAGGTGCGGCCAGTCCTCGGCCGGCAGCAGGCACCACAGCGCCCCCCAGGGATACACCCGGTCCAGCCCGGTACCGCCTTCGATCGTGCTGCGCAGTGTCGAGGCGGCACCATCGGCGGCCACCACCAGATCAAACGGGCCATGCATGCGCCCGTCACTGTCGCGCAGGCGGCCCTGCGCGGCATCTACTGCGGCAATGGTGACGCCGGCATGCAGCTGGCCCGCACCCGCACGCGCCGCGTCCAGCAGCGAGAACAGCGCCCCACGCTGCATGCCGAGGCCATGCAGCCGCGCATCCAGGCCGTCATAGCGCATGTCCATCACCGCGCGTTCGCACGGGGTATCGCCATACAGGCGGTGCACCGGCGCGGCATGCGCGCGCACGGCATCAAGCAGGCCCATCTGCCACAGCACCTGCAGGCCGCTGGGTTGCAGCAGGAAGCCGGCGCCAACGGGCCCCGGCGTGGGCACGCGTTCGAAGATCTCCACCTCGTGGCCATCACGGGAGAGCAGGATGGACACTGCCTGTCCGGCGGTGCCGTAGCCGATCACGGCGATACGCAGTCGTTCCTTCATGGCCGCATTGTGCCCGAGCGCAATTCCGGATGACCATCTGCACTCCTGCCCCCGGCAGCACAATCCTTGCCGTGACGCAAAAAAAACCCCGCCGAAGCGGGGTTTTCAACGCACTGTCGAGTGGATCACTCGGCCGGCGTGATGTTCGAAGCCTGGGCACCCTTCGGGCCCTGGGTCACGTCATAGGTGACACGCTGGCCTTCCTGCAGGCTGCGGAAGCCCTTGGAGTTGATGGCGGAGAAGTGCGCGAACACGTCGGCGCTGCCATCCTCCGGCGAGATGAAGCCAAATCCCTTGGCGTCGTTGAACCACTTGACGGTACCGTTCGGCATGGTGATGCGAGACCTTATGCAATGAATGGGTGGTGTACGCTGAACCCGCGCACAAGCTGAGTATGCAAAGCTTGCTCGGGGAAGACAATCACCCCCGCGCCAATTCGCCCACCAGTTCCGGAAGTCCGTTGCTGGCCGCCTGCACATTGGCCAGCACTTCAGCCATCGTAATCTCCTCGCCATCACCACAACCGGCGGCCCAGTTGGCGATGATCGCCAGGCAGGCGTAATCCAGCCCCAGCTCCCGCGCGAGTGCGGCTTCCGGCATGCCGGTCATGCCCACCAGATCGCAACCGTCGCGGCGCATGCGGGCGATTTCGGCGATGGTTTCCAGGCGCGGGCCCTGCGTTGCGCCATAGCAGCCACCGTCATGGACCGTGACACCGGTCACTTTGGCTGCCGCCAGAATCTTGCTGCGCAGCATCGGCGTGTACGGATGGCCGAAATCGACGTGGACCACGTCGGTGCCTTCTTCTTCACAGATCGTGCTGATGCGGCCCCAGGTATAGTCGATGATCTGGTCCGGGCAGGCCAGCACGCGCGGACCAAAGTGTTCGGTGATGCCACCGACCGTGTTCAACGCCAGCACGCGCTGCGCGCCCAGCTGTTGCAGCGCGGCCAGGTTGGCGCGGTAGTTGATCTTGTGCGGCGGCAGCGAATGCCCCTCGCCATGCCGCGCCAGGAACGCCACACGATGGCCGAGCAGCGTGCCCACGCGCACCGGGCCGGACGGGCGGCCGAAACGGGTATCGACCTCGTGGGTCTGCACGTCGTCAAGCTTGGCCAGGTTGTAGACACCGGTACCGCCAATCACGGCCAGGGCGATCTGTTGCATTCGAAGCACTCCATGAAAAGACGAACGCCGGCACCCGAGGATGCCGGCGATGGAAGAAGACGCGCTGTGGGCAGCTACGCCGTTATTCCTTCATCGCGTAGATGGCCGGCACGCAGCGCAGGGTTTCGTTGACGTCCATGCCAAAGCCGAACACGTAGCGGTCCGGCAGCTCGATGCCGGCGTAGTCTGCGGTCACGTCCGGCAGTGCGCGGTCGTGCTTCTTCACGGTCATCGCGGCGATGCGCACGTCGGTCGCGCCCTGTTCCAGGCACCAGGTACGCACGCCCTGCAGGGTGTAGCCCTCGTCAAGGATGTCGTCCACCAGCAGCACGCGGCGGCCGAACAGCGAAGTGGCCGGCTTGTGCTTCCAGACCAGGTCGCCGCCGGTGGTTTCACCGCGGTAACGGGTGGCGTGCAGGTAATCGAACTGCACGTCCTGGCCGCGCGCGCCCAGTTCCAGCGCCAGCTGGCCGGCGAACGGCAGCGCACCGTGCATGATGGACAGGAACAGCGGCACCTCGCCCTTGTAATCGCGCGCGATGGCGTCGGCGATACCAGCGATGGCCTTGTCGATGGTAGGGCGGTCGACCAGCAGGTCAGCCTGCGCCAGGGCCTGGGAAATGGTGAGGTTGGGCATCAGACGGTTCTTCCAAGGGTTTCAAGCAGACGGGATTGGGTATCGCCATGGCGGGCATCGGCCTGCAGGCCGTCCCAGCCAAGCGCGCCGCGGCCGAGCAGGCCCAGCAGCGCAGCAGTATTGAGGGAGCGTCCCTGCACGGCGTGCAGGGCTTCATCGACCAGTTCCGGGTGGCAGACCAGCACGACGTCGCAGCCGGCATCCAGGTGTGCATGCACGCGCGCCGGCACGCCGCCGGCACTGTGCGAGGCGGCCATGCCGATGTCATCGGAGAACACCACGCCGCGGAAGCCGAGTTCGCCGCGCAGGATGTCCTGGATCCAGCGCGGGGAATAGCCGGCCGGCTCAGGCGCCACCTGCGGGTAGATCACGTGCGCCATCATCACCGCGTCGGCACCGGCGGCGATGCCGGCCTGGAACGGGACCAGGTCCTGCGTGCGCAGTTCCTCCAGCGCGCGCGGATCGATCGCGGTATCGACGTGGGTGTCTTCCAGCACGGTGCCGTGGCCGGGGAAATGCTTGAGCGTGGCGGCCATGCCGACCGCATGCATGCCACGCACGTAGGCGGCGGTGAACGCGGCCACCACCTGCGGGTCTTCACTGAAGGCGCGGTTGCCGATGGCGCGGTTGCCACGGCCGAGATCGACCACCGGCGCGAAACTCAGGTCGAGGCCGCTGGCGCGCACCTCGCTGGCCATCAGCCAGGCGTGCTGCTCGGCCAGGGCCAGCGCCCGCTGCGGATCGGTCGCGTACAGCGCGCCGATCTCCTGCAGCGGCGGCAGCGCGCTGTAGCCCTCGCGGAAGCGCTGCACGCGGCCGCCTTCCTGGTCCACGCAGATCAGCTGCGGGCGCGGGGCAGCGGCGCGGATCGCCGCGCTCAGATCGGTCACCTGCTGGCGCGACGCAAAGTTGCGCTTGAACAGCACCACCCCGGCCACGGCATCGTGCTGCAGCCAGTCGCGTTCCTGGGCGGTCAGTTCGGTGCCGGCAACGCCGATCAGCAGCATGGTCGATCTCCACAACACGCGCCCGCATGGCGCAGTGCCGCATTGTCGCAGAACCGGCCGACAGGCGCAGTGGTCAAGGCAAAAGGGAAGCGTGGGGTCAGAGCCCCTGCGGGGGTCTGACCCCGGGGTCGGATCCCCGCAGGGGCTCTGACCGCGATCTGATCAGACCTTGCAGCCGTCCGGGCCGCAGGCCTCGTCGCCGCCCGCCAGGGTGCTCGGGGTGCCCTGTTCGGCCGCGATCTGGCGCAGGGCGTTGGCGAATGCCTCTGGGGGCTGTGCTCCGGAAATGGCCCAGCGGCCGTCGATGACGAAGGTCGGCACCGAGGAAATGCCCAACGCGCGGGCCTCCTCCAGCTTTGCTTCAACTTCGGCCAAGCCTCGGTCGGAGGCCAGCATCTGCGCGATTTCACCCGCGTCGAGGCCGCCTGCCACACCGGCCTTGATCAGCACCGAAGGGTCCGCCAGGTTCTGGCCAAGCTCGAAGTGGGCGCGGAACAGCGCCTCCCCGACCGCATCCTGCACGCCGTGCTGTCCGGCCAGCCACAGCACCCGGTGCGCCGGCAGCGTGGTCACCCGCACCTGGCCCTGGCTGAAATCCATCGGCAGGCCCTCGGCCCGTGCGGTGGTCTGGGTCTGGCCGAGGATCTGCTCGGTACGCTCGACGCCACCGAACTTGCGCACGTAGGCCTCGCGCAGCGGCACCGGGGTGTCGTCCGCGTCCGGATCCAGCTGGAACGGCTGCCAGTGGATATCGAGTTCAGGCGCATTGGCGCCCAGCAACTGCACGCCCTGCTGGAAGCGGTGCTTGCCGATCCAGCACCAGGGGCAGACCACGTCGGAGTAGATGTCGATTCTCATCCCCCCGACATGGGGCCCGCCTCCCTCGAAAAAAGGGGACGGAGGGGATTAAGTCGTTTCCCGCACAAGTGGGGTAAAGGCGACTTAATCCCCTCCGTCCCCTTTCTGGGGTTTCACCATTGTGAATAGGGGCGGCTAGCCAGCGCGACGTTGTAGTAGCGCGCGTCGTCGGTGACTTCGGCGCCCACCCAGTCCGGCAGGTCAATGGCCTGGTCGGCGCTGTCCAGCTCGACTTCGGCCACGACCAGGCCGGCGTTGTCGCCGAGGAATTCGTCCACTTCCCAGGTCAGGCCGGCGTGTTCAACCAGATGGCGACGCTTGTCGATCAGCCCCCCCACGCACAACGCCAGCAGCGCGCGCGCATCGTCCACCGGGATCGGGTAGTCGAACTCCTGGCGGGTATGGCCGATGGTGCGCGACTTCAGGTTCAGGGCCGCATGGTCGCCTTCGATGCGCACGCGCACCGAGGCGTTCTGGGTGCCGCGGTCGAGCGCGCCCATGTCGTTGATGTAGCCCTGCGCCATCGGGATCACCCGATGCGCGGCGGTGCGCCAGCCATCACTGCTGACGAGGAATTTGCGTTCGATTTCGATGCCCATCGCGCCATTATGCGCGATGGGTGATGACAACCTGTCAGCGCTTCTCGAACACCGCGATGCTTTCCACATGCGCGGTGTGCGGGAACATGTCCATGGCGCCGGCACTGACCAGGGTGAAGCCCTGCTCATTGACCAGATAGCCGGCATCGCGGGCCAGCGAGCCCGGGTGGCAGCTGACGTAAACGATGCGCTTGAACTGCTTCAGCGGCAGCTGCTGCAGCACTTCGATCGCGCCCGAGCGCGGCGGGTCCAGCAGCAGCTTGTCGAAGCCCTGGCGCATCCACGGGGTGCTGCGCTGGTCCTGGGTCAGGTCGGCGCTGAAGAACTGCGCGTTGGCCAGGCCATTGCGCTCGGCGTTCTCACGCGCACGCGCGACCAGGCCGGCATCGCCTTCCACGCCGACCACCTCGCGCACGCGGCGCGCCAGCGGCAGGGTGAAGTTGCCCAGGCCACAGAACAGGTCCAGCACGCGCTCGTCGTCCCCCGGTTCCAGCAGGTCCAGGGCGTGGGCGATCATCTTCTCGTTGAGCTTGGCATTGACCTGGATGAAGTCCAGCGGACGGAACGCCAGCTCGACATCCCACGGCGCCAACCGGAACGACAGCGGCACGCCCTGCCCGTCCAGCGGTTGCACCGTGTCCACGCCGCCGGACTGCAGGTAGATCACGAAGCCATGCTGCTGGCCGAAGGCGGCCCAGGCCACGCGGTCGGCATCGCTGAGCGGCTGCAGATGGCGCACGGTCAGGACCACGGCCTGGTCACCGGCGATGAACTCGATCTGCGGGATGTCACGCTTGCCATCGAGTGACTCGATGAAAGTGGACAGCGCCTCGACCTTGGTGCCGATCTCGGGGATCACGGTCAGGCACTGGCTGAGGTCGGCGACGAAGCGCGGATCCTGTTCACGGAAGCCGACCAGTGTCTTGTCCTTCTTCTCGACCCGGCGCACCGAGAAGCGGCCCTTGCGGCGGTAACCCCAGCTTTCTCCGACCAGTGGCGCCAGCACGGTGCCCGGCTTCACATGACCGATCCGCTCCAGGTTGTCCATCAGCACGCGCTGCTTGGCGACGATCTGCTGGTCCTCGTCCAGGTGCTGCAGCACGCAACCGGCGCAGGTACCGAAATGAGGGCACTTGGGGGTCACCCGCTGCGGCGAGGCCTGCAGCACCTCCACGGTGCGCGCCTCGTCGAAATGGCGGCTGCGGGCGGTCTGTTCAGCCATCACCACCTCGCCGGGCAGCGCGCCACTGACGAAGGTGACCTTGCCGCCCTCGCCTTCACGGCGGGCGACACCGCGACCATCATGGCTGAGGTCGAGGATCTCGGTCTGGAATGGGGTACGGTCGGTGCGGGAACGGGATCGGGCCACGTGGCAACAGGCTGCGGGCAAAAATGGGGGCGTATTGTCGCAGATCCTGACCGACGGGGCCGGGACCCGCTTGCGCCCGTGGCCGCCGTGCTTGATGATTGGGACAGCTGACATGGAGGCAGCCCTGATGCAGATGACCCCGCGGGCCGCACGGCCCCGCTTCCTGCTTGTCGAGGACGACATCATCAGCCGCGGTTTTTTCAAGGCGGCGTTGGAAACGTTACCGGCGGATGTGGATACCGCAGATTCGCTGGCCAGTGCCCTGGCCAGTGCCGAACCCGGCGCGCATGATCTGTGGCTGATCGACGTCAACCTGCCAGACGGCAATGGCGCGCAGCTGCTGCGCGAGCTGCGCCGTTCACACCCCGACACGCCGGCGCTGGCACATACCGCCGACGGCGATACCTCCATCCACGCCCGCCTGCGCGAAGCCGGTTTCAGCGACACCCTGGTCAAGCCACTGGGCCGCGACCAGCTGCTGAAGGCGGTGCGCCGTGCGCTGGTCAACAGCCCGGCGGGAATCTTCGTTGCACAGGCCCCGGCCGCAGTCGAGCTGGCCGTACAGGACTGGGACGAGACCGCAGCCCTGGCCGCGCTCAATGGCCAGCGCAACCACCTGATCGCCCTGCGCGAGCTGTTCCTGGCCGAGTTGCCGGGCGTGCGTGATGCAGTGGAGCAGGCGGTGGACCAGCACGACGAGCGCCAGCTGCGCAGCCAGCTGCACCGGCTGCAGGCCAGCTGTGGCTTCGTGGGAGCGGCACGGTTGGGCCGGGCGGTGCGCCAGCTACATCATGCGCCCGAGTCCGGACAGGCCCAGGCGGGGTTCCGCGATGCGGTGGCTGCCCTGCTGCATTGAGGGGTGTTCGGCAGGGCTGCGCCCTGCACCTGCAGAGGCTTCAAGCCAAGGCAACGGCAAGAGCAAAAACTGGAATTCCGTGGGCTGGTGGGGCGGTGTCGGAGTGCGGGGACGCCGCAAGTACGTCCTTGTAGGCTTGGCAGCCGCATCCATGCGGCTGACACCCCGCACTCCGACACCGCCCCACCTCTGACAGATTTCCGCGATCGGGTAGATCCACGCCATCCGTGGATGAATCTCTGTCAGATATCGAAATTCAAACTGGGGTCGGATCCGTTTTCCGGAGGAAAACGGATCCGACCCCATGCCATTCCGACAGATCGCGGAAAACTGTCGAAGGCGGGGTGGGTCCGGTTGCGGGGGCGTGAGCCGCATGGATGCGGCGACCGAGCTTACATGGACGTACTTGCAGCGCCCCCCTCAACCGGACCCACCCCGCCTACCCACGGTATGCACGCTGTTGCTGTTGCTTTGGCCTCGGCAGGTGCAGGGCTGCAAGCCCTGCCGCCCCCCTCAACGCCTGGGCGCGAGCTGCTCGAGCATTTCCCATGATTTAAGGCCGCGCGGCCCCAGGTGATGGGCCAGCACCCGCCGCATCGGCAGGCGCAGGCTGGCCAGGTCGGCGGCATCCGGCTCTTCATCTGCCGC
Organism: Stenotrophomonas maltophilia; assembly: GCF_002799155.1. Taxonomy (GTDB): domain Bacteria; phylum Pseudomonadota; class Gammaproteobacteria; order Xanthomonadales; family Xanthomonadaceae; genus Stenotrophomonas; species Stenotrophomonas maltophilia_R. The sequence continues at coordinate 2,708,159 of NZ_NERD01000002.1, forward strand.
CAACGCCAGCAGCGCCGAGCCAGTGGCCGCTGCCCGGCGTTCCCCGCCGCGCTCGCTCAGCAGGCGCTGCGCGCCCTCCTGCGGATCCAGTTCGTAGCGCGCCGCCGGGTCGATCGGCTGGCCATCGCTGGCACTGTCCAGCTCGAAACCCAGGCCCAGCGAAGACAGCAGCTCGCGTTCGAAACGGCGCAGGGTCCAGGCCAGACCGGCGCCCACCGCCAGCCGTGCGCGCGCCTCGCCGTAGGCCAAGTACAGTTCCGGCAACGGGTCCTGGCGCGGGGCCAGGCGCAGGGTCAGTTCACTCAGGTAGAAGCCGGCCAGCATCGCCTGGCCGACCAGGCGCGGCGCGGCATCCAGCGCCTCGGCACCACGCAGCTGGGCCAGTTCACCCCGCTGCTGGGCACTGAAGCGGATCCACTGCAACGGCTGCAGGGCGGCACGCAGCACCTGGCCCTTGGCAGTGGACACGCCACGCGCCAGCAGGCCAATGCGGCCATGCTGCGCGCTCAACACTTCGACCAGCAGGCTGGTCTCGCGGTAGGCCCGTGCGTGCAGCACGAAGCCGGTGTCGTCCTCGATCATCATCGAAGCGACCGTCGCGGCTTATTCGTAGCCGAAGGCCTTCAGCGCGGCCTCGTCGTCGGACCAGCCTTCACGCACGCGCACCCAGGTTTCCAGGAACACCTTGGCCCCGAACAGACGCTCCATCTGCAGGCGGGACTTGGCGCCGATCTCCTTCAGGCGAGCGCCGCCCTTGCCGATCACGATGGCCTTCTGGCCCTCGCGCTCGACCCAGATCACCGCGCCGATGCGCAGCAGGTTGCCGTCCTCGGTGAAGCGCTCGATCTCGACGGTGGTGGCGTACGGCAGTTCCTCGCCGAGCTGTCGCATCAACTGCTCGCGCACCAGTTCACCGGCCAGGAAACGCTGGCTGCGGTCGGTGATCTCGTCCTCGCCGAACATCGGCGGGGCTTCCGGCAAAAGCTTCAGCACGTCGCGCACCAGTGCTTCCAGGCCGTTGCGCTTCTGCGCGGAGATCGGATGCACGGCGGCGAAGTCGCGACCTTCGGTCACCTGCTGAAGGAACGGCAGCAGCGCGCCCTTTTCCTTCAGGCGATCGATCTTGTTGACCACCAGAACGACCGGGATACCGGCGTCGCGCAGCACGTTGAAGGCCAGGCTGTCTTCTTCATCCCAGCGGCCGGCTTCGATCACCAGCAGGCCAGCATCAACGCCTTCCAGCGAGCCACGCGCGGCGCGGTTCATTACCCGGTTCATTGCCCGCTTCTGCACTTTGTGCAGGCCGGGGGTGTCGACCAGCACCAGCTGGCCTTCCGGATAGGTGGCGATGCCCAGCAGGCGATGACGCGTGGTCTGCGGACGATTGGAGACGATGCTGACCTTGGCACCGACCAGGGCATTGGTCAGGGTCGACTTGCCCACGTTCGGGCGGCCGATGACGGCCACGCTGCCGCAATGATGGGGAGTTTGTTCGCTCACTTGGAATCCAGTTGTTCTAGGACGGCCGCAGCCGCCTGTTGTTCGGCAAGCCGCCGCGAGGGGCCTTCGCCCTCGGTGCTGGCGGCCGGGTCAGCTACGATGCAGCGTACCCGGAAATGTTTGGCGTGGTCGTCACCGGATTCTGACACCAGTTCGTACTGCGGCAACGCCTTCTGGCGGGCCTGCAGCCACTCCTGCAGGCGGGTCTTGGGGTCCTTCTCGGGCCGGCCGGAGGCCGGCAGTGCCTCGATCGAAGCGCTGAACCAGGGCAGTACCACCGCCCGGCAGGCCTCGAAGCCGGCATCCAGGTAGATCGCGGCCACCACGGCTTCCACCGCGTCGGCCAGGATCGAATCACGACGATGTCCGCCGGACTTCATTTCGCCCGGGCCCAGGATCAGCCGCTCACCCAGTTCCAGGGTACGTCCAATCACCGCCAGCGCGCCCTCACGCACCAGCTCGGCGCGGGCACGAGTCATCGCGCCTTCGTCAGCCTTGGGCCAGCGTCGGTACAACGCCTCGGCCGCCATCATGTTGACGATGCTGTCGCCCAGGAATTCCAGGCGCTCGTTGTGTGGCGCACCGGCACTGCGATGGGTCAGCGCCTGCTTCAGCAGCGCCGGGTCGTGGAAGGGATGACCGATCAGGTCACCACGTTGGAAAGGTTTATTCGGCACCGCTTCGGGTCAGGTCCTGGGATGAATCGAATTTGCCAACCACATCCAGGTTGCCGACCAGCGGACGGCGCACTTCGTAGTTGACCTTGAGGGTCCAGCCATTGTCGCGACGGTCGAACTTCACGTTGGCCGGCTTCACGTTTTCCGAGTAGTTGATGTACAGGCGCTTGAAGAACAGATCCTGGATCCGGGCCGGCTCCATGCTGCCCACCCCGGGCTCCTTGGCCAGGCTCTTCATCGCCGAGCGCACCGCGTAATACTCCTGGTACATCGGGAACAGCTTCATGCCGATGTAAAGGAAGAAACCGACCACGATCAGGACCGCCAGGAACGAGGTCAGGGTCATGCCACGCTGCGTGTTCATCGTCTTCATTGCGTTCTCCCCAGATACGCGTTGGATGTGAAAATACTCGGTTGATGCCTGATCAGTTGATGCTCGAGCCGATCCGCGACGGCTCGAAGCCATCCTTGCAGAACCAGCCCTGGCAGTTCAGCCAGATCAGGAAGGCCTTGCCTCGCAGGTTTTCTTCCGGCAGCAGCCCCCAGAAACGGCCATCGTCGCTGTTGTCACGGTTGTCGCCCATCACCAGGTACCTGCCGGCCGGCACGGTCCACTGGCCCTGGCCGCGCGGATAGTCGGTCTCCAGCACGGTGTGGGTACGACCGGGAAGGTGCTCGACCAGCAGGTTGGCGCCCTCGCCCTGGCCCTTGTGGCCGGCATAGATGCCCTTGTTGTCGTACTTCAGCGGCTCGCCGTTGAGGATCACGCCGTCGCCTTCGAAGACCACGGTGTCACCTGGCACGCCGATCACGCGCTTGATGAAGTTCTCGCCCTTGGCCGGGTCGTTGTCGCTGTGGCCGGGGAAGTGGAACACCACCACGTCGCCGCGCGACGGCTCGCCGAACGGCACGATCTTGGTGTTGCTGATCGGCAGGCGCAGGCCGTAGGAGAACTTGTTGACCAGGATGAAATCGCCGATCAGCAGGTTCGGCATCATCGAGCTGGACGGGATCTTGTACGGCTCGGCGATGAAACTGCGCACGACCAGCACGATCGCCAGCACCGGGAAGAACGCGCGCGAGTAATCCACCAGCACCGGCTCGGAATCGAGCAGGCCCGCGCGCTGGGCGCGACGCTTGGCGAGATACAGCTTGTCCGCGAGCAGGATCAGGCCCGAGGCCAGGGTCAGCACGACCAGGAGGATCTCAAACAGTTTCATTCAGGGTCCTTTGCAACGTCACCAGACGACCGGCCCAGCAGGGCCGGTGCGGGCTTACTTGTTGTCCATCTGCAGCACGGCCAGGAACGCTTCCTGCGGAATCTCCACGCGGCCGACCTGCTTCATGCGCTTCTTGCCTTCCTTCTGCTTTTCCAGAAGCTTCTTCTTGCGCGAAACGTCGCCACCATAGCACTTGGCCAGCACGTTCTTGCGCATCGCCTTGACCGTGGTACGGGCGATGATCTGCGAGCCGACCGCGGCCTGGATGGCCACGTCGAACATCTGGCGCGGGATCAGGTCCTTCATCTTCTCGCACAGCTCGCGGCCGCGGCGATCGGCATGGCTGCGGTGCACGATCAGCGACAGCGCATCGACCTTGTCGCCGTTGATCAGCACGTCCACGCGCACGAACGGGCCCGCGTCGAAGCGCACGAAGTGATAGTCCAGCGAGGCATAGCCACGGCTGACCGACTTCAGCTTGTCGAAGAAGTCCAGGACCACCTCGGCCATCGGCAGCTCATAACTGATCTGCACCTGGCTGCCCAGGTAGTTGATGCCGATCTGGCTGCCGCGCTTTTCCTCGCACAGCTTGATGATGTTGCCGATGTACTCCTCGGGGGTGAGCACGTTGGCACGGATGATCGGCTCACGGATCTCTTCGACCTGGTTCACCGGCGGCAGCTTGGCCGGGTTGTCCATGTTGATGATCGAGCCATCGGTCTTCAGGACCTCATACACCACCGTCGGCGCGGTGCTGATCAGGTCAAGGTTGTATTCGCGCTCCAGGCGTTCCTGCACGATTTCCATGTGCAGCATGCCGAGGAAGCCGCAGCGGAAGCCGAAGCCCATCGCCTCGGAGCTCTCCGGCTCGAAACGCAGCGCGGCATCGTTCAGGCGCAGCTTGTCCAGCGCTTCGCGCAGGTCCGGGTAGTCCTCGGCATCGACCGGGAACAGGCCGGCGAACACGCGCGGCTGCATTTCCTGGAAGCCCGGCAGCGGCTTCGGCGCCGGGTCGCCAGCCAGGGTCAGGGTGTCGCCGACCGGGGCGCCGTGCACGTCCTTGATGCTGGCGGTCACCCAACCCACTTCACCGGCCTTCAACGCCGGCAGCACCTTGCGCTTCGGGGTGAACACGCCGACGTTGTCGACCTGGTGATTGCGGCCGGTCGACATCACCTGCAGCTTGTCGCCGGCCTTGATCTCGCCCTGCATCACGCGCACCAGCGAGACCACGCCCAGGTAGTTGTCGAACCAGGAATCGATGATCAGCGCCTGCAGCTTCTCGGTATCGCGCGGCGTCGGCGGCGGGATGCGGTGCACGATCGCTTCCAGCACGTCCTGCACGTTCAGGCCGGTCTTGGCGCTGACCGGCACGGCGTCGGAGGCGTCGATGCCGATCACGGCCTCGATCTCGGCCTTGGCACGCTCGATGTCGGCGGTGGGCAGGTCGATCTTGTTGATCACCGGCACCACTTCCAGGCCCTGCTCCACGGCGGTGTAACAGTTGGCCACCGACTGCGCTTCCACGCCCTGGGCGGCATCGACCACCAGCAGCGCACCTTCGCAGGCGGCCAGCGAACGGCTGACTTCATAGGAGAAGTCGACGTGGCCGGGCGTGTCGATGAAGTTCAGGTGGTAGGTCTGCCCGTCCTTGGCCAGGTACGGCAGCGACACCGACTGCGCCTTGATCGTGATGCCACGCTCGCGCTCGATCGGATTGGAATCGAGCACCTGCGCTTCCATCTCGCGGGCCTGCAGGCCACCGCAGAGCTGGATGATGCGGTCGGCCAGCGTGGACTTGCCGTGGTCGACATGGGCGATGATGGAGAAGTTGCGGATGTTCCGCATCGAATCAGAAGACATAGGTGGCGGCGGCGCGCGGCGTCGTCAGGGTAACGGTCGATTATCGCACGCCCAGCGCCCGGCCGCGAAAACCGGCTGCCGGACACCGGCCCGGAACGACCGAAGCCCCGACGGGGCGGGGCTTCGGGGAGAAACGCAGGGGGCCGCCGGAGCGGTCCCGGCAGGCCTTACTGCCCGGCCTTGACCGCCACGAAGGCGCTGTTGCCATTGGCCGTGCGGACCAGCAGCATCACCACGTCGCCCTTCTTGAAGCTGGACAGCGCCCGGTTCAAGGCATCCACGCTGCCGACCGCGACGCGGCCGACCTGCAGGATCACCATGCCCGGCGACAGGCCGGCATCCCGCGCTGCCTGGCCCTTGACCCCGGTAATGCGCACGCCTTCGTTGCCGTTGAGCCCGAACTGCTTGCGCTGGGCCGCGTTCAGGTCGCTGACGTCCAGCCCCAGCAGGGCATTGGCGCCGGTCTGCGGAGCCGCGTCGGCATTGCCGGTCGCCGGCCCGCGGGCACTGGCCTGCCCGTCTTCGCTCAGCGCGGTCAGCGTGGCATTGAGGTCATGCGGCTTGCCGTCGCGGTACACCACCAGGTTCACCTTGCTGCCCGGCGCCATCGCTCCGATCAGCGGCGGCAGGTCGGACCAGCTGTTGACCGGGCTGCCGTTGACCGAGCGGATGACATCGCCCACCTGCACACCGGCCTTGGCGGCCGCACTGCCGGCCACGATCTGGTTGACCAGGGCGCCGCGGCTGTCCGGCAGGCCCAGGCCCTGTGCCTTCAGCGAATCGATCGGCTCGACCACCGCGCCGAGCTGGCCTCGGGTGACCTTGCCGCTCTTCTTGATCTGCTCGACCGCGCTCATCGCAAGATCGATCGGGATCGCGAAGCTGATGCCCATGTAGCCGCCGGAGGCGGAGAAGATCTGCGAATTGATGCCGACCACTTCACCGCGGGTATTGAGCAACGGGCCACCGGAATTGCCCTGGTTGATTGCCACGTCGGTCTGGATGAACGGCACGTAGCGCTGATCGGCGCCACCGGTACTGCGGCCCAGCGCGCTGACGATGCCAGCGGTGACCGAGTGGTCGAGGCCAAATGGCGAGCCGATCGCGACAACCCACTGGCCCGGCTTCAGGGTGTTGGAATCACCCACGCGCACGGTCGGCAGGTTCTTGCCGTCGATCTTCAGCAGGGCCACGTCGTACTGCTGGTCGCTGCCCACCACCTTGGCGGTGAACTCGCGGCTGTCGCCCAGCTTGACCTTCACCTCACTGGCGTCGGCCACCACGTGGTAGTTGGTCAGCACATAGCCATCGGGGGAAATGATGAAGCCCGAGCCCATGCCGCGGCCCTTGATGCTGGGGCCACCGTCCGGGCCGCCAGGGCCCTGCCCCGGCATCGGGAAATCCGGTCCGAAGAAGCGGCGGAAGAACTCCGGCATGTCATCGTCACCGCCCATCGGGCCCCGCGAGGCCTGGCGGTTGTTGCGGACGATGGTGGTGTCGACGTTGACCACGCCCGGGCCGACCTGTTCGACCAGGTTGGTGAAGTCGGGCAGGCCGCTGACCAGCGGCTGTGCGGGTACCCGCGGCGCTGCGGCCGGCGCTGGCTGGGGCTGGGCGGCAGGCGCCGGCGCCTGGGCACAGGCCATCAGGGGAAGGGTCAGGGCCAGCAGGCCAATGGCCTGCGTGCGGAGTCGGGGAGTCATCGGACGGCAACCTCCGGGTCGGATGGAAAAAGGAATACGGGCCCCGCCGACGGCGGGGCGTGAAGGCGCCCGGCTCAGTCGCGCGGGCGCGGCGGCACCGGCAGGTCGTCCTGCAGGCGCGGCTCGAATGGGTAGAACGCGGCACCACCGGCGTGAGCCGGGAAGCTGGCATTGAGCGCGCCACCGGCGGCGGGCGCCAGGCTGGAGCGCGGCCACGGCCGGGCCTGCAACCCACCGACCTCACCGAACGGCAGGTTGCGGTTGGCGCTGGCGGGCACGGTCGGAGTCAACGGTGCCTGCGCGGAAGCCACGGCGCGCAGCGGCACATCGTCACGCTGGGCGGCACGCGCAGCCTGCTGGCTGCGGGTGGCACTGGCGCGGCGGGCGTCCTGGCGGCGGCTGGCGGCAGCCATCGCCACGGCCGGCGCAGCCGCAACGGCCACTGCCGCGGTATCCACCGATGCTTCGGTGACCGTCACCGGGCGGCTCGGTGCCGGCGCCAGCTGGGCCTCGCTGGCAATCACCTGGGGGGCCAGCGGCTCGCCCGGTGTGGCCTCCTGCAGCTTCTCGCCGCCCATGAACAGCGCCACGGCCGCCACCGAGGCGGCCAGTGCGGCACCGCCCCCCCAGGCCCGCCAGCCACTGCGGCGTACCTGGCGACGGGGCTCGGGCTGCGGCGCGGGCTCGGCGGCAACAGCAGCGGCCACGGCGGCGCTGAAACCGGCCGGTGCCAGCACCGAGGCCTGCCCGCGCATCACGTCGCCCAGCAGCTGCCAACGCTCCTGGCAGCCGGCCAGTTCGGGATCGTGCTCCATCCGGCGCAGCAGGAAGCGCGCTTCATCGGCGCCCAGCTCGCCATCGACCAGGGCCGACAGCTGTTCGCGATGGCGCTGGTCCAGGCGCTGCCCGGCGGGCGATTGATGGTTCTGCGATTCGTTGAACGGATTACTGGTCATACGCGGCTCTTCTCACGGGTGGCGCTGCCGATGTCCAACAGCGGCCGGAGTTCGGTGTCGATCGCCTCGCGCGCCCGGAAAATCCGTGACCGCACGGTGCCGATCGGGCACCCCATCTTCTGCGCGATATCCTCGTAGCTCAGGCCTTCCACCTCGCGCAGGGTGATCGCCGACCGGAGTTCTTCCGGCAGCGCGTTGACGGCCTTCATGACCGTCTGTTCCAGCTCCTGGCGCATCAATTCGCGCTCGGGCGTATCGGTGTCCCGCAGGCGGGTACCGCTGTCGAACTGCTCGGCGTCGCCGATGTCGATGTCGTCGGTCGGCGGACGGCGATTGTGTGAAGCCAGGTAGTTTTTGGCGGTATTCACGGCGATTCGATGCAACCAGGTTGAGAACTGGGCATCGCCACGGAAACTTCCGATCGCGCGGTAGGCACGGATGAAAGTGTCCTGGGCGACGTCCTGACATTCGCTCCAGTCGGCGATGTAGCGACCGACCAGGGCCACGACCCGATGCTGGTACTTGCGCACCAGGACATCGAATGCGGCACTCTCGCCGTGCTGCACGCGCCGGACCAGTTCCAGATCCAGCTCCTGAGGTGTATCAACATCGGCCATGAGGGGCCGCACTCCTGTCAGCCCAACCGACGTCGGGCAATGAGACTGCCAATCCCGGGAAAAGTTCAGTCGCCGATCACCTGGCGCCGCACCAGCTTTTAACCACCGTTCCGTTAGCGTCCCGGTCCACGGCCATGGATCCGGGGTCGCCACTCCCCTGCTATTGGGATTTGACGCGGGGGAAACAACCTCTGGATCATAGCCGCTTCTCCATACACAACCGGATGGAACGTCCATGCTCTCAGGCTTCGATGGTCTCCGCTTCAGCCACTGGCACCCCGAGATCCGCGACGACGGCGTGGTGGTTCTCTCCCTGGATCGTCAGGACAGCAGCGTCAACGCGATGTCGCAGGATGTGCTGCTGGAACTGGGCGACCTGCTCGAGCGCATCGCGCTTGACCCGCCCAAGGGCGTGGTGATCCAGTCGCTGAAGAAGGCCGGCTTCATTGCCGGTGCCGACCTGAAGGAGTTCCAGGAATTCGATCGTCGCGGCACCGTCAACGACGCCATCCGGCGTGGCCAGGCCACCTACCAGAAGCTGGCCGAGCTGCCCTGCCCGACCGTGGCGGCCATCCACGGCCACTGCCTCGGCGGCGGCACCGAGCTTGCCCTGGCCTGCCGCTACCGCGTGGCCTCCAATGACAGCAGCACCCGCATCGGCCTGCCGGAAACCCAGCTGGGCATCTTCCCGGGCTGGGGCGGCAGCGCGCGCCTGCCGCAGCTGGTCGGCGCCCCGGCGGCGATGGACATGATGCTGACCGGCCGCACCCTGTCGGCCTCGGCCGCGCGTGGCATCGGCCTGGTCGACAAGGTGGTGGCACCGGCGGTGGTGCTCGACACTGCCGTGGCGCTGGCGCTGTCCGGCACCACGCGCCCGTTCAAGCAGCGCGCGACGGCCTGGGCCACCAACACCTGGCTGGCACGCACGCTGCTGGCACCACAGATGGTCAAGCAGGTCGCACGCAAGGCCAAGAAGGACCAGTACCCGGCGCCGTATGCATTGATCAGCACCTGGCAGCGCAGCGGCGGCAAGCCGATCCAGGCCCGCCTGGACGCCGAGCGGCGGGCCGTGGTGAAGCTGGCCAGCACGCCGACCGCGCGCAACCTGATCCGCATCTTCTTCCTGACCGAGCGCCTGAAGGGCCTCGGCGGTGGTGATTCCGGCATCCGCCACGTGCACGTGGTCGGTGCCGGCGTGATGGGCGGTGACATCGCCGCATGGGCCGCGTACAAGGGCTTCGAGGTAACCCTGCAGGACCGCGAGCAGCGCTTCATCGACCCGGCCATGGAACGCGCACAGGCGCTGTTCGCCAAGAAGGTGCGCGACGAGAGCAAACGCCCCGCCGTGGCCGCGCGGCTGCGTGCCGACCTGGAAGGCGATGGCGTGGCCGAGGCCGACCTGGTGATCGAGGCGATCATCGAGAACCCCGAAGCCAAGCGTGCGCTGTACCAGACGCTCGAGCCGAAGATGAAGCTGGATGCGCTGCTGACCACCAACACCTCGTCGATTCCGCTGGTGGAGCTGCGCGACCACATCCAGCGCCCGGCACAGTTCGCCGGCCTGCACTACTTCAACCCGGTGGCACAGATGCCGTTGGTGGAGATCATCCATCACGACGGCATGGCGCCGGAGACCGAGCGCCGCCTGGCCGCGTTCTGCAAGGCGCTGGGCAAGTTCCCGGTGCCGGTGGCCGGCAGCCCGGGCTTCCTGGTCAACCGCGTGCTGTTCCCGTACATGCTGGAAGCTGCCACTGCCTACGCCGAAGGCATCCCGGGCCCGGTGATCGACAAGGCCGCCGTGAAGTTCGGCATGCCGATGGGCCCGATCGAACTGATCGACACCGTGGGCCTGGACGTGGCCGCCGGCGTCGGCCGCGAACTGGCACCGTTCCTGGGCCTGCAGATTCCGGCCGCGCTGCAGACCGTGGAGCCGGACAAGCGCGGCAAGAAGGATGGCCAGGGCATCTACACCTGGGAGAACGGCAAGCCGAAGAAGCCGGACGTTGCCAGCGACTACCAGGCCCCGGCCGACCTGGAGGACCGCCTGATCCTGCCGCTGTTGAACGAGGCGGTGGCCTGCCTGCACGAAGGCGTGGTGGCGGATGCGGACCTGCTGGATGCCGGCGTGATCTTCGGTACCGGTTTCGCACCGTTCCGCGGCGGCCCCATCCAGCACATCCGTGCGGTGGGTGCCGACGCGATCGTCGAGCGGTTGAAGGCACTGCAGCAGCGCCACGGCGACCGCTTCGCGCCGCGCCCAGGCTGGGACAACCCCATCCTGCGCGAAGCGGTGGTTTGATCGGCCGGGCCTGCGGCCCGGCACCCGCAGAGGCAGCGTCAAGTTCTAAAGCAGAAGCCAGAGCCAAAGCGGCTCTGGCTTTTCTGTTTGGTGGGCGGGGCGGTGTGGGTGGGCAGGACACGCCGTAAACCCGTCCCTGGGGGCTCGATGGCGCCATCCATGGCGCCAACGGTCCTGCCCACCCACACCGCCCCACCCCTGACAGCTTCCCGGTGACGGTCGGTGAACCGCGAATCTGGTTGATGGCTACTGCGAACTGGTGGGTGGCTACCTTGGTTGCCACCAGGAGCGAAGCGACCGGCGTTTGATTTTGATTTTGATTTTGATTTTCTTTTTTTCTTCTCCGTGGCTGGACAGCACACAGAAACTGTCAGAGGTCGGGCGGGTGGGTTGCGCAGGACCGTTGGCGCCATGGATGGCGCCATCGAGCCCCCATGGATGGGTTTACGGCGTGTCCTGCGCAACCCACCCGCCCGGCCAAGCGCGGCTTTTGATTTTGCTTCCGCCTTCAGCGACCAACCCACAGCCACGAGGGGCTGCGCCGTTGGCTGGAACAACCTGTTACCCATACGGGGCATGTCCCCGTCACAGCTGCATGCGATGCTGATCACCTGATCCCTGCCAGCGAGAACGCCCGCATGACCACCATCATCGCCCCGCGCGTGCACGACATCGGCGGCCTCGAAGTCCGTCGCGCCGTCCCCACCCTGCAGGCGCGCAGCATCGGCTCATTCGTGTTCGTCGACCAGATGGGCCCGGCACTCATGCACCCCGGTACGGCCATCGACGTGCGCCCGCATCCGCACATCGGCCTGGCCACCGTCACCTACCTGTGGTCGGGCGCGATCGGCCACCGCGACACGCTGGGCTCGGACCAGGTGATCCGTCCCGGCGACGTCAACTGGATGACCGCCGGCCGCGGCATCGCCCATTCCGAGCGCACGCCGCAACCGGACCGCGACCACGACAACCCGATCCATGGCATGCAGACCTGGGTCGCACTGCCGAAGTCGCATGAGGAAATCGAGCCGGCGTTCTACCACCATGCCGCCGCCACCCTGCCCGAGCAGCGCCGCAATGGGGCCTGGTTGCGGGTGATCGCCGGCCGCGCCTATGGCGAGGAATCGCCGGTGAAGGTGTTCGCCGACACGCTCAACGTGGCGATCGATCTCGACCCGGATGCAGAGATCGATATCGACGACGGCCACCGCGAGCGCGCGTTGTACATCCTCGAAGGCGAGGCGCAGCTCGATGGCGTGGACATCCCCGCTCAGCACCTGGTGATTCCCGAAGCCGGCGCGCGAGGGCGCCTGCGCGCGAAGACGCCGGTCAAGGCGATGCTGTTCGGTGGCGAGCCGCTGGATGGCCCGCGCCACCTGTGGTGGAACTTCGTGTCCAGCTCGAAGGAGCGCATCGAGCAGGCCAAGCACGACTGGGAAGCCGGCCGCTTCGGCACCATTCCGGGCGACGACAAGGAGTTCATTCCCCTGCCCCAGTACTGAACATCGCGTGTTGCACACATCCGAAGGTGTATCCCTGCACCCGGCGTTGACGCTACAGTCACCCGCTGATCACTGAAATGTGACATAAATCACACTTTAGACCGTCAAAGGAGTGCAACACATGAGCATGGGTAAACGCTTGTCCGCCGAGTTCCTCGGCACGTTCTGGCTGGTTCTGGGTGGCTGTGGCAGTGCCGTGCTGGCCGCCAAGTTCGGGGGTGACGGCAATCCGCTGGGTATCGGTTTCCTCGGCGTTGCGCTGGCCTTCGGCCTGACCGTGGTGACCGGCGCCTATGCGTTCGGCCACATCTCCGGCGCGCACTTCAACCCCGCGGTCAGTGTCGGCCTGTGGGCCGGCGGTCGTTTCCCGACCAAGGACCTGATCCCGTACATCATCGCCCAGGTGGCTGGCGGCCTGCTGGCCGGTTTCATCCTGCTGCAGATCGCCTCCGGCGCCAGCGGCTTCGCCATCGATGGCAGCCAGGCCGGTGCGTTCGCCAGCAACGGCTACGGCGCACTGTCGCCCGGTGGTTACAGCGTGGCAGCGGCCTTCCTGTGCGAAGTGGTGCTGACCGCGGTGTTCCTGATCGTGATCATGGGTGCCACCCACGGCAAGGCACCGGCCGGCTTCGCCCCGCTGGCGATCGGCCTGTCGCTGACCCTGATCCACCTGATCAGCATCCCGGTCACCAACACCTCGGTGAACCCGGCCCGCTCCACCGCCGTGGCCTTCTTCGCCGGCAGCGGCGCAATCGGCCAGCTGTGGCTGTTCTGGGTCGCGCCCCTGCTGGGCGGCGCGATCGGAGGCATCATCTACAAGTGGATCGGCAGCGACCGCTGATCCACGCGGCCCCCATTGCGGCCGACCCTCGGCCGCAATGGTTACTTCTGTAACCGCGAATTGTGCGATCGCTCACGTTCCGTTAAGGTTGAGTTGACCGTCCGTGCACATGCCGGATGGGGCGGCATCCGGGGATGGGATGCCATGGCCGCTGGCGCTGCTGGCGGAGCCAAACAACTCATCACCTTGGGGGATGCATGAAGTTCGTGCCTGTCATGTTGTCGAGCCTGCTGTTTGCCGCGGCCCAGGCCGCCGCGCAGGCGCCGTCCGAATGTCCTTCGCTGCCCGCCAGCAGTGGCCTGCAGTGGCAGCAAGTGGTGCAGGCCGATTTCCTGGTCTGCCGCGCCAGCACCACCGATGGTCGCGAAGTGCTGAGCCTGATGCTCAGCGCGCGTGATCCCGCCATTCCGCTGAGCCGCTCGCTGCGCCAGGAAAAAGGCAGCTTCGCTGGTGAATCACTGTACTGGTACCAGCCCGACCTGGGCGGCCAGCAACCGCCGGGGTATGCCGAGCGGCGCATCAGCGTGGTCAAGATCGACAAAGGGCGTTACGCGCAGATTTCGCTGTATCCGGACAGCGCGCAGGAGCTGGGCTCACTGCAGCAGCTGGCGCAGGGCATGAGCCTGACCCCGTCGGCCGTGGCCGCCGGGCGCTGACGGTGATGGGGATGACTGCCTGGCAGCATCCCCGCAGGATCCGACGCGCGGGACGTTCGCCGGGCATGGCCCGGCGCTACCCGTCAGAACCTGCCTTCCTGGAAATCGACGAAGGCCTGCATCAGTTCCTGCCGCGTGTTCATCACGAACGGGCCGTGGCGCATCACCGGCTCACGCAGCGGACGGCCTGCTACAAGGATCAGCCGCGCGCCTTCGCTGCCGGCCGAAACATGCAGCTGTTCGCCGCCGCCCAGCACCGCCAGTTCCTGGCGCGCGACATCGCGGGCAGCGTCCTGCTCACCCACCGTCAGCGCTCCTTCGAATACATAGGCGAAGGCGTTGTGGCCTTCCGGCAGCGTATAGGTCCAGGCCCGGTCGGGCGCCAACGTGATGTCGAGGTAAAGCGGCTCGGTGGCCGGTTGCACGATCGGGCCGCGGGTGCCGCCGACCGTACCGGCGATCACCTTCACCTCCACACCCGGCTCCGGGTGCACCACGGGAATGCGCTCGGGTGCGAATTCCTGGTACTTCGGGTCGGTCATCTTCTCCTTCGCCGGCAGGTTCACCCACAGCTGGAACCCGCGCATCTGCCCGCTTTCCTGCTCGGGCATCTCCGAGTGCACCAGGCCACGGCCAGCGGTCATCCACTGCACGCTGCCCGGGGTCAGCAGGCCTTCGTTGCCGTGGTTGTCGCGATGCCGCATGCGCCCGTCGAGCATGTAGGTGACGGTCTCGAAACCGCGATGCGGATGCTCCGGGAAGCCTGCGATGTAGTCCTCGGCGCGGTCGGTACCGAATTCATCGAGCAGCAGGAACGGATCCAGGTCGGGCAGCGTGGGGCCGCCGATGACGCGGGTCAGGCGCACGCCGGCACCGTCGGAGGTGGGCATGCCACGGATGGTGCGCAGCACGCGGACCGGTTCGGGGAAGCTCATGGCGACTCCTGTTGGATGGATGCCACTGAAGATGGACGCCACACGGCCGTAGGCCAATGGATGGCTCCGCAACCGATTGTTCCATCCCTGACGTTCGCTGCACGTCAGCGCGCCCTGCGTACGACCAAAGTACTACCGCAGATTCGTCCTGTGCCAATTGACCCTGTCGAAGGCAAGCAGGACTCTTTGACTGTCTTTCCGGGAGAGAGCACCTCATGAAAGGGTTTTCCAAACTGGGCTGGGCGGTACTCGCTCTGCTCGGCGCGTTCTGTCTGGGCACCGTGGCGCTGCGCCGCGGCGAACACATCAATGCCCTGTGGATCGTCGTCGCGGCGGTTTCGCTGTACCTGGTCGCCTACCGCTTCTACAGCCTGTTCATCGCCAACAAGGTGATGCAGCTGGATCCGACCCGGGCCACCCCGGCGGTGATCAACAACGATGGCCTGGACTACGTGCCGACCAACAAGCACGTCCTGTTCGGCCACCACTTCGCCGCCATCGCCGGCGCCGGTCCGCTGGTCGGCCCGGTGCTGGCCGCGCAGATGGGCTACCTGCCCGGACTGCTGTGGCTGGTGGTGGGCGTGGTACTGGCCGGTGCGGTGCAGGACTTCATGGTGCTGTTCCTGTCCAGCCGTCGCAACGGCCGCTCGCTGGGCGACCTGGTGCGGGAGGAGATGGGCCAGGTGCCCGGCACCATCGCGTTGTTCGGTGCGTTCCTGATCATGATCATCATCCTGGCGGTGCTGGCGATGGTGGTGGTCAAGGCGCTGGCCGAAAGCCCGTGGGGCATGTTCACCGTGATCGCGACGATGCCCATCGCGATCCTGATGGGTGTGTACATGCGCTACATCCGCCCCGGCAAGATCGGCGAGATCTCGGTGGTTGGCCTGATCCTGCTGCTGGCCGCGATCTGGTACGGCGGCAAGGTCGCCGCCGACCCGGTGTGGGGCCCGGCGTTCACCTTCACCGGCACCCAGATCACCTGGATGCTGATCGGTTACGGCTTCGTCGCCTCGGTGCTGCCGGTGTGGCTGCTGCTGGCCCCGCGCGACTACCTGTCGACCTTCCTGAAGATCGGCACCATCATTGCGCTGGCCATCGGCATCCTGGTGGTGATGCCGGAACTGAAGATGCCGGCGCTGACCCAGTTCGCTGCCAGCGGTGATGGCCCGGTGTGGAAGGGCGGCATGTTCCCGTTCCTGTTCATCACCATCGCCTGCGGTGCGGTCTCCGGCTTCCATGCCCTGATCTCCTCCGGCACCACGCCGAAGCTGCTGGCCAATGAAGCGCACATGCGTTACATCGGCTACGGCGGCATGCTGATGGAATCGTTCGTAGCGGTGATGGCACTGGTGGCGGCCTCGATCATCGATCCGGGCATCTACTTCGCGATGAACAGCCCGGCGGCAGTGATCGGTGCCGATGCGGCCTCGGCGGCGCACTACATCACCAACACCTGGGGCTTCACCATCACCCCCGAGCAGCTGACCGCGACCGCGGCGGCGATTGGCGAGCCGACCATCCTGCACCGCGCCGGTGGTGCGCCGACGCTGGCGGTGGGCATCGCGCAGATCCTGCACCAGGCCATCCCCAGCAGCAGCGACGCGATGATGGCGTTCTGGTACCACTTCGCGATCCTGTTCGAAGCACTGTTCATCCTCACCGCGGTGGACGCCGGCACCCGCGCCGGTCGCTTCATGCTGCAGGACCTGCTGGGCAACTTCGTGCCGGCCCTGAAGAAGACCGAATCGTGGACCGCCAACATCATCGGCACCGCCGGCTGCGTGGCGCTGTGGGGCTACCTGCTGTACACCGGCGTGGTCGATCCGTTCGGTGGCATCCAGACGCTGTGGCCGCTGTTCGGCATCTCCAACCAGATGCTGGCCGGTATCGCGCTGATGCTGGGCACGGTGGTGTTGTTCAAGATGAAGCGTGACCGCTATGCCTGGGTCACCGCGGTACCGGCTGTGTGGCTGCTGATCTGCACCACCTACGCCGGCTTCATCAAGATCTTCGACAGCAATCCGGCGCAGGGTTTCCTGGCACAGGCACACAAGTTCCAGGCCGCGCTCGCCAGCGACACCATCACCGCACCGGCCAAGTCCGTGGCGCAGATGAAGCAGATCGTGGTCAACGCCTACGTCAACACCGGCCTGACCGCGCTGTTCCTGCTGGTGGTGGGCGCGGTGCTGGTGTATTCGATCAAGACCATCCTGGCGGCCCGCCGCAATCCGCAGCGCACCGACCGCGAGACCCCGTACGTGGCGCTGAAGCCGCATGAAATGGTGGATCTGTGATGAGCACGCAACTGGTTCCCGCCGGCCAGTACCAGGCGCACCGCCGTATCTGGCGGCGCCTGGTGCAGACCGCACGGCTGTGCTGTGGCATTCCTGATTACGACAATTACGTCCGGCACATGCTGGAAAAGCACCCGGACCAGGAGCCGATGGACTACAAGACGTTCTTCCGCGAGCGCCAGGAAGCGCGTTACGGCGGGCGCAACGGCGGCCGCTGCTGTTGAGCAGTGAGGTGGGTGCCGGGCTTACAGCCCGGCGCCCGCAGAGGCAACTGCAACTGCAACGGCCAAAGCGTCGGCTCTGGTTTTCCGTGAATTTGGCGGGGTGGTGTCGGATGGCGGGGACGCCGTAAACCCGTCCTTGGGGGCTTGGCCGCGGCATCCATGCCGCGGACACCCCGCCATCCGACACCACCCCACCTTCGACAGATTTCCGGTGACGGCAAGAAGCATCAGGGGGCAGATCCGTTTCCGCGGGGAAACGGATCTGTCCTTTCTTTGTTCATGGATACCCATGAAGTGCATCCACGCATGACGTGGATCTATCCGGTGGCAGGCAAAAAAAAAGCCGAGCGTGGGCTCGGCTCTGCACGGGGAAAGCGTGTCCACGGCAATTACCGTGAACACGCAACATGATCGTCAGCTCAGGACTCAGGCTCCGGCCATCCACTTCAGCATCAGGCCGGTGACATACGCCAGCCCGGTGCCGGTGGCATAACCGACCGTGCCCAGCAGCACGCCCACCGGGGCCAGGGTCGGATGGAATGCCGCTGCCACCACCGGCGCCGACGCCGCAGCGCCGATGTTGCCCTGCGAACCGATCGCGAAGAAGAACAGCGGCGCGCGCAGCAGCTTGGCCACCACCCACAGCACCAGCACGTGCGTGGCCATCCAGATCGCGCCGAGCAGGAACAGCCACGGCCGATCCAGCAGCGACAGCAGGTTCATCTGCATGCCGATGCAGGCGATCAGGAAATACAGGAACACCGTGCCCAAGCGCGACGCACCCGCCGCTTCCAGCCGGCGCGCGCGGGTGAAGCTCAGGCCCAGGCCCATTGCGGTGGACAGCAGGATCACCCAGACGAACTGGCTGTCGAGGCTGAACTGGCTGGCCCAGCTGACATTGGCCTTGAACCAGCCCGCCAGCGGCGCGGCGATGGCATGGGCCAGGCCGACACCACCCAATGCCACGCCAACGATCATCATCAGGTCGGTCATGCTGGGAATGCGCGCGTTCTGTGCCTCGTAGGCACTGATGCGTGCCTTCATCTCGTCGATGGCACGGGTATCGGCACCGTTGCGGGTGTCGATCTGCTGCGCGCGGTTGGCCAGGAACAGCAGGATCGCCATCCACAGGCTGGCGCAGGCCACGTCGACCACCGCGAACTGGCCGAAGGTGGTGGCATCGGTGCCGAACACTTCGCGCATGGCGACCATGTTGGCGCCGCCGCCGATCCAGCTGCCGGCCAGCGCGGCCATGCCGGCCCAGGTGTCACCGGCCACGGTTTCCGGATGGATCAGCTTCATCAGCTGGAACGACACGATGGCGCCGAGCATGATGCCGGCGGTGCCCGCGCAGAACACCAGCAGCAGCTTCGGGCCGAGCTTGATGACGCCCTTCAGGTCGATCGAAAGTGTCAGCAGGACCAGCGCCGCCGGCAGCAGCACGTCGCGCGCGACCGGGTTGTACAGCGAGGTGTTGTGGCCATCGATGACACCGGCGGTGTTGTAGATGGCGGGGATGAAATAGCACAGCAGCAGTGACGGCACCCAGGCGAAGATCTTCTTCAGCAACGGGGTCGGACCACTGGCGGCCCAGAAGATCAGGGCCAGGGTGGCAGCAATCAGGCCCAGGCCAACGATGTCGTTGCTGATCAGGGCAGTAGCGGGTTCGGTCGGCATGGGATCCTCTGTCGATCGAAAGAGCGGGAAAAAAAAGCGCCGCATAAAGCGGCGCACGATGAGATTAACATTGTCTTCACGCCGGGTCATGCTGCAGTGCCGGCCACGACCACATCCCCTCAGGGAGCCCACTCATGCAGCTTGGCGCCTTTTCGGTCAGCCTCTCGGTGAAGGATCTCGCGGCCTCTCGCGCCTTCTACGAAGCCCTCGGCTTTTCAGTCACCGGCGGTGACCCTGCCCAGAACTGGCTGGTGATGCGTAGCAACGGCACGGTGATCGGACTGTTCCAGGGCATGTTCGAGGGCAACCTGCTGACCTTCAACCCCGGTTGGGACCAGCACAAGCAGGAACTTCCCCGGTTCCAGGACGTGCGTGAGCTGCAGGCCGAGCTGGATGCCAAGGGCATCGCACTGGCAGTACGGACCGATCCCGATGGCCAGGGCACGGGCTATCTGCAGCTGGCCGATCCTGATGGCAATGTGATCCTGATCGACCAGCACGTGGCGCGACCGGCCAGCCCCCAGTGAGGCGGGGTTGCCGGCCAGCGGCCGGCACTACCGTCATGTGGGGCGCGAGGCACTGAAGTCGAGCGTTGCGCGCGTTCCGCGCGGTTCGCAGGGCTGCAGCTGCAGGGTCCAGCCCAGGTGGCCGCATAGCCGGGCGATCAGGTCCAGGCCGATGCCACCGCCACGATCGGCGCGCTCGCCGCGGGCCATGCGCGCGTGGATCGCCGCGATCTCCTCCGGGCTCATGCCATGCCCGGGATCCTGCAGGGTCAGTACTGCCGACGAATCCAGCTGCAGCACGATATGGCCACGGCCGCTGTTCTCGATGGCGTTGCGCAGCAGGTTGCCGATGGCGGCCTGCACCACCGCCATCGGCGCAACGATATCCACCGGCGCCGCCTGGATGCCGATGCTCAGGTCCTTGTCGCCGAGCAGGTGGCGATGGTCGTCGACAATCTCCGGCAACAGCTGGTCCAGCGCGATGCGCTCGGCACGCGCGGCCAGGCGCGCCGGATCACGCGCCAGTACCAGCAGCAGCTCGATCAGCTGCTCCACGCTCTGCGCCGTGCGCAGCACCCGCTGCATCTGCTGGCGCGCGCGCTCGGGCAGGCCCGGTTGCTCCAGCGCCAGTTCGGCGGCGCCGGTCATCACCGCGATCGGCGTGCGCAGTTCGTGGCTGGCGGTGCTGATGAAGACCCGTTCACGCTCGACGAACTGCTCATTGCGATCGAGGTAGTCGTTCAGCGCATCGGCGATGGTGTGCAGCTCGGAACTGCCGCGCGGGTCGACATCGATTCGCTGGCCCTGCACGCCCGGCCGCAGAGCGCCGATGTGCTGGGCCAGCAGGCTCAACGGGCGCACCATGCGCTCCATGCCGAAAGACGCCATCAACACGGTGACGAAGATCATGATCACCCCGGCCAGCATCACCCAGCGCGTGGCGAACTGTTCCAGGTCATGGAAATCGGAGATGTCCAGCGCCAGTGCTACCCGTCCCATCGACTGGGTTTCACGCACCATCACCGCCGTCTCGCGGCCCTTGACCATCACTCCGTCATGCAGCCCCGGATGCAGGGTGCGCAGGCTCTCCGGCAGATTGACCGCGTCGAAGCGGTACAGGCTCAGCGTGTCCGAGTCCTGCCAGCGGTAATGAGGCTCGTGCTCGACATGCTCGACGATGCTGTCCAGTTCGGAATTGAGCAGCGCGCGCCACGCGGCGTGCTCGGCGTGTTCGTGCACGTAGTTGCCGACACTGAACACCGCGATCGACAGCAGTGCCAGGTACCCGAGCAGCCACCACACCACCCGCCGGTACAGCGGCCCCGGCTTACGCGCCCTCATCAGCATTCCTGCCGGCGTCGGCACCGTCCATCACCGCCAACCGATAGCCCACCCGCGGCAGCGTATGGATCAGCTTCTCGGCGAACGGTCCATCCACACTGCGGCGCAGCTCGTAGACATGCGAACGCAGCAGGTCGCCATCCGGCGGCTCGTCGCCCCACAGGGCAAACTCCAGCTGCTGTCGTGTCACCGCACCCGGGCTGGCCCGCATCAGCACTTCCAGCAGTTTGCGGCACGCCGGGTACAGGTGCAGCACCTGGCCCTCACGCTGAACCTCCAGCGTCGCCAGATCCAGTACCAAGTCGCCGACCTGCAGCCGTTTGCGCGGGTTGCGCCCCTGCGCACGCAGCAGCAGTGCCTCCAGCCGCACTTCCAGCTCAGGAAGGGCGAACGGCTTGGTCAGGTAGTCGTCGGCCCCGGCGCGGAAACCGGCGATCTTGTCCGGCAGCTCGTCACGCGCGGTCAGCATGATCACCGGCACCTCCGACGCATGTTCGGCGCGCAACCGGCGCAGCACCTCCGGCCCCTCCATGCGCGGCAGCATCCAGTCCAGGATCACCGCATCGTAGGGGTGGCTGCCGGCCAGGTGCAGGCCGGTGATGCCATCCGGGGCCACGTCGAGCACGTGCCCGCGCGACTCGAAATAGTCGAACAGGTTGGCCACCAGCTGGCGGTTGTCCTCGATCACCAACAGACGCATGCACGAAACATCCACGGAAGTTCGTACCATGGTAGCGCCGACCATGTCGGAATGCGGTCGACCTGCGCCCATTCCGACGCCTTTCCTACCCCTGCCACGTCAGAGTGGCCGTTTTGCTCCCGGAGCCTGCCGTGCCCGTAGCCCTGCCCCGCCGTTGGCGCCTGCCCCTGTTGTGGCTGCTGATCATCGCTGCATTGGCAGCGGGCATCGGCCTTCGGCAGCCACAGCCGCCGGACGAGCCGCGCTTCGTGCTGGCCGCGCGGACCATGGTCGAGAGTGGGCAATGGCTGCTGCCGCATCGTGGCAGCGAGCTGTATGCCGAGAAACCACCGGTGTTCATGTGGCTGCAGGCGGCCGCCTACGAGGTGGTCGGCAGCTGGCAGTGGTCGTTCCTGCTGCCGTCGTTGCTGGGCGCCCTGCTGAGTCTGTGGCTGGTGTCGGATCTGGCACGGCGGCTGTGGTCGCCGCGGCATTCCATCTATGCCCTCGGCGCGCTGTTCTGCACCCTGCAGTTCGGCCTGATGGCCAAGCGCGCGCAGATCGACATGGTGCTGGTCGGCATGACCACGGTGGCCCTGTGGGGCTTGATGCGCCACCTGTGCGAGCGCCGCAACCTGCCCGCGCTGTGGCTGGCCGGTTTCGCCGCTGGCCTCGGCACGGTGACCAAGGGCGTGGGTTTCCTGCCGCTGCTGCTGGTGCTGCCCTGGTTCGGCTGGTGGCTGTACCAGCGCCGTCGCGGGCACCGTGTGGAGGGTCCGCACCCGGCAACGCTGCTGTGGCTGATCCCGGCATTCCTGCTGGGCGTGGGCGTGTGGCTGGCGCCGCTGGGCTGGGCCCTGCTGCATACGCCCAGCGCCGAACTGCAGGCCTACGCGCATGAGCTGCTGTTCAAGCAGACCGGCACCCGCTACGCCAATGCCTGGCACCACCGGCAGCCGGCCTGGTACTACCTGCAGGTGATCCTGACCCTGTGGCTGCCAGGCAGCCTTCTGCTGCCGATGCTGTTCAAGCCCTGGTGGCGCCGCATCCGTCGTGGCGATCGCCGCCAGTGGCTGCTGCTGGGCTGGGCCGTACTGGTACTGGTGTTCTTCAGTGCCAGCCCGGGCAAGCGCGAGGTGTACCTGCTGCCGATGCTGCCTGCAATGGCGCTGGCCGTAGCGCCGCTGCTGCCGGGCCTGCTGCGCCGGCTGTGCGTGCGCCGCTACCTGTTCGGTTACAGCGTAGTGCTGATGCTGGCCACCGGCGTGCTCGGCGTGATCCTGATGACCGAGCATCCGTGGGCCGTGGCGCAACTGGAGCGCCGGGCCATGCCGGATTCGCTGCTGCCGGTGCTGGGGGATGGCTTGCTGACCTTTGCCATTGCCTTGGCCACGCTGATCGTGTGGCTGCGGGTACGCCGTGCCGCAACGCTGGTGCTGCTGACCCACGGCATGCTGTGGATGCTCTACGGCCTGGTGCTGATCCCGGCGCTGGATCCGTATGCGTCGGCGTCGGCGGTAATGCGCCGGGTGGGCGCGCGGATCGGCCCCGACGCAGAGTTGGCACTGGTTGCCTGGCGCGAACAGAACCTGCTGCAGGCAGATCGACCGGTGCGTGAGTTCGGCTTCAAGCGCCCGTGGGCCGAGCAGTGGCATGACGCCGGCCCGTGGCTGGCCAAGGCACCGGGCAAGCGCTGGCTGCTGGTGCTGGACGATGCGATGAGCCCCTGCGTGGACCCCACCAAGGTGATCGACATCGGCATTGCCAACCGGAATCGTTGGCAACTGCTTCCCGGCACGGCCTGGGACCCGCAGTGCCACGCCGAGCGGGCAGGATCGACCGCCGAAGAAGACTGAACGTCGACCCGTGCCGGGCAAGCATTAACCCGGCACGAACGAGCGTCCGACCCTTCTCCGACATGCAGGTGACGAGCATGACCGCGGATTCCCGAACCGCCCCTTCCCAGCATGCCCGTTCGTCCCATCGATTCAGTAGCGCCGCTTGCGACATCGCCACTGGCGTCAAGATTTGCCGTAACTCACCTTTGGCTGCCTGTAGCACTCGGTCTGCCGGTGTTTACGCTGCTGATGGGGATGGGCGGCGATCAATGGGTGGCCGACCACCTGTTCCGCCTTGAGGGCGGCCGCTGGGCGCTGCAGGACGCCTGGATCACCCGCACGGTGGTGCACAAGGTGGGCAAATGGCTGAGCACGGCAGCGGCGCTGGTGGCGATCCTGCTGTGCTTCCATCACTGGCGCAGGGGACGCGATCGCACCCTGCGATGGGCGCTGCTTTATGTTGTGATTGCCATGGCGCTGGGCACCGGCATGATCTCCCTGCTGAAGGCGCTGGTGCCGATGGAATGCCCGTGGGACCTGCTGCGCTACGGCGGGCACCAGCCTTTCATCGGGCTCTTCACGGCGCGCCCCGCTGGCATGACCGCACAGGCCTGCTTCCCGGCGGGGCACGCCAGTGCTGGCTACGCATGGTTGTCCCTGTACTATTTCGCCCTGCTGTGGCGCCCGTCGTGGCGCTGGGCCGGGCTGTGGATCGGCCTCGGCAGCGGCCTGGTGTTCGGCATCAGCCAGCAGGTCCGGGGCGCGCATTTCCTTTCGCATGACGTCGCCACTGCATTGATATGTTGGCTGCTTTCGCTGGGCCTGTATCTCATCGTCAAGCGCATCCTGACACGCCGTCAGCTGGACCGTTCCAACCGCCAGGAGGCAAACGCATGAGTGCGTCGGTCCACCGCCTCGCCCGCCTTCCCGCGTTGGCGAGTCTTCGCCGCTGGCGGCCGCAGCTGTCCACCGAAGCACTGATCGCACTGACCAGCCTGTTCTTCGCGGTGGCCGGCAACGGCTTGTTCTGGCACAGCGCGATGGCCAGCCATCCGGGCAGCCTGCGCTATGCGCTTTCGCTGCTGCTGTTGCTGCTGGGTGCACACGGCGTGCTGCTGGGCCTCCTGGTCTGGCGCTGGAGCGCCAAGGTGGTGATCAGCCTGTTGCTGCTGGTGACCGCATTCGCTGCGCACTACATGAGTCGCTACCACATCTACCTGGATGCGGACATGCTGCGCAACGTGCTGGCGACCGACCCCAAGGAAAGCCGTGAGCTGATGACCGTGTCGCTGTTGTGGCCGGTGCTGTTGCTGGCGGTGCTGCCGATGATCGTGCTGTGGCGCGTGCAGCTGCGCCGTCGCAGCTGGGGCCGCAGCCTGCTCTGGCGCATCGGTTTCCTGGTGGCGGCGGCGGTAACCGCAGTGGGCGGTGCGCTGATCTCGTTCCAGGATATCTCCGCACTGATGCGCAACCAGCGCGAAGTGCGTTACCTCGCCACGCCGGCCAATGTGCTGCTGGGCTTGCCCCGTGCACTGCGTGGTGACAACCCGGTGCAGCGCGCGCCGAAGCTGCCGATCGGCACCGATGCCAAGGCCACCCCGCGTGCTCCGGCCAGCAAGCCGCGCCTGCTGGTGATCGTCATGGGCGAGACCGTGCGTGCGCAGAACTGGGGGCTCAACGGTGGCCGCAATACCACCCCGGAGCTGGCCCAGGCCAGCGTGGTCAATTTCCCGGACATGCATTCGTGCGGCACCAGCACCGAAGTTTCGCTGCCCTGCCTGTTCTCGCCGTGGGGACGCCACGACTACGACGAGAAGAAGATCCGCGCGCACCAGTCGCTGCTGCATGTATTGAACCGTGCCGGCATCACCCCGCTGTGGCGTGACAACCAGTCCGGCTGCAAGGGCGTATGCGAAGGCCTGGACTTCCAGTCGCTGTCCGATGCCACCACGCCAGGCCTGTGTGCCGATGGCCGCTGCATGGATGAGATCCTGCTGCAGGACCTGGCCACCCAGGTACGTGCGAAACCGGGCGACCGCGTGGTGGTGCTGCACCAGCTGGGCAACCATGGCCCGGCCTACTTCGAGCGCTATCCACCCGCGTTCCGCCGCTTCACCCCGACCTGCGATACCCGTGACATCGGCCGTTGCTCGCGCGAAGAGATCACCAACAGCTACGACAACGCCGTGCTGTACACCGATCACTTCCTGACCAAGACCATCGGCACGCTGCAGGGCATGCAGGACTACGACACGGCGATGATCTACCTGTCCGACCACGGCGAGTCGCTGGGCGAGAAGGGCTTGTTCCTGCACGGCGTGCCGTACGCCATTGCCCCGGCCGAGCAGACCCGGGTACCGATGACGATGTGGTTCTCGCCGGGCTTTGCCAGCAGCCGCGGATTGGACCTGCAGTGCGTGCGCAAGCGTTCGGCGGCGTACACGGACCATGACAACCTGTTCCCGTCGGTGCTGGGCCTGATGCAGGTGAAGACCTCGCTGTACGAGCGAGACCGCGACGTGTTCGCCAACTGCGAGAGTTGAGGATTGTTCGGCAGGGCTTGCAGCCCTGCACCCGCAGAGGCAACGGCAACTTCAACGACCGAAGCAACAGCAACAGCGGGGTATCCGTGGGATGGCGGGGTGGGTCCGGTGGCGGGAGACGCCGTAAACCCATCCCTGGGGGCTTGGCCGCGGCATCCATGCCGCGGACACTCCCGCCACCGGAACCATCCCGCCTTCGACAGTTTTCCGCGATCTGTTGGAACGACCTTGGGGTCGGATCCGTTTTTCCTTCGGAAAACGGATCCGACCCCATTCTTGTTTGTCGATACCTGACAGATGTGTCGACCAAGGTCGACACCTACCGACAGCACACGGAATCTGTCACAGGTGGGGCGGTGTCGGAGTGCGGGGTGTCAGCCGCATGGATGCGGCTGCCAAGCCTACATGGACGTACTTGCGGCGTCCCCGCACTCCGACACCGCCCCGCCACCGCACGGAATCCTCGCTTTTGAAGTTGACGTTGCCCTTGCTTGAAAGCCTCTGCGGGTGCCGGGCGCCGCCCGGCCGACTTCCGCCACTTGCGGTGACAGCGACGGCCCACTAGCCTTCGGCCGTCGTTCACCACCCAAGGACCGCCCGTGAAACACCGTCATCTCCTGCTGGCCTCGGCAATCGCCGCCGCCACGCTGGCCCTGGTCGCCTGCAAGAAGGAAGCTGCCCCAGGTACCGATACCGCCAGCAGCAGCGCCCCGGCCGGCGAAACCGCCGACCAGTTCGTGGCCCGCATCAATGCCGAATTCAAGGCCGCCTACCCGGAGATGACCTCGGCGCAGTGGCTGTCCTCCACCTACATCAACAGTGATTCCGAACGCATCGCGGCCAAGGCCAACGAGCGTTCGCTGACCCAGCTCAACAGCTGGATCGAACAGGCCGCCAGGTTCGACGGCAAGCCGATGAGTGAGGACAGCAAGCGCGCGATCCACCTGCTGAAGCTGATGTCGTCGATGCCGGCACCGCGCGACCCGGCCAAGCTGGCCGAGCTGACCCAGATCGCCACGCGCATGGAAGGCAGCTATGGCGCCGGCAAGTACTGCACCGATGCCAACGATCCGAACTCCTGCCGCCAGCTGGGCGAGCTGGAGCAGGTGCTGGCGCGCAGCCGCGATTACGACCAGCAGCTCGACGCCTGGCAGGGCTGGCACAGCACCACCAGGAGCATGCGCGGCGACTACCAGAAGTTCGTCGGCCTGGTGAATGAAGGCGCCAAGGGCATGGGCTTCACCGATGCCGGCCAGATGTGGCGCAGCGGCTACGACATGCCGCCGGAGCAGATCGGCCCGGAAACCGATCGTCTGTGGGAACAGGTCAAGCCGATGTACGAGCAGCTGCACTGCTACGCACGCGGCAAGCTGGACAAGACCTACGGCAAGGACAAGGCCGAAGTGGGCAACGGCCTGATCGCCGCACACCTGCTCGGCAACATGTGGCAGCAGGACTGGTCGAACCTGTGGGACCAGCTGGAACCGTACCCGGGTGCCGGCAGCCTGGACATCACCGCAGCGCTGGAAAAGCAGTACCAGGCCAACCTGAGCGCAGCGCTGGCCAAGGCCGGCAAGGACGCCAACGTGGCGGCGCAGTACAAAGCGCAGCGCGAGGCCGAACTGCGTACCGCCAAGCAGATGACCGAACGCGCGCAGGACTTCTACGTGTCGCTGGGCATGCCGTCGCTGCCGCAGTCGTACTGGGAGAAGACCCAGTTCATCAAGCCCGATGACCGCGACGTGGTCTGCCACGCCAGCGCCTGGGACATGAACATGGAAGGCGACGTGCGCACGAAGATGTGCATCAAGCCGAACGAAGAGAACTTCACCACCATCTACCACGAGCTGGGCCACATCTATTACGACCTGGCCTACAACCCCCTGCCGCCGCTGTTCCAGGGCGGAGCCAACGATGGCTTCCATGAAGCGATCGGCGACACCATCGTGCTGGCCATGACGCCCAAGTACCTCAGCTCGATCGGCCTGGTCGATGCGCCGACCGAAAGCCGCGAGGCAGTCATCAACAACCAGATGCGCATGGCACTGTCGGGTGTGTCGTTCCTGCCGTTCGGGCTGATGATCGACCGCTGGCGCTGGGGCGTGTTCGACGGTTCGATCACCGCCGACAACTACAACAAGGCATGGTGGGACCTGAAGGCCAAGTACCAGGGCGTGGCACCGGCCAGCACCCGTGGCGAAGAATTCTTCGACCCGGGCGCGAAGTACCACGTGCCGGGCAACACCCCGTACACGCGTTACTTCCTGGCGCGCATCCTGCAGTTCCAGTTCTACAAGGGCCTGTGCGACGCGGCCGGCTACAAGGGCCCGCTGCATGAGTGCACCTTCTACGGCAACAAGGAAGCCGGCCAGAAATACTGGGCGATGCTGAGCAAGGGTGCCAGCCAGCCGTGGCAGGCCACGCTGAAGGAGCTGACCGGCACCGACAAGCTCGATGCCGGCCCGATGATCGAGTACTTCACCCCGGTCAATGAGTGGTTGAAGCAGCAGAACGAAGGCCAGATGTGCGGCTGGCAGGCCAACGCGGCCCCGGCGGCGAAATGAAAAAAGGGGCGGATCCGCAAGGATCCGCCCCTTTCAGGTGTTGTAGAGCCGAGCATGGCTCGGCTCGACGGTTTGGCAGCGATCAGCTGACCTTCTTCGCCGCCATCGCTGCAGCCAGTTCGGCCTTGAATTCCTCGAAGGTCTGGCCCTTCTCTTTCGCTTCGGCCTGCGCGGCATCGCGCAGCGCATCGGAGTACATCAGGCGCACTGGCGTGCCGTTGCGCTCGTGCAGCTCACCGGCCTGCATGATCAGCGCCAGTACCTGCGCGGCAGAATCACTGTGGCCGGCGATGCGGCCATCCATGCCCAACACCCATTCGCCATCACGGCGCACGACACCGGCCAGCAGGGTGCGCTGCGCGTCGCGCAGTTCGGCATGCGGCTCCACCGGCGAGGCCTGGGCAGCGGCCTTGTTGGCGGCCTGCTTTTCCTGGCGACGGCGCTGGTCGCGGCGGGTCTTGGAGCTGGTGGACATGGTGCGGTACCGCTGCGAGGGGGGCGCAAGGATAGCGCACCCCGCCCGCAGCGCCGCTTCACGCCACCTCAGTCCAGCACTTTGCCGTGCCGCCAGTAGCCCATGAAGGTGATCGCGCGGCGGTCCAGCCCGCAATCGCGCACCAGGTGGCGGCGGATCGCCATCACTGCCCCCGCCTCGCCCGCCACCCAGGCGTACAGCGGCCCGGCCACGCGGGTATCGGCCTGCTCCCAGAGGATCTGCGTATCGACGTCGATCTCCTCCAGCGCATCGCCGGCAGCCACACCCGAGGCCGCGGCCAACCTTGCCTGGACTGCCTGCAGCAAGGGCTGCCCGTACGCCGCCTGCCCGCGCGGCAACCAGACCAGCTCGGCCGTGGCCGGCGCCTTCAGGGGAACCGCATCACCGGCCTGCGCCACTTCCAGCAGGGCCAACGTACGCGGCGGATCCACCATGGCCGCCAGTTCCTCGAGAATGCCGGCCACGGCCGGCAGCGCGGTCTCGTCAGCCACCAGCAGCACCTGGCCAACGCCGGCCGGCGGCTTCCATTCCCAGCCCTCGCTGCTGTCGGCGCAGTCGGCATCCGGGGCCAGCAGCACCACACGGTCGCCCGGCCGTGCATGCATGGCCCAGCGCGAGGCGGGGCCGGTCACGCCGTGGATGACGAAATCGACGTCGACCTCGCCCTGCTCGGCGCGCAGCTGGCGGATGGTGTAGGTGCGCATCGGCGGGCGCTGGTCGTCCGGCAGGGCCCGATAGCGTGGATACCAGTCCTCGCCGCTGGGGACCTGCGGCACCTCCTGGCCGGGCAAGGGGAAGAACACCTTGATGCGCTGGTCCGGGCCTTCGGTCTTCATCCGCGCCACGTCGGCACCGGTGAACACCATGCGGTCCAGGGAAGGGGAAAGAACGCGGCGCTCCTTCAGCGCCACCTCGAACAGGCGGTAGGTCTGCTGCGCAGCCATGGGGGTACCTCATGCAACGACAGTGGATCGGCTGGCTGTCGTGCACCCGTGCACCGGCTGGCTGGAGTACCCAGCCTAGTCCGGTGGTTTCCCGTCGCAAGTGCTGCGGGCGTCACGGCCCGCCCTACCCCTGCACGCTGCTCAGTGACCTGTGCTGGCCGCCTGCGCCGTGTGTTCGCGCTGGTGTTCCCAGTACCAGAACACGAAGCCGGCGCCGAAGAACGCCGCCTGGCCCAGCGCCAGGTGCAGCGGGCTGGCGCTGAGCAGCGGTGACACCACGCCGGCCACCACGGTGCTGATCATCAGCTGCACGAAGGCCTGCAGCGACGAGGCCAAGCCGCGCTGGTGCGGGTACATGTCCAGCACCGCCAGCGCCAGGATCGGGAAGATCAATGCCATGCCCATGCCGCCCAGGAAGATCGGCAGCACCGCCCACGGCAGCACGAACTGCGGCGCCAGCGCCACGTAGCCGACGTTCAGCACCACCGACAGCGCGCACAGGCCGAAACCGATGGCGACCTGGCGGGTGGGCGTGGTGTGCCCGGCCATGCGCCCGGACAGGAACGAGCCGGTGGTCATGCCGCCGATAGTGGGGATGAACAGCCAGGCGAAGCCGCCCTCGCCCAGATGCAGGTGCTGCATCACGAACACCGGCGCCGAGGCGATGTACAGGAAGATGCCGCCGAAACCGATGCTGCCGGCCAGCGCCAGGCGCAGGAAGCGCGGGTTGAAACCGATGCGCACGTAATCACGCATCAGCACGCGCGGCGACAACGGCACCCGGGCCTCGACCGGGTGGGTTTCCGGCAGGTAGCGTGCGGTGGCTGCCAGCAGGACCAGTGCGAACACCACCAGGAACCAGAAGATCAGCGGCCAGCCAGCACCGCTGAGCAGGATCCAGCCGCCGATGATCGGCGCGATGGCCGGGGCGATGCCGAACAGCATCGACACCTGGCTCATCAGCCGCTGCGCGTCATGGCCGTGGTACAGGTCGCGGATCACCGCCCGGCCGACGATCATGCCGACGCCTGCAGACAGGCCCTGCAGCGCGCGGAACGCCAGCAGCGTGGTCAGGTCGGTGGACAGCGCACAGCCGACCGAGGCACCGACGAAAATCACCAGGCCACCGAGGATCACCCGCTTGCGTCCCCAGGCGTCGGACAGCGGGCCATGCGCCAGGCTCATCAGGCCGTAGAACAGCAGGTACACGCTGATGGTCTGCTGCACCGCCACCTCGTCCACCGCCAGGCGCTGGGCCAGCTGCGGGAACGCCGGGAAGATGGTGTCGATCGAGAACGGGCCGAACATGGCCAGGCCGGCGAGCAGCAGGGCCATGCGGCGGGTGGAAGGAGGAACAGCGGCGGTCATGGGGAAGGCGTCCGGCAGGGCCATGCGCAGCACGCACGGCGGGCGCCGATCCCCTTCTGCAGGGACGGCGCCAGATGAATTCGGGTATCCGCCCATCATAGGTGGGGATTGCGCCTGATGCCATGCAGCGGTGCACAAAACGCACGGCCGGGCCATCGGCCATTCAGGCGCAACGGCCGGGCCCGGAGGCGGCTGGCGCGCCCGCAACGGGCTATAATCGGCGGGCAACACGGTGGGAGAAGCGGAACACCGCTGCCGAAGGCGCAACGCCCGTAATCGCTCAGGCCCGATACCACCCGTAACACAACTCTGGAGAGACCGGTTCGATCCGGCGCCGAAGGGGCACGAAGCTGCGGTCCGCCGCGCTTTTAAACTCTCAGGCAAAAGGACAGAGGGGCGCCCCGCAGACCGCCAACCGGCGGCTTGTGCCCGTGCGTGTGCCCTTTCCTGACGGATCCTTCGCCATGTCCCAGAACACCCCTTCCCTGCGTGAGCTCGAGCATCATTCCGCGTTCGTCGAGCGCCACATCGGCCCCAACGATGCCGAGATCGCGCAGATGCTCGACGTCGTCGGCCACGCGTCGCTGGATGCGATGACCGATGCCATCGTACCGGCCAAGATCAAGTCGCCGGCGCCGCTGGCACTGCCGGAGTCGATGACCGAAGTGCAGGCCCTGGCGAAGATCCGTGCGATCGCCGACAAGAACACCGTGCTGCGCAGTTTCATCGGTCAGGGCTACTACGGTACCCACACGCCGAACGTGATCCTGCGCAACATCCTGGAAAACCCGGCCTGGTACACCGCCTACACCCCGTACCAGGCGGAAATCTCGCAGGGCCGCATGGAAGCGCTGATCAACTTCCAGACCCTGTGCGCCGACCTCACCGGCATGGAAATCGCCAACGCCTCGCTGCTGGACGAAGCCACCGCCGCCGCCGAAGCGATGACCCTGGCCAAGCGTTCGGCCAAGTCGAAGTCGGACACCTTCTTCGTGCACGACGCCGTGCATCCGCAGACCCTGGAACTGCTGCGTACCCGCGCAGAACCCATGGGCATCGTGCTGCGCGTCGGCACCCCGGCCGAAGCGCTGGAAGCGGAAGCCTTCGGCCTGCTGCTGCAGTACCCGGATACCTTCGGCCAGGTCGGCGACTACAAGGCGCTGGTCGATGCCGTGCACGCGCGCGGCGGCCTGGTGGCCGTGGCCACCGACCTGCTGGCCCTGACCCTGCTGGCCGCCCCGGGCGAATGGGGCGCGGACATCGTGGTCGGCAACAGCCAGCGTTTCGGCGTGCCGTTCGGCTTCGGCGGTCCGCACGCCGCGTTCATGGCCTGCCGTGACGCCTACAAGCGCTCGATGCCGGGCCGCCTGATCGGCGTCTCGGTCGATGCCCAGGGCAACCCGGCCTACCGCCTGACCCTGCAGACCCGCGAGCAGCACATCCGCCGCGAGAAGGCCACCTCCAACATCTGCACCGCACAGGTGCTGCTGGCGGTGATGGCCTCGATGTATGCCGTTTACCACGGCCCGGACGGCCTGACCCGCATCGCCCGCCGCACCCATCGCCTGGCCTCGATCCTGGCCGCCGCGCTGCGCAACGCCGGCGTGCAGGTCGGTGGTGACTTCTTCGACACCCTGCATGTCACCGGTGTGCATGCCGATGAAATCCACGCCAAGGCCCGCGCCGCCGGTTACAACCTGCGCGCGATCGACAGCGACTCGGTCGGCATCAGCCTGGACGAGACTGCCACCCGCGCCGACGTGGTCGCGCTGGCTGCCGTGTTCGGTGCCCAGGCCGACGTCGACGCGCTGGATGCCAGCACCGCCGACGCACTGCCGGCCGGCCTGCTGCGCCAGTCCGCGTTCCTGACCCATCCGGTGTTCAACACCCACCACAGCGAGCACGAACTGCTGCGCTACCTGCGTTCGCTGGCCGACAAGGACCTGGCGATGGACCGCACGATGATCCCGCTGGGCTCGTGCACCATGAAGCTCAACGCCACCGCCGAGATGATCCCGGTGACCTGGCCGGAGTTCTCGCAGATCCACCCGCTGGTGCCGGCCGACCAGGCGCTGGGCTACAAGGAGCTGATCGACACGCTGGAAGCGATGCTGGTGGAATGCACCGGCTACGACGCGGTCAGCCTGCAGCCGAACTCCGGCGCGCAGGGCGAGTACGCCGGCCTGCTGGCGATCCGCGCCTACCACCGCTCGCGCGGCGAAGACCACCGCGACATCTGCCTGATCCCGGACTCGGCGCACGGCACCAACCCGGCCTCGGCGCAGATGTGCGGCATGAAGGTCGTGGTGACCAAGACCGATGCCAACGGCAACGTCGACGTGGAAGACATCCGCCTCAACGCCGAAAAATACAGCGACCGCCTGGCCGCGATCATGATGACCTACCCGTCCACGCACGGCGTGTTCGAGGAAGAGGTGGTGGAGATCTGCGAGATCATCCACAAGCACGGTGGCCAGGTGTACACCGATGGCGCCAACATGAACGCCCTGGTTGGCGTGGCCAAGCCGGGCAAGTGGGGTTCGGACGTTTCGCACCTGAACCTGCACAAGACCTTCTGCATCCCGCACGGCGGTGGCGGTCCGGGCGTCGGCCCGTGCGCGGTCAAGGAGCATCTGGCCCCGTTCCTGCCGGGCAAGCTGGGTGACAACGGCCCGGTCGGCATGGTCAGCGCAGCCAGCTTCGGCAGCGCCTCGATCCTGCCGATCAGCTGGATGTACATCGCGATGATGGGCCGCGACGGCCTGCGCAAGGCCACCCAGGTCGCGCAGCTCAACGCCAACTACATCGCCAAGCGCCTGGCCCCGCACTTCAAGACCCTGTACACCGGCCGCAACGGCCTGGTGGCACACGAGTGCATCCTGGACGTGCGCCCGTTGGAGAAGACCAGCGGCATCGGTGCCGAGGACGTGGCCAAGCGCCTGATCGACTTCGGCTTCCACGCCCCGACCCTCAGCTTCCCGGTGGCCGGCACGCTGATGGTGGAGCCGACCGAGAGCGAATCGCTGCACGAACTGGATCGCTTCATCAACGCGATGATCCAGATCCGCGAGGAAATCACTGCGATCGAAGACGGCCGCCTGGACCGCGAGGACAACCCGCTGAAGAACGCGCCGCACACTGCCACCGCAGTGACCGCCAGCGAGTGGACCCACGCCTACCCGCGCGAACTGGCCGCCTTCCCGCTGGCCAGCCTGAAGCAGAGCAAATACTGGCCGCCGGTGGCGCGTGTCGACAACGTGTACGGCGACAAGAACGTGATGTGCGCCTGCATCCCGGTCGATGCCTACAAGGATGATGAAGTCGAGGCTTGATTCCTCACTGCATCGGCAACGAAAACGGCCCGCGCGAGCGGGCCGTTTTCGTAAGGGCGCGTGGACCAAGGCCCGCACCCACACACATCGGATCACGGGTCAGGCATCTGCCCCAGGCTCAACTGCCACGACACGCCGAAGCGGTCCTGCACCCAGCCGTAGCGGTTGCTGAAATCGTAATCGCCCACCGGCATCAGCCAATGGCCGCCCTCGCCCAGCACGCGTGCGGCTCGTTCGAACTGCTCGGCGCCGGAACACTCGACGAACAGCGAGATCGACGGCGAGAAGGTGAAATCGTGCACGTCCAGGCTGTCGAAGCACAGGTAGTGGGTGCCACCGAGCAGGAAGATGGCCTGGCGGACCTGCCCGGGCACGCCAGCGCCGGCCCCCTCGGGGTGGCGTTGCAGGGCCAGCAGGCGGAAGTCGGCAAAGGCTTCCGCGTACAGGGCCAGCGCGGCCTCGGCCTGGCCGGTGAACATCAGGAAGGGACGGCTGCGCAGCATGCGGTGCTCCTGTTCGACGGGCCGATGACGGCCCATGCGATCAGGATGGCACGGCGGATGTGCAGCCCCCGTGGTAGTGCCGGCCGCTACCCGGCAGCTTCCATCAAGCCTCGCGCATGCGCCGTGCGATGGCGCTGCTGGCGGCGATCGTGGCAGTCAGCGCCACCATCGACAGGAACTGCAGCCGGGTATGCGCTTCACTCAGCAGCAGCCCGAAGATCAGCGCCAGGATCGCCAGCGCACACACGGTCAGCCACGGGAAGCCGGCCATGCGGAATGGCAGGCGGGTACCCAGGCGATCCGCACGCCTACGCAGCACCAGCTGCGAGACCAGCGACAGCGTCCACACCAGCAGGCAGGTGGAGCCGACGATGTTCAGCAGCACCGGCAGCACTTTGTCCGGGAAGAGCAGCTCCATCACCGTGGCGGCAAAGCCGAACAGCACGCTGGCCAGCACGGCGATCACCGGCACCTGGCGCGGGTCGGTCCAGCCAAGCACGGCCGGGGCTTCGCGGCGCTGCGCCAGCGAATACATCATGCGCGAGGCTCCGTAGAGGTTGGCATTGAGCGCCGACAGCAGCGCGATCACTGCAATCAGGGTGATGGCGGTACCGGCGCCCGGGATGCGGGCGATGTCCAGCACGGCGGCGAACGGCGACTTCAGCGCCTCGCTCGTCCACGGCACCACGGCGATGATCACGCTCAGCGAGCCGATGTAGAACACCAGGATGCGCCAGGCCACGGTGCGGATGGCACGGGCAATGCTGCGCTCGGGATCTTCGGTTTCAGCCGCCGCAACGGCCACGATCTCAGTTCCGCCAAAGGCAAAAACGACAACCAGCAGCGCCGCGCCGATCCCGGCCAGGCCCTTGGGTGCAAATCCGCCGTGCTCGGTGAAGTTGCTCAGGCCTGGCGAGGTGACCTGCGGCAGCCACCCCATCAGCAGCGCCACACCGATGGCGATGAAGGCCAGGATCGCCGCCACCTTGAGGATGGCGAACCAGAATTCGAACTCGCCGAAGTTCTTCACCCCGAGCAGGTTGATCGCGGTGAAGAACAGCATGAAGGCCAATGCCGCCATCGGTACCGGTATCGCCGGCCAGACGGTAGCCAGCAGCCCGGCGGCGCCCACCGCTTCGGCGGCGATCACGATCACCAGCTGCACCCACCACAGCCAGCCGACCGTGGCGCCGGCCGTGGCGCCCATGGCATCGGCGGCGTACACCGAGAACGCACCGCTGGTCGGCTTGGCCGCCGCCATCTCGCCCAGTGCGTTCATCACGATGATCACCAGCGCACCGGCTACCAGATACGACACCAGCACCGCCGGGCCTGCGGCCTGCACACCCACGCCCGAGCCGAGGAACAGGCCGGCACCGATGGCGCTACCCAGGCCCATCATGATCAGCTGGCGGGGCTTGAGCGAATGTCCGAGGCGGGACGGCGAAGCGGTCGGAATCGAGTTGGGCATCGGCGGGGCTGGCGGCGGGCTACAGGGGCGACACCTTACCCTGTCCCGTGCCCACGGGGATAGGCACAGCGCAGCAGGCGGCTCAGGCCAGCGCCGGCTCGCCGACGTTCCCACCGATACGGGCACGGTAGGCGCGTGGCGAAAAACCGGTTTCAGCCTTGAACTTGCGGGTAAAGGCACTCTGGTCGCTGAAACCGCAGGCCTGGCCGATGCAGGCGATGCTGTCGTCGCCATGCAGCAGGTGCATGGCCATCTGGATCCGCAGCCGGGTGAGCACCTGCTGCGGGGTCATCTGGAACACCTTGCGGAAACTGCGCTCCAGCTTGGACAGCGAGAAGCCGGTGATGTCCAGTAGCGTCTGCATGCGCACGTTCTCGGCGTAGTGCGCGTTGAGATGGGCCAGCGCCAGCCGCAGCTGCTCGTACTGGGTGCCCAGGCTGTCCTTCTGCCCCAGGTCGCGGGAGATGCCGATCAGGCCCTCGATGGCCCCGTCGACCACCAGCGGGCGCTTGCAGGTCAGGCACCAGCCCGGTTCGCGGTTGGCGAACAGGTGCAGCTCCATCAGGTTCTCGATCACCTCGCCGGACAGCACGCGGGCATCCTGGTCGACGTAGTCCGCACTGAGGCCGGTCGGGTAGATCTCGGCCGCGGTACGGCCGATCACGTCCTTGCGCGCACGCAGGCCCAGCCGCCGCAGCATGGTCTGGTTGACGTGGGTATAACGCCCCTGGCGGTCCTTGATGAAGAACAGCACATCCGGGATGGCGTCGAACAGGGCTTCGATGTCGGCGGGCTCGACTCGCATGTAGCAAGCATACCCGAGCCTGCTTTTGCCTGTACGTTCACCTTTGCCGGACCTTGGTTTAACGGGTCCGGTTCCAGTGTCGTGGTTCCCTTTGATGATCCGGAGCCACCATCCATGGCCGCCAGCAAGCCGACCGGCAAGCGCGCAACCGCCCAGACCGAGAACGATCGCCGGGGCAATGGCGATGAACTGCACCAGCAGGCCGGGGGCAGCCACCCGGCGATGACCACCGACCAGGGCATCCCGGTGGCGGACAACCAGAACTCCCTGCGGCAGGGACCTCGGGGACCCACACTGCTGGAGGACTTCATCCTGCGGGAGAAGATCACCCACTTCGACCATGAGCGCATCCCCGAGCGCATCGTGCACGCACGTGGCAGCGCGGCACATGGCTACTTCGAGTTGACCCGATCGCTGGCGGCCCACAGCCGTGCACGCATCCTGACCGAGGTAGGCGTGAAGACGCCAGTATTCACCCGCTTCTCGACCGTGGCCGGTGGCGCGGGCTCGGTGGATACCCCGCGCGACGTGCGCGGCTTTGCGGTCAAGTTCTATACCCGGGAAGGCAACTGGGATCTGGTCGGCAACAACATCCCGGTGTTCTTCATCCAGGACGCGATGAAATTCCCGGACCTCGTGCATGCGGTGAAGATGGAGCCTGATCGTGCCTTTCCTCAGGCCGCCTCCGCCCACGACACTTTCTGGGATTTCATCTCGCTGATGCCCGAATCGATGCACATGATCATGTGGGCGATGAGTGATCGCGCCATCCCGCGCTCGCTGCGCATGATCGAGGGTTTTGGCGTGCACAGCTTCCGCCTGCTGAACGAGGCGGGTGACTCGACCTTCGTGAAGTTCCACTGGCGGCCAAAGCTGGGCATCCAGTCCACGGTGTGGGACGAAGCGCTGAAACTGCAGTCGGCCGACAACGACTTCCATCGCCGCGACCTGTTCGAGGCCATCCAGCGCGGCGACTTCCCGGAATGGGAACTGGCAGTGCAGCTGTTCACCGAAGAACAGGCCGACAGTTTCCCGTTCGATCACCTGGATCCGACCAAGATCATTCCCGAATCGCTGGTGCCGTTGCAGGTGGTCGGGCGCATGGTGCTGGACCGATGGCCGGACAACTTCTTCGCCGAGACCGAGCAGGTGGCGTTCTGCCCGGCCAATGTGCCGCCGGGCATCGACTTCAGCAACGACCCGCTGCTGCAGGGCCGCCTGTTCTCCTACCTGGACACCCAGCTGCTGCGTCTGGGCGGGCCGAACTTCCACCAGATCCCGGTGAATGCCCCGAAGTGCCCATTCGCCAATCACCAGCGCGACGGCCACATGCAGATGCAGGTGCCCAAGGGCCGCGTCGCCTACGATCCCAGCTCGCTGCAGGACGACACACCGCGCGAGACCCCGAGCGGCTTCCGCAGCCACGCCAGTGCGGACGACGGTCGCAAGGGGCGCACCCGCGCGGAGAGCTTCGCCGACCACTACAGCCAGGCGCGCATGTTCTTCCGCAGCCTTGAAAAGCCGGAGCAGGCGCACCTGGCATCGGCGCTGGTGTTCGAACTGTCGAAGGTGGAAACGCTGAAGGTGCGGGTACGGACCGTCAGCCATCTGCGCAACATCGATGACGCATTGGCGCAGCGCGTGGCCGATGGACTGGCGCTGCCTGCCCTGCCCGACCCGGCGCCCACCGCCACCCCGGCACGCGACATGCCGCCGGCCCCCGAGGTGCGCGTGATCGGCCGCACCAAACCCACCCTGCAGGGGCGCTGCATTGGCATCCTGTTCGATGAAGGTTCTGACGCCCGCATGATTGCCAGCCTGAGCAAGGCCGCGCGGAAGGCGGGTGCGGACGTGAAGCTGGTCGCGCCGAAAGTGGGCGGCGCCACGCTCAGCGACGGTACGTTGCAGGCGGCCGATGGACAATTGGCCGGCACCCCATCGGCTGTGTTCGATGCGGTAGCCGTGGTGCTGAGCCTGGAGGCGTCGAAGGCGTTGTCCAAAGAGAGTGCCGCCATCGAGTTCGCCAGCCAGGCGTGGGCTCACCTGAAGGCCATCGCCAGCGACACGGGCGGCCAGGCGCTGCTGAAGGCAGCAAGAGTCGGCAACGACGCCGGCATCGTCGAAGCGGAGGACGTCAAGGGGTTCCTGGCGGCGGCCGCCACCCGCCAGTGGGCCCGCGAACCCAAGCTGCGACTGCTGGCCTGACCACACGACAGGAGAACCGTCATGCCCCGTGGTGACAAATCCGCCTATACCGAGAAGCAGAAGCGCCAGGCCGAGCACATCGAGCAAAGCGAGCGTGATCGTGGCGCAAGCGAAGGCACGGCAGAACGCATTGCCTGGGCCACCGTGAACAAGCAGGACGGTGGCGGCAAGCGCAGCGGCAGCGCACGCAAGGGTGCGAAGAAGGCGACCCGCAAGACGCCTGCCAAGAAGGTGCCTGCCAGGAAGTCGGCCACGAAGAAGGCCACAACCAGGACGACGGCGGCGAAGAAGGCACCTGCGAAGAAGGCGGCAGCCAAGCAGGCACCGGCTCGCAAGACAGCCACGAGGAAGGCCACAAAGAAGACGGCGGTCAAGACGGCGAGTTCGGCCGCCTCGCGCAGTGCTGCCGCAAAGAAGGCGGCGAAGACCCGTGCGGCGAAGAAGACCGTCCGCAAGGTGGCGGCGAAGAAAGCCGCGCGTACCCGCGCGCGCGGCTGAGCCTGCCGATCAGGACGACAGCGTTCTCATCCACGCGGCGACTTCGGCTGCGGCTGCGTCAGCGCGTGCCTGAAGCAGCAGATGCGGCCCCTCCAGCGAAACATGCCGGGCGCCGGGCAGCAACACCTGCAGCTCGGCCACGCTGGGTGGCCACAGCAGGCGGTCCTGCAGGGCATGCAGGCATAGCGTCGGCACCACCAGTTCCGGCAGCAGTGCACGAACATCCACCTGCAGCGTTGTCGCAGCACGCTGGCGCAGGGTTGCAGCCGGTACCTGCGCGATTGCCAGGCCCAGCTCACGCTGGTTCGCGCGCGTCCGCCATCGCCCCAGCAGCAACCGGGCCATCAACGTGAGTGGCGGCAACGGCCACGCCGGAGCCAGTATCCGGGCGCTCGCCGCAGGCAGTGGCACCGGCCGCCGTGCGAAGGTCGCACTCAGTACCAATCCAAGCAATCCAGGCTGCCCGGCCGCCGCCAGTTCGATGGCCAGTGGTCCGGCGAACGATTCGGCCAGCAGCACGAAAGGAGATGCCTGAAGCTGCGGGCGCAGGATCGACGCCAACGTGGTGTAGTCCTGTGGCCCCTGCACGGGCATCGACAATATCCGCACCTGCACGCCGTGCGCCTGCATCGCCTCTACGAAACGTGCCGACAGCAGGCCGGTGCCATCCAGGCCTGGCAGCATCACGACCGGCGGCAGCAGTGCATTCATCACGTCGACCATCCTTCATGCCTTCCCGTGGCAATCACTGCCCTGCAGCTTCACCCGTCGGCCCGACCTTCGGAAGTGCACAGCCGCGAACGCCGCGCTACGCTGGTGGCCCCGACGGAACGGAGAAGGCGGCATGCGCAAGCCACGCTGGCTCAGCTGGACCGGCATTGCCATGTGCGTACTCTATCTCGCACTGACGGTCTGGTGGGTCCACGACGCCCAGGCCTACAGCGATCCCAAGAGCGCCTACATCTTCATGCAACTGCCGGTGATGCTGCAGACCGTTGCGCTCGACGCCATCGGCATGGGCGCATGGCTTTCCGGAAAGAGCTGGACAACCATCTACCTTCTGGTGATTCCCCCCACCCTGGCTGTGCTGTATGTACTGGGGGCCATGCTCGGCAGCGTTCTGGAGCAATGATGGACGTGCTTCCCACTGCCTGCGCCGGCCATTGAAATACGGCCGCCCAGGGCGGCCGTATTCCTGTCACTGCGCTGGCAGCAGCTCAGGCTGCGCGACGCGGCACAACCGACGCTGCTTCGCCTTCCACCTTGAACACCGACACCGAGGTGGTCAGCGCATGCGCCTGTTCTTCCAGCGCGCGGCTGGCGGCGGTGGCTTCCTCCACCAACGCGGCGTTCTGCTGGGTCACCTGGTCCATCTGCACCACCACCTGGTTGACCTGTTCGATACCGGCGGCCTGCTCCTTGCTCGCCGCAGCGATGTCGCTCATCAGCTGGGTCGTGCGCGAACTTGCCTGTGCCACGCGCGCGATCGCGGCTTCGGATTCAACGGTCACTGCCAGGCCGCTCTTCACCTTGGCAGCGGCGTCTTCGATCAGCTCCTTGATCTCCTTGGCGGCGACACCGGCACGCTGCGCGAGCGTGCGCACTTCGCTGGCGACCACGGCAAAACCGCGGCCCTGCTCACCGGCACGTGCGGCTTCCACCGCCGCGTTCAGCGCCAGGATGTTGGTCTGGAACGCGATGCCGTCGATCACCGTGGAGATCTCCGAGATGCGTGCCGACGACTGGTCGATCTCGCCCATCACCGACGCCATCTGCGCCATCGCCTGCTCGGTCTCGCGCACCGCGGCACCGGCGGCATGCGCTTCACTGTCGGCCTGACGGGCCAGTTCGGCATTCTGGCGCACGGTGGAGGTCAGTTCCTCCATCGATGCAGCGGCCTCTTCCAGGTTCGCCGCCTGCTGCTCGGTGCGGCGCGACAGGTCGTTGTTGCCGGCGGCCAGTTCCTGTGCCGCATTGTTGATGCTGTCGGCAGCCACCTGGATGCCCCGCACGATGCCGGTCAGCTGCGCGGTGGTGGTGTTGGCGTCGTCGCGCATGCG
Organism: Stenotrophomonas maltophilia; assembly: GCF_002799155.1. Taxonomy (GTDB): domain Bacteria; phylum Pseudomonadota; class Gammaproteobacteria; order Xanthomonadales; family Xanthomonadaceae; genus Stenotrophomonas; species Stenotrophomonas maltophilia_R. The sequence goes on from NZ_NERD01000002.1 coordinate 2,750,279, forward strand.
GGCGAACACACCGTCGTACTCGCCGTCCATGCGTGCGGTCAGGTCACCGTGCGAGATCGCGCGCAGCACGTCGGAGACATCGGCGATGCTGGCCTGCGAACTGGCCATCATGCCGTTGAGGTGCTCGACCATCGCCTTGAACTGGTACTGGAACGCAGCGGCATCCCCGCGCATGCTGAAGTCGCCGGCGCGCGCGGCGCGGGCCAGTTCATCGATCTGCGCGTTGATCGCCATCAGGCTCTGCTTCACTGCCGCCAGGGTGTGGGTCAGCGTGCCCTTCTCGCCCGGGTAATCCGGCAGGTCGCGGCTGAGGTCGCCGATGGCGTAGCGCTGCATCACCTCGGCCATCAGCAGTTCCACCTGCACGTGTGACTCGACCAGGCTGTTGGTCGCCTGGACCATGCGGCCGAAGTCACCGGGGAACGCACCTGCATCCATGCGATAGCGGATCGCGCCGGCCTCATGCTGCTCGGCCATCTGCAGCTGCGCGCCGATCGCGGCCTGCACACTCTGCCGCACGCTGGCCATGGCTTCACCCAGCTGGGTCAGTTCGTCACGACCGCCCAGGCGGAACTCCTGGTCCAGCTGGCCCTTGGACAGGCGCTCAGCCAGGTTCACCGCGCGGGCCAGCGGGCCGGTCAAGCTGCGGCCGATCATCACCGAGGCACCGATGCCGACCAGCAGCGCGACGCTGCCCAGCACCAGCAGCTGCATCAGGCTGCGCTCACCCAGGCGGATCGCCTCGGCGGCCGCATCGCGGCTTTCCTTCTCTTCGAAGTCCACGCCATCGGACAGGGCCTTGTTCCAGCCGTTGGCCGCGTCCTGCACCGGGCCCAGGGTCAGCGCCACGGCGCCCGGGTAGTCGCCCTGCTCCATCAGTTCGCTGGTCTGCTTGTTGAGCGGGCGCGCGATGGCACGCTTGGCGGCGATGGTTTCGGCGATGGCCTTGCCGTCGGCGTCACTGGGCAGGGCCTGGTAGGCGGTCCAGCTGGCCTCGTAGCGTTTGACCAGATCGGCGATGCGTTGCTCGTCGCGGCCACGCTCGTCACCCTGGCGGATCAGCATCTCGCGGCGCACCACCATCATCTGGTTGTTGGCATCGAGCATCTGCGACAGCAGGCGCACCTTGGCCACGCTGACGTCGACCACCTGCTGCATCGCGCGCTTCTGCACGACACTGGCGGTCGCGCCAGTGGCCACCACGGCAGCAACCAGCAGCAGCAACAGGCCAAAGCCCAGCCCAAGACGCCAGGCAACCCTGACGTTCCTCAAGTAGTTCATGGGGGTATCCAAAACGGGGGGATGCGCCCTTATCGGCGACACGGCAGGCAATCTTGATCGCTGCCCATCGACGGCGTCGGCCACTGTTCACCTTGGTGAGCGTCCGCCCTGCGGCACCTGTCCGCAGGAACCGGCCGCAATGGCCATGGCTGCTCATGCGGGCATCAGATGCCTTTCACGGTGGCTCGGCGCCGGCTGCGTGCAAGGTGGTGGCGTACCTGCTGGAGATCCCAATGCCCTCATCTGTGTCCCGATCCACCTTGCTCGCAATCTCGCTGCTGGCGTCGCCGGTCTTCGCGCAGGCGCCGCCGGCCAACTTGCCCGTCCCCATCGCCGAAAAGGCCGGACCGGACACCGCCCCGCGCTCCGCGCTGCATGCCCAGGTACTGCTGGATCGCGCGAATTTTTCCCCCGGCCAGATTGATGGCGAGGTGGGTAGCAACCAGCGGCGCGCGGTGTCGGGCTTCCAGGCGGCGCATGGGCTGACCGTCTCGGGTGAACTGGACGACGCCACCTGGAAGGCCCTGCAGGCTGATACGGTCGGGCCGCTGGCCAGCTATACGCTGACTGCTCAGGATGTTGCCGGTCCGTTCCAGGCCACACCGAAAGGGCCCGCCGCCCAGGCCAAGCTCAAATCGCTGGGCTACGGCAGTGTGGAAGAGGCCCTGGGCGAGCGTTTCCATGCCTCCCCTGGTCTCCTGAAACTGCTCAACCCTGGCGTGGATCTGAGCAAGGCGGGCAGCCGCATCCAGGTACCCAACATCGCGTCAGGCGCATTGCCGAAGGCCGCGAAGATCGTGGTCGACAAATCCGACTCCACCCTGCAGCTGCTGGATGCGCAGGGCAAGGTGATCGCGCAGGTGCCGGTGTCATCCGGCAGCCAGCATGACCCGCTTCCGATCGGCGAATGGAAGATACTCGGCGTCTACCGCGACCCGCCGTTCCACTACAACCCCAAGCTGTTCTGGGATGCGCGCAAGGGCGAGAAGAAGGCCACGCTGCCGCCAGGCCCGAACAATCCGGTCGGCCGCGTCTGGATCGACCTCTCCAAGCCGCACTATGGCCTGCACGGTACGCCCGAACCCGGCCATGTCGGCAAGACTGAATCGCATGGCTGCGTGCGCATGACCAACTGGGATGCGCTGCGTGTGGCCGATGCAGTGGATACCTCGGTATCCGTGGTGATGCAGGAGTGAGCCGATGCGTCTTTCGCAGCTGATCGTGCTGGGCGTTCTGCTGGGGCTGGGTGCAGGTTGGTGGCTGCGCCGCGATGCGGGTGAACCGGTAGCCGCCTCGCTGCCGGCAGCGCCATCGACGGTGGCCGCTGCACCGGTGAAGCAACCTGTCGCGCCACGCGCAGTGGCCCCACCTGCCATCGCTGCGCCGTCGGCCACGCGGGCTGCGGATGCACCGTCCGGGCTGCTGCTACCGGTACAGGGCGTGGCTGCCTCACAGCTGCGCGACACTTTCACCGAAGCCCGCAGCGAAGGGCGTGTGCACGATGCCATCGACATCATGGCCGACGCTGGAACGCCGGTGCTGGCGGTGGCCGATGGCACCGTGGAAAAACTGTTCGACAGCGCGCGCGGTGGCCTGACAATCTACCAGTTCGAGCCCAGCGGGCGCTGGTGTTACTACTACGCCCACCTGCAGCGCTATGCCGATGGCCTGGCCGAGAAGCAGGTGGTCAAGCGCGGGGACGTCATCGGCTATGTCGGCAGCACAGGCAATGCCAGTGCCGACGCGCCGCACCTGCATTTCGAGGTGCACGTGCTGGGGCCGGAAAGGCAGTGGTGGAAGGGAGAGTCGATCAACCCCTATCCCCTGCTGAAGTCGGCAGCACTGATGCCTGGCGCTGCCAGCGCCGCAACGCCCAAGTGAAGACAGCCAACGCAGCCCCTGGAATCAGCAAAAACAGTGCCGCCATCTTCCAGAAGAAGAACGGCCACAGCCAGACGTAATCCAGGTCGGCCAGCTTCAGCAGATCCAGCGGTGGCTGCAGCTCGATGTCTGCCGCGTGCCCCGCCAATGCCGGGTCCACCTCCAGCACGGTGACCCGCAGCCAAGAGCGGCCACGTGGCAATGCATCGCCGCGGCCGTATCCAAAGTAGGACGCCGTGAGGCCGCTGGACTCAACCGATGCCAGCGGGCGGTTGATGCCCTGCCCGGCCACGCCCGAACGCGCCCCTGCGCGGAAGGCTCCATGAGCGGTCGGAGTTTCGATGCGCAGCAGTACATCGGGGTCAGCCTCCGTACCGTCTGCGGCATACCGCAGGCGCAACCGCAGACGATCATCGATGAGGCGATAGACGGTGATCTGGGCGGTTGCACCAGGACTCATCGCCAGCGGCACCGTCTGCGTGCGCGAAGCCAGGGCATTGGCGGCTGCACCCAGCAAGAGCGCCAGGCAGGCGATGCCCCACAGGCTCCACAACACCCACAAGGTGACCCGCACTACCGTCTCGCCCTTCACGCTGACATCCTGGTCATCGCTTCGCCGCTCCGCCGGCCCCGCAGCAACAGTAACGAAAAAGCCCCGCTTTTGCGGGGCTCCTTCTTGCAGCGGACGCCGGGCATGGCCCGGTGCCATCTCAGGCGAACGGATCCTGCAGGACCATGGTGTGGTCGCGATCCGGGCCGGTGGAGACGATGCTGATCGGGCAGCCGGCCAGCTCTTCCAGCGAACGCAGGTAGGCGCGTGCGGCCGGCGGCAGGTCATCCCACTGGGTGATGCCGTGGGTGTTCTCGCTCCAACCCGGGAACTCCAGGTACACCGGGGTGCAGTCTTCCCAGCCCTGCGCGTCCAGCGGCGCGTACTCGGTGCGCTTGCCGTTGTATTCGTAGGCGATGCAGACCTTCAGCTTTTCCATGCCATCCAGCACGTCCAGCTTGGTGATGCACAGGCCGCTGATGCCGTTGATGGCCACGGCGCGCTTCAGCGCGACGATGTCCATCCAGCCGCAACGACGCGGACGGCCGGTCGAGGCACCGTACTCGGCGCCGCGGTCACGGATGCCCTGGCCGACTTCGTCGTCCAGCTCGGTCGGGAACGGGCCGCCGCCGACGCGGGTGGCGTAGGCCTTGGCGATGCCCAGCACGTAGTCGATCGAATCGGCGCCGACGCCGGAACCGGCCAGTGCACCACCGACGGTGGTGTTGGAGCTGGTGACGTACGGGTAGGTACCGTGGTCGATGTCCAGCAGCGCACCCTGCGCGCCTTCGAACAGCACGCGCTTACCCTGCTTGCGCAGGTCGTGCAGGATGCCGGCCACGTCGGACTTCATCGGCTGCACGTATTCGCCAAAGGCCAGTGCTTCGTCGAAGGTCTTCTGGAAATCGACCGCATCGGTGTTCAGATACTTGGTCAGCACGAAGTTGTGGTAATCCAGCGCCGTGCGCAGCAGTTCTTCCAGCTGCTTCGGGTAATGCAGGTCGGCGATGCGGATGCCGCGACGCGCCACCTTGTCTTCGTAGGCCGGGCCGATGCCACGGCCGGTGGTGCCGATCGCCTTGCCACCGGCAGCGCGCTCGCGCGCCTGGTCCAGGGCGATGTGGTACGGCATGATCAGCGGCGCGGCCGGGGAGATCTTCAGGCGCGAACGCACTTCCACGCCGGAGGCTTCCAGCTCGGCGATTTCCTTCTGCAGCGCGGCCGGCGAGATCACCACGCCGTTGCCGATCAGGCACAGCGCATCGTCACGCAGGATGCCCGACGGGATCAGGTGCAGGACGGTCTTCTTGCCGTTGATGACCAGGGTGTGGCCGGCATTGTGGCCGCCCTGGAAGCGCACGACGGCGCCGATTTCCTCAGTGAGCAGATCGACGATCTTGCCCTTGCCTTCATCGCCCCACTGGGCACCAAGCACTACGACAGACTGACCCATGACGGGCTCCTCATATGTTGCGGCCATCGGGGCCGCGGACGGTTGAACCGTGGCGGGGCTGGCCAGCACCTGGAGGGCGGCTCCAAACGGGGAGCAGCCGGCGATGGAAGGCCCAGACACGGAAAAAGCCGAACGGGGAGGCCCGTCCGGCTTTTGTGCATTATCCGGGTTTCCGGGGTCGGGTGCCACCTTTCCGACGGACGGCTTCACCCAGCGGTCAGGGGGCCCGAAACGGGGTCAGATCCCTTTCCTGCGGAAAGGGATCTGACCCCTGCTAATGCCGCACCCACCACAGCAGGCTCAGGCCGGCCAGCAGCACCAGCCCGCCGAAGCTGCGCAGGGCCGGGCTGGGCAGGTCCAGCAGGCGTTCGGCCATGCGTTTCCAGGCGAACGGGGCGACGAACAGGAACAGGCCTTCCAGCACCGCCACCAGGCAGACGGCGGCGAACAGATCTTTCATGGGGGACTCCGGAAAAAGCACGGGGCCCGGCATCTGGCCGGGCCCCGTGGGGTACTGCCCTGCGACCTCAGCGGTCGTTCTTCAGGTACTGCAGGAACGGGTCGTTCTTGTCCAGCACGATCACGCCGTTGCCGTCGGTCATGGAGCCACGGTAGGCCTCCAGGCTGCGGTAGAACGCGTAGAACGACGGATCGGCCGAGCCGGCCTTGCCGTAGATGCGGGCCGCATCGGCATCGCCTTCACCGCGCAGGCGCTGTGCATCACGCTCGGCCTCGGCGATCAGCACGGTGCTGTCACGGTCTGCCTGGGCACGGATGGTCAGCGACTGCTCCTCGCCCTCTGCACGCAGCTTGGCCGCTTCCTGCTTGCGCTGGGCGCGCATGCGCTCGTACACGTCGTTGATCACCTGGCTGTCGGTCGGCAGGTCCACCTGCTTGATGCGCAGGTCGATCATCTGCATGCCCAGGCCGGCCACGGCTTCGTTGATCCCCTTCAGCTGCTCGGCGATCAGCTCGCTGCGGTCGCCGGAAACCAGCTGCTGCAGGGTGCGCGAGTTGATCTGGTTGCGCAGCGAGTCGGTGATGATCGGAGCCAGGCGGGCATTGGCAATGCGCGGATCGCCGCCGGTGGCGCGGAAGTAGTCACCCACGTTGGAGATGTAGCCGATGGCGAAGAAGTCGACGCTGACGTCCTTCTGCTCGGCGGTGAAGTAGCGCGCCGGCGCGGTGTCGAGCACCTGGAAGCGGCGGTCGAAGACCTTCACCGTTTCCACCACCGGCACCTTGAAGTGCAGGCCCGGCTTGATGTCCGAACGCACCACCTTGCCCAGGTTCAGCACCATGGCGGTCTGGTCCTCACGGACCACGTACACCGAGCCGAGCAGGCCCAGCACCACCGCCACGATCACGGCGATCCAGATAGGACTTTTCATCGGCTGCCCTCCTCACGGCCGCTCGGTCGCCCGGTCGGGCGGCCCACCGGCCGGCCCGGATCACGGGAAGCTTCCACCGCTGCACCCGGCAGCGACGGCATCACCACGTCGGGGTTCGCCACTGCGGCCGGGGCCGACGTGCTGGGACGGGTGTCGCCGGTCATCGGCACGTAGATCAGCTGGCGGCCATCGCCCCCGATCACCTTGCGGTTCTCGCTCAGCACCTGCTGCACGGTCTCCAGCCACAGGCGCTTGCGGGTCACTTCCGGCGCGTCCTTGTACTGGGCCTGCAACAGGCTGAAGCGCTGCGCGTCACCCTCGGCCTTGGACACCACGGCCTGCTTGTAGCCTTCGGCGGTGGTACGGGCACGCGAGGCCTGGCCTCGGGCTTCCGGCACGACCTTGGCGGCGTAGGCCTGGGCTTCGTTGATCAGGCGCTCCTTGACCTGCTGGGCACCGTTGACCTCGTCGAAGGCCGGCTTCACTTCTTCCGGCGGACGGGCGTCCTGCAGGGTCAGGCCGGTCACGGTCAGGCCGGTCTTGAACGCCTTCAGCAGCGCCTGCAGGCGCTCCTCGGCAGCCACGGCCAGCGGGCCACGGTTGTTCAGTACCGCATTGAGGTCGGCGCGGCCGACTTCCTCGCGCACCGCGCTCTGCGCCGACTGCTCCAGCACCTGGTTGGCATCGACGGTGCCGAACAGGTACAGCTGCGGGTCGTCGATGCGGTACTGGACGTTCAGCGAGACGTTGACGATGTTCTCGTCGCGGGTCAGCACCGGCACCTGGATCGAGAAGGTCTTGATCTCGGTGGCGTTGACCTTGGTGACCGATTCGATCGGCCACGGCAGCTTGAAGTTCGGGCCGGGCTGCAGGATGCGCGAGAACTGGCCGAAGCGCAGCACCACGCCGCGCTGCTGTTCGCCGATCAGCTGGAAGCTGGAGAACAGCACCAGCAGCACCACGGCCGCCACCACCCAACGCACGATGCCGCCGTCGAACAGGTCCTTCAGCGGCCCGGGCAATCCGCCCCAGCCACCACCATTGCCACCGCCGCGCGACCCGAACGGCCCGCGTCGATTGTCCTCGGGGCCTTGTCCGCCCTTGTTGCCGCCGGGTGTATTCCAGGCCATGCACGCTCCATCAAGATGTGGGCTGCGGCGCGGGCCCTTCCCGCGGCGCCAGCCGTGAAACCATCACCGATCATACAAGATGGGGCGGATCGGCAGGATCGAAAGGGGGGCGACGGGGTAAGGTGGCGTTTTCCTCGAAGTCAGGCAACGCCGATGGCCCCCACCACCCCGTTCACCGCCTTCCGCATCGAAAACGACGACGCCGGCTACCGCAGCGGCCTGGCCCAGCTCAGTGTCGACGACCTCAACCCCGGCCAGGTGCTGATCCGCGCCCACTGGTCCTCGGTCAACTACAAGGACGCCCTGGCCGGCACCGGCAAAGGGAAGATCCTGCGCCGCTTCCCGCTGGTGGGGGGCATCGACGTGGCCGGCACCGTGGTCGCCAGCACCGACCCGGACTGGCGTGAAGGTGACGCGGTGCTGGCCACCGGCTGCGGCCTCAGCGAGACCCGTGACGGCGGTTACAGCCAGTATGTGCGGCTGGAGTCGCGTGCGGTGATCGCCCAGCCGGCCGGGCTGAGCCCGCGTGAGGCGATGGTGCTGGGCACCGCCGGCTTCACGGCGGCGCTGGCGCTGCTGCGCATGCAGGACAACCGGCAGGCTCCGGAGCTCGGCCCGCTGGCAGTCACCGGTGCCAGCGGCGGTGTCGGTGCGCTGGCGCTGTCGATCTTCAGCCGTGCCGGCTACACCGTGCACGCGGTCAGCGGCAAGCCGGACCAGGCCGATTTCCTGCGCGGCATCGGTGCCAGCGAGGTGCTGCCGCGCGAGGCGTTGGCCGATACCGGTCCACTGCAGTCGGCGCGCTTCGGCGGTGGCCTCGACAATGCCGGCGGCGGAATGCTGGCCAGCCTGCTGGCGCAGACCGTGCCCTACGGCAGCGTGGTCAGCGCCGGCCTGGCAGCCAGCCCGGCGCTGGACATGACAGTGATGCCGTTCATCCTGCGCGGCGTATCGCTGCTGGGGGTCTCCTCGGCCAATGCGCCGCGCGGGCTGCGCGAGGAGGTGTGGGCGCGGCTGGGGGATGAGTGGAAGCCGCAGCAGCTGGACCGGATCTGCACCGCCGAGGTCGGCCTGGATGGCCTGCCGGCCGTGTTCGAGCGGATGCTGGGCGGTGGCTCGCTGGGGCGCACGGTGGTGCGGATCGACTGAACGTCGCAGGCAGGCGACGGACGGCAACCGCGCCCCTCCCGCCGGTAATGTGCCCGCACTACACTGCGGGCATTACATGGGGAACAACATGGCACGCATTCTGATCGTCGACGACTCACCGTCGCAGCTGTTGGGGATACAGCGCATCGTCGAGAAGCTCGGGCACCAGATCCTGACCGCCACCGATGGCGCCGCCGGGGTCGAAACCGCCAAGGCCGAGCTGCCCGACCTGGTCCTGATGGACGTGGTGATGCCCAACCTCAATGGCTTCCAGGCCACCCGCACCCTCGCCCGCGACGAGGCGACCCGGCATATCCCGGTGATCCTGGTGACCACCAAGGACCAGGACACCGATCGCATGTGGGGCATGCGCCAGGGCGCCAAGGCCTACATCACCAAGCCGTTCTCGGAAGACGAGCTGTCCGAGGTGCTGGAGCGGGTGTTCGCCGGGCAGGGCTGAGGCTCGCCCCCGCAGGTGCCGACCTTGGTTGGCACGCTCTGAACGACCGCAAGGCGTGCGGACCAAGGTCCGCACCCACCAGTATCCATCTCAGATCGTTTCGCCGACGGCGCTCCTCCGGCCAGTCAGATCGTCTCGCCGAACGCCTTGGCCAGGTTCCGGTACGCCTTCTTCTGCGCCTCGTCGGTCGCGGCCGGGGCCACGATCTCGATTTCGACGATCTGGTCGCCGTCCGGGCTGCCCGGCAGGCCGCGGCCACGCAGGCGCAGTTTGCGGCCGGCATCGGAGTCGGCCGGGATCTTCAACTCCACCGCACCGCCCAGGGTCGGCACGCTGATGCTGGTACCCAGCGCGGCCTGCCACGGCGTGACCGGCAACGTATAGAGGATGTTGCGGCCATCGACCTCGAACTGCGGGTGCGCGGCGTACTCCACTTCCAGCAGCAGGTTGCCGCCATGGTTGCCCTGCCCCGCCAGGCGGATCACCTGGCCCGGACGGATGCCCTTGGGCACGCGTACGTCCAGCTGCTTGCCGTTGACGGTGATGCGCAGGCTGTCACCGCTGTAGGCCGCTTCCAGCGGAACCGACAGCTTGGCGCGGGTGTCGCGGTTGGGCGCATGCCCCTGGCTGCTGAAGCCCGGCCCCGGACCAGCGCCGCCACCGCCACGCTGGCGCGCGAACAGGCTTTCGAAGAAGTCGCTGAAGCCGCCGTTGGGGCCACCGCCGCCGAACACTTCCTCGAAATTGAAACCACCGGCGCCGCCGTAGTTCGGCGGCACGTTGAACTCCTCGCCCGGGCGGTAGCCCTGTGCGCGCAGCTGGTCATATGCCGCCCGCTTCTCCGGATCGCGCAGTGCCTCGTAGGCCTCGTTGACCGCCTTGAACTTGTCTTCGGCCCCGGTCTCTTTGCTGACGTCCGGGTGGTACTTGCGTGCCAGCCGGCGGTAGGCCGTCTTGATCTCCGCCTCGCCCGCGCTTGGTTCCACCCCCAGGGTGGCGTAGTAATCCTTGAATTCCATCCAGCTACCTCGATTCGCTTCGGCCGCGCCGGTGGCGCCGCCCCGGGTTCATTCTACGCGCCGGCGATGCTACGCCGCCTCTCGTGCGGCCCCGGTGAGGCCGACTGATCCTGCGCAATGCGGCTGCCATCCCGATACCCCAGGCTGTGGCTGGAAGCCCCTGCCGCAAAGCCCGAAGATGGGGCCTGCACACGGGTTTTCCAATGTCTTGACGCCCCTGTCCCATCCGGCCCACTAGCCTGCCCCAGCAAGGAGTTCCCCATGACCATCCATGTCGGCGACCGCATTCCGGAAGTGACCCTCAAGCGCATCCGCGAGGGCATCGAAACGCTCGATACGCACTCGCTGTTCGACGCGCGCAAAGTGGTGCTGTTCTCCGTGCCCGGCGCGTTCACCCCGACCTGCTCGGCACGCCACCTGCCCGGCTACGTCGAGAAATTCCAGGCCTTCCGCCAGCGCGGCATCGACGTCTACTGCATGGCCGTCAACGATCCGTTCGTGATGAAGGCCTGGGCCGCCGACCAGAGCGTGCCCGACAGCCTGCTGATGCTGTCCGACGGCAATGCCGAACTGACCCGCGCCCTGGGCCTGGAGCTTGATGCCAGCGCGTCGGGCATGGGCATCCGCTCGCGCCGCTTCGCCCTGTACGTGGTTGACGGCGTGGTCCGGGCGACGTGGATCGAAGAGCCCGGCCAGTTCGAGGTGTCTTCGGCCGAGTACGTGCTGGAGCACCTGCCTACCTGATTCCCCACCGCAAAAGGAAACGGCCAGCCATGTCCAGCAAGCCAGCCAAAGCTCCCAAGCCCGCCGCCGGGGTTCCCGGCATCAGCGATCGCAAGAGCCTGCGCGAGCGCGCCAGGCGCAATATCGAGGACGGTGCGATCACCGACAGCTACAGCGCCGACCGCAAGGTGGTGATCAAGCTGCTCAACGACGCACTGGCCACCGAGTACGTGTGCGTACTGCGCTACTACCGGCATTACTTCATGGCCAAGGGCATGCTGGCCGACGCGGTCAAGGCCGAGTTCCTCGAGCATGCGCAGCAGGAACAGGCGCACGCCGGCAAGCTGGCCGAGCGCATCGTCCAGCTCGGCGGCGAACCCGACTTCAACCCGGATACGCTGACCGCGCGCTCGCATGCCGAATACAAGGAGGGCAGCGACCTGCGCGACATGGTGCGCGAGAACCTGGTGGCCGAACGCATCGCCATCGACAGCTACCGCGAGATGATCAACTTCATCGGCGACCGCGATACCACCACCAAGCGCATCCTCGAAGAGATCCTCGCGCAGGAAGAGGAACACGCCGACGAGTTTGCCGACCTGCTGGATGGGTGGATCGGGGAGTAGCGGCCCCGCATGCACCTTGGTAGATGCCCACCTTGATGGGCGGATTCATCGCGTGCCAACCCAGGTTGGCACCTACCGGAGGACGTTGAACCGCACCTGCGTCCATGCGCCATCGGCTGCCAGTGCGGTCAGCGTGTGTGCACCCGGCTCGGCGAATTCGCGCTGCATCAACTGCGCACCGCGGGTCTGCGCGATCCAGCGGCCATCCAGCAACCAGTCCACCGCCTGCTCGCTGCCCAGTGCGCGCAACTGCAGGCGCACGCCGTGTTCCGAATTCGGCGCGCGCGCCAAGGTAGCGCCATCATTGAGCCCGTCCACATGCAGCGCGACACTGGCTTCGCGCCCATCGTCGCGGCAGTCCGGCGACAACGCCGGCAGCTGCGAAGCCTCGCGCGTGGCCTTGGGCAGCCACGGTGACAACAACGCCGGCCAACGCGCGATCTCACGCGGCACTTCCTCATGTGGCGCGCGGCAATCGGCCGACACACGCAGGCCGGTGTGCGCATCCGCCAGGTAACGCTGCCGCCCTGGCTGCCAGCGGCGTGCCTCACGCTCGGGGAAAGTCGGCGGTGCCGCGCCGTCCAGCAGATAGGCCGGCATCCGCCGCTGGCACAGCGCCGCTGGCAGGCCCTCGGCGCGTTCGCCGGTGGGCCAGCAGATGTCCTCCTGGCTGACGCTGCCCGGCATCGGTGCGGCCGCCGAATCGCCGCGCTGGCGCGGCAGGCTGTCGACCACTTCGAACATCAACGGCAGCGCCGTGACCGCGCCGTACTGGCCCGGCAATGGGGTGCCATCCGGCCGGCCCACCCACACGCCCACGGTGTAGTGGCGCGTGCTTCCGATCGCCCACGCATCGCGATAGCCATAGCTGGTACCGGTTTTCCACGCCACGCGCGGGCGGCCACCAACATCGAAGGTGCCGACGCTGTAACCCGGGCGTGGGTTCGATTCCAGCATCTCGCGCACGATCCAGCTGGCGCCGGGCGAGGCCAGGCGCCGCTCGATCATCGGTTCGTCATCGGTGTAGCGCACGCGTCCGGCAATACCGTTGCGGTTGAGCGCGGCGAATGCGCCGACCAGATCTTCCAGCCGCGCTCCGGTACCGCCCAGGATCAGCGACAGGTTGGGCGTGCTTCCCGGGGGGAAGCGCAGCTGGATGCCGGAGTGCGACAGGCGCGCGGCGAAGCGCGCGGCCCCGACCCGTTGCAGCAGGTCCACCGAGGGCACGTTGAGCGACAGTCTCAATGCACTGGAGGCACCAATCGGCCCATTGAAGGCCATGTCGAAGTTGCCGGGGCGGTAGCTGCCGAAACTCTGCGGCGCATCGACCAGCAGGCTTTCCGAATGGATCAGGCCATCGTCCAGCGCCATCGCATACAGGAACGGCTTGAGCGTGGAGCCCGGCGACCGCCAGGCCTGCACCATGTCCACGTGGCCCAGCCGCTGGCGGTCACCGAACGCCAGGGTACCGACATAGGCACGCGCCTGCAGGGTCTGATTGTCGACCACCAGCAAGGCGGCCGAGGTGCGTTCGGGCAGCGTCGAGAAATAGCTGGCCACGCGTTCTTCCAGCGTGCGTTGCAGGCCGATGTCGATGCTGCTGTGGATGCGTGCCTGGCCCGGGTGCGCCGAGTGCAGTCGCTGCGCCAGCAGTGGGGCATGCAATGGCGGCCGCAGCGAGCGCGCCACCACATTCTCGATGCGCGCGTCCTCCACCTCTTCCGGTGTCCACGCGCCCAGTTCGGCCATGCGTGACAGCACCTTGTCGCGTGCCTTCTGCGCGGCTTCCGGGTGACGATCCGGGCGCAGCCGGCTCGGCGCCTGTGGCAGGACCGCCAGCAACGCGGCTTCGGCATGCGACAGCTGCGCCGCCGGCTTGCCCAGGTAGGCCCAACTGGCCGCTTCCACGCCTTCGATGGTGCCGCCGTAGGGCGCCCGCTCCAGATACAGGGCCAGGATCTGCTGCTTGCTCAGGTGCACTTCCAGCTGCACCGCGCGCAGCATCTGCTTGAGCTTGCCCCAGGGGGTGCGCGTATGCGGGTCGAGGATGCGTGCGACCTGCATGGTCAGGGTCGAGCCACCGGACACGATGCGGCCACCGCGCAGCAGCTGGCCGCTGGCACGCAGGATCGCCAGCGGGTTGATGCCTGGATGCCGCCAGAACCAGCGGTCCTCGTAGGTCAGCAGTGCCTGCAGGTACAGCGGCGAGACGCTGTCGATCGATGCCGGATAGCGCCACACGCCCTCGGCATCGGCAAACGCTCGCAATGGCGTGCCGTCGGCAGCGACCACCAGGGTGCTGGTATCGCGCTGCTTCGGCAGCGGCGGCGGGAAGGCGAAATCCAACGCCAGCAGCAGTGCCAGCGTGGCGGCCGTCCCCCAGCGCAGCCACGGCCACAGCGGCCGCAGCCGGCGGCGCAGGGCCGCCAGCCGGGTCGTCATCGTCTTCTTCATGGCCTGTTGCCAGCAGGACGGGCCGCGCCGTCGCGGCCCGTCCGCGCGGTCACGGCTGCACCACCGTGATCGTGGTCGGGTTGCTGCGGCCAACGCCACGCAGCTGTGGCCGGTACATGTCCTCCACCAGCGGTGGCGGCACCGAGTAGGTTCCCGGGGTCACCGCGCGCACCAGATAGAACACGTTGGCCTTGCTGCCGCGCGAGAGCTTCAGGGCGGCCACATAGCGGTCGTCGCGGAACTCTTCGTGCTTGGTGTCGGCAGCTTCACCGCGGTCGCTGATGGTGATGCCATCGACCACCACATCGGCCCACTGCTTGGCATCGCCCAGGTTGAAGTTCTCGATCTCCAGGCCCGCCGGCAGCAGGTCGGTCAGCAGTGCATCGGGCATCGTGGTGTCGGCGGTGACGGTGACGCGCACGATCAGTGCTTCGCCCTCCTTCAGCGGACGCGGCGACCACGGCTTGCCATCGGTGCCGTAGTAGCTGCGCTCGACGCCCAGCACGCTGTTGTCCGGCGCCGGCGCGCTGCGCGGGATGCCGGCCACGTCGATGCTGGCGAACATCGGCGGCTGCCCCTGCGGGGTGAAGCGCACGCCGCTGGCCAGCTCGCTGGCGCTGAAGTTGCGGCCGAACAGCTTGCGCTCGCCGATCGCTTCGGTCGTGCCGCCGATCACCAGTTCACCGGCCACCAGCGCCTTCTGGTTGGCGGCAAGGGCCTTGCCGAGGCGGGCGATGGCCACCTGCTCCTGCGTGCTCAGCCACATCCAGCCGGCGTTGCGGCGCGCATCCAGGCCACGCCCCAGATCGACCGCGCGGGCATCCCAGGCCGGCTTGGCCAGCTTGTTTTCGTGGGTCAACGCGATCATCAGCGCGTCATCGCGGATCGCACTGCCGTAGTCGCCGAAGTACGACGGGCGTTCGCTGCTGGACTTGGCGAAGGCCGCCGCCAGCGCGGCCTGGCCACGCTTGGCATCGCCCTGCAACGACAGCGCCACGCCCAGATGGACCAGCGACAGGCCGCCGACCGCCTTGCTGCGCTCGTTGTCGTACAGCGTACGCAGGGTACCCAGCGGCGCACGGTTGACCCGGGCCAGCACGTAGCCCGAATACGCCTGGTTGGCGAACTTCAGTTTCTCGCGATCCTCCTGCCCGTAGAACGGGTTGCCACCGGACAGCAGGTCTTCGCTGAGCCGGTTGAGTGCCTTCTGCAGCACGTTGTCCGGCACCGCGAAACCGGCGTCCTTGGCATCGAGCAGGAACTCGGTGATGTACGGGGTCAGCCACGGGTTCACGTAGCCGTCGTCACCCCACATCGAGAAATTGCCATTGGCCACCTGCATCGATGCCAGGCGACCGAACGCGCCTTCCATGCGCTCGCGGCGGGTCTTGGCATCCAGGCCGTCGGCACCGAGCATCGACGATGTCGCCTGGTCCAGGATCAGCGCGGCGTAGCCCTTGCTGGTGGTCTGCTCGGCACAGCCATACGGGTAGTTCAGCGCGCCCTGCAGTGCACTGGCGAACGGAATCGGTGGCAGCGGGCTGACCAGCAGGCGCGCGTTCACCGACTCGGACATCAGCCCATCGGTCAGGCTGTTGTCGAGGCTGACCGCCGCCAGCGGGTCGAGCGTGCGCACCTGCGAACGCAGCACCTGCGGCCACGCCGCACGCACCGGCAGGTCGTAGCGGCGATCAGCCTTGAAGCCGTTGCCGTCCACCCGCACGCGCACCTTGGCCACGCTGTGGCCCTCGCGCGCCGACAGCGGGAAGCTCAGCGTGGTCTTGGCATCGGCATTCAGCTGCACGCTGCGGCTGCCTTCGCCGAGGCTCAACGGGCCCTCGGTGTCCACCTTCACGTTGAACTGGCCCGGCTTGCCGGTGAAGTTCTGC
Organism: Stenotrophomonas maltophilia; assembly: GCF_002799155.1. Classification (GTDB taxonomy): domain Bacteria; phylum Pseudomonadota; class Gammaproteobacteria; order Xanthomonadales; family Xanthomonadaceae; genus Stenotrophomonas; species Stenotrophomonas maltophilia_R. The sequence goes on from NZ_NERD01000002.1 coordinate 2,766,285, forward strand.
ACGTCCAGGGTCACGGTGCTGCGGTCGCCCGGGGCCAGCACGCGTGGCATGCTGGCTTCGGCCAGGATCGGCGCGCGCACAATGGTTTCCACATCGCGCTTGCCGTACTGGTCATCGCTGTAGACCAGCGCCGACACGCGCAGCGTGCCGTTGAAGTCCGGCACCTTCAGGCGGATGCGGGCGTTGCCCTTGGCATCGAGCTGCACCGGGCCGGAGAACAGGTCCACGGTCTGCACGCGTGCCGTCGGGCGCTTGGCCTGCGGCAATGCCTGCAGCGCCATGTCACCACCGAACTTCAGCTTGCCGCTGCCACCATCAAAGCTCTCGATCACCCGGCTGTAGATGTCATAGGCATCGATGCCGAGGCGGCGCTGGGCGAAGAAATGCGCACCGGCGTCGGGCACCGGGAAACGGGTGATGTTGAGGATGCCCACGTCCACCGCCGAAACGGTAACGTGCGCCATCTTGCCAGCCAGCTGCGGTGCGCTGACCGTCACCGGCAGGTCCTGTTCCGGCCGCATCTGCTTGGGCGCGACCAGGCCGACGGCCACGGTGCGGCCCTTGCGGTCCATCGGCACGTGCACCACGCCTACGGCACGGGCCGGGGTGATCTTGCTCGGCGCACTGCCGCCGCGGAACACCAGCGCGGTGATGTAGACGTCGTGGCGTTCCCAGTCGGCGGTGACCGGAATCTTGAAGGTCGAACCCGGCTTGGCCTCGATGTCCTGCACGTACAGCATGCGATCGGTCTCGACCATCAGGATGCCCTTGCCGGCATGCGGCGGGGTCACCGTCACTTCCAGGGTGTCGCCGGCCTTGTAGCTGGTCTTGTCCAGGCCCAGCTTGACCTTGTCCGGGCGCGCGTCCAGGCCGCGGTTGTCATCACCCCAGCTCCAGCCGGCGCGGAACGGATAGCGGCTGGTCAGGCCGGTGGACGGATCGAACACGTCCACCCGGTACTCCCCCCACTCCACCGGGAAATCGAAGGCAACCGCGCTGCTGCCGGCATCGACGGTGCGGGTTTCCTTGTTCTCGAAACGGCGGGTGAAATCGTAGTCCCAGCGGTTGTCGTTGAAGGTCCAGTGGTAGTCGCGCAGCTCGCGCACCAGGGTGATCTTCAGGCCCTTGGCGGGCTGCGGCGTGCCGGCGGCATCCACGCGCATCAGTTCAAAACGTGCATTGCCGTTGGAATCGGCCCCATCGTCTGGGTTGAACAGCGGGCGCACGCCGACCAGCGCGTTGGCCGGCCACATCACCCGCTTCAAGGTGCGGGTGACCGTACGGCCACCGGTTTCATACAGGCTGCCGGACAGCACCACGGCAATGGGTGCCTTGGCCTTGGCCGCCTCTTCCGGCAACGCCACGTCCTCACGCAGCTGGCCATTGGCCGGCAGCGTGGTATCGATCACGTCCTTGGCTTCGCGCGGCAGCTGCAGGGTTGGGTCACCGAAGAAGTAGCCCGGCAGGCCGTCCACCGGCTTCTGCTCGGCGGCCACCGCCAGGCGCGCGGTGAAGCGGTTGCCATCGGCCGGCGCGCCGTACAGATAGGCACCATTGGCCTGCAGGCGCAGCTCCTCGCCCGGCTTCAGCGTCTTCTGCGCGCTGTCCAGGTCCAGCTTCATGCGCTCGGGCAGGAACTCCTCGATGCGCAGGGTCATGCCCTGGATCGCTTCCTTGCTGGCCGGATCGGTGCGGAACTCGACCTGCCAGCGCCCGGTCGGCGCTTCAGCGGGAATGACCTGCTCGAAGTTGATGTAGCCCTGCTCGCCCGGCTGCAGGCGGGTTTCGCGGAAGGTCTTGCCGTCGGGCTGCTTCAGGCGCAGGAACACCGGTTGCGCCTTGACCGGCTTGCCATCATTGTCGCGCAGCAGGGCGGACAGGCGCACGGTCTCGCCCGGGCGGTACAGGTCGCGCCCGGACCAGGCATAGACGTCGAACCAGGCGTTGTCACGACCGGCCACTGCGAATTCGCTCAGGTCCAGCGCCGGCTGGTTGAACGGCAGGAAACTGGTGTCCTTGCCAGTGCTGGCGACCAGCACGTGGGTGGCATCCAGGGTGTAGTTCAGCAGCGCGTTGCCATTGCCGTCGGTGCTGCCCTTCAGCACCACCTCGCCCTTGGCGTCGAGCACGCGCAGGTCGATGCCCTTCAGCGGCGCACCGTCCTTCAGGCCGGCGGTGTGCACGAACAGCTTGTCCTTGTAGGCGCGGGTATGCAGGCCGATGTCGCTGACCGAGAAGAACGCGGTATCGAACTCGCCTTCGTAGTCACCGGTGCGCTTGAGCAGGGCGAAGTACAGGCCCGGCTCCTGCAGTTCCTTGATGTCCTGGGTCGGCAGGTAGGTCAGCACCCGCTCGTTCTTCTTGCCGCCGAGGATGAAGCGGTTGACGTAGACCGGCTCGGCCAGCTTGTTGATCGGGCTGCGCTCGTAGTCGCTGCTCAACTCCCAGCTGCCGCGGCGGCCACCGCGCTGGTACTGGCTGAAGAAGGTCGGCAGGTCCTTCTCGCGCACGCGCAGGAACTCGACGTCGACCTCCGGTACGTTCACCGAGACCACCGGCAGGCCGCGGCTGTCCTTGGCCGGCAGCACGCTGCCCTGCGAAGCGAAACCGACCACCGGCTTCAGCTCGCCGCTGAACACCTTCTGCTTCAGCTCCTTGCCGAGGCGGCTGCCATCGGCCGCCAGCAGGTCGGGCGAAACCACCAGACTGAACTCCTTGCCGGCCTCGACGAACGGATAACGCAGGGTCAGGCCGTCATCGGACAGGGTCCAGCTGCTGTCGTCGGTGCCGACCTTCTCCTCGAAGCGCACCAGCTTGTCGAAGTCCTGGGTACCGACCAGCGGCCGCGAGAATTCCAGCGCAAGCGACAGGCCGTCATTCTTCTGGTCCGGGTAAGCGCGCAGCAGGGTGAATTCCTTCACCTGCTCGGCCTGGGTGGTGATCGCCTCACCACTGGCCTTGGGCAGCTGCCCGCTGTCGTTGCGGCAACCGGCCAAGCCCAGCAACAGGCCTCCTGCCAGTACCGCCGCCGCCCATCCCCACCGCTTCCGCCGTGCCGGACCGCTCATGTCGTCACTCCTTGATCGAGGCAGCCATTATAGGCAGGCCGCGTCAAGGCGTTGACACCCCGGCGGTCGGAAAGCCGGTCCCGCCCGGGACCTGGTTGCCGCCAACCTTGGTTGGTGCCCCCCCCCATGCCAACCAAGGTTGGCATCCACCAGAGCGGCCTCACCCCGGCAGGTACAGGTCCACGTAGTCGGTCACCGGCATTGCCGCCAGCGCCACCGGGTCCAGCGATGCGGCCAGGATGCGCTGCTGCTGGGTGGTCGGGAAGCGGTGGGCCAGGTGCCGGCGGAACTTGTCCATCAGCAGCGGGATGCCTTCCTCGCGGCGCCGGGCGTGACCGAGCGGGTACTCCACCAGCACCTCCGGCAGTTCGCTGCCATCGGTGAAGCGCACGCTCAAGCCGTTGGCGATGCTGCGCTTGTCCGGGTCCAGATAATCGGCGCTGAGCTGCGGATCCTCATGGCAGGTCATCTTTGCGCGCAGCACATCGATACGCGGATCGGCGGCAACGTCGTCCTCATAATCCTCGGCCACCAGCCGCCCATGCAGCAGCGCGATCGCGACCATGTACTGCACGCAGTGGTCGCGGTCGGCCGGGTTGTGCAGCGGCCCCTGCTTGTCGATGATGCGGATGCAGGCTTCCTGGGTCCGGATCGCGATGTGCGCGATGTCCTCGACCCGCCGTCCCAGCGCACGCAGCTGCTGGTGCAGCGCGATCGCTGCCTCCACCGCGGTCTGGCCGTGGAACTCGGCCGGGTAGCTGATCTTGAACAGCACGTTCTCCATCACATAGCTGCCCAGCGGTCGCCCCAGCGTCAGCCTCTGGCCACGCATGGATACCGCCTCGAAGCCCCAGGTCGGCGCGCTCAGCACGCTGGGATAGCCCATCTCGCCACTGGCCGCCATCAGCGCCAGGCGCACACCACGGCTGGTGGCGTCGCCGGCTGCCCAGCTCTTGCGCGACCCGGTGTTGGGCGCATGCCGGTAGGTGCGCAGCGCCTGGCCATCGACCCAGGCCAGCGACAGCGCATTGAGCATGCGTTCGCGATCCAGGCCGAGCAACTGCGCGACCACCGCGGTGGTGGCCACCTTGACCAGCACCACGTGATCCAGCCCGACCCGGTTGAAGGAATTCTGCAGGGCCAGCGCGCCCTGGATCTCGTGCGCCTTGATCATGGCCAGCAGCACGTCGTGCACGGTCGGCGCTGGGCGATGCAGGGCCTGCGCGTTGCGCCCCAGCCAATCGCACACGGCCAAGATGCCGCCGAGATTGTCGGAAGGGTGGCCCCACTCGGCGGCCAGCCAGGTGTCGTTGAAATCCAGCCAGCGCACCATCGCGCCCAGGTTGAAGGCCGCCTGCACCGGGTCCAGCTCGTAGTGCGTGCCCGGTACGCGCGCACCGTTGGCCACGCTGATGCCCGGCACCACTGGACCGAGCAGCTTGCTGCAGGCCGGGAAGGACAGCGCTTCAAGCCCACAGCCCAGCGTATCGAGCAGGCAGTGATGCGCGGTCTGGAACGCCAGCGGGGAGTCGATGCGGGCATCGCGAACGTAGTCGACGATGTCCACCAGCAGCGCATCCCACGCTGCACGCTCGTTGGAGGGGGGGCGGCTGTCAGACATCGTCGATCTCCTCGTTGCGGTGCACGGTTGCCCGTGCACCATGCCAACCAGGGTTGGCAGCTACCAAAGCAATCGGTCTCTGCGGCTTGGTAGTCGCCAACCCTGGTTGGCGACTACCAATGCATCATTCGGCCGGCACCCGCACCTTGCCTTCCATCAGCACGCGGGCGCTGCGGCTCATGATGGCCTTGGTCACCGTCCACTGGCCGTCAACGCGCCCGGCCTGGGCGCCCACGCGGAGCGTGCCGGAGGGGTGACCAAAGGTCACCGCTTCGCGTTCACCACCACCGGCCGCGCGATTGACCAGCGTGCCCGGAATCGCCGCCGCGGTGCCGATCGCCACGGCGGCGGTGCCCATCATCGCGTGGTGCAGCTTGCCCATCGACAGCGCACGCGCGTGCAGATCGATGGCCGAGGCCGCAATGGCCTTGCCACTGGACGACACGTAATCCTGTGCAGGTGCCACGAAGGCGACCTTCGGCGTGTGCTGGCGGGTCGCCGCGTCTTCCAGTTTCGAGATCAGGCCCATGCGCAGCGCGCCGTGCGCGCGGATGGCCTCGAACTTCTGCAGGGCCGCCTTGTCCTCGTTGATTGCCGGCTGCAGCTCGGTACCGGTGTAACCCAGTTCCGCCGCATTGAGGAAGATGGTCGGAATGCCGGCGGTGATCATGGTCACCTCGAAGCTGCCCACGCCGGGGACATCAAGGGTGTCCACCAGATTGCCGGTCGGGAACATCGCGCCAGCATCGCCGTCATCGGAGGGATCGATGAATTCCAGCTGGATCTCGGCGGCGGGGAAGGTCACGCCATCCAGCTCGAAATCGCCGGTCTCCTGCACTTCGCCATTGCGCATCGGCACGTGGGCGATGATGGTCTTGCCGATGTTGGCCTGCCAGATGCGCACGGTGCACAGGCCATCGCGCGGCACGCGGGCCGGATCGATCAGGCCATTGGCAATCGCGAACGGGCCCACCGCGGTGCTGAGATTGCCGCAGTTCCCGCTCCAGTCGACGAAGGCGGTGTCGATCGAGACCTGGCCGTACAGATAGTCCACATCGTGGTCGGGCACCGAGGCGGCGGAGATGATCACGCACTTGCTGGTACTGGACGTGGCACCGCCCATGCCGTCGGTCTGCTTGCCATACGGATCGGGCGAGCCGATCACGCGCATCAGCAGTGCGTCGCGTGCGGCACCCGGCACCTGCGCCGCTCCGGGCAGGTCCTGCAGGCGGAAGAACACGCCCTTGCTGGTGCCGCCGCGCATGTAGGTGGCGGGAATACGGAGTTGCGGGAGGAAGGTCATGGATGTGTTCCTTGCAAAGAATGACGGCCCGTTGCCGGGCCGTCGGATGTCTCACGCCACCTTGGCGCCTTCCAGGAAGTCCTGGGCGAAGCGCTGCAGCACGCCACCGGCTTCGTAGATCGCCACTTCCTCGTCGCTGTCCAGGCGGCAGGTGACCGGCACCCTCACGTCCTGGCCGTCGCGGCGGTGGATGACCAGGGTCAGGTCGGCACGCGGGGTGCGCTCGCCGACCACGTCGAAGGTCTCGGTGCCGTCGATGCCCAGGGTCAGGCGGGTGGTGCCGGGCTTGAACTCCAGCGGCAGCACGCCCATGCCGATCAGGTTGGTGCGGTGGATGCGTTCAAAGCCTTCGGCCACGATCGCTTCCACGCCCGCCAGACGCACGCCCTTGGCCGCCCAGTCACGCGAGCTGCCCTGGCCGTAGTCCGCGCCGGCAATGATGATCAGCGGCTGCTTGCGGTCCATGTAGGTCTCGATCGCTTCCCACATGCGCATCACCTTGCCTTCCGGCTCCACGCGCGCCAGCGAACCCTGCTTCACGCTGCCGTCGTCGTTGCGCACCATCTCGTTGAACAGCTTCGGGTTGGCGAAGGTGGCGCGCTGCGCGGTCAGGTGGTCACCGCGGTGGGTGGCGTAGGAATTGAAGTCCTCTTCCGGCAGGCCCATCTTCGCCAGGTATTCACCGGCGGCACTGGACGCCAGGATCGCGTTGGACGGCGACAGGTGGTCGGTGGTGATGTTGTCCGGCAGCACCGCCAGCGCGCGCATGCCAGACAGCGTGCGCTCACCGGCCAGTGCGCCCTCCCAGTACGGCGGACGGCGGATGTAGGTGCTCTGCGGGCGCCAGTCATACAGCGGGCTGACCGCCGCGCCATGCTCCACGCGCACGTTGAACATCGGGTTGTAGACCTTGCGGAACTGCTCAGGCTTCACCGAAGCCTTCACCACCGCATCGATCTCGGCGTCACTCGGCCAGATATCCTTCAGGCGCACGTCGTTGCCATCGGCATCCACGCCCAGCACGTCCTTCTCAATGTCGAAGCGCACGGTGCCGGCGATGGCATAGGCGATCACCAGCGGCGGCGAGGCCAGGAAGGCCTGCTTCGCATACGGGTGGATGCGGCCATCGAAGTTGCGGTTGCCCGACAGCACGGCGGTGGAATACAGGTCGCGATCGATGATCTCCTGCTGGATCGCCGGATCCAGCGCGCCACTCATGCCGTTGCAGGTGGTGCAGGCGAAGGCGACGATACCGAAGCCGAGCTTTTCCAGATCCGGCAGCAGGCCAGCGTCTTCCAGGTACAACTGCACCGCCTTCGAGCCCGGCGCCAGTGACGACTTCACCCAGGGCTTGCGCAGCAGGCCGCGTTCATTGGCCTTGCGCGCCAGCAGGCCGGCGGCGATCACGTTGCGCGGATTGGAGGTATTGGTGCAGCTGGTGATGGCGGCAATGATCACCGCGCCATCAGGCATCAGGCCCTGCGCCTGCTCGGCCTTGCCCGCTTCCAGCTTGGCTTCGTCGGCAATGCCGCGCTCGGCCAGTTCGGCCACCGGCAGGCGGCGATGCGGATTGCTCGGGCCAGCCATGTTGCGCACCACGCTGGACAGGTCGAAGCGCAGCACGCGCTCGTACTGCGCGGTGGCCAGGTCGTCGGCCCACAGGCCAGTGGTACGCGCGTAGTTCTCCACCAGCGCCACCTGCGATTCCTCGCGGCCGGTCAGGCGCAGGTAATCGATGGTCTGCCCGTCGATGTAGAACATCGCGGCGGTCGCGCCGTACTCCGGGCACATGTTGGAGATGGTGGCGCGGTCACCGATGGTCAGTGCCGCGGCACCCTCGCCGAAGAATTCAAGATATGCACCGACCACGCGCTCCTTGCGCAGGAACTCGGTCAGCGCCAGTACCACATCGGTGGCGGTGATGCCCGGCTGCGGCCTGCCAGTCAGCTCGACACCAATGATGTCCGGCAGGCGCATCCACGACGCGCGGCCCAGCATCACGTTCTCCGCCTCCAGGCCGCCGACACCAATCGCGATCACGCCCAGCGCATCCACGTGCGGGGTATGGCTGTCGGTACCCACGCAGGTATCCGGGAAGGCCACGCCGTCCTGCACGTAGACCACCGGCGACATCTTCTCCAGGTTGATCTGGTGCATGATGCCGTTGCCCGGCGGAATCACGTCCACGTTCTGGAACGCCAGCTTGGTCCAGTCGATGAAGTGGAAACGGTCTTCGTTGCGTCGATCTTCGATGGCGCGGTTCTTCTCGAACGCCTGCGGGTCGTAGCCGCCGCACTCCACCGCCAGCGAATGGTCGACGATCAGCTGCACCGGCACCACCGGATTGACCTTGGCCGGGTCGCCGCCCTTGTCGGCGATCGCATCACGCAGGCCAGCCAGGTCGACCAGTGCGGTCTGGCCGAGGATGTCGTGGCACACCACGCGCGCCGGGAACCACGGGAAATCGAGGTCGCGGCGGCGCTCGATCAGCTGCTTCAGCGAATCGCCGAGCGTGGCCGGATCGCAGCGGCGCACCAGGTTCTCGGCCAGCACGCGCGAGGTGTACGGCAGGGTGGCATAGGCGCCGGGCTGGATCGCATCGACGGCGGCGCGCGCGTCGAAATAATCCAGCGCGCTGCCGGGGAGGTTCTTGCGGTAATCGGTATTCATGGGCTGGCGGAGTGCTTGGGGCGGGCCGGGTGCCGGCGGTGCGGCGGCGAAAGCATCCGGCCGGCACGCGGCCGGCCGGATGGATACAGCAGGTGGATCAGACGCGCTTGTCGATGGCGACGAAGTCGCGGTCTTCCGGGCCGATGTAGTTGGCGCTCGGGCGGATGATCTTGCCGTCGATACGCTGCTCGACGATGTGCGCGCTCCAACCAGCGGTACGGGCGATCACGAACAACGGGGTGAACATGGCAGTCGGCACGCCCATCATGTGGTAGCTGACGGCGCTGAACCAGTCCAGGTTCGGGAACATCTTCTTGATGTCCCACATCACCGATTCCAGGCGCTCGGCGATGTCGTACATCTTCATGCTCGACTGCTCTTCGGACAACTCGCGGGCCACGTCCTTGATCACCTTGTTGCGCGGATCAGAGACGGTGTAGACCGGGTGGCCGAAGCCAATCACCACTTCCTTGCGCTCGACGCGGGCCTTGATGTCTTCCTCGGCCTCATCCGGGTTGTCGTAGCGCTTCTGCACCTCGAACGCCACTTCGTTGGCGCCGCCGTGCTTCGGGCCGCGCAGCGCACCGATGCCACCGCAGATCGCGCTGTACATGTCGCTGCCGGTACCGGCGATGACGCGGCAGGTGAAGGTCGAGGCGTTGAACTCGTGCTCGGCGTACAGGATCAGCGAGGTGTGCATCGCCTTCACCCACGATTCCTGCGGCTTCTCGCCGTGCAGCAGGTGCAGGAAGTGGCCACCGATCGAGTCATCGTCGGTTTCCACGTCGATGGCGCGGCCGTTGTGGCTCCAGTGGTACCAGTACAGCAGCATCGAACCGAGGCAGGCCATCAGCTTGTCGGCGATGTCGCGCGCACCTGGATGGTTGTGGTCATCCTTCTCCGGCGCCACGCATCCGAGCACGGACACGCCGGTGCGCATCACGTCCATCGGGTGCGCCGACGGCGGCAGTTCTTCCAGCGCCGCCTTCACCGCAGCCGGGATGCCACGCAGCGACTTCAGCTTGGCCTTGTACGAAACCAGCTCGGCGCGGGTCGGCAGCTTGCCGTGCACCAGCAGGTAGGCGATTTCCTCGAACTCGCTGGTGTTGGCCAGGTCCAGGATGTCGTAGCCGCGGTAATGCAGGTCGTTGCCGCTGCGGCCCACGCTGCACAGCGCGGTGTTGCCGGCAGCGGTGCCGGACAGGGCGACGGACTTCTTCGGCTTGAAGGTCGGGGTTGCGGTCGTATCGTTCATGTTTCCCTCCGAAAACTTGATGGTGCAGGGTACTGCTTATTTCTTGGCGGCGAACAGTGCATCGAGCTGCTGCTCGAAGGCGTGGTAGCCGATGCGGTCGTACAGCTCTTCGCGCGTCTGCATGCTCTCCACCACATTGCGCTGATGGCCATCGCGGCGCACCGCCTGGTAGACGTTCTCGGCGGCCTTGTTGGCCGCACGGAAGGCCGACAGCGGGAACAGCTGGATGGCAACGCCAGCCGAAGCAAGTTCATCGCGGCTGAACAGCGGGGTGGCACCGAATTCGGTGATGTTGGCCAGCACCGGCACCTTCACCGCGTCGACGAAGCGGCGATAGGTGTCCAGATCGTAGGCAGCCTCGGCAAAGATGCCGTCGGCACCGGCCTCGACACAGGCGATGGCGCGCTCGATGGCCTTGTCCACGCCGTCCACCTGGATGGCGTCGGTGCGTGCGATCAGGAAGAAGTCCGGATCGGTCTTGGCATCGGCGGCCGCCTTCACCCGGTCGACCATTTCACCCTGCGAGACGATCTCCTTGCCCGGGCGGTGACCGCAGCGCTTGGCGCCGACCTGGTCCTCGATGTGGCAGGCGGCCGCGCCGGCCTTGATCAGCGACTTCACGGTGCGCGCGATGTTGAACGCGCTCGGGCCAAAGCCGGTGTCGATGTCGACCATCAGCGGCAGGTCGCACACATCGGTGATGCGGCGCACGTCGATCAGCACGTCTTCCAGGGTGTTGATGCCCAGGTCCGGCAGGCCCAGCGAGCCCGCGGCAACGCCGCCACCCGACAGGTAGATGGCGCGGAAGCCGGCGCGCTTGGCCAGCAGGGCGTGGTTGGCGTTGATCGCGCCGATCACCTGCAACGGCGATTCGGCAGCCAGCGCCTCACGGAAGCGGGCACCGGCGGAAAAAGGGGCGGAAGCAGTCATGCGGCAATCCAGGTTTGAAGAACGACGGGGTAGGCGCAAGCACCATGCCAAGCTGCAAGCCGTTGATTTCACGGGGATGACGCTCACGCAACAGTGAAACATATGAAACGTTGAAACAGATGTATCATGAAACACCCTGATCACCCCTCACCGTCATGTACCTGCCCCGCTCGCCCCTGCGCCACGCCGATGCCGACCCCGGCCGCCCGGTGATCTGGACCGTCAGCGTCTCGCGGTTGACCGGCCTGCTCGGCGACGTCATTCCCGAGTTCGACCGCCGCGCGCGCATCGAGCAGATCAACCTCGGCTTCGAGGAAGCGGTGGAGGTGATCGGCCAGCGCCTGCGACGCGAGCACTGCGACGTGGTGATCGCCGGCGGCTCCAACGCCGCCTGGCTGCGCGGCAGGCTGGAGCTGCCGCTGGTGCCGATCCAGGCCAACGGCTTCGACCTGATGGAGGCGCTGGCCCGCGCCCGCCGCATCGCCAGCCGCATCGGCCTGGTCACCCACGCCAGCGACGTACCGGTATTCAGCAATTTCCAGCAGAGCTTCGGCCTGGATATCGAGCATCGCCGTTTCGTCACCCGCGAGGATGCGCGCGACTGCATCGCCGACCTGCGCGCCAACGGCATCGAGGTGATCGTCGGCACCGGCATGGCCATCGACCACGCCGAACAGGCCGGCCTGCCCGGGGTGCTGCTGTATTCGGCCGACTCGGTACGGCAGGCGTTCGAACATGCGCTGGAACTGACCCAGGCCCTGGCACGTTCCGGCAGCCACCGCCCTGCCCCGCGCCGGCGCCCGGCAGCGCGTGCCGATGCGCATGAACTGCTCGGCGACAGCGATGCGATGGCGCAGGTGCGCGCGCAGATCGCGCTCTACGCCCCACATGACAGCACCGTGCTGGTCAGCGGCGAAACCGGCACCGGCAAGGAACTGGTCGCGCGCCAGCTGCACGCCGCCAGCGGTCGTCGTGGACGCTTCGTCGCGCTGAACTGCGGCGCGATCAGCGAATCGCTGCTGGAGGCGGAATTGTTCGGTTACAGCGATGGCGCCTTCACTGGCGCACGCCGTGGGGGGCGTGTCGGCCTGGTCGAAGCTGCAGATGGCGGCACCCTGTTCCTGGATGAAATCGGCGAGCTGCCGCTTCCGCTGCAGACCCGGCTGCTGCGCGTACTGGAGGAACGTGAAGTGCTGCGCGTGGGTGCCACCGAGCCGACGCCGGTGGACCTGCGCGTGGTGGCCGCCACCCTGCAGTCGCTGGAACAGCGCGCGGCAGCCGGCAGCTTCCGGCGCGATCTCTACTACCGCCTGGCAGCGCTGCGCATCGCGCTGCCGCCGCTGCGTGCGCGGCGTGCGGACATCCCGCTGCTGGCCCAGCATTTCTTCCGCCAGCTGCGGGGCATCGATGCACCACTGGATGAGGACGCACTGGCGATACTGACCACCGCCGAGTGGCCCGGCAACGTGCGTGAGCTGCGCAACCTGGTGGATCGGCTGCGCATCCACTGGCAATCCGGCGAAGGATTGATCGACGCGGCCCGGTTGCTGCAGCTGGCGCCCGAGCTGGTCAATGAGGGCATCGCTGCACTGCCCGTGGAAAGCAGCGGCAGGCGTCCGCCACGCGCTCAGTTGGAAACACTGCTGCAGGAGCACCGCAATGACCGCGAAGGCATGGCGCAGGCGCTGGGCGTGTCACGCACCACGCTATGGCGCTGGCTGCGCGCGGAGGGGTTGTGACCACTCGTTGTCTGGTGGGTGCGAACCCTGGTTCGCACCGCTCTTCCGTCAAGCATCTCGACCACGCATGGCGTGGAGCTACCGGAACACGCCAGATGCTGCAGACGCGCTCCGGCTGCGTGCGGACGAGGCACGCTCACCGCGCCCAACGTGCCTCGAAGGCGAACCGACCGCTCCCTGCCGCCGCAACCCATAACAGCAGCACCCCAAGCGGCACTTCGCTCAGGTAGAAGAACCAGCTCAGCCAATCCGGCACGCTCAGTCCCGCAGGAATGCGCGTGATGCCATCGGTCAGTGCTGCTACCGCACAGATGCCCGCCAGCAGCAAGGCCGAGGGGCGGCTCAACAACCCCAGCACCAGCAGGCCGCCGGCGATCCATTCAATCGCACCCAGTACCGGCGCACTGGACACCGGGAACGGAATGCCCGCGTCGACCAGCGTATGCACCATGCGCTCACGCCCCGCGTCGGTGAACAGCTTGTTCCAGCCGGACACACAGAACATCACCCCGGCCACGATGCGGGCGAGCAGCAGCAGGAAGGCTTCCACGCCACGGCGCGGTGAAGGCACGGCAAACAGGCAACGCCAGGAGGGCATGGCAACTCCGGAAGTCGAGGGCATTCGTCGGAGTGTGCCGGTCACTGGCCTGCTCGCAGATGAAGCGAACCGGTCGGTTCGGCCAACCTGCTCCCGTAGTGCCGAGCCATGCTCGATTGCCTTCCCTGCCGGGACAACAGCAGCCGCGCAGGGCTCGACTCTACGGCAGCAGCCCGTCGGCCAACAGGACCTCGATTTCCTCGACCTGCACCACCGGCACCTGCCAGGGATGATGCGGCACGATGCCCTGCTCGAAGATGCACTGCAGCCGCTGCGGATCACGCGGCAGGCAGAGTTCCAGGCGCACGCTGCCGACCACTTCGGTGCGACCCGCCACACCCTGCGCGGGCGACGCACCCACGCGGGGACGGAACTGTTCGAACCCCGGCGCCGACCACCACATCCCGTGCTCGTAGTCACCGGCCGACAGTGCGTCCACGGCGAGGATGCCCTGCTTCACCGCGTCCAGTGCTACCGATGGCACGAATACCACCACGCGGTACATCGGCAGGCGTTGCATCGCGCAGCCTTACGGGTAGAGCAGGCGCTTGCTCCAGCGCCCCTCGGCGCCGGCCTCATAGCACCAGCGTTCATGCAGCCGGAACTGCGCGCCGTACCAGAATTCGATGCGGTCGGGTACCACGCGCAGACCGCTCCAACCATCCGGGCGGGGCACGTCCTTGCCTTCGAAGCGGGCTTCGATCTCGGCCACGCGGGCGTCGAACTCCTCGCGCGTTGCCAGCGTCTTCGACTGCTGCGAGGCCCAGGCGCCGATCTGGCTCATGCGTGGGCGGCTGGCGAAATAGGCATCGGCCTCGGTGTCTGCCACCTGCTCGACACGGCCCTCGATGCGCACCTGGATGCCGGCCTCGCGCAGGCTGCGCCACAGGAACAGCAGCGCGGCCTGTGGGTTGGCCTGCAGTTCCCGGCCCTTGTGGCTGTCCAGGTGGGTGTAGAACACGAAGCCACGCTCATCGAAGGCCTTCAGCAGCACAGTGCGCGCCGAGGGACGGCCCCGTGTATCGGCGGTGGCCACGGTCATCGCGTTCGGCTCGACCTCGCGGCTCTGTTTGGCCTCTTCGAACAGGCCGGCAAACGTGGACAGGGCTTCGGCGTACAGGTCGCTCATGATTGCGGTCTTCTCACACGGATTGGGCTATTGTGGCTGCATGGCCGCTGCTGCGTATATGCCCCAGGTGAAAGGATTCCCCGAAACATTGGCCGAACAGGTGCTGGACGATGCACTGGGCAGCGGCGCAGCAGTGCCAGTATTGGCGATCAGCGGCCTGCAGGGGAGCGGCAAATCGACGCTGGCCGCGCAGGTGGTGGCGCGCGCACAGGCACGCGGCCTGAACGCCGCTACGTTGTCGATCGATGACGTCTACCTCACCCGCGCGCAGCGCCAGCGACTGGCCCGCCAGGTGCACCCGCTGCTGATCACCCGTGGCCCGCCCGGCACCCATGACCTGCCGCTGGCCCACGCGGTGCTGGACGCGGTGGCCGCACGCCAGCCCTTCGCGATGCCGCGCTTCGACAAGCTGGCCGACGAGCGCCTGCCCGAGGCGCAATGGCCGCAGTTGCAGCAACCATTGGACCTGCTGGTATTCGAAGGCTGGTTCCTGGGCACACCGGCACAGGATGACGACGCGCTTGAAAGTCCGCTGAACGCGCTGGAGCGCGAGGCCGACGGCGATGGCCGCTGGCGCCGCTGGTGCAACCAGGCGCTGGCCCGCGACTACCCTGCGTTGTGGCAGCGCTGCGACCGCCTGTGGTTCCTGCAGCCGCCGGATTTCTCGGTGGTGCCGCGCTGGCGCTGGCAGCAGGAACAGAACCTGCAGGCCGCGCAGCCGGGCCGGCACGGCATGAGCCGGCCGCAGCTGGAGCGCTTCGTGCAGTACTACGAGCGGGTCAGCCGGCAGGCACTGCATGCCCTCCCGCGCCTGGCCGACCACGTGGTGATGCTTGATGGCCAGCGCCAGGTGCAGGCGGTGCGCTGAGGGCGCCTATTCCACCAGGAACGTCACCCGCAGGTTGACCCGCCATTCGGTGATTTCGCCGTTGCCATCGGTCACCACTTTGGTTTCGTTGATCCAGGCACCCTGGATGCCCTTGACCGTCCCGGACACCTTCTTCAAGCCACTGCGCACGGCATCCTCCACGCTCTTGGGCGAGGACGCATTGATTTCGATGACTTTGGCGACCGTCATGGCGGGTACTCCGTCAGGCGCGGGAAAACCCCCGCAGGAACGGCCACCCTGACGTGAAGAACGTAAAGGCCACGGCACAGAGGTGTTAGGATCACAGGGGCATGAATCCTGCTCCGAACCTGATCCTGATCGGCCCGATGGGCGCCGGTAAAACCTGCATCGGCCGCCGCCTGGCCGAGCGCTTCACGCTGGACTTCGTCGATGTCGACCAGGCCATCGTCGATGCCGCCGGCGCCAGCATCCCGACCATTTTCGAGCATTCCGGCGAAGCCGGCTTCCGGGCCCATGAACGCCAGGCCCTTGCACGCGTGCTGGACGGCCGCGGCAAGCTGGTTTCCACCGGTGGCGGCGCCGTGCTGGATCCCGGCAACCGTGCACTGATCGCCCGGCGCGGCTTCGTGGTCTACCTGCGGGTCAGTGTGGCCGCGCAGCTGGAACGGCTGGCCCGCGACAAGGCTCGGCCGTTGCTGCAGCGCCCGGACCGCGAGCAGGTGCTGCACGATCTGGCTGCACACCGCGACCCGCTGTACCGCGAACTGGCCGACCTCACCCTTGATACCGACCCGTATACCGCTGCCGACGCGACCGCCCACCTGGTGGTCAAGCTGGCCACGCAATGGCAGCGCCAGGACCTGACCGCATGACTTCCCCCGCCCTGCTGCAGGTCGCCGTTGGCGGCGACCGCCCTTACTCCATCACCATCGGCGCCGGTGCCCAGGCCGACGGCGCCGCGCTGGCCTCGCATGTTCGCGGCCGCCACGTACTGCTGCTCAGCGACAGCGAAGTGGCCCCGCGCTATCTGGACGCCGTGAAGCAGACGCTGTTGGCCGCACGCCCCGACCTGATCGTCGGCGAGCACGTGCTGGCCGCGGGCGAAGCCTCCAAGACCCTGGCCGAATTCGGCCGCGCGATCGAAGCGCTGGCCGCGCTCGGCGCCACCCGAGATGCCTGCGTGTTCGCACTCGGCGGCGGCGTGGTCGGTGACCTTGCCGGGTTCGCTGCCGCCTGCTGGATGCGCGGCGTGGACTGCGTACAGCTTCCGACAACCCTGTTGGCGATGGTCGATTCGTCGGTGGGCGGCAAGACCGCAGTCGACATTCCGGCCGGCAAGAACCTGGTCGGCGCGTTCCATCCGCCGCGCGCGGTGATCGCCGATACCCGCGTGCTCGCCACCCTGCCGCCGCGCGAGCTGCGCGCCGGCCTGGCCGAAGTGGTGAAGTACGGCGCACTCGGCGACGCGGTGTTCTTCGAATGGCTGCAGCAGCATGCCGATGCGCTGATCGCCGGCGAAGACAACGTGCTTTCCGAAGCCATCGCGCGCAGCTGCCGGCACAAGGCTGCCATCGTCGAGCGCGATCCGTTCGAGAAGGGCGAGCGTGCCCTGCTCAACCTCGGCCATACCTTCGGCCATGCCATCGAGACCGAACAGGGCTATTCGGCCCCGGGCCGCGATGCGCTGAACCATGGCGAGGCGGTGGCGGTGGGCATGGTGCTGGCGGCAAAGCTGTCCTCCGACCTCGGCCTGGCCGACGACGCCGACCGCGCGCGCCTGCAGGCGCTGCTGGAACGCCTCGGCCTGCCGGTGGCGATCCCGGACGGGCTGGACCCGCAGGCCCTGCTCGGCCGCATGCGCCTGGACAAGAAGAACGTGGCCGGCCGCCTGCGCCTGGTGCTGTGGCGTGGCATGGGCCGCGCTGAAGTGGTGCCGGACGTGGATGAAGCGGCGGTGCTGAAGGTGCTGGGCGCGGGCTGATCGTTTCCGCGCTCGCCGGGCATGGCCCGGCGCTACCGGGGAGGTTTCATGAGACTGCCGGCCAGCGGCCGGCACGACCGCGTTGCGGCCGGGGTCACCCTGGCCCCGCTACAATCGGCGCCATGCACGTCTTCCTGCAACATCCCGACGCCGGTGCGCAGGCACCGCGTTTCCTGCGCCTGAGCCTGCTGCCGGACCTGTTCGGTGGCTGGGAGCTGCTGCGCGAGAGCGGCCGCGTCGGCAGCCGCTCGCAGCTGCGGCGCGAACTGTTCCTGCAGGCCGACGAAGCCCGCCACGCCTTCGAGAAGGCCCGCGATGCCGAATTGCATCGCGGCTTCCAGATCCTTTCGCACGGCGACTGACGCCGCTGCTCCTCCCGTCCAAGGAATGCCCATCGTGACCAGCCCTCTCCGCAACGATCGCCTGCTGCGCGCCCTGCGCCGCGAACCGGTGGACTGCACCCCCGTCTGGCTGATGCGCCAGGCCGGCCGCTACCTGCCGGAATACCGCGCGACCCGGGCCAAGGCAGGCAGTTTCCTGGCCATGGCCAAGACCCCGGAGATCGCCTGCGAAGTCACCCTGCAGCCGCTGCGCCGCTTCCCGCTGGACGCGGCCATCCTGTTCTCGGACATCCTCACCATTCCCGATGCGATGGGCCTGGAGCTGTACTTCGTCGAAGGCGAAGGCCCGAAGTTCCGCCACCCGGTGCGTGATGAAGCGGCCATCGCCAAGCTGGCGGTGCCGGACATGGAACAGGACCTGGGCTACGTGATGGATGCGGTACGCCTGATCCGCCGCGAGCTGGACGGCCAGGTGCCGCTGATCGGCTTCTCCGGCAGCCCGTGGACGCTGGCCTGCTACATGGTGGAAGGCGGCGGCAGCAAGGATTTCGCGCGCATCAAGGCGATGGCGCTGAACCATCCGCAGGCCCTGCATCGCCTGCTGGAGGTCACCACCGAAGCGGTGATTGCCTACCTCGGCGCGCAGCGCGCGGCCGGTGCGCAGGCGCTGCAGGTGTTCGACACCTGGGGCGGCGTACTCTCGCCGGCGATGTACCGCGAGTTCTCGCTGCGCTACCTGCAGCGGATTGCCCAGGGCCTGGACCGTGGCGAGGGCAGCGAGCGCACCCCGCTGATCCTGTTCGGCAAGGGCACCGGCCTGCACCTGGAAGCGCTGTCGCAGACCGGTGCCGATGCACTGGGCCTGGACTGGACGCTGGACCTGGACGAGGCGATGCGCCGCACCCGTGGCCGCGTCGCGCTGCAGGGCAACCTCGACCCGACCACGCTGTACGCTTCACCGGATGCGATCGCCGCGGCCGCCGCGCGCGTGCTCGACACCTACGCGGCCGGCAACGGCGGTTCGCGCGAGGGCCATGTGTTCAACCTCGGCCATGGCATGTCGCCGGACATGGACCCTGCGCATGTGCAGGTTCTGGTCGACGCGGTGCACGCGCACAGCCAACGCTGAGCATTGCGCATGCAGGTACGGCGCGTCCTTGATCGCGCCGTGACCCGCATTGCGCGATCATGGCGGTCCCCACGCTGCACCGGCCGCACGCCATGCCTACATCGTCATCGACCTACAACCGCCACCGCCCCCTGCTGTGGTTGGTGTCCTTGGCGATCTTCATGCAGATGCTGGACTCGACCATCGTCAACACGGCCCTGCCGGCAATGGCGGCGAGCCTGGGCGAGAGCCCGCTGCAGATGCAGTCGGTGGTGTTCAGCTATGCGCTGGCGGTGGCCACCTTCATTCCTGCCTCGGGCTGGATCGCCGACCGCTACGGCACCCGGCGCACCTTCCTGGTGGCGATCATCCTGTTCACCCTCGGCTCGCTGGCCTGCGCGCTGGCCCAGCACCTGCACCAGCTGGTCGGCGCGCGCGTGCTGCAGGGCATCGGCGGTGCGATGCTGCTGCCGGTCGGTCGGCTGGCAGTGATGCGTTCGGTGCCGCGCGAGGATTTCCTGCGCGCGATGAGCTTCATCGCCATCCCGGCCCTGGTCGGCCCGTTGATCGGCCCGACGCTGGGCGGCTGGCTGGTCGAGATCGCCTCGTGGCACTGGGTGTTCCTGATCAACCTGCCGATCGGCGTGATCGGTTTCATCGCCGCGATGAAGATCATGCCCGACCACTACGCCAGCCATCGCACACGTTTCGACCTGCGCGGCTACATCATGCTGGCCTTCGCGATGGTGGTGTTGTCGCTGGCGCTGGACGGCATCTCCGGGCTCGGTACGCCACACGCATTGGTCATGCTGATGACCGTCGCCGGCCTGGCCGCGCTGGTGGGTTACTGGCTGCACGCCGCCAACTCCACTGCGCCCTTGTTCTCGCTGGCACTGTTCCGCGTGCCCAGCTACCGCATCGGCATTCTCGGCAACCTGTTCTCGCGCATTGGCAGCAGCGCCATGCCGATGCTGATTCCGCTGCTGCTGCAGGTCGGCCTCGGCCTGGGCCCGATGCACGCTGGCCTGATGATGGTGCCGGTGGCGGCCGCCGGCATGGTGTCGAAGAAGCTGGCGGTAAAGCTGGTCGAGCGCTACGGCTACCGCCGCGTGCTGATGGTCAACACCGTGCTGGTCGGCCTGGCAATGGCCAGCTTCATCCTGATGACACCGGGCCAGCACCTGGCCTGGCGCCTGTTGCAGCTGGCGTTCTTCGGCGCGGTCAATTCCCTGCAGTTCACCGTGATGAACACCGTGACCCTGCGCGATCTGGACCGCGAATTTGCCAGTTCCGGCAACAGCCTGCTGTCGATGGTGATGATGCTGGCCGCCGGTTTCGGCGCCGCAGCCGCCGGCAGCCTGCTGGCCGCGTTCGGCACCCACCTGGACAGCACCGACGCTACTGCGGCGTTGCATGCCACGTTCCTGTGCGTGGGCGCGATCACGCTGACCTCGACGATGATCTTCTGGCAGCTGCCCGACACCAAGCCTGAACCGCGGCAGGTCGAGCACGTCGCGGAGTGAGGTCTGGCAGGGCCTGCGGCCCTGCACCCGCTACACGCAACGGCAACGGCTGAAGCAACAGCCAAAGCAGCATTCCGTGGGATGGTGGGGCGGTGTCGGGTTGCGGGGACGCCGCAAGTACGTCCTTGTAGGCTTGGCAGCCGCATCCATGCGGCTGACACCCCGCAACCCGACACCGCCCCACCTCTGACAGATGGTCGCTGCTGTTGGTGGCTGTCGACCTTGGTCGACACATCGGTCAGAAATCGAAATGAACATAGGGTCAGATCCATTTTGATATCTGGCAGAGATTCATCCACGCATGGCGTGGATCTTATCTCTTGCCGATCTGGCACCTTGGGTGCCGAGAGCCCGGCGTGGGCGACCGTGTGGATCCAGGTCTTGCGACCGAGAAGTAGCTTGGGTCCCCACGCCGGATTCTCCCTGAACTGCCCGAACAGTTGGTTGAGTTGGCGCTCGAACTGATAAGACTGGGCAAGCGGGGGGAGCTCTCGACCCTGTCAGCCTAGCGGAGATCTGCCATGTTTGGGATCGGGATCGATGTGAGCAAAGCCACCCTGGATGTGGCTGTTCATGAAGAGCAGTTTCGTCAATTCAGCAACGACAAGCGCGGCTTTCTGCGCTTGATCCGATGGCTGAAGAAGTGGGCGATCAAGCAGGTCGTTCTTGAGGCGAGCGGGGGTTACGAGCGTGCTGCTTTGGATGCACTGTACGCTGCTGGCCTTCCCGTGGTGCGCATCAATCCGGCGCGTGCGCGGCGATTTGCGCAAGGCACGGGCCGGGCCGCTAAAACCGATCGGCTCGATGCCACGGTACTGGCGCAGATGGCCCATCTGTTGCCGCTGACCCGCTACGTACCGCCTGCACCCTGGCAACAGCGACTGGCTGAATTTGGGCAATGCCGCAGGCATCTGGTGCAGATGCGGGTCAGTGAGATGCAGCGCCTGCGGCGCTTGGCTGATCCGGACCTGATTGCAATAAAGCAACGCCATATAGCGCAGCTGTCTGACGACCTGAAGCAGTTGGATAAAGCCATTGCCGAGCAGCTTGAAGGACAGCCTGGCTGGAAAGACATCGGCTCTCTCAAAGGCGTCGGCCCCATCCTGATCAGCACACTGGCCTGCGAGCTGCCCGAACTGGGTCGCCTGGGAAGCAAAGCCATAGCGTCGCTGGTGGGGTTGGCCCCAATGAACCGCGAAAGTGGCACCTGGCAGGGCCAACGGCGCATCAGTGGTGGGCGCGCGGTGGTACGTGAAGCCCTCTACATGGCGGCGCTGACAGCCATCCGGTACGAGCCACGGCTGCGTGCGTTTTACGCTGGCCTGAAGGCCAAGGGCAAAGCGAGCAAGGTGGCACTGGTGGCGGTCATGCGCAAAATGCTGGTGATCCTCAATGCCCGCAAACGGGACGCCGAGGTGGCCCTCGGCAGCCCCTGACAAGACAGTTGCTACTGGCCACCAGGACAGGTCTCGAGGGAAAGCCCCCTGAGTCAGGGGGCGGCCGCGAAGCGGCCGGGGTATGGGTGCTGGTAAGAGGGGCCCGCGTTTCGCGCAGCGAAGCGTGGGAGCGACAGCGCGCATGCGATGGCGTGTACCAGGGCCGCAGGCCCTGCTGAATCCCTACCTTCCCATCGCCCTGGCGATCGCTTCCACCAGCAGCTCGCCGGTCACCGGCTTGCGCAGGAAGCCACCGATGCCGGCCGCTTCCACCTGCTGCTGAAGGTCCGGATCGGTGCGTGCGGTCACCGCCAGCAACGGCAGCATGTAGCCCTGGTTGCGCAGGTGCTGGGCCAGTTCGAAGCCGCTCAGGCCCGGGAGGTCCAGATCCAGCAGGCCGACGTCGAAATCGCCGGCACTGATCTCGCGCAGCGCCGCCAGCGCGTGGCCCGCATGCACCACCTCGTGGCCGCGTGCGCTCAACAGCCCCCGCACCACATCGGCCACGGTGGCATCGTCCTCGACCAGCAGCACCCGCAGCGGTGGCATGTTCGCCGCCTCGTCGCGATTGCCCTCCCCGGACGCCTCGGCATCACTGTCCACCACCAGTGGCAACGGCAGGGTCACGCCGAAACAGGTGCCTCGGCCCAGCTGGCTCTCCACCTGGATCCGCCCCTGCATTGCATGGGCCAGCTCGCGGCAGATCGCCAGGCCGAGGCCGCTGCCACCGTACTGCGCTGCGGTACGTGCACCGTCGGCCTGCTCGAAGCGGCGGAACAGGCGCTGCTGCTGTTCCTGGCTGATGCCGGGGCCGGTATCGCGCACTTCGAAATGCAGCGCGCGCAGTTCGCCATCGCAGCGTGCATGCAGGGTAATCGTGCCGCGGCTGGTGAATTTCACTGCATTGGACAACAGGTTGAGCAGGATCTGCCGCACGCGCATGGCATCACCGGTCGCCTGCAGGCCCGGCGGCAGCTGGTTGTCGAGGGTGAAGCGCAGGCCCTTCTGTGCGGCCAGCGGGCCCATCAGGGCCGCGAGGTCGTGCAACAGGCCATTCAAGGCAAACGACTGCGACTGCAGTTCCAGGCGGCCGGACTCGATACGCGCCAGGTCCAGCGCATCGTTGACCAGGTGCAGCAGGTGCTCGCCAGCATGCCGGATCGACTGCGTGTAGCCACGCTGCTGCGGGTCCAGTGGTGATGCCAGCAGCAACTCGCTCATGCCCAGCACGCCGGTCATCGGTGTACGGATCTCATGGCCAAGGTTGGCCAGGAAGCGGGTCTTGGCCGCCGAGGCCTGCTCGGCCAGTTCCTGCTTGTGCAGCGCCAACTGGTAGGCGTGGCGCCGCTGCAGGCGGCGTCGGTACAGCCAGGCGAACCAGCTGGTCAGCAGCAATCCGACCGACGCCAGCACCAGCAGGCCGGACAGGCTGCGCCACCACGGCGGCTGCACGCGGAATTCCAGGCTCTGCACCCGCGACCACACATGGTCGGCCGAGCGTGCCTGTACTTCCAGCCGGTAACTTCCCGGCGCCAGGCGCGAGAACAGGCGCTCGCCCGCCGGGCCGACTTCGACCCAATCCGGATCGTAGCCCGCCAAGCGGTAGCGGTAGGTATTGGACGCCGAGTCGGCGAAGGACAGCAATCGCGCGACGATGCGCAGGTCGCGGTCGCCATCGGCGATCTGCAACGGTGCATCGTGGGTCATGTCCAGCACCTGCTCGTTGCGGCGCACTTCCACCCGCTCGATCACCAGTGGGGCGCGACGTACCGAAGGCCGCACCTGCTCCGGGTCGAACACCACGGCGCCCGCCGCTGTTCCGGCCACCAGGTGGCCATCGGCTGCTGCAATCAAGGTGTGCTCGCGGAACTCCTGGCTTGGCAGGCCGTCGTGCACGCCATACAGGCGCACGCTCTGCCCATCGGCGCTGACACGTACCAGGCCGCGTGCGCTGGTCGCCCAGGCCACGCCCTGCGCATCCACCACCAGGCCAGAGGCGGAGATCGCCGGATAGCCCTGTTCGGCACCGACCACCGCCTGCCGTTCCAGGCGCCCCTGGCTCCAGCGATATCGCGACAGGCGCCCGTCCTCGGACAACCAGACCTGGCCATCGCCGCCCACATGCAGCGCATGGATGGCGGTTGCCGGCGCCCCCGGCACCGGCTGGAAGCGCTCGCTTTCCGGCAACCACTGCAGCAGGCCACGACTGCTGGCCAGCCAGATGTGGTCCTGCGGACCGCATTCCACATCGAGGTTGAGCTGGCCCTGCTGCAGTCCACGCTGGCCATTGTCCAGCTGGCGACGCACGCGCCCGTCGAGGTCGCGCTGCTGCAGGCCTGCGGGCAGCATCAACCAGAGGCTGTCGCCATCGCAGGTCATCATCGCTTCGATGACCCCTTCCATCGCTGCATCGGCACCGGCGTCGCGCCCCCAGCGGCGCACGTCGCGCCGTTGCGGGTCGTAGCGCACCAGCGCATCGGTCGACCCGATCCAGACCTGGCCGCGACGGTCCTCACGCACCGACGACAACCAGTGCATGCCGTTGACCCAGGTACGGTGCTGCTCGATCCTGCCGGTTTTCGGGTCGAAGCGATCCAGCGCGCCATGGCTGCCCACGGTCCAGACGCCGCCATTGCTGGACGGGCTGGTGCCCAGCACCAGCGCATTGCGCAGCGAACTGGGGTCGTCCTCCAGGCGCGACAGCACCGAGAACTGCCACCAGCGTGGCAGCAGGTGCCACAGCCCGGCATTGGTGCTGGCCAACCAGATGCCCCCCTCCCGATCCTCATAGGCACCGGTCCAGTTCGGTCGTACCGGCCCGCGCGCGATCGCGCTGTACAGCGGCACGGTCTGGTACTGGCCATCGACCGCGCGCCCCAGCCCGGTGCGCGTATCCAGCCAGTGCCCGCCCTGCTCGTCGCGCAGCATCATGCCCAGCACCTGCTCGCCCGGCGGAAGCTTCCACGGGGGTGCCTCGAAGCGCCCATCCGGGCGGCGCACGGTGGCCCCGGCCAACGTGCTGATCCACAGGCTGCCATCCGGTTCGGTGGTCAAGCCGTTGATCAGCAGACTGGGAATGACGTCCGTACCGACACGCTCGAAGTCGGTCCCGGTCCAGCGCGCCACGCCATGCTTGGTGCCGATCCACAGGCTGCCATCGGGCAGCGTGGCCAGGTAGGGCACCGACGCGGAGGGCAGGCTGCGCGGATTGTTCGGCTCGGGCAGGAAGCGCTGCAGGCGGTCATGGCTGTCCAATCGATACAGGCCACCTTCGTGGGTACCGAACCAGATCGAGCCGTCAGGCGTGCTGGCCAGGCTCCAGACCGTGTTGGTGCCCATCAACGGCTGGCTGCTGCGGTCGTAGAAGTGCAGCTGCCGGCGGTCGGCCGACATGCGCACCAGGCCGGCATTCTCGGTCCCTATCCACAGCTGGTTGCGGGCATCGACCAGCACCGTCCAGATGCGGTTGTCACGCAGCCCGTCCTCCGAGCGCCACACCCGGTAGGTGCGCCCGTCATAACGGGCCAGGCCATCGTTGGTGGCGATCCACAGGTAACCGTACCGGTCCTCGGCCATGCGGTTGACGGTATTGGACGGCAAGCCATCGAACACCGTCACCTGCCGCGGGCTGGGAGGCACCGGCTGTGCCGCAGCGGGCAACGCGCAGCACAGCAGGACCAGCAGCAGCATCGCCGCCCGCAGATACACCACCGATTGCCTCCTCACGCTGATCCTGATGATTCCCGCGCTGCGGGCGTCGGCATGGTAAACCGAAAGTCGCGCCGTTCACGCCCGACGCCGACGCAGTCACGCAGTCGCCTGCCGTTTCGCACGCGCCTGGGCGATGGCTGCCACCAACAGGTCGCCGGTCACCGGCTTGCGCAGGAAGCCATCGAAGCCTGCGGCCAGTACCTGGGTTTCGGCATAGGCATCGGAACGGGCAGTCACTGCCACCAGGGGCAGTTCATAGCCCATGGTGCGCAGCTGGCGGGCGATGGCCGTACCGTCCAGTGCGGGCAGATCAAGATCGAGCAGGCCGACGTCGAAACCCTCGGTGGCGATCTCCGACAGCGCGCCCAGGCCATGCAGCACGTGCACCACCTCGTGCCCGCGCACTCGCAGCAGACCAGCGATGACTTCGGCCACCGTGGCATCGTCCTCGACCAGCAGGATGCGCAGCGGCGGCAGTTCCGGCAGGGCCGCCACCTCGCCCGCCGTGCTGGCGGACTGCCGCGTCCAGGGCAATGGCAGGCGCACACGGAACCGCGCGCCCTTGCCTGGCTGGCTTTCCACTTCGATACATCCGCCCATGGCCATCGCAAGTTCCTGGCAGATCGCCAGCCCCAGCCCGCTGCCACCGTAGCGCGATGCGGTGCGCGGGCCGTCGGCCTGTTCGAATCGATGGAACAGGCGCTGCTGCTGCTCGGCATTGATGCCCGGGCCACTGTCATGCACTTCGAAACACAGGCCGCCCTTTTCTTCCAGGCGTACGGCCAGGCCGACGTGGCCACGCTCGGTGAACTTGATGGCGTTGCCGAGCAGGTTCAGCAGGATCTGGCGCACACGCATTTCGTCGCCGCTGACGCTGACCGGCCCTGCGGGGTCCTCACCACGCTGGAATTCAAGCTGGCGCTGCTGCGCCATCGGCTGCATCAGGCCCTGCACCTGGTCGAGCAGCTCCTCCAGGTCGAACGGATGCAGGTCCAGCTCCAGCCGCCCGGCTTCGATGCGGGCCAGGTCCAGCGCATCGTTGACCAGCCGCAGCAGATGGCTGCCGGCCTGCTGGATCGACCCCGCGTAACCGCGCTGCACCGGATCGAGCGGAGTGGCCAGCAGCAGCTCGCTCATGCCCAGCACGCCGGTCATCGGCGTGCGCACTTCGTGGCCAAGCGTGGCCAGGAAACGGCTCTTGGCCTGGGAGGCCTGCTCGGCCAGCTGCTGCTTGTGCACCGTCAGCTGCCATTGCTGGCGACGACGCAGCCGCGCGCGGACCGACCAGACCAGGACCACCAACAGCAGCGACCCCAGCAGGATGTAACCGAAAATCGCCATGCCGCTGCGCCACCACGGCGGCAGCACCTTCACATGCAACTGCTGCGAAGGCGTCCATGCGCCCCGGGCGGTCGCCGCCTGCACCTCGATGACGTAGCTGCCGGTCGGCAGCCGCGACAGGGTGCGCTGGCCATCGCCACCCTGCTCCACCCAATCCTGATCGTAACCCTGCACGCGGAAACGGTAACGGTTGCCCTGCGGGCTGGCGTAGGACAGCAGCCGTGCATCGATCTGAAGATCGCGGTCATCCGGTCCCAGCAACAGGGTGCCGGTGACCGGCAACGGTTGCCAGCCGCGCGCATCATCGCGGCGCACCCGCACTTCGGCGATCACCAGCGATGAAGACGGCAGCACGGTGTCGTCGGCATTCACATCGAAGGCAACCAACCCGGTCTGGGTGACGGCCAGCACGCGGCCATCGGCGTTGACCGCCGGCGGGCGGCCGGTGAACTCCGCATCGGAGAGGCCATCGCGTTCGTTGAACTGCTGCAGGCGCCGCGTCTTCGGGTCCCAGCGCAGCAGGCCGCGCGGCGTGGTGGCCCACAGCTGGCCATTGTCGGCCAGCGCCAGCCCCCCCATGGTGACCGGCGGCACGCCCGCACTGGCGTCGATGCGCTGGATCAGGCGCAGGCTCATGCCATCCCACTGGTAGCGCTCGAACGCACCTTGGCGCGCCAGCCACAACTGCTGCGGATCGATCCACACCAGGTCGTAGATGGGCCCGCGCGAAACGCCCGGTACTGCCTCGAAGCGTCCAGCCTGCTCGCGCCAGATGCCCATGTCGCCCATCACCCAGGGCCGGCCATGGGCGTCGAAGCGGATCTGCTCGATCGGCGCATCGGCCGTTCCGCGGAAATGCTCCAGCGGATAGCTGTGCAGCAGCCGCCCGTCCGGACTGCGCTGCTGCAGGTTCAGGCCCATCACCGACACCCACACCGTGCCGTCAGGCGCCTGCCGCATCAGGTCGATGCGCTGGCGCAGGTCGGCACTGCCATCGATCCGCAGATCGCGCAGCGCGCCGGTGGCCGGATCGTAGACGGTGATGCGACCGCCGCGTCCCAGCCACAGGCGACCATCCGGGCGCGGCAACACCGACCACACCACGCCATTGCCGAGCTGCCGGTCGCTGGCCAGCAGGCGCAGGGTGCCCTGCGCATCCAGCTGGTACACCCCTCGCGCCGAGCCGACGTAGTAGTTCTTCCCGTCGCTGGCCGCGCTCAACAGGTACTGGCTGTCCAGCGGCTTGCCGTCGAGCTGGTTCCAGATCGAGAAGCGCCGCCAGTCCGGCGGCAGATAGGCCAGGCCCTGGGTCAGCAGCGCCACCCACAATCCGCCCTCGTGATCCTGCAGCAGATCGAGCACGCCGCTGTGCGCGGTCAGGAAGCCGCTGCCGCGGTCGCCTTCCAGCCGGCGCAGCGCAGCCGCATCCCCTCGCAACAGGCCATCGGAGGTGCCAGCCCAGTAGCCCCCCTGGCGATCGGCCAGGACCAGGGCCGAGCGCAGCTGGGCGCTGTCGGGCCAGCGCGGGCGACTGACCCGGTCCTGGCCATCGATGCGGTACAGGCCATCGTTCTGGCTGCCTACCCAGATCGAACCCTCCGCATCACGGCTCAACCGGAGCACGCTCAGCGTACCCAGTTCCCGCGCGCCTACCGGCTCGAACCCGCTGCCATTCCAACGTGCCACACCGGCTTCGGTGCCCACCCACAGGCGGCCCTGTGCATCGACCAGGCTGGTGAAGATGCTGTTGCTGGGCAGGCCACCCGGATGCGCTGGATCATGGGTGAAAAGGCGCACGCTGCCATCTTCGCCAAGACGGCAGACGCCATGGTTGTTGGTACCGATCCACAAGGCGTCGTCGACATAGGCCAGTGCCCAGAACTGCCCCTGGCAGGTGGAATTGACCGTGTCGAAGGTCCGGAAGCGTTCGCGATCGGCATCCAGGCGGGCAACGCCCTTGCCGTTGATGCCCAGCCAGACCCGGTCCAGCGGGTCGATCAGCAGGGTCTCGATCTCGTTTCCAGGCAGCGAGCCCGGCTGTTCCGGATCGTGCTCCCAGACCCGCAGGCTGTTGCCGTCATAACGGGCGAGCCCACCGTCAGTGGCCGCCCAGATGTGGCCCTGGCGGTCCTCGGCCAGCGCCACCACCATGCGCGACGGCAAGCCTTCGGCGGCACCGAATCGGCGCAGGCGCGGTGTTTCTGCCATGTCCAGGGTTGCAGCCGCCGTGGCCATCGCCACCAGCAGCAGACCCATACCTGCGATGCCACGGCACCACTGGCGCCAGCCGCTCGTCATCCTGAACCCCCTGTCCTGGGCCGATTGTCACACAGGGCCGGGTTCATGGCTGCAACAGCGTGTTTCCAGCGATGGCGCCACCACGAACTGTTGCAGCCATGCACGCAACGTTGGCAGGGGGCTGTGCGTATGATCACAGCGTCCCGTTCCGGAGCCCGCCATCGATGCGTCCCTGCCTGGCCCTGCTGCCGATGCTGCTCGCCACCGCCCCTGCCTGGGCGGCCGCTGACACCTATCGCCTCGATCCGGTGCATACGCGGGTGCTGTTCTCCATCGACCACGCGGGTTACTCGCAGGCCATGGGCACGGTGTCCGGCAGCGAAGGCCGCGTGCTGTTCGATCCCGACAACTGGCGCGACGCCACCCTGGAAGTGGACATCCCCGTGTCGCGACTGGACCTGGGCGACGCCAAGTGGAACCAGGCCACGCTGGCCCGCAGCCTGCTCGACGGCGAGCGATTCCCCAGCGCACGCTTCGTCTCCAGCCGGGTCGAACCGATCGACGCCAAGCGTGCGCATGTGATCGGCACGCTGACTCTGCGCGGGGTCAGCCAGGAAGTCACCCTGGACGTGACCCTCAACGCGCTCAAGCGCTACCCGCTCCCTCCATTCCGACGCACCGCCGGGTTTTCCGCCAGTACTACGCTGAGCCGGCGCGCGTTCGGCATCACCGCCTGGCCGGGCGTCATCGGTGATGCGGTACAGGTGCGGATCGAGGCTGAAGCCACCCTCGACCGCAGCGACGCCCCGGGAACTCCCGCTCCCGTTCCACACTCCGACAACACGACGGCCCCCAAGGACCCTTCATGACCGCCAAGAACACCCCTGCCGCCTGGGGGAGTGTCAGCCAGATCCTGCACTGGTTGATCGCACTGCTGATCCTCGCCTTGGGCGTGGTTGGCCTGACCATGGGCGAACTGCCCAAGACGCCCAGGTACTTCTGGGTCTACACCGCGCACAAGTCGATCGGCATCACCGTGCTGGCGCTGGTGCTGTTCCGTCTCGGCTGGCGCCTGTATGCCGGGGCACCGAAGCCGGTGCCGGGCGTGCCCAGCTGGCAGGAACGCATCGCCAGTGCCACCCACGTGCTGTTGTATGTGCTGATGTTCGCCATCCCGCTGTCGGGCTGGCTGTACGACTCGGCCAGTGGCCTGCGCCCGTTCCGCTGGTTCGGCCTGGTCGACGTGCCCAAGCTGAGCGGCCCCGACCCGCAGGTCGTCGCGGTGTCCCATGCCCTCCACGAATACGGCTTCTGGCTGTTGATCGCGGTGGTGCTGGCCCATGCCGGCGCTGCCTTCTACCACCACCTGTTCCAGCGCGATGCAACGCTGTCCCGCATGTTGCCGCGCGGCTGGCTCGCCTCCCCTCAGAAGGACTGACCGATGAACCTGAAACTGACCACTCCGGCCGCCGTGGCCGCCGCCCTGGCCGGCATGCTGGCTACCGCCCCGGTACTTGCTGCGGACTATGCGCAGGCCCCGGGCGCCGGCTCGATCCTGGTGTTCGCCACCAAGTACGACGGCGAAGTGTTCACCGGCAGCTTCCCGGGCTTTGCCACCAAGCTCAGCTTCGACCCGGCCAACCCGGCCGCCGGTTCGCTGGACGTGGTGATTCCGCTGGCTGGCGCCAAGAGCGGCAACAGCGATCGTGACTCGACCCTGCAGGGCGCCGACTTCTTCAATGTCAGCAAGTTCGCCACCGCGCGTTACACCGCCAAGGGCTTCCGCGCGGTGGGCAACGACCAGTTCGCCGCCGATGGCACCCTGGAACTGCGCGGCGTCAGCAAGCCGGTCACCCTCACTTTCACTTGGAAGCCGGGCACCCAGCCGGTGCTGACCGGCAAGGCCACGGTCAAGCGCCTGGACTTCGGCGTCGGCGGCGGTGACTGGGCGGACACCAAGACCATCCCGGACGACACCGCAATCAGCACGATCGTGAAGTTCGACGCGAAATAAAGCGGGTCTGGTAGTGCCGGCCGCTGGCCGGCATCACCGGGCATGGCGGGGTTGCCCGCCAGCGGCCGGCACTACCGCAAGATTCAACGCCCTGCGGCCAGCCAGGCCTGCACCGTGGCCGCATCGAACGGCCAGTCCAGCTCGCGCTCGCCCTGCTCGTCGCGCAGCACCGGCACCCGCGCGCCATAGCGCGCTTCCAGCGCCGGCTGGTCATCGAGGAACACCGACTCGAACTCCGGCGCCCGCGCTTTGGCCAGTTCGGCCAGCGCCAGGTCGCACAGGTGGCAATCGTCACGCTGGATCAGGGTCAACACCGGTCAGGCTCCCGTGGCGGAAATGCTGCGCCGCAGCCATCGGATGGCCCGGCAAGCCGCTAGAATAGCCGCTTGTCCGGTACCCGCAGTTTGGCATCCATGGCTGTCAGCACGTTCGACGTTTTCAAGATCGGCATTGGCCCGAGTTCCTCGCACACCGTCGGGCCGATGAAGGCCGCCGAGCGATTCATCCATCGCTGGCTGCTCGATCCGGGCCGCCTGCACGAGGTCGCGCGCATCCGCGCCGATGTCTATGGCTCGCTGGCGTTGACCGGCCGCGGCCATGGCACCGACAAGGCGATCCTGCTGGGCCTGGAAGGCCAGCGGCCGAACCTGATCGACCCGGACATCATCCCGGCCACCCTGGAGCGCATCCGCAGCAGCAAGCGCATCCAGCTGATGGGCCAGCACGAGATCGCCTTCGACGAGAAGCGCGACCTCGGCATGAACAAGCGCCAGAAGCTGCCGTACCACACCAACGGCATGCGCTTCACCGCGTACAACGCCGACGACGAAGTGATCGCCACCCGCGATTACTACTCGGTCGGTGGCGGCTTCGTGGTCAACCAGGACGACGCGGCCGATGACCGCATCGTGCCCGACGAGACCCCGCTGCCCTACCCGTTCAAGAGCGGCGACGAGCTGCTGGCGCAGACCGCACGCAGCGGCCTGAGCATCGCCCAGCTGATGTTCGAGAACGAGAAGTGCTGGCGCAGCGAAGACGAGATCCGCGCCAACCTGCGCGAGATCTGGAGCGCGATGCAGTCCTGCGTCGCGCGTGGCATCCGCGAGGAAGGCGTGCTGCCGGGTGGCCTGAAGGTCGGTCGTCGCGCACCGGCGCTGTACCGCGAGCTGTCGTCGAAGCCGGAAGCGGCGATGCGCGATCCGCTGACCACGCTGGACTGGGTCAACCTGTACGCGCTGGCAGTGAACGAAGAAAACGCCGCCGGTGGCCGCGTGGTGACCGCACCGACCAACGGCGCCGCCGGTGTGCTGCCGGCGGTGCTGCATTACTTCGACCGCTTCTGCCCCGGCGCCAACGAACAGCGCGTGTTCGACTTCCTGCTGACCTCGGCGGCGATCGGCATCCTGTACAAGGAAAACGCTTCGATTTCCGGGGCTGAAGTCGGCTGCCAGGGCGAAGTGGGCGTGGCCTGCTCGATGGCGGCCGGTGGCCTGGTTGCGGCACTGGGCGGCAACCCGAGCCAGATCGAGAATGCTGCGGAAATCGGCATGGAACACAACCTCGGCCTGACCTGCGACCCGATCGGCGGCCTGGTGCAGATCCCCTGCATCGAACGCAACGCGATGGGCGCGGTGAAGGCGATCAATGCTTCGCGCATGGCCATGCGTGGCGACGGCAAGCACAAGGTGTCGCTGGACAAGGTCATCAAGACCATGCGCGATACTGGCCGCGACATGCAGGACAAGTACAAGGAAACCAGCCGCGGTGGCCTGGCGGTGAACGTCATCGAGTGCTGAGCTGTAGAGCCGAGCCCATGCTCGGCTGATGGGGCAGGAGCAGCCGAGCATGGGCTCGGCTCTGGATCGGACGACACCATCACCACGTTCCGGTTAGGCTCGGGCTTCCCCTGCCCCGGATTGCCCCATGCGCGTGATCGCCGCTGCCCTGCTTGCCTGCCTGCCACTGTCCGCCCTTGCCACGCCGACCTATGGCCCGCGGCTGGAAGGCTTCGATTACGGCTATCCGGTGAAGACCTTCGCGCTGGAGTCGCAGCGGCAGCCGTTGGAGATGGCCTACCTGGACGTCCTGCCCAAACGCCGCGCCATCGGCGTGGTGGTACTGCTGCACGGCAAGAATTTCTGCGCCGCCACCTGGCAGCAGACCATCGCGCCGCTGTTGAACGCAGGCTACCGGGTGATCGCTCCGGACCAGGTGGGTTTCTGCAAGTCCAGCAAGCCCGAACGCTATCAGTACACGTTTGCGCAGCTGGCTGCCAACACCCATGCCCTGTTGCAGCAGCTGCAGTTGGGGGATACGCCGGTGCACCTGGTCGGTCACTCGATGGGCGGCATGCTCGCGGTGCGCTACGCGCTGATGTTCCCGCAGGACCTGCGCACGCTGTCGCTGGTCAATCCCATCGGGCTGGAGGACTGGAAAGCGCTGGGCGTTCCCTGGCGCAGCGTCGATGCGTGGTATGCCGGAGAACTCAAAACCAGCTATGACAGCATCCGCCGCTACCAGCTGGACGTGTACTACGACGGCACGTGGAAACCCGCCTACGAACCGTGGGCGCGGATGCAGTCGGGCATGTACGAAGGCCCGGGCAAGCAGGCCGTTGCATGGAGCCAGGCGCTGGCCTCGGACATGGTGTTCAACCAACCGGTGGTGTACGAACTGAAGAACCTGCAGGTGCCGACCACGCTGTTCATCGGCCAGAAGGACCGCACTGCGATCGGCCGTGACCTGGCACCGCCTGCGGTGAAGGCGGCGCTGGGCAACTATCCGGTACTCGGCAAGGCAGCGGCCGCAGCGATTCCCGGCGCGACGCTGGTTGAGTTCGCCGGACTGGGCCATTCGCCGCAGGTACAGGACCCGAAGCAGTTCAACGCCGCGTTGTTGAAGGCCTTGAAGTCCCGCTGACCGACGGCTGCTTCTGTAGCGCCGAGCATGCGCTCGGCCTTACAGGAACCATGTGATCAACCCACGATCCGCAGCACGTCATCCAGCAACGCGGCTGCGGTAACTTCCGCGCCCGCGCCCGGCCCCTGGATCAACAACGGCTGGCGGCGGTAGCGATCGCTGTGGATGGCCACGCGGTTGTCGGTGCCCGCGCCCTGCGCCAAGGGATGATCGGCGGGCAGCTCGCGCAGGCCCACCTGCGCACCTTCGCCGTCAACACGGCCAACGAAACGCAGTACGCGACCGTTGTCACGTGCCTGCTGCCAGCGCGCCTGCAGCGGCGCATCCAGCTGCTCCAACGCAGCCACGGCATCTTCCAGCGGCAACGCCGCCAGCGCATCAGGCACCAGCGAATCCACCTGCACCTGCGACGCATCCAGTGCCAGCCCGCTGCTGCGCGCGAGGATCAACAGCTTGCGGCGCACGTCCTCGCCGGACAGGTCCAGGCGCGGATCGGGTTCGGTGTAACCGGCCGCCAGTGCCTCGCGCACCGCCGCCGAAAACGGCGACTGGCCGTCATAGCGATGGAACAGCCACGCCAGCGAACCGGACAGCACGCCTTCGATGGCGTGGATGTGATCGCCACCGGCCACCAGCGCGCGCAGGCTGCTCAGCAATGGCAGGCCAGCACCCACGGTCGCGCTGTCGCCATAACGCGCGCCACTGTCGGCACAGCTTTCGGCAATGGCCTGCGCACGGGCCAGCTGCGCGCCACGGCCCAGCTTGTTGGCGGTCACCACGTGCACGCCGCGCGCCAACCATTGCACGTGGCGGGCGGCCACGTCTTCACTGGCCGTCGCATCCACTACCACGTCGCCCCGTTCCAGCCCTTCGGCGCTCGCCCATGGCGGCGAACTCTGGCCATCGCGTGGTGCGCGACGTGCCAGTTCCAATGGCAGCACCAGGTCGCGATCAATCTCCAGCGCGGTACGTGAATTGGCCAGCCACTGCACGCTGGGCAGTTCCAGCCCGCGTGCCTGCAGCAACTGGTAGCGCTGCACGAAGGCCGAGCCGACCGTGCCGGTGCCCAGCAGCGCCAGGCGTCCTGCGCCCAGCACAGGAATTTCAGCGGCGAGCGCGCTCATGCATCCACCACCTGTTTGCGGCGCGCAGCCGCATCGATCACGGCTTCGGCGCGCTGCAGCGCAGCGCCGAGGTCCGCCAGCAGGTCACGCTCGGCCTCGATGCCGACCGACAGGCGCAGCAGCCCTTCGCTGATGCCAGCCGCTGCGCGTGCTTCGGCGGTCATCGCTGCATGGGTCATGGTGGCCGGATGCGCGATCAGGCTTTCGACGCCGCCCAGCGATTCGGCCAGGGTGAAACAGCGCAGCCCGTCGACAAACGCACGCACCGCCGCGTGCGGATCATCACCGGCACAGTGCGCCAGTTCGAACGACAGCATCGCGCCGAAGCCATTCTGCTGGCGCGCGGCGATGGCGTGGCCCGGGTGATCGGCCAGGCCCGGGTAGTACACCGCGCCGACCGCCGGATGCTGGTCCAGCAGGGCAACGATGGACGCAGTGTTTTCCTGGTGCACGCGCAGGCGCGCGTCCAGCGTGCGCAGGCCGCGCAGGGTCAGGAAGGCATCGAACGGCGAGCCGGTCAGGCCCAGCGCATTGCCCCACCACACCAGCTGCTCGTGCAGCGCCGGATCGCGCGCAACCACTGCGCCGCCGACCACGTCGCTGTGTCCGTTGATGTACTTGGTGGTGGAGTGCAGCACCAGGTCCGCGCCAAACGACAGCGGCTGCTGCAGGGCCGGCGACAGGAAGGTGTTGTCAACCACCACGAGTGCGCCAGCCTTGTGCGCGGCATCGATGACGAAACGCAGGTCGGTGATGCGCAGCAGCGGATTGGACGGGGTTTCCACCAGCACCAGTTTCGGCTGCGTGGCCAGCGCCTGCGCCAGCGCACGCGGATCGGTCAGGTCGGCGGTGACCAGCTCGAAGTGGCCCTTCTTTGCCAGCGCATTGAACAGGCGCCAGCTGCCACCGTAGGCATCGTGCGGCACCACCAGGGTGTCGCCCGGCTGAAGCAGCGCGTTCAGCACCAGGTTGATCGCGCCCATGCCGGTCGCAGTGATGACGCCGCCGGCGCCGCCTTCCAGTTCGGCCAGCGCCTCGCCGAGCAGGTCACGGGTCGGGTTGCCACTGCGCGTATAGTCGTACTGGCGCTTGTTGCCGAAGCCTTCAAAGCTGAAGTTCGACGACAGCACGATCGGCGGCGTGACCGCGCCATGCGCGGTGTCCCGATCGATGCCGGCACGGACGGCGGCAGTGGTACGACTACAGGACGGCTCGTTGGCGTGCAGGCTCATGCGGACTCTCCAGAAGTGCGGAAGGCGGTGGCGAGGATCGCGTCGATGCGATCGGTTTCTTTGAGAAAGGCGTCGTGGCCGTAGGGCGAGCGCAGCACGCGCAGGCTGCCGCGCGGACCCAGCCCTTCGACCAGGCCGACCAGGTCGGCCAGCGGCACCAGGCGGTCGCCCTCCACCGCCACCACCACGGTCGGCGGCAGGATCGCGGTGGGATCAACGCGATGCAGGTCGATCGATTCGGACAGGCGCAGGTAGGCGGTCACCGGCGTGCGCGCGACGTACTGCGCACCGGCGGCGTCGAGATAGTCTTCGGCGGCCACGCGCACGCGGCCGTTGATGACCTCCGGCGCGGCATCGAAGCGCTCGCCGAATTCTTCTGGCGTGCGGTAGCTGAGCATCGCGAACTGCCGCGCCAGGGCGAGGCCATGGTCTTCGCCGCACTGCAGCTGGCCGAGCGCGACCGCGCGGCGCTGCAGTGCGCGCCATGCGGCGGCATACGGATGCGGACGGTGCGCGCCGCTGGCGAGCACCAGCTGGCGCACGCGGGCACGATGACGGATCGCGAACTGCTGGCCGACCAGCGCGCCGTAGGAGTAGCCCACGAACGCCTTCAGCGCGCGGATGCCGAGGTGGTCCAGCAGCAGCGCCAATGCATCGGCCTGGTCGGCGGTATCGATCGGCACATCCAGTGCACCGTCGGCACCGATGAAATCGAAGGCCAGCACGCGCAGTTGCTGCGGATCCAGCGCGCGCCCGCTGCCCACCAGGTCTTCGGCCCAGCCCTTCTCGCTGAACTGTGCGTTGGACGCCACGTGGCGGTGGGCGGAAATGCCACCGGCCAGCACCACCACCGGTGCATTGGCCGGGCCGACCCACTCATAGCGCAGGCGCACCGGGCTGGGGCCTGCGTGGCGCATCGACAGCACCGCGGCGAACTCACCGCGCTCGGCATGCACGCGGTCTTCGACCGGCACGCTGACGGGGACAAAGGGTTCGGGGCGAATGGCGGTACTGGCGGCGAAGCTCATGGCGGGATCCGGTTGGGGAATCGGCCATCGAGCCTTCGCGGGGCCCGCGTTCGAGATGCACGTGTGGTGCATGGTTCGAACCATCTTTCGGTGGACGCCACGGTCCCCGCAGGATTTGGCACCTACGCAGACGCTTGCGCGCCTGCGGGCTGCCCCGGCTTCAAAGGGCCTGTCCCTCTGCCGGTCTCGATGGTGGAGCCACGATGCCAGCCCTTTTCCGCACTGTCAATCCCTTCATACGGATAAAGCGATGAATATTTTCAGGAACACTATGCGAAGGCCGTCCCGGTCGTCCCGTTCAGGATCAGCTACAGTCCCGGCGGTCCTTTTCGCTGGAAACGCCGATGCTGCGCCTGCCCCTGTCCTGCCTGCTGTTGACTCTGCTGGCGAGCGCGACCGCACACGCCGGCGACTGGCGCCAGGGGTGGGGACTGGTTCCCTCGCCTGTCCCGGCCACCCGCGCAGCCAGCGCTGAGGTCACCGCCCCCATGGCCCGGTTGCGCCTGCAGCCGGTCGGCGGGCAGTGGCAGGCCCGCATCGACAACGGGCTGGCGGGGCCGCTGCAGATCCAGCTGCGCGCCGCCCCCGGGCACCCGGTTGAAGGCCTCCCGGTCGAGTCGCTGATCCAGGGCGACAGCAGCCTGGTGGTCGGCCACCTGCCCGCCCCGATCGATGGCCGCATGCTCGATCTGCGCCTGCAGTCGGTGCCGGGCCACCCGGCCGCACAGGCCGAAGATGTCGCCTACCGCCTGCCGTTCGACGCGGCCCGCCTGCGCGTGGACCAGGCGCCGCAGGGACGCTTCAGCCATGACGACGAGGAGAACCGCGACGCGGTCGACTTCGCGCTGCCGGAGGGCACCCTGGTGCTGGCCGCGCGCGAGGGCACGGTGATGCAGATCCAGGATGGCTTCCGTGGCAACGGCCAGGACCGCGAACGTGATGGTGCCCGCGCCAACTTCATCCGCGTGCTGCACAGCGACGGCAGCATGGCCCTGTACGGCCACCTGCAGGCCGGCGGCATGCGTGTGCGTCGCGGCCAGGCGATAGGGGCCGGGCAGCCGATCGGTCTGTCCGGCAACAGCGGCTACAGCAGCGCGCCGCACCTGCACTTCGTGGTGCAGGTCAACCGGGGCATGAACCTGCGCTCGGTGCCGGTGCGCATCTTCGCCGAACAGGGCCAACTGCAGTTCGCCCGCCAGGGCGGGGCTGAAGGCGGTACCGGGCGCTGACCGGCCCCGGCCGGTATAATCGGGCGCTTATCTCTTTGAAAAGCGCCCCGGGCGGGCGCCACTGCCATGTCCGAAGTCGCCAACGAAGCGTCGCGCCGCCGCACCTTCGCCATCATTTCCCACCCTGACGCAGGCAAGACCACGCTGACCGAAAAGCTGCTGCTGTTCGGAGGCGCGATCCAGATGGCCGGCTCGGTCAAGGGCCGCAAGGCCGCCCGCCACGCCACGTCCGACTGGATGGCCCTGGAAAAGGAGCGCGGCATCTCCGTCACCTCCTCGGTGATGCAGTTCCCGTACGAAGGCAAGATCGTCAACCTGCTCGACACCCCCGGCCACGCCGACTTCGGCGAAGACACCTACCGCGTGCTGACCGCGGTGGACTCGGCGCTGATGGTGATCGACGTGGCCAAGGGCGTGGAAGAACGCACCATCAAGCTGATGGAAGTGTGCCGCCTGCGCGACACCCCGATCATGACCTTCATCAACAAGCTCGACCGCGAGGGCAAGGACCCGATCGAGCTGCTGGATGAAGTGGAAACCGTGCTCGGCATCCAGTGCGCCCCGGTGACCTGGCCGATCGGCATGGGCCAGCGCCTGAAGGGCGTGGTCCACCTGCTGACCGGCGAAGTGCACCTGTACGAGCCGGGCCGCAACTTCACCCGCCAGGACTCGACCATCTTCCCGTCCATCGATGCCCCCGGCCTGGCCGAGAAAATCGGTGCGCAGATGCTGGCCGACCTGCGTGACGAA
Organism: Stenotrophomonas maltophilia; assembly: GCF_002799155.1. Lineage (GTDB taxonomy): Bacteria > Pseudomonadota > Gammaproteobacteria > Xanthomonadales > Xanthomonadaceae > Stenotrophomonas > Stenotrophomonas maltophilia_R. The sequence goes on from NZ_NERD01000002.1 coordinate 2,805,423, forward strand.
CTGGAACTGGTGCAGGGCGCCAGCCACCCGTTCGACCTGCAGGCCTATCGCGAGGGCAAGCAGACCCCGGTGTTCTTCGGCTCGGGCGTCAACAACTTCGGCGTGCAGCCGCTGCTGGACTTCTTCGTCGAACACGCACCGGCACCGCAGGCGCGCTCCACCACCGGTCGCGAGATCGCCCCGGAAGAAAACAAGCTGACCGGTTTCGTGTTCAAGATCCAGGCCAACATGGACCCGCAGCACCGCGACCGCGTGGCGTTCATGCGGGTCTGTTCGGGCCGCTTCAGCGCCGGCATGAAGACCTTCCACGTACGTACCGGCAAGGAAATGAAGCTGGCCAACGCGCTGACCTTCATGGCCAGTGACCGCGAGATCGCTGCCGAGGCGTGGCCGGGCGATGTGATCGGTATCCACAATCACGGCACCATTTCCATCGGCGACACCTTCACCGAAGGTGAAGCGGTGACCTTCACCGGCATTCCCAACTTCGCCCCGGAACTGTTCCGCCGTGCACGCCTGCGCGATCCGCTCAAGCTCAAGCAGCTGCAGAAGGGCCTGGCCCAGCTGTCCGAGGAAGGCGCGACCCAGTTCTTCCGCCCGCTCACCAGCAACGACCTGATCCTGGGTGCGGTCGGCGTGCTGCAGTTCGACGTGGCCGCCTACCGCCTGAAGGACGAGTACGGTGTGGAAGCCACCTTCGAGCCGGTCAGCGTGACCACCGCGCGCTGGGTCCACTGCGGCAACGAGAAGAAGCTGGAAGAGTTCCGCGAGAAGAACGCGCTGAACCTGGCGCTGGATGCGGCCGGCCATCTGGTCTACCTGGCACCGACCCGGGTCAACCTGCAGCTGGCCCAGGAACGCTCGCCCGATGTGCGCTTCTCGGCCACCCGCGAAGCGGCGCATACCGTTTCGGTGGGCTGATGCCACGGGGTCGGCGCCGTCTCCGCCAGGAAAGGGTTCCGACCCCAGCCGCCGCGGGCGGTTCATCCACGCAACGCAGGGATTCACCGACCATACGGTGACGGGCGTGCACGCATCGCCCATCGCGGCGATGATAGGGGGGTGCGGGTCCCCCTCCCCGCGAACGATGCCTACGTCATGTCCACGACTTCCGTTGCTTCGATCCGCGAAGAAATCGCCAGCGCCCTGACCCACGGCCTCGGTGCCGTGTTCGCGCTGGGTGCCGGCGCGGTGCTGATCACCCTGGCCGCCATCTACAGCGATGGCTGGCAGCTGGCCGGCGCCATCGTGTTCGGCATCGCGCTGCTGCTGCTGTACACCGCCTCCACCCTCTACCACGCCATCCAGCACCCGGTCGCCAAGGGGCGGCTCAAGGTGTTCGACCACTGCGCGATCTACGTGCTGATCGCCGGCACTTACACCCCATTCACCCTGATCGGCCTGCGTGGCCCGTGGGGCTGGGGCCTGTTCGCCGCGATCTGGACCCTGGCCCTGGCCGGCGTGGTGTTCAAGCTGTTCTACACCGGCCGTTTCAAGCGCCTGTCCACCGCCATCTACGTGGCCATGGGCTGGCTGGTGATCGTGGCGGTCAAGCCGATGCTGGCCTCGATCGACGGCTGGACGCTGGGTTGGCTGCTGGCCGGCGGCCTGTCGTACACGCTGGGTACTTATTTCTACCACCGCGAATCGATCCCCTATTCGCATGCCATCTGGCACCTGTTCGTGATCGGTGGCAGCGTCTGCCACTTCGTCGCGGTCACCATGCAGGTGCTGTAGCAGCTGCCCGCGCGCGGCGTGTGCACGCCACGCACATGGACGCTTCGCGCCCCGTCGACGATGAGGGGGCAACCATGGCAGCGTGAATGCTGCCGCCTCCCCTGCTGCAAGGCGCACGCCTCGCTGGCGCCTCCGCCGCCCTGGCCCGCGAGGCCAGCGCTGGCTGGCCCTGCTCACCTTCCTGCTGGCCGCGCTGCTGGTACTGATCGCGCTGTGGGACTGGAACTGGTTCAAGGGCCCGGTCGAGCGCGCAGTGCAGGCCCGTACCGGCCGTGCGCTGCACATCGGTCGCTTGGATGTCGACCTCGGCCGTACCAGTACGATCCGGGCCGATGCGATCACCTTCGCCAATGCAGGCTGGGCGGAACAACCGAACATGGCCAGTGCCGACCGCGTCGAGATCGACGTGCGGGTCTGGCCCCTGCTGCGCGGCAGCCTGCAGCTGCCCGAAGTGCGCCTGACCCGGCCGGACGTGCTGCTGCAAACCGCCCCTCGCAAGGGCGAACCAGGTAATTGGGATTTCCTCGGTGACAGCGCTGGCGGCACCAGCCCCCAGCTCAAACGGCTGCGCATCGATGACGGTCGCCTGCAGTTCCTCGATGCGCTCGGCCGCACCGATATCCGCGTGGACGTGCACAGTGGCAAGCCGAAGCAGGCAGACGCCGCGCCACCGCTGCTGGTTCAGGGCAAGGGACACTGGCAGGGCAACCCATTCACCTTGCGCGGTGGCACCGAATCACCACTGGAGCTGACCGACAGCAACCACCCGTTCCGCATCCACCTCGACGGCCGCGCCGGCGCCACCCACGCCGTCGCCAGCGGCACACTGACCAATCCCTTCCAGCTGCGTGTGTTCGACCTGCAGTTCGCACTCAGCGGCCAGGACCTGGCCGACCTCTACCCATTGCTCGGCATCGCCATTCCGCCGTCCCCTCCCTACGCGTTGAACGGCCGCCTCAAGCGTGACCACAACGTCTGGCGCTACGACGCCTTCACCGGCAAGGTCGGCGACAGCGATCTTGGTGGCAACCTGCAGTTCGAAGTGGGCGGAGCACGTCCGCGGCTGACCGCTACGCTGGAATCCAAGCGCCTGGATTTCGACGATCTGGCCGGTTTTGTCGGCGCCCCACCAAAGACTGGTGGCGGTGAAACGGCGAACGCGGAACAGAAGGCAGAGGCTGCGCGCATCACCGCAAGCGCGCGGGTATTGCCCGATACCCCCTACAACCTCGGCAAGCTGCGTGCGATGGATGCCGACGTGCGCTGGAAGGCCCACCGCATCAACGCGCCCTCGTTGCCGCTTGACGACATGGATGCACACCTGCTGCTGGATGACGGCGTGCTGCGGCTGGACCCGCTGAACTTCGGCGTCGCCGGCGGCGATATCCGCAGCACGATCCGCATGGACGCGCGCCACCCGCAGATCAGCACCGCACTGAAGGCCAGCGTGCGCGGCGTGCAGCTGGGCCAGCTGTTCCCGGACGCGAAGCTGGCCGAGCAGGCCAAGGGCGGCATCGGCGGCGAAGTGGACCTGAGTGGCCGTGGCAATTCGATCGCCGCGATGCTCGGCAGCAGCAGCGGCAAGGTCGGCCTGGCGATGGGCCGCGGCCATGTCGGCAACCTGGTGATGGAGCTGGCCGGCCTGGACATCACCGAGTCGCTGAAATTCCTGGTGACCGGCGACAAGCAGATCCCCCTGCGCTGCGCCTTCGCCGACTTCGGCGTGCGCGACGGCCTGATGACCAGCCAGGCGCTGGCGGTGGATACCACCGACACGATCCTCATCGGCGAAGGTACGGTCAGCCTGCGCGACGAGACCCTGGACCTGCTGCTGAAGCCGCGCCCGAAGGACAAGAGCATCCTGGTGCTGCGCTCGCCGCTGCACATCGCCGGCACCTTCAAGGACCCGTCATTCCGCCCGGACTTCAAAGCATTGGGCATCCGCGGCGCGGTGGCTCTGGCACTGGGCAGCATCGCCCCGCCGGCGGCATTGCTGGCGACCATCGAGCTGGGGCCGGGCAAGGATGCCGACTGCGGTGGGCAGTATGCGAAGTAGAAGCGGGGGTTCGCGGCGCCTCGTTGTTCCGCGCGTAGAGCCGGAGCAAGGCGACAGGCAGGACACGCCGTAAATACGTCCCTGTAGGCTCGGTCGGCGCATCCATGCGCCTCACGGTCCTGCCTGCCGCCTTGCTCCGGCTCCGGACAGTTTCCAGCGCGCGGAACCAGAGCGGAAATTCAAAGTCAAAAGAAGAAAGCAAAGTCAAAAGCTGTTGCCACCAAGGTTGGCAGGTACCAAAGGCAGTCAACCGACGCTGCAACCCACCGCACCCGTGGGACGTGTCCAGAGGCTGAGGGCATGGGCGTGCAGGACCGTTGGCGCCATGGGCCCGAGGCATGCCTCGGGCGGGTTGGGTACGACGCCCAACCCCGGTCTTGCCGCGTGCGCAGGACAGCGCACACGAGCAAGGCGCCATCGAGCCTACAGGGATGTACTTGCGGCGTGTCCTGCACGCCCATGCCCTCAGCCTACCCCCGCATCAGGAAGGCGCTGCTTTGGCTTTGGCTTTGAGCTTCGAAAAGCGGGCCGGCGGGCCGCAGGCCCGCCAGCAACACCTCACCCCGCCACGATGTACTGCTGCAGCTGGTCCAGCTCCTTCCGCTGCGCATCGATCACCGACTTCACCAGGTCACCGATGGAGATCACCCCCAGCACCTGAGCACCCTCGACCACCGGCAGGTGGCGGATGCGGTAGTCGGTCACCAGTTGCAGGCAGTGCTCCACCTTCTCGCCCGGCGACACGGTCACCACCTGCGCCGTCATGATCTCCTCCACCGAGGTATCCCGCGACGAACGATCACGCAGCACGATCTTGCGCGCGTAATCACGCTCGGACAGGATCCCGACCAGCCGCGGCCCGTCCATCACCAGCACCGCACCGATGCCCTTCTCCGCCATCAACCGGATCGCATCGATCACCGCCGCGTCCGGCGCGACCGCATGTACTTCAGGAGACTTGCCGTCCAACAGTTGCCGTACCGTCGTCATCTGCCTGCCCTCCGAGGGTGGGTTGCAGGGCCGAGTCTGCCACGGCGGATGCTAGCCACGCGTCAACCAGATACAACGGCCGCTGCTTGGACTCCTCGTACAGCCGTCCCAGGTACTCACCCATCAAGCCCAGCGCGATCAGCTGCACCCCGCCCAGGAACAGGATCACCGCCATCATCGTCGGCCAACCCGCCACCCGGTCGCCATACAACGCCGCCTTCACGATCACCCACAGGCCGAACACGAAAGCGACCGCTGCGGTTGCCAGGCCCAGATAGGTGGCGGCCCGCAGCGGCACGGTCGAGAATCCGGTGATGCCTTCGAGGGCGAAATTCCACAGCCGCCACAGGCTGAATTTACTGGTGCCGGCCACGCGCGCGTGGCGGTGATAGGGCACGGCGATCCGCTTGAAGCCTACCCAGCTGAAAAGCCCCTTCATGAAACGGTGGCGCTCACGCATCCCGCGCAGGGCGCTCAGTGCGCGCGGCGACAACAGGCGGAAGTCCCCGGTATCGGCCGGAATCGGCGTCCGCGACAGGCGGCCCATCACCCGATAGAACATCGCTGCCGTGGCGCGCTTGATCCAGGACTCGCCATCGCGGGCCATGCGCGTGCCGTACACGTTGTCATGGCCCTCGCGCCAGCACGCAACGAACTGCGGCACCAGCTCCGGCGGGTCCTGGCCATCGGCATCGAGGATCATCGCCGCCCCCTCGTGCACCAGATCCAGGCCTGCGGTCAGCGCCGCCTCCTTGCCGAAGTTGCGCGACAGCTTCAGCGCCGAGACGCGCGCATCGGCCTGGGCCAGCCCCGCGATCACCTCCCATGTGCGGTCATGACTGCCGTCATCCACATAGAGGATGTGGCCGTCGATGTCGGGCATGCCGTCCAGCACCGCGCACAGCCGTGGGTGCAGCAGCGGCAGTGCCAGGGCCTCGTTGTAGGCGGCGATGACGAAAGTAAGGCGTTCGCGGTTCATGCCCGGATTGTACGTTGCCTGCAGGCGCATGGCCCGCCGCCCCGAGGGCATCTGCCCTCAATCTTCCGACAGGTATGACGCGCCACCCAGCTGGCGTGCCTGGCGCTGGATCCATGCCGCGCGCCGCTGCACATACGGCCCTGGTTTTGCCGCGTTGTAGCGCCTCGGTGCCGGCAGTACCGCCGCCAGTCGCGCGCTCTCGGCCGGACTCAGCCGGGCCGCGTCCTTGCCCCAGAATTTCTGGGCTGCCGCCTGCGCGCCGTATACACCATCACCGAACTCGGCGATGTTCGCGTACATCTCCAGGATCCGCTCCTTCGGCCACAGCGCCTCGATCAGCACCGTGTACCAGACTTCCAGGCCCTTGCGGACCCAGCTGCGGCCCTGCCACAGGAACAGGTTCTTGGCCACCTGCTGGCTGATCGTGCTGGCACCGCGCAGGCGCCCGCCCCTGGCGTTGTGGTCGCGGGCCTTTTCGATGGCCTGCAGATCGAAGCCGTTGTGATCCAGGAAGCGCTGGTCCTCGGCCGCCACCAGCGAGATCGGCAGGCTCGGCGCCATCTGCTCGATGTCGCGCCATTGGTAATGCAGCCGATAGGACCAGTCGGCCTCGCCCAGCGCCTCGCCATAGCGCCACAGCATCACCGTGGACACCGGCGGATCGATGAACCGCAGCACCAGCACCTGCAGGCAGCTGAAGGCGGCCAGCAGCACCGGCAGCCACAGCAGCCGCTTCCAGCGCCGCCGGCGCGGGGCGGCCACCACCGCCTCTACCTTGTGCTGCTCTCCCACTGCCCCCATTACTGGTGCATCCTTCTTCTGTCTGGTTGTCGGCGCATTATCCGGCAACCGCCCCCGTTTACGCGCGATGTGAGCCGATGACCGCCAACTCCGATTCCCTGATCCGTTTCCTGCTTCCCGACGCCGGCGTCCGCGGCGTGCATGTGCACCTGCAGGCCACCTGGCAGGAAATCCTGTCCCACGCCGCGTACCCGGACGCCGCTGCCGAGCTGCTCGGCGAGGCCTGCGTCGCCTCCGCACTGTTCACCGGCCACACCAAGATCGATGGCCGCCTGTCAGTGCAGCTGCGCAGCAGCACTGCCCTGCGCACCCTGTTCGCCGAGTGCACCGCCGGCGGCACCCTGCGCGGCATCGCCCAGCTCAGCGAAGGCGCCGACGCGCCGCGTGACCTGTCCAGCCTCGGTGATGACGCCATCCTCGCCATCACCATTGAAAATCCCGGCCTGGATCCGCGCGAGCCGCAGCGCTACCAGAGCCTGGTGGCGCTGAGCGCACCGGAACTGGACGAGGCCTTCGAGGACTATTTCCGCCAGTCCGAGCAGCTGCCGACCCGCCTGCTGCTGGCCGCCGACCGCAGCGGTGCCGCGGGCCTGCTGCTGCAGAAGCTGCCGGGCGACGAAGGCGACGAGGATGGCTGGGCCCGCGCCAGCGCCCTGTTCGAGACCCTGGGCAAGGCGGAACTGCTGGCCACCCCGGCCGAGCAGCTGCTGCACCGCCTGTTCCACGAAGAGCGGCCGGAACTGCTGGGCGGCAAGCCGCTGTCCTTTGCCTGCTCCTGCTCGCGCGAGCGGGTTGCCGGCATGCTGCAGTCGCTGGGGGAAGAGGAGGCCCGTGCGGCCGCCGAGGACACCGGCGCCGTCGAAGTCCGTTGCGAATTCTGCGGGCGCGAGTATCACTTTCCATTGACGGAGTTCGGCATACTGTTCCACGGCGCCCAGGGGGCTGTACCGGCGCCTGAACGACTTCAGTAAACGGCAGTCTTGTACCTGGGGAGGATCAAGGCTTGTTAAGAATTCATAAACACCCTAGGATCAGGTTCCCGTCCCCGCGGGAACTTCCGTTGTCCGTCCCTGTCTGAACTGGTCCGATGCGTACCTACCTGCGTCTACCGCTGGCCCTGCTGATCGCCCTTGGCGCGATCACGGGCGTGCATGCGCAGAGCAAGGACACGCGCACGGTGCTGCCGGTATGGAACAAGGGCAGCGGCAAGGTCGAGGCGCTGCTGTACCTGGAACCGACTGGCGAACAGGCCGCCGGCGCCCGCTGGCATTTCGGCCGCAATTCGCTGGACGCGGCCTTTGGCCTCTCCTCAGGCGATTCGCTCGGCCTGCTCTGCAACAGCAGCAGCGGGACCAGCATCAGCGGACTGGCCAGTCATTGCATGCTGGCCAGCCTGGGCGACGAGGACGATCTGAACAGCCGCCGTTTCAGCGGTACCGCCGCACTGAACCGTGGCAACAGCCGCCTGGGCATCACCGCCGGCAGCGGCCGTGAAACCCTTCCCGCCTGGTTGTCCGGCCCGAACAAGACGCCCTCGTTGCGTGCCGAGCAGAACGATCTGACCGTGTTCGCGCAGAAGAACATCGGTCGCGAAGGCTTCGTCTCCATTGCCGGTACCTACGCCAAGGCGCGTCTGGTTCCGCTGGCCGACGCCTCGCCAGCCATCGTCGATCGCTGGGACAGCAAGAGCCTGAGCATCGGCGCCGGTTACGGCAACTTCACCGGCAGCATCATCGGCCGCGTGGTCGACGTCCCGGGCAAGCCCGGCAAGTGGGAAGGCCTGGGCATCGGCCTGACCTGGCGTACTCCGTGGTCCGGCCAGCTCACCGTCGGTGCCGAGAATGTGATCAGCCGCGGCAAGAATCCGTTCTCCCCGCGCAACGAAAGCAACGACGACGGCACCGTGCCGTATGTGCGTTACGAACAGGATCTCTGATCCCGCACGCAGGTTCAGTAGCGATGTTCCCAAGGGCGCCGAAGGGCGCCCTTCGCATGTGTGCGCCTGCCACGCACCGGCAGATGGATAACGCTATTGGGATATGAAACCGAACACATCGACATAGTGCGATACATATCAGTCGAAACTTTTTCCATCATCCTGCGTTAACAATCGAGGCAGGAACGCATATCCATACCATCAACCTATTGATTGGCATGGATAAAGCGCATTTTTACCAAAATCACAGACTTGATTAACACAGCTTTAATTCTTGGCGAACGCCCGTTACTATCGGGTCAGCCTCGCGATTTGGGAGCGCTTTTTCGCTCCCCCGCCGGGCATTAACCCCAGCCAAGATTTCTTGGAGAGAGAGAGCCAATGAAACTCAAGTCAAGCCAACTGCGTGACGCAGTTGTGATCGCGCTTGTCGCCGGTGCCGCCACCGCGACGGCCCACGCCCAGGAAGCCACCAACCTCGACCGTATCGAGGTCACCGGTTCGCGCATCCGTCAGGTCGATACCGAAACCGCACAGCCCGTCCTGAGCATCAGCCGCGCTTCGATCGAGAAGAGCGGCTTCAAGACCGTGGCCGACGTCCTGCAGAACATCTCTGCCGCCGGCAGCCCGGCCATCAGCCGTTCCGAGCCGCTGTCCTCCGGCGAAGCCGTCGGTGGCTTCTACATCGACCTGCGCAACCTCGGTGCCGAGCGCACCCTGGTGCTGGTCGACGGCAAGCGCCTCGGCGCCAGCGTCAGCGGCCTGCAGGACGTGTCGCAGATCCCGTCGGCCATCGTCGAGCGCATCGACGTGCTGAAGGACGGCGCGTCGTCGATCTACGGCTCCGACGCGATCGCCGGCGTGATCAACATCATCACCCGCAAGAACTTCCAGGGCCTGGAAGCCAACGCCTACGTCGGCCAGTACGGCGAAGGCGACGGCCAGAAGACCAGCTACGACTTCGTGGCCGGCTTCACCGGTGACCGTGGCTCGATCACCATCGGCGCCGAATACGCCGAAGAAAAGGAAGTGTGGGCCAAGGACCGCTGGTTCAGCCGTTATCCGCGCACCACCTTCCACCCGGCCCAGAACTGGAGCCCGGTCAGCCAGTGGGGCACCATCATCGATCCGGATACCGATGACTGGCTGGTGCTGAACCGTGGTGGCGACTACCGCGACGTCAACCAGTACCACGACCAGGACTTCGCCGGCATCACCGGTGACACCAGCAACTCCAATACGCAGATGCACCTGCTGACGCCGACCAAGCGTCGCTCGGTGTTCGCCAACGTTCAGTACGACCTGACCGACAACGTCCGTTTCGTCTCCGACCTGCTTTACACCCGTCGTGAGTCGCAGGCCCAGGTCGCAGGCTATCCGCTGCAGACCGCCTCGTATGAGCGCCTGGGTGCCACGTGGGATGCCGACAGCTACTACAACCCCTTCGGCAAGGACATGGGCTTCATGCGCCGTGGCTGGGAAGTGCCGCGCCTGTCGACCAACAAGCTGACCACCTTCCGCTTCACCGGCGCCCTGCAGGGCAGCTTCCAGTTCAATGACAAGTACTTCGACTGGGAAGCGGGCTACATCTACCAGAACTCTGAGAACCAGCAGAGCCAGACCGGCAACTACAACGTGCTGGCGGTCAATGCCGCCACCGGTCCGTCGTTCTACAACCCGGCCACCGGCCGCGTCGAGTGCGGCACGGCTGCAGGCCTGGTCGACGGCTCCAATCCGATCTATGGCCCGGGCGCCGGCGGCTGCCTGCCGTGGAACCCGGCCATTCCGTATGGCCGTACCGGTGACGGTGGCCTGACCGGCAACCCGGACCTGCAGCAGTTCCTGTTCCCGACCACCAAGAACACCGGTGAAGTCACCACCAAGACCTACTACGCGAACATCGCCGGCAGCCTGTTCACCCTGCCCGCCGGCGACCTGGGCTTCGCGCTGGGTTACGAGTACCGCGAAGACAAGGGTTCGTACAATCCGGACGCCCTGTCGCAGACCGGCTACTCGACCGACCTGGCCGCCGGCCCGACCGGTGGCGGCTACGACGTCAACGAAGTGTACCTGGAGCTGAATGTTCCGATCCTGGCCGACCTGCCGGGTGCCAAGGAACTGAGCTTCAACGCCGCGACGCGCTATTCGAAGTACAGCACCTTCGGCAACACCACCAACAACAAGTTCGGCCTGAAGTGGAAGCCGATCGACCAGCTGCTGGTGCGTGCGACCTACGCCGAAGGCTTCCGTGCGCCGACCATCGACAATCTGTACGGTGGCAGCTCGCAGACCTTCGCGTACTTCACCGATCCGTGCGACACCTCGTTCGGCTCCACCGATCAGCCGGGCGTCGCCGCCCGTTGTGCCGCGGCCATCGGCCCGACCGCCAGCACCTTCCGCCAGCTGCGCCAGGGCTATGTGCCGGCCAGCGGTCCGGATGAGCAGACGCCGGATCCGTTCAATGCCGTCTCCAATCCGGACCTGACCCCGGAGAAGTCGAAGTCCAAGACGGTCGGCCTGGTGTGGAGCCCGACCTTCGCCCAGGGCCTGAACATGAGCCTGGACTGGTGGAACATCAAGATCACCAACACCATCGTCACCGACAGCCCGGATGACCAGCTGAACGACTGCTACGTGCTTGGCATCGCCGAGCGCTGCAACTCGTTCACCCGTGACCCGAACCGTCACAACGTGATCAACCTGACCTACGCACCGCGTAATGCCGGTTACCAGGAAACCGAAGGCTTCGACTTCGACGTGGCCTACCGCTTCGAGACCGACAGCTGGGGTACCTTCAACGCCAACCTGCAGAACAGCTACGTCACCAAGAACGTGCTGAAGACCACCAACGCGCAGCAGGTGCCGGTGTCGATCCTCAACGGCTTCGGCAGCAACTTCCGCCTGCGTTCGAACCTGGTGCTGGGCTGGGAGCGTGGCGACTGGGGCGTGACCTGGGGCACCCGTTACTTCTCCAGCGTCAAGGAGCGCTGCTATTACAGCGACGAGTGCAGCCTGCCGGACTTCGGTTCGCCGGATCCGGTGCGCGACCAGCCGATGAACAAGCGTGGTTCGACCATGTTCCACGACGTCCAGGTCTCCTGGAACGCCCCGTGGAATGCAACCATCGCCGTGGGTGCGCGTAACGTGTTCGATCATTACGGCCCGCAGATGTACTCGGCGCCGAACTCGCAGTACTCCTACTACGGTGGCTACGACATCGGTCGCTTCATGTACATGCAGTACAAGCAGAAGTTCTGATCGGCAGTCTGATCAGCTGATGCAGCAACGGCCCCGCAAGGGGCCGTTGTTCTTTGTGGTGCATGGAAGCACGCTGGGCCGCGCGCGAAAAAAAAGCCGCGGCATCGCCGCGGCCTTCCTTCAGCATCATTCCCGGGCACTCATCCGTTCGGGATCAGCGTCTCGATCAGATGCTCGACGTACGCTTCGAAATCCTCGCGTGCCTGCTTGGGCTGCTGCAGCTGCAACGACAACTGCAGGAAGCCGACGTAGGCAGCGTAGGCCAGCCGCGCACGATGGCGTGCGTCGGTCGAGCTGAGGCCGGCCTGGCGGAACGAGGCGACCAGATAATCAAGGCGTCGCTGCGAGACGCGGTCGATCACCGGCCGCACCATTGGATGATCCAGTGCCTTGAGCAGCTCGCTGTAGATGATGTGCGGCTGCACTTCATGCGCCACCATCTGGAACAGCTGACGCAGGCGCACGCGCGGATCCGGTACGTCTTCCAGGCTGCCGAACACCTGTTCCTGTTCGAACAGTTCCCAGCGTTCCAGCGCCGCCTGCAGCAATGCATCGCGCGAAGGGAAATGCCAGTAGAAACTTCCCTTGGTGACACCCAGTCGCCGTGCCAGCGGCTCCACCGCGACGGCGCCGACACCTTGTTCAGCAATCAGATCGAGGGCCGCCTGGGCCCAGTCTTCGGCACTCAGGCGGCTGTTGCGGCCGGCGCGCGGTTCGCCGGCGGAAGCGTCAGGTTGATTCATGGACTGATTTAACCATACGCCGGGGTTCGTTGCAGTACGCGGTTGCGGTCGGAAGCGTCGCAGGACCCTGGGGAGGGTCCATTCAGGCGCCTTCCGCAGTGCACCATACCCTGCAGTATTGACTTCCCCCCGAAGCGATCCATACTAGCAAGTATGGTTACGTCCCCAACTTCCGCTGCGTTCCATGACCTGCGCCTGGACGCCGCCCATGGCGCCCGCCTGGCGGCGACCGCCAGCGACCATGGCCGGCGCGGCCGCGTGCTGTTCGCACATGGCTTCGGCCAGACCCGCCATGCCTGGAATGCCACCGCCCGCGCGTTGAACGCCGCTGGGCTGCAGACGCTGGCCTACGACGCCCGCGGCCATGGCGATTCCGACTGGAATGCTGCCGATCTGCCCTATCACGGTGAACAGTTCGCCGACGACCTGATCGTGCTGGCCGGCGAACAGCCGCGTCCGCCGGTACTGGTCGCCGCATCGATGGGCGGCCTGTTCGGCCTGCTGGCCGAGTCGCGCTGGCCGGGCCTGTTCTCGGCGATGGTGCTGGTCGACATCACCCCGCGTTGGGACACCGCCGGCGTCGAGCGCATCCTGGCCTTCATGACCGCTCATCCCGACGGCTTCGCCTCACTGACCCAGGCCGCTGACGTGATTTCAGCGTATATGCCGCACCGTCCGCGCAAATCCGAGCAGTCACTGCGTGCCCTGCTGCGCGAGGACGGCCACGGCCGCTGGCGCTGGCATTGGGACCCGCGCCTGGTGGCCGAACTGGCCCGCGACAGCGAGCAGCACCAGGACGCACTGGCCGAGGCCGCGCGCCAGGTGAAGTGCCCGCTGCTGCTGGTCAGCGGCGGACGCAGCGACCTGGTCACGCCGCAGACCGTGGCCGAATTCCTGGCGTTGGCGCCGCATGCGCGCCATGTGCAGCTGCCGCAGGCCACACATATGGTCGCCGGCGATGACAACGACGCCTTTACCGCTACTGTGTTGGACTATCTGGACGTGTTGCCCGCAGCGGACGCTGCGGCTTCGTCCGCCACAAACGAGCACGTCACCGGAGCACGCTCATGAGCATCGTTCTTCCCTTCCTCGCCCTGCTGCTGGCAGGCGCGTTCGTCGCCTACCACCGCATGCGGCTGGTTACCTGGACGCTGATCAGCGTGGCCCTGCTGGTCGCCTGCTGGTTCATTCCCTACGTCAACCAGACCGCCACGATCGTCGCGGCCGCCGTGCTGGCCGTCATCGCCGTGCCGCTGCTGCTGCCGTTCATCCGCAAGCCGCTGCTGACCGGCCCGATGATGAAGGTGTTCCGCAAGGTGCTGCCGCCGCTGTCGCAGACCGAGCGCATCGCGCTGGAAACCGGTTCGGTCGGTTTCGAGGGCGAACTGTTCACCGGTGATCCGGACTGGAACATCCTGCTCAACTATCCCAAGCCGCAGCTGACCGCCGAAGAACAGGCCTTCCTTGATGGCCCGGTCGAAGAGCTGTGCACGATGGTCAACGACTGGGAAATCACCCACGTTCACGCTGACCTGCCGCCGGAACTGTGGGCCTTCATCAAGAAGAACAAGTTCTTCGGCATGATCATCCCGAAGGAATATGGCGGTCTGGGCTTCTCCGCGCTGGCCCACCACAAGGTCATCCAGAAGCTGGCCTCGGTGTCCTCGGTGGTCAGCTCCACCGTCGGTGTGCCCAACTCGCTGGGCCCGGGTGAGCTGCTGGTGCATTACGGCACCCAGGAACAGAAGGACCAGTACCTGCCGCGCCTGGCCGATGGCCGCGAAGTGCCCTGCTTCGGCCTGACCGGTCCGTTCGCCGGCTCCGACGCCACCTCGATCCCGGACTACGGCATCGTCTGCAAGGGCGAGTGGAACGGCGAGCAGGTACTCGGCGTCAAGCTGACCTTCGACAAGCGCTACATCACCCTGGCCCCGGTCGCTTCGCTGATCGGCCTGGCCTTCCGCATGTACGACCCGGATGGCCTGATCGGCGATACCCGCGACATCGGCATCACCCTGGGCCTGCTGCCGCGCGACACCGCCGGCGTTGAAATCGGCCGTCGCCACTTCCCGCTGAACTCGACGTTCCAGAACGGTCCGATCCGCGGCAAGGACGTGTTCATTCCGCTGACCCAGCTGATTGGTGGCGCAGCCATGGCCGGCAAGGGCTGGAACATGCTCAACGAGTGCCTGGCCGTGGGCCGCTCGATCACCCTGCCGTCCACCGCCAGCGGCGGTGCCAAGGCCGGCGCCGCCGTGACCGGCGCCTATGCGCGCATCCGCAAGCAGTTCGGCCTGTCGGTCGGCCGCTTCGAGGGCGTGGAAGAAGCACTGGCCCGCATTGGCGGCAAGGCGTACAAGATCAGCGCGCTGTCGCAGGCCACCGCCGCCGCGGTTGACCGCGGCGATGTGCCGTCGGTGCCGTCGGCGATCGCCAAGTATCACTGCACCAACATGAGCCGCGAAGTGATCTCGGACATGATGGACGTGATCGGTGGCAAGGGCATCATCCTGGGGCCGCGCAACTTCGCCGGCCGCAGCTGGCAGGCCGCGCCGATCGCGATCACCGTGGAAGGCGCCAACATCATGACCCGCAGCCTGCTGATCTTCGGCCAGGGTGCGATCCTCTGCCATCCGTGGGTGCTGAAGGAAATGAAGGCCGCGCAGGATCCGGATACCCGCGCCGGCCTGCAGGACTTCGACCGCAGCCTGTTCGGCCACATCCGCTTCGGCATCTCCAATGCCGTCCGTTCGTTCTGGTTCGGCCTGACCGGCGCGCGCTTCGGTGCCGCACCGGGCGATGCCTATACCCGCCGCTACTTCCGCAAGCTGGACCGCTACTCGGCCAACCTGGCACTGATGGCCGACATCTCGATGATGACCCTCGGCGGCAAGCTGAAGTTCAAGGAATCGCTGTCCGGCCGCCTGGGCGATGTGCTGAGTCACGTCTACATGACCAGCGCCATGCTCAAGCGCTACCACGACGAAGGCGCACCGCAGGCCGACCAGCCGCTGCTGGCCTGGGCCTTCCATGACAGCGTGCACAAGATCGAAGAGTCGCTGTCGGCGGCCCTGCGCAACTTCCCGATCCGTCCGATCGGCTGGCTGATGTGGGCGCTGATCTTCCCGCTGGGCCGTCGTGCCGAGGCTCCGGGCGACCGCCTGAGCCGCCGCGTCGCCGCCCTGCTGATGGCGCCGAATGAAGCCCGCGACCGCCTGGCCAGTGGCGTGTTCCTGACCCCGTGCGAGAACAACCCGGGTGGCCGCATCAACAGCTACCTGAGCAAGGCGATCATGGCCGAGCCGGTGGAGCGCAAGTTCCTGAAGGCGCTGAAGAGCAAGGGTATCGAGGCGCTGGACTTCAAGGCGCAGCTGGACGAAGCCGTGGCCGAGGGCGTGATCACCCAGGACGAGCGCAGCCTGCTGGAAGAGCTGCGCACGCTGACCCTGGACACCATCACCGTGGACGACTTCGACACCCACGAACTGCGCGCGGCCAGCTACTACGACCGCCAGCACAAGGACCCGCATTCGCAGGCCGCCTGATCGCCCGCGAAACGCGTTGCCTCGACGGCGGGCCTTGGCCCGCCGTCGCTTTATCAGCCGACAGGAATGCCCCTCATGTCCACGCCCCTGCTCTCGCTCTACCACCGCCTGCAGCGCTGGCCCGCCGGCAACTGGCTGTTCTCGCGCGCGGTGTGCTTCAAGGCGCCCTACTTCGCCAGCATCGCGCCCATCATCACCGCACTGGAGCCAGGCCGCTGCGAAGGCGTGATCCGCCAGCACCGCCGCATCAACAACCACATTGGCACGGTACATGCGATCGCGATGTGCAACCTGGCCGAACTGGTCGGCGGAGTGATGGTGGACGCCAGCCTGCCGGCAGACATGCGTTGGATCCCCAAGGGCATGGAAGTGAAATACCAGGCCAAGGCCTTGGGCACGTTGAAGGCCGTGGCGACGCCAATGTTGTCCAGCGTCAGTGCTGCGGACGGCTACGACCTGCCGGTGGGGGTCAGCGTGACCGATGCGGCAGGGACCGAGGTGTTCCATGCGACCATCGCAATGTGGGTATCGCCGCGCCCTCCGCGCACAGGCTGATCAACCATGACAACCACAGAACTACTGGTGCGCCTGGCAGGCATTCACAGTCTGGGGTTTGCCGCCTTCCATCTGGCGTTCTGGCGTTCTGGCGGCTGTTCGGCTGGAAACGCGAGCTCGCCCAGCTCGGCACAGCCAACCGCGCGATCATGCAGATCCTCAATCTGCGCGTGATCTATGTGTTCCTGGGAATGGGGCTGATCGCGCTGATCTTTGCCCCGGACCTGGTCGACACTCGTCTGGGTGGTCCTGCTGGGCTTCATGGCGGTGTTCTGGGTGGGCCGCGCACTTGAACAATTCGTCTTCCTGCGCATCAACGACTGGCGCGTACACCTGCTGACGGGCCTGTTCGTGCTGGGTGCGGCACTGCATGCCGTGCCGATGTGGCTGGGCTTCATGCGCGCCATCAGCCGCTGAGCGGCGACGCCTGCCAGCACGCGCCGACTTCAGAGCGCTCGCAACACCAGCGCCAGGATCGCCGGCACCGCCTGGATCATGAAAATGCGGCGGCTCACGCTGTAGGCGCCATAGCACCCGGCCACCACCACGCAGGCCAGCGAGAACGTCACCAGCACCGGCTGATCGATCACCAGCCCCACCACGATGCCCGCCGCCAGGAAGCCGTTGTAGAGGCCCTGGTTGGCCGCCAGCACGCGCGTGGTCTCGGCCTTCTCCGGCGTGTTGCGGAAGGTCTTCAGGCCCAGCGGGCGGGTCCACAGGAACATTTCAAGCACCAGGAAGTACAGGTGCAGCACAGCGACCAGCACGGTCAGCAACAGGGCGATCACTTGCATATCAAATCCAGCCTCCAGATGGTGATGGTGATGGTGATGGTCAACGCCGCATTTCTGCACCCTTGGGCGACCAACCTCTACGCGGTGTCCCATCAGGGTACGGAAGCGCCAAGGGCCCCGTCTCCACGACGGATAATGGCGAGGAGAGTTCCACACCTACTGGCTGGACCACCACTTTCCGCAGATGAACCCTTGGATGCTGCGACAACCGTTCCAGCATGTTCTCGTCAGAGCCGCGCCCTCCTGTTGCCCGAACGATCACCAACTGGATCCTGCGATAGCGACGCAGCAATTGGATGATGACATGGCAGCAATCACTGCAAGGGCGTCGCTCCGTAAAAAGATACAACACCCCCTCCATCCGCCTCCAATGGGAGAACCGGTAGAGCCGCCGAAGTGCCAGATCAAAGTAGTTGAGCAGCAGGAACTCCGAGTCGTGGTAGACCGATCGCTTGTGCGGGTACCCTGCACACTGATCGGCATGACGGAGTTGCTCCTCGCCTCCGCCAGGGCCCTGCCGCCTCTTCTGACCTCCCCTGCCGGCTCGAGACCCGCCTTTCAACCGCCCCGCGGTGAGTTGGGGAACAGCACTCAACCAGGCGTCTGGCTTCAGGTCATTGCTGCGGCGAAGGACGTTCAACTTTCCGTGTGTGGTGCGGGTAAGAACATCAAATTCCAGATCGCGTCGGGCTGCATCGACCACCCTCGCCAACGCTCGGGAGCTGGGGCCGATAACGTGCGGAAAGATGAGCCGACCGCCAAATCCACGTGCCGAGAAGTTCATCAGCCCGAGGTTGCCCTTGAGCCATCCTCCGACATCCTCCTCCTCATCAAGGGCGTTGGCGAAGAGCGTTCTCTCCAGGTTCCCATTTCGTAGCTGGCTGACCAGCTCCAGTACCGAAAACACCCATGCTTCCAACTGAGCCTCGTCCAGAACGTGGTCCTTCGCGCTCCCCTTGATCATCCCACTCTCCCCGAAACCAGACAATCAACAACCCTGCATGAGCCTATAGTTGCACGGCCTTCAAGCATCAATCGGCGCTCTATCGATCACGCGGCAGCTTCTTTTCTTCGCGCAGCACGCCGAACGCAGCCAGGGTCATGAAGCCGGCCACCAGCACGCCGCCGATGAACACCACATGCGAACCGAACAGGGTCAGCGCCTTGTGGATCCAGGTGAAGCCCAGGTCCGCGCCGCGGTATACCACGGTGTCGATCGCCGCGCCGGCCTTGTAGCGCCACTGCCGATCCACGCGGGTGTAGATGGTCTCGCGCGCCGGCTTGGCCAGTGCGAACTCGCTGGCGCGGGTCATCACCTGCACCACCGCGACCATCAGCGGCATCGGCGAGGCCGCCAGCACCGAGAAGCCGATCAGGATCGCGAAACCAGGAATCAGCAGCGCCGGCGCGATGCCATGGCGTGACAGCAGCCAGCGGGTCAGGCCCACCTGCATCAGCAGCGCCAGCGCGTTCACCGCCAGGTCGATGCGCGAGAAGAACGCGGTACTGGCCGCCGGGTCGGTGAAGGCCGAGCGCACGATGCTGGCCTGCTGGTTGTACAGCAGCGTGCCGACGCCCACGCCGAACACCACCATCACCGCCAGCCAGCGCAGCAGCGGCTCGCGCACGATCAGTTTCAGGCCGTCCAGCACACTGCCACCCATCGGCTTCTCGCCGGACACCAGTTGCTGCTCGCGTTCGCGCAGCACCGCCCAGTGCCGGAGCCTCCAGATGCACAACAGGCACACGACCAGGAATGCTGCGGAGACCAGCATCAGGTTGGCGATGCCCACGCGCTGCACCAGCGCGCTGGTGAGCAACGGGCCGAGGAACGCGCCAACGGTACCGGCCGCACCGATGTAGCCGTAGTAGGCACGCGCCTGTGCGTTGGAGAACACGTCGGCCATGAAGCTCCAGAACACCGCCACCGCGAACAGGTTGAAGACCATCACCCAGAGGAAGAAGGCCATGCCCCGCCCTGGCACGTGACTGTCGAACAGTGCGTAGAACCCCAGCAGGGTGACGATGAAGAAGCCGTACACCACGGGAAGGAACACACGGCGCGGGAAGCGGCTGACCAGCCAGCCATAGACCGGCTGCAGCACCAGCATGATCACGAAGACGCAGGAGAACAGGAACTGCAGGACGAAGTCCTTCAATGCGATGCCGTGGCTGGCGAACCAGGCGATCAGCACGGGCGGGAACACCGTTTCCAGATCCGCCGAGGCCGCCATGGCCTCACGCACCGGACGCAGCACGTAGTAGCCGCTGAGCAGGCAGAAGAAGTACAGGAACGACCACCACAGCGCCGGCGACTCGCGCAGTGCCGCCATCAGTTCGCGCACTGGCCCCTTGCCCGGTGCCGCGCTCACGCAGCGCCTCTCGCCCACAGATGGCGGTTGGACAGCGGCATGGCAGGCTCCGGGGCGGTGAAGCGCGTACGTTAGCCAATGCACTGCAACATCGCCAGCGCAAGGCGCCCTTCCGCCTGCGGATGGGCCTGCGGATAGACCGCTCAGGCCGGCCCCGGATGACACGTTCCGACACACACTTCGCGGGCGCCAAAACTCCAACTTTTTCAACGAGATGCGCATTCATCTTCGCTTTGTTTGTGCACAGGGGAAAAGCGGCGCTAGAATCGCCATCAGCAGTCGCGCACGGGTCCAACCGATGAAAAAGAACAGCCTGCGTCGTCCGATCCGTTCGGCGGCCACCGGTTTGCTGGGCATGTTGATGCCCGTTGCCTTGTCCACCACCGCGCAGACACCGCCGGCGTTGCCGCCGATGCCGACCAACATCGAATCCGCTGCGGCTCCCAGCGTCGCCCACACCCAGCCGGCGGCCTACCGCACCGGCCTGGTGCCGCAGGTGCAGGCGCCGGCGGCTGGCTTCAACGTCGCCAACATCGAATCGATGGCGCAGCAGCTCACCTATGGCGAGCGCGTGCCGGGCATGGCGGTGGCGATCGTGCAGGGCGGCCGTATCCTCAGCGCGCGCGGCTATGGCGTCACCGACGTCAACAACCCGCTGCCGGTCGATGCGCACACCGTGTTCCGGCTGGCCTCGCTGTCCAAGGCCTTCGCCGGCACCATGGCTGGCCTGCTGGTCAACGACGGCACGCTGCGCTGGGACAGCAAGGTCACCGACTATGTGCCGGGCTTCCGTTTGAACTCGCCGGAAGCCACTGACCGCCTGACCGTGGCCGACGTGCTCAGCCATCGCGTCGGCCTGCCGTACAACGCCTACGACCGCGACATCGAAGGCAATGCCGAGTACTACGCGCTGACCCAGAAACTGGCCAACACCAGCCTGAAGTGCCTGCCGGGCGACTGCTACGCCTACCAGAACGTAGCCTTCAGCCTGATCGGCGACGTCGTCTATGCGGCCTCCGGCAGCTTCTACGAGCAGTCGGTCGAGCGCCGCATCTTCAAGCCGCTGGGCATGAATGATGCCAGCCTCGGCCTGGCCGGCATCCAGGCCAGCTCGCGCTGGGCGCGTCCGCACGTGCGCAGCCGCAATGGCTGGGTCTCGCTGATGCCGAAGCCTACCTATTACCGCGTTGCTCCGGCCGCTGGCGTCAACGCCAGCGCCAGCGACATGGCGCAGTGGCTGCTGGCCCACACCGGCCATCGCCCCGACGTGCTGCCGGCACCGTTGCTGGCCACCCTGCATTCGAGCCTGATCAACACGCCGGGCGAGATGCGTTCGGGCTGGCGCCGCGAGCGCCTGCACTCGGCCGGCTATGCACTGGGCTGGCGCACCTTCGATTACGCCGGCCACGACGTGGTGTTCCATGCCGGTGCCGTGCAGGGCTATCGCGGCCTGGTCGCGCTGGTGCCGGAACGCGATCTCGGCATCGCCATCATGTGGAACGGCGAAAGCAGCCTGCCCAGCGGCCTGCTGCCGACCGTGCTTGATTCCGCGCTCGGCCTGCCGACACAGCGCTGGCTGGACGTGGACACCGACTTCGGCAGCGACAACCTGATGGCCGAGGGCGCGAGCCCGGCGCAGCAGGACAAGCGCAAGGGCAAGGGTGCTTCGAGCAACCGTGCGGTGGCATCGCCACGCTGATCTGGCGGGCTCGACCGTAGGCGCAAAGGGCGGCCTGCAGGCCGCCCTTTTTTGTTGGCATGTGTAGCCGGTGCAATCGCGTCCACCGTGATGCCCTGCCCGGCCACCTCCGACAATCCCTTGCTCCACAGGTGCAGTGCCGCCTTCGCCGCGGTGGCGGCATTCACCGCACGCGGTTCCATCGAGCCGCTGAATTGATCACCCGCTTCCATGCCGCGCCTGCATGCAGGGCAACAGCGCCTGGGTCAGCCATCGCCCGGCGGAGAAGTTCAGCGCGATCGCTTCCTCCCGGATACTGTCAGCGTCATCGACCGTGGTTGGCCGGGAGGGCGCCTGCGGCGACGCCCAGGCACAGCACCCGCCTCTGGCACCGGCAGGCACGCTGCGTATCAGTGCACCGGTGATCTTCGGTACGCATGCGCTGGTACCGGCACTGGCCGAGTACAGGGCGCGTCATCCGGATGTCCGGGTCGAAGCCACGCTGGCGGATCGTGTGTTCGACCTTGCCGAAGAGGGCTTCGAAGCGGCGCTGTGCATCGACAGCAGCGTGCTGGTGGCGCGTGCACTACCCGCCTATCGCCTGATGATGTGTGCCTCGCCGGGGTACCTGGCAAGGCATGGCACGCCACTCAGCGTGCAGGCACGTGCCGGCCATCAATGCCGGTCGTTCGAACCGAGCGCACCTGCAAGTGGCGGCAGGCCGATGCTGGCAGGCTCGACCGTGTGCCCGACGACCGTTGCCACTCCACCCGCCTGCGCAGCTTCCTCGACGTCCTGGTGGAGCGCTTCCCGCCCCCGGCGCTGGCATTGCCCGCCGATACGCGGGCATAAAAAAACCCCCTCCCCGCTGGGCAGCCAGGGAAGGGGGTTTCAGGATGCGGCTATCGGGAAGTACTTAGATCAGCGGCGCCGGGGTTGCCGGCAGAGCGACCGGAGCGGCCTTCTTCTTGCGGGCGGCCGGCTTGCGCTTGGCAACCTTCTTCGCTGCCTTCTTCGGGGCAGCCTTCTTGGTGGCCTTCTTCGCGGTCTTCTTTACTGCCTTCTTGGCGGTCTTCTTGACGGCCTTCTTGGCAGTGGCCTTCTTCGCGACCTTCTTGGCCGGCTTGCGGGCCGTTGCCTTCTTGGCAGTCTTCTTGGTGGCCTTCTTGGCTACCTTCTTGACAGCCTTCTTGGCGGTCTTCTTGACGGCCTTCTTGGCAGCGGACTTCTTGGCTACCTTCTTCGCCGCCTTCTTCACTGCCTTCTTCGCAGTGGTCTTCTTGGCGACCTTCTTCGCAGCCTTCTTCACTGCCTTCTTGGCAGTCGCCTTCTTCGCGACCTTCTTCACTGCCTTCTTGGCAGCGGCCTTCTTCGCGACCTTCTTCACCGCTTTCTTGGCGGCGGGCTTCTTCTTCGCAGCTTTCTTGGTTGCCATGGGATGGCTCCTCGTCAGTGATAGGGAGTTGAAACGCCCAGTTGGATCAAACCCGCGGATGCTGCGTGCGGGGACCGCCGGCGCGTCAGGCGCGCCGTTACGGATGCGGCAATGCCCACCTCGATCGGCGGAGCGGGCATCGGAACGGGAGTTGCCTTGCATTTCTCCGGGGGAAGCGGGGCCATGTCCACCGTCATCAGGGTCGCGGTGGTCTTGAAGGGGCTGCTTCGCATCGGACGATTGATTCTGCGCACTCGGTTGGGCAGGCAAGGTCTGCTGAGGCGAAACCTAATCACGGTTTTTTTTACTGTCAACAACCCCCGCGAAAAATTTTCACATCCGCGCCGTTCCGGGTGCCGTCAGCGGCGCCACTCCGTGCGGCCAGCAACGACGGTTGAAGCGACGTGCGCGCGTGCTGCCTGCACCGATGTCGATGCGGGCGTTGAACAAAAAACACTTGAAATAAGCACTCCGCGCAGTTAGGCACCGATTCGCGACATCATCGCGCGTGCGGCATCGTTGGTCTCCGCTGCCGCCGCGGACACCAGCACAACGGCACCGCAACAGGGGGCGAAAAGTTTTCACATTCGAACGCCTCGGCGCGGGGCTGAAACGCGGATTTGCGCAAAACTGCGCACGTCCATCGGCACCGTTCGTCTGTCGGCTGATGCCACGCCGAGGGTGCACAGCGAACCCCGCGTCATGAGTCCGACGCGGTCGCCAAAACAAAAACGGCCACCCGAAGGTGGCCGTGTCCGAACCCGGAAGCGACGACTCAGTGGTCGTCGTTCTCCAGGACTTCGGCGTACGCGTCCGGGTCCAGCAGTTCGTTGACCTCTTCGGCGTTGGTCAGTTCGACCACGAACATCCAGCCTTCGCCGTAGGCATCTTCGTTGATGGTTTCCGGCTTGTCGGACAGCGCCGAGTTGACCTCGACGACCGTGCCGCTGATCGGGCTGTAGACGTCCGAGGCGGCCTTCACCGACTCGACAACGGCGATCTGTTCGCCGGCCTTGGCCTCGGCGCCGACTTCGGGCAGTTCGACGTAGACCAGGTCACCCAGCAGGCCCTGGGCGTGGTCGGAAATACCGACGGTGACGCGGCCATTGCCTTCGACACGGGCCCACTCATGGGACTTGAGGAACTTGAGGTCGCCGGGGATCTCGCTCATGGGACTGCTCCAGAGATATGCAGGGGTGGAAAAAACGGGGCTAGTGTAACCAACCGGCCGCCACTGCTGTCAGTGACGACCGGCACGTTCGGATCAGGCGTCGGCGAGCACGCCGGGCTGGGCCTGGCCTTCGCGCACGAACGGGAACTTGACCACGCGCACCGGCACCTGCCGGCCACGGATGTCGACGGTGACCTCGCCGAGCTCGCCGGCCGGCACTCGGGCAAAGGCGATGCCCTTGGCCAGGGTCGGCGAGAAGGTACCGGACAGGATCTCGCCCAGGCCACTGGCGGTGGTCACTGCCTGACCGTGGCGCAGCACGCCCTTCTCGTCCATCACCAGGCCGATCATCTGGCGCGCGGTGCCGGCGGCCTTCTGTGCTTCCAGCGCGTCGCGGCCGATGAAGTCGCGGCCTTCGTCCAGCGACACGGTCCAGGCCAGCGCCGCTTCATACGGGCTGATCGCTTCGTCCATGTCCTGGCCGTACAGGTTCATGCCGGCTTCCAGGCGCAGGGTGTCGCGCGCGCCGAGCCCGGCCGGCTTCACGCCTGCCGCCAGCAGGCGGTTCCAGAAGGCGACCACGGCATCCTGCGGCAGCAGGATCTCGAAACCGTCTTCACCGGTGTAACCGGTGCGGGCGACGAACAGCTCGACGCCGTCTTCGGACTGCGCCTGCAGGGCGGCGAAGCGGCCCAGCTTGGTCAGCGCTGCACGGTCGGCTTCGCGGGTCAGGCCGATGACGATGTCGCGCGCCTGCGGGCCCTGCACGGCGAGGATGGCCAGGTCCGGGCGCTGCTCGACGGAAACATCGAACGGTGCTGCCTGCTCGCGCAGCCAGGCCAGGTCCTTCTCGCGGGTGGAGGCGTTGACCACCATGCGGAAGAAGTCGTCGCCCAGGTAGTAGACGATCAGGTCGTCGATGACGCCGCCGCGCGGGTTCAGCATGCACGAGTACAGCGCCTTGCCGGTCACCTTCAGCTTGTCGACCGAGTTGGCCAGCAGGCGGCGCAGGAACGGCTTGACCTGCTCGCCGCGCAGGTCGACCACGGTCATGTGGCTGACGTCGAACACACCGGACTCGCGGCGCACCAGGTGGTGCTCGTCCAGCTGCGAGCCGTAGTGGATGGGCATGTCCCAACCCCCGAAATCGACCATCTTGGCGCCAAGGGCGCGGTGGGTATCGTTGAGCAGCGTCTTCTGGGTCATGACCGGGTCCGGCAGCAGAGGAAACAAGAACCGCCATTATCCCAGATCGGTCGCCCGCAGGCGTGCCGCAGCGCAGCGGTTCGTGGAAGCGGAAGCCCGGCCAGGCCCGTCCTTTCCCTTTCGGGCGAGGCAGTGGTTGCGGTGCACCGCAACCGCCTGCTACAGGTGCACCCGCCCACGCAGGATGTCGGCGAACATCACCCAGTCACCCATGAATGAATACAGCGGGTGCCGGAAGGTCGCCGGGCGGTTCTTCTCGAAGAAGAAATGGCCGACCCAGGCGAACCCGTAACCGCAGAACAGAGCAGCGAGCAGGAGCAGCGGTTGGCCGCGCAGCACGGCAGCAGCAACCAGCAGCAGCACCCCGCAGCTGCCGATGAAGTGCAGCCGCCGCGAGACCGGATGGCGGTGCTCGCTGAGATAGAACGGATAGAACTCGCGGAAGCTGGCGAAACGGGTCATGCGCGTGCTCCGGGCGGCGGGGTCACCACCATCATGCGCCTTCCCGGGAGGGAAAGCGGTCTGGACGGCCTGGCCGATTTCGACAGGGCATCGCATGATCCGGTGGCGGTGCCTTTGTAGAGTCGCGCCACGCTCGACGCTACAGGAGAGAGAGCGCGCGAGCGGTCGAGTCTGGCTCGACGCTACACCGAGGGCGCGCGCGGGCCGAACATGATCACCGCCATGCCGGCCAGGCACAGGGCTGCACCGAGCAGGTCCCAGCGACTGGGACGAATGCCGTCGACCAGCCACAACCAGAACAGTGCGGTGCCGATGTAGACACCACCGTAGGCGGCATAGACGCGTCCACTGGCGGTGGGATGCAGGGTCAGCAACCACGCGAACAGGGCCAGGCTGGCCGCCGCCGGCAGTAGCAACCAGACGCTGCCCCCCTTGCGCAGCCACAGCCACGGCAGGTAGCAGCCGACGATCTCGGCCAACGCGGTCAGCAGGAACAGGCCGAGTGTCTTCACGCCTTTTCCGCGGCCTTGGCGTGCTGCCACAGCGCTTCCTGCGCCTCCAGGTCCAGTGCAGCCAATGCCTCGCCCTGCGCGTCGGCCTGCGCTTCCATGGCGCGGAAGCGACGTTCGAACTTGTGGTTGGCCCCGCGCAGCGCAGCGCCCAGATCGATATCGGCGTGCCGGGCCAGGTTGGCGCAGACGAACAGCAGGTCTCCCAGCTCTTCCTGCAGGCGCGCCTTGTTGCCTGCGATGTCTCCGCGCTCGAACTCCTCGCGCAGTTCCTGCAGCTCCTCGGCCGCCTTGTCCAGCACCGGCAGCGGGCCCGGCCAGTCGAAACCGACCTTGGCCGCGCGCGACTGCAGCTTCACAGCGCGCTGCCATTCCGGCAAGCCGCGCGAGATACCGGCCAGTGCGGAGGTGTCCTGCTCGCCCTTGGCAGCACGCTCGGCGCGCTTGATCGCCTCCCAGTTGCGCATCACCCCATCGGCATCGTCGACGCTGACATCGGCGAACACGTGCGGGTGGCGGCGCTGCATCTTGTCGCTGATCGCACGGGCGACCTCGGCGAAGGCGAACGCGCCCTGTTCCTCGGCCATGCGCGCATGGAACACCACCTGCAGCAGCAGGTCACCGAGCTCGTCGCAGAGATCGTCGAGGTCACCCCGGTCGATCGCATCGGCGACCTCGTAGGCTTCCTCGATGGTGTACGGGGCGATGGTCGCGAAGTTCTGTTCCAGGTCCCACGGGCAGCCACCCTGCGGATCGCGCAGGCGCGCCATGATCGACAGCAGGCGCTCGAGTTCGTTGCTGGCGGCGCTGCCGGTGGTGGGGGTGTCGTGCGCGCTCATGCGGACTCCAGGTTCAATCGGACAACCAGTCGCGCCACGGCAGGCTGGTATCACCAAGGGCAATGAAATCGCCGTTCAACAGGGTCTCGCGGCGGTTGTAGCGGAACGGCTTGCCGGTTGCGGCCGACAGCACCGCGCCACCAGCGGCATGCAGCACGCACTGGCCGGCGGCGGTATCCCATTCGGAGGTCGGGCCGAGCCGCGGATAGACATCCAGGCCACCTTCGGCGATCCGGCAGAACTTCAGCGACGAGCCCTGCGCGATGGTCTCGATGCGGCCCATGCGCGCCAGCAGCGCCTCGGTTTCCGGCGAGCGGTGCGAACGGCTGGCGGCAACGCGCAGCGGTGCGGTGGCCGGCGTACGGGTGCGCAGCACGGTGTCGTGCAGGCCCTGCCGCCGATAGGCCAGCTCGCCGCGCATGGCATGCCAGACGATGCCGGTGACCGGCGCCAGCACCACGCCGAAGGCCGGGGCGCCCTGGTAGATCAAGGCGATGTTGACGCTGAACTCACCGTTGCGCTTGACGAACTCGCGGGTGCCGTCGAGTGGATCCACCAGCCAGTACGCGCCCCAGTGGCGGCGCTGCTCCCAGCCCACCTGCGCCGATTCCTCGGACAGGATCGGCAGGTCCGGGGTCAGCTGGCGCAGGCCCAGCTCAATGACCTGGTTGGCGGCCAGGTCGGCCGCGGTGACCGGGCTGTTGTCGTCCTTGATCTGCACCTCGAAGCCATCGGCATACACCTGCATGATGGCCTGTCCGGCTTCCTGGGCGATGGCGATGGCGGTCTCGCGCAGGTCCGTGGTCAGCTTGATCATCGCGGTCCCTGCAGCCACTGCCGGGCAATGAACAGCGCCGCCAGCGAGCGTCCCTCGGAGAAGTCCTCGCGCAGCATCAGCTGGTCCAGTTCGGCCAGCTTCCACGGCACCACTTCCAGCTCCTCCGGCTCGTCACCGGCCAGCTTTTCTGGGTACAGGTCGCGCGCCACCACCAGCCACGACTGGTGGCTCATGTAGGTCGGGGCCAGGGTCATCGCGCGCAGCACGTCGACCCGGCGCGCACCATAGCCGGCCTCTTCCTTCAGTTCGCGGTCGGCCGCCTGCTCGGGCGTCTCGCCGGCGTCGATCCGGCCCTTCACCAGCCCCAGTTCGTAACGGTGCATGCCGGCGGCGTATTCACGTACCAGCAGCACGGTTTCGTCGTCGAGCATCGGCACCACCACCACCGCACCGTGCCCACGACTGACCAGGCGTTCGAAACGGCGGCGTTCACCGTTGGAGAACTCCAGGTCAAGATGCTGGCGCTGGAACGGCCCGTTCTCCTCATCGGTGATGCGATGGATGATCGGCAAGCGACGGCCGGCACGGTCATCGTTCATGCGGAATCTCCGCGGCGACCGGCGGCTGCGCCGGGGCCGATAGAATGTGCAGGCAGCAACATGTTCATGAGCCCGAAATGCTAGCAGACCCAACCCCCTCCCCGCTGGCCCGCCACTGGCGGCAGCGCGACCTGCAGGTGCTGTGGCACCCGTGCACGCAGATGCGTGAGCATCCGGACACCCTGCCGCTGGTGCCAATTGCCCGTGGTGAAGGCGCGTGGTTGATCGACCACGACGGCAACCGCTATCTGGATGCGGTCAGCAGCTGGTGGACCAATCTGTTCGGCCACGCCGAACCGCGCATCGGTGGCGCCATCGCCGCCCAGGCCGGGCAACTGGAACAGGTGATGCTGGCCGGTTTCGGCCACGAGCCGGCGATCACCCTGGCCGAACGCCTGCTGGCACTGGCGCCACGCCAGGTCGGCCGTGCACCGCTGGCCAAGGTGTTCTATGCCGACAACGGTTCGGCCGGCGTGGAAGTAGCGCTGAAGATGGCCTTCCAGTATTTCCAGAACCGTGCAGAGCCCCGGCGCACGCGCTTCATCGCACTCGAGAATGGCTACCACGGCGAAACCCTGGGCGCGTTGGCGCTGGGTGACATCCCGCTGTACCGCCGCGTCTATGCGCCGCTGCTGGCCGAAGGCCTGTTCGCCCCCTCGCCCGATGCCTACCTGGCCGAACCGGGCCAGAGCGCGGCCGATCGCGCGCGGCAGGCGGCCGATGGCCTGGCCACGCTGTTCGACCAGCATCCCGGCGAGATCTGTGCGGTGGTGCTGGAACCGCGCCTGCAGTGTGCCGGCGGCATGCGCATGCATGACCCGGTCTACCTGCAGCGCGTGCGCGAACTGTGCGATGCCCATGGCGCGTTCATGATCGCCGACGAGATCGCCACCGGCTTCGGCCGCACCGGCACCCTGTTCGCCTGCGAGCAGGCCGGGGTGATGCCGGACCTGATGTGCCTGTCCAAGGGCCTGACCGGCGGCTTCCTGCCACTGGCTGCCGTACTGGCGACGCAGGCGCTGTATGACGCCTTCCTCGACGACTCGCGCGAGCGCGCCTTCCTGCATTCGCACAGTTACACCGGCAACCCGCTGGCCTGCGCTGCGGCGCTGGCGACGCTGGACATCTTCCGCGACGACGATGTGATCGCGCGCAACCGGGGCATCGCCTCGGTGATGGGCACGCTGGCGGCGCCGTTTGCCGACCACTCGCACGTGGCCGACGTGCGCCAGGCCGGCATGGTGGTGGCGTTCGAGCTGTCGCGCGACGGCGACAAGCGCACGCCGTTCGACCCGGGCCTGCGGCTGGGCCTGCAGGCCTACAAGGCCGCGCTCAAGCGCGGCGTGGTGCTGCGCCCACTGGGCGACGTGCTGTACTGGATGCCACCCTATTGCGTGGATGACGAACAACTGGAGCTGCTGGCACACACCACGCTGGCGGCCATCGACGAGGCGATTGCATGCGCGTGACCCGCTGCCCCATCGACCTGGCGCTGCACAGCGGCCAGACCGTGACCCTGCCGGAAGAGACCGCCAGCCACCTGGTGCGGGTGATGCGCCTGCGCGAGGGAGACACCTGCGTGTTGTTCAACGGCGACGGCCATGACTACAGCGCAACGCTGACCGTGGCCGGCAAGCGCGAGGTGCAGGTGCGCATCGACGCGGTGCAGGCCATCGGCAACGAATCCCCGCTGGCGATCACCCTGCTGCAGGGCATCGCCCGTGGCGAGAAGATGGACCTGATCCTGCAGAAGGCGACCGAGCTGGGCGTGGTCGCGATCCTTCCGGTCAACGCCGAGCGCACCGAGGTGAAGCTGGATGCGGCACGGGCCGAGAAGCGCGTGGCGCACTGGAACAACGTGGTGACCTCGGCCTGCGGACAATCCGGGCGAGCACGCATTCCGCAGGTGGCCCCCCCGCTGTCGCTGGCGCAGGCTGCGGCGGCGCTGCCAGCCGATTCGCTGCGGCTGACCCTGGATCCGCAGGGCGCGCATCGCCTGTCGACGCTGGAGGCCGCTCCCGCGGGCGGCATCGTGATTGCGATCGGCCCGGAAGGCGGCTGGTCACCTCGCGATCGCGATCAATTGGCCGCGGCAGGATTCCAGGGGCTGCAGCTGGGGCCGCGGATCCTGCGCACGGAAACGGCCGGACTGGCCGCGATCGCGGCGTTGCAGGCGCGGTTGGGCGATCTGGGGTAAGGCGCAGCTCCCCTCGCCGGGCATGGCCCGGCCGATTCCCGATCAGGCCGCCAGCGAATCCAGCGCCGCTTCCAGTGCGTCCAGGTTCGGCAGCAGCGCGCTCTGCTCACCCAGCAGCACGCGCATGTGCACGACCTGCGGCAGGGTTTCTTCGGAGGCGTCGGCCAGCAGGCCGTCGCGCGGCACTGAGATCAGCTGCGGGAAGTTCTGCGTCAGCAGCGCGTAGTACGGGCGCTGCGCATTGCCGCTGAGGGATTTCAGCACCACCACCTTGTTGTGGCCGGCCACCGCCTCTTCGCCCAGCCCGGAAAGGCGTGCGAACGACACCAGCGGCACCTGCCAGCCGTGCCAGCCGATCTCGCCGACCAGCCAGCGCGGGGCATCGGAGACCGGCTGCACCGGCACGCGCGACATCATTTCAGCCACGGTGGCATTGGGCAGCAGCACGCGCTCGTTGCCGGCCTGGATCAGGACGCCGCGGATTTCGTCATTGCTGGCGTAGCTCATGGTGCTTCTCCGTTGTCGTCCTGCTCACCCCAGCGCGCGGCAATCGCCTGCGCCAGTTCCTGCGGTTCACCGGCCACCATGCCGGCAGCAACCACCGCAGTGGCTGCAGCCGGGTCGTAGCAGCCCTCGCCCACCTGCCCCGCCACCCACGCACCGGCAGCCGCCAGGTCCAGCGCCGGGCCGACGTGGGCCAGGTCGGCACCGCTGAGCAGCACCAGCGCGGTGTGTTCGGCCGGCAATGCAGCGAGCGAAATACCAGTGGCATCGCTCTGGAAATGCAGGCCATCGCTGGCCGCGCGGACGCCGATATCATCGGCCAGCACGTGGACCTCGCCCGGTACGGCATGCTGGCCGGCCTCGGCCAACTGCACCGGCAACGGCGAAACACGCGACATCTGCTTGACCAGGTTGCCGTAGCGGCCACCATCCAGGCGCATGTGCACCAGCACCGGCACGCTCAACGACGCGGGCAGTGCGCCGAGCAGGCGACGCAAGGCATCCGGGCCACCGATGCCGGCCAGCACCAGCAACGATGCGGCGCGTGCACCGGCCGGGGCGGCGGCATCCAGATCGACCAGGCTCAAATGATCGGTATCGAAGGAGGGCTGCGGCGCGGCGACCGGCGCCACGGCGTCTGCCGGTGCCGGCGCTTCGATCGATTCCTCGACCAGCGACCAGGCGGTGTGATCGAAGGAGATCGGCGGTGCCGCAGGCGCCGCCGGTTCGGCCAGCGCCTGCGGCGGCGAAGGCGGATCCAGTGGTTCGGGCACGACCGGCTGCAGCGCCGCCAGGGCCTGCTCCAGCGCGATCGGTTCGTGCAGGTGTGCCGGAGGCGAATACAGCCCGTCGGCCGGAACCTCATCGGCCCAGCTCAGCGCCTGCTCCAGGTGCGGTTGCAGGGCTTCCTCCTGCGGCACCGGCGCGGGCGCCGGATGGCCGGGCTCCAGCTGCAGGCTGGGCTCTTCCTCGGCGCCCGGCGGCAACACCTGCTGGTGGCCGTGCAGCTTGGCGGCCAGATGGCGCCCCCAACGCTGGGCCTCCCAGCCGTCGCGGCGCGCGGCCAGCTCAGCCTCATCGAACACCAGGGTCAGCCCCGGTGCCGAGAGCACGGCTTCCAGCCGTTCCAGTGCATCCTCGATGGCAGCTTCCAGCGCGATCACCACGAACTGTGGGTCTGCGGCCTGCAGGACCTGTGGCTCCAGGCCGTTCGGATCATCTTCCAGGACCAGCTGCACATCTGCATGCGACAACGCTTCGCGCAGGCGTTCGCGCGCCGCACCGGGACGGGCCAGCAGGGCGACGGCCGGGGCCGGATGGGTTTCACTCACGGACACGGGCGATCCCCAGCAGGTCGTACACGTTACGCATCAGGTCCAGTTCCTGGTACGGCTTGCCCAGATAACGCTGGACACCGATCTCGAAGGCGCGCTGGCGGTGCTTGTCGCCGCTGCGCGAGGTGATCATCACGATCGGCACATCCTTGTAGCGCGGGTCGGCGCGCATCGCGGTGGCCAGCTCGTAACCATCCATGCGGGGCATCTCGATATCCAGCAGCATCAGGTCCGGCACGCGCTCTTCTAGCCGCTCCAATGCTTCCACGCCATCGCGGGCAACACTGACTTCGAAGTTGTGGCGTTCGAGGATGCGGCCGGTCACCTTGCGCATGGTCAGCGAGTCATCGACCACCATCACCAGCGGCACCTGGCGTTCGTCGCGCGGTGCATTGGCCAGTACCGGTGCGGTCGGATTGGCCAGGAAACGGCGCACCAGCGGCGCGACGTCCAGGATCACCACCACGCGGCCATCGCCGGTGATGGTGGCACCGTAGATGCCCGGTACCGATGCAATCTGCAGGCCGACCGGCTTGACCACGATTTCGCGGTTGCCCAGCACCTGATCGATCGCCACGGCAGCGCGCAGGTCACCGGCCCGCACCAGCAGCAGCGGCACCTGGTCCTGGCCATCGGCGCGTGCCGGGGCCTGCCCGACCAGGCTGCCGAGGTCATACAGCGGGTAGTCCTCGCCGCTGTAGCGGTAGCTGCTGTCGGCGGCCTCGAAGCGTTCGCGCGACAGGCGGCCGATACCACTGACCGAGGCCACCGGCACGGCAAAGGTGGTTTCGCCGATCTGCACGAACACCGCCTGGGTGACGGCCAGTGTCTGCGGCAGGCGCAGGGTGAAGCGCACGCCCTGGCCACGCACCGACTGGATGTCGACCGAGCCACCGAGCTGGCGCACTTCGTTGCGCACCACGTCCATGCCCACGCCACGGCCCGCCAGCTGGCTGACCTGGTCGGCGGTGGAGAAGCCGGAGGCGAAGATCAGGTTGTCCAGTTCCTGCTCGTTCGGCTGCGCATCGGCGGCCAGCAGGCCACGATCGATGGCCCGGCGGCGGATCGCTTCGCGGTCCAGGCCGGCACCGTCATCGGCCACTTCCAGCACGATTTCCGAGCCTTCACGGTGCAGGCGGATGGCGACCTCGCCTTCTTCCGGCTTGCCGGCGGCACGACGCTGTTCCGGTGCTTCCAGGCCGTGGGCCACGGAGTTGCGCAGCATGTGTTCGAGCGGTGCGACCATGCGGTCGAGAACATTGCGGTCCAGTTCGCCGTGGGTGCCTTCCAGGGTGAGGTGCACCTGCTTTCCGGTATCCATGCCGGACTGGCGGACCACGCGGCGCAGGCGCGGCACCAGGCCATCGAACGGCACCATGCGCGCGCGCATCAGGCCGTCCTGCAGCTCGGAACTGACGCGCGACTGCTGTTGCAGCAGCGAATCGTACTGGCGTGACAGATCGTCGAGCACGCCCTGCAGGCCCCCGAGATCGGCCGCCGACTCGTTCAGCGCACGGCTGAGCTGCTGCAGCGTGGAGAAGCGGTCCAGTTCCAGCGGATCGAACTTCTGATCGGCCTGGTCCTGCTCGCGCTGGTAGCGGGCGACGATCTGCGCTTCGGTTTCCAGGTCGAGGCGGCGCAGCTGGTCGCGCAGTCGGGCATTGGTGCGCTCCAGTTCACCCATCGCGCCACGGAAGGCACCGAGCTGCTGTTCCAGGCGCGAGCGGTAGATCGCCACTTCACCGGCATGGTTGACGAGGCGGTCGAGCAGATCCGCGCGCACGCGCACCTGCTCCTGCTGCGGGCGCGCCAGCGGATCTTCATCGACCACGCCTTCGGCCGGCAGCGGTGCCGACAACGGCGCATCGAGCAGTACCGGTGCCGGGCTGGCGACCGGTGCCGGAGCGGTTTCAGCGACGCTCGCCACGTTCGCTGCGGCTGCGGCAGCCGCGGCAGCCGCAGCGATATCGGTGGTGGTACGCACTTCGAACGCGTCGACCAGGTCCTGCGCCGGTTCCACCACGCGGTGGTCACCGGTGCGGGTCAGCAGCTGGTGCAGGCGATCGAATCCGCGCTCCAGCAGCTGGACATCGCGGCGTTCGATTTCGGTGCGACCGGCGGCAACGGCTTCCAGCAACGATTCAATGCTGTGGCCGAGATCGCCGATGGCGTTGATGCCAGCCATGCGTGCGCCACCCTTCAGGGTGTGCAGGTCACGCTGCAGGCCAGCCAGCACCTCACGGTCCTGCGGCGCATCGCGCAGCTCGCTGATCAGGCCATCGCAGTGGTCGAGCAGGTCCTTGCCTTCCTCGACGAAGATGTCCACCAGCTCGCGATCGTAGACACTGAAGTCGAGCGCATCGGCGCTGTCTTCGAGCACCGGCATGGCAAGGACTTCGGCTGCCACGGTCTCAGGTGCGACGACGTCAGGCGCGTCGGTGGCCACGGCATCCGATGCGGTGATCACTTCGACGTCGACGGCTTCGACGCGGACGTCCGCCTGGCCCGGCGCGTCTTCCAGTTCGAAGAAGCGCACCGGTTCGGCGGTGGCCGGCGCAGCGGCCTCCGCGATCTCCTCATTCACCGTCGCCGGGGACGGCTGATCGGCGCTCTCTCCTTCACCGATCGCCGCCTCCCCGCCGACGTCCGCATCCTCGGCAAAGGCTTCCGCCTCACCCGGCGCGAGTTCGCTGGCCTGCAGGCCGAGCACGGGCCATTGCCCGTCGTCGGCCAGGGGCTGCTCTTCGTCGATCACGTGCAGGCCGGCCTCGAGCGCGGCTTCCAGCGAGACCGGTTCTGCAAACCCCGGCGCAGCCATTTCATCCTGCAGGCTCGACAGCTCGCTGTCGAGTGGCAGTGCAGCAGGCGTTTCGAACGCCACGGCATCAGCGACGTGCGCGTGGTCGGCCGATGGCGCATTCAGGTCAGATGCGACGGCTCCGACAGCGGCCGGGATCTCTTCGGCGTCGCGGTCGTCGACCGGCAGCGCACTGGCATCCAGGTACGGCGACAGATCGTCCACGACGGTCAGACCGGCACCGTCGGACAACGACGGCAGGCTTTCGGACTCCGCCCCGACGCCGGCTGCGGCGACGCCCGGAACATCGCCGGCCACCTGGATCGATTCGACCACCGGCAGCGTCGCCTCCCCCTCACCCGGTACCGACGGCCATCCGGCATCGAAGTAGCGCGAAAGATCGTCGCTGGCGGTCAGCTCACCGACCTCCAGCCCGGCCTCGATCGCCACGTCGGCGACCGGGGCGTGCGCAGTATCGACATGTGCCTCCGGTTCCTGCTCCGGTGCGGCAAACGAAAGCGGCACCGCATCGGCTTCACGCGCGACGGCTGTCGATGCGTCCGCGTCCAGTTCCACCGCCGGTTCGTCATCCAGCGCCAGATCGTCTTCGTCGTCCTCCAGGCCCACCATCGGCCAGCGCGCTTCCGGCAACGCACCGGCCAGCGCCTGCAGGCGCTGTGCCAGTACCTGTTGCGGCGCAATGCGCGGCTGTTCGGCCTGCAACGCTTCCATGGTGGCGGTGATCGCCTGCGCCGTCGCATCC
Organism: Stenotrophomonas maltophilia; assembly: GCF_002799155.1. Classification (GTDB taxonomy): domain Bacteria; phylum Pseudomonadota; class Gammaproteobacteria; order Xanthomonadales; family Xanthomonadaceae; genus Stenotrophomonas; species Stenotrophomonas maltophilia_R. The sequence continues at coordinate 2,841,461 of NZ_NERD01000002.1, forward strand.
AGGGCGGCCACGCCTTCATCACCCGGGACCACCTCAGCGGCCAGTGCGCGCTTGATGTAGGACTCCGCACCGCCGGTCACAGCCGTGATCTCGGGCACTTCGGTCATCGCGAAGGCGCCGTTCATGGTGTGCACCGCACGCAGCAGTGCATCGCTGACCGGTTGCGGTGCCTGCTGCGCCGAACGCAGCCAGTCCTGCAGGGTGGCCTGGTGGACTTCCACCTCGGCCTCGAGAATCTCGCGCAGTACGCTGTCGATGTTGGCCGGTGTGCCGGCGACTTCGGCCTCCTCAGCGGTATCGGCCAGCGCCGAAGCGTCCGCCTCCGCGTCGAGAATGCGGCTGATCTCGTCTTCGCCGTCGGCTTCGGCAACCGGTACAACCGGCGCAGCCGCACCCGGCAGCGGTACGTAGTAGGTTTCCTCGCCTGCACCGACACGATCGGCAATGGCCTGCATGGCCTGCAGGTCGACGCTGATGCGCTGGCCGTGGCGCAGTGCTGCGTTCAGCTGTGGCAGCGCCGCATGTGCGTTGTCGACCATCGCCAGCACCGCCGGCGACGCGGCGCGGCTGCCATCCAGCACGCGGTTGAGCATGCCTTCGATCTTCCACGCGAACTCGCCCAGCGTGCGTGCGCCAACCAGCCGGCCACTGCCCTTCAGGGTATGGAAGATGCGGCGGATCGGGCGCAGCCGGTCCATGTTGTCCGGCTGCATGCGCCACGCTGGCAGCAGCGTGCCGAGATTGGCCAGCTCATCGTCGAACTCTTCCAGGAACACCTCGCGGATGTCCTCGTCGATGTTCTCGGCGTCGTCATCGAAGCCGGCGTCGAAGCCCGCATTCGCGTCGGCGTCGGTCGCAACCACCGCCTCCGGTGCCGCCGCGGCGGGCATTGCCTGCGGATTGAAGCCGGCAGCGGCTGCACTCAGTTCGGCAAAGAACTGGGCGTCGGCTTCGCTGAAATCGATCGGCGCGATGGTGTCGATATCGATCATCGACACGGCCGGTGCGGACGTTTCCGCTGCATGAGCGGTATCGATCAACGGTGGCGTGATCGACGGTACCGGCAGGTCATCCGGAGCCTCATCCGTCTCGACCTGCGCCGCAGGCGATGCATCGGCCAGTGGTGGCGCCACGGCATCAACGATCTCCAGCGACGGGTGCAACCCGGCGTCATCGTCCAGCGACAGCGTTTCCATCGCATGCAGCGACAGCACGTCGTCAGCGTTATCCAGCGCGTCGGCGTCGAAGCGGAACACCACGTCGTCGGCCACGGCAGCCGCATCCTGCTCGGCCGCTACCGGATCGAACACCGGTGCAGCATCGAATCCGGTCGCGGACGAACCCACGACGTCCGTCGTCTCGTCGATGGCAGGCGCTGCGGTTTCCTCAAGCACCTGCGGTGCCTCGGACAGCGACCACTGCGGTGCACCGGAGTGACCGCTGTCAGCCAGCTCGAAGCTGACCGGATCGAAACTGGCGAAGGTCGGGCTGCGTTCGTCATCGGCAGGCGCGACCACGTCGGTCTCCGGATGGAACGGCGCCAGCTCCCACTGCGGGACATCCGGCGCGGGAGCGCTGGACGCAGCGAAAACCAGCGCTGCCTCTGCCTCATCCTGCGTCGGCAACGGCGAGGCATCGGCATCACCCGTGCTGGCGGCCACGGCTGCCACCGTGCCGAGTGCACCGAACATCAGGCGATTGTCGGACACCATTGGCGCCGGGGTGGCCGGCGGCGGGTCAAAGGTGAAGTCCGGCAGCGGCGTCGGCACGTCGCCGACAGCGGGCGCAGCAGGCTGCACCGGAATCTCGATGCGCTCCGGCTGCAGCGGTTCGGCCTGCAGGGCGACCGGTTCCGGTTCGACCGGCAGCACCACCCGCGCATCCGGCGCAGCGGCGTTGCGCTCGGGCAGCGGCCAGTAGCGCAGTGCCTCGAGGCTGCTGCGGGTGATTTCGAGGATGTCTTCGCGGCCCGGGCGACGGTCGCGCAGGGCTTCCAGGTAGTACTCCAGGCTGGCCATGGCATCGGCCAGGGTGTCCAGCTGGCGGCCGCTGGGAACGCGCTGCCGGCCGATCAGTTCGGCTTCGATGTACTGCTGCACGCCGCGCAGGTAGTCGGCGGCGGTGCCCAGGTCGAGCATGCGCAGCGCGCCGGACACATCGCCCAGCAGTCGCGGTACATCCTTCAGCTCGGCATGGTTCCAGCTGGTTTCGATGAAGGCGACGAAATGCTCGCGGGCGGCAGCGAAGTTGGCGATGGCTTCATGTGCCAGCACCTCCACCGTACGCCGGTTCTCCACCGCGCTCGGATCGTCCTCGCCACTGCCACCGGCACCCAGGTGGGCGACCTGGTCGTCCAGCGAGGCGTCGACGTACAGCAGCGCACCGGCGATATCCAGCAGCAGGTTCTCGTCGATCTGCTGGCGGCCCTCGACCACGCCACGCAGCGCGTCGCGCTGCTGCACGACCACGCCGCGGGCCACGCCCAGGCCCATCATGCCCAGCGTGTCGGCCACCGCGCCCAGCTCGTTGGCCTGGGTCTGCAGCTGTTCCGGCGCACCACCGGTGCGCAGGTGCAGGTCAAGCGCATCCTTGATGCGCAGCAGTTCTTCCTTCACCGCGCTGCCGACCGTATCGAGCAGCTCGCGGTTGCGCCCGCTCAGGCTGCCACGGGCATGGTCCAGTTCGGCCTCGGTGGCGGTGACGCTGTCCGGCGCAAAGGCCAGCAGCACGCTGTCATTGACGCCTTCTTCGCCACGCGCCGCGCGGATCTCGTTGAGCAGCGGCATCAGCACGATCGGAATGTCGCGATGGCCGTTCTGCAGGCGTTCCAGATAGTCCGGCAGCAGCACGCTGCCCCGCATCAGGGTCGCGCAGGCTTCGTCACGGTCGGCCACACGGCCGGCGCCGATGGCGTTGGCCAGCTGTTCCAGCTCTTCGGCCACCATCGCCGGGGCATACAGCTCGACCATGCGCAGGGTGCCCTGCACCTGGTGCAGGTAGCCGGCGCAGATGCGCATGCGGCTGGCATCGGTCGGATCCTCCGCGTAGTACTCGACCTCGTTGCGCACCTGGCGCAGGGTCTCGTCCAGCTCGGGCTTGACCCAGCCCAGCGCTGCGTGGCTCATCGCATCGCGCAGACTGCTCATGGACGCGCTCCGTTCGCCGCCGCGCGGTGGCCGCGCGAGTTCTGGCGTGGGGAATGGAAATGCTTCATCGACTGGTTCCTTGCTCGCCGCCCTGCCCGCGTCACGCCGGCAGCTTGAAGTCGGCGACCGAACGGCGCAGGTCCGCCGCCAGCTGCGCGAGGTGGCCGATCGACTCTGCGGTCTGCTCGGCACCCTGTGACGTCTGGCCGGTGATCTGCCGGATCACGCCCATGGTGCGGGTGATGTCCGAAGCGGCGGCCGACTGCTGCTGGGCGGCGATGGAGATGTTCTTGATGAGGGTGTTCAGGGCGTTGGACACGCGCTCGATCTCGGTCAGCGCGGTACCAGCGTCCTCGGCGAGGCGCGCACCGGACACCACTTCGGCCGTGGTCTGCTCCATCGAGGTGACCGCTTCGTTGGTGTCGGCCTGGATGGCCTGGACCAGGTTTTCAATGCGTCGGGTCGCACCCGAGGTACGTTCTGCCAGGCGCTGCACTTCGTCGGCCACGACCGCGAAACCGCGGCCCGCTTCACCTGCCGACGCCGCCTGCACGGCCGCGTTCAACGCCAGGATGTTGGTCTGCTCGGAAATGTCGTTGATCAGTTCCACGATCGAGCCGATTTCCTGCGACGACTCGCCCAGGCGCTTGATGCGCTTGGAGGTTTCCTGGATCTGGTCACGGATCTGGTCCATGCCCTGGATGGTCTCGCGCACCACGCCGGCACCCTCGGCGGCGATCACCACCGAACGCTGTGCCACGTCGGCCGACTCGGCCGAGTTGCGCGACACCTGCTCGATGCTCGCCGCGATTTCGCCGATGCGGTCCGAGGCCGAGGTGATCTGGTTGGCCTGGTGGCCCGCCGCCTCTGCCAGTTGCATGGCGGTGGCCTGCGTTTCCTGGGTGGACATCGCGACCTTGGCCGAGGTGTCGTTGATGGTGGTCACCAGGTGGCGCAGCTCGTCCACCGCGTAGTTGATCGCGTCGGCGATCGCGCCGGTCATGTCCTCGGTCACCGAGGCCTTCACCGTCAGGTCGCCCTCACCGAGGGAGGAGATTTCGTCCAGCAGCCGCATGATCGCCTGCTGGTTGCGGCTGTTGAATTCCACCTGGGTCTGGTAACGCAGTTCCTGCTCGCGCGAGCGGCTGCGCACGTTGGTCGAGACGAAGCCGATGATCGCGATCAGCGACAGCGCACCGGACACCACGCCGATCCAGAAGTTCGGGAACAGGCGGGTGTCGGACACCGAGCCGAACGAGGAGAACGCATCGAACAGCTTGCGGCTGTCGTCCAGCATGTGTGCCGAACCCTGGCCCAGCGCGGTGGCCGCCGACTGCGCCGCGAACAGCTGGCGCGAGCTGGCCAGGATCGCGTCGGCGTCCTGCTTCATCGCTTCCCACTTCTGCTGCGACTGCTCCAGCGCGGCCACGGCGGCGGCACCGCGCACGGCGGTGATGCCCAGTTCCTCGTTGCCGTTGCGCAGGCCGTCGAGCACCTGCGAGAACACGGTGATATCTCGGGCAAGTGCATCGCCGGAGGTCGCGGCGGCACTGCCACCGGCGCGCATTTCAGTCACGCGGCGGGCCATCGAACCGGCCACCACGACCTGCTGCAGTGCGCTGTACACCTGCGACGACGGCGCACCGGCGGCGGACATCGCGCGCACCAGCTCGTTCAGCTGGGCCTGCAGGCCCGGCACTGCGCCGGTGAAGTTGTTGGCATTGCCGGCCAGGGCCAGTACAGCGGGCTCGCTGGCCACCAGCTGCCCGGCCTGCTTGCCCAACGGTGCCCAGGTCTCGCCCAGCGTGGCGATGGCACCGGATACGCCCGGCTCCTTGCCGTAGCGGCCCTGCAGCGTCGACACGTTCTGTTCGATCGCGTTGCGGGTGGCCTTGAAGGCGGTGAAGGCCTGGGCGTTGCCGCCGACCGCATCACGTCCCTGGTTGGCCAGCTGCTGCGACAGCACCTGCAGGTCGGCGGCCTTGGAGCCGGCGTCGGCGAGGCGGCTGCCCTGCCAGGTAGCGACGCCGGTGTTGACGCCGAACAGGATCATCGATGCCAGCAGCAGGAACAGCCAGAGGTTGCTGCCGCCCAGCCGCAGCTTGCCGGTCTTGGTGGCGTCCGAAGCAGTACTCATCGTTCAACCTCGATCTTCAATGCAGGGGGCGATGCCCGGCCTCAGGCCGCGGCTTGCCGGAATTCAGGGGTGCGCGACAGCAGCGAGAGCGAGAACACGCCCCAGTCATGGCCGTCGGCATGGAAGGCACGGTCAACGAAATGGCCGTAGCGACCTTCGGCCAGTGTGCCGGCCGCGATCTGCTGTTCCAGCTCGAAGCTGCGCTGGCCGAACAGTTCATCGATGGTCAGTGCGACGTCGCCGCCGGCCTGGCGCATGATCAGCACGCGCTGGCCTTCCTGCTGCACGGTGCGCGTGCCTTCCAGGAAGTACTTCAGGTCGACCACCGGGAACAGGTTGCCGCGCAGGTTGCCCACGCCCAGCAGCCAGGGCTGCGCGCAGGGTACCGGGGTCACCGGCGGCATCGGCACGATTTCCACCACTTCGCGGAAATCGGACACCAGCCGGCGCTGGCCGACGCGGAAACCGACGCCACGCCACAGGTCCTGGGCGAACTGCCGCCCGGGCAGCTGCACCGCGTGGGCCAGGCTGCGCCGTTCGTAGGCTTCAAGGATGTCGAAGGGCGAGCGCATCAGGCCACCAGTTCGTTGATCCGCGCGATCAGTTCATCCTCGCGCGGCGGCTTGACGATGTAATCGGCTGCGCCCTGGCGCAGGCCCCAGGCCTTGTCGGTTTCCATCGCCTTGGTGCTGACGATGATCACCGGGATGTGCTTGATCGCCGCATCACGTGCCATTGCACGGGTGGCCTGGAAACCGCTCATGCCGGGCAGGACCACGTCCATCAGCACCAGCTGCGGCACCTGGTCGCGGACCAGCTGCAGGCCATCCTCGGCGTTGTCCGCTTCCAGCACCTCGTGGCCGGCACGGCGCAGCCACTGGGTGAACACCGCGCGGTCGGTCGGTGAATCCTCGATCAGGACGATACGAGCCATTGTGCCTTTCCCCCCTGGTCAGGCGTTGACGTATGTGCGGATGGCACCCAGCAGTTCTTCGCGCGTGAAAGGCTTGGTCAGGTATTGCTCCGAGCCGACGATGCGCCCCCGCGCCTTGTCGAACAGACCATCCTTGGATGACAGCATGATCACCGGGGTCGCCTTGAACAGCTGGTTGCCCTTGATCAGCGCGCAGGTCTGGTAGCCATCCAGGCGCGGCATCATGATGTCGACGAAGATGATCTGCGGCTGCTGGTCTGCGATCTTGGCAAGCGCTTCGAAGCCGTCGGTGGCGGTAACCACCTCGCAGCCTTCGCGCTTGAGCAGCGTTTCCGCAGTCCTGCGGATGGTCTTCGAATCATCGATGACCATCACCCGGAGTCCTGCGAGTTCCCCGCCCGCAGTCGTGTTTTCAGTCATTGCCTATCCCCAAGCGCACGGCCCAATCTCTGGCGGGAGCCGCTGCGAAAGCGTATCTATATCGCACTTTCCGCGCTCGCTTCAAGGCCGGTCCACCGCGCAGGGGGTGGCGCCCGGCTGAACGTGACCGGGTTCGCAATGACTGCGCCGCCGGCAGGCGGACGCTGCGTTGCAGTACGGCAGGGAGGCGCGCGGCCAGCGTTGCCGCTACCATCAACGCCTTGCCTGACAGGTGCGCCCATGCCGTTGAACGTCATCGTGGTGATGGACCCCATCGCCCACATCAAGATCGCCAAGGACACCACCTTCGCCATGCTGCTGGAAGCCCAGCGCCGCGGCCATGCCCTGCACTACGTGCGGCCGGGCGGGCTGGCCCTGGAGGGTGGCGTGGCGGTAGCCCAGACCGCGCCGCTGCAGGTGCACGACGACCCGTCCGGCTGGTATGAGCTGGGCGCGTTCAGCCGTACCGAGTTCGGTCCCGGCCAGATCGTGCTGATGCGCAAGGATCCGCCGGTCGATGCCGAGTACATCTACGACACCCAGGTGCTGGACGTGGCTGCCGCTGCCGGTGCCTGCGTCGTCAACAACCCGCAAGGCCTGCGCGACTACAACGAGAAGCTGGCTGCCCTGCTGTTCCCGCAGTGCTGCCCGCCGACCCTGGTCAGCCGCGATGCCAAGGCGTTGAAGGCCTTCGCCCTGGAGCACGGCCAGGCCGTGCTGAAGCCGCTGGACGGCATGGGTGGCCGCTCGATCTTCCGCAGCGGGCAGGGCGATCCGAACCTGAACGTGATCCTGGAAACCCTGACCGAGGGCGGCCGCAAGCTGGCGCTGGCCCAGAAGTTCATTCCCGACATCACTGCCGGCGACAAGCGCATCCTTCTGGTTGACGGCGAACCGGTCGACTACTGCCTGGCACGCATCCCCCAGGGTGACGAGTTCCGCGGCAACCTGGCGGCCGGCGGCCGTGGCGAAGGGCGCCCGCTGAGCGAGCGCGACCGCTGGATCGCCGCCCAGGTCGGCCCGGAGATGAAGCGCCGCGGCATGCGCTTTGTTGGACTGGACGTGATCGGCGACTACCTGACCGAGGTCAACGTGACCAGCCCGACCTGCGTGCGCGAACTGGACGCGCAGTACGGCCTGAACATTGCCGGCACCCTGTTCGACGCGCTCGAGGCCGGCCTGCGCTGATGCCGTCCGCACCTGCCGTCCTGCCACCGCCGCCGCGCGAAGCGCAACGGCTGGGGGCCACCATCGCGCTGTCGGTGCTGGTCCACGCCCTGTTGATCCTGGGCGTGGGCTTTGCGGTGAAGGGCGATGCTCCGCTGGTACCGACGCTGGAGGTCATCTTCAGCCAGACCCGCACCGCGCTGACGCCGAAGCAGGCTGATTTCCTTGCCGCTGCCAGCCAGGAAGGCGGGGGCGAGCACGACCGTGCACAGCGCCCGCGCGACAACCAGGCGGGCATCGTGCCGCAGGCGCAGGCCGGGCTGAGCCCGGTGCCGCAACAGCAGCAGTCGGCCGCACCGGTTCCGCCACCGCAGGCGCGCGTGGTGAGCAGCCGCAATGGCGAAGAGACGGTGGCCCAGGCCCAGCCGCGGCCGACACCGGAGCAGCCCGAGCCGGATGCACCGCTGACCGCACGCGAGCAGCGCGACGCCGAGATGGCACGGCTGGCGGCCGAGGTGCATCTGCGCTCCGCGCAGTACGCCAAGCGCCCGAACCGCAAATTCGTGTCGGCCAGCACGCGCGAATATGCCTATGCCAACTACCTGCGTGCCTGGGTCGACCGCGCCGAGCGCGTCGGCAACCTGAACTACCCGGACGAGGCCCGGCAGCGCCGGCTCGGCGGCCAGGTGGTGATCAGCGTGGGCGTGCGCCGCGATGGCAGCGTGGAGAGCAGCCGGATCCTGCGTTCGAGCGGGACGCCGTTGCTGGATGAGGCGGCACTGCGGGTGGTGCAGTTGGCCCAGCCGTTCCCGCCGTTGCCGGAGACCGAGGACGAGATCGACATCCTGCAGGTCACCCGCACGTGGGTGTTCCTGCCCGGCGGCACCCTGCACGACGATCGGTAGGGTTTTGTTGCCCGGGCCTGCGGCCCGGGACCCGCTGGACGTCAACGTCAACGTCAAAAGCGGCGGTTGGACTGTGGTTTTGGTGTGGCGGGTGGCTGGTCAGGACACGCCGTAAACCCATCCCTGGGGGCTCGATGGCGCCATCCATGGCGCCAACGGTCCTGCCCAGCCACCCCGCCACACCTCTGACAGATCGCGGCGCATTTTTGCTATTGGTAGGTGTCGACCTTGGTCGACACACATCCACGCTACGCGTGGATGCGAGCGAAGCGATCCGCTTTTGACTTTGACTTTTCTTTTTTTGATTTTCCGTGGCGGACGCACACGGTAACTGTCAGAGGCAGGGCGGGATGGGTTCGCGGGGGTGTCCGCGGCATGGATGCCGCGGCCAAGCCCCCATGGACGGGTTCACGGCGCCCCCCGCGAACCCACCCCGCCCGGTCAAGCGCGGCTTTTGATTTACGCGATCAACCAACCCCGCCACGAGGGGCTCAGCCGTTGGCTTTCGCCTTCGCTTCGCGCGCCGCCTGCTGCTCGACCAGGGTCAGCGCCACGTTGTCGCGCAGGTACGCCGGCTCGACCCCCTCCGGTGCAATGGCTTCGCCGCGAGCGAACGCCGGCACCGCCAATGCCAGTACGTCCGACGCGCGCGGCAATGCGGTGGCATCGAATCCGCGCAGGCCAGCCCCAAGTTGCGCCAGCAGTGCGCCCTCGGCAGCACCGAAACCGGTACCCACACCATAGGCGGACAGCCCTTCCGGCAGCGCCACCGCGGCAGGCGCGCACACGCGTTCGGCGTCGCGCGCCACCGGCAGGCCGTCCACACGCTCGAAGCGCGCGACATACAGCTCGCCCATCCGCGCATCGATCGCCGACAGGATCTGCATTTCTTCCGCCGGTGCCTGCAGCGCCAGCACCTGCAGCGTCGAGACCGGCAACAGCGGCCGGTCCAGCGCCAGTGCGATGCCCTGGGCAATGGCGATCGCCAGGCGCACACCGGTGAACGCACCGGGGCCACGGCTGAGCGCAATGCCGTCCAGCTGGCGGCGGCTGATACCGGCTTCGGCCAGCAGCGCGTCGGCCCACGGCAGGCTCAGTTCGGCGTGCCGGCGCGGGGCGATCTCGAAGCGTTCCAGCACCTGCCCATCAACATGCAGGGCAACGGAACAGGCTTCGGTGGCGGTTTCAAAGGCAAGCAGTTTCATCGGATCGGGTCAGAACAAGGGGAACGTGGCACCGGGTACCGGCTCCGGGCCCGCCGCATCGGCGGCCGGGGCAGCCGCATCATCGGCCACGGGTGTCCATTGTGGCGTAAAGAAGGCCTGCACATCGGCCAGGCTGCGGGTACGTCGGAACGGCGGCAGTGAATCGAGGAAGACCCGGCCATAGCCGCGGTTGAGCAGGCGCGGGTCGCACAACACCAGCACCCCACGGTCGCTCTCGCTGCGGATCAGGCGGCCGACGCCCTGTTTCAGCGCAATCACCGCCTGCGGCAGCTGCTCATCGCGGAACGGGTTGCCGCCCTGGCTGCGGATCGCCTCCAGCCGCGCCTCGTACACCGGGTCATCCGGCGCCGCGAACGGCAGCTTGTCGATCATCACCACGCTCAACGCCTCGCCCACCACGTCCACACCCTCGCGGAAGCTGGCCGAGCCCAGCAGCACGCCATTGCCCGATTCGCGGAAACGCTGCAGCAGCGTCGCGCGCGGCGCCTCGCCCTGCACGAACAACGGCCATGGTCCGTCGCGCAATGCCTCGGCGGCCTCGCGCAATGCACGGTGCGAGGCGAACAACAGGAATGCCCTGCCCTGCGATGCCTGCAACACCGGCCGCAGGGCCTGGATCAGGGCAGTACCGAAGCCCCGTGCGGCCGGATCAGGCAAGCCTTCGGGCAGGTAACACAGCGCCTGCTCCGGCCAGTTGAACGGGCTCGGCTGGACCAGCGTGTGCGGATCGTCCAGGCCCAGGCGTGCAGCGATGTGATCGAAGCCACCGCCCACGGTCAGCGTGGCCGAGGTGAAGATCCAGGCCGCGCGACTGCGCTCGCGATGCTCGCGCAGCGGGCCGGACACGTCCATCGGCGTGCGCTGGCAGCGGAAACCACGCGGCGTGAGTTCGTACCAGAGCACATCGGCAGCACGGGCGGCCTCCGCCGGATCGGCATCGAAATCGAGCGCGGGCTCATCATCGCCCAGCCAGCGCTGGAGCCGCGACACCGCCTCGCGCGCCCTTGCATGGCAGGCGTCCAGGCCCGCAGCCGCTTCGCGCAGCGGCTGCAATGCCTGCTCCAGCGTGGCCAGGCCGGCCATCACCGTATCGAATCCATCGCGCACCTGTGGCATGGCCAGCGCACGCCACTGCGTACCACGCGGCGGCAACCCCTCCATCGCCAATCGCAACGCCAGCAATGCCTGCTGCAACTGGTCGACCGGTTCCTGCAGGGCCGACTGCGCACCGCCCACGCCGCGTGCTTCGGCCAGGCAGTCGCGCCCCAGTTCCTGCCACGGGCGCATGCCGAAACCTTCGCCGAAGAACTGCGCGGCCAACTCCGGCAACTGATGCGCCTCGTCGATGACGAAGGCCTGCGCCCCCGGCAGCAGTTCACCGAAACCGTCCTGCTTCAGTGCCAGGTCGGCCAGCAGCAGGTGATGGTTGACCACCACCACGTCAGCGGCCTGCGCACGTTGGCGCGCGCGCACCACGAAACAGTCGTCCCAGAACGGGCAATCGGTGCCCAGGCAGTTGTCGACGGTGGAGGTGACCATCGGCAGCAGCGGTGAGTCGTCGGCGAGGCCTTCCAGTTCGGCGATGTCACCAAACTCCGAGCGTCCGGACCAGGCCAGGATGCGCTGGAACTGCGCGGCCTGCTCGGGGCTGGAAAACCGCGGCTCACCCCGCGCCTGCTGCAGTCGGTAGCGGCACAGGTAGTTCGCACGACCCTTCAGCAGTGCGCTGCGCAGGCCGACGCCCAGTGCCTGGCGCACGCGCGGCAGATCGCGGTGGTAGAGCTGGTCCTGCAGCGCGCGGGTGCCGGTGGAGATGATGGTGCGCAGCCCGGACAGCAGCACCGGCACCAGATAGGCAAAGGTCTTGCCGGTGCCGGTACCGGCCTCGGCCAGCAGCAGGTCCCGCTGCTGCAGCGCATCGGCGATGGCTTCGGTGAGGTGCAGCTGTGCCGGACGCGGGACGAATGCATCCAGGTGCGAGGCGAGCGCGCCGCCTTCGCTGAGGGCTTCGCGGCTGGCATGGACAAGGTCGGACATCAGAGGGAAAGGATACCCGGCCGGGCGCTGCCCGGCACCCGTTTCAACCCGGAGCCAGAGCAACAGCAACGGCGTTCTTGGCTCTGGGTTGTACTGGGGACTGGCGGGGGACTGTGGGTTTACGGCGTCCCCCGCGAACCCAACCCGCCCGGCCCAGCGCGGCTTTTGCTTCTGGCTTCAGCGACCAACCCACAGCCACGAGGAGCTGCGCCGTTGGCTGAAAACTCAGTACCGCTTGATCCCCGGCACCGTGCAGCCTTCCAGCTGCGCATGCGCCGACACCGCATTTTCCTTCTCGCCGCGCGCCAGGCGCGACTGCTCGATCGTCGCCCAGTGCCGGCGGCACAGCGGGCCGGTCTTCGAACCCAAGTCGATCGCCTTGCGCGCGAACGTCTCCGCCTGCGCCCACTGGCCCTGCAGCAGCGCCAGCTCGGCACGTTCCTGCAGCACCGCCGGGTCACTCGCCACGATCTCCAGTGCATGGTCCAGGCTGTTGGCGGCACCGGCCAGATCGTTGGCCTGGCGCTGCGCCTGTGCGGTCAACCGCAGGTCTTCTACCTGCGGGTCACGCAGCGGCTGCACCGACAGTTCCTTGTCATCCGGCCCCGCTGCTGCATCCACGGCAGCCAGACGCTGCGCCGGCGTGGTGGTATCGACCGGCTTGACCACCGGTGGTGCGCTGCTCACGCAGGCGGCCAGGGCCAGGCTGAGGCCGCTCAGGACCAGGGGCTGCAGCAGGGATCGCATGTTCATCGGCATCATCGGCTCGGGGGAGGAGTAGCGGGGGCAGGTTCGGCAGGCGCTTCCGGCTTGCGGTCCAGGCCGAACCAGCTGCGCCAGCCACCGCCCTCGCCTTCGGCCCCACCCTGCCCGTCCGGCGACACGGCCGGCGCGCACGGCGCGTAAGCCGGCGCATAGCCCACCACAAACGGGAAACGGCGCGCGCCGGGGCAGCCTTCATCGGTGCTGTTGAGGCCGGTGGGTGCCACCGACTGCCAGTCCAGGCCCTTGTTGCTGACCCGCAGCGGCGCGCTCGGCAGGCGCTGGAAGATGCCCGACCAGACCCGCATCGCGCCGGTGGCGCCATACAGACCGGCCTGCTCGTTCTGATCGTTGCCGATCCAGATCACCGCCAGATGGTCACCGGTGTAGCCGGCATACCAGCTGTCACGGCCATCGTTGGTGGTGCCGGTCTTTCCGGCGGGCTGCAGGCGGCCGAGGCCATCGGCATTGAGCCGCTGCGCGGTACCGCTGGCGACCACCTGCTGCAGGCCGACACTGATCAGGTTGGCGGCAATCGAATCGCCTTCCTGTGCAGGCGCCGGGGTCTTGTCGTATCGCTTGAGCAGCTTGCCCTGCGGATCGAGCACGCCACGTACCGCGTGCAGCGGCTGGATCTCACCGCCGGACGCGAGGAACTGGTAAAGCTGCGCCATCGCATACGGGCTCTGGTCGGTCGAGCCGAGGATCACCGCCGGGTTGGCCTCGGCCTTGATGCCGGCCAGTACGTGGATCAGCTGGGTCACGCGCTCGGGGCCGACCTGCATGCCCACGCGCACCGTGGCCTGGTTGTAGGAATGCGCCAGCGCGTCGATCAGGCGGACCGTGCCGTGGCTGCGGTTGTCCGCGTTGCCGGGGCTCCAGTTGCGGCCGCGGCCGAGCTGCACCGTCACCGGCGAATCATCCACCCAGCTGGCCAGCGAGTAGCGGTCCGGCTGCGCCAGGGCCAGCAGGTACACGAACGGCTTGAGCAGCGAACCGACCGGGCGCTGCGCTTCGATCGCACGATTGAAGCCGACCTCGGACACCTCACGGCTGCCGATCACCGCCAGCACGTCACCGTTGTGCACGTCGGTCAACACCATGCCAGCCTGCAGTTCAGGACGACGCTGGCTTCCCAGCGACTTGATGGTGCGGGTCACCGCGCCTTCGGCATAGGCCTGGGCGGACGGCGACATGCCGGTCATCACGCTCAGGCCCGCGCCCTGCAGCGCAGATTCCGGATAGTCATGGCCGAGCTGGCGGCGGACCAGGTCAACGTAGGCGGGGAAGCGGTTGGCTGCCACCAGGCCCGGCGTCTTGGGCACGCCCAGCGGTGCCTTCAGCGCGCGCTGGTACTCGGCATCGTCGATCAGCGTGGCCTCGTGCAGCTTGCCCAGCACGAAGTTGCGGCGATCCAGCGCGCGTTCCGGGTTACGCCGCGGGTCGTAGAACGACGGCCCCTTGACCAGGCCGATCAGCAGGGCGATCTGCTCGGTCTCCAGCGACTGCAGGTCGCGGCCGAACCAGAACTCGGCGCCGGACGACATGCCGTGGATCGCCTGGCTGCCGCGCTGGCCCAGGTACACCTGGTTGAGATAGGCCTCGAAGATGGTGCGCTTGTCGTAGCGCGCCTCCATGATCAGTGCGTACAGCACCTCATTGAACTTGCGGGTGACCGTCTGTTCCTTGCCGATGCCGAGCAGGCCGCTGCGGGCCAGCTGCTGGGTCAGCGTCGACGCGCCCTGGCGGCTCTGGCCACCGGAACGGATCGTCACCCACACCGCGCGCGCAATGCCGGACAGATCGATGCCGTGATGGCGGTTGAAGTCCTTGTCTTCCACTGCCTGCAGGCCGGTCACCAGCAGGTCCGGCGCCTCGTCCATGCGGATCAGGCGGCGTTCTTCCTGCTTCTGGCCGTACAGGGTGGCGATGCGCGCCGGATCCAGCCGCGCAGCCTTCAGCGCCTTGCGGCTGTCGGCATCGCGCAGCGAGGCCACGCCGCCATCGGCCAGCGACAGCTCCACCCGGCGCGGGGCCACCCGGCCATCGACATCGTTGTAGCCGCGGCTGGAGATGACAAAGCGCCCGCCGTTCACTGCATAGGTGGCCGGCTCCTTGCCCTGCCCGTCATCGCGGTAGGCAGAAGCGGCCAGTTCGGTCTTCAGCGTGGAGGCATCCATCGCCTTGCCGGGGGTGAGCACCAGCGGGCGCGCGTACACGCGCGTGGGGATCTGCCAGCGCAGCTCGCCGAAACGCTGGGTCACCTGTTGGTTCAGGTACAGCGTATAGGGAATGAGGAAACCCAATCCCAACGCGACCGCAGCCATGCTCCAGGTGATCAGCCGGCGCCGCCACAGCGGACCGTTGTCCTGCTGGTCGTCGTCGAAATCGTCGATGTCGTCGGAATCGTAGCGTCGGGGCACGGGAATGCGAGAATGTAGGGTCTGGCGAGTCTACCCCAGCCACTGCGGCTGGCGAATTCTCCCGGGTTCCCCTGCTTAAGCTGGAGTTGCAACCGGATGGCGATGTCCCTGGCCGAGATCCGATACCTGATCAACCGCCTGTCGGGCCTGGCCCGCCGGAGCCTGGCAAGCCTGCGCACCCGTGGGTGGCGGGCCACCTGGCAGCGCATCCGCGTGCATACCCAGCGCGCCGTTCCCGCTCCGCGCACGCCGCTGTTCCTGCCGCCGGCACAGGATTTCACCCCCTTCACGGTGCCGTTCAGCGAGTCGCCGGAGGTAAGCATCGTCATTCCGGTCTACAACCACGTCGACCACACGCTGGCCTGCCTGCGCGCCCTGGCGGCGTACCCGCCGGCGGCCGCGTGCGAGATCCTGGTGGTGGATGACGGCAGCAGCGACGCCACCGCGCAGTGGATGCCGCAGGTGGCCGGGCTGCGCTATGAAGTGCGCGAGCACAACGGCGGTTTCATTGAAGCCTGCAATGACGGTGTGTCGCGCGCGCGCGGCCGCTACGTGGTACTGCTCAACAACGATACGGTGCCGCAGCCAGGCTGGCTCGATGCCCTGCTGGGCACCTTCGGCAGCGTGCCCGACGCCGGCCTGGTCGGCAGCCAGCTGCTGTACCCCGATGGCCGCCTGCAGGAATCAGGCGGGGTGATCTTCGCCGATGGCAGTGGCTGGAGCTACGGCCGCTTCGAGGCCGCCGATGATCCGCGCTTTGCCAGCCTGCGCGACGTCGACTACTGCTCGGGGGCGGCGCTGATGCTGCCGCGCGCCCTCTGGCAGCAGCTGGATGGCTTCGATACCCGCTACAAGCCGGCGTACTACGAGGACACCGACCTGGCCTTCCGCGTGCGTGCACAGGGCCTGCGCGTGCTGGTGCAGCCGGCCAGCCGGGTGATCCACGACGAAGGCACCAGTAACGGTACCGACACCGGCAGCGGGGTGAAGGCCTACCAGGTGCGCAACCAGGCCATCTTCGCCGCCCGCTGGGCTACCGAGCTGGGCCGACATCCGGCGGTCGGCGAAGTGCCGTCTCCGGCGCTGCTGCTGCGCGGCCGGCGCCAGGTGCTGATCCTGGACGAGGAAGTACCTCAACCGGATCGCGATTCCGGGTCGCTGCGCCAGGTCAATCTGATCCGCCTGCTGCTGCAGGGCGGTGCCCACGTGGTGTTCGTACCGACCCGGCGCGAGCATGCCGGTGCGGCCACCGAAGCGCTGCAACGGATGGGCGTGGAAGTCTGGTACGCGCCCTTCCTGGACGGCGTGGCCGGCTGGCTGCGCAACCACGGATCGCGTTTCGACGTGGCAATGATGGTGCGCCACCATGTGGCCCATGAATGCCTGCCGCTGCTCAAGCGCTATGCGCCGCAGGCACGCACCGTATTCGACACCGTTGACCTGCACTACCTGCGCGAACGCCGCGGTGCCGAAGTGGCCGGCGACGCAACCCTGCTGCGTGCAGCCGAACGTACCCGAAGCAGCGAACTGGCCGTGATGGAGCAGTGCGACATCACCGTGCTGGTCAGTGCGGCCGAACGGGAGCAGCTGCAGTCCGATGCACCGCGGGTGCAGGTGGAGCTGATCTCCAACCTGCACGAGGTCGCTGGTGCCGGTGCGGTATTCGAGCAGCGGCGCGACCTGGTGTTTGTCGGTGGCTTCCGTCATCCACCGAACCTGGATGGCATGGAATGGTTCATCGGCGAGGTCTTCGCCCGCATCCGCGCCCGGCTGCCCGAGGTGCGCCTGCACTGCATCGGTGCTGCGGCGCCGGAGTCGTTGCTGGCGCTGGCCGCACGCCAGCCGGGCGTGCAGATGCACGGGTTCGTCGAAGACATCACCCCCTACATGGACGGTGCGCGCATTGCCATTGCGCCGCTGCGGTTCGGCGCCGGCGTGAAGGGCAAGATCAACCTGAGCATGGCCCATGGCCAGCCGGTGGTCGGTACCACCTGTGCCGTGGAAGGCATGCACCTGCACCCCGGCCAGGACGTGCTGGTGGCCGATGACGCCGCCGGCTTCGCCGATGCGGTGATCCGCCTGTACCAGGATCCGCAGCTGTGGCAGCAGTTGTCCGATGCAGGCCTGGCCAACGTCGCCCAGCATTTCTCACTTGATGCCGCCCGCGCGACCGTGCAGCGGGTGTTCTTCGCCTAGTCCGCACGTCCGCCGGCGCGACGCAGGCGGTCTTCGAATGCCGGCAGTTCGGCCAGGTCCGGTTGCAGCAACCGCGCCTGTTCGGCGGCGCGCGCAGCAAAGGCCAGGTCGCCATTGCCGAGCCGTTCGCTGCCGATCGCCAGCCAGCGCTGGGCCAACCGCAGCCGCGCCGAGGGCAGGCCCGCTGCGGTCGGTGACAGCGTCTGCCAGGCCTGCAGGCAGGCGCCTGCCGCCTGTACCCGGTTCTGCCGCAGATTGTCGTCGAAGCAGCGGCGACTGGCGGGCAGCAGGCGTGCTGCAGCGGCCTTCACCCGCGCGTCGCGAGGGGCCAATGACTGTGCTTCGCGCAGCGCGTCGAACGCGCTGTGCCCCGGTGGGCTGATCCACTGCCCTGCACGCTCGGCGCGTTCGATCTTGCGCAGGTGGTCGCGCAGCTGGCGTTCGCGCTGCGCCTTACTGATCGCGGGCTGCTGCAGGGCCTGTTGCGCCTGCTGCGCACGCTGCAGGCGCTGCGCAAGTTGTTGCCGTACTGCCTGCGAAGCCCCCAGCTCCGTCGCCAGCGCCGCATCACGTTGCGCCGCATCGAACTGGAAATCGTCGGCGCGCTTCTGGCTGCGCGCCAGCACTGCCTGCAGCACCTGCTCACGCCCCCGTTGGGCGTTGGCATCATCGGCAGCCACCGCCAGCACCGCCAGGAAGCCCTTGGACGCTGCTTCCAGCTGCTGCCGTTGCAACGCGCGCTGTGCCTGCCGCAAGCGCTGCTCGACCGCCCGCGCCAGGGCTTCCTCGCTGGCCGGCAGATCGGCATGACCGGCATCGAACTGGCGGGCACGACGCAGGATCGCGGCGGCCTCGGCCAGCTCTCCGCGCCCCGCCAGCGTGCGCGCCTGCAGCAGCAGGTCGCTCAGCGCATCTTCGCGCCCTTCCAGCGCCGGCAGGTTGTCCGGCTGCAAGGCGAGGATGCGCTGGAACAAGGGCAACGCACTGCTGTCGCCGTCATCCAGGCGTCCGGCTGCGAACGCGTTGCGCGCCTGTGCCAACAACGCACCAATACCCGCTCCGGCGCTGCGTCGCGCCTGCAGCTGGCGGGCGACTGCATCGGCTTCGCCCTGTGGCACCTGCAGCTCACGGGCCAGTGCCAGCGCCTGCGCGCTGCCGTCCAGGTCACCAGCCTGCAGGCGATCGCGCGCCTGCTGCAGTGCTGCCGCGCCGGTACTGGCCAGGCCTTGGCGCGCCTGCGGGCGATCACCGTCCAGCGCCAGCACCGCCTGGTAGCGCTCGCGCGCACCACTGCCATCGGCATCGCTCAGGCGACCGGCAGCCAGTGCACGATCGCCCTCGGCCAGCAGCTGCTCGATCTGCGGCTCATCCCAGAACCAGTCGGCCAGCGGCTTGCGCAGCAGCACCAGCAGCACGAACACCGCCAGCGCTGCGAGCAGCGCCCAGCGCCACACCCGGCGCGCATGGCGCGCCTGCAGCCACCACCAACGGCCCTCGCGACGGACGCGGTCCAGCGCAGGGTGTTCAGCGCCATGCGGGCGATGCGGGGGCTCGCGTTCCATGCGTGCAGGGTAGCCGGGGCAGCGTGAAGCTCAGCCGAGGCGACGCGCCTCGCTCACGCCCGGCAGCGCATCGAGTTTGCCCAGCAGGGTCGACAACTGCCCGTAGTCGCTGACCTTCAGGCGCAGCCGCAGGTGGGCACGGCCACTGTTGCGCACGTTGTCACTGTGGATGTCGAGCACGTAGGCGTCTTCCTGGGCGATCAGGTTGGTGATGTCCTTCAGCAGCCAGCGGCGGTCGACGGCAGTGACCACCACGTCCACTTCGTAGCCGCCGCCGGCCTGGCCCCACTCCACCGGCAGGATGCGCTGCGGACTGGTGGCTGCCAGCCGGGCCAGCGCGGCACAGTCTGCACGATGCACGGTGACACCACGGCTACGGGTCAGGTAACCGACGATCGGCTCGCCGGCCACCGGCTGGCAGCAGCGTGCCAGCTGCACCAGCAGGTTGCCCACGCCCTGCACGGTGAACTTGGACTTGCCCAGGTTCTCGCGGCGCGCGGTCGGCCGCGGCAGGCTCGGCGCGGGCGCCGGCTGGCTGGCGGCACGCTCCGCTTCCAGCAGCGTACGGCTGACCTGGTTCGGGCCGGTATCGCCCAGCGCCACCTGGATGTACAGGTCATCGACACTGTCGGCATGGAACTTCTTCGCGGCGACGGCCAGGTCCGAGTGCTGCAGGCCCAGCCGCTTCAGTTCGCGCTCGAGCAGCTCGCGACCGGCCTGCACGTTGCGCGCACGGTCCAGCTTGTGGAACCAGCTGCGTACCTTCTCACGTGACCGGTTGCTGGCCAGGAAGCCGTTGGCCGGCATCAGCCAGTCGCGGCGCGGGTCGGCTTCCTTGCCGGTCAGGATCTCGACGCGGTCGCCGCTGCGCAACCGATAGGTCAGCGGCACGATACGGCCGTTGACCTTCGCGCCGCGGCAGCGGTGCCCGACCATGGTGTGCACCTGGTAGGCGAAATCGAGCGGCGTGGCCCCCTGCGGCAGGTCGAGCACCTCGTCCTTCGGGCTCAGCGCATAGACCCGGTCCTCGGTCAGCTCGGCATCGAGCGCCCCGGCCAGTTCATTGCCCTGCCCGTCCTGCGCCTGTTCCAGCAGCTGGCGCATCCAGGTGATCTTGCGGTCGAAGGACTTCTCCGCGCCCTTGCCGCCCTCTTTGTACTTCCAGTGCGCGGCCACGCCCAGCTCGGCCTGCGAGTGCATCTCATGGGTACGGATCTGCACTTCGATGGTGCGCCCTTCCGGGCCGACCACGGCGGTATGCAGCGAGCGATAGTCATTGGCCTTGGGTCGGGCGATGTAATCGTCGAACTCGCTCGGCACCGGCGCCCACAGCGCGTGCACCACGCCCAGCGCGGCGTAGCAGGCGGCGACGTCGTCCACCATCACCCGCACTGCGCGGATGTCGTACAGCTGGTCGAACGCCAGCCGCTTCTTCTGCATCTTCCGCCAGATGCTGTAGATGTGCTTCGGGCGGCCGCTGACTTCGGCCGTGATGCCCTGCGCGACCAGCTCGCGCGACAGCACCTTCTTGACGTTCTCGACATAGCGCTCGCGTGCGATTCGGGTCTCGTCCACCTCGCGGGCGATGCGGCGATAGGTCTCCGGTTCCAGGTGGCGGAACGCCAGGTCCTCCAGCTCCCACTTCAGCTGCCAGATGCCCAGGCGGTTGGCCAGGGGCGCGTGGATGTCGCGGGTCAGCTGCGCCAGCGCGCGGCGTTGCTCGTCATCCAGCTTGTCGGCCGCACGCATCCGCGCCAGCTGGCGTGCCAGCAGGATAGGTACCACGCGCAGGTCGCGGATGATCGCCAGCAGCAGCCGGCGCAGCCCTTCACTGTTGCGCCCGGCCTCACGGCCGGCATGCAGTGCCCACACCGGATCTGCAGCGTCCTGGCCATCGAGCAGGCCGATCACCGCCGCCTTGTGGCTGCCCAGCGGCAGCGGGTCCAGGCGGGCGCGCAGGCCCGGCAGGTCGAACAGCAAAGCTGCCACCACCGCTCCCTCGTCGGCCGAAAGCATCGCCAGCGCATCAAGGGTATCGCCCAGCACCGACCAGGTGGCGCGCATCTGGTGGTCGCAGTCCGGCGCTTCCCACTGCTCACGCAGGGCCTGGCGCAGCGGAGCAGGCAGCACGGCTGCCGAGGGACGGTTCAACAAGGCATCCAGGCCAGGGACGGAAGCGCGGTTCACAGCATCGAGCAGGCAAGGCAGAGGCCCCTACACTAGCGCCGGCGCCGTTCAGGGACAATCACCGCGGCCAGCATCACCCGGCATGAAGACATGCCGCTACACTCGCCAGCACACCCAGGAGAGACCTGCCATGCCTTCCATTGCCCTGCGCGTCCGTCCACGGATGCTGGCCTGTGCCGCCGTGCTGCTGTCCCTTTCCGCGCCAGCGCTGGCCCAGCGCGTGGTGGAGGGCGACCTGCAGCATCAGATGTCGCCCGCCGAGTTCAAGGCCGCCGGCCTGGAAAAGCTCAGTGCCAACGAACTGGCCACGCTCAATCGCTGGCTGCAGGGCAAAGTGGAGGCAGCCACTACGCAGGCCGTCGCCGCAGCGCGCGAAGAAGGCCGCCAGGAAGTGATCAAGAAGAACCGCGGCTTCCTCGACTTCGGCAGCAGCGAGCCGATCGAAAGCAACCTGCAGGGCGAATTCCGTGGCTTCGGCCAGGGCCGCCGCTACGTACTGCAGAACGGCCAGGAGTGGGAGCAGATAGATGCCACGCACTATTCCGGCGGCCGCAAGGAAGCCCCGAACGTCAGCATGCGCCCCGGCGTGATGGGAGCCTGGTACATGAAGGTGGACGGTGTGAACGTGCAGCCGAAGGTTCGCCGCACCAAGTAACACCCGGGCATTCCGACCGCGCCGGGTCCCTGCCCGGCGGCAATGACCGCCCGACGGGGCGGCCATTGCACGCATCTACGCCTGGCGCAGTGCGGCCACCCGCTGCGCCAGCTTCTTCGCCGAAATGCCGGTACGTGCGCCCAGCTCCTGGGCGAACAGCGATACCCGCAGTTCTTCCAGATCCCAGCGCAGGGCCTGCCACTGCGGCCGGTCGCGCAGCCCCTGCTGCTCGCCGGTCTCCAGCGCCTCCAGGAATGGATGCAGTTCCAGCATGCGTGCCTGGTCGCGCGGCGGATCACGCTTGGCGCGCTCGGTGCGCAGGATCATCGCCTTCAGGTAGCGCGGGTACTGCGCCAGTGCATCGGCCGGCGTATCACGCAGGAAACCGGGATGGATCAGGCCCGCCAGCTGCGCCTCCATATCGTCCAGGTTGCCGCGCGCCCAGCCCATCAACGGTGCTTCCAGCAACGGCTTCAGTTCCGCCACCAGTGCCAGGATGGTTTCGGCCAGCTTCAGCCGCGACATCGCCTCGCCGAACAGCGCCTTGGCGGCATGCTCGCGGCGCTGCTCGAAGGCCGCCGCATCGCGGATGTCTTCCAGGCCCTCGGCCAGCACCGCGTTCATCGCCGCATCGACCAGGTCACCGCGCAGGCGTTCCTGCGATTCGATCGCGGCATACAGCAGGCCGGTCTTGGCACCGACCGGCAACTGCTTGCGCGCCTGTTTGACCTTCTCGGCCAACGCGATCTCCAGCAGGCGGCGCACGCCCAGCGGATGAGCCTCCTGCGCCTGCTGCCGGTCGGCAAAGATGCGCAGCGCCACGCTGTCGCCCTCGTCCAGCAACGCCGGATAGGCCGGCACGCCGGCTTCACCCGGCACCTGCAGCGGAATCGGCGTCGCCGGGAACGTACGCAGGCCATCGGCCGCCATCTCGCGGCCGGCACGTGCAGCGAAGGCATCGCCGGCACGACCACCGAACTTCGCGCGCAACGCATCGAGGTCGCGCGAGGTCGCCAGCACCTTGCCGTGCTCGTCGCGCAGGCGCAGGTTCATGTGCAGGTGCGGTTCGATCGAACCGGGTTCGAAATCCAGCGCCGTCACCGTCGCGCCGGTGGCACGTGACAGGAAACGCGCCAGTTCGCCGGTGATGGCATCGGCGCTGGGCTGTGGGAACGCCTCGAAGAAGGCGCGTCCGAAGTCAGGTGCCGGCACGTAATTGCGCCGCATCGCCTTGGGCAGGCTGCGGATCAATGCCGAGGCCTTGTCGGCGACGAAGCCCGGCGCCAGCCAGCCCAGCTGCACCGGGTCCAGCGCGTTGAGCAGGTGCAGCGGCACGTCCAGGGTCACGCCGTCATCGTCGGCTCCCGGCTCGAAGCGATAGTGCAGTGGCAGGCGCGCCTGGCCCAGTGGCAGGTACTTCGGGTAGCGCTCCTGTTCGCTGCCCTCACCCGGCAACAGATCGGCCAGCGACCAGTGCAGGGTCTTGCGCTGCTCCGGCGCTAGCCCCTTCCACCACGTATCCAGGCCGGCAGCCGAATGGATCTGCGGCGGCACCCGGTCCAGGTACCAGCGCGCCTGCCAGTCCTCGTCGGCCACGATGCCGGCGCGGCGCAGCTTGGCTTCTTCCTCGCGGGCGATCTCCAGCACTTTCTGGTTGTCGGCCACGAAGCTGGCGCGGGTGTTGATCTCGCCCGTCACCAGCGCCTGGCGCACGAAGATGTCGTGCGCCTCGCCCGGCGCGATGCGGCCGTAGTGCACCGGCCTCTTCGGGGCCAGCACCAGGCCGAACAGGCTGATCTGCTCGGAGGCCAGCACCTGGCCCTGCGCGCGCGACCAGTGCGGGTCGAAGTGCTTGCGCAACAGCAGGTGCGGCAATTCGGCAATCACCCAGTCCGGCTCGATCGCGGCCAGGGTCATGCCCCACACCTTCTGCGTATCCAGCAGATTGGCAGCCAGCAGCCACGGCGGCGGCCGCTTGGACAGCGCCGAGCCCGGGAACGGCAGGAAACGGCGCTGCCGCGGCGCCTGGAAGTCGCCCTTCTCGGTGCGATGGCCGATCTGTGTCGGCAGGCCCGCCACCAACGCCCGGTGCAGGGTCTGGTAGGCGGCGGCACGCGCGCGCTCGCTGAAGCCGCCGCCAATCGGCACCTGTTCCTTCTGCGCACGCACGGCCACCGCCGCCGGGGCGGTTTCCGCCTTGCCTTCGCGGGCCAGGCGCGCGGCACGGTGCAGCTGCCCACGGGTGGCCTTCACTGCAGCGGCATCATCGCGCACCGGGGCCGGTGCACTGCTGCCGGCCAGCAATGGCGCCATCGCCATTTCGTTGGCCTCTTCCTTCCAGCCCAGTTCCTCGCACAGCAGGCGCAGCTGGCGATGCAGCTCGCGCCATTCGCGCATGCGCAGGAAACCGAGGAAATGCCGACCACACCAGTCACGCAGCTTGGACTGGGTCAGGTCCTCATGGGCCTGCCGGTAGGCATCCCACAGGCGCAGCACACCAACGAATTCAGATCGGCCATCGGCAAACTGTGCATGCGCACTGTCGGCAGCGCCGCGCGCTTCCGGTGGGCGCTCGCGCGGGTCCTGGATGCCCAGGAACGAGGCGATCACCAGCATCGGCCGCAGGCAGCCGGCGGCCTGCGCGGCCACCAGCATGCGCGCCAGCTTCACGTCCACCGGCAGGCGTGCCATCTGCTTGCCGATGGTGGTCATGCGCCGCTCGGCGTCGATCGCACCCAGTTCGGTCAGCTGCTGCCAGCCGTCTGCCACCGCACGCTCGTCCGGTGCTTCCAGGAACGGGAACTCCTCGATGCGGCCCAGGCCCAGCTGCAGCATGCGCAGGATCACCCCGGCCAGGCTGGAACGACGGATTTCCGGATCGGTGAACTCCGGCCGCGCCTGGAAGTCGGCCTCTGCATACAGGCGGTAGCAGATGCCCTCGGCGATGCGCCCGCAACGGCCCTTGCGCTGGTTGGCGCTGGCCTGCGAGATCGGCTCGATGTGCAGGCGATCGAGTTTGTTGCGCGGGCTGTAGCGCTTGACGCGGGCGAAGCCCGGATCGACCACGTAGCGGATGCGCGGCACCGTCAGCGAGGTTTCCGCCACGTTGGTGGCCAGCACGATGCGCCGGTTCGGACCGGGATTGAACACCCGGTCCTGGTCCTGGTTGGACAGGCGCGCGTACAGCGGCAGCACCTCGGTATTGCGGTACTTGCGGCGCTCCAGCGACTGGTGCGCATCGCGGATCTCGCGCTCGCCCGGCAGGAAAATCAGCACGTCGCCACGCGCATCCAGGCGGGTGATCTCGTCGATGGCCGACACGATGGCATCGTTGACGGTGCGCTCGCCCTGGTCTTCGCCCTCGCCTTCCAGCGCGCGATAGCGCACTTCCACCGGATAGGTGCGGCCTTCCACGCTGATCACCGGCGCATTGTCGAAATGCTGGGCGAAGCGCTCGGTGTCGATGGTGGCCGAGGTCACGATCAGCTTCAGGTCCGGGCGCTTGCGCAGCAGCTGCTTCAGGTAGCCCAGCAGGAAATCGATGTTGAGGCTGCGTTCGTGCGCCTCGTCGACAATGATCGTGTCGTAGTTCGACAGCCAACGGTCACTGGCGATCTCCGCCAGCAGGATGCCGTCGGTCATGAACTTGATGCGGCTGTCGTCGCTGACCTTGTCGTTGAAGCGCACCTGGTAGCCGACGAGCTGGCCCAGTTCGCTCTGCAGTTCCTGCGCCACGCGACTGGCCACCGCACGTGCGGCAATCCGACGCGGCTGGGTGCAGCCGATCATGCCGGCCTGGCCACGGCCGGCGGCCAGGCACAGTTTCGGCAGCTGGGTGGTCTTGCCCGAGCCGGTTTCACCGGCGATCACCACGACCTGGTGGTCGCGGATCAGCTCGATGATGGCGTCGGCTTCACGCGCAATCGGCAGCTGCGGGTCCAGAGTAATGGACGGCTGCTGCAGCGCCCGGACCTGCCGGCGCTGCACCGACGCCTGCAAGGCCTGCTCGAAGGTGGCGGCCAGTGCCGCATCCTGTGGCTTGGCCTGGCAACGCGAGAGCATCCCCAGCAAACGGCCCCGGTCGCGGCTCATCGCACCGTCGATGGCGGCGCGCTGTTGGCGCAGGCGGGACGTCGGATTTTTATCGATAGCGTTCATCAATCGGTTCGTTCAAAACTTTGAAAGCGACCAGTCATCGAGACTGATTTACTGTGAAGGCCAACGATTCCACAAGGAGGAACCCCATGGCGAAGACCAAGAGCACGACCAAGGCCAAGACCGGCAAGCAGAAGCTGGCAACGGCGGCACCGTCGGCGCCGAACATCGATATCGGGATCACCCAGGGCGACCGCAAGAAGATCGCCGACGGTCTGTCGCGCTTCCAGGCCGATGCATTCACGCTCTACCTGAAGACCCACAACTTCCACTGGAACGTGACCGGGTCGATGTTCAACTCGCTGCACACCATGTTCGAGACGCAGTACACCGAGCAATGGGCGGCACTGGACGACGTGGCCGAGCGCATCCGCGCGCTGGGCTTCAATGCCCCGGGCTCCTACCGGGAATTCGCTGCGCTGACCTCGATCGCCGAGGAACCGGGCCTGACCGACAGTGCGGACTGGCGTGAAATGGTACGCCAGTTGGTGGTCGCCAACGAAGCGGTCTGCCGTACGGCACGTGAAGTGCTGGAGGTGGCGGCCAAGGGTGACGACGCCCCGACCGAAGATCTGATGACCCAGCGCCTGCAGACGCACGAGAAGTACGCCTGGATGCTGCGCTCGCTGCTCCAGTAAGGATTTGGGGGGCTCGGCAGGGCTGCGCCCTGCACCCGCAGAGACAACGGCAACGGCAACAACCGGAGCAAAAGCTGGTTTCCTGTGGGTAGGCGGGGTGGGTCCGGTTGCGGGGGACGCCGTAAATACGTCCATGTAGGCTCGGTCGCGCCATCCATGGCGCTCACGCCCCCGCAACCGGACCCACCCCGCCTGCGACAGATTTCCGCGAACTGCCAGCAAAGCTTGGGGTCAGATCCGTTTTCCTGCGGAAAGCGGATCTGACCCCATTTTGTTTGTCGATATCTGACAGATTTCATCCACGCATGGCGTGGATGGGCCCACCGTCACCGGAAATCTGTCGGGGGAGGGGCGGTGTGGGCTTGCAGGACCGTTGGCGCCATGGATGGCGCCATCGAGCCCCCATGGATGGGTTTACGGCGTGTCTGCAAGCCCACACCGCCCCGCCCAACCGGCAGACACCCCAGAGCCGGCTGTTGCCTTTGACGTTGCTCTGGCTTGAAGGCTTCGGCAGGTGCAGGGCGCAGCCCTGCCGAGACACCCCCGCCGGGGTAAACTAGCCGGATGGCTTCCCGTCCCGCGCACGACCTGCTCCAACGCGTCTTTGGTTACGACGATTTCCGTGGTCCCCAGCAGGACATCGTGGAGCATGTGGCTGCCGGTCACGATGCCCTGGTGCTGATGCCCACCGGCGGTGGCAAGTCACTGTGCTACCAGGTCCCGGCCCTGTTGCGTGACGGTTGCGGCATCGTCATCTCGCCGCTGATCGCGCTGATGCAGGACCAGGTTGAAGCCCTGCGCCAGCTCGGCGTGCGTGCCGAGTACCTGAACTCGACCCTGGATGCCGAGACCGCCAGCCGCGTCGAACGCGAGCTGCTCGCGGGTGAGCTGGACATGCTCTATGTCGCCCCCGAGCGCCTGCTGACCGGTCGCTTCCTGTCGCTGCTGTCGCGCAGCCAGATCGCCCTGTTCGCCATCGACGAAGCGCACTGCGTGTCGCAGTGGGGCCACGATTTCCGCCCCGAGTACCGCCAGCTGACCGTGCTGCACGAACGCTGGCCGCAGATCCCGCGCATCGCGCTCACCGCCACGGCCGACCCGCCGACCCAGCGCGAGATCGCCGAGCGCCTCGATCTGCAGGACGCACGCCACTTCGTCAGCTCCTTCGATCGCCCCAACATCCGCTACACCGTGGTGCAGAAGGACAACGCCCGCAAGCAGCTGACCGACTTCCTGCGTGGCCACCGTGGCGAGGCGGGCATCGTCTACTGCATGTCGCGGCGCAAGGTCGAAGAGACCGCCGAATTCCTCTGCGGCCAGGGCTTCAACGCCCTGCCCTACCACGCCGGCCTGCCACCGGACGTGCGCGCCAGCAACCAGCGCCGCTTCCTGCGCGAGGACGGCATCGTGATGTGCGCCACCATCGCCTTCGGCATGGGCATCGACAAGCCGGACGTGCGCTTCGTCGCGCATACCGACCTGCCCAAGTCGATGGAAGGCTACTACCAGGAAACCGGTCGCGCCGGCCGCGATGGCGAGGCCGCCGAGGCCTGGTTGTGCTACGGCCTGGGCGACGTGGTGCTGCTCAAGCAGATGATCGAGCAGTCCGAGGCCGGCGAAGAGCGCAAGCAGCTGGAGCGGTCCAAGCTCGACCACCTGCTGGGCTACTGCGAGTCGATGCAGTGCCGTCGCCAGGTGCTGCTGGCCGGTTTCGGCGAGACCTATCCCCAGCCCTGCGGCAACTGCGACAACTGCCTGACCCCGCCTGCCTCGTGGGACGCCACCATTCCTGCGCAGAAAGCGCTGAGCTGCGTCTACCGCAGCGGCCAGCGCTTCGGCGTCGGCCACCTGATTGACATCCTGCGTGGCAGCGAGAACGAGAAGGTGAAGCAGCAGGGCCATGACAAGCTCAGCACCTATGCGATCGGCCGCGACCTCGATGCGCGCACCTGGCGCAGCGTGTTCCGCCAGCTGGTCGCCGCCAGCCTGCTGGAAGTGGACAGCGAGGGCCACGGTGGCCTGCGCCTGACCGATGCCAGCCGCGACGTGCTGACCGGCCGTCGCCAGATCAGCATGCGCCGCGATCCCGCCAGCAGCTCCAGTGGCCGTGAGCGCAGTGCGCAGCGTACAGGGCTGTCCGTGCTGCCGCAGGACCTGGCGCTGTTCAACGCCCTGCGCGGCCTGCGTGCCGAACTGGCCCGCGAACAGAACGTACCGGCCTTCGTGATCTTCCACGACAGCACCCTGCGCAACATCGCCGAGCAGCGCCCGACCAGCCTGGACGAACTGGCCCGGGTCGGAGGCATCGGTGGTACCAAGCTGAGCCGCTACGGCCCGCGCCTGGTCGAGATCGTGCGCGAAGAGGGTTAGCGGCGGGCTGGGCTCTACATTGGTGCAGCTCCAACCTTGAACCGGCCATTCAGCCGGAAGTGCATCCGCGCCCACTTGCAGCTAGATTAGCGCCATGTCCCTGGCCTCGACCCTGCTCCGTGTCGTGCTCATGCTCAGCCTGTTGCTCAACGGGCTGAACGCGGCCATGGCCAGTGGCCACGAGGAAATGGGCCGGATGGCGCATGCTCTCGCCACCGCAGTCGACGACGGTGACCCTGGCTGCCACCATCACGCGGGCATGCAGGCCGACGAGGCCCCGCAGGCCCAGGCCCCCGCCCACGACGCTCATTGCCAGATCAAGGACTGCGTGCGCAGCTGCGCCCAGCACCCGCTGCTGGTGGTTCAGCCTTTGCCCTTCATGGCCGGCCCCGCACTGTCGCTTGCCCCGCAGCCGATGCCGGCCACTGGCCGCCCGGCACCGCCGCTGCCGCCGATCTCGCGCCCTCCCATCGGCTGATTCCACACGCACCGTGCGCCCTGCGCACCGTAGCCGGCCGCCTGCCGGCGTCTTTACGTGTCTGGAGTCACCACCATGAATACCCGTATTCCCCCCGGTCCGGGCGTTGTGCCCATGCCGTCGCGCCGCCTGTTCGTGCAGGGCCTGGCCGCCGGCGGCGTGGTTGCCGGCATCGCCGCTGTCGGCGTGCCGCAGCGCGCGCTCGCCGCCGCCAAGGCCACCCCGCGCCTGGCCGGCGCCCCCGCCGTGCTCAGCGACACCCGCCTCGAACTGGCCATCGGCGAGTCGCTGGCCAACTTCACCGGCCGCACCCGCCCGGCGATCACCGTCAACGGCTCGCTGCCCGCGCCGATCCTGCGCTGGCGTGAAGGCCAGACCGTGGATCTGTTCGTGCGCAACACGCTGCAGCGGCACCCGACTTCGATCCACTGGCACGGCATCCTGCTGCCGGCCAACATGGACGGCGTGCCTGGCCTGAGCTTCAACGGCATCGGCCCCGGCGAGACCTACCACTACCACTTCGACCTCAAGCAGTCGGGCACCTACTGGTACCACAGCCACTCGATGTTCCAGGAGCAGGCCGGCCTGTACGGCGCGCTGATCATCGACCCGGCCGAGCCGGCGCCGTACCACCACGACCGCGAGCACGTGATCATGCTGTCCGACTGGACCGACATGGATCCCGGCGCATTGTTCCGGCGCATGAAGAAGCTCGCCGAGCACGACAACTACTACAAGCGCACCCTGCCCGACTTCCTGCGTGATGTGAAACGCGAGGGCTGGTCGGCCGCGCTGTCCGACCGCGGCATGTGGGGGCGGATGCGGATGACGCCGACCGACATTTCCGACATCAACGCGCATACCTACACCTACCTGATGAACGGCACGGCCCCGGCCGGCAACTGGACCGGGCTGTTCCGCAGTGGCGAGAAGGTGCTGCTGCGCTTCATCAACGGCGCCTCGATGACCTACTTCGACGTGCGCATCCCCGGCCTGAAGATGACCGTGGTCGCCGCCGATGGCCAGTACATCCATCCAGTCAGCATCGACGAGTTCCGTATCGCCCCGGCCGAAACCTACGATGTGCTGGTAGAGCCCACTGGCCAGGATGCGTTCACCATCTTCTGCCAGGACATGGGCCGCACCGGCTTTGCTGCCGGCACGCTGGCGGTGCGCCACGGGCTGCAGGCGCCGATTCCGGCGCGTGACCCGCGCCCGCTGCTGACGATGTCCGACATGGGGCATGACATG
Organism: Stenotrophomonas maltophilia; assembly: GCF_002799155.1. GTDB lineage: Bacteria > Pseudomonadota > Gammaproteobacteria > Xanthomonadales > Xanthomonadaceae > Stenotrophomonas > Stenotrophomonas maltophilia_R. The sequence goes on from NZ_NERD01000002.1 coordinate 2,872,110, forward strand.
GGCAGTGCCGGGCATGGCGGCCATGGTGGCCACGACATGGCCGCGATGAAGAGCATGGAAGGCGGCTGCGGCGCCAGCATGGGCCACGGTGCGCACGGCAGTGCCGATGCCACCAGCAAGGCACCGAAACATCCGGCCAGCGAGCGCAACAACCCGCTGGTGGACATGCAGAGTTCGGCCACCGAACCCAAGCTGGACGACCCCGGCATCGGCCTGCGCGACAACGGCCGCCAGGTGCTGACCTACGGCGCGATGCGCAGCCTGTTCGAAGATCCCGATGGTCGCGAGCCGAGCCGCGAGATCGAGCTGCACCTGACCGGCCACATGGAGAAATTCTCCTGGTCGTTCGACGGCATTCCGTTCGCCAGCGCCGAACCGCTGCGGCTGAACTACGGTGAGCGCATGCGCATCGTGCTGGTCAACGACACCATGATGCAGCACCCGATCCACCTGCACGGCGTGTGGAGCGACCTGGAGAACGCGCAAGGCGAATTCCAGGTCCGCAAGCACACCATCGACATGCCGCCCGGCACCCGCCGCAGCTACCGCGTGCGCGCCGACGCACTCGGCCGCTGGGCCTACCACTGCCATCTGCTGTACCACATGGAAGCGGGCATGATGCGCGAAGTGAGGATCGAAGAATGAGCCGCCCACTGCTTACCTCCAGCCTGCTCGCGCTGGGCCTGGCCGCCGCACTGCCGGTGTTCGCGCAATCGCATGCGGGGCATGACAGGGGCACGATGGCCCCTCCGGCGAAGACCGCGATGCCCGCGACCGAACCGGTCGATCATTCGAAGATGGATCACTCGACGATGCACCATGGCGCGATGCAACCGGCGGCGATGGACCATTCCACGATGGATCATTCAAATATGGACCACGCAGCGATGGGTCACGGCGCGCCCGCCCCCTCCGAACCGCGCGAGCCGATCCTGGTCCCGACCGACGCCGACCGCGCCGCCGCCTTCCCGCCGATCGCGCATGGTGCGATGGAACATGCGCCGGAGATCAACAGCCTGCTGCTGATCGACCGCCTCGAACACTGGGACGGCAAGGACAGCAACGGCCAAGCCTGGGAAGCGACCGGCTGGATCGGCGGCAACATCAACCGCCTGTGGCTGCGCACCGATGGCGAACGCAGCCGTGGCCGCACCGAATCATCGGCGGTTGAAGCGCTGTATGGCCGCAGCGTGTCGCCGTGGTGGGACGTGCTGGTCGGCGTGCGCCAGGACTTCCGGCCGGCCGACTCGCGCACCTGGGCTGCCATCGGCGTCCAAGGCCTGGCGCCGTACAAGTTTGAAAGCTCGGCCACGCTGTACCTGGGCTCCGGCGGCCAGGTGCTGGCCAAGGCCGAAGTCGAGTACGACGTGCTGCTGAGCAACCGGCTCATCCTGCAGCCGCTGCTGGAAGCGACGGTGGCGGCCAAGGATGAGCCGGAGTACGGCATCGGCCGCGGCCTGAACAAGGTCGAAGCCGGACTGCGCCTGCGTTATGAGTTCAGCCGCCGCTTCGCGCCGTACATCGGCATCGCCCACGAGCGCAGTTTCGGCGATACCGCCGACTATGCCGGTGACCACGCCCGCGACACGCGCTGGGTGGCCGGCGTGCGCATGTGGTTCTGAGCAGCGGAGTGTGAGCAACCGCCAGCCCCGGCACCCGCCGGGGCCGGCTACACTGCGCCACGCTCCATTGCAGGCACCGCCATGTCGTTGCAGATCCGCCGCGCCACCCTCGCCGACGTCGACGCCCTGTCGGCCACCGCCATCGCTACCTACAACGAAACCTGGGGTGACTCGTATCCGCCGCAGGAACTGCACGATTTCCTGCAGGCGCACTACAGCAGCGGGCCACAGCGCATCGAACTGTCCGACCCGCGCAGCGCGGTCTGGCTGTTGATCGACGGTAACTCGGTGGTCGGCTATCTGGCCGCCGGTGCCAACACACTGCCGCATGCCGAGGCGCGCGAAGGCGACATCGAACTGAAGCGCTTCTACATCCTGGCCAACTACCAGAACGGCGGCCACGGCGCGCGCCTGATGCAGGCGTTCATGGCCTGGCTTGACCACCCGCGGCGCCGTACCCTGTGGGTAGGCGTATGGGAAGAAAACTTCGGCGCGCAGCGCTTCTACGCGCGCTACGGTTGCAGCAAGGTGGGTGAGTACGACTTCATCGTCGGCGACACCCACGACCGCGAATTCATCCTGCGCCGGCCCTGACCGCCCGTAGCGTCGAGCAAGCTCGACGCTACAAATCGATGCGCCTAGAAATCAAACAGCTCCGACAGGAAGCTGTCCTTCTTCTTTTTCTTGTACCCATGGCCGTACTGCTGGCCACGGTTGTCCTCGTAGCGCTGGCCAAGGTGGCGGGTATCGCGATGCATCACCGGCGGCGGCGCAGCGGCCGTCTGTGCCTGTACCGGTGCGGGCGGCGGCACCGCAGCACCGGCACCGGCGCGTTCGATGATCTTGTCCAGTTCGCCACGGTCCAGCCACACGCCACGGCAGCCGGGGCAGTAATCGATCTCGATGCCATGGCGCTCGGCCATCTGCAGGGTCTGGGTCTTGCACACGGGGCACAGCATGGGCAGGGCTCCTGAAGGTCAGGCAACGACTTTAACTGCCCACGGATGACTGTCCGGCAACACATGACCGATGGCACAGGGACTTCCGGCGCGTGCCAGCGTTCCCGGCCGCCTTCCACACTGCACGCTGGTTCCGCAGGGAGTGCGTGCATGACCGTCCTGTCCCGCCTGCCCAACGCCGCGCGCCTGCTGCTGGTGCTGCTCGGCGTCGGCCTGGGCCTGAATCTGCGCGATGTCGCTGCGGCCGCAGGCGCGCCGATTCCCGCCTTGCCTATGCCCTACGGCGGCAGCCTGCTCGACAACGCACTGGCCATACTGCTGGCGCTGCTGCTGGCCGCACTGCTGCGCCCCCGTGGGGTCGGCCTGATGACCAGCCTGGGACTGCGCGGGAACGGCTGGCGCGGCCCGATGTGGGTGCTGCTGGCCAGCCTGCCCTGCTGGCTGGGCCTGGCGATGCTGGGCACGCCCAACACCGCACTGACCGCCCTGGATGCAACGATGCTCGCCGTGCTGTTCCCACTGGCCGAGGAAGTGCTGTTCCGCGGCCTCGGCTTCGTGCTGCTGGTGAAGATCGTGCGTGGCCCGTGGCCGCTGCTTGCGCTGCCGCAGGCACTGCTGTTCGGTTGGGTGCACTGGCTGGGGTTCGGCGGCTTCGACGGCGGCGGCACCGCGCTGTTCGTGGGTGCGGTGATTTCACTGGGCGGTTTCATCTTCGCCTGGCTCGACCACCTGGACGGCGACTCGCTGTGGTGCGGCATGGTGCTGCACGTGTCGATGAACCTGGCGTGGAATGTATTCAGCCTCGATGACGCCGTCGCGCTCGGTTGGCAGGCCACCAGCCTGCGCATCGGCACCGCGCTGCTGGCGGTGGCGGTACTGGGCTGGCACGTGCGCCGCCGGCGCCCGCAGCCGCTGTAACGCCCACTTAGCCTGGCGTGCACGCCGGGATCACCCCCGGCTTGCGCATACTTGCGCGCCTTTTCATTGCTGCTTTCCGGAGCTGTAGCGTCATGTTGCTGTCCAAGCGCCACGTTGAACCCCGCGTCCTGCTGATCGAGGACGCCGAGGAAACCCGCGAGCTGAGCCGTCTTGCGCTGGAAAGCCAGGCCTGCCACGTGGTGGGCGTGAGCTCGGCCGAAGCGGCACTGGGCCTGCTGACCGCCGGTGAGCGTTTCGACCTGCTGTTCACCGATGTCAATCTGGGCCGCGTGAGCGGCATCGAGGCCGCCAACCAGGTGCGCGGGCTGTACCCGCACCTGCCGATCCTGGTGACCTCGGGCATGGACCAGCACCAGGTGTTGCCGCAGCTGCGCGACGGCATCCATTTCCTGCCCAAGCCGTACAACATGAGCGAGCTGCTCGACGCCATCCGGCTGTGCTTCCGGCACGCCGATGTGGGCGTGTTGACCGGGCCGGATGCACAGGCGGCCTGAGGCGTTCATCCACGCATGGCGTGGATCTACCGGGTTCTTGCAGTAGATCCACGCCACGCGTGGATGGCGCTCACCCTCAACCGCTGCTGTACGGCCCGGTACCCGGGAACACCTTCAGCAGCGCGCGGGTGATCATGTCCGGGTAGACCGTGAAGTGATCTTCGTCATCGATCACCATGTTCTCCACCTTCAACGATCGCCCGCTGTTGCGCAGCTGCTCGGCGAACTCGGCGTTGTGGCGCAACATGTCGTTGCGGGTGAAATAGCGCGGTTCGGGCCTGACCGTTTCAAAGCTGCCCACCGACAGCACCACCGTGGTCGGCTGCGTCGGCGCCTTGGCCTCTGCCTGCATGCGCGGCACCCGATGACCGTCAAACCACAGCGAAGGACTGGACAGGATGTAGGTGCGGAACATGTCCGGGCGCGTGGTCAGCACATAGGCGCCGAACAGGCCGCCATAGGAATGACCCGCATAGGCACGCCGCGCCGGATCGGTGCGGTAGCGCGCGTCGATCATCGGCAGCACCTGCTCGGCGAGGAAATCGCGGTAGTGCGCCGCGCCGCCGTAGTTCACGTCATCGCTGTAGTCACGCGGATCGGTACGCGCCGGGTCGCTGGGCGTGTAATCGCGCGAGCGGCTCTGCTTGGAGGTCAGGCCTTCCTGCGGCGGCAGGCCGACCAGGATGAAGTCCTCGATGTTGACGCCCTGCTGCCCTACCAGGTTGCGTACGCTGCGCACCAGCGGAAAACTGTACAGCGCGTCGGTCACGTACAGCACCGGGTAGTGCTTCTCCGGATGTGCGGCGTAGTCGGCCGGCAGTGCCACCCAGACCGGATAATCGCGGCCGATCGGATCGTGCACACGCAGCGCTTCGGTATCCGGCAATACCACGCCCGCAGCGACCGTGGCCGCGCCGTCCTTCGCTTCACTCTGCGCTGCCGGTGGCACCACCGACATCGCACAGCCACTCACGGCCAGGCAGGCCGCCACACTCTATCCACGCACACGCTGCATCCACACGCTCCCGTTGCGGGCGGCGCACCGGATGGCGCCGCTGCCGCATCCTCACATGGCATGCGGCTGCACGCCAATCCTTCGGGCTACGGCGAGGCCGGCGGCGGCGCTGGGAACAGCGTGCGCAGCGCCTGCAATGCGGCCGGGTGATAGATCGTGGCGTGGGTTTCCTCCGGCAGCGGCAGGTACTTCACCAGCGGCGACGGTGACGCCTGTTGCAGCACGGCCGCCAACTGCGCGGCAGAAGCAGCCAGCTGTGGCTGCCCGCTGCTGGCCAGGAACACGCGCGGTTGCGCACGCGTCACGGCCGGCAGCTGCCTGGCGGCAGCGGCCAGCATCGTGCCCCGGTTCCACCACAGGCTGGGGTCCAGCGCGATGTAGCTGTTGAACAGCGTCGGCTCCTGCAGCAGCGTCTCGACCACGAACAGGCCGGCCAGCGACTCGCCGATCAGCGCGCGCTCGTCGGTGCTCGGGTAGCGCTGGCGCACCTGCGGCATCAGTTCATCGCGCAGGAAGGTACGGTAGGCCGCCGAACCACCGATGCGCGGCGCGATCTTCTGGTCCTGCGGGTCGTTGCTGGGGCCGGTCATGTCGCGGCGGCGCTCGGTGTTTTCTATGCCGACCAGCAGGAACGGGCGCATGCTGCCATTGCCGCTCAGCACCTGCACCAGCCCGGCCACATGCAGGAAGTCCTCGCCGATGCCGCCATCAGGCATGTAGAGCACCGGCAGCGGCGCCTTCGGATCCAGGCCCCACGGCTGCGGGCGGTAGACATTGATGCGGCGGTTCTCGCCCAGCGCCTTCGATTCGATGGTGAAGGTTTCGCCGATCACCAGCGGCGTGGCCGCAGCGACTCGTGCGGACGGTGCCGGTTCGGCGGCCATCAACGGCATGGCGGATAGACCGGACAACAGCAGCGACAGCACGATCAGACGCATGGGGCGGTCCATTCTGGGAAAGCGCTGAGCATAGACCGCCGGAGACATTGTCGTTCGCGGCACTTTGCCGATCTACCGGAACTGGAGCAGCATGGAGTCGGTGATGGTCATGCAACGCGCACCTTGGCTCACGGACTGGTCACCGCCACGCTCATATTCACAAGGAGGTTCCTATGTTGAGTGTATTGATCGCCACCACCCTTGCTGCCGGCTCACCGCAGGCCAGCAGCATTCCCCCAGCATCCGCAGCGTATGCGGACTGCCTGCTCGCCCACCTCCAGCCGGGATTGTCCGACCGCGCGATCCCGCTGCTGCAGCAGGCTTGCGCCGCGAAGTATCCGGAGAGCTACGCCGCATTTTCAGAACTGGAACGCCGGATCAGCGCGCAGCGCCGGGCCGACTTCGAGGCGGCTCAAGCGGAGGCGGCGCGTTCCGCGAATGCGGCAGCGACGGCCGCACAGGAAGCTGCCGACGCGGCGGCCGCAAAAACCAAGGGTATGCGGACGAAGTAGCGGCCCCGGACCAGGCAACAAAAAAGGCACCGCATTGCGATGCCTTTCTGAATGACCTGGGTCATTGGATGCAATGGTGGGCCGTGAAGGATTCGAACCTTCGACCAAAAGATTAAAAGTCTTCTGCTCTACCGACTGAGCTAACGGCCCATTAGACTGCCCCAGCCTTTCGGCGGGGTGGGCATTCTACCCTATTTTGGCGGGTCGCGTGGAACCCCGACGTGGCGAGGATGCCGGCCGGCGGCCGGCACTACCCCGATCTCGGCAGCGGGCTTAAACCTTTCTGTCCACCGGCGCATCCCATCCGTAGTCCTTCCCTGGAGCCATGGATGCGTCTGATCTTCAGCCTGCTCGCCGCCCTGCTGCCCTGCACCGCCGTGGCCGCGCCACCCCAGGTCGTCACCGACGATATCGCCCGCTTCTGGGCCACCTACGATGCTGTGCGCGCCGAACCCGATGCCGAACGCCGGGTGGCGCTGGTCCAGCAGCGCTACATCGAACCGGGCAGCCCCGGCCTGCGTGCGCTGATGCAGGTGCGCAACTACACCGCCCGCGAGTACGCCGAGGCCATGAACACGTGGCCGCGCTTCTGGACGTCGGTACGCCCATTGACCGCCAACGCGCAGCAGGCCAGCGCCACGCTGGAGCGCGACCTGGCCGCCTTCCGCCAGCTTTATCCTGCGCTGCGTCCAGCCACCATCACCTATGCAGTGGGTGTGCTGCGCACCGGTGGCACCACACTGGGCGACAAGGTACTGATCGGCGCGGAGATGGCGCTGGGCGATGAACGCGTGGACGTGAGCGAGCTGCCGGAGAAGATGCGCGACCGCCTGCGGATCTTCTACGACAGCCGGCCGGGTACGAACAACGCTCAGAACAACCTGCACGAGTACGTGCATACCCAGCAACGCGAGACCACCGGCAGCCTCGCCCAGTACGCGGTGCGCGAGGGTGTGGCCGAGTATGTGGCCGAGCGGCTGAGCGGGCGCCGGCCGGCGTTGCCGCTGTATGCCTATGGCCCCGCGCACGAGTCTGAAATCCGCGCGCGCTTCGTCGCTGAAATGGACGGCGAGGATCTGGACAACTGGCTGTACAACAGCGCCCGGAATCCGTTCGGGGTGAGTGATCTGGGGTACTACGCCGGGTATCGCATCGCGCAGGAATACATGCGGCGGCAAAAGGATGAGAAGGCGGGGATCGCGCGGATGATCGAGCTGGATTATGCCGATGCACAGGCGGTGCGGGCGTTTATTGAAGCGTCGGGGTGGTTACTGCAGCGGTAGCGCTGGGCTGTGCCCGGCGGACGGTGCCAACCAAGGTTGGCACCCACCAGACCAGACCTCCCCGGCCGTGCCGGGCCATGCCCGGCGCACCGTGCCAACCAAGGTTGGCACCCACCATTGGGGGCATCGCCCCCCATCACCTCAGGCGTACAGCGTCGGGTCGGCCACGCCGGCTTCGGCGAAGCCTTGCGCACGCAGGCGGCAGGCATCGCAGTGGCCGCAGGCGGCGCCGTTGGCGTCGGCGTTGTAGCAGGACACGGTCAGGCCGAAGTCCACGCCCAGGCGCACGCCTTCGCTGACGATCTGGCCCTTGCTGAGGAACTGCAGCGGTGCGTGCACCTTGATGCCTGCGCCTTCCACGCCCGACTTGGTGGCCAGGTTGGCCAGCGCCTGGAACGCGGCCACGAACTCGGGGCGGCAGTCCGGGTAGCCGGAGTAGTCCACGGCATTGACGCCGCAGAAAATGTCGTTGGCGCCGAGTACTTCGGCCCAGCCCAGCGCCAGCGAAAGCATGATGGTGTTGCGCGCCGGCACGTAGGTGACCGGAATGCCGTCGCCGCCGGCCTCGGGTACGTCGATGTCGTCGGTCAGCGCCGAGCCGCCGATGCTGCGCAGGTCCACATCCACGGTCTTGTGCGCGACCACGCCCTGGGCCTTCGCCACGCGGGCGGCGGCATCCAGTTCGGAGGTATGGCGCTGGCCGTAGCGCACGCTCAGGGCATGCACGGCGAAGCCCTGTTCCTGGGCCATGGCGATGACGGCGGCTGAATCCATGCCGCCGGAGAGAAGCACGACTGCCTTCTTCATGGGAAAACGTCCGGTTGGGAGGGGAAAGCCAGCACGCTGTCCCGCGCCGGAGCTACATCAGGGAACACTGCGCGGGCTCATCGGCCCGGCTCGTCGTTCCACAGGATTTTATGCAACTGCATCTGGAAGCGCACCGGCAGCCGGTCCTCGACGATCCAGTCGGCCAGCTCGCGCGCGGTGATCTCGCCCTTGCTGGGCGAGAAGAACACGGTGCAACGCTTCACCAGGTCGTGCTCGACGACCATGGCCTTGGCCCAGTCGTAATCCTCACGGTTGCAGATGACGAACTTGATCTGGTCGCGGGCGGTCAGCAGCGGCAGGTTTTCCAGGCGGTTGCGGGCGGCTTCGGCCGAGCCTGGCGTCTTGATGTCGACCACGCGCGACACACGCGGGTCCACCGCGCTGACATCCAGCGCGCCAGAGGTTTCCAGCGAGACGTCCATGCCGGCGTCGCACAGCTTCTGCAACAGCACCAGGCAGCGCTTCTGTGCCAGCGGCTCACCACCGGTCACGCAGACGTGGCGTACGCCCTGGGCCAGCACCTCGGCCACGATGTCGTCGATATCCCACCAGGTGCCGCCGTGGAAGGCATAGGCGGTGTCGCAGTACTGGCAGCGCAGCGGGCAGCCGGTCAGGCGCACGAACACGGTCGGCCAACCGGCGGTATCGGCTTCGCCCTGCAGCGAGGTGAAGATCTCGGTGATCTTCAGCCGTGGCAGGGGCGACTGCACGATCTCACTGGGCGTGGCGGCGGCGCTGGACGGGGTAACGGCGGTCATGGCGGGTACTTCTTGGTGGGACACGTGGCGGGTGGGCTACCGTGGCCGGTAACGAAAGCAGCCGAGCATGGCTCGGCGCTACAGAAAACAACCGGTCCGGGCATGGCCCGGTGTTGCCGGATCCAGGCGGGGTGCCGATCCGGAAACGAAAGCAGCCGAGCGTGGGCTCGGCTCTACGGGACACATATTGTACGCCGGGTCAGCGGATCAGCGGATCTGCTTGCCGAGACGGATGGACTGCAGGCGGTCCTGCGCGGTACGCGCGGCGTCCGAGCCCGGGTACTGCGCCACGACGGTCTCCAGCGTCTGCTGGGCCTGGTCGACCTTGCCCTCGCCATACTGCGAGAGGCCAACCTTGAGCAGGCCGCCAGCGGCCTTGTCGTGGGTCGGATAGCGCGAGAGCAGTTCACGGAACTGGGCCTCGGCCATCGGGAAATTGCGCGTGGCGTAGTAGCTCTCGCCCAGCCAGTACAGCGCGTTCGGCGCGTACACGCCGTTCGGGTACAGCTGCAGGAAGCTCAGGAACAGCTGGGCCGAATCATCGTACTTGCCGGCCTTCAGCGAATCGAAGGCGACGTTGTAGGAGGTGCGCTCGTCACCGGTAGCGGCAAGGCTGCCGGCATCACCATGGACGGAAGGCGGCCGCTCGGAAGTGGCCGCCGCTGCGGGTTTTGCCGGAGCCGGTGCGGCCTTCGGCGCGCTCGCCGGAACGGGCGGCTGGGCCGGGGCGGCATTGCCCCCTTCCAACCGGTTCAGGCGGCTGTCCAGATCCAGGTACTGGTCCTGGGCGGACTGCTTGAGCTGGGCGTTGTCGTGCTGCAACTGCTCGATCGAGGCCTGCAGGCTGGTGACCTGCTGCCGCAGCTGATTGATCTGGTTCAACAGGTCCTGGTTGGCACTGTTGTTGTACATCTGCTGCTCGAGCGCGCCGACACGGTCGGCCAGGCTCTGTCGCTGTGCATGCGCCGGTGCGGCAGCCACGAGGGCTGCCGCAACGACCAGCATCAGTTTGATGCCAATACGCATGGATTACTGCGCGGTGTAGACGATTTCGACGCGACGGTTCTGCGACCAGCAGGACTCGTTCGACTCGGTGCAGACCGGACGCTCTTCACCGTAGGACACGACGGTCAGCTGCGAAGCCGAGCCACCGTTGGCCTGCAGGGCCGAGTTGACGCCGTTGCCACGACGCTCACCCAGGGCCTGGTTGTACGCGCGCGAACCGCGCTCGTCGGTGTGGCCCTGCAGGGTGATGCGCGAGGACGGACGGTCACGCAGGTACTTGGCGTGGCACGCCATGATGGCCTGGAATTCCGGCTTCACGTCTTCCTTGTCCAGGTCGAAGTAGACAACGCGCTGGCGCAGGCAAGCGTCGGTGTCCAGGTCGCCCGGGCCATACAGGCCGGAGGTCGACGGACCGGTCGGGGTGGTGGTCGAGGTGCCGGTGTCGACCGGGGCTGCCGGCTCTTCCTTCACCTTCTTCGAGCAACCGGCCAGGACGGCCACAGACAGCAGGGAAACAAGCAGAACGCGGGTGGACTTGTTCATGGCGATACCTTTGTGGCTCCTAGGCCGATGAGGGGTTCAAGACAGCGAAAATATTAACACTCTTTTAGCGCTGGGTACGGTATGGGGACCATGCCGGTTCGCGCACATCTCCGTCAGCCAGAACCAACCGCTGGCGCACGCGCGCATCGGCGGAAACGGCGTACAGCACACCACGGCCACCCTCGCGGGCGGCGTACAACACCATGCTTGCGTTGGGCGCAAAGCTCGGAGATTCATCCAGCGAACCCGGGGACAGCGTGCTCCAGCGGGGCGAACCCAGCGAGCTGTCCATCATCGCGATCTTGTAGCTGTTGCCGGAGCCCTGGGCGACGGCGATCTTCTTGCCATCGTACGACACCGAGGGCTTGGCATTGTAGTTGCCCTGGAAGGTCACGCGCTCGGCACTGCCGCCGCCCGCACCCACCTTGTAGACCTGCGGACGGCCGCCGCGGTCGGAAGTGAAGTACACCGCGCTGCCGTCCGGCGCCCAGGTCGGCTCGGTATCGATGGCGAAGTGGTTGGTCAGCTGGGTGAGCTGCTTGCTGCCCAGGTCCATCACGTAGATTTCCGGGTTGCCCGAACGCGACAGGGTCAGGGCCAGCTTGCGGCCGTCCGGCGAGAACGCCGGGGCGCTGTTGATGCCACGGAAGCTGGTGACCAGCTCGCGCGCGCCGGTGCCGATGTTCTGGATATAGATCGCCGAATTGCCACGCTCGAAGCTGACGTAGGCCAGCTTGCTGCCATCCGGGCTCCAAGAAGGCGACAGCAGCGGCTCGGCCGAACGCACGATCGTCTGCGGGTTGTAGCCATCGGAGTCGGCCACCATCAGCGCATAGCGCATGGCGTCGCCCTTGCCGCTGGCGGTCACGTAGGCAATGCGGGTCCAGAAGGCGCCGCGCACACCGGTGATCTTTTCGTAGATGGCGTCGGCCATCTGGTGGGCAACGTCGCGCATGGCGTTGCCACGGGCGGTCATCGCCAGGCCCAGCAGGCGCTCGCCCTTGGGCACGTCGAACAGTTCGTACTCGACGCGATAGGCGCCGGCACCGGCGTCGAGCACCCGGCCGACCACGATGTAGTTCTGCTTCAGCGCGCGCCAGGTGGCGAACTGGATCTCACCGCCACGCACGGGCTTCTCGACGATCTGCGCTTCCGGCAGCGTGCGGAACTGGCCCGAGCGCTCCAGGTCGGCGCGGACCACGCCGGCGACGTCGGTCTGCGGAGCGGCCGACGAACCCTGGTAGGGCATCGGCACGATGGTGATCGGCAGGGCGGAGGCATTGCCGCCGATGATGTCGATATCCAGTCCCCTCTGCTGCGCAACGGCAGCGAAGGGCAGCAACAGGGCCGCAAACACGGCAAGCCAGCGAGGCATCTTTTTCATGGAGCGCTCAATAGGGGGAAACCGGAACGAGGGATAACAAAGCGGGAGTGAACCGCTTCGCAATCATGAACCAAGGGTACGTGAATTCCGGGTCAGTTCCAGCCCGTCCTCTCACGCACCGTTAACGTCGTGGCTAACATCGCACCTGCCTGCCCCGGTCACGCCGCCCTGTGGGGCGGTGTTCGACGGCCGCCTACAGCCTGCCCAGCCGAAACCAGGCCTGCCAGAGGCAAGCGCGACATCCGTGGGCGCAGGTGGCCCGAGGCCACCCTGCCCCGCCCGCCTCAGCGATCCTGGGCGGTAAAGGTGAAGTTGAGCGTACGCGCGAACACCGACTCGAACCCGCGGTACGGCAACGGTTGCGCGTTGAGCACGGCGGCCTCGATCGATCGCCTGCCGGCTTCGTCGTACGGGCAGTTCGGGCTGACCTTGGCCTGCATCACCGTGCCCCCTGGAATCTGGGTGATGGTGATCTGGCAACGCTGGCCCAGCGGCACCGTGTCCGGGCGCACCCACTGCGACAGGACCTTGGCTTGGATCGCGGCCGCGTATTTGGCCGAAAGATCGTCGCTGTTGCCACCGCCGCCGGCAGCCGGCTGGGACGCACCACTGGCGCCGGCAGCGGCCGTACCGGCGGCATTGCGCGCGGCAGCCACCTGGCGCAGCTTCTGCTCGGCAAGCTTGGCCTCCTTCTCGGCCTGCTCGCGGCGGGCGCGGATCTCGGCGATCTTCTTCTGTTTCTCGGCCTCGGCCTTGTCAGCGGCCACGCGCTCCTGCTCGGCCTGCTTCTTCTTCTCGTCCGCTTCCTGCTGTTTGGCCAGGCGCAGCTTCTGCTCGGCTTCTTCCTGGCGCTTGCGTTCGGTCAGGTCGATCTGCTCCTGGCGGCGCTTGGCTTCCTGTTCCTGCTTGGCCTTCTCCTGCGAGATGGCCAGCGCGCTCACCGCTTCCTGGTCCTTGGTGTCCGGCTGCGCGACACGCTCCTGCGCCTGTTGCTGCTGCGGCGTGGGGGCGTCCTGCGGGCGCGGCTCGGGAATCGGCTGCGGCGGCGGAATGGTGTCTTCCGGCACCGGGATCGGCTCGGCGACCGGCGGCGGCAGGTCTTCCAGCTTTTCCGACTGGCGCAGGGCCTGGCGTGCGGCGGAGGCCTCGGACGCCGACAGCGCCAGGCTGGCCTCGACCGACGGGTCGCCAGCGGCAGCATCGGTGTTGCGCTCAGGCGACCAGAACCAGGCCACGATGAACACCAGCGCGACCAGCAGGTGCACCAGCAACGCCAGCGCCAGGGGCAGGCCCCAGCCGGGTTCGCGCTGATGCGGAGGTGGCAGGGCGTCAGCGTGCATCGGTGGCCAGGCCTACCTTGTCTACCTTGGCGCGCTTGATCACATCCATCGCGGCGATGACCTGTTCATAGGCCACGGCGCGGTCGGCGGCGACGATCACGCGCACGCCCTTGTCCTGGGCGGCAATGCCGGCCAGGCGGCCTTCCAGTTCCTCGGCCGACACGGCGGTCGGTTCCTTGGCGTCGGGCAGTTTCAGGCTGAGCTGGCCGTCCTGGCGCACCGAGACGATCACCGGGTCCTGTTTGCTCTCCAGCGCCTTGGCGTTGGACTGCGGCAGGTCCACGTCGAAGCTCAGGGTGAGCAGCGGTGCGGTGACCATGAAGATGATCAGCAGCACCAGCATGACGTCGATATAGGGGACGACGTTGATTTCCGATTTCAGCTTGCGGCGCTTGCGGCGGCCGATGGCAGCGGACATGGCTTGGACTCCCGGGTCAGGCGCTTACTCGTCGCCAGCGCTCTGGCGCTGCAGGATGGAGCTGAACTCTTCGGCGAAGGTCTCGAACCGCACCGACATGCGCTCTACGCGGGTGGTGAAGCGGTTGTAGGCCCACACCGCCGGGATCGCCACGAACAGGCCGATGGCGGTGGCGAACAGCGCTTCGGAGATGCCCGGCGCGACGGCGGCGATGCCGGCCTGCGCGCCACTGCTGATCATGTCGTGCATGGTCACCATGATGCCGAACACGGTACCGACCAGGCCCACGTACGGCGCAGTCGAGCCGATGTTGGCCAGCAGCTCCAGGTTGCGCTCGAGCTGGTCCACTTCGCGGGTGTAGGTGGTGCGCATGGCGCGCTGCGCGCCTTCCAGCTGCGCACGGCCATCCAGGCGGCGCTTGTCACGCAGGCGGGTGTACTCGCGGAAACCGGCTTCAAAAATGGCTTCCAGGCCGCCGACATTGCGGCTGCGGTCGGTGGCCGAGCTGTACAGCTTGCCCAGGTCGGCGCCGGACCAGAAGCGGTTCTCGAACTCGTCGGCTTCGCGGGTGGCCTGCTTGAACACGCGGGCCTTGCGGAAAATGATCACCCAGCTGACGAACGAGCCGACCAGCAGCAGCAGCACGATGATCTTCACCGGCAGGCTGGCCTTGGCCATCAGTTCGAGGTAGTTGATGCCGCCGCCGGTGGTGGCCTGGGCAAGGGTCTGTGTCGCGGCGTTGCTGACGTCGGCCGGCAGTGCCTCGGTGACCGTGGCCTGCAGGGCCAGGAGCGTTGCGATCATCCGTTGTTCCTCAGTGTTCGGATTCGGGGTGGAGGTGGGGTTGCAGCACGGTAAGGACGGCCTCGTCCATGCCACGCGGGCGGAAACTGGCCGCTTCCAATGCGGCAATTCGGACCTGGGCCGACAGCAGCAGTTCGCCGTCGCGCAGGATCTGCTGGTCGAAGACCATGCTGGCCTTCTTCAGCTGGACCAGCCGGGCGCTCACCTGCAGGGTGTCATCCAGCCGTGCCGGCCTGATGAAATCCATCTGCATCGAGCGCACCGCGAAGACCATCCCATGCTCGGCGCGCATGCGCTCCTGGCCGTAGCCCAGCGCACGCATCCATTCGGTCCGGGCTCGTTCCATGAAGGCCACGTAGCGGGCGTGGTAGACCACGCCACCTGCGTCGGTATCTTCCCAGTAAATGCGTGTCGGCCAACTGAATCGCGGCTCAACCGACATCGGGAACCTCCGCGAACAGGTCCTGCGGCGGGTTTTTCGGCTTCAGGCCCATGTGCCGGTAGGCCTTGTGGGTGGCCATGCGGCCACGCGCGGTACGCACCAGGAAGCCCTGCTGGATCAGGTACGGCTCGACCACGTCTTCCAGCGTGCCACGTTCTTCTGACAGCGCTGCGGCCAGCGATTCGATGCCGACCGGGCCACCATCGAAGTAGTCCACCATGGTCTTGAGCAGGCGCCGGTCAAGCTCGTCGAAGCCCTCCGGGTCGACCTTCAGCATTTTCATCGCCGCCTGTGCCACGGCTTCGTCGATATGGCCGCCGGCCTTGACCTGTGCGTAGTCGCGCACGCGGCGCAGCAGGCGGTTGGCGATACGCGGGGTACCGCGCGCGCGGCGCGCGATCTCGCCGGCACCATCGGCAGTGCAGTCGATGCCGAGGATGGTGGCCGAGCGGCGCACGATCCGGGTCAGCTCTTCGACGCTGTAGAACTCCAGGCGCTGGACGATGCCGAAGCGGTCGCGCAGCGGCGCGGTCAGCAGGCCGGCGCGGGTGGTGGCGCCGATCAGGGTGAACGGCGGCAGGTCGATCTTGATCGAGCGGGCCGCGGGGCCTTCGCCGATCATGATGTCGATCTGGAAGTCTTCCATCGCCGGGTACAGCACTTCCTCGACCACCGGCGACAGGCGGTGGATCTCGTCCACGAACAGCACGTCGTGCGGCTGCAGGTTGGTCAGCAGCGCGGCGAGGTCGCCGGCTTTCTCGATCACCGGGCCGGAGGTGACCCGCAGGGCCACGCCCAGTTCATTGGCGATGACGTGGCTGAGGGTGGTCTTGCCCAGGCCCGGCGGCCCGAAGATCAGCACGTGGTCGAGCGCGTCGCCGCGTCCCTTGGCCGCCTGGATGTAGATTTCCATCTGCTCACGCACCGGCACCTGGCCGAGGTAATCGGCCAGGCGCTTGGGGCGGATGCTGGCGTCGGCGGCGTCATCCTCGCGGGTGGCGCCGGCGCCGATGATGCGGTCGTCGGTCATGTGCTGATTATGCGGCAAAAGCGTGAGTTTCGGCCGGGCCGCGCCCGGCACCCGCAGAGGCAACGGCAACATCCAGAGCAACAGCGGAAGCGGGCTTCCTGGGGAATGGCGGGGTGGGTCCGGTTGCGGGGACGCCGTAAACCCGTCCATGGGGGGCTCAGCCGCGCCATCCATGGCGCGGATGCCCCGCAACCGGACCCACCCCGCCTTCGACAGTTTTCCGCGTTCTGTCGGAACGGCATTCTGCTCTGGTGGGTGCCGACCGCTGGTCGGCACAGTAGATCCACGCCACGCGTGGATGGAACTGGAGCGCAGAGTGGGCTCAGCTTCTGGCGCGCGGGCCCGCGGTTTGCGCAGCAGATCGTGGGGCGTGGCGCAGGTGGAGATTAGATCTCCACCTGCGCGCCCAGTTCCACCAATCTGTTGCCCGGAATCCGGAAGAACCCGGTCGCCGGAGCGGCATTCCTGTGCATCAGCGCGAACAGCTTGTCACGCCAGATCGGCATGCCACGGTTGGCGGTGGCGACGATGGTCTCGCGGCTGGCGAAGAAGGTGGTGTCCATCGGGTCGAAGTAGATGCCGCCGTGGTCGCACGAACGCATCAGCGCCAGTGGCACGTCCGGGGTCTCCATGAAACCGAAGCGCACGTAGACGCGATAGAACTCGTCGCCCACCGATTCGATCTTCAGCCGCTGCCCTTCCATCGCATATGGGATCGGCAGGGTTTCCACGTGAAGGAACACGTTGCGCTCGTGCAGCACCTTGTTGTGCTTGAGGTTGTGCATCAGCGCGTGCGGGGCCACGGTCGGGTCGGCGGTGAGGAAGACCGCGGTGCCCGGCACGCGTACCGGCGGCGCCAGCATCAGGCCCGGCAGGAAGGTGTCCAGGCGGATGCCGTCCTTGCGGATCTCATCACGCAGCAGTTCGCGGCCACGGCGCCAGGTGCGCATCATGGTGAACAGGAAGATGCCCAGCACCACCGGGAACCAGGCGCCCTGCAGCAGCTTGGCGCCGTTGGCGATGACGAAGCCGAGGTCGATGATGAAGAACACCACGCACAGCGGCAGGATCCAGTTGCGGGCCTTCGGCCACAGCGAGCGCGCGACCAGGGCCAGCAGCAGTGTGTCGATCAGCATGGTGGCCGACACCGAGATGCCGTAGGCCACGGCCAGGTTCGACGAGCTGCGGAAGGCCAGCACCAGGCCGATCACCATCACCGCGATACCCCAGTTGATGCCCGGGATGTAGATCTGGCCGATGGTGTCGTGCGAGGTGTGCTTGATGCGCATGCGCGGGATGTAACCCAGCTGCATGGCCTGGCGCGAGACCGAGAACGCACCGGTGATGACCGACTGCGACGCGATCACCGCCGCCATCGTGGCCAGGATGATCATCGGGTACAGCGCCCACGGCGGCACCGCCTCGAAGAACGGGTTCTTCAGCGCCTCGGGGTGGTTGAGCACCAGTGCGCCCTGCCCCAGGTAGTTAAGCACCAGGCACGGCAGCACGAAGAAATACCAGGCGTGGCGGATGGGTTTGGCGCCGAAGTGGCCCATGTCGGCGTACAGCGCCTCGCCACCGGTCACCGCCAGCACCACCGCGCCAAGGATGAAGATGCCGTGCCAGCTGTGCTCCATGAAGAAGCGGATCGCCCACCACGGGTTGAAGGCCTTCAGCACTTCCGGCGCGTCGACGATGTTGTAGATGCCGATCGCGGCCAGCGAAATGAACCATACCGAGGTGATCGGGCCGAACGCCTTGCCGATCTTTTCGGTGCCGAAGCGCTGCGCGGCAAATACCATCAGCAGCACCACCACGGTGATCGGCACGATGAAGGCATGCAGGCCCGGCGCGGCCACCTCCAGGCCTTCGACCGCGCCAAGCACGGAGATCGCCGGGGTGATCACGCCGTCACCGAAGAACAGCGAGGCGCCGAATATACCGAGGATGCCGACCACGTAAGCCGAGCGCGACCCGTTGCGCAACGTACGCTGGGTCAGCGCCATCAGCGCCATGATGCCGCCCTCGCCGTCATTGTCGGCGCGCATGATGATGGTCACGTACTTCAGCGTAACCACGATGTTCAGCGCCCAGAATGCCAGCGACAGCACCCCCAGCACGGTGTCGTGGTCGCTGTTGAGCCCGTAGTGCGGCGAGAACGCCTCCTTCAGGGTGTACAGCGGGCTGGTACCAATATCGCCGAAGACCACGCCGATCGCACCGATGATCAGCGCCATGCCTCCGGCGGGAGGAGCGTGACCGTGGCCGCCGGGGGCAGCTGCGTGCGGGGTTTGACTGCTGGACATGGGACTCCTGGCGAAGCTCAGGCGGTTCGTTTAGGGATGGGAAGCAGGTCAGCGCAGCGCCGACTGCAGCGCCTTGCGGATCACGGTGGCCACTTCGTCACCTTCATTGAAGGCATCGCGGGCCATGCGTGCCGCTTCGGCCGGCTTGTAGCCCAGCTGCTGCAGGGCCACGGTGGCATCGGACAGCGGATCGGCCGGCGCCGGACCACTGCCGGTGGGCAGCGCGCCGCCGGCACCGAACTGGGCGGCGCGGTCACGCAGCTCCAGCACCATGCGTTCGGCGGTCTTCTTGCCGATGCCCGGGATGCGGGTCAGCGCGGTGATGTCGCCGGCCTGGACCATGCGCGCGAATTCTTCGACGCTGACCCCGGACAGCACGGCCAGCGCGATCTTCGCGCCGATGCCGCTGACCTTCTGCACGTCGCGGAACAGGCGCCGCTCGCCCTCGCGCAGGAAACCATACAGCGAGACGCTGTCTTCCTTCTGCGAATAGTGGGTATACAGGGTGACCTCGCGGCCGAGTTCGGGCAGGTCGTAGAAGGTGCTCATCGGCGCCTCCAGTTCATAGCCCACACCGTTCACGTCCACCACCAGCCACGGCGGCGCCTTGTAGGCGACGATGCCGCGCAATCGACCGATCATTGCGTGCAGCTCCTCATTTGCGGCCCCACGCCTGGCGGGCACTGAGCCCCAGGCGGTTGGCCGTTGCCCTTACGTGGGCATGGGTGATCGCCACCGCCAACGCGTCGGCCGCGTCGGCCTGCAGCTTGGTTTTCAGGTTGAGCATGAGCCCGACCATGTGTTGAACCTGTTGCTTTTCGGCGCCACCGCGCCCGACTACCGCCAGCTTGATCTCGCTGGCGGCGTATTCGTGCACCGGCAGATCGCGCAGCACCACCGCCGAGATCGCCGCGCCGCGGGCCTGGCCCAGCTTCAGCGCCGAATCGGGATTGCGGGCCATGAACACCTTTTCGATGGCCACTTCATTGGGCTGGAATTCCCGGCACAGATCGGCCAGGCCCAGCACCAGCAGCTTCATGCGCTGCGGGAAGTCGTCGGCGCCCAGCAGCACCAGCGGCTGGTGATGCACGTGGCTGACGCGCCCGGCCGCATCGACATCGATGATGCCGACCCCGGTCCGCTGCGAACCAGGGTCGATGCCGAGGATGCGGGTCACGCTGCGCCCCTGGCAGGGCGGAACGGGAGGCACTGGCAGGCGTATGGGCTCATGGCTGTCCGCGGTGACCGTTCAACGGCCCGCGCCCAGGCCGTCGAAGACGGCTCAGGCGTAGGCGTCGGCGCCAAGTTCGGCGTTGGAATACACGTCCTGCACGTCGTCCAGGTCTTCGAGCATGTCCAGCAGCTTCTTGACCTGCAGGGCGACCTCGCCCTCGACCTTGATGTCGTTGTCCGCGCGGAAGGTGATCTCGGCATGGTCGGCGACATGGCCGACGGCGGCCATCGCATCCTTCACCGCGTTGAACGCGTCAGGGCTGGTGACCACGTCGATCGAGCCGTCGTCCGGGTAGACCACGATGTCATCGGCGCCGGCCTCGATGGCCGCTTCGGTGATGGCTTCCTCGTCGGCCCCCGGGGCGAAGCTGAGCACGCCCAGGCGCTTGAACATGAAGGCCACCGAGCCCTCGGTGCCCATGTTGCCGCCGCACTTGCTGAACGCATGGCGGACATCGGCCACGGTGCGCACGCGGTTGTCGGTCAGGCAGTCGACGATCACGGCCACGCCACCCGGGGCGTAGCCCTCGTAGCGGATTTCCTCGTAGTCGACGCCTTCCAGTTCACCGGTGGCCTTCTTGATGGCGCGCTCGATCACGTCCTTGGACATGTTGACGGCCAGGCCCTTGTCCATGGCCACGCGCAGGCGCGGGTTGTTGTTGGGGTCGCCTCCACCGCCGCGCGCGGCAACGCCGATCTCGCGGATGATCTTGGTGAAAATCTTGCCGCGCTTCGCGTCGGACGCGTTCTTGCGGGCTTCGATGGAGGGGCCTCTACCCATGGGTGCTACCGTCTGGCTGCTTCAGGATCAAGGCGCGGATTCTACCTGATCGGGCGCTGCAACCGTGTCTAGGGCGGAGGGATGCCGCCGGGTCATGCCCGGCGGAGAGCGTGCGAACCAACGGTTCGCACCCACCGAGGCAGGCCGGTTCGCACCCACTCAATCATGCGGCGGCGGCGTCGCGGCTGTGGTCGAACTGGCCGTGGCGCAGGAAATGCGCGGTCTGCCGCGCGGCATCGGGCGACACCACCAGGCCACTGTGGCTGGTGCGGACCACGCAATGGTCGGCCAGGCCCGGCAGGCGGGTCTCGGCCAGCGCCACGGTACCGTCGGAGGCATCGTCGATCGCCCCCAGCAGGCTGCCCAGCCCGTGCGGCACCGAACCCGCGATCAGGCCGACCTCGGCCCTGCCCTCCCAGTCCGGCAGGCCATCGAGGAGCAGGTCGCTGCTGCGGCCCAGCGCCAGGCCCCAGCCGTGCTCGGACAACGAGCGCGCGGTGCCGCTGCCGCGCAGCGGCGAACCCAGGCAGACCACGCGCTGCACCGGCAACTGCGGATTGCGACGCAGCGCTTCCAGCGCCAGCAAGCCGCCCAGGCTGTGGCCGACCAGCGACAACGGTCCGGCATCGGCCAGCCGCTCCAGCAGCTGCGGCACGGCCACGTCGGGGCCACCGAACACCGAGGAATAGCCGAACGCATGCACCTGGAAACCGCGCGCGCGCAGGCGCCAGGCCAGCGGCCCGACCCAGGCACGGGCATTCCAGATGCCATGCAGCAGCAATACGGGGGGAGTCATGCAAACAGCCTGGCGGTCAGCGGGGCAGGAACGTGAGGTGATTGAACACGCGCGCGCAGCAAGCGGCGGTGAACGTCAGGCCGAGCGCGGTGCGCGGCGCAGGATGAATTCGAGATCGTTTGTGCCGCCCACCGGGAACAGGTACTCGCCGGCCTTCTCGAATCCGTAGCGGGCGTAGAAGCGCTGTGCGCCGAAGTTCTCCGACCACACGCCCAGCCACAACGTGCGTGGGCCTTCGTGCTCCAGCCAGGCCAGCGCGGTTTCCAGCAGGCGGCTGCCCCAGCCGCAGCTCTGCTGCGTCTTGATCAGGTACAGGCGCTTGAGTTCGCCGTCACCGGGCTTCACGTCCGGGTGCGGCAGGCCACAGGGGCCGGCGGCGGCATGGCCGACCGCCTCCCCGTCCAGCTCCAACAGCCACACCGCGTAATCGGGGTGGGCCAGGATCACGCGCTGGCGCTCGACCGTGTAGGCCTCCTCGAGGAAGGCCTGCAGGTCCTGCGGCGGGTACAGATGGCCGAAGGTTTCGGTGAACGTGCGGGCAGCCAGCGCCGACAGGGTCGGCGCGTCGTCCACGGTGGCGCGGCGGATCGAATACATGCAGGAAGTTGACGTCAGGGCGAAGCGCGGGTCAAGCCTTTTCAGGCGATTCCGCTTCTTCCTCGTCCTCGTCCTCTTCCTCGTATTCCTCTTCGTCCTCGTCCTCTTCTTCCTCGCCTTCCTCGTCCTCGTCGTACTCTTCCTCTTCGTCGTCCTCGTAATCCTCGACGCCGAAGTCTTCACCGTCCCAACGGCCTTCGCCGTCGGCGACGAAGGTCAGGGCCATCGCCGCCGGGTTGGTTCCGACGCGAACCAGCCAACCACCGAACACGCGCGCACGCTCGGTGACCAGGTTGGCCTCGGAGCCTTCATTGCCCAGCTTTTCCCACTCCAGCGAAAACGCAAACTCGGTCATTGCCTGGATCTCCTGATCAGTTGGTCTTGGGGCGAACCTGGATGTGCACTTCGGCCAGCTGCGCGTCGACGATCGGCGACGGCGCGTCGGTCATCAGATCCTGCGCACCGGTGGTCTTCGGGAACGGGATGACGTCGCGGATCGACTCGGTGCCGGCCATCAGCGCGGCGATGCGGTCGATGCCGAAGGCGATGCCGCCGTGCGGCGGCGCGCCGTAGTTCAGCGCGTCGAGCAGGAAGCCGAACTTGGCGCGGGCCTCTTCGGCACCGATGCCGAGCAGCTCGAATACCGCGCTCTGCATGTCCGGACGATGGATACGGATGGAACCACCGCCGATTTCATTGCCGTTGAGCACCATGTCGTAGCCGCGCGAGACGGCGGTACGGGCGTTGGCGCGCAGGTCGGCGATGTCGTCCACAGCTGGTGCAGTGAAGGGATGATGCAGGGCGACGAAGCGCTGTTCTTCCTCGTCCCACTCGAACATCGGGAAGTCGGTGACCCACAGCGGGGCCCAGCCGTCGGCGACCAGCCCGAAGTCCTTGCCGGCCTTCAGGCGCAGGGCGCCCATGAAGTCGGAGACCTTGTTGTAGCCACCGGCGCCGAAGAACACGATGTCGCCGTTGCCGGCACCGACATGAGCCACCAGCGCAGCGAAGGATTCCTCGCTGAAGAACTTCTGGATCGGCGAGCTGACTTCGCCGTTGTCGGCGATCTTGATGTAGGCCAGGCCCTTGGCACCGTACTTGGCGGCATGCGCGGCGTACTCGTCGATCTGCTTGCGGCTCAGCGACGCACCGCCCGGGATGCGCAGCGCGGCGACGCGGCCTTCGGCATCGTTGGCCGGGCCGGTGAACACCGCGAACTCACTGTCCTTGACCAGCTCAGCCACGTCGACCAGTTCCAGCGCGATGCGCAGGTCGGGCTTGTCCGAACCGTAGCGACGCATCGCCTCGGCCCAGGTCATGCGCGGGAAGCTGGCATCCAGCTGGACATCGACCACTTCCTTGAAGATGGCGCGGATCATGTCTTCGACGAAGTCCTGCACATCGCGTTCGCGGACGAAGGCGAACTCCATGTCCAGCTGGGTGAATTCCAGCTGGCGGTCGGCACGCAGGGCTTCGTCGCGGAAGCAGCGCGCGATCTGGTAGTAGCGATCGAAGCCGGCCACCATCAGGATCTGCTTGAACAGCTGCGGGCTCTGCGGCAGGGCATAGAACTCGCCCGGATGCATGCGCGCCGGCACCAGGAAGTCGCGCGCGCCTTCCGGAGTGGCCTTGGTCAGGATCGGGGTTTCGATGTCCTGGAAGCCCTTCTCGTCCAGGTGGCGGCGCAGAGCCTGCACCAGCTTGATGCGGGTGCGCTGCATGCGCTGCATTTCCGGGCGGCGCAGGTCCAGGTAGCGGTACTTCAGGCGGGTTTCCTCGCCCGGGTTCTCGTGGGCGTGGAACGGCAGCGGCGCGGCCTTGTTCAGCACGGTGATGGCGGTGGCGATCACTTCCACCTTGCCCGTGCGCATCTTGTCGTTGACCGCGTGGCGGGCGCGCACGACGCCTTCCACCTGCAGCACGTCCTCGTAACCCAGCGACGCGGCCACGGCGAACACTTCGGCGTTGTCGACCTCCACGGTCACCTGCACGATGCCTTCATGATCGCGGAGATCGATGAAGCAGACGCCGCCCTGGTTACGGGCCACGTCGGTCCAGCCGGCGAGGGTGACAGTCTGGCCAATCAGGGTCTCGTCGACCAGGCCGCAGAAGTGGGTACGCATGGGGGGAAAGCTCCGCTGGAGAACGCCGGCACCGGATGGGGGCCGGAAAGCCTCGTATTCTGCGGCCGAGGCCCCGGCCGGGGCAAATCCGGCCAGTCACACCGGCTTGATCGCCCCCTTCCCTATAGTCAGGCACCTGCCACCGTATGGGATGCCGCCATGAAACCGCTGTCCCTGGCCAGCCTGGCCGTGACCCTGAGCCTGGGCACCATCGCCACGCTCGCCCTGCCCTCCGCCCCGGCCGCCGCGCAGGACGGGGTGATCCGCTGCGAGAGCCAGAACAACCGCGAACGGGTCTGCACTACCGGGTGGCGCAATGCGCAGCTGGTCCGCCAGCTGTCCGGAAGCGCCTGCGACGAGGGCCGCACCTGGGGCAGCCGCAATGGCAGCATCTGGGTCACCAACGGCTGCCGCGCCGAATTCGTCGAGGCCCGTGGCGGCTGGGGTGGCGGCAACGGGGGGGGCTGGGGTGGCAACAACGGGCGCCCCGGCGAGACCATCCGTTGCGAGAGCCAGAACAACCGTGAGCGCAGCTGCCCGGTCGGCTGGCGCAATGCCCGCCTGGTCCGCCAGCTGTCCGGCAGCCCCTGCAACGAAGGGCGCACATGGGGCGTGCGCAATGGCGCGATCTGGGTCAGTGGCGGTTGCCGCGCCGAGTTCGCCGAGGCCCGCGGCTGGGGCGGCGGCGGTTGGGGCGGCGGCAACAGCAACTACTCGATCACCTGCAGCAGCAACAACAACCGCTCGCAGACCTGCGACTGGGATGAGCGCCAGGGTCGGCCAGTGCTGCAGCAGCAGCTGTCCGGCAGCGCCTGCCAGGAGGGCCGCAGCTGGGGTTACTCGCGTGGCCAGGTGTGGGTGAGCAACGGCTGCCGGGCGCGCTTCGGCACGCGGTGAGTGCAGGGTCGGGGTCAGAGCCCTCCGCAGGAGGGATCCGACCCCGGGATCACGGCGCGGGTGCTGTGTCGTCGCCCCACGGTGGCGGTGGCAGGTCGACCGGCTTGCTCAGGTCGAACTTCACGCGGAAACGGCGGCCTTCCGGGCGCGTCAGTTCGTAGACGAAGGTCTGGTCGGGGTCGATCTCCATCGCCCAGGTGTTGTGCGTGGAAGCCAACATGTCGGCGCGACGGAACATCGCCACCGAATCGGAGTCGGCCGGGAACTGCTGGCGCCCGGCGGTGCCCGGCGGCGTGCTGTCGCCGCCGTAGAGGGTGATCGCATCGGCGCTGCCATCCTGATGGCGATGATCGTGCTTCAGGCGCAGGCCGTTTTCGGTGCGGGTCAGCACCCACGTGCGCGAGTGGTCATCCCCCACATGGAAAGGAATCCGCAATTCATGGGCGGGATCGGCACAGCCGCGCACATGCATGACCAGGCGCTGGCCGGCGAACGGGTCTTTGCCGGTCGGTGCCGGCGTATCCTCCACCACCCGGCCCTCATAGGCCTGGCCGCAATGCGCGGCGATGGCGGCCATGAAGGCATCGGCCGGTGCGGTCGCCAGATCATGGGCGACCGTATCGGAACGCTGCGAGCATGCAGCGAGGCTGAACAGGAGGGCGGAAGCGGTAGCAACGGCAGGCAGTTTCATGCCCCAACCCTAACGGTCATGGCCGACGGGCGCAAACCACGTGCGCTCCCCGATCAACGTTCAGCTGTCTGTGCCTCCGGCAGCGTTTCGGTAGCCGCTACCGGTGCGGTCTCGCCCTCGCCCGCAGGCTCCTGTTCCACCGGATCGACGTCGAACGGTGTGCGGAACACCAGCGACGGCAACAGCGTAGTCAGTGCGGCATAGAGCAGCAGCGCGCCGAACAGCACCGCCGGAATCTGGAAACGCTCGCGCATGATCGCCGCCAGCACCAGGGTGAAGATCAGGGTCGGAGCCAACGCCAGCGAGACCCGCAGGCTGCTGCGGAAGCTCTCGCCAAACATCACCCGGCGCTGCAGCCAGACCACGCCGATGCGCAGCGGCAGCACGACCAGGGTGATCACGATGCCCAGCCCCAGCGCCTCGAAGCTCAGTGCTTCGCTGGGCACCTTGGTGCCGGCGTTGAAAAAATAGAACGGCACGAAGAACGAGGCGAACAGGCGCAGCGCGTGCAGGTTCTCGTGCGAGGCCAGCAGCGGCATGCGCTGGTGCAGCAGGCGCGCGACCAGGCCGGCGATGAAGGCACCCACCAGGTAGTACACGCCCAGCAGGTAGGTGATATAGGCGGCCACCATGCCGACCATCACCAGCAGCGAGAACTCCGAGCCCGGCGCATGCGGTGCCACCCAGCGGCCCAGCGCGATGAACAGCAGCGGCAGGCCGATCATCATCGCCAGCAGCGCCAGGCTGGACAGCGCCATGTGGCCCGGATCGCCAGCCTGCAGCACGATGAACAACGCGGCCAGCGCCAGCAGTTCTCCGGCAATGGCCTTGCTGGTCACCCAGAACCGTTCGTCCTCGCTCAGGCCCAGCCGCGACAGCGAGTCCATGATGAAGCCGGTGGAGGGCGTCAGCAGGGCCAGCGCCAGCAGGCCAGCGGCCTGCCACGGCAATCCCGCATATCGCCAGGCCAGCCAGCCCACGCCGAACAGCGTGCCGGTACGGATCACCAGGTGCGCCAGCAGCGGCCACATGCCACGGCGCAGCGCCTGCAGATCCACTTCCAGGCCGGCAAACAGGAACAGCGAGGAAATGCCCAGCGTGGCCAGCAGGCCGATCACCGCGTCGTGCGCCTGGTCGCCCAGCCACAGCATGCCGATGATGCCGAACAGCAGGCAGGTCAGCGGCGCGGGCAGGCTGAAGCGCTGCAGCGCGCGCGGGATCACCAGCAGCGCGAAGATCAGCAGCAGGTAGATCAACTCATGGCTCATCGGGGGTCTTCCGTGGGGTTCGAACGCGCGCAGGATGCGCGTGCCCGACCAATCCGGCAAGCCATTTTCGAATGACCCCGGTTACCTCATCCGATCATCGCATCGGCCAGCGCCCCCACCCGTGCAAGCACCGCTGCGCGCTGGTCGTCATCGACCGACGCGCCCTGCAGATAGGCGGTGACCACCCACGCTGCGCCTCCTGTATGCGGCCATAGCACGGCGATGTCGTTGCGCGTGTCATCACCGTTGCTGCCGGTCTTGTCCCCTACCCGCCAGCGCTTTCCCAGCCCGGCGCGCAGGCAGGCATCGCCGGTCTGGTTGTCGATGAGCCAATCGGCGAACTGCTGGCGCGATGCCGGCTGCAGGCCATTGCCCACCGCGAAGCGGGCCAGGCTGGTGGCCATCGCGGCCGGGCTGGTGGTATCGCGCGGGTCTCCCTGCGCGAACAGATTCACGTCCGGCTCGTTGCGGTCATTGCGGGTAACGCTGTCGCCCTGCCCGCGCAGGAATGCCGTCAGCGCCGACGGCCCGCCCACCACCTCCAGCAGCAGGTTGGCCGCCGTGTTGTCGCTGGTGGTCAGCGTGCCCCGGCACAGGTCGCGCACCGTCAGGTCCTTGCCCACATGGCGGCGCGCCACCGGGGCGTAGGACTGCAGATCCTTCCCGGCGATGGGCACACGGGTGTCGAGCGAAACGCGGCCTGCATCGGCAAGGCTCAGCACATGGGCAACCAGCATCGACTTGAACGTGCTGCACATCGGGAAGCGCTCGTCCTGCCGATGCCCGCCGATGCGACGGCCATTACCGGTGTTCAGCACGGTGACGCCCAGGCGGCCACCGCTGGCTTTTTCCAGCGCGGCGAAATCGGCGGCGCCAGCAATGGCGGCGTTCGCGGTGGGTGTGCCGGACGAAGGGGCAACCGCCCGCGCCAGCGCAGGGGCAAGCAGCGAGGAAGCAACGGCAGCACCACTGAACTGCAGGAATCGGCGACGGGCGAGCATACGGGGGTTCTCCTGGGGACCGCCCGATTATTGAAGCCCTCCCCGGAGCCGACCAGCGCGAATTATCAGCGGAAGCCATGAATTCAATTCATACCTGTCGCAATCAACTCATTGAGATTTACGAAATTCCTCATTGAACGGGTAGGATCAGCCATCACCCTGGCTCACGGCTTCCCGATGCTGCACCCGACCCTGCCGCTGAACGCGCTGCGCGCCTTCGAGGCGGCTGCGCGCCATCAGAACTTCACCCGCGCCGCACTGGAGCTGTGTGTCAGCCAGGCGGCGCTGAGCCACCAGATCCGCGGCCTGGAGGACCGGCTCGGCATCCGCCTGTTCCATCGCCTGCCGCGCGGGGTGGCGCTGACCGACGAGGGCGCGGCGCTGTATCCGGTACTCAACGAATCGTTCGAGCGCATCTCGGCCAGCATCGCGCGCTACACCGGCGGGCCGGCCCGCGAAGTACTGACGCTGGGCGTGGTCGGCACCTTCGCCACCGGTTGGCTGCTGCCACGGCTGGCGGCGTTCGAGGCCGCGCACCCGGACATCGAGCTGCGCCTGCAGACCCACAACAACCGCATCGATCTGGCCGGTGAAGGATTGGACCTGGCGATCCGCTTCGGTGATGGCGACTGGCAGGGGCAGGCCTGCACGGCAATCCTCGATGCACCCTTCGCACCGCTGTGCGCCCCGGCGTTGGCGCGGCGGCTGAAGCAGCCGCGCGACCTGGGTACGCTACCGCTGCTGCGCTCTTACCGAAGCGACGAATGGCCGCGTTGGCTGCAGGCGGCCGGGGTCAGTGGCGTGGAAGCCCGCGGGCCAGTGTTCGATTCGTCGTTGACGCTGGCGATGGCCGCGATCGGCGGTGCCGGCGTGGCACTGCTGCCACTGCGCATGTTCGAGCAGGAATTGGCCGAAGGCCGCTTGCTGCAGCCCTTCGGCACCACGCTGGAGCTGGGTCGCTACTGGCTGACGCGGCTGCGCTCGCGCGCCGAGCGCGAGCCGGCCAAGCGCTTCCGCGAGTGGCTGCAGGCGCAGGGTTGAAAAAAGGGGACGGAGGGGATTAAGTCGTATGTGCACATACGACTTAATCCCCTCCGTCCCCTTTTTTCGCGGAGTCAGGACTCGAGCAGCTCCATCCACGCCGCTTCGGCCTTTTCCAGCTGGGCGGCGGCGGTTTCGCGGTCACGACCAATCACCGCCATGCGGGTGGCATCGGCGTAGTTGGCCGGATCGGCCAACTGGCGGTCCAGCTCGGCCAGCGCGCCTTCCAGCTCGGCCACCTTGGCCTCGGCGGCGGCCAGCTTGTGCGGATTCACCGGCTTCTTCTGCACCACCTGCGCCACCGGGGCGGTCTTGACCACCACCGGCTCTTCCACCTGCTCCATGCGCGCCTTGGTGCCCTGCGCCTGCGGACGGGTGCGCAGCCACGCGGCATACGCATCCAGGTCGCCATCGAACGGCTCGACTACGCCATCGGCCACGCGCCAGTAGGTATCACAGACCAGGCCGATCAGGTGGCGGTCATGCGAGACCATCACGATCGCGCCTTCGAAGGTGGCCAGTGCTTCGGCCAGCGCTTCGCGCATTTCCAGGTCAAGGTGGTTGGTCGGTTCGTCCAGCAGCAGCACGTTCGGCTGCTGCCAGGCGATCAGCGCCAGCGCCAGGCGCGCGCGCTCGCCACCGGAGAACCCATCGACCGGCTCGAATGCACGGTCGCCCGGGAAGTTCCACTTGCCGAGGAAATCGCGGAACGACTGGTTCGGTGCGTCCGGGGCGATCTCGCGGAAGTGCTCCATCGGCGACTGGCCTTCGTGCAGCGACTCCACCGTATGCTGGGCGAAGTAGCCGATCTTCAGGTCCGGATGCGCCATGCGCTCGCCGACGATCGGCGCCAGCTCGCCCACCAGGGTCTTCACCAGGGTGGTCTTGCCGGCACCGTTCGGGCCGAGCAGGCCGATGCGCTGGCCCGCTTCCAGGCCGAAGCCGACGTTGTGCAGGATCACCGCGTCCTTGCCGTAGCCGGCCTCGACGTGGTTCAGGCGGATCAGCGAGAACGGCAGCTTGGCCGGCGGCGCGAACTCGATGCGGAACTCGCGCTCGGCACGCACCGCTTCGGTACCGGCCAGCTTGGCCAGGCGCTTCATGCGGCTCTGCGCCTGCGCCGCCTTGCTGGCCTGCGCCTTGAAGCGGTCGATGAAGCTCTGCAGGTGGGCGCGCTCGGCCTGCTCCTTCTCGTGCGCGATCTGCTGCTGGCGCAGCTGTTCGGCGCGCTGGCGCTCGAAGTCGGTGTAGCCGCCCGGGTAGAGCTTGGCGCCGCCACCGTGCAGGTGCAGGGTGTGGGTGGCCACGTTGTCGAGGAACTCGCGGTCATGCGAGATCAGCAGCAGGGTGCCCGGGTACTTCAGCAGCCACTGTTCCAGCCAGTACACCGCGTCCAGATCCAGGTGGTTGGTCGGTTCGTCCAGCAGCAGCAGGTCGCTGGGCATCATCAGCGCGCGCGCCAGGTTCAGGCGCACGCGCCAGCCGCCGGAGAACGAGGACACCGCGCGATGGTGGGTCTCGGCCGGGAAACCGAGGCCATGCAGCAGCTTGCCGGCGCGCGCTTCGGCGTCGTAGGCATTGAGCTCGGCCATCTTCGTGTGCGCCTCGGCCACCGCTTCCCAGTCTTCGCGGGCGGTCGCCTCGGCCTCGGCGGCCAGCACCGCGGCCACCTCGATGTCACCGCCGAGCACGAAGCTCAGCGCCGGGTCGGGCAGTGACGGGGTTTCCTGGGCAACGCTGGCGATGCGCACCTTGCCCGGCAGGTCGACATCGCCCTTGTCCGCCTCCAGCTCGCCCTTCACCGCCGCGAACAGGCTGGACTTGCCAGCACCGTTGCGACCGACCACACCCACCCGGTAACCGGCATGCAGGGTCAGGTCGACATTGGACAACAGCAGCCGCTCGCCGCGGCGCAAGGCGAAATTACGAAGCGAAATCATGGGGGAAGGCGTCCATATAACCGAATGGAATGTGCTGGTGAGCACTGTTCCTGCGACGCAATTCTAGCGTTAACGAATACTTGACGCGCCCCGGGATGCGCGGCGGCCGGCGTTCCTCTCTCCCACGTCCTCGCCGCGCGCCTCCCGGGTCCCCTCCCCGCGCATGCCGATCCGGGCTAAATGGTTGCTGCTGCAACGTTTTTCCCGATGACCGGCATTTGACAGCCACTGAATATCCCGTTAATTCCTGCTTTGCGCACCGCAACAACCGCCGTCCGCCTCACCCCCGTGATGTCGATTCCGGTGCCGCCCCCGCCAACCGGAGCCCCCTCCCGATGACCCGCAAGACCAGCCTGATCGCCGCCGCCGTCGCTGTCGCACTCGGTGGCTCTCCGTTCGTTGCCGCTGCCCAGCAGGCCGGCACCGCCGCCAACACCCTGGACACGGTGATCGTTACCGGCACCCGCGTGGCCGACCGCACAGTCGCCGAATCGCAGTCGCCGATCGACATCATCACCCCCGAAGCCCTGCAGTCCACCGGCACCAGCGAGCTGGCCACCGCGCTGTCGCGCGCGCTGCCCTCGCTGAACTTCCCGCGCCCGGCGCTGACCGACGGCACCAGCGGCGTGCGCCCGGCGCAGCTGCGTGGCCTGTCGCCGGACCAGGTGCTGGTGCTGGTCAACGGCAAGCGCCGCCACACTTCGGCAATGATCAACGTCAACGGCAGCATCGGCCGTGGCTCATCGGCGGTGGACATCAACGCGATCCCGATCGCTGCCATCGAGCGCGTGGAAGTGCTGCGTGACGGTGCCTCGGCACAGTATGGTTCGGACGCCATCGCTGGCGTCATCAACATCGTGCTCAAGGGCAGCGGCCGGGGTGGCAGCCTGGCGGTGGACTACGGCCAGTACTCGGCCGGTGACGGCAACAAGTACCAGCTCTCCGGCGATACCGGCGTCGAGTTCGGCGATGGCCGTGGCCGCGTGCACGTGGCCGGCCAGATCAGCCAGCAGGACGAAAGCAACCGCGCCGGCCCGTACCGCGGCACCACCCCGAACACCGGCAACTTCCCGAGCATCGGCCAGAAGACCTTCATCGTCGGCGACCCGCGCGTGGATGCGACTGCGGCTTCGGCCAACGCCAGTTTCGATTTCAGCGACCGCGTGACCGGCTATGCCAGCGCGCTGCTCAGCAACCGCGACATCACCTCGTTCGCGTTCTACCGCTCGCGCAACCACAGCGGGCAGAGCGCGCTGCTGGCGCAGACCTACCCGGACGGCTTCGTGCCGGAGATCAACCAGTACTCCAAGGACCGCTCGCTGGTGGCCGGCGTCAAGGGCAGCACCGACAACGGCTGGACCTGGGACCTGAGCCTGAACCACGGCGAGAACACCCTGGACTTCCACACCCGCAACAGCATCAACTACAGCCTGGGTGCAACCAGCCCGCGCTCGTTCTACGACGGCACGCTGAAGTACCAGCAGGACATCTTCAATGCCGACCTGACCAAGTCGCTGGACTGGGGCCTGGCCTACCCGGTCACGCTGTCCTTCGGTGGTGAATACCGCAAGGAAAAGTGGGACCAGAACCCGGGCGAGCTGAACTCTTACACCGGCAGCGGCGCGCAGGGGTTCGCGGGCTTCACCCCGACCAACGAAGTGCATGCCGACCGCCACAACTACGCGGTCTACGCCGGGCTGGAAGCCGACCTGACCGAGAAGTTCTCGGCCGGCATCACCGGCCGCTACGAAGACTACTCGGACTTCGGCGACCGCTTCTCCGGCAAGCTGTCGGCGCGTTATGCCTTCACCGACAAGGTCGCGCTGCGGGCCACCGCGTCCAGCGGCTTCCGTGCACCGTCGCTGGCTCAGCAGGGCTACCAGGCGGTCACCAGCCAGTTCCTCAATGGCGTGTTCGTCGAGCGTGGCACCTTCCCGACCACCAGCCCGGCTGCGCAGGCGCTGGGCGCCTCGCCGCTGAAGGCCGAGACCTCCACCTCCTACAGCCTGGGCCTGGTGCTGCAGCCGGTCGACCGCCTGTACATCACCGTCGATGCCTACCAGATCGACATCGATGACCGCATCGCGCTGTCGTCCAGCATCACCACCAACGCCGCCACCAGCGCATTGCTGGGAACCCTGGGCCTGCCGCAGGTGACCGCGTTCTCCTACTTCACCAACGGCCTGGATACGCGCACCCGCGGCGTCGACTTCGTGTCCAGCTACACAGTGCCGTTCAGTGCCAGCAGCCTGGAACTGACCGCTGCGTACAGCTACAACGACACTGAAGTGCGCCGCGTCGGCGGCACCCCGGCGGTGTTCGGCACGCTGGGCCTGACCCAGTCGCTGATCGGCCGCGATGAGATCGGCCGCATCGAGGACAGCTACCCGCGCGACAAGGCGATCCTGAGCGGCACCTGGCGTTCGGACCACTGGGAACTGGGCCTGGCCGCAACCCGCTACGGCAAGTTCACCGTGCGCAACTCGGCCACCGCACTGCGCGACCAGACCTACGGCGACGCCTGGGTGGTGGATGCCTCGGCCAGCTACAAGCCGAGCAGCAACTGGACCCTGACCGTGGGCGCCGACAACCTGCTGGACAAGTACCCGGACCGCACCGAAGACCTGCAGAACTCCACCTTCGGCATGCTGCCGTACAGCAACTACTCGCCGTTCGGCTTCAACGGCGCGTATGTGTACGGGCGGATCAAGTACGCCTGGTAAGCGCTAGTGCCGGCCGCTGGCCGGCAACCCCCGTCGCATCTTTCACACCTGCCGGAATGATCCGGCGGGTGTTTTGTTTTGTGCTACGGACAGGATCAGCTGCACGGCTGGCAGTTGGACATGTAACGACCTTCTGCAAGCACACGGACAGACTCAAGACAATTATCCAGACTGTCAAAATTCACGTTTATTTGAAGACCAGGCAGCGACCAGCTGGCGCTGCCAAACGTTCCTTCATCACGCCAACGACTGGCTCGTTGACCCATGCGCTCTTCGAGTATGGACGGCGGATCATCGAATTGAAGACCGAATGGGAGCGGCCCAGCCCAGGCTCTTGAGTTTCCCAGTCGTTCGCGGACGAAACTGATACCGGTGTATACCGGATGGCTACCGGAAACGCGCCGCCTACTGTCAAAGTAAAGGATGAAGCCATGCTCGTCGGCTCTATCAACGATCTCCCTGCTCGCCTCCGCAATCAGACTTGCAAGCCCAAATTCCCGGAACACGGCTTGGAAATCAGCATCGTCGGTCGATCTACCGAGGGCAGCAACTACCTGCTCCGCTGAGGGGTACTCGCGCGTCGCCGGTGCGCGAGCCAATGGGCGCATGGGAATTCCCAGGCTGATATCAAAGATCCCGGGGCCTCCTGCCCGCTCGATACATCCAGGTTGATAGGTCAGACGGATGCGGTAGTCGGGCAACCACCACGCGTCACGCCTACCGGCGTGCAAGCTATCCCCGAAGCCCGCCATCACGAGCCTTTCGCGAGCCATCGTCCTATCGTCCTCCCATTGCAGGCCGAACGGCAGCTCGCCTTCGTACCGGCGCATGACATCTGGAATGCCTGCAGTTACCGCAACGTTGGTGAAGATCAGCTCACCGCTCCTGCCGTGCGAAGCCACGGAGCGCCCGTTCCAGTAGTTGCGCTCGCTGAAGGAGAACAGCATGCCCTGCCCGCTCACGCGCAGAATCGCCTCGTAAGGACTTTTTGCAGGACGGGCCAGCTCTGGCCTGCGCCTGGCGCCAAGCGATTGCAGCATCGTTGTGACGGCTGGGTCGGTGGCGCTTCTGCCAAACAGCGCTGCTATTGCCTGGATGTGCACCATGCTTGTTGGATGAATCATGGAAGCTCCGCTGTCCATTCGGGCGAGATGCGCATACGCCGCTATTACCCTTGGCGATGGGTACGATCGACCGGAATACCAACGGATACACAGCGAAGCGAATCTCCGGGACCGGAGAAGTTGACTTTGAGCTCCAAGCCACCGATGCCCCATACATCCACATTGCCCGAGATACCCGCCACGACGGGATTACCCGCATTCAAGGCTGCAAATCGCTCCCTCACACAGTGACGCGACATTGAGAGATCCAGCCCATGGGGCAACGGACCGGAGTAGGCATGTCTGTCTTTCCCAGATGCCCAGAACACTGCCGTCGTGAGTACCCAGGGCCCGTCGTCCACGTCGTGGTACGGAATATCCGCCAGCATCCCGATATCCGCGAAATTCAACTGCAGCGTGCCTTCCTCGTCTGTCCAGATCCGCCTTCCAGTCAATTTCAACGGATTGCGGCTGATGTCCGCCTCATCGATTTCCAATGCCTGGAGCAATCCGGACAGGGAAGCCGAGCTGGTGCCCTGACCTACCGCCTGAATCACTACATCTATGTCTGGAAGATTCATCTGATTGTTCACCGACACTGTACGAAAATATCTGGGCCGCCTACATGTAATCCCGCATGCCGGCCCCAAGTACGGGAGACAGTCGAGGGCTCACGGTTGGTGATCACTACGATCAACCGGCAGGCCCACGGAGATGCACCGAATCGAATCAACAGGACCGGAAAAATCGACTCTCAGTTCATGACCGTTGACACACCAGATATCAACCTCACCAGAAAACCCCGCTTCCATGGGGTCACCAGCATCCAGAGCGGAGAGTCGCTGCCTGACTTCCTGGCGTTGCATGGAAAATCTCAGTTCATACGGCAGCGATCCAGCGTATGCAGGACTGCTTTTTTTGACTCCCCAGAAGACCACATTGGTCAGAACCCAGGGTCCGTCATCCAGGTCGTGATAGGGGATGTCGTTCAACAGCCCGACATCCTTGAATTGCAGCTGGAGCACATCCTGCTTGTCAGTCCATATCCGCA
The DNA here is from genome assembly GCF_002799155.1 of Stenotrophomonas maltophilia. Classification (GTDB taxonomy): domain Bacteria; phylum Pseudomonadota; class Gammaproteobacteria; order Xanthomonadales; family Xanthomonadaceae; genus Stenotrophomonas; species Stenotrophomonas maltophilia_R. The sequence goes on from NZ_NERD01000002.1 coordinate 2,907,975, forward strand.
TTCCAGCCAGATTGAACGGATAGCGGCGAAAGGCGGTCTCGTCGATTTCCAGGTCAAGGAGCAGCCGGGACAGGGAAGCCGAACCGGTGTCCTGACCTATCGCTTGGACCACTACATCAATATCAGGAAGTTTCATGCGGTTGTTCACCCATACGGTCAGAGTGGAGAAAGCCCGCTTGGCTGCTCAGCGGGACGAGGCAATGGCACATAATGACCGTTGAGAGGGACGCAGGCAGCGCCAACCGGACGGCTCGGTCCCATCCGATCGAGCGCGCATTCAAGTAATCCTTGGTCCCCTGCTGCTCTCATTTCGTCCAGAAGCCCTTGAATCACTTCGGCAGACGGCCTTGAGTCGGAACTGTCGCGTCTCGGTTCCATCCCATGCCCGAACCGACGCATAGGTCGCGTCCCGGCGCCAGGCATATCGGCCGTGCGCCGGCCAGATAGGTCCGATCCCGACGTTTCGCGCAGGCACCCGCCGCAGATCCCCGGTTCCTACGCAACGACGCAAAACGGGTAAGCGGAATGGCGGCCGCTGGCCGGCATTCCCGGACCCTGGTGGGGTCAGAGCCCTTTTCCTGCGGGAGAAGGGCTCTGACCCCACTCGCATTTAAGGTTTGCCGCATTTGGCGCATTAGGTGAAAATCGGGGCATCCCCCGATTTCCTGCGAGTGCCGATGCACCATGACACCGACCTGATCAACATCGTTGCCGTTGGCCTCGGGCTCGCCTTCATCTTCGGCGCGCTGGCCAACAAGCTCCGCTTGTCTCCCCTGGTCGGTTACCTGGTTGCTGGCATCTGCGTAGGCCCGTTCACTCCCGGCTTCGTTGCCGACCAGGCGCTGGCCAACCAGCTGGCCGAGCTGGGCGTGATGCTGCTGATGTTCGGCGTCGGCCTGCACTTCTCGCTGAAGGACCTGATGGCGGTCAAGGCCATCGCCATCCCCGGTGCCATCGGCCAGATCGCCGTGGCCACCCTGCTCGGCTGGGGCGTGGCCTCGCTGATGGGCTGGCCCGCCCTGCATGGCGTCATCTTCGGTTTTTCGCTGGCCACCGCCAGTACCGTGGTGCTGCTGCGGGCGATGGAGGAACGCCGCCTGCTGGAGACCATGCGCGGCAAGATCGCGGTCGGCTGGCTGATCGTGGAAGACCTGGCCTGCGTGCTCGCACTGGTGATGATGCCGGTGATGGCCGGCGTGTTCGGCCCCGACGCGGCCAAGGAATCGCACTCGCTGGGCAGCGTGCTGGCCGATATCGGCTGGACCTTCGTGCAGCTGGGCCTGTTCGTGGCGGTGATGCTGGTGGTCGGGCGCCGGGTCATTCCATGGATCCTCGAACGCATCGCCGGTACCGGTTCGCGCGAACTGTTCACCCTGTCGGTGCTGGCGATCGCGCTGGGCGTGGCGTTCGGCTCGGCGATGCTGTTCGGCGTCTCGTTCGCACTGGGCGCGTTCTTCGCCGGCATGCTGCTCAACGAATCGGAGCTCAGCCACAAGGCCGCGCATGATTCGCTGCCGCTGCGCGATGCGTTCGCGGTGCTGTTCTTCGTCTCGGTCGGCATGCTGTTCGATCCGAACATCCTCATCCAGCACCCGTGGCAGGTGCTGGCCACCGTGCTGATCATCATGTTCGGCAAGTCGGCCGCCGCGTTCTTCATCGTGCGCGCGTTCGGGCACCCGACCAGCACGGCGCTGACCATCTCGGCCAGCCTGGCACAGATCGGCGAGTTCGCCTTCATCATCGCCGGCCTCGGCGTGGCCCTGCAGATCCTGCCGAAGGAAGGCCAGTCGCTGGTACTGGCCGGTGCGCTGGTGTCGATCATGCTCAACCCGCTGGTCTTCGGGCTGCTCGACCGTTGGCAGGCCAAGCAGGAACAGCAGCCGCAGCCGGCCGAACCGGAAGAGGCGATCGGCCCATCGCGTGATCTGAACGGGCACGCGATCGTGATCGGCTACGGCCGGGTGGGCAGCGAGCTGGCGCAGGTGCTGCGCGATCGCGGTGTGCCGGTACTGGTGATCGATGACAACAAGGAACATGTCGAACAGGCACACGCCAAGGGCCTGGCGGCGATCCGCGGCAGTGCCGCCGCCGACCGGGTGCTGGCCGAAGCCCATCCGGAACGCGCGAAGATTGCGGTGCTGGCGATTCCACAGCCGCTGGAGGCCGGTGAGGCGCTGGCCAAGCTGCGGGCGATCAACCCGGAGCTGACCCTGCTGGCGCGTGCGCACAGCGATGCGGAGGTGAAGCATCTGCTGGAACACGGTGCGGATGGGACGGTGATGGCCGAGCGTGAGCTGGCGTACTCGCTGGCGGAGATGGTGATGTCCACGCCGCCGTATCGCGGGCTGGGACAGCACAGTATTCCGGTGGTGTGAGGGTGTGTGTGCGGCAGGGCTTGCAGCCCTGCACCTGCCGAATCAACTTCAACTGCAACGACAAAAGCAAAAGCTGGCATTCCGTGGGATGGCGGGGTGGGTCCGGTGGCGGGAGACGCCGTAAACCCTTCCATGGGGGCTTGGCCGCGGCATCCATGCCGCGGACACTCCCGCCACGTCGACCTTGGTCGACACGGCGGTGCATGGGGTCAGATCCGTTTTCCGCAGGAAAACGGATCTGACCCGGGAACAAAAAAAATCCCCGGTCGACCCGCATCGACCGGGGATCTGGATCGCCACGTTGCCACTGCCTTGGAGAGGCAGTTCCACCGTAGCGCATCACGGCGCGGGTGGTGATCGCCTGTGGCGATATACACCAAGCGTGCGGCTATCAGGCGCCGGCCAGGGCCTGCTCCAGGTCGGCGCGCAGGTCGCCGATATGCTCGATGCCGATCGACAGCCGCACGGTGTCTTCGCTGACGCCGGCCTTGGCCAGCTCCGCTGCATCCAGCTGGCGATGGGTGGTCGAGGCCGGATGGGTGGCCAGTGACTTCGCATCGCCCAGGTTGACCAGGCGGGTGAACAGCTTCAGTGCATCGAGGAAACGCGCGCCGGCCTCGCGGCCGCCCGGCAGGCCGAAGGTCAACACGCCCGAGCCGTGGCCGCCCAGATAGCGCTGCGCGGCGGCATGCTCGGGGTCGTCGGCCAGTCCGGCGTAACGCACCCAGGCCACCTTTGCGTGCGACTTCAGGAACTGCGCGATGGCCAGTGCGTTGGCGTTGATGCGTTCCATGCGCAGCGCCAAGGTCTCGATGCCCTGCAGGATCAGGAAGGCATTGAACGGTGACAGCGCCGCGCCGGTGTTGCGCAGCGGCACCACCCGCGCGCGGCCGATATAGGCCGCCGGCCCCAGCGCTTCGGTATAGACCACCCCGTGGTAGCTCGGGTCAGGCTGGTTGAGGCGAGCGAAGCGCGCGGGCTGTGCAGCCCAGTCGAAGCGGCCCGAATCGATGATCGCGCCGCCCAGGCTGTTGCCGTGGCCGCCGAGGTACTTGGTCAGCGAATGCACCACGATATCGGCACCATGCTCGAACGGGCGCAGCAGGAATGGCGTGGCCACCGTGTTGTCGACGATCAGTGGCACGCCGGCGGCATGCGCGACCTCGGCAATGGCGGCAATGTCGGTGACGTTGCCGCGCGGGTTGCCGATCGATTCGACGAACACCGCCTTGGTGCGCTCATCGATCAACCCTGCGAACGCGGATGGATCGGCTGGGTCGGCAAAACGCGCCTGGATGCCATACTGCGGCAGCGTGTGCGCCAGCAGGTTGAGGCTGCCGCCGTACAGCGCACTGGAGGCGACGATGTTGTCACCGGCTTCGGCGATGGTCTGGATGGCGTAGGTGATCGCGGCCTGCCCCGAGGCCAGCGCCAGCGCGCCGATACCCCCTTCCAGCGCGGCCAGGCGCTGCTCCAGCACATCGGTGGTGGGGTTCATGATGCGCGTGTAGATGTTGCCCGGCACCTTCAGGTCGAACAGGTCGGCGCCGTGCTGGGTGTCATCGAACGCATACGCCACGGTCTGGTAGATTGGCACCGCCACCGCGCGGGTGGTCGGGTCGGGACGATAGCCGCCGTGCACGGCCAGGGTTTCCAGTTGCCACTGCGGATCGCTCATTGCACCAGGCTCCATCCGGGGAAACCGCCACCATAGGCCAGCCGGGGCCAGCCGCTGAACGCCGCTGGCGATGACGCCCGTACCTGCGGTTATCAGGTTGGCCGCGATTCAGGCAGCCGTCATGGGCCGTTGCTAGGCTTCGCCGCCGGGCGCTCCTGCCCGGGCACGGAGGCCCCACGCATGCAGCCATCCCCCTGGACTCCCCCTGCCAGCAGTTCGCCCACGTCGGTCCTGCTGGTGGAGGACGACCGTCGCCTGGCCGAACTGGTCAGCGACTACCTGCACGAGCACGGCTTCGCCGTGCAGCACGTGGCCCGTGGTGACCTGGCCGGTGCGGCCTGCCGCCAGCATGCGCCGGAGCTGGTGGTGCTGGATCTGATGCTGCCCGGCCTCGGTGGCATCGATGTGTGCCGGCAGATCCGCAGTTTCTCCGACGTGCCGATCCTGATGCTGACCGCCTGCGAGGACGACATCGAGCAGGTGCTGGGCCTGGAATCGGGTGCCGATGACTATGTGCACAAGCCGATCGAGCCGCGCCTGCTGCTGGCCCGCCTGCGCGCCCTGCTGCGCCGCCGCCATGGCAGCAGCAACACCGGCACGCCCAGCCGGCTGATGCATGGGCAACTGCTGATCGATCGCATGCAGCGTGAAGTGCACCTGCACGGCGCGGCGGTGGATGTGGGCACCACCGAGTTCGAGATCCTGTGGCTGCTGGCCAGCCAGCCCGGGCAGATCCTGTCGCGTGACCAGATCCTGCAGGCAGTGCGCGGCATCGGCTTCGACGGCCTGGACCGCAGCGTCGACGTCTGCATCGGCAAGCTGCGCCGAAAGCTCGGCGACGACGCGCGCGAACCGCGGCGGATCAAGACCGTGTGGGGGCGCGGCTACCAGTTCAATCCCTCGGCCTGGTCGGCGTGAAGCGGCTTTTCCTGCGCCTGTGGCTGGTGGTCGGCGCGAGCTTCCTGATCACTCTGCTGCTCATCAATGTGGTCTTCGATCGCATCTACCTGCCGTTCCAGCAGCGTGTGTTTGCAGAGCAGGTGCGTGGCCAGCTGTATGCGTTGCGGCAGGGGCTGGATGGAAAGGGCCCCGCCGCCCAGCAGGATCAGCTGGCGCAGTGGCAACCCCACTACGGCATTGCGCTGGCACTGTTGCCGTCAGCGCCGGCCCTCGAAGCCGGCGAACAGGAACAGCTGCAGCGCAACGGACTCATTTCCCGGCAGAAGTTCGAGATCGTACTGGCGCCTCTTGATCCACGGCATCCGGACGGTCCCTGGCTGCGCCTGCACCTGCCAGGCGAGCCGTCAATGACGCTGTATCTCACCCTGATCGCCTACTCGGTGATGCTGGCCCTGTTCGGGTTGTGCCTGTACGCGTGGGTGCGCCTGCTCTGGCGCGATCTGGACGCCCTGCGCGTGCATGCCGACCGCATCGGCGCCGGCGATCTGCAGGCGCGCGCACAGGTCTCGCCACGCTCGCAGATCCGGGTCATCGTCGACCACTCCAACCGCATGGCCGCACGCGTGGCAGAACTGGTGCAGCGCCAGCGCGACCTGACCCATGCGATCTCGCACGAACTGCGCACCCCCATCGCACGCGTGGCCTTCGGCCTGGACCTGATGCAGGACAGCGATGATCGCGAACGTCGCACGCGGCTGGCTCAGGGCCTGCATGGTGACCTGGCCGAGCTCAACCGGCTGGTCAGCGAACTGCTGGCCTACGAACGATTGGAGCATCCCAGCGAGGGCGAACCGATGCAGCGGATTGAAGCCAATGACTGGCTGCAGGCCTGCTTGGCCGATGCCCGCCGCGATGCCGAGCGTGCCGGCCTGGCATTGCGCGTACAGCCCAGCGCGCTGCCGCGCGTGGATGCCGAGCCACGCCTGCTGCAGCTGGCGCTGAGCAACCTGCTCGGCAACGCACTGCGTCATGCGCGCTCGCAGGTCGAAGTCTCGCTGGTGGGTGTTGGCGGCCGCGCCTGCCTGCGCGTGGACGATGACGGCCCCGGCATCGCCGAGGCTGACCACGAAAAGGTGATGCGCCCGTTCACCCGCTTGGATGACAGCCGCAGCCGTGACACCGGCGGCTTCGGCCTGGGCCTGGCCATCGTCGGCCGTATTGCAGCCCGCCACGGCGGCGAGCTGCGCATCAGCCGCGCCACGCTGGGCGGCGCACGCCTGGAAATGCACTGGCCGCTGGCTGCCAGCTGAACGCGCTGGGCCGCGATTACAGTTGATTACAACTCCCGCACAACTGCGGACGGATCGGTCGCCGGCGTATCGCCACGCTGGCGACCCTGCAGCACTCGCCGGATGCGCGCGCTGCTTTCCTCCCATTGTCGAGAGTTTCCATGTCCCAGCTTCGCCGTTCCCCCACCCTGCTCTGCCTGGCGCTGTTGCCACTGCTTGCCACGCCGATCGCCCACGCCAAGGATGACCACTGGACCTTCGAGCTCGCCGCCGGCGGTGGCGTGACCCCGCGCTACAGCGGCAGCGAGGAATATCGTGCGACGCCGTCGCTGTCCTTCGATGTCACCTCGCCGGGGGGCTGGTTTCTGGGCACCAGTGGCATCGGCTGGGGCACCGCCCTCGGCGAGCACACCCGCGTGCGCGCCTACGTCGGCGGCAGCGGCATCCGCAAGGACAAGGACTCCCTGCTCGGCGGCTCGGACTTCCTGCGCGGCATGGGCGATATCGATACCCGTCCCCTGGTCGGTGTCTCGGCTGGTTATACGCTGGGCGAGGCCGTGCTGAGCGGCTCCTGGCAGTTCACCCGCAAGGACGAGGACAAGGCCGAGAACGGCCTGGCCACCCAGCAGATCCATCTGAACCTGACCCTGCCGCTGTTCGACCTGGCTGGCGGTGTGGTCAGCGGCAGCGTGTCCACCGACTACGGCAACCGCGGCTACATGCAGACCTGGTACGGCGTCAGCCCAGAACAGGCGGCGCGAACCGGCTTCGCCGAGCACAAACCGAAGGCCGGCCTGGTCAGCGCCGGTGTCGGCCTGAAGTGGAGCCACCGCGTGGGCCGCAACGGCAACTGGTATATCTCGGCCGAAGGCACGCGCCTGCTCGGCGATGCGGCCAACAGCCCGATCGTGCAGAAGCCCAACCAGTTCGGGCTGATGAGCGGGTATACGCACCGCTTCTGAGAAGTCGCCGGGCATGGCCCGGCGCTACCGGAGAAAACGGGGCGCTGCGGTCAGGCAGCGCCCCGATGGACTCACGCCTTGGCGAACACCAGGTGGCCACCATCATTTCCGACTTCGATGGTGTCGCCGTTGACGAAGGCGCCGGACAGGATCTTCTGCGCCAACGGGTTCTCCAGCTGCGCCTGGATCGCGCGCTTCAACGGGCGCGCACCATACACCGGATCGAAGCCAACGTTGCCAAGCAGGTCGAACGCTGCGTCGGACACCATCAGCTTCAAGCCACGCTCGGCCAGGCGCTTCTCCAGGCCACGCATCTGGATGCGCGCGATCTGCTTGATCTGCTGCTTGTCCAGCGGATGGAACACCACGATGTCGTCCAGGCGGTTGATGAACTCCGGACGGAAGTGCGCCTGCACCACGCCCATCACTGCCGCCTTCATCTGCGTGTAGGCCTCCGGGCTGTCGTCGGCGCTCATGTCCTGGATCTGGTGCGAGCCCAGGTTCGAGGTCATCACGATGACGGTGTTGCGGAAGTCCACGGTGCGGCCCTGGCCATCGGTCAGGCGGCCATCGTCCAGTACCTGCAGCAGGATGTTGAACACATCCGGATGTGCCTTCTCTACTTCGTCCAGCAGGATCAGCGAGTACGGACGGCGACGCACGGCCTCGGTCAGGTAACCGCCTTCCTCGTAGCCGACGTAGCCCGGGGGCGCGCCGATCAAGCGGGCGACGCTGTGCTTCTCCATGAACTCGCTCATGTCGATGCGGATCATGGCGTCGGCACTGTCGAACAGGAACTCGGCCAGCGACTTGCACAGTTCGGTCTTGCCGACACCGGTCGGGCCGAGGAACAGGAACGAACCGGCCGGGCGATTCGGATCGGACAGGCCCGCACGCGAACGGCGCACGGCATCGGAGACAACCTTGATCGCTTCCTCCTGGCCGACCACGCGGTTGTGCAGCACCTCTTCCATGCGCAGCAGCTTGTCGCGCTCGCCTTCGAGCATCTTGTTGACCGGAATGCCGGTCCAGCGCGACACGACCTCGGCAATCTCCTCGTCGGTCACGCGGTCCTGCACCAGCTTGAAGTCCTTGTGCTCGGCTTCCTGGGCGGCGGCCAGCTGCTTTTCCAGCTGCGGCAGCAGGCCGTACTGGATCTCGCTCATCTTGGCGAAATCCTGGCGGCGCTGCGCGGCTTCCAGCTCCAGCTTGGCCTGCTCGACCTGCTCCTTGATCCTGGTTGCACCCTGCAGCGCGGCCTTCTCCGACTTCCAGATTTCATTGAGGTCGGAGAACTCGCGCTCCAGCGCCTCGATATCGTTCTCCAGATCGGCCAGGCGCTGCCGCGAGGCCTCGTCCTTTTCCTTCTTCAGCATCTCGCGCTGGATCTTCAGCTGGATCACCCGGCGTTCCAGGCGGTCCAGTTCCTCCGGCTTGGAGTCGATCTCCATGCGCAGGCGCGAGGCGGCCTCGTCCATCAGGTCGATGGCCTTGTCCGGCAGCTGGCGGTCGGTGATGTAACGGTTGGACAACGTGGCGGCAGCGACGATGGCCGGGTCGGTGATCTCCACCCCGTGATGCAGGGCGTACTTTTCCTTCAGCCCACGCAGGATGGCGATGGTGTCCTCCACCGACGGCTCACCCACGAACACCTTCTGGAAGCGGCGCTCCAGCGCGGCATCCTTCTCGATGTACTTGCGGTACTCGTCCAGCGTGGTCGCGCCGATGCAGTGCAGCTCACCGCGTGCCAACGCCGGCTTCAGCATGTTGCCGGCATCCATCGCGCCGTCGGCCTTGCCGGCGCCGACCATGGTGTGCAGTTCGTCGATGAACAGGATGATCTGGCCTTCGTTCTTGGCCAGGTCGTTGAGCACGCCCTTCAGGCGCTCCTCGAATTCGCCACGGAACTTGGCACCGGCGATCAGCGCGCCCATGTCCAGCGACAGCACCCGCTTGCCGCGCAGGCCCTCGGGCACTTCGTCGTTGATGATGCGCTGGGCCAGGCCTTCCACGATCGCGGTCTTGCCCACGCCGGGTTCGCCGATCAGCACCGGGTTGTTCTTGGTCCGGCGCTGCAGCACCTGGATGGTGCGGCGGATTTCCTCGTCACGGCCGATCACCGGGTCGAGCTTGCCGCTCTCGGCACGCGCGGTCAGGTCGATGGTGTATTTCTCCAGCGCCTGCCGCTGCTCCTCTGCATTCTCCGACTGCACGTTCTCGCCGCCGCGCAGCTTGTCGATCGCGGCCTGCAGGCGGGTCTTGTCGGCACCGGCGGCGCGCAGCGCCATGCCCAGCGTGCCGCCATCCTCCAGCGACGCCAGCACGAACCACTCGCTGGCAATGAAGGCATCCCCGTGCTGCTGGGCCAGCTTGTCGGTCTGGTTCAGCAGGCGCCCCAGGTCATTGCCCATCGAGACGTTGCCGGCCTGGCCGGACACCTTGGGCAGTGCGTCCAGCGCCTCGGTCAGGCGCTCGCGCAGCACCGGCACGTTCACCCCGGCCTGGGCCAGCAACGGGCGCGTGCTGCCGCCCTGCTGGTCCAGCAGGGCGCTGAACAAGTGAACCGGTTCGATGATGCTGTTGTCGCGGCCCACGGCCAGCGACTGTGCGTCTGCCAGCGCCTGCTGGAAACGCGAGGTGAGCTTGTCCATCCGCATTGCGAAACCTCATCGGTCATCTGGGCCGGCCCGCGCCGGCGACGCTGGAAAGATGCGGCTGCCCCACCCCGTTTCAAGGGTGACTGCGACTGCACCCCGAGGCCGGTCAGCCTGCGGCCAGCATGCCGGAGCGGGTGTGGTCGGCGCGTTGATCCCGATCAGTTTCGTGCTGTGGACGGGCTCAGCGGGTGATCGCGCTGCGGATCGCCCGCAGCTGCTGCTTGACCGCCTGCGCCTGCGCCGCGTCCATGCGCAGCAGGGCCTTCTGGCCGATCGAGCGCGACTGCAGGGCGGAATCGACGAAGCGATAGCGGCCGCGGTCATCGCGCTGCACCAGCGGTGCCTGGGCCAGTTCCGGGGTGTCCAGCAGATGGTCGATCACCGCCAGCAGGCGATCATTGAAGTACGAGTCCGGCCGACCCAGGTCGACGTAGGCCTGCTGGATCAGCGGATAGAAGCGCTTGTAAGCGGTAGCCGCTGCCGCCGGGTCCAGCGCAGTGAATGCGTGCACATAGGGCGCATAGCGCGCCGCGTTGCTGGCGGCGATGCGTTCACCGCCTTCCCCCGGCTCGACCTGCAGGTTGCCCGGCAGCGGGCGCGCGGCCAGCGCGGTCGGCGGCACGCTGGGTTTGTCCAGGTTGTCGACCTGGGTGACCAGGCGCTGGATCAGATGGTCGCGCAGCAGCAGGGTCAGCGGCCCCTCCCCTTGGAACAGCTGGCCCAGCGCACCCCATGCCGCGGCATCGCTGTCCGCCAGTTTCGGCAGCGCCGGGTCGGCAGCGGCCTCGGTATCCAGCGGATGCCGGATCGTTGGGGGTGCTGGCGCGGGCTCTACGGCTGCCGTCGGTTGTGGCGGTGCACTGGTACTGGCGGGGGTTGATTGCACCGGCACCGAAACACCGTCTGCCAGGCTCTTGAGCTGATCGCGGAACAACCAGCCTCCCGCGCCGCCAATCACCACCACGCCCAATATCCAGGGCCATACCGCCTTTCCACTCTGCATGATGCAGCACCTCGTTTCACACGCATGGAGAAGGTGTGACCCCACCCATTCCAACGGGTTCCCCGCCTGTTCCGCTGCCGTTCGGGTTCAGGCACGCGCAGTCCATGCTCACGCCTGCTTTGCACTGCCCGCGCGAGGCTGTGAGTCCTGTCCCGTGGAGACACTGCCATGCAGTACGCGCTGTATTACTGGACCGGCATCCAGGGCCGCGGTGAATTCGTGCGGCTGGCGCTGGAAGATGCCGGCGCCGACTACATCGACATGGCGCGGGTGCACGGCGATGCGGTGATGCAGGCGTTTCTCGATGGCAGCAGCGAGGGTCCGCAACCCTTCGCGCCGCCGTTCCTGAAGGCGGGCCGCCAGGTCATCGCGCAGGTCGCGGCCATCCTGGATTTCCTCGGCCCGACGCTGGACCTGGTGCCGCAGGCGGCCTCACGGCGGGTGCAGGCGCTGCAACTGCAGCTGACCATTGCCGACCTGGTGGCCGAGGTGCACGACACCCACCACCCGATCGCTGCATCGAAGTACTACGAAGAGCAGAAGACCGAAGCCAAGGCGCGGGCCGCGTCCCTGCGCAGCGAGCGGCTGCCCAAGTTCCTGGGCTATTTCGAACAGGCGCTGGCCGCCAATGGTGGCCGCCATGCGCTGCGCGAGCACTCCTATGTGGACCTGTCGCTGTTCCAGCTGCTGAGCGGGCTGGACTACATGTTCCCGCGCCGCATGCAGGCGCTGGCCCCCACCCTGCCCCTGCTGCGTGCGCTGCAGGAGCGGGTGGCGAAGCGGCCGAACATCGCTACCTATCTGGGCTCGGAACGGCGCTTGGCATTCAACACCAATGGCATCTTCCGCCACTACCCGGAGCTGGACGCCGAACGGTAATTCCGCCGCCTGCAGCTTCCCCCTGCAGAGCCGTGCGATGCACGGCGTCACCGGTCAATGGTCGGTGCGATCGCCCAGCGGCTCCACCGCCTGCTTCTGCAGCGACAGCAGGCCCAGCAGCAGCGCCAATGCCACGTAGGCGCCGGCGAACTGCCAGCTGATGATGCGTGCCAGCCCATCCAGGTCCCACGGCAGGTAGATGCCACCGCGCGGATCCACCGAGTGGATCAGGCCGAACAGGGTCAGACCGGCGGCCACCAGCAGGAAGCCGCAGGCACGGCGCAGGCGGCCATCGACCATCGCCGCTACCGCCGAGATCCACAGCATCGAGGTGATGATGAAGCCGTTGCCGAGGGTGAAGATCACCGCCAGCTCAGGCAGTCCGTGGCCATCCAGTTTGGTCAGCAACTGCGGCAGCTGGTCCGGCGCGATCCAGCCCGGGGCCTTGATCGCCAGCAGGTACGCCACCGACGGCAGGAAACCGAACACCATCGCGCCGGCGTGGTGGCGCGGCGTAGCCTGGAACGCCTGGGTGGTGATGTCGATGGCCACGTACACGATGATCGGTGCCAGCACCGCCAGCGGCAGCCACTGCACCAGCCCTGAGATGATGCCCAGCATGCCGCCGATGCCGACGAACAGGCCGGTCAGCAGGGTGTAGCCGCTGCGCGCGCCCATGTGCTTGTACGCCGGCTGGCCGATGTACGGCGTGGTCTGCGCCACGCCACCGCAGACACCGGCCACCAGCGTGGCCACCGCTTCCACCAGCAGGATGTCGCGGGTGCGGTAGTCATCACCGGCCGCGCGTGCGCTCTCGGACACGTTGATGCCGCCGACCACCATCAGCAGGCCGAACGGCAGCAGCAACGGCAGGTAGGTCATCGCGGTGGGCAGGCCATCGAGGAAGCCCAGCGTCGGCAGCGGCAGCACCACCTGCGGCGGCACCCACTCCGGCACGTGGAAGCCCGGTGCGCCAAGCCCGGCCAGGCCAAGGCCGTAATACAGCACGGTGCCGAACACGAAGGCCAGCAGCACGCCGGGGCCACGCACCGGCAGCTTGCCCTTGGCGATCAGCACATACAGCAGCAGGCCCAGCGTGGTGAAGCCGACCAGCGGCGAGCGCAGCGTCTCCAGCAATGGCAGCAGCCCCATCAGCACCAAGGCGATGCCGGCGATGGAACCCAGCAGCGCAGCACGCGGCAGCGCGCGGGTGACCGCCTCGCCGAAGAACGAAAGCACCAGCTTGAGCACGCCCATGATCACCAGCGCGGCCATGCCCAGCTGCCAGGTGGCGATGCCCGCGGCATGCGGATCCATGCCCTGCTGCTTGAAGGCCACGAAGGCCGGGCCGAGCACCAGCAGCGCCATGCCGATGCTGGTGGGTGCGTCCAGGCCCAGCGGCATGGCGGTGACATCGTCGCGGCCGGTACGCGCGGCCAGCCGGCGCGCCATCAGGGTGTACAGCAGGTTGCCGACCAGCACGCCGAATGCGGTGCCGGGGAACATGCGGCCGAACACCACGTCGGCGGGGAACTGGAAGATCCCGACCAGGGCCATGGCGATGAAGCCAAGGATGGAAAGGTTGTCGACGACCAGGCCGAAGAAGCCATTGACGTCGCCGGCGACGAACCAGCGACGCGATGCGGCGGAAGCGGGAGCGGACATGGAAGGGGCGGTGGGGGGGGGGACCGCCGATGGTAGGCCCAGCGGGGCCAGCGCGCCAATTCCGTCGTGGAATGATGGGTTCCAGCCAACGGCGGGGCCCCTCGTGGCGGGGTGGTCGCGGACAGCGGGGTTATTGGAGTAGGCCGTGCGGGGTGGGCTGCGCAGGACACGCCGTAAACCCGTCCATGGGGGCTCGATGGCGCCATCCATGGCGCCAACGGTCCTGCGCAGCCCATCCCGACCGGCCCCTGACAGTTTCCTGCGCGTGCCAGCCACGGAAGAGAATCAAAAGATCAAAAGCAAAGGCAGGCGCTCGTTGTAGAGCCGAACCCATGCTCGGCTGCTGTACGCGAAGCCTCTGAGCCGAGCATGGCTCGGCTCTACAGAAGATCATTTCGATCATTCTTGCGTTATCCACGCATGGCGTGGATCTACCGGCAGATCGCGATGATCTGTCGAAGGCGGGGTGGGTCCGGTTGCGGGGGCGTGAGCCGCATGGATGCGGCGACCGAGCTTACATGGATGTACTTGCAGCGTTCCCCGCAACCGGACCCACCCCGCCATCCCTCAGCAAACCAGCTTCTGCTCTGGCTCTGGCTCTTAGCGGGTGCAGGGCGCAGCCCTGCATCGACCAACCCACTACTTCTTCAGGAAGTTGTCCACCAGCAGATGCTTCACGTCGTCGAAGCGGCCGTTCAACACCGCCTTGGCGGCGTACAGTGCGGTACCGGCCACCTGCTTGGCCTCGATCTGCGGCGGCATCACCAGCTCGGCACGACTCGTGTGCACGTCCAGCAGCGCCGGGCCACGCTGCGCCAGGAAGTCCTGCACCGCCTCCTCCAGATCCTCGCTGCGGGTGACCGTGCGGCCGTGGAAGCCGATCACTTCGGCCAGGCGGCCGAAGTCCGGATTCTTCAGGTCGGTGTAGTTGTCCAGCAGGCCTTCCACCTTCTGCTCCAGCTCGACGAAGTTCAGCGAGCCGTTGTTGAACACCACCACCTTGATCGGCAGGTTCTCCTGTACCGCCGTCAGCAGGTCGCCCAGCAGCATTGCCAGGCCACCATCGCCGGACAGCGAAATCACCTGGCGGCCGGGAAACGCCTTCTGCAGGCCGAGTGCCTGCGGCATCGCATTGGCCATCGTGCCATGCAACAGGCTGGTCAGCGTGCGGCGGCGACCATTTACCCGGATATGCCGCAGCACCCACACCATCGGCGAGCCGCCGTCAGCGGTGAACAGCGCGTCATCCGTTGCGTACTTCGACAGCAGCGCGGTCAGGTGCTGCGGATGGATCAATTCGCCTTCACCCGGCTGTTCTTCCTGCTCGCGCTTCTTCAGTGCCTTGTCACGGCGCTCGATGCACTCGTCCAGGAAACTGCTGTCCTCGCGCGGCGGCAGCATCGGCAGCAAGGCATCCAGCGTCGGCGCGATATCACCGACCACGCCAAGGTTCACCGGATGGCGACGGCCGAGGTGGCTGCCATCGCGATCGACCTGGATGATCGTGGCCTTGTCCGGGTAGAACTGGCCCCAGGCGAAATCGGCGCCGAGCAGCAGCAGCGTGTCGCACTCCATCAGCGTGTGGAAGCCGGATTCGATGCCGAAGATGCCGGTCATGCCCATGTTGTACGGGTTGTCCGGCTCGACGAAATCCTTGGCGCGCGAGGTGTGCGCGATGGGGGCCTGCAGGCGTCGGGCCAGCTCCAGCAGCTGCGCGTGCGCGCCCTGGCAACCGGCACCGGCATAGACACCGATGCGCTTGCCCTGCCCCAGCAGCTCGGCGATCCGCTGCAGTTCAGCGTCAGAGGGGCGCAGCACCGGCTGCGTGTAGTGCACCGAGAACGGCACATCGTGCTTCACCTCGGCCTGGCTGATATCGGCCGGCAGGATCACCACCGCTACGCCGCGACGGCTGATCGCGGCCTGGCAGGCCAGCGTGACCACGCGGCGCGCCTGTTCGGCGCTGTGCACCTGTTCGCAGAACACCGTGCAGCTGCCATAGACCGCCTTGAAATCCACTTCCTGCGGGAACTCCATACCCAGCTCGCTGGTGACGATCTGGCTGGCGATCAGCACCATCGGCGCGCGATTGCGGTTGCTTTCGAAGACGCCGTTGATGAAGTGCAGGCCACCAGGCCCGCAGGAACCGGCGCAGGCGGTCAGCTCGCCGCTCACCAGCGAATCGGCGCCTGCAGCGAAGGCTGCCACTTCTTCATGGCGCACATGCACCCAGGCGATCTCACTGCCGTGCATTGCATCGGTCACATGGTTGAGCGTATCGCCCACGATGCCGTAGCAACGGCGGACACCGGCCTGCTGCAGGGCGTCCACCACGATTTCGGCCACGCGCTTGCTCATCGGATACATCCTCGAACGGGGGAACGTCCGAGGCTAGACCCGATGAAGTGATGCCCCCGCAAAAAAGGGGACGGAGGGAATTAAGTCGCTAACGGCAAAAACGACTTAATTCCCTCCGTCCCCTTTTTTCTTCAATCGTTGACGTTGATCCAGCCCAGCACCACGCCACTTTTCGGATTGAGAAACCGCAGCTTCACCCAGCCATCCTGTTCATCCAGCATCTCCACACGGTCGCCCTGCACCAGGTAGCGCTTCGTGCTGGAAGCACCTGGCTGATCGAACAGGAACAACCGTGCTGGCACCACGGTGGCCTGCTGACCACGCAGCGGTCCATCCGGTGGTGCGCCCAGGCCATCACCGATGGCGCTCTCCAGCACGCGGCCCGCGGGATCATAGGTGCGCCAGACTGCCAGCGGGCCCTGCCCGTCGGTCTGTTCCCAATGCAGCGCGGTGTTCAACGTATCGCCCAGCATCAGCACGCTCTCGGCGCGGTACAGATAGAGTTTCGCACCCGCAAACCGATACTGGTCGGCGTACCACATCGGGCCGCTGCGGCAGCTGCTGGTGAGGGTGCGGGTAGCCGCATCCACGCTCAGCCCCATCAGGTCACCGCAGCTTTCCTTGCCATGGGTGTCGGCCTGCAGCGCGCGGAACCCGGCGCTGGCCGGATCGAAGCGATACACCGCCACCGCCTCGTTGACCATGCCCACCGATGCACGCGCAACCAGTTCCGGGTAGCCATCGAAATCGACGTCCTCCAGTGACCAGCGCGAATTGCCGTCGGCGTCCGCCGCGCCCGCCAGCGTCTGGCGCTTGCCCGAGGGTGACAGCTGCACCGCGATGCTGCCGTCCTGCTGGGGATCGGCGTGCGCCTGCACGTGAGCGGCCACCTGGAACCGCAGCGTTTCGCCGTCGCCTCCCCCCGCCTGCGCCGTCGGTGCCAACACGCCTGCCATCACCAGGCCCAGCATGCATTCCCTGTAGTTCATCCACGCTCCCTGCGGCGCCGCGGCGGCACCTTCAACTCAGAACGATACGTCAACCGCCTGCCGGGACCACAGTACTGACTGATGCTTGGTCTGCTGCTTCCACGCCAGGCGGATCGCCTCGATGTCGGCGCGCCGCTGCGGGGTGTCCTCGTGCAGCACCACCAGCACCTTGGTGCGCAGGCGGTTGGGCGCTGCATCGCCGCGGAACAGCCACTGGCCGTAGGCATCGAACACGGTCAGGCCATCCGGGAAGCGCGGGGTCACTTCCTTGTCCAGGAAGGTGCGCCACTGCGCCTCGCTGATGGTGTCGGCCTGCGGGCGGTTGCCGGCACCCTGCTCTTCACCCACGCCGAAGTACAGCTCGCTGCGTACCCAGCCCTGCCCGGTGGACGGGCGTGCGGCATCGCCCTTCAGTTCGGCGGTGGTAGCCGTGGCATAGGCGCTGGGCGCCTGCGAGGACAAGCTGGCGCAGCCACTGGTGGCCAGCAGCACGGCGAAGACGAGGCCAAGGTGTTTCATCGGTGCAGCTCCGGGGAAGGGGGACAAGGCGAGCCGGCAGCGTACAGCGCCACCGGCCCAGCGTGCTGATGCCAGCAGGGCATCAACTCATGCCGGACCGGCAGGGGCTTGCATCGGCACCGGTCATCACGCGAAGATAATATATCGCTTCATCCGGATGGATGTAAGTGAAACCATCTCCCCCCTTCCCCGCCGTCGTTGTTGCTGGAGCCCCCCATGTCCCCCCGTCTGCCCGCGTCGCCGCTCGGCCTCGCCATCGCCCTCGCGCTTTCCTCCGCCGCCGTCCCGGCCCTGGCCCAGGACGCCACCAACCTGGACACCGTGATCGTCACCGGCACCCGTGCCGCCGACCGCACCGTGCTCGAATCCACCTCGCCGGTGGATGTGCTCACCGCCGAGGACATCCGCAAGGCCGGCGTGGTCAATGGTGAACTGGGCAGTGCGCTGCAGGCGTTGCTGCCGTCGTTCAACTTCCCGCGCCAGTCCAACTCCGGTGGCGCCGACCATGTGCGCGCGGCGCAGCTGCGCGGTCTGTCGCCGGACCAGGTACTGGTGCTGGTCAATGGCAAGCGCCGCCACCACACCGCGCTGGTCAACACCGACAGCAAGATCGGCAAGGGCACCACCCCGGTCGACTTCAACTCGATCCCGGTCAGCGCGATCAATCGCATCGAAGTGCTGCGCGACGGCGCCGGCGCGCTGTACGGATCGGATGCCGTGGCCGGCGTGATCAACGTGATCCTCGACAACGGTGGCGACGGCGGCGAGATCGAGGTCAGCTACGGTGCCAACCACACCGACCTCAAGCCGATCGGCCGCACCCTCACCGACGGTCAGACCGGCAACATCAGCGCCAAGGTCGGCACCTCGCTGGGCGAAGACGGCGGATTCCTGCGCGTCGGCCTGGAGTACAAGCACCGCAACAGCACCAACCGCGCTGGCTTCGACCAGATTCCGCCATGGGACCAGACGCCGGACAACCTGGCGCTGCAGGGCAAGCGCAACTATGTGCTGGGCGATGGCAAGAGCAAGGACATCAACCTGTGGCTGAACACCGAGATTCCGGTGGGCCAGACGTCGACGTTCTACGCGTTCGGCACCTTCAACCAGCGTGACACCGAAGGCGCGAACTACTTCCGCTATCCCGATGGCGATGCCAACTGGAAGCAGGTCTATCCGAACGGTTACCGACCGATCTCCGAAGGCGAGAACCGCGACGTGCAGGCCGTGGCCGGCGTACGCGGCCAGTGGGGCGAGTGGAGCTACGACGGCAGCCTGGATTACGGCCAGAACGACTTCACCTACCGCCTGCGCGATTCGCTCAACGCGTCGCTGGGCCCGACCAGCCCGACCCGCTTCAAGACCGCTGACTACGAATACGCACAGACCGTGGGCAACCTCGATCTGAGTCGTGTGTTCACCCAGAGCGACAGCATCAGCCACACCCTGGGCCTGGGCGTGGAAGCGCGCCACGAGCGCTACCAGACCCGCCCCGGTGACCCGGCCAGCTATGCCGCCGGCCCCTACACCGATCGCCCGACCGGCTCGCAGGCCGGTGGCGGCCTGACCCCGCAGGATGCGGCGCGCCTGTCGCGCGACGTGGCCAGTGCCTACGCCAGCCTGTCCAGCCAGTTCGGCGAGAAGTTCTCCACCGATCTGGCCGCACGCTACGAGCACAACGACGACTTCGGCGGTGAACTGACCGGCAAGCTCGGCCTGCGCTATGAATTCACCCCGGCGTTCGCGTTGCGCGGTGCCATCTCCAACAACTTCCGTGCGCCGTCGCTGGCGCAGATCGGCTACGAGTCCACCTCCACCGGCTACAACGCTGGCGGCCAGCTGGTGCAGGGCCGCCTGCTGTCGGTCAACAATCCAATTGCGCGTGGCCTGGGTGCGCAGAACCTGAAGCCGGAAAAATCGATCAATACCTCGCTGGGCTTCACCAGCCGCATCGGCGAGCATTTCGACCTGTCGCTGGACTTCTTCCAGATCGACATCGACGACCGCATCGCGCTGTCGGAGAGCATCACCGGCGATGCACTGACCGACTACGTGGCCGCCAACTACGGCGTCAGCGGCCTGCAGAGCGCCAGCTTCTTCGTCAATGCCGCCGACACCCGCACCCGCGGCGCCGAGCTGGTGAGCAACTGGCGCCAGTCGCTGGGTGACGGCCAGCTGCTGCTGACCGGCACCTACGCGTACACGAAGACCACGCTGAAGAACGTGCTGGCCACGCCGGCACAGCTGCGCGCACTGAACCCGGACCATGTGCTGTTCGGCATCGAAGAGACCAACACCCTTACCGATGCCACGCCACGCACGCGCGGCAGTTTCTCGGCGGCGTGGAGCAACGACCACTGGTCGCTGAGCAGCCGCGTGAACCGCTATGGCAGTGCCACCCGCGTGTTCAATTTCGGGGACGGCTACATCCCGCGCCAGACCTACCGGGCCGAATGGCAGCTGGATGCGGAAGTCGAGTACCACATCACCCCGCGCTGGAGCGTGGCCATCGGCGGGCAGAACCTGACCGACAACTACCCGGATCGATCCAACAGCGATATCCATTACTTCGGCAACCTGCCATATGACGTGCTGTCGCCGATCGGCAGCAATGGCGCGTACTACTACGGCCGGGTCCGCTACACGTTCTGATTGCATTGGACCAATGACTCCCGGTGGGTGCGGACCGTTGGTCCGCACTGCCTGGTAGTGGCGGCCGCTGGCCGGCAACATCATGGTTCAGTACAAGCTTCCCCTTCGTGCCGACCAACGGTCGGCACCCATCGGAGATGATCGCTCTGGGTGGGTGCGGACCGTTGGTCCGCACTACCAGATCCGTAGCCTGCCCTAGACCCCACGTACACGCCCACGCTGGCATGCTGGGCGTCATGGCTGAACCGCTCCCCCTGCGTCCGCCACCACCATTGCTGGACGACGCCTGCGCGTTGTTTCTCGATGTTGATGGCACCCTTATCGAATTCGCTGCACGCCCGGATGCCGTGCAGTTGCTGCCGGATGTGCGTGAAGCCATCGGCCGCATCAGCGACCGCCTGGAAGGTGCCGTGGCACTGGTCAGTGGTCGCCCACTTGAACAGCTGGATCAACTGTTCGCGCCTTTGAAGCTGCCCGCCGCCGGCCTGCATGGCCACGAACTGCGTGGCGAAGACGGTCGCGTCCTGCGCGACGAACACGACGACGACACCGCTGAGTGGCTGCACGCACTGCACCAGCAGGCGATGCGCTTTGCCCATGGGCATCCCGGCGTGCTGGTGGAAGACAAGGGCGTCGGCCTGGCACTGCACTGGCGCGGTGCGCCGCATGCCGCCAGCGATGTCCGTGCCTTCGCCGATCGCCACGTGCGTGGCCGTGCCAGCTACCGCCTGCAACCGGGCGACCACGTCGTTGAGTTCGTCCCCGTCGGCACCGACAAGGGCCGCGCCGTGCGGCGGATGATGCAGTACCTGCCGTTCCGCGGCCGCCTGCCGGTGTTCCTCGGCGATGACCTGACCGATGAGTTCGGCTTCGATGCCGCCAACGGCCAGCACGGCTGGAGCGTGCTGGTGGGCGAACGTGAACCCAGCAAGGCGGTGTTCGCGCTGCCCGACATACGCAGCGTGCACGCCTGGCTGCGTGAGAATGCGTATTGACCCGGCCAATCCCACGGCCGCAACCGAGATGTACCGCGTGATGACCCAACCCGATCTTGATCTGGGCGTGGTCGGCAACGGCAGCTTCGGCGCCCTGGTCGACAAACGTGCCCGCGTTGTCTGGAGCTGCCTGCCCACCTTCGACGGCGACCCCACCTTCTGTGCCCTGCTCGGCCCCAACCGGCAGACCGGTGGCGACTTCGCCATCGAGCTGGAGGACTTCGCCAGCAGCGAGCAGGAATACCTGACCAACACGGCGATCCTGCGCACCGTCCTGCGCGACGCGCACGGTGGCGAACTGGAAATCCTCGACTTCGCCCCTCGCTGGCGGCAGAACGACCGCTTCTACCGCCCGGTCAGCCTGATCCGCCAGGTGCGCCCGCTGGCCGGCAGCCCACGCATCACCGTGCACGCACGGCCGCTGGCCGACTGGGGCGCGCGCGTGCCCGAGTCCACCTGGGGCAGCAACCATGTGCGCTGGATCCTGCCCGAGCACGTGCTGCGGCTGACCACCGACGTGCCGGTACGCTTCGTGCGCGACGGCCTGCCATTCGTACTCAACCATCCCATCCACCTGATCCTCGGCGTGGATGAATCGCTCAACCGCTCGATCAGCGGCTACGTGCAGGAGTCATTCCAGCGCACCCGCGACTACTGGCGTGAATGGGTGCGTTACCTGTCCATTCCGCTGGAATGGCAGGACGCGGTGATCCGCAGTGCGATCACGTTGAAGCTGTGCCAGTACGAGGACAGCGGCGCGATCATCGCGGCGATGACCACTTCCATTCCCGAAGCGCCCGGCAGCGTGCGCAACTGGGATTACCGCTACTGCTGGCTGCGCGATGCGGCGTTCGTGGTGCGTGCGCTGAACCGCCTCGGCGCGACGCGCACGATGGAACAGTTCCTCGGCTACATCTTCAACCTGGCCACCACCGACGGCACGCTGCAGCCACTGTATGGCATCGGCTTCGAGGCCAGGCTGGACGAAGACGAAGTCCCCAGCCTGTCCGGCTATCGCGGCATGGGCCCGGTGCGACGCGGCAACCTTGCCTGGGTGCAGCGCCAGCACGATGTCTACGGCAGCGTAGTGCTGGCCTCCACCCAGCTGTTCTTCGACCGGCGCCTGCAGGACCCGGGTGATGCGCACACCTTTGCCCGCCTGGAGCCCCTCGGCGAGCAGGCCTTCGCCCTGCACGACGTACCCGATGCCGGCCTGTGGGAGTTCCGTGGCCGCACCGAAGTGCACACCTACACCAGCGCGATGTGCTGGGCCGCCTGCGACCGCCTGTGCAAGATCGCCGTGCGCCTGAAGCGCGATGACCGCGCCCATTACTGGCGCGAGCGCGCCGACACCATCCACGCGCGCATCATGGCCGAGTCCTGGAGTGAAGAGCTGGGTCACTTCACCGATACCTTCGGCGGTCATCGCCTGGACGCTTCGCTGCTGCTGCTGGCCGACATCGGCTTCATCGATGCGCTGGACGCGCGCTTCATCGCCACCGTCGAAGCCATCGGCCGCGACCTCAAGCATGGCAATTCGCTGTACCGCTATGTCGCACCAGATGACTTCGGTGAGCCGGAAACCAGCTTCACCATCTGCACCTTCTGGTACATCGATGCGCTGGCGGCTATCGGGCGCATGGATGAAGCACGCGAGATGTTCGAGCTGCTGTTGAAGCAGCGCAACCACCTGGGCCTGCTGTCGGAGGATCTGGCCTTCGACAGCGGCGAGGCCTGGGGCAACTTCCCGCAGACCTATTCGCACGTCGGCCTGATCACCGCCGCGATGCGCCTGTCGCGGTCCTGGCAGGAGGCATCGTGAGCCGACTTGTAGTGGTTTCAAACCGCGTGGCCGTGCCGGGCGAGAATCGCGCCGGCGGCCTGGCAGTGGGCCTGCTGGCTGCGTTGAAGGAACGCGGCGGCATGTGGTTCGGCTGGAGCGGCAAAAGCGTGCGCGACGGCAGTGGCACGCTGCACACGCAGAAGGACGGCGACATCGAGTTCGTCACCCTGGACCTGAGCAAGCGCGAGGTCGATGGCTATTACAACGGCTTCGCCAATCGCACATTGTGGCCGCTGCTGCACTTCCGCCTGGATCTGGTCGACTACGATCGTGGCACCCGCGAGACCTACCACAAGGTCAATGCGCTGTTTGCCGACAAACTCGCGCCGCTGCTGCGCGAAGATGACATCGTCTGGATCCACGACTACCACCTGATCCCGCTTGGCGCGCTGCTGCGCGAGCGTGGCATCGGCTGCCGCATCGGCTTCTTCCTGCACATCCCGATGCCCTCGGCCGACCTGCTGCAGGCGATGCCGGACCACCTGCGCCTGTTCTCCGCCCTGTATGCCTACGATCTGGTCGGTTTCCAGACCCAGCGCGATGCTGATCGCTTCCAGACCTACCTGCGCCTGTTCGGCGGCGGCCGCGTGCTCGACAACGGCGAACTGGAAGCACCGGGCGGGCGCCGTTTCCGCGCAGCCGCGTTCCCGATCGGCATCGACACCGAGCTGATCGCACGCCAGGCCGGTACCGCCGCCACCAAGGCTGCGGTAAAGAACCTGCGCGCCAGCCTGCGTGATCGCCAGCTGGCGATCGGTGTCGATCGCCTGGATTATTCCAAGGGCCTGCCCGAACGCTTCCTCGGCTTCGAACGGTATCTTGAGCGCCATCCCGACCAGCGCGGCTCGCTGACCTACCTGCAGATCGCGCCGGTCTCGCGCGGCGATGTCACCGAGTACCGGCAGCTGCGCAGCCAGCTGGAGCAGATCGCCGGCCACATCAACGGTGGCCACGCCGAGCCTGACTGGACACCACTGCGCTACGTCAACCAGAACTTCACCCATGCCACCCTCACTGGTTTCTACCGTGCGGCGGCCGTCGGCCTGGTCACGCCGCTGCGCGATGGCATGAACCTGGTGGCCAAGGAATACGTGGCCTCGCAGGACCCGGAGGATCCCGGCGTGCTGGTGCTGTCGCTGCTGGCCGGTGCCGCCGACGAGATGAAGCAGGCGCTGCTGGTGAATCCGCACGACCTGGACGGCGTGGCCGACGCCATCGCCACCGCGGCAACCATGTCGCTGCACAGGCGCAAGGAACGCTGGCACGCGATGATGGAGCACCTGCGCACCTACGACATCAACCACTGGCGACGCAGCTACCTGGACGCGCTGGAAGGTTGAGGAAAAAAGGGGACGGAGGGGATCACGTCGTTTGTGCACAAACGACCCGGTCCCCTCCGTCCCCTTTTGTTCAATCCAGGAACCGCGCGGCGTGTTCCGGTGCGGGCAGATGGCAGGCATCATGCCGCCCGAACCAGCGATAGCGGTTGCGCGCCAGCATCCGATACGCCGCATCGCGCCAGCGACGCGGCACCATCCGCAGCACGCCGCTCAGGCGCCAAGCGCCGCCCAGGCCCGCCAGTACGCGCAGGATGGCATCGGTATCGGTCCAGGCGCCCTGCGCGTCCAGCAGCAGGAACGACGCGGGATCCTGAGGGTCCAACCCGTGCGAACGCAGCAGCGCGCTGCCCCGCTCGCCCTGCATCGCCGCAAAGCGGTAACGCCCCCTGCGGTCGAAACGCAGCAGGAAGCGCACCCAGCGGTTGCACAGTGCGCACACGCCATCAAACACGATCACCGCGCTGCCAGCCTCGGTGGTGCCGTCACTGTGGTTCGAGCCAGCCTTCATAGCGGATCAGGGCTCCGGCCCAGGGCAGCGTCACATCAACCAGGAAAGTGTAACGCTCGCCCTGCCAGGCTTCACGGCAGCGCACACCACCAAACCAGCGCCTCGGCAGCGGCAGCAGCCCGAACGCCCAGACCCGCCGCACCGACCAGTCGATGCCACCCTCGCGGGCCTGCAGGTCGAACTCGAAACGCACCGCGCCCAATTGCTCGCGCAGAAACCCTTCGTGCGCCCACAGCCGCGACACCATCGGCCAGCGGCCGAACCGCCGCGCCCACTGCTCGCCCTGCCCGCGTGCACTGAACGCCACTTCGGTGGGCAGCGCGTCGCCGTCCTTCGGCAACCGCGCCAACGCGGCCAGCAGCGGCACCAGCCAGTGCCGCCCCCTCACGATGCGCGCCTGCCCTACGTAGCGGCAGGGCAACGGCGCGGCATGTAGCGCCTGCACCGGCGCCGCCAGGGTGGCGAAGGCCGGCCCCAGCACCCGCGCGAACAGCGGCGGGGTCAGGGCGCGATCCAGGCCAGGGTCGCCATGCGCCCGGTACGACGGTCGCGCCGGTGCGAATACAGGTCCGGGTCGGCCATGGTCGACACCGTGCCGCCATACACCTGCGCCGGGTCCATCCCCGCCGCCTGCAAGCGCTGCCGCGCCAGCGCGAACAGGTCCACTTTCCAGTGGCCTGCGCGGGTGGCCACGAACGCCGCCCCGGCGGCCGGATCATGGCCGACGAAGGCGTGGTAGACCTCCTCGCCGATCTCGTAGTCAGCCGGCCCGGCGGCCGGGCCCAGCCAGGCCCGCAGCTGCGCAGGCGGCGTCTGCATGGCGGCCACCGTGGCCTCCAGCATGCCGTCGGCCAGCCCACGCCAGCCGGCATGGGCCGCGCCCACCTCGCTGCCATCGGCCGCGGCGAACACCACCGGCAGGCAGTCGGCGGTCAGGATCGCCAGCACCACGCCCGGCACCGAAGTCACCGCGGCGTCGGCCACCGGTTCGCTGGCGCCGGCCACCGGTGGCGCGGTGAAACGCAGCACGGTGCTGCTGTGCACCTGGCGCAGCCAGTGCGGTGCCGAGGGCAGTGCCAGCCCCTGCTGCAGCAGCTGGCGGTTGTGTTCCACATTGGCCGGGGTATCGCCATCGGCCGCGTGCCGGTTGCCCAGGTTGAACTGCGCGAACGGCGCCGGCGAGATGCCCGCGCCATGCCGGCGCGTGGTCAACGCATGGACGCCTGCGGGCACCGGCCAGTCGGCCTGCAGCAACGGCAGCGCGGCCGCCATCACCAGCGGTCCCGCTCGCGGGCGGCGAAGGCTTCGCTGTCTTCGCGCAGCACCTTCATCAGGTGCAGCATGTCCTCCGGCACCGGCGCGGTATTGCGCACCGGCTCACCGGTGATCGGGTGCATGAATTCCAGGGTCTCGGCGTGCAGGGCCTGGCGCTTGAAGCCGCGCAGCGCGGCCACCAGCTCGTCGCTGGCGCCCTTGGGCAGCTTCAGTGCACCGCCATACAGCGGGTCGCCGATGATCGGGTGGCGCACGTGCGCCATGTGCACGCGGATCTGGTGGGTACGGCCGGTTTCCAGGCGGCACTCCAGCGCGGTGTGCGCACGGAAGCGCTCGCGCAGGCGGTAATGGGTCACCGCTTCCTTGCCGTCTTCGCGCACCGCCATCTTCAGGCGGTCGCGCGGGTGGCGGTCGATCGGGGCATCGGCGGTACCGCCGGCCACCAGCGCGCCCATCACGATGGCCAGGTACTGGCGGTGCACGTCACGGGCCGCCAGCTGCTCGACCAGCGCGGTCTGCGCTTCCAGGGTCCTGGCCACCACCATCACGCCGCTGGTGTCCTTGTCCAGGCGATGCACGATGCCCGCGCGCGGCAGCACCGCCACCGACGGATCGCGGAACAGCAGGGCGTTGACCAGGGTGCCGCTGTGGTTGCCGGCACCGGGGTGGACCACCAGGCCCACCGGCTTGTTGATCACCAGCACGTGCTCGTCCTCGAACAGCACGTCCAGCGGGATATCCTCCGGCTGGGCGTCGGTCTGGGTTTCCAGCACCACAGTGAGGGTCACCACCTCGCCACCGCGCAGCGGATCGCGCGGGCGCACCTGGGCGCCATCCAGCAGGACGTCACCGGCCTTGATCCACTCGGTCAGGCGCGAACGCGAGTATTCGGGGAACAGTTCGGCCACGACGGCGTCGAAACGACGCCCGGCAGCGGTGTCGGGGACGATGGCCTGGCGGGCCGATTCAGAGGGTTGTTCAGACATGGCAGGGGGCATTCTTTGAAATTTTGGGGTCCCGGCGGCCGGTTTCAGTCGCTGGACAGGACACTAGGCTATCATCGACCCTTCGTATTCCAGCCGCGTCCCGCCTCGACCCCATGATCCGACGCTCCGCCATGCTCTCCGCGCCCGTCCGCCTCACCGCCCTGCTGCTGGTGCTGGTCATCGCCGCAACCGGCTGCCATCGCGGCGCCAAGAAGGGTGATCGCCCCGATGAAGGGGCGCCGGTCGAACAGCTGTACGAGAAAAGCCACAAGCTGATGCAGGGCGGCAACTGGAGCGGCGCCGAAGCCAGCTTCCGCCGCCTGGTGGCCCAGTACCCCTATGGCCCGTACACCGAGCAGGCGATGATCGAAACCGCCTACGCCCAGTACAAGGCCGGCAAGCACGATGACGCGGTGTCCAGCATCGACCGCTTCATCCGTACCTACCCGACGCACCGCAACATCGCCTACCTGTACTACCTGCGCGGCCTGGCCAACTCCAATCGCAGTACGGTTTTCCTGCGTCGCGTATGGTCGTTGGACGCCAGCCGCCGCGACCTGTCCACGCCGCACCAGGCGTACTCGGACTTCAACATCGTGGTTGATCGTTACCCGAACAGCCGCTACGCCGCCGATGCGCGCCAGCGCATGCTGGAGCTGCGTGACGTGTTCGCCCAGCACGAGCTGGACAACGCCCTGTACTACATGCGCCGCGGCGCCTGGGTCTCGGCCGTGGGCCGCGCCAACTACCTGCTGGAAACCTACCCGCAGAGCGCCTTCCAGTACGACGCCGTGGCCGTGCTGGCCGATTCCTACACCCACCTGGGCAACAAGACCCTGGCCGACGACGCCCGTCGCGTCCTGCAGCTGAACCAGCCCGACCACCCGTGGCTGGAAGGCAAGTGGCCGAAGTACCCGTGGATGATCCGCAAGCTGAACCCGTTCGCCGGCGAGAAGTCCGCCAGCACCGGCCAGCGCAACGCGCGACTGGAAAAGAAATAAGAGAGGGCCCCGAAAGGGGCCTTTTCTTTGTCGGTGGATCCACGCCATGCGTGGATGGTTCGTGCGCCAATGGACCACGACGCTAGGAATGCTACGAATCCCCGGCGGATGCGACGCCGGTCGCAACCCGCCCGGGCGAGGCGCTCCACACTGCGGCGCAACGGCCATCCCGGCCGTCAAGGAGCGCCCATGTCCCCACTGCCCCTTCGTTTCCGGCCTCTCTCGTGTGTCATCGCCATCGCCCTGCTGGCGCTGTCGCCGGGCCCCCTGACAGCTGCACCGGTCGCACCGGGCGACCTGCTGTCTGCTGCCCCCTATCGCGCGTCATGGGTGCCGTCAAAGGCCGCGCAGGCCTACAAGCTGCACTATCGCACCCCGGACCATCGCGGCCAGCTGGCCGAAGGCACTGGCCTGCTGTACCTGCCCGCTGGCGCGGCGCCTGCAGGCGGTTGGCCGGTGGTGTCCTGGGCACATGGCACCCAGGGCATTGCGGATCGCTGTGCGCCCTCGGTGTCCGGCCCGTACCAGCCCGAACGCGACGGGCGCTTCCTCGATCAGTTCCTGGCACAGGGCTATGCCGTCGTCGCCGCCGACTACCAGGGGCTCGGAAGTCCAGGCGACCATGCCTACCTGCATGTACGCACCGCCGCGCGCAATGCCATCGATCTGGTCAAGGCCAGCCGCCAGTACCTGGGCAACGCAACGCTGTCGCCGCGCTGGGTCTCGGTTGGCCATTCGCAGGGGGGTGCCGCCGCACTCACCGCAGGCCACATCGCCCCCACCTATGGCGGTTCTTCCCTGCACTACCGCGGCAGCTTCACCACCGGTACGCCCACCGCGGTCGAGCTGACCGCTCTGGTGATGAAGCCCGACAACCGCACCGCCAACCCTGGCGCACTCAACGCGTATCACGCGTACCTGCTCGACGGCCTGCTGCAGGTCGCGCCGCAGATCGACCGCGTCCTCAGCGATGAAGGCCGCGCCCGCGTGGCAGTGGCACGCGGGCAGTGCTTGGGCGAACTGGCCGTAACGCTGGATGGCGCGGATACCGGCAGCATGTTCATTGCACCGCTGACCAGCGTGCCGGGCATCCGGGCGGTGCTGCATGACTATCTCGGCGTACCGCGCCGCGGCTTCAGCCAACCGCTGATGCTGGGCCATGGCAGCGAGGACCGCGATGTGCCCTATCTGACCACCTTGCTGTATGCCGCAGGCCTGGCCCTGCGTGGCGAGCCAGTCGCGTTCCGTCGCTATCCGGTCGACCACCGCGGCACGCTGGATGCGGCGGCAGCTGATGGGCTGGCGTTCGTGCGTGCACGACTGCAGGACGGCTACTTCGACGAAGCCGCCGAAACCACCGGCCTCGAACAACTGCTCGACGACGTCCGGTAGATCCACGCCATGCGTGGATGATCTTCGACCACCGTGCGGACCAAGGTCCGCACCCACCGGAGAGGGGCCAACGGGTTGCCGGCCAGCGGCCGGCACTACCTGCCAACCGCTGCCTCAGCCCTTGTAGCCGTTGCTGATCGGGTAGCGACGCTCGCGGCCGAAGGCGCGGCGCGAGACCTTCGGTCCCGGCGCGGCCTGGTGCCGCTTCCACTCGCTGATGCGCACCAGGCGCAGCACGCGGTCGACCACGGCCGCGTCGTAGCCGGCGGCCAGGATCTCCGTGCGCGACTGCTCCTGGTCGATGTAGCGATAGAGGATGCCGTCCAGCAC
The DNA here is from genome assembly GCF_002799155.1 of Stenotrophomonas maltophilia. Lineage (GTDB taxonomy): Bacteria > Pseudomonadota > Gammaproteobacteria > Xanthomonadales > Xanthomonadaceae > Stenotrophomonas > Stenotrophomonas maltophilia_R. The sequence goes on from NZ_NERD01000002.1 coordinate 2,937,571, forward strand.
GTCATAGGCCGGCAACGAATCCTGGTCCAGCTGGTTCTCGCGCAGCTCGGCCGACGGCGGGCGACTGATCACCGCCGGCGGGATCACCGGCGCGCCGCCCACGGTGTTGCGCCACTTGGACAGGCCGAACACCTCGGTCTTGTACAGGTCCTTCAGCGGTGCATAGCCACCACACATGTCGCCATAGATCGTGGCGTAGCCAACCGCATACTCACTCTTATTGCCGGTGGTCAGCAGCAGGCCGCCGAACTTGTTGGCCAGCGCCATCAGGATCACGCCACGGCTGCGCGACTGCAGGTTCTCTTCCGTCACGTCCGGCGTGGTGCCTTCGAACATCGGCGCCAGCGCTTCCATCAGGCCCTTGAACGCCGGCTCGATCGACACCGCCTCCAGCTTCACGCCCAGCGCCTGGCACTGCTCGGCCGCCAGGTCGTTGGACAGGCCCGCAGTGTAGCGCGACGGCAGGCGCACGGCGGTCACGTTCTCCGCGCCCATCGCGTCCACCGCCATGGCCAGCACGATGGCCGAGTCGATGCCGCCGGACAGGCCCAGCCACACTTTCTTGAAGCCGTTCTTGCGGCAATAGTCCTGGATGCCACGGGTCACCGCGCGCCAGGCCAGCGCGTCCATGCTCTCGTCGCCGTCGTCCATCCACACGTGCGGCATGAAGCGACGGGTTTCACCGTCGTACTCCACCACCAGCCACTGGTCGACGAAGGCCGCAGCGGCCGGGTGCACCGTGCCGTCACCGTCGGCCACCACCGAGGCGCCGTCGAACACCAGCGCATCCTGGCCACCGACCACGTTGAGATAAGCGATCGCTGCCCCGCTTTCGCGGGTGCGCGCGGCCAGCACGGCATCACGCTGGGCGTGCTTGCCACGCTCGTAGGGCGAAGCATTCGGCACCACCACCAGCTGCGCGCCGGCGCGCATGGTGTCGGCCAGCGGCTCGGCAAACCACAGGTCCTCGCAGATCAGCAGGCCGACCGGAATGCCATTGACCTCGAACACGCAGCTGCCGCCGTCCGGATCGACGTCGAAGTAGCGGCGCTCGTCGAACACGGCGTAGTTGGGCAGTTCGCGCTTGCGGTAGGTCTGCTCCACCAGGCCATCGCGCAGCACGCTGGCGGCGTTGTAGACCACCGCGCCTGCGGCCTGCGGCCAGCCGACCACGGCAGTGATGCCACGGCAGGCGGCAGCGATGCGGGCCATCGCCTGCTCGCACTCGTACAGGAAGCCCGGGCGCAACAACAGGTCTTCCGGCGGGTAGCCACTCACCGCCAGCTCGGGGAACATCACCAGCTCGGCGCCGTACTCGTCGCGCGCCTGGCCGATCATCTCGATGATGCGCTCGGTGTTGCCGGCGACATCGCCGACCGGGAAGTCGAACTGCGCCATCGCGATGCGGATCGAAGCCATGGGAATCCAGCCTGTGGTTGCAATGTGCCCATTGTAGCGCCGCGCAGTGCGCGCGCCGGATGCCTGGGGTCAGATCCCTTTTGCTGCGCGAAAGGGATCTGACCCCGCACCAGACGCAGAAAGGCCGCCCGGAGGCGGCCCTTCTGTTTCAAGCAGCCGGCCAGCGGCCGGCTCTACAGCATCGTCTGCCGGAGGCAGTCGACCTTATTTCACCAGCTTGGCGATGGCAGCGCCCAGGTCGCCCGGCGAACGGACGGTGACGACGCCAGCAGCTTCCATCGCGGCGAACTTGCCTTCCGCGGTGCCCTTGCCGCCCGAAGCAATCGCACCGGCGTGGCCCATGCGCTTGCCGGCCGGAGCCGACGCACCGGCGATGAAACCGACGACCGGCTTCTTCACGTGGTTCTTGATGTACTCGGCGCCGGCTTCTTCGGCGTCACCGCCGATTTCGCCAACCATGATGATGCCTTCGGTCTGCGGGTCTTCGTTGAACAGCTTCAGGCAGTCGACGAAGTTCAGGCCGTTGATCGGGTCACCACCGATGCCGATGCAGGTGGACTGGCCCAGGCCGACTTCGGTGGTCTGCTTGACCGCTTCATAGGTCAGGGTGCCCGAACGCGACACGATGCCGATCTTGCCCGGCTGGTGGATGTGGCCCGGCATGATGCCGATCTTGCACTCACCCGGGGTGATGACGCCCGGGCAGTTCGGCCCGATCAGCACGGTGTCCGGATGCGAACGGGTCAGCACGTTCTTGACGCGCAGCATGTCCAGCACCGGGATGCCTTCGGTGATGCAGACGATGACCTTGATGCCGGCAGCAGCGGCTTCCAGGATCGCGTCGGCCGCGTACGGCGGCGGCACGTAGATGACCGAAGCGTTGGCGCCGGTGCTCTGCACGGCGTCGGCAACGGTGTTGAAGACCGGCAGGTCGATATGGGTGGTGCCACCCTTGCCCGGGGTCACGCCGCCAACAACCTGGGTGCCGTACTCGATCATCTGAGTGGCGTGGAAGGTGCCCTGCTGGCCGGTGAAGCCCTGCACGATCACCTTGGTGTTCTTGTTAATCAAAACAGACATGGGAATTCCTTGGTGTCGAATCAGGCAGCGTTCTTGACAGCTTCAACGATCTTCTTGGCGCCATCGTTGATGTTGTCAGCCGGGATGATGGCCATGCCGCTGTCGCGCAGCAGCTGCTTGCCTTCTTCCACGTTGGTGCCTTCCAGGCGCACCACGACCGGAACCTTGACGCCCACTTCCTTCACGGCGGCGATGATGCCTTCGGCAATCATGTCGCAGCGGACGATGCCGCCGAAGATGTTGACGAAGATGCCTTCAACCTTGTCCGAGGACAGGATCAGCTTGAACGCTTCGATGACGCGCTGCTTGTTGGCACCGCCGCCCACGTCCAGGAAGTTCGCCGGCTCGCCGCCGTTGAGCTTGATGACGTCCATGGTGGCCATGGCCAGGCCGGCGCCGTTCACCATGCAGCCGATGTTGCCGTCCATGGTGACGTAGTTGATGTCCAGCTCCGAAGCGATCACTTCGGTCGGATCTTCCTGGGTCTTGTCGCGCATGGCGACCAGGGCCTTCTGGCGGAACGCGGCGTTGTCGTCGCTGTCGAACTTGCCGTCCAGCGCGTACAGGTTGCCGTCGTCCAGGATGGCCAGCGGGTTGATTTCAACCAGGGCCAGGTCCTTTTCGTTGAACAGGCGGTACAGGTTCACCATGATGCTGGCGAACTGGCCGGCCTGCTTGGCGGTCAGGCCCAGCTTGAAGCCGAAATCACGGCCGTGGTAACCCTGCACGCCTTCGACGAAGTCGACGTTCAGCGAGTGGATCAGCTCCGGGGTTTCAGCAGCGACCTGCTCGATTTCCACGCCGCCTTCCGAAGAGGCGATGTAGGTGATGGTCTTGGTGCCACGGTCGACCAGCACCGACAGGTACAGTTCCTTGACGATCTCGCCGGCGGTGGTCACCAGCACCAGGTTGACCGGCAGTTCAACGCCAGCGGTCTGGTAGGTGGCCATCTTGGTGCCGAGCATCTTGGCCGCAGCGGCCTTCACGTCGTCGGTGGTCTTGCAGAACTTGACGCCGCCAGCCTTGCCGCGGCCGCCAGCGTGGATCTGCGCCTTGACCATCCAGGGGCCCTGGCCCAGGGAGTTGGCAGCGGCAACCGCTTCGTCCGGGGTCGCAGCGACCTTGCCGGCCGGGACCGGGATGCCGTACTCGGCAAGCAGTTGTTTTGACTGGTATTCGTGGAAATTCATGCGTCACCGTGGGAATAGGAACGACCGCACGCAATTCCTCAGGGCCCCGGCGGGGCGCCGGCATGGACCGCGGCGGGCCCACTATTGTGGCCGAGCCAGCGCCGGGGCGCAAAGAAGTCTGTACAAAACGCCAGACCCGGCCAGATTTTCGCCGCCATTCAGGCAGTTGCGCCCGGGGGCCCACTGGCCAGCGGTATCCATCCCGGGCCAAATGCGCGATCCAGGCCACTCCGGCGGCGCCGTGCCGGGGGCCCTATACTGGTCAACCAGGGTGTGTAGCGTCGAGCCAGCTCGACGGCTTCCACCGCAGGCTACATAGAAGCGTCGTACCCGCCCGGCTTCAGGGGACGCCGGGCAGGCCCGCCGCAGATTCCAGACCCAGGCAGCCAGAAGGGGAGTTCCGGCGTGTCACCCAGTGCTTCATTGATCGACCGCATCGAATCGATTCCGCGGCGTGAGCTGTATTTCTTCGCGCTGTACCGGGTGCTGATCGCCTCGGTCATCGCCGCCCTGCTCTACAGCCCGCTGTCGGCCATGGTCGGCGAAGCCCACCACCCGCGGCTGGCCGACACCGTCGCCGCCATCTACCTGGTGCTGTCGCTGCTGGCCCTGGTGATCGGCCGCAACGAACGCTGGCTGCGCCCGATCGTGCTCAGCGGCGTGCTGGTGGACATCATCGCCGCCACCCTGCTGTCGCATGCCCTGCCCGGTGCCAGCGCCGGCATCTCGATGTCGCTGCTGTTCAACATCGCCGCCGCCGCCACCCTGCTGCCGCTCAGCCTGGGGCTGGGCCTGGCGCTGGCCGCCAGCCTCGCCACCGGCGTGGAATACACCTGGAAGCTGCTGGAAGGCGGCGATCCCACCCGCACCCTGGCCGAACTGGCGATGTTCGCCACCAGCTACCTGGCGCTGGCCTTCATCAGTTACCAGGTCGGCAGCCGCGCGCGCCGCAACCAGCAGCTGGCCAACCAGCGCGGCGACGAAGTGGCCAACCTGTTCCAGATCAACGAGCTGATCATCCGCCGCATGCGTACCGGCGTGCTGGTGGTCGACGCCGACAACCGCGTCACCCTGGCCAATGAGGCCGCCTCGATGCTGCTCGGCGACAGCGACGGTAGTGGCGAAAGCGGCCGCCTGGACCTGGCCAGCGCCGCCCCGGAACTTGCCCGTCGCCTGCAGCGCTGGCGCAACGGCTGGGCCCAGGACGAACTGCCGCTGCAGCTCAACCCCGACCAGCCCGAAGTGCAGCCGCGTTTTGCGCGCCTGCTGGCCGGCAGCGAGCTGGCCCTGGTGTTCCTGGACGACTCCAGCGTGGTCTCGCGCCGCGCCGAATCGCTCACTCTGTCGGCGATGGGGCGCTTCTCGGCCAGCCTCGCCCACGAGATCCGCAATCCGTTGGCCGCGATCAACTACGCGGTGCAGCTGCTGGAAGAAGGCACCGGCTTCAACGAAAGCGACCGCCGCCTGCTGCAGATCATCCGCCAGCAGTGCCAGCGCACCAACGGCATCGTCGAAAGCGTGCTGGGCCTGGCCCGGCGCGAGCGCGCCACGCCCGAGAACGTTGACCTGGCCGCCTTCGTGCGCCGCTTCGTGCTGGAGTACAAGCAGGGGCAGACGTTGGAGACCGACAGCATCGAGCCGATCATCAACGATACCTCGGTGCTGGCCCAGGTCGACACCAAGCACCTCTACCAAGTGCTGACCGTGCTGGTGCACAACGCCCTCAAGTACGGCCGCATCGGCCAGCAACCGGCGCGGGTGCGCCTGCGCGTGGCCCAGCACGAGCGCAGTGCGGTCATCGACGTGATGGATCGCGGCCCCGGCATTCCCGAGAGCGTGGCTGCGCAGTTGTTCCGGCCGTTCTTCACCACCTCCGAGCATGGCACCGGCCTGGGCCTGTACATCGCCCGCGAGCTGTGCCGGGCCAACCAGGCACGGCTGGACTACATCCCGGTTCCGGCCGGTGGCTCCTGCTTCCGCCTGGTGCTGCCCGGCCCGCATACGCTGTTGCCCTCCTGATCCCGATTTCGTGCGCCAATCATTTGTCGCTTCCAGCCCCCTCGTTTATCTTTCACGCCCATGAACGAAACCCGCAGCGCCCTCGTCGTCGACGATGAACGCGACATCCGCGAACTGCTGGTCCTGACGCTCGGTCGCATGGGGCTGCGCATCAGTACCGCAGCCAACCTTGCCGAAGCGCGCGAACTGCTGGCCAGCAATCCGTACGACCTGTGCATCACCGACATGCGCCTGCCGGACGGCAATGGCATCGAGCTGGTCAGCGAGATCGCCCAGCACTACCCGCGCACGCCGGTAGCGATGATCACCGCCTTCGGCAGCATGGACCTGGCGGTGGAAGCGCTGAAGGCCGGCGCCTTCGACTTCGTCAGCAAGCCGGTGGACATCGCCGTGCTGCGCGGCCTGGTCAAGCATGCACTGGAGCTCAACAACACCGAACGCCCCGCGCCCGGCCCCACAGCCGAACAGGGCGCGCGCCTGCTTGGCGACTCGCCGGCCATGGACGTGCTCCGCACCACCATCGGCAAGGTCGCGCGCAGCCAGGCGCCGGTCTACATCCTCGGCGAATCCGGCGTGGGCAAGGAGCTGGTCGCACGCACCATCCACGCCCAGGGCGCCCGCGCGGCCGGCCCGTTCGTGCCGGTCAACTGCGGCGCCATCCCCGGCGAGCTGATGGAGAGCGAGTTCTTCGGTCACCGCAAGGGCAGCTTCAGCGGCGCCCACGCCGACAAGCCCGGGCTGTTCCAGGCCGCGCATGGCGGCACCCTGTTCCTCGACGAAGTGGCCGAACTGCCGCTGCAGATGCAGGTGAAGCTGCTGCGCGCGATCCAGGAGAAGTCAGTGCGCGCGGTCGGCGCCGCCAACGAAGAGCCGGTGGACGTGCGCATCCTCTCGGCCACCCACAAGGACCTGGCCGAGCTGGTCGAGGACGGGCGCTTCCGCCACGACCTCTACTACCGCATCAACGTGATCGAACTGAAGGTGCCGCCGCTGCGCGAGCGTCGCCAGGATTTGCCGGAACTGGCCGCGTCGGTGCTGGCACGGCTGGCCCGCAGCCATGGCCGCCCGACGCCGCTGCTGGCGCCGTCGGCACTGGACGCGCTGGCCCAGTACGCCTTCCCCGGCAACGTGCGCGAACTGGAAAACATCCTGGAGCGCGCGCTGGCGCTGGCCGAAGAAGACCGCATTGGCGCCGACGACCTGCGCCTGCCGCAGCACGCACCGCGCGCCCCAGGCAGCGCCGCTCCCGCCGAAGCCGTGGCGGACCTGCAGCCGGGCAGCGCCGCCCTGCCCTCGTACATCGAACAGCTCGAGCGCAGCGCCATCCAGCGCGCGCTGGAAGAGAACCGCTGGAACAAGACCCGCACCGCCGCGCAGCTGGGGATTACCTTCCGGGCGCTGCGCTACAAGCTGAAGAAGCTGGGGATGGAGTAAGCGGTCGGGCACGAAGTCGGATCTCTTTCCGAGGGAAAGGCCATCAGATGGTCCAACAAACTGAACAAATAAATGGACGCAACATCATTGATCAGGCCACCTTGTTGTCGCCCGAATGATCTGATAGCGTCCGCCCCATGCCCCGGAAATCACCCCCGCAGCCATTCAGGCAAACGCTTGTGGTCGCCAACCGCGTTGCCGCTGCCCCCCAGAAGCCGGGGGCCAAGAAGGCCACGGGCAACTGGCGCCAGATTCAGTTCGGCTCGGTGCTCATCAATAGTCCAGCGCTGGACGCCAAGGCTGGTCGGCAAGGCCGCGTGGAAAGCCAGCGCGCGCTACAGGCACTTGGCCAGGCACTAGGCCGCCCTGGCGTCACACTCAAGGAAACGCGGGGCGTTCCTTACTACAGTGCAGACCCACAGCACCCAGGCGTGATCATCCGCCGCCTCGATGGAAAGACAGTCCAAGGACGGTTTGTCAATGGCAAGTTCAAGGAAATCGCCGCCTGATCTGGCGAGTGCATTCGAACGCATAGAACAGGCAAGGGCGGAAACCAATCGTCCGCTTGCGGTCATTCTTGCCGGCCACAATGGATCTGGCAAATCAACGTTGTGGTATGAGCACCTCGCCGATTCGTTGAAGATTCCGCTGATCAATGCCGATCGCATGATGCTGTCCATCCTGCCGGATGCAAACAAGCAGGCGCTCCCACAATGGGCGGTGCAACTGCGAGACGAAAATGCCGCGTGGATGAAGGTCGCACAACAAGGAGTCCAGGCTTTCGTCGGCCACGCGATGACGGCAAACGTGCCCTTTGCGCTTGAGACAGTGTTCTCGCACTGGCAACCTCGTGGCGACGGCACGTTTGAATCAAAAATTGATCAGATCCAACAACTGCAGATGGCGGGCTACTTCGTCATTCTGGTTTTTGTTGGGTTGGCCAATGATCAACTTTCCATTGCCCGGGTTCTGACGCGTGTTGCAAGCGGGGGACACAACGTCCAGCTGGGGAAGCTGACCACGCGCTTTCCTCGAACGCAAACGGCCATTGCGGCTGCTGCGGGCGTGGCTGATGCCTGTATTCTGACCGACAACAGCCTGAACGAGAGAGAAGCCTTTACGGTATGTCGGATACAACTCGGCAGTATCGAAGTTTTCGACTGCCGTACGGGCGACCAAGCAGTCGCCAAGCCCATCCTTGAATGGATGAACATCGTCAGTCCGATCGCTGCGTGACCACAGAAAGAGCTCCGCCATGCGGAGCTCTTCACTGATCACTCTCTACCTCAATCCTTCGTGACGCGATTGATCTCGGCCAGGCTGGTCACACCCGCAGCGGCCTTCTTCAACGCCGACTGGCGCAGATCGTTCACCCCGATCTGCTGTGCGGCCTCGGCAATCTGCAACGCATTGCCGCCAGCCAGCACGATCGTGGCGATCTCGTCGGTCATCGGCATCACCTGGTAGAGACCGGTACGGCCCTTGTAGCCCTCGGTGCACTCATCGCAACCCACTGCCTCATACAGCTCGATACCCGCATCCAGCTGCGCCTGGGTGAAGCCTTCGGCCAGCAGCGCATGCTCGGGCAGGTTGGACGGGCGCTTGCAGTTGTTGCACAACCGGCGCGCCAGGCGCTGGGCGATCACCAGGGTCACCGAGCTGGTGATGTTGTACGGCGCGATGCCCATGTTCATCAGGCGCGCGATGGTCTGCGGCGCATCGTTGGTATGCAGCGTGGACAGCACCATGTGGCCGGTCTGCGCCGCCTTGATCGCGATCTCGGCCGTCTCCAGGTCGCGGATTTCGCCGACCATGATGATGTCCGGATCCTGTCGCAGGAACGAGCGCAGTGCCGCGGCGAAGGTCATGCCGCGCTTGTTGTTCTGCTGCACCTGGTTGACGCCGGGCAGGCGGATTTCCACCGGGTCTTCGGCGGTGGAGATGTTGCGCGTCTCGTCGTTGAGGATGCCCAGCGCGGTGTACAGCGACACCGTCTTGCCCGAACCGGTCGGGCCGGTCACCAGCACCATGCCATACGGCTTGTGGATGGCTTCCAGGAACAGCTTCTGCTGGTCCGGCTCGTAACCCAGCTTGTCGATGCCCAGCTTGGCCGCGCTGCCGTCCAGGATACGCAGCACCACCTTCTCGCCGAACAGGGTCGGCAGCGTGCTCACGCGGAAGTCGATCTGCTTGGTCTTGGACAGGTTGAGCTTGATGCGTCCGTCCTGCGGCACGCGCTTCTCGGCGATGTCCAGCTGCGCCATCACCTTCAGGCGTGCGGCGATGCGCTGGTTCAGCTTCACCGGCGCGCGCGCCACCATCTTCAGCAGGCCGTCGATGCGCAAGCGCACGCGGTAGTCGTCTTCATAGGGCTCGAAGTGGATATCCGAGGCGCCCTTGCGGATCGCGTCCACCAGCACCTTGTTGACGAACTTCACCACCGGGGTGTCATCGCCCTTGGCATCGATGCCGGCGTCGCCACTGGCGCCGAGATCCTCGTCTCCGGCCGCAACGTCCAGGTTGCCCATGCCATCGTCATCACCCCCCAGCGCGTCGCCCAGCGTGTCGTGGCTGGCATGCCACTGCTCGAGCGTGCGGCGGATCTGGTCCTCATCGACCAGGATCGGCTCCACCACCAGATTGGTGTGGAACTTGATTTCGTCCAGCGAATGGGTCGGGTTGCTGGTACCCACGAACAGCTTGCCGCCGCGTTTGAACAGCGGCAGCACGTTGTGCTTGCGCAGCAACTCCTCGCTGACCAGGCTCATCGCGTTCTGGCTGGCGTCGAACGTGGACACGTCGAACAGCGGCATGCCGAACTCGACCGCGTTGGCGGCTGCCAGCTGAGCGGCCCCAACCACCTTGTTCTGCGCGAACCAGGTCGGCAGCGGCTGCCGGGCGGCGGCGGCCTTGGCCATGGCGTCGCGGGCGGAAGCCTCGTCCAGCGCACCATCCTGGACCAGGCGACGGGCCAGGCCGGTGATGCCGACGAGATTGGCGGTGGTTACGGCGTTCATATGGATCCTTGGCTCATCATGGGTCAGGCAGTGCGGCGCGCCTTCCAGGGGCACCGCACAGGGCAGCAGAACCTGCCGCGACCCGATGGCCGACGACGACGCCAATCCTTCAGCATGACTGCCTCGCCCGGCACTCCCAGCCCGGCAGGCACGATCCTGACTCCCCCGGGGATGATAGCCCCGTCAACGGCCCGCCAACATCCCATTGGCAGGCCGAAGTGTGATCAACAGCCGGTTGGGCGATAGCGCGCTTCGAAGGCGCTGCCGTCGCAGGTCCAAGTACCGTCGGCTGCGCGACGGAGGATGAGGTCCTTGCCGGCAACCAGAGAGTTACCATCCACCGTACAAACGATTTCGGCTACTCCACTACCGGCGAGCTCGGCATGCACGCCAGGGCAGCGTCCAGATGCTCGGATCCCGACGTAGGCAGCGTTCACTAACGCTGGACTGCGTCCATCCTGTACGACAGCCTCAATTGTGGTCTTGCCGGGCCGAATCTCAGCTAATCCGGCCACAAGCTGTGACTTCGCAACAAATCCTTGATAAACCGACATCGCGATTGCTGAAATGATGGCAATAATCGCAACGACGATCATCAATTCAATCAAGCTAAACCCCCTCTGCTTACGCATCCCCCCTCCCCCCGTGGAGATCAAAAGCGCAGTCGCGCGATCGCTCTCATGATTCCTGATAAACAAGAAGCCCCGCATTCGCGAGGCTTCTTGGTCTACACAAAAGGCTGGAACTAATTAGGCACCCTTGGTGCAGCCAACCGGGTAGTACTTGTCATCAGCAACGGTGGTGTTGCAAGTCCAAGTACCATCAGCGGCACGCTTCCAAGTGATATTGCCAGCCGCCTTCGGGCTGCCCTTGATGGAGGTGCAGGCAATCGAACCTTCGGCACCGGCAACGATCGTGAAGCTGGTGCAACGGGTGGTCGGTGCAGCCGGCAGACCCAGCTTGGTCGCAGTGAAGTCGGCATCAGCCTTGCCTTCGTTCACGAAGATCTCGAACTGCGTCTTGCCAGGGGTGACTTCGGCAAGTGCAGCAGTGACCTGCGACTTGGCCACGTAGTCCTGGTACATCGGCAGGGCGATGGCGGCCAGGATGGCGATGATCGCAACGACGATCATCAGTTCGATAAGGGTGAAGCCCTTCTGGTTCTTCATTTTGGTACATCCCCAAGATAAGTGGTGGTTGATTTCAGAGGATAGGATCGGTCTGGCCAACGGCCAGCTGAGCGGGTCCTGCCCCCTGCGGGTGGATCAACGCAGGTTGCGTGCCAACCCCGGCACGCCTCCCCCTGGATTTCCCCGCGCCCATGATGGCAGCTATTTCACGGATGGGAACCCCCTGAATGCGAATCTGCGATGGACGCGGCAATGTGACGCAGTGCGTCACCTTTGGTCGGCACCCGGCACGAATTCGCATGATGGTGCCCCCGACAACTGCCCAGACGGGCATGAACCCGCTACCATCGACGGCTAGACGCCCGCCTGGGGATGGCGGGTCTTGGGGAGCCGATATGTCTGTCAGTCGCAGTGCGATCAAGAAGGAGCCCGTGGCGCGCAGCACCACGGAGCTGCAGCCGTTTGTCTGGGTGGGGACCGACAAGCGGGGCGTGAAGATGAAAGGGGAGCAGGTCGCAAAGAATGCGAATCTGCTGCGGGCTGAGTTGCGCCGCCAAGGCATCAACCCCGGCTTGGTCAAGCCCAAGCCAAAGCCGCTGTTCGGCGCCGCCGGCAGCAAGGTCACTCCGAAGGACATCGCGTTCTTCAGTCGGCAGATGGCCACCATGATGAAATCGGGCGTGCCAATTGTCGGCGCGCTCGACATCATCGCCAGCGGGCACAAGAACCCGCGCATGAAGAAGATGGTGGATTCGGTCCGAACCGATATCGAGGGCGGCTCCTCACTGTACGAGGCGGTCAGCAAGCATCCGGTGCAGTTCGACGAGCTCTACCGCAATCTGGTCAAGGCCGGCGAAGGCGCCGGTGTACTGGAGACGGTGCTGGATACTGTCGCCACCTACAAGGAGAACATCGAAGCCCTCAAGGGCAAGATCAAGAAGGCGATGTTCTATCCCGCCATGGTGCTGGCGGTCGCTCTGCTGGTGAGCGGCATCCTGCTGGTCTGGGTGGTACCGCAGTTCGAGGATGTGTTCAAAGGCTTCGGCGCGGAGCTTCCCGCCTTCACCCAGATGATCGTCGGCCTGTCCCGCTTCATGGTGTCATGGTGGTGGCTGATCTTGATCCTGATCGTCGGCTCGATTGTCGGCTTCATTGCGGCTTACAAGCGATCACCGAAACTGCAACACACTATGGACCGATTGGTTCTGAAGGTGCCGGTCATCGGGCAGATCATGCACAACAGCTCGATTGCACGCTTTGCCCGTACCACGGCGGTGACCTTCAAGGCCGGTGTGCCACTTGTGGAGGCCCTGGGCATCGTGGCCGGCGCCACCGGCAATACAGTGTACGAGGAGGCAGTTCTGCGCATGCGCGACGACGTGTCGGTCGGTTACCCGGTCAACATGGCCATGAAGCAGACCGCCCTGTTCCCGCACATGGTCATCCAGATGACCGGCATCGGTGAAGAGGCGGGTGCCCTGGACGCCATGCTGTTCAAGGTGGCCGAGTACTATGAGCAGGAGGTCAACAATGCCGTTGACGCCCTCAGCAGCCTGCTGGAACCGATCATCATGGTGATCATTGGTACCATCGTCGGCGGCATGGTCATCGGCATGTACCTGCCGATCTTCAAGCTCGCTTCCGTCGTCGGATAATCACTACATGGCATTTCTCGACCAGCATCCCGGCCTCGGCTACCCCGCCGCGGCCGCCCTGGGGCTGCTGCTGGGCAGTTTCCTCAACGTCGTCATCCTGCGCCTGCCCAAGCGGCTGGAGTGGCAGTGGAAGCGCGATGCGCGCGAGGTCCTGGAAGAACCGGACTTCTACGAGCCCCCACCACCGGGAATCGTGGTCGAGCCCTCGCACTGCCCGCACTGCAAGCACAAGCTGAGCTGGTACGAGAACATCCCGCTGTTCAGCTGGATCATCCAGGGCGGCAAGTGCCGCCACTGCAAGGCGCCGATCTCGCTGCAGTACCCACTGGTCGAGGCCCTGACCTCGGTGCTGGTGCTGGCCTGCGTCTGGCAGTTCGGCTTCGGCTGGCAGGGCTTCGGCGCCATCGTGCTGACCTGCTTCCTGATCGCCCTGTCCGGCATCGACCTGCGCACCCAGCTGCTACCCGACCAATTGACCCTGCCACTGATGTGGCTGGGCCTGATAGGCAACATCGATAACCTGTACATGCCGGCCAAGCCTGCCTTGGTCGGCGCCGCGGTGGGCTACCTGTCGCTGTGGATGGTCTGGTGGCTGTTCAAGCAGCTGACCGGCAAGGAAGGCATGGGCCACGGCGATTTCAAGCTGCTGGCCGCCCTCGGCGCCTGGTGCGGGCTGAAGGGCATCCTGCCGATCATCCTGCTGTCGTCGGTGCTGGGTGCCATCATCGGCTCGATCTGGCTGTACTCCCGGGGCCGTGACCGCGCCACGCCCATCCCGTTCGGCCCCTACCTGGCCATCGCAGGCTGGCTGTACTTCATGTGGGGTGCGCCTGTGGTGGAGCAGTACCTGGTGTTGAGCGGACTGCGCTGAGGGGAGCCCCCATGAGCCGGTATGTGGTTGGCCTGACCGGCGGCATTGCCGCCGGCAAGAGCGAGGTGACCCGGCGCTTCGAGGCGCTGGGCATCGTGGTGGCCGACGCCGATCTGGCCGCCCGCACAGTGGTCGCTGCCGGCAGCCCCGCCCTGGGCCGCATCGCCGAGCGCTTCGGCGCCGACATGCTGCAGGTGGACGGCAGTCTGGACCGGGCGCGCCTGCGTGCCCACGTATTCGCCGACCCGACCGAACGGGCGGCACTGGAAGCCATCACCCACCCGGCCATCCGCTTGCTGATGCAACAGCAGTGCGAGCAGGCCGCCAGCCCCTATGCGATTGCCGCCATTCCACTGCTGACCGAGGTCGGTGGGCGGCAGGCCTACCCGTGGTTGAACCGGGTACTGCTGGTGGATGCACCCGAAGCCGTGCAGCACGCCCGGCTGATGCAGCGCGACGGCATCGACGCCGCGCTGGCCGACAAGATGATCGCCGCCCAGGCCAGCCGCGCGCAGCGGTTGGCGCTGGCCGATGATGTGGTGGTCAACGACGGCCACCCGGAAGACCTGCAGGCGCAGGTGGAAGCGCTGCATGAGCGGTATCTGGGGTTGGCTGGGGATTGAGGTCGGGCTGCCGGCCAGCGGCCGGCACTACTGGATCGCGCATCCGCGCATGGCGTGAACCTACTCCAGCTGCAGGCGGGCGTAGCGGGCCAGTTCGCGGGCGCCGAGCAGCAGGCCATCGACGACATCCGGGCTGAGCTGCTGGTGGGCACCACCCTGCTCGCGCGCGGCTTCGGCGGCGTGCAGCACCTGCATGAGTGCATTCAAGCCGGCCAGGGTGCGGCTGAGGCCGGCCATGGTGGCCGCCTGTGCCGGGCTGAGGCCCTGCGCTTCCAGCCGCCGGCCGTCGGCGGCATCGCGACCATCCATGCGGGCCAACAACGCGGGCAGCAGATCCTTGGGATCATCGAGCAGGGTTTCGACGCGCTCGGCGACGTCGGCCGGCAGCAGGTCGGCAGCTTCGCCGATCAGGGCGTGCAGTTGGGGGAACAGTGGGCGTGCGGACATGGTGAGGCTCCTCGCAGTCGGCAGGCCACCTGCGAATGCAAGGTGGCGGACGGTGCGGGTTGGCGTACCGGAGATCCGACATTCAGCAAAAAGACTCCAGCGGATTCTGATGAATCCCCACGCACCGCCCGCCGAAGCAAGGCACGCGGTGCATTTTCAACGACGGACCGATGGGCCGTCGAAGATTGCTGAATGTTGGTTTTTTTCAGGACGCCAATCCCGGCCAGGGCACCTGCCCCAGCCGCCCCATCTGGCCATCACGCAGCAGCGTGATCTGTAAGGAAATTCTCAAGCCACAGTTGGGTGCACGAATGCGTGCATGCGGACACGCGCGCGCCGTGGCGGCGATCACGGTGATGTCGTGTTGGGCTTCTGGCCCGGAGTTCCCGTGAGGGGGATTCGATGGCACAAGCGACACAGGGCGCTATGCGAGGTCGGCAGGATTCGTGCCGACCAAGGTCGGCACCCACCAATGCAAGGGCTCTTACAACGGCTTCGGCGAGAACGTCAGGGTGGCGATCACGCCGCGTTCGCCACCGGGGCGAACGCTCACCTGCCAGCCGTACAGATCGCACAGGCGGCTGACGATCGACAGACCGATGCCGCCGCCCTGCGAATGGCCAGCGTGGGTGCCGCGATAGCCACGCTGGAACAGCTTGGCGGCGTCTTCTTCGCTCAGGCCCGGGCCACTGTCAGTCACCGACACCGAATTGCTGCCGACAAAGACGCGCACTTCGCCATCCTGCGAGTACTTCACCGCGTTGCCGATCAGGTTGCCCAGCGCCACCGACAAGGCCGCCTCGGGCGCATCGATCACCAGGTTGCGCTCGCCTTCCAGCGCCAGTTCCAACGGCTTGCCGCCCAGCTGTGCACGGTGCGCGTCCAGCAGCTGTTCGGCCACGCGGGCGACGTTGCTCGTGCCCTGCCCGCGCTCGTTGCGCGACAGCAGCAGCAGCGCGCCGATCAGGTCGCTGCACTGCTGTTCGGCACGCTGGATGCGCTGCAGGCGCTGCAGCACCTTCTCATCCAGGCCGGGCCGGGTCAGCAGCAGCTCGGTGGCGCCACGGATCACGGCCAGCGGCGTGCGCAGCTCGTGGCTGACGTCAGCATTGAACTCACGGTCGCGCTGCACCACTTCGGTCAGCCGCGACGAATAATCATCCAGCGCCTGCGCCAGCTGCCCCACTTCGTCATCGGGGAAGCGCGGTGCCAGCGGCTCAGGGTCACTGGTGCCGCCACGATAGGCACGCAGCCGCGCGGCCAGGTCCGAGACCGGCTTCATCACCTTCGACGCCGACCACCAGCCCAGCACCAGCGACAGCAGGCTGAACACCAGCACCGACAGCACCAGCGCGCGATTGAGCTGCTGCCCACCGCGCACGCTGTCGGTCATGTCGTAGGCCAGGAACGCCCAGGCGTCGGGCGTCTTGCGCACGGCCAGCTTGTAGGAATAGCGCTGGCCACGCTCGTCCACGCCGCCCATGTTGTACAGGCCATCCTTGAACTCATACCAGTCCGGCTCTTCCTCGCGCAGCGCATCAAACTTGTCAGGCTTGATCAGGCGCGCGCGCATCTGCTGCACGGGCAGGTCGGGATTGCGATCCGGGCTCTCGTAGAACCGCCGCACATACTCGTTGATGTTGCGGTTCATCACGTCTTCCACCAGCTGGTTTTCCACGCGCATGCGGGCCCAGTTGGTGGCGAACGCGAACAGGGTCGTCAGGCAGAAGCCCAACAACACGAACGAGACGATGATGCGGCTGCGCAGGCGCCGCCGATACGGCGAACGCCGACGCTCCCCCTTGGTTGCCACGGAATCAGGCTTCCGGGGTGGCGATGCGGTATCCAATGCCATGGCGGGTCTGGATCAGCGGCACTTCAAACGGCTTGTCGACCACAGCGCGCAGGCCGTGGATGTGGACGCGCAGCGAATCCGAATCCGGCAGCTCCTCGCCCCAGACGCGGGTTTCCAGCTCCTGGCGGGTCACCACGGCCGGAGCGGCCTCCATCAGGGCCTGCAGGATCTTCAGTGCGGTCGGGTTGAGCTGCAGCAGCTTGCCCTGGCGGCGCACTTCCAGCGTGTCCAGGTTGTATTCCAGATCGCCGGTTTCCAGCACGCGGGTCTGCACGCCCTTGCCGCGGCGCGACAGTGCGTTCAAGCGCACTTCCACTTCCTGCAGCGCGAACGGCTTGATCAGGTAGTCATCGGCGCCGGAATCGAAACCGGCCAGCTTGTTGTCCAGCGAGTCGCGGGCAGTCAGCATCAGCACCGGGGTCTGCTTGCGCGCTTCGTTGCGCAGCTTGCGGCACACTTCGATGCCGTCCATGCCCGGCAGGTTCAGGTCCAGCACGATGGCGTCGAACTCGTGAACCACGGCCAGGTGCAGGCCGGTCACGCCGTCGGCGGCGAAGTCCACGGTGTGGCCACGATCCTCAAGGTAGTCGCCAAGGTTGGCGGCGATGTCGCTGTTGTCTTCGATTACGAGAATGCGCACTGGGACCTCTGGTTCTTGAAGGGTCGTCGGGGGGCCAGGCCCACCCGCTCAGGATGCCCCTGTGCGGGTGGACGCGACGTCTACCTGCTGAACGATACAGGTTCCATTCTTAACATTTCGTACCGAAGGGGCGACACCGGCAAAAGCCCCGGGGGCGAGCGATCAGCGGCTGATGCGCTGCTGGTCGGTCAGCGCCCGGCGGCTGTCTTCCTGGGCCTTGCGACGCTGGGCCACGGTCAGGCAGACGCTGGTCGGCATGTTGCTGCCGGTAAGGCGCTCGCGGCGGCAGATCATGCGGCTGTCGGCCTGGGCGCGGGTCATGATGGTGTTGACGATCTCCTGCTCGTTGAACAGGTCGTTGCGCTCCTGCGGCGCCAGCTCATCCACCTTCTCGCGGCCATTCATCTTGATCCGGATCCGGTTCAGTGCCTGCTGCACGCGGCTCTTGTCCTCCAGCCCGATCTCGCTGTAGTCCTCACTGCCCATGGCCGTTTCAACGCGGCGGATCTGTTCGGAGACCGGGGTGAAGGAATCCATCTGCACGGTGTCCTTCTGCGCCCTGGCCTGCACGGTGGCAACCAGGCCCAGCGACAGCATCAGGGCGAGCGTAGTGTTGCGGTACATGACGAGCTCCATGTTCGTCCATGAATAGGGTCTCGACTTTACGGTTCCGCCGATGCGTCCACAAGGGACGCACGGCAGGGTGACCGATGGCGGCGTGCGATCGGCCCGCCAGCAATCAGGGCTTGTAGTTGTTGAAGCGCTGGTTGTCGTTGAGCGCCTTGCGGCTGTCTTCCTGCGCCTTGCGGCGCTGGGCCACGGTCATGCAGACGCTCTGCGGCATGTTGCTGCCGGTGGTGCGTTCGCGGCGGCAGACCATGCGGCTGTCGGCGTGGGCGCGGGTCATGATCGTGTTGATCACTTCCTGGTCGTTGAAGATCTCGGTGCGGTCCTGCGGACTGACCTGCTCCACGCGTTCGTGGTCGCCCATCTTGATCTTGATGCGGCCCAGCGCCTGCTGCACGCGGCTCTTGTCTTCCAGCCCGATCTCGCTGTAGTCCTCGGTGTTGATCGCCGCTTCGACGTTGCGGATCTGTTCGGCCACCGGGGCGTTGGCGTCGAACTTCACCTGCCCTTTCTCGGGCTTGGCGTGGGCAGTGGTGGCCAGGGCCAGGCCCAGCATCAGGGCGACGGGGGTCATGCGCTGCATCGTTACCTCCAGGTTCTTCCATGAGTGGAACATTGACCCTGCGGTGCCACCGCCATGCCACCAGTGCACGTTCGGTGGGCCGGAGGGCGGTGCGGTCAACGCCCGGCGGGCGGTGGGCTGAGCGTGTTGTAGCTGCGCTGGTCGTTGATCAGCGCCTTGCCTTTCTCTTCGATCCGGCGCCGTTCGGCCACGGTCAGGCAGCGGCTCTTGGGCATGTTGCTGCCGGTGGTGCGTTCGTACCTGCAGATCTGGCGGCTGTCTTCATGGCCACGCGCCAACAGGGTGTTGATGCGTTCCTGCTCGTTGAAGACCTCGGCCTGCAGCTGCGGCGGCAGCTCCTGCACGCTCTGGCGCTCGCCCATGTACTGGCGGATACGCGACAGCGATTGCTGTACCTGGCCGCGATCCTCGGCAGACAGTTCGGCATAGTCGGGGGCGGCCAGGGCGGTCTCCACCTGGCGCATCTGCTCGGCGACCGACCCCTGCCGGTCCATCTGTACAGCGACCTTCTCCGGCTTGGCGGCAACAGCGCCAGACAGGCCCAGCAGCAACGCGATCATCATGATGCGGTACATCGCCAACCTCCCGATCCATCCCGGAACGAAGGGCCAACTCTACGACCGTCACGCGGCGTCCACAAGAGACCTTGGGCACAGGGCCGACAGGCATAAAAAAGGCCCAGACGGTGCACCCGCCTGGGCCTGAAGTCGTATCCCGATACCGATCCTGCTGAGAGGCAGAGCTGCGGTTCGCTGAAGCCTACGCCGGGGCCGATTAAAGCCTCGTTAAAGCGCCGGATCATTTGGCCATGAGAATCGCAACCACCTGAATAATCAGGGCTTTTTGATCTTTTCCACGTGCTCGATGATGCGTGTGGCCACGTCGACCCCGCAGGCCGCTTCGATGCCTTCCAGCCCCGGCGTGGAGTTGACCTCCAGCACCAGCGGGCCGCGCGCGGAGCGGATCAGGTCCACGCCGCACACCGACAGGCCCAGCGCCCTGGCCGAACGCACCGCCACCTGCTGCTCGGCGCGGCTGGCCTTGGCGGCCACGGCGGTGCCGCCGGCGTGCAGGTTGGAGCGGAAGTCGCCCTCCGGCGCCTGCCGCTGCATCGACGCCACCACCTGGTCGCCCACCACGAAGCAGCGCAGGTCCGCGCCCTTGGCTTCGCCGATGAATTCCTGCATCAGGAAGTTGGCGTACAGGCCGCGCAGTGCTTCGACGATGCCGCGCGAGGCACTGGCCTTTTCGGTCAGGATCACGCCGCGCCCCTGGGTGCCTTCATTGAGCTTCACCACATGCGGCGGCGGGCCGAGCATGGACAGCAGATCGACGGTGTCGTCGGGGTTGTCGCCGAACACGGTGACCGGCATGTCGATGCCCTTGGCCGCCAGCAGCTGGTGCGCGCGCAGCTTGTCGCGCGAACGCAGGATGGCATCGGACGGATTGGGCGTGCGCGCGCCCATCAGCTCGAACTGGCGCAGCACCGCGGTGCCGTAGCGGGTGATCGAGGCACCGATGCGCGGAATGACCATGTCCACGCCGGTCATTGGCCGGCCCTTGTAGTGCATGGAAAAGCCATCGGCGGCGATGCGCATGTAGCAGCGCAACGGATCCAGGATGCGCACGGTATGGCCGCGCGCGCGCGCCGCCTCGACCAGCCGACGGGTGGAATACAGGGAGCTGTTGCGGGACAGGATGGCGAGCTTCATCGCAGTGGGATCGGTCGGCAGGCGCGCAGCATAGCGCGGGCGTGTGGCGGGTGGATGATGCCCTGCCGGCAGGCGCATCTGCGTGCCTGCCGGGGCTGTGCGAAGATGCCTGTCGCCGGCTGCAGGACAGGACACGGCCGGCTTACACAACCCAAGGAGAACCACAGATGCGAATGGGAATTCCGCTGTTGTTGCTGTTTGGCCTGGTGGGAAGCGCCGCTGGAGTGCAGGCCGCGCCGACCCACGCAGTCTCCCGGCTCTACTTCGATGCCAACAACACCCTGATCGGCCAGGGCCTGCGCTACTGCACGGGCAAGACCCAGCACCAGGGCATTGCCTCACACGCCAATACCCGCTGGATCGATGTGTCCTACGCCTGCCAGGGCGACTCGACCGACGTCTCCTACGGCAGCTGGGTACCTGCGCAGCTGCGGCAGGACTTCTGCACGCTGTATGACGCCTGCACGTCACTGATGCCGTGGCCGGAACCCGGCCTGCCCGGCACGCTCGGCAACGGCTTCTACTCGGACTGACGGCCGGTAACCGCTGCGCCATCTCCGGCGATGGCAGCGCCATCGCCGGGGACTCCACCCGCTACGCCCCGGAGACTTCATGCCACTGACGATCCTTCCGCGCTTCTCCGAAGTGGATGTGCTCGGTCACGTCACCAACACCGCCCTGCCCGTCTGGTTCGAGGAAGGCCGCCAGGAGATCTTCCGGCATTTCAGCCGCGAGGCCAGCATGCGCGACCTGACACTGATCCTGCGCCGCTACGAGATCGACTTCCTGCAGCAGATACAGCCGGGACACGAAGTGCGCATCGAGACCCGCATCGAGAACATCGGCCGCTCCTCGCTGTCGATCGTGCAGCAGGCGTTCCAGTTCGAGGCCCTGGTGGCCAGCGGGCGCTGCGTGATGGTGCATTTCGACTACACAGCCAACGCCTCGTGCGCCATTGATGCGGAGCAGCGCCGGGCGTTGTCAGGGCTGTTTACCGAGGAGTATGCGCAGCGGGTGCAGGCGGCAGGCGCATGAGCCGTGCGGAAATCCGGTCATCCGCATTCAGTACTGCCCGCAGCGCATTTCCTCAGCGCTTCCAGCGCATACCGGCATGCATCCCGGTATGCAACGTGACCGTCATGATGCCTTCCACTTGCCCGTCTCCGGCGGTGGAGGGCCATCGCCGGTGACATCCTCGTGACTCATCCAGGGGATACGTGCCGCTGATCCGCGCGGGGAAGGCGCAGCGAGAAGCAGCCATCGCGGACACGCACGGCCAGTGCGGTTTCCCGCCATTCCACAGGCAGCGCCAATGCCGTGTGGGGCGTGGGGATGCGTGTGATCGCCTCGAACGTCCAGTGTTCCTCATAGGCTTCGCAGCGAAGCGTTCCGTCATCGCCGACCTCGACCACATCGATCCAGGCCCCACTCCGGGCCTTGCCGCTGCCGCCCATCGCACGGCGGCCAATGGCCTGCCAATGCCCTTGCCAGTGGACGAGCCATACGCCCTCGATGGGACGCAGATCCCCATCAAGCACGCTGCCCGCTACTACCACGCATCGTCCGGACGGGCTGGCGATGACCGTCTGCAGATCACACGCGTGACGGTCACTGGGCTCGCCATCAAGACAGAGGGCGTACGGACAGATGCGTGTAAAGAGGGTCGGATGCGCGGTCAGGCGCAGGTCGTCGGGAAGCAGCGGGATGGCCTGCAGCACCCGGGCATCAGGCAGGACATGCCGCAATACCTGCGGCAACCCGGCGGCCAGCGCCGGATGCTGCTGTTCCAGCCATAGACCCCGGCAGGGGCGCAGCGTGGTTGCTCGGCCGGGAAGATCTCGCAACCACATCGCGGCTTCTGCATCCCCGCCAAGCTGCCGGCGCTCGTGCAGTTCCTGCCAGAACAAACTGGGAACAATCGCCTGCAGGTGCATCACCCTCTTGTCCGCTTCGTCGTAGACGATCACCGCTTCGCTGCGATCACTGTAGCCACTGGCCACACGCAGCGCGCTGCCCGCCAGCGCCTGCCACTCGCCGCTGGCATCGTGGCTGCCTGCGGTGGATACACCCTCGACAATGGCGCCATCGCGCAGCATCACGGTGCCGTAGGCAGGCCCGCCCATGCCCAGTTCGCCCCAATCCAGCAGGACATCATGCGTGGGCGGTCGGGTGGCGAAGGGCAGCTTCGCCCGTGAGCGCAGCAGTGCGCCACCTACGGCATCGCCAACCAGATCCAAGCGCTGCAGCACGCCGCCCAGGGCAAGGCATGCGGCCAGGCCAACGACCACGCCCCAAGGCGACCACCACGCCACGCAGATGGCGACCCATATCAGGAATGGCAGCCACTGGGTGAAACGGCGGAGGGCGATTCGATCAACGGTCATGCGGGTTTGGTGGCGGCGACTGCGCACCATTCAAACCTTCAACGCTGTGCCAGGCAATGGGGTTCGAACCGGCAATGCCGCTAGACTCTCCCTGATGATGGAATCGATGACTGCCGTGAAGCGCCGGAATCGGCTGCAGGAAATCTTGCCGCGATGGAGAGCACTGGCCAAGGCCCCGGGCCTACCGCGTCGCACGCTTCGCCTGCCTGATTGGCAGGCGGACTGGAACGCAGGCATGGCCTTGCTTGCACGCCATGCGCGCAATGGCGGTGAATCTGCGGAGGAACCGCTGCAGGGGTATGCGGCCCTGGAGCATGCCTACGGCTGGGAAACGGCCGCACAGACCGGCAGCAACCTGCTGCTGAAAGGCATCGACCGAGGCTTCGCCCCCGCCGCATTGCAGCAGATGCATGCCGACGTAGCAGATCTCTGGCTCGAGCATGCGGGTTTGCTGGCCATTGCCCGGGACAGCCTGCAACAGCAAGGCCACGACATCGCGCTGGCTGCGCCGTTGCAATCGCGTACAACGCAGCACTACGAGTACGCGCTGCAACTGTTGTCACTGGGCGTGCTGCTGGATGCGCAGGAGCGCCTGCCGGCGCTGGTGGAGAAGGTGCTCTGCTTCGACACCGACCGCGTGCTGGACTACCTCACCGCGCCGGCGCTGGGCCTGGTGGAAGCCAGTGATGAGGTCTTTCATCCGCGACCGTTCGCCGAGCTGTTCGCGCCGCTGCGCGACGATGAAGCGTTCGACCCTTCGCTGCTGGCCGGCTACCTGCAGGTGCAGTACCGCGACTTCTTCCTGCTGGCGCCAAAGGCCCAGAAGCGGACCCGACGCCTGACCGGACCGAATGCATGGGGATACTGGGCGCTTGAGGTAGCAGCGCTGGTGGTGCTGTATGGCGGTGACGACGCCACACTGCGCACCTGCCCACACTACCCTTCCGACCTGGTGGACTTCGCCCGGCGCTGAGTCACGCACCCGGCAGGCCGGAAACATCGCCGAATCGATTCTCTTCCTCGTTGCCCGGCAGGAGCATGAGAGGGAAGAGGACGAATACTCCCAGCGGGATGAAGGCGATCACGACGTACCAGCCAGACTCGTCGATGTCGTGCAGTCGTCGAACGGCCAGGGCCAGCATCGGCGGAAGAAGGACGACGACCGCGCAAACCGTCATCACGCTTCCCAGCGTCCGGAACGGCCCGAAGGCCTCCCAATCGAGCAGCACGGTGCCTGTCAGCCAGTATCCGCCGTCCATCAAGGTGTAGCCCACTGCCACCGCAAGCGCAGCAAACAGAGAGTACGACCAGAACTCCTTCCGGTTGGATCGCCCTGAAAAATCAAAGCAACGCCTGATGGGCACGAGTGCGGCGATCATTCACGCTCCGGGCAGCGGACGAGGGGAGGCTATGGTTAACGATCTTTTAGCATCCCCGAACCCAGCACGAACTGAACCCTGCGGCCCGACGGCGTGGCAGACAGCGGAGGTTGCAAGAGCC
Source organism: Stenotrophomonas maltophilia (assembly GCF_002799155.1). GTDB lineage: Bacteria > Pseudomonadota > Gammaproteobacteria > Xanthomonadales > Xanthomonadaceae > Stenotrophomonas > Stenotrophomonas maltophilia_R. The sequence continues at coordinate 2,961,757 of NZ_NERD01000002.1, forward strand.
CGCGTCGACGATTCAAATGCGATTGCAATGCGCCTTGTAAACAAGTCACTCGGGCTGTGGTTCGGAGAAGCCACAGTCCAACGCATTGAAGAGAGAAATCAGGGCGCTGTCGCCACACGCTGGACTTCGGCGTGGTTCAATGAGTGCGCCGCGTCTGTTTGGGGTGGATACCCTGGAGACATGGAGCGGGCGATGGGAATCGAACCCACGTCAGTAGCTTGGGAAGCTACAGCTCTACCATTGAGCTACGCCCGCATTACAGGTGAAAGTCTATGCGGAGCGGCCGGTGTTGCGCAATGGTGGCCATCGCATCCGCGAGGGGTCAGAGCCCTTTCCTTGCGGAAAGGGATCCGACCCCGGCGGTTGCCGCTTAGAACGTGCCGCTGAAGTTGGCGAACAGGGTGGCGTCCTGCGCGCGCTTCTGGCCGGTCGAAGCGCTCAGGCCGAAGTTGCTCTGCAGCCCGAACAGTTCGGTACGCGCACCCAGCACGACGGTGGCGTAGTTCTTGTCGAAGTTCAGGCCCGGCACGCGGTAGTTGCCCAGTTCCGGCAGGGTCTGCAGCCAGGCGCTGGCCTGCTTGGTGTCCTCGAACTCGTGATCGTAGGTCACCTGCGCGTACGGCTTGACGGTGCCGCCATCGAAGCGGGCCTGCCAGCCGATGCGGCCGACGGTCGAATCGACGTTCTGGCGGTCGTAGCCCAGTGCGGTGGCCAGGGTGCCGGCCGCGGCGCTTTCGGTGTAGCCGTCGATCTTCACCTTCTGCCAGATCACCGAGGCGATCGGGCCGTGGCGGAAGCCGCCTTCGGTGCCGAACTCGTAACCGGCGTTCAGGGCGGCGGTCAGGTTGCTGCCGTCCGGCGAACCGCCGTGCTCGCGGGTGGCCGGGCCCAGCTGGACCTTGCGGTTCACGTCATAGGAGAGCCAGGTGTAGCTGACCTGGCCGTTCACCCAGATGCGGTCGCCATACCAGCCGGCGAACAGACCGGCGGTGGTGTCCTTCTGGGTGAAGTCGCCACGGCTGTTGCCGAAGTCGGCATTGAGGCGGCCGAAGCCGGCGAAGCCGCCGAACACCATGCCGTCGCGCGCCCAGTCGATGCCGAACAGGCCGGCCGGGGCCAGGCCGTCGTACAGATCGGCGTGGTCGTAGCGCTGCAGGTCACCCCGCACGCCCCCCCACCAGGACAGGCCGTCAGCCGGGCGACCGCCCAGGTGCATGCTGACCTGGTCGGCACGCGAGCGGCCGATGGTCTGTGCCGAGTGGCTCAGCACCTGCTGCAGGCGCGGGCCTTCCAGCACCGAGATGGCGTACTGGCCCAGCAGCTGATGGCCGGCGGTGGTCGGATGCACGCCATCGGCGAACAGGTAGGTGTTGGCCGCATCGGGGCTGACGTAGCTGGTCGGGTTGCAGCCGATGATGCTCTGCGTCGAATTGGCCGGGTCAATCTTGCAGGCGGTGCCGGTGACGTTGGTAAAGCCGTACATGGCCGGATTGGCAGTCACCTCGCGCAGGATGCTGAAGGTGTCGAGCGGAATGAACTCGATGCCCGCCTGCTTCAGGCCACCGTACAGGGCCTTGTTGTAACCGGCCGAAAGTGCGGTGGCGGCGGCGGCGTTGGGGCCACGGAACTGCGGAGTGATGCCCATGTCCGGCAGATTGGGCACCAGCACGTACTGGGCACCGGCCTGCTTCAACGCGCCCACCAGCGCGATCTGGTCGGTGACCGCGGCGCCGATGATGCCCTGCACCTGGGCCTGCGATGCACCGCCGGCCGCTGCGCGCGTGGCCGCGAACAGATCATTGGCACCGCCCCAGACGGTGTACAGGGCATTGGCGTCAGCCTTGCCACCATTTGCGGCAAGGTAACGGGTCGCCTGCGACTTCAGCGACGGAATGGCCCCGAGGCCACCCGCTTCGTCGGTCGATACACGGGCGCCGCCGACGGCGTAGTTGTCACCGTTCTGGCCATTGCCGTTGGGCGTGCCGTTGACGCCGTAGTAGTTGGCCACCTGCTGCGACCACACCCAGCCCGGGTTGGTGGTGAACTGGCCGGTGACCGGCTGCACGCCCGGATCAAGCAGTGGGCGGAAATAGCCGGCATCGGTCAGGCTGTCGCCGAAGAACACGGCCCTGGAATACGGGGATTCGCCTGCCATGGCCGGAAGCGCGGCCAGCGCGATCGCGGCCGCCATCAGGGAGCGGATCGGGCGTTTGCTGAGCAGCATGTAAGAAACTCCTGTGGGGAAATCGTTGAGGACCCGGCGGACGTACGCCGGCGCACGGTGAATGGTTTCACTGCGCCGCATTTTGCTCACGCTGCGCCGCCGCATGGATTGTCGCCCGACCACGTGAAAACACGCTGTGCCAGAGCTGGCGCCCGGTTCAAATTGCAAACGTTCCGATCCCGGCGGGCTATCAGCGACAATGCACGGATGAACATCCAGCTCAATGGCGAATCCCGCACCCTGCCCGCTTCGGCGACCCTCCATGACCTGCTGCTGGCCGAGCAGCTGCTGCAGCGCCGGGTGGCGGTGGAGGTCAACGGCGAGATCGTCAGCCGCAGCCGCCATGGCGAGCACGTCCTGGCCGAAGGCGACGTGGTGGAGATCGTGCATGCGCTGGGTGGGGGTTGAGGCCTGCGCGGGTGTTCAGGGGTCAGATCCCTTTGCCGGCGGCAAAGGGATCTGACCCCACACTCGACCCCGCCCTCTACGTGACCCCATCTTCAGGCGGATAAGCGATAATCGCGCCATGAACGTTCATGTCTCCCCCGATTCGCTGGTGATCGCCGGCAAGACCTATGGCTCGCGGCTGCTGACCGGCACCGGCAAGTTCAAGGACCTGGAAGAAACCCGCCTGGCCACCGAGGCCGCTGGCGCCCAGATCGTCACCGTGGCCATCCGCCGCACCAACATCGGGCAGAACCCGGGCGAGCCGAACCTGCTGGACGTGCTGCCGCCGGAGCGCTTCACCATCCTGCCCAACACCGCCGGCTGCTACACCGCCGAGGACGCGGTGCGCACCTGCCGCCTGGCCCGTGAACTGCTGGACGGCCACAACCTGACCAAGCTGGAAGTGCTGGGCGACCAGAAGACCCTGTACCCGGACGTGATGCAGACCCTCAAGGCGGCCGAGCAGCTGGTCAAGGATGGCTTCGAGGTGATGGTCTACACCTCCGACGACCCGATCCTGGCCAAGCGCCTGGAAGAGATCGGCTGCGCTGCGGTGATGCCGCTGGCCGCGCCGATCGGCTCGGGCCTGGGCATCCAGAACAAGTACAACCTGCTGCAGATCATCGAAGACGCCAAGGTGCCGATCATCGTCGACGCTGGCGTGGGCACCGCGTCGGACGCGGCGATCGCGATGGAGCTGGGCTGCGACGGCGTGTTGATGAACACCGCCATCGCCGGTGCCCGCAGCCCGGTGCTGATGGCCAGCGCGATGCGCAAGGCGGTCGAGGCCGGCCGCGAGGCCTTCCTGGCCGGTCGCATCCCCCGCAAGCGCTACGCCAGCGCCTCCTCCCCGGTGGATGGGCTGATCGGCTGATGACCAATCCTTTCGACAGCGCCGGTTCCAAGGCCCCGCCCAAGCCCTTCACCGTGAGCGAGGGCCGCCGCGAGGTGCGCAGCTTCGTGTTGCGCCAGGGCCGTTTCACCCCTGCCCAGCAGCGCGCGTTCGACGAGCGCTGGCCACGCTTCGGCATCGACTACAACGGCCAGCCGCGTGACCTGGACGCCACCTTCGGCCGCCCCGCGCACAAAGTCCTGGAGATCGGCTTCGGCAACGGTGCCGCGCTGCGCTTCGCCGCCCAGCACGACCCATCGCGCGACTACATCGGCATCGAAGTGCATGCGCCCGGCGTGGGCCGGCTGCTGAACGCACTGGCCGACGACAACGCCGACCACGTGCGCCTGTACCACCACGATGCGGTGGAAGTGCTGCAGAACGAGATCGCCGATGGCGCGCTGGATGAAGTGCGCATCTACTTCCCGGACCCGTGGCACAAGAAGCGACACAACAAGCGCCGCCTGCTGCAGCCGGCATTCGCCGAACTGCTGGTGCGCAAGCTGCGCCCGGGTGGCCGCCTGCACTGCGCGACCGACTGGGAAGACTACGCCGAGCAGATGTGGGACGTGCTCGATGCCACCGCCGGCCTGGTCAACCGCGCCGGCCCGCGTGGCAGCGTGCCGCGCCCGGACTGGCGCCCGCAGACCCACTTCGAGACCCGCGGCCAGAAGCTCGGCCATGGTGTCTGGGACCTGCTGTACGACCGCACCTGACGATCGCCTGAGGACACCGCGCCCCACATGGATACCGCGCTGACGCTGACCAACGACATGAAGCTCGTGCTCGGGCTGGTCGGCTTCACGATGGCGATGTTCCTGTTCGAGCGCATCCGCGCCGACGTGGTCGCGCTGGTGGTGCTGGTGGTGCTCGGTGTCACCGGCCTGATCGCGCCGGAGGAAATCTTCGGCGGTTTCTCCGGTAACGCGGTGATGAGCATCATCGCCACCACCATCCTCGGTGCGGGCCTGGACCGCACCGGGGCGCTGAACCGGCTGGCCGCCTGGCTGCTGCGGCGCGGACACGGCATCGAGCAGCGGCTATTGATGATGACCACGGCCATCGCCGGCCTGAATTCGTCCTTCATGCAGAACCCCTCGGTGATGGCGTTGTACCTGCCGGTCGCCTCGCGACTGGCAGCGCGCACCGGGCTGACCCTGCAGCGGCTGCTGCTGCCGATCTCGGCGGCGATCGTGATGGGCGGCGCGCTGACCATGGTCGGCAATTCGCCGCTGATCCTGCTGAACGATCTGCTGGCCTCGGCCAACAACAACCTGCCCTCGGGCCTGGCCACCATCGAGCCGCTGCGCATGTTCGCGCCGCTGCCGATCGGTGTGGCACTGCTGGTCGCCTCGCTGCTGTACTTCCGCTACTACGGCGACCGCAAGCTGATCGAGGAAGAGAACCTGGTCAACGACGGGGTCACCCCGGCGCGCACCGAGAGCTACTTTGCCAAGACCTATGGCATCGAAGGTGATGTGTTCGAGCTGGTGGTCAGCGCTGAAAGCCCGCTGGTCGGCATGACCCTGGGAGAGGCCGAGAACCTGCACGATGCGCCGCTGCTGCTTGCCCTGAAAACCGGCAACGACACCCGCCTGGCGCCGCCGGCGGAGATGCGCATCTGGGTCGGCAGCGTGCTCGGCGCGATGGGCCCTCGCCAACAGATCAGCGATTTCGCGCAGAACCAGTTCCTGCGCATGTCTTCGCGCCTGAAGCACCTGGGCGACCTGTTCAATCCCAGCCGCGCCGGTATTTCCGAAGCGGTGGTGCCACCGACTTCGAATGTGATCGGCAAGAGCGCGGCCGACCTGCGCCTGCGCAAGGAGCGCGGCATCAGCCTGCTGGCGATCAACCGCGACAAGCAGGTGATCCGCGAGGACGTGCGCGACGTGCAGCTGCGTGCCGGTGACATGCTGGTGTTCCACAGCATCTGGACCGACCTGGCGCAGGCCGCCCGCAGCCGCGACTTCGTGGTGGTGACCGACTACCCGACCGGCGAGCAGCGCCCGCACAAGTTCAAGATCGCGATGGCGATCTTCGCGTTGACCATCCTGATCGCCCTGACCAGCAAGCTGCCGGTGGCGCTGACCCTGATGACCGGCGTGGCCGGCATGCTGCTGACCGGCGTGCTGCGCATGGACGAGGCCTATGCTTCGATCAACTGGAAGACAGTGTTCATGATGGCCGGGCTGATTCCGCTCGGCTGGGCGATGGACTCCAGTGGCGCGGCGGCGTGGGTGGCCGGCCACACCATCGACAAGCTGCCCACCGGCATTCCGGTGTGGGTGCTGGAAGTGGCGCTGGCACTGCTGACCACGGCGTTCTCGCTGGTGATCAGCCATGTGGGCGCGACCATCGTGATGGTGCCGATCGCGGTGAACCTGGCGTTGGCGGCGGGTGGCAACCCGACCGCGTTCGCGCTGATCGTGGCGCTGTCGGCATCCAACAACCTGATGACGGCCTCCAACCCGGTGATCTCGATGATCACCGGCCCGGCCAACTACACCCCACGTGAGATGTGGCGGGTCGGCGGACCGTTGTCGCTGATCTACACCTGCGTGGTGGTGTTGATGATCAACCTGATGTTCTGAGGTTGGGGTTTGTTGGCAGGGCTGCGCCCTGCACCTGCAGAAGCAACGTCAACGTCAAAAGCTCGTTTCCTGGGGGATGGCGGGGCGGGTCCGGTTGCGGGGGACGCCGTGAACCCATCCATGGGGGCTTGGTCGCGGCATCCATGCCGCTCACCCCCCCCGCAACCGGACCCACCCCGCCTTCGACAATTTCCGTCGATCTGTCGGTGGATGAATCTCTGGATACCCATTGATGTGGATACCCATTGATGTGGATACCTATTGATCCTGTGGGTGCGAACCTTGGTTCGCACGCCGGTTGCCTCAAGCCAGGTAGACCTGCCCGTCGCGCACGTCCACCGGCACCGCACGCAGGCGGTCGCCCTTGCACGGGCCGGCGATGCAGTCGCCGCTGTCCAGCGCGAACGAGGCGCCATGCGCCGCGCACACCAGGTGGCCCTCACGGCTTTTCAGGAACTGGCCTGGCGCCCAGTCCAGGCGGCGGCCGGCGTGCGGACAGATGTTCAGGAACGCGCGCACCTGCGCACCGTCGCGGTACAGCACCAGCGATTCGGCATCGCCATCGACCACCGCTTCGACCTCGGCAAACGCGCCATCGGCAATGGCATCAAGGGCGATCAGGGCAGCAGCGGCAGTCATGGCGAAGGCTCGGACAGTAAACCCGCATTGTCGCACGCCCACTCAGGTGACTGGCTGCGACATGAACACAAGTCATTGATCCGTAATAAGCATAGGCTATATTTAACGAGTTTTTCACTCAATGACAGTGGCGCGTCCCGATACTCTGGTTTCGCTGATCCCAGCCTATCGAGCCGCCATGTTCAATCGTGCATCCGCCGTCAACCAGTTCCGCACCCTGTTCGCGCCGCGCAAGCCGCGCCACCCGCTGGTGCGCGTAGCCGTAGGCCTGCTCGGCCTGGCGATCCTGGCCGCGATGGTGTTCATCGGTGTGTTCGTCGGTGCGGCAATGATCCTGGTCGGCCTGGCGTGGAAGCTGCTGGCCTCGCGCAAGCCGGGCGTCGCCCGTCCGGTCGACCCGACGGTGGTCGAAGGCGAGTACCGCGTGGTGCGCAAGCCGGTATTGCCGGCGTCGCGCTGATCCAGGTCTTCCGCGCCCGCTGACGGCGGGCGCCATGCGTTCTAGACTGCGGGCATGCCCTTCCTGGATGCCCGCATGTCCGATGTCTCCGATGTGATCCCTGCCGTAGCCCTGCCGCGTGTGCCGGTAGCTGGTGGCGGCAGTTTCCCCGTGCACCGCATCTACTGCGTCGGCCGCAACTTCGCCGACCACGCCCGCGAAATGGGCGCGGTGGTGCCGGCGGCCGATGACCGTGGCCGCCCGATGTTCTTCAGCAAGCCGGCCGATGCGATCGTGGTCGGCCACGACGATGCCATCCCCTATCCGCCGGCAACTGCCAACCTGCACCACGAAGTGGAGCTGGTGGTGGCGATCGGCCGCGATGCGCCCGCCGGCGAGCTGGCCGTGGCCGACGCCGATGCGCTGGTCTATGGCTACGCCGTCGGCCTGGACCTGACCCGCCGCGACCTGCAGGCCGCGGCCAAGGACAAGGGCCACCCGTGGGATGCGGCCAAGGGCTTCGATGCCTCCGCGCCGATCAGCGAAATCGTCCACGCCGAGGAAGTCGGCGACCTGGCCGCGCTGAACCTGTCGCTGGAGGTCAACGGCGAGGTGCGCCAGCAGGCACTGCTCGACCAGATGATCTGGAACGTGCCGGAGATCCTGCATGAGCTGTCCAAGCTGTGGCAGCTGCGTGCCGGCGACCTGGTGTTCATGGGCACCCCGTCCGGGGTGGCTGCACTGAAGCCCGGCGACCGCTTCAGTGCCCGCCTGGAAAACGTGGCCGAGCGCCACGGCGTGATCGCCGGCTGACATCACCTGCGCTACCCTGCGCGCTGTCCACTTCCCCCACCGGAGAAAAACAACAATGGGAATGCTCACCGAGTTCAAGGAATTCGCGATGCGCGGCAACGTCATCGACCTCGCCGTCGGCGTGGTGATCGGCGCGGCCTTCGGCAAGATCGTGACCGCGCTGGTCGAGAAGATCATCATGCCGCCGCTGGGCCTGCTGATCGGCAAAGTGGACTTCTCGCAGCTGGCCTGGACGTTGTCACCGGCCAGCGTCGGCGCCGATGGCAAGGAGATCCCGGCCGTGGTGATCGGCTACGGTGACTTCATCAATACACTGATCCAGTTCGTGATCGTGGCCTTCGCCATCTTCCTGGTCATCAAGGTGATCAACCGCCTGTCGCGCAAGAAGGAAGCCGCGCCGGCGGCACCGGCCGAGGAAGTGGTACTGCTGCGTGAGATCCGCGACAGCCTGAAAAGATAACGGAACGGGCTCCTGCGGGCGCCCTTTCCATCTGCGTGTCTGCGACGCTTCCCATGTGGTGTTGCTGTTATCCTCGTGCGCCCGCGCAGTGCCCTCGCACCGCGCGGGAAGCACGAAACCACCGCCATTTGCGGTGGATGCCAGGAGGCACCGCTTGAACACCCTCACCCCGCGCATGGGCGCACTCGCCATACCCCTGCTACTGTCTGCCTGCATGTGCGTGGCCGGCACCGCGCAGGCGCGCGATATCTCTGTCACCGATGGCAAGGGCCATTACCTGCCCTACAAGCCCGGGATGGCACTGCCCAAGGGCGTAGCCGCGCCGCTGGACGGCTACAGCCACGCCGACCTGCTGCTGGCGGCCGCGCAGCCGATCGAGGCACAGATGAAAGCGCGCGGCCTCGATCCGACGCTGACCCGCGAGTCTCTGTTTGCGATGGCCGGCGTGCTGAACGAGGCGCTGGAAGCCAGGAGTGCCGAGTACCAGATCGCCACCGATCTGCAGATGGCCGGCGATTCGCCAAAGGCCCGCCATGAAGCAGTGACTGCGCTGGCCAAGCGCTTTGGGCTGCTGACAGTCGATGCCACCTACGATTCGCTGAAGGGTTCGCCGCTGTTGTCGCTCGACAAGCAGTTCCTGAACGACTACATCAACAACGCCGGCAACGGTGTGGCCAGCTACATCATGAAGCTGGATACCGCAGCCAGGTAATTGCCAGCGGCACCCTTGGGCGCCATGGAAGCAGGTGAAAGCCCCGCCCCCGGCGGGGCTTTCGCTTTGCCGGACATGGCGGAAAACAGCGTTCGCGCCGGCCATGACCTCCCGCCCATGCGCCGGGCTGAACGACTGTTAAGCTCCAAGGCTTAGGTCCCTTCCGGAGTTGTCCATGCGTCGCCGCCTCCTTGCCATCGCATCCTCCCTCGCCCTGCTGGCCGGCCCGGCCTTCGCAGCGCCGCACACCACCACCCTGCCCCCCGCCTCGCTGGCCACCGCCGCCCAGCTGCGCGACCAGGCGCTGGCCGACGACACTGGCTGGAAGGTGGTCGAATCGCTCACCACCGAGATCGGCCCGCGCATCGCCGGCAGCGAGGCGGACGCCCGTGCGGTGGCCTGGGCCGAGGCCAAGTTCAAGGCACTCGGCTTCGACAAGGTGTGGAAGGAGCCGGTGACGTTCCCGAAGTGGGAGCGCCGCAGTGAACACGCCGCCGTGACCGGCAAGAATCCGCAGCCGCTGCAGATCACGGCACTGGGCGGCAGCCCGGGCGGTATGGTGGAAGCGGAAGTGGTGCGCTTCGCCGACCTGGCCGCATTGCAGGCCGCACCGGCCGGTTCGCTGAAGGGCAAGATCGCCTTCGTCGATTACCAGATGCTGCCGTTCCGCGATGGCCGCGATTACGGCCGCGGCGGTGCGATCCGCAGCAAGGGCCCGTCCGAAGCGATCCGCAAGGGCGCTGTCGGTTTCCTGATGCGCTCGGCAGGTACCGACTCGCACCGCGTGCCGCACACCGGCATCACCCGGTTTGACGATGGCCTGACCCCGGTGCCGTCGGCGGCACTGTCGGTGCCCGATGCCGACCAGCTGGCCCGCCTGCTGGCCCGCGGCAGCACCACGGTGAAGGTGGCGCTCGATTGCGGCTGGGACGGCACCGCCACCTCTTACAACGTGATCGGCGAGATCACCGGCCGCAGCCTGCCGAAGGAAGTGGTGGTGATCGGTGGTCACCTGGATTCGTGGGACCTGGGCACCGGCGCGGTGGATGACGGCGCGGGCGTGGGCATCACCATGGCTGCCGGCCACCTGATCGGCCAGCTGAAGCAGGCGCCGAAGCGCACCATCCGCGTGATCGCCTTTGCCAACGAGGAACAGGGCCTGTACGGCGGCAAGGCGTATGCCGAGGCGCATGCCAAGGACGTGGCCCTGCACCAGCTGGCCGCCGAGAGCGACTTCGGTGCCGGCCGCATCTATGCCTTCAATACCGGTTCGCCGAACCCGGAAGGCTCGCGCGAGGCAACGAAGCAGATTGCCGAGGTGATGAAGCCACTGGGCATCGAGTACCAGGCCGACAAGGGCGGCCCGGGCCCGGACGTCGGCCCGCTGGCCGCCAAGGGCGGTGCGTGGGCGTGGCTGGCGCAGGATGGCTCGGACTACTTCCACCTGCACCACACCGCCGACGACACGCTGGACAAGATCGATCCGAAGGCACTGGCGCAGAACGTGGCCGCCTACACCGTGTTCGCGTACCTGGCGGCGGAAGCGGATGGCAGCTTCGGCAGCGAAGCCAAGACGACCACGCCGCCGAACGAATGATGCACTGGCGCCGGGCCATGCCCGGCGAGCGCAGCGGGAAGAGCGGTGCGAACCGAGGTTCGCACCCACCGGGCAAAGTTGCACGCACCGGGCCAAGGCGCGGGCCAGAGCCCCCGCCTTGGCGAGGGATCCGACCCCAGTCCTGTCAGCCTTCCCACACGCTGGTGTTGCGCACACCCAGCAGCTTCGGGTTGTACAGCGGATCCTTGCCGGCCTGGCGATGCTGCTCGTAATCGCGCAGCGCCGCCAACGCCGGCTTCTGCAGCAGCAGGATGGCAATGATGTTCAACCAGCTCATCAGGCCCACGCCGATATCGCCCAGCGACCAGGCCACCGTTGCACTGTTGACCGCCGAGTAGCCGGTCGCCGCCAGGAACAGCAGCTGGAACACGCCCACCACCCACGGCGCCGGGCGATCACGGCACAGGTAGCTGATGTTGGTCTCGGCCATGTAGTACAGCGCCAGGATGGTGGTGAACGCGAACGGCAGGATCGCCAGCGCCACGAACGAACGGCCGAAGCCCGGCAGTGCGGATTCCACCGCATGCTGCACGAAGCGCGGCCCGGCCTCGACGCCGGGCAGGTTGCCCAGCAGCAGGCGCGCCTCATCCGGAATGCCGTTCACCGCCGGGTCGTAGACGTTGTACAGGCCGGTGGACAGGATCAGGAAGGCCGTGGCGCTGCACACCACCATGGTGTCGATGTAGACCGAGAACGACTGCACCAGGCCCTGCTTGACCGGATGCGAGACTTCGGCGGCAGCGGCCGGATGCGCGCCGCTGCCCATGCCGGCCTCGTTGGACAGCACGCCGCGACGCACGCCCCACTGGATGGCGGTGCCGATCATTGCGCCGAACGCTGCATCCACGCCGAAGGCACTGCGCAGCACCAGCATGATCACGTCCGGCACCTTCTCCGCGTTGAGCACCATCACCAGCGCCGCGACCAGCAGGTAGGCCACGGCCATCAGCGGCACCACCCATTCGGCCACGCGCGCAATGCGCCGCACGCCGCCGATGAGGATGGCACCCAGCACCACCAGCAGGACGGCGGTGGTCGTCATCACCGGCACATCCCAGGCTTCGTTGACCGCACTGGTGATCGCGTTGGACTGCGTGCCGGCCAGCATCGCGCCCGCAAGCACGGTCACCAGTGCGAACAGCACCGCATACCAGCGCTGGCCGAGGCCTTTTTCGATGTAGTAAGCCGGCCCCCCCCGGTACTGGCCCTTGGCATCACGATCCTTGTAGATCTGCGCAAGCGTGGATTCGACGAAGGCACTGGACGCACCGAGGAAGGCAACGATCCACATCCAGAAGATCGCGCCGGGGCCGCCGAAGGCGATGGCCATGGCGACACCGGCGATGTTGCCGACGCCCACGCGGCTGGACAGCGAAAGGGATAACGCCTGGAACGGCGAGACGCCGGCATCGGAACGCTCATGGCGGAGCATGAGGCGCAGCATGTCCGGCAATGCCCGCAACTGGATGAAGCGCGTGCGCACGCTGAAGTACAGGCCGGTGAGCAGGCACAGCACCACCAGGTAGGGACTCCAGACGATGCCGAGGATCGCGTTGACGATGGATTCGATGTTCATCGGCGGCCCCTCAGAAGAACATGCCCAGAGCGACCTGGGGGCTGATGATGCGGCTGGTGTTGCGGCCGGCCACGCTGAACTCGACACCGGCGATCAGGCCCAGTGATGGGCTGAAGTGGTACTCCACGGCCGGCGCCAGGGTGACGCTGCGGCTGGCCGGGCGATGCTCTTCGATCCGTTCGATCGCACCGCTGCTGTTGCGTGCGAAGCCGCTCAGGCGCTGGCCGGTCTCGCGGCTGGCGGCCACCTCCATCACGCCCACCCAGCGCGAATTGAAGCTGTATTCGGCGCCGACCGACAGGCCCAGCACCGACCCGCGGGAGATATGTCCCTGGAAGCTGTCATCGGTGCCGTACACGCTGGTGCCGGATATGGCGGTGCGCGACGGTGCCGGCCCGGCACTGAGCTGGGCGCGCCAGCGCAGCGGGCGCTCATTTCCCAGCCAGACCACCTGCTGCACGCCGAGTGCGGCGGTCGTGCGCTGCACGCCATCACCCTGGGCATCGAGTGCGTTGCCGGTGATGCGGTCGTGGCTGCCGGTGCTGAAGCGCTGCACCAGTGCGACCGAGATGGCCGGTCGCGTGCCATCGGCATTGGGGGCCTGCAACAGGTACTGCAGGCGCGCGGTGGTATCGCCAGCGCGGAAACCGCTGCTGCGCGCGCTGCCCTGTTCGGCACGGGAGGCACTGAGATTGACCTGGCCCATCACCCGGTCGCTGAAGCCATAGATGATCGGGACCACCGTGGCCCATGCGCCGCTGTGCTGCCCGCTGCGGCGACGGTGGCCACCATCGTCGTAGTGATCGCGACTGTCGACCCGCACCAGATAAGGTTCGATATACCAATGACCCTGCGGCAGGCCGGCCGGGTTGGGGGTGATCAACGGGCCGGTGAAATTGACCCCGTCCAGGCTGCGCTCTTCAGCCTGCACCGCGGGGACTGCAAGTGCGCACAGCACCAGCAGCAGGGATGCGCGCATCGCGTGGTGTTGGATTCGATGCATGGGAACCGCTCCTGTTCGACATTGGATGGAGGTCCACCGTGCGATGCAGGATGCGGCTCAACAATGAGACAAATTCTAAAAGTGCGTGTTCATGCATCAAGCATGCTTGATGCATCGTGACCGGTCGCAATCAGCATGTTTTGCAGACGGCACCCGGCAGGCGACCCGCACGATCACACTGAGCTTTGCGGAATGCGCGCAAAAAAACCCGGCCGCGAGGGCCGGGTTCGGGGTCACGGCACGATGAAACAGCCGCGTCAATCGCCGCGGCGGCTCGCCCACTGCGCCAGCAGCACCGCCGTGGCCGAGGCGACGTTCAGGCTCTCCACCGCACCGCTGCCGGGAATCGAGACCTGCAGGTCGCACTGGCCCGCCAGGCTGCGGTCCATGCCCTCGCCTTCGGCACCCATCACGTACACCAGCCGGCTTGGCAGCGACGCGCGGAACACATCGTCACCGCCATCGACCAGGGTCGCGGCCAGGCCGAAACCGGATGCACGCAGCTGCGCCATCGCCTGAACGGTCTCCGGCAGCTGCACCAGTGGCACGGCTTCGGCACCGCCCTCGGCAACGCGCGCGGCGGCACCGGACAACGCCAGCGTGCTGCCGGCCGGCAGCAGCAGCGCCTTGGCACCGAAGTGCGCGGCCGAGCGCAGGATCGCGCCGAGGTTGTGCGGGTTGCCCACGCCATCAAGCCACAGCGCCAGTGCCGGGCCATCACCGACCTGCTCCAGCCACTGCGCCAGCGGCAGTGCCGGTGCGCGCAGCACATCGGCCACCACGCCTTCGTGATGGGTGGTACCGGCGAGTTTGTTCAGATCACCATCTTCGACCACGCGATACCCCACGCGGTTGGCCACGCACCACTTCAGCAGCGGCTGCAGGCGCGGGATGCGCGCCTCCAGCAGGTACAGCTTGCGCAGCGCCTGCGGCCGCGCTTCGAACGCGGCCAGCACGGCATTCAAGCCGTACAGGCGCAGCTCGTCGCTGCCGCCGCGCCCACCACCGCCCGTGGCCGGCACCTCCGGGCGCGGCAACGGTGTTGCGCGCGGCGGACGGGCGGATGGACGGCGGTTGTTCCAAGGGTTGTTCACTTACACACTCTCCTGCTTGCGCTGGCGCCAGAAATCGGCGTTCTTGATGCCCAGGGCATCCGGGTCGAACACCGGATCCAGGCCCAGCTTCTTCTGTCGTTCGTAGTCACGCAGGGCCAGCATCGCCGGCTTCTGGATGATGAGGATGGCGATGATGTTCAGCCAGGCCATCAGGCCGACGCCGATGTCACCCAGCGCCCAGGCCAGGGTCGCATTATGGAATGCACCGAACACCACCATGCCGATGATGCCAAGGCGCAGCACAAGCACGGTCAGCGGGCGCTTCCTGTTGTGGTTCACATAGCTGAGGTTGGTCTCAGCCATGTAGTAGTAGGCCATGATGGTGGTGAAGGCGAAGAAGAAGATGGCGATGGACACGAACGCCGAACCCCAGCCCGGAAGCACCGCTTCCACGCCGGCCTGCGCATAGCCCGCACCTTCCGGAATGCCGGCCAGGCCCTGGAACAGCGGCGGCGCGCCTTCCACCGGCGAGTACACGTTGTAGGTGCCGCTGGCCAGGATCAGGAACGCGGTGGCGGTGCACACCATCATGGTGTCGAAATAGATGGCGAAGGCCTGCACGTAGCCCTGCTTGGCCGGATGCGAGACTTCCGAGGCCGCCGCCGCGTGCGGACCCGAACCCTGCCCGGCTTCATTGGCATAGATGCCGCGCTTGATGCCCCACTCCACCGCCAGGCCCATCATCGCGCCGAACGCGGCGTGGGTGCCGAAGGCGCTCTTGAAGATGATGCCGAACATCTCCGGCACGCGGTCGTAGTTGATGACCATGATGACGATGGCGGTCAGGATGAAGGCCGCCGCCATGAACGGCACCACCACCTCGGCGAAGTTGGCGATGCGCTTGACGCCGCCGAAGATCACCACGCCCAGCAGCAGGCCCACCACGATGCCGATGCCCAGCTTCAGCGCCTGCGCCGATTCCATGCCCAGCGTCTGGCCGTCCAGCGGACCGCACAGCGCGGTGCCACGGCAGGCGTTGATGATGCTGTCGGCGATGGCGTTGGCCTGCACGCCCGGCATCAGGAAGCCGGCCGCGATGATCGTGGCGATGGCGAAGGCCAGTGCGTACCACTTCAGGCCCATGGCCTTTTCGATGTAATAGGCCGGGCCACCACGGTAGCGGCCTTCGGCATCCTTGGTCTTGTAGATCTGCGCCAGGGTGCATTCCACGTACGAAGTGGATGCGCCGAGGAAGCCCATCACCCACATCCAGAAGATGGCACCAGGGCCACCGAAGGCGATGGCGGTGGCCACGCCGGCGATGTTGCCGATGCCCATGCGGCCGGCCATCGACATGGCCAGCGCCTGGAACGAGGACACGCCGGCGTCGGACTTCTCGCCCTTGACGGTGAGGCGGCACATCTCGACGAACCCACGGATCTGCATGAAACGGGTGCGCAGGCTGAAGAACAAGCCGGCGGCCAGGCACATGAAGATCAGTGCCTTGCTCCAGATGATGCTGTTGATGAAATGTACGGTAGCTTCCACGCGCGCTCTCTCCAGTCGGCGGGTTGTAAGGACGTCCCGTCGGCTGGAGGGGACCGGTCGATTCTCCCTGATCGACGGCCGCTGCGGTAGCGCCAGAAGGATGGGGTCGGATCCCTTGCGCGCTGCGCAAGGGCTCTGACCCCGTTCTACCGTTTGGCGGGTTGGGGGTCAGAGCCCTTTTCTGGCGAAAAGGGATCCGACCCCGCGCGTTCAGGGCAGCTGCGTGCGCACCCGGGCGAAACGGCGAAGGTCGTGCAGCACGCCGCGCTTGTAGACCGCACAGCGCTCCACGCCCTCCTCCTGGAAGCCATTCTTCTCCAGCACACGGGCCGAACCCAGGTTGAAGTCGACCACCGTGGCCTGCAGCCTGAACAGGCGCAGCTCGTCCATCACCCACGGGGCGAACAGACCGACAACGCGGGTCATCAGGCCCTGCCCCCAATAGGCCTGCCCCAGCCAGTAACCCAGTTCAGCGCTGTGCCCACGCTCGGCCATGCCCTGCTGGGCACCGACGCTGCCGCAGGCCTGGCCGTCGATCTCGATGGCCAGGTTCAGGGTGCCCGGGGCCAGCACGCGGCCGGCCAGGAAGGCCTCGCCATCCTCGCGCGTGTACGGGTACGGGAAGCGGTCGCGCAGGCCGCGCGACACCTCGGCGTCATTGGCGTGGCGTAGCAGGGACGCCAGGTCATCGGGGCGCCAGGGTCGCAGCTGGAAGCCGTCGCCCTGCAGCACTGTGGCCGGATCAGGCATGGCCACCCACCGAGGGCGATTCCGCTTCCTGCTTCTCCAGCTCGCGCTTGACCGCTTCCGGCGAGCGGGTGTACGGGGCCAGGCGCGCGTAGAACGCCGGCACCACGAACAGCGACAGGAACGTCGAGAGGGTGACGCCGAAGATGATCACGATGCCGATCGTGCCACGGCTGGCCGAACCGGGGCCACCGGCCACGACCAGCGGGATCGCGCCGACCACGGTGGCGATCGAGGTCATCAGGATCGGGCGCAGGCGCACCATTGCAGATTCGATGATCGCCTCGCGCACGCTGCGGCCGTCGTCGCGCAGCTGGTTGGCGAATTCGACGATGAGGATGCCGTTCTTCGCGGCCAGGCCGACCAGCATCACGATGCCGATCTGGCTGAACAGGTTCACCGTGCCGCCACTCACCCACAACCCGACCAGTGCGCCGAGCACGCCCAGTGGCACGGTCAGCATGATGGTGAGCGGATGGATGAAGCTCTCGAACTGGGCAGCCAGTACCAGGTAGACCACCAGCAGGGCCATGGCGAAGGTCAGCAGCACGGCGCCACCGGCACTCTGGTATTCGCGCGATTCGCCCTTCCAGTTCACCTGCGCGTACTGCGGCAGCTCCTCGCGCGTGACCTGCTGCGCCCAGGCAATAGCCTCACCCAGCGGATACCCCGGTGCCAGGCCGGCATTGATGGTGATCGAGCGCAGGCGGTTGAAGCGGTTCAGGGTGCCCGCCTCGGCCACTTCGCTCAGCGTGACCAGGTTGGACAGCGGCACCAGTTCGCCGGAGGTCGCGCGCACGCGGATCGCCGCCAGGTCGGCCGGGCTGGCGCGGCCGTCACGTCCGGCCTGCACCAGCACATCGTATTCCTCGCCGTTGTCGACGAAGGTGGTGACGCGGCGCGAGCCCATCATGGTTTCCAGCGCCGAACCGATCGCGGTGACCGGCACGCCGAGGTCGGCCGCACGCTGGCGGTCGATGTTCACCCGCATCTGCGGCCGGGTTTCCTTGTAGTCCGAGTCCGGGCCGACCAGGCCGGGGTTGTCGGCCATGCGCAGCAGGATGCGGTCGCGCCATTGCGCGATCTCGGCATACTCCGGCCCGCCCAGGACGATCTGGAACGGCTGCCCACCGCTGCGCACCAGGCCACCGCCCACCTGCGTGCGCACGCGCACGCCGCGGATGGTGTCCAGTTCCTTCTGCAGCTCGTTGGCCACTTCCGGCGTGCCTTCGCTGCGCTGCCGCCACGGCTGCAGGAAGATGCTGACGCGGCCGGTATGCATTTCCTCGCTGGCGCCCCAGCCACCCGGCACGCGCGGGTTGGCGCGGACGATGGGCTTGTCCGGGCCGACATGCGGCGCCAGCATCGCTTCCACCTGCTGCACCTGCTGCACGGTGTAGTCGTAGCCGGCGCCTTCCGGGCCATCGATCATGATCTGGAACGAACCGCGGTCTTCGGCCGGTGCCAGTTCCGACGGCAGCAGCTTGAGCAGGCCCCAGCTGGCGGCCAGTGCGGCAACCATCACCAGCAGGTAGATCCAGGTGCGGTCGACATGGTGATCGAGTACCCGCCCGTAGGCCCCAGCCAGGCGCTCCAGGTTGCGGTTGACGAAGCCATGCAGGCCACGCGGCGCGTGCCCGGTATGCGGCTTCAGCAGTTTGGAGGCCATCATCGGTGTCAGCGTCAGCGCCACGAATGCGGACAACGCCACCGCCGCCGCCAATGCCACCGCCAGTTCGCGGAACAGGCGCCCGGTGTTGCCTTCCAAGAACCCGACCGGCAGGAACACCGCCACCAGCACGGCGGTGGTGGCAATCACCGCGAAGGCGACCTGCGCGGTGCCGCGCTTGGATGCCACCAGCGGCGGTTCGCCCAGGTCGATGCGGCGCTGCACGTTCTCCACCACCACGATCGCATCGTCCACCACCAGGCCGATGCACAGCACCAGGGCAAGCAGGGTCAGCAGGTTGATCGAGAAGTCGAACGCATACAGCGCGATGAATGCCGCGACCAGGCAGACCGGCACCGTCACCGCCGGAATCAACGCGGCACGGAAGCTGCCGAGGAACAGCCAGATCACTGCCAGCACCAGGATCATCGCCTCCACCAGCGTGGCGTAGACGCGATCCACGGCGGCTTCGATGAAGGTGGTGTTGTCGAAGGCGACGAAGATCTGCGTACCCTTGGGCAGGGTCAGCGCCACCCGCTCGGCTTCAGCGCGCGCGGTGCGCGCCACGTCCAGCGAGTTGGCGGTGGAGGTCTTGACGATGCCCAGGCCGATGCCCGGCTCGCCGTTGCTGCGGTAGTAAGCGCGGCGTTCGGCCGAGGCCAGCTCGATCTTCGCCACGTCGCCCATGCGCACCACGTAACCGTCGCGGCCCTTGCCCAGCGGGATGGTCGCGAAGTCTTCGGGCTTGATGTAGTTGCGTTCCACCCGCAGGGTGAAATCGCGGTCGGTCGACTCGATGCGGCCGGCCGGCAGTTCCACGTTTTCGTTGCGCAGCGCGGTTTCCACATCGCCGGTGGTCAACCCGCGCGCAGCCAGCTGGTCGCGGTCCAGCCAGATGCGCATTGCATAGCGCTGGCGGCCACCGATGCGGACCTGGGCCACGCCATCGAGGCTGGAGAAACGGTCGACTACGTAGCGGTCGGCATAGTCGCTCAGTTCCAGCGTGTCCATGGTCGAGGAGACCATGTTGAACCAGATGATCGGATCCGCATCGCTTTCGACCTTGGCGATTTCCGGTGGCCGCGCTTCTTCCGGCATGCGGTCGGCAACACGGCTGACCGCATCGCGCACGTCGTTGGCCGCCGCTTCGATATCGCGGTTGGAGGTGAACTCGATGCTGACCTGCGAGCGGCCGTTGGTGCTGCGCGCGTTGATCGTATCGATGCCTTCGATGCCGGCCAGTGCATCTTCCAGCACCTGGGTGATGCGGCTTTCGATGACCGCCGCCGAGGCACCGGTGTAGTCCACCGACACCGAAACGATCGGCGGATCGATGGCCGGCAGTTCGCGCAGGGTCAGCCGGGTGAAGGACATCACACCCAGTACCAGCAGCAACAAGCTCATCACCACGGCAAACACCGGCCGCTGGATGGAAACGTCGGACAGCTTCATCCGCCGTGGCCCTCGGCCGCGACCGGCGCCGGTGCCTCAGCCGGCTTGGCCCCGCTGGCTGGTGCTGCGTCCTTGGCCGCGACCTTCAGGCCCGGGCGCAGCTTGCCGGTGCCATCCACGACGATGCGCTGGCCGGCTTCCAGGCCCTGCCTGATCTCGACCACGCCGGCGCGGCGCGCGCCGGTCACCACATCCACGCGCTCCACGCTGTCGTCTGCGGTGATGCGATACACGTAGGTATCGCGGCCGACCTGCACCACGGCGATTTCCGGAATCACCAGCGCCGGGCGCTCGGGGCGGAACAGGCGCACGTCCAGCAGCATGCCCGGGCGCAGCGCATGGTCGCCGTTGGCGAAATCGGCGCGCACCGTCACCGCACGGGTGGCCGGATCGATGCGCGCATCGATGGTGCTGACCACGCCTTCGAAGCTACGGCCGGGCCACGCCACGCTGGTGGCACTGACCTTGTCACCGACGCCCAGCGCGGCCAGCTCCACTTCCGGCACCTGGAAATCGATGTGCATGTGCTCGATATCGTCGAGCGTGGCGATCACCGTGGTCGGCGTCAGCAGCGTGCCTGGGCTGACCTGGCGGATGCCGAGCACACCGGCGAACGGCGCACGCACGCGGCGATCACCGATGTCCGACTGCATCTGCGCCACGCGCGCTTCGGCGGCATCGCGGATCGACTTCTGCGTATCCAGCGTGGCACTCGACACCAACCGCTGCGTGGCCAGCTCACGCTGGCGCTTGTACAGCTGGTCGGCCTCGTGGAAGGTGGCCTGCGCCTGGACCAGTGCGGCCTCCTGGGCCTGGCCGCGCAGGGTCACGATCGGCGCACCGGCAGCAATGTGCTGGCCGCTTTCGAAATGCACCTTCTCGACGATCTCGCTGACCTTGGCGGTCACGCTGATCGATTCGCGTGCCTTGGCCGTGCCCAGTGCCTGCAGGGTGTCGCTCCACGGACGGGACTGCACGACCTGCGCGGTGACCGGCACCGCTTCTCCCTGCCGACGCGCGGCGGCCTCCTGTTTGCCTGCGCACCCGGCCAGCACGGCCAGGCTGAGGCCAAGGGCCAGGGTCGAAGCGATACGAGCCAACATGAACGGTCCTGATTGATCCACGGCCGCCGAGTGTAGGCAAGTGCCCATAAAAGCGGTATGTGCCAAGCGTTTACCGGCGTGGAACCAACGCTGCGATGGCGCCTTGAACCCGTTCCGTGCAAGGCTGCCACGGGCAGTGTCGGCGTGTGTCGGGGTGTATCCAGCCGTGCACCGCCCGGGCCGTCATCGTAGAGTCGAATCTGCCCGACGGAGGGCGTCGGGCGGGGACGGATCCTGGCGGGGATCCGGCCCCGTTTTCTTGCCCGTTGCTTCAGTACCGGTAGTTCAGCTTCATCCAGACGCTGCGCCCCGGCTCATTGATGCGTACCGGGTCGGCCGGGAAGCCGAAGTCGGCGCTGCCCGCCAGGTTCAGGTGCTCGCTGTAGGCACGGTCGAACAGGTTGTCGACACCCGCGCTGAGCTGCAGCTGCGAACTGAAACGGTACGCTGCATTGAGCGCGAAGGTGGCGAAGCCAGCGCTCGGCCCAAGGTCCTGCGCGACGACATTGCCTTGGCCATCTGCGACGCGATGCTGGTGGGTCACCGCGCGCAGCAGCGCACCGGCGCTCCAGCGCTGGCCTTCCCAGTTCGCACTCAAGCGCGCTTCCAACGGCGGCATCTGCGGCAGCGGGCGCTGCTGGTCGCGGTTCTCGCCCCAGGCATAGGCCAGCGTGCCGCCCAGTTTCCACTGTTCGGCCACGCTCACTTCCAACCCCGCTTCGGCACCGGCAATGCGGGCATCGATGTTGCTGGCCTGGCTCATGCCCATCATGCCGCTGCCATGGTAGGTGAACAGGATGTAGTCCTGGATCTGGCCAGCGTACGCCGACACCCATGCCTGCACGCGCGGCCCCTTGTACTGCAGGCCGACGTCGAGTTGGGTGGTGCGCTCGGGCTGGATACCGGCAAACGCGTTCACTGCACCGGCCGGGCCGTGGTTGGGCGAGAACAGCTCCCAGTAGTCGGGCATGCGTTCACTGTGGCCCAGGCCCGCATACCAGGTCAGGCCATCGGCCAGGTCCTGCTCGTAGCGCAGGAAGCCACTGCCGAGCCATTCCTTGCGGCGCTGGCCCGCGGTCGGATTGGGTCTGTTACCCATCATTCCGCGGATCGACTGCCGCTCGTCGCGCACGCTGGCGCGATCGATGCGCAGGCCGCTGATCCAGCGCTGGCCGGTACCGGCGCCAAGGGTCAACTCCGTGAACGCGCCATAGCGACGGAACTTGGCATCGGTCTCCCAGTCCGCCTGGCGGTAGGTGTCGCGGCCCATGCCCATGCGACCGCGGTGGCGGCTGTCTTCCCCGTCTACGCCCGCCACCAGCTGCACGTCCTGCCAGCGCCACTCGGAACTGACCCGGCCGCCCTGGGTACGGCGGTCCACGTTCGAGGCCATCGGCATCGGCATCGGCATCATGCTGTTCGGGTTCGGCGTGCGCAGCGTGTAGTTGTCCATCACGTGGTCGGCCTCGTTGTAGTACACGTTGGCCTGCACCGTGTCCCACGCACCCGGCAGGTTGCGCTTCTCGAAACGCGCGGCATAGCTGGTACGCTCGAACGCGGCCCCGTCCATGCCGCGCCCGGCGTAGCGTGCGATGGCATCACCGGCACCAGCGGAGACTTCCAGCAGCGTGTCGGCATCCGGCGTCCAGCCGATGGCCACGTCACCGTTCCACTTGCGCCACTTCGACGGCACCACGTCACCGTTGCCATCCTTGTAGTCATCGGCTTCGGAACGGTTGCCACTGGCGCGCACGTAGCCGGTCGGGTTGCCCAGGGTCAGGTCCAGCACCTGGTCGTTGCGGTTGCGCGAACCGACCAGCGCACTGGCATCGGCACGCACGCCCGGTTCCTCGAAGCGCGGCGTATCGCGCTCGAAACGCACGGTGCCGGCCGAGGCTCCTGCGCCCCAGCGCACGCTCTGCGGCCCCTTGATGATGGTCAGCCGGTCGAAGCTTTCCGGCGCGATGTAGGACAGCGGATTGTCCATGCGCGACGGGCAGGCGCCGATCAGGTTGCCGTCATTGCTGAGGATGTTCAGCCGCGAACCGAACATGCCGCGCAGCACCGGGTCGCCGTTGGTGCCGCCGTTGCGGATGGAGGAGAAACCGGGGACGGTCTTCAGGTAATCGGCGCCGTCACTGGCGGGCACCGGCTGCCGCGGCAGGCGCGGATCGGTCACCCAGTGCAGCGGCGAGGACGGTGCGGCGGCGGTCACCACCAGCGTGTCGAGGGTACGCGCCTCTTCGGCGGGCGCGGCGTGGGCCAGTGATGCGGCCACGGCCAGGCCAAGGGCAACCGGCAGGCGCGCACAGGCGCCCGCGGGGCGGGAAGTCGTTTTCATCGGAACAGCTCCAAGGTACGCATGCGCGCACGGCGCCCGGTCAGGCGTCGTGCGGCAGATTCGATAGGGACATCAGCGAACGATGGAGAAACGCGGCGGCCCGCGCGCGGCATGCGCCGGCCAGCACAGCGCGGGCAGCACCTGCTGCGACCACGGGAACACCAGCTGCGGCCGCCACAGCAGCGGCAACAGCAGCACCAGCACGGCCAGCCATGGCAGCAGGCGCATTGCCAGCACACAGTATTCGCAGGCTTCGCCGTGCATGGCGTGGGGGTCGGCCGGGCGGTTGCGCGCTGCCGGCGCGGCCCCGTGCTGATCGTGCCCGGCCATGGCCATGCCGCGCATGTCATGGCTCATGGCAGCGTGGTCCATGCCGGCCATCGCAGCGTGGTCCATCGGCTGCGCCTGCAGCGCGCGGCTGACCAGCGGCGCAAGCACCATCAGCAGCGTCGCCAGGATGGCGAGCTGGAGCAGAAGGCGCTGCGGGCGGGACAGGCGGGTCACCCCGCCAGTGTAGAGCCGGGTCCAGGGTTGCTCATGCGACGAACCGTCGCAGGCATTTGCGACACCCGTCGCGGGGTGTTCGGCAGGGCTGCGCCCTGCACCTGCAGAGGCCACGGCAGGTGCCGAAGCAACAGCAGAAGCGGGTTTCCTGAGGGATGACGGGGTGGGTCCGGTTGCGGGGGACGCCGTAAATACGTGCATGTAGGCTCGGTCGCGCCATCCATGGCGCTCACGCCCCCGCAACCGGACCCACCCCGCCTTCGACAGTTCTCCGCGATCTGTCGGAACCACTCTCGGGGTCAGATCCGTTTTCCGAAGGAAAACGGATCTGACCCCAGATGTATTTCGATATCTGACAGCTTCATCCACGCATGGCGTGGATCTACCGTGTCGACCAAGGTCGACACCTACCAACAGCCATCGGAATCTGTCAGAGGTGGGGCTGCAAGCCCTGCTCGACCCACCTCACACCGTGATGGTCTGGGTCAGCGACTCCCAGGTCGGTGGCACCGGCCACACCGCCGCCTGGTTGCCGTCCAGCACCCGCCGCAGGTCGCGTGGATCAATCTGCGGTGCCAGCACGTGCACCAGCTCCAGCGCGTAATCACGCAGCACCCGGTCGCGTGGCAGCACCGCCCACGCGATGCACTCGGCAATCGGTGCCGGGGCCGGCCAGGCCTTCAGGTCTTCGTCGTTGGAACTGACCGCCATCTCAGCCAGCAGGCCCACGCCCAGGCCGGTACGCACATAGGTCTTGATCAGATCGGCATCGAGCGCGGTCAGCGCCAGATCCGGCACCAGGCCATGGGCGGCGAAGGCGCGCTGCAGCGAGGAATTCGGGCGGGTCGAGGATTCGTAGCTGATCAATGGCTGCCGGGCCAACGCGGCCAGGTCCGGTGCACGCCCGGCGCGGTCCAGCGGGTGGCCCTTGGGTACCACCACCAGCCGCCGCCAGCGGAACAGCGGCACTGCAACGCCATCAGTGGGTTCACCGCCAGCGGTGCTGATGATCGCGATATCGGCATCCCCCTGGTTCAAGCGGTCCAGCGCGTCGGCTTCACCGGCCTGCTGCAGGTGCACGCTGACCTGCGGGTAAGCCTGCTTGATCGCTGCCACCGCCGGCGGCAGCACGAAGCGCGCCTGGGTGTGGGTGGTGGTCAGGATCAGCTGGCCCTGGCTCTCACGGCGCTGGTTGGCCGCGTAGGTGCGGATGTTGTTGGCCTCCGCCAGCACCGCGCGGGCACGGGCGATCACCTCGGTGCCGGCCGGGGTGACCGACTCCAGGCTGCGGCCCTTGCGCACGAACAACAGGAAACCCAGCTCGTCCTCCAGCTGCTTGAGCTGCTTGGACAGGCCAGGCTGGGTGGCGTGCACGCGCGAGGCGGCCAGCGTGATGTTCAGCTCGGCGTCGGCGATGGCAACCAGGTAGCGCAGCTGGGTCAGCGTCATGGGCAGGCAGGCGGCGTGGGGCGGAGGTCCACTCTAGGGTCAATTGCCGTCACCAGCTTATAACCAAAGGTTGTTTAAGAAAGGTATCTGGTCATTTCCGGGCGTCATATGCCGGCGCTACGGTCAGCCGGCAGCCGCTGGCCTGAACGGCCAGCCGTCCCCCTTCGCCCGCCGAAGCCCGGCGCGGCCCCGTTTCCGGAGCGCTTCCATGGCCCTGTACGACTCCATCCTCGATACCGTCGGCAACACCCCCATCGTCAGGCTGCAGCGCCTGGCGCCCCCGCAGGTCAGCGTCTACGCCAAGGTCGAGTCGTTCAATCCGGGCGGCTCGGTGAAGGACCGCCTGGCGCTGGCGATCATCCTCGACGCCGAAGCGCGTGGCCTGCTCAAGCCGGGTGACACCATCGTGGAGGCGACTTCGGGCAACACCGGCGTGGCGCTGGCGATGGTCGCCGCCGCGCGCGGCTACAAGTTCGTGGCGACCATGGTCGAGACCTTCTCGGTGGAACGCCGCAAGCTGATGCGCGCCTACGGTGCCAAAGTGATCCTGACCCCGGCCGCCGAGCGCGGCAGCGGCATGGTACGCAAGGCGGCCGAACTGGCCGAACAGCACGGCTGGTTCCTGGCCAGCCAGTTCGCCAACCCGGCCAACCCGGCGTATCACCGCAACACCACGGCCGCGGAAATCCTGCGCGACTTCGCCGGCAAGCGGCTGGACTACTTCGTCAGCGGCTGGGGCACCGGCGGCACGCTCACCGGTGTTGGCGAAGTGCTGAAGGTCGCGCGCCCGCAGACCCGCATCATCGCCACCGAGCCGGCCGGCGCCGCCCTGCTCAAGGGCGATGACTGGAAGCCGCACAAGATCCAGGGCTGGACCCCGGACTTCGTGCCGGACGTGCTCAACCGCGATGTGGTGGACGAACTGGTCTCGGTAGACGATGACCGCGCGATCGCCACCGCGCGCCGCCTGGCAGCAGAGGAAGGCATTTTCGTCGGCATCTCCGCCGGCGCAACTGTCGCCAGCGCACTGGACGTGGCTGCCCGCGCTGAACCGGGCTCGGTGATCCTGGCGATGCTGCCGGACACCGGTGAACGCTATTTCTCCACGCCGCTGTTCGCCGATGTGAACGAAGGGTCCGACGACGACTGGCTGGCCGGCCTGCCGTGATGCGCAGGATCGGATCCCTTTCCGTGCGGAAAAGGGGCTGACCCCTTTCTGCTTCAGCCTGCGTGAAGGCGTCGCACGCCATCGTGCGTGAAGGCCGTCGGATCGCAGCAGGTGAGACGGTCATGACGCAGTATCGATGCCCTGTCCCCTACCGTGGGAACAGTCGGCGCAGATGTTGCGCGGATCACCTCACAGGCAGGAGACGGACGCATGAAGATCGAGGTTTGGCAGGGCGACATCACGACCCTGGCGGTGGATGCGATCGTCAACGCGGCCAATGAAACACTGCTCGGCGGCGGCGGCGTCGACGGCGCGATCCATCGCGCCGCGGGCCCGGCGTTGTTGGCCGAGTGCGAGCAGTTGCCGGAGCTTCGCCCCGGCGTGCGCTGCCCGACCGGCGAAGTGCGCGCCACCGGTGCGCATGCGTTGCCAGCGCGGCATGTACTGCACACGGTCGGCCCGGTCTGGCATGACGGCCAGCGCGACGAACCTGCGCTGCTGGCCAACTGCTACTGGAAATCGCTGCAGCTGGCCGAGTCGCTGGGTGTGCAGTCGATCGCGTTCCCGGCGATCAGCTGTGGCGTGTACGGCTACCCTTTGTACCAGGCCGCGCAGGTCGCTGTGACCGAAACGCTGGCCTGGCAGCGCAGCCATGCGCAGCCGATGCGCATCGTGCTGGTGGCGTTCAATACGGCCACGGCCAAGGCTTACCAGCAGGCGCTGGCTGCCGCTGGACAGAATACTGAGAGTGAAGCTCGCGCGTCGATGCTGCCCCCGCTGGGCGATGCAGGCTTCGCCGTCGCACACTGATCCGCAGCATGGGACGCAAAAGAGAAGGCCGGGCGTTGCCCGGCCTTTTCCATTGCACCGCAGCTTTCATCCACGCATTGCGCGGATCATGCTCAACGACTGGCCGCCTCCACCGCAGCAGCATCTTCGGCCACGACTGCCGCAGCGTCGGCAGCAGCACGCGCGGCTGAGGCGGCGGCGCCCGCGGCGCTGGCGCCATCCACCTGCACGCGCACTTCCACCAGGCCCGCGCCATTGTTCAGGCTGGACACGTCGACGGTGTAGTGGCCGGCCGGCAGCGTTTCTTCCAGGCGCGCATTGGTGCCGTTGCCACCGTCGTCGTCGGTCAGTTCCACATCGCCGCCAACCACGCGCAGCACGGTATCGACCTGGCCCGAGATCGCATCCAGGCGGACATCGGCCGGACGATCCAGGGTCAGCAGGAAGCGGCGGCTGCCTTCGTTGTCGAGCATGGTATACGCGCTGCCCGAGGTCGGCAGTGCGGTCCCGTCACGCTCGATCAGGTTGCCCGGCACTTCGATGCGGTTGGCCGACAGGGTGAACATGCCGTTGACGCCGTCACCGAGGCCGCGTGCGGTCAGGGTGTACTTGCCCGGCTTCAGTACCAGGTTCAGGCGCGAGTTGGTGCTGTCGCCGCCATCGTCATTCTCCGCATCCACGCCATGGCCCGACAGCTTGAGCACCGGATCGAACACGTCCGACACCAGGCGGATCTCGTACAGGCCTTCCTTTTCCACCTGGAGGGTGTAGTCCTGCGAATCACCGGCCAGCATGTCGACGATCTCGCCACTGCCCACCAGCGGCTTGCCGTCGTACGGCTTCAGCTTCTCGGCGCGCAGGCGGTACGGGCCGAAGGCGGTCGGGCCATCGGCGTTGACGGCCACCTGATAGGTGCCGCCGCCGTTGGCGCGGAATGCCAGCGAAACATCGCCCTCGCGCTCGTAACCGGTGTTGCTGGTGGACACCAGGGTGCCGTTGTTGAACACCGCGATCGAGCCGCTGAGCGCACCGGTGAGCTTCATGCCGACCAGTTCCTTGTCTTCCAGCTTGATCTGGTAGAGCTGGTGGTGGCTGCCGTCGTTGTAGTTGATGCCGCTGCGCGAGGTGATCTCGCCGGACACCGGCTTGTCGAAATCGAGCGACGCGGCCTTGCCCGCGTCCGCGCCGCCGCCGATGCGGTTGCAACCGCCGGCGACCAGGACCGTGGCAACGGCCAGTGTGAGTGCTGCCAAACGCATGTTGTTTCTCCTTGGCCTTCCATGTGGTTCCCGCATGCCGGCCGGGCATGCGGGGGCGGAAAAGATACCCGCAAAAGCAAACGCCGGCGTAAAGCCGGCGTTGCCCTGTTCATCCTGCAAGAGGACGGATCAGCCGTTCCACTTGCCCAGCGCGGCCAGGCCGTTGTCCCTGGCGCGCTCGTACACGGTCTTCTGGGCAGCGGCGTAGTTGCCCTTCATGTCCTTGGCCCACAGCTTCAGCGCGGCCTGCTGCATGGCGCGGCCGTAGGAGAAGCTCAGCGGCCACGGCAGGTTGCCCAGCTGGTTCATCGCGTTCAGGTGCTCGGTGGACTGCTCGTCGCTCTGGCCACCGGACAGGAACACCACGCCCGGCAGGATCGCCGGCACGGTGCTCTTCAGGCACATCACGGTCGACTCGGCCACTTCCTCGACGTCGGCCTGCTCATCGCAGCCCTTGCCGGAGATGACCATCGAGGCCTTCAGGATGGTGCCTTCCAGCAGCACGTTCTGCTGGTACAGGGCGTCGAACAGCGAGCGCAGGGTGGCTTCGGTGACTTCGTAGCAGGTCTCGATGTCGTGGTCGCCGTCCATGATCACTTCCGGCTCGACCATCGGCACCAGGCCGCATTCCTGGCACAGCGCTGCATAGCGGGCCAGTGCGTGGGCGTTGGACTCGATGCAGGTGCCCGACGGGATGCTTTCGCCGATGTTGATCACCGCGCGCCACTTGGCGAAGCGCGCACCCAGCTTGTAGTACTCCTGCAGGCGCTCGCGCAGGCCGTCCAGGCCTTCGGTGACCAGCTCACCGGGGCAGCCGGCCAGCGGGTGCGCACCCTTGTCCACCTTGATGCCCGGAATCATGCCGTGGTCGGCCATGTACTTGGCGAACGGCACGCCGTCCTTGGTCGACTGGCGGATGGTTTCGTCGTACAGGATGGCGCCGGAAATGTGCTCGTTGAGCTTCGGCGTGGTCAGCAGCAGTTCGCGGTAGGCGCGACGGTTCTCCTCGGTGTTCTCGATACCGACGCCGGCGAAACGCTTGGCGATGGTAGCGGTGGATTCGTCGATCGCGATGATGCCCTTGCCCGGGGCGACCATGGCCTGGGCGGTTTCAGCCAGCTGTTCGATGCTCATGTATTTCCTGTGGCGGGTGCGGGAAAAACGTAAGTATAGCCCCGCCGCCCGTTGCCTCGCCGTGGAGGACAGGATGGAAACGCTTCCATGCCGGCGCAGGACAAAAGATGTCCTGCGGCATGGGGTCAGAGGCCCTGCGGGGATCTGACTTTGGGGTCAGACCCGCAACGCAGCTCCGATCCCGGGCCAACACTCCTTACAGATCGCCCAGGCCGCTGGCGCGGCCGTCTTCGCCCACTTCCAGCAGGCGCAGGGTGTTGGTCGCACCCAGGGTTTCCATGTGCTCGCCGCTGGTGAACACAACGCGGTCACCGGCCTGCAGCAGCTCGGATTCGACCAGCAGGCGGATGCTGCCGCGCGCGGCTTCGCGCGGAGTCAGGCCACGGCTGTCGAAGTTGATCGGGTAGACATCGCGCATCAGCGCCATCTGGCGACGGGCGCCGTCATGGCGGGTCACCGCGAACACCGGCGCCTTGGCGCGGAAACGCGACAGGTAGCGCGCGGTGCCACCGGATTCGGTCATCGCCACGATCGCACGCACGCCCACGTGCTGCGACAGGAACATGGTGGCCATGGCAATGGCCTGGTCGGCACGTTCCAGGTTGCGCGGCGAGGCGTTGAAGTCGGTCTCGGTCTGGAACTGGCGCTCGGCCCCCAGGCAGATGCGCGCCATCGCTTCTACGGCCTTGACCGGGTAGGCACCGGCGGCGGTTTCCGCCGACAGCATCACCGCATCGGTGCCGTCGATGACCGAGTTGGCCACGTCCAGCACTTCGGCACGGGTCGGGATCGGGCTTTCCACCATCGACTGCAGCATCTGCGTGGCAGTGATCACCACCTTGTTCTGCGCCAGCGACGCCTTGATGATCTTCTTCTGCAGGCCCGGCAGCTCGGCATCGCCGATTTCCACGCCGAGGTCGCCACGGGCGACCATCACCACGTCGCTGGCCTCGACGATTTCTTCCAGGTTCTCGATCGCCTCGGTACGCTCGATCTTCGACACCAGTGCGGCATCGCAGCCGTGCGAGCGGGCGATGTCACGCGCGTCGTTCATGTCCTGCGCGTTGCGGCAGAACGACACGGCGATGAAGTCGACGCCGATCTTGGCAACGATGCCGATCAGTTCCTTGTCACGTTCGGTCAGCGCGCCCAGCGACAGGCCGCCGCCCTGCTTGTTCAGGCCCTTGCGGTCGGACAGCACGCCATCGTTGAGCACGGTATTGACGATGCGGTCGCCCTGCACTTCCACCACCTGCAGCTGCATCAGGCCGTCGTCGAGCAGCAGCACATCCCCCGGGCCCACGTCCTGCGGCAGGCCCAGGTAGCTCACGCCCACCTGGCTGGCCGTGCCCGGGCCCGCATTCTCGCTGGCGATCAGGTCGAAGCGGTCGCCCGCCTTCAGCTGCACCTTGCCTTCGGCGAAGCGCTCGATGCGGATCTTCGGGCCCGGCAGGTCGGCCAGGATGCCCACTTCCACGCCCACACGGGCCGCAGCGGCACGCACTTCGGCGGCACGCTTGGCCTGGCCGGACGGATCGCCATGGCTGAAGTTCAGGCGCACCACATTGACGCCGGCGCGGAACAGATCCTCCAGCACGCCCGGCGGATCGGTAGCCGGACCGAGGGTGGCAAGGATCTTGGTGCGGCGCTGACGCTCGAACATGGTGGATGGGCCTCTCCCGTTAAAGGACGGAAATTAGCACATCCTTCACGCCGCATGTATACGGTTACAGCCTTGTGCTGCCTGACTCCGCGGGTCATGGAACGGACATGGTCCGGACATACGCTGGCGCAGGGAGCGGTTCTGCAGAGCCGAGCACGGGCTCGGCTCTGCAGCAGCAGGCTAGGCCAACAGCGTTTCCAGCTGTGCCGGCTCACGGGCGAGCTGGCCAGCACCGGCGGCGGTAAGTTCCTCCTCACCGCCAAAGCCCCACAGCACACCGACACTTCGCAGGCCATGATGGCGCGCGCCTTCGATGTCCATGCGGCGGTCGCCGATCATCCAGCACTGCGCGGGCTGTACCTGCAGCCGACGCAATGCCTCGCCGACCAGTTCCGGCTTGTGGCTGCGCGAGCCGTCCAGAGTCGAACCGACGATCTCCTCGAACAACCCACCGAACGGCAGGTGGGCGAGGATGCGGCGCGCGTGCGGCTCGTTCTTGGCGGTGACCACCGCCAGGCGATGGCCACGGCCATGCAGCGTGCGCAGCGTGTCTTCCACCTGCGGGTATACCGTGTGTTCGCGCCAGCCTTCGACGTCGAAACGCTCACGGTAGTAACCGACCGCCTGCTCTACCCGCGCCGGCTCGACGAACAACGGCGCGAAGGTGGTACGCAGCGACGGACCGATCCAGCCCAGCAGCGTCTCCTGTGGCGGCACCGGATGGTCCATCTTCTGCAGCGCATAGGCGATGCAGGCGGTGATGCCCACCTGCGAATCGATCAGCGTGCCGTCGAGGTCGAAGAACAGGACATCCTTGCTGCGCTCAGCACTCATGCGCCGCGCGCGTCGAGAGCGGCGACGGCCGGCAGGGTCTTGCCTTCCAGGAACTCCAGGAACGCGCCACCGCCGGTGGAGATGTAGCTGACCTGCTGGGCGATATCGAACTTGTCGACCGCCGCCAGGGTGTCACCGCCGCCGGCGATGGAGAATGCCTTCGAGCTCGCGATGGCGCGGGCCAGCGCTTCGGTGCCCTTGCTGAAGGCTTCGAACTCGAACACACCGACCGGACCGTTCCAGACCACAGTACCGGCTTTCTCGATCAGCTGTGCGTACTGCGCGGCCGTCTGCGGGCCGATGTCCAGAATCAGATCGTCCTCGGCGACAGCGTCGACCGCCTTCACTTCGGCAACAGCGTCCGGCATGAACTGCTTGGCGGTGACCACGTCGACCGGCAGCGGGATATCGGCGCCACGTGCCTTGGCGTCAGCGACGATCTTCTTCGCGGTGTCCAGCAGGTCCGGCTCATACAGCGACTTGCCGACGTTGTAACCGGCGGCAGCGATGAATGTGTTGGCGATGCCACCACCGACGATCAGCTGGTCGACCTGGCCGACCAGGTTGGCCAGCAGTTCCAGCTTGGTGCTGACCTTGCTGCCGGCGACGATGGCCAGCAGCGGCTTGGCCGGTGCGTCCAACGCCTGCGCCAGCGCGTCCAGCTCGGCCATCAGCAGCGGGCCACCGGCCGCCACCGGGGCGAAGCGGATGACGCCATGGGTCGAGGCCTGCGCGCGGTGTGCGGTACCGAAGGCATCCATCACGAACACATCGCACAGGGCGGCGTACTTCTTCGACAGGGCTTCGTCGTCCTTGCCCTCGCCGACATTCATGCGGCAGTTTTCCAGCAGCACCAGCTGGCCCGGCTGCACGTCGACACCGTCGACCCAGTCACGCACCAGCGGAACCTCGCGGCCCAGCAGCGCGGACAGGCGCTGCGCGACCGGCGCCAGCGAGTCGGCCTCGCTCCACACGCCTTCCTTCGGGCGCCCCAGGTGCGAGGTGACCATCACCGCCGCGCCCTGCTCCAGCGCGCGCTTGAGCGTCGGCAGCGAAGCAGTGATGCGCTGTTCGGAGGTGATGCGGCCATTCTCGATCGGCACGTTCAGATCCTGGCGGATCAGCACGCGCTTGCCGGAGAGGTCGAGGTCGGTCATGCGGACGATGGACATGGGCAACTCTTTGGCTCAGGGACGGGATGCCGGGCTACGGCAGGCGGCCATTGTATCGGGTGCGGCTGGCGGGAGGGTCGATGCCTGCGGCAGGCAGAGGCGCAGGGCAACAGCAACGGCAACGGCCAAAGCCAAAGCGCTGGCGCTTCGTGGTGCTGTGAATGGGCCGGGGTGGTGTGGGCTGGCAGGGGACGCCGTAAACCCCGCTCCGCGGTCCGGCCCAGCCGCTGGCGGCTGTGCGTTCGGGCGCTTGCGAAGCAGTGCTTCGCAAGCAAAGCACCCTCACCCATGGGGGCTTGGCCGCGGCATCCATGCCGCGGACACCCCTGCCAGCCCACACCGCCCCGGCCTCGACAGGTTCATGAGGCAGAGCGGATGGCAAAGGCACAAGCAGTGTGTGGTGTCGGATGAAGAACGAAGCGGTCAGATCCGTTTTCCTACGGAAAACGGATCTGGCCCCGAGGGTCGTCGAGCGAAGCGACCCGCTTCCGCTCTTGCTCTTCTTATTTCTCTTCCGTGGGTGGACGCACACGGAAACTGTCAGAGGCCGGGCGGGTGGGCTGGGCAGGGGTATCCGCGCCATGGATGGCGCCGCTAAGCCTACAGGGACGTACTTGCGGCGTCCCCTGCCCAGCCCACCCGCCCGGCCAGGCGCGGCTTTTGCTTTACGCGGCCACCCACGAGGGGCTGCGCCGTTCGCTGGAACCTATTCCGAAGGCGCAGGCTTCTGCCGAAGCAGGCTGAGCGCCAGCCCACCCACCACCAGCACGCCCAGGCCCAGCAACGCCCACAGCAACCACGATTTCCAATCGTGCTGCGGCTTCAGCGCCGCATCGCCGGCGAGTGGTTCCGGGCTGCCCTCCAGTCGCGCCAGCGTCGGCTGCCACGACGGATCATTGCGCTGCCGCAGCTCTTCGATCAGCACCCCGATCGGCGCGTCCGTGCGACGCGCGGTCGCGCTGCCCACCGCCAGTGCGTAGGGCGCTGCACCCTGGCTCAGGAACACCAGCACTTCCGGCTGGTAACCCAGGCGCAGCGTCGGCGCGGTGGCGGTTTCCGCCGGATTCGCCACCAGCTTCCAGTAGCGGTCACGGTGCACGCCGCCCAACGGCTGCGCCGCCGACTGCTGGCGCTGGCCCTGCGCCCCCTGCTGCACCTGGTAGGCGATCCACGGTGCACTGCGGCGCTGCCACTCCGCACTCTCGTCATCGCGACTGAACAGCGTCCATTGCACCAGGCTGTTGTCGGTGCTGGCCACATCTGCGCGCGCCACCGGGAACCGGCCATCCATCTCGAAGGTGTACTCGCCCTTGCCTTTCGACGTTGGCTCCAGCGACAGCCATTCCCACGGCACGGTCGCCGGCGCTGGCGGCAATTCCGCCAGTACGCCACGCAGGCTCGGCAGGCGCGAATCGCCCTGCGCAAGCACGCGCAGGTAGCGTGCCGTGCCATCCACCTGCAGCCGGCGTTGCAGCAGGCGCTTGCCGGCGCGCTGCAGATCCACCAGTGGCACGTCACTGCCAATCGAGCGCCAATGCTGCAGATCGTCGCTGGCGTCCAGCTGTACCTGTGCCTGCAGTGGCTGGCCGCTGTCGGCCCAATCCAGCACCAGCGCTGCCAACGGCTGCTGGTCCAGCATGCTGGCGTCGATCAGCCAACCGCCCTGCCCGTTCGCCACCGTCCCGCCACTCACCCGTGCCTCGACCCGGCGCACGCGGCCATCGGTATCGCGCTCGGTCAGCAGCTGCAGGTCGTTGCGCTGGGCATCGGCCAACGGCGGCAACACGAACCACGGCAGTTCACGCTGCACAGGCGGTTGCGCCAGCGGCTGGTCCGGTGCCAGCAGTGCCGACGGCAACAACTGGCTGGCCGCATTGAACACCTGCAGATCGCTGAGATCGGGGCTCACGGCACGGCGGTAGATCGCCGGCTCCAGCACGATGCGGTAAGCACCGGACTGCGCACTGGACAACGTCAGCGGCCATTGCTCGGCATACTGCGTGCGGTAATCGGCCGCCTGCACCACGACGGCGGCCAGCATGCCGAACATCGCCGGCAGCAGCGCCCTGCTCCACTTCCTCATTGTTTTTCCTCCACGGACGGCGCCGCGCTCGGCGGTGCCGGTGCCAGATAGCCCACGACCGTGCACAGCAGGCCGTAGGCGATGAACGATGCGATGCCCAGCAGATTGCCCAGGTGCTGGCGATCGACAACAACCAGCTTGGCCAGCACCACGCCCATCAGCACGGCACCGACCATCCACAACACACGCTGGCCACGACGCGAACCCCACACCCAGGCGATCACGCCGAGCACGCTCCACAACACGGTCAGGCTGGTCTGCGCCAGGCTGAAGCGCATCATCGAGGCGTTCCACGACAGGCCACCCCATTGGTGCACGCCATGCAGCACCAGGCTGGTCAGTGCGACGAAGGCCGCCAGTGCCAGCAGCGGCATGCGGATATTCAGCAATGCCTGCGGTGCCTGCGGTCGCTGATCGCCGTACAGCCAGCGCGCCAGCAGCAGCAGGCTCAACCACTGGCCGATCTCGGCCGGATTCAGCACCGGCAGCCACAACAGCGGCGCGGCGTCGCCCGGCAGCAGCTGGCCGAACAGCCAACCGATCGACAGCAGGCCGAACAGCACGCATTGCAGCGGCACGCGCACGCTGTCGAAGGCCTGTCCCAGCGGCCAGCGCAGCGCGTTCCAGCGCCATAGCGACAGCGCCGCCATCAGCAGCAACGGCAAGGTCACCAGCAGGGTGGTCCAGCCCTGCGCCAGATCGGCTTCGCCACCGCCCCACAGGGCCAGCAGCGATAGCAGCGACGGCCACAGCAGCCACCACAGGAACTGCGCGACACGGGCCACGGTATCGCCGCCCTGGCGCAGGCACAGCAGGGTACGCACGCCCAGCACCGCGAACACCGCCCAGGCCAGCGCGCCGTAGCCGGCGAACGGCTGGTGGTGCGCATCGCTCTGCATCAGCGCCAGCGGGAAACCGAGCGCGAGCATGGCCAGTGCGGTCACGCCCAGCGCACGCGCCGGCTGGCGGCGCTGCACTTCGGCGGCCAGCCATGCAGTCACCGCAGCCAGCACCAGCAACGCGTCCGCTTCGGTGCGGTAGGGGAAGAAGCGGGTGATCTCATGGACCAGGCCACCCAGCCACCACAGCAGGCCCCACAGGTAGTACACCAGTGCGATCTCATGACGCGGCCTGCGCTGGTAGCTCCACGCCGACGCGAAGCCGGCCAGGGCCAGCAACAGCGCGCCAATGGCGGTCGGGTTGATCAGGAAACGCAGATCCTCATGCCAGTGGTCGCCGCCGGCGACGAAAGCGAATGCGGCGCCAATCTGCAGCAACGCGCCAGACACCTGCGGCAGCCAGCGCTTCTGGCGCAGACCCAGCCAGGCCAGGCCGGCACCTTCCAACGCGAACACTGCACCGGTGGCGCGTGCCGACAATGCCAGCGGCACCGCCAGCGTGGCAAAGCCCACCGCAAGCACGGCATGCGACTGCGCCAGCATGGTGTACGACGCACGCGCGATCAGTGCCCGTGCCAGTACCGCGTAGATCGCGGCCAGGCCCAGCGCACACAGTGCCAGCGTCATCGGCTGCTCGTGCAGCATGCCCGCCTGCAGCGAGAACGCGACCAGCGGCGTGCCGAACACCAGGCTGCCATCGATCAGGTCGCGCCGGCCGGCTGGCTGGCGGCGCGCGTACAGCAGCGGTATCAGCAGGTAGAACACGAAGAACAACACCAGGAACGGCTCGGTGCTGCTGAACTTGCCAGGTGCGTACTGCAGTACGCCCCAGAAGGTGCCAATGCCGAAGGTAAAGGCGAAGCCCAGCAGGTTCAGCGCGCGCCATGGGCGGAACCAGGCGATGGCGAAGATGCCCGCGTTGAGCACCGCGTAATAGCTGAACAGCCCCACGTGGTTGCCACTGCCGGTGGACAGCCACAGCGGTGCCATGAAGCCGGCCAGGATGCCCAGCACGGCCAGCGTGCGCGAGTTCTGCACCACCGCCAGCACGCACAGCCCGGCCACCAGTGCAATGGAACTGGCGAAGGCGACGCCCGGCGGAATCAGGTCGAAGCGCTTGAATGCAGCGAAGATGGTCAGCAGCAGCACGCCGATGGCACCGCCCTGCAAGGCCAGCGCAAACAGGCGGCGGTGCTCGCGCTGGTGCCAGCCGAAGGCCAGCAGGCCAAGCGCACCCACGGTGACGCCGGCCAGGCGCAGTTCGATCGGCAATACCAGCCAGCCCTGGTCACTGACGTACTTCAGCAGTGCAGCGACGCCGGCCAGCAGCACCAGCATGCCGATCTTGACCGGCACGTTGCCTTCGGTGAACCAGCGCTTGACCGCACCGATGCCGCGCTCGATGACGTTGGGCAGTGCCGGTTCGGATGGCAGCGGCGGCTGCACCGGCACCGGCGGCACCGGTGGTACCGGTGGTGGCGCGACAGGTTGGGCAACAGGCGCCTCGGTGGGCGCGGCTTCGCGCACCGGTGGCTGCGGGGGGGGCGGCGCAGCAGCGGCGACCGGCCGCAGGAACGGTGGCTCGGCACTGGCTGCGGGTGTGGCCACAGGCCGTTCAGGCGCGGGCGCGGTCGCGGCCGGCCTGGCGGCGGCAGGCGCGGCGGTCATCGCGCTTTCCAGCGCAGCAACGCGGCGGCGCAGGCCGGCGATCATCACCAGCGCCACTACCAGCAGCAGCGGGATGGCCAGCAGGACCAGTACGACCAGGGCTATCAGTGCTTCCATTGCGTGCTTCCATTGCGTTCCCGCGCCCCAGCGGCAGCGGTCGACCGCCCCATGCTACGACAGGGTGGGTCCCGTAAACGACGAACCCCGGCCAGGCCGGGGTTCGTCTGCGATCTGCGCCGGCCTTACTTGGCGGCGATGACCTTGGCCATTTCCAGGCACTTGTTCGAGTAGCCCCACTCGTTGTCGTACCAGGTCACCAGCTTGACGAAGGTGCCGTCCAGGGCGATGCCGGCATCGGCGTCGAACACCGAGGTGCAGGTTTCGCCGCGGAAATCGGTGGCCACGACCTTGTCTTCGGTGTAGCCCAGGATGCCCTTCAACGGGCCTTCGCTCTGTGCCTTCACTTCAGCGCAGATCTCGGCGTAAGTGGCTTCCTTCTCCAGCTCGACGGTCAGGTCGACCACCGACACGTCCGAGGTCGGGACGCGGAAGCTCATGCCGGTCAGCTTCTTGTTCAGTTCCGGAATGACCACGCCGACGGCCTTGGCCGCACCGGTGGACGAGGGAATGATGTTTTCCAGGATGCCACGGCCGCCGCGCCAGTCCTTGTTGGACGGGCCATCGACGGTTTTCTGGGTGGCGGTGGCCGCATGCACGGTGGTCATCAGGCCGCGCTTGATGCCCCACTTGTCGTTGATGACCTTGGCCAGCGGCGCCAGGCAGTTGGTGGTGCACG
Source organism: Stenotrophomonas maltophilia (assembly GCF_002799155.1). Lineage (GTDB taxonomy): Bacteria > Pseudomonadota > Gammaproteobacteria > Xanthomonadales > Xanthomonadaceae > Stenotrophomonas > Stenotrophomonas maltophilia_R. The sequence goes on from NZ_NERD01000002.1 coordinate 3,000,504, forward strand.
ACGCGTTGGAGATGATCGCCTGGCCAGCGTAGGTCTTGTCGTTCACGCCGTACACGAACATCGGCGTGTCGTCCTTCGACGGGGCCGACATGATGACCTTCTTGGCGCCGGCATCGATGTGCTTCTGCGCGGTTTCCTTGGTCAGGAACAGGCCGGTGGCTTCCAGCACCACGTCGGCGCCGACTTCGTCCCACTTCAGGTTGGCCGGGTCGCGTTCCTGGGTCAGGCGGATCTTCTTGCCGTTGACCAGCAGGTCGTTGCCCTGCACCGCCACGTCGGCCTTGAAGCGGCCGTGCACGGAGTCGTACTTGAGCATGTACGCCAGATAGTCCGGCTCCAGCAGATCGTTGATGGCCACGATTTCGATGTCGTCGCCGAAGTTCAGCACCGCCGAGCGCAGGACGTTACGCCCGATGCGACCGAAACCGTTGATACCAACCTTGATTGCCATGTTCTCAAGCTCCTGCGGCCGCGACAGGTGCGGCGGGATGGATAGGGCCCACAAGTCTAGCAAACCGGGGCTGGCCACCGTGGGCCAGCCGGGGCCGGCAGCAGGCCGACGGACAGGATTTGATCCGGATCAAAGCGTTAGCGCGGCGTGAGGCCGACACTGGCCCCATCCACCCAGCAACGAGAACACCCCCATGCGCAAGACCTCCCCCCTGATCGTGGCCAGCCTGGCCGCCGCTCTGTCGCTGGCCGCCGCCCCGGCCATGGCCCAGTCCAAGGGCGACTGGACCCTCTCGGCCGGCGTGCACCAGGTGGCGCCGAAGTCGAACAACGGCTGGCTGGCCGGCGGCACCCTGAAGGTCGACGTCGACAACGACGTCAAGCCGACCATCACCGGCGAGTACTTCATCGCCGACAACCTGGGCCTCGAAGTGCTGGCCGCGCTGCCGTTCAAGCACGACATCAACATCGATGGCCTGGGCCGCGTGGGCAGCACCAAGCAGCTGCCGCCGGTGGTGACCCTGCAGTACCACTTCAACAGCAAGGGCAAGGTGTCGCCGTTCGTCGGCGCAGGCGTGAACTACACAACCTTCTTCAGCGAAGACACCACCGGTGCGCTGGCCGGCAGCAAGCTGAAGCTGCAGGATTCTTGGGGCCTGGCCGCACACGCCGGCGTGGACTTCGCGATCGGCGAGAAGGGCGCCCTGCGCGTGGACATGCGCTGGATCGACATCGACAGCAAGGTGAAGTTGAACGGCGAGAAGATCGGCACGGTCAACATCGATCCGCTGGTATACGGCGCTTCGTACGTCTTCAAGTTCTAAAGCGGTGTTTGAGTGCGGGGGCTTCGCCCCCGCTCCCCGCTACACGCAAAACCCTCGCAGCATGTTGCCCCGGTGATTGCCGGGGCTTTTTTTTTCGCGAAAAGCACCGGCTTCTGGAATTGGGTGGAGAGGGTGGGGTGATCGGGACACGCCGTAAATACGTCCCTGTAGGCTCGATCGCCGCATCCGTGCGGCGAACGGTCCCGATCACCCCACCCTCTCCGCCCTTCCCATCTGCGCGCGCGTGCCAGCTCAAGCAAAGGCAAGAGCAGAACCCGAGCATCCGAGGCGCAATGATTGCCTGTAATTGCAGGAGGCCGATTTTGATCCTGCATTTGTTTTTGATGTTGCCTTTGACGTTTGCATCCGCCTCCGCGGCCATGTTGGATGGGGGCTGCAGGGGCAGGCGCTGCGGGACCGTCCGCGGCATGGATGCCGCGGCCGAGCTTACAGGGACGTACTTGCAGCGTGTCCCGCAGCGCCTGCCCCTGCAGCCCGCCCCCAGCAGACAGGAACGCGCCGCTCTTCAATCCACCTACCCCGCTAGAATGTGCGCATGAAAGCCCTGCACTCCCTCTTCCTCGCCGCCGCCCTGGCGCCGGCCCTGCTGTCCGTCTCCGCTCCCGCCCATGCCTGGGGCGCGCAAGGCCACCGTCTGGTCGCCGAAGTCGCCGACGCCCGCCTCAACCCCACCGCCCGCGCCGAAGTGGATCGCCTGCTGGCCACCGAGCCGGATGCCACCCTGGCCAGCATCGCGCCGTGGGCCGACCAGCTGCGCGCCAAGGACCCGGGGCTGGGCCGTCGCTCGGCCGGCTGGCACTACGTCAACATCGCCGAAGACGACTGCCATTACGAAGCACCGAAGCACTGCAGGAACGGCAACTGCATCGTCGAAGCCCTGAAAGCACAGAGTGCCATCCTCGGCGATCGCAGCCTGACCGACGGCGAGCGCCTGCAGGCGTTGAAGTTCGTCGTGCACCTGGTCGGGGACATCCACCAGCCGATGCATGCGGGCTACGCCCACGACAAGGGTGGCAACGATTTCCAGCTGCAGTTCGGCAACCGCGGTACCAACCTGCACTCGCTATGGGACAGCGGCATGCTCAATACCCGCAAGCTGGACGATGCTGGCTATCTGCCGCTGCTGCAGAGCCAGCGCGCACCGAAGCTGGCGCGCCAGTCCAACCCGCAGCGCGACCCGCAGGCCTGGGCCGAGGCCAGCTGCCGCATTTCCATGCAGGCTGGCGTTTATCCGGCCTCGCGTAAAATCGGTGACGAATACACCGAGCGCTACCGGCCGCTGGCCGAAGCGCAGCTGCGACTGGCCGGTGAGAACCTGGCGCAGTTGCTGAACCGCGTGCTCGGCACGCGCTGAGGAGGGTTCCGATGTCGGTCCAGGTGCAGTCGTTCTTCCACCGCGACAGCAATACCTTCAGCTACCTGGTCAGCGACCCGGCCAGCGGCGAAGCGGCGCTGATCGACCCGGTCCTGGACTACGACCCGGATACCGACGCCAGCAGCGAATCGCCGCTGCGCGCGGCGTTGCAGGCCATCGAACAACAGGGCCTGCAGCTGCGCTGGTTGCTGGAAACCCACGCCCACGCCGACCATGTGTCGGCCGGGCGCCGGCTCAAGCAGCGCTTTCCGCAGGCCACGCTGGCCATCGGCGAAGGCATCCGTGCGGTGCAGGCCACCTTCGCACCGCACTATGGCCTGCAGCTTCCTGCTGCGGATGAAATCTTCGACCACCTGTTCAGCGATGGCGAAACCTTTGCCGTTGGCAAGCTGCGTGGCCAGGTGATCGCGGTACCGGGCCATACCAGCGACAGCATCGCGTACCTGATCGGCGATGCGCTGTTCACCGGCGACTCACTGTTCATGCCCGACGGCGGCACTGCCCGCTGCGACTTCCCGGGCGGTGATGCCGCGCAGCTGTACCGCTCGATCCAGCGCCTGCTGGCGCTGCCCGATGCCACCCGCGTGTTCGTCTGCCACGACTACGGCCCGGGCGGCCGTGATTTCGCCAACGAAACCACCATCGGTGAACAGCGAGCGCACAACATCCACGTGCACGACGGCGTGGACGAAGCGGAGTTCGTCAGTGTGCGCCAGGCCCGCGATGCGACGCTGGACGAACCCAAGCTGATGCAACCGGCGGTGAAGGCCAACATCCAGGGCGGAGCCTGAACCACGCGGTTGTGCTCGCCGGGCATGGCCCGGTGCTACCCGGGCATCGCGAGCGATCATTTCCCCTGCGTACGCACCACGTGCTGGCCCTTCACGATCTCGAAGGTGAAGGCGTACTGCAGGGTCACCGCCACCGGCTCGACCCGTTCGGCGCCGCGACAGTCGCCGCGGTCGGCAGGCACCTTGCCAGCCGCGAAGTGGCAGACCGCTGCGGACGAGTACTTCCACATCGCCACGGCGTCCTGCGCAGCCTGCAGCAGGGGCGCATTCTCGCGTGCAGCCCCTGCGGCGCAGTCCTGCCGATCGGTCAGCGGCATGCTGCGTTCGACGCTGCCCTGCGCATCCACCACCACCTGCAGGCAGATGGTGGTCGGCGCCAGTTCCGCGCGCGGATCACGATCGCCGACCTCCGGGTCCGGTGCCGCGTAGAGCTGCGGCATCCGGTAGCCCTCGGTCGCACCCAGCGAATACACCTGCAGCTGCCCACTGCCGCCGCCCGCCTGCGGCTGCAGGCGCTGGTGACCGACATTCTCGCTGCGGGTATCCACCGTGGCCAGCCGCTCCTGGCTCGCGCATCCGGCCAACAACGCCACCGCCATCAACAGCGGCGCGCACTTCACTTCGCGTCCTCGGTGTCGTCCATGGCAAAGGTGATCGGAATCTTCACTGCACCTGCCACCGGCTTGCCGTTCTTCATTGCCGGACGATAGGTCCAGCTGCGCGCTGCAGCGATCGACACCGCGTCGAACACGCCCGGATTGGTGGCACTGAGCACCTGGACATCGGTGGGACGCCCCTGCGCATCCACTTCCACGCGCAGGTTCACCACGCCTACCTGGCGCTGATCGATCGCCGACTTCGGGTAGGACGGCGGTGGCATCTTGTCGACCTGGATCTCCCGATCCATGGCCGCCGCTGCCGGGCTGCCGGCCATCGTATTGCCCTGGCTGGCCCACGCCACCGCTCCCATTCCCAGGCACAGGCCGACCACCAGCACCTGACCCGACACCCACGGCAATGCCTTCCGCTTGGACTGTTTCAACATGGCGATACGCTCCTTCAACACGGGTTGGCTGCGCCAATGGCAGACCGCCGGCGCAACCGGGTGGACCAGCTGCGCCTTCAGCAGCGTGCTGGCGTAGAGGCCGCGCAGCGCCGGCTGCGGGGCCATGGTGCGGGCGTCGCAGGCCAGTTCCTGGTCGCGCAGGAAGCGGCCCGCAGCCCACGGCAGAAGCGGGTGGAACCAGAACACCGCGCGCACCAGCAGCAGCGCACCGTTGGCCCAGTGATCGCCATTGCGCCGGTGGCTGCGCTCGTGCTGCAGGATCAGGCTCTGTTCCTGTGCGGTGAACTGCTGGTCGAAGTCGGGGCCAACCACGATGCGGGGGCGCCACAGACCGACCAGTGCGGGCAAGCCGGGATCGCCACTGGCCTGCCAGCTGCCATCGGCGCGCGGCCTCAGTGGCCCCATGCTGCGTTCAAAGCGACGCTGCGCGCACAGGTCGCGCAGCAGGCAGATGCCCATGCCCAACGCCCAGGCCATCAGCAACAACCACGCCCCAGGCAACGACCGCGCAGCCACACCGTCGGCGGCCCCCGGCACCACGTTCAACGGCAACGTCGGCACATGCTGCAACAGCGCAGCCTGTGGCAGCGGCAGCAACAGGGCCACCAGCAGCAGCGGCAGCAGCCACCAGCTGCGGTAGGCCAGCCCAGCGCCCCCCAACCGCACCAGCAGCGGTCGCAGCACCGCCAGCAGGACCACGCCCACGGCCAGCCACAGGCTGGCCTGCCACAGTCCGTCGAGCAGCTCAGTCATGGTCCAGCTCCTGGATCAGCTTCTTCAGTTCAGCGATGTCCTGCGCACTCAGCTGGCCCCGTTCGCTGAAGTGCGCCACCAGCGGCGCCACACGCCCTTCGAAGACACGGCCGATGAAGTCCTGGCTCTGCGCCTCCACCCACGCCTGTCGCTGCAGCAGCGGCCGGTACAGGTAACGCCGTCCATCGCGCTCGGCGGCGATCGCGCCCTTGGTCAGCAGGCGGTTGAGCAGGGTCTTGATGGTCGGCTCGGCCCAGTCGCGATGGGCCAGCGCGGCCACCACGTCATCGGCGCTGCGCGGTGCCTGCTGCCACAGCACCTCCATCACAACGGCTTCGGCTTCACTGATCGGGGTCATGATTTACATCCGTAATCGACGATTTGATTACGCGCGTAATCAGACTCCCTGTCAAGCCCCTCGACTCCAGGTTCATCCCGGCTGCGCCAGCATCGATGCCTCCCGCCCTTGGCCCCGGATGAAAGCGCTGCCCAAGAAGGATTTCCCGGTCGAGCAGGCCCGCCGCTTCCTCGAGCCCGGCCCGATCGTGCTGGTCAGCACGGCGTGGCGCGGCCAGCGCAACCTGATGACGATGGGCTGGCACATGGTGATGGGCTTCTCGCCTTCACTGGTCGCCACCTACCTGTGGCACGAGAACCACAGCCACGGGCTGGCGCACGGCAGCGGCGAGTGCGTGATCAACGTGCCCGGCGTGGAGCTGCTCGATACCGTGGTGGACATCGGCAACTGCAGCGGCCGCGAGGTCGACAAGTTCGCGCGTTTCGGGCTCGACGCACTGCCTGCGCGCGAGGTCGGCGCGCCGCTGGTCGGGCAATGCCATTCGTGCTTCGAATGCCGCCTCTACGACGACAGCCAGGTGGCGTCGAGCAACCTGTTCATCTGGGAAATCGTGCGCGCCCATGTTGCGCCCCGGCCGAAACTGCCGCGCACCGTGCATTACCGCGGCGATGGGCAGTTCATGGTGTCCGGCGCGGAAGCCTCGCGTCGACGGCGGTTCAAGCCCGACATGCTGTAATGCCCGCACTCCCCCCACACGCAGGACCGCCGCGCATGACCGAACACCTCACCGACCTGGACGCCGCCGTCGACTGGTTGTTTGCGCGCGTGGACGGGCCGCTGCGGATCGGGGCACCGCTGGCGCTGGGCAAGCCGCATCGGCTGCTCAATGCCCTTTATGCGCGTGTGGAGCACGATCCTGCGCGGCCGCTGCAGCTGTATACCGCGCTGTCACTGAATCCACCGAAGGCACGCGGCAACGGCCTGGAAGCACGCTTCCTGGCGCCGTTCGCGCAGCGCCATTTCGGCGACGATTTCCCGCGGCTGGCCTATGCCGATGCGATCGCGCGCGACGCGTTGCCGGCACATGTGAAGGTGGAAGAGTTCTACATGCAGTCCGGTGCCCTGCTCGGCTCACGGCAGGCGCAGTCCAGCTATACCAGCCTGAACTACACCCACGCCGCCGACGCGGTGGCGCAGCGCGCACCGCAGGTGATCGTGCAGAAGGTGGCGATGCGGCCCGATGACCGCCGGCTCTCGCTGTCGTGCAACAACGACATCACCCAGGACACGCTGGATGCGATGACTGCGCGTGGGCTGCCGCGCCCACTGCTGGTCGCCGAGATCGATCCGCAACTGCCCTACATGGGTGGCTCGGCCACGGTCGATGTGTCGTTCTTCGATCTGGTGATCACCCCGCCGCCGCCGTATCCAGCGCTGTTCGGCCTGCCGCGGCAGCCGGTCGGCGACGCCGATTACGCCATTGGCCTGTATGCCAGCACGCTGGTTCGCGACGGCGGCACCCTGCAGATTGGCATCGGCACGCTGGCCGACGCGCTCAGCCATGCGCTGGTGCTGCGCCACACTGACAACGCGCGCTACCGCCGCGTGCTGCATGCGTTGGATCCGCAGCTGGCCAGCCACCCGCTGGTGCAGGAAATCGGCGGCGTGGACCCGTTCGAGGTAGGCCTGTACGGTTGCAGCGAGATGCTCAACGAGGGCTTCCGCCGGCTGGTGCAGACCGGGGTGATCAAGCGCAAGGTGCACGACGACCTGGCGCTGATGCAGCGCATCGAGAGCGGCAGCACCCTGTCCATCGACCATGCCACCCTGGCCGCTGAAGGCGAGTACCTGCACGGCGCGTTCTACCTGGGCTCCCCGGAATTCTACGAGTGGCTGCGCACGCTGCCGGAAGACGAGTGCCGCGCCATCGGCATGCGCCGGATCAGCGAGATCAACCAGTTGTACGGTGGCAACGAGACGCTGGAACGCCTGCAGCGCCGCCATGCGCGCTTCTTCAACTCCTGCATGATGGCCACCGCGCTGGGCGCGGCGGTGTCGGATGCGCTGGACGATGGCCGCGTGGTATCCGGCGTGGGCGGCCAGTACAACTTCGTGGCGATGGCGCATGCGCTGCCCGAGGCGCGCAGCGTGCTGATGTTCCGCGCCGCGCGCGATGACAGGGGTCGGCGCGAATCCAATGTGCGCTGGAACTACGGCCACACCACCATCCCGCGCCACCTGCGCGACATCTACCTCAACGAATACGGCATCGCCGATCTGCGCGGCCTGACCGACGAGGACTGCGTGCATGCGATGACCGCGATCACCGAGGCACCGTTCCAGGGCGGCCTGCTGCAGCAGGCACACGGCTCGCGCAAGCTGCTGGCAGCCGCGCAACCGGATCCGCAGCGCCAGCAGCGCAATACGCCGCAGGCACTGGCCGCGGCACTGGCCCCCTTCCGCGCCGACGGCAGCCTGCCGGACTATCCGCTGGGCAGTGACTTCAACGAGATCGAGCAGGTGCTGGTGAAAGCGCTGGCGTGGCTGAAGGCCAATACGCAGACCCGCGGCGACAAGCTGCGTACCGTCTGGGCAGCGCTGCGCCAACCTGCCGGCGATGGCGATGCGGTGTACCTGCAGCGCATGGGCCTGCAGGCACCGAAGGACTTTGCCGAACGCCTGGATGCGCGCCTGCTGCGCCTGGCGCTGGCGCGCACCGCCTGAGAAAAGGGGACGGAGGGGATTAAGTCGTTTTTGCACAAACGACTTAATCCCCTCCGTCCCCTTTTTCTCTACTCTGGAGAACGAGAAAGGCCGGCTTGCGCCGGCCTTTCCCTTGTTGCACCGCGAGGTTGCACCGCGAGGCGGCTTACAGCGCCTTGGCGGCTTCCACCACGTGGGCGGTGGTGATGCCGAAGTGCTTGTACAGCTGGTCGGCCGGGGCCGAGGCACCGAAGGTGTCGATACCGATCACGGCACCGTCCAGGCCGACGAACTGGCGCCAGAAACCGGTGACGCCGGCTTCCACGGCCACGCGCTTGCGCACGGCGTTCGGCAGCACCGATTCACGGTAGGCCGCATCCTGGCGCAGGAACACGTCGGTGGACGGCATTGAGACCACGCGGGTCTTGATACCGGCCGCGTCCAGCTGGGCCTTGGCTTCGGTGGCCAGCGAGACTTCCGAACCGGTGGCGATCAGGATCACGTCCGGGGTACCTGCGGCATCGGCCAGCACGTAGCCACCGCGCTCGATCTGTGCGATCTGCTCGGCGTTGCGCGGCTGGTGCGGCAGGTTCTGGCGGCTGAACACCAGGCAGCTAGGGCCGTCCTGGCGGGTGATCGCGGCCTTCCAGCTCACTGCCGACTCGACCGCGTCGCACGGACGCCACACGTCGTTGTTCGGGATGTAGCGCAGCGAGGCCAGGTGCTCCACCGGCTGGTGGGTCGGGCCGTCTTCGCCCAGGCCGATCGAGTCGTGGGTGTAGACGTGGATGGCGTGGGCCGGGATCAGCGCGCTCATGCGCACGCCATTGCGGGCGTAATCGCTGAACACCAGGAAGGTGGCGTCGAACGGAATGAAACCACCGTGCAGGGCCAGGCCATTGGCGATCGCGGTCATGCCGAACTCGCGCACGCCGTAATACACGTAGTTGGCGTTGGCGTCGTCGCTGGCGACCGACTTGCTGCCCTTCCACAGGGTCAGGTTGGAGTGCGCCAGGTCGGCCGAGCCGCCGACGATTTCCGGCAGCAGCGGGGCGTAGGCTTCGATGGCCAGCTGCGAGGCCTTGCGCGAGGCGATCGTCGGGCCTTCAGCGGCCACTTGGGCGATATAGGCATCGGCCTTGGCAACGAAGTCGGCCGGCAGCTCGCCGTGCGAACGGCGGGTCAGCTCGGACGCTTCAGCCGGGTACTGGCTGGCGTACTTGTCGAACAGCTGTTCCCACTCGGCCTGGCGCAGGGTGCCGGCGCCATTGGCGCGCCATCCGTCGTAGATCGCCTGCGGGATCTCGAACGGGCCGTACTCCCAGCCCAGCTGCTTGCGGGTGGCGTCCAGCTCGTCCTTGCCCAGCGGTGCGCCGTGGCTGGATTCCTTGCCCGCCTTGTTCGGCGAACCGAAACCAATGGTGGTGCGGCAGCAGATCAGGGTCGGCTTGTCGCTCTGCGACAGCGCGGCCTCGATGCCGGCCTTGATGCTTTCCGGGTCATGGCCATCGACGTCGCGAACCACGTTCCAGCCATAGGCCTCGAAACGCTCCGGGGTGTTGTCGGTGAACCAGCCCTCGACGTTGCCGTCGATGGAGATGTGGTTGTTGTCCCAGAAGCAGACCAGCTTGTGCAGGCCCCAGGTACCGGCCAGCGAAGCGGCTTCATGCGACACGCCTTCCATCAGGCAGCCATCGCCCATGAACACCCAGGTGCGGTGGTCGACCACTTCCAGCTCCGGGCGGTTGAAGCGCTGTGCCAGCAGCTTCTCGGCCAGGGCGAAGCCCACGGCGTTGGCGAAACCCTGGCCCAGCGGGCCGGTGGTGGTTTCCACGCCCGGGGTCTCATGGCGTTCCGGGTGGCCGGCGGTGTGGCTGCCCAGCTGGCGGAACAGCTTCAGCTGCTCGATCGGCAGGTCGTAGCCGCTCAGGTGCAGCAGCGCGTACTGCAGCATCGAACCGTGGCCGTTGGACAGCACGAAACGGTCGCGGTTGAACCAGTGCGGGTTGCTCGGGTTGTGGCGGAGGTAGTCGTTCCAGAGGACTTCGGCGATGTCGGCCATGCCCATGGGCATGCCGGGATGGCCGGACTTTGCGGTTTCAACCGCATCGGCGGCAAGGAAGCGGATGGCGTTGGCCAACTGGCGACGGGTAGGCTGCGTCATGGTTCTGTCGGAATCGGGAGGCGGCCGCGGACGTGCGGGCGGCCTATTGTCCCATAGTCGCCGGGCGGGGGGTCGGTTCACCTTGCCAGGTGGGGCCGGCCGCTGGCCGGCACCTGCATGATCGACGCTGGATTCCGCATGTGAAAAGGGGGCCGGATCCTTTCCTTGCGGAAAGGGATCCGCCCCCCATCAGGTCGCCAGCAGTGGTCCCGGACTCAGTCCTGCTGCGGGCCCAGCGCCGGGCCGTCGTGGGACTCGCCCTTGGCCACCAGCGTGGTCAGGGCCAGGTCGCCGGTCACGTTCAGCGCGGTACGGCACATGTCCAGGAAGTGGTTCACGCCCAGGATCAGGCCGATGCCCAGCGGGTTCACGCCAACCATCGCGCAGATCATCGCCACCACCGGCAGCGATCCCGACGGCACGCCGGCGGTACCGATGCCACCGAGGATGCAGACGGCCATCACCATGATCTGCTGGCCAATGCTCAGGTCCACGCCGAAGAACTGGGCCAGGAAGATCACCGTCACGCCCTCGAACAGCGCGGTGCCGTTCTGGTTGGCGGTGGCGCCTACGGTCAGCACGAAGCGCGAAACACGCTGCGGCAGGCCCATCTGGTCGGCCACGCGCAGCGCGGTCGGCAGGGTGGCGTTGCTGGAGGCGGTGGAGAACGCCATCACCGTCGCTTCCTGGGTATCGCGGAAGAACGACAGCGGCGAGCGACCGGACAGCCACACCGCGGTACCGTAGGTCACGAACATGTGCAGGCCCAGCGCCAGCACCACCACGCCCACGTAGGCGCCCAGGCGGATGATCAGCTCGAAACCGAACAGCGCGGCCAGGTTGAACATGAAGCAGGCCACCGCGTACGGGGCCAGGCGGATGACCAGGTTGATCAGGGTCATCGAGATTTCGAACACGCCTTCGATGGCGCGGCGCAGCGGGGCGACCTTCTCGTTGTCGGTCAGCACCATGCCAATGCCGAACATCAACGCGAAGAACATCAGCGACAGGATCGCGCCATTGTCCGACGCCGCCTGCAGCACGTTGCTCGGCACGATCGACAGCAGCATGTCCATGCCCTTGGGCGTGCCATGGATGCCAGCGACGATCTCCTTGCTGCGCTCGGCGTTCTCCGACAGCATCAGTGCCGCCGTCTGCGGATCGACGCCCGCACCCGGCTTGAGCAGGTTGACCAGCACCAGGCCGATGCCCACCGCGATGCCGGACAGCAGCACGGTGTAGGCCAGCGTCTTCCAGCCGATGCGGCCGAGGGCGCGGATGTCGCCCATCTCCGACACGCCCATGATCAGCGCAGAGAAGATCAGCGGCACGATCAGCATGAAGATCAGGTTGAGGAACAGGCCCGACGCCGGGGTGGTGACGTAGTCCATTACCCACTTGGCACCGGCCTGCAGACCATCGACGCTGCCGCCCAGGGCGTGCACGATCAGTCCCAGGACCAGGCCGATCGCAAAGCCGATGCCCATCTTCCAATGCAGGGGCAACTTCTTCTTGTCGGCAGCAGCTGCTGTCATACGCAGGTTTCCTCGAAAAATGAATGCACTCTAACAAAGCGCGCAAGCGGCGCCGGTTCAGGTTCGCCGCGGCGGATACAGCGGCGCCAGGCCAGTGTCAGCGGTACCCGCGGCCGCCGACCAGTGCGGTCCGTCACGGAAGACTTCGCGCAGGCGCGCACGCAGCGGCGCCAGATCACCCTGCCCGCCCCAGCGCGCCTGCTGCAGGTCCTGCAGCACCTGGCGCTGGGCTGCATCCCCGAGCCGCGCGATGACCTGCTCGATGCGTTCAACGCCGGCCATCGCACACAGCTGTGCTTCCACTTGGTCGAAACCTTCACCATCCAGCGCGCGGCGCAGTTCGGCCAGGCCGGCACGCCCGCTCGCCACCGTCGGCACAGAGGGCTTGCCGGCTACAGGCGCCACGGCACGCGGGCGCCGGCCTCGCTGCCAGCCCCACAGCAGGGTCAACAGCCACAGCAACGCCAGGCCGATGGCCGCCGCCATCCACGGCCACGGACGCTCGGACAGCCCGCTGGCGCGTGGATCGGTCGCGGCGATACGCGCATCCTGCCCATCGCTGCCGGGCAGCGCGGCAGCGGTGTCGATCGGTGGCAGCGATGCCGGCGAGGCAGTGCCCGCGCCCGTGCCAGCTGCAACGGCCAGCGTCAGGTCTGGCAGCTTCGCTTCCTGTGCCTTGCCGTTGCGTACATCCCACCAGGGCAGGCGCGGCCCCGGTACCACCAGCGAACCCGGCTGGCGCGGCACGATCGAATAGCGGCGGGTGATCTTCAGGCGCGGCGTGCTGCCGTTGAAGGTCTCTTCGTACTGCGCGGGTTCGGCGAACACCTGCGCATTGGCGCCGACATCCGGCACCGGCAGATCGGTGAACTGTGCGCGCGTCGCGCCTTCGGCAATCGCTTCGACCACCACGTTGGCCGCCTCACCAGTGCGGGCGCTGGTCGGCGCACTGGTGTAGCGCAACTGCAGGCTCTGCAGGGGCAGCCACGGCTGCGGCGCCTGCGCCGGTTGTGCCTGCACCTGCAGTGTGCGGTCGGCGCTGGTGGCACTCATGCGGCCGTCGCCACCACCGAAGAAGTCATCGAAAAAGCCACCGGCGCTGCGTCCGCTGAAACGCGCGCCGGCCAGCTTCAACGCGCCACTGCGTTCGGGGATCAGCAGGAAACGCCGTTCGACCACGTTGTAGCGGCGGCCGTTGACCTGGCGCACATCGGTACGGTCCTCGCCCACGCGCTGCAGCGACGCACCCGCCGGGGTATCCAGCACCAGTTCGCCGGAGGCCAGCTGCGAGGCGAAATACAAGCGCACCACCACGCCCACGCTCTGCTGCACATACGGCGTATCGTCATCGACAACGGTTTCGATGAAGGCCATCGCATTGCTGTCCGGCCCGGCCACGGTGGCCGCATCCACCTGCAGCGTCAGCGGCGCGGTGCGCACACTGCCCACCTGCAGGCCCGGCACCACCAGCGCGCCGCTGCGCCGTGGGGTCAGCGCCACGCCATACAGGTTGCGCTGCTGCATGCTGCCATTGCTCCACTCCACCTGGCGGCTGCTGGTCTGCCCGCTAAGATCGAAGTCGCTTCGCAATGGCGTGAAGTCCGGGACACCCTGGTCGCTCTCGACATTGAGGGTGACCGTATCGCCCATCGCGATGCGGTCGCGATCCAACCACGCGCGCGGCTGAGCCCACGCCAGCAGCGGCAGCCACAGCAGCAGTGCCACCAGTACCTGTAGTGGCCAGCGCCCGTGCATGTTGATCGCCCGCGTCATCGCCCTTCCCTCTTCCTGCGTTCGTTTTCCAGCTGGAACTTGGCCCGCAGCAATGCGCCCGGATCATCCGGCACACGTCGCATCCACGCCTCCACGGCCTGTTGCTCCTCGCGTTGGCGCGGGGTGGCGCCTTCGCTGCCTGGCACGGGCTTGCCCTCCTGTTCGCCCTTGCCCTCGCGTGCCTGCTGCATTGCCTGCTGCATGCGCTGGCGTTGCTGTTCGTCGGCCTGCGCCTGTGCCTTGGCATCTTCCACCTGCGGCGGTGCCTGCTGGCCATCGCGGCCGCGCTCGCCAGGCTGAGGCTTCGACTGCGCGTTGGTGTCACCCGCCTTGGGCGGGTCCTGCTGGCCCGACTGCGGCTGGCCCTGGCCGGGATTCTGCTGGCCCTGCTGCGGCTGCCCCTGTGGATTCCGCTGGCCCTGCGAGCCCTGCGCCTGCTTCTGCTGCCCGTTCTGCGGCGGCTTCTGCTGATCCTGGCCCTGGCCGCCACCGGATTGCCTGCGCTTGCGTGCAGCATCGACCACGGCACGGTTGGCCACCGCATCGGCCATGCCCGGATGCAGTGCCAGCGCGCGGTCGTAGGCGGCGATCGCGTCGTCGTAGTGGCCTTCGCGTGCCAGCGTGTTGGCCAGGTTGTACCAAGCGGCATCGTTGTCGATGCCTTCGAACTGTTTGCGTGCAGTGGCGAAGTCGCCCCTGCGGTAGGCCTGCACCCCGTCGGCCAGTCGCTGGTGCTGCACCTGATCGCTACGCTTCCACAGCGTGCCCTGCGCCGGCTGGGAGGCAGGCGTCGCAGGGGCCTGCGCCTGCGCGTCATTCATCCACGGCAGCAGGCCGACCGCGAGCACCGCGGCCAGCACCGCGCGACGACGGAAGGCCAGCAATGCCAGCAGCATCACCGGCGGCAGCAGCCAGAAGCCTTCGTCACGCCACTGCTTGCCTTCGCCTGGCCGCTGCGCCGCCGTGCCTTCGCGCGCGTCGAGTACGCCGAGCGCACGCAGATCGCTGCCATCGGCCGAAATGCGTGCATAGCGTCCGCCGCCGGCCGTGGCCACCGCGCGCAAGCTGCCCTCATCCAGCGCAGCCTGGCGGATCTGCCCGCTGCCATCGCGGTAGGCCGCACCGGCAGGCGTGCCCAGGCCCAGCACCGACACCTGCAGGCCCAGGCCGCGCGCCTGTGCCGCCGCCAGTGCAGCTTCGCTGTCCGCCTGATCGCTGACCAGCAGGATCTGCCCCTGCAACGCACCGATCTGCCGCATCAAGCGTGTCGCCCAATCGATGCCGCGGTCGGCACGCTGGCCATCGCGCGGCATCACGTCCGGCGACAGCGCATCCAGATACAGCGCAACATTGCTGCCGTCGTCGGTCAGCGGTGCCACGGTGTAGGCATCATCGGCGTACACCACCAGCCCCACCTGCCCGCCTTGGCGTGCGCGCAGCAGCTCGCCCACTTTCGCTCGCGCCTGCAGCAGGCGCGACGGTGGCAGATCGGTCGCGGTGATCCGGCTGGACAGGTCCAGCACCACCAGCAACGGTGCGCTGGCCTGGAACATCGGTTGTGCCTGCTGCCGCCAGCTCGGACCGGCCATGGCCAGCGATGCCAGCGTCCAGCCGAGCAGCACCGCCCAGGGCAGACGTGCCCGCCGCCTTGCACCGGCGGCCAGCAGGTGCGGCAACAGATGTGCGTCCACCGCCTGCCGCCACACATCACTGCGCCGTTGCCGGTACAGCGCAAACGCGATGATCAGCGGCAGCGCCAACAGCGCCCACAGCCACTCGGGCCGCAGGAAGTGCAGTGTGTTCCAGTCGGGAAGATTCGAAGCAAACGCGATCATCGGCGACGCTCCGGCCACAGCCATGCCAATGCGCCCAGCAGCAACGCCAGGCCCAACGGCCACGCATAACGTTCTTCGCGCGGGCGCAGGCTCGGGCCCTTTGCGGCCACTGGCTCCAGGCGATCAAGCTCGGCATAGATGCCGGCCAGCTGCGCGGTGTCACGCGCACGGAAGAACTGGCCGCCCGTCATGCTGGCGATCTTCTTCAGGGTGGCCTCGTCGACCGGATCCTGGTCGGTGGAGATCGGAATGCCGAACAACCGCATGCTGCCATCGCCGCCAAATGCAACCGTGTGGATGCGCACGCCTTCGGCGCGCGCCACTTCCGCCGCGCGCAGCGGCTCCAGCACACCGGCATTGCTGACGCCGTCGGTCAACAGGATCAGCACGCGCTGTCCCTCCGGCTGGCTGCGCAGGCGCTTCACCGCCAGGCCGATGGCATCACCGATGGCGGTCTCGCGTCCGGCCAGGCCGACCACGCTGTCGCGCAGCTGGTCACGCACGCTGGCCAGGTCCGCGGTCAGCGGCGTGAGCGTGTAGGCACGGTCACCGAAGATCAGCAGGCCGACGCGGTCGCCGGCACGGCGATCCAGGAAGTCGGCCAGCACGGCCTTGGCTGCGGTAAGGCGATCCACGGCCTGGCCGCCCAGCACCATGTCGCCCTCGCCCATGCTGCCGGACACATCCATCGCCAGCATCATCTGCCGCCCCTGCTGCGGCGGCGTGATGGCATCGCCCAGCTGCTGTGGTCGCGCCAGCGCGACACACAGCGCGCACCACCCCAGCCACAGCAGCAGCGTGCGCAGCCACGACACGTCAACCCGACCACCATCAGACAGCGCTTCCAGTTCGGCAGCGGCATAGGGCACGCGTAGTGCGGCGCCCGGATCTGCGCGACGCTTCCACCAGCGCATCAGCAGCGGCAACGGCAGCGCCAGCAGGGCGAGCGGCCATGCCAGCTGCAGGTCCGGCCATGGCCAATAGGTCGTCCACAGGTTCATCGGCGGCGCTCCAGCAGCATCGCCAGGTAGCGTTCGCGGGCCCAGCTGCGCACGGCGGCCACGTCGTTGCTGTCGACGCGCGGGCGATAGGCGCCTTCGGCCAGCAGGCTGCGATGTGCAGCGGGCAGCGTGCCCTGTGGGTCCACACGCTGCCACCAGGCGTCATCGCGCAGCGATTCACTGCCCGGCGCCGCATGACGCGCGGCCCGGCGCAGCAGTCCTGCGATCGCCGCCAGTTCTGCTGCAGCGTCGGTGGTGGCTGCCAGCTCCTGATCGAACAACTGCAACCAGCGCTGGCGGCGACGGCGACGACGCAACATCACCACGGCGATCACCAGCAGCACCAGCACGACCGCTGCGCCGATCATCAGGTAACCGGGGGCTGGCGGCCACCATGACGGTGCCGGTGGCAGATGTACATCGCGCAGCGGCAGAGCGGCGCTCATGCCGGCACCTCGGTCGGCGACGGCGCCAGCCAGGCGTCGCTGGGTGCATCGGAGGACAGCACCTGCACGTCGACGCGGCGCGCGCTGAGCTGGCGCCGCAGTTCCTGCAGCGGCTCGACAAAATGCGCCTGCCAGTGCGCCTGCACTTCGCTGCGGCGCAGGTCGAGACCGATACGCTGCTGCGCGGTCTGGAACTGCAGTGCGGCCGACGGCGGCTGCAGCTCCAGCGGATCGACCAGCAGCACCAGGCTGAGGTCGTGATGCTGGGCCAGCGCGCTCCAGCGTGCCGGTGGAATGCGGATGGCCTGCTGCGGATCGGCCAGCACCAGCATGCGTGCCCCGGGGCGCAGCACGCGACCGGCATGATCCAGCGCGCGCTCCAGGCCCAGATCATCGGACGGCGGCTGTGCATACCAGCGGGTAAGCGCGTCGAGCACGCGCAATACGCCGCGTGGCCCACCTGCGGGAGCGATCGGCGCTTCGCGGTCGCTGCCACGCAGCGCGCCCACGCGGTCGCCACGGCGCTGCGCCGACCATGCCGCAACAGCGCCGGCGCGGGCGGCCTGCACCGATTTGAAGCGCACGCGGGTGCCGAAGTACAGCGCCGGCGAGGTATCGGCCACGATCAGGCTGACCCGCTCACGTTCTGCCTGGAACAGCTTGGTGTGGGCGCGGCCGGTGCGTGCGGTCACGCGCCAGTCGATGTGGCGCGCGTCGTCGCCGGCCACGTACTCGCGCGACTCGGCGTACTCCATGCCGCGGCCGCGCAGCGGAGACGGTGCCTGCCCTGCGTTACCGGTGCGGCCACGCCGCGGCGGCGGCGGACGCTGTGCCAGCCGGCGCAGCACGACCAGTTCGGCCAGCTGCGGGCGCAGCCCGTCACCTTCGAGCGCAGACGGTGCCTGTTCCAGGGATGGATCGGTCATGCGCAGGCTCAGGGTGCCGGCACCCGGGCCAGCAGCTCCTGCACCAGGCGCTCGCCGTCCCAGCCTTCGGCGGTGGCTTCATAGCTGGGCAGCACGCGATGGCGCAGCACGTCGGCGGCCACCGCACGCACGTCGTCGGGGGTGACGAAGTCGCGGCCGGCCAGCCAGGCGCGCGCACGTGCGCAGCGTTCCAGTGCGATGGAGCCACGCGGGCTGGCACCCCAGGCGATGCGGCGGCCGAGGCCGGCGTCGTAGCGCGACGGGTCGCGCGACGCCAGCACCAGTTCGATCAGGTACCGCTCCAGCGCCGGCGCCATGTGCAGGTCCAGCACTTCGCGGCGGGCGTCGAACACGTCCTGCATCGGCATCTTGTCGGGCGCCGGCGCGGCCTCGCCCAACGCGCCACGGGCACGCTCGCGGGCCAGCCGCAGGATTTCCGATTCGGCCGCCTGGTCCGGGTAGCCGATGCGCACATGCATCAGGAAGCGGTCCAGCTGCGCTTCCGGCAGCGGGAAGGTACCTTCCTGCTCGATCGGGTTCTGCGTGGCCATCACCAGGAACAGCGACGGCAGCGCATAGGTATGGCGGCCAACGGTGACCTGGCGCTCGCCCATGGCTTCCAGCAGCGCCGACTGCACCTTGGCCGGCGCGCGGTTGATCTCGTCGGCCAGCAGGATCGGGTGGAAGATCGGGCCGGGCACGAACTCGAAGCGGCCTTCCTGCGGGCGCCAGATCTCGGTACCGGTGAGGTCGGCCGGCAGCAGGTCGGGGGTGAACTGCACGCGGGCAAAGTCCGCTTCCAGGCGCGAGGCCAGTGCACGGATTGCCGTGGTCTTGGCCAGGCCCGGCGCGCCCTCCACCAGCAGGTGGCCGTCGGCCAGCAGCGCGATCAGCAGGCGTTCGACCAGTGCCGCCTGGCCGACGATCTCGGCCGACAACGCATCGCGCAGCTGGGTGAATGCCGCATGCAGGCGGGAGGTGGCCGGCGCGGGCGGCGGCGAGACGGATTCGGGCATCGGCGGTGGCAGGTTCATGGGGGCCTTTGACCGGCGCAGGACGGCACGGGTTCCCGACATCATCGCAGGGTGCCTTGCGATTGGCATCAAGAACGGCTGAACAGCCCTCCGCGTAGAGCGTGGTTCCCCTGGCGGAAACGAAGAAGGGCCGCACGAGGCGGCCCTTCTTCGAACACCTGAGTGCGCTGGATCAGTTCTGCTTGGCCACGCGCAGCACCTTCGGGGTGACGAACACCAGCAGCTCGGCCTTGTCCTTGTTGCGACCGCGCTTCTTGAACAGGTTGCCCAGGAACGGCACGTCGCCCAGGAACGGCACCTTGCTGATGCTGTTGCGATCGGTGAACTCGTAGACGCCACCGATCACCACGGTCTGCCCATCCTCGACCAGCACCGCGGTGTTGACTTCGCGTCGGTTGATCGACGGCACGGTGCCGTAGCCCTCCAGCTGGATCAGCTGGTCGACTTCGTCCTTCTTCACCTGCATGTTGAGGAACACGCGGTTGTCGTTGGTGATGGTCGGGGTGACCTTCAGCTCCAGCACCACTTCCTTGAACTGGACGTTCGGGGTCGCCACGCCGCCAGCGGTACCACCGCTGATGGTGACGTAGCCGATTTCCTTGCCCTGCTTGATCATCGCTTCGCGCTGGTTGGTGGTGACCACGCGCGGGTTGGAGATCACCTCGCCTCGCGACTCCTGCTGCATGGCCGACAGCTCCACGTCCAGCAGGTAACCGGCATTGAGGATCGACAGCGCCAGCGAACCCGGGTTGCTGGCGGCAGCCACCGGCAGGTTCCAGTTCAGGCCACGGGTGATCGCCGAGCCGGACTTCACCGGCGGCGGGCCGATCCGGCCACCCGCTTCCCAGTCACGCTCGGCCTTGGCATTGGCCAGGTCGGTTGCGACCTGCGACTTGCGGGTCTCGGCATTGGCATCCAGGCTGCCACTGAAGTACACGTTGTCACGGCTGCCGCTGACACCGAACTTCGCGCCCAGCTCGCGGGCGAAGGTATCGGTGGCGATGACGATGCGGCTTTCGATCAGCACCTGGTCGACCGGGCGGTCGATCACGTTGATCAGCTCGCGCATGCGCGCGATCTTCTTCGGGATGTCGCTGATCATCAGCGTGTTGGTGCGTTCGTCGGCCACGATGCGGCCGCGCGAGGACAGGAAGCCACTGTCTTCCTGCGAGGAGCTGCCCGAACCACCACCACTGCCACCACCACCGCCGCCGCCGATGCCCTTGGCCTCGGTCAGCGCTTTGAAGATCTGCGTGGCGCTGTGGTAGTTGATCTGGATGTAGTCGGTCTGCAGGTCTTCGCGGTTCTCGATGGCGATGCGCGCGTCTTCCTTTTCCTGCTCGAACTTGGCCAGTTCGGCCTGCGGCGCCACCCAGATCACGCTGCCGTCGCGACGCTTGTCCAGGCCCTTGGCGCGCAGGACGATGTCCAGCGCCTGGTCCCACGGCACATTGACCAGGCGCAGGGTCACGTTGCCCTGCACCGAGTCGGACGCCACCACGTTCAGGTTGGACTCCTCGGCGATCAACTGCAGCACGGTGCGCACCGGCACGTCCTGGAAGTTGAAGGTCACCGGCTTGCCGGTGAAGCCGCGCTGGCCGACGGCCTTGGCCGCCTGGGTGACGCTGCCGGCGGTGACCGCACCCACGGCGGCCTGGGCCTGCCGCGGGCTGATCTCGACCACGTACTCGTTGCCGCTCTGGTAGGCCAGCGATTCCACGGCGCCGCCAGTGCTCAGCACCAGCTGGGTACCGGCACCGGACGGCTTGGCGTCGATGCGCTGCACCGGCGTGGCGAAGTCGGTGACGTTCATCGGCTTCTGCAGGTTGGCCGGTAGCCGGGCATTGCCAACGTCGACCACGACGCTGTTGCCCTGCGTGCGCAGGTCAGGAATCGCGCCCTGCCCGTCGAACTGCACGATCAGGCGCCCGGCGCCGTCATCGCCACGCTTGAAATCGATCTTGGACACCGACAGGCCAGCCGGCGCGGCGGCCGGTGCCACGGTGGCGCCCACCGGCTTTTCCGCCGGTGCGGCAGCCAGCGCCGGAGCGCAGGCCAGCATCAGCGCGACTCCCAGCGCGCTGACACGGTTCAAGGTAGAGCGCCGGATGGGACGCAGCCCCTTGGCTTGGTGAAAGGTCATCGTGCTATCCCCAGTAAACGATCATTGATCTTCAAGCGAGAGCGTTGCCGGCCGTTCCAGCCAGCCACCCGCGCCATCCGGCACCAGTTCGATCAGCTCCACGCGGTCTTCGAAGACCGCCGTGACCCGCCCGTCGCTCTGCCCCAGGTAACCGCCCGGGCGAACCCGGTAGGTAACCTTGTCCGGCCCCATCACCAGCGCCACGGTGCCTGCACCGGTGCCGATGGTGCCGACCATGTCCAGCGCATCCAGCGGGAAGCCTTCCAACGGCTCCTTGCGCCGGTTCGGGTCCGGTCGCAATCCGCCATTCCCCTGCTGCGGATTGGTCCAGGCATCGGTGAACGGATCGCGCATGCCCTGCGCGGAGTATTCAAAGGTCTCGAACTGCTGCATCACCGGCAGTGGCTCCAGCGGTTGCGCCGGTCGCGCACGCTCGCCTTCCACCCATTTCTCAAGGTTCGGTGCGTCGCCGGGCGTGCTGGTCACGCCACGGCCGCAACCGGCCAGCAGCAGCACAGCCAGCACCATCGCACCACGTACGGTCTGCGCGCGCATCACTTCTTGCCCTCCTTGCCAGCGTCGGATGCCTGCTGCGCCTGCACTTCGGTCTCGTCCAGGTAGCGGTAGGTCTTGACCGTACCGGACAGTTCCAGTGCACCGCTGCGGACGTTGCCGCCGGTCTTTTCCTTGGGCTTGAGGTTGATGTCATGCATGGTCAGGATCACCACCCGCGGCAGCGAGGCCACGCCACTGACGAACGCACCGAACTGGTGGTAACTGCCCACCATGCGCAGCTTGATCGGCTTCTCGGCGTAGAACTCCTTGATCTGCTCCTGCTCCGGCTCGAACAGCTCGTTGGTCAGGCCGCTGGACAGCGCGGTCTGCGAGATGTCGATGATCAGGTCGGGCATTTCGGTCTTGCTCGGCAGCTGCCGCAGCATCTGCTGCAGCACCTGCTCCATCTGCGCCAGTTGCTGTTTCAGCGGCCCCAGGTTCACCGCGCGTTCCTGCTGCTTGGTGAACTCGGCGCGCAGCTCGGTTTCCTTCGATTCCAGCCCGGCCAGTTCCTCGCGCTTGCCGCTGATCAGCAGCATCCACGCCACGAACATGATGACCAGCGCCAGCAACGAGCAGAAGACGATCTTGGCCTTCTGCGGCCAGTTGCCGATGTCGTTGAAATCCAGGTTCTTGAGGTCGATCTTCTGGCTCATGCGCGGTCCCCCTGCAGCAGCGCATTGAAGGCCTGCGGCGGCTGCGCCAGGCGGCTGCCCTCGGGCTTCGGGGCAGGTGCCGGGGCCGGAGCGGCCGGCTGGTTCGGTTTGGCCGGAGTGGCCGACGGTGCAGCGGCCGGTGCGGCGGGAGCCGCTGCCGGCTGGCCCGGTGCGGGAGCCGCAGGCGTCGCGGCATCCGGACCTGCGGCCAACGGAGCCACCGGGGCCGGCGCAGCCGTCGCCACCGAGCCATCGGCGTTCAGGCCCGGCGTCGCCGAAACCTCTTCGCTCTGTGCCGGCAGCTTCACCTTGACCACGAACACATACGGCAGCGCCTTGATGTCGGCCAGCGGGCCGACCTTGCCGTCCTTGTCCTTCTCCGGGTCACGCGCTTCGATGATCGACAGCTCCGGGTTGGTCATCCAGCCGGACGTCTCCAGGTTGCGCATGTACGCCGAAACGCGGGCATTGGACTGGGTGCGCCCTTCCAGCGTCAGCACATCCCCTTCCTGCTTCAGCGCGGTCAGCACCACGCCGTCGGGGATGGTGCGCACCAGCGCGTCGAACAGGTGGACCATCTGCGAGCGCTTGGCCTGCAGCTCCTCGATCACCTTCTTGCGGGCCAGCAGGCGTTCCTTCTGCGCGTCGAGGCGGTCGATCTCCTTGTTCTGTTCCTTGACCTTCTCGATCTCGGCTTCCAGATAGGCGTTGCGGTCCATCTGGCCGCTCACCTGGCGGTCGTAATAGAACCAGATCATCAGCGACAGCAGCAGGCCACCGACAGCGGCCATGCCCAGCATTGCGTAGAACTCGCGCTGGCGTTGCTTGCGCCGCTCGGCGCGCCAGGGCAATAGATTGATGCGTGCCATCAGTCAAAGCTCCTCAGCGCCAGACCGGTCGCGATCATCAGCGCGGGGGCATCCTGGGCCAACGCGTGCGCGTTCACCTTCGGCCCCAGGGTCATCTGCGCCAGCGGGTTGGCGACCACGGTTGGCACACCCAGCTGTTCCTCGACCATCTCCGGCAAGCCACCCAGCACGGCACAGCCGCCTGCCAGCACGATGTGATCGACGCGGTTGAATTCGCTGCCTGCATAGAAGAACTGCAGCAGGCGGCTGATCTGCTGGACCGTGGCTTCCTTGAACGGCTCCAGCACTTCCATCTCGTAGCTTTCCGGCAGGCCGCCCTGGCGCTTGGCCAGCCCGGCTTCCTCGTAGCTCAGGCCGTAGCGGCGCATGATCTCGTCGGTCAGCTGCTTGCCACCGAACACCTGTTCGCGGCTATAGAGGCTACGGCCGCCGCGCAGGACGTTGAGGGTGGTCATGGTGGCGCCGATGTCGACCAGCGCGACCACGCCGTCGATGGACACCGGCAGCTCGCTGGCGACCAGGGCGTAGGCGTTCTCGACCGCGAAGGCCTCCACGTCCATCACCTTGGCCTGCAGGCCACCGAGTTCCAGCGCGGACTGGCGCAGCTCGACATTCTCCGAACGCGACGCGGCCAGCAGCACCTGGACCATCTCCGGGTTGTTCGGGATCGACCCGATCACCTCGAAGTCCAGGTTCACTTCCTCGATCGGATACGGAATGTAGTTGACCGCTTCCAGCTCGATCTGGGCTTCCATGTCGTTTTCGTCGAGATCGGCCGGCATCGGGATCACCTTGGTGATCACCGCCGACCCCGCGACGGCGGCAGCGGCCAATTTCGCCTTGCTGCCTGAGCGGTTCATCGCCCGGCGGATGGCCTCACCCACGGCCTCCACTTCAACGATGTTCTTCTCCACCACCGCATTCGGTGGAAGAGGTTCCACAGCGTAATGTTCCACGCGGAAACGATTGCCACTGCGGGACAGCTGCAAAAGCTTTACCGCAGTCGAACTGATGTCGACGCCCACAAGCGGCGACTGACTTTTTGGGATGAGCCCCACGGTTTCTCCCCTGCCGACGGGCACTTGGACGCAAGAGCTGCGTCCGCGCATTAATAACGTATTCTTAGCAAATGGCAACCGCCCTGCTGTGAAATCCCTCACGGATTCACGATGCAGCCCCTGGCAATTCCCCTTGCGCTCCCCGGTGCCGACCCCAGCCGCCACCTTGCGTAATCTATACTCTGCGACCACGAAATTCGCAATCGGAATCTGAACCCGATGACTCGACTCCGCCGCTGGCTGCGCTGGATCTTCCTGATTGTCCTGGTCCTGGCGCTGATCGGCGCGGCCGCCGTGGGCGGTCTGTACTATGCCGTTTCCTCCAAGCTTCCCGACGTGCAGACCCTGCGCGACGTGGAAATGCAGGAGCCGATGTACGTCTATGCTGCCGATGGCAAGCTGATGGCGGTGTTCGGCGAGACCCGGCGCACCCCGATCACCATGAAGGACGTGCCCGAGAAGCTGAAGCAGGCGTTCCTGGCCACCGAGGACGCCCGCTTCTACGAGCATGGCGGTGTGGACTACAAGGGCATCGGCCGCGCGGTATGGCTGCTGGCCACCACCAACGACAAGCGCGTGCCGGGTGGCTCCACCATCACCCAGCAGGTCGCCCGCCAGTTCTTCCTCAGCTCCGAGTACAGCTATACCCGCAAGCTGGCTGAGATCCTGCTGGCGCGGAAGATCGAGTCCGAGCTGAGCAAGGACGAGATCTTCGAGCTGTACCTGAACAAGAGTTTCTTCGGCAACCGCGCCTACGGCGTGGCTGCTGCCGCCGAGTTCTACTACGGCAAGAAGCTGAACGAGCTGGACCTGGACGAGATGGCCTCGCTGGCCGGCATCCCCAAGTTCCCCTCTTCGGGCAACCCGATCTCCAACCCGGAACGTGCCCGCCAGCGCCGCGACAACTACGTGCTGCAGCGCATGGCCGACCTGAAGTTCGTCAGCCAGGCCGAGGCCGACGCGGCCAAGGCCGTGCCGATGCACGCCACCGCGCATGAGCCGCCGGTGCAGGTCGATGCCCCGTACGTGGCCGAGCTGGTGCGCCAGGAAATGATCGCCCGGTTCGGCGGCGACGTGGTCAACAAGGGCTATCACGTCACCACCACCATCGACTCCACCCTGCAGACCGCCGCGAACCAGTCGGTGCGCGACGGCCTCCTGCTGTACGACCACCGCCACGGCTGGCACGGCGTGGAGAAGCAGGTGCAGCTAGGCGCCGGTGACGACACCGCGGCCCTGGCCGAGCACCTGCGTGGCATGGTCGGCCAGGCCGGCCTGCTACCGGCGATCGTCGCCAGCACCGGCGCCGATGGCAGCGCCACCGTGGTGCTCGCCAACCGCACCGAGATCGTGCTGCCGGCCGGTGCTGCCAAGTGGACCAACAAGACCCCGGGCAAGCTGGTGCAGCGCGGTGACATCGTGCGCGTGCGCGCCGGTGCCAAGGAAGGTGAGTGGCTGCTGGACCAGATCCCGCGCGGCCAGTCCGCACTGGTCTCGCTGGACGCCCACAACGGCGCGTTGAAGGCGCTGGTGGGTGGCTTCAGCTTCTCCGGCAACAAGTTCAACCGCGCCACCCAGGCCCGTCGCCAGCCGGGGTCCAGCTTCAAGCCGTTCGTCTATGCGGCCGCCTTCGACAAGGGCTACAACCCGGCCTCGATCGTGCTCGATGCCCCGGTCGTGTTCCGCGACCGCCGCGGCAAGACCTGGGCCCCGCAGAACGACGGCGGCGGATTCCGCGGCCCGATGCGCCTGCGCGAGGCGCTGGTGCAGTCACGCAACCTGGTGTCGGTGCGCCTGCTGGATGGCATGGGCGTGGACTACGCCCGCAAGTACATCAGCGAGTTTGGCTTTGCCGAATCGGAGTTGCCGCCGAACCTGTCGATGTCGCTGGGTACCGCCTCGCTGACCCCGCTGTCGGTGGCGCGTGGCTACGCCGTGTTCGCCAACGGCGGCTCGCGCGTGGACACCTGGCTGATCGACCAGGTCAACGACCGTGACGGCAACCTGGTGTTCAAGGAAAACCCGGCGCTGGCCTGCCGCGACTGCGCCGGCAGCAGCGACCAGCCGGTCAACCAGGTGGTGGACGGCTTCAACTTCGGCGCTCCGGCCCCGAAGGTGGACCCGGCCGCCGCAGCCAAGGTCGAAGCCCCGGCGGCACCGGCCAACCCGGATGCCCGCACCGCCCCGCGCGCGATCGACGCCCGCACGGCCTACCAGCTGGTGTCGATGATGCGCGACGTGGTCCAGCGCGGTACCGGTGTCCAGGCCAAGGTGCTCGGCCGCGAGGACGTGGGCGGCAAGACCGGCTCCACCAACGACCATCGCGATGCCTGGTTCTCCGGCTTCGGCGGGCCGTACGTGACCACCGTGTGGGTGGGCCGCGACGACTTCCGCTCGCTGGGCTACCGCGAATACGGTGGCAAGGCCGCCCTGCCGATATGGATCGAGTACATGCGCACCGCGCTGAAGGACACCCCGATCGCGCAGAACGACCCGCCCAGCGGCATGGTCCAGGCCACCCTCAACGGTGCTACCGAGTGGGTGAAGGTGGAAGACATGGACCGCCTGACCGACTACGACCTGAACCTCAATACGCCGCAGGCCGACGCCGCCGCGTTCGATATTTTCTGAGGAAGAATGTTGGGGGTGCCAACCGTGGGTTGGCACCTCCGCGGAATACCCACGCAGATGTCACATCCGTGCGCTAGTCTGTAGCCAGGTCGCAACAGGGAGTCATCGCATGCATCGCGCCCGTCAGCATGCTGCCAGCCAGACCCGCGAGCGGCGCCACCGCCTCGCCCACGAAGCCGCCCGCCTGATGGCCGAAGGCGGCATCCGCGACTACCACCAGGCCAAGTTGAAGGCCGCCAGCCGGCTCGGCATCCACGACGATGCCTCCCTGCCCCGCAACACCGAGATCGAGGACGCCCTGCGCGAGTACCAGCGGCTGTTCTCCGGGCCCCGGCACGGCAACGAACTGCAGCGCCGCCGCGAGGCCGCGATGCGCGCGCTGGAGTTCCTGCACGGCTTCGCCCCGCGCCTGGCCGGTCCCGTGCTGGACGGCACCGCCGACGCGAACAGCCCCGTGCAGCTGCACCTGCACAGCGACGACCCGGAGGCCGTGCACCGCTTCCTGGACGAACACGGCATTCCTGCCGAATCGCGCACGCGTCGCCTGCGCATGGACCGCGAGCGATGCCTGGACGTGCCGGTGTGGGTGTTCAGTGCCGAGGAGCTGACCTTCGACCTGGCCGTGCTGCCGTATGACGCCCTGCGCCAGGCACCGTTGTCGCCGGTGGATGAGAAGCCGATGCGGCGCGCGTCCGTGGCGCAGTTGCGGCAGGTGCTGGCCGAGGTGGAGATCACTGCGTACATCGGCGGGTGACGGTAGCTCCGGCCTTGGTCGGTGCGGGCCGTTGGTCCGCACGGCGCTTCAGGCGTCCGGATACCTGACCGAAGAGCAGTCGAGCATGGCTCCAGCCTCCCCTACCGGAGCTCATGCGGCTCCTTGGCATCGCCGGTCAGCAGGCGTGCCAGCCACGGCGCACCCGCGCGCCGTGGATACTCCATCATCATCCGGGCGTGCATGTCCTGCAGGTCAGCCAACAGCCAGGTCTGGTTGTAGACGTCGCCGAACGCGTCGGACCAGGCCGTCTGTATCCGCGCGCGCTCCCCCCCGTTGAGATTGGGCATCCTGTCCAGCGGTACCTCCAGCACCGGCGCCAGCCCCTCGTTGATGGCGGTGTTTTCCGCCTGCGCTGCGCGGAGCAGTGACAGCCGATGCTTCAGCTGCCAGCACGGGTATGGGAAGCAGCTGCCCGTGGCTTCGATGTACGCCGCCATGTCGGCCAGCATATGGGCTTTCAGCTGCCACACCATCGCACTGTCCAGCAGCTCCCGTACCCGCATCGTGCGCAGCGTACCGGCCCGGACTTCTTCTGGCGTGGTGAACGGCTCACCGGGTGTGGTGCCGCCATGCTGCACCAGCACGATGCGATGGATCGCCTCGCCGGTGATGTTCTCCACGCGCAGCGCTGCCACCTCCGGGTGCACGCGCGGCGGCGGCACGCTCACCACCCGCCAGTGGTACCAGAGCACCAGCACCATGCCGGTCAGGCACAGCAGGGTGAACAGGACCCAGCTGTCCAGATTGCGGGTGTAGTAGAAGTACCGCGCCCGCCACCGATAGAACGTGCGGTAGCTGATGAATCGACTCACCCATCGGTACATCGCCATCTCCTCGGCAAGGACCCCGGCGCGACGGGGTGGATTACGCGCGTCACGCCAGGGCTCCATGACTTACCAGCCGATGCCCACACCGACGCCCATGCTGCGCTCACCGCTGTTGGTGAACGCACCATTGAGGCTGAAGGTGGCCGAGCCCTTCTCGTTGAGCACGCGCTGGTAGCCCACCGCCATGGCCGACTCACCCTCGCTGTAGCCCACACCCGCACCGAGGCGGTTGTAGGTCGCCAGGCCGGCGGTGTTCATCGCCATCGCCGTCTGCGCACTGCTCATCGCCGCCATGCGGTTGAAGCGCTTGTCCATCTTGTCCAGGCGGCGCTCGAAGTTGCTGATCGCCCCATCGGTGTACTCGTTGGCGCGGGCCAGCATCTTCTCCAGCTCGGCGGTGTCGACCTGCGGCTTCGGCGATTCGTCCCTGTTGGCCTTCGGCTGCGGCGTGGGCTTGTCACCCTCGCCTACCGAGGCAACCTGCTGGGAGTCCTTGCCTTCCGGTACCACAGGAGTTTCCTCGGCCTGCGGCTTCGGAACCGAGGACGACGCCAGGGCACGCGGTGCCGGGGCATCGTCGATGCGCTGCTCCAGACCGTCCATGCGGCCATTGAGCTGCTGCTGCATCGAATGCAGCTGGCCACCGTTGACCGCATCACGGCTGCCGGCCGCGATCAGGCCGTTGGCCACGTTGGAGATGACCATGCCGTTGGCGCCGGCGAGGGTGAGCTGGTTGACGCCGTCGGCGCGGACCGAAGGTGAATCCTGGAAAATCGAACTGAGCTGACCTTCCACCTTGTCCGCGCGACGGCCGGCAGTGATGACGGCGCCATCGAGTGCCATCAGTGCATCTTCGACGGTGCTCTGCGTTCCGCCTTGCACCGTATAGGTCGGGGCGATGATGTTGCCGTTGCCGTCCATGCCTGCGCCGCCCCCGAGAGTGGCGAGGGAATCCTTGAGCTGGGAGACAGTGGTGGCGTTGTGGTCGGCTGTACCTCGGGCAATGTTGGTCAGACGACGTTGAGTTGTAGCATTGCCAAAAGACGCGGTTCCAGGCTCGTCTGCAGCGGAGTCTGCACCCAATGCCATGGAGCCAATAGCAGAGTCTCCAACCACAGCGCCCGCTCCGATCGCAACTCCGTTGTTTGCATGCACCTGAGCACCTGCTCCCATCGCAAAACCATCCGAGGCGCCACCAGCGACTCCAGCTCCACGGCCCACTGCCACTGAGTTCTTTCCAACGGCTGTTGCGAATGCTCCCAATGCGGTGCCTCCTTCAGCTCCGGCCTTCGCTGAATCACCAATAGCCACTCCAAGCAAGGCCGCCTCTGCGCGCTCACTGAATGAGTCAACACCCACGCTCACATAGTGATTGGCGCTCTCCAAATCCGCAATTCGACTATTCGTCGAGTGGAGCTGACGGCCCGACACGGCCTCTGTGCTACTGGCATCAATGGAGCCATCCGCAACACCACTGATCTTCCGATTGGCATTGGCGCTGTTGCGCACATCCAAGATCGTGCCACTGTTCTTCTCGCCCAAACGCACACTCCCAGACGCAGATCCTTGGGCCACCAGCCCGCCCAGTGCCGTTGTCTCAGCCAGCGCCTTGGCGGCATCCGTCTTTGCCACGCCAGCTTCCGTACCCGCAGACCTGGCAATGCCCTCCACCGTCGCCACCTTGTCATTGGTCACGTTTAGCTGCCTGCCGTTGACGGCCTCATAGCTGCTGGCGCTGACTACTCCATCAGCCACACCGGTCAGCTTCCGATTCGCGTTTGCGCTGTTGCGTATATCCAGCACGGCGCCGCTGTTCTTCTCGCCAACACGAACGTTGCCGTTGACAGCCACTTGACCGACAAGACCCTTCAAGACTCCAGTATCAGCCAATGCCGTGTCCGCGCTGTCCTTCGCTGCGCTGGCTGCCGTCTGTGCCGAGTTCACGTTCGCGTTGGTTTCATGGAGCTGCTTGCCGGTCACGGCATCGTTGCTGGTCGCGCTGATGGCCCCGTCGGCGACGCCGACGATCCTGCGGTTCGCATTGGCACTGTTGCGCACATCCAGCTGCGTGCCACTGTTCTTCTGTCCCAGGCGAACACTCTCATTGGCAGCGGTCTGGCTGACGAGGCCACCCAGCGCCACCGTTTCGGCCAGCGCATTGCCCGATTCCACCTTTGCAGCGTTGGCGGTGGTCGTCGCTCCGTCAGCTGCTGTCTGGGCCTTGGTCACGGCCTGGTTGGTGGCATGAAGCTGGTTACCGGTGATGGCATCTGTGCTGCCGGCCCCCACTGCGCCATCGGCGATGTACTGGATCTTCCGCTTCCTGCTGGCGCTGCCGACCGATACCGAATTGGCTGACGCGGTCACCGCACCTGCACCCAGCGCAACGGCATTCTCATGTGAGGCCTGAGCGCGGTCACCCAGCGCCACGGAGCTGGTGTTCGAAGCCTTGGCCAGATTGCCCAGCGCACTGGCGAACTTTGCCGTCGCCTCGCTACCGCGACCCAGTGCCGTTGCCTGGCTGGCGACTGCCTTGCTCAGATAGCCGACCGCCGTAGCGTGCTCAGCCTGGGCTTTAGCGTCACCGCCTACAGCAATCGAGAAGTTTCCGCTTGCGTTTGCACGGAAGCCGGTTGCAACGGCACCGTTGGCGCTACGGGTTCCGGCACCGACCGAGACACCCGCGTTCTGGTTCGCCACCTTGTTGCCGTCCGCATCCACGCCAGCGCGCGCGTCGTCGCCCAACGCTACGCTGCGGCCGTTGTACGCTTTGGCGTTGTTGCCGAGTGCGGTGCTGACGCCGTAGCTACCATTCTCTGCGGTGGCACCTTTGCCCAAAGCCAAGGTCGTTGCATCGATGCGGTTCGTCGCGGCCTGTGCAATTGACTTCACCGCGGCCAGCTCACCCGTCACATCGCCTGCGGTCTTCTCCACGGCCGTGAGCCGGGTATTGGTCTGGAACAACTGGTTGCCAGTGATGGCATCGGTGCTGCCGGCACCCACCACACCATCGGCGACGTACTGGATCTTCCGCGTGGACTTCGCGTTGCCCACGGACACGGAATTGGCCGAGGCGGTGACCGAACCAGCCCCCAGCGCAACTGCGTTTTCGTGCCCTGCATGTGTACCGTTTCCAAGGGCCAGTGAACTGACGCCCGTTGCCCTCGCAAGATTGCCCACTGCGGTGGCGAACTTCGCCGTTGCCTGCGTTCCTCGCCCCAGGGCCGTCGTCTGCTGGGCCCCGGCGATACTGGCTTTCCCGAGAGCGGTACTCAGCTCTTCATTGGCGACGGCATCTGAGCCGATCGCAACAGAGAAATTGCCACCCGCAACGGCCTTGTGACCCATGGCCACGGCACCGTGCGCACTCCGGGTACCGGACCCCACCGAGACGCCGCCCGCCCTGCCATTGACCTTGTTTCCTGCCACATCGACGCCGGCGCGCGCGTCATCGCCGAGCGCAACGCTCGCGCCGTTGTAGCCTTTGGCGTTGTTGCCGACTGCCGTGCTTGCGCCATAGGTGGTATTCGACTCTGCCAATGCTCCCTTGCCAAGCGCCAGTGCCGTCGCATCCACCCGATTGTTGACCGATTGCGCAAGGGTTTGCGTTGCAAACAGCTGCTTGCCGGTAACGGCATCCGTGCTTGCCGCACTCAAGCGCGCATCGGCCACGTTGACAATTCGTCGCTTGGTAGACGCGTTGCCAACGGAGACCGAGTTTGCCTCGGTCGCTTCTGAGTTGGCGCCGATGGCTGCAGATCCATTAGCCAGTGCCTTCGCATGATGACCGAGCGCAACGCCGCTGAACTCTGCACGCGCGTTGCCACCCACTGCAATGGCTCCGGAATAGCCAGCGGTTCCCGCAAATGCATTCCCTCCGATAGCGATGCGGGACACACCTGCCGTGCTTTCAACTGTGCGGGCGCCACTACCTACTGCTATGGAGTTCTGAGCGTAGGCACGAGCATCGTGACCGACAGCAGTGGTGCCGACGCCCGAGGCAACCGAACTCGCACCCAGTACCGTCGAGTAGCCGCTCTTTGCCTCTGCCTTGTAGCCAACCGCTACATTTCTATCCCCTTTTGCGACTGCTTCATTCCCTACCAGAACACTGCCTTTTCCTGACAATGAGGACGCTGTCCCGTAGACCACTGAGCCCCAACCGTTGATGCTGGACCTGGATCCAAGAATCATCTGCATGTCGCCGTTGAGCGTGGCGTCCTTGTAGTAGGCATCGTTGAGCAATGCCAGCTGGGTGTGGATCGCACGCGGTTGCGCTGCAAAGAGCGAAGACACCATCGGAGAATGAGCCAGAAAGCGCGCGGCTTCCCACTCCACCGTCCGCTCGCTCTCAGACACAGGCTCCGCGTTCTCACTCGCCGATGCAGCGAGCGCCGTCGACGCGACAACCAGCAAAGCAAGCGCCCTGAGCTTGGTTGACGACCGCTTGCCGCACGATGCGCTCAGCTCACTACCAACTACCCAGCATTGCTTTGCATGACTCCAGATACGACGATAGATGTGATTCATGTTCTTTCCTTAACAGGACAAGGGAAACAAAGCCCCGCGCGTGCGCGGGGCAATAGAAGGTCAGGCGCTTGGCGCCAGGGTCGTCACGTGATCGCGATAGCCGTCGTTCGACAGGCGGTACTGCAACTGCAGGGTGTTGCCCGGCTGGAGCTGGAAGGGCAAGGTCAGCGCAGCATCGGGGTAGAGACTTGTGGACAGCTCGCGCGGCGTGCACGCGCCACCGGCGTTGCATTCGGCAGCACCGGTAATGCCCACCCGCAGCGTGCCGGTATTGCGCAGGGTGTTGCCCTGTAGTTTCAGATCCACGTGGCCTTTGGCAGGCACCACGTTCACCAGCGCGCCCCAGACCAGGCTGACGCCGACGTTGGCCTGCGCCGCCTGCTCGTCGCCTTCCAGGATCGTGCCGTCGGGGCCCTTCACCCCCTCGAAGTAGATGCGGTAGGCCGCCTCTTTTTCGACGGTCTGCAGCGGAATCACCCGGATCAGGCGATTGCTGCCGCCGCTGAGCGCGAACTTGCCGGGCGTGATGGCAATCGCCGCATCGGCGGCCTCTACTTCGATCTCTTCTTCACCCACCTGTGCCGGGTTGGAGATGCGCAACAGGCGCGCCTGCACGTATTGCGGTTGGGTGGATTGCGAATACACGCGAATCTGCGTGCCGTGCTTGGCATCCACCGCTGCGCGCATCGGATGAATGGACAGATTGGCCTGTGCCGGTGGGGCCAGCAGTGCGCTCAGCGGCAGCAGGCAGAACAGCAGCTTCTTCATGATGAGCCTCCGTGGTGATCAGGGTTTGGCGGTCGGCACGCGCAGCTCTACCGTGAGCTCGCCCTCGTAGAGACCGGGGCGTTTGCTGGCGATGGGTGTGGGCGGCGTTTCCAGCGTCAGTGGCGTGGGCACGCAGTACACGGGTTGGCTGATGCCGGGTAGCAGCACCATGCGCAGTTGCGCGCTGTCGATGCCGCGCAGCAGCTGTTCTTCGCCGTGCTTCATCGCCAGCAGGTTGCCGCCGTAGTTCAGGCCGACCTGGTAGTCGAGGCGCTGGGTGTCGTCGCTGCCGCCGTCCTGATGCCAGACCGCGAAGTCGCGCCCCGGCGGTGGGCGCGGCCCGCTGTCGCGCACGGTGACGCCGAGGAATTCGCTCTGCGAACCCACGCCGTCGTAGAGGCACATGTCCACGTCCTTGCGCCCGGCGACGACCTTGCGAATGGGGTCGTAGCGCAGGTCCATGTTGACCAGCGGTGCAACGCCGTCGAAGCCGGGGAAGTAGATCGATATCGCGTCGTAGTCGGTGACGGTGAAATCGAAATTGAAGGTGGCTGTGGCTACTGGTGCTGCGGCAGGGTCGGCTTTGATGTTCAGGCGCATCGTAGCCTTCCAGTGGCCAGCGACGAGCCGCGAGATCTCGCGCTGAGGCAGGATCAGCTCGACGCCGGTTCCAAGCGGATCATCTGCGCCTCCCCCTACGCCGCATCGAAACCAGAATGCTGAGTCTAAGGGGCGCACCCGGTCGTGCCAGAAGTCACCAGTGCATATCCGTCCTGACATGACTCTCCGCATGCTTCCAATTGCACGGACTTCCGCAATCAGCCCCGTCCTGCGCTCTGCAAGACGCAGCACAACTTCAGATGCTCCGGATGCAAGGGAGGGCTCGCCTACTGTTGGACACCGCCCAAACTCAGCATCAGAAGCAGACCCACAAACCACATGGATCTGCCCATACTTCAGCGCGAGGTCGTGGCTGAACCCCAACACCGTCCGCGGCGCCCACAGCTCCACATCACCCGGCACCGCCGAGCGATCCCACGACATCACGATGTCCCTGCTCTGATCCGTCGGGTGCGTTTCCGGCGGCCACTGCGCCCACGCCCTGGGCGCCAACACCACCAGCGCACACATCAGCATCAACACCAACAACACACGCCGGTTCATGGCGTTCCTCCTGCAGCAGCGGTCTGGGGCGTGGCGGCAATCAACGCGCGTTCCTGCAGCAGGCGGGTCACGCGGGCCTGCTGGCGGATCTGCGGCGGCAGCTGGGCCACGGCCAGCGGCTCGCAGTGCACGGCACCGACCAGCAGCACCACCTGGCGGCGCTCGCGCACCTGCAGCGGGCAGTGCAGCAGG
This sequence comes from Stenotrophomonas maltophilia, assembly GCF_002799155.1. GTDB lineage: Bacteria > Pseudomonadota > Gammaproteobacteria > Xanthomonadales > Xanthomonadaceae > Stenotrophomonas > Stenotrophomonas maltophilia_R. The sequence goes on from NZ_NERD01000002.1 coordinate 3,035,667, forward strand.
CGGTCGTCCTGCAGCAGGTACAGCGTTGTCTCGCGACGCGGGAAGTCGGCAACGAAGCCGCCGTTGGCGCTGGTGCCGGGCACCGGCGCGTTGAGGATGCGGGCGCCGCCCAGCGGCGCTCCGGCAAGATCCTTGGCGTTGCCGATGAAGGTGTAGGTCACCTCGATCGGCACCGGCATGCGCATCAGGCGGCCGGGGCTGAGGAACATTGGGCGTGCACCGCCCACGCCAGTCACGCGGATGGCGGCGATGCTGTCCAGCGTGCTGGCATCCTGTACTTCGGCGCGGTGCGACTGGTACGACGACAGCGGCAGCAATCGGCGCTCGCCGATCTGCAGGCGCTGGCGGCGCAGGCCGCCCACCTGCAGTTCGGCCGCCACGCCGCGCAAGTCGACGTCATCGGTGTCGGCCACCTGCACGGCCAGGCCGGCGTCGGCACCGCTGCTGCCGCTCCAGTAGAAGCCGCGCTTGCCCAGTGCGAAACCGGAGCTGTGCATGCCGCTGTAGGCGGTCTCGCTGCGGCCGCGCTGCTGGTAGTGCGCCAGCGTGGCGCCGCTCTGGCCCAGGCTGTTCTGCAGCTGGCCGCTGAGCGTGGCGCTGTAGCGGTCGCTGTTGTTGGCGCGCAGTTCGGCCGACAGCTCGCGGTACTGCGCGTCCACGTCCTGGCGCAGGCTGTGGCCGACGCTGTAATTGATGTCTGGGCGCTGATGCTGCGGCTGGCGCACGTCCACGCTGTAGCGGCGCTGGCCGCTGCCGGCGGTGCCGCGCAGCAGGCGGGTCAGGCTCAGGTTGAAGTAGATGCCACGGTCGCGTTGATCACTCCCGCGCAGGCTGTCGCTGGCACGCTGCTGCCACACGCCCAGGCGCGTGGAGACGCTGAAATCCTGCCAGCGATGGCTGCGGCTGAAGCTGGCCTGCCAGGTGCGGCTGAGCTGCGGCTCGCGCCGCTGCCACGGTGCCGGCGGCGGCAGCAACGGGTCCAGCCCGGCCAGCGGATCGTCTTCTGCGCCCGGCAGGATCCGTCCTGCGCGCCAGGTCTGGCGCCGCGTGTAGCCCACATAGGCACTGCCACCGGCCAGCGGCAGCGCCATCGAGGCGCTGAGCGAGTTGGTGCAACCCAACTGGTCGCGCGCGTCGGCCTCGAACTGGCAGGCCTTGCCGCGCATGCGCTGCTGGTAGATGTTCCAGGACGCGGTGCGGCGGTACGACAGCTGGTGTTGCTGGCCGGTGCTGCCATCGCTGCCGCGCATGCCGCCAAAGCTGGCGCGCAGTTCCTGGGTGGCGTACAGGCGGCGCAGGTCCACGCGCAGTTCGCCGTAGCGGAAGCCGCCGAGGTCGGCAGCGCCGGCCACCACCGCCACGTCGCGGCCCAGCGGCACACGCATGCCAGCCACCGCCACGCGTTCGCCATCGAAGCGATCACTGCGGCGCTCGCTGCGCTTGCCGCCCTGCACGAACCACTGCCACTGGCTGTTGGTCCAGTCGCCGCCCTTGTCGAACGGCGCGTCTTCGCTGCGCACCAGCACGCCATCTTCGTAGATGCGCAGGGTGATGTTGTAGTTGCCGAACGGGAAGTTGCGGGTGTCGATCTGGTTGATGCCGGCCTGCAGGTAGAAGGTCTGCAGCAGGCGCGTGCCGTCGTAGGCATCCACGCGTGCGTCGCGCGCCAGCAGTACTGTCAGCGGCGTGGCCTGCACGGCAGCATCAGCGTCCACGTAGGCCTGGGTGGTGCCCACTCGCAGGCCCTGGAAGCGGTCCAGCGGCAGCATGCTGAAACTGAAGGTGCCGCCCTGTGGGCTGGACAGGTTGCGGCGATCCATGCGCCCGGCCTGCAGATAATGCGCCTGCCCCAGGTCGTGGCGGTAATAGACGTTGTCGAACTCGAAGGCGCTGTCACTGCCGCGGCTGCGGTAGCGCTGCTGGTTGAAGTTCCATTCGGCGGAGACATGCCCGCGATCAAACAGGCCCAGCACGCCGGTGCCTCGCGCGGACAGCGTCTGGTAGTCGCGGCTGCCACTCACATTGATCACCTGCTGGTGCAGGAAGGCGTTCTCGGCGTTGGCGCTGACGCGGTGGAAGCGCTCGGCGGCCGGCTTGCCGGGAATCCACTGGCGGGCGACGAACAGGCGCAGCGCGCCCTCGCCTTCGTCGTACAGCGCGCGCACGGCGGCGGGGTCTTCCGGTGGATCGAGATAACCGCAGCCGGCGGTGGCGCCACCGTAGCGGCAGGCCAGGTGGCTGTTGCGCGGCATGGGCTGTGACAATGCGGGCAGCAGCGCGGCCTGCGCCTCGGCGGGCAGGTCCAGCGCCTGCAGTACGCGGGCGGGATCTTCCAGCTGTACGTGCTCCAGGGTCACGCGCACCGGCGACAGCCCGGCCGAGCGGCCGAACAGCTGGATGTCGAGTTGTTCAGTCTGGCCTTCGACCAGATCCTCGAAGCCGGGCGGGACGCCGCGTGCGGCCACCAGTGGAGTGGACAACGCCAGGGCGAGCGCGACCGCCAGCCGGGTGATGGCGGGGGCGTGTGATGTCATGGGGGTACCGCTGGAAAAGCAGCCGGCCCGGCGTGCGGGCCGGCGCGGGAATTAAGGCGTGGTGGCCTTCTGGTTCAGCACGACGCTGACGATGCCGCCGTAGCGGCCCTTGGTGGTGATCGGCGCCGGGGTAGTCTGGGCGATGGTCAACGGCATCGAAATCGAGGCGCCCGGGGTAGAGCCAGCACCCGTGAACAGATCAGCCGCCTTGTACTCGATCGCAGTGGCATCCAGCGTGCGATTGTTCAGGCTGACGGTCATCGGGATGGTGACGGTGCCGGTCTCGTTGGCCAGGACGAATGGGCCGTCGATACGGGCCTCGATGTCGGCCTTCTCATCATTGGAATGGATACGCACACGCTGGGTATCCGGGATCAGCCCGCGCAGCGGGTCGTGGGTCAGGGTGACCATATCCGGCAGCGGAGTACCGTCATCACGCAGCAGGGCCAGGGTCGGGTCGACGTCGGCGTAGACGGAGATCTTGGTTTCCACGGCATGCGCGGACAGCGAAGCCGTGGCCAGCGCTGCAGCGAGCGCGGCCTTCTTGAGAATGGCGTGCATTGTTGTCTCTCTCGGACAAGGGGGAATATGAAAGCTCCCCTCCCCAAGGAGAAAAGGGAGGGAAGCGCCGCCCGCGGGGATGGGTGCGGGCGACGGAGAGAATGTTAGAAACCCCTTGCTATGCAGACCATTCAAGCTTTCCTAAAACACTGAACGTTAAGGAGAATCCTTGAGGGCGTTCAACGTTTGAGAGTTATGCAATTCCCCTCATTTGTGGAATGCAAGAAACCTCATTGCCTTGCTTTTGTAGAGTCGACTGTTAGTCGGCTGCTCTTCTGATACGCGCTTGGCGCGTGAGTCGAGCGTGGCTCGACTCACGCCATGTCGCCACCACAAGCGAGCCTCAGCCCGCGGGCACCACGGTAACGTGATCAACATCAATGTCGGTCGGCTTGAACCGATGCGTATCGACCTTGCCACGCAGCTCGACCACGGTATCGGCACCGACGGCCTGCGGCGGCATGTCTTCGTCGTCGATCTCCACTTCGATCTGGCCGCTCGCATCGCGGAACTGGTAGCGCTCGTGACCAAGCTTGGTGACGAGGTTGCCACGCAGCACCACCGGGTGGTCGTCGCGCTGGGCGCGCGCGTCGTTGACGGTACTGACAGCGGTTCCTGCGCCTGGGCCGGTGTACTGCGCGGACACCTGCGGGCTCAGCACGGCCAGCGGCGTGGCGATGAGGGCAACGGCAAGCAGTCGGTTCATGGTGTTCTCCATGGTTGAGTGGTACCCGCAGGTTCTATCGCCTCGGATGTGATGCCTATGCAATAGATCCGAAAAGATGTGAAAGCGACATTCATTGTCAGAAAGCATTCAGATCCTGAAGCGCGCGCGTGCAGCGGCGAGTCCGTGCTCGACCCCAGAGGATCGTGCGGTCCCACGGTCCGCACCTGTCAGGTCCGCTCCCCCAAAAAAAACGCCCCGCGGATGCGGGGCGTTCTTGGCACAACCTACGCGGGGCGATCAGCCCTGGTAGTCGCGCACGTCGCTGCCGGTGTAGACCTGGCGCGGGCGGCCGATCTTCATTTCCGGATCAACCTGCTGTTCCAGCCAATGCGAGACCCAGCCGGAGGTACGGCCCAGGGCGAACATGACGGTGAACATTTCGGTCGGGATCTGCAGCGCCTTGTAGATGATGCCGCTGTAGAAATCGACGTTCGGGTACAGCTTGCGGGCAACGAAGTACTCGTCCTGCAGCGCGGCCTGTTCCAGCTTCACGGCCACGTCCAGCAGCGGGTCCTGCACGCCCAGCTGCTTGAGCACCTTGCTGGTCATCTCGCCGATGACCTTGGCGCGCGGGTCGAAGTTCTTGTAGACGCGGTGGCCGAAGCCCATCAGGCGGAAGCCGGAGGTCTTGTCCTTGGCCTTGACCACGGCGGACTCGACGTTGTCGGCGCTGCCGATCTCTTCCAGCATCTTCAGCACGGCTTCGTTGGCACCGCCGTGGGCCGGACCCCACAGCGCGGTGACGCCAGCGGCGACCGACGCGTACGGGTTGGCGCCGGTCGAGCCGACCAGGCGCACGGTCGAGGTCGAGGCGTTCTGCTCGTGGTCGGCGTGCAGGATGAACAGCAGGTCCAGCGCCTTGACCACATCCGGGTTCAGATCGTACTGGCCGTCAGCCGACTCGAAGGTCTGCTTCAGGAAGCGGCTGACGTAGTCCAGCGAGGTGTCCGGCTTGTTGGCCGGCAGGCCCTTGCCGTGGCGGTAGATCAGCGCCGACAGGGTCGGCACCTTGGCGATCAGGCGCACGGCGGCCTGGCGGCGCTGTTCTGCGTCGGACAGGTCCAGCGAGTCGTGGTAGATGGCCGACAGCTGCGCGATCGCGGCCGCCAGGATGGCCATCGGGTGGGCATCCTTGGCGAAGCTGCCGATCAGGGTGTTGATCGAATCATCGACGTTGGCTTCGGCGGTCAGCTCATCGGTGAAGGCCTTCAGCTGCTCGGCGCTCGGGCGCTCGCCGTTGATCAGCAGGTAGGCCACTTCGACGTAGCTCGACTTTTCCGACAGCTGTTCGATCGGGTAGCCGCGGTACAGCAGCACGCCCTTGTCGCCGTCGATGTAGGTGATGGCGGACTTGCAGCTGGCCGTCGCGGTGAAGCCGGAATCGTAGGTGAAGAACCCCGTTTCCTTGGTCAGCTTCGCGATGTCGACGCAGTCGTTGCCAAGGGTGGGTTTGATGACGGGCAGAACGACCGACTTATCGCCGGCGTTGAGCGTGACCTGATCAAGATCGGACACTGTGTGCGCTCCTTCATGGGAAGGCGCCTGCCCAAGCGCATTGGTCAGGCACGTGAATGACGTCCACGACCTGTGTCGTGGATCACGCCATTATCGCACAGCAGCATTTGCCCGGCGCTAGACAGAAGTCGTAGACGGCAGGCGGCCAGAACCCGGCCAGCAAGCGGCCCGGATCGGCAAAAGCGTTGTCATACGAACGCAGTGTTCCGCCCATCCAAACGCCCGTTGGGTAGGCGTCGGGGAAAAACAAACGGCCGCGCAGAGCGCGGCCGTCGGTTCGAAGCGGGATCGACAGATCAGCGCGCGTAGCGCTTCTGGAACTTGTCGATACGGCCCGAGGTGTCGATGACCTTGTGCTTGCCCGTGTAGAACGGGTGCGAAGCAGAGGAAATTTCAACCTTGACCAGCGGGTATTCGTTGCCGTCTTCCCACTGGATGATTTCCTTCGTGCCCATGGTCGAGCGGGTCAGGAACTTGAAATCGGAGGTGACGTCATGGAAGACGACGTCGCGGTAGTTCGGATGGATATCGGCCTTCATGGGCTCACACCGTAAATGGGCTGGTGGTCAAGAGCGGCATTATAAGCACCGGTTGCCGCCCGGGGCAACCGGTGCCGGTCGATCGGCTTCAGTTCGCGCCCAGGGCGTGGCGTACCAGGGCCTCGAAACGCTGCTGGTCGTAGGCCATCAGCAGATCGCAGTTGTCCGGCTGGCCGGTCTGGCGGTTCCAGTCGACGATGGTGGCGCCGCGGCTGAACGTGCCGTTCAGCTCCACGTTCAGCGGCCGCGATTCGACCTGCAACTGCCCTTCCGGGTTCAGCGCCCAGGCCATGGCAACCGCATCGGCGGTGTACCAGCGGCCGCCCTTGCTGTCTTCGGACAGGGCACGGGTCTTGCGCGAGATCAGCTCATAGAAGCGGGCGCGATCGGAGTCGGCCTGCAGCCACTTCTCGGCTTCTTCCAGCGGCAGGCCGTGGGCGACGGTAGCCTCCCAGTCCGACACGAGCAGGTGCTTGAACGAGGTGAACACCACGTGCGCCGCTTCCGGATCGAAGGCGATGTTGAATTCGGCCGCCGGGGTGATGTTGCCGTGGCAGGTGACCGCCCCGCCCATCACCACGATGCGCTTGATGCGCTGGGGCAGGGTCGGGTCCAGCTTCAGTGCCAGCGCCAGGTTGGTCAGCGGGCCAAGCATCACCAGCATCAGTTCGCCGGCATGCTCGTGCGACAGGCGCAGGATGGCCAGCGCAGCGTGCTCGGCTTCAGCTTGGCGGCTCGGCGGCGGCAGGTCCACGTCGCCATAGCCATCACGGCCATGCACGTGGGCAGCGTCGACGGAGGGATGCAGCAGCGGATCCGGGCTTCCGGCAAACACCGGCACGTCGGCGCGGCCAACGATATCGCAGAGCTTGAGGGCGTTGCGGACGGTGTACTGCAGGCCGACATTGCCGGCGGCGATGGTCAGGGCGACCACATCGTGCCGTTCATCGGCAAAGGCCATCAGCAGGGCCAGGGCGTCGTCCACACCGGGGTCGGTGTCGATCAACAGGGGGATCTTGTGGGTCATCGTTGCCGTCTTCAGATCGGCAACGAAGTGTGGACCGGGATGATGACCGTTGCAATACCGGCCTGCCCCAGCGGCAAAGATGTGGGGGAGAGGGTTGGATCCGTTGCCCCCACCAACGCCCTGGCCAGCGCACTCACGAACATGAACAGATTTTAGTTCCGGGTCGCTTGGAGCGCCCAACATCATTTGCTATAAAAAGTTATGCACATTTTATAGAAAACAACCATGAAGCTGCCCGCGCCAGCTCCCGATCTGGCAACCCTCACCCGGAAGTACATGGAGACCCTCGGTACCATCCTGGACGCCCGGATCGGGCCCGAGGTGAACGGCGCCTATGAGCATTGGGACAGAGTCCGCCACAGAGCGCCACCGGCGGGCCTGAACGCGGAGCAGTGGTGGCTGGGCATCACGTGGACGCGCGCAGCATTGCTGAAGCCGCTACCGCTGTTGCTGGACAAGACGCAGCAACCCTTCAAGCTCGCACTCACCGATTCGATGCAGCGGCACCTGCATTACATCGACCGGGAGGCCGCAGGCTCGGTGAAGGGTGTGGATGCCGCCAGCGGCCAAGGACGGTTCCTGATCCGCTCGCTGATTGAGGAAGCGATGACCTCATCGCAGTTGGAGGGCGCCTCGACCACACGGGCCGTGGCGAAGGAAATGCTCAGCACGGGCCGTGCGCCGCGCGACCAGTCCGAGCGCATGATCTACAACAACTACGTGGCAATGAACGTGATCCGCGAGCGCGGCATACGCCCGATCACTCCCGGCGAGATTCTGGAGCTGCACAGCATCCTCACCGACGGCACACTGGAGCTACCCACCGACAGCGGGCGTTTCAGAACCGCCGAAGACAACGTTGCGATCTTCGATCGCGGCTCACCACCTACGCTGCTGCACATCCCTCCTCCGGCCGAGGAAGTGCCTGCGCGGATCGAGCGGCTGTGCACGTTCATCAATGAGGAAAGCACACCGTTCATCCATCCTGTCGCCAAAGCCATCGCACTGCATTTCCAGATTGGCTACGACCATCCTTTCGTGGATGGCAATGGCCGTACGGCGCGCGCACTGTTTTACTGGGCGATGATGAATGCCGGGTACTGGATGACTGAGTATTTCTCCATTTCCAGCGTGCTGAAGAAGTCCCCAGGCAAGTACATGCGGGCCTACCTCTACACCGAAAGTGACAATCGGGATCTTGGCTACTTCGTGGCGCAACAACTGGAGGTCATTGAGCAATCGATCCAGGGCTTGCATGCCTACATCGCCAGGAAGCATGCAGAGGATCAGGCAGCGCGACGCATGTTGCGAACCGCCCGGCTTGGCGGCGTGCAGCTCAATCATCGTCAGCGCGCCTTGCTGGCCAACGCGCTGAAGGATCCTGACCGGACCTACACCGTCGCCAGCCACCAGGCGGCACACACCATTACCTATCCGACCGCGTTGAAGGATCTGAATGGATTGGTGGCGTCTGGGCTTGTCAGCAAAGAGCGCGTCGGGAAGGCCTCCGAGTATCTCGTGCTTCCCGGCCTGTCGGAACGTTTGGCGCTGTAGATCCACGCCATGCGTGGATGTATGGATCAAGGTCCACACCCACCCATGCGGCGTGGATGAGCGCCGGGACATGGGGTCAGAGCCCTTTGCAGTGCAAAGGGATCTGACACCTCACTTACGCCGAGGCGTAGCGCACGGCCGTGCCGATCCAGCGCTGCACCACGCGGTCGGCCAGCGCGGGTTGCTGGTCCAGCAGGCGCTCGGCCAGCGCGTGCACGCCGGGCAGCAGGCCGGCGTCGCGGGCCAGGTCGGCAATGCGGAAACCGGCCAGGCCGGTCTGGCGCGTACCCAGCAGTTCACCCGGGCCACGCAGCTCCAGATCCTTCTCGGCGATGACGAAACCATCGTTGGTTTCGCGCATGGTCTGCAGGCGCTCGCGCGCCATCTGCGAGAGCGGCGCCTGGTACAGCAGCACGCAGCGCGACACCGCCGAACCACGGCCGACGCGGCCGCGCAGCTGGTGCAGCTGGGCCAGGCCCAGGCGCTCGGCGTTCTCGATCACCATCAACGAGGCATTCGGCACGTCCACGCCCACTTCAATGACGGTGGTGGCGACCAGCAGGTCGATGTCGCCGGCCTTGAACGCCACCATCGTCGCCAGCTTCTCCGCGGCCTTCAGGCGGCCATGCACCAGCCCAACGCGCACGCCCGGCAGCAGCGCCTGCAGCGATTCGAAGGTGGCCTGCGCGGGCGTTGCATCCAGCTCCTCGCTTTCCTCGATGAGCGTGCACACCCAGTACACCTGCCGCCCTTCCTGGCAGGCCAGCGCGATGCGTTCGATCAGCTCCGGACGGCGGTCATTGTTGAGTGCGACGGTCTGCACCGGCGTGCGGCCTGGCGGCAGTTCGTCGATGGCCGAGACATCCAGATCCGCGTATTCGGACATCGCCAGCGTGCGCGGAATCGGCGTGGCGGTCATCACCAGCTGGTGCGGCACACTGTTGCCGCCCGCGCCCTTGTCGCGCAGGGCCAGCCGCTGGTGCACGCCGAAGCGGTGCTGCTCATCGACGATGGCCAGGGCCAGATCCTGGAATACAACCGCTTCCTGCATCAGTGCATGGGTACCGACCACCACCTGCGCTTCGCCGTTGGCGACCTGTTCCATCACCTTGGCGCGCGCCTTGCCGGTGACCTTGCCGGCCAGCCAGGCGATGCGCACGCCCAGCGGTTCCAGCCAGCCACGCAGGTTGTTGAGATGTTGCTCGCCCAGCAGTTCGGTGGGGGCGGCCAATGCGACCTGCTTGCCCTGCTCCACCGCCAGCATCGCGGCCAGTGCGGCCACCACGGTCTTGCCGGAGCCGACATCGCCCTGCACCAGCCGCAGCATCGGGCTGGGCCGCGCCAGGTCCTCGCGGATCTGCTTGAACACGCGCTCCTGCGCGCCGGTCAGCGCGAACGGCAGCTGCTTCAGCAGCGCCTTGGCCAGCGTGCCGGGGCCGGCCAGCGGAGGCGCATGGTGCGCCTGCAAGGCAATGCGCTGGCGACGCAGGCTGAGGTGATGGGCCAGCAGTTCTTCCATCGCCAGGCGACGCTGCGCCGGGTGCGTGCCTGCTGCCAACGCGGCCAGATCGGCATCCGGCGGCGGACGGTGTACGGTCAGCAACGCACTGCGCAGCGACGGCAGGCCGAGGCCATCCAGCCAGCCGCTGGGCAGCAGTTCCAGCGTGCTTTCCTCGGGCAGGCGATCCAGGGCCTGGCCGATCAGCTTGCGCATCGTCATCGGGCCCACGCCTTCGACGGTGGGGTACACCGGGTCGAGGCGGTCGCCGAGTTCGGGATCGTCGTTGCGGCCCAGCACCTGGTAGCTGGGATGGACGATTTCCAGGCCAAGATGACCGGGCTTGGGGGTGCCGAAGCAGCGCAGCCGGTTGCCGACCGCGAACTGGCCGACCTGCTGCTGGCGGAAATGGAAGAAGCGCAGCACCAGGGTGCCCTGCCCTTCGTCCTCCACCGCGACCTTCAGCATCGGCCGGTAACGCATGCCACGCTCGACCGCGACCACCCGCCCTTCCACCTGCGCCGGCACGCCGTTGCGCAGGTCTTCGATGCGGGTCAGCCGGGTCCGGTCTTCATAGCGCAGCGGCAGATGAAGCCAGAGATCCTGCAGGGTGGCCAGGCCACGCGCCTGCAGTTTGGCGGCCACGGCCGGGCCCACGCCCGCAAGCATCGCCAGGGATGCTTCGCCGGACGGTGACAGGACCGGGGTGACCGCCGCCTTGCGTGCCACGTGGCGGTCAGTCGATGACCATCACCGCGTCGACCTCGAAGTTGGCGCCCTTCGGCAGGCCGGAGACTTCGATGGTGGAACGGGCCGGATACGGCGCCTGGAAGTAGTCCTGCATGACCGCGTTGACCTTGGCGAACTCGCCCAGGTCGGTCAGGTACAGGCCCAGGCGCACGACCTTGTCCAGCGAGCCGCCAGCGGCTTCGGCCACGGCCTTGAGGTTGTCGAAGGCGCGGCGGGCCTGTGCTTCGACGTCACCAGCGCCAACGACATCGCCGGTGGCCGGGTCGAGCGGGATCTGGCCGGAGAAGTACACAGTGTTGCCGGCGCGCACGGCCTGCGAGTACGGGCCGATGGCGGCGGGAGCCTTTTCGGTGTTGATGATCTGGCGGGACATGGGACGCTCCGGTGCTTGGGGGAAAACAGAGCGGTGATTGTACCGGGTGGGGGCGGTATCGGCTGGGATCGGATCCGTTTCCCGGCGGGAAATGGATCCGATCCCATGCGTCGTGTGCGCGGGACATCATCCACGCCTGGCGTGGACCTACTGGCGGCGCACCGACTGCACGACCGACAGGCGGCGCAGGCGGCGCATGACCTCGGCCAGGTGGTTGCGATCGCGTACCTGGATGTTGAACGCCAGCACGGCGGCGTTGAAATCGCGGTCCAGGTAGTCCACGCGCTCGATGTTGGAATGGCTCTGCGCGATGGCGGCGGCCAGCTGCGCCAGCACGCCGGTGCCGTTCTCCACTTCCACCACCAGCGAGGTGTCGTAATCGCCGGAGACGGTGGTGTCCCAGCCGATCGGCACCCAGCGCTCGGGCGACTTGCGCAGCTCGGCCAGGTTCGGGCAGTCCATGCGGTGTACCACGATGCCCTTGCCGGCGGTGTGGTAGCCCATGATCTCGTCGCCGGGAATCGGCTGGCAGCAGCCGGCGAAGGTGACCACGCCGCGCTCGCTACCGTTGATCAGGATCTTTTCCTGCGAGTGGTGGCGCGAATGCGGGCCGCCCCGCAGTTCGGCGTAGGCCATCAACGCCTGCGCGGCCTGGGTCGGCATCCAGTTGCCGAGCGCGACCTCGGCCAGCAGCGCCTCCAGGCGGGGGAAGCGGTGTTCGACCAGGAACGCATCCAGGCGCCCCTTCGGCAGCCGCTCCAGCGACGAATCCATCGCTTCCAGCGCCCGGTCGAGCATGCGGTGGCCCAGCTGCACGGCGTCTTCGTGCTCCAGCTGCTTGAGCTGGTGGCGGATGGCGGTGCGCGCCTTGCTGGTGACCACGAATTCCAGCCACTGCGGTTTCGGCGTGGCCGAGCGCGCGGTGATGATCTCCACCGACTGGCCCGATACCAGCTTGGTGCGCAGTGGCACCAGTTTCTTGTCCACGCGCGAGGCCACCGCCATGTTGCCGACGTCGGTATGCACGGCGTAGGCGAAATCGAGCGCGGTCGAGTTGCGCGGCAGGGCCAGGATCTTGCCCTTCGGCGTGAACAGGTAGACCTCGTCCGGGAACAGGTCGACCTTGACGTTGTCGAGGAATTCCAGCGAGGAACCGGCGGCGCGCTGCGAGTCGATCAGCTCGACGATCCAGGCGTGCGCGCGGCTCTGCGCACTGTTGGGCGAATCGCCACCGAACTTGTAGGTCCAGTGCGCGGCCACGCCGCGCTCGGCGATCAGGTCCATCTCCTCGGTACGGATCTGCACTTCGATCGGCGAGCCATACGGCCCGAACAGCACGGTGTGCAGCGACTGGTAACCGTTGGCCTTGGGAATGGCGATGAAATCGCGGAAGCGGCCATCCAGCGGCTTGAAGGTGGCATGCACCGAACCCAGCGCGTGGTAGCAGCTGGGTACGCTGCGCACCACCAGGCGGAAGCCGAACACATCCATCACCTGGTCGAAGGTCTTGTTCTCGTCGCGCATCTTGTTGTAGATGCTCCACGGGGTCTTGATGCGGCTGATCAGCCGATGCTCGATCCCCTCCTTGGCCAAGCGTTGCGACAACTGCACCTCCACCTGCGCCATCGCCTCGCGGCGCACCACCGGCTGGCTGCGGATGTGTTTTTCGATGATGGCGTGGCGCCACGGGTACAGCGCCTTGAAACCGAGGTTCTGCAGCTCGCTCTTGACCAGGCTCATGCCCAGGCGCTGGGCGATGGGCGCGTAGATCTCCAGCGTCTCGCGGGCAATGCGGCCGCGTGCCTCGCGGCTCTGCGCGCCCAGCGTGCGCATGTTGTGCAGGCGATCGGCCAGCTTGATCATGATCACGCGCAGGTCGCGCGACATCGCCAGCAGCATCTTGCGGAAGCTCTCGGCGGCCGCCTCCTGGCGGTCGCGGAACTTCAGCTTGTCCAGCTTGGTGACGCCGTCGACCAGTTCGGCCACGGCTTCGCCGAACTCGGCGGCCAATGCCTCGCGGGTCAGCGGCGTGTCTTCGATGGTGTCGTGCAGGATCGCGGCGATCAGCGCTTCCACGTCCAGGCCGAGCTCGGCCAGCACCTGGGCCACGGCCACCGGATGGGTGATATAGGGCTCGCCCGACTTGCGCGTCTGCCCAGCGTGCGCGGAGGCTCCGACTTCCCAGGCACGGCGCAACAGCGGCAGCTGTTCCGGCGGCAGGTAATGGGCGGCGCGTTCAAGCTGGAGGACGTAGTCGGGTACGGCGGCAGTGGGGGCTGCGGCGACCTTGGCAGTGGGGCCTGGGTTCATGCCCGCAGCCTATTCCAGCGCGACGTTTACGGCAAATCCTGAATGCGAAACAGCCCGCACGGGGCGGGCTGTTCGGCACATCCAACGATTACGTTGATCGATGCGATCAATCGTCGTTCTTGGACATGTCTTCGTCGGCGACCACTTCTGCGGCGGCCCACTCCAGCGCTTCGCGCTCGGCGCGCTCACGCTCGGCCTTCTCGACTTCGTCGATCAGCGCGTTGTCGATCTTGCGGGCGGCGATTTCGCGCAGCGCCAGCACGGTCGGCTTGTCCTCGGTCTCGCTGTTGTCCAGCGTGGCCTGCACGCCGTTGGCGAGCTGGCGGGCACGCTTGGAAGCCATCATGACCAGTTCGAAACGGTTGTTAACGACTTCCAGGCAATCTTCTACGGTGATGCGGGCCATACGGGCTCCCGGCGACCGGTCGGCCGCTCAGTCGAATGAGGGAAAGGGGGCGAAGTGTACCGGCAGGGGCTGGACAAAATCAAGCCAACCCCCACCCGATTCTTTTGGAATCAGTCAGTTGCACCCGGATCGGGGGTCAGCAGGGCCTGGATCAGGCCGGCGTGGCGGACCTTCTGGGCCTCCCGGCGCAGGCGGCTGGCGGTGAAGATGGCGCACAGCTCATCGACGGCGGTGTCGAAGACCTCGTTGACGATGACGTAGTCGAACTCATTGAAGTGCAGCATCTCGTCGCGGGCCGCGCCAAGGCGCTGGGCGATGACCGCCTCGCTGTCCTGGCCGCGCTTGCGCATGCGGTCCTGCAGGGCCTGCTTGGACGGCGGCAGGATGAACACGGTGACCGTGCCCGGCACCAGCTGGCGCACCTGCTGCGCGCCCTGCCAGTCGATTTCCAGCAGCACGTCCTGGCCGGCAGCCAGCTGCGGCTCCACCGACTGGCGGGCGGTGCCCTTCCAGTCGCCGTGCACCCAGGCATGCTCGAAGAAGTCGCCGGCGGCGATCATTTCCTCGAACCTCTCCGCAGAGACGAAATGGTAGTGCTGGCCGTTCACTTCACCCGGGCGCATCGCGCGCGAGGTGAAGGAGATCGACAGGGCGATCTGCGGGTCACGCGCCAGGGTGGCGTTGACGATGCTGCTCTTGCCGGCGCCGGACGGCGCGGCAACGATGTACAGCGTGCCGCGCGCAACGGCGTCCGACGGCTTCGACGGAGCGCTCATGCGGGGGATCCAACGGGTTGATTTCGCAAAATTTTTCCTCGGTGTTCCAGATCCGGCGCGGAGGATCGCGCCAGGACGGCGGGAGCTGCGCGGAACATCCTGGAACCAGGCCCGGCAGACGCTTCCCCGGGGTGCGGGCACGCAACTTTACCAGAGCAACCCCGTTGCGCGCCCTCCCGGCAGGCGCCGGGCCTTGTGCCACATGGGCATCCGGGGGCCTGTGCTATAACCGGGCCGTACCCAACGACAGCCCGGAGGCCTGCGCCTCCCCGCCATCCCAGGAGAACGGCATGCCATCGATGAGCCGCCGCCAGTTCCTGAAAGTGACCGGGACAACCCTGGTCGGCTCCAGCCTGGCACTGATGGGCTTCGCGCCCGGCGTCGCGCTCGCGGAGGTTCGGCAGTACAAGCTGACCCGCGCGACCGAGACCCGCAACACCTGTACGTACTGTTCGGTGGCCTGCGGCATCCTGATGTACAGCCTCGGCGACGGTGCCAAGAACGCCGAGCCGAGCATCTTCCATATCGAGGGCGACCCGGACCACCCGGTCAACCGCGGCACGCTGTGCCCGAAGGGTGCCGGCCTGGCCGACATCATTCACAGCAAGTCGCGCCTGCTCTACCCCGAGTACCGCGCGCCGGGCTCGAACGAGTGGAAGCGGCTGAGCTGGGACGATGCGCTGGACCGCATCGCGCGGCTGATGAAGGAAGACCGCGATGCAAACTTCGTGCAGAAGAACGAGGCCGGGCAGACGGTCAACCGCTGGCTGACCACCGGCATGCTGGCGGCCTCGGCCACCAGCAATGAAACCGCGGTGCTGACCCACAAGGTCGTGCGCTCCCTCGGCATGTTGGCATTCGACAACCAGGCACGTGTCTGACACGGCCCGACGGTGGCAGGTCTTGCCCCGACGCTAGGCCGTGGTGCGATGACGAATCACTGGGTCGACATCAAGAATGCCGACCTGATCCTGATCATGGGTGGCAATGCCGCCGAGGCACACCCATGCGGGTTCAAATGGGTGACCGAGGCCAAGGCACACAACAAGGCCCGGCTGATCGTGGTCGATCCGCGCTTCAACCGCTCGGCCGCGGTGGCCGACGTGTACGCGCCGATCCGTACCGGCACCGACATCGTGTTCCTGGGCGGCCTGATCAACTACCTGCTGACCGAGGACCGCATCCAGCACGAGTACGTGCTGAACTACACCGACATGTCGTTCCTGGTGAAGGACGAGTTCGCTTTCAACGACGGCCTGTATTCGGGCTACAACGAGGAAAAGCGCAGCTACGACCGTTCCAGCTGGGACTATGCCTACGGTGACGATGGCTTCGTGCGCAGCGACCCGACGCTGAAGGACCCGCGCTGCGTCTACAACCTGCTCAAGCAGCACTACGCGCGCTATACCGTGGAGATGGTCGAACGCATCTGCGGCACGCCGGCCGACAGCATCCGCCAGGTGTGGGACATGATCGCCTCCACCGCCGGCAAGGACAAGGCGATGACCATCCTGTACGCGCTCGGCTGGACGCAGCATTCGGTGGGCGCGCAGAACGTGCGTGCCGGCACCATGGTGCAGCTGCTGCTGGGCAACATCGGCGTGGCCGGTGGCGGCATGAACGCGCTGCGCGGGCATTCCAACATCCAGGGCCTGACCGACATCGGCCTGATGTCCGACCTGCTGCCCGGCTACCTGACGCTGCCGAAACAGGACGAGCAGGACTACGACGCCTACATCGCCAAGCGCACGCAGAAGCCGCTGCGCGCCAACCAGATGTCGTTCTGGCAGAACTACCCGAAGTTCCACGTCAGCCTGATGAAGTCGTGGTGGGGCGACGCGGCCACCGCCGACAACAACTGGTGCTTCGACCACCTGCCCAAGCTCGACAAGCCGTACGACATGCTGCAGGCGTACGAACTGATGAACGAGGGCAAGATCCATGGCTACATCTGCCAGGGCTTCAATCCGCTGGCCTCGGCGCCGAACAAGGGCAAGCTGATCAGCGCGTTCTCCAAGCTGAAGTTCATGGTCAGCATGGACCCGCTGGAAACCGAGACCATCGCTTTCTGGCAGAACCACGGTGCGTTGAACGACGTCGATCCGAGTACGATCCAGACCGAAGTATTCCGCCTGCCGACCACCTCCTTCGCCGAGGAGAACGGCGCGGTGGTGAATTCCTCGCGCTGGCTGCAATGGCACTGGAAGGGCGCCAATCCGCCGGGCGAAGCGCGCAGTGACATCGAGATCATGTCCGAGCTGTTCCATCGCATCAAAGCGATGTACGAGAAGGACGGTGGTGCATGGTGGGAGCCGGTGCGCGACCTGGCCTGGAAGTATTCCAACCCGGAACTGCCGACGCCGGAAGAACTGGCGATGGAATACAACGGCAAGGCGCTGGCCGACGTGTTCGATCCGAAGGATCCGACCAAGCTGGTGCGCAAGGCCGGCGAGCAGCTGGCCGCATTCGGCGACCTGCGCGACGACGGCAGCACCTCCTCTGGCTGCTGGATCTACATCGGCGCCTGGGGCCCGACCGGCAACATGATGGCGCGGCGTGACAACAGCGACCCCACCGGTATCGGCAACACGCTGGGCTGGGCCTGGGCGTGGCCGGCCAACCGCCGGGTGATGTACAACCGCGCTTCGTGCGACGTGGCTGGCCAGCCGTTCGATCCGCGCCGCACGCTGCTGGCCTGGAACGGCAAGAACTGGGGCAGTGTGGACGTGCCGGACTTCAAGGCCGATGAAGATCCGGCCGGCGGGATGGGCCCGTTCATCATGAACCCGGAAGGCATCGCCCGCTTCTTCGCCAAGGCCGGCATGGCCGAGGGACCGTTCCCGGAGCACTACGAGCCCTTCGATACACCGCTGCGCAGCAACCCGCTCAGCCCCGGCCAGGCACTGACGCTGAATAATCCGGCGGCACGGGTGTTCGCCAGCGATCGTGCACAGATCGGTTCGCCGGACGAGTTCCCGCATGTGGCCACCACCTACCGCCTGACCGAGCATTTCCACTTCTGGACCAAGCACGGCAAGCTCAACGCCATCATCCAGCCCGAGCAGTTCGTCGAGATCGGCGCGGCGTTGGCCGACGAGCTCGGCATCAACAACGGCAGCCGCGTGCGGGTCAGCTCCAAGCGTGGCCACATCGAAGCGGTGGCGATGGTGACCAAGCGCATCAAGGCACTGCAGATCGATGGCCGGACCGTGCACCAGGTGGGCGTGCCGATCCACTGGGGCTTCCTCGGTGCGGCCAAGCCCGGATACATCGCCAATACGCTGACCAACGCCATCGGTGACGGCAACTCGCAGACGCCCGAATCGAAGTGCATCCTGGTCAAGGTCGAGAAGGTGTAGGAGACACGCCATGTCACTGCAATCGCTGGACATCATCCGCCGCTCGGCCACCACCACGCCCTCGCCGGAGGCGCGCGGTGCGCACACCGGCCAGGTCGCCAAGCTGATCGATGTGAGCAAGTGCATCGGCTGCAAGGCCTGCCAGGTCGCCTGCATGGAATGGAACGACCTGCGCGACGAGGTCGGCAGCTGCGTCGGCAGCTATGACAACCCTCCCGACCTGAGCGAACAGTCGTGGACGGTGATGAAGTTCCGCGAGTACGAGGACGAGAAGGGCAAGCTGGAATGGCTGATCCGCAAGGAAGGCTGCATGCACTGCAGCGACCCGGGCTGCCTGAAGGCCTGCCCGTCGCCGGGCGCGATCATCCAGTACGCCAACGGCATCGTCGACTTCCAGGAAGAGAACTGCATCGGCTGCGGCTACTGCGTGACCGGTTGCCCGTTCGACGTGCCGCGCATCTCCAAGAAGGACCACAAGGCCTACAAGTGCACGCTATGTTCGGACCGGGTGGCGGTAGGCCAGGAACCGGCCTGCGTGAAGACCTGCCCGACCGGTGCGATCACCTTCGGCAGCAAGCAGGCGATGACCGAGCATGCCGCCGGCCGCGTGGAAGACCTGAAATCGCGCGGCTACGAGAACGCCGGCCTGTACGACCCGCAGGGTGTGGGCGGCACCCACGTGATGTACGTGCTGCAGCATGTGGACAAGCCCGAGCTGTACGCCGACCTGCCCAAGGACCCGCGCATCAGCCCGATGGTGGAAGTCTGGAAGGGCGTGGCCAAGCCACTGGGCGTGCTGGCGATCGCCGCCACCGCCTTCGCCGGCTTCCTGCATTACATCGGCATCGGCCGCAACACGGTCAATGACGAGGAAGAAGAGGAAGCCGAACACGAGGCGAAGCAGATCGAAGAGGAGCAGCGGCCATGAAGTACGCCCCGCACCCGCGGCAGATCATCCGCTACCGCGCGCCGACCCGCATCAACCACTGGATCGTGGCGATCTGCTTCGTGCTGACGGCGCTGTCCGGGCTGGCGTTGTTCCACCCTGCCCTGTTCCCGTTGACCCAGCTGTTCGGTGGCGGACCGTGGACGCGCATCCTGCACCCGTTCATCGGCTTGGCCATGGTGATCGGCTTTACGTTGCTGGCGTTCCGCATGTGGCGCGACAACCTGCCGACCGCCGATGATGGCAAGTGGATGCGCGGCATGCGCGATGTGCTGCGCAACGAGGACGAGAGGCTGCCGCCGGTGGGCCGCTTCAATGCCGGCCAGAAACTGCTGTTCTGGGCGATCATTGGTTGCCTGTCGGCACTGCTGCTGACCGGCTTCGTGATCTGGCGGCAGTACTTCAGCCACTTCTTCCCGATCGGGGTGATCCGCTTCTCGGTACTTGCCCATGCGCTGTTCGGCTGGGTGCTGGTCTGCGCGATCGTGGTGCACATCTATGCGGCGATCTGGATCAAGGGGTCTGTGCGGGCAATGACCCAGGGCAAGGTGACCTACGGGTGGGCGTACAAGCATCACCGGCAGTGGTTCCGGGACATCCTGCGCGGACGACGGGAACAGGGTTAGCGGCAGGGCCTGCGGCCCTGCACCCGCCTCGAGCCAAGGCAACAGCAACAGCGGCTATCCGTGGGATGGCGGGGTGGGTCAGGTTGCGGGGGGCGCTGCAAGTACATCCATGTAAGCTCGGTCGCCGCATCCATGCGGCTCACGCCCCCGCAACCTGACCCACCCCGCCCTCGACAGTTTCCCGCTGCTGTTGGTGGGTGTCGACCTTGGTCGACACAATGAACATGGCAACAAGCGATGGGGTCAGATCCGCTTTCCTATGGAAAACGGATCTGACCCCAACCATTTCAAATGGCCGGCAGTGCGCTGGACGCCAGCGCTGACAACAGCGAGGATGGAAGCTGGTTCTCCTGGCTGGCCCTGCATGGCGCAACGCATCCTTGAACCCGGTGAGATCGAGACGCTCGCCTCGCGCGATGTTCCGCGCATCATCCTGCCCGATGTCGCTTCCCTGTTCGTCGCACGCGCGGCACGTCTGCGCAGCCTGGCCGCGCACAGTGCCATTGGTGGCTACCTGCAGCTGCTGGCGGCACTGGCCGATGCGCAGCAGGCGCTGCTGGAGGCGTTGACACCCCAGCAACGCGAGGCGCTGCAGGACCACGCGCGCGCGCAGCAGTCCAGCGCGGCCGCCAGCGCCGGCATGCCGTTGCGGCCAGCCAATATGCTTCACCTGGATGGGTGCTGGCGCGACTGGCTGCGCATGCTGTGCCAGCACTGCGGCGACGAAGCCGGTCTGCCGGCGGAAACCCGCAGGGAACTGCAGCGCGTTGCCGCTGCCGACGACGCGTGGCTGGATGCACAGGCGCATGCGGTGCTGGAGCGTGATGACGCGCCGTCGGTGGATGCGGTCGCTGCGCTGCTGGTGATGAATGCACTGCAGGTCTACTGGGCGGTGCTGGCGGACAGCTTCCGCCCCACCGACCTGAAACCGTTGGCCGATGCTCCGGGCCTGTGCCCGCTGTGCGGCTCGCTGCCAGTGGCCAGCGCGGTGCAGGCACGGCCGCCCTATGCGTCCTACCGCTACCTGTCGTGCTCGCTGTGCGCCTGCCAGTGGCACTACGTGCGCGTTCAGTGCAGCCAGTGTGGTGCTGCCGGCAAGGACATCGCCTACCGCGCCCTGGCTGATGTGGACGGCGACAGCGGCGAGGCCGTGCGCGAGAGCGCGGTCCGTGCCGAGACCTGCGAACATTGCCACAGCTATCGCAAGATCCTGTATCTGGAGAAGAACCCCACACTGGAGCCGGTGGCCGATGACCTCGGCACGCTGGCACTGGACCTGCTGCTGGGCGAAGAAGGTTATGCACGCGCCAGCCAGAATCCACTGCTGTGGCAGTCCGACGGTGACTGACCGATGCCACGCACGCCCCCCATCCCTGCATCTGCCACTACCCTGCCCTCGCTGGACCGGCTGCTGCGCCTGCCGGCCTTGTCACCACTGATTGACGTCCACGGCCGCAGCCGCATCACCCACCTGCTGCGCTCGCGCCTGCAGATGCTGCGCGACCGTATCGGCGCCGGCCAGCTGTCGACCGCGCAGCTGCAGGAAGCGGTTGACGGCCCGGCACTGGTCGCAGCGCTCGACGCCGCCCTCGCCGCGGATGCACGGCTGGACCTGCAGCCGATGTTCAACCTGACCGGCACCGTACTGCACACCAACCTCGGTCGCGCATTGCTGCCCGATGCCGCCGTGCACGCCGTCACCCGCGCGATGACAGCGCCGGTCGATCTGGAATTCGACATCACCCGCGGCCGCCGCGGCGACCGCGATGCACGGGTGCAGGCGCTGGTCTGCGAACTGACCGGCGCTGAGGCCGCCACCGTGGTCAACAACAATGCGGCGGCGGTCCTGCTGCTGCTCAACAGCCTGGCCAACCGACGCGAGGTGGTGGTGTCGCGCGGCGAACTGGTGGAGATCGGTGGCGCCTTCCGCATTCCCGACGTGATGCGCAGCGCCGGTGCGCGGCTGCTGGAGGTGGGTACCACCAACCGCACCCACCCGGCCGACTTCACCCACGCCATTGGCGCACGCACCGCACTGCTGATGGAAGTGCATGCCAGCAACTACACGATCAGCGGCTTCACCGCCAAGGTCGACACCGCAGCGATGGCCGCGATCGCGCACGAACATGGCTTGCCACTGGTGGTGGACCTGGGCAGCGGCAGCCTGTGTGATCTGGCCTCGTTCGGCCTGCCGCACGAGCCCACCGTGCAGGAAACGCTGGCGTCCGGCGCCGACCTGGTTTGCTTCAGCGGCGACAAGCTGCTGGGCGGGCCGCAGGCCGGCATCATCGCCGGTCGCGCCGATCTGATTGCCCGTATCAACCGCAACCCGCTGAAGCGAGCGCTGCGCATGGACAAGATGGGCTTGGCTGCGCTGGAAGCGGTGCTGGCCCTGTACCGCGAACCGGAGCTGTTGGCGCAACGGCTGCCGACCCTGCGCACCCTGTCGCGCTCGCAGGACGACATGGGTTCGCAGGCCCAGCGCCTGCTGCAGCCGATGCGTTCCGCGCTTGCGGCCGGCTACAGCCTTGAACGGGCGTCGATGCACAGCCAGATCGGCAGCGGTGCGCAGCCAGGGGCGCAGCTGGCAAGCGCGGGGCTGCGCATCACCAGCGCGCGTCGCGGCGGACTGGACCGTTTGGCCAAGCGCCTGCGCCAACTGCCGCGCCCGGTAGTGGGCCGTATCGCAGAGGACGCGTTGTGGCTGGACCTGCGCTGCCTGGAACCCGCCGACGAAGTGGCCTTCCTGGCCCAATGGAGCATGCTGCAGGCATGATCGTCGGGACCGCCGGGCATATCGACCATGGCAAGACACGCCTGGTGCGCGCACTGACTGGCATCGAAACCGATCGCCTGCAGGAAGAGCGTACGCGCGGCATCTCCATCGAGCTGGGCTACGCCTATGTCCCGGTGGAACGTTCGGGCAATGAAGGCCCTGCGACCACGCTGGGTTTCGTCGACGTACCGGGCCATGAGCGCTTCGTGCACACGATGGTGGCTGGCGCCACCGGCATCGATGTCGCCCTGCTGGTGGTCGCCGCCGACGATGGGGTGATGCCCCAGACCCGCGAGCACCTGGCGATCCTGCTGATGCTGGGCGTGAACCGGGGTGCAGTGGCCCTGACCAAGATCGACCGCGTGGATGCGGCGCGCATCGCCCGGGTCGAGATCGAGATCGCTGCGCTGCTGGCCGCGACACCGCTGCAGGATTCACCTCTGTTCGCCTGCAACAGCACCGCGCCCGACGATGCCGGCATCAGCGCACTGCGAGCCCAGCTGCACGCGTGGGCGGCGGACGACGCCAGCACGCGCCAAGCCGAACTGCGCAGCGAGCTGTTCCGCATGCCGGTGGACCGCGTGTTCTCGTTGCCCGGCCACGGCACGCTGGTGACCGGCGCGGTGCATGGTGGCATCGCCACGGCTGGCGAGCACCTGCAACTGATGCCCGCCGCTACCGATGTCCGCGTGCGCAGCATCCACGCGCAGAGCCAGCCCAGCGAACACGCCATGGCCGGCCAGCGTTGCGCGTTGAACCTGGCCGCCATCGCCCGCGACGAGATTCATCGTGGCGACTGGATTGCCGACCCGCGCGCACTGCTGGCCACCCCCCGCGTCGATGTGCGCCTGCGGCTGTCCGCGCGGGCCGTGGCGCTGCGCGACTGGGCGCCGCTTCACATCCACTGGGGCACGATGCATCGCCAGGCGCATGTGGTGCTGTTGGAGGACCAGGACGAAGGCGATGGGCAGCTGGTGCAGCTGGTGTTCGACGCGCCGGTCTGCGCGATGTGTGGTGATCGCTTCATCGCCCGTGATTCATCGGCCACCCACACCCTGGGCGGTGGCGTCGTACTCGATCCGGACCCACCGCAGCGGCGCCGGCGCAGCACGGCACGACTCGCATGGCTGGGGGCACTGGAGCAGCTGGCGGCCGGTGCCGGTGTTGTCCCCCTGCTGCAGCAGGCACCTGCCGGCATTCCCCTCACCTCCCTGCAACGGTATTGCCGACGTGCCGCCGACCAGATCGAACTGCCTGAAGACGCGCGACGCATCGCTACCCGCGAAGACACGGTGATCATCCTTGCCTTGCACTGGCAGGCGTTGCGCGAGCAGGTGATCACCTCACTGCGTGGATGGCATGAGCGACGCCCCGACGAACCCGGTGTCGACAGTGGACGCCTGCAGCGCAGCACCCTGCCCGCGCTGGCGAGCAGCCTGTGGAATGCCCTGCTGCAGGATCTGCTCGCCGATGGCACGCTGCAGCGCGTGGGCGCATGGTGGCGCTTGCCCGGCCACGATCACGCACCGCCAGAACACGAACGCCTGCTGCTCGAACGCGTACTGCCGCAACTGCATGCCGGTGGCTTCGATCCGCCGTGGGTGCGCACGCTGGCCGCCGATCTCGGCCTCGCCGAAGACGATGTCCGCGCCCCGCTGCGCCGCGCCGCCATGCGCGGCGAACTGTTCCAGGTGGTACCTGACCTGTTCTATGCAGCCACCCGCATCGCCGAGCTGGCCGCGATCGTCGCGCAGCTGTCACAGGCCACCGGCACGGTGGATGCGGCCACATTCCGCGATGCCATCGGCCTGGGGCGCAAACGCAGCATCCAGATCTTGGAGTTCTTCAATCGCGTTGGCTACACTCGGCGCGTCGGTGACCAGCATCGGCCGCGCGGCGACCTGCAGTGGAACGCAGCCCACGAGTGAGCCCACCGGTGCCGCCGTACTTTCGGAAGGCATGCGCATCCGGGCATGCGGCTGGGCTTCAAACCCAGTAGGGGGCGTCGATCGTTCCCTGGTAGGTTCGACTCCTGCTGCCTTCCGCCATTCGTGTTTCCGCAGGAGATGTCGGCATGGCCACGCACGCGCAGTCCCCCGCTCCTTCAACGGCCGATGTCCCACAACGACTGACGTCTCTCGCGCATGGCGGTGGCTGCGGCTGCAAGATCGCGCCGGGCGTGCTGGCTGATCTGCTGCGCAGGGTCCCCGCGCTTCCGGCACCGGCTGAGCTGCTGGTCGGCCGCGAGACCAGCGACGACGCGGCGGTGTATCGCCTTGATGACCATCAGGCGATCGTCGCCACTACCGACTTCTTCATGCCGATTGTCGACGACCCGTTCGACTTCGGCCGCATCGCCGCCACCAACGCGCTGTCAGACCTGTATGCGATGGGCGCGCGCCCGCTGTTCGCGCTGGCCATCGTCGGCATGCCGATCAACACCCTGCCGCAGGACACCATCCGCGGCATCCTGCAGGGTGGCGAGCGCGCCTGCGCCGATGCCGGCATCGTGGTTGCCGGCGGCCACAGCATCGATTCGGTGGAACCCATCTACGGCCTGGCCGCGATCGGCGTGCTCGATCCGCAGCGGCTCAAGCGCAATGCCGATGCCCGCGCCGGTGATGTGCTGGTGCTGGGCAAGCCGTTGGGCGTGGGCGTGTATTCATCGGCGCTGAAGAAAGAAGTCCTGGATGCCGAGGGCTACCGGCAGATGATCGCGTCGACTACCCGCTTGAACAGCGTGGGCGTGCCACTGGCCGCGCTGGACGGCGTGCACGCGATGACCGACGTCACCGGCTTCGGCCTGCTCGGCCACCTGCTGGAAGTGTGCCGCGCCAGCGGCGTCGCCGCCGAAGTGGACAGTGCACAGGTGCCGCTGCTGCCGCAGAGCCTGGACCTGCTGCAGCGTGGCTGCGTGACCGGTGCCTCCAACCGCAACTGGGCCTCGTATGGCGCCGAGGTGTGCTTCGCCGAGGGCTTGGCCGCCCAGTGGCAGCCACTGCTGACCGATCCGCAGACCAGTGGCGGGCTGCTGGTGTCCTGTGCCCCGGAAGCGGTGGATGCGGTGCTGGCCTGCTTCCACGATGCCGGATTCGGCCAGGCGGCCGTGGTGGGGCGCTTGAGCGGGGGAGCGCCGGCCGTCAGGGTGCACTGATGCACTGATGCGCTGAAACAACAAGGGCACCCGAAGGCGCCCCTGCTGTACGGCTGGATGCAACATCACTCGATGTTCTGCACCTGTTCGCGGATCTGGTCGATCAACACTTTCAGCTCCACCGCCGCATTGGACGTACGGCTGTCCACCGACTTGGAGCCCAGCGTATTGGCTTCGCGGTTGAACTCCTGCAGCAGGAAGTCCAGGCGGCGGCCGACCGGTTCGCGCTGCTTGAGCACGCGCCGGATCTCGACGATATGGCTGCCGAGGCGGTCCAGCTCTTCATCCACGTCCAGCTTCTGCAGCCACAGCACCAGTTCCTGCTCGGCGCGGCCGGGGTCGACCGGGTGTGGCAGGTCGGCCAGGCGTGCGGCCAGCTTGGCGCGCTGCCCGTCGCGAATGGCCGGAATCAGGGTGCGGACTTCGGTGGCGATGCGTTCGATGCCGTCCACACGCTCGCTGATGGCCGCGGCCAGCTTGCCACCTTCGCGCTCACGGGCCTCGACGAAGCCGTCCAGCACCTGGTCCAGCAGGGCCAGCGCCTCGACCTGCAGGGCGGCGGCATCCGTGGCCTCGCCGCGGGTCACGCCCGGCAACTGCAGCAGATCGGTGAAGCTGACCTGCAGGTTCGGGAAATCGGAGGTCAGGCGGTGGGCCAGGCGGCCCAGCTGGCCCAGCAGGGCCTCGTCCACCTGCAGGTTTGCCGCCGCTTCCGGCGCGCGCAGGCGCATCACCAGATCCAGCTTGCCGCGGCTCAGGCGTGCGGCAATGCGCTCGCGCAGCTGCGGCTCCAGCGCCCGCAGTTCCTCGGGCAGGCGGGTTCCGACCTCCAGGAAGCGGTGGTTGACCGAGCGCAGCTCGCAGCCCAGCGTGCCCCACGGGGTGACCCGCTCGCCGCCGGCGTAGGCGGTCATGCTTCGAATCATGGATTGTGTCCGGTGCGTGCAAAGGGGGAATGGTACCCTAGCGCCCTCACCAGAGCCCCCTTGCCCGCCCCGTGAAGGCCGCGGGCGTGGCGGCGTACTCCCACGCCATTACGGAACCCGCACCATGTCCGATTCCCGCCCCAGCGGCCGCCAGCCCGACCAGCTCCGCCCGGTCGTCATCCAACGCGGCTTCACCCGCCACGCCGAAGGTTCGGTGCTGGTGTGCTTCGGTGAAACCCGTGTGCTGTGCACCGCCAGCGTCGAGAACCGCGTGCCGGGCTTCCTGCGCGGCAAGGGCGAAGGCTGGGTGACCGCCGAGTACGGCATGCTGCCGCGCGCCACCCACACCCGCAGCGACCGCGAAGCGGCCCGTGGCAAGCAGGGTGGCCGCACGCTGGAGATCCAGCGCCTGATCGGCCGCAGCCTGCGTGCCTGCGTGGATCGCAACGCGCTGGGCGAGCGCACCATCACCCTCGACTGCGACGTGCTGCAGGCCGACGGTGGCACCCGCACCGCTGCCATCACCGGCGCCTACGTGGCGCTGGTCGATGCGGTGAACGTGCTGATGAAGCGTGGCGACATCAAGCGCAACCCGATCCTGGGCGCAGTGGCCGCCGTGTCGGTGGGCGTGTACCGCGGCACCCCGGTGCTGGACCTGGACTACGCCGAAGACAGCGACTGCGACACCGACATGAACGTCGTGATGAACGATGGCGGCGGCTTCATCGAGCTGCAGGGCACCGCCGAAGGCCATGCCTTCCGCCGCGATGAACTGGACGCGCTGCTGGGCCTGGCCGAAAAGGGCGTGCGCGAGCTGCTGGACGCGCAGCAGGCGGCGCTGTCGGCATGAACCGCCGCATCGCCCTGGCCACCCTGGTGGTGGCCGACTATGACGAAGCCATTGCCTGGTACACCGGCAAGCTCGGCTTCGCGCTGCTGGAGGACATCGACCAGGGCCACAAGCGCTGGGTGGTGGTCGGCCCGACCGACGGCAGCGCTGCCGCCCTGCTGCTGGCCCGTGCCAGCGACGAGGAACAGCGCAGCCGCATCGGCAACCAGACCGGTGGCCGGGTCGCCTTCTTCCTCAACACCGACGACTTCCACCGCGACCACGCCGCGATGCTGGCTGCCGGGGTCGAGTTCCTGGAAGCGCCGCGCGAAGAACCCTATGCAACGGTCGCGGTGTTCCGCGATCTTTATGGCAACACCTGGGACCTGCTGGAGCCCCGTCAATGAAGAAACTGGTACTGGCCAGCCACAACGCCGGCAAGCTGGTGGAGATGCAGGAGATCCTCGCCGACCTGCCGCTGCAGATCACCTCGGCCGCCGAACTGGGCCTGGGCGATGTGGAAGAAACCGGCCTGACCTTCGTCGAGAACGCGCTGCTGAAGGCGCGCGCGGCCTGCGAAGCGACCGGCCTGCCGGCGCTGGCCGATGATTCGGGCCTGATCGTCGATGCCCTCGGCGGTGCACCGGGCCTGTACAGCGCGCGCTATGCCGGCCACCCGACCAATGCTGCAGCCAACAACGCCAAGCTGCTGGACGCGATGGCCGACGTTCCCGATGGTCAGCGCAGCGCCCGCTTCTATGCGGTGATCGTGCTGCTGCGCCACGCCAGCGACCCGCAGCCACTGATCTGCGAGGGCCGCTGGGAGGGCCAGATCATCCGCGAACTGCGTGGCACGAATGGCTTCGGCTACAACCCGGTGTTCCTGGACACCACCCACGGCCTGACCGCTGCAGAAATGGAGCCGGCCCTGAAGAACGCCATCAGCCACCGTGCCCTCGCCCTGCAGCAGCTCAAGCAGCAGCTGGCCACCTGGCTTTGACGCCTTGCTGAATACCCCAGGGAAGCCGGCCAGCGGCCGGCACTACCGATGACGCCCATGCCGCACGCCCACGACCACTGCAACCACCTGCCCGGCGAAGCCTGCCCAGGCGACCATGAGACCGCGCCGCGCCTGGTACCACCGCCACTGTCGCTGTACGTGCACCTGCCGTGGTGCGTGCGCAAGTGCCCGTACTGCGATTTCAATTCGCACCAGGCCAAGGGCGAGCTGCCGTTCGATGCCTACATCGATGCACTGCTGCGCGACCTCGACCAGGACCTGCCGCTGGTCTGGGGCCGGGTGGTGCACAGCGTGTTCTTCGGTGGCGGCACGCCCAGCCTGTTCCCGCCGGAAGCGATCGACCGCTTCCTGCAGCAGGCCAGCGCCCGCCTGCGCTTTGCACCCAATGCCGAAATCACCCTGGAAACCAACCCGGGCACGGCCGAGCATGGCCGTTTCGACCGCTACCGCGCAGCCGGCGTGAACCGCCTCAGCTTCGGCATCCAGAGTTTCGACGATGCGATGCTCAAGCGCCTGGGCCGCATCCACGACAGTGGCGAAGCCGAGCGCGCGGTGAAGATGGCGCAGGACGCGGGCTACGACAACTTCAACATCGACCTGATGTACGCGCTGCCGGAACAGACCCTGGCCGGTGCCGAGGCCGATCTTGAACGCGCGTTCGCGCTGCAGCCGGCGCACATCTCGCACTACCAGCTGACCCTGGAACCGAACACGGTGTTCTTCGCGCGGCCGCCGCAGGGCATACCCGATGAAGACAACGCCTGGGACATGCAGGAACACTGCCAGGCACTGCTGGCGCAGGCCGGTTTCGGCCAGTACGAGGTCAGCGCCTACGCACGCCCCGGCCGGCAGAGCGCGCACAACCTGAACTACTGGCGCTTCGGCGACTACCTGGGCATCGGTGCCGGCGCGCACGGCAAGATCAGCTCGGGTGCCGAGGAACACGTGCTGCGCCGCTGGAAGCTGAAGCATCCGCAGGCTTACCTGGACAGTGCCGGTACTCCGGGCTCGTTCGGGGGCGACGATGTGATCGCACCCGAGCGCCTGCCGTTCGAGTACATGCTCAACCTGCTGCGCCTGCACGAAGGTTTCAGCCTGCGCGATTTCGAGTCGCGTACCGGGCTGCCGCGCAGCGTGCTGGACGCCCCCCTGGCCGAGGCGGTCCAGCACGGCTGGCTGGAAGTGACCGACGGCCATGTGCGGCCGACTGAACTGGGCCGCCGCTTCACCAACGATGTGGTGAGCCTGTTCCTGGAGGCGTGATCCCTGCCGCGGCAACGGGTAGTGCCGGCCGCTGGCCGGCGCAGGCAAGCGACATTCACCCTAAAGTAGCGCCAACCGCGGCCGACACGGTAGATTCACAGAATCGATCCGCGGGAATCCGGGTACCGCTCGCCGATGTCAGCTGTCTTTTCCATCACCTCTGCCGACAAAGCCCGCCTGGCCGCCAGCGACCTGCCACCGCGGGTGCGTGAGCTGCTGGGTGCATTGATCGGCCTGTGCCGGCAAACGCTGGCCGCCCCCCTGATCCTGACCGTCGAAGCGCTGGAGCAGACGCTGCTGCACGACGCCGACCGCGCGCGCAATCCCATGCAGCAGGCGGACCTGATGGCCCAGCGTGGCCAGCTGCATGCCTTCGCCGGCCATTTCGCCGACCGCATGCTCGATGCCGTGGCCGAGGCGCTGGCGACCCTGCGCGCGCCGTCCACCGCCGCTGCAGCCAACGCCACGCCACCGCCCCTGCCAGGCACGCTCGGCCTTTCACTGGTCGATGAGCACGAGGTTGATCGCGACCTGCTGCTGACCGAGATGGTGCGCCGGGAGACGCTGCGCTCGGCCAACACGCTGAACCTGCTGGGCCAGCGCCTGGGTGTGCTCGCTGCGGCGCCCACCTTCGAGGCCGATACCCTGCCCCTGGCACCACAGGCCCTGTGCACGATGGTGCGCCGGATCGCCGAGCAGGACGCCCTCGGGGTGGAGGTGCAGCTTGCGCTGTACCGCAGCTTCGAACGGCAGGTGCTGGAACGCCTGGGCGAAGTGCTGGACCGCGCCAATGCGCTGCTGGCCCAGCACGGCGTGCTGCCGGGGCTGGTCTACACCCCGTACCTGGCACGCTCGTCGAGTACCCGGCGGATCCTCACCCAGTCGGTGGGCGGTGGCCGCGCAACCCAGCCTGCCAAGCGTGCCGCCGCACCACTGACGGGCTGGAACGGCTCCGCTGCCGCCGGTTCCTGGTCGAACCTGGTGCAGGATGCCTTCAACGATGCGGTCACCCCGGGTGCCGCAACTCCCGGCGTGACCACGTCCACCGGCAGTGCGCTGCATGAACTGCTGCAACAGGCGCGCCACGCCACGGCGCCCCCCGCAGAGGCTGCTGCCGTGCCCAGTGCGGCGGTCGACGCGGTCCTCGCGCGCCTGCAGGCCCAGTCCAGCGCGGCCACCGGCGTCGTCGACCTGCAGGCGGCGGTGGTCGCCCAGCTGCGCAGCGAGCACGGCGCGCAGGCCCAGTTGGGCAGCCACGACCGCGACAACCTCGACCTGCTGCGCCTGCTGATGCAGCAGGTACAGCAGCAGCAGCGTCCCGACCCGGTGCCGGCGGCCCTGCTGGCGCGCCTGCAGGTGCCGCTGGCGCGCGCGGCGATGGCCGACCCCGGCTTCTTCGTGCGCGACGAACACCCTGCACGCGAACTGCTCAACCAGATTGCAGAAGTCGGCGCGAACTGGCTGGGCGACGATGATGTTGACCCCCAGCTGCTGCAGCGCATGGCGCAGAGCGTGCAGGGCCTGCTCAGCCAGGATGCGCGCTCGCCCGAGGCCTTCGCCACCGCCAACGAAGACGTGCAGCAGCACCAGCGCGCGGCGGCCCACCGCGCCGAACTGGCCGAGCGCCGTCACGTCGAAGCCGCGCGTGGCAAGGAACGGCTGGAACTGGCGCGCCGCCAGGCCAATGCACAGATCGACCAGTGCTGCGACGCACAGGAACCGCCGCGCTTCGTGCAGACCCTGCTGCGCCAGGCCTGGGCCGATGCACTCACCCTCACCCGCCTGCGCCATGGCGACGATTCACTGCAATGGCAGGAGCGCCTGCAGCAGACCCAGCGCATCGCTGCGATCACGGCACAGGCCGTCGATGGCCCCGGCGGCACCGATGCCGCACTCGCCGCGGACGTCGAGGCCGCCCTGCTGCAGGTCGGCTACCACGCCGAGGAAGCCGCCGCCGTCGCTCGCCGGCTGGCCACGCCCGGCGGCGAGGACGAAAGCACCTCGCGTACCGAACTCAGCGCCCGCCTGAAGGCGCGTGCGCGCCTGGGCGAGCATGCCGGCACGACGGCCGGCACGGCGCCCGCGACACCGCGCAGCAGTGCCGAAGAAGCCGCTTACCAGCAGCTGTGCACCCTGCCGTTCGGCAGCTGGTTCGACATCGATGCCGGTGATGGCACGCTGCGTCGCCAGCGCCTTTCCTGGTACAGCCTGCTGACCGGCCACGCCCTGTTCGTCAATCCACGCGGGCAGAAGATCGTCGACACCGATCTGGATACGCTGGCCCGGCAGATCAGCGCTGGGCACGCGCAGCTGGTCACCGAAGACAAGGCCCGGCTGGTCGACCGCGCCTGGGAAGCCAGCCTGGGCACATTGCGCGCACTGGCAGCCAGCCGCACGCAGGAGACCCACGCATGAAAGCCGTACCGCCGCAGGACACACGCCGCGCGCCCCGCCGCCAGGTCTCGGACCTGGTGCCGGTCACTGACCAGATGCGCGAATGCGTGGTCGGTCGTCTCGGCAATGTCTCTGAAACCGGCATGCTGATGCTGGCCAGCGCGCCACTGCGCGAGGATGCGCTGTACCAGCTGCGCTTCCCGCTGCCGCTGGGCGATGGCCGCCAACAGGACATCGATGTGGGCGTGCACCTGCTGTGGAGCGAGCCCGCGCATGCCCCCGGCCA
Organism: Stenotrophomonas maltophilia; assembly: GCF_002799155.1. Taxonomy (GTDB): domain Bacteria; phylum Pseudomonadota; class Gammaproteobacteria; order Xanthomonadales; family Xanthomonadaceae; genus Stenotrophomonas; species Stenotrophomonas maltophilia_R. Next base: position 3,067,817 of record NZ_NERD01000002.1, read on the forward strand.
GAGCTGGACCGGCTTCCGGTTCCTCACCCTGTCGCGCGAACACCGGCAGCTGCTGCGCCAGTGGGTAGGCGAAGACAGCGACGAGGGGCAGGTTTCGACGACCTGAGTGCCGGTTCCAGCACAGCGGTTTTTCCCGGTATGCGGCAGAATCTAGGGCCGTTTCCCGTGTCGAGCCACCGCAATGATCCAGCAAGACCCCGGCGCCCTGTATCCCGACCACCTGGCCGTGCTGTGCCGACGTGCCGAACAGGCGCTGGCCCGCGGCGGCTTCGATCATCTGGTGGTGCCCAGCGGCACCCTGCACTACCAGGTGTTCGATGATCGCGACTATCCCTATGCCGCCAATCCGCAGTTCAAGGCCTGGCTGCCACTGACCCGCGTACCCAACAGCTGGATCGTGTTCACCCCCGGCAAGCGCCCGGCGGTGATCTTCCACCAGCCCTTCGACTACTGGCACGTGGTGCCGGATGCGCCGAGCGGCTGGTGGGTGGACCACTTCGACATCCACATCATCCGCACGCCGGAAGAGGCGCTGGCCCTGCTGCCGGCCGACCCGTCGCGCTGCGCGATCCTCGGCGAGCCGCAGAGCGCACTGGGCAACTACGTGCCGAACAACCCGGCGCCCGTGGTGAATTACCTGGAATGGCACCGCGGCAGCAAGACGCCGTATGAAATCGCGCTGATGCGCCAGGCGCAGGTGCTGGGTGTGCGCGGCCACCGCGCCGCCGAAGCCGCGTTCCGCAACGGTGCCGACGAGTTCAGCATCCACATGGCGTACTGCCAGGCCGTCGGCCAGGATGCCAACGAGCTGCCCTACGGCAACATCGTGGCACTGAACGAACATGCCGCCGTGCTGCATTACACCGAGCTGGGCCGCAAGGCACCGCAACCGCTGCGCAGCTTCCTGATCGATGCGGGTGCCAGCGCGCACGGTTACGCCAGCGACATCACCCGTACCTACGCCGCGCACGGCCACGACGAATTCGCAGCGATGATCGCCGCCGTCGACGCCGCCCAGCAGCAGATGTGCGCAGCCGTGCGCCCCGGCTTCGACTACAAGCAGCTGCACGTGGACGCACATCTTTCGCTGATGGGCGTGCTGAAGGACTTCGGGGTGATCAAGGTGTCGCCGCAGACCGCGCTGGAAACCGGCGTCAGCGCCGCGTTCTTCCCGCACGGCATCGGCCACCTGATCGGCCTGCAGGTGCACGACGTGGCGGGTTTCGCAGCCAGCGACGAAGGCGGTCGCATCGAGCGCCCGGCCGGCCACCCGTACCTGCGCCTGACCCGCGTGCTGGAACCGGGCATGGTGGTGACCATCGAACCGGGCCTGTACTTCATCGACATGCTGTTGAACGAAGTGAAGGACGCCGGCCATGGCGATGCGATCAACTGGGAGCGCGTGGACTTCTTCCGTCCGTATGGCGGCATCCGCATCGAAGACGAAGTGCTGTGCACCGAGGGCGAAGCGGACAACCTGACGCGGCCGGAGTTTGCGGCGGCGAACGGCTGAGCCCCTCGTGGTTGGTCGCTGAAATCAAAAGCCGCGCTTGGCGGGGCGGGGTGGGTTCGCGGGGGACGCCGTGAATCCATCCCTGGAGGCTTGGCCGCGGCATCCATGCCGCGGACACCCCCGCGAACCCACCCCGCCCCACCTCTGACAGTTTCTTGCGCGCGTTCAACCACGGAAAAGAAAGAAGAAGAGCAAAAGCGGGTCTCTCGCTGCGCTCGCTCTGTGTCGACCAAGGTCGACACCTACCAACAGCCGCGCGTTCCAACGGCCGCAGTCGCCAGTAGATCCACGCCATGCGTGGAGGATTCATTCGATATCTGACAGATGTGCCGACCAACGGTCGGCACCCACCAACAGCCGCGTGAACCTGTCGAAGGCGGGGCACTGTGGGTCTGCGGGGTGTGAGCCGCATGGATGCGGCGACCAAGCCTCCAGGGATGGATTCACGGCGTCCCCGCAAACCCACAGTGCCCCGCCATCCCACGGAATGCCCGCCGTTGCTGTTGCTCTTGCGTGTAGCGGATGCAGGGCTGCAAGCCCTGCAGAAAAGCCCCTTACCCCGCCATCACCGCTTCGATCTCATCGGCGCTGCGCGCCAGGCCTTCGGTCAGCACGCGATGGCCGTCGTCGGTGATCAGCACGTCATCCTCGGTACGGATGCCGATACCGCGCCAGCGCGGCTCCACCGTCGTGTCGTCCACGCCGATGTACAGCCCCGGCTCGATGGTGAACGCCATGCCCGGCTCCAGCAGGCGCGAATCGCCCGCCAAGCGGTAGTCGCCCACGTCGTGCACATCCAGCCCGATCCAGTGCCCGGTCTTGTGCCGGTAGAAACGCTGGTACAGGCCTTCGGACAGGTTCTTTTCCAGCGTGCCCTTCAGCAGGCCCAGCCGCAGCAGGCCCTCGGTCAGGGTCTGCACCGCCGCGAGGTGACCGGCCTCGTATGGCACGCCCGGCTGGGCCTGGGCCAGCGCCGCAGCCTGTGCCTCGCCGACCAGGTCATGCAGCGCGCGTTGTTCGGCACTGAAGCGGCCGTTCACCGGGAACGTACGGGTGATGTCACTGGCATAGCCGCGGTATTCGGCACCGGCATCGATCAGCACCAGTTCGCCATCACGCGAACGTGCGTTGTTGTCGCGGTAATGCAGGATGCAGCCGTTGCGGCCGGCACCGACGATGCTGCAATAGGCTGGCACTGCGTCGTTGGCGCGGAACACGCGCTCCAGTTCCGCCTGCAGTTCGTACTCGTGGATGCCCGCCCTGGCGGCCTTCATCGCGGCCAGATGCGCACGCACGCTGATCTGCGCGGCGTGGTGCATCAGCGCCACTTCTGCACCTGATTTGAACAGGCGCTGCTCGTGCAGCAGGTGCCCCAGTTCCAGGAACTCATGCGGTGGCTGTGCGCCGTGGCGCACCTGCGAGCGCACGCGGTTGACCCAACCGATCAGCTTGAGGTCGAAATCGGCATCGCGGCCGAAGTGGTAGTAAACGCGCGAGCGCCCTTCCAGCAGGCCTGGCAGGATGTCGTCCAGATCATCGATCGGGTAGGCATCGTCCATGCCGTACTGCGCCACTGCCCCTTCCTGGCCGGCGCGACTGCCGTCCCAGGCCTCGCGCTCGGCATCGCGCTCGCGGCAGAACAGGATGGCCTCGCCGTGGCGGCGGCCCGGAATCAGCACCAGCACTGCTTCCGGTTCCGGGAAACCGCTCAGGTACTGGAAGTCCGAATCCTGCCGGAACGGATAGTGGGTATCGAGGCTGCGCACCTTCTCGGCCGCGGCCGGCAGTACCAGGATCGCGTCCTCGCCGGCCATGTCCATCAGCTGGCGGCGACGACGCTTGTATTCGCCGGCCGCGATGCCGGTGCGCTGCTTGATGTCCATCAGTTCAAGCGCTGCCGATGACGCGAGGCCAGCACCACGTCGCCGTGCAGCAGCAGTACTGCCACGCGGATGAATTCCTCGATCTCCGACAGGGCTTCTTCGTCATCGTCGCCACCGGCCTCGAAATCCTCGCTGGAGGCACGGGCCAGGCTGGCCATGTCGGTCAGCGCTTCTTCGCCCTCTTCGGACAGGGCCGGGCGGCGACCGCCGCTGCCCAGGCCGAAGCCGCCCAGGAACGAGCGGGTCCAGCTGAACATGGCATCAGCCTGCGCGGACACGTCGTCGCCGTCGGTCAACAGCAGTTCGAAGGCGAAGTCGCGGTCTTCCAGCTGCTTGATGGTGGCCTGCAGCAGCTGCCCCAGCACGCTGTCGGCGGCCACCGGCGGCAGGTTGTCGTCGGCCAGCACCCGCGCCGGCCAGTCATTGCCGGGGGCGCCGCCCGCGGCCAGCCAGCCACACAGCGCACCATGCAGCTCGGCAGCGGTGGCGCCCAGGCCCAGTTCCTGGCTGGCGCGGGTAACGTCGTCGACGGAGGGAAGTTCGGTCATCGTGCGGCTCGTTCGGAAAGGAAACCCGGGGCGCGCACGCGCGCGCCCGTGAGACCCCGTAGTGTAGCAACCCCGCAGCATCCTCTCTGCGGCCGCCAGGCCTTGCTGCGACAACGCTTGACCGCCCTTACCCGGCTTGCCTATCGTGCCTGCATGGAACCCGCCGATCCCCTTGCCCAGCTGCAGGACTTCGCCGCCCGCGTGGAAGCGTTGCTTGAACGCAACCAGCGCTTGGCCGAGGAGAACCGCAGCCTGCGCCACCAGCAGGAACAGCTGGTGGCCGAGCGTTCCACGCTGCTGGCCAAGAACGAGCAGGCACGCTCGCGGGTGGAAGCAATGATCAGCCGGCTCAAATCCCTGGAGCAGCACACATGAGCGCCGAACCGGTCAGTGTCCGCATCCTCGATCGTGAATACACCGTGGGTGTTGGCGGCGATGAACGCGACAGCCTGATGGCCGCCGCGCGCCTGCTCGATGCGCGCATGCGCGAAATCCGCGGCAGCAATCGCATGGCCGCCGTCGACCGCGTCGCCGTGCTGGCCGCACTGAACCTGGCCCACGAACTGCAGCTGCTGCGCGACGAGAACGCCCGCCAGGCAGTGGCCCTGCAGCAGACGCTGGCCGACCTGAACCGGCGCCTGGACCGCGCGATCGACGCCCCCCCATAGAAAAAGGGGACGGAGGGAATTAAGGCGCATTCGCCCCTTCCGTGCTGGAAACGTCTTAATTCCCTCCGTCCCCTTTTTCGCGTATCTGAATTGGCACGGACTGTTGCCGACGAACGGCCTATCCAGATCCTGCACGCTGGCTATAATGGCCACGCGTTCTCTGCGGTACTCGACGGCATGTGCAAACATTCGCCTTGTCCCTTAAGAACGACACCGGGAGCGCGACAGCGCCGGGAGTGCAGGTCCGCCTTGTAGCGGGAAGCCCGATGGTTCTCCAGCGTTCCCACTTGAGCCCCCGGGTTCAAGGTCGTTTCGCATGCATCGACATTGCGGAGAATGCAATATTCCAGCAAGGGCGGCGTCTTCGGGCGTCGCCCTTGTTCTTTCCGGCACAATGGCGGCTGATCCTTGCCGCACGCTGCCATGACCGACCCGCGCCAGGCCCTGCGCCACGACCTGCGGCAACGCCGCCGCGACCTTTCCGCCGGTGAGCGCATTGCCGCCGCCGAATCGCTTGCCGAGTCTCTGCTCGCCCTGCCGTTCGCCCCGCGCGAAGGCGCCGTGGCCGGCTACTGGGCGCTGGATGGCGAAATCGCCCTGCACCGCTGGCAGCTGCAATTGCCCGAGGGACTCACCTACTGCCTGCCGGTGCTGGCCGGCGACGTGCTGCGCTTCGCGCCGTGGCGGCCCGGGCAGCCGCTGACCAGCAACCGCTATGGCATTCCCGAGCCGGACGTGGCCATGGAGGACACCCTGGAACCGGCGCAGATGGCGCTGGTGGTGGCCCCGCTGGTGGGCTTCGACACGCAGTGCCAGCGGCTGGGCATGGGGGGCGGCTGGTATGATCGCAGCTTCGCCTTCCGCCACGACCGGCCGGCGCCGCCCTGGCTGGTCGGTGCAGCGTTCGCGGTGCAGCAGGTCGAGTCCTTGCCGGTGGCGTCGTGGGACGTGCCGGTGGATGCGATCTGCACTGAAGAAGGCACCCTGTTCCCCTCCGCTGCCCCTGTGAACGCATGACCGCCCGCAAGCGCTACTGGCTGATGAAGTCCGAACCGGACGCCTTCTCCATCGATGACCTGGCCAAGGTCAAGGTCGAACCCTGGAACGGGGTGCGCAACTACCAGGCGCGCAATTTCATGCGCGATGGCATGCAGGTGGGCGACGGCATCCTGTTCTACCACTCCAATACCAAGGTCCCCGGCATCGTGGGGCTGGCCACGGTGGCCAGCACGGCCTACCCGGACGACACCCAGTTCGACCCGACATCCGATTACCACGACCCCAAGAGCACGCGCGAGAACCCGCGCTGGATGCTGGTGGACGTGGCCTTCGACCGCAAGCTCAAGCAGGTGATCGCGCTGGACGAGATCAAGCTGCACGCCGACGAACTCGGCGAAGGCTTCCCGCTGGTTGCCAAGGGCAACCGCCTGTCGGTGTTCCCGGTGACCGCCGCGCAGTGGAAGCTGCTGCTGTCGCTGGAAAAGAAATCCTGATCCCCTGCCTGAGAGTTCTCCCATGTCCGAAGCCAAGCGCCTGGCCGCCGAGAAAGCCATCGAGTACGTTGAAGACGGCATGATCGTCGGTGTCGGCACCGGTTCCACCGTGGCCTATTTCATCGATGCCCTTGCCCGCATCCAGCACCGCATCAAGGGGGCCGTGTCCAGCTCCGAACAGAGCACCGCGCGCCTGAAGCAGCACGGCATCGAGGTGATCGAGCTGAACCACAGCGGCAACCTGTCGCTGTACGTCGACGGCGCCGATGAGTGCGACGCCAACAAGTGCCTGATCAAGGGCGGTGGCGCCGCGCTCACCCGCGAGAAGATCATCGCCGAGGCCAGCGAGCGCTTCATCTGCATCATCGACCCGAGCAAGCAGGTGCCGGTGCTGGGCAGGTTCCCGCTGCCGGTGGAAGTGATCCCGATGGCGCGCAGCCTGGTCGCCCGCCAGATCCGCGACATGACCGGCGGCCAGCCGACCTGGCGCGAAGGCGTGATCACCGATAACGGCAACCAGATCCTGGACATCCACAACCTGCAGATCACCGATCCGGAAAAGCTGGAGCGCGAGCTGAACCAGCTGCCGGGCGTGGTCTGCGTCGGCCTGTTCGCGCGCCGCCGCGCCGATGTGGTGATCGTCGGCGGCGAACCGCCGGTCGTGCTCTGACCCTTTCGAAGGATCCTGACGATGTCGCTGCTGCGTTCGCTGCTGATGCTTCCGCTGCTGGCCCTGGCCGGTTGTGCCACCGATGCGGCCCGCCACTGGGTCGAGCTGGAGGGTGCCCGCTACCAGGTCGAGCTGGCCACCAACGATGAAACCCGCGCGCGCGGACTGATGTTCCGCGACCAGATGTCGGCCGACCACGGCATGCTGTTCATCCACGACCGCGAAGAAATGCAGGCGTACTGGATGAAGAACACCAGGATCGCGCTGGACATCCTGTACTTCGACAGCCAGCGCAAGCTGGTCAGCCAGCAGCGCGACGTACCGCCGTGCTCGGCCGGCGACATGTGCCCGCCCTACCCCAGCGGCGGCCCAGCGCGCTATGTGCTGGAGCTCAACGCCGGCCAGGCCGAGAAGCTCAAGCTGAAGGATGGCACGGAGCTGAAGCTCGGACCGGGCATCGAGTAACAAGGGTTCTGCCAGCGGTAGTGCCGGCCGCTGGCCGGCAATCCTGCCGGGGTCAGATCCCTTTCGCACGCGAAAGGGATCTGACCCCTGAATTTTTCACGCGGCACCGCTTGAAACCGCCTGCGAATGACGCCAGTCTGTGGCCATGCAGGACCGGATCACACTCCCCGACTGGGATGCACTGGCCGACCTCGAAGACGAGGCGCTGCCACTGCTGCCGACCGCGCTGCTGATCGCGCGCGATGAATACCCCGATCTGCAGCCGTCGACCTACGACGCACTGATCCAGAGCCATGTCGACCACCTCCGCTCGGAAGTGGACAGCATCGACAACAGCCCGCTGAAGATGGCGGCGATCAACCGCCACCTGTTCGACGAGCTGGGCTACAGCGGCGACCACGACGAGTACTACGACCCGCGCAACAGCTACCTCAACCAGGTCTTCGAGCGCCGCCTGGGCAACCCGATCTCGCTGGCACTGGTGCAGATGGAAGTCGCGCGCCGGCTGGGCATTCCGCTCGACGGCGTGTCCTTTCCCGGCCACTTCCTGGTGCGCCTGCCGGTAGACGACGGCGTGCTGGTGATGGACCCGTTCAACGGTGGCCGCCCGCTGGACGTGGACGAACTGCGCGAACGCGCCAAGTCACATCTGGGTGGGCAAATGCCGGACGACCAGGTACTGGCGCAGATCCTGGACCCGGCGCCGGCGCGTGCGATCCTGATGCGCATGCTGCGCAACCTGCATGGCGTGTACGCCGAAGCCGGCGAATGGGACCGTGCCGCGCGCAGTGCCGACCGCCTGCTGAAGCTGGCCCCGGAGCAGGACGACGCGCTGCGCGACCGCGGCCTGGCCTACCTGCAGCTGGAATACCTGGCCGGTGCCCGCCACGACCTGGGGCAGTACCTGAAGCGCAACCCGGAAGCCAGCGATGCGCAGTGGCTGCGCGAGAAGCTGATCGACCTCGGCGGACCGGTGCCGCGGTTGCATTGAAGGTGTCAGTGTGTGGATCAACGGTCCACACCCACCGGAGGGGCCGGGTGGCCCACCCGTCAATCGACCTCGACCATCTCGAAATCGGCCTTGGTCACGCCACAGTCCGGGCAGGTCCAGGTCTCGGGAATGTCCTCCCAGCGCGTCCCCGGCGCGATGCCCTCCTCCGGCAGGCCGTCCGCTTCGCTGTAAAGGAAGCCGCAGACCACGCACATCCAGGTGCGCAAGGTGGTGGGGGTGGCATCGCTCATCGGATAATCAGGGCTGGATTCACGGGCCGCCATTGTCCCATCGCGGTCCACTCACCGGTAGCCATCGATGACTTCTGCTTCCCCGGCGCCCCGCGGCGTCTACCTGATCACCCCGGACGAGCCCGATACCGCGCGCCTGCTGGCCCGTACCGCGCCGCTGCTGGCTGCGGGCGCCACCTGGCTGCAGTACCGCAACAAGACCGCCAGTGACGCGCTGCGGCGGGAGCAGGCCACCGCCCTGCAGGCGCTGTGCGTGGAACACGGCGTGCCGCTGATCGTCAACGACGACCCGGCACTGGCCAAGGCAGTCGGCGCCGCCGGCGTGCACCTGGGCGGCACCGACGGTGACATCCCCAGCGCGCGCGCCCTGCTCGGCCCCGAAGCCATCATCGGCGCTTCCTGCTACGACCAGCTGGCCAATGCCGAGCAGGCCGTGGCCGCCGGTGCCAGCTACGTGGCCTTCGGCGCCTTCTTCCCGACCACCACCAAGATCACCAGCAGCCGCGCCCATACCGACCTGCTGCGGCAAAGCGCCGCACTGGGCGTGCCGCGGGTGGCGATCGGCGGCCTGACGCCGGACAATGTCGGTCCCATCATCGACGCTGGCGCCGATCTGGTCGCCGTGGTCAGCAGCGTGTTCGCCGCCGAAGACCCGCTTGCGGTCCAGCGCGCCTACCTCGCCCAGTTCGCGTAATGCCCAGGAAATCCGCATGAACCACGACCAGTCCCACGCCCTGTTCTCCCGCGCCCAGCAGCTGCTGCCGGGCGGCGTCAATTCGCCGGTACGCGCGTTCAAGTCAGTCGGTGGTGAACCGTTCTTCGTCGAGCGCGCCGACGGCGCCTACCTGTACGACGTCGATGGCAACCGCTACATCGACTACGTCGGTTCCTGGGGCCCGATGATCGTCGGCCACAACCATCCGGCCGTGCGCCAGGCGGTGAAGAAGGCGATCGACAACGGCCTGTCGTTCGGTGCGCCGTGCGCGGCCGAAGTCACCATGGCCGAGACCATCACCCGCCTGGTGCCGTCGTGCGAGATGGTGCGCATGGTCAACTCCGGCACCGAAGCCACGCTGTCGGCGATCCGGCTGGCGCGTGGTGCGACCGGCCGCAACCGCATCGTCAAGTTCGAAGGCTGCTACCACGGCCATGGCGACTCGTTCCTGGTCAAGGCCGGCAGCGGCATGCTGACCCTGGGCGTGCCGACCTCGCCGGGCGTCCCTGCCGGCCTGAGCGAACTGACCCTGACCCTGCCCTACAACGACTTCGAAGCGGCCACGGCGCTGTTCGAACAGCAGGGTAACGAGATCGCCGGCCTGATCATCGAACCGGTGGTCGGCAACGCCAACTGCATCCCGCCGCGCGAGGGTTACCTGCAGCACCTGCGCGAACTGTGCACGAAGCACGGCGCGCTGCTGATCTTCGACGAGGTGATGACCGGCTTCCGCGTCGCCCTCGGCGGTGCGCAGGCGCACTACGGCATCACCCCGGACCTGACCACCTTCGGCAAGATCATCGGCGGCGGCATGCCGGTGGGTGCCTACGGCGGCCGCCGCGAGCTGATGCAGCAGATCGCCCCGGCCGGCCCGATCTACCAGGCCGGCACGCTGAGCGGCAACCCGGTGGCGATGGCTGCTGGCCTGGCGATGCTGGAACTGATCCAGCAGCCGGGCTTCCACGCCGACCTGGCCGAGCGCACCGCGCGCCTGTGTGCCGGCCTGGAAGCGGCCGCCGCCGAAGCCGGCGTGGCAGTGACCACCACCCGCGTGGGTGCGATGTTTGGCCTGTTCTTCACCAGCGAGAAGGTGGAGACCTATGCGCAGGCCACATCCTGTGACATCCCGGCGTTCAACCGCTTCTTCCACGCGATGCTGGAACAGGGCGTGTTCCTTGCGCCGTCGGCATACGAGGCCGGGTTCCTCTCCAGCGCCCACGATGATGCCGTGATCGAGGCCACCCTGGCCGCTGCACGCGTGGCATTCAAGACCGCCAAGGGCTGAGCCCGCTCTGCACGAAAAAGGGGACGGAGGGGATCAAGTCGTTTGTGCACAAACGACTTGATCCCCTCCGTCCCCTTTTTCCATCCACTCAACCAAAGACGAATTTGCCCTTCATCATCGCGAAGTGGCCGGGGAACGAGCAGAAGAAGGTGTAGTCACCGCCCTTCTGCAGGCCCTGGGTAGAGAAGCGCACGCGCGTGGTCTCGCCGCCGCCGATCACTTTGGTGTGCGCCAGCACACGCTTGTCAGCCTTCGGCAGGTAACTGTCGGCCAGGGTCATGCGCATGCCCGCCATGGCCACCGGCTGGTAATCGGCGGTGCGGGTCAGCACCCAGTTGTGGCCCATCGCGGTGGCGGCGAGCTTGCCGGTGTGGCGCAGGGTCAGGTCCACGGCGGTGCAATCAGCGGCGACCTTGATCTCGCGACTGCTGAAGCTCATCTGGTCGGTGCTGTCGATGCTCACCGCACACACCCGCGCCATCGCCGACGGCGCCAGCACCAGCGCACCCAGCCCCACTGCCACCATCCAAGCCTTCATCATTGCGTCTCCTGCGGATTCAAGCGCCATTCTAGGCAGGCCCCCGCGTCCCCGTCTGCGACCGTCTGTCGCATGCCAACTCCAGGCTTTCCCGCGCACTCACTGCAGTGGCATGCTCGGGCGATGCGGATCGATCTGTTGCTGCTGGATGTAGATGGCGTCCTGGTGCAATACCAGCGCGCGCAGCGCGTGCTGCACCTGGCACAGGCACTGCGGGTTCCGACGCCGGCCGTGCAGGCCGCGCTGTATGACAGCGGGCTGGAAGCTGCGCATGACAATGGCACGCTGGACGGTCCGGCCTATCTGGCACGGCTGGGGGCGCTGCTGGGCAGAACCGTTGATGTGACGACATGGACCGCCGCGCGCCAGGCCGCCAGCCACCCGCAGTTTGCCGTGCTGCAGCGGCTGCAGGCCCTGCAGCTGCCAATGGCAGTACTGACCAACAACGGCGCGCTGATGGTGCAGGCGTTGCCCAGCCTGTTGCCGGATCTGTTTCCTGCCTTGCAGGGCCGCGTGTTCTGCAGCGCGGATTTTGGCCTGCGCAAGCCTGCGCCAGCAGTGTTTCTGCGCACGCTGGAAGCGCTGGGCGTGGCGCCTGCGCGAACGCTGTTCGTCGATGACCTGTTCGCCAATGTGCGTGGCGCGCGCGCTGCCGGCCTGCACGCGGAAACCGTGCGCGATGGCCGTGGGTTGGGCAAGGTGTTGAAGCGTTACGCCGTGAACTGATCGGGGCCAGAGCCCTCTCCGCAGGAGAGGGATCCGACCCCAGCGCCGGGGCTTCAGCGCGCTGCGATGAACGCTGCAATCGCCGCGCGAAGGCGCTTCAGCCCTTCGGCCACTTCTTCGTCGGTGATGTTCAGCGACGGCACGAAGCGCAGCACGTCCGGGCCGGCCTGCAGGGTCAGCAGGCCCTGCTCGGCGGCATGATCGAGGATCACACCGGCCTGGCCGGCGAAGTCCTTGCTGAGCACCGCGCCCAGCATCAGGCCGCGGCCACGCACATCGCTGAACACACCGAACTCATCGTTGATGCGGGCGAAGCCATCGCGCAGCGCCTTCGACTGGCGGCTGACGTTGGCGGCGATCTCCGCCGAGGCCAGCTTGCGCAGCGCCACGCGGGCCACCGCGGCAGCCAGCGGGTTGCCACCGAAGGTGGTGCCATGCGCGCCGAACTGCATGGTTTCGGCCACCTTCGGGCCAGCCAGCATCGCACCGATAGGGAAGCCGCCGCCCAGCGCCTTGGCCAGGGTGACCATGTCCGGCACCACATCGTCCTGCCAGTGCGCGAACAACGTGCCGGTACGGCCCATGCCGGCCTGGATCTCGTCCAGCACCAGCAGTGCGTTGTGCTGGTCGCACAGCTCGCGCACGCGCTTGAGGAAGCCGGACTTGGCCGGCATCACGCCGCCCTCTCCCTGGATCGGCTCCAGCATCACCGCAGCCACGTCGCCGGCGGCCATCGCGGTTTCCAGCTGGAGCTCATCGTTGAAATCGATGTAGCGGAAGCCACCGGGCAGCGGCTCGTAGCCTTCCTGGTACTTCGGCTGGGCGGTGGCGGTGACCGCGCCCATCGTGCGGCCGTGGAAGCTGCCACGGAAGGTGATGATCACCCGCTTGTCGGCCGGGCGACCCTGGCTGGAAGCCCACTTGCGGACCATCTTGATCGCCACTTCGTTGGCTTCGGCGCCGGAGTTGCACAGGAACACGCGCTCGGCGAAGCGGCTGGCCTTCACCAGCTCCTCGGCCAGGTGCAGCGGCGGTGCGCTGTAGAACACGTTGCTGGTGTGCCAGAGCTTGCCGGCCTGCTCGACCAGCGCGGCCACCAGGTCCGGATCATTGTGGCCCAGCCCGCACACGGCGATGCCGGCGGCCAGGTCGATGAACTCACGGCCCTGGCTGTCCCACACGCGGGCGCCCTGGCCTCGCTCCAGTACCACCTGGCGGGGCTTGTAGACCGGCAGGTAGTAGTGCGACAGGGAGATCAGCGGATCGGTAGCGGCGGTCATGGCAGTCGGCAGGGTTCAGGAACACCCATTCTCGCGCCGGAACCCCTGCGGCACAATGCGCCCATGCGACCGTTCTCCGCCCCCCAGCTGAACCCCGCCACCGAGACCGGCTGGCGCCGTCGGTGGTTCGACATCATCTACCGCCACGACTCGCGGCCCTCGCGCAATTTCGACCTGATCCTGGTGGTGGCGATCGTCGCCAGCATCCTGGTGGTGATGATCGACAGCGTGCAGCACCTGCATGCCGAGTGGTCCACGGGCCTGTACATCCTGGAATGGGGCTTCACGATCATCTTCACCGCCGAGTACCTGCTGCGGCTGGCGGTGGTCAAGCGACCGCTGCGTTACGCGGTGAGCATCTGGGGCATCATCGACCTGCTATCGATCCTGCCCGCCTACCTGTCGATGTTCATTCCAGGCGCGCAGAGCCTGCTGGTGGTGCGCGCACTGCGCATCCTGCGGGTGTTCCGCATCCTCAAGCTGACCCGCTACATCGAGGAAAGCGGCGTCCTCATGACCTCGCTGTGGCGCAGCCGGCGCAAGGTGCTGGTGTTCCTGTTCACGGTGATCACCATCACCATCATCGCCGGTGCGCTGATGTATGTGATCGAAGGACCGGAGCACGGCTTCACCAATATTCCAGCCAGCATGTACTGGGCGGTGGTGACCATGGCCACGGTCGGCTTCGGCGACATCGTGCCGCAGACCGTGCTCGGTCGCTTTGTCACCTCGGTGCTGATCCTGATCGGCTACAGCATCATCGCCGTGCCCACCGGCATCTACACCGCCGAACTGGCCAGCACCATGCGCGAAGCCGAACTGGCTGCGCGCCGTGACGCGCGCGGGTGCCCGCACTGCGGGCTGGAAGGCCACGAGCCGGATGCCCGGCATTGCCGCAAGTGCGGGGGTGAACTACCGGATGCATTCAGCCATTGAGGCACATGCCGGCCAGCGGCCGGCACTACCAAACCCGCAGGGTGCGTGCCGGGCGTGACCCGGCACTACCCTCGGTAGCTCCACGCCATGCGTGGATCCTCCTCAACGCATGCGGTTGCTGGTGGTCACCAGGTCGTTGTAGGCATCCAGAATCGTCGACTGCGCGCCCTCAGGATCGGTGGTGAGCCAGCTGCCCGACGCCTTGCGCTCGGCGGCCAACGCATCGGCGGTGATCGGCTTGCCCTGCTCCAGACGCTCGACACCGCGACCGGCGGTACGCACCAGCTTGTCGGCCGAACGCTGCACATGGCCCCACATCGGGTCATCCTTGCCGACACCGCTGTTCTGGATGTCCGTCACCAGCGCCTGGTAGTCGGCCAGCTGGCCGCGCAACGCCGCAACGTCCGGCGCGTCGCTCTGGAACGCCATCGCCAGCTGCTTGCCATCGCCGACAAGGCGCAGGTGGTAATAGGCCAGCGAGCGGCCTTCGCGTTCCTCGATCTGCTTCAGCTGCGCGGCGCGACGATCGTTCTCGTTCTTTTCCAGCGCCGCATCCATCGCTTCGCTGGCCTTGAAGAACTCGGCATAGGCCTGCATCAGCGGGGCATGCTGGCTGCGCATTCCTTCACCACCATCGCGGCGAAAGTCTTCGCGGGTGAAGTAGCCATCTGCGCGCTCGACCAAGGTGTTCAGTGCCTGGAACGCCTGCTGGTACTGCCGCGCGGGCGCATCCAGCGGCGTCGCGGGGCTCTTTGCCAGCGCATCGGTCAGCGGCTGGCCGCAGTACTCGACGCGGTGCGACAGCACCTTGCCGGGGGAGCGCGGCTGCGCTTCCTTGCCGGTTGGACCTGCCTTGGGATCCTTCATCCAGCCCGTGTAGGTCTGGAAACCTTCGTGGATGGGCTGTTCGACGCCGTTGTAGCACTCGATGTAGGCGTTGATCTTTTCCAACCCGGGATCGGCGACAGCCAGGCCCGCCGGGTTGTTGCAGCCGGCCAGCGCGCCGAGCAGGAGAACAGGAAGCAGGCGTGTGGATGCGTTCAAATCAGTTCCTTGCACCAGTGAAAACTGCAGGCATCTTCATGCATGGCGCGGGCGCGCGCTCCAGCACCTCGGGAAGGTGCTGGCATTCGGGGCTGCGGGACGCGTCATGTCGCAATCATCCTGCTCGATCGCGACAAAAATAACGTTGAGCTTCGCTACTGGCGGTTGCTCTGGAAAACCAGCGAGTTGTATTCCTGCATCAGCTTGTTGGCGGAGCCACGCGGCGCCATCGAGGGCGAATCCAGCATGCGTCGTTCGAAATCGCTGTAAGGCTTTTTCTCGCTGACGCGCTGCAGCCGCTCCTTGCCTTCGCGACGGAAGTTCTCGGCTTCACGCTCGAAGCTGTTCCAGTCCAGCTTGCCCGGCTCCTGATCAGCCACCTTCGCATGCGCTTCGTCGGAAATGCGGTTGAACGCATCCAGGCGCTCGCGCGCCTTGGCCTGATCGAAGTCATCCTCACTCATCAGATCCACGATGGCCTTGGCTTCCAGCATCATCGCCAGACGGTAGTACTCGCGCGTGCGCCCCTCGGCCTGTTCCAGTGCCTTGAGCTGCTCGCGCTGGGCAGCGTCGTTCTGGCGCTCCAGCTCGGCGTTGAACGTTTCGCTGGCAGCCACGAAGTCCTTGAAGGCGGCCATCAAGGGCGCGTGCAGTTGCTTGCCCCTGGCAAACTGGTCGTCTTCGTAGTCCTGGCGATCATAGTAGTCGTGCGCCTCCTTGCTGACCGGCACCAGCGCCTTCAGCGCCTGCTGATAATGGCTGGCAGCAGCATCGAGTTCGGCCAGCGCCGGCTTGGCAGCCATCGCCTCGGTCACCGGGCCATCGCACTGCTTCATGTCGTAATCGCTGATCTCGAACGGACCGTACACCTGGGTCTCGCGCCCGCTCGGGCCGGCCTCGACGTCCTTGATCCAGCGCGTGTAGGACTGGAGGCTGTCGTGCGTCTTCGAATCAAGCGTGTTGAAGCAGCCGATGTAGGCGTTGAGCTTGGCGGTCAACTGCTGCTGTGTGTCGGACGGGGCCGTGCTGGCGTCCGGCGTGCCGGAAGCAGCGGCGCCACCCGCAGCCGCGGGTGCCTTGCCGCCGCAGGCAGCCAGGACAATCGACAGCGAAGCGGCCAGCGCCGCGACGGAAAGCGTACGTGACATGGGTTCACGTCCTTGTTGAAAACGATTACAGCCGCGCATTCTAGCGCAGCAGGCCGAAGGTCGCAGCCCTCGGCCTCTGCCGGCGACGCGCGATCACTCCAGGAACAGATCCGGCAACAACGGACGCGATGGATCCACCGCGTAGCCCGAAAGATCGGTGATACCGGCCTGCGCCAGCACTTCGTCGTCGATCAGGAACTGGCCGTGGAAGCCGGCCGCTTCGCGCACCAGCACCGCATGCGCGGCGTCGGCCATGATCTGCGGCGTGCGGCAGCCGGCCGCATCCACGCCCGGAATCATGTTGATCGCATCAGTGGCGATCACGGTGCGCGGCCACAGCGCGTTCACCGCCACCCCCTGCGGACCGAACTCCGCGGACAGGCCGAGCGTGACGAAGCTCATGCCCATCTTCGCCAGCGTGTAGCCGGTATGCGCGCCCCACCACTTCGGCTCAAGGCTCGGCGGCGGTGCCAGGGTGAGGATGTGCGGGTTCGGCGCCTGCAGCAGATACGGCAGGCAGGCCTGCGCACACAGGAAACTGCCGCGCGAGTTGACCTGCTGCATCAGGTCGAAACGCTTCATCGGCGTATCCAGCGTGCCACGCAGCCAGATCGCACTGGCGTTGTTGATCAGGATGTCGATGCCACCGAAGGTGTCGACCGTGGCCGCAACTGCGGCCTGTACCTGCTCCTCCTCGCGGATGTCGCACTTCAGGGCCAGCCCTTGGCCCCCGGCCGCCGTAACGGCCTCGGCCGCGGTGTGGATGGTGCCCGGCAGCTTCGGGTTCGGCACCGACGACTTGGCCGCGATGGCCACGTTGGCGCCGTCGCGCGCAGCGCGCAGTGCGATGGCCAGGCCGATGCCACGCGAGGCACCGGTGATGAAAAGGGTTTTGCCCTGCAGACTGCCCACGTTCCACACTCCAGCGTATGCAATGAGCCGCTAGTATGCCGCGCCGACGCGGAGTTCACCCGGCCTTGACGATACTCGGGCCTCCAGTCAACGCACGAGGTCCACGCCATGCGCCGTTCCCGCCTGTTGCTGCCTGCCCTGGGGCTTGCCCTGCTGACCGCCTGCCAGGGCCGTTCGCCGGAACCGGGCAAGGAGCCACCTGCCGGTGACACGCCCAGCGCAGAGAAGGCCGCCGCCGACGGCAAGCTGCGCTGGAGCGAGGCCGTGGTGTGGGATGGCGACCTCAACGCCTGCCGCCAGGGCGAGAATGCGGCCACCCGCGAGTGCCTGCGCGATGCGATGCGCGCCGGTGGCGCCAGCGCCGATGCCATTGCTGCCGCCGAGCAGTTGTCCACCGGCGGTGAGCTGGCCTATGTGACGGCCTGGCACGAGAACGAAGGCCTGGGCATTGCCACGGTCGAGTATCCGTTCCGCGCCAACACCAACGAAGGCACCCGCCTGGTCGACGCCAGCGGCAAGCGCATCGATGTGGATGCCGTGCAATTGGACGACACCCTGCGTGCCGACCCCGCCGTGCAGGAACTGCTGAAGGCCAACCCGCAGGCCACGCCGTTCGCCCCGGCGCAGTCGGCCGGGGCCACGCCACTGGAGAATGGCGGCATCCGCGTGATGTATCGCACGCCACTGCGCGACTGCCACGCCTGCCCGGATGTGGGCCAGCTGCAGATCGCCTACGACTTCGACGCCAAGCGCAACTTCATCGGCCAGCAGGTGGTGCCGGCGACGCCGTAAGGTCACCGGCGTCTGTAGAGCCGAGCCATGCTCGGCTCATTGAATGCAGCCGAGCATGGCTCGGCTCCACATCATCGCCACTAGCAAGACCCTTCACTCGAATTCGCGAGAATCGTCCGCGACGTCCACCGGCTCTTCGAGGCCGGCCATCCGCACATCGTGCTTGTTTCCACCAGAACCCTTCATTGCCACCTCAGGCATAGCAGACCAAGCTTTCAATTCGAGGAGATATCAGCTCGGCACCGTCCCAGCGGATGTTTTCCAGCTCCAGCAGACGGTCGTTTGCGTCCGCATGAAGAATCGGCGTGAGTTCAGCACCATCTGCGTCCTGCATCTGCAGCTCGACGGGATACGCGTGCTGGCCTTGGTACGGAGGACGCTCATATCCGGAAATGACGAGTCCCACCCGAGCTCCACCAAGACCCATTTCCACGGCCGCTGCGAGAGCAAGGTCGGCGTGAAGCTGCGAGGCAGAGGCCTCAGGCAGATGAGATGCCACAGCCTCGATCAACTGCCTTTCAAAGCAGGAAACAGCACGCGTCGGATTGCTCATCGCATCGTTGATCTCAGGGTTGCTCCCGTACCGACTCACCGCGCCCCCCGGCCCTGCTTACATCGCGTTGGACTGGTGCTGGAGTGCCGCATGCAGAATCCACGTTTCAGTGACACTTGGCAATGACCGACGAGCATGTAATGGATCGCAAACTGCATCCACGCATGGCGTGGATCTACCGGTACGCCTGCACCTGCTTCCTCAGCAGATGCGGCACGATCAACCGATGCACCGGCGCGACCGGCAGCATGTACACGCGCCCGAACGCGTTGTGCGTATGCACCACCGTCGCCACCTCCAGCACGGCGCCCTGCCACTGCAGGGCCAGCTGCACACGCAGGTGGCGATCGTCGTCTTCCAGCACGATCGCATCGTCAGTCAGCGACTGCAGGGTGAAGATGCCCAGCCGCTGCCCGGGTTGAGGATCCGCAACATCCTGCACCGCACGCAATGAGCCCAGGTGCTTCATGCCGAGCAGGCGCATGCCGTGGTTGCGCAGCGCCATCAATCCGTCGAACCAGCCGGGAATGGTCGCGGCCATATCGCGATAGGCCTGCAAGGCCGAGCGTCCATCACGATGGGTCGTTGCCTGGCAGGCATGCACGAAGTCGGCGCCGGCCAGCTGTGGGCGCAGGACGCTGCCCGCGCTTGGCGGGCCGGTCACCACCTGCGCAGGGCTCACGGCTTCGGCCCCTGCCCCTCGTTGTCTTCCCAATGCAGGATGCGGCGGGTGACGAAGCGGTAGACCGGCTTGCCGGTGGCGAACCACAGTTCGCGCACCCACGAGGTGCGCTTGAGCACGCGCTTCTCCACCGGGGTGAGCGACTCGCGGCAATACATGCGCTTGTGCTTGAGTAGATGGCGCAGGTCCTCGCGGGCCAGCAGGCGCATCCAGCGCGAGCGCGGGTTGCCGATCACCGCCAGCTGGAAGTCGATCAATGCCGGGCGGCCATCGTCGGTCACCAGCCAGTTGGCTTCCTTGGCCAGATCATTGTGTGCCACGCCATTGCGATGCAGCTGCTGCAGCAGGCGACGCGCGGCGCGGAACCAGGCCAGGTCACCGCGTGGCGGACGCTGGTACATGGCATCACCGGCCATGAAGCTGCGGTCGAGATGACGGCCATCCCACGCCAGCAGCTGCGGCACATCGGCCATGCCGTGGATGTGGCGCAGCGCGCGCGCTTCACGGCGGGCCAGCCACCAGGCCGGCAGCCGCAGCCACAGCGGCGTGGCGCCCAGGTCACGGCGTACGAAGGGACCGGCAGGCCCGTCCACAAGGAGGATCCGACCGAAGCTGTCGGCCTTCAGGGCGTGCGAGGGCGTGTCTGGGGAATGCGGCATGTGCCCATTCTAGGCGATGGCGCCGGTTGCAAACGGTCACGAAGCGGCTGGGAACCAGTCACCTTCACGCCCCTATAATCGGGCAATGGACTCTTCATGGATCGACGCCACCCTTGCGTGGATTGCCGCTCACCCCGTGCTGGCGGGTGCCGTTATCTTCCTCATCGCCTTCTGCGATGCGGTGATCATTCTCGGTGCCATCGTGCCGGCCCTGCCGCTGCTGTTCGCGGTGGGCGTGTTCATCGGCCTGGGCCAGATCTCCGGGCCGTATGCGGTGGCGGCGGCGGCGCTGGGTGCGTTCGCCGGTGATGGCATCAGCTACTGGATCGGCCGCCGCTGGGGCGACCGCCTGCGTGGCGTGTGGCCGTTCAGCCGCTACCCGCAGCTGCTCGACCGCGGCGAGAACCTGTTCCGCCGCAATGCCTTCAAGAGCATCCTGATCGCACGCTACGTGGGCGCTATCCGCCCGTTCGTGCCGGCCATCGCCGGCATGATGAAGATGCCCGCCAGCCGCTATGTGCAGGCCAGCGGCATCGCCAGCATTTCCTGGGCGGTGCTGTTCCTGGCACCGGGCTGGATTCTCGGCGAGGCCTACGACGCGGTGGCTGCGGTGGCTGGGCGACTGGTGGTGGTGGTCGGCCTGCTGGCGGTGATCCTCGGCCTGGTCTGGGCCATCGTGCTGTACGGCTACCGCTGGTCGGCCGCACGCATGGATAACTGGCTGGCACGCCTGCTGGACTGGTCCAACCGCCACCCCACGCTGGGCCGTTATACCGTCGGTGTGCTGGACCCGAAGCGGCGCGAGTCGGTGCCGCTGGCGATGCTGGCGCTGATGCTGCTGGTGCTGGGCTGGGGCTGGTTCGCGCTGCTGACCGTGGTGGTCGCGCACGGCGAGCCACTGGCCATCGACCTGCTGGTGCACCAGGCCATGCTGGCGCTGCGCAACCCGCTGGCCGATTACCCGATGGCCGCGCTGGCTTCGCTGGGCGCCTGGCAGGTATTGCTGCCGGCCACTGCGGCGGCGATGGGCTACCTGGTCTGGCGCCGGCGCTGGATGGCGGCCGCGCACTGGCTGGCCGCGCTTGCGTTCGGCCTGGCGTTGACCATGCTGCTCGGCGCCACGGTGGATGTGGTGCGCCCGATCGATGCCAGCAGTGGCTTCGGCTTCCCGTCGGTGTCGGTGACCATGGCCACCATCACCTTCGGCTTCTTCGCGGTGCTGATCGCCCGTGAAATGCCCGGCCGCACCCGCGTCTGGCCGTACCTGGTGTCGGGCATCGTGGTGAGCCTGATCGGCTTCGCGCGCCTGTACCTGGGCGCGCACTGGCTGAGCGATGTGATCGGCGGCATGCTGTTCGGCACGTTCTGGCTGCTGGTGCTGGGCATCGCCTACCGCCGCCGCTTCAACCGCTCGTTCTGGGTGAAGCCGGTGGCGTGGCTGTTCTACGGCGTCTTCGCCGTCGCTGCGATGTGGTACGCACCGCGCCATATTCCGGTGAAGCTGGAACGCTTCGAGCCGACCCTGCCGGCACCGCAGGCGATGGACATGCAGGCCTGGTGGCAGCACGACTGGGCGACGCTGCCAGCGCGCCGCAACGAGTTCGACGACGACCAGCGCTGGCCGTTGGACGTGCAGGTGGCGGGCCCGCTGGCGCCGCTGCAGGCGCAGCTGGAAGCACGCGGCTGGAAGCGGCAGGAACAGGCCGGCTGGCAGGAAGCGCTGCTGATGCTGGACAAGAACACCGGCGCCGAGGAATTGCCGGTGCTGCCGGCCACGCTGGAAACGCGCGTGGAAGCGCTGCTGATGGTGCGCCAGGGTGCGAAGCCGGATGAGCGCTATGTGCTGCGCCTGTGGCCGGCGCCGGCCCAGCTGCAACCGGGCCACACGCCGCTGTGGCTGGGCAGCGCGCAGACCCTGCGCTACGAGCGCCATTTCGAGTGGATCGGCATGTGGCACCCGCTGCGTGGCGTCGACCCGGCGCTCAATGCAGTGAAGGAAGCCGTGCAGGACCTGCCGCAACGCGAGGCTGTGCACAGCGAAACCGGGTTGCCGGTGCTGCGGTTGAAGACCACCACGCCCTGACTGCAAGCGACGTACTGTGGAGCCGAGCCTACGCTCGGCTGCGCTTCGCGCGATCCGACCAGCCGAGCACGGGCTCGGCGATACAGTAGATCCACGCCATGCGTGGATGGCACTCCACGCACGCCCCAGCGTGTGCACCAAGGTGCACATCCACCTGAGGCAGGCGGCTACGGCATCCAGCCCAGCAACTGCTGCAGGCGCTGGTGCGGGTCGTCCATCTGCAGCAGCTGCAGGCGCTGCTGCTCGCTCAGCGGCAGCAGCTCGGCCAACCGCCAGCCGACCCAGCTGGCCTGGTCCAGCAACGCCGGGTTGGACGGCGCATAGGCCTCGCCGGCCTGTTCGATGATGTGCCCCAGTACCGTGGCCAGCAGCGCATGCTGTGGCCGAAGTTCGTCGTCAGGATCCTCCTCGCACCAGTGCACGTCGGCCACCACCAGGCCGTTGTCACGCACACGGGTGCGCTCGACATGGAAGCGACGGGTACCGCGCAGGCGCAGCTGCAGCACGCCATCGGCGCCGACATCGAAGTCTTCGATGCGTACCTGCACGCCGTAGGCCGCCGGTGTCGCTGGTGCGCCGACTTCCTCGCCATCGAGGATCAGGCAGACACCAAACCCCTCACCACTGCGGCCGCAGTCGCGGACCAAGTCCAGGTAGCGCCGCTCGAATACGCGCAGGCCCACCGCCGCGCCTGGCACCAGCGTGGTGTGCAGCGGAAACAGCGGCAGCGAGCTGTCGACGCTCATCGGGCCTGCAGCGCGGCGAGGAAGCGGCGCGGGGCGCCGTCGAAGCCGCCGTTGGACATGAACACTACGTGGTCGCCGCTGCGCGCGCTGGACTGCAACTGCGCGAGCAATGCGTCGGTATCCGGCACCGCGTGGGCTTCACCGCGCACCGCGGCGATCACCGCAGCGGCATTCCAGGCCAGTTCCGGGCGATGCAGGAACACCACTTCATCGGCCAGCGCCAGCGACGGGGCCAGCGCCTGCGCATGTGCGCCCAGCCGCATCGAGTTGCTGCGCGGCTCCATCGCGACCACGATGCGCGCATCGCCGACCTTGACACGCAGGCCTTCCAGCGTGGTGGCGATCGCGGTCGGGTGATGGGCGAAATCGTCGTAGACGGTGATGCCGCCATGGCCACCGATCACTTCCATGCGGCGCTTGACACTGCGGAATCGCGCCAGCGCCGGAATCACGTCGGCCGGTGCCACGCCCACCGCATGCGCGGCGGCCAGCGCGGCCAGTCCGTTGAGCACGTTGTGGCGGCCCAGCAGCGGCCACTGCACATCGCCCAGTGCCTGCCCACGATGGTGCACGCGGAACGCGCTGCCATCGGCGGTCAGCAGCTCGGCATACCATTCCAGCGACGGATCGAATCCGAAACGTTCGACCGGGGTCCAGCAGCCCATCGCCAGCACTTCGGCCAGGTGCTGATCCTCGCCATTGACGATCAGGCGGCCGCGCGCCGGCACCGTGCGCACCAGGTGGTGGAACTGGCGCTGGATCGCCGCCACGTCCGGGAAGATGTCGGCGTGGTCGTATTCAAGATTGTTGAGGATGGCCACCAGCGGCCGGTAGTGCACGAACTTGCTGCGCTTGTCGAAGAAGGCAGTGTCGTACTCATCGGCCTCGACCACGAACTCGCGGCCCTGGCCCAGGCGCGCGGAAACACCGAAGTCCTCGGCTACGCCGCCGATCAGGAAGCCGGGTGATCGCCCGGCGCTTTCCAGCAGCCAGGTAAGGATGGTGGTGGTGGTGGTCTTGCCATGGGTACCGGCGACGGCCAGCGTGTCGCGCCCCGGAAGCACCTGCTCGGACAACCACTGCGCACCGGAGATGTAGCGCTGGCCGGCGTCGAGCACGGCCTCCACGGCTGCGTTGCCGCGTGAGAGTGCGTTGCCGATCACCACCTCGTCGGTGCCGGCCGGCACGCTGTCGGCGCGGTAGCCCTGGTCCAGGGTGATACCCAGCTGTTCCAGCTGGGTCGACATTGGCGGGTAGATGGCCTGGTCGCTGCCACTGACCGAGTGGCCCAGTTCCCGCGCCAGGGCGGCCACGCCGCCCATGAAGGTGCCGGCGATTGCAAGGATATGTACGCTGCTCATGACCGAGGATTGTGACCGATGACGGCTGTATAGGGCCAATGTCCGATTCGGGGTAAGACAACCCCTACACGGGATGTGAGAAAACTCCAATCAGCTGTCAGGGAATTCCCGATAGCGATGTTCTGTGAACCCGGACACAATTCGAACTGCCAGCCGCAGTACCCGAACCGGTCCTACTCCCCAAGAGGCCATCCCCAAGGGAGCTCATGCTGCGGGGCCCTGAGCAAGCCCTTCGCTGGCGCCTATCAAACGACACAGGCCTGATCCTCGCGGACCAGGCCTGTGTTTTTTTGCGCCCGAAGCGCCGGAAGCGTACCGGCCCTTCCGGATCAGGCCTTGATCGCCGCCAGGATGCGGGCTTCGATCTCGTCCAGCTCACCGACGCCGTCAACGCGGGCCAAGGTGCCACGGCTGGCGTAGAAGTCGACCACCGGGGCGGTCTGGTCGTTGTAGACCTGCAGGCGCTGGCGCACCGCTTCCGGATTGTCATCGGCGCGGCCCTGCTCCTTGGCACGACCGGCGATGCGGTCGACCAGCAGCTCGGTGGCCACGTCCAGCTGCACCACGGCGTCCAGCGGCTGGCCGATCTTGGCCAGCAGGCCGTCCATCGCATTGGCCTGGGCCACATTGCGCGGGTAGCCATCGAGGATAAAGCCCTTGGCGACATCAGCCTGGGTCAGGCGCGACTCCAGCATGCCCAGCAGGATGTCGTCCGACACCAGGTTGCCGGCATCCATCACCGTCTTGGCCTGCTTGCCCAGCTCCGTGCCGGCGGCGATTTCCGCGCGCAGCATGTCACCGGTCGAAATGTGGGCGATCCCCAGCTTTTCCTTCAGGCGCGTCGCCTGTGTCCCCTTGCCCGAACCGGGCGGTCCCAACAGAACCAATCGCATTGACCTGACTCCAACGTGTTGAAAACAAAGAAGGTTCGCGTCCCGGACGGTCCGGTATCGCTGCACCGCAATAGCGCCACTTTACCGCATCCGGGTAATGTCCCTGCAATGTCCCCTCCCCCGAGCAGGTAGAAGCATGCGCAACGGTACTCTCCTTTATGCCCAGTCCGGCGGTGTCACCGCCGTCATCAATGCCACGGCGGCAGCGGTGATCGAGCAGGCCCGGGCCAAGGGCATCAAGGTCCTGGCTGCCCGCAACGGCATCCTTGGCGCCCTGCGCGAGGAGCTGATCGACACCAGCAAGGAGAGCGCCGCAGCCATCCGCGCGCTGGCCCATACCCCGGGCGGCGCCTTCGGCTCGTGCCGGGTCAAGCTGAAATCGCTGGACGCCGACCGTGCCCGCTACGACCGCCTGCTGGAGGTGCTGCGCGCGCATGACGTGCGCTGGTTCCTCTACAACGGTGGCAACGATTCGGCCGATACCGCGCTGAAGGTCTCGCAGCTGGCCAAGGCCTCCGGCTACGACCTGACCTGCATCGGCGTGCCCAAGACCATCGACAACGACCTGGCGGTGACCGACACCTGCCCCGGCTTCGGCTCGGCGGCCAAGTACACCGCCGTCTCGGTGCGCGAGGCGGCGCTGGACGTGGCGGCCATGGCCGAGACCTCCACCCGCGTCTTCATCTACGAGGCGATGGGCCGCCACGCCGGCTGGCTGGCCGCAGCCGCTGGCCTGGCCGGCAACGGCGATGACGAAGCACCGCACATCATCCTGCTGCCCGAGCGCGCCTACGATGAGGCCGCGTTCCTGGCCAAGGTGAAGGCCGTGGTCGAGCGCGTCGGCTACTGCGTGGTGGTGGCGTCGGAAGGCATCGCGACCGCCGATGGCCGCTTCGTCGCCGACGCCGGTGGCGGCAAGGATTCGTTCGGACATTCGCAGCTCGGCGGCGTAGCCGCGCACCTGGCCGGCCGCGTCAAGGATCAGCTGGGCCTGAAAGTGCATTGGGCATTGCCCGACTACCTGCAGCGCTCGGCCCGCCACCTGGCCAGCAGGACCGACTGGGAGCAGGCGCAGGCGGTCGGCAAGGCCGCCGTGCAGCTGGCGCTGAAGGGTCAGAACGGCGTGATGCCGGTGATCGTGCGCAGCAGCGATGCGCCCTACCGCTGGAAGATCGAAGCAGCGCCGCTGTCGAAGATCGCCAACCACGAGAAGAAGATGCCGGCCGGCTTCATCCGCCGCGATGGCTTCGGCATCACCGCCAAGGCGCGTGCCTACCTGTCGCCGTTGATCAAAGGCGAAGCCCCGCTGCCGTATGGCACCGATGGCCTGCCGAAGTACGTCACCCTGAAGAACGTGGCGGTGAAGCAGAAGCTGCCGGCCTTCGAGGGCTGAGGTGCACCCGCGCCCAGTGTGGAGAGCACAGGGCGCATTGCGGCGGCCGACGAAGCGCCTCACAATCGGGGTCCGGCCCGGGGCAAAGGGGCCGCCGCAAGCCAGATTCGACGCTGCCCGGCCTTCAAGGCCCGGGCCTGTGCTGCCATTTCACAAGGACTGTAACCATGAAGCACCCGATCCTGATCGCCGCGCTGCTGTGCGGTGCTGCCGCGCCGGCCTTCGCTGCGACCTGCGAAAGCAACTTCCAGAAGAAGGGCAATCCCTTCGTCGGCACCACCTTCACTTCATCGGTCACCCACCCGGACCTGACCGTGGCCAGCGCCATCGGCCAGATGCGGGTGATCGCCAAAAACGCCAACATGGACGTCCTCAGCGAGGACGTGGAAGGTGGCTCGATGCTGATCGAAGAGCCGGAATCCATGGCCCACAAGCCGATTCCGATGATCATCAGTGCCACCTCCGAAGGCGGCCAGGGCACCGTCGGCATGGTGGTGAAGGTCAACAAGGGCGCCATCGCCTCGGCCGACGGCGTGCGCGAAGAAATGTGCAAGCTGCTCAACCAGATCAAGCCGGGCAAGGCTGGCGAACAGGCGGCCAAGGCGACTCCGCAGGCGTCGGTGGTAACGATTGCCGCCGACCGTTTCGGCTTCCAGCTGCGCAACCAGAACAAGGACAACCCGGCCGCAGTCGAGCCGCGCTACAAGGGCAAGACCTACGCCATTACCGGCCGCATCACCACCGTCCTGCGCAGTGGCGGCACCTACAACACCAGCTTCGACCTGCCCAGCGATGGCAGCATCGACTTTGAACGCGTGGCCATTTCCTGCTCGTTCGCAGCCAACCAGGCCGCGTATGCGCTGGCCCTGCGTCCGCGCGAGAAGGTGACGCTGACCGGCGTGGTCGACAGCTACGACCAGATTGGTCGTGTGTTGTGGCTGAAGGACTGCCGCGGCAATTGATCGCTGCCGGCATGGGGAAAGGCCCGGGTGCGCAAGCGCCCGGGCCTTTTCGTTTCCACAACGGTTCACGCCTGGCGCACGTGCGTCACAGCATGATGGATGCCCCGCCTGGAGATCACCATGGCACTGCGTGTTGTTCGACTGGGTACGCCGCGCCACCCCAGCGAAGGGCTGCGTATCGGCACCGTTCGGCGCCCGCCGCGCGGCGTACCACGCAGCGAATTCGCCAGACAGGACTGGTACGACGTCTGGTTCCCGACCCTGTCACCCAGCGCGGAACTGGTGAAGCAGGCGCACGAAGCGAAAACCGCGGCCGACTGGAATGCATTCTTCCGCCACTACAAGGCCGAGATGAAGGCGCCGGATGCGGCCCACGCGCTGGATCTTCTGGCCGCGATGTCACAGCACAGCGACATCAGCGTGGGCTGTTACTGCGAGAATGAAGCGCGCTGCCACCGCACGGCGCTGCGCGAGCTGCTGGTGGCGCGCGGGGCGACGCTGGCGGAGTGACGATTGCAGGGTTGCCGGCCAGCGGCCGGCACGACCGAGTACCGTGCCGGATGGCCTCAATTGCAGGCCTTGCCTTCCATCTGCAGCTGCGCGGCGAACATCGTCACCTGCGGAATCTGACCGGCCGCAGCCAGCTTCTTCGCTTCTTCCAGGTAGATGCGCGACTGGCCCTGCCCATCCAGCTCGACCTTGTTGCTCGATGGCAGGCGCCACACCCGCACCACGGCCTGCTGCGCCGGACACGCGGCATTGGGCACGCGGATTACATCGTTGAGCTTCCAGCCCTTGTCGGCACTCGGCTGTGCCTTGGTGTAATCGACGAAACGCGCGCGCGGCTGGCACTGCTCGCTGGTACGCACGGCGGAGAAGCGGTACGGCGCAGCGGCGTCGCCGGTGAACGCACCTTCCAGGCGCGCGCAGGCTTCGGGGATCTGGCGCAGGGTATGCACCGCGCCCACCGCCTGGGGGGCACCCACGGCGCGCTGCAGCTCCGGGGTTTCCGCGGCGAGTGCCGGCATGGCCGGGACCAGGGCGGCAAGCATCAACAGGGACAGGCGCATGGGGGATCTCCTTCAGGACTCCGCGCAGGCTTGCAGAGGCTGGCTTAACGGGGTGCAAAGGCGCATCCATCGAGCAGCCTCTGCGCTCGCCGGGCATGGCCCGGCGCTACCATCCGGGCGCAGGTGCACGCATACTGCGGGCACCAGGGAATGCTGAACACCGCCATACGTCGGACGACCACCAAGGTCGGTACGGGTTGGTTCCAGGCTGCAGCCCGTCGTCCCCCTCGTGGTGCCGTTCATCGCCACTGGATGCCTACATCCATTCTGCGGAGGGGTCTAATGCTGGAACGTCACGGGCTGTCACTGGCGCTGGGCTGCGCCATTCTCGCGATCCTGTTCGGAATCGTCTCGGCGCGCTGGATCCTGCGCCAACCCACCGGCAATGAACGCATGATCGCGATCGCCACCGCGATCCAGGAAGGTGCGCGTGCCTATCTCAACCGCCAGTACCTGACCATCGGCATCGCCGGCGTGGTGTTGTTCGTGCTGGTCGGCATCTTCCTCAGCTGGTACACCGCGATTGGATTCGCGGTCGGTGCGGTGCTGTCCGGCGCCGCCGGCTATATCGGCATGAACGTCTCGGTGCGCGCCAATGTGCGCACCGCGGAGGCG
Organism: Stenotrophomonas maltophilia; assembly: GCF_002799155.1. GTDB lineage: Bacteria > Pseudomonadota > Gammaproteobacteria > Xanthomonadales > Xanthomonadaceae > Stenotrophomonas > Stenotrophomonas maltophilia_R. The sequence goes on from NZ_NERD01000002.1 coordinate 3,096,692, forward strand.
GCGCGCCACGGCATCAGCGCGGCGATGGATGTCGCCTTCCGCGGCGGCGCGATCACCGGCATGCTGGTGGTCGGGCTGGGCCTGCTGGGCGTGGCCGGTTATTACGCACTGCTGCTGCGCATGGGCCTGCCGATGGAGCAGGCGCTGCACGCCCTGGTCGGGCTGGCGTTCGGCTCCTCGCTGATCTCGATCTTCGCGCGGCTGGGCGGCGGCATCTTCACCAAGGGTGCCGACGTCGGTGCCGATCTGGTCGGCAAGGTCGAAGCCGGCATCCCCGAGGACGACCCGCGCAACCCGGCGGTGATCGCCGACAACGTGGGTGACAACGTGGGCGACTGCGCCGGCATGGCCGCCGACCTGTTCGAGACCTATGCGGTGACCGTGATCGCCACCATGCTGCTGGGCAGCCTGATGCTGGCCGAGGCTGGTGCCAATGCGGTGCTGTATCCGCTGGTGCTGGGCGGCGTATCGATCATCGCATCGATCATCGGTGCGTTGTTCGTCAAGGTGAAGCCAGGCGGCTCGATCATGGGTGCGCTGTACAAGGGCGTGATCGTCTCCGGCGTGCTGGCCGCGATTGCGTTCTACCCGATCACCACCGGGTTGATGAGTGACAACGCACATGGGCCGATGGCGCTGTATGGCTGCGCGTTGATCGGGCTGGTGCTGACCGGCCTGATCGTGTGGATCACCGAGTACTACACCGGCACCCAGTACAGGCCGGTGCAGCACGTGGCCCAGGCTTCAACCACCGGCCACGGCACCAACATCATCGCCGGCCTCGGCATTTCGATGAAGTCCACCGCGCTGCCGGTGGTGGCGGTGTGTGCCGCGATCTGGGGCGCATTCGCGCTGGGGGGCCTGTACGGCATCGCCATCGCCGCCACCGCGATGCTGTCGATGGCCGGCATGATCGTCGCCCTCGATGCCTACGGCCCGATCACCGACAACGCAGGTGGCATCGCCGAAATGGCCGAGCTGCCCTCGGAGATCCGCGACATCACCGATCCGCTGGATGCAGTGGGCAACACCACCAAGGCGGTGACCAAGGGTTACGCGATCGGCTCGGCGGCGCTGGCGGCACTGGTGCTGTTCGCCGACTACACGCACAACCTGCAGGCAGCACATCCCGGGCAGGAATTCCGTTTCGACCTCAGCGACCACACGGTGATCATCGGCCTGCTGATCGGCGGCCTGATTCCCTACCTGTTCGGTGCGATGGCGATGGAAGCGGTCGGCCGCGCCGCCGGTGCGGTGGTGGAAGAAGTGCGCCGCCAGTTCCGCGAGATCCCCGGCATCATGCAGGGCACCGGCAAGCCGCAGTACGACAGGGCAGTGGACATGCTGACCCGCTCGGCGATCCGCGAAATGATCGTGCCGTCATTGCTGCCGGTGGCGGTGCCGGTGGTGGTCGGCCTTCTGCTGGGGCCGCGCGCGCTCGGAGGCCTGCTGATCGGCACGATCGTGACCGGCCTGTTCGTGGCCATTTCGATGACCACCGGCGGCGGTGCCTGGGACAACGCCAAGAAGTACATCGAGGATGGGCACTTCGGCGGCAAGGGCAGCGAGGCGCACAAGGCGGCGGTGACCGGCGATACCGTCGGCGATCCCTACAAGGACACCGCCGGTCCGGCGATCAACCCGCTGATCAAGATCATCAACATCGTGGCGCTGCTGCTGGTGCCGTTGCTGTAGATTCGCGCCATGCGTGGATGGCGGGCTTGACGGGGTCAGAGCCCTTTCCTGGGGAAAGGGATCCGACCCCGATGGCGGTCACCGCCCGCGCAGAAAGAACGACACCGGCACCATCACTTCCACCGGGTCGCCGGCCACTTCGGCCGGCGGCGCCGGTACCGGGCTTGCCCGCTGCACGGTGTCCAGCGTCTCCTGGTCGAGCAGCGCAAAGCCACTGCTGCGGCCCAGTTTCAGCCCCGAGACCGCGCCGTCGCGGGCCACGGCAAAGCGCACGTAGACCACGCCCTGCTGGCGCAGCCGCTCGGCCTGGCGTGGATAGCGCCGGTGCTTCTGCAGATGCCCGAGCAGGCGTCCTTCCCAGCTTGCCTCGGCAGGACTGCGCTCGCCGGCCGTGGTCTGCGGTGCGGTGTAGCGTGCGGCCGCGTTAGCCGCCACCTGCGGCGGTGCGCTGGTCTGCGCGACATTGGCCTCGGCGGTGTCCGGCGAGGGCGTCGGCTCCGGTGTACGCGGCGGTGGCAGCTCGCCCTGCGGCTGCACCGGCGCCTTGGGCTGTTCACGCACGGCCGGCGTCGGCGCCTGCCGCTGCTGTTGCTGCTGCAAGGGCCCGGTGGCGACCTCGCGCGGCGGTACCGGCGGTGCCTGCGCCATCGGCGCCAGTTCCAGCATCAGCGCCGCGGGCGGCGCCGTTGCAGCCAGCGCTGGCGCACGGGCCGCCCACCAGCAGGCCGCGCCGATCAACAGCGCATGCACCAGCAGCACGATCGCCAGGCTGGTCGCCCAGCGCCGCAGTCCACTCATCGCGCGCCCTGCTCCAGGCCGACCAGCGCCACCTTCAGGTAACCCGCTGCACGCAGCACATCCAGCGTGGCCATCAGTTCGCCGTAGGGCACACGGGTATCGGCACGCAGGAAGATGCGCTGCGTGGTGTCACTGTGAGTGGCCGCCTGCAATGCAGCCGCCAGCCCGTCGCGCGCCACGGCCTGTTCACCAACGCGCAGCGACAGATCGGCCTGCACGGTCACATACACCGGTGCCTGTTCCGGCGGCGTGGCGCTGGCACTGCTGGCCGGCAGCTGTACCGGTACCGACACGGTGGCCAGCGGTGCGGCCACCATGAAGATGATCAGCAGCACCAGCATCACGTCGATGAAGGGGGTGACGTTGATCTCGTGCGCTTCTTCGGGTGCATCGTCACGGTCGGACGCGGTCCTGATCGCCATCGTCGAGCCTCACTGCACCGCGCGCAACGCCGTCGTTGCGGTGCGTGGTGCCGTGCGATCGAGATCGCGCGAGACCAGCTGCTGCACGGCCGCCGACAGATCGCCGAGCAGCCCACGCAGGCCAGCCAGCACGCGGCTGAAATGGTTGTAGACCAGTACTGCGGGAATCGCCGCAACCAGGCCCAGCGCGGTCGCCAGCAGGGCCTCGGCGATGCCGGGCGCGACCACCGCCAGGTTGGTGGTGTTGCTGTGGGCGATGCCGATGAAACTGTTCATGATGCCCCACACCGTGCCGAACAGGCCGACGAACGGCGCCACCGCGCCGATGCTGGCCAGCACGCCGATGCCGCGCCGCTGCATGCGCGCGGTTTCCAGTTCGATGCGGTCCAGGCGCGAGGCAACGCGTTCCTTGGTGCCATCGCGGCTGTCCAGCTCCTGCGACAGGCGCAGTTCGGTTCGCGCCGCGTCCAGCATGGCGAGTGCGGTGCCCTGCTGCAGGCTGGCCTCCGCGCTCCCGCCGGGCAGGCTCGGCGCCTGCAGCAACAGCGCACGCGCTGCACGCAGCTGCCGGCCCTGGCGGGCCAGCTCCCAGCCCTTGGCCAGCAGCACGGTCCAGGTGGCCAGCGACGCCAGTGCCAGTGCGATCATCACCGTCTTCACCACCACGTCGGCGGCCAGGTACATGCCCCACGGGGTCAATGCGGGGGCGGCCACAGGGGCCAGGTCAGCAGGCAGCATCGTCTCGGTTTCCATCAGCATCAGGGGTCGCGGCGCGGCGGCGGGCCGCGCGCGGATCATTGGCATCGTCGACTTCCACGAGCGGATTGGGCTCCAGCCGTGGCGCCGGGCGGCTGAGCACGTAGCCGGCGCTGACCGCGAAGAACAGGCCCACGCCCAACAGCAGGCGCCACGACGGGTGCGCGCCCCAGCAGAACAGCGCGAAGCCCACCGCCATGCCGGCGCTGGCGAACGCCTTGCCCTTGCGCGACACCGCGCCCTGCTCGCGCCACAGCCGCAACGACGGGCCGTAGCGCGGATGCGCCAGCAGGCGCTGCTCGAACTTCGGCGAACTGCGCGCGAAGCAGCCCACGGCCAGGATCAGGAAGATGGTGGTCGGCATCACCGGCAGCAGCGCGCCGATCACCCCGAGGCCGACCATCAGCCAGCCCAGCGCGAACCAGAGCCAGCGCATCAGCGTTGCGCCTGCGGGCGGGCGCCGTGCATCAAGCAAATTCCACTTCGACGTGGCCGTGCACGCTGCGGAACGCCGCGTCGGCCGCGTCGATCACCTGCTGCTCCTGCCCGGCACTCAGCGGTACCGCGTCCAGCGCGGCGGTGAACTCACGCCAGTGGCGCGCCGCGCCATCGGGGTGCGCGGCCAGGTGGCGGGCGCCGAAATCACGATCCAGGCCGAGCTTGGCAGCCATCTTGTACAGAATGGTGCCGCCCAGGTTGGAGCCTTCAGCCACATACAGCCATCCCAACGCGGCGGGCAGCGCCAGATCGGACGGCAACGGTGCGATGTCGGCCCCCGGCAGGGTCTGCTCCAGGTCCTGCAGGTCGCGCGCGACCTGTGTCAGGCGGCGGCGCTCGCCCAGGTCCGGCAGCAATGCGTCTAGCGCAGGGTTGGCATACAGCGCATCGATGCTGCGATGGAAGCGATACTGCACGCGCAGGAAACGGGCGAAGTTGCTGCGGTCGGCGAAGATGTCGCCGGCCATGATGCGCTTGTCCAGCGCACCATGGCTGTCGCGGGTGGCGGCCTTGAGCCGCAGGCTGCGGCTGTCTTCAGGGGCGATGTGTGCGTTCATGGGGGATGCCGAGGGGGTTCGTCCTGCTGTAGACGTTCGCCACGGGGCTTTCCCCAAGGCTATGTGCACCGATAATGGCGCATCCCTTCTTCCCGCAGGAACCGACGATGATCACCACCGAACCGCGCATGACCAACCTGTTCCTGCAGCTGGGCCTGGATGCCAGCGCCGAGGGCATCGCCCGCTTCATCCGCGAACACCAGCTGGCCACCGACGTCGAAGTGGTCGAAGCACCGTACTGGAACGATGCCCAGCGCCAGTTCCTGTCCGAATCACTGCAGGCCGATGCGGCATGGACCACGGTGGTGGATGAGCTGAACGAGTCGCTGCACGAAGATGCGGTGAAGGCGGCGACCGGGCTGTAACTGCCTGGAGGAAGGCGCCGGGCATGGTCCGGCGCTACCGTTGTCTCCCGCAGGGGCCAGAGCCCTTTCCCCAGGGAAAGGGATCCGACCCCGACGATCAGTACTTCCAGGTCAGCGCCAGCCGCGCGGTACGGCCCGGGGCCGGCATCACGCCCAGAGCAAGCGGGTCCAGATAGTAACGGTCGGTCAGGTTGTCCACGCCCGCTTCCACCGACAGCTGGTCGTTGAAGCTCCAGCTGGCGAACAGGTCGACCAGGGTGGTCGGCCGGTACAGCTGCTGGATCGCCGACAGGCCCACGTTCCAGTCCTTGTCCAGCTTGCTGATCGGACCGGCGTTGTGGATCACGCGGGTGCCGAAGGTCAGGCGCTCGTCGAACAGGCGCGAGCCCAGGGTCAGGTTGACCATGTAGCGTGGCGGGTTCTGCGTGTTGGTGTACGAGCCCTCGAAGCCGCCGTCCACGCAGTTGGGCGTGTTGGCCAGCTCGTCATTCCTGCGCTGCGCACCGTAGGCGCGTCGCTCGGCGGCGATGTCCGGCGCGCAGGTCTTGGCCTTGAAGTAGTAGTGCGCGGACAGATCGGCAAACACTTTGCCGCTGTCATAGCTGGACTGGAACTCCATGCCCGAGACCTTGAACTGGTCGACGTTGCGGATCAGTCCGGCCGACAGCGTGCGGTAGTCACGGGTGATCAAGTCGTCGATGCGGGTATCGAAGTACGCCAGCTTCAGCGCCAGGCGATCGCCGGCGGTGAACAGGTCATAGCGGATGGTGCTGGCACCGATCTCCCAGCTGCGCGCGCGCTCCGGCTTCAGTTCGCCGACCGGTTTGGCGGCGGTGAACAGGCCCAGCGTGGTCTCGAACAGGCTCGGCAGCTTGGTGCCTTCGGCGTACTTCACGTAGACCATGGTGTCTTCGTTGAAGCGGTAGGCCACGCTGGCGGTTGGCGAGAACGCGCTGTCGCGGCGCCGGATCGGCTGCGACCAGCTCCAGCTGACCGGCACCTCCAGGTCCTGCGCCTTGCCGGCGTCGTAGAAGTTCCAACCACCGATGTCGCCCACCGTGCCCTTCTTGTACGGTGAAGCCAGCAGCGATTCCTGGGTGAAGTTGCCGTTGGCATCCGGGTACCAGTTCAGCAGCGCGATGCGCTTGGCGCGCCACGAGGGCAGTGCCGGGTTGCCGTTGAGCAGTTCGGTGTAGCGGTACTGGCCCTGCACCTCGTAGGCATCGGGCGTGGCCAGGCGGTTGCGGTCATGCACATCCACGCGGTTCCAGCGGCCACCGGCCAGCAGCTCCCAGTGCTCGTCGGGCTGCCACTTCAGCGAGGCCACGGCACTGTATTCCTTGCGCTCGGCGTTGCGCAGGAAGCGGTTGTTGACCAGATCGTCGTGCATGATCGGTGCCGAGCTGCCCGGGGCGATGTCTTCGTCGCTGTAGGACAGGCCGTAGTCGAGGGTGAACGCGCCGGCACGAGTGTCGAACGTCGAGGTGTTGCTGGCGTCCAGGCCGAAGCGTTTCTGTCGCAGCGGATTGCGGTAGGCATCCTTGTAGCCGGGGTCGCCGCTGAAGCTGGGCGCGTCATACCACTCGGTGCGGCGATCGAAGTACCACGGCGTGATGCCGGTCAGGCTGTTGTACATCACGCTGTCGGTGTCGGTGTAGTAGGCATTGACGCGCAGGTCGATCAGCTCGGTGTCCGGGTTGAAGCGGTAGCGCAGGCTGTAGCTGTCCATGTCGACATGGCCCGGATCCCATTGCGGAATGCGGTCACGATCCACGCGGATGATCTGCGAGGCCATGATCTCGCCAGCGGTGCCTTCATAACGGCGGTAGCCGGCCTCCAGGGTCTGCGCGTCGTCGATGCGCCAGGTGCCCTTGAGCAGCGCCGATTTCGAGCGCGACGAGGTATTGAACACCTCGGTACGCGGCGGATTCAGCGGCGCCAGCGTGCGCCGGGTCTGCGGGAAATCGTCGTAGCCATGCTTGCCGGAGAAGTAGTTGCCGTTGTCGCGGTAGGCGTAGGCAGCGACCAGATCGAAGCGGTCCCAGTGCCCCGCGGCGGCGACGTTGAAGAACTGGCTGCCTGTAGCACTGCGATCAGTACGCGGCGCGGCACTGTAGGACGGCAGGTTGTTGGCGCTGCCGTTGGCCAGGCCACCGCGCACGCGCACGCCGAAGTCGCGGCCCTCGCGCAGCACGTCACCGATCTTCAGCGTCTCCATCTCGACCACGCCGCCGATGCCGCCGGAGGCGTTCGCCTGCAGGCTCGGGCCCTTGGTGATGGTCAGGCTGGAGATCAGATCCGGGTCGAGGTAAGTACGCTGTGACTGGCCTGCGTAGCCTCGGTAGGTGTCCATGCTGGACTGGCCACCGTCGATGATCACCGGCACGCGGCCCTGGCCCTGGATGCCACGGATGTTGACGTCGAAGCCGTTGCCCACGCGCGGATCACCAGCGGTGACACCGGCCACGCCCTTGACGATGTCGCCGTTGGAGGTACCGCGGAAACGCTCCAGGTGCGTGCGGTTGAGCGTGGTGGTGGAGCCCACGCTGCGGTAGCTGTCAAGCAGGCGCGCTTCATCACTGGTCGCACCGCTGTCGACGCGGTCGCCGGCCACGCTCAGCGTGTCGGTGACGATCACACCGCTGTCGGCCTGCACCGGCGTTGCCGCCTCCAGCGTGACTGCATCGGCGCTGACCCGGCGCACCGCCAGGCCACTGCCCTGCAGCAGGTGCTGCAACGCCTCGTTGGCCGACAGGCTGCCGCTGAACGCGCGCGAGGTTACGCCACGCGCCAGCGACGCGGGGTACACCACCTGTACGCCGGACTGGCGCATGTAGCTGCGCAGCGCGTCATCCAGCGGTTGCGCCGGAATGTCGAAGCGCTGCACGGCAGCGTGGTCGCCGCTGGCGCTCTGCGCCAGCACGGGCGGCGCGGCACTGGCCAGACCGGCCGCGAGCAACGCGATGCACAGGCGGGACGGGCGCAGCACGCGGCCCGGACGATGGGAGTCGAACATGGGGGAACCTGTCAGGTAATCGGTGCCGCGGACGCGGCGTCATCCGCAACACGGGCGGACACGGCGACGTACGTGGCGGCGGCGGGTACGTTCGCGGACTAAGACGGATGAAATCGTGGCAACCCCAAGGGCAATTGCGGTCGCGGCAGGTGCCGGCCGTTGGTCGGCCGGTTGCAGTGGTGGGTGCCCACCGTTGGTCGGCCGGTTGCAGTGGTGGGTGCCGACCGTTGGTCGGCACAGGGGGAATGGCGTCGATCTACCGATGGACGATGGCCACGCCGAGCGGCAGCCGGGTCACCTGCAATCCGGCCGTCGCAGCCAGCGCATCCAGTGCCTGTTCCGGGCGGTCGATGCGCAATGCTGCACTGACCGCCGGCAGCTGCGACAGATCACCACGCACGAAGGTCGGGCCAGCGCGATAGCGGCCCACCCTCTGTACCGCATCTGCGACGCGGGCCTGTTCCAGCAGCAGCTCGCCCTGGCGCCAGGCGCCGACGCTGTCGGCCGCCAGGTCCGCCAGTCGCGTTACACCGCTGTGCTCACCATAGGCCGCGCGCTGGCCCTGTTGCAGGTAGGTCCAGCCACCGTCAACCGGGTTGGCCACACGTACCCTGCCCTGCCCGACCTGGGCTTCCACCCGGCCATCGCCCCGCGCAACGGTGAACGCGGTCGAGATGTCCTCTACCACGCCATTGCCGGCGCGCACGCTGAAGCGCCGCTGTGCGTCCGCAGTGACCTCGAACCAGGCACGACCTCGCAGCAACTCGACCTCGCGCGCGTTCGCATCGAAGCGCACGGCAATCGCGCTGTCCGCATCCAGCACGGCGCGACTACCATCGGGCAGTCGCACGCTCTGCACGAAATGCGTACTGCGATGGTCGGCCTGCAGGCGCAACCAGGCCTCGGGCCACGCCACCAGCACCGCCAGTGCCGCCGCGGCGGCCACCGCCCAGCGCAGCCGCCGCGGCCGACGGCGCTCGACCGGCGTGGCTTGCGGGCGCGGCCCCACACTGCGCCACAGCGCGCGCTCCTGCTCGAAGGCCCGACGGTGCCCCGGCTGTGCCAGCCAGCACTCGAACTCGCGCATGCGCCCCTCGCCGATGTCCCCCGAGGCCAGCCACGCGATCCAGCCCCGGGCCTGTTCGGCCAGGGCGTCGTCATTGGCGGCGGGCAGTGTGTTTGGCGGGCTCATCGGCTGGCGGGCAGGCGCATTCAAGCGCGGGCGGGGGAACTAGACCGCATCCACGGTCCAGTGATCAAGACGTTTGCGCGAAGGCCAGCCCCAAGCTGGCGCGATCATCGACCGCTGCGCGCCCAGGCCAGGCGTTGCAGCGCGGCGCGTACGTGATTCTCCACCGTGGTCACCGATACCCCAAGGCGACGCGCGATCTCGGCCTGGGTCAGGCCCTGCAGTCGATTGAGACGGAAGATGGTGCGGGTCGGCTCCGGCAGATGGCCGGCCGCGTCGAGTACCCGCTGCAGCTCGTCCTGCGCCATCGCCTGTTCCTCGGTCGAAATCGCCTCATCCGGCCCCCACAGGTAGTGATCGGCCAGCAGGCGGTTGCGTCGGGTCGACTCGCGGCCGTGGTCGGTGGCCAGGTTGGCGGCCAGCCGGTACAGGTAGGCGCGCGGATTGTCGATCGCCTGGCTGTCATCGACCCCACGGGCCTTGAACCACACCGCCTGGATCACGTCCTCGGCGCCGTTGTCGCCCCCCAGGATGCGTTGCACCCGGCGCAGCAGCGCTGGCCGCTCGCGGATCAGCAGTTCGGTGAGGGAGACGGCATTGGAGGACATGCGCGGAGCCGGGACGACAGACGGGAGCCGCCGCGCATGCTACTCCGTTAATGCGAATCAGTCACGTTCGCATCATCCGCAGGGTCATAGGCAGTCGGTCAACCCGTCATAGACATGGGTCCGGGTGCCGGGCAGCGTCGCATGCAGGGCGTCGTACCCGGTTGCTGCATCCCACACAGCCAGCAGCTCGGTCAGACGGGTTCCCGGTGCAATCGGGAGCACGCAGGCATAGCTCCCATGGTCGACGTTGATCTGCCCGGTCTGTTGCACCTGGGTATAGCTTCCAGCGAAGGTCCAGATGCAGCTACCCACCACGCCGGTGGTTCGATGCACCGAACAGCGCAGACGCATGGACCGGAGGTTGTAGTACTGCCCTTCGCAGAAGGTGTCGCCGCAGATATCGTCGAAGCCGCGCACCAAAAGGCGCTCAGCGGCAAGGAAGCGCTCGCGGCCGGCCGCCGGATCGGGATGGTCACGGGCATCCACATAGGGCGGCGCTGCCTGGGCGCCCGCTGCCATCAGCAGCCCACAGGCCAGCCATCGGGCGGGGAAGATGCGCATCAGCCCACCCTCCCAGTCTTCCGGATGCAGTCCGGCAGTGCATCGAACAGGCCATGGTCGAGGCCGGGCAGAGCGGCCGTCAGACCATCGGGCGCTTCCAGCGAAGCATGGAAGGCTTCTACGGGCACACCCGGCTGCAGCTCCACCGGACAGGCCCAACGACCATTGTCGACCTGCACTTCACCCGTGTCGGCCTGCACGACCAGCTCGCTGGCCGCCACCACCCACACGCATCGCTGCACCGTCCCGCGATGCGCCAGCACCGCGCAGCGGAACTCCATCACCCGGTAGTTGCTGTACTCCCCCTCGCACCAGGTATCGCCGCAGAGCCTGTCGAATTCACGCACGAGGGCGGCCTCCAACCCATAGGCGCGTTCCCAGTTGGCCTCGGGCGCGGGGTAATCGATCAGGTCCACGTGCAGGCCGCGGGCGAGGACAGGCAGGGATACCAGCAACAGCACGGCCCCGATGCATCGGGCATACCAGGACATGGCAGGACTCCTTGGAAATGGGCATCCAGCCTGCGCCAGCACGCCCCCCGGCCCCATCAGCCCAGGCCGTAGTGCCCCGTCAGGCCTTGCCGCGCGGGCGGGTCGGCGCCCTCCCCCTGCACAGCGCCCGGCAAAGGCATAAAATGGTGAGCTGTCCGTCTATATCCCCCACCTGGAGCACACCATGGGTCTGGAACTCGTCTCGCCCGGCAAGAATCCGCCGGAAGAAATCAACGTCATCATCGAGATCCCGAAGGACTCGGAGCCGGTGAAGTACGAAGTGGACAAGGAAACCGGCGCGATCTTCGTCGACCGCATCCTGTCCACCCCGATGCGCTACCCGTGCAACTACGGCTACGTGCCGAGCACCCTGTGTGGCGATGGCGATCCGGCCGACGTGCTGGTGGTGCTGCCGCTGCCGCTGGTGCCGGGCTCGGTCGTGCGCTGCCGTCCGGTCGGCGTGCTGAAGATGAGCGATGAGGCGGGCAGCGACGAGAAGATCCTGGCCGTGCCGGTCTCGAAGATCTTCAGCGGCTATGCGCACGTCGAAGACATCGCCCAGGTCTCGAGCCACTGGCTGGAGCGCATCGGCCACTTCTTCGAGCACTACAAGGACCTGGAGAAGGGCAAGTGGGTCAAGCTGGACGGCTGGGGCGGCGCCGCTGAGGCCAAGCAGATCCTGGTCGAGGCGCACCAGCGCCATCTCGACAGCAAGGCCTGAGCCTGAGCCTGAGCCTGAACCGGATCGCTCCGGCGGTACCCTGCCGGAGCGATGCGGGTCACGTTTCATGACGACGGCACATCACTCTTGCTGCCGTATTAGGTAAATTGCGTCACTTCACACGTCATCGACATCCATCGTCGAGACAGCCAGGGGAATGTGTCGTGCGTATTCTGCTTGTTGGGGATGCAGCCAGCCTGCCGGCCGAGCTGACCGAATTCATTGCCGATCTTGGGGAAGACTGGCAGCCGTTGACCGCCACCGATGGCCAGGCCGCGATGACCGCGGTGGCCACGCAGGGCGTGGACGCGGTGATCGTCTGCCCGCAGTTGCCCGATCTCAATGCCACCACGCTGCTGGGCCAGATCCGGACCTTGCGCCCGGAGACCATCCGCATCGCGCTGGTCGATGCGCAGCATGGCAACCGGCCACCGCCGGCGCGCCTGATCGGTGTTGCCCACCGCTTCCTGCCGCTGCCGCTGGCGCCGGAAGTGCTGCTGGAGGCGCTGACCAGCCTGGAAGAACTGCGCGAAGTGCTGGACAGCCCGCGCCTGCGCGATGCCATCGGCCGTATCGAGAAGCTGCCCTCGCCGCCGCACCTGTACCTGAGCCTGACCCAGGCCCTGGAGCATGACGACGATGCCGACAGCGCCGATGTAGCCAAGCTGGTCGCCGCCGATCCGGCGATCGCGGCCAAGGTGCTGCAACTGTCGAACTCCGCGTTCTTCAGCCAGGGCCGCACCATTGCCGACCTGCGCACCGCAGTGACCCGGCTGGGCCTGGCGACGCTGCGCGACCTGGTGCTGGCCAGCGAAGTGTTCTCCGCACCGACGCTGTCGGCCGCCGAGCGCAACTCGCTGCAGCAGCGTGCACTGCTCGCTTCGCGGCTGGCGGCACGCCTGCTGCCCGAATCCAGTGCCGAACTGGGGGCGACCGCCGCGCTGCTGGCCGACATCGGCCTGCTGCTGCCGGGCGTGCGCAACGAGCGCAGCGAGCCTTCGCTGGCCGGTGACACCCGCCCCGGCCATGCCGAGGCCGGCGCCTACCTGCTGGGCCTGTGGGGCCTGCCGATGCCGATCATCGAAGCGGTGGCATTCCACCTGCAGCCGCAGCGTGCCAACACCCGCAGCTTCTGGGTGACCGGCGCGGTGCACGTGGCCCTGGCGCTGGTCAATGGCGATCCGGTGGACGAGGACTACCTGCAGCGCGCAGGCGTGCTGAACAAGCTGCCGCAATGGCGCGAACACGCCAACGCGCTGATGGGGCTGGTGCCCAGCGACGCCTGAGCGCGTTGCACGATTGCCGAAGGGCAGAGGGCGCACCCGCAAGGTGCGCCCTTTCTGCATCTGCGGGTCCCGCAGGCCGTCCTGCACGCAACGACGGCACTGCGACCGGCGGATGACCGGCGGCTTGCCGCTGGCCAGGCACTGCTGGCGGACTCTTCGCAGAAAAAAAGAGGGCGGACCTTGCGGTCCGCCCTCCTCCTGTTGCTACCGCACTTCGATGGATCAGAAGCGCTGGGTGTACTTCATGTACAGGAAGCGACCCACGTCGAAGCCGCCGTAGTAGGCGAACGCCGAGTTCGGAGCCGAGTACTGCAGCGAACCCTTGTGGTCGAACACATTGTTCGCGCCCAGGGCGACGGTTGCATCCCACGGCGCCTTCCAGCTGACCTGCAGGTCGTGGAAGGTGTTGGAGCCAGTGTGACGCAGCGGATCGCTCTCGCCGTTGGCCATGTGGTTCGGGGCATCGCACCAGCCGTCGTCCAGCGAGATGCAGCTTTCCTTCATGCCGGAGTAGTAGCGCGCGGTGTAGTTCACACCGAAGTCGCCGTACTGCCAGTTGACGCCCAGGTTCGAACGGACGCGGAACAGGCCCGGCTCGCTGACGCGGCCGATCATGATGTTGTTGCCGGCGCTGTCCTGGCCCTGCTCGTCGTACTTGGAGGTGTAGCTGGTGGTCCAGTCGATGCTGAACTGACCGATGGCCAGTTCCGGCAGGCGGTACTTGACGCCCAGGTCGTAACCTTCGGTCTTCATCTTGCCGAGGTTGGCGGTACCGTAGGTGATCGCACTGACGTGGCCGTCAGCCGCACGGGTCACGCTCGAGCAGCGATCGGCATTGCCCAGCACGTAGCAGTCACGCAGGATGCGGTCAACGCTGTCAGCGATGATCATGTCGCTGATTTCGTACTTGTACCAATCCAGCGACAGGTCCAGGCCCTGCACCCAACGCGGGCTCCACACCAGACCGAAGGTGGTGCTCTTGGAGGTTTCCGGCTTCAGGTTCGGGTTGGCACCAGAGATGAACTGGTCACCCGACTGGCACGGCAGAGTCGAGCATTCCTTGCCACCTTGGCCCAGCTGCACGTAGTTGGCCGGCACGCCTGCGCCGGAGCACGCGGCATTGCCGGCAACGCTGCCCGGAGCCTTCACGCCGCACGGATCGATGTACGACTCGAAGCTCGAGCTCAGGCCACCGTACAGATCGCTGATGGTCGGAGCGCGGAAGCCCTCGGCGTAGGTGCCGCGGACCAGCAGCTCGTCGAGCGGACGCCAGGTCAGGCCGAACTTGCTGTTGGTGGTGCCACCGAAGTTGCTGTAGTCCGAATAACGGCTGGCAACGTTCAGGGTCAGTTCCTTGGCGAAGGCCATGTCGGCCAGCAGCGGCACGTTCAGTTCGAGGTAGACCTCATTCAGATCGTATTCGCCGCGGGTCGGCTTCTGGCCCAGGCCGGTGGACTGGCCCGACTGTGCGAAGGCGTCCGGCACGTAGCTGCCTTCTTCCTTGCGGTGCTCGACACCCAGGGCGAAGCCCAGGTCACCGGCCGGCAGGGTCACGATGGAACCGGACAGGTTGGCGGTGAAGCTGGTGGTCTTGGTGACACCACGGGTGGTGAAGACCGGGAACAGGAAGTCCTGCAGCTCCTGGTTCGCCAGCGAGCCCTGGCCATCAACGCCGTACGGCAGCAGCGGGTTCCACGGACGGCAGTCGCCCAGGATCGGGTTGGCGGCGGTACCGCAGCGGGCAACGCCACCGGCATCGATGAACGACGGGCCCAGCGCCTGGCGTGCACCGATCAGGCTCATGTCACCACGGTTGCTCTTGATCGACTCGTTGCGGTTCCACAGCGCGCCGACATCCCAGTCGAAGGTCTTGCCGCCCAGCTCGAAGAAGCCGGTCAGGGTCGGAGCGAAGCGCAGGGTCTTCAGCTGGCTGTCAGTGGTACGCGGCACTTCCCACAGGCGACGGCGGAAGCTGACGTCCTGGCCCACCGGGTTGAAGGCGCTGGCGGCCGACAACGGGGTGTTGATCGACTTCGAAGCGGACTGGTACGGGTAGCCGGCGATCTGCTGGAACGTCTGGCGCTCGTTGTAGAGCACGTCGGTGTTCAGGCTGATCGAATCGGTGAAGTCGTAGGTGCCGTTGATGTAGACCGACTTGCGCTTCACACCGGTGAGCAGGGTCATCTGCTCGTTCGAGTTGGCGAACTCGTCTTCGGTGATCGCGTGGTAGTCGTTCGGGTTCTTCGGATTGCCACCCGGGTTCAGGGTCTGCCACACGGCGCTCGACTTGCTGCAGTCATACAGCGCCGGGTTGCACCAGCTGCCGTTCTGGCTGATCGGGCTCCAGTCAGCCGAGGTCGAGTTCGGACCCAGCGAGCCGTCACGGCTGTACCAGCGGTCCTTGGCCCACACCGGGTCCTGCTTGGAGTACTCGGCCGACAGGGTCAGGCTGCCGCGCTCGCCGCGGGCACCGAGGGTCATCGAGTAGGTTTCGGTGTCGCCGTCGCCCTTGCCGTACTGGCCGACGTAGACGTTGGCTTCGCCGCCGTCGAAGTTCTTGCGGGTGATCACGTTGACCACGCCGGCGATGGCGTCGGAACCGTAGATCGACGAAGCGCCGTCCTTCAGGATCTCGATGCGCTCAACGGCCGACATCGGGATCTGGCTCAGGTCCTGCAGGCCCGAGGTGGAAGCGCCCAGGCGCTTGCCGTTCATCAGCACCAGGGTGCGCTCGGCGCCCAGGTTGCGGATGTCGACGTAGTAACCGCCCACGTTCTCGCCCGAAGCCAGCGACTCCGAACGCGAGATGGCCGGGGAGCCGGCCGAGGTCAGGTTGTTCAGCACGTCGGCGACGCTCGAGAAGCCCTGCTTTTCCAGGGATTCGCGGGTCATCGTCAGGATCGGCTGCTGGGTCTCCACCGAGGCGCCGCGGATGCGCGAGCCGGTGACCGAAATGCGGTCCAGGTCGGTGGTGCCCTTTGCTTCCTGAGCCGAAGCAAAGGCCGGCGCCAGCGCCAGCGCAATGCCGGCCGGCAGCAAGCCGAACCGCACTGCGGGATTACGAACGTTCATCTATCTCTCCAAGGTACGTGTTAGCAGCGTGTTAAAACACCCCAGCACGTTACGATTGCGTTGCAGCGCTGTATTTGCGCGAACCAACCGGAGACTTTGCGGATTGTGGCGGGAGCAAGCCGCCGTTCTCCCTGAAGCGCGATGCGGACTGGCCGTAGCGGGCGCGGAACGCACGCGCGAAGCTGCAGCAGTTGTCGAAGCCACTGGCGGCGGCGACCTCGCCCACCATCATGTCGGTGTCGCGCAGCAGGTCGGCGGCGCGCTCGAGGCGCAATCGCGCCGAAAGCGACTGCGGGCTTTCCTCGTACAGGCTCTGGAAGGTCTTGGAGAGGTACCAGCTGGAGAAGTTGGTCAGCTCGGCCAGTTCGCCGATGCGCACCACCCGGTGGCTGTTGCCTTCCAGGTACAGGCGCGCACGCTGCATGCGGCCGAACACCTGGCGCTTGCGGCTGCGCGAGCGGCCCGGGCAGCGCTGCACGTTGTCGGCCAGGCCACGCTGCAGGCCAGCCAGGTGCAGCAGCAGCGGGCGCAGGGCCTGGGCCGGCTGGCCGCTGGCCAGCGCATCGCGCCACAGGCGCAGTGCCACGCGGGCGTCACTGCGGTTCATGCGGCCACGACCGGCATACAGGCCGCAGTCGGCCATCTCGGTCAGCACACGAAGTGCTTCGACGTTGAGGTTCAGGCCGACGCACAGCCCGTTGCGACCGGCCTGCACCAACGGCCGCGATTCCTTTTCGAAGGCGATCCACTCGCCCTGGCGCAGGCGGAAGCGTCCTTCCTTGGCTTCCACCCACGAACTGCCACGCACCTGCATCCAGACGGTGAAGCTGGAGCCGGCGGTCTGCAGGCTGCCCAGCCGGGCCACACCCAGGCAGGTCGGCGCGACATCATCGAGCGACCGGTCCAGGGAGACGGTTTGGCCGCGATCGGCCAGCGAGAGTTGACGCATGGGGGCACCACGGATTTGCCTAGTACAGGGCTCCGTTTTGCCTAATCAGGCGGCACCGCGTCAGGAAAGTCAGACGAGATCGCCACGAATTCGCGACGAGATCCTGACGAAGAAATTACGAAGGTCCATTTCCCTTGAACAACAACAACTTGGAGAACGCCGGGAACAGTGCGGGCGGGCGTTCGGGCAACCGCATCACGCCGATGTCGGCGCCATCGCTGACCGCCATCGCCACGAACAGGTCACGTCCGTCAGTGCTGGCGCTGAGCCCGTTGCCCGCGCTGAGCCGCTCGGCGTCCAGGCAGCGTTCGGGCTCCTCGCGGCCGGGCTGGATGCGCACGAGCGTGGTGCCACAGGTCGTCGAGGTTCCAAGGTAGCCGATGCCACTGTTGCCGGCCACGGTCCAGGCCCGGTATCGCCAGCGGCTGGGCCGGTCATCGCTGATCTGCTGCACGCTGCCCGACGACAACGCCGCATCGACCGACCACAGGCCACCGGCGGCAAGGCGGGTGAACAACACGCGGCCACTGCTGCGGTCGAAGCGCGCCTGCGACACCCCGTCAATGCTGGCCAACCGGCGCCACGGCTGGGTGCTGCGGTCGAACAGGCTCAAACGGGTGCGCTGGTCGGCATCGCGTTCGACCACAAACAGCTGCTCCGGCGACGCGCCATACAGCGCCTGCAGCGGCTGTTCGGCCGGTACCGGCAAGGGTTGCAGGCGTTCATCGCGTGGCGCGATCTCGTAAACCACCGTGCGCCCGTGCGCGTCGCGGCCAACCACGAGCAACTGGCGGCTGTCGGCCGACCAGTCCGGTGCCTGCCGCGCTTCCGGCCGCAGGCCTTCGATGGGGCGCAGCGAATCCGGTCGCTGCATGTCGGCCCACCATAGGGCGAAGCTGCCGGAGCGATCCGAGGTGAAGACCAGCTGGCGGCCATCGGGCGCTGCCATCGGCTGTCCATCGCGGCCACTGGAGGCAAACAGGCGCTCAGGCGCGCCACTGCCCTGCATCGGCACCTTGAACACGCCGAACTGCGCGCGCCGGTGGACGAAGGCCAGCATGCCACCGCGTCGCGACACGGCCGGCCACTGCGCATCATCCAGGCCGGCATCGCGCAGCGTGTGCCGCTCGACGTCCAGGTAGTAGAGCCGCGCCTCACTGTCGACGCGGCGGCCGAACACAATGGTGCGGCCGTCGTCCAGCCAGGCCCAGCCGCGCAGTTCTGCCGCCTCGTTGGTCAACTGCTCGGGCGTACCGCCCGCGGCCGGCACCCGCCACAGATCGCCCAGCTGCGGGTTGCGCACGAACACCAGCCATTGCCCGTCCGGCGAATAACGCGGCGCGTAATCGAAGTCATCCTGGTCGACGCTGTAGGCCAGCGCGCGCCATTCGCCGCTGGCCAGGTCGAGCACGCGGATGCCACGGTGGGCGTAGCGCCCGACCATGCTGCCGAACACCAGGCCACGACCATCGGGCGTCCAGTCAAAGCTGAGCAGCTCGGTGCCATCGCAGCGCGTGGCCTGGCGCAGTGCGCCACCGGTAGCGCTGGCGATCAGCACCTGGCAACCACCGTCGGCGGAAAACCGTGCGAAGGCGATCTCGCGACCGTCCGGCGACCAGTTCGGGAATCGATCGACGGCACCGGCCGGCGGCACCAGCAACTGGCGCGCCGGCGCATTGCCCGAGGTCTGCACCTTGATCGCACCGCCACCGTTGCCATCTTCGTTGGCGCCCTCATATGCCACCAGCGAACCGTCTGGCGACAGCGTGGGATAGGTTTCAAAGCCACTGGTCGCGGTGATCAACCGATAGGGGCGTTGCGGGCTGCCGATCACCCGCGTGCCGTTCTCCACGGCAGCCTCCACCGGTGAACTGCTGGCCGGAGCGCGGCGCAGCAGCAGCGTTGTCATGACCAGCAGCGTGGCCAGCATCAACACGCCCAGCGCCAGCAGCACGCGGCGGCGGACATGGCGCCAGCGGCGGCGCGATTCCTGCGCACGCGGGGACGGCACAGCAGCAGCCGGTACCGGCTGCACATCCACGCGTTCGTCGTCAGACCCTGCCGAGGCCGATGGCTCCGCATCGTCCAGCACCTGTACCGGTACCAGAAGCCGATAGCCCGTCTTGGCGATGGTCTCGATATAGGCCTGGCCGTTGTCGTCGTCGTTGCTGAACGCCTTGCGCAGCTGGGTGACGGCCTGGGTCAGCACATCGTTGGTCGGCAGCGTGTCCGGCCACACCTCGGCGAACAACTCGTCGCGGGTGACAACGCGGCCCGGCTGCCGCAGCAGCACGCGCAGCACGCCCAGCGCCTTCGGCGTCAGCCGGCGCGGGCGGCGTGCACCAACGACCTCGACTTCGCGCGAGGACAAAGTGACGGTGCACTCTCCTATCCGTATCCGATCGGATACGGGGGGCTGGATTTCGCTGCTGTTCATTTTCTGCTACACAGTTGAGACAGGTCCCGGGCAGTGTTTGCCTTCGATACCGCCCCGTCCTGGGAACAGCGAAAAGCCAGACTCCGCACAAAGCATCGGCGCATACCGCAAAAACAATCGAGCGCGCGAATACTAGCCTATGCAGGTTACCTCGCCTATCGCGTGGTCGACATCAGGCTCTCTCTCGCCGACGCATTCACATAATTTGCGACACCATTCGCGCCCTCTTGGGCGCGAAATTTTTATCTGGCGTTCATTTTCACATGCGCCGCAGCATGGTCAATCCGACCAGTCGCGAAACCACCAAAGCCACGTACATCACGCCGGAAAACTGCTCCAGCATGACCAGTGCGCGTGCCTGTGGATGCAGTGGCACCACGTCACTCAAGCCGACTCCAGACAACAAGCTGAAGCTGAGATAAAGCAGTTCCATCCAACTGCGCTGCCCGCCCCCGCCGGTGCCCTGGAAACTGCCCGGATACCACTGCTGGCACACGGCGAATGCGAATGCGAATGCCCACGCCAGCAGGGTGAAGGTCGCGCCTGCGGCGAACAGTTCGTCCCGGGTGACCTTGTGGTCCTGGAGCATGTAGGCGATCAGGGCGCCAGCCGTATAGAAGTACAGCAGGCTCTCCAGCAACTGCGCGGTGGTCAGCAGTGCCGTGCGGTCGAGCAGAGCTCCGGCCAGCGAGAACACCACCGAGGGGATGGCCAGCAGCAGCGCCAGCCACGTACCCAGCGGACTGCGCTGGACCACCCACAGCGCCAGGCCGAGTACCGCCATGCCGAACATGCCCAGTGCCGCGCGGCCCGCGGCGGTGTCATCCAGCGCGGGATACAGCATCACCGCCAGCAACTGCGCGCCCAGCAACCAGGCCGAAGGATGGCGGCGGGCAATGGCCAGCCAACGCGTGGTCATGGCAACGGGCATGGCGTCCTTCCCTTGGGCGATGGACGGAGCATAGCGGGGTACAGCGTGATGAGCGGTAGTGCCGGCCAACGGCCGGCACCCCCGTTTCCGCATCAACCCTGGCGGTAGACCTCGGCGCCAGCAGCGCGGAACTCTTCCGACTTCTCCTTCATGCCGGCCTCGGCGTAGTCACGCACGTCCTGGGTGATCTTCATCGAACAGAAATGCGGGCCGCACATCGAGCAGAAGTGCGCCAGCTTGTGCGCATCCTTCGGCAGCGTCTCGTCATGGAACTCCTTGGCCTTCTCCGGATCCAGGCCAAGGTGGAACTGGTCTTCCCAGCGGAATTCGAAGCGCGCTTTGCTCAGTGCGTTGTCGCGCACCTGCGCGCCGGGATGGCCCTTGGCAAGGTCGGCCGCATGCGCGGCGATGCGATAGGCCATGATGCCGTCGCGCACGTCCTGGCGATTGGGCAGGCCCAGGTGCTCCTTCGGCGTCACGTAGCAGAGCATGGCCGTGCCGAACCAGCCGATCATCGCCGCACCGATCGCACTGGTGATGTGGTCGTAGCCCGGTGCGATATCGGTGGTCAGCGGGCCCAGCGTGTAGAACGGCGCTTCACCGCACTCGCGCAGCTGCTTGTCCATGTTCTCCTTGATCAGCTGCATCGGCACATGGCCAGGGCCTTCGATCATGGTCTGCACATCATGCTTCCAGGCGATCTTCGTCAGCTCACCCAGCGTTTCCAGCTCACCGAACTGCGCCGCGTCGTTGGCATCGGCGATGCAGCCCGGACGCAGGCCATCGCCCAGCGAGAAGGTCACGTCGTAGGCCTTCATGATTTCGCAGATCTCTTCGAAGTGTGTGTAGAGGAAGTTCTCCTCATGGTGCGCCAGGCACCACTTGGCCATGATCGAGCCGCCCCGGCTGACGATGCCGGTCACGCGCTTGGCAGTGAGCGGCACATAGCGCAGCAGCACGCCGGCATGGATGGTGAAGTAGTCCACGCCTTGCTCGGCCTGCTCGATCAGCGTGTCGCGGAAGATCTCCCAGGTGAGCGCTTCGGCACGGCCATCAACCTTCTCCAGCGCCTGGTAGATCGGCACGGTACCGATCGCCACCGGCGAGTTGCGGATGATCCACTCGCGGGTCTCATGGATGTGCTTGCCGGTGGACAGGTCCATCACCGTGTCGCCGCCCCAGCGGATCGCCCACACCAGCTTCTCCACTTCCTCGGCGATGCCCGAGGACACGGCGCTGTTGCCGATGTTGGCGTTGATCTTGGTCAGGAAGTTGCGGCCGATGATCATCGGCTCGCTTTCCGGATGGTTGATGTTGTTGGGCAGCACCGCACGGCCGCGCGCGATCTCATCGCGCACGAATTCTGGCGTGATGATCTTCTGGATCGAAGCCCCGAACGCCTCGCCCGGGTGCTGCTGCAGCAGGCCGGCATCGCGGATCGCTTCCAGCCGCTGGTTCTCACGGATGGCGACGAATTCCATTTCCGGCGTGATGATGCCGCGGCGCGCGTAGTGCATCTGGGTGACGTTCGCGCCTTCCCGTGCACGGCGCGGCAGGCTGCGCGCAGGGAACCGCACGGCATCGAGCTTGGGATCCTGCTCGCGGCCGCGGCCGAACGACGGACTCAGGCCGTCGAGCTGCTCGGTATCGCCGCGTTCCTCCACCCAACCGCGACGCAGCGCCGGCAGGCCCGCGGAAAGATCAATACGCACGTCCGGATCGGTGTAGGGGCCAGACGTGTCATAGACCGTGACCGGTGCATTCTCTTCGCCTCCGAACAGCGTCGGCGTGCGGGTCAGCGCGATCTCGCGCATCGGCACCTGCAGATCCGGACGCGAACCGGGCACGTGGATCTTGCGCGAGCCGGGAATGGGCCGGGTCACGGATTCGGAGAGTTGCTGGGCCTGTTGCTGCAGGGCGGAGAGCTGTGCGTTCATCGGGCATCGTCCAGGAAGGTCAGGGACGAAGCGGCGGCGCACTGCGCCCGCGCACGGACGGTCCTTGGGCGGAGTCCGGGCACGGCTGCACTGCAAAGCTTCCCTACGCCGGTATGAGCCGGATCAGGTTCCAAGGGACTGTCTCAACCGTGGCCGCTTGGCCGCGGTACCCCCGCTTCTTGATGTGCATTAGAGCACAGAAAGCGCTTGGCCCCAGTACCGCTCATCCACGCCCGGCGTGGATCTGCCGCACTGGCTTTAACGGAACCATGACATCGCGTTCAGTAACGTGCACGCGCATCGTGTCGCTGCGACCGGTGTTTCCTTCGCCGTCTTCGCGGCCCCTGCCCGGCTCGTGCTGCATGCCGCCGGCCCTTCGCTGCAAGCTCTGCTCGCTCCCCTCAATCCCTTGATCGGAGAAGCTCCTTCATGGTGTTTCGCGTTTCCATCGCACTGGTCCTGCTGCTGGTGCTGCTTGCCGGTGTTGCACCGGGCCCCTTCAATGCCGTGGTGCAGTCGATGCTGGCAGAAGTCATCCGCAGCGTCGGCTGGCTGTACCTGCTGGTGGTGTTCCTGGCCCTGGTGTTCCTGATGTACCTGGCCTTCGGCCGCTTCGGCAACCTGCGCATCGGTGGCGAAGACGCCGAGCCCGAGTTCTCGCGGGCCAGCTGGATGTCGATGCTGTTCGCCGCCGGCATGGGCATCGGCCTGGTGTTCTGGGGCGCCGCCGAACCCATCTCGCACTTCAGCAAGCCACCGGAAGGGCTTGCTCCGCAGAGCATGGATGCGGCACGCGCCTCGATACGCTATGCATTCTTCCACTGGGGCCTGCACCCGTGGGCCATCTACGCGCTGATCGGCCTGGCGATGGCCTGGTTCCAGTTCAACCGCAACGGCCGCGGCCTGGTCAGCGACATGCTGCAGCCGATCATCGGCCGCCACCATCGCGGCTGGACCGGGCGCGTGGTCAACATCGCGGCAGTGGTCGCCACGGCGATCGGTGTCGCGACTACGCTGGGCTTCGGCACCATCCAGATCGCCGCCGGCATCGAGCGCGTGTTCGGCGTGCAGGCTACCGTCGCAGTACAGATGACCATCATTGCGGTCGCCTTCGTGCTGTACATGGCGTCCACCGCCAGTGGCGTGGAGCGAGGTGTGAAATGGCTGTCCAACTTCAACCTGGCGTTGGCTGCCCTGCTGGCAGCCATCCTGCTGGTGCTGGGGCCGACCGGCTTCATCTTCGATACGTTCACCACCACGCTGGGCTCCTACCTCAACCAGCTGGTGACGATGAGCCTGCGCATGTCACCGTTCTCCGGCAGCACCTGGGTGGCGGACTGGACGATCTTCTACTGGGCCTGGTGGATCTCGTGGGCACCGTTCGTAGGGTCGTTCATCGCACGCATCTCTCGCGGGCGCAGCGTGCGCGAGTTCGTGATCGGCGTGGTGCTCGCGCCGACACTGCTGGGCTTCTTCTGGTTCGCGGTATTCGGCGGCACCGCGCTGTGGGCGCAGATCTTCGGCCATGCCGATCTGGTGCAGGCGCTGGGCAACGGCTACGAGACGGTGCTGTTCACGCTGTTCGACAGCATGCCGCTGCCGCTGCTGCTGTCGTGCATCGCACTGGTACTGCTGATGATCTTCTTCGTGACCTCGGCCGACTCGGCGGTGCTGGTGCTGGCCAGCATGTCCACTGACGAAGCAGGCGATCCTCCGTTGAAGCGCAAGCTGGCCTGGGGCATCGCGGTGGCGTTGATCGCAGCGGCGTTGCTGCTGGCCGGTGGCCTGGATGCACTGCAGGGCATGATCACGATCGCGGCGTTGCCATTCGCGCTGCTGATGGTGCTGGTGATGGTGTCGCTGTACCGGGTGCTGGACCAGGAGTACACGCGTGAGCGGCGGCAGGCGCAGCGCCAGCGGCACATGATCGATGCCTGGATCGCACGCGAGATGGCGGCGCAGGAGGAGACCCAGGCGGAGGCCGCGCGCGCGCACGATCAGGATTGAGGGGGTTTTGCAGCCTGCGGCTGCACTGCTTTTCTCAAGCAACAGCAACAGCAACTTCAACGGCGGCTCTGGGTTGCTGTTGGTTGGGCGGGTCGGTGTGGGCCGGCAGGACACGCCGTAAACCCGTCCCTGGGGGCTCGATGGCGCCATCCATGGCGCCAACGGTCCTGCCGGCCCACACCGACCCACCCCCGACAGTTTCCGTGTGACGGTGGGTTTTCCACGCCATGCGTGGATGAGGTGTATCGGAAAACAGGAAGGGGTCGGATCCGTTTTCCTTTGGAAAACGGATCCGCCCCCAACCCAAAGCGCGCGGCTGTTGCCTTTGCTCTTGCTGTTGCCTTTGCTCTTGCTGTTGCCTTTGCTCTTGCTGTTGCCTTTGCTCTTGCTGTTGCCTTTGCTCTTGCTGTTGCCTTTGCTCTTGCTGTTGCCTTTGCTCTTGCTCTTCTTTTTTCTTTTCCTGCGGTGACGGACACGGAAACTGTCCGTGGCCGGGCGGGTGGGTTGGCTGGGGGCGTGAGCCGCATGGATGCGGCGACCGAGCCTACAGGGACGTATTCACGGCGTCCCCCAGACAATCCACCCGCCCGGCCCAATCACGCAATCCAGCTTCTAAACCGACACCGCAGAGGGGGCTCAGCCTGGTGGGCGGGAAACTTCAATACCCCGCCGCCTGCCCATCCTTGCGGCTCTCCGAGGCACCGTAGTAAACCCCGGTGTCGGGATCACGCATGATCGCCTGGTACCCGCCATAGGGACCATCGGCAAACACGATGCGATGCCCCTTGCGCATCAGCGCACGCACTGTTTCATACGGGAACCCGGTTTCCAGATTCACCTCGCCGCCATCGGACATTGCCGTAGCCTGCCCGGTCGGTTCGGTCGAGCCTTCGTGCTGGATGCGCGGCGCATCACCGGCTTCCTGCAGATTCATCCCGAAGTCCACCAGGTTCATCACGATCTGCGCATGACCCTGCGGCTGCATCGCGCCGCCCATCACGCCGAAGCTGGCATACGGCTTGCCACCCTTGGTGATGAAGGCCGGGATGATGGTCTGGAACGGCCGCTTGCCCGGTGCGTAGCCGTTGGGATGGTTCTTCTGCAGCACGAACATCTCGCCACGGTCCTGCAGGATGAAGCCCAGCCCCGGCGGCGCCATGCCACTGCCCATGCCGCGGTAGTTGGACTGGATCAGTGACACCATCATGCCGTCGGCGTCGGCCACGGTCATGTAGATCGTGTCGCCCTCTTCCAGCTGCTTCGGCGTCCCCGGCTGCACTTCCTTCAGCGCTTTGTCCATCGAGATCAGCGCGCGGCGCTGTGCGGCGTATTCCTTGGAGATCAGCTTCTGCACCGGCGCCGGCTGGAACGCCATGTCGGCATAGAAGCGCGCACGGTCGGCAAAGGCCAGCTTCTTCGCTTCAACGAACAGGTGCACGTGCTCCGGTGAACCGAACGGGATCTTGGAGAAGTCGTAGCCCTCCAGCACGTTGAGGATCTGCAGCGCAGCGATGCCCTGGCTGTTCGGTGGCAGTTCCCATACGTCGTAGCCACGGTAGTTGCTGCTGACCGGTTCGACCCACTCACCGTTGTGGTCGGCCATGTCCTGGTAGCTCAGGTAGCCACCATTGGCCTTGAAGTAGTCGCCGATGGTACGGGCGATGTCACCCTTGTAGAAAGCGTCGCGCCCGCCGTCGGCGATCTTCTGCAGCGTGCTGGCCAGGTTCGGGTTCTTCCACATCTCGCCCTTGCGCGGGGCGTGGCCGTTGATCGTGAACTGCTCCTTGAAGCCCGGGTACTGCGACAGTTTGGGCACCGAGCGGTCCCAGTAGTAGGCGATCACCTCGGCCACCGGGTGGCCCTCGCGGGCATAGCGGATGGCCGGCGCCAGGTTGTCCGCCATCGGCTTGCGGCCGAAGCGGTCGTGCAGCGCGAACCAGCCATCGACCGCGCCGGGCACGGACACCGGCAGCGGGCCGGTAGCCGGGATGTCCTTCAGGCCACGACGCTGGAACTCGGCCAGGGTCAGCGACTTCGGCGAGCGGCCCGAGCCGTTGTAGCCATAGAGCTTCTGCGTCTTCGGGTCCCAGACGATGGCGAACAGGTCACCACCGATGCCGTTGCCGGTGGGCTCCATCAGGCCGAGCGCGGCGTTGGCGGCAATCGCCGCGTCCACGGCCGAGCCACCGCCCTTCATCACGTCCAGCGCAATCTGGGTGGCCAGTGGCTGCGAGGTGGCGGCCATCGCATGCGGGGCGATCACCTCCGAACGGGTGGCGAAGGTGTGACCGGTGATGCGGTCGGCGGCAAAGGACAGCGCGGGCACGGCAGCCAGCACGGCGGCGGCGAGCAGGGAACGGGCAAGGCGTCGGGACACGGTCGGGTTCCGATGGAAGGGTGGTTCCCCGATCTTCGCCGCTGCAGCCTTCACGCGGTATCGGGCAGAGGTCATGGGCGTTGATCCTGGGGTGGGTGCGGAACACGGTCCGCCCCACCAAGGCCAAAATCCGCCGGATTCCGCGCAAAAGCGGCCCTGAAAGGAGTGAATTCGGGTTCACCGAATCACTTTCAGCGGCAACCATCCTTGTGCCACAAGCGATTGCGCTGGATGCAGCGGAAACCGATAAAAAATCCGTTGCGAGGGTTGACATCGCCGAAACGGCTGTGTTTCTCTCGATCACATGCTGCAACACAACACGCCACCGCGAACCCACATCGAAGCCGCCGACATCGGCGCCGCATCGCTGCGTTCGATTCTTGTGCTCGTACTTATTACCCAACCCACAGGTGCGGGACGAGCCAGCGTGTAAGCAACAAACACACCGGAACTCTTCAAAAACCCGCACCCACCCCGGTGCGGGTTTTTTCATTTCAGAACCTGGTTTCAGACGCAACCACCATGCACAACGCCCAACGCAACACCCGGACCCACACCACCACGACGCCTCGTGGTGGCTGTGCCTGTGCGATGCGCGGCGCCTCCTCCACCGCTTTCCCCTGACCGGCCGGCACGTCACCTCGACGACCGGCCGTTCTTTTTTCTTCCCACCGCAAGGAACCTCCCCCATGAGCACCAACGACCTGCCCCAGACCAAGATCGCCGTCATCGGCTACGGCAGCCAGGGCCGCGCCCACGCACTGAACCTGCGCGAATCCGGCTTCGACGTGGTGGTAGGCCTGCGTCCGGGCGGCCCGACCGAGGTCAAGGCACAGGCCGATGGCTTCACCGTGAAAGCACCGGCCGACGCAGTGAAGGATGCGGACCTGGTTGCCGTGCTGACGCCGGACATGGTGCAGAAGAAGCTCTACGACGACGTGCTGGCTGCGAACATGAAACAGGGTGCGGTGCTGTTGTTCGCGCACGGCCTGAACGTGCACTTCGACATGATCAAGCCGCGCGAGGACCTGGACGTGGTGCTGGTCGCGCCCAAGGGACCGGGTGCGCTGGTGCGCCGCGAGTATGAAATCGGCCGTGGCGTGCCGTGCATCTGGGCGGTCTACCAGGACAAGAGCGGCAAGGCGGCCGAGTACGCCCTGGCCTATGCGGCCGGCCTCGGCGGTGCACGCGCCAACCTGATCCAGACGACCTTCAAGGAAGAGACCGAGACCGATCTGTTCGGCGAACAGGCGGTGCTGTGCGGCGGTGCCTCGGCGCTGGTGCAGGCCGGTTTCGAGACGCTGGTCGAGGCCGGCTACCAGCCCGAGATCGCCTACTACGAAGTGCTGCACGAACTGAAGCTGATCGTCGACCTGTTCTACGAAGGTGGCATCTCGCGCATGCTGGAGTTCATCTCCGAAACCGCGCAGTACGGCGACTACGTCAGTGGCCCGCGGGTGATCGACGCCGGCACCAAGGCGCGCATGAAGGAGGTCCTGAAGGACATCCAGGACGGCACCTTCACCAAGAACTGGGTGGCCGAGTACGAAGCGGGCCTGCCGAACTACAACAGGTTCAAGCAGGCCGACCTGGAGCACCCGATCGAAAAGGTGGGCAAGGAACTGCGCGCCAAGATGGTCTGGTTGCAAGGACAGGCCGCGTAACCGCGCGGCCCTCCCCCACCCGCTTTGCAAGGTTCCCCCATGAACTCTTCCACACATCGCAGCGCGCCGCCCAATGGCGCGCGCTGGCTGACCCAGGCGCTGGAGGCCGAGGGCGTCCACACGCTGTTCGGCTATCCCGGCGGCACCATCATGCCGTTCTACGACGCGCTGGTGGATTCGTCGCTGAAGCACGTCCTGGTGCGCCATGAGCAGGGCGCTGCGCTGGCTGCCAATGGTTTTGCCCGCGCCAGCAACCAGGTGGGCGTCTGCGTGGCCACCTCCGGTCCGGGCGCCTCCAACCTGGTCACCGGCATCGCCGACGCGATGCTGGATTCGGTGCCGATGGTCTGCATCACCGGCCAGGTCGCCACGCCGCTGCTGGGCACCGACGCCTTCCAGGAGCTGGATGTGTTCGGCCTGACGTTGCCGATCGTCAAGCACAGCTGGCTGGTGCGCAGCGTCGACGACCTGCCCCGCGTGGTCGCCGATGCCTTCCGCATCGCCCGCGAAGGCCGGCCCGGCCCGGTGCTGATCGACCTGCCCAAGGACGTGCAGCTGGCCGATGCCAGCCATCTGCCGGCGCACGTGCCGAGCAGCGTCGAGCCGCCGCCGGCCCCGGCCGAAGCTGCCATCGCCGAGGCCATCGCCGCATTGGCGGCCGCCGAAAAGCCGGTGGTCTACGCCGGTGGTGGCATCGCGCTGGGCGATGCGGTGCAGGACCTGCGCGACTTCGTCGAGGCCAGCGCCATCCCCACCGTGATGACCCTGCGCGGGCTGGGCGCACTTCCGGCCAACCACCCGCAGTCGCTGGGCATGCTGGGCATGCATGGCACCCGCGCGGCCAACATGGCGGTGCAGGAAAGCGACCTGCTGCTGGTGCTGGGCGCGCGCTTCGATGACCGCGCCACCGGCAAGCTGGCCGAGTTCGCACCGTTCGCCCGTGTCGTCCACATCGATGCCGACGCCTACGAGATCTCCAAGCTGCGCAGCGCCGATGTCGCCGTGCCGGGCAATGTCGGCCATGCCATCCGCGCCCTGCGTGCGGCCTTCCCCTCCCCCAAGGCCCACCAGGACGCATGGCGCAAGCGCTGTGCACAGCATCGCGATCGTTTCGCTGCGCGTTACGACGCGCCCGGCCAGCACATCTACGCACCGGCCATGCTGAAGCGCCTGAGCGAGCTGGCGCCGGCCGATGCGGTGATCGCCTGCGATGTCGGCCAGCACCAGATGTGGGTGGCGCAGCACTGCCGCTTCAACCACCCGCGCAACCACCTGACCAGCGGCGCCCTGGGCACCATGGGCTTCGGCCTGCCGGCTGCGATGGGTGCGCAGTTCGCCTGCCCCGATCGCACCGTGGTGCTGGTGTCCGGCGACGGCAGCTTCATGATGAACGTGCAGGAGCTGGCCACCATCGCCCGCTGCCGCCTGCCGGTGAAGATCGTGCTGCTGGACAACAGTTCGCTGGGCATGGTGCGGCAGTGGCAGGAGCTGTTCTTCGCCGAGCGTTACAGCGAGATCGACCTGTCCGACAACCCGGACTTCGTGGCGTTGGCGCAGGTGTTCGGCATTGCCGCGACCCGCATCGACGCGCGTGATGACGTCGAGGGTGGCCTGGCCGCGCTGCTGGCCGAGCCCGGCCCGGCGCTGCTGCACGTGGCCATCGACGCACGCGCCAACGTGTGGCCGCTGGTGCCGCCGAACACCGCCAACAGCACGATGCTGGAAAGCAATCCCGCCCACGCCCGCCAGGAGACCCCCAATGCAATACCGGCTTGACCTGGTGCTGCACCCGGCCGAAGGCGCGCTGCTGCGCGTGATCGGCATGGCCGAACGCCGTGGCTTCGCGCCGCGTGCGATCACCGGTGCGCCGATGGCCGCCGACGATGGCCGCTGGCACCTGCAGCTGGTGGTGGATGGACAGCGTCCGCCGGAGACCCTGTGCCGGCAGATGGAGAAGATCTACGACTGCGTGTCCGTACAGGTCACCGCCGTGGAAGGAGCATCCGTATGAACACCCGTACCGTAGCGAGCACGGTGCCGGTACGGAGGCGTCTTCTTCGCCGCCCGTGCCCGCATGCGGCGGTCGCCTGCACCGCGCTGGTGGCCCATGCCGGCCGCTGATGCCAGCCAGGAAAGCGATGTCGGCGACGTAAGCGTCGCCGACGTACTGGCGGCGCAGGCCCGGCTGCGCCGCTTCCTGCCGCACACCCCGCTGCACCATGCCGAGCGCTTCGGCACCTGGCTGAAGCTGGAGAACCTGCAGCGCACCGGGTCCTACAAAGTGCGCGGCGCGTTGAACGCGCTGCTGGCCGGCCGCGAGCGCGGCGATACCCGGCCGGTGATCTGTGCCTCGGCCGGCAACCACGCCCAGGGCGTGGCGTGGGCCGCCTACCGCCTGGACGTGCCGGCCATCACCGTGATGCCGCATGGCGCACCGGCCACCAAGATCGCCGGCGTCGCCCATTGGGGCGCGACCGTGCGCCAGCACGGCAACAGCTATGACGAGGCCTACGCCTTCGCGGTCGATCTGGCACAACGCCACGGCTACCGCTTCCTGTCCGCGTTCGACGATGCCGACGTGATCGCCGGCCAGGGCACGGTCGGCATCGAGCTGGCCGCACACGCGCCGGACGTGGTAATCGTTCCGATCGGCGGCGGTGGGCTGGCGTCCGGCGTTGCACTGGCACTGAAATCGCAGGGCGTGCGCGTGGTCGGCGCGCAGGTGGAGGGCGTCGACTCGATGGCGCGTGCGATCCGTGGCGACGTGCGCGAGATCGCCCCCGTCGCGTCGCTGGCCGATGGCGTCCGGGTGAAGATTCCCGGCTTCCTGACCCGCCGCCTGTGCACCTCGCTGCTGGACGACGTGGTGATCGTGCGCGAGGCCGAACTGCGCGAAACCCTGGTCCGGCTGGCGCTGGAGGAGCACATCATCGCCGAGGGCGCGGGCGCGTTGGCGCTGGCCGCTGGCCGCCGCGTCGCCGGCCGCCGCAAGTGCGCAGTGGTCTCCGGCGGCAACATCGATGCCGGCGTTCTGGCCGGCCTGCTCACCGACATCCGCCCGCGCGCGCCACGCAAACCACGGCGACGGCGCAGTGAAACCCCGCGCTCGCCCGCCAGGGCCAGCGCTTCCGCATCTCCCACCTCTTCCCCTTCCCCCCTGCAAGCCGTCGCACCCGCTGTCGAGGAGATTTCCCTGTGACCACCATCGAACGAATTACCACCCCGCGCATCCGCATCTTCGACACCACCCTGCGTGACGGCGAGCAGTCCCCCGGCTGCAGCATGAGCCCACCGCAGAAGCTGGTGATGGCGCGTGCGCTGGATGAACTGGGCGTGGACATCATCGAGACCGGCTTCCCAGCCAGCTCGCAGTCCGACCGCGAGGCGATGGCGCTGATCGGCCGCGAACTGCGCCGCCCCAGCCTGAGCCTGGCGGTGCTGTCGCGCTGCCTGCAGGCCGACATCGAGACCTCGGCACGTGCCCTGGAGGCCGCCGCCAACCCGCGCCTGCACGTGTTCCTGTCGACCAGCCCGTTGCACCGCGAGCACAAGCTGCGCATGACCCGCGAGCAGGTACTGGAGTCGGTACGCAAGCACGTCTCGCTGGCCCGGTCCTACATCGACGATGTCGAGTTCTCGGCCGAGGATGCCACCCGTACCGAACTGGACTACCTGATCGAGGTCTCGCGCGTGGCGATCGCCGCTGGCGCCACCACCATCAACCTGCCCGACACCGTCGGCTTCACTACGCCGGAAGAAATCCGCGCGATGTTCCAGCAGGTCATCGCCGGTGTCGCCGACGTGCCGAATGCCGCCAACGTGATCTTCAGTGCGCATTGCCACAACGACCTGGGCCTGGCCGTGGCCAACTCGCTGGCCGCCGTCGAAGGCGGCGCCCGGCAGGTCGAGTGCACCATCAACGGCATCGGCGAGCGCGCCGGCAACTGCTCGCTGGAAGAAATCGCAATGGTGCTGAAGGTGCGCCAGGCCTTCTACGAGCAGGACAGCTCGATCAACACCCCGCGCATCGTCGGCACCTCGCAGCTGCTGCAGCGCCTGGTCGGCATGCCGGTACAGCGCAACAAGGCCATCGTCGGCGCCAATGCCTTCGCCCACGAATCGGGCATCCACCAGCACGGCATGCTGCGCCATCGCGGCACCTACGAAATCATGCGGCCGGAAGACGTGGGCTGGGAGGATTCACAGATGGTGCTGGGCCGCCACAGTGGCCGCGCCGCCGTCGAAGCGCGCCTGCGTGCGCTGGGCTTCTGGCTGGACGAAGACGAACTGAAGCTGGTGTTCGAGCAGTTCAAGGGGCTGTGCGAGCAGCAGCGGGTGGTCACCGATGCCGACCTGCAGACCCTGATGCAGGGCGGTGCCAATGCACAGGGCTATCGCCTGGCCTCGATGACCATCAGCGATGTCGGCAGTCGCGCCAATGCACTGGTCGAGCTGTCCGACCCCGACGGCAACCGCGTGGCCGAGACCGCGCAGGGCGACGGCCCGGTGGATGCGCTGTTCGGCGCGTTGTCGGCCGCCACCGGCGTGCAGCTGATGCTCGACAGTTACCACGTGCACAGCGTCGGCATCGGTGCCGATGCACGCGGCGAGGCCAACCTGAGCGTGCGCCACGACGGCATCGAATACGACGGCACCGGCACCAGCAAGGACATCATCGAAGCCTCCGCGCTGGCTTGGCTGGACGTCGCCAACCGGCTGCTGCGCCAACGCCAGGCCGCCGCCAGCAGCGTCAGCGAAACCGCCGCCCCCGCCACAGCCTGAGAAACCTGACATGAGCGCCTTCGACACGACCACGGCCGCTACGGCAGGCCAGCAGTGGAACGCCCAGGACTACGCGATCGATGCCGGCTTCGTGCCGCTGCTCGGCAACGCGGTGTCGCGCCTGCTCGACCCGCGCGCCGGTGAGTACATCCTCGATCTGGGCTGTGGCGATGGAGTGCTCAGCAGTGAACTGGCGTTGAGTGGTGCACGCATCCATGGCGTGGACGCGTCGCCGGAACTGGTGATCGCCGCCCGCGCGCGCGGCGTCGATGCGCAGGTGATGGACGGCCATGCCCTGTCCTTCGACGGCGCGTTCGACGCGGTGTTCAGCAACGCAGCACTGCACTGGATGACCAACCCCGATCAGGTGCTGGAAGGCGTGCGCCGCGCGCTGCGCCCCGGCGGCCGCTTCGTCGCCGAGTTCGGCGGCCACGGCAACGTGGCCACCATCGTCGCGGCGGTGCAGGCCGCGCGCGTGGCCCACGGCCATGGTGCCAGCGCCTTCCAGTGGTACTTCCCCACTGCCGATGCCTACGCCGATCGCCTGCGCCAGCATGGCTTCCAGGTGCAGCTGATCGAGTGCACACCGCGCCCGACCGCACTGCCGACCGGCGTGGCCGGCTGGCTGCGGGTGTTCGCCGCACCGCTGCTGGACGACCTGCCCGCCGAGGCACGCGCGACCGTGCGCGAGGCCGCCACCGCGCTGCTGGCCCACCTGCCGCGCAACGCCGCCGGCCAGCCGCTGGCCGACTACGTGCGGCTGCGGGTACTTGCCCGTCGCCGCTGACATGATCCATTCGTCATCTTTTCCGATGTCCGCAACTTCGTACTTCTGCAAGGCATACGCATGACCTCCGCACCCCGCACCCTGTACGACAAACTGTGGGACGCCCACGTGGTTGTCCCTGAATCCGACAGCGCGCCCGCCGTGCTGTACATCGACCTGCACCTGATCCACGAGGTGACCTCGCCGCAGGCGTTCACCGAACTGCGCCAACGCGGCCTGTCACCGCGCCGACCGGACCGTACCAAGGCAACGATGGACCACTCCACACCAACCCTGCCGGCCGCCGCCGACGGCACGCTGCCCTACGCCAGCGCCGCCTCCGAAGCCCAGGTCGCCACGCTGGCGCGCAACTGCGCCGAGCACGGCATCGAGTTGTTCGACATGGCCTCGGACAACCGCGGCATCGTCCACGTGATCGCCCCGGAACAGGGGTTCACCCAGCCCGGCATGACCATCGTGTGCGGCGACAGCCACACCTCCACCCATGGTGCGTTCGGCTCGCTGGCCTTCGGCATCGGCACCAGCGAGGTCGGCCACGTGCTGGCCACGCAGTGCCTGCTGCAGCGCAAGGCCAAGACCCTGGCAATCACCGTCGATGGCGTCCTGGCGCCGGGCGTCGGTGCCAAGGATGTGGTGCTGCACATCATCGGCGTGATCGGCGTCAACGGTGGCACCGGCCACGTGATCGAGTTCCGTGGCAGCACCATCGAAGCGATGGACATGGAACAGCGCATGACCCTGTGCAACATGTCGATCGAGGCCGGCGCACGCGCCGGCATGGTGGCGCCGGACCAGGTCACCTTCGACTTCGTCGCCGCGACCCCGCGTGGTCCCAAGGGCGCCGACTTCGACGCTGCCGTGGCACGCTGGCAGCAGCTGCGCAGCGATGAAGGCGCACGCTTCGACAACGAGGTGCACATCGACGCCGCCGATATCCGCCCCACCCTGACCTGGGGCACCCA
Organism: Stenotrophomonas maltophilia; assembly: GCF_002799155.1. Taxonomy (GTDB): domain Bacteria; phylum Pseudomonadota; class Gammaproteobacteria; order Xanthomonadales; family Xanthomonadaceae; genus Stenotrophomonas; species Stenotrophomonas maltophilia_R. Next base: position 3,131,560 of record NZ_NERD01000002.1, read on the forward strand.
CCCGGGCACCGCCATCGCGGTGGATGCCCCGATTCCAGCGGCCAATGATGCCGCCGCACAGAAGGGCCTGGACTACATGCACTTCCAGGCCGGCAAGGCGCTGGCGGGTACGCCGGTGGACGTGGTGTTCGTCGGTTCGTGCACCAATGGCCGCCTGAGCGACATGCGCGAAGTGGCGCAGGTCCTGCGCGGTCGCCGCGTCGCCGAGCGGGTGCGCATGCTGGTGGTGCCGGGTTCGGAGATCGTCAAGCGCGAGGCCGAGGCCGAAGGTATCCATGAGATCGTGCGCGCGGCCGGTGCCGAATGGCGCGAGCCGGGCTGTTCGATGTGCATCGCCATGAACGGCGATCTGGTCGCACCCGGCCAGCTGGCCGTGAGCACCAGCAACCGCAACTTCGAGGGCCGCCAGGGTCCCGGTTCGCGCACGCTGTTGGCCTCGCCGATGAGCGCCGCGTGGGCCGCAGTGAACGGGCACGTTGCCGATACCCGCGACCTGTTCGCACAGGAGGTGGCGTGATGGCCGGTTTCCGTACCCTGACCTCGGCCAGCGTGGTGCTGCGCCAGACCAACATCGACACCGACCAGATCATCCCGGCCCGGTTCCTGTCCACCACCGAACGCGCCGGCCTCGGCCGCAACGCGTTCAATGACTGGCGCTGGCAGGCCGACGGCGCACCAGTAGCCGACTTCGCCTTCAACCAGCCGCACAACGCTGGCCGCAGCATCCTGCTGGCCGGCCGCAACTTCGGCTGCGGCTCGTCGCGCGAACACGCGCCCTGGGCACTGACCGACCTGGGCCTGCGCGCCATCGTCAGCAGCGAGATCGCCGACATTTTCCGCGGCAACGCGTTGAAGAACGGCCTGCTGCCGATCGTGCTGGACGAAGCCGACGTGCAGGCGCTGATGCAGCGCCCGGACGACGAGCTGACCATCGACGTGGCCTCGCGCGAATTGCGCACGCCGGACGGCCGCGTCTATTCCTTCCCGCTGGATGGCTTCTCGCAGACCTGCCTGCTGGAAGGCGTCGACCAGTTGGGGTATCTGTTGGGCCGTGTCCCTGAAATCGAACGCTACGAGAGTGAGCATGCACGCTGAAATTGTTGTCCTGCCCGGTGATGGCATCGGCCCGGAAGTGGCCGCCGCGGCAGTGGCCGTCCTGAAGGCGGTCGCCGAACGCTTCAACCACACCTTCACCTTCAGCGAGCACGATATCGGTGGCATCGCCATCGACCGCCACGGCGAACCGCTGCCGGCGTCGACCCTGGCGGCCTGCCAGGCCGCGAATGCGGTGCTGCTGGGCGCGGTCGGTGGCCCGAAGTGGTCCGACCCGAACGCCAAGGTGCGCCCGGAACAGGGCCTGCTGGCGATCCGCAAGGCACTGGGCCTGTATGCCAACCTGCGCCCGGTGCGTACCCACGAAGCCGCGCTGCACGCCTCGCCGATCAAGGCCGAGCTGCTGCAGGGGGTGGACTTCGTGGTGGTGCGTGAACTGACCGGCGGCATCTACTTCGGCGACAAGACCCGCGATGCCGACAGCGCCAGCGACCTGTGCCGCTACACCGTGGCCGAGATCGAACGCGTGCTGCGCAGTGCGTTCCGCCTGGCGCAGCAGCGTCGCGGCAAGGTCACCTCGGTGGACAAGGCCAACGTGCTGGAGACCTCGCGACTCTGGCGTGACGTGGCCGCGCGCATCGGTCGCGACGAGTTCCCGGACGTAGCGCTGGAGCACCAGCTGGTCGATTCGATGGCCATGCACCTGCTGGCCAAGCCGCGCGAGTACGACGTGATCGTGACCGAGAACATGTTCGGCGACATCCTCACCGACGAGGCTTCAATGCTGGCCGGTTCGCTGGGCCTGCTGCCGTCGGCATCGCTGGGCGAACCGGGCGCGGTCGGCATCTACGAACCGATCCACGGTTCGGCCCCGGACATCGCCGGCAAGGGCATTGCCAATCCCTACGCGACGATCTTCAGCGCGGCGATGCTGCTGCGCCATTCGCTGGGGCTGGAAGCCGAAGCCGCCGCGGTGGAGGCGGCCGTACATGCGGTGCTGGACGATGGCGTGTTCACCGCCGACCTGGCCGCCAAGGGCCGGGCGGTGAGCCCCGCTGCCGCAACGGATGCGGTGCTGGCGCGCCTGAGCGCGTAATCGCTGTGCAGTAGAGCCACGCGATGCGTGGCCGTTGCCCGGCATTGAACCGTGCGCAGCCGCCCGTGGGGTGGCTCTACCGAGGCCTGGTAGAGCCCCTCATGCGTGGCTGCGTTACTTGGTGGTGTAACCCCCATTGACCAGGATGGTCTGCCCGGTCATCCACCAGCCGTCGGTGACCAGGAAGCGGATCCACGGCACGATGTCGGCGATGTCGGTCAGGCCGGTGCGGGTAAACGCGGACAGCGCCGCTGCGGTCTTGTGATACGCCTGCGCATCGGCACTCTCGGCCGGATAGAAGAATGGCGTATCCATCGGACCCGGGCCGATCGCGGTCACCGAGATGCCACGCTCACCGAACTCCTTCGACGCCGCGCGGGTGAAGTGCTCGACCGGTGCCTTGGTACCGGCGTAGCTGGAATAGAACGGCGTGAACGCGCCCAGCAGCGAGGTGACCAGGGTGCAGATGCGGCCGCCGTCGTTGACGTGGCGGCCGGCCTCCTTGAGGAAGAAGAACGCAGCCTTCGCGTTGACCGCACTCATCTCGTCGTACTCCGCTTCGCTGATCTCCAGCAGTGGCTTCTTCAGCACCTTGCCGACGGTGTTGATTGCGATGTCGGGACGGCCAACCGCAGCCACGGCATCGGCGAACAAGCGCTCCATCGCTGCCGCAGAGGTCAGGTCTCCCTGCAGGGCCACCGCTGTGCTGCCGGCGGCCTGCACGGCGGCGACGGTCGCTTCTGCATCGGCCTGGGTGGCGGCACTGTTGTAGTGGATGACGATGGCCTTGGCACCCTGGCTGGCGAAGTCGCGGGCGATCAGTCCGCCCAGGTTCTTGGCGCCGCCGGCGATCAGTACGGTCTTGCCCTTGAGGGAATGGTCGGTCATGGCTTCGGTCTCACGAGGGGGCTGCCCGGGGTGGCAACCCTGCCCTGACGACGATATCGTGCAGAAAATGCGGATAAAGCCCGCCACATTGACTTAACTTTCCAGAGTCAGCGAACAATGGATCGGATCGATCGTTTCCGCATCTTCACCCGGGTCGTGGAATGCGCCAGCTTCACCCGCGCCGCCGATCAGCTCGGCCTGCCCCGCTCCACCGTCTCGGCAGCGATTGCGGAGCTGGAGCAGCGGCTCGGTACCCGGCTGCTGCAGCGCTCGACCCGCCGGGTTTCCACCACGCATGACGGCGATGTGTTCCATGCCCGTTGCCTGCGCCTGATTGCCGAAGTTGAAGCGGCCGAATCCCTGTTCCGGCAGGACGACGCGCAGCCGGTGGGCCTGCTGAAGATCGATGTGCCCAGCCGCATCGGCCGTCGCATCCTCGCCCCGGCCCTGCCCGACTTCTTCGCGCGCCATCCACACGTTGAAGTGGACCTGGGCATGACCGACCGCGCGGTGAACCTCATCGAAGACGGCTGCGATGCGGTGCTGCGGGTCGGCCAGCTGGGCGACTCCAGTCTGGTGGCGCGCACGCTGGGCCAGCTCGACTTCGTCAACGTTGCCGCGCCGGCCTACCTACGTGAACACGGTGTGCCGCAGCACCCCGCCAACCTGCAGCAGCACCGCGCGGTGAACTACGCGTCGCCGACCACGGCCCGGGTGGAACCCTGGGAATGGCAGGACGGCGGCCAGCTGCGCACAGTGCCGATGCCCGGCTGGGTACGGGTCAACAGCGCCGAGGCCTCGATCGCCTGCTGCGTGGCCGGGCTGGGGTTGCTGCAGATTCCGCGCTACGACGTGCAGGCCGAACTGAACTCGGGTGCACTGGTGGAGGTGATGCCACAGCATGTCGCACAGCCCTTGCCGGTCACCTTGTTGCAGCCGCATCGGCAACACCGCGCGCCACGCGTGCAGGTGTTCATCGAATGGCTGCTGCCAGTGCTGAAGACTGGCCTGCAGCTGCAGTAGTTCCACGCCGTGCGTGGATGTGCACATCGTGGATGGGGTCAGAGCCCATTCCCAGCGGGAAAGGGACCCGACCCCAGGCGGAAATCCCGGGGCATCACGCCCCGGATTCGTCCGGCTTGACCCGGAACCACGCCGCGTACAGCGCCGGCAGGAACACCAGGGTCAGCACCGTGCCCACGATCAGCCCGCCCATGATCGAGATCGCCATCGAGCCGTAGAACGCACTGCGTGACAGAGGAATCATCGCCAGCACGGCCGCCAGCGCGGTCAGCACGATCGGGCGGAAGCGGCGCACCGTCGCATCGATGATCGAATGCCAGCGGTCATGCCCGGCGTCGATATCCTGCTGGATCTGGTCGATCAGGATCACCGAGTTGCGCATGATCATGCCGGCCAGCGCGATCGTGCCCAGCAGCGCGACGAAGCCGAACGGCGCGCGGAACAGCAGCAGGAACAGGGTTGCACCGATGATGCCCAACGGCGCGGTCACCAGCACCATCGCCGCACGCGAGAAGCTGCGCAACTGCAGCATCAGCAGCGTGGCCACCACCACCAGGAACAGCGGCATGCCGGCCTTGATCGAGTTCTGGCCGCGCGCCGAATCCTCCACGGTGCCGCCGGTCTCCAGCAGGTAGCCGCTGGGCAGCTCGGCACGGATGCCATCCAGCGTGGGCACGATCTGGTGGACCACGTCCAGCGCCTGCATGCCATCGCTGATGTCGGCCCGCACGGTCACGGTCGGCAACCGGTTGCGGTGCCAGATGATGCCATCCTCGAAGCCGTACTCCATCGTCGCTACCTGCGACAGCGTGATGCTGCCGCCGTTGGCGGTCGGCATCGACAGGCTGGACAGCAGCTCCAGCTGGTTGCGTTCATCGGCCGGTCCACGCAGCAGCATCTCGATCTGGCGGTTGCCTTCGCGGTACACGCTCACCGACTGGCCGGCGAGCGAACTGGCCAGGAACTGGCTGACCTGGGCACTGCTCACGCCCAGCGCGCGGGCACGCTCCTGGTCGATCACCAGCCGCACCACCTTGCTCGGCTCGCTCCAGTCCAGGTTGACGTTCATCACGTGCGGGTTCTCACGCACCTTGGCCTCGACCTGGCGCGCGATCGCCTGCACCTTCTCGATGTGCTCGCCGGAGATGCGCATCTGCACCGGGTAGCCGACCGGCGGGCCGTTCTCCAGGCGGGTCACGCGCATCTGCACATCCGGGAACTTCGGGATCACCTCGTGCAGCAGCCAGTCGCGGGTGGTTTCGCGCGATTCGATGTCCTTGGCCAGCACCACGAACTGGGCGAAGTTGGTCGCCGGCAGCTGCTGGTCCAGCGGCAGGTAGAAGCGCGGCGAACCGGTACCCACGTAGGACACGTAGTTGGCGATGCCCTCGCGGCGGGACAGCAGCTTTTCCAGCTTCTCGGCCTGGGCCTGGGTCGAGCGCAGCGAGGCACCCTCGGCCAGCTCGATGTCCACCATCAGTTCCGGCCGGGTCGAGTCCGGGAAGAACTGCTGCGGCACGAAGCGGAACATCATCAGCGAGAACACGAACAGCGCGATGGTTGCGGCGATCACCCACCAGCGGCGGCGCAGGCAGGCATCCAGGAAGCGCCGGAAGCTGCGGTAGAACGGGCGCTGGTAGGGATCGTGGTCGTGCCCATGCTGCGGCGGCGCGATCAGGTTGGCCAGCGCCGGATAGCGATCGGCCCACTGCCGGCGCTTGGCCAGCCAGCGCGCGGACAGGCTGCCCGGCTTCGGCGGCTGCGGATTGAACAGGTCCGGCAGCATCTTGTCGCCCAGGTATGGGATGAACAGCACCGCGGCAATCCACGACACCACCAGTGCGATGGTCACCACCTGGAACAGTGAACGGGTGTACTCACCCGTGCTCGAGGCGGCCGTGGCGATCGGCAGGAAGCCGGCTGCCGTGATCAATGTACCGGTCAGCATCGGGAACGCGGTGGATTCCCAGGCGAAACTGGCCGCGCGCAGGCGATCGAAGCCCTGCTCCATCTTGGTGGCCATCATCTCCACCGCGATGATCGCATCGTCCACCAGCAGGCCCAGCGCCAGCACCAGCGCGCCCAGCGAGATCTTGTGCAGGCCGATGTCGAAGTAATGCATGACGAAGAAGGTCATCGCCAGCACCAACGGAATGGTCACGCCCACCACCAGGCCGGTGCGCAGGCCCAGCGAAAAGAAGCTGACCAGCAGCACGATCACCACCGCTTCGGTCAGCACCTGCACGAACTCGCCGACCGACTCCTCCACCGACTGCGGCTGGTCGGACACTTTGCGCAGCTGCATGCCGGCCGGCAGGGTCTTCTGCAGGCGTTCGAATTCGGCATCGAGGTTGGCGCCCAGCTTGAGGATGTCACCGCCATCCTTCATCGCCACCGCCAGGCCGATCGCTTCTTCGCCCATGAATCGCATCTTCGGCGACGCCGGATCGGCGAAGCCACGCTTGACCTCGGCGATGTCGCCCAGGTGCACGGTGCGGTCGCCAGCACGGATCGGGAACTGGCGGATCGCTTCGATGTCGTTGAACTGGCCGGTCACGCGCAGCTGTACACGGTCGGTGGCGGTCTCGAAGAAGCTGGTACCGGTCACTGCATTCTGGTCGGCCAACGCCTGCTGCACCTGCTGCATCGACACACCCAGCGTCGCCAGCCGGGTGTTGGACAGCTCGATCCACACCTTCTCGTCCTGCAGGCCGACCAGGTCGATCTTGCCAACGTCGGGAACGCGCTGCAGTTCCAGCTGGATGCGGTCGGCGTAGTCGCGCATCACCGCGTAGTCGAAGCCCTTGCCGGTCAAGGCATAGATGTTGCCGTAGGTGTCGCCGAACTCATCATTGAAGAACGGGCCGACGATCTCCCGCGGCAGCGTGGGACGGATATCGCCCACGCGCTTGCGTACCTGGTACCACAGGTCCGGGATCTGCCTGGAGCGCAGGCTGTCGCGCGCCATGAAGATGACCTGCGATTCGCCGGGGCGCGAATACGAGCGGATGAACTCGTACTCGCCGGTATTCATCAGTGCCTTCTCGATCGGCTCGGTCACCTGCCGCGAAACCTGTTCGGCGGTGGCGCCCGGCCACAGCGTGCGCACCACCATCGCCTTGAAGGTGAAGGGCGGATCCTCGGACTGGCCCAGATGCTTGTACGACCACGCGCCGATCAGCGCGAAGGCAAGCATCGCAAACAGCACCAACGGGCGGTTGGACAACGCCCACTCGGAAAGATTGAAGCGGCGCACCGGCTTACTCCTTGGCCTTGGCGGCAGCGGCCGGCGTGGCCGGCTTCAGCACCGGGCGGTTCTGGCGGTCCACGGCGATCACCGGCTGGCCGGCCCGCAACAGGTGCCCGCCGGCGGCGACCACCCAGTCAGCGGCGCCCACCCCGGACAGCACCGGCACCGTCTCGCTGCCGTAGGCGCCGGTGGTGACCGCTGCGGCCTTCAGCGTGCTGTTGGCCGGATCGACCACCCATACGCTGGCGGCACCATTGGCGCCGCGCTGCAGCGCGCCGAGCGGCAGCTGCAGGGTGCCGTGGCGGCCAGCGCTGCTGTAGACGCGCGCGCTCTGGCCCAGTTCGACATCGGCCAGCGCATCGGCCGGCAGGCTGACCCGGGTCGCGTAGGTGCGCGCCTGCGGATCGGCGGCGGCCGCGATCTCGCGGATCGTGCCCGGCAGGCGCTGGCCGGGGCGGTTCCACAGCTCCACCTCGACCGGCTGGCCCACCGCATAGTCGCGGATGGTGCCCTCGGGCAGGTCGATCAGCACTTCGCGCGCACCATCGGCGGCCAGGTTGAAGATGGTCTGGCCGGCCGACACCACCTGCCCGGCTTCGGCCTCGCGGCTGGCGATCACGCCATCGGCCGGCGCGCGCAGCTGCGCGTAGTCGGCCTGGTTGCGCAGCACATCGAGGTTGGCGCGAGCGGCATTGGCCTGCCCCTGCGCGGCCTTGAAGGCGGCGGACTGCTGGTCCAGCTGCGAGCGGCTGACCAGTTGCTGGTCGGCCAGCACCTGGTAGCGCTTGAGGTCATCGCGGGCACGCACCAGATCGGCCTCGGCCGCAGCCAGCTGCGCCTGCGAGGCACGGGCCTGCAGTGCGAAGTCTGCTACGTCCAGCTCGGCCAGCACGTCGCCCTTCTTCACCCGTTGCCCTGCATCGACGTGGCGCTTGACCAGGTTGCCGCCGACGCGGAACGACAGCGGACTTTCCTGCCGTGCGCGCACCGTGCCCGGGAACGCCGCCGGCGCTTGCCCGGCCTGCTCGCCGGGGTGAACCACCAGCACCGGTACGGCCGCCTGTGGCGCCTGCTCCTGTCCCGAACAGGCTGCCAGCGCAGCCATCCACACCATACCGCCCATCCAGCGCACGATCTTCATCGGTCAACGTCCTGAAAACGCAGGGTTGCAACTAAGGGAGAGCCGGGACTGCCGGCCCAATTTAATAAACCGGCCGGTATAGTATAAATATCGAACCGCTTGGTCTAGTATTGTCGCGATGAGTTCTCACACTTCCCGCAAGCCGTCGGCCAAGCCCGCTGCCAAGGCCGCCGGACCCGGGCGCCCCAAGGACCTCGGCAAGCGCGCGGCGATCCTTGAAGCAGCCAAGGCACTGTTCATCGAACAGGGCTATACCGGCGTGAGCATGGACACCATCGCCGCTCAGGCCGGCGTCTCGAAGCTGACTGTGTACAGCCACTTCGGTGACAAGGAGACGCTGTTCTCCGAAGCCGTGCAGTCAAAGTGCATCGAAATGCTGCCGGACGCGCTGTTCGTGGCCGACGCTGACGGCCCACTGCGCGACCAGCTGATCGGTATCGGCCTGGCCTTCTTCGAGTTGATCACCTCCGACGCGGCGATCTCGATCCAGCGCATGATGATGGCGCCGGAGACCGATGAGCGCCTGCGCGAGCTGTTCTGGCAGGCCGGCCCGGAGCGTACCTGCGAGGCGTTGGCCGATTTCCTGCGCGCGCGCGGTGAGCGCGGCGAACTGGACATCGCCGACTATTACCTGGCTGGCCAGCAGTTCCTGACCCTGGTCAAGGGCGAAGTGCACATGCATATGATGTGCGGCATGCCACTGTCACCGGTGGAGTGCGACCCTCTTGTCCATGTCACCGCCAGCATCGACTTCTTCCTGCGCGCCTATGCGCCGCGAGGGGCCGGAACCGGCTGAAACGGCAAACCTGAATGAACCGGAGGTCGCGATGACTTCCGGCACTGCGACCCCGGCCCCCCGGCAGCTGATGCTCTGGGCGCGCCGCCGGCCTCCGGCACCGGTAAAATGGCCGGCCCACTGCGCTGGATTTGAACCTCATGACGATTGATTACGCCCACGCCCGCGAACTGATGGTGGAACAGCAGATCCGTCCCTGGGACGTGCTGGACATCAAGGTGCTCGACGTCCTGGCCCGCCTGCCGCGCGAGGCCTTTGTCGCCGATGCACACCGGGCACTGGCCTACGCCGATGTCGAACTGCCGATCGGCCATGGCCAGAAGATGATGAAGCCGGTCATCGAGGGTCGTACCCTGCAGGCGCTGGACCTGCAGCCGGGTGACGAAGTGCTGGAAATCGGCACCGGCAGCGGCTTCCTGTCGGCCTGCATCGGCGCGCTGGCGCGCGACGTGCTGAGCCTGGAAATCGACCCCGAGCTGGCCGCCGCCGCGCGCGCCCGCCTGGATGCTTCCGGCCTGGGCACCAATGTCCGCGTGGAAGTGGCCGACGCCCTGTCCTGGCAGACCGAACGCCGCTTTGACGTGATCTGTGTCACTGGTGCGGTCGACGTCGTGCCGTCACAGTTCGCTTCGTGGCTGCGTCCGGGTGGTCGCCTGTTCGTGATCCATGGCCGTTCGCCGGCGATGGAGGCCCTGCTGGTCAAGGCCGATGGCAGCAGCGAGTCCCTGTTCGAGACCGATATCGATTACCTGCGTGGTGCCGCCCCGGCCCCCCAGTTCCACCTCTGAGTCCAAGGAAGCCGCAATGATCCGCCGATCCCTCGCTGTTGCGCTGGCCACTGCCCTGCTGCCGTTGTCCGCCCATGCCGCCGACCTGCTGCAGGTCTACGAAATGGCGCGCAATGGCGATCCGCAGCTGTCCGCCGCCGAATCGACCCGGCTGTACGACAAGGAAGGCGCCGTGCAGGCCCGCGCTGCCCTGCTGCCGCAGATCAACGGCCAGGCCCAGCTGAACCGCACGCGCAGCGAGCCCAATGCCGACGCCAACTCCGGCTCGTTCACCAGCAAGCGCCGCACCTACACGATCGATGGCAGCCAGACGCTGTTCAACTGGACCCAGATCAACAACCTGCGCTCGCAGCGTGAACTGAGCAAGGCGGCGGACTTCACCCTGGATTCGGCCAACGACAGCCTGATCGTGCGCACCTCGGCGGCCTACTTCAACGTGCTGGTGGCGATCGAATCGCTGAACGCCGCACAGACCAATGAAGCGGCCGCGAAGAAGCAGTTCGACTTCGCCGACAAGCGCCTGGAAGTGGGCCTGGCGCCGATCACCGACGTGCACGAAGCACGCGCCCAGTACGACCAGGCGCGTGCCAACACCATCGTTGCGCAGAACACCCTGGCCGATAACTACCAGGCGCTGACCGAACTGACCGGCCAGCCTGTGACCAACCTGCGTGGCCTGCCGGCGGACTTCCGCCCGGAAGTGCCGGCCAACCGCGGCAACATCGACGAGCTGGTGCAGCAGGCCACCTCCCAGAATCCGGCGCTGAAGGCCCAGGAACTGAAGGTCAGCGCCGCCGAGGCTGGCGTGCAGGCCGCCCGTGGCGGCCATTACCCGACCCTGTCGCTGGGCGGCAGCTGGGGCAAGAGCGCGACCTGGGGTGACAGCACCGGTTCCGGTTCGCTGTCGCCGGACGCCCGCACCAACAGCATCGGCCTGACCCTGAGCGTGCCGATCTTCTCCGGTGGTGCCACCCAGTCGGGCGTGCGCCAGGCGCTGGCCCAGCGTGACATCGCCCAGGACGGCTACGAGCAGCAGAAGCGCGCCCTGGACCGCAACACCCGCAATGCCTACCAGACCCTGGTTCAGGGCATCAGCGAAGTGGAAGCACGCCGCCTGGCGGTGGTCTCGGCGCAGAGCGCGTACGACGCCTCGCAGGTCGGCCTGGAAGTCGGTACCCGTACCGTGCTGGACGTGATCCAGAACCAGCGCATCCTGTTCTCGGCGCAGCTGGATTACGCCCAGGCCCGCTACACCTTCCTGCAGAACCGCCTGCTGCTGAGCCAGTCGCTGGGTGCGCTGGACGTGGCCGAGCTGCAGGACGTCAACCGCCTGCTGACCCAGGACGCGGGCAACCCGGCAACGACCACGCACTGATCCGTCGCCCCGCCGGCAACGAAGAAGCCACCCGCAAGGGTGGCTTTTTTGCAGGCGGTGCCTCCACACGCACCGTCCTGTTGCGTGGCCCCGCGAATCCTCAGCCTGGCCATGCCCACAGGCGCTCCAGCGCCGCAAGCAGGCACAGGGCCGCCGCCAAGGGGGCCAGCATCGGCAGCATCAGCTCGCGGCCGGTTGCTCCCTGCCGCGTGTCTTTCCGTCGACGCAGCACCGCCAGGCACAGTGCCGCCATCACCAGCAGGGTTGCCGGACCCGGCAGCGTCGGCAGGGTGCCCAGCGGCAGCCACAACTCCAGCATCACCGCTGGCAGCCCGACCACCGCCACGGTCAGGCCGGCGCGGGATCGTCCCACCGCATCCCCCCTCCCCGGCCATAGCGACGTTGCCAGCCGCACGGCCAGCATCAGCAGCACCAGCTGCAGCGCGGCCAGACCCGCGGCCCCCGCCAAGGGCAACAACGGCAGCATCCACTGCAGTTGCGGATGCATCTGCAGCGCCACCGACAGCGGCCGGGTACTGGCCAGCGCGGAAAACTCGACCAGCCCGGCCTGCAATGCTGCCAGCACGATCAGCAGCAACATCGCCAGCAACGAGACCAGCGCCAGCACGGCCGGCTGCCACATCGCACCCCGGCGGCGCAGCGCAGGAAAGCCCAGTGCCAAGCCGACGCTGGCAAATACCCCCAGCAGCGGCACCGCAGCCGCCAGCACACCGCCCAGCCCAAAGCGATACGGCGCGGTCGCCGGTGGCAGCCAGGGAATCCAGTGGGCGTAGTGCACGTAACGTGCCGCGAGCGCCAGCAGCAACACCCCCGCACCGACCTTCACCGTCAGCAGGGCACAGGCCACCAGCACCGCACGCCGAGGCGGCAGCAACGCCAGCGCGCCCAGCATCAGCAGACCCATCGCCGCCGTCACCTGTTCCGGTAGCCAGTCGCTGGCCTGAAGGCCTTCCGCGGCCAGCACCGCGTATACATGGTGGGCCATGGACTGCGCCACGCCCGCCGTGGTCGCCACCAGCTCCAGCAGCAGGGCCACGCCCAGCACGCCAGCCACCCGCGGCCCCCAGCTGGCAGCCAGCAGCCCGTGCAGGCCCTCTGCCGCCGGCAGCCGCAGCACCATATCCTGCAGGCAGCACAGCACCAGGCCGGCCCCCAGTGCGGCCAGCAACAGGCTCAGCACGATGGCCGGACCGGCCTGCGCCGCCGTGTGCTGACCCACCAGCGCGATCACGCTGCCGCCCACCAGAAGCGTCAGCGCCACCACTGCCAGATGGTCCATGCCCAGCCGGGCCCCACCGGTGCCGTCCCTGCCCCTGTCGCCGTCCATCGCAAGTTCCCTTGATATCCGCCCAAGCGCGGTCGACAGCAGGCTGGCAGCCTGCGTCGCCCTGCGGAATCAGAATCGGTGCCGTGTGCGCCACGATGTGATGGCAGGCACGCTGCCATTGGCAGGGTCGGTCCAGCAACGACAGAAAAATCGTCGCTAAGCAGAATTGATGAAGTTGATCACGACAATGCTCGCCAGCGCCGCTGACGCCGCGCTGACGGAATCACTCGTGCGGCGGGGGCAGGTGCGGCGCGACCAGGGCAAGCGTGCGCTGCAGCGCGCCGCGGCCGTTGCTGACCAGCGTGCAACCGGCGCGTGCCATGTCCTCGCGGGCCTGGGCATCGTCGAGCAGGTGCTGCAGCAGATCGCCCACCGCCTGCGCGTCCTCACCGATCAACAGCGCACCGGCCTCACGCATGCGCCGGGAGATTTCCGCAAAGTTGTGCAGGTGCGGGCCGGTCACCGCCGCCGTTCCCATCGCGGCCGGCTCCAGCAGGTTGTGGCCGCCGATGGCCTGCAGGCTGCCGCCGACGAAGGCGACCTGGGCGCAGGCATAGAACGGCATCAGCTCGCCGAGGGTATCGATGACGAACACGTCGGTGGCCGCGTGCGGCCACTGGTCCACGCGGCGGGTCGCCACGCTCCAGCCCTGTTCGCGCGCCAGTGCTTCCACCTTCGGGAAACGCTCGGGATGGCGCGGTGCCCACAGCAGCAGCAGGTCCGGATGCTGCTGGCGCAGGCGCCGGTGCAGGTCGATCACCGCCTGCTCTTCGCCATCATGGGTACTGGCGGCGATCCACACGGGACGAGCGGCCGGTACCCGCGCATGGAACTGTTCGACGAAGCCCTGCACATCCGGTGTGGCGATGTCGAACTTCAGGTTGCCCAGCGCCTGCACCTGGCCGGGCTCCGCCCCCAGCTGCACGAAGCGCTCGGCATCGTCCTGCGACTGCGCGGCCACGCAGGTGACGGTGCGCAGCGCGCGGCGGATCAGTGCGGCCAGCAGCCGGTAGCCGCGCAGCGAACGCGCCGACAACCGGGCATTGAGGATGTACACCGGAATACCGCGGTCACGGCAGCCGAACAGCATGTTCGGCCACAGCTCGGTTTCCAGGATCAGCGCCAGGCTGGGCTGGAAATGGCCCAGGAAACGGTTGACGCTGCCCGGCACGTCGTAGGGCAGGTAGACATGGTCCAGGGCGTCGCCCCACAGCGCGCGCACGCGTTCGGAGCCGGTCGGGGTGATGGTGGTGATCACCCAGCGGATGTCCGGGCGCTGCTGGCGCAGGGCATTGACCAGCGGAGCGGCGGCATTGACCTCGCCTACCGAGACCGCGTGCAGCCACACCCGCGGCTGGCCGGTCGGCTGCGGATAGGAGGCGTAGCGTTCGTCCCAGCGCCGGAAGTATTCACGGACCCGGAAGCCGCGCCAGACCAGGTGGTACACGGTGATCGGCAGCAGGATGTAGAGCACGACCGAATACAGGCCGCGCAGGATCCATTCGACAGGGTCTTTACGCATGCGGCAAGGATACGGGAGCCCCCCGGGAAAGACACGCGGCCGCCTTGGTAGAATGGGCCAATGTCCGATGCCACCACCGCCGTCCGCCCGTCGCTGCGCGATCCGCGCAACTGGCCGATGTTTGCCGCCATGTTCGGCGCCTTCGCCATCGCCCGCCTGCCGTGGATGCTGCAGCGCGCGCTGGGCCGGGGCGTCGGCTGGATTACCTGGCGCCTGCTTGGCAGCCGCCGCCGCGCCGCCGAGGTCAACCTGCAGCTGTGCTTCCCCGAGAAGGACGAAGCCTGGCGCCAGCGCCTGGTGCGCGATAGTTTCGACGCGCTGGGCGTGGGCGTGTTCGAGTGCATCCGTGCCTGGTGGGGCAGCATCGACCGCATCCGCCCGCACGTGCGGATCGAAGGCCTGGAACACCTGCGGCAGATGCAGGCCGAAGGCCGCGGCGTGCTGCTGGTCTCCGGCCACTTCATGACCCTGGAAATGTGCGGGCGGCTGCTGTGCGACTATGTCGACCTGTCCGGCATGTACCGCAAGCACAAGAACCCGGTGTACGAGTGGGCGGTGAAGTTCGGCCGCCTGCGCTATGCCAAGGCGATGTTCGCCAACGAGGACATCCGCGCGACCGTGCGCCATCTGAAGAAGGGCGGCTTCCTCTGGTACGCGCCGGACCAGGACATGCGTGGCAAGGACACCGTGTTCGTGCCGTTCTTCGGCCACACCGCTTCGACCATCACCGCCACCCACCAGCTGGCACGGATGACTGGTTGCGCGGTGATCCCCTATTTCCACCGCCGCGAAGGCGGGAAGTACGTGCTGAAGATCGGCGCCCCGCTGGAGAATTTTCCCAGCGAGGACGTGGAAGCCGATACCACGCGGGTCAACCAGGCCATCGAGGCAATGGTGCGCGAGGCCCCTGACCAGTACCTGTGGATCCACCGCCGTTTCAAGCGCCAGCCGGGCGGCCGGAGCGATTTCTACAAGTAGATCCACGCCATGCGCGGATGCTCTGCATCCGGGTGCCGGCAACTACAACGGCCAACGGCACCATGCGTGCGGGTACGCACCCAACGCACTGGCCAGGCCCGCACGGACCGGAATCGCCGGTTCAGCAGCCGACTGCTGCGCGACTTCAGCAGGGCCATGCACTCGGCCAAGGTTTCGCTGCGCAGCTCCATCAGCCAGTGCAGATGGTCGGGCATGACCACCCAGGCGAGGCTGTGGCTGATACCGCGGCGCTCGAAAAAGCGCAGACAGTCAACCAGGATCGCCACGTTGGCCGCATCGGCGAAAAACGGTTCGCGGTCCAGGGTTGCTGTGGTCAATGAGTACACGTTGCCGGATCGGGAATACCGACCGTAGCGAAGTCTGGGGCTGGCCATGCCTCCAGCGTGCGCAACCGGTGGGGGACACCGATATTGGAGATGTCGCCGTGTTCGGGTCGGGAAAGCCCCATCCACGCATGGCGTGGATCTACTGATCGGCTCCATGGTTGATCCCTGCCAGGCGCAGATGCGCGGTCACTTCACCGGCGGGGAATCATCTGCGTCGCGGGCCAGCAGGCTGCCGGCGAACAGGGCCGCCAACAGCACGGTCAGGCCACCCCAGAACGCGGAATAGAACGCCAGGTGCGTATTGAGCGGAAACACGGTCACCGCCAGCGCCAGCATCGCCGGGCGGGCGCGATCACGCGCGGCCGGCGGTGCATAGCGCCAGGCACGCCAGGCCTGCGCCACCGCCGCCAACCACAGCAGCAAGCCCAGCACGCCGGTTTCTGCAAGGATTTCCAGCACGATCTGGTGGGCGTGCAACGCCGGTTGATTGCCCCACACTGCGGGGCCTTCGTCGGCCACGCACGCCGGATACGCATCGCGGAAGCCACGCGCACCGACACCGTTGACCGGATGTTCTTCGATCATGCACACCGCCGCCGTCCAGATGCGCGCGCGCCCCGACAGTGCCTCGTCAACGCCCTGCCCGTCTTCGTTCCATGCCTGGGCCGTGCGCGCAACACGCTCGCGCAGCTGCGGCACGCCCGCTGCCAGTGCGGCCGTGCCCATCGCCGCCACCAGGGCAAGCAGGAGCAGCTGCTTCCAGCCGAACTGGCGCACGCCGCTGTAGGCCAGCACCAGCGCAAAGGTGATCCACGAGGCGCGCGAACCGGCCAGCAGCAACACGCATCCCAGCGCGGCAGCGGCCAGCAGCCACCCGGCACTGCCGAAACGCCGCGCCATCGGCAGCAACAGGAACGGTGACAGGCTGGCCAGCACCTGGCCGAATTTCAGATTGCACGGCCCAAGCACGCCACTGAGGCGGTCGGCCAGCACAGCTTCGCCGGCCGGGCACAGCGCGTGGCCACTCACGGCCAGCTTCAGGTGCTCCAACGACCAGAACCACGGGCTGGTGCCGGCCAGCGCCTGCACCAGTGCGTCCAGCGTCCACGCGCCGGTGATCAGTGCCAGGCCACCGAAGGTCAGCCGCCGCCGTTCCGGCGTGGCCACCGCGATCGCCACCAGCCACATGAAGGGCAGGTAGCGCAGCCCGGCAGCGGCCTTGGTCCATGAGGCCGACGGGTCGATGGCATCGATGGCCGAGAACGCCTGCGGCAGCCAGTAACCGAGGAACAGGATCGAAGTCAGCGCCCAGGCGGCGGTGCTCAACAGGTGCGGGCGGCGCTGCAGCCGGCGCATGATCATGCGCGCGGCAGCATAGATCGCGCCGAGGCCCAACACGGTCTCGGCGATGCCCGGCAACGGCCACATCGCCACGTACGCCAGCACCCACCAGGGCGCCCAGCGCCCGGCGCGGTCGTCGCGCACGATGACAGCGGGGTCAGCCGGCGAGATCGGCATAGAGGCGGAGGGTATCGCGCTGCATGGCCTGCAGGGTAAACGGGATGCGGGTCGGCAACGACGGTGGCTGCGCCAACAGGGCCAGCGCACGTTCACCCAGCGCGCGTGCATCACCGGGCGGCACCGCGCCGCTGGGCTGCAGCTGCTGCAGCAGTTCGCCCACGCCACCGTGGTCCCAGCCCAGCACCGGGCGGCCGACCGACAGCGCCTCGACCACGGTGCGGCCAAAGGCTTCCGGCTTGTCCGACAACTGCAGCACAAGATCGCTGGCGGCGTAGGCCTGGGCGATGCGTGCCGTCGGCGTGCTGATCTGTACGGCCTCGGCCACGCCCAATGCCGCAGCCTGGCTGCGCAGGTCAGCCACATAGGCCTCGCGCCCGGGTTCGTCGGTGCCCAGCATCCACAACTGGGCAGGCACGCCAGCGGCACGCACGTCGGCCAGCAACTGCAGCGCGTGGGCGTGGCCCTTCAGCCGGGTGCCGCGCCCCGGCAGCAGCAGCAGCGGGCCTTCCACCTGGGCCAGCCAGGGGTAATCGGCCGCCAATGCCAGCCGCGGGCGACGGTCGGCACGGGCCACGCGCGGGAACTGGCCGACATCGACACCGCGGGGAATGACCTGCAGTTTTTCTTCCGGCACCGTCGGGTAGTGGCGCTGCACGTACGCGCGCACGGTATTGGACACGCAGATCACGCGTTCGCCACTGGTCATCACCGCACTGTACCGGCTGGGCGAATTCAACCCGTGCACGGTGGTTACCCAATGCGGGCGCTGCGCGGCAGGCATGGCACGGATGGCGTACAGGCCCAGCCAGGCCGGCAACCGCGAACGGGCATGCACGATGTCCGCGCCAACCTCGGCAAACAGCCGGCGCAGGGTAGGCAGATGGCGCAGGGTCAGCAGCGACTTGCGGCCGATGTCCAGGGTGAGGTGCTCGGCACCGCTGTCCAGCAGCGGCTGCACCAGGCGGCCACCGGCAGACACCACCAGCGCGCGATGGCCGGCGGCAACCAGGGCCGCAGCGATTTCCAGGGTCGAGCGCTCGACACCACCGGAGTGCAGCGCCGGCAGCAACTGCACCACGGTCAATCGGCGCATCGAAGGGGCCGCCGTTTAGTCGGCCAGCACGAACACGGAGCCGCAGTACGGGCACTGCGCTTCGCCGTTGGGTTCGTCTTCGATCGGCAGGTACACGCGCGGATGCGAGTTCCACAGCGCCATTTCCGGGGTCGGGCAGCTCAGCGGCAGATCGCTGCGGTGCACGGTGTAGCGCTTCTCGGCGTTGGCGGGCGCAGTGGCGGTATGGCTCATGGCGGATGTCGGTGAACGGGTTGCGAGGCCTGTGATTCTAGCATCTGGGCCGCACCGACATTGCGCCGCAACGGGTCGTTGCGCGCGCCCGTCGATGCCTCGCATCTCCCCGCCGCACGCTGGGCGGCAGCGCCAGGCAGGATTCTGTGGTCGTTCCGGCAGGTTCGCTCACCGGAATCGCCTCCAGCGATATTTCCCGCATTTGGATCGAACTAAATGGCACTTGCCAGCGCGCGGCGGCTGTTGCAGGATCGGGCCGGGTCGCACCTCGACCCCTCCAATCCAACCCGATCGCATGGCCCGCCCCCACCGGACCGGCATCGCCTCTCCCACTGCCAGCCTGGCGGGCGGAGCGATGCCGTCCGTGGTGTCCGCCGATGCGGGTTCTGCCCGCCAGCCCTTCCGGGAGACCCTTGCATGACCCTGTCCGATCCGCGCCGCGCCCTGCTTCCACTCGCCCTGGCCCTGGCCTGTGCGACCACTGCGATGCCGGTGCTGGCACAGGGGCTGCAGACCTCGTTCGAACCGGGCGAACCTGCCCCGTCACAGGCGGCGGGTGCACTTCAGGTCACGATCGGCAATGGACCGGCCGCGCCCTACACCGCCAAGCGCAACGCTGGCTACAGCGGCCTGCATGCACTGCGCTACAGCAGCGCGGGCGGCAGCGCGCGGCGCGAACTGTTCAAGGCCGACCTGCCCATCGAGGCCGATACCACGCTGTCGTGGCTGGTACTGCCGGAGATCGTCGGCAAGGACACCGTCGCTTCGACCTTTGTCTCGCTGGACCTGCTGCTGGACGATGGCAGCCGCGTTTCGGCCGGTGAGGCACGCGACCAGCACGGCGTGGCGATCGGCGCACGCGCGCAGGGCGAGTCGAAGACGCTGTACCCGCAACAGTGGGCCCGCAAGGCGGTGCGGCTGGGCGACGTACCCACGCTGAAGGGGCGCCGCGTGGTGGCGATCGAGCTGGAGGTGGCCAGTGCCGAGGGCGCGCCGGTCTCTGGCTGGATTGATGACGTGCGCCTGGATGCAGTGCCGAGGCAGCAGCCACAGCGCGTCTCCGACTGGGTGCTGACCACCCGCGGCACCCAGGCCAACGGCACCTTCTCGCGCGGCAACAATTTCCCGGCCACGGCGGTGCCGCACGGGTTCAACTTCTGGACCCCGGTCACCGATGCCGGCGCACTGAACTGGCTGTACCGCTGGAACGAGCAGAACGATGCGCAGAACCGTCCACAGCTGCAGGCACTGGCGCTGAGCCATCAGCCCAGCCCGTGGATGGGCGACCGCCAGACCTTCCAGGTGATGCCCTCGGCCAGCCGTGGCGTGCCCGATGCCGACCGCCGCAGGCGCGCGCTGTCGTTCGACCGCCACCATGAAAGCGCGCGTCCCTACCGCTACGACGTGCGCTTCGACAATGGCATCGCCGCCGCGATCGCGCCGACCGACCATGCCGCGGTGTTCCGCTTCGATTTCCCCGAAGGCGGCGACGCCAACCTGCTGTTCGACAACGTCGACGCGCGTGGTGGCCTGACCCTGGACGCCGTCACGCAGACGCTGTCCGGCTACACCGATACCCGCAGCGGCCTGTCCAACGGCGCCAGCCGCATGTACGTGGTGGCCAGCTTCGACAAGCCCTGGCGCAGCAGCGGCCACCTCGACACCGGCCGCCCGACCGGCTACATCAAGTTCGATGCCGGCAGCGACCGTCAGGTGACGATGCGCATCGCCACCTCGCTGATCTCGGTGGAGCAGGCGCGGCACAACCTGGCACTGGAGATCGCCGCCACCGATACGCTGGAGAGCGTGGCCGGCCGCGCGCAGGATGCATGGGACGCACGCCTGGCCCGCTTCGATATCGGCGATGCCAGCGACGACCAGAAGACCACGCTGTACTCCAGCCTGTACCGGCTGTACCTGTACCCCAATTCCGGCTACGAGAACGCGGGCAGCGCGGCCGCACCGGACTGGCGCTACGCCAACCAGGCCAGCGCCAGCGATGACAACACCGACGGCAGCGCGAAGCGCAGCTTCACCGGCGTGCGCGACGGCAGGGTGTTCGTCAACAACGGCTTCTGGGACACCTTCCGCACCACCTGGCCGGCCTATGCACTGTTCACCCCCGACGATGCCGGGCAGATGGTGCAGGGCTTCATCGAGCAGTACCGTGCCGGTGGCTGGATCGCGCGCTGGTCGTCGCCGGGCTACGCCGACCTGATGGTCGGCACCAGCTCGGACGTGGCCTTCGCCGATGCATGGCTGAAGGGCATCGGCGGCTTCGATCCGGCCGAGGCCTATGCCGCCGCGCTGAAGAACGCGACCGTGGTCCCGCCCGACCGCCATGTCGGCCGCAAGGGCATGGACCGTTCGACCTTCCGTGGCTACGCCAGCGCGGACGTGCACGAAGGCATGTCGTGGACGATGGAAGGCGCACTCAATGACTTCGGCATCGCCAATATGGCCGAGGCGTTGGCCAGGCGCGCGACCACGCCTGCCGCACGCGAGCGCTACAGCACCGAAGCGGACTACTTCCGCTACCGCGCCGCCAGCTACGCGACGATGTTCGATCCGGCCGCCGGCTTCTTCCAGGGCCGCACGGACGATGGCCGCTGGCGCGTGGATGCCAAGGACTACGACCCCCGCGTGTGGGGCCACGATTACACCGAATCCAATGGCTGGACCTTCGCTTTCACCGCCGCCCACGATGGCGAAGGCCTGGCCGCGCTGTACGGTGGCCGCGACAAGCTGGCGGCGAAGCTGGATGCCTTCTTCGCCACGCCGGAAACCGCGGACCCGGCACTGGCCGGCTCCTACGGCGGCACCATCCACGAGATGACCGAAGCGCGCGACGTGCGCATGGGCATGTACGCGCACAGCAACCAGCCGGCGCACCACATCCCGTGGATGTACCTGTACGCCGGGCAGCCGTGGAAGACCCAGCAGCACGTGCGCGAGATCCTGTCCCGGCTGTACGTCGGCAGCGAGATCGGCCAGGGCTATCCAGGCGACGAGGACAACGGCGAGACCTCGGCATGGTACGTGCTGGCCTCGCTGGGCCTGTACCCGCTGCGCATGGGCGCGCCGGAGTACGTGATCGGTTCGCCGGCCTTCCGTCACGCGCGGGTGGAACTGCAGGGCGGCGCGGTGCTGACCGTGAACGCGGCCAACAACTCACGCGAGAACGTCTACGTGCAGTCGCTGAAGATCAACGGCACGCCCTGGACGAAGACCTGGGTGCCGCACGACCTGATTGCCAAGGGTGCGACGCTGGACTTCGTGATGGGACCGGAGCCCTCGCGCTGGGGCAGCGGCGTGGAGGACGTGCCGCGCTCGTTGACCGCCCGTGGCCAGCGGCCGCAGCTGCTGCACGACCTGCTCGGTAGCGGCGCGAAGGCGGCGCTGGCCGATGGCCGTGCCCTGCCGGCGCTGGTCGACGACGATGCGGCCACCACCGTGGGCCTGGGCGGCGGCGCAACCATCGCCCTGACCGGCCTGGCCGAAGGCGCGCCGATGATGTACACGCTCACCAGCGGCGACGGCCGCATCCAGGGCGGCGAATGGGCACTGGAAGCACGCAACGGCAACGGCCGCTGGACCGTGCTCGACCAGCGCAGCGGCGAAGCCTTCGAGTCGGCCCGCCAGACCCGCCCGTTCCGCATCGCCAAACCCGGTCGTTACAGCGAGTACCGCCTGCGCCTGGCGGCGCCGGGCCGGCTGCCGCTGGCGGAGATCGAACTGTTGGCGCCCAGCGCCGTACAATGAGCCCTATGCGCTACCGTCTGTTGCCTCTGGCCCTTGTTGCCCTTTCCTTTTCCAGCTTTGGCCAGACCCAGGCCTTTGATGCGCAGCTGACCCGCGACGGCGTGACGCTGAACTACCAGGACGCCCGTGGCGCCCTGGCCGCGCCGCAGCGCAAGCGGGTGATCGATACGTTCTACTTCGCCTACCTGCGCGAACGCGCGGACTTCCACCCGGCTGCGCCGTCGATGGTGCGCATCGTGATCGATCCGGCCTACACCGGCATCGCGTTCGTCGGCGACAAGGACCAGGCGGCGACGATCACGATCAATCCGGGTTGGCTGGCACAGCATCCGAACGACATCGACCTGGTCACCCATGAGGCCATGCACATCGTGCAGGGCTATCCGGGCTACGGCGACGCGCGGGTGCCGGGCTGGCTGGTGGAAGGCATCGCCGACTACGCACGCGACCGCTACGGCATGGACAATGCCGCGGCCGGCTGGGCGCTGCCCGGCAAGGTCGAGAAGGGCCAGAACTTCGACAGCGGCTACCGGGTCACCGGCGCGTTCCTGAAATGGGCCGAGGCCGAGCATCCGGGCCTGGTGCTGGCGCTGGACAAAGCCCTGCGCGACGGCCGCTATGCACCGGCGCTATGGCAGAAGCACACCGGCAAGGCACTGCCGGCGTTGTGGGCGCAGTACGCCAAGCCGCGTTCCGACGCACCGCCGCCGGCCCCTGCACGCCGCGGCAAGCGGCGCTGATACCCTCGCACACACGTCCGCCGGGCATCCCCGGCGCTACCGCATCGCTGCCTCAGCGCGACTGCACGAAACCTGCGTAGAGCGCGAACAGCTGCTGGAAATACCGCCGGGTCACTCGATTGCGCATGACACTTTCGCCGATGGGGAGGTGGTCGGGCCCAGGGTGGGAAGGCCGGTCCGGACCCTTCCCACGGCCAGGCCGCGTGGGCGTATTGGGCCGCAACGGCATTGCAGGGAAATGACCGGGTTGCGTAGCGCGTGTGGCAGGTTCGGCGGCCGTTGCGGCAAATGAAAACACCGGGCAGTGCCCGGTGTTCTCATTTGCGCCGACGTCCAAACGCGCCATCTTTGTTCCGGCCAAGAGCCCCTTCTTGTTGAAGGGGCGCGCCGAAGGCGGGGGTAAAGGCAGAATGCGTGGGCAGCGGAAGTGGAAAGAAGGCTTATGCCTTCTTTTCCGCTTCCAGCTGCTTGCGGATCTGCGCATCGACCGCAGCGATCGCGGTCATGTTCAGGATCCGGCGCGAGGTCGCGCTGGTGGTCAGGATATGCACCGGCTTGTTCACGCCCATCAGGATCGGGCCGATCGCCACGCCGTCGGTGAACACACGCACCAGGTTGTAGGCGATGTTGGCCGCCTCCAGGTTCGGCAGCACGAACAGGTTGGCGCGGCCCTGCAGGGTCGAGCCCGGCAGCAGCTTCTGGCGCAGCGCTTCATCCCACGCGGTGTCACCCTGCATTTCGCCATCCACGTTCAGACGCGGATTGCGCTTGAGCAGCAGCTCGCGCACCTGGCGCATCTTCAGCGCGTCCTTCGAATCATGGCTGCCGAAGTTGGAGTGCGACAGCAGCGCGACCTTCGGCTCGATGCCGAACAGCTTCATGCGGTAGGCCGCCTGCAGGGTCGCTTCGCACAGCTGCTCGGCGGTCGGGTCTTCCTGCACGTGGGTATCGACGAAGAAGAACACGCCCTGCTGGTTGATCACGCCGGTCATCGCCGAGGTCGAGGTGACCTTCGGCTCCAGCGGCAGCACGCTGCGCACGTAGCCCAGCTTCTTGTGGAAGCGGCCGACGATGCCGGTCAGCATCGCATCGGCTTCGCCACGCGCCACCATCACCGCGGCGATCAGGGTCGGGCGTGAACGCATCAGGTTCTTCGCCGCGGCCACGGTCACGCCACGACGGCCGGTCAGGCCATGGTAGTACTGCCAGTACTCGTTGAAGCGCGGATCGTCGTTGATGTTGGTGACTTCAACGTTCTCGCCGATCTTCAGGCGCAGGCCGAGGCGCTCGATGCGCGATTCGATCACTTCCGGGCGGCCGATCAGGATCGGGTGCGCCAGGCCGTCATCGACCACGTTCTGCACCGCCTGCAGCACCACTTCCTCTTCGCCTTCGGCGTACACCACGCGCTGCTTGTCGCTGCGCGCGCGGTCGTAGACCGGCTTCATCATCAGGCTGGTGCGGTAGACGAACTGGGCCAGCTTGTCGCGGTAGGCGCCCATGTCGTCGATCGGGCGCGAGGCCACGCCCGAGTCCATCGCGGCCTGGGCCACGGCGGCCGACAGCTCCACCAGCAGGCGGCGGTCGAACGGACGCGGAATCAGGTATTCACGGCCGAAGCTCGGGGTGTCGCCGCCATAGGCCGAGCCCATGTCGGTGGCGGCGCGGCGGGCCAGTGCAGCGATGGCACGCACGCAGGCGATCTTCATTTCCTCGTTGATCGCGGTGGCGCCCACGTCCAGCGCGCCACGGAACAGGTACGGGAAGCACAGTACGTTGTTGACCTGGTTCGGGTAGTCCGAACGGCCGGTGCCGATGATCGCGTCCGGACGGGCGGCGCGCGCCAGTTCCGGCATGATTTCCGGGGTCGGGTTGGCCAGCGCGAAGATCACCGGATCCGGCGCCATGGTCTTGACCATGTCGGCAGTCAGGATGCCCGGTGCCGACAGGCCCAGGAAGATGTCCGCGCCGTCGACGATCTCGGCCAGGGTGCGCTTGTCGGTGTCGCGCGCATAACGCTGCTTTTCCGGGTCCAGGTCGGTGCGACCGGTGTGGATCACGCCCTCGCGGTCGAAGGCCAGGATGTTCTCCGGCTTCAGGCCCAGCTGCACCAGCATGTTCACGCAGGAAATGCCGGCCGCGCCCATGCCCGTGGTCGCCAGCTTCACTTCCTCGATCTTCTTGCCGGTGATGGCCATGGCGTTGAGCACGGCGGCGCCGACGATGATCGCGGTGCCGTGCTGGTCGTCATGGAACACCGGGATCTTCATGCGCTCGCGCAGCTTGCGCTCGACCACGAAGCATTCCGGCGCCTTGATGTCTTCCAGGTTGATGCCGCCGAAGGTCGGCTCCAGCGAGGCGATGATGTCGACCAGCTTGTCCGGGTCGGTCTCATCGACTTCGATGTCGAACACGTCGATGCCGGCGAACTTCTGGAACAGCACGCCCTTGCCTTCCATCACCGGCTTGCCGGCCAGCGCACCGATGTTGCCCAGGCCCAGCACCGCGGTGCCGTTGGAGATCACCGCCACCAGGTTGCCGCGGGCGGTCAGCTCGCTGGCCTGCTGCGGGTCGGCCTTGATCGCTTCACAGGCGTACGCCACGCCCGGCGAATACGCCAGCGACAGGTCGCGCTGGGTCAGCATGGGCTTGGTAGCGGAAACCTTGATCTTTCCCGGCGGGGACATCCGGTGGTAATCGAGGGCGGCCTGTTTGAAATCTTCGTTGGACATCGATGTGGGTTACATGAATGGGCAGAAGGGACAGGGGATGATACCCCCGTTGGAGCGTCTGGACCTGTCGCTATCCTGTCGCAAGCATGCTGCGACCGCACAATTCCGTGCCGTATGCGACGGTACCGCGACACCAGCTTCGGCGCTGCCCATGACAGCCATGGGACGCCCTGAAACGCCGCGGGGCCGTGCCACTGTCGTGACCGGCCCCGCGGTACCACACACCTGGATCAGCCCTTGGCCGGCAGCGCCTCTGGCAGCGCATCGACCGGCGGCGGCAGTTCGCTTTCACGGCCATCCAGCGCCAGCTTCAGGCGATTGCGGTCCAGCGCGCCTTCCCAGCGCGAGACCACCACGGTGGCCACGGCATTGCCGATGAAGTTGGTCAGCGAGCGGCACTCGCTCATGAAGCGGTCCACGCCCAGGATCAGCGCCATGCCGGCCACCGGCACTTCCGGCACCACGGCCAGTGTGGCGGCCAGGGTGATGAAGCCGGCACCGGTGACACCGGCCGCGCCCTTGGAGCTGAGCATGGCGACCAGCAGCAGGGCGATCTGGTGGCCCAGGGTCAGTTCGGTGTTGGTGGCCTGGGCGATGAACAGTGCCGCCAGGGTCATGTAGATATTGGTGCCGTCCAGGTTGAACGAGTAGCCGGTCGGGACCACCAGGCCCACCACCGACTTGCTGCAGCCGGCGCGTTCCATCTTCTCCATCAGCGACGGCAGCGCCGACTCCGACGAGGACGTGCCCAGCACCAGCAGCAGTTCGGCCTTCAGGTAGCGCGCCAGCTTGAACACCGAGAAGCCGCACAGGCGGCAGACCACGCCGAGGATCACCGCCACGAACAGGAAGGCGGTGAGGTAGAACGAGCCCACCAGCCAGGCCAGGTTGATCAGCGAACCGACGCCGTACTTGCCAATGGTGAAGGCGATTGCACCGAAGGCACCGATCGGAGCGGCCTTCATCAGGATGTGCACCAGCTTGAACACCGGAGCGACCAGCGCCTCCAGGAAGTTCACGATCGGCTTGCCCTTCTCGCCCACCGATGCCAGCGCGATGCCGAACAGCACGGCCACGAACAACACCTGCAGGATGTTGCCATCGACGAACGCGCTGAGCAGCGTCTTCGGGATGATGTCCATCAGGAAGCCGACCAGGGTCAGGTCATGCGACTTCTTGACGTAGTTGTTGACGTCGGTCTGGTCCAGGTCGAGCGGATTGATGTTCATGCCCGCGCCGGGCTGCACCACGTGCGCCACGATCATGCCGACGACCAGCGCCAGCGTGGAGAAGAACAGGAAATACACCATCGCCTTGATGAACACACGGCCCACGGTGCGCAGGTGGGTCATTCCCGCGATGCCGGTGACGATGGTCAGGAAGATCACCGGCGCGATGATCATCTTCACCAGGTTGATGAAGGCATCGCCGAGCGGCTTCATCTTCTCGCCGACCAGCGGTTCGTAGTGGCCGAGGATGGCGCCCAGGACGATCGCCACGATCACCTGGAAGTACAGCTGGCGATAGATCGGCAACGGCTTTGCAGGCACCGGTGCTGCGGTCGGGATGTGCATGGCGGACTCCGGAAGGGGCGTTTTCAGGCACGTACGGCCCCGGGACTGCACGGGAACCGTAACCGTGGAAACTGCTCGCAGGCCCTGTGCTGCACGCGCGGGGGGGTGCGACCAATGGACGCCTTTGTACGCGCTGGGCACGCTGGCGCAGATAACCTATTGGTACTAGC
Organism: Stenotrophomonas maltophilia; assembly: GCF_002799155.1. Taxonomy (GTDB): domain Bacteria; phylum Pseudomonadota; class Gammaproteobacteria; order Xanthomonadales; family Xanthomonadaceae; genus Stenotrophomonas; species Stenotrophomonas maltophilia_R. The sequence continues at coordinate 3,158,970 of NZ_NERD01000002.1, forward strand.
CCGCCGGTTCAGGTGGCCGCGATGCCTACACTGGCGCCGCACCGCCCGATCACGGGGAGGCCGGTGGCCCGAGCTGAACGGCCGGGCGCGTCATTGCGAAAGTTCCGGCCGTTGCGGCCGTTGTTGTCCTGTCCACACGCAATCTGAGAGAGCCGCACCCAACATGCGCCCGATTCCCACCTTGCTGGCCCTGTCGCTGGCCGCGCTTCCCGCCTTCGCTTCGGCTGCCGATTTCGACAACTGGCCGACCAAGTACGCCTTCGGCGACGGCACCGAGCTGGCGGCCACCGCCAACATCGCCTACGACTACAACGATTTCTCCTCGGGCAGTGGCCTCGAGGACGACGACGCCGTGCGCCGCAAGGAGTTCGGCGCGACGCTGAAGAAGAAGGGCGTCTATGATGCGATGGTCTACTACGACTTCCAGTCCGACACCTGGCTGGACGTGTTCGTGCGCTTGGAGAGCAAGGCCTTCTTCGGCCGTGACGTCGGCCGCTTCCGCTTCGGCTACATGAAGACTCCGGTCGGCCTGGACGCGAACACGTCCTCGCGCGCCGGCACGTTCCTGGAAACCGCGCTGCCGGTGCAGGCCTTCTACGCCGGCCGCCGTACCGGCGTGGAATGGGTGCTGGAGCGCCCGCAGTACCTGCTGCAGGCCGGCGCCTATGGCGGCAAGGACCTGCAGGGCGACAACCCCGGCACCACCCAGGCCGTGCGTGCGGTGTGGACGCCGGTGAAGGCACCGGGTGATGTGATCCACCTGGGCCTGGCCTACTCGCAGGAGAATCCGCGTGGCTACAGCGATGGCCGCGACGTGCACCACGAGGCCAGCGCCCGCCTGCGCGCGCGCCCGGAAGCCGGCCTGACCGACATCCGCTACGTCGATTCCGGTGCGCTGGTCACCGCCGACCAGATCCGCCGCACCGGCCTGGAAGGCATCTGGATCCGCGGCCCGTTCTCGCTGCAGGCCGAAGCCCTGCGCGCTACGGTCACCCGCCATGACGGCAAGCCCGACTACACCGGCAGCGGCCAGTACGCGATGGCCAGCTGGGTGCTGACCGGCGAATCGCGCCCGTACAACGCCGGCGCGGTGGCCAACATCAAGCCCGCACACAACTACGGGGCAGTCGAACTGGTAGCCCGCTACAGCCGCCTGGATCTCGATGACGGCGACATCCTCGGTGGCCGTCAGCATGACCTCACCCTGGGTGCGAACTGGTACCTGACCAGCCACTTCAAGTTCCAGGCCAACTACGTGAAGGTCGACGCCAGCCGTCGTGGCGTGCACAGCACGCCGGAGATCTTCGAACTGCGCGCGCAGATGCACTTCTGACCCCTTCCACGTCAGACCCCGGCGGGCGTGCACGCCACGCCCGCCGGCCCTGCGTAGACTGCCGCCATGTATTGGCTCAGCCGCCATCGGATGCTGTTGCTGACCCTGCTGGTGATGGTCGGTGGCACCATGCTGTGCGCGGTTGCAGCAGGCCATTACGCCTGGCGCCGCGCACTCGGCGAGGAAAGCAGCCAGGTGCAACGCCAGCTGCAGCTGTACGGCCAGGGCCTGAAGCAGCGTATCGACCGTTTCGGTACGCTGCCGCAGGTGCTGGCGCTTGATCCGGATCTTCTGCATGCACTGCGCGTGCCGCCCTCGCCTGTTGAACGGCAGCGGCTGAACCTCAAGCTGCAACGCGCCAATGAAGTCACCCGTGCCTCTACCCTGACCCTGGTCGGCCACGACGGCGTGGCGGTGGCGGCCAGCAACTGGGACCAGCCGACCACCAACGTCGGCGAGAACTACAGCTACCGCCCCTACTACCGCCAGGCGCTGGCGCAGGGCCGTGGCCGCTTCTACGGCATCGGCATGACCACCGGCGTGCCCGGCTATTACCTTTCGCAGGCCATTGAAGAAGATGGCAAGCGGCTGGGCGTGGTGGTGATCAAGGTCGAGTTGTCCGCACTGGAACAGGAATGGTTGAGCAGCCCCGACGTGGTGCTGGCCAGCGACGACCACGACGTGGTGTTCCTGGCCAACCGTGACAGCTGGCGCTACCGGCTGCTGCGCCCGCTGGGCGCCGATGAGCGCCGCGAGATGCTGGACGCCCGCCAGTACGCCGACCGTACATTGCAGCCGCTGCGCGCACGCACCGAAGACGTGCTGGCCGACGGCGGCCGCATGGTGCGCCTGCTGGACCCGGCGCTGCCGCAGCCGATGCTGTGGCAGAGCCTGCCGCTGCCCGCCGAAGGCTGGAACCTGCACTTGCTGCACGACGCCAGTGCCGCCACCGCTGCCGGCCGCGCTGCGGCACTCACCGGTGGCGCCGCATGGCTGGCACTGGGCTTCCTGGTGCTGTTCGTGCAGCAGCGCCGGCGCTTGGCCAAGCATCGCCTGCGCAGCCGCCGCGAGCTGGAAACCCTGCTCAAGCAGCATGCACAGGAACTGCGCACCGCGCAGGATGGCCTGCTGCAGGCCGCCACCGATGCCGACAGCGGCCTCAGCCGCAGCCTCGAACACCTGCCGCAGGGCGTGGTGGTGATCGACCGGGACCTGCGCCTGGTCGCGTGGAATTCGCGCTATCTGGAACTGTTCCGCTTCCCGCTGGACCTGGTGCGCGTGGGCCGGCCGATCGAAGACCTGTTCCGCTTCAATGCACGCCGTGGCCTGCTCGGTCCCGGCCCGGTGGACGAGGCCATCGAGCGCCGCCTGAACCACCTGCGCAGTGGCCGCCCGCACATGCGCGAGAGCGAGAAGGACGACGGCACGGTGCTGGAGATCCGTGGCAATCCCCTGCCCGATGGCGGCTTCGTCACCAGCTACGCCGACATCACCAGCTACAAGAACGCGGCGCGCGAACTGCGCTCGCTGGCCGATGCGCTGGAACACCGCATCGCCGAGCGTACCCGCGACCTGGACGAAGCACGCCGCGAAGCCGAGCAGGCCAACCGCTACAAGACCCGCTTCGTCGCCTCGGCGGTGCACGACCTGCTGCAGCCGCTCAACGCGGCGCGCATGTTCGTCTCGGTGCTGCGCGGCAAGCTGGGCGACCCGTCGCAGCAGCAGACCGCCGATCACATCGATGCCGCGCTGGCGGCGCAGGATGCGATCCTCAACAGCCTGCTTGACATTGCGCGGCTGGAATCGGGCAGTCTCCCCACCCGCGTGCAGGCGTTCCGGCTGGGCCCGCTGCTGCAGACGCTGGCGCGCGAGTTCGGTATCGCCGCGCACTCACGCGGCCTGGTGGTCGACTGGGTTGATACCAATGCCGTGGTGGTCAGCGATGAAGCGCTGCTGCGGCGCATCCTGCAGAATTTCCTGTCCAATGCACTGCGCTACAGCGAACGCGGCCGCGTGCTGCTCGGCTGCCGTCGCCGCGAAGGCATGCTGTGGATCGAAGTGCACGATCAGGGTCCCGGCATTCCCGACGCGTTGCAGGGCGAGATCTTCGAGGAGTTCCGCCGTCTGCACGACGGCCAACAGCGCGGTGCCGGCCTTGGCTTGGCCATTGTCGACCGCATCGGCCGCCTGCTCGGGCATCCGATCCGGCTGCGCTCGCAGCTGGGCCAGGGCAGCGTATTCGCCGTAGGCGTGCCGTTCGGTGAAGCCAGCGCGATTCCCGCCTCTGCACCCGCGCCGGTACTGGCGCAGGAACCGGCCGCGGACAATCCACTGCGCGGGCGCCGGGTGTGGGTGATCGACGACGACCCGCACGTGTGCGCGGCCAGCCGCGCGCTGCTGGAGCGCTGGGGCTGCGAGGTGTCTCTGGCCGATGGCCCACAGGCGGCTCTGCAGTTGGCCAGTACAGCAACCGTGCCGGAGCTGGTGTTGCTGGACGTGCGCATGGGCGATCACCACGGGCCGGTGCTGTACGAGACATTGGCCGAACTGTGGCAGGCCCGTCCGCCGGTGGTGCTGGTCACTGCCGAGCGCGATGCGGGATTGCGTGAGATGGCCGCCGAGCGTGGCTGGGGGATGATGGCCAAGCCGGTGAAGCCGCCGGCGCTGCGGGCGCTGATGAGTCAGTTGCTGATCCGGCATCGCGGGTAGTTTCCAGCCAACGGCGCAGCCCCTCGTGGGTGGTGTCTGGTTGGTCGTGGAAAGCAAAAGCCGTGGGGGGGGCCGGTCGGGTTGGGTGCGCGGGGGACGCCGTGAATCCGTCCCTGGAGGCTTGGCAGCCGCATCCATGCGGCTGACACCCCCGCGAACCCAACCCGACCGGCCTCTGACAGATTTCGGTGGCCTGCCACCCACGGAGAAGAAAAAGAAGATCAAAAGCGGATCGCGCGCTGCGCTTGCTCGTGTAAAGCCGAGCACATGCTCGGCTTCGCGGACCGGCCAGGCTGCCTTTGCTTTTGATCTTCTTTTCTCTTCCGTGGATGGATGCGCACGGAACCTGTCCGTGGCCGGGCAGGTGGGCTGCGCAGGGGCGTGAGTCGCATGGATGCGGCGACCGAGCTTACATGGACATACTTGCAGCGGCCCCTGCGCAGTCCACCTGCCCGGCCTCACCCATGACTGCTCTACGTGTCCACCCACGAGGGGCTGCGCCGTTGGCTGGAAACTACAACCCAACCCCGGCGTCGCCCTCAGGCTCCAGCGCCTTCACCAGCACCGCTGCCTGCGTTCGGCTATGGCACTCGAGCTTCTTCAGGATCGCGGTGACATGCACCTTCACCGTGTTCTCGGCCAGCCCCAGCGTGTAGGCGATCTGCTTGTTGAGCAGGCCATCGGCCAGGCACAGCAGCACGCGGAACTGCTGCGGGGTCAGCTGGGCCAGGCGGCTGGCCAGCAGCGCGTCGGCCTCCGAGCGCTCGGCGGCCATCGCCGGGAACCACAGGCCACCATCGAGCACCGCCTGCACGGCCTCGCCGATGGTCTCGGCCGGGGCCGACTTCGGGATGAAACCGGCCGCGCCGAACTGCTGGGCGCGGCGGATCACCCGCGGATGGTCGTTGGACGAGAGAATCACCACCGGAATGTCCGGATGCGAGCCACGCACATGCAGCAGCGCTGAAAAGCCGTGCGCGCCAGGCATGGTCAGGTCGAGCAGCACCAGGTCCACGTCCGGCTGAACGTCGAGCGCCTCGGCCAGCGCCTCAGCGCTGGCGACCTCGCGCACCTGCGCCAGCGGCAGGCTCTGCCGCAATGACTGCACCACCGCCGAACGCAGCAGCGGGTGGTCATCGGCGATCAGGATGGTGTATTCGCTCATGCCGCCATTGTACGGGCAGGCCGCCGCGTCAGCGCCCCGCCGGCTCCACGCTGCTGCGCCAGGCATCGAGGAACTGGCGGCGCTTGAGCGCATCCAGGTACACCAGCAGGCCCGGGCCGAGCTGGATCGGACGGCGGCTGCGGCCCGGCGCATCATCGCCACGAGCATCGCCGGTCACGATCGGCATCAGGCGCGCTTCGCGCGAGAGCACCTGCTGGCCACGCGGCGACAGCAGGTAATCGAGGAAGCGCCGGGCCTCCTCCGGATGCGGGCCAGTCCGCGGAATCACGGCGGTGCGCAGCACCACCAGCGTGTAGTCCTCGGGTTCAACGATGGCCAGCGGCGCGCCGGCATCGACGCGTGCCTGCGCGTAGGAGCCGAGCACGTTGTAGACCAGCGACAGCTGGCCGCTGGCCACCTTGTCCAGCAGCACGCCGGTGCGCTCCTCGCGGACCACGTCGTTGTCGCCGAGCGCACCCAGCAACGCGCCGGCGATGCTGCCACGCTGCGCATCCTGGGTCGCCAGCAGATAGCCGACACTGCTGCGTTCGATGTCATAGGTGCCGACCTTCCCGCGCAGCGGTGCGCCCTCGGCGCGCAGCCGGTCCAGCAGCTGGCGGCGCGTGTGCGGCACCTTTGCCGAAGGCATCGCGCGGGTGTTGTAGACCATCACCACCGGCTCGTAGCTGATGCCGAACGCCTCGTTGCGCCACTGTGCCCAGGCCGGCAGCGCAGCGGTCTGCGCCGAACGGTGCGGCAGCGCATGGCCATCGTTGACCAGCTTGGTCTGCAGGTCCATGCCGCTTGAGATCAGCAGGTCCGGCGACGCCGGCCCGGCACGGTCATGCAGGTACCGCGCGTACAGGTCCTGGGTGATGATGTCCTCGTACACCACCTCGGTGCCTGGGTGCAGACGCTGGTAGTCGGCAATGACCACCGCGAACACTTCGATGTCGGTGGTGCCGTGGATGCGCAGCTGCGCGGTGGCCGCTCCCTGTGCGGGAAAACGGCGCACATCCCCCGGCGCGGCCAGCACCGGCAGGGCCAGCAGCAGGGCAACGGCCGTGGCGAACAGGCGGATCATGAACTGCTCCGTGGCAGGCGGATGGTGGCGATCAGCCCGCCCTGCGGGCGGTTGCTGAGGTCGATGCGGCCGCCATGGCTGTCGACCACCCGCTTGACGATGGCCAGGCCGAGTCCGGCGCCGCCGGATGGCGCACCTTCGCCACGGGCGAAGCGTTCGAACACGCGCTCGGCATCGGCGGCCGCGATGCCTGCGCCATGATCGGCGATGGTCAGCACGGCCTGCTCGCCTTCCACGGTCAGGGCGATCTGCAATGCGCCGTCGCCGCCGTACTTCAGTGCGTTGTCGACCAGGTTCTTGATCGCCTCGCGCAGCAGCAGCGCATCGCCATGCACCTGTACAGGCTCAGCGGTCATCGCCAGCTGCACGCGCGGCGCCGGGCCGGCCTGCGGCAGCGCTTCATGCAGGGCCTGGTGCACGGTCTCGGCCAGGTCCACGGCAGCAAAGCGTTGCAGGTGCGAACGATGGATCACGCTGGCATCGCTGAGCAGCTGGTTGAGCAGCCGGCTCATGTGGGTGGCGTTGCGCTCGACCGCCTGCAGGCTGCGCCGCATGTCCTCCGGGTCATCATCGTCCAGCCCCAGCTGTGCCTGCGCGCGCAATGCCGCCAACGGCGTGCGCATCTGGTGCGCGGCCTCGGCCATGAACGCGCGCAGCGTCTCGTTGCTGCTGGACAGGCGCTCCATGAAACGGTTCAGCGCCGCCACCATCTGGTCCATCTCGCGCGGCACGCGGGCATCCAGCGGCTTCAGGTCGGACGGTTCGCGGCGCGACAGCTCGCGCTCCACCCGCACCAGCGGCCGGAACGCACGATGCACGCCGAACGCCACCAGTGCCAGCAGCAGCCCGGACAACACACCGATCGCCAGCAATGCACGATTGACCATGTCCTGCGCGACCGCTTCACGCGCACGCCGGGTCTGGCCGACCTGCACCTGTACCTCGCCCTGCGCCGAGGCGGCGGCGAAACTGCGGCCGACCACCACGAAGCGCACGGTCTCACCGCTGTACGCCGCATCGAACAGCTGCGGCTGGGTACCAGGCCGGCGCGGCGGTGCGGGCAGGTCACCGTAGCCGGTGATCAGCGTGCCGCGGCTGTCGGCCACCCGGTAGAACACGCGGTCTTCCGGCGCCATCGCCAGCAGGTCCAGCGCCGCATACGGCAGATCGACCTGCCACTGGCCATCGACCAGGGCCACCGAATCGGCAATGGACAGCGCCGAGGACACCAGCAGGTGATCGTAGGAGCGGTTGGCGGCACGCTGGCCGTAATCGCGCGCGGCGAACAGCAGGGCCACCGCGAACACCGCCAGCAGCACGCCGAGGTAGAGCAGCAGCGTGCGCCGCAGCGAACCCGGCGCGGGCGTCGCAGCGCGCGCGTCAGCCATCGGCGTCGGCACTGGCATCACTGGCTTCCAGCAGGTAGCCCACGCCACGCACCGTGGTGATGCGCAGCGGCGCGGCGGCCAGCTTCCTGCGCAGGCGGCCGACATACAGTTCGATGGCATTCGGACCGGCCTCATCGTCGAACCCGAACAGGCCGTTGCCGATCTCGTCCTTGCCGACCACCTGGCCAAGGCGGCCGACCAGTATCTCCAGCAGGCGGTATTCGCGGTTGGGCAGTTCGATCGGCTCCCCGTCGAGGCTGACTCGGTGTGCAGCATTGTCGAACTGGAAGCCGCCGATCTGCACCACTTCGCTGGCCTGGCCACGCGCACGCCGCAGCAGCACGCGGCAGCGCGCTTCGAACTCGCGGAAGTCGAACGGCTTGCCCAGGTAGTCGTCGGCGCCCACGTCCAGCGCCTGCACGCGATCTTCGATGCCATCGCGTGCGGTCAGCATCAGCACCGGCGTGCTGTCGCCGCGCTCGCGCATGCCGGCCAGCACACGCAGGCCATCGAGCTTGGGCAGGCCGATATCCAGCACCACCAGGTCGAAGCTCTGGTAGCGCAGCACGCTGGCAGCGGCCAGGCCATCGGCCTGCCAGTCCACGGCGTGCCCGCTGCGGCGCATCCGGCGGATGATCGCATCGGCCAGATCCGGGTTGTCTTCGACCAGCAGCAGGCGCATGGGCACACGGGTGGGAGGGGAACCGAATGCTACCGCATGCCGCCGCCGCGCTTGCCGGGCGTGGCCCAGGGAGCGCAGCGGCCGCTTTTACGCTGCACCGCACAAATCGTTGACAGGACGATGACAGCTTGCCCGACCCAGACTGCGGCCGCGCACCGTCCGGTGCCCACGATTGCCGCGCGCCTGGCGCGCACCTGGGAGGGTTTGTGGAATTCACGTTTGCCTGGCGGCGTCCTGCCGCCATGATGGCCTTGGCTGCACTGTCGGCGCCGGCCTTCGCCGCCGAAGACGACCGCCCGGTCACCGCCAGCCTCGGTGGCCGCCTGCACCTGGACTTCGCCACCTTCGACAACGACAACCGCGGCACCCCGAACAAGGACGACACCGAGATCCGCCGCGCCTGGCTGGACGTTTCCGGCAAGTTCTTCGTGGTCGACTACAAGCTGGAAGCGGACTTCTCCGGCGACCGCGTCGAGGCCAAGGACGTGTACCTGGCGCGCAGCTTCGGCAAGGCCGGCAAGCTGACCGTGGGCCAGTTCAAGCAGTACTTCTCGCTGGATGACCGCACCAGTTCCAACTACGGCAGCTTCCTGGAGCGCGGCAACGCCGGCACTACGCTGGCGCCGCTGTACCGCCTGGGTGCGTCGTGGCAGGCCAACCCGGGGGACTTCACCTGGGCGGCCAGCCTCTACAGCCTGGAGAGCATCGACGCCTGGCAGGTGAAGGGCCGCGCCGCCGGTGGCCGCGTCACCTGGGCCCCCTCGCCCAGCGATGGCGACGTGCTGCACCTGGGCCTGTCGCTGGCCCGCGAGGCCTATGACAACCCGGGCGCCAACGGCGTGCCCGGCCTGCGCATCCGCCCGCGCCCGGCCGGCCACCTGTCCGACGAGAGCCGCCTGACCCTGGTTGACTTCTCCGCCGGCCGCGATACCGACGTCAACAAGTGGTCGCTGGAATACGCGCAGGTGCGCGGCCCGCTGTCGTGGCAGGGGGAATTCAGCGGTGCCACCTTCGATGACGGCGCGCAGCGCGGTGACGTGATGGCGGCCTACGGCATGCTCAGCTGGTTCGTCACCGGCGAAAGCCGCGCGTATGACCGCAAGACCGGCCGCTTCGCGCGGGTGAAGGACATCCGCCACAAGGCCGGTGCCTTCGAAGTGGCATTGCGCTACGACCAGATGTGGGGCGCGCAGCATCTCGACGGTGCACCCGACCTGCGCCGTGGCAGCACCGAAGCGTGGACGCTGGGCGGCAACTGGTACCTGCGCGACAACCTTCGCTTCATGCTCAACGTGATCGAAAGCCGCAACCGCGACCGCCTGGCCGGGGTCACGGTGGACCGCACGCGCGCCGTCACCGGCCGCCTGCAGTACGACTTCTAAGCCCGGCATTCCGGGCACGCCGCCCGGGCCCCTTCCACTCCCCCACGTCCTGTTTCCGCAAGGAGTCCGCAGATGATGCTGAGCATCCTCGGCTTTGGCATGGTCATTACGTTCATGTACTTGATCATGAGCAAACGCCTGTCGCCGCTCGTCGCCCTGATTACCATCCCCATCCTGTTCGCGCTGATCGGCGGCTTCGGCGCCGGCATCGACGAGATGATGCTGGAGGGCATCAAGAAGATCGCGCCGACCGGCGTGATGCTGATGTTCGCCATCCTCTACTTCGGCGTGATGATCGACGCCGGCCTGTTCGATCCGCTGGTGCGGGTGATCCTGCGCTTCGTCAAGGGCGACCCGATGAAGATCGTGCTCGGCACCGCCGTGCTGGCGATGCTGATCTCGCTCGACGGTGATGGCTCGACCACCTACATGATCACCGTCTCGGCGATGCTGCCGCTGTACCAGCGGCTGGGCATGAACGCGCTGAACATGACCTGCGTGACCATCCTCGCCGGCGGCGTGATGAACCTGACCCCGTGGGGCGGCCCGACCGCACGCGCGGCCACCGCGCTGCACGTGGACCCGGCCGATGTGTTCGTACCGCTGATCCCGTCGATGGTGATCGCCTGTGCCGGCGTGCTGCTGCTGGCCTGGTACCTGGGCCTGAAGGAACGCCGTCGCCTCGGTGTGGTGACCCTGCCCAAGGGTGGCAGCTGGATGGACAACAGCGTGTCCGACGACAGCAACGCGCTGCCGACCGTGGAAGACGCCGAAGACATCAAGCGGCCGAAGCTGCTGTGGGTGAACCTGGCCCTGACCGTGGCGCTGATGACCGCGCTGATCATCGGCGTGCTGCCGATGCCGGTGCTGTTCATGGTCGGCTTCGCCATCGCCCTGGTGATCAACTACCCGAACCTGGCCGAGCAGCGCCGCCGCGTGGTCAACCACGCCGGCAACGTGCTGTCGGTGGTGTCGCTGATCTTCGCCGCAGGCATCTTCACCGGCATCCTCAACAACACCGGCATGGTTGAAGCGATGTCGCACAGCTTCTTGGCGGTGATTCCGGAATCGTGGGGCCCGTACCTGGCGGTGATCACGGCGGTGGCATCGATGCCGTTCACCTTCTTCATGTCCAACGACGCGTTCTACTTCGGCGTGCTGCCGATCCTGTCCGAGGCCGCCGGCAACTACGGCATCACCCCGGTGGAAATGGCGCGTGCCTCGCTGGCCGGACAGCCGGTGCACCTGCTCAGCCCGCTGGTGCCGTCCACCTACCTGCTGGTGGGCCTGGCCAAGGTCGAATTCGCCGACCACCAGAAATTCACCCTGAAGTGGGCCATCGCCATCTCGATGCTGCTGATGGTCGGCAGCCTGTTGTTCGGCCTGTACCCGCTCGCTGCCTGACCCCTTACCAAGGAGCCTTCTGCAATGACGCTTCGAATCGCTTACGTCACCAGCGGCATGGGCAGTGTCGGTACTGCCATCTGCCAGAGCCTGGCCCGCAGCGGCCACACCGTGGTCGCCGGTTGCGCGCCGAACTCGCCGCGCAAGGCCAACTGGCTGCGCGAGCAGCGCGAACAGGGCTTCGACTTCATCGCCTCCGAAGGCAACGCCACCGACTGGGCCTCGACCAGCGCCGCGTTCGCCAAGGTCCGCGCTGAAGTCGGTGAAGTGGACGTGCTGGTCAACAATTCCGGTGGCAGCCGCGACCTGCTGTTCCGGCAGATGACGGTGGAGGACTGGAATGCGGTGATCGCCTCCAACCTCAACGCGTTGTTCAACCTGACCAAGCAGGTGGTCGACGGCATGGCCACGCGCGGCTGGGGCCGCATCATCAACATCGGCTCGGTCAGCGCCCACAAGGGCCAGATCGGCCAGGTGAACTACGCCACCGCCAAGGCCGCGATGCATGGCTTCAGTCGTGCGCTGGCCGCGGAAGTGGCCTCGCGCGGGGTCACCGTCAACACGCTGTCGCCGGGCTACATCGCCAGCCAGGCGATCAGCAGCTTCCCGCCGGATGTACTGGACCGGCTGGCCGCCTCGGTACCGGTGCGCCGCTTGGGTCGCCCCGAGGAAGTGGCCGGCCTGTGCGCCTGGCTGGCCTCGGACGAAGCCTCGTACGTGACCGGCGCCGACTATCCGGTCAACGGTGGCCTGTACATGGGTTGAGCCCGTCTCCACGCAACGCGTGGACCGCCTCCCCCACGGAGTGCGCGGGGCCGGTGAACCTTCGCTTGCGAGGGGGATCCGGCCCCTTTTAATTTCTGCATTTCTGAGACGCACTTCCCGATACATCGGCAGAACCGGTGCTATACCTGCCAACGCTCGCTGAGCCCGATGGATGAACGGTCGGAATCGCGGATCAAGGAGGTCGGCATGCGTGCATTGCTGATTGCGCTTCTCGTGGTCGCTACGCTGCTGGCGACGCCGGCCCGCGCGGAGCCCCCGCCCATGCGGGTGATCACGGGTCTGGGCTGCCCCGACTGGCTGATCCCAGGCGCGCCCACGCTCGACGCGCAGATCACCGGCCATCCGGAGTGGACCTTCGCCTGGGCTCCCGCGTCCTATACCAATCGCAATCCCATCCGGATCTACATCCAGTCCTTCGACTGCGATTCCTCCGACATTGCAGGCTATTACTTCCGGATCGCAGCCATTGCCCATGAAGTGGGACACGCACTGTACTTCGAAGGTATCGCCTTGAGCACCCGAGGCGCGTTCATCCAGCACTTCTGCACCATGGAGGGGAAAGCGGTACTCAACAACCTCACCGCGCGCAGTGAGCTTCTGGTGACCAGCCTGGGGTACTACGACATCGGCGTAGCTGCATCCAACGGTCCTGGCCTCATCGCACAAGCCGATGCCGGCGGTGAAGACCTGGACCGGCGGGTAGGTAAGCTGTTCTGCGACAACAACGTAACTTCAACCACCGGCGAGAACTACAACGACTTCTACGGAAGAATCTACGATGAAGCGATCGCCGCCCGTCCCTGAACTTCTTCTGCTCCTGAGCCTGTTGGTTTCCGGTTCTGCAACTGCAGCCACGTCCGCTGCCACTGCGGAAGAGGCGGACGCAACCTGGCGGCTCGTGGAGCGCTGGTCCTTGCAACTGGCACGCTCTGACCTTGTCGCACAGCTGTCACCACTGGCTCCGGCCGGCTCGCGTTCGGAAGCAAGAAGGGGCCGGGGTGACAGCGCCACCATCGACCTGGCGCCATTCGTGGTCGCTGGGAGGATCAAGGGGCCTTCTGGCCAGATCTACACCGATGCGTCGGGGCGAATCATCAAAGGCATTACGCTGTCGCTGGGCGGCGCCTGCATCTCGCGGAAGCAGATGGGTCGTCGCTACCCCGACTTCAACGTCCTTTCCGTCCCGTCAGGGCATAGCCTCGACGAGTCCACGGTGTTCGGTACGGTAGTGAACGGCATCCAGATCGGGTTCTCATTCTCCGAACATGACCGTGACTGCATGGACCAGCTCAAATTGAGCTGGCCAGGGGAGCGCTTCTGATTCCCACCGACATACCACCATGACGAACAGGTTGCAGGACGCACACCACTGCCCTGCACCATTCGTTGGTTTTTCGTAAAGAAGGTTTCATGTTCCGTTCGCATAGTGGCCATGCACCGCGCACGCGTGCCGGTGACCATCCCCCATGCAACGGACCACCATGCAGACCCGACACCTGACGATCGCCGTGGCGATCGCGATTTCCGCCGCCGCCGCCGCCAGCGCACATGCCGCCACCGCCGCCGATGCCGGCGCCGATGCCGCGCTGAGCGCGCAGACGCTGGATACCGTCTCCGTGATCGGCCAAGGCGAAACCCGCCAGGTGCAGCGCATCACGGCAGTGGACAAGCAGGTGCTGCCGCCGGGCACCAGCGGCCAGAAGATCCTCGACCGCCTGCCGGGCGTGTCGGTGCAGTCCAATGATGCCTTCGGCGCGAACGAAGAATCGCAGACCATCAGCCTGCGCGGCTTCGACAAGAGCCGCCTCGGCTACACGCTGGACGGCATCCCGCTGGGCGACAACAGCTACGGCAACTACAACGGCCTGAGCATCGCCCGCGCGATCATCGCCGAGAACCTGGCCGGTGCCGAGCTGTCGCAGGGCATCGGTTCGCTGGGCGTGGCCTCGACCAGCAACCTGGGCGGCACCATCCAGTACTTCTCGATGGACCCGTCGACCGAATTCGGTGGCCGCGCCAGCGTCACCGTTGGCGACGACAACCAGCGCCGCGGCTACCTGCGCGTGGATACCGGCGACATCAACGGCTTCTCGGCCTACGTGTCCGGCGTGCACCAGGACCAGGACATGTGGGCCGCGCCGTACCAGAACCAGACCACCCGCCAGTTCAACGCCAAGGCGGTGTGGAATATCGGCGACCACCGCTTCGGTGCGTTCGTGGCCACCTCGCGCGCGAGCCAGGCCAACTACGCCTACCTGTCCAAGGACATGCTGGCGCGCGGCCTGGGCTATGACTGGAACATCTACGCACCGGACTGGGATCGCGCCGTTGCCGCCGCGTACTGCGCGCCGGGCACCTACAACAAGGCGCGCTGTGCGTTCAGCGGTGGCGTCAACAGCATCGACGATGCGTACTACCAGAGCCGTGCGCTGCGTGACGACAACCTGTACTCGGTCGATGCCGACCTGCGCCTGGGCGAGCAGGGCCGCCTGAAGCTGCTGGCCTACCATCACGACAACCGTGGCCAGGGCCATTGGTGGGCACCGGGCCAGCCGTCCTACCCGGGCACCGACAGGATGCTGCCGATCTCGATCCGCAGCACCAACTACACAATCAACCGCGATGGCCTGACCGCCGCGCTGTCGTGGACAGTGGGCATCCACGAGCTGGAAGCCGGCCTGTGGTATGAACAGAACGACCACAACGTTTCGCGCAACTTCTACTACATCAGCGGCCCGTTCCTGGACGACCTGTACCTGAAGAACCCGGACCGCCTGCTGTTCAACCAGGACTTCGACATCCGCACGCGCCAGTTCTACGTACAGGACCGCATGCGCTTCCTGGACCAGCGCCTGACCGTGGACGTCGGCCTCAAGAGCCCCAACACCCGCATGCGCGCCACCGCCAGGCCGGGCGTGGAAACCAGCATCGCCTCGGGCACGCTGACCGCCAAGGAATCAGTGCTGCCGCAGGTGGGCGTGGGCTTCAAGCTCAACGCCAACAACGAGCTGTTCGCCTCCTACGCCGAGAACATCGCCGCCTTCGTCGGCGGTGGCAGCGGCGGCCCGCTGCAGGTGTCGCCGGAATCGTTCGCGGCCAGCGCCGGGCTGGAGCCGGAGAAGTCCAAGAGCCTGGAAGCCGGCTTCCGTACCTTCGGCGAGAAGTACCAGGCGTCGATCGCGGCCTACAGCGTCAAGTTCGACAACCGCCTGCTGTCGCTGAACCCGTGCTCGAGCATCGAAGTCGGCACGCGCCCGGAGTGCGTGACGCGCTTCATCAACGTCGGTTCGGTGAAGAGCCACGGCGCGGAGCTGACCTTCATCCTCAAGCCGATCGATGGCCTGCAGTGGTACAACGCGTTGTCCTGGAACAAGACCACCTACGAGGATGACTACACCTCGGGTGGTGCGATCGTTCCGGTGGCCGGCAAGATCACGGTGGATACGCCGCAGCGCATGGCCTCCAGCGAGATCAGCTGGAACCGCGACGGCTTCTTCGCCAGCCTGCGCGCCAAGTACACCGGCAAGCGCTACTACACCTACACCAACGATCAGTCGGTGCCGGGCGTGACCACCTTCGATGCCGGTGCGGGCTACGATTTCGGCCCGGGCCTGGGCCTGCGCAACGTACGGGTATCGTTGAACGCGACCAACCTGACCAACAAGCGCTACGCCGGCCAGCTGAGCTCGTTCGCGCCGACTGATCCGAAGGGGACGCGTTATGCGATCCATGCGAGTGCACCGCGGCAGTTGTTCATGACGGTGGCGGCGGAGTTCTAAGTCAGAAGCAGGCGCTGCGGCGCATTGAGTGTTCCTGCATGGCGCGGAGGCAATGAAAAGCAAGAGCAAAAGCAAAGAGCCGGGCGTTGCCCGGCTCTTTGCTTTTCAAGCGCAATCCCTCTGGTGGGCCTGCTACCGCGCCCGCAGAAAACTGTCTGGAGGAGGCGGGGCACCCTGGCCAGGACCGTTGGCGCCATGGATGGCGCCATCGAGCACCATGGATGGGCTTTTGCGTGTCCTGGCCAGGGTGCCCCGCCTCCTCCCCACCGATAGCAGGCAGGCGCTGGAGGGGCCGCCAACGCATTTCATTCCGGCGCCAGCTGGTCCATCCGTATCCGGTTGGCGAACAGCGAAAACGCCAGCATGCCCGCCAGGCCGTTCGCCCGGCTCACCCAGTGCGGCAGCCAACGCGGCGGCTTCAATATCCCCGCTTCGAACAGCGGCGCGAACGTGATCGCATCGGTCAGGCTCATCTTGCCCGCGAACAACCAGCGGCAGACCTGCAGGCGGTCCTCGGCCAGCATGTGGCGGAAGAAGGTGTGCACCGACACCAGGCCGCGCAGGTACACCGTGTCCTTGGTGAACGCCAGTCCACCACTCGGCGGCACGCCGCGGAACACGCGCTGCGCCGAGGCGAAACTCTCTTCCGTGTTCTGCCCGGCATCGCAGAAGTAGCGGAAGACCTCGATGAAGTCGGCGCCTTCGCGTGCCATGGCAATCGCTTCGGTGCGCAGGCTGATGCGCTTCAGCCGTTCGATGTCGATGCTGCCGGTGATCTGCTCGGCGAAGGTCGCCAGCCCTTCCTGGGTCGCGGTCACCCGCGGCGAGGACAATGCCAGGCTCGGCAGCACCGGCTGCTCGCGGCCGTTCAACGCGGTCAGCGAATGCACCAGCGCTTCATGGTGGAACAGCTGCGCGCGGTCGTAGGCACTGAAGCGCGCGCTGGTGCGCAAGCGGATGCGGGTCGGGCCGGCGGCGGCCTTGGACACCAGTTCCGGATCGAGCTGCACCTGGATGATGCGTGATTCGAAGAAGGCGTCCAGATCGTTCTGCAGCTGCAGCTGCAACGCGATGGCCGAGACCGGCACCTGTTCTTCCGGCGCCAGCAGTTCGTGGTCCAGTTCGGCCGCGATCTGGATGAAGTGGCGCGCCGCTTCGCGCGTGCTCGGGCCATTGCCCGGCAGCGGCTGCTCGGGGGCACCGAACAGCTGCACCGAGCAGGTATCGACGGCGGCGGTGCCCAGCCCTTCCAGCAGCTGCGCTGCCAGGTCCCAACTCTGCGCGGACTGCTGCACGTAATGGCCCAGCGGGTGGCTGTCATCGCAGTCGGCAGCGATCGCGGCCAGCGCGCGGCGCTCTTCGCTGAAGTCGAGCCGGGGGTAATCCACCTTTGGCAGCACTGGCTGGCTGCGCGCCATGCTGTCCAGGAACGGTGCCTGCACTGTTGCCGGCCAGCTGGTCAGGCCCAGCAGGCGGATGCCTCCCACGGCCTCGACCAGGCGCGCATCGAGCGCTGCATGGTGGGCCACTTCACGGTCCAGCGTCGCGGTCGGTTCCATGCGCGGACTATAGCGCCCTGCCCGCGCGTTGGTAGGTGCCAACCAAGGTTGGCACCTACCAGGAACAGGTTTCCGGCACCGCGGGGTCAGCGCCTGCGCGGCTTGCCCGCCGGACGGAACTGCTGGCCCTTGCCCTTCCTGCCGCCGCGCTCCTGCGCGGTCTCGGCCTGGCGCACGGCCAGCTTGGCGGCAGCGGCCGCCACTTCTTCCTTCAGCTTGAAGTAGTTCAGCAGGCGGCTCTCTTCGATTTCGCCGGCATCGATCGCCGCGCGCACCGCGCAGCCCGGTTCCTGCTGGTGCTTGCAGTCGTTGAAACGGCACTGAGCGGCCAGCGCTTCGATATCGGCGAAGCCACCTTCAGACAGGGTTTCTTCCCCGGTCGGCTTCAGCTCGCGCATGCCGGGGGTGTCGATCAGGCAGGCGCCGGTCGGCAGCGGCATCAGCGCGCGATGGGTGGTGGTGTGGCGGCCGCGCGAATCATTGGCACGCACCGCGTTGGTCTTCATCCGCTGCTCGCCGAGCAGGGTATTGGTCAACGTGGACTTTCCAGCACCGGAGGAACCGACCAGCACCACCGTGCGGCCCGGCCCCAGCCACGGCTGCAGCACCGCCACGCTGCCGGCATCCAGGCCGTTGATCGCATGCAGCGCGATACCCTGCATCTCCAGCTCTTCCAGCACCGCCAGCGCGTCTTCGCTGTATTCGGTCTGGTCGGCCTTGGTCAGCACCACCACCGGTTCGGCGCCGCCACCGCCAACCAGCAGCAGGTAGCGTTCGATGCGGCGCGGATTGAAGTCGGCATCCAGGCCACAGACGATGAACACCGTATCGATGTTGGCCGCGATCACCTGCTGGTGGTAGTGCTCACCGGCGGCGCCACGCTTGATGGCGGTACGCCGCGGCAGCAGTGCGACGATGCGGATGCCGTCCAGCAGCACCCAGTCACCCACCGCCGGGCGTTCATGGCTGGGGAAGCGCGGGCGCTGCCATTCCGGCAGCGACTCGGCCTTGATCGACGCCTCCGGGCCATCGGCCACCACGTAATGGGTGCGGTGCTGTTCGATCACCCGTGCCGGGCGGGCCTGCGGATGTGCGGCCATCGCGGCCTGCCAGTCGGCCTGCTGCGCCGGGCCCGGCCAGGGCCAGCCAATGGTCTGCAGGGCGATGAAATCGGGGGTCTGGGTCATCGCCGCCATTCTACCTGTGCCGGCGCCCTGCCAGCCCAGCAATGACGGGCCCGGAGCCCTTGCCATGCATTGCAGCAATTCCGGTAGGATGGAAGCCCCATGCCTTTTGACGGCCCGCTCCCATGTCCACCAACTCGCCCAAGCCCCTGGCCATCCGCGAGCGCCTTTCCGAAGTGCGCTACGAAATCCGCGGAGAACTGGCGCGGCGAGCCCGGGAGCTGGAGGCGCAGGGTCGCAAGCTGATCAAGCTCAACATCGGCAACCCCGGCGCTTTCGGCTTCCGTGCACCGGAGCACCTGCAGCGTGCGATCGCCGACGACATGGGTCGCACCGACCCGTACACCCACCAGCAGGGCCTGCCGGTGGCACGTGAAGCCATCGCGGCGTACTACGCGCGCCGTGGCGCGCCCGATGCCCATCCGGACCGTGTCTTCCTCGGCAATGGCGTCAGCGAACTGATCGACCTGTCGCTGCGTGCGCTGCTCAATCCCGGCGACGAAGTGCTGGTGCCTTCGCCCGACTACCCGCTGTGGTCGGCCTCGACCATCCTCAACGATGGCCGCCCGGTGTACTACCGTTGCGCGCCGGAGAACGGCTTCCAGCCGGACCCGAGCGAGATCGAGACGCTGGTGTCGTCACGCACCCGCGCCATCGTGCTGATCAACCCGAACAACCCCAGCGGCGCCAGCTACCCGCGCGAACTGCTCGAGCGCGTGGTCGAGATCGCACGCCGCCACAACCTGCTGCTGCTGGTCGATGAGATCTACGACCAGATCCTCTACGACGATGCGGTGTTCCAGCCGGTCGCGCCGCTGGCCGGCGACCACCCGTGCCTGACCTTCAGTGGCCTGAGCAAGGTGCACCGCGCCTGCGGCTGGCGCGTGGGCTGGGCCCACCTCAGCGGAGACGATGCCCGACTGGGCGACTTCCGCGCCGCGCTGGACCTGTTGGGCGCGCTGCGCCTGTGCGCCAACGTGCCGGGCCAGTACGCCATCGAGGCCGCGGTGAACGGCCCGGACACCATTTCCGAGCTGTGCACGCCGGGTGGCCGCCTGTATGAGACCCGCCGTGCTGTGATCGAGGCCTGCGAAGCGAGCGAGAATCTGTCGCTGGTCGCACCGGCCGGTGCGCTGTACGCGTTCCCGGCCGTGATCGGCGCCGCTGCGAAGGGCTTCGACGACCACAACTTCGCGCTGGACCTGATGAACAACGAAGGCGTGCTGGTGGTACCGGGTTCCAGCTTCAACGTGCCCTACCGCCACCATTTCCGCGTGACCCTGATGCCGGAAGCTTCGGTGATGCGCGATGTGTTCGCGCGCATCGACCGCGTGCTGGCGCGGCGTGCCGAGGACGCCACCAAGGTCGTGCCGTTGAAGCCACGCCGTTCGGTGGCCTGACCTGTGACCCTGTCCTACCTGGCGCTGGGCGATTCGTACACCATCGGTGAAGCGGTTGCAGTCGAAGGCCGCTGGCCGCACCAGCTGGCCGCGGCGCTGCGTGCGCAGGGCATCGACCTGTCCGATCCGCAGACCATCGCCACCACCGGCTGGACCACCGACGAACTCGACGCTGGCATCGATGCGGGTGCACCGCAGGGACCGTTCGATTTCGTCAGCCTGCTGATCGGCGTCAACAACCAGTACCGCGGACGTCCGCTGGACGAATACCGCAGCCAGTTCCAGGCGCTGCTGCAGCGGGCGATCGGCTTCGCGGGCGGTGATGCCGGCCGCGTGCTGGTGCTGTCCTTCCCCGATTGGGGTGCGACCCCGTTCGGTGCCGGCAGTGGCCGCGACCTGGCCACCATCGAGATCGAAACCGACGAGTACAACGCGGCCGCCGAGGTGATCAGCACCCAGCAGGGCGTGGCCTTCGTCGACATCACCGACATCAGCCGTGCCCACGGGGACAACCCGGCGATGATCGCCGACGACGGCCTGCACCCGTCAGCGCGGATGTACGCACTGTGGAGCGCACGCGCGCTGCCGGTCGCCGCGCACCTGCTTGGCGGAACGGACTGACGCGATGGATGGCACGCCACGGAACGGCCTCCCCCTGCCCTGCACACCCCTGAGCGCCGCGCAGGCCCGCACGATCGCCGAGGCGTTCCGCCCGGCACGGGCCTGGGGCAGCCGTCGCGACTACTACTACACCCGCGGCAAGCTCGGCAGCGACCCGCTGTACGACGGCGTGCTGCAGCATCTCCCTGACGACGGGCAACCGCTGCTGGACCTGGGCTGCGGGCTCGGCCTGTTCGCCCATGTGCTGCGCCAGCGCGGCGGCAGCCAACCCTACCTGGGCGTGGACGTGGATGCCGGCAAGATCGCGCGCGCCCGGCGTGCCGCGACCGGCCTGCACGATGTGCGCTTCGACTGCCTGGACGTGCAGGCACCGCTGCCAGCGCAGGCCGGGCATGTCCTGCTACTGGATGTACTGCAGTACCTGGATGCGGGCCCACAGCAGGCACTGCTGCGCGCGGCCAGTGCACGGGTCGCTCCCGGCGGCCGCCTGCTGCTGCGCACGCCGCTTGCCACCGGCGATGGCCGCGACCGCACCACGCGCGTGGCCGATCGGCTGGCATGGATGGTCGGCTGGATGGGTACGCGGCCGCGCCACTACCCCGACCTGCAGGTGCTGCAGGCGACACTGGCCGAAGCGGAATTGCAGGTGACATCGCCACGCCCCCTGCATGGGCGCACCCCGTTCAACAGCTGGCTGCTGGTGGCCCAACGCCCTGCGCTGTAGAGCGGAGCCCAGGCTCGGCTGCTCGATACGGCCACGGCCCGAAGCTATCCGGCCGGCAACTGCGCCTTCAACCCACGCTCGTCCAGCGCCTGCAGCACGCGTTCGATGATCGCCAGGTTGTGGCCGTGGGCGGCCCCCTCGTGCAGCAGCACGATGGCACCTGGACGCAGGTCCGGCAGCAGCCGGTCGAGCACGCCCTGCGCCGTGCAGCCGATACCGTCGAAGCCGCGCGCGCTCCAGCCGACCCGGACCAGGCCCAGCCGCTGCAGCACCGGTGCCACGAACGGATTGGTCATGCCCACCACCGAACGGTACCAGCGCACCGGGCGGCCGCTTACCGCCTGCAGGGCATGCTGGCAGCCCTCGATCTCGGCGCGCATCGCCGCCGGGCCCAGCCGCCAGAAGCGCGCCTGCGGGTGGCTGTGGCTGTGGTTGCCCAGGTCGTGGCCGCGGCGCAGGATCTCCTGCACCAGCTGCGGCTGCGCCAGCGCGCGCTCGCCCACCAGGAAGAAGGTGGCACGGGCCTGGTGGCGGTCCAGCAGGTCGAGCACGGCACGGGTTTCCGGGCCAGGACCGTCATCGATGGTCAACCAGACGCTGTTGCCGGCCTCCGGCATCCGGCTCAGCACCGGCGCGTAGAAGCGGCTGTTGGGCAGGAAGACCGGCACCATGAACAGGGCGTGGCTGGCCACCATCAGCGGCAGCCCCCAGTGCCAGCCGGCCAGGGCCCAGGCCAGGATCACGGCCAGCTGCGACGCCACCAGCCAGGGCAGCCAGCGCCAGGGCCGGGTCGGGATGCGATGCAATGTTCCTGCGTTGCTCATCCCCCATGATGCCATGGGGGTTAGAATTGATGATTCGAATTCCCGGAACCCCGACGTCCATGTCCCTCGATCCCGCCCTGCGTTCGCGCATCGAATCCATCCTCAACGCCAACCGCGTCGTGCTGTTCATGAAGGGCCAGCCGTCGATGCCGCAGTGTGGTTTCTCGGCCAAGGCCGTAGGCGCCCTGCAGGACCTCGGCGTCGAGTTCGCCCACGTCAACGTGCTGGCCGACCAGGAAATCCGTGAAGGCATCAAGGCCTATGGCGACTGGCCGACCATCCCGCAGCTGTACATCGACGGCGAACTGGTCGGCGGCAGCGACATCGTGCTGCAGATGGCCGCCAGCGGTGAGCTGAGCAGCGTGCTGGGCCTGGCTGCGCCGGACCGTACCCCGCCGAGCATCACCGTCACCCCGGCCGCCGTGGAAATGCTCAAGGGCGCGCTGGCCGATGCCCCGGGCGCCGCCCTGCAGCTGTCCATCGACGCCGGCTTCCAGCCGAACTTCCAGCTGGCCCCGCACGACGAGGGCGCCATCGCCACCGAGTCCAACGGCCTGCGTGTGCAGTTCGACCTGGCCAGCGCCCGTCGTGCCAACGGCATCACCATTGACTGGGTGGACGACATCCGCGGCAAGGGCCTGGCCATCGACAACCCGAACGCGCCCAAGCCGGTGCAGGAAATCAGCGTGCGCGATGCCGACGACCTGGTGCGTGCAGGCAACATCACCCTGGTGGACGTGCGCCCGGCCGACGAGCGTGAAATCGCCGCTGTGGGCGTACCGTTCAAGACCTTCGACGGCAACGGCCGCGCCGCGCTGGAAGCCCTTCCGAAGGACACTGCACTGGCCTTCATCTGCCACCACGGTGGCCGCAGCGCGCAGGCCGCCGAGCAGTTCCGCGCCCTGGGCTTCACCAAGGTGTTCAACGTCACCGGCGGCATCAACGCCTGGTCGGAAGACGTCGACAACGGCGTGCCGAAGTACTGATCGGCACTGAAAAAGGGGACGGAGGGGATTAAGTCGTTTGTGGCAATAACGACTTAATCCCCTCCGTCCCCTTTTTCTTAGCCGGCGAAACCGCCTTCGGCCAGGTAGTCCAGTTCTTCCGGCGAGGGAATGCGGCCCAGCACGGCGTTGCGGTGCGGGAAGCGACCGAAGCGGCGGATGATGTCGCGGTGCAGTTCGGCGTACTGCAGGTATTCCTTGTCACCCAGCACGTCGAACATCGCCACCGAGCGGTCCTGGTCCAGCGGATCCTCGGAATGCTCGAACGGCAGGTAGATGAAGGCGCGCAGCTTGGGCACCAGCTGCAGGTCCAGGCCTTCCTCGATCGCGCGCATGGCGTAATGGCGGGCCAGGCCATCGGTGGCGTAGGAATGGGCGGTGCCGCGGAAGCAGTTGCGCGGGAACTGGTCCAGCAGCAGCATCAGCGCCAGTGCGCCATCGGCACTGCCCAGCCAGTGTT
Organism: Stenotrophomonas maltophilia; assembly: GCF_002799155.1. Lineage (GTDB taxonomy): Bacteria > Pseudomonadota > Gammaproteobacteria > Xanthomonadales > Xanthomonadaceae > Stenotrophomonas > Stenotrophomonas maltophilia_R. Next base: position 3,182,458 of record NZ_NERD01000002.1, read on the forward strand.
CGCGCGCGCGCGAAGCCGCCGCGTAGTGCTCATCCAGGAACAACTGGCGGAACTGCGCGTCGAACGCATCGTCGCGGGCGAACCACTTCGCAGGGCCCGCCTCTTTCCAGAAATCCACCACTTGCGCGGCAACGTCCATCACCTACTCCCCAGGGCTGGCGCGCCGCCAGGCCATCATCATCATTCGTCGAAGCGCAGGTGTCGGACCGACTTGCCGTTGCGCCGGATAAGCTTAAGCGCCTCGATACCGATCTGGATATGGTTTTCCACGAACTGGGAGCTGACCTTGGCATCGGAGGCCTCGGTCTTGACCCCGTCGGGGATCATCGGCTGGTCCGATACCAGCAGCAGCGCACCGCTGGGAATGTGGTTGGCGAAGCCAGCAGCGAACACGGTAGCGGTTTCCATGTCGATGGCCATGCAGCGCATCGCCCGCAGCCGCTCCTTGAACGCCTCGTCGTGCTCCCAGACCCGGCGGTTGGTGGTGTAGACGGTGCCGGTCCAGTAGTCGTGGCCGAGGTCGCGGATCATGGTCGAGACCGCACGCTGCAGCGCGAACGCCGGCAGCGCCGGCACCTCCGGCGGCAGGTAGTCACCCGAGGTGCCCTCGCCACGGATCGCCGCGATCGGCAGCACCAGGTCGCCCAGCTGGTTCTTGCGCTTGAGGCCGCCGCACTTGCCCAGGAACAGCACCGCCTTGGGCATCACCGCCGACAGCAGGTCCATGATGATCGCGGCATTGGGGCTGCCCATGCCGAAGTTGATCATGGTGATGCCGTCGATGGTGGCACTGGCCATCGGCCGGTCCAGGCCGATGACGGGGGCACCGGTCAGCTCGGAAAAGGTGTGCAGGTAGCCGCCGAAGTTGGTCAGCAGGATGTGCTGGCCGAACTGGTCCAGGGGCACGCCGGTGTAGCGCGGTAGCCAGTTGTCGACGATTTCCTGCTTGCTCTTCATGGGCGGTGGTCCGGTGTACGGCGTGGGAACCGGCTATTTTCAGCCAGCCGGGCGGCCCCGTCGAGGCATTGCCGGCACGCGTGTGAAGAAGGTCACTTGGCAAGCACGCCGCCGTCCGGCTAGCGTCGGCGGCTGGACTACGCTGCGAGGGGAACTGCATGGCATCGACGTTGTTGCGCGCCGGGGTGGCACTGGCGCTGCTTTCATTGAGCACGGCGCCAGCGGTGGGCGCCTCGCGCTTCGTCGCCGATCCCTACCCCAGCACCTACCAGGCCCATCCCGATGCGCCGGTGCTGATCCAGAACGCCACCGTGCTGACCGGTACCGGCCAGCGCCTGGACAATGCCGACGTGCTGCTGCGCGAGGGCCGCATCGTCGCGGTCGGCCGCCAGCTGCAGGCCGATGCCGGCGTCACCCGCATCGACGCGCAGGGCAAGTGGGTCACCCCGGGCCTGATCGACGTGCATTCGCACCTGGGCGTGTACCCCAGCCCCGGTGTCGGCGCGCACAGTGACGGCAACGAAATGACCGCGCCGGTCACCGCCAACGTCTGGGCCGAGCACTCGGTATGGCCGCAGGACCCAGGCTTCGCCACCGCACTGGCCGGCGGCGTGACCAGCATGCAGGTGCTGCCCGGCTCGGCCAACCTGGTCGGTGGCCGTGGCGTGACCCTGAAGAACGTACCGGCCATCACCTACCAGGCGATGAAGTTTCCCGGCGCACCGTGGGGGCTGAAAATGGCCTGCGGCGAGAACCCGAAACGGGTCTACGGCGAAGGCAAGGGCGTGGCCCCGGCCACGCGGATGGGCAATGTCGCCGGCTACCGCGCCGCCTTCATCGATGCCGCCGACTACATCGCCAAAAGCAAACCCAAGCCGGCCAAGCGCAAGGGCTGGTTCGGCAGCGACAAGGGCGACAGCGCCGGTGACGCCGGCGGCAAGCGCGATCTCAAGCTGGACACGCTGGCTGGCGCGATCGAAGGCGACATCCGCGTGCACATCCACTGCTACCGCGCCGACGAGATGGCCACCATGCTCGACCTGGCCAAGGAATTCGGTTTCAAGGTGGCCGCCTTCCACCACGGCGTGGAAGCCTACAAGCTGGCCGACCGGCTGGCCGCCGATGGCGTCTGCGGTGCGCTGTGGGCCGACTGGTGGGGCTTCAAGATGGAAGCCTTCGATGGCATCCCCGAGAACATCGCGCTGGTCGACCGCCCGAAGAACAGCTGCGCCATCGTCCACTCCGACTCGCCCGAAGGCATCCAGCGCCTGAACCAGGAAGCGGCCAAGGTGATGGCCGCCGCACGCCGCGCACGCATGCCGGAGATCACGCCCGAACACGCCATCACCTGGATGACCGCCAACGCCGCCAAGGCGCTGGGCATTGAAGGCCAGACCGGCACCCTGGAGGCGGGCAAGATGGCCGACGTGGTGGTGTGGAATGGCAACCCCTTCAGTTCGTATGCGCTGGCCGAACAGGTCTTCGTCGATGGACGACGCCTGTACGACCGCAGTGCGCCGGCAGCAACGCCGCGTTCCGATTTCCAGCTCGGCCAGGAGGTGCACTGATGGGCGCGTTGAACAAGCGTCGCCGGGCATGGCTCGGCCCGATCGTCATGGTGCTGGCCTGCATCTCCGCATCCGCACAGGCACAGGACCTGCTGGTGCGCAACGCGACGGTGCATACCGCCAGCACGCGCGGCAGCCTGCAGAATGCGGACGTACTGGTGCAGGGGGGCATCATCCGTGCGGTGGGCAACGGTCTGGCCGCGCCGGCCGGCGCCACCGTGGTCGAGGCCAACGGCCGGCCGCTGACCCCGGCGCTGTTCGGGGGTATCACCGAGATCGGCATCGAAGAGGTTTCCGGCGAAGCGAGCACGGTCGACAGCACGTTGAAGATCGGCGAGCAGCCGCTGCGCCCGGAATTCGATGTCACCCTGGCCTACAACCCGGCCTCGGTACTGATCCCGGTAACGCGACTGGAAGGCATCGGCTTCACTGCACTGGGCGCGGCCACCGGCGGCGGCTTCGTGGCAGGCCAGGGCGGCGTGATGCGGCTGGACGGCAGCGCCGACCCGATCGGCCCGCGCGCCCTGTTCCTGCGCATCGGCGCAGCGGCCTCCGAACTGACCGGGCATTCGCGCGCCGCGCAATGGATGCTGCTGCAGCAGATGATCGACGAAGCACGCGGACAGGTGGCCGCGGACTCGCCGCACGCGCTGCTGACGCCTGCCGGGCGCCGCACGCTCAGCCGCTACCTGGCCGGCCAGGGCCGCATCGTGGTGGAAGCGGACCGTGCCGCCGACATCCGCCAACTGCTGCGCTGGGCCGCCCGCGAGAAGGTGAAAATCGCCATTGCCGGTGGCAGCGAAGCCTGGCAGCTGGCGCCGGAGCTGGCGGCCGCGCAGGTGCCGGTGTTCGTCGACGTGCTGTCCAACCTGCCGGCCAGCTTCGACCAGATCGGGGCCACTCTGGAAAATGCGGCACGCCTGCAACGTTCCGGCGTAGCCGTCTCGTTCGTGCAACGGGGCGACGCCTCCCACAACGCACGCAAGATGCGCCAGCTGGCGGGCAATGCCGTGGCCAACGGCCTGCCCTGGGCCGACGGCCTGGCCGGGTTGACCCGGGTGCCTGCACAGGCCTTTGGCGTGGGCGACCAGATCGGCAGCATCGAACCGGGCAAGCGCGCCGATCTGGTGCTGTGGGAGGGCGACCCACTGGACGTGGCGCACTATGCCGAGCAGGTCTGGCTGGGCGGTCGTGCAATGCCGATGCGCTCGCGCCAGACCGAACTGCGCGACCGCTACCTGCAGCGCAACGCGCACCCCTGACTGCCTGCAAGGAGCCGCCAATGGCCACGCTGCGCTGGTACTTCGACTTCGTCTCGCCCTATTCCTACCTGCATTGGCAGAAGCTGAAGCAGCTGCCCCGGTTCGCCCAGATCCAGACCGTGCCGATCGCCTTCGGCGCGGTCCTGCACCACCTGGGCAACCTCGGGCCGGCCGAGATTCCGGCCAAGCGCCGCTTCATCTACCGCCAGCTGCTGTGGACCGCGCAGGCCGAAGGCACACCACTGCGGTTTCCGCCGGGTCACCCGTTCAATCCGTTGTCGGCGCTGCGCCTGTGCCTGGCGGCGGGTGGCAGCGTGCAGGCAGTGGACGTGCTGTTCGACTGGATCTGGCGCGACGGCAATGCCGCCGACAGCGCCGAGGCCCTGCGCGAACCGGCTGCACGGCTGGGGATCGAGGATGTCGCCAGCGCCATCGCCGCCCCGGCGGTCAAGGAGCAGCTGCGGCGCAACACCGAGGCCGCCATTGCCGCCGGCGTGTTCGGCGTGCCGACCCTGGCCATCGATGGCGAACTGTTCTGGGGCAACGACGCCCACCCGCTGATGGCGGCGGTGCTGGCCGACCCTGGCCTGCTGCAGCAACCCGAGTGGCAGCGCCTGGCCAGCCTGCCGGTGGCGGTGCAGCGCAGTCGCTGAACAGGGCGTGGCGCGTTTCCCTCGCGCGCCCCGCCATGTTTTGAGATAGATTTCACGTTTCCGAACCTACAACCGCCCTGGAGGGGGAGCCGCGGATGCGCATCGGAATCGTCGTCGACTCGGCCTGCGACCTGCCGCAGGACTTCATTGCCGAGCACAACATCGTGCTGCTGCCGATCACTGTACGGATCGGCGAAGCCGTGCTGGCCGATCATCGCGATGAGCAGGCCACCCTGAGCTTCCTGCACGCGCATGTGGCCGAACATGGTGCTGAAGCGGAGACCATCCCCTTCAGCGTCAACCAGATCCGCGACCTGTTCCTGCAGCAGCTGGTGATCGATTACGACCACGTGTTCTGCATGACCATCACCAAGACCCGCAGCCCGATCCACGACAACGCGCTGCAGGCCAGCTTCGCCATCCTCAATGATTACAAGCCGGTGCGGCAGGCGGCGGGCTACAACTCACCGTTCGCGCTGCGCGTGCTCGATACCCAGAACCTGTTCGCCGCGCAGGCGGTGACCGCGGTGGAGGCGGTACGCCTGCGTGGCAGTGGCGCCAGCGTGCAGCAGATCCGCGAACGGCTGGAAGAACTGGCCGGCAACGTGCACGGCTACATGGTCACCCGCGACCTGTACTACATGCGCGCACGTGCACGGCACAAGGGTGACCGCAGTGTCGGCCTGCTCAGCGCCGCGCTGGGCAGCGCACTGGACATCAAGCCGGTGCTGCACGGCTACCGTGGCGAGACCGGGCCGGTGGCCAAGATCAAGGGTTTCGACAGTGCCGTGCAGAAGCTGTTCGCGGTGGTCGGCCAGCGCGTGCGTGTCGGGCTGATGACGCCAACGGTGTGCGTCAGCTACGGCGGCGAACTGGACGAGCTGCGCACCCTGCCCGGCTATGCACGGATGAAGGAGGTCTGTGCCGGCCACGGCGTGACCGTGTACGAATCGGTGATGAGCCTGACCGGCATGGTCAACGTCGGCAAGGGCGCAGTCACCGTGGGCTTTGCCGATGGGCCGCATCGGTTCGAATGAGCGCTGGCCGCGGCCGGAATCTGCACATCGATTCCACCGCGGTTGTGCCAGCCTTGCCGCACTTCAAGGAGAACTCCATGCCTGCGCAGTACCACATCAGCCTGCCCGACCCGTCCAAGGCCCGCGGCAATGACCCCGACCTGTCTTTCCATTCACAGGGCGCCGCCGGTTTCGCCGAAGAGCTGCAGGACGCCCTGCGCAACGGCACGCTGTTCGAGCGCTGGAAGGCCAAGCAGCCCGACCCGGATGCGGTGGAACCGCAATGGGGCGTGACCGATCCGGATGCCACCGTGACCGGCGAGCAGAAAGACCTGCGCATCAACCTGGTCGCCACCACCCGCATCGACAGTGACGTGTTCAAGCAGCGCCTGCGCCTGCTGGCTGGCCATCACTGGGAACTGCGCGACGTGCGTTGAGGCCAGGCCCTGGCAGTGCCGGCCGCTGGCCTGCAACCGCAACAACCATGAAGGTGCCGGCCAGCGGCCGGCACTCCCCCGACGATTCCCTACCAGCCGCCACCCAACGCGCGGTACAGCTCCACCCGTGCAATCGCCGCCGTGGCCTGGCTGTTGGCCAGCGCGGCCTGGTTGTCCAGCGCGATGCGCTGGGTGCTCAGCACATCCAGCATGTCGACCACACCGGCCTGGTACTGCCGGCGCGCCGCAGCCAGTGCGGTCTCGCTCTCGTCCACGGCCACGTGCAGCTGCACGGTCCGCTGCTGCTCGGCGGCATAGCCATCGATGGCGTCATCCACTTCATGCCAGGCCTGCAGCACGGTGCGGCGGAACTGCAGCGCCGCCTGTTGCTGCTGCAGCCGGCTCAGCGCCAGGTTGGCCTTCAACCGCCCGCCCTGGAAGATCGGCACGCTGATCGACGGCCCGATGCTGAAGCGGTGCGCGTTCCAGCCATCCAGATCATCCAGCTGTCTGGCCTGGAAGCCGGCATCGCCATTCAAGGTGATGCGCGGCAGGAAACTGGCCTTGGCCACGCCGATGCCGGCCGTTGCCGCATGCAATGCCGCTTCGGCACGACGGATGTCCGGGCGACGCTCGGCCAGTTCACTCGGCACCCCCACCGCCACGGCCGGCAACGCCGGCCAGTCACGGCGCACGCCCTGCAGCTGAGCATCCAGCGCCTGCGGCGGTTGCGCCAGCAGGAACGCCAGCGCGTTGCGCAGCTGCGATTCGCGATGCCGCAGCGGCGCGATGCGCGCCTGCAACGATGCCACCTGCGCGGCCGCACTGGACACCTGCAGCATGCTGGCCACGCCCTGTTGCTGGCGTGCCTCGGTCAGGCGCTTCATGTCGAGGGCGATGCTGAGGTTGTCCTCGGTGATCGCCAGCAGCTGCCGCGTCGCGCGCAGCTGCAGGTAATCACGCGCGGTTTCCGCCAGCAGCGCGATGCGCACCGCATGTGCATCTTCCTCGGCCATCTGTACGCGTGCGTCCGCGGCTTCCACCTGGCGACGCACGCGACCCCACAGGTCCAGCTCCCAGCTCAGGCCGATACCGGCCTGGAACAGCCCGTAGTCGTCGCGGCCGCCGTTGCCGGACGGATCGTTCAAGCCCACTTCGCTGTTGCGTGCACGCACGCCACTGGCGCTCGCGCTGACGCTGGGCAGCCGGTCGGCGGCGCTGATGCCACGCGCGGCGCGGCTCTGCTGCACGCGGTTGGCGGCCAGCTGCAGGTCCAGGTTGGCCGCCAGCACCTGGCTGGCCAACCGCCCCAGCAGCGGATCGTCGAAACCGGCCCACCAGTCCGCGTCCTGGTCGATGGCGCTGCCGGCGACAGCTTCTCCCTGCCAGTGGCTGGGCAGTTCTGCCTGCGGGCGTACGAAGTCCGGACCCATCGTGCAGGCAGCCAGGGCCGTACACAGGCTGGCCGCAACGACGGTGCGGAACACGGTGACGGCGCTCATGCACCCTCCCCGCTCTTGTGCCCCGGACGGTGCTGCACGCTCTGCGCGCGCGCGCGGCTGCCCAGGTCAACGCGGGCTTCCACCGACATGCCGGCACGCAGCTGGTCCAGCAGTGGCTGGCCCGGTTCCAGCACGATCTTCACCGGAATGCGCTGCACCACCTTGGTGAAGTTGCCGGTGGCGTTTTCCGGTGCGACGGCGGCGAAGGTGACGCCGGTGGCCGGTGCGATGCTGTCGATGTGCCCGCGCAGCGGCTTGCCCGGGAACACGTCCACCTTCAGCTCGACCTGCTGGCCGGCCTGCATGCGGGTCATCTGCGTTTCCTGGAAGTTGGCGACCACAAAGGCGCGCTTCAGCGGCACCACCGCAGCCACCGGCGTCCCCGGGGTCAGGTAGGCACCCACGCGCACTGCGCGACGACCAACCATGCCATCGATCGGTGCACGCAGCACGGTGTGCGACAGATCCAGTTCGGCGCGTGCCTGCGCCGCCTCGGCACGCTGTACCGCCGCCTGCGCGGCCTGCACGCCAGCGCTGAGGATGCCGGTGCGCTGGCGCGCGGTCGACAGCGCAGCCTGGCCCTGCTGCAGGTGGGCACTGGCCACGGCCTGCTTCGATTGCGCCTGCTGCGCGTTCTGTACGGTACCGGCGCCGTCGCGGGCCAGTTCGCGGTAACGCTGCTGGTCGGCGCTGGCCAGGGTCAGTTCGGAACGGCTGACATCGACGCTGGCCCTGGCCTGTTCGATCAGCGAGTCCTGCTGGGCCAGTGCGGCCTGTGCGTTGGCCAGCTGTGCACGGGCGTTGGCGAGGTCGGCACGGGCTGCCTGCAAGGCCACCTGGTAGTCGCGATCGTCGATGCGGGCGAGCACGTCGCCGGCCTTCACCGGCTGGTTGTCCTCTACGTCCACGGCACTGACGAAGCCCGGAATCTTCGGCGCCACCAGCGTGTAGTCGGCCACGACATAGGCATTGTTTGTGGTCTGGTGGCCGCCGTCGCGCAGCAGCAGCCAGGCGCCGATGGCCAGCGCCAGAACGCCCAGGCCCAGGCCGGTATTGAGAGTGGTTCGATTGATCGTCATGAGGGGGTTCCTGCGAAAGGTTCAGGCCACGGCACGTGGCGGATGGATGCGGGTGGGCATCCAGGCAATGAGGGGAATGAAGGCCAGTGCCACCAGCGCGACCACCCAGTACAGGTCGGCCGAGGTCAGCGCCTGTACCTGTGCATGCAGGCGCGCGCCCAGCTGCGGGCCCTCGGCCAGCCACGGTTGCTCGCCAAGGCGGTCGACCAGCACGGTGGAATGGAAATGACGGCGGCCCTGCGCGACGGCATCCAGCACGCCACTGGCGAGCACTGCAGCGAAGCCCTTGACCGTGTTGAACCACGCCGAGGCAAACGGGCCGTCCTGCGGCGCCAGGCCGCCGGTGGCCAGCATCAGCAACGGCAGCACCGCCATCGGCTGGGCGAACACCTGCAGCAGCTGCACCCACAGGAAGTTGTCGCGGATCCAGGTCACATCCAGGTGCGAGCCCAGCCAGCAGGCCAGGGCCAGCATCGCCAGGCCCGTGGCCTGCACCCAGCGGCAGTCCACCGCGCGGATGTTCAGCAGCGCCGCCACCAGCGGCAGCGCGATCACCTGTGGCAACGCCACCCACAGCAGCATCGGTGCGGTCTGCAGCGGTCGGTAGCCCTGCACGCTGGCCAGGAAACCGGACGGGATCGAGATCACTGCCAGCAGCACGAACAACACGCCGCCCAACGTCACCAGCGAGTAGCTGAGGTTGCGGTTGGCCAGCAACTGCAGCTTGAAGAATGGCAGCGGGTGGAACCATTCATTGATCATGAACAGCACCATCAGGCCGGCACCGCCACCAATCATCAGCGTGATCATCGGCGAGTCGAACCAGTTCAGGCGCGGGCCCTGCACCAGGCCCAGCACCAGCAGCACCAGCGCCGGCAGGCCCAGCAGCAAGCCGGCCGTATCGAACTGGGCGAAGCGTTCCAGCCGCAGCGGGTCCTGCGGCAGGCCCCAGCTGACCATCGCCATGGCCGCCAGGCAGTACGGCACGATCTGCCAGAACGCCCAATGCCAGCCCACCTGCTCGACCCAGAACGCGGCCAGCGGCGTGCCCATGCTCGGGCCGAACGTCGCCGTCAGCGCGTAGCCGGCCAGGCCGTACAGCTTGATGCCCGGCGGCAGGAAGCGCAGCGCCACGCTCATCAGCAGCGGCGGTAGCGCGCCACCGCACAGGCCCTGCAGCGCGCGCAGCAGCAGGAACACCTGCAGGTTCGGGGCAAGCGGGCACAGCACGCCCAGCACCATGAAGCCACTTATCATCGCCAGCGCGAAACGGCGCAGCGAGAAAGTGGCGGCACACCACGGTGCGAAGGCCATCGCGCTGACCGACATGGCGCTATAGAGGGCGACGATCCAGCTGCCGTCATCGACGCTGAAACCCATCGCACCGCGGATGTCGGCCAGGGCGACCTTGGTGATGTTCTCGTTGAAGCCCGACACCAGCACCGCCAGCAGCACGCCGCACAGGCCGACCAGGACGCGGCGGTCGAGCCCGGGGGCGGCGGCAGGACGGGGCGCTGCAGCGGCCGGGACAGCGGCGGCCGGCGTACTCATCGCCGGGCACCAATCCGTGCAGGGCACGGCATGTTGGGGGTCATTGGAATGCGCTCAGTGAAACTCCGGGGAGCGCAGTCTAGGGAGCCGGTAACGTGCAAAAAATGGCGTCACCGGCATCGCAGGCGTGCGTCGGGCGCACGCCCGTAACCTCAGCGACGGATGTCCTCGACGCTTTCGCACATGGTCTTGATCGAGCGGCGCAGCCACTGGTGGGCAGCGTCGTTGTCCAGGCGCGGGTGCCAGGCCTGCACGATGGCCGCCGTGCGCACCGGAATCGGCAGCGGGAACAGGCGCAACGGCAGGCGCATGCTGATGATGCGCTCCAGCATCACGCTCGGCATCTGCGGCAGGATCAGGTCCGATTCGGCCGCCGCGAAAATCGCACCGTGGAAGGTCGGGCTGATCAGTGCCACCCGTCGCTGCAGGCCGAGCGCGGCCAGGTCGTCATCGATCGGTCCGCGTGGCAGGCCACGGCGCGACACCGCGATGTGATCGCAGGCGGCAAAGCGTTCGGCACTGATCTCGCCATCGAACAACGGATGGTCCTCGCGGGCAGCACCCATGAACGAGGTACTGAACAGGTTCTGCACCTTGGTGTCGGGCGCGTGCTTGCCGGCGGTGCTGATGTACAGATCGATCCGGCCCTGCGCCATCGCATCATCATCGGTATCGCCTTCAGGCACGAAGCGCAGTACCGCGCGCGGCGCCTGCTGCCGGAATATCTCGCGCAGGCGACCGCCAAAGCCACCGATGAAGACATCGTTGGCACGCACGTTGAAGGTGCGCTCAAGGGTACCCACGTCGATCTCGCGGCCCGCATGGAAAACACGGTGGGCCTGTTCGATGACGTCGCGGACCTGCTCGCGCAGCTGCAGGGCGCGCGGCGTGGGCGCCAACCCGCGACCGGCTCGCACCAGCACCGGGTCACCCAGGGCGGTACGGATCCGGCCGAGGGTACGGCTCATCGCCGGGGCGCTCAGGTTCATCCGCCGCGCGGCGGCGGCCACGCTGCATTCGTCGATCAGCACGTCCAGTGCCAGCAACAGGTTCAGGTCCGGCAGGGGCATGACAGTCTCCCGTAAATCAGATGACTCTACGACACGTGTAACCTCAGTGGATTGCGTTATACGCATTCATTGACTGCCGCGCACGGCATGGGTGCGCGCGGAGACATCGGCGACCATCCCCGGCCTGCCAAGGAGACATCCATGTTCAACACCCTGCTGGTCGCCCTGGACGGCGGCCCCCAGCACGCACGCGTGCTGGACCTGGCCGCGGCCATCGCCGGCCCGCGCAGCCGCCTGCACCTGCTGTGCGTGCTCGACCCCGAATTCGCGCTGGCCGCCGATGCCAGTGAAGCCGACCGCATCGAGTACCCGGAAGCCGCGCGCCAGCGCTCGCGGGCCGAGGCGGTGCTGGCCGAAGCCCTGGCCGAGCTGCGCGAGCGCGGCGTCGACGCCATCGCGCAGATTCCCTCCGGCGATCCGGGCGAAGTGATCAGCGAGCAGGCCCGGCGCCTGAAGTGCGACCTGATCGTGATCGGCCACCGCCATCTGTCCCGCCTGGAACGCCTGTTCGAACCCTCGATCGGGCAATGGACCATCGACCACGCGCCCTGTCCCGTGCTGGTGGAAACCCGCGACCCACAGCCCTAGCAACCATGGCTTCCCGTTCCCCGTTGTTTCCCACCCGGGTCAGCTACCGTGCCTTCGGCCGCCAGTTCGGCCGTGGCGAGCAGGCGCTACTGGTGGCGATACGCCAGCTGGGTGACCCTATGCTGCAGCCCGAAGGGCTGGCCGGCTTGAGCCACCTTGGTCTGGACCGCGAGGGCCGCGATGCGTTCGTCGCCCTGCTGCCATTGCTGGCCGCGCCCGCCGCCCCGATCGACCTGCTACCCGCCGGCTCTCCCTTCATTGCCGCCAGCGAACTGGACCTGCTGGTCTGTCTGCTGCGCATTGCCCAGTGGCAGCATGCACGCCCCCGCGAGGACGACGCGCTGGCAACGTTGCGCCAGCAGTTGGCGCGCTGCGCACGTGCTGTCCACGCGGCGAACCTGACGTTGCGACAGCGCTCGCTGTCACCGGTCGGGCTGAGATTGCTGGACCCGGCCGGCTGGCTGCGTCAGCGCTGAACCCACGCGCGGACGCGGCCGCATGGCATTCAGCAGTCGATCGTTCCGTGTGCGCTGCCTTCGTCGTCAAGCACCTGCGCATGCAGTACCACCCGGTTGCGGCCGGCGCGCTTGGCGGCGTAAAGGCCGGCGTCGGCATCGGCCAGCAGCTGGTCCGCACTGGCCAGCGCGGGCGGGTGCAGGTAGCCCACGCCAACGCTGATGCTCACCCGCCCCTCCGGCAGCGGCAGCACTTCCACTGCCTCGCGCAGGCGTTCGGCCAGTGCCAGCACGCCCGACAGCGGGCTTGCCGGCACGATCACCGCGAATTCTTCGCCGCCGTAACGCGCAACACTGTCGCCGCCGCGACCGGCAATGACCTTCAGCACCGCAGCCACCGCCTGCAGGCAGCGGTCCCCGGCCGGGTGCCCGTGCTGGTCGTTGAATGCCTTGAAGTGATCGATGTCGACCAGCAGCAGGGCCAGCTCGCTGCCGCTGCGGCGCGCCCGGTTCCACTCCGCCTGCAGCAGTGCGTCGAACTGGCGACGATTGGCCACGCCGGTCAGGCCATCCTGGCGCGCCAGCTGATCCAGCGACGCCTGCCGTTCCATCAGGTCCATCTGCAGCAGGATGCTGCGCAGGCCGAAGCCCAGCGTCGCCACCACGAAACCGGTGACCGCCAGAGGCCGTGCGTGGTCGACCACCAGGGTGCCCACCACCAGCAGCAGCAACGGCAGGATCATCGGCCCGGCCGCCTGCACTGTGCGCGCCAGCCGTGGATGCGGCATGGAGGCCGGCAGCGGCGTATGGCTCAGTGCCAGCAGCGCCAGCAGCAGGAACGGCAGATCGATCAGCAGATCGTTGTAGGCACCGAAGGAATCCTCCGAGGTGAAGTGGTTGATGTAGTAGGCCACCACCAGGTAAGCCAGCGCGTAGAGCGCCAACGCGCGGAAGAAACTGCGCCGCTCGGGCACGTCAACGGCCAGCCATCGCACCACCGCGAACCCGGCGATGCACAGGTTCTGGATGTCGAACAAGCGTTGCATGCTGGCCATCGCCGAATCATCGACGTCGATACGGGCGGCGAACGATTGCGCATGCACGAAGAACAGCACGCCCAGCAGCGCCGCCATCGCGGCATCGATCAGGCTGATGCTCATCCGCTCGCGGCGCGCGCGGGCCAGGATGAACACCAGCGGGACGCCGTACAGCACGTACAGGAACAGGCTGGCCTGCGGCGTCGCATCCGCGCGCCCTGCCCCCAGCGCGTCGATCATGTTCATGACCATGCCGCCCGCCCACAGCAGCAGCGCCAGTGCGGTGGCACGCCAGCCCAGCGCGGCACGGTCACGACGCGCCCGCCACAGGCAGGCGGCCGCAGCCAGCAGCGGCGCCCCGGCCAGGAACACGAAGGAACCCGCGCCGGTCACCCCAGGCCACACGGTGACGACCAGGCCATGGCACACCACGTACAGCAGCGCCAGCACTACCGGCATGCTTCCCCCGATCCGCAAGGCCGTATGCGCGCACGATAGCGCGGCAGCGCGCCACAAGGGCGTGATCCACCGCAGAAAACCCGATTGGACACACCGGCGCCGGAGGGTGCCGGCCGGTGGCCGGCACTACCGGACTGCGTTCAGCCCTGCAGGGCCTGGGCGTGGTGGGCGATATGCTCGCCGATGAAGCTGCCAATGAAGTAGTAGCTGTGGTCGTAACCCGGCTGCAGGCGCAGGGTCAGCGGATGGCCTGCGGCATTGCAGGCTTCCCGCAGGCGCTGCGGCTGCAGCTGGCTCTGCAGGAACTCATCCGCCTCGCCCTGGTCGACCAGCAGCGGCAGGCGCTCGCCGGCCACGGCGATCAGCTCGCAGGCATCCCACTGCGCCCAGTCGGCCGGGTTGTCCCCCAGGTAGGCATGGAACGCCTTCTGCCCCCACGGCACATGGCTGGGCGCGACGATCGGCGAGAACGCCGACACGCTGCGGTAGCGCCCCGGGTTGCGCAGGGCGATCACCAGCGCGCCATGGCCGCCCATCGAATGGCCACTGATCGCGCGCCCATCGGTCACCGCGAAGTTCGCCTCGATCAGCGCCGGCAACTCCTGCGCCACGTAGTCGTGCATGCGGTAGTGCTTCGCCCACGGAGCGCGGGTGGCATTGAGGTAGAAGCCTGCCCCCTTGCCCAGGTCGTAGCCTTCGGCATCGGCCACGTCATCGCCCCGCGGGCTGGTGTCCGGCGCGACGATGATCACCCCGTGCTCGGCTGCGTAACGCTGCGCGCCGGACTTGGTGATGAAATTCTGCTCGGTGCAGGTCAGGCCGCTCAGCCAGTACAGCACCGGCAGTTTCTGTGTTTCCGCCTGCGGCGGCAGGTACACGGCGAACTGCATGTCGCAGCCCAGCGTGGCCGAATGATGGCGGTAGACGTCCTGCCAGCCGCCGAAACAGGCGCGATGTTCAATGCGTTCCATGGGTTCCTCCGGAAGAGTGGCAGGCACGGCGGCCTGCCACCCGGCGTTGCTCAGTAGTGGACCACCGAACGGATCGACTTGCCTTCATGCATCAGGTCGAAGGCTTCGTTGATCTTGTCCAGGTCCATGGTGTGGGTGACGAACGGCGCCAGTTCGATATCGCCCTTCATCGCGTCTTCCACCATGCCCGGCAGCTGGCTGCGGCCCTTCACGCCACCGAAGGCGGTGCCCATCCACTTGCGGCCTGTCACCAGCTGGAACGGGCGGGTGGAGATTTCCTGGCCGGCACCCGCCACGCCGATCACCACGCTCTGGCCCCAGCCACGGTGCGCGCATTCCAGCGCCGCACGCATCACGTTGACGTTGCCGATGCACTCGAAACTGTGGTCCACGCCCCAGGTGGTCATCTCGACGATGACCTGCTGGATGGGCGTGTCGTAGTCCTTCGGGTTGATGCAGTCGGTGGCGCCGAATGCGCGCGCCAGCTCGAACTTGGACGGATTGGTGTCCACCGCGATGATGCGGCCGGCCTTGGCCTGGCGCGCGCCCTGGATCACCGCCAGGCCGATGCCACCGAGGCCGAACACCGCCACGCTGTCGCCTTCCTGCACCTTGGCGGTGTTGTGCACCGCGCCGATGCCGGTGGTGACTCCGCAGCCGAGCAGGCAGACGTGCTCCGGGTTGGCTTCCGGATTGATCTTCGCCAGCGACACCTCGGCCACCACGGTGTACTCGCTGAAGGTCGAGCAGCCCATGTAGTGGTACAGCGGCTCGCCGTTGTAGCTGAAGCGGCTGGTACCGTCGGGCATCACGCCCTTGCCCTGGGTGGCGCGCACCGACACGCACAGGTTGGTCTTGCCGCTCTTGCAGAACAGGCACTCGCCGCACTCGGCGGTGTACAGCGGAATCACGTGGTCGCCCGGCTTGACGCTGGTCACGCCCTCGCCCACCTCCACCACGATGCCGGCGCCTTCATGGCCCAGCACCACCGGGAACAGGCCTTCCGGATCATCGCCGGACAGGGTGAACGCATCGGTGTGGCAGACACCGGTGTGGGTGATCTTGACCAGCACTTCGCCCTTCTTCGGCGGGGCGACGTCGATCTCGACGATCTGCAGCGGCTGGCCGGGACCAAAGGCGACGGCGGCACGGGACTTCATGGGTGGTTTCTCCAGAGACAGGCAATGACAGGATGGGCGGCGCCATGTTGCGCCGTCGTTTATTTCAGGTACGAGCGGATCAACGCGCTCATGTCGCGCACGCGTTCGGCGCGTTGTTCGTCAGAGGCCGCAGGCTGGCCGAACTCCTCGCGCAGATGGGCCTCCATCACCTCGGACATCAGGCCGTTGACCGCGCCACGGATGGCGGCGATCTGCTGCAGCACCGGCCCGCAGTCGGCTCCGGCTTCCAGCGCGCGGTCCAACGCATCGCACTGGCCGCGGATGCGACGCACGCGGGCCAGGACTTTTTTCTTCTCTTCGGGGGAGTGCGGCATGGCGAGGCCACCTCGGAACTATACTGGGGGATAGTATACATAGAAGCCTATGACTTGACGCAAATGGCTTTCTGAAACAGCCTTGAATCCAACCGAATCAATTACTTGCGACGATCCAGCGGCCGCCAACACTGTGTCAGGCAAGCTCTGGGTCGGCAACAGCTGGAATCAAACAATGGGTATTGGCATCCAACTCGGGCGCATCACCGATGAAATCGGCAGCAGCGATTTTCTGTATGCGTTCTTCTCGACAATCACCGGCAATCTGGAACCGGATGGATGGGGAAGCCGCTTCCCGATCATCATGAAGCAGCTCTATGCCGGCTGCGTGCAGAAATCAGATGCGGCCACCGCGCTGTCCGAGATGTACGTCATCCGCACTGAGCTGGCCGAAATGCAACCGACCCATGCCATCTGGTCGTTCGATGATCGAGCGCAGCGTCCGCCGTGGGGGGACGATATCGCTCCCGATATCGACAGCTTGGCGACCTATTTCGTCACTGCACATGGGCGTGATCTGATTGCGCTTCTGATTGATGTGCTTGAAGCACTCCAGGATGGCGAAGACACGTCCGCCCGGATCGTCAGCTACTGACGCCCTGGGCTCAGTCAAACACGCCCTGAGCCGCCAGCCGCGCCAGCTCGTCCACCACATAGCGCACCTTCGGCCGCAGGTGGCGGGTCGGTGGCCACAGCGCATGGATGTCGATGTGCCGCTGCATGTGTGCGTCCAGCACCGAGTGCAGCACGCCGGATTCCAGATGACGGCGCACCAGTGAAATGGGCATCTGGCAGATGCCCAGCCCGGCGATGGCCGCTTCGATCACCGCGTCGCCGTCGTTGAGCTGGTAGGCCGCGTTCGGGACGAACGTTCCCTCGGCATCGTCACTGCCAATCCGCCACCACACCGGCTGCCCGTGGCGGAAGCCAACGATGCTGCGGTGCTGCGCCAGTTCTTCCACGGTAGCCGGCACGCCATGCGCCTGCAGGTACTCCGGCGATGCGCAGGTGACCAGGCGTTGGCGGCCCAGCCGACGCGCGACCAGGTGCTCTGCGTGGTGCAGGCCGCCGAAACGGATCAGCAGGTCGATGCCCTCTTCGACCGGATCGACGAAGTGATCGGTGAAGGTCATCGTCAGCTGCAGGTCCGGGTAGTGCCGGCACAGGCGCAACAGCACCGGCAGCACCACCAGGCGCCCGAACGAGGACGGCATGTCGATGCGCAGCCGTCCGCTGGGCAGGCCGGCCGAACCCAGGCAGGCCTCGGCGGCGGAGATCTCTTCCAGCGCCGCCGCACACGATGCGTAGTACGCCTCGCCGTCGGTGGTCAGCGCGATGCGCCGCGTGGTGCGGTGGAACAAACGCACGCCCAGCCGCGCTTCCAGCCGGGCGATGGCCTTGCCCACCGCCGAGCGCGAGATGCCCAGCGCGTCGGCAGCCTCGGTGAAGCTGCCCGAGCGGGCCGTGGTGACGAACGTGACCAGGCCATTCAACGATTCCAGCGGCAGCATCTCTCACCCCACATTGGGGACAAATAGTCCCGTCCGAAGGGAGATCGAAGCGCTTTATGCGCCTGCATGTCAACTCCATCCTGTGTGCATCGCGCCCCTGGCGCTCCTCCCCCCGCACCGAGATGACCGACATGACCGCCGCCCTGTTCCACCCCTTCGACCTGGCAGGCACCGCCCTGCGCAACCGCATCGCGATGGCCCCGATGACCCGCGCCCGCAACCCCGGTGCGGTCGCCAATGAACTCACCGCGCAGTACTACCGGCAGCGTGCCAGCGCCGGCCTGATCATCAGTGAAGGCACGCCGGTCTCGCCGCAGGGCCAGGGCTACATCGACGTGCCCGGCATCTGGTCGGCCGAGCAGGTGGCCGGGTGGAAGGTCGTCACCGAGGCGGTGCATGCCGCGCAGGGCACGATCTTCGCCCAGCTCTGGCACGTCGGCCGCATGTCGCATTCCTCGCTGCAGCCTGACGGCGGGCAACCGGTCAGCGCCGGTACCCGCCCGGTCGCCAGCGCACCGAAGAACACCTCGTTCGTGTACCTGGCCGATGGCAGCCGCGGCCACGCCGATCCCACCCCGGCACGTACACTGGAGACCGCAGAGATTCCCGGCATCGTCGAGGACTTCGTGCGCGGCGCCGACAACGCCATCGCCGCCGGTTTCGATGGCATCGAGCTGCATGCCGCCAACGGCTACCTGTTCGAGCAGTTCCTCAACCCACTCATCAACCAGCGCGAAGACCGCTACGGCGGCTCATTGCCGAACCGTGCGCGATTGATCCTGGAGACGGTGGATGCGATGGCCGAGCGCATCGGCGCCCACCGCATCGGCGTGCGCCTGGCGCCGAACAACCTCACCTTCGACATGCCGTACTACCCCGACAACGAGGCCACCTACCTGTACCTGGCCGAGGAACTGGGCAAGCGCGGGCTGGCCTATGTGCATCTCAACGACAACCTGCAGGCGGGGCAGGCGGTGCTGGGCGAGGCCTTCCTGCAGCAGTTCAAGCAGGCCTACGGTGGCAACGTGATCCTGGCCGGCGGCATGACCCGCGAACGCGCGCTGCGCCTGGTCGACGAAGGCACCATCGATATCGCCGCCTTCGGCCAACCGTTCATCGCCAACCCGGATCTGGTCGAACGCCTGCAGCGGGACATCGCGCTGGCCACGCCCGACCGCAGCACCTACTACGGGGGCGGCAGGGAAGGCTACCTGGACTACCCGGCTGCAGGCTGATCCCGCACGAGGTCGGATCCCCACCACAGGCGGGGCTCCGACCTTTGGTTCAGGCGTCCTCGCGCACGTAGGCGAACGACTCGTCCAACCGCGCAAAGCCGATCACGTCAGCGACGATCGCCTGCGCGTCGTCTTCACTGATGTTGCCTTCTTCAATATCGTCAACGCGGGCGAACAGCCGCTGCAACGCCACGTACTGGTCGCCGCGCAGGAAGGACTGATGGGTCTGCAGCCAGCGCTGCAGATTCCCGGCCAGCTCGCCGTGCGACAGCAGCGTGTACGGCGGCTGGTAGTCGGCAACGGCTTCGACCATCTTGCGGAACAGGAAATCCTGGTAGCTGGCGGCCAGCACATCCGCGCGGTCGTCGTCATGCCACACCATCACCACCGGCGGCTCGCTGAAACCGGGCGCGTTGCTCCAGAAGCAGTAGCTGTCACCCGCGCCGGTGCGCGCAAAGGGCAGCAGCTGCAGGTCAGTGCGCAGGGGGTTGTAGTGATCCTCGGCGGTCAGCTCCTGCCACGCCTCGAGCAGCTCATCGTGTTCCAACGGCTCGTAGTCCTGGGCGTACAGCAGCACCGGCGGATCCGCCTGCAGCGTAGGGAACACCACCTCGGACCATTCCGGATGGGGAGTGCCCCAGCTCAATCGACCCGCGGCATGCAACTGCTTGAACAAGGGCGGGAAGGACTGGCCGGTGGCCTGTTCGATGTCAGATAGCGCGCTCATGGATGTCCTTGCCGATGGAGGCCGCCCAGCTTGCCCGAATCCGCGCAGGAGATGTACCGGCAGCAGCCGGCGGCAGGACTAGACTGCAAGCACCGGATGCTGGAAATCGCCGCCATGAACGCCACTGCCCGCAGCTTCATCGTCAACATCGACGTGCCCGACCTGGCCGCCGCCGAAGTCTTCTACGTGGCCGCCTTTGGATTGCATATCGGACGTCGGCTCGGTGCCGGCGCGGTGGAACTGCTCGGTGGACCGACACCACTGTACCTGTTGCAGAACGAGGCTGGCAGCGCCGCCACCGAAGACGGCGATGTACGCGACTACGAGCGCCACTGGACGCCGCTGCACCTGGACTGGGTGGTGGATGACATCGACGCCGCGCTGACACGCGCGGTAACGGCTGGGGCAACACTCGAACAACCGGTGCGCGCGCGACGCTGGGGGTGGATCGCCGTACTGGCCGATCCGTTCGGCCACGGCTTCTGCCTGATCCAGTTCAGCCGCGAAGGCTACGATGCGCTGGTCGAATGACCGATCGTGGTCGGTGCCGGCCCTTGGCCGGGACTGCATCTCCCATCGCAGCTACTCCCGCAACATATCCACGAACGCGCGCAGCGCGCCAGGCATCTGCCGCTGCTTCGGGTAGTACAACGCGAATCCCGCGAACGGTTCGCTCCAGTCTTCCAGCACCGCCACCATCTGCCCCGAATCGATGTACGGCCGCGCGGTGTCTTCCAGCACATAGGCCAGCCCGATGCCATCGAGCACGGCACTGACCACGGTGCCCTGCTCGCCCAGGGTCAGCCGCCCCGGCACGTCGATCTCCAGCGCCTGCCCGTCGCGCTCGAACTGCCACTTGTACAGATGACCACTGGCAAAGCGGAAACGGATGCATTCGTGCATGGCCAGCTCACGCGGGTGCCGGGGTGCGGCCCGCCGCCGCAGGTACTCCGGCGCACCAACGATCAGGCCGCGCAGCGGCGGGCCCATCGGCACCGCGACCATGTCTTCGGGCACGAACTCATGCAGGCGCACACCGGCGTCGTAGCCCTCGGCGACAATGTCGACCAGGCCATCGTTTTCGGTCAGTTCCACGCGGATGTCCGGATGCGCGTGCAGGAAGCGCGCCAGCCGCGGCCCCAGCTGGGTCGGCACCGCCGCGCGGGTGGCGTTGATGCGTAGCAGGCCCGCCGGAGCGGCGCGGAACTGGTTCATCTCTTCCAGTGCGTCATGCACCTGCCCCAAGGCCGGCTGCAACCGCTCCAGCAGGCGCTGCCCGGCCTCAGTCAGGGCCACGCTGCGGGTGGTGCGATGGAACAGGCCCACGCCCAACCGTTCTTCCAGCGCGCGGATGGCATAGCTCACCGCCGAGGTCGACAGCGCCAGCTCGGCGCCGGCACGGCGGAAGCTGCGGTGACGGGCGACCGCCGCGAACGCGGCCAGGTGGGAAAGATTGTCAGTGGCCATGATTGTGCAGTTCCACTTGATGAATCATGCCGATATCCGGGCTTCTTGGCCCGGGTTACGGCGCGTATTGTAAAACGCCTTTCGACAAACCCGCCAAGGATCCCCCCATGTCCCTCGCCCGTGGTTACGCCGCCCATACCCATACCGACCCGCTGGTACCCTTCGAGTTCGAGCGCCGCGCCGTTGGCCCGAACGATGTGCGCATCGAGATCCTCTACAGCGGCATCTGCCATTCGGACCTGCACCAGGCCCGTGATGACTGGGGTGGCTCGATCTACCCAATGGTGCCGGGCCACGAGATCATCGGCCGGGTCACCGAGGTCGGCAGCAACGTCACCCGCTTCAAGGTCGGCGACCACGCCGGCGTGGGCTGCATGGTCGACTCGTGCCGCCACTGCGACGCCTGCGAACATGACCTGGAGCAGTACTGCGCCGAAGGCGCGACCTGGACCTACAACGGCCGTGAACGCGAAAGCGGTGCGCCGACCTACGGCGGCTATTCCGACCACGTGGTGGTCGAGCAGCGCTTCGTGGTGAAGGTGTCCGACAGCCTCGACCTGAAGGCGGCCGCGCCGCTGCTGTGCGCCGGCATCACCACCTGGTCGCCGCTGCGCCATTGGAAGGTCGGCCCCGGCCAGAAGGTCGGCGTGATCGGCCTCGGCGGCCTCGGCCACATGGGCGTGAAGTTCGCCAAGGCGCTCGGCGCGCACGTGGTGATGATCACCACCACCCCGGAAAAGGGTGCCGACGCCAAGCGCCTGGGCGCCGATGAAGTACTGGTCTCGCGCGATGCCGCGCAGATGAAGGCGCACGCCGGCAGCTTCGACTTCCTGCTCAATACCATCCCGGTCGGCCATGACACCAACCCGTACATGGGCCTGCTCAAGCGCGAGGCCACCATGTGCCTGGTCGGCGTGCTGACCGAACTGGACCCGCCGCTGACCGGCGGCAGCGTGATCTTCGGCCGCAAGCACCTGACCGGCTCGGCGATCGGCGGCATGGCCGAGACCCAGGAAATGATGGACTTCTGTGCCGAGCACGGCATCGTCAGCGACGTCGAGATGATCGACATCAAGAACGTCAACGAGGCCTGGGAACGCATGGCGAAGAACGATGTGCGCTACCGCTTCGTGATCGACATGGCGACGATGAAGAACGCCGCCTGACCGATTGGCGACTGTGAACGAAGAACCCCGGCACTGCCGGGGTTCTTTTGGGTCGCGTCGGCCGCTGGCCGGCACGACCCATGCATTGGGCATGACGAAGGTCAAGGAGGCGGCAACCGCCCAGGCGCAGACTCACCGCATGGCCCGCCTGCCCTCCCCTGCGATGCTGATGCGCGCGCCGCATCGACTGCTGTTCTTCATCGGCGCCAGCAACCTGCTGCTGGCGATGCTGTGGTGGGCGATGTGGCTGGGCGCATTGCGCGGGTTGTGGACGCCGCAGCCGCCGCCACTGCCACCGGCCTGGTTGCACGCGCTGCTGATGCAGTACCTGGTGCTGCCCAGTTTCATCTTCGGTTTCCTGCTCACGGTGTTCCCGCGTTGGATGGCGCAACCGGAGCTGTCACGCAACCATTACGCGCCGGTGGGCATCGGCCTGTTTGGCGGGCAGGCGCTGCTGATTGCCACCGCCTGCGGCTGGGCACCCGGGTTGTGGCCCGGCCTGCTGCTGGCACTGGCCGGCTGGAGCGCCGGACTGATCGTGCTGGGACGCGTGCTCAAGGCCGCCGGCCCCAACCGCAACTGGCATGCGCGCGCCTGCCATGCAGCTCTGCTGTTGGGCTGGCTGGGGCTGCTGCTGTTCATGGCGGTGGTGCGCGGCCACGCCACGCTGATGCCGGTCACTGTGGCACTCGGTACGTTCGGCCTGCTGCTGCCGGTCTACCTCACCGTCGCGCATCGGATGATCCCGTTCTTCGCCAACAACGTGGTGGACGGCTACGTGCCGTGGCGACCGCTGCGCTGGCTGGCCGCGATGTGGGCGCTGCTGATGCTGCGCTTGCTGTTGAGTGCGTTGCAGATCGACAACCTGCTGTGGCTGGCCGATGCGCCGCTGCTGGTGTTGTCGCTGCAGGCGCTATGGCACTGGTGGCCACGCGGGCCGATGCCGGGCCTGCTCGTGGCCCTGTTCCTGGCGCTGGCGTGGCTGCCGATCAGCTTCGCGTTGTATCTGCTGCAGGACATCGGCCAGATGCTCGCCCATCCGCAGCTGCTCGGCCGCGCGCCGCTGCACGCACTCGCCGTGGGACTGTTCGGCAGCCTGCTGGTGGCGATGGTGACCCGGGTCACCCAAGGTCATTCCGGGCGACCGCTGGTGATGCCGGCAGTGGCCTGGTTCGCGTTCGTCGCGCTGCAGGCAGTGGCGATCATGCGCATCCTTGCCGAGCTGATGCCCGATGCCTATGCGTGGCATTTCGCCGCCGCCATCGGTTGGCTGCTGGCACTGTCCCCATGGGTGGCCCGGCTGGGCTGGATCTACCTGAGCCCTCGACGCGACGGCAAACCGGGCTGACCGCATCGCCGGCCAGGCAACGTCCATCGGTAGCGCCGGGCCATGCCCGGCCGCCACCGCAATCCACTCAGTACGCGAACTCGCGGAACACCGGATCGACATCACCGTGCCAGCGGCCATGGAACAGGGCCAGCTTGCGCTCGGCCGGGGTCAGGCCGGATTCGACGATCTCCTGCAGCACGTCCAGGAACTTGCTCTCGTCCTGGCCATCGGCATTGCGCGCCGCGCGGCGCTTGAGGCCTTCCACCGAAATCTTCACCGCCTCGCGGGCCAGGTCGCGCACCGTGCCGTTGCGGAACGGCAGGTTCATCGCATGCTTCGGCACGCCGTCACGCAGTGCATGGCGCTCGGCCAGGGTGAAGTCACGCACCAGGTCCCACGCCGCATCCAGCGCGGTGTCGTCGTACAGCAGGCCGACCCAGAACGCCGGCAGCGCACACAGGCGGCTCCACGGGCCACCGTCGGCACCACGCATCTCCAGGTACTTCTTCAGGCGCACTTCCGGGAACGCGGTGGTCATGTGGTCCGACCAGTCGCGCAGCGTGGGCAGCGCACCCGGCAGCACCGGCAGCCTGGCCTGCATGAAATCGCGGAAGCTCTGCCCGCTGGCGTCGTGGTAGGTGCCGTCGCGGTAGGAGAAGTACATCGGCACGTCGAGCAGGTAGTCGACATAGCGCTCGTAACCGAAGCCATCCTCGAACACGAAGTCGAGCATGCCGGTGCGGTCGGCGTCGGTGTCGGTCCAGATGTGCGAGCGGTAGCTCAGGTAGCCGTTCGGCTTGCCTTCGGTGAACGGCGAATCGGCGAACAGCGCGGTGGCGATCGGCTGCAGCGCCAGCGACACGCGGAACTTCTTCACCATGTCCGCTTCGGTGGCGTAGTCCAGGTTCACCTGCACCGTGCAGGTGCGGGTCATCATGTCCAGGCCGAGCGAGCCGACCTTGGGCATGTACGCGCGCATGATCTTGTAGCGGCCTTTCGGCATCCACGGCATTTCATCGCGCTTCCACTTCGGCTGGAAACCCATGCCGAGGAAACCCAGCTGCAGTTCACCGGCCACCTGTGCCACTTCGTTGAGATGGGTACCGGTCTCGACGCAGGTCTGGTGGATGGTCTCCAGCGCCGCGCCGGACAGTTCCAGCTGGCCGGCCGGTTCCAGCGTCACCGAGGCCCCGTCGCGCAACAGGGCGATGGTGTTGCCATTCTCCCGCACCGGCTCCCAGCCGAAGCGGACCAGGCCGTTGAGCAGCGCTTCGATGCCGCGCTCGCCTTCGAAGGTCGGCGGGCGCAGGTCATCCAGGCGGAACCCGAACTTCTCGTGCTCGGTACCGATGCGCCATTGTGCGCGGGGCTTCTCGCCGGAGGCGATCACCTCCACCAGCTGCGAGCGGTCGGTAATGGGGGTATCGGCGACGTGGCTGGGGCTCGACAAGGGGAAGGCTCGCTGGACTGTGGCGGGGGATGTGGGGCCCGGGGCCTTCCATCGCAAGGGCGCACTATAGCGTGGCGACCCGTTGCGTCATGCGACGGTGGCAGGTTGCAGCATCCCACCGACGCCCTCTTGACCCTCGTACACTCAAGGCCATGAGCCGCCATTCGCGACACCCCGAACTGCATCGCTCCGAGCGCGTCGGCTGGCTGCGTGCCGCCGTGCTGGGGGCCAACGATGGCATCGTCTCGGTGGCCGGCCTGGTGGTGGGCGTGGCCGCCAGCGGTGCCTCCGCAGTGACCATCCTGGCCACCGGCGTGGCTGGCACCGTGGCCGGCGCGATGTCGATGGCCGCCGGCGAGTATGTCTCGGTGCAGACCCAGGCCGACACCGAAGACGCCGACCTGGCGATGGAAAAGCGCGAACTGCACGAAGACCCGCACAGCGAGCTGGAAGAACTGGCCGCGATCTACCGCCAGCGCGGCCTGGAGCCTGCGCTTGCCCGGCAGGTGGCCGAACAGCTCACTGCCCACGATGCACTGGGCGCCCACGCCCGCGATGAACTGGGCATCACCGATACGCTGCGCGCCCGCCCGCTGCAGGCGGCGCTGGCCTCGGCCGGCGCCTTCACCTGTGGCGCGGCGCTGCCGGTGCTGACCGCACTGCTGGCGCCGTCGGACAAGGTCGCGATGATGACCACCGCCAGCACCTTGCTCGGCCTGTGCCTGACCGGCGCGATGGCGGCCCAGGCCGGCGGTGCTTCGCCGTTGCGCGGTGCACTCCGCGTCGTGTTCTGGGGTGCGTTGGCGATGGCCGCCGCCGCCGGCGTCGGTCGCCTGCTCGGCGCCCATGTGGCATGAGTACCGGCAGCGTATTTCCCGCTGGAATGAGCCGCTGTTGCCGAGTTCTTACTCCAGCCCCAGCCAGCCGCCGATCACGCCACGGGCTTCGTCCACGCCGGTGCGGTCCTCGCCGGAGAACACCTGCACGCTGACGCTGTCGCCGTAAGCCGATTGCAGCTCCTTGCGCACCTTCTGCAGGGACTGCATCTGCTGGCTGCGGCTGAGCTTGTCGGCCTTGGTCAGCAGCGCGTGCGCCGGCAGGCCACGCTGCACGGCATAGGACAGCATCTGCCGGTCGTAATCCTTCAGCGGATGGCGGATGTCCATCACCACCACCAGCCCCTTCAGGGCCTCGCGGGTACGGAAATACCGGTCGATGAAGGCCTGCCAGTGCGCCTGCAGGTCCAGCGGCACCTTGGCGTAGCCGTAACCGGGCAGGTCGACCAGATGGGCGTCCGGGGTGACCTGGAAGAACACCAGCTGCTGGGTGCGGCCGGGCGTCTTGGAGACACGGGCCAGGGCGTTCTGGCGGGTCAGCGCGTTGAGCGCACTGGACTTGCCGGCGTTGGAGCGGCCGGCAAAGGCCACTTCGGCCCCTTCGTCGGGCGGCAGCTGCCGCACGTTGTGGGCCGAAAGGTGGTAACGGGCGCGTTCGATGAGCAATGTCATGTGCCTAGGATCGCATGTTGCGGCGCCGCGCGCCCGTGCCGGCGGCCGCTGCGGCCATTTTGCTGCACTGCTGCGTTGACCGTGCGCGGAAACGGCGTTGATAATCCGGGCGATGCCGGCGGCCACCGCCCGGCCCGGTCCATACGGAGCTTCAGCATGCGCCACGCTCGCGTTCTTGCCGTATCTGCCCTTGCCACTGCCGTCGTTGTTGCCGCTGCTGCGTTCGCGCAGACCACGTTGACCCCGCTGCCCGACAACGGGCCGATCAACACCGCCTCGCTGGAGGTGGACTTCAGCAAGACCCACTGGGGCGATGCCAAGGCCGGCCAGACCAAGGCCTCGGCCTGCGCGGCCTGCCATGGCGCCGACGGCAATTCCACGGTGGAGATGTACCCGTCCATCGCCGGCCAGAGCGAACGCTACGTGGCCCAGCAGATGGCCCTGATCGCCAATGGCCAGCGCAGTTCGGGCGCAGCGGTGGCGATGGTGCCGTTCGTGCAGAACCTCACCCCGCAGGACATGCGTGATATCGGCGCCTTCTTCGCCACGCAGAAGGCCACCGCCGGCATCGCCGACGACACCGTGGTTGCCGACGGCCCCTACAAGGGCATGAAGTTCTATGAGATCGGCCAGCAGCTGTACCGCGGTGGCGATGCCAAGCGTGGGCTGCCGGCCTGCATGGCCTGCCACGGCCCCAGTGGCGCCGGCAATCCGGGTCCGGCCTATCCGCACATCGGTGGCCAGCACGCCAGTTATGTCGCGCGCCGCCTGCAGGAGTACCAGGCCGGCCAGACCAACGAAACCGACAAGGCGCACTTCCAGATCATGGCCGCGGTCGCGCAGAAGCTCAGCGAGCAGGAGGTGCAGGCGCTGTCGAGCTACCTGCAGGGCCTGCACAACAAGGCTGATGATGTCGCCGCAGCCACCCCGCCGGTGCAACCGGCTGCCGCCCCCTGACCACCACTGGTCGGCCCGGGCCGTCACCGCGGCCCTCGCCTGCGGTATGTTTCCATCACGCCGGCGACCGCGCCGGCGTTGCTTTTTTCAACGGAGATGCGTGTCGATGAGGTTGATTTCCCGCCTGCTGTTGTCCTTGCTGGTGCTGCTGCCGCTGGTAGCCTGCGCCGCCACCCCCGCCAATGCCCCGCTGGTCGAGGGCAAAGACTACGAGCGCATCGCCCAGCCTGGCCCGTTCCAGCCGCTGGCCGGCAAGATCGAGGTGGTCGAGGTGTTCGGCTACACCTGCCCGCACTGCGCCCGTTTCGAACCGCAGCTGGAAGCCTGGGCGGCCAAGCTGCCGGCCGACGTGCGCTTCACCCCGGTTCCGGCCGCCTTCGGCGGCGCCTGGGACGCCTGGGCCCTGGCCTATTACGCCGCCGATGAAGTCGGCGTGGCCAAGCGCAGCCACGCGGCCGTGTTCAAGGCCCTGCACCAGGACGGCTCGCTGCCGATGCAGAACGTCTCGGCCGATGAGCTCGCCACCTTCTACAAGGCCTACGGCGTGACCCCGGACCGTTACCTGCAGGCCCTGCGCGGTGATCCCGTACAGAAGAAGGTCGATGCCGCCCGCGCATTCGCCCAGCGCACCAGGATCCCGGGGACCCCGGCGCTGATCATCAACGGCCAGTACCTGGTCCGTGGTGACAGCTTCGACGATCAGCTGCGCATCGCCTCGGCGCTGATTGCCCAGGCCCGCGCTGCCCGCGGCCGCTGAACCAACACCCACCACCGACACGGCGCTGTCGCCGCCGCGTGTCATCATTTCCCTCTGGCCGGCGCCTGCCGCCGGCCCCACCATTCCAGATGCTGGAGACGTTTCCATGAAGATCCGTTACGCCCTCGCCCTCGCAGCGCTGCTGCCGATCCTGGCCGCCTGCAAGGCCGACGACGGCAGCACCAACACCACCGCCGCCCCGGTCGAACCGGCAGCTACCCCGGCCACCACCGAACCCGCTGCGCCTGCCGCTGGCGCCGAGGGCGCTGCCCCAGCCACCGCCGAAGGCGAGAAGGCCCCGGCCGAAGCCGCCCCCGCCGCCGCGCCGGCCCCGACCACCGCTGCGCTGACCGGCCCGGCCCCGGTGGAAGGCACCGACTACCAGGTGATCCCGAACGGCCAGCCGTTCCAGCCGGCCGCCGGCAAGATCGAAGTGACCGAGATCTTCGGCTACGTCTGCCCGGCCTGCGCCGCGTTCCAGCCGCTGGTCGGCCCGTGGAAGGCCGGCCTGCCGAGTGACGTGAACTTCGTCTACGTGCCGGCCATGTTCGGCGGCACCTGGGATGACTACGCCCGTGCGTTCTACGCCGCGCAGACCCTGGGCGTGCAGGAAAAGACCCACGAAGCACTGTATGCCGCCATCCACTCGCAGAAGACGCTGAAGGGCGAGCGCGGCCGTGACTCGGTGGAAGACATCGCCAAGTTCTACACCGCCTACGGCGTGGACCCGAAGCAGTTCGCCGCCACCATGGGCAGCTTCGCGGTGAATGCCAAGACCAACTCGGCCAAGCAGTTCGCCCAGCGCAGCCAGATCAGCGGCACCCCGTCGATCATCGTCAACGGCAAGTACCTGGTGAAAGGCAAGAGCTTCCCGGACATGCTGCGCATCGCCGACCACCTGATCGCCCGCGAACGCGGTGCGGCCCAGGCTCACTGATCCAAGAGAAGCGTTTCCCGGCCGTGAATTCCCCCCGTACACGGACCCTGCGCTTGCTGACGGCCAACATCCAGGCCGGCTCAAGTACCCGCCGCTACAGCGACTATGTGACCCGCAGCTGGTCACATGCGCTGCCGGCGGGTCGCAAGCGCAGCAGCCTGGACGCGATCGCCACCCTGGCGCGCGAACATGACATTGTCGGCCTGCAGGAGGCCGACCCGGGCAGCCTGCGCTCGGGCTTCACCAACCAGACCCACTACCTGGCCCAGCGCGCCGGCTTCAACTACTGGAGCCACCAGCCGAACCGGCGCATGGGCGGCGTCGCGTCCAGCGCCAATGGCCTGCTGAGCAAGCTGGAACCGGTGGAGGTACAGGACCACGCCCTGCCCGGCCGCATCGGCGGGCGCGGCGTGCTGCTGGCCAAGTTCGGCGACGGTACCGACGGCCTGGCGGTGGCGGTGGCCCATCTGTCGCTGGGCGCGGGCTCGCGGATGTCGCAGCTGGGCTTCATCGCCGAGCTGCTGTCCGACCACCCCAATGCGGTACTGATGGGCGACTTCAACTGCCTGGCCGAACGCCCGGAAATGCAGGTGCTGTACCAGAAGACCCGGCTGCAGCCGCCAGGCTGCATTGTGCCGACCTTCCCCAGCTGGCGCCCCGACCGCGCCATCGACCACATCCTGGTCAGCAGTGGCCTGCAGACCCGCACCGTGGAAGCCATACCGGCCGCATTTTCCGATCACCTTGCCCTGGCGATGGCGATCGACGTCCCAGCCAACGCCCTGCGCTGAACCCGAAAAAGGGGACGGAGGGGATTAAGTCGTTTGAGGCACAAACGACTTAATCCCCTCCGTCCCTTTTTTCATGCGGTGACCGGTACCTTCAACCGCCGCGCGGTCATCGTGCTGCCCACCGAGGCCAGCACCGTGCAGCCGATCGCCAGCCACTGCAGCCCGTGCAGGTGCTCGTGCAGCAGCAGCATCGCCCACAGCGCGGCGACCGCCGGTTCCATGCTGATCAGGATGCCGAAGGTCTCCTTCGGCAGGCGCTTGAGTGCCATCATCTCCAGCGACATCGGGATCGCGCTGGATACCAGCGCCACCAGCAGGCCAGCGGCCAGGATCTTCGGATCGAGCAGCGCGGCACCGGCATGCACCACGCCCACCGGCACCACCACCAGCGACGCCGCCAGCAGCCCCAGCGACACCGAATGCCCGGCGTGCAGGTGGCCGGCGCGCTTGCCGAATACGATGTACAGGCCCCAGCACGCCGCTGCGCCCATCGCATACAGCACGCCGGCCGGATCCAGCGCCGGGCCGCCGCCGATCGGCAGCAGCAACAGCAACCCCACCGCCGCACAACCCACCCAGAGGAAATCGATGGGCCGCCGCGACGACAACATCGCCACCGTCAGCGGTCCGGTGAACTCGATGGCCACCGCAATGCCGAAGGGAATCGTGCGCAGGGCCATGTAGAACAGCAGGTTCATCAGGCCCAGGGTGAGCCCGTAGCGCAGGATGGTGATCGCATCCACGCGGCTGGTCTTCCAGCGCCACGGCCGCCAGAACAGCAGCAGCAACAGCGCCGAGAAGCCCACGCGCAGCGCGCTGGTGCCTTGGGCGCCGATCAGCGGGAACAGGTGTTTTGCGTAGGAGGTGCCGATGGCCAGCGAGGTGACCGAGCCAAGCACCGCCAGCGCCGGCAACATCGGCGCAAGTCGTGAGGTCTGCATGGGCAAAGTCTATTGCGCCGGCGCCGAGCACTTGGCTCAATTGACGGCCCGTTCGTGCAACTTCTGCTCGCCATGGCCACCGCCCCTGTGCTCGACAGCTTCGACCGCGCCATCCTCGACCTGCTGCAGCGGGACAACACGCTGCCGCAGCGCGAAATCGCCGAGGCCGTGCACCTGTCCACCCCGGCCGTGCAGCGCCGCATCAAGCGCCTGCAGGACAGCGGCGTGATCGCGGCCAACGTGGCGGTGCTCGCCGCCGCCAAGGTCGGGCGGCCGCTGACCATCATCGTCGAGGTGCGCGTGGTCAGCGAGCAGCGTGAACGCGTGGCGCCGTTCAAGCGCCGCGTGCAGGATGACCCCGCGGTGCAGCAGTGTTACTCGATCACCGGCGATGGCGATTTCCTGCTGCTGCTTTCGGCGGCGTCGATGGAGGAGTACGAGGCGATCACCGAGCGCCTGTTCGGTGGCGATGACAACATCGAGCGCTTCCGCACCTCGGTGGCACTGGGCACGCTGAAGCGGAGTTTCGAGGTCCCGCTGGCACCGGTTCTGTAGCGTCGAGCCATGCTCGACTGCCTTTTTACCGCAAAGCGACAGCCATCGAGCATGGCTCGACGCTACAGTCGGAAACCATGAATGCACTCCCCTCCCCCGCCCGTCGCCTGCGCCGCTGGCTGCTGCGTGGCCTGTGGCTGGCCATGGCCCTCGTTGCGGCGATGGCGTTGTGGAACAGCCCATGGGCGGCCGCACCGAAGATGCTCTGGTCGCTTTCGCGGATGCCGGCCGCCACGCACCTGCCGGTGCCGGTGGAGGGCGTCCGCCCCCGCCAGATCGCCGACACTTTCGGCGCGCCGCGTGGCCGTGACCGCTCCCACGCCGGCATCGACATCTTCGCCAAGCGCGGTACCCCGGTGCGCAGTGCCACCGCCGGCGTCGTCGTGGATGTCAGCGACCGCGGCCTCGGTGGCCGCCAGGTGTGGGTGATCGGGCCCGGGCGCGAACGCTACTACTACGCGCATCTGGAGGACTGGGCCGAGGGCCTGGCGCGCGGCCAGGTGGTCCAGGCCGGGGACCTGCTCGGCCACGTCGGCGACAGCGGCAATGCCAGGGGCACGCCGCCGCACCTGCACTGGGGCATCTACGGCGCCGACGGCGCGCGCGATCCACTGCCACTACTGCGCTGACCCCCATGCACGGCGTCGCACCCCGCTTGAGCGCCTTCGTCATTCATGATTTGTAAATAGGAATAGTTCGTATTACCATTTCTTTCGTTTCCGGTGGTGCCAGGACGGCCTGCCCGCCCGTTTCCCACCCGTAGCGCCTCGCCTTCTGGATGCCGGCCGAGCGCGCGTGCTCGTCCAGGACCCCCATGACCCGTTCCGCCTTCCGTATTCCGCAGCCCCAGCGGCTGTCCGTTGCCGTGCTTGCCGTACTCTGCGCCGTGGCTCCGGCCGCCTTCGCCGACACCGCCGCCGACCCGACCACCCTCGACAAGGTGGTGGTGAAGGGCGAACGCGCCGAAGGCTATTCGGTGCGCCGCACTTCGGCCGGTACCCGCTTCGACCTTGCACCGCGCGAGATCCCGCAGTCGGTCAGCATCATCAGCCACCAGCGCATCGAAGATCAGAACCTGGACGACATCATCGACGTGCTGGCCAACACCACCGGCGTGACCAGCACCCAGTCCGACAGCGAGCGCACCGAGTTCTACGCGCGCGGGTTCTACATCGATGCCTACCAGTTCGATGGCCTGCCGACGCAGATGGTGCAGAACTGGAGCTACGGCGATTCCGGCCTCGACCTGGCCCTGTACGACCGCGTGGAAGTGGTGCGCGGTGCCACCGGCCTGCTCAGCGGTGCCGGCAATCCCTCGGCGTCGGTGAACCTGATCCGCAAGCACGCCGACAGCGCCGAGCTGGCCGGCAGCGTCTCGGTGAACGTCGGCAGCTGGGGCCGCACCCGCACCACGGTGGACGTGGGCAGCGCACTGAACGCCAGTGGCACGGTGCGAGGCCGCGTGATCGGCAGCTACCTGGACACCGATGGCCAGATGGACCGCTACAACCAGCGCAAGACGCTGGGCTACGCCGTCATCGACGCCGACCTGACCCCGGACACGCAGTTGAGCGTGGGTTACGACTACCAACAGAAGCGCGCCAATGGCGCGACCTGGGGCGGCTTCCCGATGCTGTACTCCGATGGCTCGCGCACGGGCTACGACGAATCGTTCAACGCCAGCCCGAACTGGACCTACTGGGACACCACCAGCAAGCGTGCGTTCGCCACCCTGCAGCACGCCTTCAGCAACGGCTGGAAGTTCAAGGTGGGTGCCACGCACGATGAGACGAAGGCCGACGACAAGCTGTTCTACCCGGCCTACAACGACTGGACCACGGGCGCGTCGAATTTCGACAAGAGCACCGGCACAGGCATCTCGCCATCCGCGGGCTTCTACAACACCGAGCGCAAGGTCACCGGCGTTGACGGCTACGTTGACGGTCCGTTCCAGCTGTTCGGCCGTGAGCACCAGTTCATGGCCGGCCTGAGCTACAACAAGCGCGAGTATGCCAACTACGGCGACTACCAGGTCGGAGGCGCGGGCCAGACGTGGGACCCGTTCGCCAGCTATCTGAACTGGACGGGCAACATCAGCGAACCGAACTGGAACCCGCTGGCACTGGCCAGCGAGGGCACCATCACCCAGAAGGCCGGCTACGCGGCCGCACGCCTGTCACTGGCCGACCCGCTGAAGCTGATCATCGGCGCCCGCTACACCGACTGGAAAAGCGAGGGCGAAGGCGCCGACCGCGCGCACAAGGTCACCACGCCCTACGCCGGACTGGTGTTCGACATCAACGGTACGTACTCCACCTATGCCAGCTACACCGAGATCTTCCAGCCGCAGACACTGAAGGACCGCAACGGCAGCTACCTCGACCCAGTCGACGGCAAGAGCTACGAAGTGGGCGTCAAGGGCGCCTGGTTCGATAACCGCCTGAATGCCTCGCTGGCCGTGTTCCGCATCGAACAGGACAACGTCGGCCAGGCCACCGGTGAACCGGTGCAGGGCAGCCAGAACGAGTTCGCCTATCGCGCTGCGCGCGGCACCGTCAGCCGTGGCTTCGAGTTCGAAGTGAACGGCGAGCTGGCACCCGGCTGGAACGCGACCTTTGGTGCTTCGCGTTATGTGGCCAAGGACATCAACGACGCCGACATCAACACCAACCTGCCACAGACCGCGTTGAAGCTGTTCACCAGCTATACCCCGCAGTCGCTGCAGGAGCTGACCGTCGGTGGCGGTGCGAACTGGCAGAACCGCATTTACTACCCGGTACCGGCCTATGGCCGCATCGAGCAGAGCGGCTACGCACTGGTCAGTGCCTTCGTGCGCTACCGCATCTCGCCGGAGTTCAGCGTGCAGGCCAACCTCAACAACCTGCTGGACAAGAAGTACTACTCGCAGATCAACGGCTACGGCGCGTTCGGTGACGGCCGCAATGGCTCACTGACGTTCACCTGGTCGTTCTGATCAGGCGCGGGGCATGATCGCCCCGCACCTGTAGCCGAGCGTGGGCTCGGCTCTACGCCACAAGGCGGCGCCGGGATAACCCGGCGCCGCTCCCACATCAGAACCGCAGGTCCGCGCGCAGGTACCAGTAGCGGCCACGCGGGATGTCGTAGGTCGAAGCGTCGTAGCCGTTCAACGAGCACGACAGGCAGATCGGCGGATCCTTGTCGAACACGTTGTTCAGGCCCGCGGTCAGCTGCAGCCCCTTCATCCAGTCGATCTTGTAGCCCACCTGCATGTCGTGGAAGGTGGTGGCCGAGAGCGTGTTGGTGCCGGCGGCCTGGTTGCTGCACACCGGGAACGCCACGGCATCGCCGCAGTCCTCGGTCAGTTCAGAGATGTGCCGCACCGTCCAGTTCGCACTCCAGCGGTCCAGCGTCCAGCCGATGCTGGCATTGCTGGTCCATTCCGGAATCGAACTGTCAGCCACTTCCACGCCCGGCTTCTGCGGCTGCTTCTGCCCGGCCGCGCCGGTGGCTTCGTAACGGCCGACGAAGGTGTTCTTCCAGGCCAGCTTGAACTGGCCGATGGAGCTCTGCGGCAGCGTCCAGAACAGGTCCACGTCCCAGCCGTCGGTCTTGATCGAGCCGAGGTTGGTCAGGCGGTTGTTGAAGCTGCTGACCGCACCGGTGCTGGCGCGGGTGATGCCATCGCAGTACACCGGATCGAGCGTGTCCACGCACAGGTCCAGCTGGGTCTGCGCGTTGATCGCCTGGATCGCGCCATCGATGGCATGGCGGTAGAAGGTCACTTCCACGTCGAAGCGCTCCGACCACGATGCGTTGTTGCCGAACCACGGGCTCCACACGAAGCCGGTGCTGAAGCTGCGCGAGCGCTCCGGTTCCAGCTCGCGGTTGCCGCCGGTGGTCACCGAGATCTGCGAATTGGCCTGCTGGAAGCCGGCCGGCACGCCCAGCGCGGCACAGTTGGCGGCGCTGCCACGCGGCGGCGTACCGCCCAGGCCCACCGAGCACGGGTCGAACAGCTGCAGGTCGGCGCGCGCAGCCGAGCCGTACAGTTCACCGATCGACGGCGCACGGAAGCCCTCTGCATAGGTGGTGCGCAGCACGAAGTCGTCGGTCACCTGCCAGCGCAGGCCGTACTTGGGAGTGAACTCGCCACCGAAGGTGGAGTAGTCCGAGTAGCGCCCAGCCAGGCTCAGGTCCAGCTTCTTGCCCAGCGCCGAGTCGGCAAAGATCGGAACGCTCAGCTCCAAGTACGCTTCGTTGACGTCATACGAACCGGACGTCGGCTGCGACGGCACACCGTTGTAGTGGCCGATCACCGTCAGCGGATCAGGCTGGTACCAGCCCTTGTACTTGCGGTACTCATAGCCGCTGGCGAACGACACCGGGCCGGCCGGCAGGGTGAACAGGTCGCTGGACAGGTTGGCAGTGAACAGGCTCAGCTCGTTCTGGCTGCGGTCGCGCACCACCGGCTGGATCCACTTCAGCATGTCCGGGGTGATCGAGCCGACACCGCCGAAGATGTTCAGCGGCACGCAGCCCGGCGTTGCCGCACACACCGCCGGATCACCCAGCGCCATGTTGACGTTGTAGATGTTGTAGCTGCCGTAGTTGGTCTGTTCGGCCTTGTTCTTGCTGTACATGCCGTTGACGTCCCAGTACCAGCTGCGGTCGGCGGCCTGGAAGTTGCCGACCAGGCCGGTGGCCACGTAGGTCGTGTTGACCTCCTGCTTGAACACGCGCGCGCCGCCCTCCACCGGTCGGCGGCCGATCAGGCTCATGTTGCCCGAGGACACCAGATCGAACCCGAACGGGTTGTACGGGTTCAGGCGCGAGACCACGATGTTGTCGGCCAGCGGGTTGCCGGTGGCACCGTCCGGGCCGAAGAACAGCGGCTCGGGGCCGGCCTGGTTGGTCGACTCGCGGCGGTTGCCCAGCGCCTTGATGTACCACTGCACGTTGTCGGTGATGTCGAAGCGGAACTGGCCGAACAGACCCTTACGCTCGGACGGGGTCAGCACCATGTTGTATTCGGCGAAGTTGAAGCGGTCGGCGCTGGTGAAGCAGTGGTAATCGTCGGTGCGGTTGCAGCCGGCGCTGCCGTCGTAGCGCGGGCTGTTCACGCCGGTGTTGGGCACGATGTCCTGTTCCGCACCGGTGTTGGGGTCGACGAAGGCGAAGCGGCCCTGCGGAATGCCGCCGCTGCCGAAGGCCAGGCCGGTGCCCGGGATCGGGAAGCGCGACTGCTCGCGGTCGCGGGCGAACACCGGGTCCTGCTTGGTCCAGCTGGCACCGAGGAACAGGCTGTAGCGATCGCCACTCTTGCCCCACGCCAGGTCCACGCCCTTCTGCGTGCCGTCGCCCTTGCTGTACTCGCCGTAGTTCAGGGTCACCTGGCCGCCATCGAAGTCGCGGCGGGTGATGATGTTGACCACGCCGGCGATGGCGTCGGAGCCATACAGCGACGATGCGCCATCCTCCAGCACCTCGATGCGTTCGACGATGGCCAGCGGAATGGTGTTGAGGTCGGTGGCCGCACCCACGCCCGATGCCGACGACTCGTTGACCCAGCGGATGCCATCGACCAGTACCAGCACGCGCTTGGCACCGAGGTGGCGCAGGTCGACCTGCGCCGAACCGGCACCCACGCCGCTGCCATCCGGCGGGAAGCCGAAGTTGCCGGACGAATTGAACTTGGCATTGAGCGCCGAACCGGAGCCGGTGAGCTGCTGCAGCACCTCGCTGATCGAGTTCAGGCCGGTGCGTTCGATGTCACCGCGGGTCAGCGTCTGGATCGGGACCTGGCCCTCGACTTCAGCGCGCTTGATGCGGGTACCGGTGACTTCCACCGCGTCGAGGTTGGTGGTGGATTGTGCAGCGGCACCCAAGGGTGCCAGGGCCATCACGCACAGCGTGACGGCAACCGCCAACGGGCGGTGGTGCAGGTGATTCATTCGCTCTCTCTCCAAAGGAATGTCGGGACATGGACTGCCGCGCTCCCCCCTGCATGGCGGCAGCGTCTCCTTTGTAAACAAGCGGTAAAAATCACGGCGTGATGATCGACACTATTTCACGTAGTTTTGACGCAATTGACGGCCATTTACGTCACATGAGGGCGTCTTAGAACCGGACGATACTGTTCACCACTCTTTATCTTGATGCCGACTGCGACAGCCTGCGCCGAGATCCGCCACAGCCCATCAAGCGGTCTTGCCAGCGCCGCCGCTAATTGCCTGGCGCGTCGATGCGCAGGTTGATCGGCGCGGGCGAGGACGCCGGCCAGGGTGGGCACGAGGTGCGCTGCTGGAACGCCAGCAGGCCGGTTGCCTGGGCCATCGGCAACGTGGTGATCACCAGCGCCAGCAGCACCAGCAACACCTCCACCAGCGGTGCCAGATTGGGGGTGGCCATCAGTGAGGTCGCGCGCTGTGTCCCGTATCGCATGCCACGTTCCCTGACAGGAAGAGCGGCCCGCCGACAGCAGGCCGCCCGTTGCGGGATTCACCGCATGAAACTCACCGCACGAAGGCGATGCGCTCCATGCCGGTGGCCTCGGCGGCGGCCAGGATCCGCGCCATGCCTTCGTACTCGGCTGACGGATCGGTGGCGATGCGCAGCTCCGGCAGGTTGCCGGCATGCTCGCCGGCCTGCGCCTGCAGGCGCGCCTGCAGATCGTCGATGGCCATCGGCTGGCCATTCCAGCTCAGCTGGTTCGACGCATCCAGGCGCAGCTCGATCGGCGGCGGTGGTTCGGGGCGATCGATCGTGCGATCGGTGGCCTGTGGCAACTGCACGGCAATCGGCCGGGCCACGATCGGCGCGGTCACGATGAAGATGATCAACAGCACCAGCATCACATCCACCAGTGGCGTGACATTGATGTCCGCCAGCGGGCCGCTTCTTCCTGCGCTACTGAACGCCATGTGCCGCTCCCTGCAGCCGGGCCGTTCGCCCAGGACCGACGTTACGACGCCTGCCATCACCTGTGGCAGGGGCCTGCGCGGGATCATTCAGCTGTCGTTGTCGACGCCCGGCGTGCACGCAATGCGAAACTGAATTCAGCCATTGCCCGCTATGCTGCCCGCCATGACCCGACGCTCTTCGACCGCCCTGTCCCTGCTGCCCTTGGCCACCACGCTGCTGATCGGCTGCGCCAATGCCCAGTCCCTCGACGCCCAGAACGCGCAGCTCAAGGCCGCGATCGCGGCCGCCGAACGCGGCCAGTTCGATCCCGGCCAGGCCGCTGCGCTCAGCCGCCATCCGGCTTACGGCTGGCTGGAGTACGCCAACCTGCGCCGCAACATCGACACCGTCGATACCGCGCAGGCCCAGGCCTTCCTCAAGCGTTACGACGGCCAGGCTGTGGCCACCACCTTCCGCAGCGTGTGGCTGCCCTCGGTCGCACGCCGCCAGGACTGGCCGACCCTGCTGGCCAACTGGGTGCCCACCGACAATGCCGGCCTGCGCTGTGCGCAGCTGACCGCGCGCCAGGTGACCGGCAAGGTCGATCCACAATGGATCAGTGAAGCGCAGGATCTGTGGCGCAAGAACGGCAAGTCGCTGCCGGATGGCTGTGACGCTGTTTTCGCCGTGCTGCAGGCCCAGGGTGGTCTGAGCGACGCCCTGCGCTGGGAACGCATCGATGCCGCCGCCGACGCGCAACAGCCGGCCGTGATGCGCAGCGCCGCACGCGGCCTGCCCGCCACCGACCTGGCACTGGCCAACAATTACGCTGCCTTTGTCGACAAGCCCAATGCCAGCGCGTTGAACTGGCCGCGCAACGAGCGCAGCCGGCGCATCGCCACCGATGGCCTGGCCAAGCTGGCCAAGGCCGACCCCGGCGCCACCGAACAGCAGCTGCCGCAGTACGCCCAGGCCCTCGGCCTGAGTGCCGAGCAGCAGGGCCAGGTGCTGTACCAGATCGCGCTGTGGACGGTGGCCTCCTACCTGCCCGATTCGGCGCGCCGCCTCAACGCGGTGCCAGAATCGGCGTATGACGAACGCCTGCACGAGTGGCGCGTGCGCGAGGCAATGTCGCGCGGCGATTGGCCGGCGGCGCTGACCGCAATCCGCAAGATGGGCAGCAAGCAGCGCAGCGATCCGCGCTGGCGCTACTTCGAAGGCCGCATGCTGGAGAAGACCGGCCAGGCCCAACAGGCGCAGCCGCTGTTCCGCGAGGCGGCGCGCGCACCGACCTTCCACGGCTTCCTCGCCGCCGACAAGCTGCAGCAGGGCTACACGCTGTGCCCGTGGAAGCCGAACGACAGCGCGCAGGCGCAGGCGGTGATCGCGCGTGACCCGGCCATCCAGCGCGCGATGGCGCTTTACCAGATCGATCGCGCCGGCTGGGCCGTGGCCGAATGGAACAGCGCGCTGTCGCGTTTCGATGACACCCAGCGCCGCCTCGCCGTGCGCGTGGCGCAGGACAACGGCTGGTTCGACCGCGCCGTGTTCGCGCTCGGCAAGCAGCCGCAGGAGCAGCGTCTCTACGACCTGCGCTTCCCGCTGCACCACGACGCCACCATCCGCCGCGAGTCGGCACGCAACGCGATCGATCCGGCCTGGGTGGCGGCGGAGATCCGCGCTGAGAGCACGTTCACCCCGCGCGCGCGCTCGCCTGCCAATGCCATGGGCCTGATGCAGGTGCTGCCGGCCACCGGTGCCGGCGTGGCCAAGTCGATCGGCCTGACCGGCTACGGCGGTGCCGACAGCCTGTACGACCCGGACACCAACATCGCCATCGGCACCGCCTACCTGCGCCAGCTGATGAACAAGTACGACGGCCTGCCGTACGTGACCATCGCTGCCTACAACGCCGGTCCCACGCCCACCGCGCGCTGGCAGAGCCAGCGCCCGGGCTTTGATCCGGACCTGTGGATCGAGACCATCAGCTACAAGGAAACCCGCGAGTACGTGGCGCGCGTGCTCGCGTTCAGCGTGATCTACGACTGGCGCCTCAACGGCGATGCGCTGCCGCTGAGCGACCGCCTGATGGGTCGCCTGGTGGACAAGCGCAAGAGCTTCAGCTGCGCGGCCAACGCCGACCAGGGCGGCGATTGATCGCAGCACGGTCGTGCCGGCCGCTGGCCGGCACGACCCGATATCCTTTCCCTGGGGAGGGAAACAATGAGCCTGCTGGCCTGGATCGGAATATTCGCCGCTTGGAGCCTGTTCACCACCTGGGTGCTGCGCTGGGGTGGCGCGGCCTGGATGGAAGGCTGGAAGTCGCTGGCCTTCGTCGACAGCTGGGGCAGCCTGTGGGACGAAGCGCAGATCAAGCTCTACTTCCTCTGCCTGTGGATCGTCTACGGGCTGTGGTTCGTGGCCGGCCTGTTCGTGCCGGAGTGGCGCGGCCTTCCATAGTGCCTCTGCATCGGTAGTGCCGGCCATGCGATCATCCCCCCATGAAGATCTATCTTGTCGGCGGCGCCGTGCGCGACCGCCTGCTGCAGCGCCCTGCCGGCGACCGTGACTGGGTGGTGGTCGGCGCCACGCCCGCGCAGATGGAAGCGCAGGGCTACGCCGCCGTCGGCCGCGATTTCCCGGTGTTCCTGCACCCGAAGACCGGCGAGGAATACGCGCTGGCGCGCACCGAGCGCAAATCCGGCCGTGGCTATCGCGGCTTCGTGGTCGATGCCGATCCGGCGGTGACGCTGGAAGAAGACCTGCAGCGCCGCGACTTCACCATCAACGCAATTGCCTGTGACGAAGACACCGGCACGCTGGTCGATCCCTATGGCGGTGTGCGCGATATCGAGCAGCGCGTGTTGCGCCACGTCGGCCCTGCGTTCGTGGAAGATCCACTGCGCGTGCTGCGCGCGGCGCGCTTCATGGCGCGCTTCGCGCCACTGGGCTTCACCGTCGCCGAGGAGACCATGGCGCTGATGCGCGAAGTCGCCGCCAGTGGCGAACTGGATGCGCTGGTGCCGGAACGCGTCTGGCAGGAACTGCGCAAGGCGCTGGCCAGTGAACGGCCCTCCGCCTTCCTGCGCACGCTGCACGATGCGCAGGCACTGGGCCCGATCCTGCCCGAGCTGGAAGCGCTGTATGGCGTGCCGCAGCGTGCCGAATTCCACCCAGAAGTCGACACCGGGATCCACCAGGAGATGGTCAGCGACATGGCCGCGAGGCTGGCGCCGGGCGATGACCTGGTCGGCTTCGCTGCCCTCACCCACGA
Organism: Stenotrophomonas maltophilia; assembly: GCF_002799155.1. Lineage (GTDB taxonomy): Bacteria > Pseudomonadota > Gammaproteobacteria > Xanthomonadales > Xanthomonadaceae > Stenotrophomonas > Stenotrophomonas maltophilia_R. The sequence goes on from NZ_NERD01000002.1 coordinate 3,224,046, forward strand.
TCTCGGCAAGGGCCTGACCCCGCCGGAGGAATGGCCGCGCCACATCATGCACGAGCAGCGCGGCATCAAGCCACTGAAGGCATTGTGCGCACGGTTGAAGATTCCCACCGAGCACCAACAGCTGGCAGAAGCGGTCTGCCGCGAACACTTGAACGTGCACCGCATCGACGAACTGCGCGATGCCACCGTGCTGGAACTGCTGGGCCGCTGTGATGCACTGCGCCGGCCAGAACGCGTGGCTCGTATCGCACTGTGCTGCGAGGCCGACAAACGCGGCCGGCTCGGCTTCGAGGACGCCGCTTACCCACAGGGCGAGACGCTCAAGCGGCTGCACCAGGCGGCACTGTCAGTGCAGGCGCGGGACTTGGATACCACGCATCTGAAGGGCCCAGCCATCGGTGAGGCACTGGCCAAGGCACGGGTGAAAGCCATCGCCGCCGCCCGCTGAAGCACCGGGTAGTGCCGGTCGCTGGCCGGCAACCAGGCAATCCCTGGACTCAGTGCGCCATGCCGCGGGTGATCGCTGCCGCACGCTGCTTCAGCTGGGCCACGGCATCGGGAATCATCTCCATGCCCACGTCCAGGCCCGGGTTCAGCACCAGGCCGACGCCATCGCCGATACCGGCCAGCAGCGCGTGCACCGCGATCGGCATGGCATGCGCGAACTGCGGCAGCTGCTCGTGCCACAGGCCCGCGCGCTCGGGGGCGGTGAACACCGCGAACATCGGCTCGCCGCTCTCGCTGGTCAGCACCAGAGGCGAGATGCTCTCGTCCCAGGCGCCGTCTTCGCCAATGGCCTTGTCCAGCAGCACGAACGCCGTCGAGGTCAGCAGGCCGTCGAGGAACTGCGATGCGGTCAGCGTGCCGTCCTGGGCCTGCAGCAGGCGCACCTCGAGGTCGTTGAGGGGTTCGAACGGGGTGTCGTGGTCCATGGTCGGTTCCGGTACGTGATTGCAGGCTGCAACTTTAGCAGGCCGGGGGTGAGGCACGGCAGCGCATCGGCAGGGACTCGCGGGGCTTCAGTGGCCGATGTACCAAAGCGCCCAGCGCTCACCGGCCTGGGCCCGGCCATAGGGATTCGGGGCCGTGCGGAAGTCTTGATAGCCTTGGAAGGAAAGCATGGCGGGCAGGATACGGCCGGCCGCAGATGCGACGAACCCTGCTACCCCACCTGAACCGTTCGACGGTGGAATTGTTAAGACCTGCTTCGACAGTCTGACGAAATGGTCAATGTGTCCAATTCGCTTGTGACCGTGTGCCGGCGCCGCTCCACTCAATCCTGGAAGGACGTTGAGACTGGCATGACCAGGAGCTTTGAGCACGGTTGGAGCGGGTCGTATAGTCGGATGACGTAGAGCAATGGAACGCCGATGAACGCTACCTCGCAAGGCCTCGCGCCACAGGCATGCATGGATGGAGGCCAAGGAAGCTGGCAGCACGAGCGGCGCAACCTGTCGCATGTGCCCCGTAACGCGGTACATCGCGCCGTCTTCCTCGGCCATCCCTCCTGTCCAGCCGATCAAGGATCAGGGCAATCCTGCCGGTATCCTCACGCGCAGAGAACCGTGCCCCGCAGTAACCCTGAAGAGGCGCCCCCCGTAGTACCTCAATAAGCGACACGGACCGCTCATGCTGAAACCCTCCCCCCCCCTCACTCACGTTGTGTTGATCGCCTTGATCACACTGGCCGTTTCTGGATGCAACAAGGAACGCTCATACCCGGTCTATCGCGAGAATCCGGCACCCAAGGATGCGCTACCGATTGTGATTCGGGTCCACGATGCACCTGTGGAGCTCGCTCTCCCGAAGGTTTTCGTCTCCTACGAGATAGATCCGCTCTGCCTCCCGCCGATCAACAACTACGAGGGTGTGCAGTACGCCCCCCAACGGCAGTCAGTAGAGTTCCCAGTACAACGTGTCAGTGCAACCGAGTTCAGCAGCACCGTGTTCGAGGACGGCATGGCAGTCGCTGACTATTACGGGCGCGGGCCATGCGAATGGAAACCCAGCATCATTCGAGCTTCATTCCCAGTCATTTCCGAGGGACACGAAGGCTTCATATCAGTTGCCGTCCACCATCTCGAACTGAAGAAACTACTCACGTCGATTTCGTACGCAGACAGTCAAATGACCCTGCAAACAGCGAGTTCGACGCCGGGGTGGGTGCGAACGCAGTCCCAGTATAGCTACGACAGATTGTCTGATATCGAGAAGCAGAAGTACTTTCCCATAGAGATATCGTCTCCTTCGAAAGGATTCGTCCCATGAGACCTCTAACCAATGCAGCCCTGGCCAATGCAGCCTACTCCCCACCGTCACATCCAGCCCCAGGTGATAAGGAATCGCTGCGCGTTGATGGTGAAGACTTCGAAGTTCTAGGGCGGCGTGATGCAGCCAGCGGCTATCAAGGCGTTGTGTACCGGAACATCAAGACCAACGAGATCATCATCGCCCATCGAGGCACCGAGTTTGATCGCCAGGCCATACTTGATGGCGGCGTCGACGCAGCGATGGTCAGCGCCAGAGTCAACGCACAGATTGATGATGCCCTCGTACTGACCAAGCAGGCAATCAAGCAAGCTGAGAAAACGGATATGGTCCGGTGTACGTCACTGGACATTCCCTAGGCGGCGCACTCGCGCAGATCACTGCCCACCACTACAACCTCCCGGGCGACGCCTTCAATCCCTACGGCGCTGCCGGGTTGGCGTATCGCCTGCCTGAAGGCCAGCCGGCCAATGCGGCGCCCTTCACCAACCATGTGATGGCGGGCGACCTGGTTAGTGCGGCCGGCCCTCATTACGGCAAGGTTGAGATGTACGCGCTGCCCAAGGAACTGGAGGTCCTGCGCAATGCCGAGCAGGGCCAGCGCATCGCCTCGCTCGGATCGCTTGGGATGAAAAGCGGCCATGTCATGCCCGCTGCGGTTGCGGTCCAGTTGGGTGATTCCCATCGAATGGTTCACTTCATTGACCGTATGACCGACAAGGGTCCATTGCAGTCCGTGCTGGACGACCCCGAGGCGCGGATCACAGATGCGGAGGACCTGCGCCGGATAGTGGAGTATCGCAAAGACATCCACCAGTTACGCCTGGGAGCGACCGTACTTGTCGGCGGTGGCCCTGGACTCCTGCGCGACGGGGTCAATTACCTTCGCGGCACCGAGGAAGCCGGAGCATACGTCCGTCGCGAAGCCGAAGCCGTGCAGCGCGCAGAAAACCCATTGAAACCAGGGGAGCGTTTGGTCCAAGAGGCGACCGAAATGGGCTCGCCCTCTCTGAGCAACCCAGGCTTCGCTCCCAAGAGCTCATTGCAGGAGAGCATCGAATCAACCTTGGACAAGGCAGGCCTGGATCCCAGAACGGAAGGCCACCCAGACCATGCGCTCTACCGGCAGATTCGCGATGGTGTATCGGCCGTGGATGCCAGGCACGGGCGCAGCTTCGATGAAACCAGTGAGCGTGTGACGGCCGGCCTGCTTGCAACGGCCAAGCGCAGCGGCCTGGAACGCGTCGATCATGTTGTCTTGGGCAACACCCCCAGCGATGGTTCAGGCCCTCGCATGTTCGTCGTGCAGGGAGCGCTCGACAATCCGGCACACCTGCGGGCATCGATTGCGGTCAGCGAGGCCGTCAATACACCCGTAGAGCAGTCGCTCGCCAAGGTCGAGCAGATTTCGCAGGCACATCAGGTCGCTCAGCAAGAGCAAACCCAAGAGCAGACCCGAACAGCGATGCGCCTGGGCTAGGCCAGCGTGAATTGCTTGGCTCCACCCGAGGCTAGCGCCCACTGGAACGGCCTGCTGAGGCTATGTCGGCCCCCCTCTCCCTAGGAGGAATACAGGTTCCGCCACATCCATCCGGCCACCGCCAGCGCGGCGACCACCACCAGCATCAGCGGCAGCCCGAAGCGGTGCCGCCACGGGATCGGCACCCCGCCCAGCTGCTGGTCCATGGTCTCGGTATCGAGCACCCAGCCGTGCTCGCAGCGGGTGCAGGCCAGTTCGTAGCGGCGCTGGTAGGTGAAGCCAAACAGCAGGTCGATGCGCGCCATCTTGTAGCGTAGCTGCAGGGCGAACTCGGTTTCCGCCTGGCAGCGCAGGCAGTGGTGCGCTTCGGTGGGGCCGACGATCACCACCCGTTCCTGTTGGCCGATCAGGATCATGGGTCAGCGCGCCTGGCAGGCGGGCTGGGCCAGCAGCCAGGCCTGCGCGGCGGCCACGGTAGCTGCATCACCTTCGATGCGCTGGTCCGGTTCGATCTTCAGCCCATCCCCCTGGCCGTTGCGGTCCTGCATCACGCTGGTGGTCAGCAGCAGCGCGCTGCCATCGACCAGCGGCCGCATCACGTTGGCGGTGGAAAGCCCCGAGGTGGCCAGGCCAAAACTGCGCGTCTGCGGGCGACCGCGGAAGGCAAGCACGGTCGCTTCGCCGGAACTGGCGGTGCGCGGCCCGGTCAGTACGGCCACGGGCGCTCCCGGGTGCTTCAGCAGATGGCCGGGCCCGCCAAGATCGATCCGCACGCGCCCGCCGAGGCGCACGCTGGTCGTAGTCAGCTGCCAGCGCGACGGACCGTCCACAGTGGCGAAGGAACCCACGTCCTCTTCGGCGCCGGGCGTGGTCCGCAGCAGCGGCGCCGCGCCCAGCAGCATCGGCCACATGTTGCCGCCGGTGTTGCCACGCAGATCAACGATCCAGCCGCAACGGAGGCCGCTGTCCTGGTCACGGATGATCGCCTGCCAGCGCTGCGCACGTTCCTTCATCTGCTGATGCGCGGTAGGGCCCTGCATGACACCGTAGCCCCCGATCTCCACCCGACCGATGCGCGGGTCCAGTGATTCAGCCGGGGCAGTCGTTGCGCCCGAGGCTGGCGCCGATGCGCCATTGGCGCGCGCCAGGCGCTCTGCCTTCGCCTGCAGCTGCTTCGCGCTGATCCAGGCACCATGCCCTCCGGAACTGCGGCCGGTGGCCTCCCGCAGCAGCTCGCGGGTCTTGGCCGGATCGTTCTGCGCCGCCTTCAGGCGCGTACGGATGGCGGGCCAGTCCACGCGGTCGCGGTGCAGCGATTCCTTCTCAAGCATGTCCAGCAGCTGGGCCTGCGCCTGTGCTGTCGGCAGGTCGATGGCATCCGGGGCGGCGGCCTGTGCGCTGCTGCAGAACAAGACACCCAGTGCAGCGGCCATCACGCGGAGATCAAGAGGCATTCGACGTTCCTTCGTCGTGGATGAGTACCGCAGCATACGCGTTCGCCACCATCGTTGTGTGCCGGCTTTGGCATGCGCCGTGCGGGAGGCGATTTACCGTTGCTCATGGAAGATGCGCTGACCGAAGCCATCGAGCAGGCGCCCATCCGCATTCTTCGCGCGGTTGCGTGGTATCGCGGAAAGCCACGCTGCCGATGGCCAGCCCTGGCGCGAACGGCACCTCAGCGAGGCGCGTCGCCGGGAACTGGCCAAGGCTACGCGCTGCCTAGCTGCATTGTCTGCGTGCGGCGGCATGTTGCTCGCGGCGCAGCCGGCCCGCGAGATGGAGGATGCGCCGGCGCAGTGCCTGCCGCAGGTGGAGGAAGGCCTGCTGCACGCGGTGGTGGTGCTGGCCGATCATGCAGGTGGGCCGGAGGCACCGGGTGCGCGCGCGGCATCGTGACGCCGCTGGATTCGTGTCGACCAAGGTCGACACCCACCAGAGCGGATTATGGCGCCGGTTGGAATCCAGAGCGGATCGGCGCGTCGGTTGGAACCCGGAGCGGATCATGGCTGTGATGGGGTGAGTGCCGACCCAGGTCGGCACCTACCCAAGCCTGCGGTTGTCACCAATCCGCGCGCAGGCCGATGTTGCCTTCAATGATGCGGCGCTTCTCGTTGCGGTCGCTGCCCAGCTCGCGCGTGTAATCGGCCACGGCATAAGCGCTGATGGTGCGATTGAAGCGACCTACCACACCCACACCGGCTTCCAGCGCGCGCGAGCGCTGCGAATTGACGATCACGTCGTCGTCGAAGCGGATCCGATCTTCGCCGGAACGGCCATGCCAGTAATTGAGCTTGAAATACGGCTGCCAGCCGTTGTCGGCCAACTGGTAATCACCGGCCAGGCGCAGGCCGACGCGGCCGGTCCAGGCGTTGTCGTTGTCGAAGCGCACGCTCGAAACCTCATCGCGGCGGTCATCCAGCGAGGTGCGTTGCCAGATCACCTGCACCTGCGGTTCCAGCCACCACGCGGACTGGCCAAAATGCAGCAGCGGCTTTCCCGCTTCCACCGACGCACTGGTGCCGTCGCCGCTCAGGCCGAAGCCGAGCCCACGCGAGGAACGCACGCGGCCGTCGTAGCGGCTCTGCATCGCCACCGCGTCGATGTACCCCCCGCTGCTGTCGGTGAGCGTCCAGTACAGGCCCACGTGCTTGTCGTCCAGGCGGTTCTGGCCCACCTGCACGTTCTCCCACCCCAATGCCAGGCCGGTGGTCTTGCCCTGCGCGCGGGTGCGGCCGACAAACACGCCGATCTGGTTGCGATGGTTGTCAGAAGCAGCGGCCCACACATCCAGACCGGCCTGCAGGCCCATCACATCGCCATCGAAACCCGGCTGTGCATCGCCCTTCCAGTGGATCTCGCTGCTCTGGCCCACCAACCGGCCCCAGGCGGTGCGGAATGCGCCCTGGTTGTACAGCAGGCGTTGTTCGCCCTGCCGCTCGTGGAACGTGCCGAGACTGGCCAGTGAAGTCTCGCGCAGCAGTGGCGGCACCACGGCGTAAGCGGCGGTCTCCACGCGGTACAGCGGTACCACTGCCCCTTCGGCCGGACGTGCACCCGGCGTCGGCGGTTGCCCGGTTCCGGGCAATGCACCGCCGGCCACAGGCACGTCCGGCACTGCCGGATCGCTGGGCGGCGCCACCGGTGCCGGTTCCGGCGGCGGCGGTGGCGGCGCGGTCTCGCCCGCGGTCAGGTCCGGATCGGTGGCGCCTTCGGGCGGCGGCGGCGGTGCCGGGGTGATCGGCGGCGGTGGGGCTACCGGCGGCGTCAATGGCGGTGGCGTGGCACTGCCGCCGCCGTTGGGTGCCGGCGTCGGCCCGGTCACCAGCGTCGAGCGCAGGTACCAGTTCTCGCTGGTACCGGCACTGACACCGCCCTTGAACAGGAAGTACTCGTAGGCACCGGCCGCGACCGGTGCAAACAACGAAAACGCGCCCGGCGCGGTGCGGCCACCATTCAAGGCCTGCACCACCAGGATGCCATCGGCCAGCGTGGCCGCGCCGCTGCCGCCCGCATTGAGCACACCGATGCCGGTAGTCCCGGTGGCAGTACCGCCATCGATCACCAGGCGGTCGCTGGTGGAATCGTCCGCACCCAGCACGGTGCGCAGGTACAGGCCACCGCCATCACCGCGATAGTTGCCACGCACGGTGAACACATCGCCAGCGCCAGTACCGGTCAGGTCGATACGCCCGGCGTTGACCATCTCCACCAGGGCACCACCGTTGAGCGGACGGATGGCGTGGCCACCACTGCCCGCGTAGACGGTGCTGGTGTCATCTACGGTCAGCGTGCCAGTGCCGGTTGCGCTGTCGCCGAGCACCAGGTCGCCATCGAAGGCCAGTTCGGTGCTGTTGGCCAGGCGGATCGTCTCCCAGTTCTGGAATCGGCCCACGCCCTCGGTCTTGACGTTGCTGAAGTTGAGCTGGTCGATGCCGCTGCCACCGTCGAACAGCGGCACTGCACCGAGGTTGCCCTGGTTGAGGTTGCTGAAGTTGGCCACGTCGTTGTCCGGGCCCATGTCGATCGCGCCGTAGACGATGCCGCCGCCATTCCAGTTGAAGGTGTCGTCACCGGTACTGAGCAGCACCTGGCCGCGCACGGTGCCATCGGTGATGGTCACGCTGTCGGCGCCGCCACTGACGCTGATGTTGCCGCCGATATACGCCGTACCCGAGATGATGATGGTGTCGGTATCGAAGCCGGTCACCACGTTGCCGTCCACGGTGCCGCCGGACTGGTCCCACAGGTTCTTGTCCAACTTCATGTTGACGCGGCCGATGCGCCCACCGGTCATCCACGCCTGGTCGCCATCCTCGAACGCGCCGATGATGCGGCCAGCGCTCATGCGGAACGTATCGATATTGTCGCCCTGCTGCAGCGCGCCGATCGTGCCGCCACTCATGACGAAATCGTCGCGGCCGCTGCCCTGCGCCACCACGCCGGTGACGGTGCCGCCGGTGACGGTCAGCTGGTCATCGCCATTGCCCTGGTCGACGCTGTCGATGGTGCCATTGCTCAGCAGCAGCACATCGTTGCCGTCGCCCTGCAGGACACCGCCGGAGATGCTGCCTGCCTGCATCTCCAGGCGATCATTGCCGGCGCCGAACTGCACGCCGGTGCGCCCACTGATCGTTCCGCTGTTGACCAGCACGCTGTCGCCTGCGCCAACGAACTGCAGGGCCGTGTTGTTGCCGGTGCTGATGCTGCCGGTATTTTCGACGCGGCTGCCACCGCCCAGCTGGACCGCCACACCGCCCGCCGAACTGATCGCGCCCTGGTTTGACAACAGGTGGCCGCCTGCACCGACCAGGGCGATGGCCGACCCACCACCGCTTTGCTGCAACTGGGCACCGTTGGCGACGTTGACGGTGATGCCGGCCGCGCCATTGGCGGTGACGGGAACGGTCTGCGGATTCGGCGCGTTGGCGTCGCAGGTGACCGTCTGGCCGGCGGCCGGGGTGGCATTGTCACAGCCGGCCCAGGCGGCACTGGCGGTCAACAGTATGACGGACGGGACGGCCAGGGCCTGCAGCAGGGAAACAGTGAGGCGGCGTGGACGGAAAGCGCGCGGGGCGGCACGGGACATACAGTACTCCTGTACAGGGGATCAGGAACTGCAGAACTGCGCGGGCAGTGTGACGTGTGGTGAACGGTTTCGATAGGTGAATTTGCGTGCCACTTATCACAGTTCAGATTCGAACCTGATCGGGCATCACTTCGCTTCTACCTGGCTGAAATCGTTCATCTTTGCAGCGATCATGAATCAGTGGAGAGCATTTGCGCATGGCGTCATCTACCGGACATTCCACTTCCACCGCGCCACCTCCATCGCGTTCGCCCCGTGTACAGGCCGAACCGCGCCATGCATGGATGACGCGCCATCAGATCTTCAGATAGATCTTCCGCCGGTCCAGCCACCACGCCACACCCCACCACAGTGCGACGAACGCCAGCGCCTGCAGCATCGACGCCAGTTCCAGTGCCTGCGGCATCACGTTGGCCAGCTGCTGCCAGATCCAGCCCCAGGCGCCGGTCGCCATCAGCACCACCGACATCACCGATGCCCCCAGATACGCGGTGATCGCGTTGACCCCGAAGCGCCGGCCCAACGCCGGCCAGCCCTTCTGGTCGATCAGCACGTGCCCCAGCCACAGCGCCAGCGCGGCCAGGCCGCCGGTCCACAGCACATAGCTGGGCGTCCATAGCTGCTTGTTCAGCGGCAGCACCGTAGCCAGCAGCAGGCCCAGCACAGCAGTCGCCACACCCAGCCCGGCCAATGCTGCCGGACGCCCGTTGCGCAGCAGGCCACCGGCAATCAGGCCGAGTACGGTGCTGGCCAGGCCGCCCAAGGTGCTCAGCAATCCTTCCGGGTCATGACCGAGCCCGGTATCGGCGTGCCACTGGTAGATCCACGGTGCGAACAGCGTGGTATCCAGGCGGCTGGCCGGGTTGGTCCATGGCGCCAGATCACCGATACCCAGCAGCAGCACGGTATACCCCACCAGCAGCGTGACCAGCACGGCCGCCTGTGCGCGCGGGCGGGCATACACGGCCAGCACGCCCACCAGCGCCGCACATGCCGCAATCCGCTGCAGCACGCCCCAGATGCGGAAGTGAGGGGTGTGCAGTGCCCACCAGATCAGCAGGTGCAGCAGCGCACCGGCCACCAGGATGCGCAGCGCGCGCTCCAGTACGCCGCGCGCCAATGCCGGTCGCGCCACCGCATCCCGCGCACGCGGTGCCACGCTGAAGGCCATCGACACGCCGACCAGGAACAGGAAGAACGGGAACACCAGGTCGGTAGGCGTGCAGCCGTGCCATTCCGAATGACGCAGCGGCGCGAACACCGCACTCCAGTCGCCCGGGTTGTTGACCAGCAGCATTGCCGCCACGGTGATGCCGCGCAGGGCATCGATCGAGCCCAAGCGGCGCGGCGGCATACCATTCATCAGGCGGCCTCGTACTGTCCGGCAATCCAGGTGCCGCGCACCTGCAAGGCGTCATCCAGCAGGACCAGGTCGGCCTGGTAGCCCTCGGCGATGTGGCCGAGGCGGTCGTCGACGTTGAGGAACTGCGCCGGGTAGGTCGAGGCCATGCGTGCGGCTTCGGCCAGCGGCTGGCCGAGCAGCTGCACGGTGTTGCGCACGGCGGTGGCCATGTCCAGCGCAGAGCCGGCCAGCGAACCGGCGGCATTGCGCACCACGCCATCGATGGCAGTGATGGTTTCGCCATACAGCACGTAGCTGGGATCATCCGCACCGACCGGCGGCATCGCATCGGTCACCAGCAGCAGGCGGCCGCGCGGCTTGGCCGCCAGTGCCACGCGCAGGCTGGCCGGATGCACATGCACGCCATCGACGATGATGCCGATCCAGCTGTCGCGGTCTTCCAGCGCAGCGCCCACCGCGCCGGGCTCACGGCCCTGCAGCGGCGACATCGCGTTGTACAGATGGGTGAAGCCACGCACGCCGGCATCCAGGCCGGCACGGATTTCTTCGTAGGTGCCTGCGGTATGCCCAGCGGCAACGATCACACCGCGCTCGACCAGCGCACGGATGGTCTCCAGCGGCACGCGTTCGGGCGCCAGGGTCAGCAGGGTCACGCCGTTGTCGAGCGATGCGGCCAGCGCGATCTCCTCTTCGTCCGGCACGCGGAACTTGCTGGCATCGTGCGTGCCCTTGCGGGCCGGCGCGATGTACGGGCCTTCCAGATGGATACCGATCACACCCGGCACACCCTGCTCGATCGCATCGCGCATCGCGCTGATGGCTTCGCGCATCACGCCCACGTCGTCGCTGATCAGCGTCGGCAGCATCGCGGTGGTACCGAAGCGGCGGTGCGCCTGCGCGATGGTGCGCAGCGACGCCACGTCCGGCGTGTTGTTGAACAGCGCGCCGCCGCCACCATTGACCTGCACGTCGATGAAGCCGGGCAGCAGCCAGCCACCGCCCAGATCGACCTGCTCGGCCGCCTGGCCCAGCTGCGGCGCTGCATCGGGCAGCAGCGCGCTGATGCGGCCATTCTCGATCACTACCGCCAGACCGTCGCGGAACTCATCGCCCGCAAGGATGCGGGCGTTGCGCAGGACCGTTGCCATTACACCGTCTCCGTAACCTTGTTCAGGTGCGGCGGCAGGTCCGGGTTGAAGCCACGGCGCAGCGCCAGCGCATTGATCGCGCGATAGAAGCTCTGCACGGTCAGCAACGGTGCGCACAGCGGATGCGGCGCGGCAGCCACCGGCAGGTTGCCACCGGCACCTGCCATCCACACCTGCGCGCCGCGCGAAGTAAATTCTTCGACCACCGCACGGGTACCGGCGCCGGTCTCGTCCGGCTGGGCGAAGGCCAGCACCGGGAAACCGCGATCGACAAGGGCCATCGGGCCATGCTTGACCTCGGCCGAGCTGTAGGCTTCGGCATGCAGGCTGCACGTTTCCTTGAACTTCAATGCCGCCTCCTGCGCCGCGCCCAGGCCCAGGCCACGGCCCAGCACGAACAGGTTGGTGGCATCGACCAGGCCCTCGGTCACCGCACTCCAGTCGCACTGCCAGGCCTCGCGCATCGCGTCCGGCAGCAGATCCAGCGCCGCACGCAGGCTGCTGTCCTGCTTCCAGTACGCGGCCAGCTGCAGCAGTGCCGCCAGCGAAGCCAGGTAGCTCTTGGTGGCCGCCACGCTCTTCTCGGCACCGGCATGCAGCGGAATGACCGTATCGGCCAGCTGCGCCAGCGGCGAATCCTCGACGTTGACCAGCGCGACCACGCGCGCACCGGCGGCCTTGGCAGCTTCCGCATTGCGCAGCAGGTCCGGGCTCTTGCCCGACTGCGAGATGACGATGAACAGCGCACCACGCAGCTGCAGCGGAGCAGCGTAGACCGACCCCACCGACGGCGAGGCCGAGGCAACCACCAGGCCCAGCTGGGTCTCCAGCAGGTACTTGCCATAGGTGGCGGCATGGTCGGAGCTGCCGCGTGCGCAGGTGACCACGAACGGCGGCGGCGCGGCGCGCAGGCTGGCGGCCAGGGTTTCCATGGTGGCGTGGTTGCGCGAGAACTGGCGCGCGACCACGTCGGCCGCTTCAGCGGCCTCGGCAAACATCAGGGTGGCAGTGGGGTCTGACAGCGACATGGCAGGCTCAGGCAGGATCGGAAGGAAGGGGGCGTGCGCCGGCCGGGCGCATCGGCGCGGTCGAACCGCGCACCACCAGCTGCGGCACGAAGCCCTGGTTGTGCAGCGGTGCCGGCGCATCGTCGTAGGCATCGCTGCGCAGCTGCGCGATCAGCAGGCGCGCAGCGTGGCGGGCGATGTCCTCGGTGGCCTGCTTGGCGGTGGTCAGCGGCGGCCACGACTGGCGGGAGAACGGGCTGTCCTCGAAACCGGCAATCGACAGGTCATACGGCACGTTCATGCCGGCCGACTTCGCGGCGGCCAGCACGCCGGCGGCGATTTCGTCGTTGGAACCGAAGATGGCGGTGGGCGGCTCGCGCAGCGCCAGCAGGCGGCGCGCGCCTCGGAAGCCATCGTCGAAGGTGTAGTCGCCCTGCACCACCAGGTGCTTGTCCACGGTCATGCCGTAGTCCTTCAGCGCGGCTTCGTAACCGGCATAGCGCTCGCCCGAGGACCGGTGCGAGATGCCGCCCCAGAGGAAGCCGATGCGCTGGTGACCCAGCTGGATCAGGTGCTCGGTGATCTCGTAGGCGGCCTCGCGGTCGTCGACGAATACGCAGGCACCGTCGGCCGGGTCTTCGGTGGCCGCAATGATGCGCACCAGCTTGATGCCACGCGCGGTCAGCGCCTGGATCAGGTCGCGGCGCTCGGACATCGGCGCGGTCAGCACCAGCCCGGCCAGCCGCGAGCGCTGCACCCAGTCGGCCAGTTCATCGGCCAGCAGCGGCGAGCTGGAATCGCAGGGATGGATCTGCAGGCCGAAGCCGGTCTCGCGGCACGCAGCGAGCACCCCGTTCTGCACGCCGATGATGTGGTACGGGTTCGGGTTGTCGTAGACCAGCCCGATCACGAAGGTGGTGCCGCTGCGCAGGTTGCGCGCGGACGGATCGGGCTCGTAATCGAGCTCGGCGATGGCACGCAGCACCCGTGCACGGGTGGCCTGCATCACCGAAGGTTCGTTGTTGATCACCCGCGAGACCGTCTTCAGCGAGACCTTGGCCTTCTCCGCAACGTCCTTGATGGTCGCTCTGCGCATGGGTTTTCCCTCGGGTTGGCTGCCGTCCATCATCGCCGATCAGCGCTCCTGCGGCAGGCCGGCGCGATGGCCGATCACCGAGTAGAACAGGATGTACAGGTAGCACGGCACCATCAGCAGCACGAACACCAGCTGGAAGTCGATGTGCTGCTTGAGCACGGCGAACAGCTGCGGAATGATCGCGCCACCGGCGATGCCCATCACCAGCAAGGCCGAGCCGGTCTCGGTGAAGCGGCCCAGGCCGCGGATCGCCAGCGGGAAGATCGCCGGCCACATCATCGCGTTGGCGAAGCCCAACAGGGCCACGAAGGCCACCGATACGTAGCCGTGGGTGGCCCAGGCGCCCAGGCAGAACACCACGCCCAGCACGGCAGAGAAGGTCAGGTAGCGCGACTGCGAAACGACCTTGGGGATCAACAGCAGGCCGACCACATAGCCGACCAGCATCGCGCCAAGGGTAAGCGAGGTGAACATCTTGGTCTGGTCCAGCGGCAGGTCGAAACCATGGCCGTAGGTACCGATCGCATCACCGGCCATCACCTCCACGCCCACGTAGACGAACAGGCACAGCACGCCCAGCCACAGGTGCGGGAACTGGAAGATGCTGCGGCGCTCGGCGGCACCGGCAGCCGCCGGCGTGGCGTTGGCTTCGGACGACTTGATTTCCGGCAGCGGCGAGAACAGCACCGCCACCGCCAGCACCACCAGCAGCGCAGCCATCGCCAGGTACGGGGTGTGGATCTTGGCGGCAAACTCGTTCAGCAGCGCGGCCTTGGTGACCGCATCTGCCGCCTGCACCTGCGCATCGAGGTCACCGATGCCGTGCAGCACCAGCGTGCCGATCAGCACCGGCGCCAGCATGCCGGCGATCTTGTTGCAGATGCCCATCAGCGCAATGCGGCGTGCCGCCGTCTCGATCGGGCCGAGGATGGAGATGTAGGGGTTGATCGCGGTCTGCAGCAGCGCCAGGCCGCTGCCGATCACGAACAGGCCGCCGAGCGCCCCCGGATACCAGCGCTGGGTGGCGAACTCACCGAACAACGCGGCACCACCGGCCATCACCAGCAGGCTCAGGCTCAGGCCCTTCTTCATGCCGGTGCGGCGCAGGATCCACGAGGCCGGCAGGGCCAGGAAGAAGTAGGACAGGTAGAACACCATCAGCACCAGGAAGGCGCCGACCTCGCTGAGTTCGAAGGCGAGCTTGACGAAGGTGATCAGCGGGCCGTTGAGCCAGGTGAAGAAGCCGATCAGGAAGAACAACACGCCGACGATGGCGATGGAGGTGGCCACGTTCGGGCGCGCGCTTGCAGCGGGGACGGCGGACATCAGGAGGGCTCCTGCGGCGACGGCCGCAGAACGCGGCGTCGGAGAGTGGCTGGGAACAACGTTGTCACATTCTTTCGATGGACAACCGCGGTTTGTCAACTTCCGTGCACGCCCCCATCAACCTCGTGCTGCACTGCGCAAGCCGATTGCCGCGCACCGCACTGAATGCGCGATAGCCCTTGAACCCCATGCGGCAACGGTTCCCGTGTGAATCCAGCACTCACGTCATGTAAACGTTTACTGCCTGCCGCATTCGTTGCGGCGCAGCAACGAAAGTGTCACGAACTCGTTGACATCGTTGTCAGCAGGGTTACAGACTCCGCCCCAATCGCCGCCCCGATCCCGGGGTCGGCCCCACCTGCAGCAGGAGCCCGCGTGACCGCCAGCCACCCCGCCCCGGCCCATGTCCTGTCCCGCGTCGCGCCCTCGTTCCTGGCCGCGGACGTCGGTGGCACCCATGTGCGCGTGGCCCGGGTCCAGGCCAGCGGTGATGCCGCCCACCCGGTGCAGGTGCTGGAGTACCGCAAGTACCGCAATGCCGACCACGCCGGCCTCAGCGCGATCCTGTCCGACTTCCTCGGCGAAGGCCCGCGCCCGGCACACTGCGTGGTCGCCAGCGCCGGCTATGCCCGCGAGGACGGCACCGTGATCACCGCCAACCTGCCGTGGCCGCTGTCGGCCCGCCAGGTGGAAGCGGACGTCGGCCTGCAGCGGGTCTACATCGTCAACGACTTCGAAGCGGTGGCCTATGCCGCTGCGCAGGTGGACGCCAGCGGCGTGCTGCACCTGTGCGGGCCGGACACCGCCGCGCGCGGCCCGACCCTGGTGGTCGGCCCTGGCACCGGCCTCGGCGCCGCGCTGTGGATCCCCACCGCGCATGGCCCGGTGGTCCTGCCGACCGAAGCCGGCCAACCGACCCTGGCCGCCAGCACCGAACTGGAAATGGCCATCGTCCGCCACATGCAGCGCGACCGCGCGCACGTGTCGATCGAACACGCGATCTCCGGCCCGGGCCTGATGAACCTGTACCGCGCGGTATGCGCGCTGCAGGGCCAGGCGCCGACCCTGGCCAGCCCCGACGCGGTCACCGCTGCGGCCATGGCCGACAGCGATGCACATGCGCGCCAGGCGCTGGATGTGTTCTGCGGCCTGCTCGGCAGCACCATCGGCGACATGGCGCTGTTCTACGGCGCCCATGGTGGCGTCTACCTGGCCGGCGGCATCCTGCCGCAGATCCGCGAGTACCTGCACGCCAGCACCTTCGTCGAACGCTACCTGCAGAAGGGGCCGATGGGCGAAGCGCTGGCACGCATCCCGGTGAAGGTCGTCGAACACGGCCAGCTGGGCGTGGTCGGCGCTGCCAGCTGGTACCTGCAGCAGTCGGCCGCCTGACACCGCAACAGGCTTCAACGCAATCGCAGCACGCTGTACGTGGCACGCCAACGCACGGGACTTCGCCGCCGCCCCGCGCATGTCATCGCAACCGCAACCGAACACCGCCGCCGGCATCCAATCGAGTGATGAGGAGAGACATCATGAACACCCGCAAGACCCTGCTTTCGGCCGCCATCGTCAGCTGCATCGCCTTCAGTGCGCACGCGCAGCAGGCTGCCCCGACCGCCACCGACCTGGACACCGTGACTGTCACGGGCATCCGTGGTTCGATGGAAAAGTCGCTGGACACCAAGCGCGAAGCCAATGCGCGCGTGGAAGTGGTCACCGCCGAAGACGTGGGCAAGCTGCCGGCGCACAACGTCGCCGACACCCTGCAGCGCCTGCCGGGCGTGAACATCAGCTCGTCCAGCGCCGATGAAGGCGGCTTCGACGAAGCCGACCGTGTCAGCCTGCGCGGCACCAGCCCGAGCCTGACCCAGACCCTGATCAACGGCCACACCGTCGGCTCGGCCGACTGGTTCGTGCTCAGCCAGGGCAACAACGTCGGTCGCAGCGTCAGCTACTCGCTGCTGCCGTCGGAACTGGTCAGCTCGGTGGAAGTGAACAAGTCCTCGCAGGCCAAGCTGCAGGACGGCGGCACCACCGGTACCGTCAACATCATCACCCGCAAGCCGCTGGAATTCTCCAAGCCGTTCACCGCTGAAGGCTCGATCGGCATGGTGCGTTCGGACCAGGCCAAGTCGAACGACCCGCAGCTGTCGGCCCTGTTCAACTACAAGAACGACGAAGGCACCTTCGGCGTGATGCTGCAGGCCTTCAGCCAGAAGCGCGAGCTGCGCCGCGAAGCGCAGGAAATCCCGGGTGGCTTCTTCACCATTGAAGCCAATGATCCGGTCGCCCAGACCAATCCGGATCTGGTCGGCGTTCAGGTCCCGGGCCTGCTGGGCTCCACCCTGTTCGAACAGACCCGCAAGCGCACCGGCGGCTTGGTTTCGCTGCAGTTCAAGCCGACCGATGACCTGAGCTTCGTACTCAGCGGCTTCAGCTCCAAGCTGGAAGCGAACAACTACAATCGCAACTTCATGATGTTCGGCAACAGCTTCGGCAAGTCGCAGGCACCTGATCCGGGATACGTGGTCAAGGATGGCGTGCTGACCCAGGCCAGCTATGCAGGCAAGCCGGGCACCAACTACGCGGTGTACGACATGATCTACCGCGAGTCGACGGCCAAGACCAACTACATCACCCTGGATGCCGACTGGCAGGTCAGCGACAACCTGACCGCGAAGTTCCAGGCCGGTACCACCAAGGGCACTGGCGAAACGCCGCGCCAGTACATCGCCGAGCTGTTGACCGCAAACGGGGGTGGCGCCAGCTGGACCACTCATGGCAACGGCTCGCCGGTGGATTGGAATGTGGGGGGCGACATCAGCCCCGCCGGCGCCAGCTGGGGCGGCACCTGGGGTAACCAGCAGGTCACTGCAATCGACAAGGAAAAGTGGGCCAACGTTGATTTCAGCCAGTATTTCAACGCGGGCGTGTTGAGCTCGATCGATTTCGGCGCACGCTACGCCGACCACACGCGTGAAGCAAAGTCGCCGGAAGGCGCCACTCCCGGCAACATCTGGGACGCCCTGCGTGGCAGCCCGACCGCCAACTATCCGGGTGGCTTCGCCGACGACATCGGCGGCAACTTCCCGCGCAACATCTGGTACTACACCCCAGCAGCGCTGCGCAATGCGGTGACCAACAATTCCGAATGGCTGTCCGGCAACGATGGTCCCGACGGCCGCCACAACTACGGCGCGGAATGGAAGGTGACCGAGAAGAACTTCGCTGCCTACGTGCAGGGCAACTTCAGTGGCGACCGCTGGAGCGGCAACGTCGGCCTGCGCTACGTCAATATCAAGCAGGATATCGACACTTACGCCACGGCGACAGGTTCGACCGTGCCGGACGTGAGGAGCCTGTTCGGCGCATGGACCCGCGAGGCCTTCGAGAACAAGCACAACCGCGTGCTGCCGAGCGCCAACTTCAAGTACGATCTGCGCGACGATCTGGTGCTGCGCCTCGCCGCCTCGCAGACCCAGACGCTGCCCGATTACTCCGCATTGGGCGCGTCTTCGTACGGCTCGGATCTGAACCGCAAGGGCGGCGGCGGCAATCCGAAGCTGAAGCCGGTGATCTCGACCAACTTCGACGCCAACCTGGAGTGGTACTTCATGCCCCGCGGCATGCTGTCGGTTGGTGCCTACTCGATGCGCCTGAAGGACTACGTGGCCTTCAGCACCGAGAAGCAGATGCTGTTCAGCGAGCTGACCAACCAGCTCGAGGAGTACGACATCTCGCGTCCGAAGAACGCCGACGGCAAGGTGCGCGGTATCGAAGTGGCCTACGAGCAGCCGATCGGCGAGTACTTCGGCGTCAATGCCAACTACACCTACGCCGATGGCAGCACCGAACACACCTGGGCCGACGGAACCGACAACCTGCTGGGCACTTCGAAGAACACCTACAACGTGGGAGCCTACTTCGAGAACGACACCTTCGGTGCGCGTGTCAGCTACACCCGCCGTTCGTCGTTCCTGATCGGCCTGTCCGGCGCCAACCCGTACTACCAGGATGATTTCGGCACGCTGTCGGCATCGCTGAGCTACAAGGCCACCGACTGGCTGAGCATCAGCTTCGATGCGCTCAACCTCAACAACCCAACCTACAAGTACTACCAGACCGCGGCCATCCCGACCTCGTTCTACAGCAACGGTCGCCAGTACTACCTCAACTTCCGCTTCAAGTACTGATCCAGCGGCGGCAACATCGCCGAGTCGTGCACGCACGCCGGGCCTGGGTCATTCCGGGCCCGGCGTTTTTCATGTATAGCGTTCATCGCACCGTTCCAAGGAGTCGTTCCGATGGTCAAGCCTTCCCGCGCCCGGATGCGCAGCGCACTGCTGCTGGGCAGCCTGCTCGCGATGTTGCAGGCGCTGCCGGCACTCGCCGCCGATCCCACGCCCGCCGCTGAAGCACCTGGTCCGCAGCTGCGTGCCGGCAGCCTGATGCTGATTCCCGCCCCGGCCACCGTGCAGCCCGGCCAGGGCAGCGGCATCACCGTGCGCGCCGATACCGTGCTGCGCGCCGAAGGCGAGGCCGCACAGCGGGTCGCCACCCAGTTCGCCGACCTGCTGGCCCGCAGTGGCGGCCCGCGTCTTGCACTGGCCAAGGGCAAGGCTGCTGGCAAGTCGGGCAGCATCCGCTTCCAGATCGTGCCCACCTTCCGCGACAGCGGCGAAGGCTACACGCTGGAAAGCACCGCGCAGGGCGTGGTGATCCAGGCTGGCAACGAAACCGGCCTGTTCTATGGCGCCACCACGCTCGCCCAGCTCGCCACCGGCGGCAGCAACGGCGTGCTTCCAGCGGTGCAGATCCAGGATGCACCGCGCTTCAGCTGGCGCGGTTTCATGCTCGACTCGGCACGGCATTTCCAGAGCCTGGACGAGATCAAGCGCGTGCTCGACGCGATGGCCGCGCACAAGCTCAACACCTTCCACTGGCACCTCACCGATGACCAGGGCTGGCGCATGGAGATCAAGCGCTACCCGAAGCTGACCGAGGTGGGCAGCTGCCGCCTGCCGGCCGGCGACGGTGGCATCGACCCGGTCAGTGGCCAGGAGCACCCGTACTGCGGCTTCTACACGCAGGAGCAGATCCGCGAAGTGATCGCCTATGCCGCGAAGCTGCACATCCAGGTGATTCCGGAGATCGACGTACCCGGCCACGCGACCGCAGCGATTGCCGCGTACCCGGAACTGGGCTCGATCAGCACCCCGCTGAAGCCGATCAGCGAATGGGGCGTGTTCCCGAACCTGTTCAACGTGGAAGACAGCACCGTCACCTTCCTCGAGAACGTGCTGGAGGAAGTGATCGAACTGTTCCCGGCCAAGTACGTGCACGTGGGTGGCGACGAGGCGGTGAAGGACCAGTGGGAAGCCTCCAGGCAGGTGCAGCAGCGCATGCGTGCACTGGGCATCAAGGATGAGATGGCCATGCAGAGCCACATCATCAAGCGCCTGGAAACGTTCCTTGAGGAACACGACCGGCGCCTGATCGGTTGGGACGAAATCCTCGAAGGTGGCCTGCCGCCACAGGCCACGGTGATGTCGTGGCAGGGCACCGAAGGCGGACTGGCTGCGGCCAGCGCCGGCCATGACGTGATCATGTCACCGGTCGGCTACCTGTACCTGGACTACCTGCAGACCGCCTCCCCAAATGAACCGCCGGGCCGCCCGGCCCAGGTCAACCTCGGCAAGCTGTACAACTTCGAACCGGTACCGGCTGAACTGGCTGCCGACAAGCGCGGCCACATCCTCGGCCTGCAGGCCAACATGTTCACCGAGCACACGCGCAGCTACGCACGCCTGCAGCACAACCTGTTCCCACGCCTGGCCGCGGTGGCCGAAACCGGCTGGAGCACGCCGGAACATCGTGACTTCCGCGATTTCCTCGCACGCCTGCCGGCGCAGCTGCAACGCTACCGCGCCTGGGGCCTGGCGTATGCGCAGACCCCATTCGAAGTGGGCGTGGACTACACCGATGATCGTGCGAAGAACACCGTAACCGTTTCGCTGGCCAACCCGCTGGGCTATGAAGTGCGCTACAGCACCGATGGCCAGCCGGTGACCGCGCAGTCGCCGCTGTACCAGCAGCCGCTGACCGCGACGCTGCCCGCCACCGTGCAGGCCGCCGCGTTCTACCAGGGCCAGATGCTGGCCGCGAAGCCGACGGTCGCGGACTTCACTGCGCAGTCGCTGCTCAGCCGCCGCAGTGATGAACTGCTCAGCTGCGTAGGCAAGAAGGGGCTGGTGCTGCGCCTGGAAGACGATGGCCCGCGCGAGGGAACGCGCGCGGTGTTCAACGTCGACATTTTCCAGCCGTGCTGGCGCTGGCCGCAGGCACAGCTGGACGGCATCGGCAGCGTCGAGGTCCGCGCGGGCCGTATTCCGTACTACTTCCAGCTGGCCCATGACGAACCCAAGCGTCGCTTCGAGAAGGCCAAGCGCGCGCATGGCGAGATGCGGGTGCGTCGCGGCGACTGCAGCGGCAAGGTGCTGGCCGAAGTGCCGCTGCCGGCCACGCCGGATGCCGATGGCTTCGTGACGCTGCGTGCGACGCTGCCGAAGGGAACCCAGGGCACCGGTGACCTGTGCATCAACTTCACCGGCGACACGCGCCCGGCGATGTGGGTGCTGGACGAGGTCACGCTGGGGAAATGACGGCAGGTCCGTCCTGGTGGGTGCCGACCCTGGTCGGCACCTCGGGCAGTTCATCCACGCACGGCGTGGATCTACTGGAATTCCATCCACGCATGGCGCGGATCTACGGGTAGGTGCCAACCTTGGTTGGCACGCCCTCAGCCGTGCCAGCGCAGCAGCAGGTCGCGCAGCGGGGTCAATGCGGTAGCCATGCCGGCCAGCACGCCGATCGTATTGGCGAGCGCATCCACCGGGTCGGCGGTGCGATTGCTGGTCAGTGCGCCCTGCGCGAACTCGATGCCGACACCCATCAGCACCAGGCCCACGCCCACCCACAGCAGCGGACGTCCGCGACGGAACAGCTGCACCGCACTGCCGGCCAGGATGAAATAGGCGAGGAAATGCTCGCCCTTGTCGCTGTTCTCCGGCAACGGAATCGGCGGCGGTGGAATCAGGCAGACCACGATCACCAGCAGCACCGCCGACACCCACAGTGCGGCCCACAGACGCGGCCGACGCAGCGGCTTGGTCACCGGCTGCGCATCACTCACAGGCGCCAGCTCAGGTCACCCAGCTCGAAGGCCGGCTCGAAGTCGACGCCACGCTGCAGGCCTATTGCCTGGAAGCGTTCGCCCATCTCGGTCGGCAGGGTCAGCTTCTTCACCTGGTCGCGCAGCTGGATGCGGCCGACCTCATCAGTACGCTCTTCGGCCAGCAGCAGCACCTGGTCCAGGCCGTTGCCGAGCAGGAAGCTGGCCTGGCTGCAGTAGCCCGCCAGCTCAAAGCCACCGTGCATGCCGGCCTCGGCCATGGCGGTGAAATCCACCGACGCGGTGATGTCCTGCAGGCCCGGCCAACGATGCACGTCGTTGTGCACGTGGTGGCGGTAGAACGCGCGCACGGTGCCATCGCCACGGTCGTGCTGGTAGAACTCGCCGCGGTTGTAGCCGTAATCGACGAACAACATCGCGCCGCGCTGCAGGCCGCCAGCCACCGCCTGCAGCCAGTACGGCAGCTGCGGCAGCACCTCGGAGCGGTAGCCCTCGGCGAAGGGCTTTTCCAGGTAACGCTCGATATGCCGCACCGCACCGTTGAGCAGGATGTCAGCCGGCTGCGCGCCCCGGATGAAGTTGCCTTCGGCGTCCAGCTCGACGGTTTCCTCGTAGACCTCGCCATCCCTGATCAGGAAGCGCGGGGTGGGCAGCGCGTCGATCACCTCATTGGCGAACACCACGCCTTCCCAGTCCTCTTCAAACGGGCGATCAACCCAGTCCACGCGCGCGGCCAGCTCGGCCGGCAGGTTCTGCTGCAGGCGTTGCTGCTGGCGCTCGCGCAGGTCCGCACTGGGTTCGAGGATGGCGTAGCATGATGGCAGCGCGTCCAGCTCGGCCAGCCGCAGCAGCACGGCCTCAGCGAAGGCGCCGGTACCACCACCCAGTTCCAGCATCCGCGCCTGCGCACCCAACTGGGCGAACACCGGCGCCAACGCATTGGCCACGCTGCCGGCAAACAGGCTGCCGAGCTCGGGCGCGGTGGTGAAGTCGCCGCTGCCGCCGAACTTGCTGGCACCGGCGCTGTAATAGCCCCAGCCGGGGGTATACAGGCACAGTTCCATGAAGCGGGAGAACGGCATCGCCCCACCCTGCGCAAGGATTTCGGCACGCAGGGCGGCGGCCAGCTGGTCGCTGTGGGCCAGGGCATCGGCTTCGGGCAGGGGGAAGGTGGGCTGCATGGCGTCTTCGAATGCGGTGACAATGGTGCACAGGATAGCCGAGCCTTGGAGGACCCTCGATGAGCGACACCCACCCTGTGGTGCTGATCACCGGCAGCGCGCGCCGGATCGGTGCGGCCATCGCCCGCCAGTTCCACGCCTGTGGCTGGTCGGTGGTGCTGCACGCCAACACCTCCAGCGCCGAGCTGCAACAGGCGGCGTTCGATTTCGACAACGTGCGCCCGGGCAGCGTGCTGGCCCTGCAGGCCGACCTGCGTGACGCTGACGCCCTGCCCGACCTGGTGGAACAGGCCGTCACCCACTTCGGCCGGCTGGATGCGCTGGTCAACAACGCCTCCAACTTCTTCCCCACCCCGCTCGGCCAGGTCACCGCCGAGGCGATGGACGAGCTGTATGCGGTCAATGCACGCGCGCCGCTGCTGCTGTCACAGGCGGCGGCGCCCTACCTGCGCCGCCAGCAGGGCAGCATCGTCAACCTGACCGACCTGCACGGCACCGACCCGATGCGCGACCACATCGCCTACACCATGGCCAAGGCCGCGCTGGAAATGGCCACCCGCTCGCTGGCGCTGGAGCTGGCGCCGAAGGTGCGGGTGAATGCGGTGGCGCCGGGCGCGATCCTGTGGCCGGAACAGGGCAAGGACGATTTCGCGCGTGAGGCGCTGCTGGCACGCACCCCGCTGGCACGGATCGGCACCGTCGAGGAGATCGCCGAGGCGGTGTACTGGCTGGTGGCCGAGGCCAGCTTCGTCACCGGCCACACCCTGCGCGTGGATGGCGGGCGTACGGTCAGCTGAAAGGTTGCCGGGATCCACAACGGGGTCAGATCCCTTTTCCCGCCGGGAAAAGGGATCTGACCCCGTCACTCACCATCATTCCAGGTCCACCACCTCGAACGCCTCACCAAACTGCTTGTGCGCACGCCACAGCGTAGCCAGGTCCAGCCCGCTGACCGGGTCGATGAAGCCCGGCGCGATGTCGGCCAGCGGCTTCAGCACGAAGGCATGCTTCAGCTCCGGGCGCGGAATGCGCAGGTGGCCGGGGCCCTCCACCACCAGATCCCCATAGAACACCACGTCGATGTCCAGCGTCCGGTCGGAGAAGCGCGGCCCGCTGCGGTCGCGGCCGTGTGCGTCTTCCAGCGCATGCAGCCAGTCATCCAGTTCCTGCAGCGGCAGGTCGGTCTCGATTGCTACTGCATTGTTGAGGAAGGCCGGGCCATCGAAGCCGACCGCGGCGGTACGGTAAGCCGGTGATACCTGCAGCGCGCCGAAGCGCTCGCGCAGGGCCGCCACCGCGGCGTGGAGGTAGCGGCGGGGCTGGACATTGCTGCCCAGGCTCAGGAGCACGGTCGTCATGCGGTTCAGGTGGCAGCGATGGGGGCGTGGACATGCCGTCGTCACGGCGGCCTGCCTACAATCCGGGACGCACATGATAGGGCACCGACATGACCTATTGCGTTGGAATCGAGGTGGACGAGGGCCTGGTCTTCGCCGCCGACACCCGGACCAATGCCTCGCTGGACGATGTGCGCGTGCATCGCAAGCTGCACGTGTTCGAATATCCCGGCCAGGCAGCCTACGTGCTGATGGCGGCTGGCAACCTGGCCACCACCCAGCTGCTGGTGTCGCGCCTGGGACGCGATGCCGACGAACGGCGCGCGCCCAACCTGCGCGACATGACCCACCTGTTCGAAGCCGCCGAGTACGTCGGCCAGCTGCTGGTGGACAGCCAGGTGCACAGCAGCCACAGCGAACACGGCCACGACGGGGTCAACACCCAGGCCACGCTGATCTTCGGCGGCCAGATCGCCGGCGAGCGTCCCGGGCTGTACATGATCTACCCGCTCGGCAACGCCATCGCCGCCTCGCCGGAGACGCCCTACCTGCAGATTGGTGAATCCAAGTACGGCAAGCCGATCCTCGACCGCATCCTCAGCCCGGCCACGCGCCTGGAGGATGCGGCCCGCACCGCCATCGTCTCGCTGGACTCCACCATCCGGTCCAACCTGTCGGTGGGCCTGCCGATCGACCTGGCGCTGCTGCGCGACGGTGAACTGCGCATCGCCCAGCAGCTGCGGCTGGGCGCGGATTCAGCGCTGTATGCCGATATCCACCAGAACTGGTCGCGGCGGCTGGAGCAGGCGGTGGACGCCCTGCCGCGGTTCCCGTGGGAAACCGTCCTGTAGAACCCCAGTGGCATCAGCCCAGCGCTTCGGCCACCGCGCGGAACACCTGCTGCATCTGCAGCGGCTTGCGCAGAACATGCACCTCCACGCCGGCCGGGAATGCATCGGCGGGCACCGCAATCGCCGCATCCTCCAGCACCAGTGCCGGGCCGCGATAGCCCAGCGTGGCCATCTCGCCCAGCAGCTGGCTGGCCGGCAGCAACTTCGAGCCGGCATCGGCAATCACCAGCGCCGGCATCGCCTCCTGCTGCATCCAACGCAGCGCTGCCGGGCCATCGGAGGCCAGCTGCAGCTGGTAACCCTGGCTGGACAGCGCATTGCCGAGCAGCGACAGGCGCGTGGCCTCGCCGTCGACCACCAGGATCGACTGGCCGCTGCCCAGCGCCACCAGCTGCTCGATCGGCTCGCTGCCGTCGCTGGCTTCGTGCATCGGCAAGCGCAGCTCGAAACAGGTGCCTTGCCCCGGCTGGCTGCTGACATGGATGCTGCCGCCGGCACCTTCGACGATGCGCTTGCAGGAAATCAGGCCCAGGCCGGTGCCATCGGCCTTGGTGGTGAAGAACGGATTGAACAGGTGCGACAGCGTGTCCGCATCCATGCCGATGCCTTCATCGGCCACGCAGATCCGCATCCAGTCCACGCCATCACGCTCGCCGGCATGGCTGGCGGTCAGGCTCAGGCGGCCGCCGTTGGGCATCGCCTGGATCGCATTGAGCGCCAGGTTCAACATCACCTGCTGCAGCTCGGTGTAGTTGGCATCGACCGCCAGGCCTTCGTCCTGCACCTGCAGTTCCAGGCGCACGGCATCGGGTACGTTGCTGCGCAACAGGAGTGCCACGGCATCGAACAGGCCATCGATCTCGATGCGCTCGCTCGGCTTGCGCGAACCGCGCACGAACGACAGCATCGATTCGGCCATCTCGTGGCCGCGGCGGCCACACTCGGCGATGACGTCGGCCAGGTGGTGCAGCTGCGGATCCTCGGTGCGCGCCTTCAGCAGGTCAGGCATGATCAGCAACGGCTGCAGGATGTTGCGCAGGTCGTGGCTGAGGCCGGCGGCAAGCAGCGACAGGCTTTCCAGGCGCTGCGCGCGCATCAGTTCGGTTTCCACGCGTGCACGCTCCACCGCGCTGCGTGCATCGCGGATCGCACGCGCCACCGCCGACGGCAGGCGCGCCGGCAGATGCTTGATGATGTAGTCATTGGCGCCCTTCTGCAGCGCCGCCACCGCGTTCTCCTCACCCATGGTGCCGGAGACGAAGATGAAGGGTACGTCCGGGGAGGTCTCGCGCACGATGCGCAGCGCGTCATCACCGGAGAACCCCGGCATGCTCAGGTCGGACAGCACGATGTCCGGCTGGAACGCAGCCAGTGCCTGGCGCAGTTCCGCCTCGCTCTCGACACGCTCGAAGCGGGCGTCCAGGCCCGCGTCGAGCATCTGTTCGGACATCAGCTCGGCATCTTCCGGTGAGTCCTCCACCAGCAGGATGCGCAGCGCCCCCAGGGCGGGACCGGTCAGGGGCATGGGCTCACTCGAGTTCCGGTGCCTGGTTGATCAACGCCCAGAACTTGCCCAGTGTCTGCACCGCGCCGAAGAACTGGTCCACGTCCACCGGCTTGACCACGTAGGCGTTCACGCCCATGTCCCAGCTGCGGGCCAGATCGCTTTCCTCGCGCGAGGACGACAGGATCACCACCGGCAGGCGCTTGAGTTCTTCGTGCTCGCGGATCTGCCGCAGCACCTCCAGGCCATCCATGCGCGGCATCTTGATGTCCAGCAGCAGTACCGCCGGCAGGCCTTCCTCGCGGCTGGCGAAGGCGCCGCGGCGCAGCAGGTAGTCCATCACTTCCACGCCGTCTTCGACGTGCACGATGGGATTGGCCAGACGCGCCTCTTCCAGGGCGTCGATCGCCATTTCGGCATCGGCCGGGCTGTCTTCGGCGAGAAGAATGGTGCGCAGAGTGGTCATGCAGAGGGCCCTTGTTTGTCCGCGTCGATCGCGGGAGGCAGGTAGAAGTGGAAGGTGGCGCCGACGTCCGGTTCGGCCTCGGCCCAGATACGGCCGCCATGGCGGGTCAGAACGCGGCGCACGCTGGCCAGGCCGATGCCGGTACCCGGGTAGTCGCTGGCCTTGTGCAGGCGCTGGAACACACCAAACAGCTTGCCGGCGTAGGCCATGTCAAAGCCTGCACCATTGTCGCTGACCGTGAACTGATGGCCACCATCGGGCTGCTGCTGGTAATCCACGCGGATCTTCGCCGGCTCGCGGTTGCCCGAGTACTTCACCGCGTTGCCGAGCAGGTTCAGCCAGACCTGGCGGATCATGTTCTCGTCGCCCACCACGATCGGCAGCGGTGCGATGCTCCACTCCACCTGGTGCGCATGGCCGCTGTTCTCGGCCTCGGCCTGCAGGTTGGAATCGAGCATGGCGCGGGTATCGGCCACCAGCGACTGCATGTCCACCGCCTGCTGGCGCATCGCCACGCGGCCCAGCCGCGAATAGACCAGCAGGTCGTCGATCAGCGCCGCCATGCGCCGGGCCGAACTGGAGATCACCTCCAGGTAGTGGCGGCTCTTGTCGTCGGCCTGCTCGCCAAGGTGGCGCGACAGCTTGTCGGAGAATCCGGCCACATGGCGCAGCGGCGCGCGCAGATCGTGCGAGACGGAATAGCTGAAGGCCTCCAGTTCCCTGTTGACCTCGGACACCTGCGCAACCTTGCCTTCCAGCTGGCGGTTCAGCTCTTCCACCCGCAGCTGCACCGCGCGCTGCATGGTGACGTCGCTGATGGTCAGCAGCACCACTTCGTCATCGGTGTCGGGCAGCGGCATGCGCCGTGCATTGAGCAACATGTAGCGCACCATGCCGTCGGCGGTGCGCTGCTCGTGCTCGAAGTCCCAGAGTTCGCGGCCACGCGACAGTACGTCGGACAGCCGCTGCCGCACCACCGGATCCTGCCAGGCATTGTCGCCAACCGTCTCCAGCAACAGGCCATCAGCGCGCTCGTCCTGCAGGCCGTACAGCTCGGCGAATGCCGGGTTGTGCAGCTGCACGCGCAGGTCGCGGTCGAGCAGCACGATCGGTTCGCGTACGGTCTGCAGCACCGAGGCCGCACGCGCGGCCGAGCGCAGCGATTGCCGCTCCGCTTGCAGGCGGCGGCCGATCTGCCGCTGCAACAGCCAAAGCACCAGTCCGAGCAGCGCCAGCTGGATCACCAGCGAACTCCACGACACCAGTTCGGTCTGCTTGCGCTGGCGCGCGGCCTGCTCGGCACGAAGCGTGAGCAGCTTCTGCTCGCTGGCCTGCAGCTCTTCCACCAGCCCACGAATCGGATAACGCGTGCTCAGGTCCTGTACCAGCTCATGCTGGTCGGAGTTCGGTTCGGACCTGGCCAGATCGCGGGCCACGGCCAAGCGGCCCTCCAGCATCGATTCAATGCGACCGATCCGGATCAGCTGATCCGGATTGTCGCGTGTCATCCGCCCCAGTTCGGCCAGGCGCCCGGGAATCTCGTCGGCCCTGGCCATGCGCTCGCGCAGGCCGGGGGCATCCACACCCTTGGACAGGGTCAATGCCGCCGATTCGACATCGCGCACGTCGGCCTGCAGTTGCTGCAGCGCCACGCCAACGGCCTGGGTGTGGTTGACCCAGGCCATCGCTTGTTCACTGTCCTGCTGCAGTTTGCGCAGGGTCAACCACGGCACCACGATGATCGCGGCAGCGGCCAGCGCCAGGGCCGGCAACCGCCAGCGGTCCCAGATGTCGTCACTGAAAACCAGCGCCATAGTTCCTCGTCAGCTCAGCCGCGAAGCGTTGGCCGGGACGAACCCGGCTGCGGCGGAACCGGCAATATAGCGCAGGCGGTCACAACTCTGGAGTTTCCAGCCGGGTTGCCTGAACAGGTTATGGGAACCCCATGCAGCGGGCGCCCCATGCCGGGGCGCCCACCGGATTCAGCGCTTGGCTGCGGCGCTGACCTTCAATGCCGCAGCATCGACGCGGGTCACGCCCTTGATGCTCTTGGCGGTGGTGACCGCCTTGTCCTTCTCGGCCTGGGTCGCCACGGCACCGCTCAGGCTGACCACGCCGTTCACGGTTTCCACCTTGATTTCAGTGCCCGGGACGTTGCTGCTGGCCAGCAGGTCGGCCTTCACCTTGGTGGTGATCCAGCTGTCGGTCACCGGCTCATTGGAGTCATGGCGATCGGCATGGGTCGTCGGATGGGTGCTGGTCGGCGGGCTCTTCGCGGCCGGGTCCTTGGCGAATGCAGCCGAGGAGGACAGCGCCAGGCCCAGCGTCAGGGCATAAGCAATCAGCGTTCGGGTAGTGTTGCTCATCGTGTCGTACTCCTTCGGAATGTGCTGCCAGTCTGGACAAGCGGCCGTAGAGCAGGCGTGGCGTTGCGGTCATGCCGCCGTGAATCGAAGCGTTTCCAACGGCAACGGTTCAGTTTTGGCCTGTCCGCCGCCGTCGTTTACCCTGCCCTTCCCCATTGCCGGAGCCCTCTGCCATGCGCCCCGACCTGCAACTGGCCCTGGTCGGCTACGGCCTCGCCGGCCGCGTCTTCCATGCGCCGCTGATCCAGCACACACCGGGCCTGGCGCTGCACAGCATCGTCAGTTCGCAACGCGACACCCTGTTGCGCGTGTTCAGCGACGTGCACGTGCGCGCCACGCCCCAGGACGTGTTCGACGATCCAGCAGTGGATGCGGTGGTGATCGCCACACCGAACGCGCAACACGCGCCGCTGGCGATCGCCGCGCTGGCGGCGGGCAAGCACGTGCTGGTCGACAAGCCGTTCGCACTGGATGTGGCCGAAGCGGAAACGGTGCTGGCTGCAGCGCGCGACGCCGGACGCATCGTCACCGTGTTCCAGAACCGGCGCTTCGACGCCGACTTCCTCACCCTGCAGGCGCTGCTGTCCGAAGGCGCGCTGGGCGACGTCGCCGAGTGCCATGCACATTTCGATCGCTACCGGCCTCAGGTGCGCGACCGCTGGCGCGAACAGAACGGTCCGGGAAGCGGCTTGTGGTACGACCTTGGCCCGCATCTGCTGGACCAGATGCTGGTGCTGTTCGGCTGGCCCGAGGCGATCGATGCCGATCTGGCCGTGCAGCGCGAAGGCGGCAGCGGCATCGATTACTTCCACGCGGTGCTGCACTACCCGCGGCACCGCGCGATCGTGCACGCCGGTTCGATGGTGGCTGCACC
This sequence comes from Stenotrophomonas maltophilia, assembly GCF_002799155.1. Taxonomy (GTDB): domain Bacteria; phylum Pseudomonadota; class Gammaproteobacteria; order Xanthomonadales; family Xanthomonadaceae; genus Stenotrophomonas; species Stenotrophomonas maltophilia_R. The sequence goes on from NZ_NERD01000002.1 coordinate 3,254,594, forward strand.
CACGCCGCACTTCGCAGTGCATGGCCGCAATGGCAGCTGGATCAAGCACGGACTGGATGTGCAGGAGGCGCAGCTGCGCCGTGGCGTGGCACCGGGAGCGCCGGGCTGGGGCATTGATCCGCGGCATGGCGAGCTGCTGCGTTGCGACGCCGAGGACAACGTGCAACGCACGACGGTCGACAACCTGCCGGGCGATTACCGGCGGCTGTATGCGCAGTTCGCTGCAGCGATGCAGGGCGATGGCGAGCCGGCGGTCAGTCCGGTGCAGGCGCTGCAGCTGATGCGGTTGCTGCAGGCCGGCATGGACAGCGCGCGCGAAGGGCGGCGAATCGCGTTGGATTGACCAGTAGATCCACGCCATGCGTGGATGACGTGGGAACGATCGGAGAAGGCTTTTGTAGAGTCGAGCCATGCTCGACTGGCTGTATGGGGTCAGAGCCCTTTCCTGCGAAAAGGGATCCGACCCCGATCTGCCTGGGGTCAGAGCCCTTCGGCAACGCCGAAGGGCTCTGACCCCACCGCACCGCGGTGCTTACGATTTCTTGATGGCGTGGCCGCCGAATTCGTTGCGCATCGCCGACAGCAGGCGATCAGTGAACGAATTGGATTCACGCGAACGCAGGCGTTCCAGCAGCGACAGCGTGATCACCGGTGCCGGCACATCGAGCGCGATGGCTTCGGCGACAGTCCAGCGGCCTTCGCCGGAATCCTCCACATACGGCGCGATGCCATCCAGCGACGGATTGCGCTTGAGGGCTTCGGTGCTCAGGTCCAGCAGCCACGAACGCACCACGCTGCCGTGGCGCCACACCTCGGCCACCTGGGCCAGGTCCAGCTCCATCTCCTGCTTGCGCTCCATCAGCGCGAAGCCTTCGGCATAGGCCTGCATCATTCCGTACTCGATGCCGTTGTGGACCATCTTGGTGAAGTGGCCGGCGCCGGACGGGCCGACACGCCCCCAGCCACGATCCTCGGCCGGAGCCAGCGTGCGCAGCAGCGGTGCAATCTGCTCCACCACCGAGGCTTCGCCACCGACCATCAGGCTGTAGCCTTCCTGCAGGCCCCACACGCCACCACTGGTGCCGCAGTCGACATAGCCCAGATCGTCCTCGGCCAGCGCCTTGGCGCGGCGGATCGAGTCCTGGTAGTTGGAGTTGCCGCCGTCGATGACGATGTCACCCTCGGCCAGGTGCGGGGTCAGCTGGCCCAGCGTCTGGTCGACGGTTTCGCCGGCCGGCACCATCAGCCACACCACGCGCGGTACCGGCAGCGCGGCCACGGCGGCGGCCAGCGAATCAACCACCTCCAGGCCGGCCTCGGCGGCGCGCTGGCGGGCACCTTCGCCCGGGTCGTAGCCGACCACGCGGTGGCCGCCGCGATGCAGGCGCTGGGCCATGTTGGCGCCCATGCGGCCGAGGCCGATCATTGCAATATCCATTGTTTCACCTTCAGTTGGGGTCTAGGGTCAGGCTGCCTGGCCTGCCGGTAGCCGCGCAGTGGCGCAGCTGCGCCTCGCGCCAACGCCGGTAGAGCGTGGTATGCAGATTGTGCACCGCCAGGTCGATTGAAAACGGCGTGCGCGGGTTGCGATCGAGCAGGCGGGCGATGTGGTAGCCAATCGGACGTATACCGCGCGGATGCACATAGATCACGAACTGCCGGTAGAACGGATCGTCCAGCAAGTGGTCCATGCGTGCCAGCGTATCGTGGTAGCGCGGCGCCAGCCGTGCACGCAGGCGAGGGTCGCGCTCGAAAAGCAGTCGCTCGAAGTAGCGCTGGCCGATGCGCGGGATGCCCTGCGCCAGGGTCCACAACTCGGCATTGCGCTGGTCGTACCAGGCCAGGCCGCCGTGCTGCGCCAGGGCCTGCGCAGCGCCCTCGCCGACGTCGACCACCACGAAGTTCTCGGCCTGGTTGCTCAGGTCATCCAGGGTGCCCTTGTCGTACACGTGCTCAATGAAACCAGGCACGCCGACAAAGGCCTGGCGTCCCATCGCCGATGTGCGCACCGCCTTGCCATCGGCGAAGAAATCACCGGCATGCGCGCCGAGCAGGATGCTGTCGGTCTCGTGCAGGGCCAGGAAGGTACCGATCGACAGCTCATCCGCAGCGAACTCAGCATCGAACGCGGTATCGCCATACAGCTCGCGCTGGGCGGCCAGCTGCGCAACCTGGCGGCCGACACCGCACTCGGCACGCACGGCACCGCTGTAGAACGCCTGCAGCGCCTGGCTGTTGCCCGCACTGGGCACGAAGCCACGGCCGAAACTGCGCGTGCGCTGCCAGCCTTGTGCCGGCGCGCCGTGCAGGCCAAAGCCGATCCAGCCCAACTGCGGGCCGGAGAAGCGGAACGAGGGATTGCCCTGCAATGCAGAGGTCGCGCGCCGCGTGGCCGCCCCCAGCTCGAAGGCATAGGCGCAGACCGTGGCCGGGTCATCCAGCAGCTGCTGCAGCAGTGCCTGCCGCGCGCCGGCGGACAGCGCAGCCGGCCACCGCACGCGCATGTCACCGGCCGCCTGTGAAGCAGCCAGAGAAGCACGCGTGCACACAGGCCCTCCCTGCACCTGCGGTGCACCGAGCGACGCTTCTTCGAAGCGCCATCCCAGCCGCTGCAGCAGGCCCTGCGCACAGTCCGGAGATGGCGCTGCCCCGACCCACGCGGGCGCCAGCAGCAGGGCTGCAATCAGCCACCTGCCGCGCACGCTCAACCCTGGTCCGGGACCGCCGCTGCGGGTTCCGGCGCCGCTTCCGGCGATGGCGATGGCGATGGCGATGGCGCAGGTTTGCCCGTCGCCGCCGGCAGGTACTGCTGCAGGCGCTGGAAGAAGCGACGATAGAACTCGGCGTCGGTGACCGTGCTGCTGGCCACCTTCACCAGCGAATCGTCATTGCTGCCGAACGGCAGCGATACCGAACCCAGCGCGCCCACGCCGACGCTGGCCGAGGTCGGGCTCTTCTTCAGGGCGTAGCGGTCCTGCACCGCGCTGACGAACACCAGCGCCTGGCTGCCACGCGGCGCACAGGAGATGCGCAGCACCAGCTGCTCATGGTCATCCTCGCGCGGCTGGAAGTTCTTGTTGCCCTCCACCTGCGCCTCGTCGGAGCGGGCAATCGCATAGCCCTGGCTGAGCAGGGTGCGCCGCGCCGCCTCGCAGGCATCGGCGGGGTGTCCATCGACCGTGCGCGAGAAGGTATCTCCGGAGTCGAAGGATTCGCGCAGCAGGGTGCTGTCGGCGGCACGGCCACCACAGGCCGAGAGGATCAGGGCGCTGGTGAGTGCCACGGCAGCGCCGGAAAGACGGGAGGCCCGCATGGGTACTCCTGCGAGAACGGAAGCACCAAGGGTAGTCCCGCCCCCGTGTGCGGCAGGTCGACATGGCCTCCCACGTTGCTCCCGGTTCATGCACGTAAAAGGGGACGGAGGGAATTACGTCGTTTCTGCCACAAACGACTTAATTCCCTCCGTCCCCTTTTACGGTCCCTTTTACGGTCCCTTTTTACGCCGAGGGGCCGGCAATGCCGGCCCCTCGGGTATCACATGCCGTCGCCGGCTCAGTCCGCCCAGCGGCCGGCGCCGGTGGACTGCGGCAGCACCTGTGCGGACAGCGGACGGTCGTTGGCCAGCAGGTTCACCGCGTCGGCCAGGATCGAGGCCGACTCGCGCAGCAGCGGGTCCGGACGCTTCTCGGCAGCCTTCTCGCGCGCGGCATCCTTGACGATGTCACGCTCGTTGCCGGTCAGGCCATCGTCGCTGCTGTCATCAGCCAACGGATCCAGGGCCAGGCCCAGCTCCTTGCGCATCACCTGGCGCTCCTTGCGCTGGGTGTCCTGGCGCTCACGCTCGGTGCGGCGCGTGGCCTCGTTGAGCGAGATGTACTTCTTCGCGGCCTCGGTGCGGAACTGCTGCACATCCTCGTTCCACCACTGGAATTCCTTGTCGGCGGCAATGCGCGCGTCATGGCGGGTTTCCAGCTTCGGCAGCAGCGGCGCGAAGTTGCCGTACTGGGTGTGCGGCACGGCGGCGATGCGGGTCCACGGCAGGGCGTTGTCGTAGGTGCTTTCGCCGAACTCGGTGGCATCGACGCTGGCCGGGAAGGCCAGGTCCGGCACCACACCCTTGTGCTGGGTGCTGCTGCCGCTGATGCGGAAGAACTGGGCGATGGTCAGCTTGACCTGGCCGAAGCGCTGGGTCTCGCCGCTCGGCCAACGATCAAGGTCGACGATGTTCTGCACGGTGCCCTTGCCGAAGCTGGTTTCACCGATCACCAGGCCACGACCGTAATCCTGGATGGCACCGGCGAAGATCTCCGAGGCCGAGGCCGAGCCACGGTTGATCAGTACCGCCAGCGGGCCGTCCCACGCCACGCCCTGGTTGCGGTCGCTGTTGACGGTGATGCGGCCACCGGACTCGCGCACCTGCACCACCGGGCCCTGCTCGATGAACAGGCCGGTCAGTTCGATGGCTTCATCCAGCGAACCACCACCGTTGTTGCGCAGGTCCAGCACCACACCGTCCAGCTTGTCGTTCTTGAAACCGGCCAGCAGCTTGGCCACGTCGCGGGTCGCCGAGGCGTAGTCGGTGGCATTGCGGCGACGGCCTTCGAAGTCCTGGTAGAAGGTCGGCAGCTTGATCACGCCGATCTTCCGCGCCGGTTCGCCATTGGCAGCCGGAATACTCATGGTCTCGCCCTTGGCAGCCTGTTCGGCCAGGCGCACCTTCTGGCGGGTCAGCACCAGCGTGTGGTGCTTGCCGTCGGCACCTTCGGCAGCCGGAATGAATTCCAGCTTGACCTGGGTGTCCTTGGCGCCGCGGATCTTGGCCACGACATCGTCGATGCGCCAGCCGATCACGTCCTCGACCAGGCCGGACTTGCCCTGGCCAACGCCGACAATGCGGTCACCCGGCTTCAGCGTGCCGTCCACCGCAGCCGGACCGCCGGCGATGATCTCGCGGATCACCACCACATCGTCCTGGCGCTGCAGCTGCGCACCGATGCCTTCCAGCGACAGCGACATCGCCTGGTTGAAGTTCTCGGCGGTGCGGGGGGTGAAGTAGTCGGTATGCGGATCGACCGCGCTGGTGTACGAGTTCATGAAGAACTGGAAGACATCTTCGCCCTTCAGCTCGTTGACCGACTTCTCCAGCGTCGCGTAGCGCTTGTCCAGCGTCTTGCGGATGTCGTCCGGCTTCTTGCCGGCCAGCTTCAGGCGCAGCCAATCGTTCTTGACCGACTTGCGCCACAGTTCATCCAGCTCGGCGCTGCTGGCCGCCCACGGCACCTTCTTGCGGTCGTATTCGAAGCGCTCGTCGGTGGTGAAGTCCGGCTCCTGCCTGAGCAGCTTGCGCGCATAGGCCACGCGTTCGCCGACACGCTGCTTGTAGACCGCGAACACCTGGAACGCTGGCTCAAGCTCGCCGCCACGGATGGCCGAGGAAATGTTCGCTTCGAACGGCGCGAAGCGCGCCACATCGGCCTGGGTGAAGTACTGCTTGCCGCCGTCCAGCGTCTCCAGGTAGCGCTTGAATACGTCCTTGGAGGTGGCCTCGTCCAGCGCGCGCGGGCGGTAGGCGTAGCGGCTGTCGGACAACAGGCCGTACACCAGCTTGGAGGTGGTCACCTGATCGGCGGTGGCCGCCGCGGGCAATGCGGGCGAGTCGGCCTTGGCCGCCAGCGCCAGCGGCGCGACCAGCGCCAGGGCCATCAGGAATGCGGGGGCTTTGAATTTCATTGACGTGCTCGAAGGCGCCTTGCCAAGGGAGAGACTGCGGGGTGTTAAGACACCACGACAGTGCCGAAAGTTGCCGGGTTTGTCACCCGGCCGCGCTCGGTGGAAAACCAGCCTAGCGGGGCCGGTGTAGCAAATTGTGAATGCAGGCAAAGGCGTGCGGGCCAACGCTCCGCGCCCACCATGGTGGTGGCCCCCATTGGCAGCGCCGGGCCATGGCTGGCGAAGGCGTACGGACCAACGGTCCGCACCCACCTCAGGAAATGCCGGCGCCCTTGGCCTGCACGTCGGCGTGGTACGACGAGCGCACCATCGGGCCGGACGCCACGTGGCTGAAGCCCAGCTCGTAGCCGTAGTCTTCCAGCGCCTTGTAGTCTTCCGGGGTCCAGTACTTCAGCACCGGGTGGTGATGCGCGGTCGGCTGCAGGTACTGGCCGATGGTGATCATGTCCACGTCGTGCGCGCGCAGATCGCGCATGGTGGCCTTGATCTGTTCGAACTCTTCGCCCAGGCCCAGCATGATGCCGCTCTTGGTCGGCACCTCAGGATGCTGCGCCTTGAAGTTCTTCAGCAGGTTCAGCGACCACTGGTAGTCCGCACCCGGGCGCACGTTGCGGTACAGGTCCGGCACGGTCTCGATGTTGTGGTTGAACACATCCGGCGGGTTCTGCGCCAGGATTTCCAGCGCGCGCTCCATGCGGCCCTTGCCGCGGAAATCGGGGGTCAGCACTTCGATGCGGGTACCCGGCGACTTCGCGCGGATGGCGGTGATGCAGTCGACGAAGTGCTGGGCACCGCCATCGCGCAGGTCATCGCGGTCGACGCTGGTCACCACCACGTACTTCAGGCCCATGTCGGCCACGGTCTGGCCGAGGCTGGCCGGCTCGTTGGCATCCGGCGGCTTCGGGCGGCCGTGGGCCACGTCGCAGAACGAGCAGCGGCGAGTGCAGACCTCGCCGAGGATCATGAAGGTGGCGGTGCCATGCCCGAAGCATTCGTGGATGTTCGGGCAGCTGGCTTCCTCGCACACCGTCACCAGGCGGTTCTCGCGCAGCTTGGCCTTCAGGTTCTGCACGGCATTGCCCGAGGGAATGCGCACGCGGATCCAGGAAGGCTTGCGCAGCACCGGTGCGTCGGCGAACTGCACCGGCGAACGGTTGATCTTGTCACCGCCCAGCTGCTTGACCCCGGCCTGCAACGGCGCGGCGGACGGGGAGTCGCCCTGCACGATCTGCAGGGGAATGGAACGGGCGGTGGTTTCAGTCATGGCAGTTCCGGGGGGCGGTCAGGCGGCCGCAGAAAGATCGGGCAGTTCCGGCGTGTGCTGCAGCAGCAGGCCGAACTGGCGGGCCAGGTGGTCCAGCAGCACCGGCTTGACGGCTTCCATCCCTGAGGGGCCGCCCAAGTCTACCACCGAGGTCACCTGCAACCCCTGATAGCCACAGGGGTTGATGCGGTGGAAGGGTTCCAGGTCCATGGACACGTTGAACGCCAGGCCATGGAAGGTGCATCCCCGGCGCACGCGGATGCCGAGCGCGGCGATCTTGGCGCCACCGACATAGACGCCCGGGGCGCCCTCTCGGCGCTCGGCGCCGATGTTCCACTCGGCCAGGGTATCGATGAGGGCCTGCTCGATGCGGCACACGTAGTCGCGCACGCCGATGCCCAGCCGCGGCAGGCGCAGCAATGGATAGACCACGATCTGGCCGGGGCCGTGATAGGTCACCTGGCCGCCGCGGTCCACGTGCAGCACCGGGATCTCGCCCGGCGCCAGCACATGCTCGTCCTTGCCGGCCTGGCCCAGGGTGAACACCGGATCGTGTTCCACCACCCACAGCTCGTCGGCATCGGCGTCGCTGCGCTGGTCGGTGAAGCGCTGCATCGCGCGCCACACCGGTTCATAAGCCTGGCGGCCGAGGTCACGGACCACCGCCGGACGCGGCGCGCGGTCTTCCGGGGCGGCTTCGGCCGGGCAGCTGTCGGCTACAGCGTCCACTTCACTTCCGGGTGGTCGCGCAGTGCCTGGTGCGCCAGGTCGTACTGCTCGCGGCTCTCGGCCTTGAACACGATACGCACGGACACGTACTTGCCGTTGGACGAGTGCTTCCAGCTGATGCGTTCGTTCACCACATCAATGCCGGCAGCCAGCAGCAGACGGGGAAGCTCATGCTCCAGGCCGCGGTTGGCCGGGCCCATGGCACTGAGCTCGAACTGGCCGGGGAACTGGAAGCCGTGGTCGGGGTTGTCGGACTTGATTTCCATGGCCCCATTATCGGGCCGCAGGGCAACAAACCCAAGAGTATTCATCAACGTCAAAGACGGCACCGGCGGCCTGCTGCGTTGCAGGTGCCCCCGGATGTCCGGGCCAAAGCCAAACAACAGCTGACTAAAATCCCCTGTCCCGCACTGGGCCCGGCACCGTGCGGGCGTCCCTGCGGTCGCCTTCACACCAAGCCCGCGGCGCGTGCGCGGGTAACGAATTGTGTCCGCCGGACAATGTTGTTTTCGGAACAGACAAGTGATCCGAACGTGCTCGTTCCGGGACGCGGGCGCGAGTACCGTAACGTTGCAGAAAACGACAGAAAATCGCCCCCTTCCCCATGAGCATTCCATCCATGCGTAGTGTCGCAGCCCTCGGGCTGGCCGGCCTGATGGCCGCTACCCTCCCCCTTGCCGCCCAGGCGGCCGAACAATGTGGCCCGGACGCGATGCGCGATCACCCGCCGCAGGTCAATTTCCGCGTCGACAACGATCTGTTTGGCGGCCGCCACCAGGACCAGGGCTATACCAACGGTGCGCTGTTGACCCTGGTCTCGCCAAACCTGGTCGATTACACCGACGACCCATGCCTGCCGCGCATGGCGCGCTGGGTGAACCGGTATCTGGAAGGCCTGCATCCGGGCAGGTTCGAACAGCAGAACATGATCTTCAGCATTGGCCAGGGCATCTTCACCCCGACCGATTTCAGCCGCAGGGACCTGATCGAGGATGACCGCCCTTACGCCGGCGTACTGATCGCAAACTTCGGTTTCAATGCGCGCAGCGGCGACCGCCTGCAGACCACCCAGCTGACGCTGGGCGTGGTTGGCCCGTGGGCACAGGGAAGGCAGGTGCAGAATGCCGTGCACGAAGTGCTGGGCGACGAGAAATTCAAGGGCTGGGACAACCAGCTGCACAACGAGCCGCTCTTCATGCTGACCCATGAGCGCATGCGCCGCTGGCCGGGTGATGCCAGCATCAATGCCGACGGCTGGGGTTGGGACGCGATCAGCCACTACGGCGGCTCCATCGGCAACCTGGAAACCAAGGCCAACTTCGGCGGTGAAGTGCGCTTCGGCTGGAAGCTGCCGGACGACTTCGGCAGCACGCCGTTGCGCCCGGCCGGTGAAAACACGGCACCGACCCGCGGCGGTCGCCCCAATGGCTGGTCATGGCACCTGTTCGCGACCTCGGACGTCGCCTGGGTGATCCGCGACATCACGCTGGACGGCAACACCTTCCGCAACAGTCACAGCGTGGACAAGCGCCATGTGGTGGCCTACGGCGGCTACGGCGTGGCCGTGATGCGTGGGCGCTGGAAGTTTGCAATGGCGCGTTACCACAGCACGCGCGAGTTCAACGGCCAGCGCGAAGCGCCGGTGTTCGGCAGTTTCACCATCAGCCGCGCGCTGTAATGTGAGTGGCGGCCGCTGGCCGGCACACCGGATCCAACAAAAAAAGGCCGGCTTTCGCCGGCCTTTTCGTTCACCGCGCCTGGGCGTGGTCCGGCGCTACCGCTTTACCAGCTGAAACCCGCACCGGCGGAAACACTCTGGTCACTACCACTGAAGGCGCCGCCCAAGGACACCGAGACGTTCTTCTTCTCGCCCAGTATCCGCTGGTAACCCACGGCCAACGCCGAACGCCCGTTCTGCGAACCGACACCCGCACCCAAACGGTTGTTGCCGCTCAAGCCGGCGGTGTTGATCGCCATGCCCGCATAGGCCGCGCTGATCGCCCCCATGCGGTCAAGCCGCTTGTCCATCGCGTTGAAGCGGCCATCGGTGTACTCACGTTCGGCCTTGAAGCGATCATCCATCTGCTGCACGTTCACGGCATCGGTCGGGCGTACACCGGCCGCGACATTGCTGACGACGCGCTCATTACCCTGGGAGCCTACCGAGAACTCACTGTCGCGGTCAGCCGTAGATCCGGCACCGACAGCAACCGAGTTGTTGCCCGTCGCACTGGCGCCTTCGCCCATGGCAACCGAGCCCGTGCCCGAGGCCACACTGCCCTCGCCCACGGCCACCGAGCCAGCGCCGGATGCCGCACTTCCATTGCCGAGGCCGATCGCGCCCTTGCCGGAGGCATCGCTCCCTTCGCCAATGGCCACCGATCCCTCACCGGTACCGGGGGAGACACCGGGATTGCCCGTGCCGGGATCTCCGGTGCCCGGGCCACCAATGGAACCCTCCTCGATCCCACGTTCGATCGAACCCAGCCGGTCGTCCATCTGTCGCCACTGGGCTTCCCAGTTGGCATTCATCTGCCACAGCTGGCTGCCATTGACGGCTTCCATGCTGAACTGGCCAATCTGGCCTGCGGCGACCTTGTCCAGCACGGTGCCCCCCGTTCCGCCGAGCGAGGCCCTGGACAGGCTTGCATCGTCATAGGTGAGTACGCTCAGCGTCTCACCGCTGACCGGGTCAATCGCGCCCGCCGCCCGCAGCTGCGCAATGGTCACCACATCATCATCGTTGAGGCCATTGGCCACGCCACTCAGGCGCCGGTTGCCATCCCCCCCTGCGAAATCCACCACAGTGCCGCCCTTGCCGGCCGCCACGCTCACCACGCCTGTAGCGGAATCATGGGTCACGATGCCGGAGGAGCCGTCAGCAAGGCCTGCGACGTCATCACTCAGCGTCTTCAGCGAGCCTTCTGCGCCGGACATGCGCGCCTGCAATCCGCCAACGTCGCTTCCCAGCGAATCCACCCGGGCACCCAGCTTCGAGGCATCGTCCTTGATCGTATCGACGTCACTCTCCACCCGCTCAACGCGCTCGTTGGTCGAGAACAGCTGCGCGCCGGTGATGGCATCGGTACTGCCTGCAGCAATCGTACCGTCAGCCATATTGGTGATGCGGCGATTGTCGACGCCATTGCCCACCGATACCGTATTGTCCGCATGGGTGGTCGCCCCGGCTCCCAGCGCCACACTGTTGCTGTGGCTGGCGGTCGCTTCATAGCCCACTGCCACGCCACCTTCGGCCGAAACAGTGCTGGCATTGCCCAAGGCTACCGCCTTCATCTTGGTGGTTGCGGCGCCGTCCACGCTGGCGCCGCCGCCCAGCGCCAGCGAACCTCCGCCCGCCACCTCTGCACCGGGTCCGATCGCAATCGAGTAGTCAGGCGAATCAGTGCCCGGCGAGCGTGAGCTGTCCGTCTTCGCGAAATTGCCGATGGCAATATCGCGCGCGCCCCCCGCTACGGCGCCATCGCCAAGTTCAACCTTGGTGGCAAGCACACTCGACCTGGTCAGCCCCTGGTCACGGGGGCAGCGCTCACGCTCCGCATTGGTTGCTTCATTGGCGCAGTCCCCGTGGTCCGCTGCTGCGACAGCCAGGGCTGCCGGCAGCATCAAGGCTCCCGCCAGCGCCACTGCCAGCGGGGTGCGGCGCGCAGCGCAACGCGTCGTTGGGGAAATCACGGATATCAGTGTGCGCATGGTCATTGGCATGTACTCCTCTGGGATGGGACGGACAGCCGCAGTGCCCGGCAGTCCTGATGCGCACATGCTCGGCCGGACACGCTGGCAAACCCATCGGACGTGTACCAATTCCACGTACCTGACCCGGCCCGACAGCGCCGATACAGGCAAAAAAAAGGCCGGCATTCGCCGGCCTTTTCCGTTCACCACGCCGGGACGTGGATCATTCCGATTCCCACCACATCCAGAAGCTGTCCCACAGGCGCTTGAAGAAGCCGGCCTGCTCGACGGCGGCCACCGCTACCAGCGGTGCCTCGGCGATGACCTTTCCATCCAGGGTGACCTTCACGGTGCCGATCTGCTGGCCGGCGGTGAACGGGGCTTCCAGGGTCTTGGGCACATCGATGCTCGGCTTCAGGTCGTTGTAGCGGCCGCGCGGCACGCTCACCAGCATCGGCTGGGCCACGCCCAGCTGCACCTTGTCGCTGGTGCCCTTCCAGACCTTGTGCTCGGCCACGGCCTTGCCCGGTTCGTACAGGCGGTGGGTCTCGAAGAAGCGGAAGCCCCAGTTCAGCAGGGCCAGGCTGTCGTCGGCACGCTGCTTCTCCGACGCGCCGCCCAGCACCACGGCGATCAGGCGCTGGTCGCCACGCTGGGCCGAGCTCATCAGGCAGTAGCCGGCTTCGGACGTGTGGCCGGTCTTGATGCCGTCCACGCTGCCATCGCGCCACAGCAGCAGGTTGCGGTTCGGCTGCTTGATGTTGCCGACCTGGAATTCCTTGATCTTGTTGTACGCGTAGGTTTCCGGGTAATCACGCACCATCGCGCGACCCAGCAGCGCCAGGTCATAGGCGGTGCTGTGGTGGCCTTCGGCGGTCAGGCCGTGGGCGTTGACGAAGTGCGAGTTTTTCATGCCGATCTTGGCGGCGTAGCTGTTCATCAGCGACGCAAAGGCTTCTTCGCTGCCGGCCACGTGCTCGGCCAGGGCGATCGCGGCGTCATTGCCGGACTGGATCGCCATGCCCTTTTCCATGTCCTCCAGGCGTGCGGTCTGGTTGACCGGGAAGCCGCTGTAGCTGCCGTCGGTGCCGGCGCCACCTTCGCGCCAGGCGCGCTCGCTCATCATCACCTGGTCATCCGCACGAACCTTGCCGTTCTTGACCTCGGCGGCGATCACGTAGGACGTCATCACCTTGGTGATGCTGGCCGGTGCCAGCTGCTCGTGGACGTTCTCGCCAGCCAGCACCTGGCCGGTGGCGTAGTCCATCAGGATCCAGGCCTTGGACACGCTCGGCGCGGGGGCCGGCGGGGTGGCAACGGTGGCCGGGGCAGCGGCGGCAGGCGCCGGCGTGGCCGGGGTCGGCAGCGGTGTCTGGGCGGAAGCCAGGCCCACCACCAGGGTGGCGGCCAGGGCGGTGGCGGCGGAACGGAAATTCATTGGACAGCAGGCTCCAGGGGACGGCCAGGAATGGAGGGTGGAACGTAACGGCCATTGTAAGGCCGGGGGAGCATGGGCCGGCAGCACCGGCCCACGCGGATCAATCCTTGACGATCTGCGGCGAACCCAGGCCCAGACCGGCGATGCGCCCGACAAGTTCCGCAGCACTGGCATGGTCGCTGGCGGGAACGCGCAGGCGGAACAGGGTGCGGCCACCGGCGGCAATGTCGCTGATGGTCGCACCGACGATGCCAGCGGCGTTGAGCTGCCCCATCGCACGGTTGGCATTGTCGCGGTTGGAGAAGCTGGCGACCTGTACCATCACCGCGCCCACCACCTGCTGCGACAGGCTGGGTGCTGCCGACGTGGCGTCGCGCACCGGTGCGGGCGCGACGGCGCGCGGCGCGGCACTGGCGACCGCAACCGGTGCCGGCGCGGTGCTGCGCGGCGGCGGCGCACTCGGCGGCAGGCTGCTGACCGCCACATCCGGCACGGCGCTGGCCACGCCCTGGGTGGTGGCCGGCTGGCCACGCGCAGGCATGCCGTCGGCCGGCAGGCGCTTGACCAGGCGATCGATATCGCTGTCGGCGGTGCCGCGCGCGGTCGCTGCGGGCCGCGCGCTGGCCACTGCGGCAGCCGCTTCGGCGGCACGACGCTCGCGGCGCGACGGCTTCTGCGCCATCAGGTTGCTCTCGCCCGGCTGCAGCGCGCGCACTTCGACGTTGCCGGTACCGCGTTGGGTGATGCCCAAGCGCACGGCGGCGGCATAGCTGAGATCGACCACGCGGCCATCATGGAACGGGCCGCGATCGTTGACGCGCACGATCACCGATTCGCCATTGTCCAGGTTGGTCACGCGGGCGAAGCTGGGCAACGGCAGCGTCTTGTGCGCGGCGGTGAACTGGTACATGTCGTAGACCTCGCGGTTGGAGGTCAGGCGGCCATGGAACTTGGCGCCGTAGTACGACGCGGTGCCGCGCTCGACGTAGTTGCGGGTATCGTCGAGCACCTTGTACGACTTGCCCAGCACCACGTACGGCGACTTGTTGCCGATCGCCGAGCGTTGCTCGGCGGTCACTTCCGGCTCGGGAATGCAGGCGACGTTCGGAACGTAGTCCGGCGTGCTGTCACGCACGCCCGGCTTGTACAGGCCACCGGCGGTGTAATTGCCGCGGGTGCTCAGGTCTTCCTTGGCCGCCGCGTACGGCGACCCTTCCGGGCAATGCGCCGGGCGCGAGCCACGCCCCTGCACCAGCGTGCCGCCGGACTTGCCACCATGGCCGGCCGTGGCCGGCTTCTTCGGCGCGCTGCTGCAGGCAGCCAACGCGAGGACGATCAAGCCTGGAACCAGCCATCTGATGTTCATGCCGGGGGCAGCTCCTGTCCGGCGATGGCCTGGGACAACTGGAACACGGCCATCGCGTACATCTTCGAAAGGTTGTAGCGGGTGATCGCGTAATAGTTCTGGAAGCCCAGCCAGTACTGCTTGCCGGCGCTGCCTTCCAGCGTGACCGGGGTGGCGGTGGCACCCGGCTGCACCGCTGCGCTCGGCTGGTAGCCGCGCTGCGCCAGGTCGGCCAGCGACCAGGTCGGCATCCATTCGGTCGGGTTGAATTCCTCGCGGCCCGGCGCCAGCGTGGCCGGCACGGCCACCTGCCCGCCACGCACCCAGCCGCCCTTCTTCACGAAGTAGTTGGCGATGGACGAGAACACATCGTCGTAGCTGGTGAACAGGTCGCGACGGCCATCACCATTACCGTCCACGGCGTAATCGAGGTAACTGGACGGCATGAACTGGCCCATGCCCATCGCGCCGGCATAGCTGCCCTTGAGCGTAGTGATGTCCAGTTTCTCTTCGCGGCCCAGCTCGAACAGCTTGGCCAGCTCATCGCGGAAGAACAGCTCGCGGCGCACTTCGCGTTCCAGCTTGGCCGGGTCGCCGCTGCGCGGGTAATAGAACGCCAGCGTATACAGCGCATCCAGCACGCGATGGCTGCCTGCGTTCTTGCCGTAACTGGTTTCCACGCCAATGATCGCCACGATCACTTCGGCCGGGACGCCGGTGCGCTGCTGCACGCGATCCAGTTCGGCACGGTGCTGGGCCAGGAACGCACGACCGCCGTCGATGCGTGCCTTGCTGATGAACATCGGCCGGTACTCGTTCCACGGCTTGACCCGCTCGGCCGGGCGCGACATCGCCGCGATGATCGGCTGGCGCACCTGCGCCTGGTCGAGCACGTTGCTGATCTGCTCCGGCTTCAGGCCATAGCGCTTGGCGGTATCGGCAATGAAGCGGGCCCGCGCGACCTCGAACGGCACCGGGGTGAGATCGACCGGCGGCGCAGTGGCGGCAGTGGCTTCGGGTGCGGCCTCGGCCGGGCCATGGGCCTTGGCGGCGGGCTGGCGCGGCGTACTGCTGGCCTGGGGTGAAGACGGTGGGGACTTCGGCTGGGTCGCGCAGGCGACCAGGCCGAGGGTGAGCATGCAGGCCAGAGTGCGTCGAATCATCGTCGCAGGTTAGCAGGTCATGGATGAATTAAAACCCCTAACACCATGAATCACAACGATTTGCCCGCGTTCAGCGGGAAATGTGAAGACGTCGTGATCACCCCGCCCCATTCAGATAGAGGTTGCCGGTTGCGTCCCCATCCCCGCAGACGCAACCGGCGACCGGATCCGGTCGGTACCTGCGCGGCTGCCGCTCCCCAGTGGCAGTACCCCGCGCTCCCTGTACCCGTTGGATCAGTACTGCTTCCCGCCCGACGCCCCCTCGCGCTGCATCGATTGACGGCGCGCCGTGCCGAACGGGCCGCCATTGTGCAGGCCGATTACGACAAGTCCATTGATCAAGATCAACGCGCTGTAAAAATGTGAACCAGCTAACATTTTTTATGGAATTTGGTCAGAGCGCGTGTTGCTGTGCGGCGTTGTGAGAACGCTTCCACAACGGGCATTGCGCAGAGTCAGGAAGGCTCCAGCCAACGGCGCAGCCCCTCGTGTGTGGCCGCGCAAAGCAGTTCAGGGGTGAGGCCAAGGTTCCGTGCGCGTCTATCCACGGAGAAGAAAGAGAAGATCAAAAGCGGGTCGCGGCGCTGCGCTTGCTCGTGAGCCGAGCACTGCTATGCCGGTCGTCCTGACCGGCACCCTTCGGGCCGCCGCCATGGGCGACGTTGGCAGCGGCTCCTGCCGCTGCCTTCGGCGCTGCAGGATGCAATGAAGCGGGCGGCCAAGCTGGTTTTGCTTTTGATCTTCTTTTTCTTTTCCGTGGGTGGACGCGCCCGAAAACTGTCAGGGGGCGGGCGCGGTGGGTTCGCGGGACCGTTGGCGCCATGGATGGCGCCATCGAGCCCCCAAGGACGGGTTTACGGCGTGTCCCGCGAACCCACCGTGCCCGCCCCACACATGAGCCGCGTTACGCGACCACCCACGAGGGGCTGCGCCGTTGGCTGGAAACCCTATCCCCCGTGTACAGGCCGGTGCCCACGCACCGCCATCACCAGCCCGATGCCGGCCAACAGCGAGACCGCCGAGGTCCCGCCGTAACTGATCAGCGGCATCGGAATGCCCACCACCGGCAGCAGGCCGGAAATCATTCCACCGTTCACCAGCACGTAGACGAAGAACGCCAGCCCCAGGCTGCCGGCCAGCAACCGCGCATGGGTGTCGCGCGCATGCACTGCAATCCACAGGCAACGGCCAACCACGAACAGGTACAGCGCGAACAGCGTCACCACGCCAAGCCAGCCGAACTCTTCGGCCAGCACCGAAAATGCGAAGTCGGTGGTGTACTCGGGCAGGAAATCCAGCGTGGCCTGCGTGCCCTGACCCCAGCCACGCCCCTCCCAGCCACCGGAGCCGATCGCGATGCGCGACTGCAGGATGTTCCATCCCGTACCAAGCGGGTCCGCTGCCGGGTCGAGGAAGGTCAGTACGCGATCCTTCTGGTATTGCCGCAACAGGCCGAACCACGCCAGCGGTGCGGCCACCGACAGCCCCGCCGCGCCGGTGGCCACCCAGCCCCAGTGCAGTCCGGCCAGCAACAATGCGAACACGCCGCTGGCAGTCACCAATGTGGCGGTGCCGAGGTTGGGCTGCATCAGGATCAGCACCGCCGGCACGCCGATCAGCACTGCGGCCGTCAGCACCGTGCGCGGCGAAGGGGGCAGCGGTTGCCGGTGCAGGTACCACGCCATCATCAGCGGCAGGCTGAGCTTGAGCAGCTCGGACGGCTGCAGGTAGAACGCGCCCAGGTTGAGCCAGCGCTGCCCGTACTTTCCGGTGCCGATCACGTACACCGCCACCAGCGGCAGCATCGACAAGGCATACAACGCCGGTGTCCATGCGCGCAGGCGCAGCAGCGAAACACGCGACAGCAGCCACATGGCCAG
Source organism: Stenotrophomonas maltophilia (assembly GCF_002799155.1). Classification (GTDB taxonomy): domain Bacteria; phylum Pseudomonadota; class Gammaproteobacteria; order Xanthomonadales; family Xanthomonadaceae; genus Stenotrophomonas; species Stenotrophomonas maltophilia_R. Next base: position 3,271,836 of record NZ_NERD01000002.1, read on the forward strand.
CAGCCCACCGGCAAAGCGCGCCGCCTGCCCGGCCACTGGCCCGGACACGCTGTGCAGCACCGCCAGGCCCGCGCCCATCAGCATCAACAAGGCGACCAGCAACGGCAGATCGATCGTGCGCACCACCTCACGGCAGCCGCCAAGCAGTCGTTTCCATTCCACGCGCAGCACGCTAGCAACGGGCGCTTGCGTGAAGCTGTCATGGTGCTCCTGCTCTCCGTGGCCGAGCTGTGGGGTCAGATCCCTTTTTCCTGTGGAAAAAGGGATCTGACCCCGACGCCGGACTCAACCGTAGCCGCCGTGCACCGGGTTGTGACTGCGCACGGCCATCACCAACCCGAAACCGGCCAGCAGCGATACCGCCGAGGTTCCACCGTAGCTGATCAGCGGCATCGGCACGCCCACTACCGGCAGCAGGCCGGAGATCATCCCGCCGTTCACCAGCACGTAGACGAAGAACGCCAGGCCGGTGGCGCCGGCCAGCAGGCGCGAATAGGAATCGCGCGACTGGCTGGCAATCCACAGGCAGCGCCCGATCACCACCAGGTACAGCGCCAGCACGGTGGCCACGCCGATCCAGCCGAATTCCTCGCTCAGCACCGAGAACGCGAAGTCGGTGGTCTGTTCGGGAATGAAGTTCAGGTGCGACTGCGAGCCCTCGCCCCAGCCCTTGCCGTCGAAGCCGCCGGAACCGATCGCGATCTTCGACTGGATGATGTTCCAGCCGGCCCCGAGCGCATCCATCTCCGGGTCCAGGAACATCATGATGCGGTCCTTCTGGTACGGCCGCAGCAGCCAGAACCAGGCCACCGGAGCGACCGCCGCGACGCCGCCCACGCCCAGACCGACCCACCACCATGGCAGGCCCGCCAGCAGCAGCACGAACACGCCGCTGGCGGCGATCAGCACGCCGGTGCCAAAGTCCGGCTGCAGCATCACCAGGCCGGTGGGCACGCCGATGATGACCAGCGCGGTCAGCACGGTACTGAAGCGCGGTGGCAGCGGCATCTTGTGCAGGTACCACGCCACCATCATGGGCAGGCTGACCTTCAACAGCTCGGCCGGCTGCAGGTAGAAGAATTTCAGGTCCAGCCACTGCCGGCCGTACTTGCCGGTGCCGAGCACGAACACCGCCAGCAACGGGATCATCGAGATCGCGTAGATCATCGGCGTGGCCGAGCGGATGCGCAGGATCGGTACCCTCGAGATGCCCCACAGCGCGGCCATGCCCACCGCGAAGCGCACGCCCTGGGCCATCACCAGGCCGTCGCCACCGGCGCTCTTCAAGGTGGCCAGGCCAATCACCATCAGCGCGCCCAGGGCGAGGCACAGCACCCAGTCCAGCGTGCTGAAGAAGCGGCGCAGCATGTCGCCGGCCCAGCGCAGGAACACTCTCATCGTGCGGGCTCCGCGGGGGTCGGGCGCGGCGTGGCCGGCAGCGCGGCGGCGGCCGGCGTTCCCGGCTGCGGTGCGGGCGCGGGTTCGGGCGCAGGCACGCCGACCAGCACCGGATGCTCACCCAGCTGCGCCGCGGCGAGGTCACCCGCCTGGCGCGCGCCCACATCTTCGTTGTCGAATGCAGTGGCGCCGATGGCGGTGGTGCCGCGCTCGCTGTCCAGCGGCTGCATGCCTTCGGGCATCTTGCCGAGCAGGTAGGCGTCGAACACCTTGCGGGCGATCGGCGCGGCCGCGGCGCCGCCGTAACCACCGCCCTCCACCGCGATCGCCAGCGCGATCACCGGCTGGTCCACCGGCGCAAAGCCAACGAACAGCGCGCGGTGGCGCAGGTGCATCGGCAAGCTCTTGGGATTCACCGCGGCGGTGCCCTTGCGGCTGATGACCTGCGCGGTTCCGGTCTTGCCGGCCATCGTGTACGGAGCGCCGGCCGCCATGCGTGCGGCACTGCCGCCAGGCAGCATGGTGGCCATCATGCCTTCGCGCACCGCCTGCAGGTTGTTCGGGTTCGGGCTGATCGGCTTGCTCTCGCCCGGGTCGGTCGCCACCCAGTCATGGTCGAACCCCGCGCGCTGCTGGATCACCAGATGGGGCGTGCGCAGCTGCCCGTCGGCCAGTCCACTGACACCCCGCGCCAGCTGCAGAGGGGTGACCTTCCAGTCGCCCTGGCCGATGCTGATGTTGACCGTGTCGCCGGGGTACCAGGCTTCCTTGCGGCTCTTCCGCTTGTAGGCCGGCGAAGGCAGGATGCCGCCGATCTCGCCGGTCAGGTCGATCCCGGTCGGCTGGCCGAAGCCGTAGTACTCCATGTAATGGTCGAAACGCTCGATGCCCAGGTCCAGCGCCAGCTTGTAGTAGTACGTGTTGACCGACTGCGCGATGGATTTGCGCAGGTCGGTCCAGCCATGGCCGCCGCGGTGCGAGTCACCCCAGCCGCGCGAAGTACCGGGCAGGTAGAACATGCCGGTGGAAAGCACTTTGTCTTCGGGCCGGCGCACGCCCGAATCGAGGCCGGCCAGTCCGATCAGCGGCTTCAACGTGGAACCGGGGGCGACGCCACCCAGCACCAGGCGGTTGAACTGCGGCCGCGAGGGATTGTCGTTCAGTGCCTTGAAGTCGGCATGCGAAATGCCGTTGACGAACAGATTGGGGTCATAGGATGGCAGGCTGACCATCGCCAGCACTTCGCCGGTACGCGGGTCCATCGCCACCGCCGAGCCTTCCTGGTCGCCGAAAGCGGCCACCATGGCGCGCTGCAGGTCGGCGTCGATCGACAGTCGCAGGTCGGCACCGGACTGCGCGGCGACACGGCCGATGGTGCGGATCGCACGGCCCTGCACGTTGGTCTCGACCTGCTCGTAGCCGACCTTGCCGCGCAGCTGCTGCTCGTAGTAGCGCTCCAGGCCGGACTTGCCGATGTGGGTCAGCGCGGCATTGCCTTCGCCGAGAATCTCCAGGTCCTTGTCATCGACGCGGCCGACGTAGCCGATGATGTGCGCGAACAGATCGCCATACGGGTAGCGGCGGGTCAGGTAGGGCTCCAGCTCGACGCCGGGGAAGCGCCAGCGATCAACCGCGAAGCGCGCCATCTCCTCGTCGCTCATGCGCAGCTTCAGCGTGACCGGCAGGAACTTGCGGCGCGCCTTGCGCGACTTGTTGAACGCTTCCAGCTCTTCCGGGCTGATGTTGATGATCTTCGCCAGCCCTTCCAGGGTGGCGTCCATGTCCTTGACCTTGTCCGGAGTCACGTCCAGGCGGAAGGCCGGCACGTTCTCGGCCAGCAGGCGGCCGTTGCGGTCGTAGATCATGCCGCGCCCGGGCACCACCGGCCGCGGCTTGATGCGGTTGGCTTCCGAGCGCGTGGCGTAGACGTCATGGTCCAGCACCTGCAGCTTGAAGTACCAGCCACCCAGGCCCAGCAGGCAGACCAGCACGCCCAGGAAGCCCAGCGCCGCGCGACGGCGGAACTGTTCGGCTTCGGCGTGCGGGTTCTTGACCTGGCGGCGCGGGATCATGGCTCAGCGCCCGCGCTTGCCGAATCGCACCGCGTCCAGCAGCACGAACACCAGCGGCCACAGGCCCATGCCCAGTAGCGGTGCCCACCAGTACGACCACGGCAGGGTGGGTTCACCCACCAGGATGTGCACCAGCGCGCTGACGATGCGGTCGTTGAACAGCAGGCCGCCGATGGCCAGCATCTGCTGCGACATCGGGAAGAAGCGGATGCGGGCGCGGAAGCGCTGCAGGATGAAGGCCAGCATCACCAGCCGCAGCGCCTGTTCGCCGAGCACGCCGCCGTACAGCAGGTCGGCAACCACGCCGCTGGCGAAGGCGATGCCCAGGCCGACGCGCTCGGGGGCTTCGATCACCCAGTACGCCAGCACCAGCGCCAGCCAGTACGGGCGCAACGGCTGCAGCAGCGCCGGCAACGGCAGCAGGCCCAGCAGCAGCGCCACCACCAGGCTGGCCGGCAGCACCCACGGATTGTCGCGCAGGCGGCTCATCGCTGGGCCTCCGGCTGCGGCTGGGTGGGTTGCGGTTGCAGGCCAGCGGCCGGCACTACCGTAGAGCCGGCTGGAGTGGAGCCCCCTTGTTGTTGAAGGGGGCGCGCCGACGGCGCGGGGTTAAGGGAGGATGCGGGGGCAACCGGCTTCGTCGAAGACGGAGCCGGTTGCCGGCCAGCGGCCGACGCTACCGGAGCGCCGGCTGGGGGAGAGCCCCCCTCTTGTTGAGGGGGGCGCGCCGAAGGCGCGGGGGTAAGGGAGGATGCGCGGGCCGGTTGCGCCGAAGGTGCGGTCGGCTCAAGGGGACGCGCCGAAGGCGGGGGGTTAAGGGAGGGTGCGGGGGCCGGTTGCACCGAAGGTGCAGTCGGCTGCAATTCGCTGGCCGCAGGCAAGCGAATTGCCGCCCCCGGGCGCAGCAGCAGCACGTCGCGACCGCGGTCGAGCTGCGCCGCCGGCTTCAGTTCGCCGACCAGGAAAGCATGGGTATCGTCCGGGCGCAGGCCGGTGATGGTGCCGACCGGGAAGCCGGCCGGGAAACGCCCGCCGAGGCCGGAGGTGACGATCTCATCGCCCACTTCCACCCCGGCGCTGAGCGGAATGTCGCGCAGCTCCAGCGTGTCGCCGCGACCGTAGACGATCAGGCGCACGCCGTTGCGGGCCACGGTGACCGGCACCGCGTGGTCGGGGTCGGTCAGCAGCAGCACGGTGGAAGTGCCGCCGGTGACGCTGATCACCTGCCCCATCAAGCCGCCGGCATCGATCACCGCCTGGCCGACGTGCACGCCCTCGCGGGTACCTGCATCGAGCACCAGGCGTTGCTTCACCGGGTCCAGGTCGATATCCAGGATCGGCGCCAGCTGCACGTCCAGGCCACTGCGCTCGGCCACATTCAGCAGTTCGCGCAGCTGGGCGTTGTCCAGCGCGGCGGTCTGCAGGCGGGTCAGGCGCGCGTTGGCCAGCAGCAACTGGTTGCGCAGTTCGCGGTTCTCGGTCACCAGCTGGGTGTGGCTGGCGGCGGAATCCTTCACCTGGTTGCCGAGTTTGCCGGGCAGGCCAGCCAGTGCCCATACCGGCTGCACCAGGCTGTTGGCCTGCTCGCGCAGGCGCGCCAGCCAGCCGGCCTGGTCGTCGAGCACGATCAGGGTGATGGCCAATGCGAGATAAGCCAGCAACCGCAAGGGGCTGGCGGCATCACCGGATCGGGAAGCGACGGGAGGACCGGCGTAGGGCGGCACGGCAACGATTCAACTGGCAGAAGGCGGAAGGGAAACACGCGGGCGCCCCGCCGGTGCCGGCCCGCCATCACAGCGGGCCGCACCCCGGAAGGGCGCGGCGGGCAGGAACGGCCGGGACGGCTTATTCCGGCGCAAAGAACTCGTTGCCGTGCATGTCCACCAGCTCCAGCGCACGACCGCCACCGCGGGCCACGCAGGTCAGCGGATCGTCGGCCACCTGCACGTGCAGGCCGGTTTCCTCGGAAATCAGGCGGTCCAGGTCACGCAGCAGGGCGCCGCCACCGGTCAGCACGATGCCGCGTTCGGCGACGTCGGCGCACAGCTCCGGCGGGGTCTGCTCCAGCGCCAGCTTGACCGCGCTGACGATGCCCGACAGCGGCTCGTGCAGGGCCTCGAGCACCTCGTTGGAGCTGATCTTGATCATCTTCGGCACGCCCTCGGCGAGGTTGCGGCCAGAGATTTCCATCTCGATCACTTCCGCCTGCGGGTAGGCGCAGCCCAGCTCGACCTTGATGCGTTCGGCGGTGGCTTCACCGATCAGCATGCCGTGGTTGCGGCGCACGTAGTTGGTGATCGACTCGTCGAAGCGGTCGCCGCCGATGCGGACCGAGGCCGAGTAGACGATGCCGTTGAGCGAGATCACCGCCACTTCGGTGGTGCCGCCGCCGATGTCGATGACCATCGAGCCACGGGCTTCGGTGACCGGCATGCCGGCGCCGATCGCGGCCGCCATCGGTTCTTCGATCAGGAACACGTCGCGGGCACCGGCTTCCTCGGCCGATTCCTTGATCGCGCGGCGCTCGACCTGGGTCGAGCCGGCCGGCACGCAGACCAGCACGCGCGGGCTCGGGCGCAGCACGCGCGACTTGTGCACCTTCTTGATGAAATGCTTGAGCATCGCCTCGGTGTAGGTGAAGTCGGCGATGACGCCATCCTTCATCGGGCGGATGGTGGTGATGTGGCCCGGGGTACGGCCCAGCATCTGCTTGGCTTCGGCGCCCACGGCTGCCACCGAGCGGGTGCCACCGATGGCACGGTCCTGGCGCACGGCCACGACCGACGGCTCGTTCAGCACGATCCCCTGCCCGCGCACGTAGATGAGGGTGTTGGCCGTGCCCAGGTCGATGGACAGGTCATTGGAGAACATGCCACGGAGTTTCTTGAACATCTGAGGAAGGAGTCCTGAGGGGTGTCGTGCCCGCCGCGGGATGGCGAAAAAATGGGCAGAAATCGAGGCCGACAAGCCTAGCAACCCGCCTGCCGCCGAGCAAGGAAAAAACTAGCTGAACCCGCGTCTTCACAGGCTTTCGGCCTGATCGGGCCTCACCCGGTTCTGGCCCTGAGCGGCACCAGCGGGTAACCTTTGCGCCGTCGGGCGCCCAAGGGCGCCGTTTGCTTGCCCGCTGAACCGGGCCGGCCCACCCCAAAATTCACCGCATAGGCTTACATCGATGTCCGCTCTGATCTGTGGTTCTCTTGCCTTCGACACCATCATGGTGTTCCCGGACCAGTTCAAGAATCACATCCTGCCGGACAAGGTGCACATCCTGAACGTGTCCTTCCTGGTGCCGCGCATGCGCCGCGAGTTCGGCGGCTGTGCCGGCAACATCGCCTACAACCTGCACCTGCTGGGCGGCCAGCCGATCCCGATGGGCACCGTGGGTTCGGACTTCGGCCCGTACCGCGAATACTTCGACGGCCTGGGCATCGACCTGTCGCGCGTGCGCGTGATCGATGAGCTGTTCACCCCGCAGGCGTTCATCACCACCGACCACGACAACAACCAGATCACCGCCTTCCACCCGGGCGCGATGATGCGTTCCTACGAGAACCACGTGCGCGGCGTGCCGGGCGTGACCCTGGGCCTGGTCGGCCCTGACGGCCGCGAGGGCATGATCCAGAACGCGCAGGAATTCCACGAAGACGGCATCCCGTTCATCTTCGACCCGGGCCAGGCCATGCCGCTGTTCAACGGCCCGGAGCTGCGCGCCTTCATCGACCAGGCCGACTACGTGGTGGTCAACGACTACGAGTCGAACCTGCTGCAGGAACGCACCGGCTGGGACGAGAAGGAGATCGTCAGCCGGGTGAAGGCCTACATCACCACCCGCGGCCCGAAGGGCGCGGTCATCCACACCCCGGAAAAGAGCTACGACATCCCGCCGGCGCACGAGCGCCGTGTGGTCGACCCGACCGGCTGTGGCGACGCTTTCCGCGCCGGCCTGATCTACGGCATCCAGAAGGGCTACGACTGGCTGACCATCGGCCGCATGGGCAACCTGATGGGCGCGCTGAAGGTCGAGCACCCGGGCACGCAGAACCAGCGCTTCACCTTTGATGAGTTCAACGAGCAGTTCAAGCAGCAGTTCGGTTACGCGCTGGGCGCGTAAACCGAACTGCCCGCGCATCTGCTCGGTGGGTGTCGACCTTGGTCGACACGCTGTGCTCTGGCAGGTGCCGACCCTGGTCGGCACTGCCGGCCAGCGGCCGGCACTACCCCCTGCGCTGCCAGGCGGCCAACAGGTCGCGGCAATCAGCGAAATGCCAGTCAGCGTGGTCCGGCCACGGGTTCTCCGGCAGGTTGACCAGCACGGTGTGGGTGCCCGCGGCGCGGCCGCACTCCAGGTCGTAGGCGTGGTCTCCGACCATCACCGCCTCCGCAGCCCCGATTCCCCAGCGACGAAGGTGCTGCTGCAAGCCATCCGGCGACGGCTTGGGTACCGCCTCGTCGCGGCCGATGATGTCGGCATCGTCGAACAACGCCCCGACCCCGATCGCGTCCAGCGTCAGCTTCGCCAATGCATGATCGTTGCGGGTCAGGATGCCCAGCCGGCAACCAGCCTCCGCCAGCGCGCGCAGCAGCGCCACCGCGCCCGGCGCCGGGAGCGCGTCCTCGGCCAGCGCACGTTCGTGATCCAGCAACCACTCCCGCTTGGCCTGCGCCGGTGCGTCCGGCAGCGCTGCGATATGGTCGAGGATGTCTTCCTCGGCCGCGATCTGCAGCGCGCGGCGGATCGCGGCGAAATCATGCACGGCCACCGTCAGCGTGCCGTCCATGTCGAACACCCAGTGCCTGATCGCGGACAACGCGTGCACTGCGCTGCCCGTCGCGATCATCACTGCCACCACTGCGGCATGCGACTGGCGTCGACACCACCGGTTTCGAACACGGCCGTACGCGTGCCGCCGGCCTTGACCGGAAACTCGATGCTGATCGACTTGCCCTTGCGCGCCAGCTTCCACAGTGCCTTCTGGTCGGTGATGAACAGGGCGATGGCTTCATCGGTCTTCGGCCGCCAGGCCGCCATCGACACCGGCTTGCCGTCGTCCACGGTCACTTTTACCGTGCACTGCGGGCAGCGGAAATCGCCGGCCTGCAGCACCAGGTAGGCGTGCCGCTTCCATTCCGGGTGATCGCGGAACACCAGCTGCACCGGCTTGGCACCGCTGCCATCCACGTCCACCCGTTCCTTGCTGTAGATCTGCGCCGAAACCTGGTTGCCCTTGCTGCCCACCGGGATCTGGTTGTACTGCCACAGCGCCTGCATGCGGCGCAGGTCGCGCGCGGCATCGCCCTTGGCCTTGACCTCGTCGAAGCCGGCGGCGATGCGCTCGGCGGCGGCGGTGTCCTTGTACTGGTCCAGCAGCGAGGCGCCGTGCAGGCGCGCACGCTCCCAGTCCTGCGCGGCCACGGCCATGTCGTACTGCTTGGCCACATCCTCGGCCTTGGCTTCCTTCTGCGCCTGCACGGCGGCCGCGGCGGCTTCCTGCGCCTTGCGCTCTTCCTCGGGGTTGCTGCAGGCGGCCAGGGCCAGGGTGCAGGCGGTGAGCAGGATCAGTCGTTTCATGGCGGAGGTCCTTTGCGAGTGCATCCCGATTCTATCGGCAGCGAAAAGCGGATACACCAACGGCGGGTTTCCCCGCCGTTGGTGGTGAAGCAGTGACCGGTTGCCAGCCAGCGGCCGGCACTACCGCTTACTTGGCTTCAGCCTTGGCCAGCATGTCCTGGACCGAGGCGGTGGTGATCGGGTGATAGCCCGGCTTGGCCTTTTCAAAGGCCTGCTTGGCCAGCTCCAGTCCCTTCGGGGTCTTCACCAGTTCGGCGTAGATCGGCATGATCAGCTTGCGACGACCGACGCGCTCGATGAACGCGGCTGCGCCTTCATTGGCCTGCTCGTAGCCGCTGCGGATCGCCAGCGGGTACCAGCGCATGGCGATCTCGCCATTCGGGGTGCCGGTGAAGTGGAAGGCCTTGTCCAGCGTGGCCAGCTTGTCCAGCGGCTGGGTCGCACCCAGGCCGTCGATGAAGCGCACCCATTCCTGCGTGCTCCAGTCGGCGATGACATGGCTGCTCGGCACGGTGCCGGCGCTGGCGAAGGCGATGCGCGCAGTATCGACACTGCTGAAGTTGCGCGACTGCGCCTTGGCCGCGAACGCCGGAATGCCCGGCTCGTCCAGCCATGCCTTCAGTTCGGCCTCGGTCACTGCCGACGGATTCTTCGGCAGCAGGTTCTTCTTCATGTACTCGACGAACTGGTCGGTGTTCGCGCTCTGGAACGCGTGGTCATCGAACCAGCCGCGCAGGAACGGATCGAAGGTCTCGCGGCCGAAGCGCTGCTCGAGGAATTCCAGGAACCACGAACCCTTGACGTAGGCCACCTGGCTGAGGGCTTCGTCGGGGTCGCGCTCGTTCAGCGGCGGCAGCGCCAGCGCCTGGTCGGCCGGGCTCATGTCCTTCACTTCGGCCAGCAGGTCGGTCTGGTCGATCTGCTTCTCCATCTCGGCCATCTCCTTGCCGTACAGGGCTTCGGTGATGCGGCCCTGGACGTAGGTGGTGAAGCCTTCATTGAGCCAGATGTCCTTCCAGCTGGCGTTGGTCACCAGGTTGCCCGACCAGCTGTGCGCCAGTTCGTGGGCGACCAGCGAAACCAGCGACTTGTCGCCGACGATCACGGTCGGGGTGGCGAAGGTCAGGCGCGGGTTCTCCATGCCACCGAACGGGAACGAAGGCGGCAGCACCAGCATGTCGTAGCGGCCCCAGCGGTATTCGCCGTACAGCTTCTCGGCGGCACCGATCATCTTCTCGGTGTCTTCGAATTCCTTGGCGGCCTTGTTGACCATGGTCGGCTCGGCCCAGACGCCGGAGCGGCCGGAAATCGGCTCGAACACCAGGTCGCCGGCGGCGATGGCCAGCAGGTACGACGGAATCGGCTGCGGCATCTTGAAGGTGTAGTCACCGTCACGCGCGGCCTTCGGGTCGTTGTCGGCGCTCATCAGCACCATCACGTCCGGTCGCGAGACCACGTGCGCACTGTAGGTGAAGCGCACGCTCGGGGTGTCCTGCAGCGGCACCCAGGAACGGGCGTGGATGGCCTGCGACTGGCTGAACATGAAGGGCAGCTTCTTGCCCTCGGTCATCGACGGCGCCAGCCACTGCAGGCCCGAGGCGGTCGGTGCGGTGTGGTAGGTCACTTCCACCTTGGCCGGCTGTTCCGGGGCCTCGATGGTCAGCTTGCTGCCGAACACCTTGTCGACCGGGGCCAGCTCGAACTTCAGCGCGCTGCGCGCGCCATCGGCGGCGACGGCCTCCACCTTGGACACGGTCAGCTCGCGGGTGTCGAGCACCAGCTGCTTGGCGTCCTTCTGCTTCCATTCCAGGGTGTAGGTGGCGGTACCGCCGATCTGCTTCTGGTCGAAGTCCAGCTTCAGATCCAGCGCGATGTCCTTGATGACGACCTTGTCCGGCTCGGCGTACGAGCTTTCGTCGTGGCTGCGGTTCTCGGCGTTCACGGGGGCGGCGGGGGCCTTTGCGGCAGTCGGGGCGGCGGCGGGCGCGGCCGCCTCCTGGGAGCAGCCGGCGGCCAGGGCCACGGCCAGCGGAAGGAGCATCAGCGGATTACGCATGAATCGGGACCGTTACGGGGATCAAACCCCAATGGTACCTCCCTCCGGCCCGGCAGGCGTTGCGCGGTGCGGGGTAATGGCGGGCGGGCCGATCCTGCGCCTCCGGCGCATGCCAACCAAGGTTGGCATCCACAGGTAGGTGCCAACCTTGGTTGGCACGGATCCATCAACGCTCGCGTCAAGCCGGTGCCGACCAAGGTCGGCACCCACCAGAGCAGATACCGGCAGCTGCTTTGCCGACCAAGGTTGGCACCCACCAGAGCAGGTACCGGGGTTTCCCCCGTCCAGGGCTTACAGCTTGTAGCCGGAGTGGATCGAAACGATGCCGCCGGTCAGGTTCTTGTAGTGGCAGCGCTCGAAACCGGCCTGTCCCATCATCGCCTTCAGCTCGTCCTGCGGCGGGTGCTTGCGGATGCTCTCGGCCAGGTACTGGTAGCTGTCCGAATCATTGGCGAACAGCTTGCCCAGCTTGGGCAGGATCTTGAACGAGTGGAAGTCGTAGATCGGCTTGAACCAGTCCGCAGTGACTTCTGAGAACTCCAGCACGCGGGCCTGGCCGCCGACCTTCAGCACGCGGTACATCTCGCGCAGGCCAGCGTCCTTGTCGGTGACATTGCGCAGGCCGAAGGCGATGGTGACCAGGTCGAAGCTGTTGTCCGGGAACGGCAGGGCTTCGGCGTTGCACTGCACGTAGTCCAGGCCGAGCACCAGGCCGCGGTTGGTCAGGCGGTCACGGCCAACCGACAGCATGCCGGCGTTGATGTCGCCCAGCACCACCGAGCCCTCGGCGCCGACGCGCTCCTTCAGCAGGGCGGCGATGTCGCCGGTGCCGCCGGCCAGGTCGAGCACGCGGTCGCCCGGCTTCACCTGCGCGGTCGCCACGTAGTAGCGCTTCCACGCCCGGTGCACGCCCAGGCTCATCAGGTCGTTCATCAGGTCGTAGTTGCGCGCGACCGAGGTGAACACCTGGCCGACCAGCTTCTGCTTGTCCTTGGCGGCGACGTCGCGGAACCCGAAATGGGTCGTACCGGCTTTGTAGGGGGATTCGCTCATGCCCCCGATTATCGCACCGCCGGGGGCCAGCGGCACCCCCTGCCCGTATCATGGCGGGCCACGACTTACCGGAGCCCCGCATGATCACCACGCCCGACTACCAGGCCCTGCTGCAGACCGCCATCGCCGAAGCCCGCCAGGGCCTGGCCGAAGGCGGCGTGCCGATCGGCGCGGCGCTGTACCACAACGATGGCCGCCTGCTCGGCTGCGGCCACAACCGCCGCGTGCAGGAAGGCGACCCGTCGGTGCACGGCGAAACCGACGCCTTCCGCAAGGCCGGGCGCCAGCGCCGTTACCAGGACACCATCATGGTCACCACCCTGGCCCCGTGCTGGTACTGCTCGGGCCTGGTGCGCCAGTTCAACATCGGCACCGTGGTGGTGGGCGAATCGCGCACCTTCCAGGGCGGCATCGACTGGCTGCGCGAAAACGGCGTCAACGTGATCGACCTGGACAGCCAGGAATGCGTGGACCTGCTGGGCGGCTTCATTGCGCAGCATCCGGAGATCTGGAACGAAGACATCGGTGAATGAACACCGCGCAGTGTCCTGTTGAACCCGCTTAATGAACGCTTCAGTGCCGGCCTGCCCTAGTGCCGGCAGCGTTTGCGGCCATTGCTGTGAACCCGCGCACAGTCAGCTGCGCTGCGTGCATACGCTGCGGTAACACCCCACCCGGCCGAGGCGCCTAGGGTGGGGTTACCGGGGCCTTCTCTCCCCCGGCGGAGCCAGCCATGTGCGCGCATGCCGTCCGCCTCACGCCCGACCCGATGCTTGATGCCATCCGCGAGCGCCTGCAGCAGCAGTACGCGCTGCACCAGCGCGGCGCGCTGTTCTGGACCGCCTACCAGGGCCTGCAGCTGGAACTGGTGCGTGGCCATCCGCTCGACCATGAGCGCCTGTGCAATGCGATGGCCAACATGGCCGAAGACCTCGGCGCGGTCCAGCATGCGCAGTTGATAGGCAATCGCAACGCCGGCTCCACATCTCGCTGACGCGGCATCCACTGCCTCATCGGCCACACTCGGATGAACCCCCACTCCCTTTCCACTCAACCGAACTGGATTGTCATGCACGCTGAAGTCCCCACCATTCCCCCGGTCATCAATGTTGACGCCGAACTTGACCACTGGCGCCGCCAGCATGCCGACGGCGCACTGCCGCACAACTCGTTCGGCTCCTACGTGCCGTGGATCAAGTTCGCCTGCGACTCGCTGATTACCCAGCCGCGCGCCAGCAATGCGCAGCGCGACGAGATGTTCCAGACCCAGTACGCGCTGCAGATCATGCCGCGCCTGAGCGAAGCCCAGGCCCGCGAATTCGTCGACCGTTGCTGGCAGCACGTCTACCAGACCAGCCCGGTGCGCCTGCAGGACGCTCCGCGCCTGCGTGCCTGAGCTGCGGCGCGACGGCTGCACGGCCCCTGCACGAGCCACCGCCGATCATCCTCGTCACCTGAGTGGGACGACGACGATGAAAGCACGAAACCTGTTCAATACGATCGCCAAGAAGGCTGCGGCCGCCACCGGTTCGCCGTGGACCTTCCTGGCTGCGGTGGCGATCGTGGTGATCTGGGGCATCAGTGGTCCGGTGTTCGGTTTCAACGACACCTGGCAGCTGGTGATCAACACCGGTACCACCATCATCACCTTCCTGATGGTGTTCCTGATCCAGCACACGCAGAACGCGGATACCGCCGCAATGCAGATCAAGCTGGACGAGCTGATCCGCGCGACGGCCGAAGCCAACAACGAACTGTTGGATCTGGAAGAACTGGACGAGGAGCGGCTGGAAGAAATCCGCCGTGAGTACGAGCAGATGGCGCGCGAAGCCGGCGACGCGCTGGCACGCGTTCGCGCCTGCCATGCCGCGCGCCGCGATGATGAAGCGGTGTAGCAGGCCCTGAAATGACAATGCCGGCCAGCGGCCGGCACTACCATCGATCATCAGGGTAGGTGCCAACCTTGGTTGGCACGGATGCGTCAGCGCAGGCGGCTGGCCCTGTGCCAACCAAGGTTGGCACCTACCAGAAGCGCTGCTCACCCGCGCTCGTGCCAGCCGCCGCCCAGCACCTTGTACAGGGTGATGCGGTTGGCCTGCTGGGCCAGCTGCGCCTGCAGCTGGGTCTGCTGCGCGTTGTAGGCGGTACGCCGCGCATCGAGCAGGGTCACGAAGCTGTCCAGCCCAGCGTCGTAGCGTGCCTGCGACAGGCGGTTGGCCTGTTCGGCCGCTTCCACCAAGCGCTGCTGTGAACTCACCTGCTCATCCAGGCTGACGTTCAACGCCAGTGCGTCGGCGGTTTCGCGGAAGCCCACCTGGATCGCCTTTTCGTACTGCGCGAGCGCGATGTCACGGTCTGCATTGGCGATGGCGAGGTTGGCGCGCAGCTTGCCGCCCTGGAAGATCGGCAGCGTGATCTTCGGCAGGAAGCTCCACACACGGGTGCCGCTGTCGAACAGATTGGACAGTTCGCTCGAGCCACTGCCGATGCTGCCGGTCAGCGAGATGCTCGGGAAGAAGGCGGCACGTGCCGCGCCGATGTTGGCGTTGGCCGCCAGCAGCTGGTGCTCGGCGGCCATGATGTCCGGGCGCTGCAGCAGCACGTCGCTGGGCAGGCCGGCTGGCGGCGGTGCGAGTGCAAGCAGCTGCGGTTCGATGCTGTCAGGCAGCAGCGCCGGATCCAGCTGGCCACCGGCCAGCAGCGCCAGCGCATTGCGGTCCTGGGCCAGCTGGCCACGCAGCCGGGCGGCATCGGTGCGCGCGGTCTCGACCAGGGTACGGGTCTGGGTCAGTTCCAGCCCCGAACTGCCGCCCCGTTCGTGGCGGGCCTCGGCTAGGCGCAGCGAATCCTCGTAGGTCTTCAGCGTCGCGTCGGCGATCTTCAGCCGCTGCGCATCAGCCCCGTAGGTCAACCACGCCGTGGCAGTCTCGGCGACCAGGCTCAACTGCGCGTTGCGACGGTTGGCGGCCACAGCAAAGTACTGCTGCAGTGCCGCCTCGCTGAGGTTGCGCACGCGACCGAACAGGTCGAGCTCGAACTCGGCCACGCCAACACCGGCGGTGAACTGCTCGGTGACACCGGCGTCGGTACCTCGGCGATCCATCTGGCCGGTGACGGCTACGCCCGGCACGCGATCGGCGCGCTGTACGCGATACTGGCCGCGCGCACGTTCAACATTGAGCACGGCCACGCGCAGGTCGCGGTTGTTCTGCAGCGACTGGTCGATCACCTGCTGCAGGCGCGCATCGGTGAAGAAGTCGCGCCAGCCGACGGCGGCAACATCGGCCACCTCACCCTGCGCGGCCTCGGCCGGCCATTGCGCCGGAATGGCCGGAGCAACGGCGGTGTTCTTCGGCACCAGGGTGGAGCAGCCGGCCAGCGCGAGCGCAGCGGCAATGGAAACAGCAATGGAATGAAGCTTCATGGCAACACCTTGGGGGTCACGGTGGTAGCGCCGGGCCATGCCCGGCGGCTACGCGGTGAGACATCCGCCGGGCACGGCCCGGCGCGACCGGATTTCATCACTCGGCGGTCTTGCGCTTGAACACGCGCTGCACCACTACGAAGAACAGCGGTACGAAGAACACGCCGAGCACGGTGCCGACGATCATGCCACCGAGCACGCCGGTGCCGATCGCCTGCTTTGCGCCGGAACCGGCACCAGTGGAGATCGCCAGCGGCACCACGCCCATGCCGAAGGCCAGCGAGGTCATCACGATCGGGCGCAGGCGGTCACGCACGGCGTGCATGATCGATTCGATCAGACCTGCACCCTTCTCCAGGTTTTCCTTGGCGAACTCGACGATCAGGATCGCGTTCTTGCTGGTCAGGCCCACCGTGGTCAGCATCGCCACCTGGAAGTAGATGTCGCGTTCCAGGCCCTTGAAGGTGTTGGCCAGCACCGCGCCGAGGATACCCAGCGGGGCCGCCAGCAGCACCGCGGTCGGCACGCTCCAGCTTTCGTACATCGCGGCCAGGCACAGGAACACGATCATCAGCGACAGCGTGTACAGCAGCGGCGTCTGCGAGCCGGCCTGTCGTTCCTGGTAGGACATCGCCGTCCACTCGATACCAAAGCCCGCCGGCAGTTGCTTGGCCAGCTGCTCGATCTCGGTCATGGCGTCACCGGAGGCGACACCCGGGGCCGGTTCGCCCTGGATTTCCATCGCCGACACGCCGTTGTAGCGTTCCAGGCGCGGCGAGCCGTAGTCCCAGTGCTTGGTGGCGAAGGCGCTGAACGGCACCATCTCACCCTTGTCGTTCTTCACCGACCAGAGATCGAAGTCCTCCGGCACCATGCGGAACGCCTGGTCGGCCTGCACGAACACACGCTTGACGCGGCCACGATCGACGAAGTCGTCGATGTACGAGCTGCCCCACGCGGCGGCCAGCGTGCCGTTGATCTGGTCGATCGACAGCCCCAGCGAAGTCGCCTTGGCCGCATCGATGTCGATGCGGAACTGCGGCGTGTCTTCCTGGCCATTCGGGCGCACGTTGGCCAGCTTCTTGCTGCCGGCAGCGAGGCCGAGCAGCTGGTTGCGCGCGGCCACCAGTGCCTCGTGGCCCTGGCCGCTGTTGTCCTTCAGGAAGAAGGTGTAGCCCGAAGCGGTACCCAGTTCCGGGATGGCTGGCGGCGGGAAGGCGAAGATGAAGGCATCCTTGATCTGGCCCAGGGCCGCCATGGCGCGGCCGGTGATCGGCATCACGCCGTTGTCGGCGTCACGCTCGCTCCAGTCCTTCAGCTTGACGAATGCCATGCCGGCGTTCTGGCCCATGCCGGCGAAGCTGAAGCCCTGCACCGAAAACACCGAGTCCACCGCATCCTTCTCGTTCTGCAGGAAGTGGTTTTCCAGCGCCGCGATCGATTCCAGCGTACGTTCCTGGGTGGCACCGACCGGGGCCTGCACCAACGCCATCAGCACGCCCTGGTCCTCGTTGGGCAGGAACGAGCTGGGCAGGCGCACGAACAGCACGCCCATCAGCACGAACAGCGCCGCCACGATGCCCATGAAGCGCCACGGACGGTGGATGATGCCACGCACGCCGCGCTGGTAGCTATCGCTGGTGCGGTCGAAGCCGCGGTTGAAGCCGTTGAAGAAACGACCGGCCAGGCCACGGTGGGCCACGTGGTGCTCACCCTTCTTCAGCGGCTTGAGCATGGTCGCGCACAGCGCCGGGGTCAGCACGATCGCCACCAGCACCGACAACGCCATCGCCGAGACGATCGTGGCCGAGAACTGGCGATAGATCACGCCGGTGGAGCCGCTCATGAAGGCCATCGGCACGAACACCGCCGACAGCACCAAGCCGATGCCCACCAGCGCACCGGTGATCTGGCCCATCGACTTGCGGGTGGCCTCCAGCGGCGACAGTCCTTCTTCGGACATGATGCGCTCGACGTTCTCCACCACCACGATGGCATCGTCCACCAGCAGGCCGATCGCCAGCACCATCGCGAACATGGTCAGCATGTTCACCGAGAAGCCCAGCATCGCCAGCACGCCGAAGGTACCCAGCAGCACCACCGGCACGGCGATGGTCGGGATCAGGGTGGCGCGGAAGTTCTGCAGGAACAGGTACATCACCACGAACACCAGCACGATCGCTTCGATCAGGGTCTGCACCACGCCCTTGATCGACACGCGCACGAACGGGGTGGTGTCGTACGGGATCTCGGCCTTCAGGCCGGCCGGGAAGAAGCCCTTCATGTCCTGCAGCGCGGCATCCACGCCGGCCGCAGTGTCCAGCGCGTTGGCGCCGGTAGCCAAGGTGACCGCCAGGCCGCTGGCCGGCTGGCCGTTGTAGCGGGTGACAAAGTCGTAGGACTCGGCACCCAGTTCGACGCGGGCAACATCACCCAGGCGCAGCTCGGCACCATCCTGCGCGCCGCGCACGATGATGTTGCGGAACTGTTCCGGGGTCTGCAGGCGCGACTGCGCATTGATGGTGGCGTTGAGCTGCTGGCCCTTCACCGACGGCGCGCCGCCGAGCTGGCCGATCGCCACCTGTGCGTTCTGCGCCTTGACCGCGGCGGTCACTTCCGCAACGGACAGGCCGTAGGTGTGCAGCTTGTTCGGGTCCAGCCAGATACGCATGGCGTACTTGCCACCGAACACCTGGATGTTGCCTACGCCCGGCACGCGGCTCAGACGGTCGACGACATTGGAACCGACGTAGTCGGCGATGTCGTTGGCGTCCATGCTGCCGTCCTCGGACACGAACGCGATGACGTTCAGGAAGCCCGAGCTGGACTTGGCCACGTTGATGCCCTGGCGCTGCACTTCCTGCGGCAGCAGCGGCATGGCCAGCTGCAGCTTGTTCTGCACCTGCACCTGGGCGATGTCCGGGTTGGTGCCGCTCTCGAAGGTCAGGGTGATGGTGGCCTGGCCGTTGGACGAGCTGTTGGAGGAGAAGTAGATCAGGCCATCAAGGCCCTTCATGTTCTGCTCGATGATCTGCGTCACCGAGTCCTCGACCACCTTGGCCGATGCACCCGGGTAGGTGGCGCTGATTTCCACCGCCGGCGGCGCGACGTTGGGATACATCGAGACCGGCAGCTTGAACAGGGCCAGGCCGCCGGCGAGCATGATGATGATGGCGATCACCCATGCAAAGATGGGTCGATCGATGAAAAAGCGTGCCATGGGGTTCTCCGCTTACTTCGCGTCGCCGGCCGGGGCGGCAGGCTGGGCGGTGGCCGCCGGCTTGGCCGGAGCAGCGCCCTTCTCGGTGGCCTTGACCGGCATGCCGGGGCCGATCTTCTGCAGGCCTTCGACAATGACCTTGTCGCCGGCCTTCAGGCCATCCTCGACCAGCCACTTGTCGCCGACCGTGCGGCTGACCTTGACCGGGCGCACTTCGACCTTGTTGTCCTTGCCGACCACCATCGCCGTGGTGTCGCCCTTCGGATCGCGGGCGATGCCCTGCATCGGCACCAGCACCGCATCGCTGCGCACGCCGCCACCGATCACCGCGCGCACGTACGTGCCCGGCATCAGCAGGCCGTCCGGATTGTCCACCTTCACGCGCAGGCCGAAGCTGCCGGTGGCCGGGTCGACGCTGACTTCGGAGAATTCCAGCGTGCCCTTGTGTTCGAAGGTGCTGCCGTCTTCCATCAGGATGCTGACCGGCAGCGCCTGGTTGTCCTGCAGGCGGCCCGCGGCCAGCTCACGGCGCAGCTGCAGCAGCTCGGCCGAGGACTGGGTCAGGTCGACATAGATCGGGTCCAGCTGCTGCACGGTGGCCAGTGCGTTGGCCTGGCCGGCGCTGACCAGCGCACCCTGGGTGACGCTGGACTTGCCGATGCGGCCACTGATAGGGGCGGTGATGCGGGCGTAGCCCAGGGTGACGTTGGCCGCGTCCAGCGCTGCCTTGGCGGCGCCGACGTCTGCCTCGGCCTGCTTCTGCGCGGCCACGGCGTTTTCCAGGTCCTGCTGGCTGACCGCATCGACCTTGGCCAGCTCGGTGATGCGCTTGGCGCTCAGGCGCGCGGCGTTGGCGGTGGCCTCGGCCCGCGCCAGCTGGGCACGGGCACTGTTGGCCTGCGCGCGGTAGCTGGCGTCCTCGATCTGGTACAGCGGCTCGCCGGCCTTGACCATGCCACCCTCGGTGAACAGGCGCTTGGCGACGATGCCGTTGACCTGCGGACGCACTTCGGCGACCAGGAAGGCGTTGGTACGGCCCGGCAGCTCGCGGGTCAGGCCCACGGTCTCGGACTTCAGCGTGACCACGGTGACCTCGCCCGGGCCCTGCTCGGGGGCCTGGGGTTGGCCGCCACAGGCAGCCACGGTCGCGGCGATCGCCAGCGACAGTGCAAAGGGTCGGATTCGGCTCAGCAACATGACGGAAAGGCTCTTGGAGGAAGGAATCTCAGAGAGCGCCGATACGACGAGGCTTCCCGTTGTTCCGGTGAAAGCCCCGCAGATCGCGCCCACCCGGGCGGAGCGGGAGCCGGACCGGCCTGCCACGCACACGACGGGAATGATGGGTGCGAAATATACATACATGCTTGTTTGTTTGTAAACCGGTACAATTCAGCCACGTTTCACCCGCACTCGTACCCACACCCATGGCCCGCAAGACCAAAGAGGACACCCAGGCAACCCGGGAAGGCATCCTTGACGCCGCCGAAGCCTGCTTCCATGAACACGGCGTGGCCCGTACCACGCTGGAGATGATCGGTGCCCGCGCCGGCTATACCCGTGGCGCGGTCTACTGGCATTTCAAGAACAAGAGCGAGGTGCTGGCCGCGATCGTCGAGCGCGTGCACCTGCCCTTCATGCAGGAACTGGAGCGTACCTCCACCGAGCAGCGCGATACCCCGGTGCACGACCTGCGCGCGGTGATGATCCACTCGTTCATCGAGCTGTCCGAGGACGAGCGCCTGCGCAAGACCATGGAGATCATGCTGCGCAGCGATGCCTCGGCTGACACCAAGGTGCTGACCGAAATGCAGCAGGCCGGTTTCCGCGATGCGCTGGACCGGATGGAGCGCGCCCTGCGCCGTGCCCGCGATCTGGGCCAGCTGCGCGAGGGTGCCGACCCGAAGATCGCCGCGCGCATGCTGCATGCCACCGTGCTGGGCGTGCTGCACGGCGCGATGGTCGAACCGGAACTGATGGACCTCAAGCGCGACGGCATGCTCGCGCTGGACATGACCCTGGCCGCCTACGTGAAGGAAGGCGTATTCGTGCCCGGAACGGTGCCCGAGCCGTTGCCGGAAGCGTGAGCGGCATTGCTGCCGCCACCGCGGCACTGCACGAACTCTACCTGCCCGCAGGGCTGCAGTTGACCGGACCGATCGTGGCGGAAGCGGAAAGCGCAGAGTACGGTGCCTGCCGCTTTGCCCTTGAGGGTCACAGCATCGTGTTCCGCGTCGCGAAGATCACCCCCACCAAGACCGGCCAGTTCGTAACCCTGTGGAAACGCCCCGTTCCCGGTGCTGATATCGCTCCACTGGATGCAGCCGATGCTGTGCAGTTCGTGGTGATCGCGGTCTTCGACGGAACACAGCGCGGGCAGTTCATCTTCAGCCGCGACCTGCTGATCAAGCGCGGCGTGATGTCGCGCGATGGCAAGGGCGGAAAGCGCGCCCTCCGTGTCTATCCGCCGTGGAGCACGCCGACAGCAAAGGACGCGATCCGGACCCGGCAGTGGCAGCTGCGTTGCTTCCTGCCCACCGGTGCCGATATCTCCGCCTCCGCCGGTGATCGATTACGCTCACTGCTGGGTTGAACCCGGCGGACCTTTCCTTCTCTGGACGCATCGTGATGATCCTGGACAACGTGGTGTGGGGCTTCATCGGCTGCGGCAGCGTCACCGAGAAGAAGAGTGGCCCCGCCCTGGCCAGCACGCCCGGCTCACGGGTGGCAGCGGTCATGCGCCGCACTGCCGCATTGGCCGAGGACTACGCACGGCGCCACGCGATTCCCCGCTGGTACGCGGACGCCGATGCGCTCATCGCCGATCCGGAAGTGAACGCGGTGTACGTCGCTACGCCGCCCTCCACGCACATGCAGTACGCGCTGCAGGCGATCGCCGCGGGCAAGCCGGTCTACATCGAAAAGCCGATGGCCATGGACCACGGCGAGTGCCAGTGCATCATCGCGGCCAGCGCCCGCAGCGGCGTGCCGGTGTACGTGGCCTATTACCGCCGTGCCCTGCCCCGCTTCGCACAGGTGAAGCAGCTGCTGGACCGCGGCGCGATCGGCACAGCGCGCAGCGTGCGCGCGACCCTGCATCGGCCGCATTCGGCGAATGCCGCATCGCCGGACTTCTGGCGGACGAATCCGGCCATCGCCGGCGGCGGGCTGTTCGTCGACCTGGGCTCGCATACCCTGGACCTGCTCGACCATCTGCTGGGACCGCTGAGCGATGTGCGTGGCCTGGCCAGTTCGTTGACCGGCGCCTACGCCGCCGAGGACAGCGTCTCGATGTGCTTCCGCACCGGGACGGGTGCGCACGGCATCGCGCAGTGGAGCTTCTGCGCGTTCCGCCGCCAGGATGAGATCGAGATCACCGGCGACCGCGGCCAGCTGCGCTTTGCCACCTTCGAGGATGTTCCGGTGGTACTGGAAACCGAAGCCGGCGTGCAAAGGTTCGACATCCCCAACCCGCCATCGATCCAGCAGCCGTTGATCGCGACCCTGGTGGATGAGTTGCGCGGCAGCGGCCACTCGCCGTCGAATGGCGTCAGCGCCGCCCGCACCAGTGCGGTGATGGATCAGGTACTGCAGGCCTACCGCACCCGGCACACGCGCTGACGGCATAAAAAAAGGCCGCCTTGCGGCGGCCTCGATCTTTGCAGAGCCGGGGATTACAGGATGTAGCGGCTCAGGTCAGGATCCTGCACCAGCTCACCCAGGTGCGCATCGACGTAGGCACTGTCGATGGCCAGGGTTTCGCCATCGCGGTCCGGTGCCTCGTAGCTGAGCGAATCCAGCAGGCGCTCCAGCACCGTGTGCAGGCGGCGCGCACCAATGTTCTCCTGGCGCTCGTTCACCTGGAAGGCGATCTCGGCCAGACGATCAATGGCATCGGCGGTGAAGCTGACCTTGACGCCCTCGGTGGCCAGCAGCGCTTCGTACTGCTTGGTCAGCGCAGCCTTCGGCTCGGTCAGGATACGCACGAAATCGTTCTTGCTCAGTGCACCCAGTTCCACGCGGATCGGGAAGCGGCCCTGCAGCTCCGGAATCAGGTCGCTGGGCTTGGCCAGGTGGAACGCGCCCGAAGCAATGAACAGGATGTGGTCGGTCTTGATCGTGCCGTACTTGGTCGACACGTTGGAGCCTTCCACCAACGGCAGCAGGTCGCGCTGCACGCCTTCGCGCGACACGTCGCCCCCCCCCACGTTGTCACCACGCTTGGCGACCTTGTCGATCTCGTCGATGAAGACGATGCCGTGCTGCTCGCAGGCTTCGATCGCCGCAGTGCGGATATCGTCCTCGTTGACCAGCTTGCCGGCTTCCTCCTCGATCAGCAGCGGACGCGCGGCCTTGATGGTCAGCGTTCGCTTATGCGCCTTGGCGCCGCCGCCGAGGTTGGCGAACATCGACTTCAGCTGCTGGCCCATTTCCTCCATGCCCGGCGGGGTCATGATGTCCATGCTGACGTTGGCGGCCAGGTCGAGCTCGATCTCGCGCTCGTCCAGCTCGCCATTGCGCAGCATCTTGCGGAACTTGATGCGGGTCTCGTTGTCCTGCGCCGACGGTTCGTTGCGGGCGACCTCCGGATCGAACCCGATGCCACCGCTGCGACGCGGCAGCAGCGCATCGAGGATGCGGTCTTCGGCACGCTCTTCGGCCTGGGTCCGCACGCGCACCTTGGCCTGTTCGCGGTACAGCTTGACCGCGGTATCGGCCAGGTCGCGGATGATCTGCTCGACGTCCTTGCCGACATAGCCCACTTCGGTGAAGCGGGTGGCTTCGACCTTCACGAACGGTGCGTTGGCCAACGTGGCCAGGCGGCGCGCGATTTCGGTCTTGCCGACGCCGGTCGGGCCGATCATCAGGATGTTCTTCGGCATCACTTCATTGCGCAGCTCGGGCACCAGCTGCATGCGGCGCCAGCGGTTGCGCAGGGCGATGGCCACTGCACGCTTGGCGTCGTGCTGGCCGACGATGTGCCGGTCCAGTTCCTGCACGATCTCGCGCGGGGTCATGGTGGCGGAGGAAACTTCGATCTTCGACATGGATGTGCTCACGGATTCGTTGTCGGTAGCGCCGGGCCATGCCCGACGGATCGGGAGGCGTTACAGCTCCTCGACCACCACGTTGCGGTTGGTGTAGATGCAGATGTCGCCGGCAATGCCGATCGCTTCGCTGGCGATGGTGCGCGCGTCCAGCTCGGTGTGCGCCATCAGCGCGCGGGCGGCCGACAGTGCGTAGGAACCACCGGAACCGATGGCGATGATGCCGTCCTCCGGCTCGATCACATCGCCGGTGCCGCTGATGATCAGTGAGGTTTCCTTGTCGGCCACCGCCAGCAGGGCCTCCAGCTTGCCCAGGCGGCGCTCGGTGCGCCAATCCTTTGCCAGTTCGACCGCAGCGCGCTGCAGCTGGCCGTGCTTTTCCAGCTTGGCCTCGAACAGCTCGAACAGGGTGAAGGCATCGGCCGCGGCACCGGCGAAGCCGGCCAGCACCTGGCCATCACGGCCGAGGCGGCGCACCTTGCGCGCATTGCCCTTCATCACGGTGTGGCCCAGCGTGACCTGGCCGTCGCCGGCAATGGCCACGTGCTCGCCGCGGCGGACGCAGACGATGGTGGTGGCGTGGAAAACGTTGGGGTTCTGACTGGGGTCCATGCGGCCTCCGATAGCTGTTCACGGGACATGGGGACAGCGCCGGGTGCGATCAAGCCTGCGCGGATGGCTGCCGTTCAGCGCTTGGCGTGCGATGGCCGGTCCGGATTCGGCTCGATGCCCCAGGCGATGTACCAGTCTTCACCCTGCGTCTCGATCGGATGCTGGGTGCGGCCGGAGCCATTGCCGCAGGCCAGCGCGTCGGCCGCGCAGTAGCGGTCGCAGCCCCAGCAGATGCGCTCGGGGTGTTTGGGATGCAACGGTATGGGCTTCGCCATGGCGGCGGTGTCCTCGTGGCCTGCGGCCACGGTGCGCCGGTTGCATCCGACCTGCCCTGATCCAGATCAAGGGCGGGCTATTCGGCCTTGTCGTCCTTGCTGCGGCGCTTGGCGCGCGGATGCGCAGCGTCGTAGACCTTGGCCAGGTGCTGGAAGTCGAGGTGGGTGTAGATCTGCGTGGTGGCGATGTCGGCGTGGCCCAGCAGCTCCTGCACGCCGCGCAGGTCGCCGGACGATTCCAGGATGTGGCTGGCGAAACTGTGCCGCAGCATGTGCGGGTGCACGTGCTTGAACAGGCCCTGGCGCTGCGCCAACTGGCGGATGCGGATCTGCACCGCGCGTTGGCTGATCGGCCCGTTGCGGCCGGGGAACACCGGCGCGGCCGGGCCGCCGCCACTTTCCGCGCGCCACGCCTGCAGTGCTTCGCGTGCGGGCCGGCCGAACGGTACCCGGCGCTGGCGGTTGCCCTTGCCCAGCACGTTGACCAGGCCGCTGTCGAAATCCAGGTCACGCCAGGTCAGCGCGCAGACTTCGCTCAGGCGCAGGCCGGAGGAATAGAACAGTTCCAGCAGCGCGCGGTCGCGGCGGCCGAGTTCACCTTCCGGCTCAAGTTCGACCAGCTGCACGGCTTCATCGGCATCGAGCACCTGGGGCAAGCGGCGCGGTGCGCGCGGCGCCTTCAGCGTCGCCGCCGGACTGACCTCGATGCGGCCATGCTTGAGCAGCCAGGCATAGAAGCTGCGGCAGGCCGACAAGCGGCGCTGCAGGCTCTTGGCCGACAGGCCGCGACGGTGCTCATCGGCGACGAACTGGCGCAGCGCGTCAGCATCCAGTGCCTCCACTGCCATGCCACGCGGCCCGGCCCAGGCCGACAGCGCGTCCAGGTCGCGGCGGTAGGCGTCGAGCGTATGTGCCGACATCCGCCGCTCCACCTGCAGGTGCTGCAGGAAGGCCTGTACCGCGCTCATCGCCGTCGTGCCCTGCTCAGTCCTGGAATCGCTTCAAGCCGGTAACCAGGGCGTCACCCATCATGCGCAGGAACAGCGTCCCCATGCCCGGATAGAAGCGGTTCGGATCGTGGCTGCCCACGGCGATCAGACCGACGCCCGGCAGCGGCAGCAGTGCAGTGGTCTGCACCTCCTCGCTGCGCACGCCATACAGCACGGCGTTCTTTTCAGGCTGCAGGCGGCCGCAGATCGGCTCACCGTCGTTCAGGCAATCGCGGAACGGGCCCAGCTGCGCATCATCGGCGGCGATTACCTGCAGCCAGTCGGCCTGTTCCAGTCCGGCCACCGGCGTGTGCACCACCAATCGCACCAGGTCGCCGGCGAAATCTTCCTGCAGCGATGCCGCCATCGCACGCAGGGTGTCGGCGGCGTTGTCCTGCTTCATCAGCGCCAACGTCAGCTGATGCGTGCGCACTGCCAGGCGTTCATTGACCTGGGCGGTGGCCCCCAGGTCGGCCAACCGTCGTGCCAGCTCGCGGTTCTTCTCGCGCAGCACTTCCAGCTGGTAGCTGGCCAGCGATGCGGTCGGGCCATCATCGCGCGGCACCACCAGGGTCAGGGCCAGGTCCGGGAACTGCTTGAGGAAGCCGGGATGACGCCGCAACCAGGCAGCGACTTCATGGGCCCCGAGCTTGTCGACGGTTTCGGTCATGCCATCCACTCCCCTTCGAATACGAATGCGGTCGGGCCAGCCATCACCACCGGCTGGCCATCGCCCGGCCACTGGATGCGCAGGTCACCACCGGGCAGGCTGATGCGTGCATCGCGCTGCAGGCGGCCGCGCTGCATCAGGGTCACCGCGGCGGCACAGGCACCACTGCCGCAGGCCAGGGTCTCGCCGACGCCGCGCTCGAACACGCGCAGGCGGGCATGCGCCGGGCTCATCACCTGGGCGAAGCCCACGTTCACCGAGCGCGGGAACGACGCATGCTGCTGCAGCAGCGCACCGACGCGCTCGACCGGTGCGGCATCGATCAGGCCCACTTCGATCACCGCATGCGGGTTGCCCATCGACACCGCGGCGAAGCGTACGCTCTCGCCCTGCAGCGGCAGCAGGTATTCCTCGCGCGGGTGCGCAAAGCCCATCAGCGGCACGTTGGCCGGCTCGAAGGCGGGCACGCCCATGGTTACCGCGAATTGCCCATCACCGATCACCTTCACTTCATGGCTGGCCAGCGGGCTGTCGATGACGAATGCATCGCCCTGCGCACTGCCCTCGCGCACCAGCCAGGCCGCGATGCAGCGCGCGCCGTTGCCGCACTGCTCGGAATTGGAACCGTCGGCATTCCAGATGCGGTACGAGGCCACCGAGCCTTCCGCACGCGGCGCCTCGATGGTCAGGATCTGGTCACAGCCAACGCCGGTATGGCGATCAGCCAGGCGTGCGGCCAGCTCGGGCGTGGGCGGTGCGGTGCCGTCACGCAGGTCGATCACTACGAAATCATTGCCCGCGCCATGCATCTTGCTGAAGCGCAGGGCCTCGGAACCGGCCTTACTCATTCCCGCTGCCCGCCTTCTTCGCTGGCGCGGGTGCCGGCTGGGTGGTCGGTGCGGCCGGCTCCAGGGTCGTGGCCGGGGTGCCGCTGCCCTGGGTCTCCACCGGGGTTGCCTCGGTGGCGGGCTCGGCAGCGGGTTCGACGGTTTCTTCCACCGGCACCGGCTTCTGCGGCAGCACCAGCGGGCCCTTGTTGCCGCAGGCGGCGAGGAGCAGCAGCGAGGCCGCTGCCAACGGAATCAGGATGGCGTTTCGATGGGGGATCTTCATGCCCCGAGTATAGCCATTGGCGGCTGAGCGGTTGGTGCAGGGGATCGGGTCGCCGGCCAGCGGCCGGCACTACCGCTCCGGCGGTGGCAACGGCCGGGTCCACAGCCAGATCGCCACCACGGTCATGCTGCCGATCGAGAACCACTTCACCCAGGCGATCGGCACGCACCACAGCATGATGCCGGCACACACCGCCATGGTGATCGTGGCCATCCATTTGCCGTAGCGGCTGACCGCTCCGTGCGCCTGCCAGTTGGCAATGGCCGGGCCGAAGCGCGGATGCTTCAGCAGCCAGGTGTGCAGGCGCTCGGAGCCGCGCGAGGCGGCCCAGGCCGAGATCAGGATGAATACGGTGGTCGGCAGGCCCGGCACAAAGATGCCGACGATGCCGGTACCGAGGCTGACATACGCCAGCAGCCACCATGCCCAGCGGAAACGCACCACGCGCGGTGGCGTGGCGCTATCGCGCGGTGCGGACGGCTCGGGCAGGCTCATGGCCGCAAGGATACCGGTTCGGGGTGCCAGGCTACGCCCGGCCCCCCTTCGCCATTACGGCTGGGCGATGCCCAGCTGCTGCAGCACGAACGCGTACGACTCGGACAGCTCGCGGTAGCGCTGGAAGCGCCCCGACTTGCCGCCGTGGCCGGCTTCCATGTTGGTGCGGAACAGGATCGGGTAGTGGCCGATGTTGTCGTCACGCAGCTTGGCCACCCACTTGGCCGGCTCCCAGTACTGCACCTGCGAATCCCACAGGCCGGTGCCCACGAACAGCGCCGGATACGCCTGCTGCTTCACGTTGTCGTAGGGTGAGTAGGACAGCATGTAGTCGTAGTACGGTTTCTGTTCCGGGTTGCCCCATTCGTCGTACTCGTTGGTGGTCAGCGGAATGGTCGGGTCAAGCATGGTGGTGACCACGTCGACGAACGGTACCTGCGCCACCATCACCCGGTAATCCTGCGGTGCCTGGTTGGCCACTGCACCCATCAGCAGGCCACCGGCGCTGCCACCGGACGCGGCCACGCGATCCTTCGCCGCCCAGCCCTGTGCGACCAGGCCACGGGTAACGTCGATGAAGTCGTTGAAGGTGTTCTGCTTGTGCAGCAGCTTGCCGTTCTCGTACCAGTCGCGGCCCATTTCCTGGCCGCCGCGGATGTGGGCGATGGCATACACCACGCCACGATCAAGCAGGCTTACCGCGGTCTGGTTGAAGTACGGATCCATCGACATGCCGTAGCTGCCGTAGGCGTACTGGAACAGTGCGCCCTTGCCGTCCTTCTGGTAGCCCTTGCGGTAGACCAGCGACACCGGCACCTTCACGCCATCGCGCGCGGTGATCCAGACGCGGTCGGTCTCGTACTTCGAGGCGTCATAGCCGATCACCGGCTGCTGCTTCAGCTGGCGGCGCTCGCCGGTGGCGGTGTTCAGCTCGAACACCGTGGTCGGGGTGGTCATCGAGGTGTAGACGTAGCGCAGCCACGGCGTATCGGCCTCGGTGTTGTCGCCCAGGCCCATCGAATACACCGGCTCATCGGCCTTCACGTAGTCGCTGCGGCCATCCTTGAACAGCAGGCGGATGCGCTCCAGGCCCTCGGAGCGTTCGGCGATGGCCGTGTACCCATCGAACAGCTCGAAACCTTCGATGAACACCGCATCGTCATGCGCGATCCAGTCTTTCCATTGCGCACGCGAGGTGGCGTCGGTCGGCGCGGTGACCAGCTTGAAGTTCTTGGCACCGTCGTTGGTGCGGATCACCCAGCGGCCATCGTAGTGGTCGGCGTCGTACTCGACATCGCGCTGGCGCGGCGCCAGCACGGTGAAGGTGGTCGGGTCGCTGGCCGGCGCGTAGCGCTCTTCCGAGGACACGGTGCTGTGCACGCCGATGGTGATGAAGCGATCGTCGCGGGTGCGGCCGATGCCCATGTAGAAGCTGTCGTCCTTCTCTTCGTAGACGACGGTGTCGGCGCTGGCCGGGGTGCCCAGTACGTGCTTCTTCACCCGCACGGTCAGCAGCGTTTCCGGATCGTTCTCGACGTACAGCACGGTGCGGTTGTCGTCGGCCCAGACCAGGTCGCCGGAGCTGCCGGTGATCACGTCGGGCAGCACCTGGCCGGTGCGCAGGTCCTTGAAGCGGATCGTGTACTGGCGGCGGCCGACGTCATCATCGGCCCAGGCCAGCAGCTGGTTGTCCTGGCTTACTTCCATCGCGCCGACGCTGAAGTAGCCCTTGCCGGCGGCCATCGCGTTGACATCCAGCAGGATTTCCTCGGTCGCATCCATGCCGCCCTTGCGGCGCGCATGGATCGGGTAGTCCTGGCCGGTCTCGAAGCGGCTGTAGTACCAGTAGCCGCGCTCGCGCGCCGGCACGCTGGAATCGTCCTGCTTGATGCGGCCGACGATCTCCGCGTACAGGGTGTCTTCCAGCGGCTTCAGCGGTGCCAGCAGCTGGTCGGCATAGGCATTCTCGGCCTGCAGGTAGGCCAGCATGTCCTTGTTCTCGCGCTTGTCGTCGCGCAGCCAGTAATAGTCATCGTTACGGGTCGCGCCGAACGGCGCCTTGACCACATGCGGATGCCTGGCGGCATCCGGCGGAACGGGCGGCGTGGCGGCGGTAGCAGTCGTGGTCATCAGGCTGGCGAGTAACAGGCAGAGGGTGGATTTCATGAGATAAGGTTCCAGGCGCATCAATGCAATGGTCTTCGGCGGGGTCAGATCCCTTTTCCCGAAAAGGGATCTGACCCCAATCGCGGCCAAGCGGCAACCCTGCGGATCGTCATGGGCCAGGTCGACCGGCGTACCATGGGCTCCATGAGTACCCTGCCCCACACGCCGGGCTACAGCCGGCGCAGCCATGAAATCGCTCCGTTCCACGTGATGTCCCTGCTGGCCCGCGCGCAGGCGCTGGAACAGGCCGGCCACGATGTGATCCACCTTGAAATCGGCGAACCGGACTTCACTACCGCCGAACCCGTCGTGCGTGCCGGTCAGGCCGCGCTGGCTGCCGGCCACACCCGCTACACCGCCGCGCGTGGCCTGCCCGCGTTGCGCCAGGCGATCAGCGGCTTCTATCGCAGCCACTATGGGCTGGATATCGATCCCGAACGCATCCTGGTCACCCCGGGTGGGTCCGGTGCGCTGCTGCTGGCCAGCAGCCTGCTGGTCGATCCCGGCCGCCACTGGCTGCTGGCCGACCCCGGTTACCCGTGCAACCGCCACTTCCTGCGCCTTGTTGAAGGCGGCGCACAACTGGTACCGGTCGGCCCGGACACTGCCTACCAGCTGACCCCGGCGCTGGTGGAACAGCACTGGAATGCCGACAGCGTCGGCGCGCTGGTCGCGTCCCCAGCCAACCCGACCGGCACCGTGCTGTCCGCCGATGAACTGGCCGCGCTGTCGCAGACCCTGCACGCGCGCGGCGGCCACCTGGTGGTGGACGAGATCTATCATGGCCTGACCTACGGCCTGGATGCACCCAGCGTGCTGCAGGTGGACGACAGCGCGTTCGTGCTGAACAGTTTTTCCAAGTACTTCGGCATGACCGGCTGGCGGCTGGGCTGGCTGGTGGCACCGCCGGCCGCAGTCCCGGACCTGGAAAAGCTGGCGCAGAACCTGTACATCAGCGCCTCGAGCATCGCCCAGCACGCCGCGCTCGCCTGCTTCAGCGAGGAATCAATGGCGATCTTCGAGCAGCGCCGCGAAGCGTTCCGCCAGCGCCGCGACTTCCTGCTGCCCGCGTTGCGCGAGCTGGGCTTCCGGATTGAAGTCGAGCCGCAGGGTGCGTTCTACCTGTACGCCGATGTCAGCGCGTTCACCGACGACGCGCAGGCGTTCTGCGCGCACTTCCTGGAAACCGAGCACGTGGCGTTCACCCCGGGCCTGGACTTCGGCTTCCACCGCGCCAACCAGCATGTGCGGCTGGCCTATACCCAGGAAGTGCCGCGGTTGCAGGAGGCGGTGGCGCGGATTTCGCGCGGGTTGAAGCGCTGGCAAGGATCACGTTGACGGTAGTGCCGGCTGGCACTACCGGTAAAGAAAAACGCCGCCCTGGGGCGGCGTTTTTCATTCCATCACTTGCCGCCCAACCGCTCCCACAGGAAGCTGTAGGCCAGCGCAGACATATGCGCGGCCTGCGCGTTGTTGGCTGCGCCGCCGTGGCCACCTTCGATGTTCTCGTAGTAGGTCACGTCCTTGCCGGCGTCGATCATCTTCGCCGCCATCTTGCGGGCGTGGCCCGGGTGCACGCGGTCATCGCGGGTGGAGGTGGTGAACAGCACCGGCGGGTAGTTCTTCTTCGCGTTGAACAGGTGGTACGGCGAGAAGGTCTTGATGAAGTCCCAGTCGCTGGTATCCGGGTTGCCGTACTCGGCCATCCACGAAGCGCCGGCCAACAAGTGGCTGTAGCGCTTCATGTCCAGCAGCGGCACCTGCACCACCACTGCACCGAACAGGTCCGGGTACTGGGTCAGCATGTTGCCGGTCAGCAGGCCACCATTGCTGCCGCCCTGCACGCCCAGGTGCTTGGCGGAGGTGATCTTGCGCTTGACCAGATCGCGCGCCACGGCGGCCATGTCTTCATAGGCCTTGTGGCGGTTCTGCTTCAGCGCCGCCTGGTGCCAGCGCGGGCCGTACTCGCCGCCGCCACGGATGTTGGCGACCACGTACACGCCGCCCTTCTCCAGCCAGGCGCGGCCCATGCCACCGGAATAGCTCGGCGTCAGCGAAATCTCGAAACCACCGTAGCCGTACAGCAGGGTCGGATTGGAGCCATCGAGCTTCATCGCCCTGTCGTGCACCACGAAGTACGGCACGCGGGTGCCGTCCTTGCTGGTGGCGAAGTGCTGCTCGATCACCTTGCCCTTGGCATCGAAGAAGGCCGGCATGGTCTTCAACGTTTCCGGCGCCTGGCCGATCTCGGCCAGGGCCAGCGTGGTCGGGGTCAGGTAGTCGGTGGCGGTCAGCCACACCGCGTCGCTGTCGTTGCTGTCTACTGCGGCCACGCCCAGCGTGCCGAAGGCCGGGGCACCAACGAAGCGGCTGGTCTGCCAGCCATCGGCGCCCGGGGTCAGCACCGACAGGCGGTTCTTGACGTCATCCAGCACGTTCAGCACCAGATGGTTTTTGGTCCAGGTGGCGCTGGCCAGCGAGGTGGTCGCGGTCGGGGTGAACAGCACCTCGAAGTCACGCTTGCCGGCCAGGAAGTCGTCCAGCTTGGTCGCCAGCAGCGAACCGGACGCGTAGGTCTTGCCGCCCACGGTCCACGGATCGCGCAGTTCCAGGGTCAGCCACTGCTTGTGCAGGCCCTTCTCGGCCGAGTTCGGCGCGTCGATCCTGGTCAGCGTGCCGTCGTCGCCACGCAGGTAGAGCTCGTTGTTGTAGAACGCCAGCGTGCGGCTGACCAGGTTGCGCTCGAAGCCCGGGGTGTCATCGTGCATCGCCGCGATGTACATGTCTTCCGGCTTGCCTTCGTACACCACGGTGGCCGAGGCCATCGGCGTGCCACGCTTCCACAGCTTGGCCACGCGCGGATAGCCGGACGTGGTCATCGAGCCGGCACCGAAGTCGGTGTAGACGAACACGGTGTCGCGGTCGACCCAGTTGAGGCCACCCTTCGACTCCGGACGGAAGAAGCCGTCCTTGATCCAGGTCTTGTTGGCCAGGTCGAACTCACGGGTGACGTCGGCGTCGGCGCCGCCGCGCGACAGCGCGATCAGGCAGCGGCTGTAATCCGGGCGCAGGCAATCAGCGCCGTGCCAGACCCAGTTCTCACCCTCGGCCTTGTTCAGTGCATCCAGGTCGAGCACGGTCTCCCACTGCGGCGAGGCCTTGCGGTACTCGGCCAGGGTGGTGCGGCGCCACAGGCCGCGCTCGTGCTGCTGGTCCTTCCAGAAGTTGTAGTAGTAGTCGCCGATCTTCTGCACGCCGGGAATCTTGGCATCGGAGTCGAGCACCTCGCGGATGCTGGTCTCCATCTGCTTGAAGGCCGGGGTCTGCGCCAGGCGCGCCTCGGACTTGGCATTCTGTTCCTTGACCCAGGACAGCGGCTTGTCGCCGGTGACGTCCTCCAGCCATGCGTAGCGATCGGTGTCTTCAGCGGCCACGGCGGTCCCCACCGAGGCAGCGGTCATCATGCCGGCCAACAGGCAGGCGGAAGCGAGTCGTGACATTGCAGCTCCAGGCAGTCATAAGCCGTGGAACGCTAGCACGGAATGCCGCGGCCTCCCCCGTGTCGAAGGTCAGGCCGTGGCCGCCGGACTGCGCCGGCTGCGTGCGGCGGTAGCCAGCCGGCGGCGTGCCTGTCCACCGGTACGCCGCGCCCGCCGCCGCCATGACAGGTGCGGCAGCGGAAAGCGCAGCAGCGCCCACCAGGCCGCGAACGGCATGCCCACCAGCCACATCGGCAGCCAGCCCAGCCACGCACTGCTGCCACGTGCCGCCGGCCAGACCAGTACCAGCGCCAGCCCGGCCAGGGCCAGCTGCCGCACGCCGCGGAGCAGGCGTGGGTCGGCGCATTCGATGACGCGTTCAGTTGCAGGACGACGGACGGAACGAGCGTTCATGGGGCTTCTCCGGTAGACAATGCAACACAGCTTGGGCAAGCCCCTTCTCACAGGATGCGACACCATTGACGGATCGCGTGCACACAGTCGACCATGCGCGTGCAAGCCCACTGGAGCCCGCTCCCGCATGACTTCGATCCGCCCGTTCTGCGCCGTGCTGCTGGCTCTGTCCCTGGCAGGTCCTGCCATGGCCGCCAGTGAGCCGCCGTCGCCCCGCGCCAGCGCCACCGACGCGGCCGACCCGGGGGCGCCGATCGACCTGAAGCGCTTCATGGGCACCTGGTATGTGATCGGCCGCGTGCCGAACTTCATCGAACGCGGGCATGTCGCCAGCGTCAACGAGTACGAGCTGCGTGACGAGCACAAGGTCGGCATCACCTACCGCTACCGTGATGGCTTTGGTGAACCGCTGCAGGAAATACGCGCACGTGCCAGCGTCGATCCCGACAGCGGCAACCATGGCTGGCGAACCTGGTTCTATCGCGTCGTGCCGACCCACTCGCGGGTACTGGAAGTGGCCCCGGACTATTCATGGGCACTGATCGGTTATCCGGGCCGCGAGATGGCCTGGATCTTCGCGCGCAAGCCGGACATGGACAAAGCCCTGTACAAGGAGCTGGCCGAGCGCCTGCGCGACGAGTACGGCGTGAACACCGACAAGCTCAAGCGCGTACCGCAGCGTCCGGAACAGGTCGGCAAGCTGGGCTACGAAGTACCGAACGCGCGTTGATCGGATCGCGGGTGCGGAGCCGGGTCCGAGCGCCCGGACTTCACGCCGCGCGTGGCTGCACCCGGCGTTCGATTTCGCTGCGCGTTGGCAATGTCTTGAGATCGTAGGCCGCCTGCATCGCGAGCCAGGACGCGGCATCCCCACCAAAATGCCGCGCCAGCCGCGCTGCAGTGTCCGCCGAAATGCTGCGTTGGCCGTGCACGATGGCGTGCAGTCGCGTTGCGGGCACATCCAGGGCCTTCGCCAGCGCATTCACGCTCAGCGCCAGGGGCAGCAGGAACTCTTCGCGCAGGATCTCGCCAGGATGGATGGCGCGCATGCCGTTATGGGGACGCTTCATGGCGGACACCTCTAGTGATAGTCAACAATTTCCACGGCATCGGCGCCGCGGTCGGTCCAGGAAAAGCAGAGCCGCCATTGATCGTTGATGCGAAGGCTGTACTGGCCTCTTCGATCGCCTGAAAGCGCCTCGAGGCGGTTCCCGGGCGGGCTGCGGAGGAAGGCCAACGTCTGTGCCGAGTCGAGCAGTTGCAGTTTGCGTTCCGCCACTCGCCGGATCTGGCGCCAGGCGCGTGGGCAGGTTCCTTCAAACAGGGCGCGGGTCTGCTTGCAGCGGAATGAACGGATCATTCCGCAAAACGTATTACGTTGAGCGGAACATACCAAGGAACGCGTTGTGCTGCCAGTCCCAGTCTGACGATATCGATTCCTGATGGGCGTGGCCGCTTCCAGAGCCTGGCGCTATGACAGGCACACTGCCGACACTCTGCAGGCTGCCGGCTTGCCGGCCAGCGGCCGGCACTACCCGAACGAGATGCCGGGCGCCGCCCGGCGCTCTGTTATCTGCGGCTGTAATGCGCGACCAGGCGGTCGCCGAGCATCTGCAGCAGCTGCACCAGGACCAGCAGCAGGACCACGGTGACCAGGGCCACGTCGGTGTGCGAACGCTGGTAGCCATCGCGGAACGCCAGGTCACCAAGGCCACCGGAACCGATCGCACCGCCCATCGCAGTGAAGCCGATCAGGGCCACGGTGGTGACGGTCGCACCGGCAATCAGGCCCGGACGTGCCTCCGGCAGCAGCACCCGGGTGACCAGCTGCCAGGTGGTGGCGCCCATCGCCTGGGTCGCCTCGATCACGCCACGATCCACTTCGCGCAGCGCGGTCTCGACAAGGCGCGCGTAGAACGGCGCCGCGCCGATCACCAGCGGCACGATTGCACCGCGCACGCCCAGCGACGTTCCCATCAGGAACAGCGTGACCGGGATCAGCACGATCATCAGGATGATGAAGGGCACCGAGCGCAGCAGGTTCACCACCAACGCCAGCACACCGTAGGCAAACGGACGGCGCTTCATCTGCGGCGCGCCGAACAGGTACAGCAGCACGCCCAGCGGCAGGCCGATGGCCAAGGTCAGCGGCAACGAACCGAGCAGCATCAGCAGGGTGTCGATGGTGGCCTGGCCGATGTCGGCCCACTTGCCCGCATCCAGGTGGCGGAAGAAACCGCCGGCAGTGGCGATGATCATCGACGCAGCTCCTCAACGTGCACGCCGGCAGCCACGAAGGCGGCCTGCGCGGCGGACTGGTCACCGCCCACCAGGGCGACCACCAGCTGGCCATAGGGGGTGTCCTTGATCCGGTCGATACGGCCGGACAGGATGTTGTAGTCGACCCCGGTCTGGCGCGCGACGCTGCCGAGCAGGGGTTCGTAGGTGTCGCCACCGAGGAAGGTCAGGCGCACGATGCGACCGCCCACCACGTCGAAATCGCGGTGCAATGCCCCTTCATCCACGTGCTCCGATTCGCTGACGAAACGGCGCGTGGTCGGGTGCTGCGGATGCAGGAACACCCGGGTAACCGGTCCGGTCTCGACCATCTGGCCGGCATCGAGCACAGCAACGCGATCGCAGACACGGCGGATCACATCCATCTCGTGGGTGATCAACACGATGGTCAGGCCCAGCTCGCGGTTGATCTTCGACAGCAGCGACAGCACCGAGGCCGTGGTCTGCGGGTCGAGCGCACTGGTGGCTTCGTCACACAGCAGGATCTGCGGTCGAGTCGCCAGCGCACGGGCGATGCCGACGCGCTGCTTCTGGCCACCGGACAGCTGCGCCGGATACTTCTGCGCATGCGCTTCCAGGCCCACGGTCTGCAGCAGCTCGGCCACGCGCGCGTCGATCTCCGCCTTCGGCGTGCCGGCCAGCTCCAGCGGGAAGGCGACATTGCCAGCCACTGTGCGCGACGACAGCAGGTTGAAGTGCTGGAAGATCATGCCGATGCGCCTGCGCAGCGCGCGCAGGCCATCCGCGTCCAGCGCGGTGACATCCTCACCGCCGATCAGCAGCCGCCCGCCACTGGGTTCTTCCAGGCGGTTGATCATGCGGATCAGGGTCGACTTGCCGGCGCCGGAATGGCCGATGATGCCGAATACCTCCCCGGCCTCGATGGTCAGGTCCAGCGGTTGCAGCGCGCTGACTTCGCGGCCGGCAACGGCATAGGATTTGTGCAGGCGCTGGAACTCGATCACGGGCGTGGCTCACCGGCTGGGTGACGGAAGGGGGCGTGCAGCCTACCAGCGCGGGCGGTCGCGCGCCCGCGCCATGGGCCAGAATGTTATTCCTTTTGGTTCTAAGGCGCCGTCCCCGGTCATGACGGCTGCTGGTCGGCCACTGATCACGGATGATCCAGCGGCTTCGGCGGCTGCACCCGGTTCAGGCGCTCGCGATGCAGCAGGTACAGGCCCGAGGCGACGATGATCGCCGCGCCCACCCAGGTATAGCCATCGGGCAGCTGCCCCCAGAAGGCCAGATCCCAGCCGATCACCCAGACCAGTCCGCTGTACTCCAGGGGCGCGATCATCGACGCCTCGCCCAGCTGGAACGCCCTGGTCAGCGCGATCTGGCCCAGCGCCCCGGCCAGGCCCATGCCGGCGATCAGCGGCGCATGCGCCAGCTGTAGCGGTACCCAGCCGGGAATCGACAGCAGGCCGGCGCCGATGGCCATGATCACCAGGAACCAGACCACCATCGACTGCGAGGAATCGGTCCGGGTCAGCAGGCTGACCGTGATCGCCGCCACGGCATAGGCAGTGGCCGCGGCCAGCACCATCAACCCGGGCACCGAAATGAAACCGTCCACACCCGGCCGCAGCACCACCAGCACGCCGACCAGGCCGATGCCGATGGCGACCCAGCGCCGCGGCCCGACCCGCTCACCCAGCAGCGGCACCGACAGCGCAGCGATCAGCAGCGGGGCGACGAAATAGATGGTATAGGCGGTGGACAGCGGCAGGTCGCGCAGGGCGAACACGAAACAGCCGATCATCGCCATGCCCAGCGCGCCACGCAGCAGGTGCAGGCCCCAGCGGCGCGGCACCAGCGAACGCGGCCCGGCGCTGGCCAGCACCCAGACCAGCACGAACGGCAACGAGGCAGCGCCGCGCAGGAAGGTCACTTCCAACGTTGGATAGCTGGCCGACAGCTGCTTCATGCCAGCGTCCATCAGCGAGAAGCAGGCGACCGCAGCGACCATCCAGGCCACCGCACGCGAGGGGGAGCGTTGCACGTTCATGACCCATTATCGCCGACCGCACCGGATTGTAGAGTCGAGATTGCTCAACGGGCGGACCTGTAGAGTCGAGCCAGGACCGACGCCTCTTCACAGGACAGCCGAGCATGGCTCGGCTACAGAAAGCAGGCATGCAGGCCGGCACGATAGAATGGCCACCACTGAATCCTGCGGAGCATCGCCCATGCCTTCCTTCGACGTCGTGTCCGAAGTCGACACCCACGAGCTGACCAACGCCATCGACCAGGCCAACCGCGAATTGAGCACCCGCTTCGACTTCAAGGGCGTGGACGCCAAGTTCGAGCGCGATGGCGATGTCATCAACCAGACCGCACCAACCGAGTTCCAGCTCAAGCAGATGAACGACATCCTGCGCGCACGCCTGGCCGCACGCGGCATCGACGTGCTCAGCCTGGAGTTCGGCGACATCGAGACCAACCTGGCCCAGGCCCGGCAGAAGATCACCGTCAAGCAGGGGATCGAGCAGAAGATCGCCAAGAAGATCGCCGCGGCGCTGAAGGAGGCCAAGCTGAAGGTGGAAAGCCAGATCAACGGCGACAAGCTGCGCGTGCAGGGCAAGAAGCGCGACGACCTGCAGGACGCCATCGCCGTGCTCAAGGCCGGCAAGTTCGAGCTGCCGCTGCAGTTCAACAACTTCCGCGACTGAGGCATCCGCCGGGCACGCCCCGGCGCTGCCAGCGGCAGGTACGACGGCGCGTTGCTGGCGAGGCGCCTACAATGGCGGCCCCGCCAGCCGACGTGCCCGCCATGACCGATGCCCACCTGCCCACTGATGACCCGATCGCCGCCACCCGCCTGTGGCTGGAGCGCATCGTCATCGGCCTGAACCTGTGCCCGTTCGCCAAGGCGGTGTATGTGAAGGACCAGGTACGCATCGTGCTCAGCGATGCGACCACGCCGGAAGCGTTGGTTGAGCAGCTGGCCGAGGAACTGGTGCTGCTGCGCGATACGCCGGCCGAACAGATCGATACCACGCTGATCGTGCATCCGCAGGTGCTGACCGAGTTCCTCGACTACAACGACTTCCTCGACAACGCCGACGCGGCGATCGAGGCGCTGGACCTGCAGGGCATCCTGCAGGTGGCCAGCTTCCACCCGGACTACCAGTTCGATGGCGTGGCCGCGGACGACGCCAGCAACTACACCAATCGCGCGCCCTTCCCCACCCTGCACCTGCTGCGCGAAGACAGCGTGGCGCGCGCGGTGGATGTCTATCCGGACCCTGACGTGATCGTCGAGCGCAACATCCAGACCCTGGACCGCATCGGCGTGGACGGCTGGCATCGCCGCCTGCGTGGCGAAGACCTGACGTGAGCACGGTGCCGCCGATTGCCGCATGGCCGGCCGCGCCGCTGTCGGGCAAGGTGGTGCTGGTCACCGGCGGTGCCAACGGCATCGGCCGCGGTATTGCCCAGGCCGTGCTCGGTGCCGGTGGACGCGTGCTGATCGGCGACCTGGACGTGGAGGCCGGCGAGGCATGTCTGGCGGAATGGCAGCGCGGTGAGGATGCCGCATTCCAGCGCCTGGATATCACCGACGAAGCCAGCGTGCGCGATTTCATCGCCATGGCCCTGCAGCGTTTCGGCCGCATCGACGGGCTGGCCAACAACGCGGGCATCGCCGGCCCGCATGGCACGCTGCTGCAGGACATGGACTGGGACGAGTGGCAGCGCCGCCTGTCCTCGCTGCATGGTGCGTTCCTGTGCAGCAAGCACGCACTACCGGCGCTGGCGGCCAGTGCCGCTGGTGCGATCATCAACATCGCCTCCACCCGCGCCTGGCAATCCGAAGCGCACAGCGAGGCCTATGCTGCGGCCAAGGGTGGGCTGGTGGCCTTCACCCATGCACTGGCGATCAGTGCCGGCCCGGCGGTGCGGGTCAACAGCATCAGTCCGGGCTGGATCGGCACCACCACCTGGCAGGCCTCCTCGCGACGGCACGCGCCGGAGTACTCGGCCATCGACCATGCGCAACACCCGGTCGGCCGTGTCGGCCGCCCCGAGGACATCGGCGCGCTGGCGGTGTACCTGCTGTCGTCGCTGTCCGGTTTCAGCACTGGCCAGGATTTCATCGTCGACGGCGGCATGACCCGGAAGATGATCTACGCCGAATAGAAAAAGGGGACGGAGGGGATTAAGTCGTTTGTGCACAAACGACTTAATCCCCTCCGTCCCCTTTTTTTTGCGCTTACGCCATGCCCGAATGGCGCAGCAGCGCGTCGATCTGCGGTGCGCGGCCGCGGAAGGCCTTGAAGTTCTCCGCCGCCGGGCGGCTGCCACCGCGCGACAGGATTTCATCGCGGAAGCGTGCACCGGTTTCAGCCAGTGCCTGCGGCGCTTCCTCGAACGCAGCATAGGCATCGGCACTGAGCACTTCGGCCCACTTGTAGCTGTAGTAACCCGCAGCGTAACCACCGGCGAAGATGTGGCTGAACTGGTGCGGGAAGCGGTTCCAGGCCGGCGGGTGGTTCACCGCCACTTCCGCGCGCACGCGGTCGAGCAGCGCCAGCACGCTGTCCTGCGCCGGTTCGAACTGGCTGTGCAGCAGCATGTCGAACAGGCCGAACTCCAGCTGGCGCACCGTGGCCATGCCGCTATGGAAATTGCGCGCGGCCAGCATGCGCTCGTACAGCGCGCGCGGCAGCGGCTCGCCACTGTCCACGTGCGCGGTCATGCCCTGCAGGTGGTCCCATTCCCAGCAGAAGTTCTCCATGAACTGGCTGGGCAGCTCCACCGCGTCCCATTCCACGCCGTTGATGCCGGCCACGCCCAGCTCGCCGATGCGGGTCAACAGCTGGTGCAGGCCGTGGCCCATCTCGTGGAACAGAGTGGTCACTTCGTTGTGGCTGAAAGTCGCCGGCTTGCCGTTGGCACCACGGCCGAAGTTGCACACCAGGTAGACCAGCGGGGTCTGCACGCTGCCGTCGCTACGCACGCGACGGTTGCGGCAATCGTCCATCCACGCACCGCCGCGCTTGCCCTCGCGTGCGTACAGGTCCAGGTAGAACTGGCCGACCAGCGCGCCCTGCGCATCGACCAGCCGGAAGAAGCGCACGTCTTCATGCCAGACCGGCGCACTGTCTTCCTGCACGC
Organism: Stenotrophomonas maltophilia; assembly: GCF_002799155.1. Lineage (GTDB taxonomy): Bacteria > Pseudomonadota > Gammaproteobacteria > Xanthomonadales > Xanthomonadaceae > Stenotrophomonas > Stenotrophomonas maltophilia_R. The sequence continues at coordinate 3,313,305 of NZ_NERD01000002.1, forward strand.
GCAGGCCGTACAGCTGCTCGATCACCGAGAACAGGCCGCCCAGCACCTTCGGTTCGCTGAAGTACTGCTTCACCTCCTGCTCGGAATAGCTGTAGCGCGCCTGCTTCAGGCGGTCGGCGGCGAATGCCAGGTCCCAGGCCTGCAGTGTCTCGATGCCCAACTGTTCGCGCGCGAACTGCTCCAGCTCGGCACGATCCTTGGCGGCAAACGGCTTGGCGCGCGAGGCCAGGTCGCGCAGGAAACCCAGCACTTCGGCCGGGTCCTGCGCCATCTTGGTCGCCACCGAATAATCGCCGTACGAAGCGAAGCCGAGCAGCGTTGCCAGTTCCGCGCGCAAGGCGAGGATGCGGTCGATGTTGCCGCTGTTGTCCAGCGCGTCATCGCCGAATTCGGAGGCTCGCTGCGCGCTGGCGCGGTACAGGATCTCGCGCAGGTCGCGGTCTTCGGCCCAGGTCTGCACCGGCAGGTAGCACGGCATCTGCAGGGTCAGCTTCCAACCGGTCTGGCCGTCCTTCTGTGCTGCGGCGTGCGCGGCGGCCTTCACGTCTTCCGGCACGCCCTTCAGTCGCGCTTCGTCCTCGATGATCAGCGACCAGGCATCGGTAGCGTCGAGCACGTTCTGCGAGAACTTCGCCGACAGCGCCGACAGTTCTTCCTTGATCGCAGCAAAGCGCTGCTGCGCCTCGGGCGCCAGCTCGGCACCGCCCAGGCGGAAATCACGCAGCGTGTTGTCCAGTACCTTGCGCTGGGCCTCGTCGAAATCCGCAGCCTCGGGGCTTGCGGCCAGTGCCTGGTACTGGCGGTACAGCGCCAGGTTCTGGCCCAGCGCACTGGCGAAGCGGGTCACCCGCGGCAGGTTGCTGTTGTAGGCCTCGCGCAGCTCCGGGGTGTTGACCACGGCCTGCAGGTGGCCGACCAGGCCCCAGGCGCGCCACAGGCGCTCGGTGGCATCGTCCAGCGGGGCGACGAAGGTCTCCCAGCGCACCGACTGCACCTGCTCGGCCTTGCTGACGGCGGCTTCGGCCTCGGCCAGCAGCACATCCAGCGCCGGTGCGACATGCTCGGGGCGGATCGCCTCGAAGCGCGGCAGGCCGGAAAAATCGAGCAGGGGGTTGGCAACGGTCACGGCAGATCTCCAGGGAACGGGCCCGGCAGGCGGGCAGCCCTGTAGATATGGCGCTGGCAGGCGTGACTGACAAGGGGGCACGGCATTCACATCGGCCTTACGGTCGCGCACCGAAGCTCTGGCTGCGGGGGAGTCCGCAGCAGCAGGTACCGAACGAGGCCCCACATGGAAGGTCTGGCTGAAGTTGCATCCGCCTCACCGGCGCGGTCGCTGGCGCTGTCTGCCAGCCCGGCCGAACTGACCTGGATCGCCGCGCTGTGCGATGCCGGCGATGACGCCCCGCGCCACCTGCAACAGCTGCAGGCGGTGCTGCAGCAGGGCGGCACGTTCAATGACGCCCAGGAGTGGTACCCGTTCGAAGTGGTCGAGCGCGGCGCCAGCCAACTGCAGCTGGGCCACGAGCGCGAGTTCGTGATCTGCGTGCTGCTGTGGCTGCAGGCCCTGGCCCAGGGCCGCGCCAGCATCCTGGACCCGAGCCTGCACCTGGATGACCGTGCGATGGACATCGAGGCCTTGCCCGATGCACTGCGCGATGTGGTGCTGGACGCGTTCACCGCAGCAGGGTATTGATCGGGGGTACGACACACCGCCGCGGCCGCCGCCGGGCATGGCCCGGCGGAAATGCCAGCCGGCTACAGCGCTTCCAGGCTGCACCACGGCAGTTCCGGCAGCCCCTGCCCGGCCACCGCCGCCGCCAGCTGCGCATCGGCGCCGTCGACATCGATCCCTTGCCGCGCGTACCACGCCGGATCGTAGTAGCTCTGCGCGTAGCGCTCGCCGCTGTCGCACAGGATGCTGACGATGCTGCCCTGGTGGCCAGCCTCACGCATCCACTGCGCGGCCTGCAGCACGCCGATGAAGTTGGTGCCGGTAGAGCCGCCGACACGGCGGCCGAGCTGGCGGCTGACATGACGCATCGCGGCCAGGCTCAGCGCGTCAGGCACCTTCACCATCGCATCGACACTGGTCGGGATGAAACTCGGCTCCACCCGTGGCCGTCCGATGCCTTCCACGCGCGAACCGCCGCTGCAGGTCAGTCCACGCCAGTCCAGTTCACCGGCCACGGCCGCCTTGTAGCCGTCGAAGAACACCGACACTTCCGGGTCCGCGCACAGGATGCGGGTGTCATGCCGGCGGTAGCTGACATAACGGCCCAGCGTGGCTGCGGTACCGCCGGTACCGGGGCTGCACACGATCCATTCGGGAACCGGGCTGGGTTCTTCGGCCATCTGCTTGAAGATGGATTCAGCGATGTTGTTGTTGGCACGCCAGTCGGTAGCGCGCTCGGCATAGGTGAACTGGTCCATGAAGTGGCCACCGGTTTCGCGGGCCAGCTTCTCCGATTCACAGTTGAGTTCGCAGGCACGCTCGACCAGGTGGCAGCGTCCCCCGTGGAACTCAATCGCGGCGATCTTTTCCGGCGAGGTGGTCGCCGGGATCACGGCAATGAATGGCAGGCCGAGCAGGCGCGCGAAATAGGCTTCGGACACCGCGGTCGAGCCGCTGGAAGCCTCGATCACTGGCCGGCCCTCGCGCAACCAGCCGTTGGTCAACGCATACAGGAACAGCGAGCGTGCCAACCGGTGCTTGAGGCTGCCGGTGGGATGGCTCGATTCGTCCTTGAGGTACAGATCGATGCCCTCGAACCCGGGCAGCGCCAGCGGGATCAGGTGGGTATCGGCGGAACGGTTGAAATCGGCTTCGATCTTGCGGATGGCGGCGGCCACCCATTCACGCTGCGACATGGCGGGCAATGCTCAGAACGGAACGGTGCGATCCGCCCATTGTACGTCGCGGTGCCGTCAGCTGACGGCCGGTAGAATAGCCCCATCCGGCCGGCAACGGCCCCGTCTGAAGGACCTCCCCCATGACCATTCCCGCCCTGCGCGATGTCCCTGGCGTCGCCGCCCAAGCCCCGGCCGAAACCACTGGCTTCGTGTTCAACCACACCATGCTGCGGGTGAAGGACATCACCGCCTCGCTGGACTTCTACACCCGCGTGCTCGGCTACCAGCTGATCGACAAGCGCGACTTCCCGGACGCCCGGTTCAGCCTGTACTTCCTGGCCTACATGCCGGCCGGTGCGGTCGTACCGGAAGACGACAACCAGCGCCGCGTGTGGATGGCCGGCCTGCCGGGCGTCCTGGAACTGACCCACAACCACGGTACCGAGAGCCAGGACGGCGCGGTCTACCACGACGGCAACAGCGATCCGCGCGGCTTCGGCCACATCTGCGTGTCGGTGCCGGACATCGAGGCCGCCTGCCAGCGCTTCGAAGACCTCGGCGTGGCCTTCCAGAAGCGCCTGACCGACGGCCGCATGAAGAACCTGGCCTTCATCAAGGACCCGGACGGCTACTGGGTCGAGATCATCGCCAACTGACAAAAAGGGGACGGAGGGGATTAAGCCGTTTCTGGCACTATTAGGCCGCAAGCGACTTAATCCCCTCCGTCCCCTTTTTTTGCGAGGTTGGTATGGAAACGATGGAACTGCACCGCGGACGACTGATCGACCACATCCAGCTGGTCGTACGCGACCTGGCCGCCAGCCGCCGCTTCTACCAGGCGGTGTTCGAGACGATCGGCATCCCGATCGCCGGCGAAGGTGATGATTACTTCTGGGCCGACGAGCTGTTCATTTCCAACGCCAGCAGCGAGGCCGCCGCCGGCCAGTTGACCGGCCGCCACCATCTGGCCTTCCAGGCGCGCGACCGCGCCACCGTCGACGCCTTCCATACCGCCGCGATCGCCGCCGGCGGCACCGACAACGGCGCGCCGGGCGAACGCCCTTACCATCCGGGCTACTACGGCGCGTTCGTGATTGATCCGGATGGCAACAACATCGAAGTGGTCTACCACGGCCCAGCGAACTACAGCGCCGACTCGGTGAAGGTCACTTTCTGATATCACCGAAACCGTGAACGAAGAAGCCGGGCAATGCCCGGCTTCTCTGCATCCAAGGGTCAAGCCCTCAGTGGGCGGCCATGTAGATGTCCTGCAGCACGGCCTTTTCCAGTTCCAGCTCGCCCAGCAGGTTCTTCACGATGTCACCCAGGCTGAGGATGCCAACCAGTCGGGTGCCTTCGGTAACCATCAGATGACGGCGCCGCGAGTATGTCATCAGCGACATGGCCTGCTTCAGCGTGGCGTCCGGCGCAATGCCTTCCAGGCCGGTGGACGGCAGGCTGGAGATCACCCGGCGGCCGGCCTGCGGGCCGTCGTCGGCCAGGGTGCGCACGATGTCCTTTTCGGAAATGATGCCGACCGGGGCATCGTCCTTCATCACCACCAGCGCAGCGATCTTGTTCGCGCTCATCTTGTGGGCGGCGGCACCGATGGTGTCTTCGGCGTCGATGGTGATGACAGCTTCTTTCTTGGATTGCAGGAGTTCGCGGACGTTCATTCTTGTTTCCTGGTGCAGGTCACTGAAGTCAAAAAGTGTGCTCTTCCGATACGCCCCCTCCCCGGGAACAGACCTTTCAGCGCACGTCTGGCGCACCCGGCTGCCGCTTGGAACGGATCGGCAGACGATGTGCTGCAACGCGAACGAGGTGGGCTCAACCGCTCAACCCGGACCTCGGACAAATCGATTCTACGACTGCGACCATCGGTCACTACCGGCATCGATAGGACAGTTCGTCGTGGGAACCAACTGACGATCCAGAGAATGGCACCGCGGCTGAAACCGCCGCTGAATACAGCCGATGCCATGCATTAAAGATTGATTGCCTGCTGCCGATGGCGGACAGAACACCTGGCGGCTGTCCCACTTCGCACTCCCGTCGGCACAAACGAAAGGGGCCACGTGGGCCCCTTTCGCATGCAGCATCCAATGGATCCGACGGGCTTACTCCACCGTCACGCTCTTGGCCAGGTTACGCGGCTTGTCCACGTCAGTGCCGCGCGCCAGCGCGGTGTGGTAAGCCAGCAACTGCACCGGGATGGTGTGCACGATGGGGCTGAGCACGCCGGCATGGCGCGGCGTACGGATCACATGCACGCCTTCGGACTCGTTGAAGTTGCTGTCCTGGTCGGCGAACACGAACAGCTCGCCTCCGCGCGCACGCACTTCCTGCATGTTCGACTTCACCTTCTCCAGCAGGCTGTCGTTGGGCGCGATCACCACCACCGGCATGTCCTCGTCCACCAGCGCCAGCGGGCCGTGCTTCAGCTCGCCCGCCGGGTAGGCCTCGGCGTGGATGTAGGAGATTTCCTTGAGCTTGAGCGCGCCTTCCAGCGCGATCGGGTAATGCAGGCCACGCCCCAGGAACAGCGCGCTGCTCTTGCGCGCGAAACGCTCGGCCCAGGCGGCGATCTGCGGCTCCATGTTCAGCGCGTGCTGCACGCTGCCCGGCAGGAAGCGCAGCTGCTCCAGGTAGTCCGCTTCCTGCGCCGCGTCGATACGTCCATGCAGCTTGCCCAGCACCACGGTCAGCTGGAACAGTGCGGCCAGCTGGGTGGTGAAGGCCTTGGTCGACGCCACGCCGATCTCGGCACCGGCACGGGTGTAGCAGACCAGCTCACTGGCGCGCGGAATCGCGCTCTCCGGCACGTTGCAGATCGACAGCGTGTGCGTGTGGCCCAGCGACTTGGCGTACTTCAGCGCTTCCATCGTATCCAGCGTTTCGCCGGACTGGGAGATGGTGACGATCAGGTGCTTCGGGTTCGCATAGGCGGCGCGGTAGCGGTACTCGCTGGCGATCTCCACGCTGCACGGCAGGCCGGCGATGGCTTCGATCCAGTAACGCGCGGTCAGGCCGGCGTAATAGCTGGTGCCGCAAGCGATGATCTGCACGCCTTCGATGCCTGACAGCACGGCCTCGGCATTCTTGCCGAACAGCTCGGCCGGGAAACCACCGGCGTCGATCGCCGCCTCGATGGTGTCGCCCAGCGCGCGCGGCTGCTCGTGGATTTCCTTCTGCATGAAGTGGCGGTACGGGCCCAGCTCCAGCGATGCCAGCGATACGTCGGACAGGTGCACCTCGCGCTCGATCGGCTGGTCATGCTCGTCGAAGATGCGCACGCCCTCGCGGCGGATCTCGGCGGTGTCGCCCTCTTCCAGGAAGATCACCTTGCGGGTGGCCGAAATCACCGCCGAAACGTCGGAGGCGACGAAGTTCTCGCCCTCGCCCAGGCCCACCAGCAACGGGCAGCCCATGCGCGCGCAGACGAAGCGCTCCGGCTCGGCGCGGCTGACCACGGCCAGCGCGTAGGCGCCGGTCAGCTCCTTCACCGTGTGCTGCAGCGCCACCAGCAGGTCGTCGCCGTCCTTCAGGTGGTGATGGATGAGGTGCGCGATCACTTCGGTATCGGTCTGCGATTCGAAGGTGTAGCCCATCGCGCGCAGCCTCTCGCGCTGCGCTTCGTGGTTCTCGATGATGCCGTTGTGCACCAGCGCCACGCCGTGGCTGATGTGCGGATGCGCGTTGGCCTCGGTGACGCCCCCGTGGGTGGCCCAGCGGGTGTGGCCGATGCCCAGCACCGCATTGAAGCCTTCGGCCTCGGCCGCCGTGGCCATTTCCGACACGCGACCCGTGCGACGCACCCGGCGTACCTCAGGGCGCTCGGCGTGGTCGATCACCGCGATGCCGGAGGAATCGTAACCGCGGTACTCAAGGCGCTTCAGACCCTCGATCAGCACCGGCACTACGTCGCGATCGGCGATTGCACCCACGATTCCACACATGTCACGCGATTCCTTGAAGACGATCGGCGCATTCTAGCCTGCGTGCCCCGCTTCCCCCTCCTGTCCGCTTAATGAAAGTGTCCGGAAAGGTGTCCGCGGACACCCGGACACTCCAGGGTGCTTCCCAACCCATTGACCCACAAGGAAATAAAGTTGGCACGCTACGTGCTTGGTACCCACTACCACCGTCAGGCACGCACCCGATGATCCGCGACACCTCCGCACAGGACCAGATCGTTTCCTCCGCCCCGTCCGGCACCACCCGCGCCAACTGGCAGCGTTACCGCTGGCCGGCACTGGGCGCCATCGCGCTGCTGGCCGGCATCGGCTGGGCCGTGTACGCCTGGTCCAACGCCAGCCGCTCCTACGACAGCAGCCGCGTGCGCATCGCCGAAGTGAAGCGCGGGGACCTGGTCCGCGACATCGCCGCCGACGGCCGCGTGATCGCCGCCAACAGCCCGATCCTGTACGCCATCTCGGCCGGCACCGTGGACCTGAAGGTGGTCGCCGGCGACGTGGTCAAGAAGGGCCAGGAACTGGCGGTCATCGACAGCCCGGAACTGCGCAGCAAGCTGGCCCAGGAACAGGCCACCCTGGCCGGCCTGGAAGCCGAGGCCAGCCGCGCCGCGCTGGACGCCACCCTGGCCCGCGCCAAGTCGCGCAAGGAAACCGACCAAGCCACCATCGAGCGCCAGGCCGCCGACCGCGACCTGCAGCGTTACCAGCGTGGCTACGACGGCGGCGCGGTGCCGCAGATCGATCTGGCCAAGGCCAAGGACTCGCTGAAGAAGGCCGACATCACCCTGGCCAACGCCACCACCGATGCACGCCTGCAGAGCCAGGGCGCTGACCTGGACGCCCGCAACAAGCGCCTGCTGGCCGACCGCCAGAAGGCGGTGGTGGCCGAGGTGCAGCGCCAGGTGGACGCGCTGACCCTGCGCGCGCCGTTCGACGGCCAGGTCGGCCAGGTGCAGGCCGTCCAGTCCACCAACCTGGCCGCCAATGCGCCAGTGCTGGGCGTGGTCGACCTGTCCAAGTTCGAGGTCGAGATCAAGGTACCGGAGAGCTTCGCCCGTGACCTGGCGATCGGCATGCCGGCGCAGCTGACCGGCGGCAACGGCAAGCCGTTCCCGGGCGAGATCAGTGCGGTGTCGCCGGAAGTGGTCAACGGCGAGGTCAACGCCCGCGTGCGCTTCGCCAGCGCGCAGCCGGAAGGCCTGCGCCAGAGCCAGCGGATGTCGGTGCGCGTGCTGCTCGATACCCGTAAGGACGTGCTGAAGGTCGAGCGCGGCCCGTTCGTCGAACAGGGCAACGGCATCGCCTACGTAATGGATGGCCGCACTGCGGTACGGCGTCCGGTGGAACTGGGCGTCAGCAGCCTGGGCGAAGTGGAAATCAAGTCGGGCGTGCAGCCGGGCGACCGCATCGTGGTCTCCGGCAGCGACCTGTTCAAGGACGCCGAACGCGTCTCCGTCAACTGATACCTGATACCTGAATCCTGGAGAGAGGACACCCCATGTACATGCTCGAAATGCGCTCGGTCGCCAAGGTCTTCCGCACCGAACAGGTGGAAACCCACGCACTGCGCTCGCTGGAACTGCAGGTCAAGGAAGGCGAGTTCGTCGCCGTCACCGGTCCGTCCGGCTCCGGCAAGACCACCTTCCTCAACATCGCCGGCCTGCTGGAAACCTTCACCAGCGGCACCTACATGCTCGACGGCCAGGACGTGAGCACGCTGGGCGACGATGCCCGCAGCCGACTGCGCAACCAGAAGATCGGCTTCATCTTCCAGGGCTTCAACCTGATCCCCGACCTGAACCTGTTCGACAACGTCGACGTGCCGCTGCGCTACCGCAAGATGAGCGCCAACGAGCGCCGCGAGCGCATCGAGAAGGCGCTGACCCAGGTCGGCCTGGGCTCGCGCATGAAGCACTACCCGAATGAGCTGTCCGGTGGCCAGCAGCAGCGCGCCGCGATCGCGCGTGCCCTGGCCGGCAGCCCGCGCCTGCTGCTGGCCGACGAACCGACCGGCAACCTGGATACGCAGATGGCCCGCGGCGTGATGGAACTGCTGGAGGAGATCAATGCCGCCGGCACCACCATCGTGATGGTCACCCATGACCCGGAACTGGCCGCGCGCGCGCAGCGCAACGTGCACATCGTCGACGGCCAGGTGACCGACCTGGTGCGCGAGCCGGTGCTGGCCACCCCGCCGCGCCACATCGTCGCCGTCAACGAGTGAGGGCCCGACCATGTTCGCCTACTACGCCCGATTGGCGGTGCGCAGCTTCCGCCGCAACAAGGTACTGACCGCGCTGATGGTGATCGCCATCGCGCTGGGCATCGGCGCATCGATGACCACGTTGACCGTGTTCCATGTGCTGTCCGGCGACCCGATTCCCAGCAAGAGCGGCCGCCTGTTCTACGTGCAGCTCGACGCCGCGACCGGTGCCTACGTCGCCGGCGAAGAGCCGGAAACCCAGTTGACCCGCTTCGATGGTGAAGCACTGCTGCGCGAAGCCAAGGGTGAGCGCCAGGCGCTGATGAGCGGTGGCGGTGGGACCATTGAGCCCGCCAGCAGCACCCTCAAGCCCTTCAGCATTGATACCCGCTGGACGTCGGCCGACTTCTTCCCCATGTTCGAGGTGCCCATGCAGTACGGCCGCCCGTGGAGCCACGAGGATGACGAAGCCCGTGCCCGCGTGGTGGTCATCTCCAAGGCACTCAACGACAAGCTGTTCCAGGGCGCCAACAGCGTGGGCCGCGACCTGCGCATGGAAGGCCAGAGCTTCCGCATCGTCGGTGTGATGAAGGAGTGGAGCCCAGAGCCGCACTTCTACGACCTGACCACAGGCAGCTACGGCAAGGACGAAGACCTGCTGCTGCCGATCTCGACCTCCTTCGATCTCAAGCTTGGCAATAACGGCAACATGAACTGCTTCGGCGAGAACCCCGACGGCAACAGCTACTCGCTCAATGCACCGTGCGCGTGGCTGCAGTACTGGGTGGAACTGGACCCGGCCAAGGCCGCCGACTATCGCCGCTACCTGGAGAACTATTCGACGCAGCAACGTGAAGCCGGCCGCTTCAAGCACCCGCCGAACGTTCGCCTGCGCACCGTGATGGAATGGCTGGACTTCAACGGCGCAGTACCCAGCGATGTCCGCCTGCAGCTGTGGCTGGCGCTGGGCTTTCTCGGCGTCTGCCTGGTCAATACGGTGGGCCTGCTGCTGGCCAAGTTCCTGCGTCGCAGTGGTGAAATCGGTGTGCGCCGTGCACTGGGTGCCAGCCGCGGGCAGATCTTCCTGCAGTGCCTGGTCGAAGCCGGCGCGGTCGGCGTGGTCGGTGGCGTGCTGGGCATCGGCCTGGCCCTGCTCGGCCTGTTCGCGGTGCGCCAGCAGCCGGTGGAGTACGCCAAGCTCGCCCACCTGGACGGCAGCATGCTGCTGCTCGCATTGGGCCTGACCCTGTTCGCCAGCCTCGCCGCCGGTTTCCTGCCCGCCTGGCGCGCGATGCAGGTCACACCGGCCATCCAGCTCAAGTCGCAGTAAGCATCCGAACGAGGACTCCCATGGACATCCGCCCCATCCTCAGCACGCTGCGCCGGCACAAGACCGCCGCTGCCCTGATCGTGCTGGAAGTCGCACTGACCTGCGCCATCGTCTGCAACGCGCTGTTCCTGGTCAGCCAGCGCGTGGAGAAGATCAGCATGCCCAGTGGCATCGCCGAGAACGAACTGGTGATGCTGCGCGTCAGTGGCATCGGCAAGCAGACCGACGCCCTGGCCCGCACCCGCGAGGACCTGGCATCGCTGCGCGCCATCCCCGGCGTCAGCAACGTCACCATCATCAACCAGGTCCCCTTCCGCAACGGCTCCTCCAGCAGCAGCATCTCGCGCGTGATCGACCAGGAACGGCCGACCACCAACGCCTCGATGTACAACCTGTCCGAGAACGGGCTGGCCACGATGGGCATCAACCTGATTGCAGGCCGCGATTTCCTGCCCGACGAGTACCAGAACTTCGAGGACGTCAGCACGGGCGGCGGCAAGGAAAAGGCCATCCCGATTCTCCTCACCCAGGCCACCGCCGCCAAGATGGAACCCGATGGCAGCGCACTGGGCAAGTCCTACTACATGGGCAAGCAGTCGCTGCACGTAGTCGGCATCGTCGACACGCTCAGCACGCCCAATGGCTGGAACGACAACTGGACCAACTCGATGCTGCTGCCCACCCGGAGCACGTTCGATAAAGGTGGCACCTATGTGCTGCGCACCGACCCGGCGCGCCGCAAGGAAGTGCTCGATGCCGCCGCCGCCGCACTGGAGCGCAATGATCCAAACCGTCTGATGCGCGACAAGCTGACCTATGAAGACCAGCGCAAGGACTTCTTCAAGAACGACCGCGCAATGGTCGGCCTGCTGATCACGGTCAGCATCTCGTTGCTGGTGGTTACCGCACTGGGCATCATCGGCCTGGCCAGCTTCTGGGTGCAGCAGCGCAGCAAGCAGATCGGCATCCGCCGTGCGCTGGGTGCCACGCGTGGGCAGATCCTGCGCTACTTCCAGACCGAGAACTTCCTGCTGGCCACGCTGGGCATCGTGCTGGGCATGCTGGCCGCCTACGCGATCAACCTGGCACTGATGAACATGTACGAGCTGCCGCGCATGCCGCTGCACTACCTGCCGCTGGGCGCGCTGCTGCTGTGGGTGCTCGGCCAGATCGCGGTGTTCGGACCGGCCCGGCGTGCAGCAGCGGTACCGCCTGCGGTTGCCACGCGGGGCGCGTGAGATGCGCATCCGCTGGATGCTGCTGATGATGGTGCTCCTGCCACTGCCGGCACAGGCCGGCGGTGGCAGCTCGCAGGCACTGGAATGGCGCCAGGATGATGCGCGACTGGCGTTGCGCTCGACCGAGGGACAGGTGCATGTGGAGGCTGCCAGTCCCGAAGCCCGCTTCGGCGTGCGCAGCGGCGATCGCATCCTGCGCATGGACGACACCGCCGTGCGCCGGGTCGAGCATCTTGTCGATGCCCTTCGCCACTCCACGGGCCGAACCGTCTATCTGTTGCTGCGCCGCGACAGACGTGAATTGACTGTTCCGGTGAATGCGGCTGCCTGGCGCCTGGCCCTGGTCACCCCGCCGCCTCCGGCACCACCGCCTCCGCCCCGAAGCTGAGCCCGCTGCCCCTACGGCTACGGGTTTGGCTATGCTTGATGGGTGGCGCCGGGCTCTCCCGGCGTATGGACACGAACACGGCTCCATCGGCGCCGCCCATCCCTTTCTGCAGAACCGCTTGATGCCTTCGATCCTGATCATCGACGACAACGCCAGCGTGGGCACCGCGCTGGATGTGCTGTTCTCCCTGCACGACATCGACACCCTGCAGGCGCAGAGCCCGGCCGAGGGGCTGGCGTTGCTCGAGTCGCAGCCGGTCGACCTGGTGATCCAGGACATGAACTTCAGCGAGGACACCACCTCCGGCGAGGAAGGCGAAGACCTGTTCGCGCAGATCCGCGCGCGCCACCCGGACCTGCCGGTGATCCTGCTGACCGCCTGGACCCACCTGAGCAGCGCGGTGGACCTGGTCAAGGCCGGCGCCGCCGACTACCTGGCCAAGCCGTGGGACGACCGCAAGCTGCTGACCACGGTCAACAACCTGCTGGAGTTGTCCGAGGCGCGGCGCGAACTGGACCGCCGCCGCAGCCGTGAGCTGCGCCAGCGCAATGCGCTGGAAGAAAAGTACGACCTGTGCGGTGCGGTGTTCGCCGATCCGGCCAGCGAGCGCGTCATCGCCCTGGCCTGCCAGGTCGCGCGCTCCGAGCTGCCGGTGCTGATCACCGGCCCCAATGGCGCCGGCAAGGAAAAGATCGCGCAGATCATCCAGGCCAACTCGCTGGTGGCCAAGGGCCCATTCGTCACGGTCAACTGTGGCGCGCTGCCGTCGGAACTGATCGAGGCCGAATTGTTCGGTGCCGATGCCGGCGCCTACACCGGCGCCAACAAGGCGCGCGAGGGCAAGTTCGAAGCTGCCGACGGAGGCACGCTGTTCCTGGATGAGATCGGCAACCTGTCACTCGGCGGGCAGATGAAGCTGCTGCGCGTGCTGGAAACCGGCCGCTTCGAGCGCCTGGGCTCCAATCGCGAACGCCAGGTCAAGGTCCGCGTGGTCAGCGCGACCAATGCCGACCTGCCGGCGATGATCCGCGACGGCACGTTCCGCGAAGATCTCTATTACCGCCTCAATACGGTGGAACTGGTGCTGCCACCATTGGCCGAGCGCGCGGGCGACATCCTGCCCTTGGCCGAGCGCTTCCTGACGGCCGGCAAGCCATTGTCCAGCGCTGCCAGCGCGGCCCTGCAACGGCACCCGTGGCCGGGCAACGTGCGCGAACTGCGCAACGTGATCCAGCGTGCAGAACTGCTGGCGGCCGGCAATCGCATCGAGGTGGCCGACCTGAACCTGCCGCGGGCTGCACCGACGCCGCGACCGGCACCGAGTGCTGGCAACGATCCCGACCGCGAGCGCATCGAGGATGTGCTGGCACGCAATCACGGCGTCATCGCCCAGGCGGCCGCCGAACTGGGCCTGAGCCGCCAGGCCCTGTACCGGCGCATGGACCGCCACGGCATTCCGCGCGAATGAAACGGCGCTCGTTCACTTTCCGCCTGTTCCTGCGCCTGCTGCCGGTGCTGGCGCTGGCCGCCGCGTTGCCGTGGTTGCTGGCGTACTGGATGAACCATGGCTGGGTGGTGACCACGGTGTCGGCGTTGATCCTGCTATCGCTGATGTGGTGGACCCTGCGTCGGGCTACCGCCCCGGTGCGGTCACTGATGCGGGCCCTGGCGGGCACCACCAGCAGCTATCGCGACGGCGAATACAACTTCGGCGTGCACTGGCCCGGCAATGACGAGCTCGGCGACCTGGTGCAGGCACACCGCGAACTGGGCGATGTGCTGCGTGCACAGCGGCAGGGCCTGGTGCAACGCGAACTGCTTCTGGACACGATGGTGCAGAACACGCCGGTGGCGATGCTGCTGATCGCCTCGGGTGGTGATGGCATCGCCCGCGTAGTGTTCTCCAATCTGGCTGCGCGCAAGCTGCTGCACGGGGGCTGGAAGCTGGAGGGCCAGCGCTTGGAGGATGTCCTCGAACAGGTGCCGGTGGAGCTGCGCGACGCGATCGCCCGCGGCGGTGACAGCCTGTTCGCGGTGCATGCCGAAGGCGAAGACGGCGATGAGGATGACGAACAGGTCTACCACCTCTCGCGCCGCGCCTTCCAGCTCAATGGTCGTCCGCACGATCTGCTGCTGGTGCGCCTGCTGACCGCCGAGCTGCGCCGCCAGGAAGTACAGACCTGGAAGAAGGTGATCCGGGTGATCAGCCACGAACTGAACAATTCGCTGGCGCCGATTGCCTCGCTGGCCCACTCCGGCGGTGTACTGGTGCAGCGTGAACGCTTTGACCGGCTGCCGGAGATCTTCACCACCATCGAGGATCGCGCACGCCACCTGGAAGGCTTCATCCGTGGCTATGCACGCTTCGCCAAGCTGCCGCAGCCGCAACTGCAGACCGTGCACTGGGCGCCGTTCCTGTCCAGCCTCCGCCAGCAGATCCCGTTCACCATGGAGCGCGAGCCGGACGAGGAACTGAGCAGCCGCATCGACATCGCGCAGTTCGGGCAGGCACTGTTGAACCTGTTGAAGAACGCCCATGAAGCCTGCGCCGAAGCCGATCCACCCAACGATGACGTGCAGGTACAGCTGACGCGGTTGCCGCAGTGGCTGCGCCTGGATGTGCTGGACCGCGGCAAGGGCATGAACGAACAGGTGCTGCAGAACGCGCTGATGCCGTTCTATTCGACCAAGCGCAACGGCACCGGGCTGGGGCTGGCGCTGACCCGCGAGATCGTGGAGGCACATGGCGGGCGCGTGTCGCTGCAGAACCGCGGTGATGGCGGGTTGTGCGTGTCGATCCTGTTGCCGGTGGGTTGAGTAGGTCGATCAGGTAGATCCACGCCATGCGTGGATGTGCCGATCAAGGTTGGCACCTGCCAAAGCTGCGGCATCGGCATCCTGCGCTCCAGGGGAACGGGAGCATCAAGAGCAAATGCAACGAGATCCACGCGTAGTTTGAATCGACTGGGTGCAGCTGTGGCTCTGGATGTTGGTTCCGCCTTGAGCGAGCCGAGCATCGCAGGGGAATCCGGGGCGCAGAGGCGCCGATGTTTGAGCGCAGCGAGTTCGGCGCCGTCCCCTGATTCACCGAGAAGCGCAGGGCACCGATGCGCAGCATCGGCTCGCGACCGGCGGAGCGTTTCTTTTGGTTACTTTTCTTTGCGCACAAAGAAAAGTAACGCCCATGACCGGTGGCCGACCTTCAGCCACCCAGCGAAGAGATGGATCGCCGCATCGCGACCCGCAGGTGCATCGGAAACCCAAGCGCAGCCTCTTCGGCCATGACTGCGCGCAGGCCGTCGCCCCACTCTGCCTCCGGCACTTCAACGAAGCCCTCGCTGGCATAGAAGGCCGCATTCCACGGCACATCGCTCAACGTGGTCAGCACCGCTGCAGCGAAGCCGGCGGCCCTGGCCTGTGCCAAGGCATGGCGCAGCAATGCACGGCCATGGCCGCGACGCGCACGCGCCGGGTCCACATCCATCTGCAGGACATGGAACTCGCCGCACAACTCGCCAGCCAGCAGGTAGCCCGCAATACCGCCTTCGGCGGCATCGACCACCCACAACTGGCCACGCCGAAGGCCGTCCTGCAGCGTCTGCAGGTCCAGGCCGTGCCCGGCAAACACCGGGTAGGCCTGGTGACCCTTCAGCAGTTCACCGGCGCGTTGTTCGATCGCCGGCAGCACGCCGAGCTCGTCGGCGTGCGGAAGGCGTGGCTCAGGATTTCTTGACCGGGCGCTTCCAGCCATCGATGGTTTCCTGTCGTGCACGTGCCAGTGTCAGCTTGCCGTCCGGGGCGGTGCGGGTGATGACCGAGCCTGCGGCGATGGTCGCGCCCTCGCCGATCGTCAGCGGCGCCACCAGTGAGCTGTTGGAGCCGATGAACGCGTTGTCGCCGATGGTGGTGGTCGACTTGTTCACGCCGTCGTAGTTGCAGGTGATGGTGCCGGCACCGATGTTCACCTTGCTGCCGATCACCGCATCGCCCAGATAGGTGAGGTGATTGGCCTTGCTGCCGACGCCGAGGGTGACCTTCTTGGTTTCAACGAAGTTGCCGACGTGCACGCCATCGGCCAGCACAGTGCCTGGGCGCAGGCGCGCGAACGGACCGACCAGTGCCGCGCCTTCGGTGACCACGCCTTCCAGGTCACAATGCGCGCGCACTTCGGTACCCGGACCGAGAGTGACGTCCTTCAGGCGATTGAACGGGCCAACGGTGACGCCGTCGCCGAGCACGATATTGCCTTCAAGAACGACATCGACATCGATCAGCACGTCACTGCCCACGGTGACGGTGCCACGGATGTCGAGTCGTGCCGGGTCGCGCACGCGTGCGCCCTGTGCGCACAGCGCCCGCACCGCGCGGCGCTGCCAGGCGCGTTCCAGCTGCGACAGCTGCCAGGGATCGTTCGCCCCCTCGGCTTCCTGCGCGTCGGCCACCAGCGCCATTTCGGCCGGGGTGTACTCATGCGCGGCAAACGCGAACACGTCGGTCAGGTAGTACTCGCCCTGTGCATTGCGGTTGGAGAGCTGCGACAGCCAGCGGCGCAGCGCGGTCGACTCCGCAGCGATGATGCCGGTGTTGATCGTACGCACGCGCAGCTGGTCGTCGGTGGCGTCCTTCTGCTCCACGATCGCACCCACCTTGCCTTCGGCATCGCGCAGCACGCGGCCGTAACCGGTCGGGTCATCAACCTCGGCGACCAGCACCGCCAACCGCCCCGGCTGCGCCAGCAGGTCGCGCAGGGTCTGCGCGCGGATCAGCGGTACATCGCCGTACAGCACCAGCACCTGTACGGCATCCGGCACCTGCGGCATTGCCTGCGCCACCGCGTGGCCCGTACCCAGCTGCTGCGCCTGTTCAGCCCACTGCAGGTCGGGCTGGTCGGCGAACTGCTGCCGCACTGCCTCACCGCCATGGCCATAGACCACGTGGATGGCAGCCGACTGCAGCTCGCGGGCTGCATCGATCACGTGCGCCAGCATCGGCTGGCCGGCGATCGGCTGCAGCACCTTCGGCAGCGCCGACTTCATGCGCTTGCCGGCGCCGGCGGCGAGGATGATGACGTGCAGGGCTTGGGTCATAGGAGCGGCGGTCCGTGGTTCGTTGCCGGTGATTCTAGAGCGTGGGCCGTTAACATGGGCATCCCTCCTCCTTCACCATGCCGATGAGCCTTGTCCGCCAGGGAAGCGCCTACCTCCTCATCGGGCTCGTGCAGCTGCTCGTCGATTGGCTGGTGTTCGTGGTCGCCACCGCGCTGGGCATGGCGGTGGCACCGGCCAACGTCGCCGGACGCCTGGCGGGCATGCTGCTGGGCTTCTGGCTCAATGGCCGCTACACCTTTGCCGAGGCCGGCGCCCACAAGCTGGGCTGGAGGCGTTTCGCACGCTTTTTCGCGCTGTGGCTGCTGCTGACCGCGGCAAGCACGTTGCTGGTGAGCGTGGTCGACCACGCGCTTGGCCTGCAGTACGCCTGGTTGGCCAAGCCGCTGGTGGAAGGCGGGCTGGCGTGCGTGTCGTTCCTGTTGATGCGCTACCTTGTGTACCGCTGATCGGGGTCAGCGATCACCGGCGCCGTGCAGGCGCGCGCTCACTCCCTCACGCCACAGCTGCAGCGCGCTGTAGCGCAACCGCACCTGATGCTGCCCGGCCGGCACGCACAACGCATGGAAGAGGCCATTACCGCGCAGCAGCGGCAGCACCTGGCCATCCTCGAGCTGCGCCTGCCAGCCACGGCCGGTGGTTTCGTTGATCACCACCCACGCCGCACGGTCGGCCACCACCGTCAGCTCGATGCGTCCGGGCAGGTACTGCAGCACCTGCACCGTGGCCTCACCAGCATCCTGTTCGGCGCAGAGGCTGCTGGCGGCGGCGGGCAGCCACAGCTGCCGTTTGAAATCGGTCTGGTTGAACAGCGGTGCAGGCGGTAGACGCTCGTCATGGCGGCGCACCTGCCGCGGATTCAGTACGCGTGGCAGCACGCTGCCGCGCCGCGCAAGTTCCACCTGGTTGCCCTGCGCACTGGAGCCCGGGAATGGCTCCTGGGCCAGCAGCCAACGCACGCCCAGCAGGTCGTACAGGGGAGCAGCGGTGTCTGGCATCCAGGCAGTGGGAGCTTTCTGCTGGAAGGTATCGACCGGTTCGCCCGGCATCCCGGTCATCTGCAGATAGTCGCTTGCCAGCAGGGGGTTGTAGCCATTTGCCAGCGCAATGGCATGCACCGCCGCACCGTTGGTGAGTCCACCGATGCCGAAGACCACCGCGCGCTCGGGTATGCCGATATGCCGCTCTGCCGCCAGCAACGCATAGGCGCGCTGCGCAGGACCCGCACGATCGGCGGTGAGCACCGATTTGGTGCCGCTGCCCGCGTTGAAGCTGGTGCCGACGTTGAACAACAGCAGGTCCAGCAGCACCAGTGCCAGCACCCAGCGCGCAGGCGCCGGGTGGCGGCGCAGCACCTGCACTGCGGCCACGCCCAGCGCGGCGCTGACGGCAAGCCAGGCGAAGGCGAGCGGATGGCCATGATCGATCGCCAGCCATGCGGCACACGCAGCCAGCATCGCGACGGCCGACACAGACACCCAGTGCAATCGCAACGGTTGCCGCTGCAGGGCAACCTGCAGCGCATTGGCACCCAACCACGCCGCCGCGGGCACGGTAAGGAACAGCGCATCGGATGGGCGCCGGAACAGGTCCAGCCCCGGAAGCCAGCCAAACAGCCAGGGGAACAGCGGCGTCGCGCCACCCACCGCGACCAGGATCGCCAGCGTCAGCGCACACAGCGCGATGCGGGCCGCCGCCGGCCTGCGCCGCAGCACCTCACCGCCCCAGAGCAGCCACAGCGCCAGCGGCACTGCCCCCAGATAGAGGTAGTCGGCGCTGATGTCACCGAAGGCCCAGCTATCGCCGCGCCCCTGCGAGAACACGTTGCCCGACAGCAGTGTCACCAGTGTCTGCCAGTGGATGGCACCGGGCAGCGCGGCTTCCAGCGACAAGCCATTGCGATTGGTCTGGTCCAGCCAGGCCAGCGTGGACAGCCACTGCGGCGCACTCACAGCGCCGGCGAGAATGGCCACCACGCCCAGCTGCCACAGCAGGCGCACGCGCTGCCCCTGTGCCAGCAGGACAGCACCCACGGCGTAGATCGCGCACGCGAGGATGATGAAATAGGTGACCTGGGTCAGTTGCAGCGCACACAGGCCGCCGGCCACACCGGCCAGCAGAATGTCGCGCATCCGTCCCCGCCGGCGGACCTGCTCCAGGCCCAGCCACAGCCAGGGCAGCAGGCAGTAACTGATGATCATCGGCGTGTGCTGCAGGCGCGAAGCGGCCACGCCCCCGAACATCAACGTGAGTGCGAACAGCAGCTGCGCGGGCGGCGCCATGCCCTGCAGGCGGCCCAGCCGCAGCGCACCCAGGCCGCCTGCCAGCACATGCAGCAGCACCACCACCGTAAACAGGTGCAGGGAGCTGGGTGCCAGCAGCATCGGCAGCAGCATCGTCGGCTGCAGCGTCATCATCTGCGGGTCGGCCACCTGCGGGTAGCCACCGTAGAGATAGGGATTCCACCAGGGGGCCTGCAGATGACGCAGCTGCTCGGCACTGAAGCTGACAGCCGGGAAGAACTGCTGCACGGCGTCGAAGGGAATGGTCTTGATGCCACTGAGCCATGGTAGGCACAGGACCATCCAGGCAACCAGGAATGCGCCCGCCGGTGTGCGCCACTGCCGCTGCCAGCTGCCGCCCTCTATCGTTGTCGAATACTGCTGCATTCCCTGCTCCTGTGGAGAACAAACAAAAACGCCGGCATGCAAGCCGGCGTTTCTGCTTGATGACGCGCGAACCTCAGTGCTTGAGGGCCTTGCGCAGGCGCTCCAGCGCCTGCAGCTGGACGACGGCTTCGGCCAGCTTCTGCTGGGCTTCAGCCACTTCCATCGCTTCGCCGCGGTTGGCCAGGATGCGCTCGGCTTCTTCCTTGGCCTTGCGGACCGAGGCTTCGTCGATGTCCTGTGCGCGGATCGCGGTGTCGGCCAGCACGGTCACCACCTGCGGCTGCACTTCCAGGATGCCGCCGGAAATGGCGAAATCCAGCTGCTCGCCGTTCGGCGTGGTCACCACCACCTTGCCCGGCTTCAGGCGGGTGATCAGCGGCGCGTGCTTGGGCGCGATGCCCAGTTCGCCCAGCTCACCGGTGGCCACGACCAGGGTCGCTTCGCCACGGAAGATTTCCTGCTCGGCGCTGACGATGTCGCAACGGATCGTGCTCATGCAAATCTCTTCGCTGTTCGCGGCGGCGCAATGCCACCGTGGGGGTCCACCGGCGCGGGCGGTTGCCCGGCGCCGGCGTCAGGTCGGGCAGGATCGCTCCCGCCCGTCCCGGATCAGGCCTTCTCGGCCATCTTCTTGGCCTTCTCGACCGCTTCTTCGATGCCGCCGACCATGTAGAACGCCTGCTCCGGCAGGTGGTCGTACTCGCCATCGACGATGGCCTTGAAGCCACGGATGGTGTCCTTCAGCGGCACGTACTTGCCCGGCGAACCGGTGAACACTTCGGCCACGTGGAACGGCTGGCTGAAGAAGCGCTCGATCTTACGGGCGCGCGACACGGCCTGCTTGTCCTCTTCGGACAGCTCGTCCATGCCCAGGATCGCGATGATGTCCTTCAGTTCCTTGTACTTCTGCAGGGTCTGCTGGACGCGCTGGGCGGTGTCGTAGTGCTCGTGGCCGATGACCAGCGGGTCCATCTGGCGGCTGGTGGAGTCCAGCGGATCGACGGCCGGGTAGATACCCAGCGAGGCGATCGAACGCGACAGGGTCACGGTCGAGTCCAGGTGGGCGAAGGTGGTCGCCGGCGACGGGTCAGTCAGGTCGTCCGCGGGAACGTAGACGGCCTGGATCGAGGTGATCGAACCGTTCTTGGTCGAGGTGATGCGTTCCTGCAGGACGCCCATTTCCTCGGCCAGGGTCGGCTGGTAACCCACGGCGGACGGCATGCGGCCCAGCAGTGCCGACACTTCGGTACCGGCCAGGGTGTAGCGGTAGATGTTGTCGACGAACAGCAGGACGTCCTTGCCCTTGCCGTTTTCGTCCTTCTCGTCGCGGAAGTACTCGGCCATGGTCAGGCCGGTCAGGGCGACGCGCAGACGGTTGCCCGGCGGCTCGTTCATCTGGCCGTACACCATCGCCACCTTGTCCAGGACGTTGGAGTCCTTCATTTCGTGGTAGAAGTCGTTGCCCTCACGGGTACGCTCACCCACGCCGGCGAACACGGACAGGCCGCTGTGCGCCTTGGCGATGTTGTTGATCAGTTCCATCATGTTGACGGTCTTGCCGACGCCGGCGCCGCCGAACAGGCCGACCTTGCCGCCCTTGGCGAACGGGCACATCAGGTCGATGACCTTGATGCCGGTTTCCAGCAGCTCGGTGGCCGGGGACTGGTCTTCGTACGACGGAGCCGCACGGTGGATTTCCCAGCTGTCGCTGGCGGCCACCGGGCCGGCTTCGTCGATCGGGCGGCCCAGCACGTCCATGATGCGGCCCAGGGTGCCAGCACCGACCGGCACGGAGATGCCGCGGTTGGTGTTGGTGGCAACCAGGTTGCGCTTCAGGCCGTCGGTGGAACCGAGGGCGATGGTACGCACCACGCCGTCGCCCAGCTGCTGCTGGACTTCAAGGGTAATTTCGGTGTTGTCGACCTTCAGTGCGTCGTACACCTTCGGCACCGACTCACGCGGGAATTCGACGTCGACGACCGCGCCGATGATCTGAACGATCTTGCCCTGACTCATTGCTGCATCCTCTAAATGTGTGCTTTGAACGAACGCGGTCAGACTGCTGCCGCGCCGCCGACGATTTCGGAGATTTCCTGGGTGATCGCTGCCTGGCGCGCCTTGTTGTAGACGAGCTGCAGGGTGCCGATCAGCTTGTTGGCGTTGTCGCTCGCCGCCTTCATCGCAACCATGCGTGCCGCATGCTCGGAGGCGACGTTTTCCAGCAGTGCCTGGTACACCAGCGACTCGATGTAACGCGTCATCACGTGCTCGAGCACGGTCGCGGCATCGGGTTCGTACAGGTAGTCCCAGTCGTGGTGAGCGACCTGCTTCTCAGCCGGCGGCAGCGGCAGCAGCTGATCGAAGCTGGCCTTCTGCACCATGGTGTTCACGAAGCGGTTGTAGACCAGGTACACGCGGTCGATCTTGCCCTCGGTGAAGGCGTCGAGCATCACCTTGATCACACCGATCAGCGACTCCAGCTTCGGCACGTCGCCGATGTGGGTCACGCTGCCGACCATGTTGACCTTCACGCGGCGGAAGAAGGTCGACGCCTTCTGGCCGATGGTCACCAGGTCAACTTCCGCACCCTTGTCCTGCCATGCCTTGGCTTCGCCCAGCATCTTGCGGAACAGGTTGTTGTTCAGGCCACCGGCCAGGCCGCGATCGGAGGAGATCACGATGAAGCCGACCCGCTTGACCTGCTCGCGCTCGACCAGGAACGGATGCTGGTAATCGGTACTGGCCTGGGCCAGGTGCCCAATCACCTGCTTCATCGCCTGCGCGTACGGACGCGAGGTCTTCATCCGATCCTGCGCCTTGCGGATCTTGGAGGCCGAGACCATTTCCAGGGCGCGCGTCACCTTGCGGGTGTTCTGCACACTCTTGATCTTGGTTTTGATTTCGCGTCCGCTTGCCATCTCTTGTTTCCCGTGGCGCGGGGCAGATGCCCCGCGTTGTTCAACCGTTTGTCATCTGGTCCAGCGGAGCCAGCGCTCCGCTCTACAGGACCGCGATTACCAGCTGCCGGTGGTCTTGAACTCGGCGATGCCCTTCTTGAAGGCACCTTCGATGTCGTTGTCCCAACCGCCGGTGGCGTTGACCTTGCTGACCAGCTCGCCCTGGGTGTTGGCGAAGTGGGCGTGCAGGCCCTCCTCGAACGCCAGCAGCTTGTTGACCGGCACGTCGTCGAGGTAACCCTCGTTGACGGCGTAGATCGACAGCGCCTGGTTGGCGATCGACATCGGCGCGTACTGCTTCTGCTTCATCAGCTCGGTGACGCGCTGGCCACGCTCCAGCTGCTTGCGGGTCGCTTCGTCCAGATCCGAGGCGAACTGCGCGAACGCAGCCAGCTCACGGTACTGGGCCAGCGAGATGCGGATGCCGCCCGACAGCTTCTTGATGATCTTGGTCTGGGCCGAGCCACCGACGCGCGACACCGAGATACCGGCGTTCACGGCCGGGCGGATGCCGGCGTTGAACAGGTCGGTTTCCAGGAAGATCTGGCCGTCGGTGATCGAGATCACGTTGGTCGGAACGAAGGCGGACACGTCGCCAGCCTGGGTTTCGATGATCGGCAGCGCGGTCAGCGAACCGGTCTTGCCGGTGACCTTGCCTTCGGTGAACTTCTCGACGTATTCCTCGGACACGCGCGCAGCGCGTTCCAGCAGGCGCGAGTGCAGGTAGAACACGTCACCCGGGTAGGCTTCGCGGCCCGGCGGGCGCTTCAGCAGCAGCGAGATCTGGCGGTAGGCGACGGCCTGCTTGGACAGATCGTCGTACACGATCAGCGCGTCTTCGCCGCGGTCCATGAAGTACTCACCCATGGTGCAGCCCGAGTAGGCGCTGATGTACTGCATGGCAGCCGATTCGGAAGCAGTCGCGGCCACAACGATGGTGTGGGCCAGAGCGCCGTTCTCTTCCAGCTTGCGCACGATGTTGGCGATGGTCGAAGCCTTCTGGCCGATCGCAACGTACACGCACTTGATGCCGGTGCCCTTCTGGTTGATCACCGCATCGATCGCCATGGCAGTCTTGCCGGTCTGGCGGTCGCCGATGATCAGCTCGCGCTGGCCACGGCCGATCGGGATCATCGAGTCGACCGACTTGTAACCGGTCTGCACCGGCTGGTCGACCGACTTGCGCCAGATCACGCCCGGAGCAACGCGCTCCACCGGAGCGGTCAGGTCGGTGCCCAGCGGGCCCTTGCCGTCGATCGGCTCGCCCAGCGCGTTCACGACGCGGCCCAGCAGTTCCGGACCGACCGGCACTTCCAGGATGCGGCCGGTGGTCTTGGCGACGTCGCCTTCGCGCAGGTGCTCGTAGTCACCCAGGACCACGGCGCCGACCGAGTCGCGCTCCAGGTTCAGGGCCAGTGCGAAGGTGTTGTTCGGCAGTTCGATCATTTCGCCCTGCATCACGTCGGCCAGACCGAAGATGCGCACGATGCCGTCGGACACGCTGGTCACGGTGCCTTCGTTGCGCGATTCCGCGGCCAGCTTGACCTTCTCGATGCGGTTCTTGATCAGTTCGCTGATTTCGGAGGGGTTGAGCGTGGTTGCCATCGTCAAGTCCTAGTGCCGGCAGCGGGGCCGGACGTTAAATGAATTCAGTTAGCGAGCGCGGTCTGCAGACGGGCCAGCTTGCCCTTCAGCGAACCATCGATGACCACGTCGCCGGCATCGATCACGGCGCCGCCGATCAGCGAGGCATCGACCGCGGTGGTCACTTCGACCTCGCGGTTGAAGCGCTTGCGCAGCGCAGCCTTGATCGCGTCCAGTTCACCGGCCGACAGATCGGCCGCCGAGGTCACCGTGGCCTTGACCACGTGCTCGGCTTCGGCGCGCAGGGCGTCGAACATGCCGGAGATTTCCGGCAGCAGCGGCAGACGATGCGATTCGGCCAGGATGGCCAGGAAGCGCGAGTAGGTCTCGCCGTGGGACACCGGCGCCAGCAGGGCGACGGCGTCGTCACGACCCAGCTCCGGGTTGGCGAGCAGGGCCGCCACGCGCGGGTCGGCGGCGACGTGGGCGGAGAACGCCAGGGCGTCCGACCACGGCGCGAACGCGCCTTCGTCGCGCGCGGTCGCGAACGCGGCGCGGGCGTACGGGCGGGCAAGCGTGAGGGCCTGGCTCATCCTTAGATCTCCGAGGCCAGCTCGTCGAGCAGCGCCTTGTGGGCGTTGGCGTCGATTTCGCGCTTGAGCAGCTTTTCGGCACCGGTCACGGCCAGCGCGGACACCTGCTTGCGCAGATCTTCACGGGCACGGTTGGCGGCGGCGTCGATTTCAGCCTGGGCCAGCTCCTTCTGACGGGTGGCTTCGGTGATTGCTTCGTTACGGGCAGCATCAACGATCTGGTTGGCACGCGCGTGGGCCTGATCGATGATCTCGTTGGCCTTGGTGCGGGCTTCCTTCAGCGCTTCGTTGACCTTCTCCTGCGCCTGGGCCAGATCTTTCTGGCTGCGGTCGGCAGCAGCGAGGCCTTCAGCAATCTTCTGCTGGCGCTCTTCGATCGCGTTCATCAGCGGCGGCCAGATCTTGGTCGCGATGATCCAGATCAGACCAGCGAAGGCCAGCGCCTGCGCAAGAAGGGTGAAATTGATATTCATGGTTAGCTCGATCGCTGGTTTCGGGGTGGACGCGCCGCCGTAGCGGCGCATCCGGCCTTCATCCGAAACCGGGTGCAGCAGCACCCGGTCGTCTCAAACCGCTGTATCAGCCGGCCAGAGCCTTGGTGACGGCGCCAGCAAAGGCAGCCGACAGCGGGTTGGCGAAGGCCAGCAGCAGGCCAACGGCGACCGAGATGATGAACGCGGCGTCGATCAGGCCGGCGGTGATGAACATGCGGACCTGCAGGACCGGGATCAGTTCCGGCTGGCGGGCGGCCGACTCCAGGAACTTACCAGCCATGATGGCCAGACCCAGACCGGCGCCCAGCGCGGCCAGGCCGATCATGATGCCGACGGCAAGGGCGGTGGAGCTCTGAATCTGCGCGAAGTTGGTCAGGACGGCGAAGTACATGGTTATCTCCAGGAACTTAAGTTGCTAAGGGTGATGAAACGGATGAAGGTTGAAACGCGTTGAAGCTTGAAACTCAGTGAGCGTCTTCCGACAGGCTCAGGTACACGATCGACAGCATCATGAAGATGAAGGCCTGCAGCGGGATCACCAGCAGGTGGAACAGCATCCAGCCAAGGCCGAACGCACCACCGGCAATGGCACCGAAGAAACCGGCACCACCCAGCACCCAGATCAGCAGGAACACGATTTCGCCGCCGAACATGTTGCCGAACAGTCGCATCGCCAGCGAGATCGGCTTGCTCAGCCACTCGACGATGTTGAGGATCAGGTTGAACGGCATCATCCACTTGCCGAACGGCGCCGTCAGGAATTCCTTGATGAAGCCAAGCAGGCCCTTGGACTTGAGCGCGAAGAACAGCATCAGGAAGAACACGCTGATGGCCATGCCGAGGGTGGCATTGACGTCAGCGGTCGGCACCGGCTTCCAGTAGTGGATGCCCGCCCATTCCAGCGGCTTGGCGATGAAGTCGGCCGGGATCATCTTGATCAGGTTCATCATCAGGATCCAGAAGAAGATCGTGATGGCGATCGGCGTGACCAGCTTGCTCTTGCCGTGATAGGTGTCCTTGGCCTGGCGGTCGACGAACTCCAGGCAGATCTCGACGAAGGCCTGCCACTTGCCCGGCACGCCGGCAGTGGCCTTGCGGGTCCCCAGCCAGAACGCGACAACGATCACCAGGCCCATCAGGACCGCGGTGAGGAAGGTATCGACGTGGATATGCCAGAACATACCCTCACCCTTGCCGACCGGTGCGGTCAGGTTGTGCAGGTGATGCTGGATGTAGCTGGTAGGGGTTAGAGCCTCGCCCGCCATGTGTCCGGAACCTTCAGTTAATTGAATTCTGTCAACGCCTGGCCATGGCCAGGACCTGGAACATCAAGCCGACGGCGATACCGGCCAACAGCGCCAGTGCAGGCAGCTTGAAGACCAGGAACCCCACCAGCAGGACGCCGAAAACCACCACCCACTTGGCCACGATCGCAATGATCAGGCGCGCCATCGCCGATCCTGCGGCCACCGCCCCTCCGCCCAGTGCCATCCGTGCCGCCACCCAACCACCGGCCGAAATGGCCACACCGGACGCCAGCGCGCCGAGGGCATATTTCGGACCCACCAGCAGGAAGGCCAGGGCCAGGACAGCCACTGCGGCCAGCGGGTAGACCGCGGCGCGCAGCATCAGTCGCCGACCCGCATCAACGGAGTTCAGCACAGGACGTCCCGCGTGGTTGCAAGTGGAGGGCTGAGGCGGCTACAGCAGGGGGGCCTCATCGAGCCGCCAAATTATAGCAATGGGACAATTTGCGAGACAACCGCTCCCTGTTCATCCCAGGAGGCCGCAAGTTGCGGTAACGGTTACATTTTTGCGTGCCACCCAGGGGACAATGACGTCCGCATGATGCTGCACTGCAGTATTGAACTTTGGTCGCAGGCCGCGGAACTTTCGCCGCAGGCGCCGGTCCGATCTTTCGACCTGCCTGCAGCAACCTCGTCGACGCTCCGCCCCGCAGGTCCCACGATGGCCCCGAAGCCCGGCTCCGGGGCCATCTCTTTGCATCATCGCGACAGCGCTGAACCGTGCACACCCTGTGGACCATACGTTCACGGATGGTGGACGGGCCTGTCCTGCACAGTGATCTTCATTCTGATGAACCACTGCAAGGACTCTTCGATGCGCTCCGTACCCACCCTGCTCGCCCTCTCCCTGCTCGCCGCCGGGGCCTCGTTCGCCACTGCCGCCCATGCCGCCGAAGGCGATGACCGCTTCGCCCTGCGCCTGGGTGCAATGAACATCGACTCGGACAATACCCTCCGCGGCAAGACCAACGTGGCCGGCCAGGACATCGGCTTCTCCGAGGACTTCAAGCTGGGTGGCAAGGAATGGGAGCCGCGCATCGACGGCATGTTCCGCATCAGCAACCGCCAGCGCCTGCTGTTCAACTACTTCAAGTACGACAAGGACCGCCGCGAGACCCTCGGCCAGGACATCTCCTTCGGTGACGTCAACGTGCCGTCGGGCAGCTTCGTCAAGGGCGAGCTGAAGTACCAGGTCGCCAGCCTGGTCTATGACTACTCGGTGGTGGACACCGATACCTTCGACCTCGGCCTGCAGCTGGGCGCCGAGTACGCCAAGGTCAGCACCAAGGCCTACGCCGATCTGGGTACCGTCTACGAAGGCCAGTTCCTCAACGAGAAGACCGACGGCGTGGCGCCGGTGGTCGGTGCGCGGCTGAGCTTCACCCCGTCGGAGAAGTGGATGATCACGCTGCAGGGCCAGTACCTCAACACGCGCTGGGGCAGCTTCGATGACTACAAGGGCGACCTGAGCCGCGCCAACGCCATCGTCGATTACCGCTTCACCAAGAACTTCGGCGTGTTCGCCGGCTACGACTGGTTCAAGCTCGACGCGGACAAGAAGGGCAGCGACGGCACCATCGGCCTGAAGCAGGAATTCAAGGGCCCGGTGGCCGGCGTCAGCTTCGTGTTCTGATCCCCCACCCCTTCCACGGCACTCTCTCCTGGCGCGGCCTCCGGAACATCGGGGCCGCGCTTTTTTGTGCTGTTTTTCCCTGCGTGCAGGAGCAAGTGCAGCTGGGTCGAGCGCTTGAGGGAGCGGGGGCTGGGCGCGAATGTCCCCCGGCGCCGGCCTGCGGCCGGCACCTCCTCCTTTGCTTCGCCCCCAGCCCCCGCTCCCTCCGCGTTTCAGGCATCCAGGCGGTAGCTCCCGGCTATCCGCAAGCCGAGCCGCTGCGCGGGTGGCAGGCGTTTGGACAAAGTAAAGGCGGAGGCGACCGCCGCAGGCGGACGGCGGGGGACATTTGTCCAAACGCCTGCCACCCGCGCAGCGGCCCAGACCCTCGCGATGTGCTGCCGAAGGTATCCCCGCAGCCAACAAAAAACCCCGGCAGAGGCCGGGGCTTTTTGTACGGAATGGCGCGAACGCCTTACTTCTTCTTCGGCATGTACAGATCGGTGATCGTGCCGTCGTAGATTTCCGAGGCCATCGCCACCGATTCGCTCAGCGTCGGGTGCGCATGGATAGTGTGGCCGATGTCCTCGGCTTCCGCACCCATCTCGATCGCCAGGCCGATCTCGGCCAGCAGGTCACCGGCATGCACGCCAACGATGGCACCACCGATGATGCGGTGGGTCTCTTCGTCGAAGATCAGCTTGGTGAAGCCCTCGGTGCGGCCGATGCCGATCGCGCGGCCACTGGCGGCCCACGGGAACTTGGCCACGCCCACCTTCAGGCCCTTGGCCTTGGCTTCGGTTTCGGTGACGCCAACCCAGGCGATTTCCGGGTTGGTATAGGCCACCGACGGAATCACGCGGGCCACCCACTCCTTCTTGTGGCCGGCAGCCACTTCGGCCGCCAGCTTGCCCTCATGCGTGGCCTTGTGGGCCAGCATCGGGTTGCCGACGATGTCGCCGATGGCAAAGATGTGCGGCACGTTGGTGCGCATCTGGCGATCGACCGGGATGAAGCCACGGTCGGTGACCTGCACGCCGGCCTTTTCGGCATCGATCTTCTTTCCGTTCGGCGAGCGACCCACGGCCACCAGCACGCGGTCGAAGGTGCCCTGCGCCAGCGCAGGCGCCTGGCCTTCCTCGGCGGCGTCGAAGCTCACGGTGATGCCCTTGGCATCGGCGGTGACGCCCGAGGCCTTGGTCTTCAGGTGGACTTCGATGCCCTGCTTCTTCAGGCGGTCGGCCAGCGGCTTGACCAGGTCCTTGTCGGCGCCCGGCATCAGCTGGTCCATGAACTCGACCACGGTGACCTTGCTGCCCAGTGCGCTGTACACGGTGGCCATTTCCAGACCGATGATGCCGCCGCCGACGACCAGCAGCGAGCCCGGCACTTCGGCCAGCTCCAGCGCGTCGGTGGAGTCCATCACGCGCTTGTCGTCCCACGGGAAGTTCGGCAACTTCACTGCCTGCGAACCGGCGGCGATGATGCACTTCTGGAAACGCAGCAGCTGGGTACTGCCGTCCGCGGCGGTGATTTCCAGCTCGTTGGCCGACAGGAACTTGCCGACGCCTTGCACATTGCGGACCTTGCGCTGCTTGGCCATGCCGGCCAGGCCCTTGGTCAGCTGGTTGACGACTTTTTCCTTGTACTCGCGCAGCTTGTCCAGGGTGATGGTCGGCTTGCCGAACGCGACGCCGAAATCACCGGCGTGGGCCACTTCGTCGATCACCGCAGCAGCATGCAGCAGCGCCTTGGACGGAATGCAGCCCACGTTGAGGCAGACGCCGCCGAGGCTGGCGTAGCGCTCGACCAGCACCGTATCCAGGCCGACGTCGGCGGCGCGGAAGGCGGCGGTGTAGCCGCCCGGGCCGGAACCCAGCACGACCATCTCGCATTCGATATCGGCCGGCTTGCCGCTGGACAGCGCCGGCTTCGGTGCCGCCGGTTCAGCCGGGGCGCGATGCGACGGGGTCACCGGCGGCTTGCTGGCTGGGGCGGCCGCAGCGGGAGCCGGCGCGGCGGCCTTGGCCGGCGCGGCGGCGGCGCCTTCAGCGTCCAGCACCACGACCACGGCGCCTTCGGACAGGGTGTCGCCCAGCTTGACCTTGATTTCCTTGACCACGCCGGCGGCCGAGGACGGCACTTCCAGGGTGGCCTTGTCCGACTCCAGGGTCACCAGACCCTGATCCTTCTTCACCGTGTCGCCGACGGCGACCAACACTTCGATCACCGGCACATCGCTGTAATCGCCGATGTCGGGAACCTTGACTTCAATCGTGGCCATGGTGGGGTTTCCTCGTGCCCGCCCGGCGGCGCCGGCGGGCTGTCACTGCATCTGTTCACGCGGCCGCGCCAGGGGCGGCGGCCGCACGGTGGGGGCGAAGCGGTGCCTTACAGCAGCACGCGGCGCATGTCGGCCAGTACCTGCGACAGGTACGTGGTGAAGCGTGCGGCCAGTGCGCCGTCGATGACGCGGTGGTCGTAGCTCAGCGACAGCGGCAGCATCAGCTTCGGTGCGAATTCCTTGCCGTTCCAGACCGGCTGGATGGACGACTTGGAAACGCCGAGGATGGCCACTTCCGGTGCATTGACGATCGGGGTGAACGCGGTGCCGCCGATGCCACCCAGCGAGCTGATCGAGAAGCAGCCGCCGCTCATGTCGGCCGGGCCCAGCTTGCCGTCGCGCGCCTTCTTGGCCAGTTCGCCGGTTTCCTGCGCGATCTGCACCACGCCCTTCTTGTCCACGTCGCGGATGACCGGCACGACCAGGCCGTTCGGCGTGTCGGCGGCGAAGCCGATGTGGAAGTACTTCTTCAGGGTCAGGTTTTCACCGCTGGCATCGAGCGAGGCGTTGAATTCCGGGAACTTCTTCAGCGCCGCGGCACTGGCCTTGATCAGGAAGGCGAGCATGGTCAGCTTGATGCCGGCCTTCTCGTTTTCCTTGTTCAGCGCCACCCGCAGGCCTTCCAGGTCGGTGATGTCGGCCTGTTCGAACTGGGTGACGTGCGGGATCATGGCCCAGTTGCGCGCCAGGTTCGCACCCGAGATCTTCTTGATGCGCGACAGCGGCTGGACTTCGGTCTCGCCAAACTTGCTGAAGTCGACCTTCGGCCACGGCAGCAGGTTCAGGCCACCACCGGCAGCGACAGCAGCACCGCCGGCAGCCGGCACGCCGCCGCTGAGTGCGGCCTTGACGAACTTCTGCACATCACCCTTGGTGATGCGGCCACCCTTCTCGGTGCCGTTGATCTGCAGCAGGTCCACGCCCAGTTCGCGGGCGAACACGCGCACCGCCGGGGTGGCATACGGCACCTTGGCCGGCAGCACGCCATCGGCGTTGAACTGCACCGGCGGGCTGGACGGGGTACCGGCCGAGGCGATCTCGCGGGCCGCCAGCTTGTCCGGCTGCGCCGGCACGGCGACCGGCTCGACCTTGGTGGCGGTCTCGGCGGCAGCCGGAGCGGCAGCAGCGGCAGCCTTGGTCGGCGCCGGCGCGGCAGCGCCCTCGGCTTCGATGATGGCGACCACATTGCCCTGCGACAGAGTGTCGCCGACCTTGACCTTCAGTTCCTTCACCACGCCAGCCACCGACGACGGCACTTCCATGGTCGCCTTGTCGCTTTCCAGCGTGACCAGGCCCTGGTCCTTCTTGACCGTGTCACCGACGGCGACCAGCACTTCGATGACCGGAATGCCGGAATAGTCGCCGATATCCGGCACCAGGGCTTCAACCGCACCACCGCTGGCAGCCGGAGCGGCCGGCGCAGCCGCGGCCGGGGCCGGCGCGCTCTGGGTGGCGGCAGCCGGAGCTGCGGCCTTGGCCGGTGCCGGCGCGGCAGCGGCCGGCTTGGCGGCTTCGGCTTCGCCTTCGGCCACTTCGATCAGCGCCACGACCTTGCCTTCGGACAGGCTGTCGCCCACCTTGACCTTGAGTTCCTTGACCACGCCGGCCACCGAGGACGGCACTTCCATGGTCGCCTTGTCGCTTTCCAGCGTCACCAGGCCCTGGTCCTTCTTGACCGTGTCGCCGACGGCGACAAGCACCTCGATTACCGGGATATCGCTGTAGTCACCGATATCGGGGACAAGTGCTTCCTTGATTTCGGCCATGGGGATAACTCCGGCAATCTGGTGTAGGGAAACGTCTATTGTGCGGCCAGCGGGGGCCAGCGCCAACCGTTACAGGTGTTTTCAGTACGCACGCAGCCGGGACACGCTGTTGCTCATGGGCTGCGGCCGCGACCAGTCGGTAGCGTATTGTCCGGACGATGTCCGCTTGATGTCGCCAGTACGTCGGCTACCGGCTGCCAGGCCTGGCGCAGGCGCGGCAGCGACCACCCTGCATTGGCCGGGCTGGTCGATGGCAGTGCGACCACCTTTGGCGGGGCCTGCAGCCGTGGCAGCACCCAACGCTGGAATGCCTGCAGCGAGGCACCGCCATTGCAGCCGATCAGCTTCAGCTCAGGCAGCGTGGCGATCAGTTCCGGCAGCGCATTGGCCACTTCCGTGCCACGCACGATGCCCGCATCCAGGCTGCCACGACGCTCGCAGCGACCGATCACATCCCACAGGCCGATGCCCGCAGCGCCCAACGCCTGCAGCCGCTGCGCGTAGGCCAGACCTGGATCGAAACCGCAGATGTCCGCCATCAGCGGCCAGAAACGATTGCGCGGATGCGCGTAGTAGCGCTGCTCCTGCAGGGACGCCACGCCTGGCATCGAGCCCAGCAGCAGCACCCGGCACTCCGCGTTCACCTGCGCTTGCAAACCCACGCACATCGTTGCCTCGCTCACATCTCCTCCAACTGCATGAATGTCGCCGAAGGCCGAAAGGCCCATGAAAACAGGCTTTCCGCTCCGGTCGCTGAACAAGGAAAACTATTTTTTAACGTGCGTCGGATTCGATTCATGTTGGGGCGACTACGGTGTGCTCGCCCCGCAACCGGGGGCCCAAAACAAGAAACATTAGGAGATACCCCCATGCGCTCCATCCGTATCCTGAGTCTCGCCCTGCTGACCTCCGCCGCCTTCGCGCCGGCCGCTTTCGCCCAGGACAGCAGCACCACCGATACCGCTTCGGGCAAGCATTTTGCCGTTGTTGGCGGCATCTCGCTGCTGGAACCGAAGAACGACCCGATCACCGGCGTGAAGAAGACCGACGGTGGCCCGGCGCCGACCGTCAGCTTCAGCTACTACATCAACGACAACTGGGCCGTTGAGCTGTGGGGCGCTGCCGACAAGTTCGACAACAAGTTCAAGGGCCCGAACAACGCCCGCCTGGGCTCGGTCGAGCAGCAGCCGGTCGCGCTGAGCGGCCAGTACCACTTCGGCCAGGCTGACAACGTGTTCCGCCCGTTCGTGGGCGTCGGCTACTACCAGTCCAGCTTCAGCAACGAGAAGCTGGGCAACGGCGCTGACAGCGACATCCGCTTCAAGGATGCCAAGGGCGTGATCGGCACCGTCGGCGTTGACATGAACATCAACTCCACCTGGTTCGCCCGTGCTGACGCCCGCTACATGCGCGCCCGCCCGGACATCAAGGTCGGCGGCGAGAAGATCGGCGAAGCCAAGATGGACCCGTGGACCGTCGGCTTCGGCATCGGCGCCCGCTTCTGATCCAGGCAACGCTGCTTCACTGATGTAACGCGACGGGCCCTTCGGGGCCCGTCGTCGTTTCCGTCACCGCAGGCCCGTGTAGAGTCGGCTGTGGCTCGACTCTACCGGCGGATGCGAGGGGCCCCATGCACGAAATCGACCTGCTGGTGATCGGTGGCGGCATCAACGGCGCCGGCATTGCCCGTGACGCCAGTGGCCGCGGCCTGCGCGTGCTGCTGTGCGAACAGCACGACCTGGCCGCGCACACCTCCAGTGCCAGCAGCAAACTGATCCATGGCGGCCTGCGCTACCTGGAACAGGGCCAGTTCGGGCTGGTGCGCAAGGCGCTCGGCGAACGTGAGGTGGTGCGCCGGCAGGCGCCCCATCTGGTCCATCCGCTGCGCTTCGTACTGCCCTGGGAGCCACACCTGCGCCCGCGATGGATGCTGCGCATGGGGCTGTGGCTGTACGACCATCTGGGCCGGCGCGGCCCCGCCTTCCCCGCGTCACGCGCGCTGGACCTGCAACGCGACCCGCTTGGCCACTGGCTCTCCCCGACGCTGCGGCAGGCCTTCAGCTACGCCGATGCGCAGGTCGATGACGCGCGATTGGTACTGCTCATCGCCCTGGATGCCGCGCAGCGAGGCGCACAGGTGCGGGTGCGCAGTCGCTGCATCGACCTGTGCCCCACGCAGGGCCGATGGCAGGCTGTTCTGGAGTCCGCCGATGGCCAGTCGCACCATGTGAATGCGCGCGCCGTGGTCAATGCGGCAGGGCCGTGGGCCGGGGGCCTGCTGGAACGGATGCAGACGCGCAGCGGCGGCCCCGCACTGCGCCTGGTGCAAGGCAGCCACATCGTGCTGCGCCGGCCCTGGCCCGATGACAGCGCCTGCCTGCTGCAGCAACCCGACGGACGCGTGGTGTTCCTGCTGCCCTTCGCGCACGACCACCTGCTGGTTGGCACGACCGACACCGACTATCGCGGTGACCCGGCGCGCTGCAGCGTGCTGCCTTCCGAGGTGGCGTACCTGTGCGAAGCGGCCAATCGCTACCTGCGCGAACCCATCGCACCGGAGGAGGTGGTCTGGGCGTTCGCCGGCGTCCGTCCGCTGCTGGCTGACCCGGATCCGCGCGCGGCAAAACTCAGCCGCGACTACCGCCTGCAGTTGCAGGCGGACCCGGCACCGGCGCTGCATGTGCTGGGCGGCAAGCTGACCACCTATCGGGTGCTGGCCGAAGAGGCAGTGGACCTGCTGCGTCCTGCCCTGCCACAGATGGGACCGGCGTGGACGGCACGCGGAGACCCGCTGCCGGGCAGCGACTGGGGTGACGCCGCACAGGCAGGCTCGCGCTTGCTGGCGCTGGCACCGTGGTTGCCCGCAGGTATCGCGCGACGCTGGGCCGGGGCCTATGGCAGTCGCAGCGCGGAACTGCTGCAGGGTGTACAGGGCGTGCACGATCTTGGCGAGGAGTTTGGCGACGGCCTGCATGCGCGCGAAGTGGACTTCCTGCGCGAACACGAGTGGGCATACAGCACCGACGATATCCTGTGGCGGCGGAGCAAGCTGGGGTTGCGGCTGGATGCTGCGCAGGTGGCACGGCTGCAGGCGTGGATGTCGCAACGGTAGCGCCGGGCCATGCCCGGCGGACATCATGCAACGCAGCCGAGCATGGCCCGGCTGTACAGAGAGCAAGGTAAATTACCCTGACCGCTCTACCGGAGACGCTGCATGACGCCCCGCTACGTGCTGGCCATCGACCAGGGCACCACCAGTTCGCGCGCGATCCTGTTCGACCGTGCCGGCAACATCGTCGGCAGCGCGCAGCGCGAGTTCGCGCAGATCTTCCCGCAGCCCGGCTGGGTCGAGCATGACCCGCGCGAGATCCTTACCAGCGTCTATGCCACGCTGACCGAGCTGCTCAGCCGCGGGCAGATCGACCCGCGCCATATCGCCGCACTGGGCATCACCAACCAGCGCGAAACCACCGTGGTCTGGGACCGCGCCACCGGCCAGCCGATCCACAACGCCATCGTCTGGCAATCGCGGCAGAGCCACGCCATCTGCGAGCGGCTCAAATCCGAGGGGCATGAAGCGCTGATCCGCGAGCGGACCGGCCTGCTGATCGATGCCTATTTCTCCGCCACCAAGGTGCGCTGGATCCTCGACCACGTGGAGGGCGCGCAGCAGCGCGCCGAACGTGGCGAGCTGCTGTTCGGCACCATCGACAGCTGGCTGGTGTGGAACCTGAGCGGTGGCCAGACGCATGTGACCGACTACAGCAACGCCGCGCGCACCCTGCTGTTCAACATCCACACCCTGGACTGGGATGACGACCTGCTGGCGCTGCTCGACATCCCGCGCGCGATGCTGCCGCAGGTGCGCGACTCCAGCGCAGTCTACGCACATACCCGGCCGCAGTTCTTCTTCGACCACCCGATCCCGATCGCCGGCATCGCCGGTGACCAGCAGGCGGCGCTGTTCGGCCAGGCCTGCTTCCGGCCGGGCATGGTCAAGAACACCTATGGCACCGGCTGTTTCATGCTGATGCATACCGGTGCGCAGGCGGTGCGCTCGCGCAACGGCCTGCTGACCACCATCGCCTGGGGCCTGGACGGGCGCGTGGAATACGCGCTGGAAGGCTCGATCTTCATCGCCGGCTCGGTGGTGCAGTGGCTGCGCGACGGTCTGCGGATGATCGAACGCGCCAGCGACAGCCAGGCACTGGCCACGCAGGTGCCCGACAGTGGCGGCGCTTACCTGGTGCCCGCGTTCGTCGGCCTCGGCGCGCCCTATTGGCGCAGCGATGTACGCGGTGCGATGTTCGGGTTGACCCGTGGCACCCGCAAGGCGCACTTCGTGCGCGCCGCGCTGGAAGCGATGGCCTACCAGACCCGTGATGTGCTCGATGCGATGCAGTCCGACGCGGGCATCGCGCTGACCGAGCTGCGCGCCGACGGCGGTGCGATCGGCAACGACTTCCTGGCCGGGTTCCAGGCCGACATCCTCGGCGTGCCGCTGCTGCGGCCTCGGCTGACCGAGACCACCGCACTGGGCGCGGCCTACCTGGCCGGCCTGGCGGTGGGGTTCTGGACCAGCCGCGAACAGATCGCCGCGCAGTGGGGCCTGGACCGGCGCTTCGAGCCGCAGATGGAGGTGGCCTGGCGCGAGAAACTGTATGCCGGATGGCAGCAGGCCGTTGCCGCTACCCTCGCCTTCCACGTGGATTAAGGCGGTGTCGACCAAGGTCGACACCCACCACAGGCATCGTCAGCGGATCGGCGCGGTCAGAACGCCGGCAGCACCGCGCCCTTGTACTTGGTCTCGATGAAGGCCTTCACCTGCGGGCTGGTCAGCGCCTTGGCCAGCTTCTGCACGCGAGCGTCGTCCTTGTTGTCCGGGCGCGCGACCAGGAAATTCACGTACGGCGAGTCCTTGCTCTCGATCGCCAGCGCATCCTGGGTCGGGTTGAGGCCGGCGTCCAGCGCGTAGTTGGTATTGATCAGGGCCAGATCGACCTGGTCCAGAACGCGCGGCAGCATCGCCGAGTCCAGCTCGCGGAACTTCAGGTTCTTCGGGTTGGCGCTGATGTCGCGCTGGGTCGACAGCGCGTTGGTCGGGTCCTTCAGCTCGATCACGCCAGCCTTGTGCAGCAGGATCAGCGCACGGCTGTTGTTGCTCGGGTCGTTCGGGATCACCACGTCGGCGCCTTCACGCAGCTCGGCCAGCGACTTGACCTTGCGCGAGTACGCACCGAACGGCTCGATGTGGACGCCGATCACTTTCACCAGGTCGGTCTTGCGGTCGCGGTTGTAGGCATCCAGGTACGGCTCGGTCTGGAAGTAGTTGGCGTCCACCTGCTTCTGCACCAGCTGGTCGTTGGGCTGCACGTAGTCATTGAACACGCGCACGTCCAGGTCCACGCCTTCCTGCTTGAGGATCGGCTTGACCACCTCGAGGATCTCGGCATGCGGCACGGCCGTGGCGGCCACCACCAGCTTCTGCGAGGGCTCGCCAGACGAGCCGCAGGCGGTCAGGGCCAGCGCAGCGGCGAGCAGGGGCAGCAACAGGGTCTTCTTCATGGGGGATTGGGTTCTCGGGGGGAGTGTCAGGATTTTTCGTAGTTGCTCAGGGCCAGCTCAAGCAACGCCTTGGCCTGCTCGCGCAGCATCATCGGCTCGACGATCTCGGCATCCGAGCCGTAATGCAGCACATCCATCAGCAGCTCGCGCGAGACGCTGTACGGCACCTTCAGCTCATAGCGGCCGTCGGCCAGGAAGCGGCCCTGCTGCTTGGAATGCCAGTGCTCGTCGGCCACCCAGCGCGCGGCCTTGGCGCTGAACAGGATGGTCGCCCAACCCTTCGGCGCGCCGGAGAAGATGCCGTAGCTGGCACCAAGCTGCTCATCCAGCTCGCTGTCGGCGACATCGCGCGCGGTGCTGTCGACCACCCGCGCCTTGTGGATGCGGTCCACCGCAAAACTGCGCAGGGCTTCGCGGTCATGGTCCCAGGCATCCAGGTACCAGTTGTCGCGATAGTGGGTCAGGCGCTGCGGCGAGACGGTGCGCTTGGTCGGCTCGTCGGTGGAGCGGGCGCGGTACTCGAACGCCAGCTGACGGCGCTCCAGCACAGCCGAAGCGACGCTGCGGAAGCTGCCCTCGTCGAACTTGCGGCCACGGTGCGGGATCACCCGCACGCGGTCGACCGGCCAGCTGGATACGCCGGCCTGGGCCGCCAGCAGGCTTTCGATGCGTTGCTGCAGCGGCGCCAGCACCGACGACAGCACACCGCCGCCGGTACGCGCCAGCAGGTGCTGCGAGGCCAGCAGGGCGTGCAGCTCCTCCGAGCTGAGCCACAGGCCTGGCAGCTCGAAACGGTCGCTCTCGTCAGCCTGGTAGCGGAAGCCCGCCTCGCCGTCGCCCTCGATCGGTGCCATCAGCGCATCGCGCAGGAAGGCCAGGTCGCGGTAGACGGTGGCGCGGGAACAACCGAGCTTGTCCTGCAGGGTCGCCACCGTCACCGGATAGCGCGCGGACTTGAGCAGACGATGCAGGGCGGTGATGCGTTCGTATCGGTCCATACCCCCGATTATGTCCGAGTCGCGGGTCTTGTGTGGGACGTTTGGGCTATCGTGGTCGCCCCCACCCCCATGGAATGCCCGATGCGCCGGTTGCCCGCCCTGTCCCTGCTGGCCTGCCTGCTGCTGGCCGCCTGTGATCGCGCGCCAGCGCCGGCCGCCACCAACGCCCCGGTGCCCGTCGCCGATCCGGCGCAGGCGGTGCTGGGCGCCAGCCAGCGTTTCGCGGCCCTGCGCAGCTTCCACGCCGAACTGGAGGTGCTGGGCGCACCGCAGCCGGTGCGCAGCGCCATGGACTTCGTGGCGCCCGATCGTTTCCGGGTGGATACGCCGGCGGGTCCGCAGACCATCATCGGCGACACCCTGTTCCTGCAGGGCGACGGCGCGATCCGCCAGGTGCCAACCCCGCCCGGCCTGCTCGAGCAGTGGCGCAACCCGCTGCCGGCCGATGCCCTGCCCGCCGACCTGAAGGCTGAAGACCTTGGCAGCCAGGCGCTGGACGGGGTCCAGACCCGGCACTACCGGCTGCGCGGTGCCCAGCCCGGCGAACGCCTGGAATACTGGGTGGATGCCCAGGGCCTGCCACGCCAGATCGTGCGCAGTGGCAGCAGCAATGGCCGCAGCTTCCAGCTGCGCCTGCGCTATTCGCGCTTCAACGACCCCGCATTGCGTATCGATCTGCCCTGAATAGGCGATCGTGGCAACGTTCGCTGAAGCACGCATTGGATCGATTCGGACCGCCATCACGCTTCCAGTATCATCACCGGCTGTTAACCGTTTCGGAGAAGCCTCGATGTCCCTGCGCGTGTCCCTGCTGATCCCCCTGCTGCTGTGCGCACCGCTCGCGCATGCGCAGGATGCCTCCGAACTGGCGGCGATGTCCTCGCCGTGGAGCGGCAGCGGCGGCGAGCTCGGCTTCGCGTCGGCACGCGGCAACAGCAGCACCGAAAGCTTCAACGGCCGCCTGCGCCTGCGTTACACCGATGGCGACTGGGTGCACAGCATGGACCTGGCCGGCCTGCGTTCCAGCTCCAAGGTGATCGAGACCCGCGACGACGGCTCCACCAGCCGCCGCAACAACACCACCGCCAACCGCTACACCGGCAGTGCCGGCAGCGCGCTGCAGCTGGGCGAGCACCGCCAGCTGACGGCCACGGTGCGTACCGAGCGCGATGACTTCGCCACCTACGACCGCCAGAGTTCGTTCGGTCTGGGTTACGGCACCCGGCTGTGGAACACCGAGCGCTTCTCGTTCGACGCGCAGATCGGCCCGGGTGTGCGCCGCACCCACAGCACCGAGGACGACCGCACCCGCACCGGCATGATCGGCCGCGGCCTGTTCGACATGAAGTACTCGCTGACCGACAACACCGACCTAGTCAACACGCTGCTGGTCGAATCGGGTTCCTACAACACCTTCGGCCAGAACGACTTCGGCGTTTCGGTGAGCATGAACGAGCACCTGGCACTGAAGGCCGGCTGGCAGGCGCGTTACAACAGTGACGTGGCCGAGGACAAGCGCAAGACCGATACGCTGACCACGATGAACGTGGTCTACAAGTTCAAATAAACAGAACGGGCGCCAAGGCGCCCGTTCTGCTTCTGGGTAGTGCCGGCCGCTGGCCGGCAGCACCTGCTGCAATGCTCAGACGTTCAGCAGTTCACCGGCACCGGCATCCAGCAGCATCGTCGCCACGCGCTGGCCCAGCGCTTCCGGATCACTGGCGGGGCCGACTGCCTCGGCACGTACCGCACGGCCATCGCTGGCGCTGCCAACCAGGCCCTGCAGGTGCAGGTCGTCACCCTGCCACTGCGCGATCGCGGCCACCGGCACGTGGCAGCTGCCATGCAACGCACGGTTCATCGCCCGCTCGGCCTCCACGCAGGCACGCGTGGCCGCGTCATCAAGCTGGGCGAACAATGCCATCAGGCCCGCATTGCCGCCATCGCACTCCACCGCCACCGCGCCCTGCGCCGGTGCCGGCAGCCACTGCGGCGGTTGCAGGCGCGCGACGATGCGCTCGCCCAGGCCGAGGCGCTCCAGGCCGGCCACGGCCAACACGATGGCGTCGTAGCCACCGTTGTCGAGCTTGGCCAGACGGGTGTTGACGTTGCCGCGCAGGTCCAGCAGCTCCAGGTCCGGGCGCAGCGCGCGCAGCTGGGCCTGACGACGCAGCGACGACGTACCGACCCGCGCGCCGATCGGCAGCGCGTCCAGCGAGGCATACAGGTTGGAGACGAAGCCATCGGCCGGATCGTGGCGGGTCAGCATCGCGGGCAGTGCGAAGGGTTCGTCCAGTTCCATCGGCACATCCTTCAGCGAGTGCACGGCGCAGTCGGCCTCGCCTCGCAGCATGGCCAGCTCCAGCTCCTTCAGGAACAGGCCCTTGCCACCGATGGCGGCGAGCGAGCGGTCCAGCACCTCGTCGCCGCGGGTGCTCATCGGCACCAGTTCCACATGCAGGCCGGGATGGGCCTGGCGCAGGCGGTCGGCGACGTGTTCGCTCTGCCAGAGGGCGAGCGGGCTCTTGCGGGTGGCGATGCGGACGGTTTCCATCCGGTCATTATCGCGCCTTCGGCGCGGATACGGCCAACGGCGGAGCCCCTCGTGGCTGGGGGATCGTGAAAGCAACAGCCGCGCTTGGCCGGGCGGTGTGGACCACGCAGGGGCCGCTGCAAGTACGTCCATGTAAGCTCGGTCGCCGCATCCATGCGGCTCACGCCCCTACGCAGCCCACCCCGCCCGGCCTCTGACAGTTTCCGTGTGCGCCAGCCACGGAAGATCAAAAGAAAAAAGCAGAAGCAAAAGCAACAGCCCACGGCTTCCGGGGTCAGATCCCTTTTTCCCCACCCGATGAAGGCTTCCGGGGTCAGATCCCTTTTCCGCAGGAAAAGGGATCTGACCCTTCTTCCCCCGCCCGATAACAACAATGCCTTTGCCGTCCGACGCTGGACGAATGTGAGGGTTGGGCCGGGGTGGGGCGGCGGGACCGTTGGCGCCATGGATGGCGCCATCGAGCTTACATGGATGTACTTGCAGCGTGTCCCGCCGCCCCACCCCGGCCCAACCCAGCACGTAGAAACAACGAGCCATGACCCGCTGTTGCTGTTGCTGTTGCTGTTGATTTCATAGCAGTCGCGGCCGCAGGCCGCGCGGGACCACTCACAGATGCCGCAGTTCCTGCTTCAGCGTCGCCACGCAGCGGCGGCTGACTTCCAGCGGCTGCCGGCCATGCCGCAGCACTGCCTGCACCTGCCCGCCCGAGCCACGGCGCAGTTCCACCAGTTCGTGGCGTGCCACCAGGCAGTTGC
This sequence comes from Stenotrophomonas maltophilia, assembly GCF_002799155.1. Lineage (GTDB taxonomy): Bacteria > Pseudomonadota > Gammaproteobacteria > Xanthomonadales > Xanthomonadaceae > Stenotrophomonas > Stenotrophomonas maltophilia_R. Next base: position 3,355,597 of record NZ_NERD01000002.1, read on the forward strand.
GATGGATGCGGATGAAACGGCTGGCGAACTCTTCTTCCAGCGACTTCAGCGATTCCTCGATCAGGTCCTCGCCACGCGCGTGGTGTACCACTACGTACTTCTCTTCGGCCTGCAGGTAGTGGATATCGTCCAGCGGAATCAGCCGCAGGCTGCCACGCAGGCGTGCGCACAGCACGCTGCGCGCCTGCTGCCCGCCGTGCGCCTGCGGCTGGCCGTCGCGGCCGGCCAAAAACGTGCGTGCGCGCGCGATCGCCGCGGCCAGGCGCTCTGCGCGTACCGGCTTCATCAGGTAGTCGATCGCTGCGGCCTCGAACGCCGACAGCGCATGTGCATCGTAGGCAGTGCAGAAGACCACCGCCGGCCGCGGTTCGAAGCTGGCCAGGTGGCGGGCTGCTTCCAGGCCATCCAGCCCGGGCATCGCGATATCCAGCAGGACCAGGTCCGGCTGCAGCTCCGCGCATGCGTGCAGGGCCTGCTCGCCGTTGCCGGCCTCGGCCACCACGTCCACGCCGTCCTGCGCCGCCAGCAGGCTGCGCAGGCGCTCGCGCGCCAGCGGTTCGTCATCGGCGATGACTACCCTCACGATCGTTCCCTCACTGGATCGGCACTGTCACCTGGCAGGCATAGTAGCCCTCGCTCCAGCCAGCCGTCATCCGCGCGGCGCTGCCGAAGCGCCAGGCCAGCCGATGGCCGATGCTGTGCTGGGCATGGCCAGCCCCCCGCGCCAAGGCCAGCCCGGGCGCCTGCGGATCAGGCGCGGGATTGCGCACGCGGATCTGCAGCTCGTTGCCTTCGCGCAGCAGGTGCAGCTCGATGATGCCGCCGTCTGGCAGGCGCGAGATGCCGTGCAGCACGGCATTTTCCACCAGCGGCTGCAGTACCAGCCTCGGCAATGGCAGGTCCCACGGCAGCGGCTCGTCGCGCTGCCAGCGCACCTGCAGGCGTTCGCCCAGGCGCAGCGATTCGATTGACAGGTAGCGCTCGGCCAGTTCGCATTCGTCGCGCAGGGTGGAATCGCCCTCGCCTGCACCGAGCGCGGCACGGAACAGGTCGGACAGATCGAGTACCGCACGTTCGGCCACAGAAGGATCACGATGCAGCAGGCTGGCGATCAGGTTCATGCTGTTGAACAGGAAATGCGGGCGGATCCGCGCCTGCAGCGCATCGGCCTGGGCCCGTGCATTGGCCTGCACCTGTGCGGCCCAGCGGTCGCTGACATAGAAGTAACGCAGTGCCAGCGCGGTGATCAGCGCCGTGGTTGCTGCACTGCCGAGCGTGAAGCGCCAGAAGCTGATGCCACTGGCGAAGCTGTCACCCAGGACCGCGTACAACGCGTGCACGATGCCGGCACAGACCACCGCGATCAGGGTCGCCAGTGCAATCGCAGCAACCGCCCCCAGCACCTGCGGCAGCCTGGACAGCGCCCGCCGCAGCAGGCACAGGCTAGCGGTCACCGCCAGCGCCAGCCACAAGGCGAAGCCACTGGCCGACAGCAGCTCGCCGAGGGTCCAGTGGCGGCTACCATCCGGGGCCAGGGCCAGCACCACCACCACCAGCTCGGCCAGGCCCAGCATCGCCGCCAGCCGCGGCAGGCGGCACAGTTCCGGCATCCATGGCGGTGTACTGGCCGGGGACATGGCTCAGCCCGCGCCCAGGCGTTCCTGCAGCCAGTCACCCAGTGCCTGGATCTCTTCGGCACAGACCTGATGGGCCATCGGGTAGCTGTGCCATTCCACCTCCAGGCCCAGCGCCTGCAGCGCCTGCGCGCTGTGTACGGCTACCGCCTGCGGAATCACCGGGTCGCCGCTGCCATGGGCCATGAACACCGGCACCTGCACGGCACCGTCAACACGCTTGGCGCTTTCAGCTTCGGGCAGGTAGGTGGACAGCGCGACCAGGCCGGCCAGCGGCGCGGTACGCGACAGCGCGGCGCTCAGGATGATCGCGCCACCCTGCGAGAAGCCGGCCAGGAAGATGTTCTGCGCAGGAATGCCACGCTCGATCTCACGCGCGATCAGTGCATCCAGCTGCACCACTGATTCCTGCACGCCGGCCATGTCGGCGCGTGAACGGAAGTCCATGCCGACGATGTCGTACCAGCCGCGCATCGGCACGCCGTTGTTGATCGTGATCGGCCGCACCGGTGCGTGCGGGAACACGAAGCGCAGCGCCGGCCAATGCGGCCGCACCAGCTCCGGCACGATCGGTGCGAAATCATGGCCGTCGGCGCCGAGGCCGTGCAGCCAGATCACCGACCACTGCGGCGACGCGCCGGTTTCCTGTTCCACCGTTTGCAGCATGATGCGGCTCCTTCAAGTTCGAGCCGCATTATGCCGCTGGCGCGGGGCAATCAGTACAGCGGCGGCTGCTCGGCCGCTTCCCGCCGCAGCTGCGCGGCACGCACCAGCACTGGCGGCGGGATGTTCTCCTCGGGGATATCGAGCAGGCCAAGACGGTGCAGGAAGGCGCCCGGGCCACGCGAGGACGTCAGCGCCACCACCGGCACCGCCAACACCATGCCGATCACCACCGGCGCCATCCACGCGGCCAGCGACGGCGACACCGCCCAGGCCAGCACGCCCATGAAGGCACCGAAGACGCCCAGGCCGCCATAGCCACGGATCAGCGCCAGCCAGGAGATGCCACCGTCGTCACGCTGCTGCGCGTCCCAGCCGGAATCGCGGCCGGACAACACTTCGGCCACGCCGCGCGACTGCACGTACATCACCACCGGCGCCATCAGCGCGGCCAGCACGGTTTCCACCAGCATCGAGACGAACGCACGGATCGCACCGCCACAGCCACGGCGGTCGACCGGATCCAGCAGCATCGCCAGGTAGCCGAGCACCTTGGGCAGCAGCAGTACCGCCATGGTGGCGGCGAACAGGCGCACCACCTGCTCTTCGTCCTGGGCGCGCCAGTAAACGCTGGGCGACAGGTGCAGCAGGGCATTGAAATCGATACCTTCCTGGAACAGCGGGATGGCGATGCCGATCAGCATCAGCATTGCCCACATCGGTGCGGTGAAATAGTGGCCGATGCCGATCAGCATGTGGGTGCGGCTGATCCAGTGCAGCCCGCGGCTGCCGACCACCTTGCCGTGCTGCAGGTTGCCCTGGCACCAGCGGCGGTCGCGCACCAGCAGGTCGGTCAGCGTTGGCGGGCCCTCTTCATAGCTGCCGCCCAGGTAGGGGACCATGTGCGCGGCCCAGCCGCCACGCCGCATCAACGCCGCTTCGACGAAATCATGGCTGAGCACGTGGCCGCCGAACGGCTTGCGCCCCGGCAGCGCCGGCAGGCCGGCGTGGTCGGCGAAGGCGCGGGTACGGATGATCGCGTTGTGGCCCCAGTAATTGCTCTCGGCGCCATGCCACCAGGCCACGCCACGGGCAATTACCGGCCCATACACGCGACCACCGAACTGCTGCATGCGCGCGAACAGGGTGCGGCCGCCGATCACCGACGGCAGGGTCTGGATCAGGCCGACGTCGGCGTTGTGCTCCATGCCGGCCACCAGGCGCACGATGCTGTCGCCGGTCATCAGGCTGTCGGCGTCGAGGATCAGCATCTGCGGGTAGGCACCGCCAAAGCGGCGGACCCAGTCGGCAATGTTGCCGGCCTTGCGCCCGCTGTTGTCGCCACGGCGACGGTAGAACAGGCGCACCCGGCCGTCCGGCACACGCTCGCGCAGCTCGGCGAACACCTGTTCCTCGGCGCGCGCGATGTCCTCGCGGCGGGTGTCGCTGAGCACGAAGAAGTCGAAGCGCTCCAGCTGGCCGGTCGCTGCTACCGACTCGTAGATGGCCTGCAGGCCCGCCAGCAGGCGGCGCGGGTCTTCGTTGTAGGTCGGCATCAGCAGCGCGGTACGGCTGTGCACGGCCGGCAACGGCTTGTCCGGATCGATGCCGAGGCGATAGCCACGGTCGAACACCGCGGTCAGGAAGCCGGCCAGTGCGCTGGCGAAAGACAGGGCGATCCAGGCAAACAGGCCGACGAACAGGACCAGCAGGCAGGCTTCGAGCACGCTGATGCCATTGGCCGACAGCACCCGCCACATCATCCGCGTGGCCACGGCGGTCATGCCGAGCGTGCCACCGAAGATATACAGCCGGCGCAGGCCGATCAGGCGCGGCGACGTGCGATGCCGCCGGACCTTCAGTGCGCCTTCGCGCAGGGTCTGCTCGGGCATCTGCAAGGGTGATTCAGTGGGCAACAGCGCCCAGCCGGCATCGAGCCGGGGCGTTTCTGCTTCCGCATGGATGGTCTGCACCCCCATCGTCGCCTACTCCGCGCCGCCGGCACGGCCGGCCATCCCGGCCGGGCTGCATGCACCAAGGTTCCCGGCGCGCTTTCCCGGCGCCCGCACTTGTCCTGGCTGTGTCGGCTTCAGGCCGCACAGTCGATGTCTGTCACTACCGGAACCCACACGATCTCCAACGGGGCGGAATCGAAAATGCGGCCCAGTCTAGGGCGCTGAATGTAAGCCGCGCGCGAAGGTCTACGCCGGGATTTATCCCCATTCAGCAAATAGCGGGCGATCACGCCGGGGAATGGCCAGATGTCACTGCATCTCCCCCGGCACTGGATCGTAACAAACGCGAACGGTTATCATTTCATTAACCAGGCAGGTCTCCGTTCTCGCACGGCCGCGACCCACCCAGCTGCGCCGGCCCACGCCGCGCGCCCGACGACCCACGGAAGGGTGGCTGCCTGCTGTCTGCCTGCGCCTGCTGCTTCCACAGGGTCTCCCCACCTCCCATGGAAGCCGTCATGTCCCTGTCGTCCCGTTACCGTTCCGCGCGCCTGCCGCGCACCCGCCTGGCTCATGCCCTGGCCACCGCCTGCGTGCTGGCCCTGCCCAGCCTGGCCGCCGCAGAGGCCAGCGCCGATGCCTCCACCAAGGACCTGGATACCGTGGTGGTCACCGCCTCGGGCAACCAGCAGTGGATCAAGGATGCGCCGGCCAGCATCAGCGTGATCAGCCGTGAGGACATCGAGCGCCAGCCGGTGCCCGACCTGGCCACCCTGCTCAGCCGCGTGCCGGGCGTGACCGGTGGCCTCAGCGCGGTCGGCGAACAGTCCAAGATCAAGCTGCGCGGCATGCCCTCCAACTACACGCTGGTGCTGGTGGACGGCAAGCGCATGGGCAGCTCGGCGGCGACCAACTATCGCCCCGACCTCGGCCGCCAGGACCTGAACTGGATCTCGCCCGACCAGATCGAACGCATCGAAGTAGTGCGCGGACCGATGTCCTCGCTGTACGGCTCCGATGCGATGGGCGGGGTAATCAACATCATCACCAAGCGCATCGGCGACGACTGGAACGGCAGCGCCACCCACAGCTACACCCGTCCCGGTGATGGCAAGCGTGGCGACACCCAGCAGATCGGCGCGACCTTCTCCGGCCCGCTGGGCGAACGCTTCGGCCTGCGCATCGGAGCCAACAGCATGCGCCGCGATTCGGACCAGTCCAATGGCGGTGTCTATGGCAATGCCTATGCCGGCGAGAAGGACCGCAATATCGATGCGCTGCTGCAGTGGAAGCTGAGCGACGCCCAGCAACTGTCATTGGAAGCCGGCCATGGCGTGCAGCAAGCCTTCATCGATGCCGCGCTGGAAAAGCAGGACGAAGGCGCCTGGGGCGCCAGTGAGCTCAAGCGCAGCTCGTTGGCGCTCAACCACGACGGCCAGTGGAGCTTCGGCACCTCCAGGCTCAGTGCGTACTGGACCGAATACAAGAACGATATCGGCGCCACCGGCCGTTCCGAGGCCACCGATACGATCATCGAAGGCAGCCTGACCACACCGTTCACGCTGGGCGTTGAACACCAGTTCGCCGTGGGTGGGCAGTGGAAGCGGCAGCAGCTGACCAACACCGACACCATCGGCCGCGCGCCCATCGACTACGCCGGCAACGCGGTCAGCGGCTCCAGTCTGGAAGTGGATACGTGGGCGCTGTTCGTGGAAGACGAACTGAAGCTGCACCGCACCCTGGCCCTGACCGTGGGCGCGCGCCTGGACCACCATGAGAAGTTCGGCGGCCACGTCAGCCCGCGTGCGTACCTGGTCTGGCATCCAGCCGAACAGTGGACGATCCGCGGCGGCGTCTCCAAGGGCTTCCGCGCCCCCAGCCTGACCGAGAATTCGGCCACTGCGGCCACCCAGTCCGGCGGCCGCGGCTGCACCTCGCTGATCCCGCTGGGCTATACCCGCGGCGGCTGCTACATGGCCGGCAACCCGGACCTGGATCCGGAAACCAGCACCAACCGCGAGATCGGCATCAGCTTCGACAATGACCTGATCGATGCCGGCGTGACCTACTTCCATACCGACTTCCGGAACAAGATCGAATACGCACCGCTGGGCAGGTTCAATGGCATCTGGTGGACGCGCATGAGCAACGTGCAGCGCGCGCGCACCAGCGGCATGGAAGGCAACTTCAATGTCCGCTTCGGCGAGCAGTGGCGCTGGCGCACCTCGGCCACCTGGATGAAGGAAGCCAGGAACCTGACCACCGGCCGCAACCTGATCGATACGCCGGAATTCTCCGGCTACTCGTCGCTGGACTGGACACCGGACACGGTGTTCTCCAGCAGCCTGTCGGCGCAGTACACCGGCAAGCAGACCGGCACCGCCACGACCTTCCTCAAGGCCTACACCCTGTATGACCTGACCGCGGCATGGAACGTCAACGAGGTGCTGACCCTGCGTGGCGGCGTCAGCAACCTGGCCGACAAGAAGCTGTATGCCGAAGGCTCCACCGACTACTTCGTGGCCGGGCGCAGCTACTTCCTCAGCATGACCGCGCGGTTCTGACCGGCGGCGCGCGCCATGATCGCGCTGGCGGCAGGCCAGCGCGATCGACGGTGTTGCGGATTACTCGCTTTCCAGCGCGGCCGGTGCCGCATCCCGCGTGGCGGCCGTGCGTGCACGGTCCATCGCCACCGCCAGTTGCTGGCGCGCGAGCAGTTGTTGTGCCTGCACCACTTCAGGTGTCGGCAGGAGCACCGGTCCCGGTGCGTTTTCCGGTGTAGCAGGTGTGGTCATGCAACCTCCATGGACATCCCGCCGACGTCCGGGTCCAACCGGGACGAGAGCGGAACTGCGCACCCTATCCTAAAAACAAGGCGGGCGGGTGACGGTGCGGCATCCGGCCACAGCATCCGGAACAAGGTAGGCGTCACATTTTTGACGGTGAAGCATGGATCCTGAATGGGACTTGTCCTATCATGAAAACGTTTTCTCACAGGGATGTTTCCCCAATGAATACTACTGACCTGTCCCAATTCAGCCCGAAGTGGCAGTTCCGCTTCAATTTCTTCCGCCAGCACGGCGCCCCCAAGAATCCCGGCTTCAAGCAGGCCTGGAAGGCGCTGTCCTTTGGTGACCGCCTGAAGATCAACCTGAACTTCTTCGCGTTGTTCTTCGGCGCCATCTACCTGTTGATCCTCGGCATGTGGCGCAAAGCCCTGGTGGTGATCGGCATCAACATCGTGCTGGCCATCGTCACCATGTTCCTTCCGGACATCGTCGGGCGCATGCTGTTCATCGCCATGAACCTCCTTGTCGCCTCCAGCACCAACTACAGCTACTACCTGGAGAAGGTGGAAGGACGCACCAGCTGGAACCCGTTTGAAGGAATGTTCTGAGCCAACCGACCTGCGCCGGATGCGCGGCGAGGATGCACCCGACGCCCGGCCCCCGCCGGGCGTCTTCGTTTCCGGGATCACGCCGCGCGGCGGGCGGTGGCCTCCGGCTCGGCCTGCAGGCGGAAGCGCGACACCGCCACCGCCAGCTGCTCGGCCTGCTCCTCCATCGCGCGGGCGGCGGCGCTGGCTTCCTCCACCAGTGCGGCGTTCTGCTGGGTGGTTTCGTCCATCTGCACCACGGTCTGGTTGACCTGCTCGATGCCGGCCGACTGCTCGCGCGAGGCCGCTGAGATCTCGGCCATGATCTCGTTGACCCGGCCAACCTGACCGACGATTTCCTGCATGGTGCGGCCCGCGCCGTGCACCAGCTGTGCACCGGCACCGACCTGCGCCACCGAGGCGTCGATCAGTGCCTTGATCTCCTTGGCCGCACCGGCCGACCGCTGTGCCAGCGCGCGCACTTCACTGGCGACCACGGCGAAACCACGGCCCTGCTCACCGGCGCGTGCCGCTTCCACTGCCGCGTTCAGCGCCAGGATGTTGGTCTGGAAGGCAATACCATCGATCACCGAGATGATCTCGGCGATACGCTGCGACGACGCCTCGATCTGTTCCATGGTGTGCACCACCTGGCCGACCACCTCGCCGCCTTCGCTGGCCACGCCCGCTGCGGAACCGGCCAGCGCGTTGGCCTGCAGCGCATGGTCGGCATTCTGGCGCACGGTGGATGTCAGTTCCTCCATCGACGCGGCCGTTTCTTCCAGGTTGGCGGCCTGCTGTTCGGTGCGCCGCGACAGGTCACTGTTGCCCGCAGCGATCTCGCCAGCGGCCAGGCGGATGCTGGCTGCCGACTGCTGGATCTGGCCGACGATCCGGGTCAGCTGCTGCACGGTGCTGTTGGCATCGTCGCGCATCACCGCGAACACGCCGTGGAAGTCGCCCTGCATGCGGGCAGTGAGGTCACCGGCGGCGATCGCGCGCAGCAGCGTCGACAGCGCAGCCAGGTTGTGGTCGCTGACCTGCATCATCTTGTTCAGGGTCTCCACCATGCGGCGGAAATCATGGTCGAAGCGCAGTGCATCACCGCGCACGGCGAAGTCACCGGCGGCGGCAGCGGCGGCCAGCTGCTGGATCTGCTCGTTGATCGCAGCCAGGTTGTGCTTGGTGGTCGCCATCGCAGCGGTGAACTCCGCCTTCTCGCCCGGCAGTGCTTCCATGTCCACGCTGAGGTCGCCCACGGCATAACGCTGCATCACTTCAACCAGGCGCTGGGTGACCGCGTTGCTGGAGGCCACCAGCTGGTTGCTGTCGGCCACCATGCGGCCGTACTCGCCCGGGAACGCCGCGGCATCCATGCGGTAGCTGAGTTCACCGGCATCGTGGCGGCGCGCCATTTCGGCCTGCGCGGCCATCACCGCTTGCAGCTGGCCACGCATGCCCTGCATTGCATCCAGCAGGCGCCCTACTTCGTCGTTGCTGCGCGCCGGCAGCGTACTGTCCAGCTTGCCGGCGGCGACGTCGCCGGCCACTCGCACCGCTTCGGCGAGCGGGCGGATCGCCAGGCGGCGCAGCAGTACATAGACACCGGCGCTGAGGGTCAGCGCCGCGATCACGCCGACCAGCAGGGTCAGCCACAACAGCTGGCGCGCTTCGGCCACGATCACCGCATGCGGCATCACCACGCCCAGCGCAAAGCGCTGCGGGGCGTTGCCCACGCGCAACGGCACGTACACGCGCACGTTGCCGGCCGCATCGGGGCTGAAGGCCTCGAACGGACGATCGGCGGCGATGTCGGCCAGCATGCTGCGGGTCAGTGCATCGTTGCGCGGCTTGCCGATCTCGGTGGCATTGGCCGAGGCCAGCACCACGCCCTTCGGCGACAGCAGTTCCACCCGGCCGGCCCCCATCGGCTTCAGCGTGGCCAGGTGCTTCTGCAGTGCCGCCAGCGAGAAGTCCACGGTGAACACGCCCAGGAACCTGCCGTTCTCGACGATCGGCGTGCTCAACGTACTCATCAGCACCTGCTGCCCGGCGATGTCATAGGCGTACGGTTCGCTGACTTTCGGCAGCTTGTCGCGGCTGGGCGCCATGTACCAGTCACCGGAACCGCTGGCAGTCTCGGTGTAGTCGGTCATCACCGACTGCTGTGGCTTGCCGTCATGCCAGGCCCAGTAGCTCATGTAGCGGCCGGTGGCATCGTGCGCTTCGGTGTTGACGAACTCGGCATCCCTGCCATCGAAGGCATCGGCCTCCCACATGGTGCTCTTGCCCAGCCATTCCGGATGGGCGCGCAGCTGCTCACCCAGCACGGCGGCCAGGCTGGCGCGATCGGTGACATCACCACGGGCGCGCTGGGCCAATACGCTTTCGACCATGGCATCGTTGCTGGCGAAGGCCGTACCAAGATCGGCCGCAACCCGGCGTGCTTCGGCGGTGGCCTCGCTGGTCATGGTCTGGCGCGATGCGCTGATCAGGCTGGCGCTGGCCTGTCGGTAGATCAGGAACGCGGTCAGGCCGAAGCACAGCAGCGCGATCACGGCGGTGCCCAGCATCAGCTTGTGGGCGATGCTGCCCGGGCGGCGGGCAGCGGCGGAACGGGAAGAAGGCATGGGAGGGTCCGCAAGGCAGTTCAGGACGACCGGCGCCACCAGGGCACCGCGCAGGCCACCGGCCGCCGGGACGGGCCCGGCGCTGGAAGCGCACCGGGTTAGCGGCCGCCCGCCAACGAGGTTGAGGCGGCTGGCCTGCACATTCCTGAATCCGCTCAGGGTCGGGGCAGCTACCCATCTTTTGCGTCGGCCTCACTCGGCCACGCGGTCCTTGATCCACTGCGCGCGCGGCAGGACCTCGATGCTCCCGACGGCGTACTGCTGCAGCACGTCGTCCGGCCCGAAGCAGGGTTGCCAGCCCAGCTCGCTGCGCAGGCGGGCACTGTCGTAGACACGGTCGATGCTCAATGGCAGCGGCCACCCACGGCGTTCGAACTCGGCCAGCAGCTGCGGCGCGCGACGGGCCAGCACGCTGCGCGGGTGAGTGGCCAGTTCCAGGCAGTCCTCGCGCCGGAACGGCGTCGGTGCGCAGGCGAGGTAGCGGGCGAATCGGGCGCCTTCGTCGAGCAGCAGTGCAGCATGTGCGCTGGCCACATCGCGGGCGTCAATGCCGCGGTGCAGGCGGAACATCGCCATCCGTTCGGGCGGTTCCGGGAAGCACCGGCCCATGCGCAGCACGCGAACGCTGAAGCCCGGCGTGGCGGCAGCTTCAGCCAGGGTCTCGGCCTGCAGCTTGGTGCGATGGTAGATCGTGCGCGGCAGCGGCTCGGTGTCTTCGTCGATCCAACGGCAGCCACCGGCTACCACGGCATGACCGTACAGCGCCGTGGTGCTGGTCAGCACGAAACGCCGTGCGCCGGCTTCGCGCGCGGCCTGCAGCAGGTGCGCGGTTGCCTCCACGTTGATCTGCTGGAACACCGCGTCCGGCACCAGCCCGACATGCGGGGCATGCAGGGCCGCGGTATGGATGACCGCGTCGACGCCCTGCACCGCACGCGTGACCGCCTGGCGATCGGTGACATCGGCAATGATGCGCGTGGTGGCGAACGGACTGCGATCCAGCCCCACCACTTCGTGGGCGGCCGCCAGCGCACCGAAGATCGCGCGCCCGATGCGCCCGGAACTGCCGGTCAACAGAATCTTCATTGAGTCCATTCACTCGAAGCGCCCGGGAACTACCGGGATGCTTCGATTCTAGGCATGCAATCGCGCATCTGCGATAGGACAGCCATGCAATCGTGCGTTCATCTTGACGACTTCGCAGGCGCCAGCAGTTGCCGCGCGATGAACAGCGGATCGTCGCCACCGGCCACATCAGGCCTCACGCCGGTACGTTCCCAGTTGCCGCCGGTGCGCAGGTTGATCGGTTGCCGATCGGGAATACTGATCTGATAGCCATCGGGCAGCAGCACAGGATCGCCGAACATATGCGCTGCGCCGCCGCTGCGCGTGCCGACAATGCGCGCGCGCCCCAAGGCCTGCAGCGAGTAGGCGACGAACTCGGCCGCCGAGCCGGTGCGGCGGTCGATCAGCACCACCAGCGGTTTCAGGTAGGCGGGCAGGTTCGCCGGTGGCAGCGGTACCGGCGTGCGCCGGCCGCGCTGGTCCAGCTGCTGCACTGTGTCGATCTTCGCGTCCAGCAGCGTGCGTACCAGCAGATCGGCACTTGCATCATCACCTCCCCCGTTCTGGCGCAGGTCCAGCACCAGGCCATCAGTGTCGGCCAGCAGCATGAAGGCCGCCGCCAGCTTCGGCCGTGCCAGATCCAGCGGATAGAAGGTACTCAGCCGCAGGTAGCCAACGTTGCCCTCCAGCACCCGCACCTCGCGCACGCCGGCGCCATTGCTGCGGGCATCGGCGCGCCAGGCCATCAACCAGTCGTCCTGGCCGGCCGCCACGTCTACGCGTTCAACGTGGAAGTGGCCATCGAACGTGTCCAGGTCCTGGTTCAGGCGTGCGCTGAACGCAACAGAATCTGCACAACTGCCCGCATAGCGCTGCTGCGTCGACCAGCTGCGCAGGGCGTCGGCGATGCGGGCGCCCTCCGCCTCGTCCAGGTACTGCGCCTGCACGGCGCTGGCCGCCGCCTGCAGGACCCCGTCCTGCGCGGGGCAGGCTGCCGCCAGCAGCACGCCGAGCATCCAGGAGACCGCCATCATCCACCCCCGCATTGAAGATATATAAGTGCTTATATATCATTCTGGTCATGGATCTCCAACACGCCACGCTGGGCACCCTGCTGCGCGCCCTGCTCGACCAGCTGGACCCGGCTGTGGAGCAGGCCTACCAGGATCTGCAACTGGACTACCGGCCCCGCTACACGCCAGTACTGCGCACGCTGATGGCGCAGGGCCCCTGCCGGATCAAGGACCTGGCGCTGGCCTGCGGGCTCAGCCACTCGGCGCTCAGCCAGACAGTGGCGGCGATGATGCGCGCTGGCTGGCTGCTCGCAGCCAGCGGCGATGACGGGCGCGAACGCATCCTGCACTTGAGCCCACGCGCGCGACGGGCGTTGCCTGCGCTGCAGGCACAGTGGCAGGCCACCGCACAGGCAGCGCGCAGCCTCGATGCGGATCTCGGCCAGTCGCTGGAGCAGGTACTGCGCGAAGCACTGGTGGTGCTCGAACAGCGGCCCTTCGCACAGCGCCTGCAGGACGCCCGTCGGCGCTGAGGCGTTGCTGCTCAGCGGCCATCTCGACTTCGCTGAGGAAGATCCAGCTGCCATCTGCCACGCGCAGCTGCAGCGTGTGGCACTGCACAGCCCAGCAGTGCGAGCCACCCGAATGTGCTCATGCTGTTCTGTCCTCTCTGCGTGGCCATCGCGCATGACGGCCCATGCTCGCCAAGCCGCGCAATCCGCGCAGCAGCGTAGCTGCGCCGTGAATGCCAGTGCGGTGGGGCGTGAAGGCAGCGATGCCGGTGCGGACACTTCCTTAGCCGGGCTCCGGCAAGGATGAGCGTCCCTTCCATGCAACGGGAGCCTTCACATGGCTGACCAGCATCACGGCACCTCCCCTCGTGGCTTCGCTTCGATGGACCAGGACAAGCAGCGCGCGATCGCTGCAAAGGGCGGACGCGCCGCCCATGCGTCCGGCAATGCACATGAGTTCAGCCCGGCCGAGGCACGCGTGGCGGGACGCAAGGGCGGCGAGGCAATCAGCCGCAATCGCCAGCACATGGCGGCGATCGGCCGCGAAGGCGGGCACGCGCGCCACGCCAATGCACGGCAGCAGCAACAGCAGCACGTGGCCGAACCTTCGCCAACCACGGAGGAGGGGCCGCAACGCCAGCAGGGCTGACTGCAGCGCACTCAAGCGCGCTGGCGCTGGCGGTACAGGCCCAGCGCTGCCAGCAGGGCCAGCACGCCGGCGACGGCCATCGCCCAGCCGAAACCGCTGGCGATTGCGCCGCGGTACCAGGCCAGCGTCTGCGCCCCTGGCAGCAATGCCGACGGCTGCAGGATCAGCGCGCGCGCCTGTGCGGCCACTGCGGGTTGCCCTGCCGCCTGCGCGGTCGCAGCGAACTGCCGCACCGCGCGCAGGCCCATCAGGCTGCCCAGCAGCGCGATGCCCAGGCTCATGCCCGCCTGGCGCAGCGCGTTCATCGTGGCCGACGCAATGCCAGCCCGCTCCACGGGGACACAGGCCATCACCGCCATACCGGTCGCCGGCACCGCCAGGCCCATGCCAACGCCCAGCAGCGTCAGCAGGGCGCTGGCGTGGCCACGCCCCGTGCCCGGCGCAAACGTGGCGATCGCACACAGGGCCACGCCGGTCAGTGCATACCCCGACACCAGCGCGGTATGCAGCCCGATGCGTGCCACCAGGCGGCCGAACAACAATGACACCACGCCCATCAGCAGGAACTGCGGTACCAGCTGCGAACCCGCCTGCGCCGCATCGTGGCCCTGCGCCTGCTGGAAGAACAACGACAGGAAGAACAGGCTGGCATAGGCGGTGAATCCAAGGACGAACGAGGCCAGGTTGAGCATGCCAAAGCCAGGCATCGCCAACAGGTCCACCGGCAGCAGCGGCCGCGCCACGCGACGCTCGACCCACGCAAACAGCGCCAGGCCGAATGCCGCGATGCCGAGTGCCAGCAGCGTTGCAAGTGCCAGCGGGCCGTGCTCGCCGATCGCGATCAGGCCGTAGCTCAGCGCACCCAGCGCAACAATGCTGAGCAGCTGCCCGACCGGGTCCAGCGCGGCCTGCTGCGGATGCCGCCGCTCCGGAATGCCCCAGGCCCCCAACGCCAGGGCAAGCAGGCCCAGCGGCAGGTTGATCAGGAAGATGCTGGGCCAACCGGCGCGCTGCACCAGTTCACCGCCCAGCAGCGGCCCCAGCACCAGCGCCAGCGCGCTGAACGCCGACCAGCCACCGATCGCGCGTGCACGCGGGCGTGCTTCGGGAAACGCATGGCTGAGGACCGGCATCGCACTGGGAATCAGCAGGGCACCGGCCACGCCCTGCACCGCCCGCCCCGCCACCAGTGCCGGCAGGCTGCCAGCGCAGGCACACAGCAGCGAGCCCACGGTGAAGATCGCCACGCTGAGCAGCCACATGCGGCGGTGGCCGTAGCGGTCACCCAGCGGTCCCGCCGACAGCATCACCGCCGACAGGGCGATGGCATAGGCATTGATCACCCACTGCAGCCCCGCCATGTCGGTGTGCAGTGCCTGCTGCAGTGTCGGCAGCGCGACGTTGACGATGCTGATGTCCAGCGAGGCAAGGAAGGTGCCCAGATAAGCCGCTAGCACCAAAGCCGGCCGTCGGAAGCGTTGCATGTACGGATCCCGGGGGAGGATGTGGGCGCATCGTAGTTGACTGACTGACCGTCGGTCAATGACTGGCGGTCAGTCAATGCGGGAGGACGGCTAGAATGAGCACCGTCGCACCCGGACCCCGCCCCATGCAGATCCCCGCTGCCGCTAGGCCCCGTACCAAACCCGCTGAAACCCGCCAGGAAGAGCTGATGGACGCCGCGCAGGCGCTGTTCCTGTCACAGGGCGTGGAAGCGACCACCATCAGCGACATCGTGGCCGCCGCCGACGTGGCCAAGGGCACGTTCTATACCTACTTCGCCTCGCGCACCGAGATCCTGCAGGCGCTGGCACAGCGCTACACGCAGCAGTTCATGGCCGAGGTCGACCACGCCGTGCAGCAGCAGCCTGCCCACGATGACGTGGCGCGCCTGCGCGCCTGGATCCGCGCCAACATCGAGATCTATGTACGCACGCACGCGCTGCACGACGTCGTCTACGCCAACCATCACCACCACCAGCGCGGCAATGCCGAGCGCAACGCCATCCAGCAGCAGCTGCTCAACATCCTCGAGGCGGGCACCCGTGCAGGCCTGTGGCAGCTGCCGGCACCGCAGGTCACGGCCTCGCTGATCTATGCCGGCGTGCACGGCGCCACCGACGATCTGATCGCGGCACCGGCACAGGACGCCGAGACCTTCATTGCGGCGGTGGTGGCCGATTGCCTGCGCATGGTCGGCGTGCCGCCGGCCCCGAAGTGTGGCGGTACGGGCCGCTAAAGCCCTCGCCGTCGCTCAGGCGTGGGCGAGGATGTTCAACAACCGACCGAATGGATCGCGGACGAAGAAGCGCCGCACGCCCCAGGGTTCGTCAGCCGGACCATATTCCAGCGCAACGCCGGCCGCGCGCATGCGCTCCAGCACCTCCTGCAGGTTGTCCACCTCGATCGAGAGGTCCGGCACCGGTGCTCCGGAACCCCCTTCGCTGGCGAAGCTGACCTGTGCCAGCGCACTGCCCTGCCCGCCATGGGTGACGATCCAGCCATGGTCCATCACCACCGGCATGCCGAGCAGTTCGCCGTAGAACGCTGCGGCACACGCGGGGTCGGGGGTGGCGATGTTGGCAACGACACGCTTGACGGCCATGTACCACTCCAGCAGGAAGAATGCGTCGAGACTGCCCGACCCTGCGCACAAACAGAAGAGCCCCGTCACAGACGGGGCCCGCCCTCAGCCGTTCACGGCAGGGGTTACACCGCGCCGCAGCGCTCCATGATGCATCGATCGTATTCGTACTGGCATTCCATGGCATCACCACCACCGGATACACACGCCTGGTAGGCCTTCCAGCAGGGCAGATCGCAGGGCTGAACCGGCCCGGCCACGGCCACCGAGCCACTGCAGGCCAACGCGAACACGGCACCGGCGATCACTTTCCTGAAAGTACGCATCGACATCGCTCCTTGATAAGCCTGGTGAGCCCAGGCCCGGCCACGGTAAAGGGGCCAAGGGGAAACCAGGTGAACGTGTGCGTCACACATAATTAACGCGTTCATAAAATTCCCTTCACATCACTGGGGGATACCGCCACGCCTTGACGTTAACGGCCTTGTTGTCCGTCAACCAAGGAAGTTGTCCGATGAATCACCCGCTGTACGGCCGTTCGTCCCGCTCCCTGTCGCACCGTCCGCTGGCGCTTGCCGTCGCCAGTTCGCTGCTGCTGGCCGCCGCATTGCCGGCCATGGCCGGCGAATCACTTGATGCCTGGCAGCAGCAGCGCCAATTGCAGGCAGCGTGGGCGCAGCCCGCTGCCAGCACGGCACCTGCAGCCACGGCCACTGCACCAGCCGCCAGCAGCACCGCCGTTCTTGGCAGCCCAGGCGATCCGGCCAGCTGGCGCAGCGATGAATTCAACGCCGATTGGGGCCTGGGTGCGATGGGCGCCGACTACGCCTATGCGCGCGGCCTGACCGGCAAGGGCGTGCGCCTGGCGCTGTTCGACTCGGGCTCCGCACTGGCGCATCCAGAGTTTGCAGGACGCAATACCTCCAGCATCACCATTGGCGCCGACTGCGCGACGCCGGGTGTCGTCGCAGGTACCGGCGCCTGCGGGCAGACCCGCGGCGAACAGCCAGGCTTCAACTACTACGGACTCGGCGCCGGCGTTCCGGCCTCACTGGCGGCACGCCTGATCGCGGCTGGCCTGCCCTATGGCTTCAGCTATGCCGATCATGGGACCCACGTACTCGGCACCATCGGCGCCAACCGTGATGGCACGGGAATGCACGGCGTAGCCTTTGGTGCGGACCTCACCGCCGCCCGCGTATTCGGCGACACGTACTACGAATGGCGCCTCGACCCGGATGGCTACTACCGCCCGCGCGCGGTGTACCGCACCGATCCGGATGATGCCGCTACGCTGGACATGTATGCGCAGATCCAGGCGCAGGGTGTACGCGCCATCAACCACAGCTGGGGCATTTCCACCCGCAACATGACCGCCGCCGCGCTGGACCAGCAGTACGCCAGCATCGGTGCCGACTACGGCGTGTACGGCAGCATCTACGCCAGCAACGACGGTACCCCAGGCTCCACCCTCATCCAGGTGTGGTCGGCCGGCAACGGTAGCGGTGCGGTTGCCGGCATCACCGCCTCGATGCCGCGCTGGAAGCCCGAACTGGAACCGTACTGGCTGGCGGTCGCCAATGTCCGCCGTCCCAATGCCGCCGCAGGCGAAACCGATTACGTGATCGATGGCAGCTCCAGCATCTGCGGCGTTGCCGCCAACTGGTGCATCTCGGCTCCCGGCACCGACATCCTCAGCACCATCGTCTCCGGCGATATCCAGGGCCGCATCGAGAACACCTCCGCCTACGTGCGGCTGATCATCGACAGCGAGAACACCAACTACGTCTACGGCACCAAGACCGGCACGTCGATGGCCGCGCCGCACATCACGGGCGCTCTCGGCCTGCTGATGGAGCGCTTCCCGTATCTGGACAACGCCCAGGTCCGCGACGTGCTGCTGACCACCGCACGCGATCTCGGCGCGCCGGGTATCGACGCAATCTACGGCTGGGGCATGGTCGACCTGCGCAAGGCCATCGAAGGCTACGGTTCGCTGCGCGTGGATACCAACGTGGTGATGAACCAGAAGGCCGGCGGCCTGAAGGTCTGGGAAGGCGACGCCTGGGACAACTGGACCAATGACATCGGCGGCCCCGGCAAGTTGACCAAATCCGGTATCGGCTGGCTGCGCTTGAGCGGCAACAACAGCTTCAACGGCGCCGTGGTGCAGGACGGCACGCTGGAATTGAACGGTGCGAACACGCTCACGTCGGCGGTCGAGGTCCAGGGCGGCCGGTTCCTGCTCAACGGCGGCCTGGTCTCCACCGCCTTGACCACCACCGGTGGCGTCAGCACGGTCAGTTCCAGCGGCGTGCTGAACAACAGCAATCTGGTGGTCAACGGCGGCGTGGTGTCCTTCAACGGCACGCAGACCGGTGGCACCACCACGGTCGGCGCCAATGGCCTGCTGAAGGGCGTCGGCACGCTCGGCAACACCCGCGTGGACGGCATCATTGCGCCGGGCAACTCGATCGGCACGCTGACCATCAACGGCAACTACGTGCAGGGCGCTACCGGCGTCTATGCGGCGGAGCTGGCACCGGGTGGCCGCAGTGACCAGCTGCACGTGACTGGCACCGCCACTCTCGGCGGCACCCTGGTCGCGCTGCCGGAACCGGGCGTGTACTACCTCGGCGAACAGTTCAACTTCCTGCGTGCCGACGGAGGCATCAGCGGCCAGTTCGCCAAGACCGACTTCAGCGCGTTCTCGCCCTTCCTGCAGTTCAGCCTGGCCTACGGCGCCAATGGCACGCGCATCGATGTCGCCCGTGGCGCCTCGCTGACCACGGCTGCCAGCACCCCCAACCAGCGCGCAGTGGCGGCGGCGGCCGACCTGCTGCCGATCGCCCAGGGCCTGCCCAAGCCGCTGACGCAGCTGTTCCCGCAGCAGGTCGGCGGCGTGCTCGACGGTCTCAGCGGCGAGCTGCATCCGGCCACGGCCATCGCCCTGGTCGAGGGCAGCCGCTACGTGCGCGATGCCGCACTGTCACGCCGTGCCGGCGCTGCGGCACCCGGCACCGACGCGGGTGATGCGACGGGTGCATGGGTGCAGGCCATCGGTGGCAACAGCAAGCTGGATGGTGATTTCAACACCGCCCGTACCGAAGCCAACAGCAACGGCCTGCTGGTCGGCATCGACCGCGAGTTGTCCGGCTGGCAGGTCGGCGTGCTGGCCGGCACCGGCCGTACCGACGTCAAGCAGCAGGACCGCCGCGCCAAGTCGAAGATCGACAACACGCACTTCGGCGCCTATGCCAGCCACACCTGGGGCGGCTTCGGCCTGCGCGGTGGCGTGGCGTGGAGCAAGCACGAGGTGAAGAGTACACGTGACGTCGCCTTCGCAGGTTTCAGCGACAGCCTGAGCGCGCGCTACGACGCCCGTACCCGCCAGGCCTTCATCGAAGCCGGTTACCGCTTCGGTGGCCCGGAAGCGGGGCTGGAACCGTACGTGCAGGTGGCGCGCGTGGAAGTGGACCTCAAGCGCATCAACGAACGCGGTGGAGCAGCGGCGCTGCAGGGCAAGGTGGACGACACCGGAACCACGATCGCCACCGCCGGCGTGCGCTTCGACAAGGGGTTGAAGGCTTCGTTCCAGCAGGAAAGCTGGCTGCACCTGCGCGGTGGCGTCGGCTATCGCCGTGCCTCGGGGGATCGCAGCCAGGTCGCCAACCTTGCCTTCGCCAACGGCAGCACCACATTCGCGGTCAACGGCGCACCGATTGCCGACAACGCGGTGGTGGCCGAACTGGGCCTGTCGGCCTGGCTGACCCCGCGACAGCAGCTGGAGCTGGGCTACAGCGGCCAGTTCGGCAGCGAGAGTCGTGACCATGGTGCGAATGCACGCTGGTCAGTACGTTTCTGATTCCAAAGCAGCATGTGCTTGACGGATTGGGGCGGCCTCGCGGCCGCCCCTTTTTTACGTGTGTCCACAACGAGCGCAGAAGATGGCCGGGGCAGCATACTGCCCCGGCCGTGGCGCCCCGGGGAGAAGGTCGCCTTGAACCGTCAGGCCGCCTTCATCGCATGCTTGCGCGCACGCATCACGTTGTGACACTCCTGCACTTCCGGCAGCAGCTGGGTCACTTCCTGGCGCACGGCGGGCGGCAGCTCGTTGTCCTGCAGCACATCCTTGAACGCGCCCAGCAGGCGGTCTTCGGATTCTTCAAGTTCAGCCACGTAGCCATAGTTGGTGTCACCGAAGGCTGCACGGACCTTGCCGTAAAACTGCTGCATGGAACCAACCACAGTGCCGTGCTCGGCCGGCTTGCCGCCGCTGGCGGCCACCGAGCCGCTCAGCGCCGCCACGATGCGGCCCTTGACGCCGGCAATGCGGGTGAACAGCGCCGACAGCTCGGCGTCCTTTACCTTGGTCGCTGCCTCTTCATAGAACGACTTGCCATCACGGGCGATCTCGATCAGGTCGTTGAGGCGATGTTCGATGGTGGACTGGGTGCTCATGGCGTCGCTCCTGTTTGCTCGGAATTCTGCGGGGAATGGCAGCGCGGGTGCGTTGCCTTCGACACCACTGTGGAGGTTCGAATGTGCCTGTCGGGTGAGTACGAATTGATTCGCGCATCACCCTGCAGAACACGTGCTGACTTCTTCATCGCCAGCACCACCTGCCTTCACGGCATCTGAGCGTGCAGTGCGAACGTCACCAGGGCGCGATGACGATGATCAGGCTGACCAGCAGCGCAATCGCCAGGATCACCAGCAGCACGTGCCATTGCTTCCAGCTGGGTTTCGGCTTGCCAGGCGTGTTCATCGGCGGCCTCCTGTGTGTGCCGGGAAAGGAGCTGCCAGACTGAAGCGCAAGCGCATCGCACAACGTGGACGGCATGTGCACTCCCCGTGTAGGGCGGTCGCCGCAGGCACGCGAAGACGCCGCATTCACAGACAGCGCCGTCGCGGGAGGTGGAGCATCACACCGGTTCGGCCTCACTCACAACCGTCGCACGCTTGGCGCTGTACTCGGCGAATATTACACCAGACACTGCGAGCACGCCGCCGGCCAATACCCAGCCACTGAGCGATTCGCCCAGCAGCAGCACGGCTAGTGCAGCGGTCACGATCGGCACCAGGTTGAAGAAGCCGGATACACGTGCGGCTCCCAGCCGCGAAAGCCCCGTCATCCAGGTCAGCGGCGCCAGGATCGACGCGCACACCGCGGCGAAACCGATACAGCCCACCGCGGTCAGGTTGTTCACCCCGGTGCCGGCCATCAGCTGTACTGGCAGCAGGATCAGCGACGCCGCCGTGGCCTGCAGAAACAGCGACTCCAGCATCGACAGCGGAATCTTCCAGCGCTGCATCAGCACGTTGTAGGCGGCAAAGGCCAACGCACCGATCAGCATGATCGCATCGCCGCGGTTCAGGCCCTGCGCCGCCAGCCGTGCCAGGTCGCCCTGCGATACCACCGCCACCACGCCGGCCGTGGAGATCAACGCACCGACGATAGCGGCGCCACGCACCGGGTGGCCCATGAACACGCGTGACAGCGCCAGCGCGATCAGCGGAATCAGGGCCTGGATCACCCCCATGTTGGTGGCCGAGGTGAAATGCGCCGCGTAATAGGCCAGGCACTGGTACATCACACCGCCCAGGCAGCCCAGCACCAGGAAGCGCCCGAGGTTGGCACGCACGGTCTGCAGGTTGTGGCGCAGTTTCGGCAGCGCGAACGGCAACAGGACAACGGCAGCAACCAGCCAGCGGAAGAAGCCGATGTCGATGGGGCCGACCGAGCCCGAGGCAAGCTTGGTGACGATGGTGTTCGCGCCCCACAACAGGCAGGCGAGGATCGGAAAAAGATAGTTCACGGAATGTGGGTGTACGTGGGAGGTTGCCCAGCGTAGGCTTGGCGCATATCAAGGACATCCTGAAAATGCGCCACTCCGACCCGGGCTTGCGGCAACCGATGGAACCCATCCCCACCTTCCGCCAGCTGCCCGGCCCGATCTACTTCCGGCAAGGCGCAATGGAACCCAACGACTGGGGTACGCACAGCCATCCCTGGGGTCAGTTCAACTTCGTTGCGCAGGGCGTGATGGAAATGAAGATCGAGGGCGAGTGGATGGTGTCGCCACCGCACTACGCGCTTTGGATTCCACCCGGCGTGGCCCATTACTCGCGCAACCGCTCGGTGCTGGCCTATCGATCGGCCTATCTGTCACCAGCATTGTCACGCCGCTTGCCCGCGCGGTGCCGGGCGCTGGAGGTCACGCCCCTTCTGCGCGAACTGCTGCACGAACTGGCGCGCCAGGGCGTGACTGATCCGCAATCACCGGCACAACGCCGGATGGCGGCCGTAGTGATCGACCAGATCGTCAACGCCGCCGTACTGCCCAGCTTCCTGCCGATCGCCAGCAGCGACGCATTGAAGCAGGTGATGACATACATGGAAAAGCATCTGCACGCCGCCGAAACGGTCGCCGACATCGCGCAACGGCACCACATGAGCGTGCGCAAACTGGAGCGCCTGGCGCGCAGCGAGCTGGGCATGTCGTTGGGTGACTGGCGCGGACGGATGCGGTTCGTCAGGGCCACCGAAGCGCTGTGCACGCGACGGCCGATCAGCCGCATCGCCGAGGAGCTGGGGTACTCAGGGGTCAGCGCCTTCGCCGAGATGTTCAAGCGGCATGCGCAGTGCACGCCCGACCAGTATCGGAAGCTGCATCGAGCGGGGTGAGGAAGGCCTAGAGAGCGACCAGCAGGTCCACGAGCAGCTTCGGCAGCAACAACGCTGCCGCAACGCCCGCCAACAGGATCAGTAGCACCTTCGCCGTCAATGGGCGACGGCGCGGATTGCCGAAGTACAGACGCAGGTCGCGCAGTTCACTTTCCAGCCCCTGCCGCACGCCAGCGCTCTGTGCACCGGGCTCGAGCAGCTGCCGTTCAAGCGCTTGCAGGCGTTTCATCAGTTCGCGTGGCGGTGTAGCCCGCATGATCTGCTGATTGAGTTCCTGCAGGCGGCGCGCCTGCGGCATCAGCGCCGCCACGAGGTCATCCGGCGGAAGCTGCGACACCAGCCGCAGAGCGTCCGCATCCATTTCAGCCTGGAGCACATCGCGTTGCTGCTGCAGTTCGGCCAGGGAGGCGCGGCGCTGCCACATGGGGAGGTATAGGGTTGACAGGTAATGGACAGTGTATCGCCCGGTGGCCCGGGAAAGCTGTCGATTTCCCGCCCCGTCGTTCGTCGAAGGGGAAAAGGCGGGCCCTTCGGCCCGCAGGAGTATCCCGATGCGCCCGATCCTCACTGCATTCGCCACTTCCCCGGACCGCAGCCAGGGCCTGGCCCGTGACATGCGCGTACGCTGGGCGCTGGAGGAGCTGGCCGTGCCCTATGACGTGCAGTTGCTCAGCTTCGCCGAGCTGAAGCAGCCTGCACATCTGTCGCGCAATCCCTTCGGGCAGATTCCCACCTGGCAGGACGGCGGCCAGATCCTGTTCGAATCCGGCGCGATCGTCCTGCACCTGGCCGAGCAGCATGCCGGCCTGCTTCCTGCTGATCCGGATGCACGCATGCGCGCAATCATGTGGGTGTTCGCTGCATTGAATACGGTGGAGCCCCCCATCGTCGAGCGCTCGATGGCCTGGGTGCTGGAGCGCGAGCAGCCCTGGTATGCACAGCGCCTGCCGATGCTCGAAGAGCGTGTGCGTATGCGGCTGTCACAACTGTCCGCCTGGTTGGGCTCGGCGTCGTGGCTGGATGGTGAATTCAGCGCCGGCGACCTGATGATGGTTTCGGTACTGCTGCGCCTGAAGAGCAGTGGCCTGCTCGACGAACACCCGCAGGTGGTCGCCTATGTGGGCCGTGCAACACAGCGCCCCGCCTACCAGCGCGCCTTCGCTGCGCAGCTGGCCGTGTTCCAGAACGCCTGATGCTACGCCCTGTGGGCAGGCCTCAGCGTAGACCACGCCGGCAGGCGGCCTGCACCAGCATCAGCTGTGCCACCAGGATCAGCATCGCGCAGCCTGACAGCAACCACGGATCGATGTACCACTGCGTGTTGAAGCTGAAGTCGCCGGCGGAAATGCGCTTCCAGCCGTTGAAGTGCTGCATCGCCGCGACCACGAACGCGAACCCACCTGCGGTGTAGGACAACCAGGGCACGATGAGACCGCCCGGGCGCGCGAACAGCGTCAGCAGGCCCAGCACGCCGATGCCCGTGCGCTGCACGCGGCAGTACGGGCAGACATAAGCCATCCCGCTCCATTCCACCACCCAGGCCAGCAAGCTGACCAGCACCGCGGCGCCTGCTGCGATATAGAGCATTCTGGTCGGGATTGTCATGCTGCCATCGTGTGCCACGCAGCGCTCCTTCGTTCAAAGACCCAGCCAGGGTAGCAACGCGGCAGGGTCAATCCTTCTTGAATACCGTGCGCTTGCCGATCGGGCTGCTCTTGCGCGCCGTCGGCCGTGCCAGCCCGGGAATCAGGAAGTCGGTAACCTTGTGGCCCTTCTGCACCTTGGACGCCAGCCAGCGCGGCATGCGCCCACGGCCGGACCAGGTCAGTTGCTTGTACTCCGGGTCGCGGTACTTGGCCGCCACCTTGCCGGCCCTGCGCCGTGCGGGTTTGCGGCTGGGTGCGGCCGCTTCGATGGCCTCTGCGCCAAAGAGTTCTTCAAGGGTGTAGCCAGCTTCGGCCGCAGCGGCTTTCAGCATCCGCCGCACGGCGCTGGCCGGACGCCGGCTTGAAATGAGCTGTTTCCGCTGTTCAGCGGCAACCACCAAGGCGCTCAGCTCCCGAAGGCTGAGCGATTCAATATCGATCGTCATGCGGGAAAGGTCTACTGCCGCGCGGCGCCTGTCAAGGCGCCTTGCCTTCCGCGTAGACACGGGCTTCACTGCCGGTGGGCTCCGATCGCCTTCGTCGGCCATCCCCGAGGACATCCCTGTGAGCACCTCATCGCATTCGCTCGCCTACCTGCTTGCACGCCTCCTGCTGATGGCGCTGTTCCTGGTGTCCGGGCTGGGCAAGCTCGGCGATCTCAACGGCACCCAGGGCTACATGGAAGCGATGGGCGTGCCCGGCATCCTGTTGTGGCCGACCATCGCCTTCGAAATCGGCAGCGGCCTGTGCCTCCTGCTCGGCTTCCAGACCCGGCTGGTGTCGGTCGTACTGGCCGGCTTCAGCCTGGTCACCGCGTTCATCTTCCACCACAACTTCGCCGACCAGACCCAGCAGATCATGTTCCTGAAGAATCTGGGGCTGGCCGGCGGGTTCCTGCTGCTGGCCTGCACCGGGGCGGGGCGCTACAGCATTGATGGGCGTGGGCGGCGCGGGTAAGCCTCGATCCGTGGTGCGTACGCGCTAGCGGCGAAGTCCGGCCTCCGGCGCCAGCGTGTGGATCACTCTTCCCTGCGCATCCAGGAACTCGATGGCGCCGTAACCCTCGGCCGTGATGGTCAGGCGCAGGCGCGTGCGGTCGGCCGTGTCATTCAACGCGATGGCCGGCGTGCCGTCAGAGCCGACCACCAGGCCGATTCGGGTCGGTGCCTGCACGCCGGGAATCAGCTTGTTGCCCAGCGCAGGCTCGCGGATCAGCTTCGGCGCCTGGTTGATCGAAAAGCTCACCGCACCGTCCGGCGATACCCGCCAGCCAATCGCATCCATCGCCGGGTGATCCAGCGCCAGCACCGCCATGCCACCGTCAACATCGGCAGTACCGAAGCCACCACGCTCGCTGCCCGTGTCATCGTACAGCACCATGCCGGCCACGTTGAAGGCGCGCTTGTACTGCAGGCCATCGATGATCGGCGCCGGCGTCTTGCCGGACAGCGTCATGCGGATCACGCCCGTGTCATCGACGATGTCGATGCGCCGTGCAGTGATGCGCTCGTGGTCGGGTGCTTCCACGCGCGTCTGTGGTGCCCTGTCGACGATCAGGCGTTGCAGGGTTTCAACGGACGGGCGCTTGGGTGAGTCGGAAGGCTCTGCTGCAGCGGCAGGCAATGCCGCAAGAGCAGTCAGGACGACGAACGTGCAGGCAATGCGCTTCATGCGGGCTCCTTGTCGTACGGGTCGGCGGATGTCGCATCTTGCCACCTTCTGCACAACCACCGTCTGCACAGGAGCCCATCGGGCGTATCCGCCGCGCGTCTCCTGGAGCGGATCGTACCCGGCCTCATGCTCCACTGATCGCTCCGCCCATTCTGGATGTCCCCAATAGAACTTGGAATGCACCCGCTTCGGTGTATCGCCATCGCGCTCGCTGGACGCGCCCGATGCTTGCATGCAGTCAATCACGCTTGGCAAACATCCAAGCGGACGGGGCCATTGTTGCCTCTGATTGCGTCAATCGCATCAATGGCCCCGATGCGCTAGTGCCGGCACATCCCGCCACCCACCACGGCCTGTATCGGCGGATTCGGCGGATTCGAGTACACGAACACGTGGCGCCAATCCTGCGGTTGAACCCAGTCTTTCATGTACGCATACAGGAAATGGCCCGTGATCAGCTTGGCATCTGCGCGCAGGTCACAATACATGGGCAGGCTGCTGCTGTTGACGATCACGCATCGCGCTTGAACGGGTGTGTAGGTGCAGCTCATGTTGACCTGGAACCACACTGGCCCAGGCTGGGCTCGGGTAGGAGTGACGAGCAACAGCAGCACGGCTACAGCAATCACTAAACGAAGCATAGATCCCCCTGGACTCTATTCGTTTGGAAAGGCTGGAACGCAATGTCGGGTTGCGGAAGTCCCGCGGGCAGATAATCGCGCACTTCAGCCGGGTACGGAATCCCTGAGTCACCTGCGCCGGTGCCCCCCAGCAGTTCCATCGAGAATGTCCGCGTGAACCTTGAGGCGGCCGGCCCTTCCCTTTAGCGCTCACCCTGCACCTGCCATGCCGGCTCAGGAGGCCCATCGACATCCATCGCGGGAGAGAGAAGGGCATCTTCCCGCCCAAGCGCAAGGTTGGAGGCGTTGGATTCGCGCACCCAGGGGCGCTTAGCAGTGAACGCCCCAGGACGCAGGGGCAGCCCGCGACCAACGGCAACGGTAGCGGGGCGTGGACGCTCACCGAGCGGTCATCGGGCCGCGTCGGTTTGACGAAGGAGGCACTGCGGATGATCCAAAGTGCCTGATTCGATGGAGCCCACCAACAACCGCACCACAAACTTAAGTAACTGATTTATATGAGAAATATAAGAGTATGACGTGAACACGACTCACAATCGGACTCACATTTCTCCAGGCACGCCAGGGCCAGCCCGTGGCCCTGGAACGCATCAGGGAAACTCGCGTTCGTGATCTATGCGCAGCACTTCCATCACATAACTCTCAATCAGTTGATCCGCTGCCTTCTTCTTCTGGTCATCTGGCAAGCTCGACTCCTTAAGCGCCACTAGACCATCGATAAACTCCTCCGTTCGGGCATCTCGATGTCTGCGCTGAATCTCTTGCATCATTCTCATCAGAGACTCTCTATGTTCGTGATCCGATGGAGAGCGTCGACGCGGGTAGGATCGGCTAATCTCATGCGGGGCAAATTTGATCGTTTCAGAAGCCCCTGCAACCGGATCTACCCAATAGACAATTCCGATATCTGGACCATCCCAACATTCAGACATGATCCCGGTTATCGCTATCGTCCCATAGATCTGCAGCACACCAATCAAGAGTGAGCGTTCTCTATCGGCCACTACCATCAGAGCATGCCCGAACTCGTACTCCGGCTTGCGCTCGGGGAGCGACATATTAAGCCAAGGTTGGAAATTTCCTCCTATCTCCAATGATCCATTGATGTAGCAGACGATGTCCCGAAGACTATCGGAACGAAGCCTTTCCGGCGCGACTGAGGTTGCTAGCAGCGCCAGCATCATCTTCGCTGCACATCGCTTTTCAATTTCGCCCACCTTCAGCCTCGCCGAATACAGAGGCGCGGCCGTAGACTTGCTAACGAAGCGAGTACCCTCTATTGAAAATTTCTTATCCGGAAATTTTTTGAGGTAATTTGCCATTAGCTTCTCGACATCTTCTCGAGTATTAGCGCTAACTGTCAGGCCTATATTACCGTCGGCAAGCTCCGT
This sequence comes from Stenotrophomonas maltophilia, assembly GCF_002799155.1. Lineage (GTDB taxonomy): Bacteria > Pseudomonadota > Gammaproteobacteria > Xanthomonadales > Xanthomonadaceae > Stenotrophomonas > Stenotrophomonas maltophilia_R. The sequence goes on from NZ_NERD01000002.1 coordinate 3,383,715, forward strand.
CTCTTGAACCTTCGATCCACGCAGAGAGAACTTTAATCCCGGAAGGATCTGCAGCGGATGCCCATCTAGCTTCTCTTCGGTAGCCAAAGTTGGCGCATCGCCTTTCCGCGCACGCTTGGCGTTAAACATGTTCGCAATTGGCGCGAAGACCTCTGCGAACTCCGCATCCAGCTCCGTACCAAGTCGATTATTACAGCCTTGGCAGCAGAGATTTCTCGTAACCTTCTTGCCTCCAAGCGCTGCGATCAGAACATGTTCTTCAGACCCCTTGCCCACGGGAAACGTCGAGACATCTCCTGGCAAGCAGTACACGCAATTTAGCAGTGAATCGTTCAAAGCCCTGACTCCATTCGTGGGGAGTTGTGCACATAGCCCGTAATAATTACCTGCAAGCTAGCAACATGGCAACGGACGGGGATGTGCTTCAATGGTCAAGGTCACAATCTACTGGCGGGACGGGGTCGCCTACCTCAACTGGCGCGATGGCGGCAAGAGATTCCGCCCATCCATCGGTCGTGTCAGCGCTCGCGAGGCTGAGGAGATACGATCAGCGCGCGAAGCGGAGCTGAGGCACGGCGTAAGGATCATCTCCCGTGCGCCACTGTTGCGCGACTTTCTAGGCGTCTGGCTGGATTGGTACAAGGCCGAACACCCGACCACGCATGGCAAGGCTAAGAGTGAGCTGCGCCTAATCTTGGATAGCCTGGGTCACCGGCCAATCGATACCCTGCGCCCTATCGAACTGGAGGCGTATAAGACCCAGCGCCTGGTAAAGGACAAGATGGCGCCGGAGACAGTTGGGAAGGAGGTTCGGCGCCTGCAGGCCGCGTTGAGGTGCGGGGTGCAGTGGAAGGAACTGGATACGAACCCATTTGAGGGGATCCAGGCGCCAAGAGGGGTGCGGAGCGTTGCCGTCCGGTTCTATACCGCCGATGCAATGCAGCAACTCTACGCGGCCAATGCCGCCCGGGCCAACCTATGGCGGTTCATGGCGCACACCGGGATCCGGCGCGGCGAGCTGATGCACCTCAGGCACGAGAACGTAGTTGCTGGTCGCCTGCTGGTCGAGAGCGATCCCGACGAGGATGGCGATGGACGCACGAAGTCAGGGAAGTGGCGGGAGGTTCCATTGAACACCCATGCCGCCGCTGCTCTAGCCTCCCTCCCCGATCCACTGGTGAGCGTCCACAAGGACACCGTGAGCGACTGGTTCAAGGATGATGCGACGACAGCGGGTGTTGGCGGGAGTCTTCACCGCCTGAGGCACACGTTCTGCGCCCACATGGTCATGGCTGGCGTGCCATTGCGCCGCGTGCAGCTCCTGGCCGGGCATGCTGATTACGCAACTACCGAGAAGTACTACGCGCATTTGTCTTCGGATGGAGATGCCGCAGCGGTGGCTACTTTGAGGTTCTAGCCACCAAGAATCTGTCCAGCAAATCAGAAGGAGCTGCTGCAATGGAATTGAGCAACAAGCTGCTGACCTTGATGGAGGCAGCAGAGCTTTCAGCCTGCTCAACCAGAACCCTACGCAGAGCCATTGATGGCGGGCAACTCGCCGCAGTGAGACTCGGGCAGAGCGCCAAGTCGGATCGCATACATAGAGAAGACTTGGAGGCTTGGTGGAACCAATGCCGCCTGCGACCTGTAGCAGCTCCCAGAATATCTATACGTGATATTCCCCCGCCACCACTTGATACGGCGGAGGCGAGAATCGAGAAGAGGCTGGGAATCAGTGCTAAGGGCAAGACGGGCCCCCGCCGACGCTGAGCGAAGAGCTGCAAAACGCCAGCAAGGTCCGGCAATCCTGAAGGCCGCGCCCGTATACGCCTAGTCTTGGACCTCGGCCCGGAAGGCGATCTCAATCAGCTGCTCGGGGAATGCCAACGCCGAGACTCCGATCAGGTTGCTGGCAACCTGCGGCACAGGCTGGCCGTAAACGACCGGTCGCACCTTGCCACTGGCCGCGAAAGCTGCCGGAACGTCGATGACGAACAGCGTTTCCTCGACCACGTCCGCGAGGGACCCACCCAGCTCTGCCAGCAGCACCTGCGCGTTCTCGTAGGTGCGCCGCATCTGGGCTTCCATGGTGTCGAAATTGGCGGGCTTACCATTCGCCCCCAGCTCTGCGGGTGCGACCAGCTGCCCCTCCGGCGTATGGGACAGCTGTCCGGACACGAAGATCGTGTTGTTAACGCGGACGGCTTGGACATACCCATAGGCCGACTCCCACGGCACTCCGAAGCTGGCGGTCTTGCGATTGCTGGCGCTCATCGTTGCTCTCTCTAGTGAAAGGGCAAGTGTGGCAAGCAATCAGCGGCGACCGCCTCCCCTGAACGGGGGATCAGATTCGAGCGCGGGACAGCTGCTCTCTACCTGCCCTGACCCACGCCTTCATGGGATCCCCCGCCCTGGGCTTGGTCTCCTTCGGCGGCCGGCGTGGTTCCAGCGCTTCCTTGATTCGCGCCAGTTCCACAGTCCCGGCCTCGGCCAGACGCCGTGCCTGTTGCTGCTGCTCTCGGGTAGGCGGCAGGCTGGGCAGTGGCGGGGGCAACTGGATCGGCGTGCTGTCGGTCAGCCGGGCAACGCCCTCACGCAGCGGCAGCTCGGGATACAGCCGGGCAGCGCACCAACGCTCGGCGTAGCGCTTCGCCTGCCGGCCATGCCTACATCCCGTGGGCACTGCCGCCGTCGTTTTCAGGATCGTCATTAGATGCCACCGTGCAGACCGATACTTCCGTTTGCGCCGACGTCACCGCGTGAAGAAGCTCTTCCGCCTCTATGCTGAGCGGAGGGAATGCCCGGTCTGTAAGCACGCCAGTCTTCTTCAGCTCATCTGCACGTTGACGCACTGGGTCGGTGAAAGGATGCTCTTCCCACTTCACACTCGGGGCATCCGTGGCAACTTCGATGCCACACGAGCGCGCCCAGTAAAGAACAGCAGTACCCAGAGGAGAGCTGAAGTGCAGCAATTGTGCGAGGTACTGTGGCTGGACATACGTGGAGTCATCAGGCTCCAAACCGATTAGGACACGAGCGTGCCCCTGACTGAGAAGGCCAGCGAGAATGGTCAGCCGTGCAGATTTCTCAAGTTTCCCATTCATAAATGAAGTTCCTTTTCGAAGTCAGCGACCTATATCGGCATGCAACTGGCTGGCTTTAGCCATACGGTCCAGAAGCCACCTGGGCAGCCAGAAGGATCGCTTGCCGCATCATGTCCACGACCGCATGCGTTCGTAATGCGTCCGTATTGCGAGCGCATCTTCCGAGCATGACGAATGCATTGGAGAACACGCGGGTCGCCAGGCGTGAAGTGAAGCGAACCGCAGTTTGATAGCCGTGGACAGGCGTCACCATAACGTCACACGTTACGTCACGGTGGAAGACTGCGGCGGGAGGGGCCTAAGAAGCGGTACGAAAGAGCTCGCCCAATGTAGGGTGTGGTGCCGGACCAACGAGACATCCTTCAGGGATGCGATCTAGCTGCAGAGTTCCTCGAGCGCCTCCTCAATGTCCGACACCCAATTCTCGATGTAGAAGCGCCCGGATTGCCCATCTGAGCGGGTCAGCTCCTCGGAGCCATAAGTCTTTAGCTTCCCGTATACGACGTCGCCCTCATAAAGGTAGACCCCGGAGTAGTGCTCTGCGGCGATGTACCAACCGTCAGCAGTTTCAATAATGGCGTTGCCCGAACCACAGACATCCTCTTTGACCACAACCCCCTTGTCAGCGAATGCAGGGAAAGAGCAGCATAAGAAGAACACGAGCATAAACTTTCGCATACATCCTCCTGGAGGTTGCAACGCTATCCTGCACTCTCTGATACGCAGGTCCAAACTGGGCGCAGCGATTCTGGCTATGCAGATTCCGGGGCGGGATGCAAACAACCCCGACTATGAGCCTTGTCACGCAACCGGCTTCCAATCCGCCTGCTCTCATTCCTCGAGGCACTGCCGAAATTAACTAATGCATGCGCTGCATTGTCGTCCAGCGGGTCGCTGTAGCAGTCGAGTCCCTCTTTTTGACACTCACCAACCGAAACTCCCCAGACCCCCCCTGATTTCAAGCCTCTCTGGAGGTAGGCTTCGAAAGCCAGCTTAGGGTCAATGATCGTCCGACGATCTACAGACAAGCTCCCTTCATCATTGCTATTGGGACTGAAGGCCACCGAAGATGGGCGGCCTTCCTGAATCCAGAGAGGCAGAACTTGTCTAAGCATGATTTCGTCGACGTGCGAAAGCTTCGACGCCTCGTCCACCGGCATTATCGCGACTCCTCCATGTTTACTTGGGACCACACCCGAAGCGCTGTCGCTGCCAAGTCTTCTGCATTGAAATAGATGAAGTCTTCAACCTCGCCTGGGCCATCAATATTCACAGCGAGGAATTCTGCAGCGTCAGAGCCAGGCTCCACAGTAGCCGATATTTCCCACCCTCCCCAAGACCACTCCGCTACAACCCCGCCCTCCGGAAGCGGGTAGATATACGGCCTAGGAATCCCTGCACTCTCCATGGCCTCAAGTAGGGTTCTCATAGAGGCAACCGCACTTGATGCCGGCGCCGGATTACCGTCGCTATACCAACCGGCCGGGGTGCCTTCTATCTCACGCAGTCTGGCTGCAGTGGACGCGATGGGCTCTGAAGGGCCGAACGGAATTTCTTCATACTCCGTAATTTTCAGCAGACGATCTTGACGATCAAACAGGCCCAGCCCGGTAATTCGCGCAGTCTGCCCGACCTTCGAGTTCAGAAAGCTCCACTCATCACGGTTCGACACCACCATGTCTATGGTTCTAGCGTCATCTGCAATTAGGTGAATCAAGCCCTCCGTGCAGCGCCCGCCATCAAATCTAAAGTCGCCATCTACGTGACCTTCGTAGGAGTTGCCCACCTCCAGGACGATAGCCTTTCGGGTCTTACCCCCATATCGAACGGGGGTCCGGCCACCTTCGGACAGCTCTAAAAACTCACTCTGCCTAAAGTTCCGCCCAAACCTATTAAACTTCGACGCTAGATCTCTCGGAAAGCCCTCAGGTAGTGGCAGACCGCTGTTCGCACACGCGATTACTTCAAAAATCATCTCCCGCGCAGCGACGAACTCCGTGTGCGCGGGGAAGGGAAACGATGGCTGGTCCTCCAACGGCGCGTATGCTTCATTGCTAAAGGTTCGACTCGCTAGTGTGACGCTATTCCCAGGCGTTAAGGACTCGATTCCCAACTGGAACGAGTCCGTGAAGCCGCTGGGGACCTTTCTCCTATTGGGGTGGGATCGCTTAAACAACACGCGCGCCAGATCGACGACTAGCTCACGATACGCGGCGAGGTCTGATAGCACATCGAACGGGACTAGATGAGTGTCAAATCGTCCGCCTGCCAGCCGCATACGAATGAACTCTTCCGACCCAGCTTGCGAGCCATTCGCGTCTTGTTCTGGGTAATCCGACATAGGTCTTAATCCGGTGGTTTCGCTGGTATATCAGATTTGTAGGTGGCGTGCAGCCATTGCCGTCCCCTAGTGCATCAAGTGGACTGCCTGCAGGCTATGGAACATGTCCACCTCGGCCACCCACCGGGCGTTGCTGAAACAGCTAACTAGGCCGCACTGGCAGTGTCTGCCCGTCCAGGCAGGGCAGCGCCCGTCGTGGAGGTCGTAGGCCCTCCAAGGGGCGCCAATCGCAGCGGCAGCCACTTGCATCCGGCCTTCGAAATCCTCAGGCAGGCATTGCCGCTCGGCAGCGAAGACCTCGTAAGTCACACCGTCCCAGGACTCTTGGGAGCTATCCGCCTCTAAAGTAGAGATTGCCTCTCGGTCAGAGAAGCTGGGCTATCGCTGCATGGCGATGAGCGAGGGGGTGATCGCGGAGGAAGAGCGGTTCTCGATGCACGGACTTAAGCACCGAGGCATTACCGACACCGAGGGCAACCGTGGCGACAAGCAAGATGCGGCCGGGCACAAATCGCCCACCACTACGGGCCGCTACGATCACGACGTGCCAGTCGTGAAACCACCGCGCAAGCGTTGAATTTTCCCGGCAATTTTCCCACCGGCACAAAAAAGGCACTTGGGCTAAAGCCTAAGTGCCTGTTTTTTATGGTGCCCACCAGGACTGATATACCACACGTCATTCATTGTCCTGCAATGCTTTCGCGATTAGCCTTCACTCCTGTTACCGCCAAAGTTACCGCCATCAAGAGTTCCTTTAGGAGACGACAATGCGGGCCCGTGAACAGGGGAGTATGAGCACACAAGTGCTGACATTCGAGGATCTACGCAAACTGTGTGCGCCTAATGGTCCGTCGCCGCGATTGTCTACGATGGAGCGTTGGGCCCAATCACAAGGCATCCGGTACAAGTACGATGGCCAAGGTGGGATATGGACAACCATCGACGCTCTGAATGCTGCATTGGGTCTGCACGCAGCAAGAGAAGACGAACAGTATCTAATCGACCTCATCTGATGCACCTACAGCATGTGCGATTTGGTGAAGCCCACCGATGTGACTCGGCCGTGACACGGAGCTTTGGCCGACACGCTCGATATGACCAGCAAGCCAACCGACCTTGTGCGCCAGTTGGTGGGGATCTGCGAAGAAGGCGACCACATCCTCGACCCGTTCGCTGGCGCAGACACCACGCCGGTAGCCGCGGATCTGGAAGGCTACCAATGGACCGGCATTGAGATGACCGGGCACTACTTAGATGTGGCACAGGGCCGACTGCCTCCCGCATAAGCGAATGGTCTGTTCGCCCTGTTGCAAGAAAGCCGCCTACGGGCGGCTTTCTTGCGTTTGGCGGGACCGTCAGGCCGGAAGCTATGCGGGGCGTGATACCCGCAGCAAGGGCTGGCTACCTACCTGGTGCTTGGCTTCGTCAACCAGCCATATGCTGAAATCTTGGATGTAGAAGCGGTCGCCATCGTCTTTCACTGGCTGGCCCAAGGACGTTACGGCCTGCAACTCGTCCCGGTGGCCCCACAAATGGCCATACAACAATGCGCCGTCACGGCTGATGCGAACTGCCGGCAGGTGCTCGACGATATCGGCGCCTGCAATGTCATCCACAAAGATAGCCCAGTCGAAGCCGTCAGCCACGACCAGGGCCTCCTCCTTGGGAGCGAGTGCCAGGGCGCCGGCATCCGGACCGTCCAGCATGAGCATCTGACCAACTTCTTGGTCAGCAATGTGCTCGGCGTCCACCTTGATCGACCACCTTCCCTTACACCGGAACAGTGAGCCTGGGGCCGCTTGGGATGCCAAGACGGTCTTGAAGGCACGCAATGGGTAGCTCATCCACAACTCCTTCCCTTGTCCTTGGTTGGATGCCGCAGAGCATATCGAAGAGCACGGCAGAGAAGCCCTCGACCCATGGAACATCGTGCCCCACCAGCGAGACGTACGCTACGGCGACAGATCGTATGTTGTCACCGCTTCAACGTCCTCAAGCATCCGCGAGCGCACTCGTCTCCCCGCCACGCCTGCTCACTTCGTAGGGTGCTTTTTCTGCACCACCTGCACGCGGGTTCAGAGCAGACCCAGAAAGGCGGGTGCGGGCATCAGAGCAGCATTACATTACCTGCGGATCCCTGCAGCGAAGGCGGTATCTGCCACCGAGATTGGAGGGTGGGTGGAGGCGAAATTTACTGTGACCAGAGAAAGGGCAAAACGATTTGTCCAACAGCGTCTAAGAAGAAGAATCCCACTACTTACAGTGTTTTAGGGGAGGCCATGAATTGATGGACGGGAACGCATTTCTGGTTACAACGACGGCACCTCTGACCGGGCTTTCTGAAAAGCCTGAAAGCCCTGTCTCGCAAAGCTCTTCGGGACATTTGCGGCCCACTGCTGCCGCCTGCGCCTGAAGAGTATTCTTGACTCGTTGTCTCCGCTGGTTACGGCGGTAACATTGGTTACACCAGCAAAACATTCCATATAAAGCAAATACTTACGGCCTCGCGGGCATCGGTCGACCTACTGGTTACAACTGGTAACGCTGGTTACGCCGATGGCAACGGGCAGATACCCACTCTCACGCTGGGTCGCACCTGCTAGCGCATGCTCAAGGACCGGGGAGCTCGATGGCACCTCGGAAGCGACTTCCGTCAGTGACGAAATCCGGATCGACGCGCACCTGCGGAGGCCGCAGATCGAAAAAACGGAAGTTCCTGCTCCTTCACGGGTTAGGCCCTGGGTTCCATCGCCGTTAGCCCGCCCAACTGGCAGCCACCGTCACGCAAAGCAACCTTCATTGTAGAATCACCCACCACAAGGACGCAGGGGGTAGCCATGACGCGCAGCAAGTTCGAATTAGTCACTAGCGTGCCAGTAAAGGACTTGCTGCTAGATGTGCGCAATGCCCGAATTCGCTCGGGAGCGGATCAGGCGGACTGCATTAGCCGCATCGCGAGCGGCCAGGAGGAGCAGCTGGTCGCACTGGCATCCGACATCGCCGAGCATGGACTCTCGACGGCCCCCATCCTTGCAAAGCGCCAGGATGATGGCCGCTACGTCGTATGGGACGGAAATCGACGCGTGACAGCGCTGAAGCTCCTAGATAACCCCTCGCTCGCCCCCAGTTCGGCTCTTCGGAGGCGTATTGAGGCTATCAATGCTCGCTTTCCGGCCGCAGCCACTCAGATCGATCTGCTCCAGTCCCAAGATGAAGGGGCGCTGGTCAGGGAGGTCGTTTCGCGTCATGGTGGCGGCCTGAAGGGCGCTGGCCAGTTGGACTGGAGCGCGCTGATGCGAACCTTTTTCATGACCTCGCATGGCTTGCCCGAGCAAAACCGCCGCGCTGCCGCACTGTTTCTCTGGGCCGATGATTATGGCGTAAGTCTACCCGATGATTTTCCAATCACCACCATCATGCGTTTTCTGACCAAGGAAAACCTGCTGCGGCTCGGCTTCGAGGAAACGAGCGATGGTATGGAGCCACGCATTCCGTTGGAAAAGGCCATCGAGGTTGCCCAACGCCTAGCAGATGACTTCCGCCCGGGCGGCCCCAAGCAAGTGAACGACGTCTTCAACAGCAAGCTGGCCGATGCCTACATCGCCCAGGTGCGGGTGTCGCTTGGTTTGGACCAGGTGCCGGAAAGTACGCCACAGCCCCCACCGGTTGCACCCAAGCCTCCCAAGGCAGGCCCAGGCAAGCCCACCAGCCCAGCCCCAGCGACACCAACAGCGCCCGACACGGAGCCTGGCGACTCCGCAGATGCACCCACAACGGCCCCACCTCGCCCACGCGCCCCGCCCAAGCCGACTTGGGATCGAGACAAGCTCTTTCGAGGTGGCTCTCCCGGATTCTCCGTGCCGAAGAGCGAAGTCAAGGTTACGAACATCCTGGCTGAACTGCGGAAGCTGAAAACCCGTGACACTCCGCTTGCTGTGTCTGCGCTCTTTCGCATGCTCGTCGAGCTCAGCACCACCTACTACTACGAGAACGCGGCGGGAATTTCGGATCGCGGCGATAACAACCATAAGCGCATTGCTTACGCTGCTAAGCATATGTTCCAAGCAGGGCTGATTACCGAAGCGGTGAAGGAGCAAGTTCTACGCCGGACAACTGAAGCCGACGGGATGCTGCAATACAACTCGCTCAACCAGTACATGCACACGTGGTCAGCCCACCCGGACTTCCAGCAACTTCATGTGCTTTGGGATGAGCTAGAGCTGTATCTAAAAGCCTGCTGGAGCGTCTAACGCTTCAAATACGGCGGCACGCTGAGCGCGAGATTTCCGTAGAACATCAGCTCCGTGGCGTCAGGCCTACTCAGATGGGTACTGTACTTGAGCGAGAACGTCAGACTGTCCGCATCAGTGTAGAGCTCACTGATTTCCTTGCAGTTGTCGTATGTAACAAGCCAAGGCGTCCTTATCTTTTTCACGCGGTCGGCTATGGCCGCGTGGTCCCGATGCTCATAGAAATTTCGATAAAGCTGCGCGCCTTTGTTGTAGTACGGTGGGTCGAAGTAGATGAGACTCTTTTTGGGTAGTTCGGCAGAGATTCCCTCTGCCAGATCCATCGCGTCAAGGTTGTAAAGGCTAATCGCATTGCGATAACCACCGATACTCTTGATACGGGAAGCCAGATCCTTCCTGTTGAAGCGGGCATCCAGCGTGTAGTCACCCTTTTGCTCTCTGCCGCCGATTACACCAGCACTCAGTATTCCAGAACGGTTGGTTCTATTCAGAAAAAAAGCGGAGAAGCCCACTTCAAACAGCTCATGCTTCTGCGGATTCCGTAGAACTTCCCGGTGATGCTCCCATCTACCGATGGAGACCTTGCAGCGCTCCACGCGAGTTATGAATGCATCCGTTTCGTCCAGGACAGCTTTCCAAAATGCGTAAACAGCAAAGTCAGCATCATTGATCACGATGCGATCCACAATCCCCGTGGACAACAGGTGGATGGCCGCTCCAGCCCCGCCCGCATACGGTTCGATGTACGTACCGCCACTAATTCTGTTGGCGCGCAGCAAATCAGCGAGCCACGGGCCCAGTCTCCCCTTACCGCCTGGGTACCGCAGAGGCGTAACAAAAGCCATGGCCAGCCGGCCTCCTTCATCAAGGTCTGTAATTCTACTGACTCGTGAGCGCGGTTGTCTGTTTTATACCTCGACGACACCTGTGATTGTGACCGTACCGAAAGGGCAGATGGGGGGCGCGCCACAGGCATGCCCGGCCAACGGCCAGGCATGATCCGGTCCGTGCTGCAACCCGCACCCCGGCCAGGTTAAGCCTCGCGAAAGCTGGTCGGTTATGGCGCGCCGACCGCCCTGATTTGCGCCTGCAGCCTGGTCCTGGCTGCCAGGCTCCCTGCCAGCTGCATGTTCACCTCGTTCATATCCATCGGCGGCAAGGCCAACTGCTGGACCACCTGATCGGCAACTGCGGCATCGTCAAGGCGCTGGCGCACCGCATTACTGAGGCGACCGAAGAACTTGCTGGCCAATTCGTCGGCACTCGCCGACTGCTGATAGTTCACACCGGCATTCTCCGCCAGAGAGAACAAGGCAAATGCTACTGCCAAGCTGTCACTCGCTTGCTTCAGCAACTGCCCATAGGCATGACTGGCAGCTTCACTTGCAATAGCGTTCTTTGTGCTCAGGCAGTCTTTCGCAATCTCGGCCAACTCCAGCTCTACACGCGGCAGCTCGGCCGCAATCTCGCCCTCCATCGCCTCATATTCTTCAGCCAGCGAGAGTGCCGAACGCTCGTTGGCGCGCAACTTCTGAATATCGCGGGTAAGGTTGCCATCGGCATCGCGCAGCTTGATGCTCCATTGCTGGCGAGCAGCGGCGGCATCGCCCTTTGCTGCCAGCTTGGCGCGCTGCATCGTATCGACCTTAGCCACCAGGGCGCGCTTGCGCTGCACTGCGCTGGCCAACTGCTCGGCTAGCTCGTTCAGCCGCTGCCTGCTCTCCGATACTGGCACTGCTTCGGCCCCTTCGCAGGGTTGATTAGCCAGTTCGGTGGTGGTGTTGATGCTCTGGATGTCACTCATGTTGAATCTCCGTTTATTTACTGGGGGAGCTCGCCCGACACCGTGTCGGCGAGCTATGGGAAAGACAGCGCCGCTCATAAGCCGCTGTCGTGAACTTTGCGAGGGTCGAAGACGAAGACACGGATGGCCCCCAAGCCGGGGACACGTACGGTTTGGGACGGCCTGCCGTCAGCACTGCGCTTAAGCCAGCCGGCCTCAGCCAGCATGCGTGCGGCCAGGCGCACATCGAAGCCCGCACATAGCTCCCGTCTGAACGCCTCCTGCAGCACCAGGTATTCCGTCAATCCAACTTCATCAAAGCGTCGGAAACCTACGCGGTCGCGCACCGGCACCGCACCTTCAGGGCTGCGCAGCGGCTCCAGGCGGCTTTCGCCATGCGCCTCAAAGAACGCACGCACGCGCGAGAGTAGTTCGTCGGTGTCGGCACTGGCCGAGCCACCCCGACGTTGCAGCCAGGCCTTGAAGCACGTCGCCACGCCCTGGGTAGCTTCACCCTTGGGCCAGCCGGTAATGCGGTGACGACAGCTGCTGGCCAACTCCCCGGCAAAGGCGACAACAGCAAAGCGCTCGGCCACCCGGCGCACCTCCCCGGAGGCATCTTCGGGTACGTAGGTGGCCAGGAATCGGTCGGTGGATTCGCGCAGCTGGGCGGTCAGCGTCGGGCTGTCCTGCTGGGTGAGGTAACCCATCCAGAGCGGCCATGGTGCGCCGTAGGTGCGTGCGGCGGCGTCCTTGAGTAGAGCCGACAGCGCCGCTCCGTCGCTGGCATCGTGTAGGCGCTCAAACACGCCGTGCCCGCCCTCGGCCTCGGCTGGTACGTCGGCTAGGCGCACGGACTGGCCCGCCCGTGCCTGCTTGCCCACCTCGGCCATGTGCTGGGCCAGTCCGACCTCGCCAGCCGACAGGATCAGCACCCGCCAGCGTGCTGCCGCACGGGCCTCACCGGCCCGGTTGGCGCGGCTCTTGCCATTGCCGTTGGCCAGCAGGTAGGCGGCATCACCGGCCTGCTTGGGATCGATCTGCGCCAGTTCATCCAGAATGAGCGTGGCATCGTTGTGCAACACCGCCACGCCTTCCAGACCGTTGGCCGTGCTGCGCCACTCGCGGGCATATTCCGGGGGACCGACCACGCTGGCCGCCACGCGTAGCGCGGTGCTCTTGCCGCTGCTGCTGCCGCCGACCAGGTGGAACCCACCGCCTGTTGCGCCGGTGAAGTGCAGCAGCGGCCCGGCGAACATGGCTGACACCGCCAGCACCAGACGCGAGTTGTCCTGACAACGTCGGGCCACGTCGCGTCGCCAGTCATCCAGCGAGCCAACAGCCGCATAGTGATGCTGCAATCCACCGCTGTGCTGATAGACCAGCCGCTCCACGCCATTGCCGTAGCTTTCGCCATTGGGCAGTACGTAGCGGCCCTCATGCCAGCCCGGCACGGCGACGTTGCGCGCGCGGGTGTCGATGCGCTCCTGAATGATGTAGGCCAGCAGCCGCTGCATCGTGTTGCGGTGGGCTGACATTTCCACACCACCTGCGGCCAGCTGGCGCACGAACTCGCGCGGATCGCCGACCAACATTTCCGCAGGTGCCGCCCACTGGTGAGGATGGCCATCGGCGTCGGTCCAGGTCAGCAACCTCCCCCATTCCTCGCTCTGGCTGTTACGAGTCTTGGCCTCGACCTTCAACGGCGAGCAGACAAACACTGGCTCGGCCAGGTCACCATCCTCGGTGACGCCGACGTAGTACACGCCGCTCTCGTTGAGCTGGTAGTGCGCTCGCGCCGCACCGCCACTGGCACTGCCACTGGTGCAGTCAGCGGCGTCCTTGTTGCTCTTGGTCTTGCCCTTGGCGCCCTTGCGCACGGCGCGCTGAATCGAGCCGCGTACGGCGCCGGTACCAGCGTCCTTGGCGGCATCATTGAAATCGACAGAGGTGACGTTGCTCATGCACGGGGCTCCGGTGCCGCGTCGGCGCACTGCGCCTTCGGGATAAAGAGAGGGATCATCAGGAAGTAGCCTCATGGCGTGGCCGCGGCGGCATGGCCACGACCCCGCCCACGGCATCGGCGGCGCGCTGGGCGTTGGCTACGCCCGGATTGATGCCCAGCCGCGCGGCGGTGGCCGCGTCGTCATCGGCGCACACCACGATTACTGCCGTGGGGAATTTGGCGCGCAGCGCACAGGCCACCGGCTCCAGATTCCCTGCATCGAAGGCGACGGCGGTGGGATGGCCAGTGGCCTCATGGATGCTGGCGGCAGTGGCATAGCCTTCGGCGATACACACCACGTCGCTGATCGTGCGGCCCACGGCGTAGTACAAGCCACGCTTACGGCCACCGGCCAGGAAGCGCTTGCTGCCATCGGCGGCGATGGTTTGCAGGCTCCACAGCCGCCCCTGTGAATCGCGCAATGGCACCAAGAGCAGGCCATCCAGCTGCCGCAGACCGTGAACGCCCACGCCCTTGGCCATCAGGTAGGGGTGATCGGAGGCAGCGGCGCTGGCGCGCTGCCAGCGCTCTCGCGCCTGCTGCCGGGCCACAGCCTGGCGCTGGGCACGCTCGGCCTGCTGCTGCCGCTGTGCGCGCACCACGGCCTCGCGCAGCATCGCGCGGTCGGCCTCGCTCAGCGCCTCGCTTCCAACTTCGCACCAGGACTCATTGAGTCCGGTCTTCCAGTTGCCGTAAGCACCGGCCTGCGGCGGGCCTGCGTGCAGCACATACCAGCCGCTGCGCTGACCGCTGCCATCGCCCTCGGCGCGTACACGCCGCAGACGGCCATCTGGCACCGCCGTATCCAGCATCAGCCCTGCCGCGCGCAGGATGGCCAGGAAACCGTCAGGCCGCATCATCGTCGGCCTCCAGCTGGCTGCGGTGCTTGGCGCTGGCCACCACAGTGGCCAGATCCTCATGCACATAGGCGGCGCTGAACGCTACAGCGTCAAACGGCACCGCCATGCGCTCATCAACGCTTGCCAGCAGCAGCGCGGCCGAACGCGCGCGCTCCAGGCGATTGAAGCTGTCCTCGCTGATCCAGTAGCCAAAGGGCATGCGTGCGGCCGTGGGCGCGGGCGCTTGCGGCGGCTCGGCAGCGGCCTGCTTTGCTTGCAGGTCTTCCAGCTGCAAGGCCATGCCTCTATCAAATTGCGCCTGCGACTGCGCAGGTGCAAACAACGACAGGCGCACGCGCACCCGCGCCGCAACGGTAGCCAGCTCCACGCAATCGCGCTCCAGCGGCCACAGCAGACGCTCGCGCAGGCGGTCCTCCAACGGATGGCCTTCCAGCGCTTGATCCAGTTCGTCACTGAGAGCGGCAAGACGACGCGACGCCTTGCTGTGGAGCCGCTCAATGCGACGGGCTACCTCGACAATAGTGGCGGTACGCTCGGTATCGAACCAGCTATCGGTGATAGTGGCGCTTAGCGCGCCATCGGCCACGCCCGGCACGCGGGAAACACTCACGGTATCAACGTTCATGCAGCCGCCTCCGCATCACGGACCATGGCCAGCAGCTGCCCCACGGGCAGGGATTCCAGTGCACCAGGGCGGCGTTCCAGCGCGGTGACCAGTTGCGACAGCGTAGCCATCGGCATCGCGTGAATGCGCTGCAACTGGCGCGCGGCGCTGAACAGGTCATGCGTGGCCGCATCGTCATTGATGGCAGCGGCATTCAGGGAGAGAGCGTTCATCGCGCAGCCTCCTGCACGGTGGTCGCGATGGCGTGCTGCACCTCGCCCAGCGTCAGCGCTTCGGGAACCTTGCCGGTGGCGTCCAGGCGCACGGAGAGCGCCAGCCAGCGGGAATGGTCCCAATCGAGGGTGTCGGCGATGTCGCCAAAGTGATGGGCAATGCGAACGGCGAAGCGCGAAGGCGCGGCCAGGGTGTCGTGAGACATGGCTGATTCCTTGTGTAAGTTGGAATCCGCCGCCTCGAGACCAATCGAGGTGACGGACGGTACGCGGTTGGTCTGCCGGCACAAGGACCGGTGGGGCCGAAGCCCCCCGCGCACCGCCCGCCGTAGAACTGGCAAGCAATCGCCCGCGACAACACGGCAGGCAATAAAAAAGCGCCGTGCATCGAACGATTGGCGCTGGTGCGCCTTGTGGTTCGGGAGACCAATCCCGGTCGCCGATTGTGCGGCGACGGGGCAATGCTGCATCGGATGAGCCGGTGCTGTCAACACGCGCGTCATCGCCGCGTGCTGCGCTTGGCGCGCGGTGCTTCAGTGGCGTTCTCACTGAGCGCGCGGCGTTCTGCCGAATCGCTGAGGGGCAGGCAAATCTCGGCACTCGGGCAGACGCTTGGCACATGCGTGCGCACGATCTCGGTGTAGGCCGAGAACGTGTGACCGCACAGCGCATTGCGGCACTGGAGCACGGATTCGCGCAGCAGTTTGGAATGCAGCACGCTGGTGCGCACGATGGCAGGCGTATCGCAATGCGGGCAGCGCAGGAAGGCTCTTGAACTGGTCATCGCAATGCCTCAGCAGTCAGTGGTGGAACGGCTACCCGCGACACCGCGCGAGAGTGCAATGCGGCCGCCTTGCGCAGTCCGGCTCTGGGAGAAGTTCAGCGCGAGATTCGGCTGTGCCACAGCCGTTCGCAGATGCTCAGCCAGGAACTTGGCTTCTGCCGGGCTCAAGGTGAACTTCTGATCGGAGATGGTCAGGACGATGGTGTCTTTCATGGCTGCGCTCGCAGGTGGGTATCGGGAATGTGGGTGGCAATCCACGCGTCCACGTCCGACTCCAACCAGACAGTTACGCGCGGGGAAAGGGGGATCGATGCGGGGAACCGGCCGCGCTTCATCAGCCAGTACAGGTGCGAGCGGGAAATGCCGGTGCGACTGAGCACTTCGGGCTTGCGCAGGAAGCGTTCACCGCGTGCGGCGTCAGGCCGGGAATGATCGGCAGGCTGACCAGGTGCGGTCGCCTGAGGGGCTGGGGAACCAAGCATGTGAAAGGTCGCGGGGCTGACGTTTCGTCAACCGCCGCCCTGTGTTGTGGGCTTGGTTAGAAGGCTAGAGACAGCTGCCGCTCAACTCACGCAGCTCGATGTGTAGGGAAAATTTTTACAGTATTTTGTAAAATTACACATGACGAATCCCCCTTGACGGCGCAACCTTGCGCCGTTCCAGCCAACTGGCGGGAGCTTACAAGCGAGAGCAGCAGTCAGGCCGCTCGACTGGTTGCGCAGGACAAACGGACGCGCCTGGCAATCTGCTGATCCAGGCCAGTAGCGCAAAATGTGCGATGAGCGAACTATCGACTACTGGCGGGTTGGGTCTGGTCATCGGCCGTCATGGCGACCGCTCGGCGACCTTCAAAGCAACCCGCTGGCCGGAAAGAGGCTGCGGCAGAGCCATTCAATCGGCGCGCGCCATCGACCCGCATGTGTCTAACACGGATCGATAGGGCGCCGATGTAACCAGCGTAACCAGCTGTAACCAGTGAATGCGGCGCTCCGACGATGGACGCAACCGAATGATTTACAAGACATTTCGCAGCGGTGTAACCAGTGTTACCGCTGTAACCAGAAAAAAAAGTAAGTCAGAAATGAAAGATGGAAGAACGGGAGGTCAGCGGGAGGTCCTCAGCCCGTCCAGATAGTCCGCCCAGGCCTGCATCATTTTCGCCCGTTCGACCAGGTGAGCCGTACGGTTGTATGCCCGTCCGTTTGGATCACGCACGGCGTGTGCTAGCTGGTGCTCGATGTAGTCCGGACGGAAACCCAGCACCTCATCCAGCACAGTTCGCGCCATAGCGCGGAAGCCGTGCCCGGTCATCGTGTCAGAGTCGTAGCCAAGGCGACGTAGCGCTGCGTTGATCGTGTTCTCGCTCATCGGGCGCCCCTTGCCGCGCATACTGGGGAACACGAACTCTTTCCGTCCTGTCAGCGGGTGCACCGACCTAAGTATCGCTACAGACTGCGAAGCCAGAGGAACAACGTGCGATTGGCCAGTCTTGCTTGCCGCAAAGCGCCATTCGCAACTTTCAAGGTCGATATCCGCCCATCGCGCACGACGAAGCTCACCGGGACGCACGAAGACCAGGGGCGCCAGGCGCAATGCAGCCATGACAATCGGCGAACCTTGGTAGCCGTCCATTGAGCGCAACAGGTCAGCAATCAGTTTGGGCTCCGTCATGCTAGCGAAGTGGCGCGCCTCGGGTGGAGCAAGTGCGCCTTTCAGATCTTCTGCCACATTCCTGTCTGCGCGGCCTGTCGCTATCGCGTATCGGATTACTTGGCTGACCAGCATCCGCGCCCGATGTGCTGTTTCGACAGCCCCCCGCCCTTCGATCTTGCGCAGCGTCTCCAACAGTTCACGTGCTGTGATCGCTGCAATGGGTCGTTGGCCGATGTAGGGCGTCAGATCCTTTTCGATCAAGCGTGTCTCTCGCTTCACCGACCCGGCAGACAGCTTCTTGGCTCTCATCGCCAGATGTTCACGCGCCAGCGCCTCAAACGTGTTGGTGGCCAGTTCCAGGCTGGACACCTTCTGCGCCTTGCGCTGCTCACCGGGATCAACACCTTCCGCCAACAGCTTTCGCACAGCAGCATGGCGCTCGCGCACAGATGCCAGGCTGACCTCTGGATAGGTGCCAAGCGACAGCGTGTTGCGCTTGCCGGTCACAGGACGCCGATAGTCCCAGCGCCACCATCTGGCGCCATCAGGTTTCAGCAGGAGGTACAGACCTCCACCGTCTCGCAGCTTCTGCACGACAGCGGTTGGCTTGGTCTTGCGAATGGCGGTATCGGTCAATGACATGTTGGCGGTAACAGATATGTAGCGGGTGGAGGTTACCGCCAAAGATACCGCCAGAGAAGCCTGGATTCTGCTGGATCAAGTAGGACTCAATCAGACGCAAAAAAGGCCGAAACCCCTGTTTTTTCAGGATATTTCAGCCTTCATAGGACGACATAGGATCATCAGTTGGTGGGCCCATCAGGATTCGAACCTGAAACCAAGGGATTATGAGTCCCCTGCTCTAACCGTTGAGCTATAGGCCCGGCACAGCTTCACAGTGTAGTGGAGGCCGCGCTCGATCGGCTACCCGGTAGCATCAAGAGTCTCAGCAACGCGCCCCAATCGCTTCTCCGCCACTTCCGCGAACCACTCCAGCCGCCGCAAGTGGGCGTGGAACAGCGCCACCGTCCTCCTGACCTCTTCCAGCCCAATCTGGTTGCCACCGCCGAAGCCAGCAAGCAGTCCGGCACCCGACTGTGTCAGCAATGCCAACGTCGCTCGTCGGGCGAACCCCAGTGGGTCCTCGCGCTCATCACGCAGCACATCGTCCCAGTCCAACAACGGGGGAAAGTCGCAGCCACGCGTATCCGAGCCACCCCAGCCGCACCCACCGTCAATCTCCGTCAGCCCCATACTCACTCTCCTACGATTCGTCGAACCTCTTCCGCCTCCTGTTGAGAGAGGCGACCGGGTGCTTCAACACGGTCGTAGGGCCGCCCGCAGCTTTCCCCTTGCAGGGTCTTGTATGGCTGCGCGCCACCCGGCCAGAAACCCTTGGGCTCACCGGAATGGCGAGAGTTGCGGTTTGACCTTGGATTGCCTGCTGTTGCGGCAGACAGTCCGCCTACGACGGTGTGTTGAGCACCTGCGGAGGACTGTGTGGAAGGAAGGCTAGAGGCTTCAATTGGTGAATGCGACATTGCGCGCGCTTGCCACTCCCCATTCGACTACTCATTTCATTGAGGCACCTGGGGTTTCGGCTGAATGACCACTTCCCCCGGCAGCGAATCGTGGCGAAGGCCTCAACGATTCTCAAGCCAGTTGCGTCACAAGGCTCAGCAATGAGGCCTGTGCGCGTTCACGTGCGTAGCCGGATACGTCACCGCGAACAGCAGCCGAGCATGGCTCGGCTCTACAGGAGAGAGCAAGCAAAGCACACGCCATCCCAAAAAGAAAAACCCCGCGCCAGGCGGGGTTTCTCTCAACGCTTCAACAGCCGCTGGATATCAATCGATATCCAGGAAGCTGCGCAGCTGCTCCGAGCGGCTCGGGTGACGGAGCTTGCGCAGGGCCTTCGCTTCGATCTGGCGGATGCGCTCGCGGGTCACGTCGAACTGCTTGCCGACCTCTTCCAGCGTGTGGTCGGTGTTCATGTCGATGCCGAAGCGCATGCGCAGCACCTTGGCTTCCCTCGGGGTGAGGCCGGCCAGCACGTCGCGCACGGTTTCAGACAGGTTGATGTTGGTGGTGTTCTCGATCGGGGACTCCACGTTGGTGTCCTCGATGAAGTCGCCCAGATGGGAATCCTCGTCGTCGCCGATCGGGGTTTCCATCGAAATCGGCTCCTTGGCGATCTTCATCACCTTGCGGATCTTGTCTTCCGGCATGTCCATTTCCTTGGCCAGCTCCTCCGGCGTAGCCTCGCGGCCGTACTGCTGGAGCATCTGGCGGGAAATGCGGTTCAACTTGTTGATCGTCTCGATCATGTGCACCGGAATACGGATGGTGCGCGCCTGGTCGGCGATCGAGCGGGTGATCGCCTGGCGGATCCACCAGGTGGCGTAGGTCGAGAACTTGTAACCGCGACGGTACTCGAACTTGTCCACGGCCTTCATCAGGCCGATGTTGCCTTCCTGGATCAGGTCGAGGAACTGCAGGCCGCGATTGGTGTACTTCTTGGCGATCGAGATCACCAGGCGCAGGTTGGCCTCGACCATTTCCTTCTTGGCCTTTCGCGCCTTGGCTTCACCGTAGGCCATGGCACGGCTGATTTCCTTCAGCTCTTCCAGGTCCAGCTGGGTCAGCTTCTCGATGTCGATCGTCGCCTGCTGTTCGGCGATGATCTGGTCCTTCACTTCGCGCAGGGCCGAAGACCACTTCTGCTTGCGCTTCAGTGCGTCTTCCACCCACTCCAGGTTGGTCTGGTTGCCTTCCCAGGAGCGGATGAAGTCCTTGCGCGGCATGCGGGCGGTGACGGTGGCCAGGTTCAGCACGCGGCGCTCATGGGCCTTGATCGACGCCATGGTGTCGCGCAGCTGCTTGGTCAGCACGTCGGTCAGCGGCAGCGGCAGCTTCAGGGTGACGAACACCGCCGACATCTCTTCGCGCAGGCGCGGCAGGTTCTTCTTGTCGCCCTTGGTCGCGGCCTTCCTGAAGGCGTTGAAGGCATCGCTCAGCGCCTGCATGCGCGCAGCGACTTCCTCCGGATCCGGACCGGTCGGCGCGGCTTCTTCATCGCCACCCTCGACATCATCGTCCTCATCCTCGTCGCCTTCGGCATCGGCATCGCTGCTGTCATCGGCAGCGGCCGCCGGCGGCGCCGGCTCTTCGTCGACCAGGTCGTTGAAACCGACGATCACTTCGGCCAGGCGCTTCTTGCCTTCCTTGTGGGCTTCGTAGTCGGTCAGCAGCGACTCGACCGAGACCGGGAACTGGCCCAGGGCGGCCTGGACCTGCGAAAGGCCTTCCTCGATGCGCTTGGCGATGGCGATTTCGCCTTCGCGGGTCAGCAGCTCGACGGTGCCCATTTCGCGCATGTACATGCGCACCGGGTCGGTGGTACGGCCACCTTCGGTGTCGAGCGCGCTCAGCGCGGCGGCAGCTTCCTCGGCCGCGGTGTCATCGACTTCGCGGTTGCCGGTGTTGCCATCGTTGAGAAGCAGGGTTTCCACATCCGGCGCAACTTCATGGACATCGATGCCCATGCCGTTGATCATGCCGATGATGTCTTCGATCTGTTCCGGGTCGACCATGTCGTCCGGCAGATGGTCATTGACTTCGGCGTAGGTCAGGTAGCCCTGTTCCAGGCCCTTGCTGATCAGTTGCTTGATTTCGGATTGGGCAGGACGTTCGTTGGCCATGTAGTGCTCGCGCCACCGGCTAGGGAGAAATAGGGAACGTAGCATTATACCAGCCCGGGGCCCCGCCTGCCGGGCGGTGGTCCCGGCGGCCTAGGGCCTGAGAAGGAAGGTCACGGGACCGTCATTGACCAGGCTGACGACCATATGGGCACCAAATCGGCCCGTTTCCACCCCTGGAGCGTGATTTTCACGACAGATCTCGACAAATCGATTGAACCCGCGTTCAGCCTCGTCCGGTGGCGCGGCGCTGGTGAAGCTCGGGCGCATGCCCGAACGGGTGTCGGCCGCCAGGGTGAACTGGCTGACCAGCAGCAGGCCGCCACCAGTGTCGCGCAGCGACCGGTTCATCTTCCCGGCCTCGTCGGCGAACACCCGGTAGCCCAGCAGGCGCTCGGCCATCCGCCGCAGCTGGGCCTCGGTGTCACCCGGCTCCATGCCGACCAGGGCCAGCAGGCCGGGGCCAATCTGGCCCACCGCCTCGTCATCGACATGGACGGCAGCCTGGCTGACACGCTGGATCAGGACGAGCATCGTAGGCTTCCAATGAACAGGGCCGGCCACGATAGCAGCGCCCTTGGCTAAACTGGCGCCGATGAATCCGCAACGCAAAGCCCGGCTGGTCTACCGCGCCACCACCCTGTTCGCCCGCCTGCCCTGGCCGCTGCTGCGGGGGCTCGCGCGCGTCCTGGCGTGGACCTGGGTCCGTCTCAATGCCCGTGAAAGCCGCGTCACCCGGCGCAATCTCGAACTGATCTATCCGGAACTGGACGGCGCTGCACGCGACCGCCTGCACCGTGAACTGCTGCGCTCCACTGCGCTGCAGGCCATCGAGACCCTGCGCCTGTGGAGCCAGGAACCGGCCGACAACCTGCGCCTGCACCTGAAGCAGCGCCACGGCGAAGCCCTGTACGACGCGGCACTGGCCAGTGGCAAGGGCGTGATCGTGGCCGCCCCGCACTTCGGCAACTGGGAGCTGCTGAACCAGTGGCTGGCCTCGCGCGGTCAGATCGCCATCGTCTACAAGCCACCGGAGGACGAGGCCAGCGATGCCTTCCTGCAGTTGGTGCGGGGCGGCCAGAACGTGCAGCAGGTGCGCGCCGAAGGCCCGGCCGTGCGCCAGCTGTTCAAGGTGCTCAAGGACGGCGGTGCCACCGGCATCCTGCCCGACCAGCAGCCCAAGGCCGGCGACGGCGTGTTCGTGCCGTTCTTCGGCGTGCAGGCGCTGACCATGACCCTGGTCAACCGGCTGGCCGAGCGCACCGGCGCTACCGTGCTGTATGGCTGGTGCGAGCGCATTGGGCCGGACATGGAATTCGCCCTGCATATCGAAGCGACCGACCCCGCCGTGGCCGACCCGGACCCGCAGGTGGCCGCCACCGCGCTCAACGCCGGCATCGAGCGCATCGCCCGCCGCGACCCGGCGCAGTACCAGTGGACCTACAAGCGCTATACGCTGCGGCCACCGGGCAGTGGCGAGGAAGACCCCTACGCGACCGAAGAGCATCCCCACTGACGGCCGCTCCACCCAGGTCCCCGGCCCCTGCGACCGGCGGCCGCACCACGTTGAATACGACGCCGGCGCCCCCATAGAGACTGCGATGTCCGCCTCCCCCGGTCCTGCCATGCCCGCTGCTTCTTCCCTGTTCGGCGACCCCGCCGCGATCCGCTGCGAACGCGCGGTGGCCGAACTGCGTGCCGGCCGCCCGGTGCTGCTCCACGATGGCCAGGGCCAGCGCCTGGCGGTGATCGCCCTGGACAGCGCCACCGCGAGCAGCTTCGCCGCCTTCGCCGGTGCCGCGCGCGAGCGCCACTACCTGTTCCTGACCGCCACCCGCGCCCGCGTGCTCGGCGTGGAGGCTCCGGAAGGCGCGCGCCTGCCGCTGGCCGGCATTGCCTTCGATGCCCTGCCCTCGCTGGGCTACCTGCGCGAGCCCGGCCCGATGCCGGACGGCTGGAGCGCCGGTGACGCCTTCGATGCCGGCGCAGTGGAACTGGCCCGCCTGGGCCTGCTGCTGCCGGCAATGGTGGCCGTGCGCCTGGATGCCGATGACCGCACCTTCGATGGTGCCGCCGAGGTGGCCCTGTGCGACCTCGCCGAAGGCGCCGCGCATGCCGCCCACGATTACGAACTGGTGGCGCGTTCGCCAGTGCCGCTGCGCGACGTCGGCATGACTACCTTCGCAGTGTTCCGTGGCGGCGTGGCCCAGCGCGACCAGGTCGCGATCATCGTCGGCGAACCGGATCTGTCGGCGGTGGTGCCGGTACGCGTGCACTCCTCGTGCCTGACCGGCGACCTGTTCGGTTCACTCAAGTGCGACTGCGGCGACCAGCTGCGGCGCGGCCTGCGCAAGCTGAAGGAACTGGGCGGCGGCGTGCTGCTGTACCTGGACCAGGAAGGCCGCGGCACCGGCATCGCGGCCAAGATGCGCGCCTACGGCTACCAGCACGATGGCCTGGACACCATCGATGCCGATGCACAGCTGGGCTTCGGCGCCGACGAGCGCCGCTACGGCAGTGCGGTGGCGATGCTGCATGGCCTGGGCATTTCGCGCGTGGCCCTGCTCAGCAACAACCCGACCAAGGCACAGCGCCTGCGCAACGCTGGTATCGAGGTGCTGGACTGCATTCCGGTCACCGGCGAGATCACCGCCGAGAACGAGCATTACCTGCGCACCAAGGCTGATCGCGCAGGCCACATGCTGGACGTGGACGCGCTGATCCAGGCTGCGCAGTAACGCAGCCGACCTGCTACCGTCTGCGCGGTGCGGTTTCGGCCGCCATCGCCCGCCCTGCCACCTGACGGAGCCCGCGTGACCGACGTCCCCCTGCCTTCCCCACCCACCGATGCCTGGCAGTCGCTGCCACAACGCGCCGCCCGCCTCGCTGCACTGGAAGGTGCTTTCGGCGGCCTGTTCGTGCCGGGCCTGCCACTGGCTGCGGCCGCCTGGTTTCTAGATCTGCCCGGCGGCCTGTGGACGGCTGCTACCGGACTGTTGATCGGCATTGCCTTCGGTGCATGGCTGGGCCGTCGGCGCTTGACCCGCACCCGCTGGCGGTTGGATGCACAGGGCCTGGGCCTGCGCCGCGACCTGATGTGGCAGCTGGAAACGCGCATTCCCATTTCGCGCGTGCAGCACCTGGACCTGCGTCGTGGTCCGCTGGAACGCCGCGCCGGCCTGGCCACGCTGATCGTGCACACTGCCGGGACCCGCATGAGCGCAGTGACCGTAAGCGGCCTGGATGATGCCGACGCCGAGCGCCTGCGCGACACCCTGTCGCATCAGCTCGACCAGGACGCCGACGCCCTGTGAGCCAGCCACCGCCCCTGCCCGCGTCGCTGCCCAATGGTGGCGAGGATCATCGTCTGCACCCGTGGTCATGGCTGTTCGTGCTGCTGATGCAGCTGCGCCACTACTTCCTGCCGCTGGTCGCGCTGCTGGTGTTCGGCCAGCGCGGCGACCGCGATCCGATGTGGGCACAGTTGATCCCGCTGTCGGCGATTGCCGCGCTGGTGCTGGTATCGGTGCTGCAGTACCTCAGCTACCGCTACCGCATCGGCAACGATGCGATCACCGTGCGCAGCGGGCTGCTGGCGCGCAACCGCCGCGAGATCCCGTTCGCCCGCATCCACAACGTGGAAGTGCGGCAGAACCCGTTGCACCGGCTGTTCGGCGTGGCCGAGCTGCGCCTGGAATCGGCCGGCGGCGTGCGCCCGGAAGCGGAGATGCGCGTACTGAAGCTGGACCAGGCGCTGGCGCTGGAACGATTGGTGCGCCAGCGTGGGCAGGCACCGCAGGCCGCTGACGTTGTCGCCGCCCCCTCGGTCACCGGGGCCGACGCCGAGCACGTGCTGCTGCGCCTGTCGAGCTGGGACGTGGTGCGCATGGGCCTGCTCTCCAACCGGGGTTGGGCACTGGCGATTGCCGCGTTCGGTGTGCTGTTCCAGACCGTGCCGCGGCCGGTGATGGACGCGGCCATCCAGCGTGGCGGCCAGGAAGCCTTCGGTTATGCCAGCCACCTGCATCCCGGCGTGGCCGGCGCCTTCCTGCTGCTGGCTGCCGCGTTGCTGCTGGGCTGGCTGGGCTTGCGAGTGCTTTCGGTGGTGCTGACCCTGTTGCGTTATCACGGCTTCACGCTCAGCGAGCAGGATCGCCGCCTGACCGTGTCGGCCGGCCTGCTCAGCCGCACCCGCAGCAGCGTGGCGCGTCGCCGCATCCAGGCCTGGACGCTGCGCGAAAGCACCCTGCATCGCTGGTTCGGCCTGCGCCAGCTGCGCATCGACAGTGCTGCAGGCGGCCCCTCGCGCGATGAGGACCGCGCCCTGCGCGAGCTGGCGCCGCTGGCAACCCAGGAGCGCTGCACGCAACTGGTGCAGCACCTGCTGCCACAGCTGCAGTGGCCTCCGAAGCAATGGCAGTCCATTCCGCAGCGTGGCTGGTGGCGGCTGTGCCTGGGGGCGCTGCTGCTGGTCCCCCTGCTGGCCGCAGCCGCCTACTGGCGCTGGGGATCATGGGGCCTGGTCGTGCTGGCCTGGCTGCCGGTGGCGCTGGTGGTGGCACATCGGCAGATGGCGCGCATGGGCTGGTATCTGGATGACCACTACGTGGCCGTGCGCGGCGGTTGGTGGAAGCGCTGGTGGCGCTGGGCCGAGCTGGACAAGGTGCAGGGCCTGCGCCTGCTGCGCTCGCCGCTGGACAAGCTGCTGGGAACCAGCAGCCTGCAGCTGGATACCGCCGGCGCGCATGGCGATGTGGCGTTGACCCTGCACTACCTGCCGCAGGCGCACGCGCAACATGTGATGGATCAACTGGCGGCGGCGCTGGCACGGCGCAAGCTGCGCTGGTGAGGGTGCACCGCGCATCCACGCATGGCGTGGATCTACTGTAGAACCGAGCCCATCAGCGCTGCGACGGGCCCCAGTACCCCAGGTCCTTGCGGATCTGCAGGTCGCGCACCCAGCTGCCGAATGGCTTGCGCCGCAGCGCGCCCATTTCACCGGACAGGAAATCCTCGGTAGCCGCAATCACCCGCTCACTGGAGCGGCCATCGCGATACGGATGGATGGCGTCGGCGTAGCGCACGATCTCCGCCTGCAGCGCGGCGTCCGGATGCAGCGCACGCTGCAGCATCGCCGGCAGCTGCGCCGGGTCGTCGAAGTCGATCATGTGCGGCTTGGGCACGCGGTTGCGGAAGGTCACCACGGGCTTGTGCTGGACGATGAACTCCGAAACGATCGACGAGGTATCCGACACCAGCACGTCGGCGGCGCGTTGCGCGGCCATCACCTGTTCGGGCTCGATGAAGCGCGCATTGGCACCGGCCAGCGCGCGGTAGCGTTCGAACAACTCCGCTGGGCACTTCGGGTGCAGGGTCAGCAGCCAGTAGCGGTTGCCCTCGGCAATGTCGGCAGCAATCTGCGCAAGCAGGTGCGGGGCCGCGCTGAGCCGCTCGGTGAAGGTCGAACCAAACAGGATCACCGCACGGTCGCCGGCCGGCGCGCGCAGCGCGGCGCTCTCGCCGCCATCGTCGCGGAACAGCGGATCCAGCTTCGGCCAGCCGGTCTCGGCCACCGCGAAGTGGCCCTGCAGGGCGGCGATCTCACGGAACGGCCCGGTGGTGGCCGGCCCCTGCGTGCAGTAGAGGTCGAACATGCCACGCACCCGGAAGTGGCCGCGCGCACTGTCCCGCTTCTCCACGTTGAAGCCATGGAACAGCTGCACCTTGGCGCCAGACAGGAAGGTCGGCACCCAGTTGGCGGCACTGAACACGGCACGCGGCCGCATTGCCAGGGCCTGTTTGAGGCCGATGGTGGGCACCCCGGGCAGGTGGCTGCCGGCGGCGCCGCCCTCGAACCAGGCTGCCACCTCCTGCCCGGAGGCGTGCAAGGCCTGCGCCAACGGGGCGAGAATAGGCAGCGCATAGCGCTCCGTCGCAAACAACAGGTACCCGGCCATCATGTCCTCCACGACCGCTCCCATCGAACGGCCTCGCATCTCGGCCTGCATTATCGCGTTCAACGAGGCCGGCCGCATCGGCGACTGCCTGGCCTCGCTGGCCTTCTGCGACGAGATCATCGTCGTGGACTCGTACTCAACCGATGCCACCGTGGCCATCGCCGAGGCCGCAGGCGCCCGTGTGCTGCAGCGCCCGTTCGATGGCTTCCGCAGCCAGAAGGCCTACTGCGTCGAGCAGGCCCGCCACGACTGGGTGCTGTGCCTGGACGCCGATGAGCGGATCAGCCCGGAACTGCGCGCGGCCATCGAGCAGGTCCGCGACGGCGGCTTCGCCGGCCATGCTGGCTACCGTTTCGCGCGCCTGTCGGAGTACTTCGGCAGATTCCTCCGCCATGGCAATGCCTACCCGGACCGGGTGATGCGCCTGTTCGACCGCCGCCGCGGCGGCTGGCGCGGCAAGCGCGAGATCCACGAGGCGGCCAGCGTCGACGGCAGTGTCGGTACGCTGCGCGGTGACCTGGTCCACTACCCGTACCGCTCGCTGCAGCAGCAGCTGGCCAAAACGGAGAAGTACGCGCGGATGATGGCCGAGCATGAGTTCGCGCGAGGCAAGCGGGCCACGCTGGGCAAGCTGGTGCTGGCGCCGGCCTGGCGGTTCTGGCGCGGCTTCGTGTTCCGCGGTGGTTTCCGCGACGGCTGGCACGGCCTGGTCTACGCCTACGTGCGCGCCAACTACGTGCGCCAGAAGACCATCATGCTGTGGATGCTGGGCAACGGCCAGGCCGTGGCCGACCCGCCGAACCCCTGATCGCCGGGCCCTGCCCGGCGCGCCGACGCATCACGTCCCGGTGACTGCCCGGTGGCGCGCGCCTTCGACGATCGCCAGGCCGGTCAACAGGCCGACCAGAGTCACGTAGAAGCTGGCCGTCATCTGGTGCGCGAACATCGACTGGGTCAGGCCGCACAGCGCGTAGGTGATCACCAGCATGACGCCGGCTGCGGCCGGCCCACGGAAGGTCGGCCGTCCGCTGCGGCGATGCAGGCGCACGAACAACCACAGCGGGATGCCGTACACCGCCAGCAGCAGAAGCAGGCCCGGTACGCCCTGGGTCGCCGCCCATTCGGCCACGTCGTTGTGTGCATGCCCCAGGTGGCAGCGCAACTCTTCCGGGTTCTCCCGGCAGACCGGCACGCGCTGCATCGCACTGTCGAAATGACCGATGCCAACACCTACCAGCGGGTGATCGAGGAAAGTCTCCCAGGCAACCTGCAGGCGCTCCACGCGGGCACCGGCGGAGGAATCACTGTCGCCCAGCTCCATCCGCTGCACGTCGCTGTGCAGCTCGCTCAGGCGGACCTGGTGGCGCAGCTCCGGTACCGACAGCAGCAACGTCGCACCGATCGCCAGCATGCCGGCCAGCACCGACAGGCGCGCCGCACCGGTGCGCCAGCGCAGGCTCAGCGCCAGCACCACCAGCAGCGCCAGCAAGGCGGCGAACACACCGCGGCTGCCGGTCAGCACGATGGTGCCGCAGCCGGCGGCCATGCCGAGGATCACCAGCGACCAGCGCCGCGACGGGCGGCAGAACACCAGCAGCACCATCAACACCATCACGATGTCGGCCAGCACGATGGCATTGGTGAACAGCTCCGCGCGCGGGGCGCCGCCCAGCACCTGCCACAGCGACATCGCAAAGGTGGCGAGCAGGCCGGTCAATGACCCGTACCAGAGCCACCGCAGGTTGGGACGCAGCGCGCAGACCCACAGCGCGATCCATGGGATGACCACGAACCGCGAACGGTTGTCGACGTCACGCAGTCCCTGCTCGAACAGCACCACCGACAGCACGCCGAGCGCCAGAACCGCCAGCATCAGCCAGGCCAGTACCTTCACCGGCTGACCGGCCATGCCCCGCGCGCGCCACAGCAGCTCCGGCGCCAGCAGGGTGCTGAGCAGCAGCAGGAGACCATACGGCAACAGGTTGATCGGCACGGTCAGCACCAGTGCCGGCAGGCAGAACAGGCCCAGCTGGGCCAGCCCATGTGCTACCCCATGTCGCCCACCGACGGGAACGCCCAGCGGGTCGTCGGCCATGAGGTTCAGGTTGTCCGGTGAAGCTGGCACGTCGGGAAGTATCGCTGCAATCTGCTGGAAGAACGGGACGGACCAACGGGGCGTCCCAGCCTGCTGTTTTACTGCCTTTGGGCCCGCTTGGGCAGACTGGACAAGCGGAAATCGTGGTGGCTAGTCATGTTCCTGCAAACGCCGTCCACGTTCCCGCTCCTCCGCAGTGACCACGCAGGGCACCGTCACCGCCGCCGCCGGCACCAGCCACCAGCGCCGACGGTTGGCTACCCCGGCCAGTTCAGAGCGGTTGCGGTCAACGCACGACAGCATCGCGTACTCGTGCACGAGCAGCCAACGGCGTCCCGGTGCCAGCCGCTGCCAGCGCGCGGCCGCCACCAGCTGCTCGTCCCAGTCAGTCTCGAATCCGAAGGTCGCTGCGGGACGGTCGGCCAGCAGCAGATGCTGTTCCTTCCAGGCCACCAGCCCCAGCTCGGCATCGGGGCCCAGACGTGTACCGACCGTGCGCATCAGGCCACGGGCGGAACTGGAATCGTTCAGCAGCGGGTAGCCGACCAGGCTGTACAGCACCCAGACCACCGCCAGGGTCGACACCAGCGCACGCTGCCGGCGACGGCCACAGGCCAGCAGGCTCAATCCGCCCCACAGGCCCATCGCCAGGATCGTCCATGCCAGCGCGTCGACGGCCCCGGGCGCCAGCCCGCGGCTGTGGGTCAGGCGCAGCTCGAAGGCCGGGTCGCCCAGCAACGCCATCGCGCCGGCCACTGCCAGGCCAAGTGACAACAGGCCGGTGAACAGCCCCACCACGGCCTGCACGTCGCGCCGCTTCAGCAACCCCGGCAACAGCGGTGCCAGCGCCAGGCAGAACATCGGCAGCGCCGGCAGGATATAGACGTCGCGCTTGCCGGCGGGAATCGAGAAGAACAGCACCACCATCAGCCACCAGGCCAACGGCAGCAGATAGCGCGGGTCGTGGCGTTGCAGCCGGCGGCGCCAGGCCGGAATCGCCCAGGGCAGGGCCAGGAACGCCGGGATCCACATCAGCGGCATCGTTGCCAGGAAGTACCAGGCGGGCTGGTGGTGGTCCCAGGAATGGGTGTAGCGCCGCGCCGTCTGCTGGAACAGGATGTCGTCCATGTAGGCGCGGTACTCGTCCGAACCGGTGGCGAAGCCGGCCAGCAGCATCGGCGCCAGCCATAGCGACACCGCCAGCAGGAAGGCCAGCGGCGCCAGCCAGAAGCGCGCGTCGCGCGCGTGCAGGCCCACCCGCGGCCACTGCAGCGCCGCAGCGATTGCCGCGGGCACGATCATCAGCAGCGCCAGCATGCCCACGCCCTTGGTGATCACGCCGATGCCGGCGAAGAACCAGCCCAGCCACCACCAGCGCCAGGCGGGTCCCAGCAGCAGGTGGCGCAGCAGGCCGTAATTGGCCAGGGTGATGAACAGCAGCAGCAGTGGATCGATCTGCGCCTTCTTCGCCTGGAAGGTGAACTGCAGCGCGAACAGCAGCGCCCAGCCGGCATACAGCCCCACGCGCCGCGTCCACAGGCGTCGGCCCAGGTCGACCACGCACCACAGCGTGCCCAGCGCCGCCAGCAGCGACGGCAGCAGGAAGGCCACGCGCCACTGCCCGACCAGGCTGTACAGCGTGGCCTGCCACCACATCAGCATCGGCGGCTTGTCCGAATACAGCTCGGTCCCGCGGTGCGGGAACAGCCAGTGGCCGCTGTCGATCATCTGCTTGGCCACCAGCGCGAAGCGTGGTTCGTCGGACGGCCACGGATCACGAAGGCCCAGCCCGGCGCCCAGCACCAGCAGGGCCATCACCACGAACAACCACGTCTCGCGCGACGCGCGGGATTTCAGCATGGGACTCGGAACGTCAGCGGGGGTCAGGCTGTTTTTAGCAGACGCGCGTAAAAGAAACCGTCAGCATCGCTGTCACCCGGCAGTCGCTGGCGCGCGATCCCCTCGCAGTCCAGGCCGAATGTGTCATCCAGCAGCTGCGCCTGCGCGTCCGGATGCCACTTCAGGAAGGCCCGCACCTGATCGACGTTCTCGGCACGCAGGATCGAGCACGTGGCGTACAACAGCACGCCACCCGGGCGCAACATCGACCAGCAGGCCTCCAGCAGGCGGGCCTGCACGCCGACCAGCGCATCGATATCCTCGGCGCGGCGGTGGAACATCACGTCCGGCTGGCGGCGGATCACGCCGGTGGCCGAACACGGAGCATCCAGCAGGATGGCGTCGAACAGGGTGCCATCCCACCAGGCACCGGGGTCGCTGGCATCGGCCACCAGAGTCTGCGCGCCCTCTCCCACACCGGTGCGGGTGTAGGTATCGCGGGCACGCGCCAGGCGCCGCGCATCGATATCCAGCGCCAGCAGGCGCAGGCTCGGGTCACGTTCCAGCAGGTGTGCCGACTTGCCACCGGGCGCCGCGCAAGCGTCCAGCACGCGGGCGCCGGACGCCGGTGCCAGCGCGTCCGCCGCACATTGCGCCGACAGGTCCTGCACCGACAGCGCACCGTCGGCGAACCCCGGCAGCTGGTTCACCGCGATGGGCGCTGCCAGGCGCAGCGCGTCGGCGCTCAGCGGGCTGGCTTCGGCGGCAATGCCGGCCTCGGCCAGCGTGGCCAGCGCCTTGTCACGCCCCCCCTGCTGGCGGTTGGCACGCAGCCACAACGGCGCCGGCTGCAGGCTGGCAGCGAAGATCGCCTCCGCCTGGGCCGGCCAGTCGCGCTCGACGGCATCGGCCAGCCACTCCGGGAAGGCATCGCGCGCAGGCTGTTCCGGGAAACCCTCACGCTGCGCACGGCGCAGGATCGCGTTGACCAGGCCGGCCTGGCGCTCACGGCCCAGCGCGCGGGCGGCGTCGACCGTGGCCGACAGTGCCGCATGCGCCGGCAGTTCCAGCACATCCAGCTGGGCGAAGCCCACCATCAACAGGGTGCGCAGGTCAGCGTCGCGCGCCGACAGCGGCTTCTGCATCCACGACTGCAAGGCGGCGTCATAGGTACTGCGGCGGCGCAGGACCGCAAAGCACAGCGCTTCCAGCAGGGCGCGATCGCGACTGTCGCCCAGCTTGGGCAGCGCCCAGGCCAGTTCCGCCTTCAGCGAGCGGCCACGGGTGAACACCTGCGCCAGCACGCGTGCGGCCAGCATGCGGGTGGCCGCGCCCGGCGCCGCCTTGGCGACGGAGAAATCATTCTGCTTCGACACCGCTCAAGCCCCCACGTGCAGGTCGCGGCGGGCATTGAGGTAGTCGGCGGCAGTGATCGCCTTGCCACCTTCGCGCTGCAGCGTGCGCAGGCGCAGCGCGCCCTGGCCGCAGGCGATGTCGATGCCATCGCGGCTGGCCGCCAGCACCGTCCCCGGCGCCTGGCCATGGGCCAGGTCACGGGCGACCGCACCGTGGATGCGCACGCGCTCGCCGGCCAGCGTCGCTTCGGCGATCGGCCACGGATTGAACGCGCGCACGGTGCGCGCCAGTGCATCGGCGTCCTGCGCCCAGTCCAGCCGGGCTTCGGCCTTGTCCAGCTTGTGCGCGTAGGTCACGCCCTGCTCCGGCTGCGGCCGCGCGATCGGCTTGATGCCGGCACGCAGCAGGCCCAGGCCATCGGACAGCACCTGCGCGCCCAGTTCGGCCAGCTTGTCATGCAGCTGGCCGCCGGTATCGGTAGCGGCGATCGGCAGCTCCTGGTGCAGCAGCACCGGACCGGTGTCGAGGCCGGCTTCCATCTGCATCAGGCACACACCGGTGGTTGCGTCGCCGGCCTGGATCGCACGCTGGATCGGCGCAGCACCGCGCCAGCGCGGCAGCAGCGAGGCATGCACGTTCCAGCAGCCATGGGTCGGAATGGCCAGTACCGCCTTGGGCAGGATCAGGCCATAGGCCACCACCACCATCAGGTCCGGCTGCAGATCGCGCAGCTGCTGCTGGGCAGCCTCGTCCTTCAGCGATTCGGGCTGGTGGACCGGAATGCCACGGGCCACCGCCTCGAGCTTGACCGGCGACGGCGCCAGGCCACGGCCGCGGCCGGCCGGGCGATCAGGCTGGGTATAGACGGCCACGACCTCGTGGTGGCGCGCCGCGGCGCGCAGCGACGACACCGCGAATTCCGGCGTACCGGCAAAGACAATCCTCATGGCTACCCCACTTGCAGGATGGATTCGTGCAGGAAAGAAAACGGCGCCGTCGGCCGGCGCCGTACAGCCCGCGCGCGTCGCGCAGGCACGGGCCACCCGAAGGGCGGCCCGGATGGGCGATCACGCCACGTGCTTGCGCTGCTTGGCCAGCTTCTTGCGCACCATCTCGCGCTTGAGCGGCGACAGATAGTCGATGAACAGCTTGCCATCCAGGTGGTCCATCTCGTGCTGGATGCAGGTGGCCAGCACTTCACCAGCCTCCAGCTGCTGTTCCTGGCCGTTGCGGTCCAGGTACTTCACGGTGATGGTGTCGGCGCGGGTCACGTCGGCGAAGATGCCCGGAACCGACAGGCAGCCCTCCTGGTACACCCGGCCCCCGTCCTTGGCGACGATTTCCGGGTTGATGAACACATGCGGTTCATTCTTCTCTTCGCTGACATCGATGACCATGAAGCGCTTGTGCACGTCCACCTGGGTGGCGGCCAGGCCGATGCCCGGCGCGTCGTACATGGTCAGGAACATGTTGTCGATCAGCTCCTGGAAGGCCGGCGTGGTGACTTCGGCGGCTTCGATCAACGCAGCCTTGGTACGCAGGCGCGGATCGGGGAACTCGAGAATGGGGAGAAGGGCCATGGCTGTTTCCGGATAGGGGGCCGGCACGCCGGCATACGTCGCAGATTCTAGCTCCAACGCTTGCCTTGCGCCCCGGTTTCTGGACTATAGTGCGCGGACCTGTTGGGGAATCAGGGCTTCACACCTATGTTGCTTCGTTTTCGTACGGTCGTCGCCGCGGCGATGCTGACCGTGGCTGCCTATGCTACCGCCGTGGAAGTGAATGGCGGGCACCCGGACACCTATGTGGTCCGAAAAGGGGATACGTTGTGGGATATCGCCGCACGTTTCCTGCAGAAGCCTTGGCTGTGGCCGGAGATCTGGCAAGCCAATCCGCAGATTGCCAACCCGCACCTGATCTATCCAGGTGACGTGCTGAGCCTGGCCTACCTGGACCGGGTGACCGTGTCCCAGGCCGGTCCGCGCCAGGAGGCCCCGATCGACGCCATTCCGCTGGCCCAGGTCGAGCCGTTCCTGAAGCAGCTGAGCGTTGTCGACAGCGTCAAGCAGCTGCCCTACGTGGTCGGCCTGGAGGACAACCGCCTGCGCGCGTCCGGCGGTGACACCGTCTACGTACGCCTGGCCGATGCCCAGGTGGGCCAGCGCTGGGCCGTGGTACGCCCGACCGTGCGGTACGCCCAGCCCAAGCCGACCGAGGACCTGACCGCCAATGGCGACGTCACCCCCGGCAGCGGAAACCTCTGGAAGGCCTACAACGCGCCCAACGCGCGCCGTGGCGTGCTGGGCTACGAGCTGGCCCAGGTCGCCACCGGCACCATCACCCAGATCGGCGGCGGCAAGGTCGAGGCCTCCACGCTGGTGCTGGACAAGAACGTCGGCGGCCGCGAAGTGCGCGCCGGCGACCGCCTGGTACCGGTCGAGGCCAGGCCGTACGACCTGCAGTTCGTGCCCCACGTGCCCGCCGCGGGTGTCGAAGGCGTGGACGTGCGCGTGCTGGCGGTCACCGACATGTTCACCGCCGGTGGCCCGCGCGATGTGATCGCGATCTCGGCCGGCCGTGCCCAGGGCGTGGACAACGGCACCGTGTTCTCGCTGTGGCGCCCGGGCCGTCATGTGGCGCACCGCATGAAGTACCCGACCTCCTCGCGCATGGACGACTCGCTCAGCACCGGTGCGGGCCGGGTCTCGCTGCCGGACGAGTATGCCGCGCATGCGATGGTGTTCCGCACCTTCGACAACGTCAGCTACGCGCTGGTGATGCAGGGCGTGAAGCCGGTGCAGGTGGGCTACAACGCGCTGCACCCGGACGCGAAGTAACGGTTGTCGGGCTGCCCCGGCCACCGCAGGGAGTGCCGGCCGCTGGCCGGCAGGCATCTCCGGCAAAACCTGACAACCACATGCGAAGGCGCCCTAGGGCGCCTTCGTTGCATGCGGTCGATAGTGGGGAATGACCACGCATGCACATGAGGCGCTGCTGCGCCTGCTGATGGCGGGAGGCGCACTGGCGCCCCGACGGGCCCTGCTGCAGGCCGCAGGCGGTGCGCAAGCCGCCATCGCGCAAGGCACCGCGAACTGGCGCGCGCACGGTTGCACGCCGGAGCAGTGCGCCGCGCTGGAACGCCCCGATACCCGGGCCTGGGCAGCCGCCTGGCGTTGGCTGGAGCAGGACAACCATCACCTGCTGCCCTGCATCGACCCGGCCTTTCCGCCATCGCTGCTGGAGGTGCCCAATCCGCCGCTGGCCCTGTTCGTGGCCGGTGACCCCAGCCTGGCCTGGCGCCCATCGGTTGCGCTGGTGGGCAGTCGCTCCCCCACCCCGGGTGGGCGGGCACTGGCCGCACGTTTTGCCGGCTGCTTCGTCGAAGCGGGCCTGGCGGTGACCAGTGGCCTGGCCGCAGGCATCGATGCGGCCGCGCACCAGGCCACGCTGGAGGCCGGCGGCTGCACCGTGGCGGTGATCGGTACCGGCCCTGACCGGGCCTATCCGGACAGCCACGCCCGGCTGCAGGCACGGATCGCCGCCGAAGGCGTAGTGCTCAGTGAGTATCTGCCGGGCACGGCTGCCCGCCCCGGCCACTTCCCCGCGCGCAACCGGCTGGTGGCCGGGCTGGCGCTGGCCACCGTGGTGGTCGAGGCCGCCCAGCGTTCGGGCGCGCTGATCACTGCGCGCCTGGCCGCCGAGGCAGGCCGGGAGGTCTGTGCCCTGCCCGGATCGGTGCTCAACCCGCGCGCGGCCGGCTGCCACCGGCTGATCCGTGAGGGCGCGGCGCTGGTCGAGCGCCCCGAGGAAGTACTGGAACTGCTCGCCCCCGCCCTCCGCCAGCAACTGCCGGGCTTGCAATCACGGCTGGCCACCCCCACTGAACAGGCACCGCCGGCACTCCTGCCGGCGCGCTGGGCCGACGACCCTGACTACCAGCGCTTGTGGAGGGCCCTGGACCACAACCCAAGCGGTATGGATTCACTGATCACGCGCTCTGGATTGACGGCGTCACAGGTGTCCTCCATGCTGCTGGCCATGGAACTGGCGGGAATCGTGGTGTGCGTACACGGCCGCTACTGTCGAACTCCCTAGTTTCTTCACCTCCACAGCGTCGCGCGACGCAGGCCGAGGGGCAATGAAAGAGAGCATCCTGGACGTACTGTTGTACCTGTTTGAACACTATTTCAGCGAAGATGCGGACCTGATCCGTGACCGCGATTCGCTCCAGAACGGTCTGATCCAGGCCGGTTTCAGTCCCACCGAGATCAACAAGGCGTTCGACTGGCTCGATGCCCTGGCCGCGCAGCGGCCGAGCGTGGCCCAGGCGCGGGTCGATGGCCCCGTGCGCATCTACCATGGCCCCGAGCTGGACAAGCTGGACGTGGAATGCCGCGGCTTCCTGCTCTACCTGGAACAGCACGGCATCCTCGACGCCGACCAGCGCGAGCTGGTGCTGGACCGCGCGATGGCCCTGGACCAGGACGAACTGGACCTGGACGACCTGAAGTGGGTCGTGCTGATGGTGCTGTTCAACCAGCCCGGCTCTGAAGCGGCCTATGCCTGGATGGAGACGCAGATGTTCATGGACGAGCCAGAACCCCTGCACTGACCGTACACTTGGGGGCATAGCGCATTCAGGAGCGTCCCCGTGAGCGAGTGGTTCCATGCAGAAGGCAACCGGCAGCAAGGCCCGCTGCCGGCGGAACGGTTGGTCGAGTTGTTCCGCAGCAACCAGATCTCCCTGGACACCCTGGTCTGGCGCGACGGCTTGCCGCAATGGCAACCGTTGCGCACCGTCGTCGATGAGCTGGGCCTGATCGTACCGGCGCTGGACGCCGCCGCGCCGGCCGTGGAACCCGAGCCCGAGCCCGAACCACTGCCGCCGCAGCCACCCGTGCTGCCGCCATCCACGCCCTATGCCACCCAGACCCCGGCCGGGATCCTGCCGCCGCCGAAGAAGAAGCTCTCCGGCTGCGCCCTGACCGCGATCATCGTCGGTGGCCTGCTGCTGGTGCTGGTACCGATCGTGGCCATCCTCGCGGCGATCGCCCTGCCTGCCTACAGCGACTACACCGTGCGTGCCAAGGTCGCCGCCGCGGTCAATGCCCTGCAGCCGCTGAAACAGCAGGTGCAGCACTTCGCCGACGACGAAGGCCGCTGCCCCGGTGCCAACGATGCCGGCTTCCCGGCCCCGGGTGACTTCACCCAGGCCGGCCTGTCGGCGGTGAACATCGGTCGCTTCAACAACGGCCACTGTGGCATCGAAGCCACGCTGGCCGTGCCCGGCAAGAGCCTCGATGGCGACCTGCTGTGGCTGGAATATGATCGCGACAGCGGCCGCTGGGAATGCAGCGGTGAAAGCGACGACAAGTACCTGCCGCCGTCGTGCCGCGGCTGAGCCACGCGCACGCCAGCGCCTCCAAGGACGATCCAACAGGGAACATGCAATGACCGAGTGGTACTACGCCGAAGGACAGCAACGCCAGGGCCCGCTGCCGGCCCAGGACATCCGCCAGCGCTTCCAGCGCGGCCAACTGAACCTGGACACCCTGGTCTGGCGCGAAGGCATGGCCCAGTGGGCTGCACTTCGCCAGGTGGTCGATGAGCTGGGCCTGCAGACGCTGGCCGACGCCAGCACCGCCACCGCCAGCGGCGGCTTCGATCTGCGCAACGACTACGCTGCCATCGACAACGGCACTGCACCGCTGCCTGGCACGGGTGCGCTCAGCAGCTCGCCCTACAGCGCCCCGGCCGCCGCCGGTGCCGGCGGCCCGCAGCCGGTGATCGGCGGCGAGGTGGTCTACGCAGGCTTCTGGAAGCGCGTAGCGGCCTACATGATCGACTACTTCGTGCTGGCCGTTCCGGGCGGCATCATCGGCGCCATCATGGGCGTGGTGCTCGGCGCCAGCATGGGCGCGGTGGGCAGTGGCGAAACGTCCATTGAGATCGTCGCGCAGCTCGCCAGCGCACTGATCAACCTGGCCATCGGCGTTGCCTACTACACCTGGTTCCATTCCTCGCAGGGTGGCGCCACGCTGGGCAAGATGGCGGTCGGCATCAAGGTCGTGCGCAGCAACGGTGACCGCCTGACCAGGGGCCGCGCCTTCGGTCGCTACTGGGCCATGCTGCTGAGCAGCTTCACCCTCGGCATCGGCTTCCTGATGGCGGCCTTCACCGAGCGCAAGCAAGGCCTGCACGACATGATCTGCGACACCCTGGTGGTCGACCGCTGGGCGTACACCGATCAGCCGCACCTGCAGCGCCATGAGCTGGGTACGGTCACCATCGTGATCCTGGTGCTGACCGGCCTGCTGTCGCTGGCGGGCCTGGTGCTGCTGGTGGCCGCAGTCGGCTTCATCGCCAAGATGGCCTCATGAACGGCCATCCTCACGCCTGGCTGCTTGACAGCCGCTGGCCGGGCGTGATTCCTCTAATAAGGTGAAACCTGAACGCCCGGCACACTACCGGGCGTTCAGCGTATTGATTTGTCCGTGGCCGCTTCACTAATGCGGCCGTTTGCTCCACCCTAGCGGCCCCTCCCCTGCGGCTCGCCCCACAGACACTGCTGCCATGCCCAAGCACCTGCTCATCGTCGAATCGCCGGCCAAGGCCAAGACGATCAACAAATACCTCGGCAAGGACTACACCGTCCTGGCCTCGTATGGGCATGTGCGTGACCTGATTCCGAAGGAAGGCGCGGTCGACCCGGACAACGGGTTCGCCATGCACTACGACGTGATCGACAAGAACGAGAAGCATGTCGACGCGATCGCCAAGGCCGCCAAGGGCGCCGACGACATCCTGCTGGCGACCGACCCGGATCGCGAGGGTGAAGCGATCAGCTGGCATATTGCCGAGATCCTGAAGGAACGCGGGCTGGTCAAGGACAAGCCGATGCAGCGGGTGGTGTTCACCGAGATCACCCCGCGCGCCATCAAGGAAGCGATCAGCCAGCCGCGCGCGATCGCCAGCGACCTGGTCGATGCCCAGCAGGCGCGCCGCGCACTGGACTACCTGGTCGGCTTCAATCTGTCGCCGGTGCTGTGGCGCAAGGTCCAGCGCGGCCTGTCCGCCGGCCGCGTGCAGAGCCCGGCGCTGCGCATGATCGTCGAGCGCGAGGAAGAGATCGAAGCCTTCATCGCCCGCGAGTACTGGTCGATCGCCGCCGAGTGCGCACACCCGTCGCAGCACTTCAACGCCAAGCTGGTCAAGCTGGACGGGCAGAAGTTCGAGCAGTTCACCATCACCGACGGCGACACCGCCGAAGCCGCCCGCCTGCGCATCCAGCAGGCCGCGCAGGGCTCGCTGCATGTCACCGACGTGGCCAGCAAGGAACGCAAGCGCCGCCCGGCGCCGCCGTTCACCACCTCCACCCTGCAGCAGGAAGCCTCGCGCAAGCTCGGTTTCACCACCCGCAAGACCATGCAGGTGGCGCAGAAGCTGTACGAAGGCGTGGCGATCGGTGATGAAGGCACCGTCGGCCTGATCTCGTACATGCGTACCGACTCGGTGAACCTGTCGCAGGACGCGCTGGCCGAAATCCGCGACGTGATCGCCCGTGATTACGGCATCGCCTCGCTGCCGGACCAGCCGAACACCTACCAGACCAAGTCGAAGAATGCCCAGGAAGCACACGAAGCGGTGCGCCCGACCTCGGCCCTGCGCACCCCGGCCCAGGTGGCGCGCTTCCTGACCGATGACGAGCGCCGCCTGTACGAGCTGATCTGGAAGCGCGCCGTCGCCTGCCAGATGATCCCGGCCACGCTCAACACCGTCAGTGTCGACCTGTCGGCCGGCAGCGAGCACGTGTTCCGCGCCAGCGGTACCACCGTGGTGGTGCCCGGCTTCCTGGCCGTGTACGAGGAAGGCAAGGACAACAAGAGCGCCGAAGACGAGGACGAAGGCCGCAAGCTGCCGGCGATGAAGCCTGGCGACCGCGTGCCGCTGGAACGCATCCAGGCCGAGCAGCATTTCACCCAGCCGCCGCCGCGTTACACCGAAGCGGCGCTGGTGAAGGCGCTGGAGGAGTACGGCATCGGCCGTCCCTCGACCTACGCCTCGATCATCCAGACCCTGCTGTTCCGCAAGTACGTGGAAATGGAGGGCCGCAGCTTCCGTCCCTCCGACGTCGGCCGCGCGGTGTCCAAGTTCCTGTCCAGCCACTTCACCCAGTACGTGGACTACGACTTCACCGCCAAGCTCGAAGACGAGCTCGACGCCGTCTCGCGTGGCGAAGAAGAGTGGATCCCGCTGATGGCCCGCTTCTGGGAGCCGTTCAAGGAACTGGTGGAAGACAAGAAGGAATCGGTTGACCGCGCCGAGGCCAGTGGCGCGCGCGAGCTCGGCACCGATCCGAAGACCGGCAAGCCGGTCAGCGTGCGCCTCGGCCGCTTCGGGCCTTACGCCGCCATCGGCAGCACCGCCGAGGACGCCGAGGAGAAGCCGAAGTTCGCCTCGCTGCGCCCCGGCCAGTCGATGCACACCATCTCGCTGGAAGACGCGCTGGAACTGTTCCTGATGCCGCGTGCGCTGGGCGAGGACAACGGCGAACCGGTCAGCGTCGGCATCGGCCGCTTCGGCCCGTTCGCCAAGCGCGGCAGCACCTATGCCTCGCTGAAGAAGGAAGACGACCCCTACACCATCGACCTGGCTCGCGCCGTGTTCCTGATCGAAGAGAAGGAAGAGATCGCGCGCAACCGGATCATCAAGGAGTTCGAGGGCAGCGACATCCAGGTGCTGAACGGCCGCTTCGGCCCGTACATCAGCGACGGCAGGATGAACGGCAAGATCCCCAAGGATCGCGAGCCGGCATCGCTGACCCTGGCCGAGGTGCAGCAGCTGATGGAAGAAACCGGCAAGCCGGTGCGCAAGGGCTTCGGTGCCAAGAAGGCCGCCGCGAAGAAGGCTCCGGCCAAGAAGGCTGCAGTGAAGAAGGAAGCGGCGCCGAAGAAGGCTGCGGCCAAGAAGGCGCCGGCCAAGAAGGCGGTGAAGAAGGCTGCCGCAAAGAAGGCGCCGGCGAAGAAGGCCGTCAAGAAGGTCGCCAAGTAGATTCACGCCATGCGTGGATGAGGGTCAAGGTGTGCGGACCAACGGTCCGCACCTACCGTCCGCACCCACCACCCCTTCTGCACGCAGCAGGGGGATAATGGAGGCCCACGCTGGGCCGGTCGCCGCCATGAAAGAACTCACCCTGGACTCTGCTGTCGCCACGCTCCGCGCCGGCGGCGTGATCGCCTATCCGACCGAAGCGGTCTGGGGCCTGGGCTGCGATCCGTCGCATGAAGCCGCGGTGCACATGGTATTGCGGCTCAAGCAGCGCCCGATCGAGAAGGGCATGATCCTGGTCGCCGCCGAACTCTCGCAGCTCGAGGGCTGGGTACGCCTGCAGGCGCTGCCCGACGCCCGCCAGCGTGCGGTGCTGGCCAGCTGGCCGGGTGCCAACACATGGATCCTGCCGGCCGGTCCGCGCGCCCAACCGTGGGTCACCGGTGAGCACAGCGGCATCGCCGTACGCATCAGCGCCCACCCACTGGTCGCCGCACTGTGCCGCGCCTGGGGCGGCCCGCTGGTCTCCACCAGCGCCAACCTGGCCGGTGAACCACCGGCGCGCAGCCGTGCCGAGCTGGATCCACGCCTGCTGCGCCTGCTCGACGGCCTCCTCGATGGCGAGACCGGCGGCCTGGCCCAACCGACCCCGATCCGCGACGCGCTCAGCGGCAACGTGCTGCGCTCCTGAGCGGACGATTGCACTGCCGCGCACAATCACGCACCCTGCCGCCATGAACCTGCTGCGCACCGCTTTGAGCCTGTGCCTGCTGCTGCCATGGACCGCACCGGCCGCCGAGGACGTGCGCGTCTACCGCTGCGTCGCCAGCAACGGCGCCGTGGCCCTGCAGGACAGGCCCTGCAGCAGCGGCCGGCAGGAAGTGCGCGACCTGCAGCGCCCGCGCGACCCGGCGCCCCGGGTGGTGCGCAGCGATGCGACACCCGCGCCTGCCGACGAAGTCCCGGTGGTACGCGATCGCGAGGTCCGCCACGTCTACATCCAGCCGCCACAGCCGTTGTACGAGTGCGTGAGCGACGACGGGCGCCGCTATACCAGCGACAACAACGAGGGCAATCCGCGCTGGGTGCCGTTGTGGACCAGCGTCTGGCTTCCGCACGGGCACCACGGCCCGGTCCATCCTGGCCCACGCCCGGCCTTCGGCACGCCGGTCGGCACCCCCATCGGTGGAGGAACCGGCTACCGGCCGCCCGCAGTGGGTGTCGGTGTGCAGGTCCCGGCCGGCAGCGTGCTGGTCCGCGACAGCTGCCATGCGCTGCCGCCGCAGGACGTCTGTGCGCGCCTGCGTGACCGCCGCTGGGAACTGGACCGTCGCTACAACAGTGCGCTGCAGAGCGAGCGCACTGCCATCAGCAACGAACAGCGTGGCATCGACGCACGCCTGTCGCGGGACTGCGAACGCTGAGCGCAGCGCCTGCCATGGCATGTACGCTGTGCGCATGAAGAATCCGATCTGGCTGGCCCTGGGCCTGTTCGCCGGCAATGCATGGGCCGACGACGGGGTGATCTACCGCTGTACCTCCAGCAGCAGCGACGTACCCACCCTGCAACGTACGCCCTGCCCCGCCGGCAGCAAGCAGCAGGTGATACGGGTTCCGGCGGCCGCCAGTGCGCCGCCGGCATCGGCCACATCGGCCCCCGTGCCGGCCCCGCCCGAGCCGGAGCCAGCGCTGGCTCCGCCTGCTTCTGCACCCAGCCCGCGACATCCCGGCGATGGCCGCACGATCATGGAGGCCGGCATGGTCGAGCGCGAGGGTGGCGATCTGATACTCGACAGCGCAGCACTGCCGCGCCAGGCCGATGCCACGCCGGACAGCAATGCACCACCGAAGCCACCGCTGCCACCGATCTTCCAGTGCACCGATAGTCAGGGCGGGGGCTACCTGCACGAGTACGAAGCCGCCCCCGGGCGCTGCGAACTGATGACCGTGCAGGGCCTGGGTGGCGCCACGCCGGTCAATGCCGCCGGCTGCGAAGTGGTGCGCGACCGCTGCGAGGAACTACCGGAGGCACAGCGCTGCAGCAGTTGGCAGCAACGCTTCCGCAACGCGCGCGGCCGTGAGCGGTTCGCCTCGCCGGAAAACCGCGACAACGCCCGTGGGGAACGCGAACGGCTGCAGGGCGTGCTGGAGGCCAGCAATTGCCCGGTACCGGGGTGACAGCCACCCGTAATGCCGGCCAGCGGCCGGCGTTGCCACCGAACGATCAGAAGCCGTAACGCAGGAAACCGCCATCCACCGCGATGCATTCGCCGGTGACATAGCTGGCCGCCGGCAGGCACAGGAAGCCCACGGCTGCGGCCACTTCCTCCGGCTCGCCGATGCGGCGCATGGGCGTGCGGTTGATCACTTCCTCGTAGTAGTCCGGGTCCGACAATGGACCGGACGTGCGCCGCGTGCGGATGTACCACGGCGCCACCGCGTTGACCCGGATGCCATCCTCGGCCCACTCGACGGCCAGGTTGCGGGTCATCTGGTGCATCGCGGCCTTGGTCATGCCGTAGACCACGCCACTGCGCACATGGGTCAGCCCCGACACGCTGCCGACATTGACGATCGACGATGACGCGTGCCGCGCCAGCAGCGGATGCGCGTAGCGCG
Organism: Stenotrophomonas maltophilia; assembly: GCF_002799155.1. Classification (GTDB taxonomy): domain Bacteria; phylum Pseudomonadota; class Gammaproteobacteria; order Xanthomonadales; family Xanthomonadaceae; genus Stenotrophomonas; species Stenotrophomonas maltophilia_R. The sequence continues at coordinate 3,427,944 of NZ_NERD01000002.1, forward strand.
ACAGCTCGAAGGCCGAGAACAGGTTGGTCTCGAAGATCTTGCGCCACTCGTCCTCGGAATACTCCGTGGCCGCCCTGGTGACGTTGCCACCGGCATTGTTGACCAGGATGTGCAGGCCATCGCTGTGGTCTTCCACCCAGTCCAGGATCTGGCGGCGGTCCTCGTCATCGGAGACATCGGCCGCCAGCGCGTGCACCTGGTGCTGCGGATACATATCCAGGAGTTCGTCGCGCGCCGTCTCCAGCATGTCGATATCGCGGCCGACGATCATCAGGTCGGCGCCGAGCCCCGCCAGTTCATGCGCGATGGCCAGGCCGATGCCGGCGCTGGCGCCGGTGATCAGGGCGGTCTGGCCGTCCAGGCGCCACCGTTGCTGGGTCATGTGTTCTCCGGGGCCGCGCCCGCTGTGTTTCGATGCCGCAAGGATACGCGCTCACGGCGGGTGCCTGCGGGGGGTGCGACACTGCACGCACGCCTACCGCGGAGAGCCGCCATGCGCATGCTGATCCTGTCCTCGCCCCTCCTGCTGGCCGCCGTGCTGCTGGCGGCCTGCCAGCGGCCGCCGACGCCGAACCCGGAGAAGCCACCGGTGCCACGAGCGATGCCGCGCGCGATCAACGAACCGCTGGACCGTGCCAAGAGCGTGCAGAAGACCGTCGATGATGCCGACGCGCGCAAGCGCAGAGCCGAGGCCGACGCGACGCAATGAACGGTGGGGTCAGAGCCCTTTGCGCTGCAAAGGGATCCGACCCCATGAACGAAAACGCCCGGACCAGGCCGGGCGTTTTCATTCGATACCGTCGCCGGTCAGAACCCGCAGAAGCAGTACGCCAGCGCCTTCACCGGTGCGCCATTGCCCTTCTCGCGGGCCGCGTTCTCGACGAAGCGCAGCTGCGTATCCACCTCCGGCATCGTGCGCGCCAGCATCATCCGCGCCATGCCCGAATCGGACAGCATCCAGGCACCGGCACGGCTGCCGGCGAATCCGCTGACGAACTGCGCGAACGGCGTCGCCGCCTTCTCGATGTAGCGCACGCGGTAGGCATCGGCCTTGCCCAGCTTGGCACGGCTGGCCGCATCGGCCACCGCATCCTTCAGGCCACCGAAAGCATCGACCAGGCCACGTTCCTTGGCCTGTGCCCCGCTCCACACGCGGCCACGGGCCACCTCGTCCACGGCCTCGACCGGCTTCTTGCGGGCGTCGGCGACGCGACCGGTGAAGTCGGCGTAGCCCTTGTTGATCACCGACTGGATGACCTGGCCCACGGCCGGGTCCATCGGCCGGGTGACGTCGAAGGCACCGGCGAAGCGGGTGGTGCCGACGCCATCGGTATGCACGCCGATCTTGTCCAGCGCGCGGCTGAAGTTCGGGACCATGCCGAAGATGCCGATCGAACCGGTGATGGTCGACGGATCGGCGTAGATGCGATCGGCATTCATGCTGATCCAGTAGCCACCGGAGGCGGCCAGGTCGCCCATCGACACCACCACCGGCTTGCCGGCGGCCTGCAGCGCCACCACTTCGCGGCGGATCTGCTCGGAGGCGAACACTTCACCGCCCGGCGAATCCACGCGCAGCACCACGGCCTTCACGTTGTCGTCGTCGCGCGCGGCACGCAGCAGCGCCGAGGTCGACTCGCCACCGATGCGGCCGGCCGGCAGGTCACCCGCGCTGATTTCGCCGGCAGCCACCACCACGGCCACCTGCGGACGCGAGTCCACCGGGTTGCGGCGTGCGTCGAGCAGGGCCAGGTAGCGGCCGAAGTCGACATTGCGGAAACCGCCATCGGCATCCTCGTCGGCCACGCCGCGCTCGATCATCAGATCCTCGAATTCCTCGCGGGTCTTCAGCGCGGTCACCAGCTTCTGCTGCAGGGCGAACTTGGCCAGGTCGCCACCGGCGGCAGCGATGCCTTCCGGCAGCGTGTCGATGCCAGCGGCGAGCTGCGCCGGATCCAGGCGGCGGGCCTTGGCGATGTCGCCCAGGTAGCGCTGCCACACGTCGTTCATCCAGAACAGGTCGGCTTCCTTGGAGGCCGGCGACGCGGCGTCGAGCACGTACGGCTCGGCCGCGGACTTGTACTCGCCCACCTTGAACAGGTGCACGTCTACGCCCAGCTTGTCCTGCAGGCCGGTGCGGAAGTACTGGCGGTAGCGGCCGAGGCCTTCCAGCACCACCGAGCCCATCGGGTCCAGGTAGACCTCGTCGGCCTGCGCGGCCAGCAGGTACTGCGACTGGCCCATGCTCTCGCTGTAGGCCACCAGCTGCTTGCCGGAGGCACGCAGATCCTGCAATGCGGCGGCCACTTCACGCAGCGAGGCGAAGCCGGACGGCTGCAGCTTGTCCAGCTCCAGCACCACGCGCTCGATCTTCTTGTCTTGCTTGGCCGACTCGATCACCCGCAGCAGGTCGCGCAGCTGGATCTCTTCGGCACCGTTGTCACCCACCGCCTTGGCCAGCGCACGGCTGACCGGATCGGCGCTGAACTGCTCGACCAGGCGGCCTTCCGGCGCGATCACGAGCGTCGTGCGGTCCTGCAGCGACTTGCTGGCGCCGGCGCCCATGCCGGCGGCGATGACGAACATCACCAGCAGCAGGAACAGCAGGCCGAAGAACACCAGGTTGAGAATCAACCGGCGGGTGAAGTTCATGACGTCCCACAGCCCGATGAAGAAGCTGGCGACGGGATTGCGACGCGCCGGGGGCAGCGGGGGCACGGGTTGATTCATGGAACGCTCCGGATGGCTTCTTGCCGTGGTACCAGCATAGCCGGTGCCGCGTGATGCAGCATCGGACACAAGTCAGGGGATCGCCCGTCACGGGTGAACGTGGCGGGCGCGAAGATCAGGACAGCGCGGATTGCCCGATGCGCTGGCTGCTGCGGCGCAGGCGCCAGCCCATCAGGATGGCAGCGGCGGTCAGGCCGACGATCAGGCCGATCCACATGCCCTGCGGGCCCATGCCCAGCCCCAGGCCGAGCCCGGCGCCGAGCGGCATGCCCAGTCCCCAGTACGCGAACATGGCGATGAACATCGGCACGCGGGTGTCCTTCAGGCCGCGCAGCGCGCCGGCCGACAGCACCTGGATGCCGTCCGGGAACTGGAAGGTGGCCGCGTACAGCAGCAGGGTCGAGGCCAGCCCGGCCACTGCCAGGTCGTTGGTGTACACACCCACGATGGCATCGTGGCCGAACAGCAGCACTGCCGCCGACAACGTCTGCGTGCCCATGATGATCGCGTAGCCGGCCCAGGCCGCGCGCCGCACGCCGAAGCCATCGCCACGGCCGACCGCATGGCCGACGCGCACGGTGGTGGCCTCGGCCACGCCCATCGGGATCATGAAGCACAGCTGCGCGACGTTGATCGCGATCTGGTGTGCCGCCGCTTCATTGGCGCCGAGGCGGCCGATCAGCAGTGCGGTAACGATGAACAGGCCGCCCTCCATCAGCACGGTGATGCCGATCGGCAGGCCGGTGCGCAGCAGCTCCCAGATCGCCTTCCAGCGCGGTCCTTCGAAGTGCGAGAACAGCTGCAGGTGGGCGAAGCGCTTGGTGAACCACAGGTAGGTGGCGAAGGCGATCGCCTGCAGCCACATCATCACCGCCGAGGCGATGCCCAGGCCTTCGGCGCCCATTTCCGGGAAGCCGAGCTTGCCGTTGGCCAGCACATAGCCCATCGGTGCCAGCACCAGCAGGCCACCGAAGCCCAGCAACATGGTTGGCAGCGTCCAATGCATGCCCTCGCTGAGATAGCGCATGCAGAAGTACAGGGTCAGCGCAGGCCCGCCCCAGCGCACCGCATGCAGGAACGCGGTCGCACCCGGCACGATGTCCGGCGCGATGCCGAATGCCGGCAGCAGCGGCGGCACCACGGTGAGGAAGGTGAACATGATCAGGCCCAGGCCCAGCGCCAGCCACAGTGCCTGGCGGAACAGCGGGCCGATCTCGCGCTCGCGGCCGGCGCCATGCAGCTGCGAGACCGAGGCAGTGAGCGAGATCAGGGTACCGATGGGGATCAGCATCGGCAGCCACAGCAGCGCCGTACCGATGGTGACGGCGGCCAGTGTGGCCGTGGCGTGGTGGCCGGCAATCACGTTGTCGACGAAGGAGATCAGACCGGTGGACACATGGCCCAGCACGAGCGGCAGGGCGAGCAGACCGGTGGCGCCGACTTCCTTGCTGAAGCGCGGCGTGGAGGTTGCAGTAGACATAAGGTGCTTGACGCGAACTGCGGTTGCGCGCGAAGGGCACAGGCACCGGGTTGCGGGCGCCCATCTTACGCGGGCGGCGCGTGCATTCCCATGACATGGCGTGAATGCTGGGTTTCAGCAGCCCCACACAAAAAGGGGACGGAGGGGATTAAGTCGCATCCGGCACTAACCGGCCTGAAACGACTTAATCCCCTCCGTCCCCTTTTCTACTGGCCAGCCTGGCGCTTGAGCCAGCTGTCGCGTTCGGCCGCGGGCACGGCGAGGAAGACGCGGCGCACGGTGTCGCGTTCCTGCGGCGGCGTGCGCTGCGCGACCAGGGTCAGCTGGGCCAGCTGCGCCGGGCTGAGCTGGCGCAGCACGGCCAGCGCGGTCTCGCGCTGCTCCGGCGGCACGAAGCCGAACAGGCCATGCAGCTTGGGGAATTCCAGGCCCAGTTGCGGGCCCAGCCGCCACCCGTCGCGGAACGCCTGGTCCTGATCATGGAACTGTTGGCGCAGGCGCTGCTGCTGGTCTGCGGGCAATGCATTGAATCGCGCAGCCGCCTGCCGGATGCGCTCGCGCTCTCCTTCCGGCAACGCGCGCCAGGCAGCGTAGTCGGCGCGGCGCTGGCGCTGCTGCTGCGCATCGAGCTGGGTGAATCCAGCAGGGGTTGCAGTGGCCGGCGCCGGCGCGGCCGGCGAACTTCCCGGAACAGCTGGCGGCAACGGCACGCTCAACGACTGCGGTGCGGCGGACAGCGACAACGGCAGGGCCAGCAACAGGCTGGCGAACACGGGCTTATTCATCGGCAGCAGCGGTTTCCAGCGTGGCGCTGGCCGGCTCCGGCCGGCTCGGCTTGGATTGCGATTCATCCACCGGCAGCGGGCCGCCCGCGGCGGTCCACGCATACAGGTCGGCATCGGCGACCAGCGGGTAGTCACGATCGGCCAGCATCGTGGCGTCGTCCGCGGCCTGGGCCGTAGTCGCATCCGGGGTGGCGTTGACCTTGCTCGGCGGCAGGGATTCCACCGTCACCGGACCGGCTTCGCCCACCACGCCCTCCGGCAACGGTGCATCACTGCCGAAGGAATGCCCCTGCCAGTAGCGCCAGCCCAGCGCAGCGGCCAGCAACACCGCCACGGTCACCAGCAGGATCAGCGGACCGCGCCAGCGCGGCTTGGCGTTCGTGCGACGGCGCGTGCCTTCGGCGGTGGCACGCTGATCGCGCTGCGGTGTGCGCCAGCTCGAGGTCGGGGTTTCATTATGGGCGGCCGGTGCGGCTGGCTGCTGCAGCTGCTGCAGGCGCGTTGCCGGCAGCTCACGGATACGCGCCTGCACCTGTTCGGCCAACTGGCGCCAGGCCGAGGCATCGGGCTGGCCGTGGGCATCACGCGGGCAGGCGTCGGCCAGCAGCTGCTGGTAACCGGCCTCGTCCTGGTCGAGCACGCGCATGGCGATGCCCTCGTCCAGGCTGCCGCCCACCCGCAGCAGCAGTGCCAGGCGCGGCAGCGGCGACATTGCACCCAGCGCGGCCAACGGTGGTGCCCACTGCCCACCCACCGGCTCGCGCAGCGCCTGGCGCTGGCCCAGCAGGGTCCAGAAACGGGTCGGCCACTGCGCCATCGGCAGGTCGCTGGCGACGGCGGCAAAGGCGCGCATCACCGCCACCAGGGTCTGCTCGGCGCGCGCAGCATCGCCGCATTGCAGTTCAGCGACCACCAGGGCACGGCGCTCGACACCGCGCAGGAACGCCGACAGCGCGCCGGCCGCGGTCGAGGAAACAGGGGCGGGCACAGCCGTCATCGGTCACTCCAAAGGTCTGCCGGCATGATAGCGGCAGGCCATCGATGCCCGTAGGACTTGCGCCCACAGGCACTTCGTGCTGCAGGTTGTGCACAGCACCACGCCCCCGCAGCGAAAAACTGGGGCATCCAGCTGAATCCACTCTGTTTCAGCATTGTTTCACACCCAACTACTTGATTTTGAAGGCCTTTATCATATGGCGATTTTTTGACCAACCCGAGCATGAGGCCGTCGCTATCGGCCTTCTGCGTATCCGCTGGCCGTTAACGCACAACGTTATCCACAGAACATGTGGATAAGACTGAATCTCCAATGGACACCGATATTTAGGTGACATTTATGATTCAACAGGCGTCGCGCGGGCGCTCCCGCGCCCGCCATTCGCGCGCGCATGGGCCGTTACACTGGCCCGATGCTTTCACCGATTCCGACCCTGCAGGTCGCCCTGCCCGTCCCCCTGCCCCGCCTGTTCGACTACCTGTCGCCGGAGGGCGATGGCCCTGCGGTCGCGGTCGGCTGCCGCCTGAAGGTGCCGTTCGGCAACCGGGAGCTGGTCGGTGTGGTGGTGGGGCATGGCCAGGCCGACGACGGCCAGGGACTGCGCCAGGCCCTGGCCTGGTGCGACCCGCAGCCGCTGCTACAGGGTGAGCTGTGGCAGAGCCTGCAATGGCTGGCGCGCTACACCCACGCCCCCTTGGGCGAGGTCCTGAGCACCGCCCTTCCCGGCCCGTTGCGCCATGGCGAGGCCGTGCCCGACACCCACCACTGGGGCTGGCAACTGACCGCGGAAGGCCACGCCCAGCGCGACAAGCTGCGCGCCGGTAGCCGCCCGCGGCAACTGGCTGAACTGCTGGCCGAAGCCATCGTGGATGAGGATGTGCTGGGCGAACGCATGGAAGACTGGCGCGCTGCCGCGCGCAGCCTGGCCAAGCGCGGGCTGGCCGAGCGCGTCGCGCTGAGCGTGGCTCCCCAACACGCGCAGCCGTTGCCCGGCCCCACGCTCAACCCGGACCAGGCCGAGGCCGTGGCCGCGATCAATGCCGCCGACGGCTTCCAGCCGTTCCTGCTGGATGGCGTGACAGGTAGCGGCAAGACCGAGGTCTACCTGCAGGCGATCATCCATTGCCTGGCACAAGGCAGGCAGGCGCTGGTGCTGGTGCCGGAAATCGGCCTGACCCCGCAGACGCTGGCACGCTTCCGCGGCCGCCTGGGCATCGCGGTACATGCGCTGCATTCGGGGTTGAACGACAACGAGCGCGCGCGCGTCTGGGCAGCGGCCTCACGCGGCGAAGCGCGCGTCATCGTCGGCACCCGCTCGGCGGTGTTCACGCCGTTGCCCCAGGCCGGCCTGCTGATCGTCGACGAGGAACACGACGGCAGCTACAAGCAGCAGGACGGCATCCGCTACCACGCGCGCGATTTCGCCCTGGTCCGGGCCAAGTCGCTGGGCATTCCGGTTCTGCTGGGCAGTGCCACGCCCTCGCTGGAAACCCTGCACAACGCCTACGCCGGGCGCTACACCCACCTGCGCCTGAAGCAGCGCGCCGGCGATGCACGGCCGCCACGCGTGCGCATCCTCGATGTGCGCAAGCGGCCGCTGCATGACGGTCTGTCGGCCGACGTACTGGCCGGCATCGGCGAGCACCTGCAGCGTGGCCAGCAGGTACTGGTGTTCAAGAACCGCCGCGGCTATGCGCCGGTGCTGCTGTGCCACGACTGCGGCTGGACCGCGCCGTGCCAGCGCTGCGATGCACCGATGACCGTGCATGGTGGCGGTCGTCGCCTGCAATGCCACCACTGCGGCGCGCGGCAACCGGCGCCGCTGGCGTGCCCGGCCTGCGGCAGCCTGGCGCTGCAGCCGCAGGGTATCGGCACCGAACGCCTGGAAGAGCACCTCACCGCGGCCTTCGCCGATTTCCCGGTGGTGCGCATCGACCGCGGCACCACCTCGCGCCGCGACGCGCTGGAACAGCAACTGGCGAAACTGGGCGACCAGCCCGGCATCCTGGTCGGCACGCAGATCCTGGCCAAGGGCCACGACCTGCCCAAGCTGACGCTGGTAGTGGTGGTGGGCATCGACGAAGGGCTGTTCTCCGCCGACTTCCGCGCCAGCGAGAAACTGGCGCAGCAGCTGATCCAGGTGGCCGGTCGCGCGGGGCGTGCACGTGACCCCGGCGAGGTCTGGCTGCAGACCCACCATCCCGGGCACCCGCTGCTGGAAACCCTGGTGAGTGGTGGCTACCACCCGTTTGCGCAGGCCGAGTTGAACCAGCGCCAAGCCGCCGGGTTCCCACCGTTCGCGCACCTGGCGCTGATGCGTGCCGAAGCGCAGCAGGTGGAGCACGCCAACGCGTTCCTGCTGGCCGCGCGGCAACTGCTGGGCGAGCAGAACGTGGTCGAAGCCTACGGGCCGATGCCGGCGCCGATGCCGCGGCGTGCCGGCTACCAGCGCACGCAGCTGCTGCTGTCGGCCGTGCAGCGGCCGCCGCTGCATGGTGTGCTTTCGCAGTTGGTGCCGCGGCTGTATGCGCTGCCGGAAGCACGCAAGGTGCGCTGGTCGCTGGACGTGGATCCGACGGATCTGTATTGAGCGGTCGAAGCCCACCCGCTGGGTGGGATCCGTCCCCGATGGCCAGGGGTCGGATCCCTTTTCGCAGAAAAGGGCTCTGACCCCGAACGCCACCGCTTACGTCAGCGGCGTCATCACGCCGCGCTGGTAGGCCGGTCGCTCGCGCAGGCGCGCATACCACTCGGCCAGGTGCGGCAGCTCCGGGCGCTGGATCGGCAGTTCGAACCAGGCGTAGATCAGCGAACCCAGCGGGATGTCACCCATCGCGAATGTCTCGCCCGACAACCATGGCTGTTTCGCCAGGGTGGCATCGGCCATTGCCAGGTAGTCACCGGCACGCACGATGGCGGCATTGATCCGCGCTTCGTCACGGTCGGCCGGCGCGGTGCGCATGATGCCCCATACCAGGTCGCTGTAAAGCGGTGCCATCCGCGACGTGCTCCAGTCCATCCACTTCTCGGCCTGGGCGCGCTGCATCGGGTCTTCGGCATACAGGGTGCCCAGTGCGTAGCGCGCGCTCAGGTAGCGCACGATGGCGTTCGATTCCCACAGCGGCAGGCCGTGGTCTTCGATCACCGGCACCAGGCTGTTGGGGTTCATTGCCTGGTATTCCGGCGTCTGCGTGCCACCGTGGCTGCCACCGACTTCGATGGACTCATACGGCAGGCCGATCTCCTCGGCGCACCACAGTACCTTGCGGACGTTGCTGGAATTGCGGCGGCCCCAGATCTTCAACATGCGGGTTTTCCTTGCTGGCAATGCGAGCGGCAACGATACGCCTGATCGGAGATGGAGTGTGGGTGGCGGAAGCCGGATCTGGCACCTGGGCGTTGCCGGCCAGCGGCCGGCACTAGCGGTTCTTTTTCGGCAGCGCGCGCACGTAGGACGACTTGCCGTCCTTCTTCAGTTCGAACAGCCCGATGGCCGCCAGCAGATCACTGAGCTTGCCGTAGCCGTAGTTGCGCGGATCGAACGAGGCCTGGTTGCCGATCTGGCTGCCGACCGGCCCCAGGTGCGACCAGCCGTCCTCGCCCTCGGCCGCAGACACCGCACGGCGCAGCATCTTCACCAGCCGCGTATCGCTGCGCATCTCCGCCCCGCTCTTGCGTGGGCGTGCATCATCATTGGCGACGGGGTCGCTCGATGCCTGTTCGCTCGATGCCTGCTCGGCATCCGGCACGCTGGCATGGGTCTGGCCCAGCGCTTCCAGGTAGGTGAACTTCGAGCACGCGTTGACGAACGGTTCGGGCGTCTTCTTTTCGCCGAAGCCATACACCTTCACGCCGTCGGTCAGCAGGCGCATCACCATCGGGGTGAAATCGGCATCGCTGGACACGATGGCGAAGCCATCAAGGTTGCGCGCGTACAGCAGGTCCATGGCATCGATCACCATCGCCATGTCCGAGGCATTCTTGCCCTTGCTGTAGGCGAACTGCTGGATCGGGCGGATCGCATATTCGTGCAGTACGGCTTCCCAGCCCTTCAACCGCGGGCTCTTCCAGTTGCCATAGGCGCGGCGTACGTTGGCCACGCCGTAGCGGGCCACTTCGGCCAGGACCTCGTCGATCTTCGAGGCCGGCGCGTTGTCGGCGTCGATCAACAGGGCGATGCGCTTTTCCGGTTCGCTCATGGGCTCCTCAGGGGCCGTTGCCTGAACCCGAGTATCGCCGATCCACGCGGGCGCTGACGTGACAGGCAGCCGCCGTGCGAAGATGCCAGGCGCTTCCCCCAATGCCCCCACTGGAGTGAGTCGATGAGTCGCGAGCGCGTTCCCCACCTGGTCGTTGTCGGCGGCGGTTTTGCCGGCCTCTGGGCCACCCGTGCCCTGGCCCGCGAACGCATGCGCATCACCCTGGTCGACCGCCGCAACCATCACCTCTTCCAGCCGCTGCTGTACCAGGTGGCCACCGCCGGCCTGTCGGCGCCGGATATCGCCGCGCCGCTGCGCCACATCCTCGGCCACCAGCGCAACGTGGAAGTCCGCCTCGGCGAAGTGGTCGCCATCGACAAGCAGGCCCGGCAGATCCGCATGGCCGATGGCAGCACGCTGGACTACGACAGCCTGCTGCTGGCCACCGGCGCCACCCACGCCTACTTCGGCAACGACCAGTGGGCCGATGATGCCCCCGGCCTGAAAACCCTGGACGATGCCATCGCATTGCGCCGCAAGCTGCTGCTGGCATTCGAGCGCGCCGAGGCCGAGCCGGACCCGGCGAAGAAGGCCGCATGGCTGAGTTTCGCGGTGGTCGGTGGCGGTCCCACCGGTGTTGAACTGGCCGGCACCCTGGCCGAGATCGCGCGGCATACGCTTCGCAACGAATTCCGCCACATCGATCCGGCCAGCGCCAAGGTGCGGTTGGTCGAGGCTGGGCCGCGCGTGCTGTCCTCGTTCCCGGAAGTGCTTTCGCTGAAGGCGCGCCGGCAGCTGGAAAAGCTGGGCGTGGAAGTGCTGACCGGTACCCCGGTGAGCGACATCGACAGCCAGGGCTTCAAGCTCGGTGAGCAGTTCGTGCCGGCCCGCACCGTGGTCTGGGCCGCCGGCGTGGCCGCGTCACCGCTGGCGCGCACGCTGGACGTGCCACTGGATCGCGCCGGCCGCGTGCAGGTGCAGCCGGACCTGACCCTGCCCGATCACCCGGAGCTGTTCGTGGCCGGCGACCTGGCCGCACTGAACCAGGCCAATGGCAAGCCGGTACCCGGCGTGGCGCCTGCCGCCAAGCAGATGGGCAAGTACGTGGCCGGGGTGATCCGCGCGCGCCTGCATGGCAAAGCCGCACCGGGGCCGTTCAAGTACGCCGACTACGGCAACCTCGCCACCATCGGTCGCATGGCCGCGATCGTGCACCTGGGCCGGCTGCAGCTTTCAGGCATCCTGGCCTGGTGGTTCTGGCTGGCCGCGCACGTGTTCTTCCTGATCGGCTTCCGCAACCGCATCGTGGTGCTGCTGAACTGGGCCGTGGCGTACTGGAGCTACCAGCGCAGCGCGCGCATCATCTTCGGTGATGACCAGGAAGACCGGCGGCCGAGGCGGTAGGGCCGAAGACGGACAGGGGTGCTCTGCCTGGGAGTAGATCCACGCCATGCGTGGATGCATGCCTGTGCAGGCCGCATGGAGCTCAGCCACGCATGGCGTGGCTCTACTGCCTCATCGGGCCACCCGGCACCCGCCGTCTCGACCATGCCCGGCAGAAATCTTCCTTCCTCGCGGTGTCGGCAATCTGTGCGGTACTCCAATGCCGGGTGATCCAGATCGTCAACGCGGTGCTGCTCAGATGCCAGCGCAGCATGCCGTGCCGAGGCTGCCGCCACAGGTGGCGTCGGGCAATCCAGTAAGCCTCGCGCTCCACTTCAGGCACCTTCTTCTGCCTCGCGTTCGTATCGAACAGCTGCGCGGCGAAGCGCCAGGGATTCATCGTCTGGTATCCCGCCCGCGGTTCACTACTGCATGCGGCCACACCACTGGGCGTGCGGTCGGCAGGGTTCGGTCGACCTTCCACCAGCGCCAGTCCAAGCAGGTACAGCAGGCCAGGCAGCAGTGCGATGCCGGTGACCAGCACGACGACGGAGGTCCATGCCTTGCCCGCAGCACGCATCGCTCACGGCGCCTTCGGTTTCGGGTACCACAACGCGTTGACGATGACCCAGCGCTGGTCGAAGCGCCCCATGTGGAAGTAGTCGACGAACCACGGGGTTTCCAGCCGTACCGAGGCCGCGTTGCCGGTCACGTCCAGCACCGTGCAGCGGCGGTCCCATTGATCCTTCGACGTCTTCAGCGCGCCCTGCTTCGTCAACGAGACCAGCTCTTCCTTCGACATGCGGCGCAGGCCCAGGCGTTCGTCGGGTGTATCGCCGAGCACCGCGCGCTTGGCCAGGTCCGGGTGCAGGGAACGGGCGACACGCTTCGGGTCGGCCTCCAGCTGGCCATCGACGTAGTCGTGGCAGGTGGCTTCGATGGCCGCGAGGGTGACCGGGTCGGCGGCAGGGCTGGTTGCTGCGGAGAGAGCGAACAGCAGGGCGATCGTGGACATCCGGGTCTCCAGCTCTGGGCGCGGGGCGATCATCGCATGGGCCGGGCAGGCCCATCCACGCATGGCGTAGATCTACAGAAGCGTCTCGGCAGGTGCCTGCAGCCAGGCCAGCTTGCGTTCGCGCGGCTGCTGCTTGAGCTGCCATTCGGCGCGTGAGGCGGCGGCCCGGTCCGGGTACTCGCGCACGGCCAGCACGCGCAGCGGCGGCCGGGCCCGGGTGTAGCGCGCGCCCTTGCCGGCCTGGTGGGCGGCGAAACGCGCGTCCACGTCGGTGCTGATGCCGGCGTAATAGCTGCCATCGCGGCATTCGAGCAGGTACAGGAACCACGGGCGGAGGGACGGGGCCATGGCCGGATTATGCCGTGCTGCACTGCAGCGGATATACTGGCGCCCGAATGCAGGAGAGAGGCGCCGCGCTGGCGCCCGCCGAAGGCGCAGGCTCCCATGATCGCTCAGGCCGGTGGGCTGGAATCCCACCAACCATGCATTCGACTCGCCGAGCTGGAGAGAGGTCACCGGGCACGCCCGGGACGATCCGCCGAAGGGGCACGCGGCCTACGCCGCTGAACTCTCAGGCAAAAGGACAGCGGGAGCGGCACCGGTCATCGTCATCCCGTCATTGCGCAGGCAGTGGCGATAGTGGCGCATGGCCGGCCCCACCGCGCCCGGAGCCTGTCCCCATGCTGTTGTCCATCATCTACCTGATCGCCATTTCCGCCGAAGCCATGACCGGCGCACTGTCCGCCGGCCGCCGCCGCATGGACCTGTTCGGCGTGGTCATGATCGCCTGCGTCACTGCCCTCGGTGGCGGCTCGCTGCGCGACATCCTGCTTGGCCATTACCCGCTGGGCTGGGTGAAGCATCCCGAGTACCTGGGCTTCACCGTATGCGCGGCGCTGATCGCCACCTGGGTCGCACGCTGGATGCACCACTTCCGCCGCACCTTCCTGGTACTCGACGGGCTGGGCCTGATCGCGTTCACCCTGATCGGCTGCTCGATTGCGCGCGAAGCTGGCCATGCCATGCCCATCGTGCTGATTGCCGGCATGCTGACCGGCGCGTTCGGCGGCGTGCTGCGCGACATCCTCTGCAACGAGGTGCCGCTGATCTTCCAGAAAGAGCTGTACGCGATCATCGCGCTGCTGACCGGTGCGGCCTATCTGTTGCTGCTGCACTGGGGAGTGGCCGATGCCACCGCGATCCTGTGCTGCCTGGGCGGCGGCTTCGCATTGCGCCTGCTGGCGATCCACTACCGCTGGGAAATGCCGAAGTTCGTGTACCACGACGAAGTGCATTGAGGTTCGCGTTCGCCGAGCACGGGGTTCGACGGCGTGGATCTGCTGCACCACCCCGGCGATGTACCTGGCGCTGTCGCTGGTGCGCAGCGCCAGGCGCATCGCCGGTGCAGATGGGCCGGTCTCCAACTCCGGCCGGCCCTGATCGCGGCCGCACCCCCGCAGGCGCTGGCCGCCATCCACACACGTGCCGCACTCAGGCGGCTTCGGACACCTTTACGTCGCGACGGGCGCGCACGGCCGCAGCCAGTCGCTCCAGCACCGTCACGGTGGTGTCCCAGTCGATGCAGCCATCGGTGATGCTCTGCCCGTAGACCAGCGGCTGGCCTTCCACCAGGTCCTGGCGGCCACCGACCAGATGGCTCTCGATCATCACGCCAACGATGCGCTGTTCGCCGTCTTCCAGCTGAACGGCGATGTCCTCGATCACCTTCGGCTGGTTCTCCGGGTTTTTCAGGCTGTTGGCGTGGCTGGCGTCGATCATCAGGCGCGTGGGCAGCTTGGCCTTGGCCAGCGCCTGGCAGGCGTCGGCAACGCTGCCTGCGTCGTAGTTCGGCTGCTTGCCGCCACGCAGGATTACATGGCAATCCGGATTGCCGGTGGTCGATACGATGGCGGTGCCACCCTGCTTGGTGACCGACAGGAAGTGGTGCGGATTGGACGCCGCCCCCACCGCGTCAGCGGCGATCTTCACGTTGCCATCGGTGCCGTTCTTGAAGCCGACCGGGCATGACAGCCCCGAAGCCAGTTCGCGATGCACCTGGCTTTCGGTGGTGCGTGCACCGATCGCGCCCCACGCCACCAGGTCGGCGATGTACTGCGGCGAGATCACATCGAGGAATTCGACACCGGCCGGCAGGCCGAGCTTGTTGATGTCGCGCAGCAGGCCACGGGCAATGCGCAGGCCCTTGTCGATCCTGAAGCTGCCGTCCAGGTCCGGATCGTTGATCAGGCCCTTCCAGCCCACCGTGGTGCGCGGCTTCTCGAAGTACACGCGCATGACGATTTCCAGTTCGCCGGCCAGCGCGTCACGTAGCGGCTTCAGGCGCTGGGCATACTCGATGGCGGCCTTCGGGTCGTGGATCGAGCACGGGCCCACCACCACCGCCAGGCGGTCGTCACGGCCATGCAGGATCTGGTGCAGGGCCGCGCGCGAGGCGCTGACGGTGTCGGAGGCTTCATCGTCACAGGGCAGCATCGCCAGCAGCTGGGCAGGCGGTGTCAGCGGTTCGATGGTGCGGATACGCAGGTCGTCGGTGTGCGGGGGCATTGCGGGAGATCTCCGGAACGTTGGGGGTCCCCAGCGTGGCGGCATGAAAAAAGCCGCCAGGTTCGCTGGCGGCTTTCGGGAATGCGTCTGAAGCTTTCTTCAGGGTGAGCGCAGTCCTTCCTCCGCCAGTGGCTTCGGAAAGTAATACCAGTAAAAGCGGGTGGCGGCTGCGTTCATGGGTTGTATTGATAACACAGCTTTTGCGCAGTGCAAAATGTTTCATCCGCAACTGGGGACACGGTTCAGTGAGGTGCGCTCCAGCGCTGCCTACCCGGCAGCAGCCAGCCAATGTTGCTCATTTGCCATGCACTTCCACGTCCAGCAGGAGCCCTTCGTGGATGTCGGCCCAGCGCTCCAGCACGCGATCCAGCTCCTGCCTGGCCTCATCCAGCTGCTCGGGGTTGAGCAGGGAACGGGCGGTGTAGAGGTCGGAGACCAACCGCCGCAGGGCCGCTTCCGGGATGGCGACCGACGGCCCTTCCAGCCCCGGCAACTGCAATGCCGGGCTGTCGCCAAGCGGGCCGAACAGCGTGACCTGGAGCGTGCTCTGCATGATCAACTTCCCTGCGGATGGACATGGGCAATGCACTGTTTACCGCGTCCGGGTGACAGGCGCATGTGCCGGCCCTGCTGCTGGCCGGGTGTCTGGGCACCTCCGCAGCAGCGCTACAACGCGGCCAGGTCGGCCAAGTGCTGGTCCATGCTGTCCACCGCACCGATGACATGGGTGGTAGTGAAGTACGCATGCCAGCCGGTAGCAGCAATGCCAGCCGCCAGCGCATCAACCTCATCGCGGCTGGCGCAGTGCCAGACCGCATAGAACTGCTCGCCGCTGCCGTGCGGCACGTCCGTGGCGATGCGGCCCATCGCCAGTGGGGCAATGCGGGCCGGATCGAACTGCTGCATGCCGGCACCGATCCGGGCGAAGAAGGCCGCGCGCTGTTCGGGCGAGAGTGTGGTCCAGGCAGACGTGGCGGTATAGAGCTCGATGAAGGTGTGGGACATGGTGATTCTTCCTTGAGGTTGACGAGGCTGCGAGGTTGCCGGCCAGCGGCGGGCACTACCGGAGCGAGCGCGTCGCGCGTTTGCGGATGTAGGCGTTGGCGACGCTGTCGTGCTCGCGCTGCCAGCGCACGCAGAGTTCGCGCAGCCACTGCGGCTGTGTCTTGCCGGCATCATTGAGCCAATTGCCGACCGAATCCTGCACGTAGCGTTCCGGGTCATCGGCCAGTGCTTCCAGCAGCGCCGATGCATGTTCCGGATGTTGCTTGAACAGGGCGATGTGCGTGGCCCAGACACCACGCGGGCGCAGTGCTTCGCAGGCGAAGCGGCGCAGGTACGGCGAAGTTTCCTGTGTCCAAGGTTGCAGGTACCCGAGCGCCTGCACCGGCGCGGAAACAATGTCCGTGCGCAGCGCCAGCCACGCCCATTCGCGCACGCCGAAGTGCGGGTCATCGGCCAGCGTGCGCATCTGCTGCAGCTTCTCTGCCAACGTTGCGCGGGCATCGCTGCCGATCAGATAACAGGCCCAGCCGCGCACGGTATCGGCGCTGTGATGCTGCCAGAGCGCAGGCGCGCCCTGCCCCGCCTCACGCAGCAACTGCGCGGCCAAGGCCATGCGCTGGGTGATGCCCTTGCCTGAGGCTTCGTGCATGCGTTGCAGCGCTTCCGGTTCAAGCGCAGGCGCGACCACTTGCAACAGCGCGGCGAAATCCACTGCCAGGCATTCGGCCAGATGGGTGGCGGCGGCGTTGCCACTGTTGAGTGCACGCCGCCGCTCCGCTGGAATGGGCGTGCTCATGCTGCGGATTCCCGCCCGCCGTCCGTGTGCTGCCAGACCTTGTGCAGTAGCTGTGAAAGCTGCTGCTGTTCACCAGCATCCAGGCCGTTGAACAGGCCGCTGATCCACTGCGTGTGCTGCTCGAACAGCGCATCGGCCAAGCGCGCACCCTTTGCTGTCAGCACGATCTGCAGGCGACGGCCATCTTCGGCATCGCTGCGACGCTGCAGCAGGCCTTGGCGCTGCAGGCCATCGAGCAGGCCGCTGATGGTGGCGCGGGTCACGCCAGCACGCTCTGCCAGTTCATGAGGCGACAGCGAGCCATCGGCTCCATGCAGCAGGAACAGTACGATAAAGCGACCCTCGCTGAGCCCGTGCGGTGCAAGCCGGGCAGCACAGTCGCGATCGATCGACGAGGTCAGCGAGAGCAGCTGGAAACACAGGTGCAGCTGCGCGACGTTGCTGTGACCGCGTCGCTGTGCTTCGTCCAGCAGGGCGTCGTACTTTGCTTCGAACATACCCAAGCATTTGTAGTTAGGCGCCTAATCATAAACCGAAAGGGTGACCGCCAGTCAATCCGCCCGCGCCGACAGGACGCCGTTGGCAGCGGCAACAACTGCAGCCTGCGCGCCCCGCTGGAGGCCGAGCACGGCCCGCTGACACCCGGCCATGACGTGGGCAGCGGGCTGGCGTAGCATCGCGCCACGTCCAGCCGGGAGTTCCACGCATGCGCCGTGCCGTCCTGTTCTTGCTGACCCTGTTCCCGATGGCGATCCTGGCCGCACCGCCTCCCGTACCCTCGCCCGACCGCATTGACGCCGAAGCACGGCGCCTGATGCAGGCGGCCCATGCGCGCGGCATGGCGCTGGCGGTGATCGATGGCGGCAAGGTGATGCACGTGGCCGCCTACGGTGAACGCAACGCCGCAGGCGAACCGCTGCGCACCGACACCGTGATGTACGCCGCATCGCTGACCAAGATGGCCTTCGGCCACCTGGTCGCACAGCTCGCCCAGAACGGAGTGATCGATCTGGATGCCAGCATCGCCACCGCGCTGGACATGCCGCTGCCAGACTACCCGCCCGAACCGAAGAAGTACGCCGACTACAGCGTGCTGGCCGGTGATGCGCGCTGGCGCCAGCTCACGCCGCGACGGCTGCTGAACCACGCCAGCGGCTTTGCCAACTTCGGCTTTCTCGAGCCGGATGGCCGCTTGAAGTTCCACTTCGACCCCGGCAGCCGCTACGCGTACTCCGGGGAAGGACTGATCCTGCTGCAGTTCGTGATCGAGCGCGGGCGACTTGGCGAGGATGTGGGGGCGTTGATGCAGCAGCGCGTATTCGATCGCTTCGGCATGACGCGGACCAGCATGACGTGGCGTAGCGATTTTGCCGGCAACCTGGCCGATGGCTGGACTGCGGAAGGTACGGCCGAGCCGCACGACGAGCGCAGCCGGGTACGTGCAGCGGGATCGATGGATACCACCATTGCCGACATGGCCCGCTTTGTGGCTGGCTATGTGCGCGGTGAAGGACTGTCGGCTTCAATGCGCAAAGAGCTGGTGCGGCCGCAGCTGCCGATCACCACCACCAGCCAGTTCCCCACGCTGCAACCGGAGCTGCCCGCGGCGCAGCAACACAGGGATCTGGCCGCAGGCCTGGGCGTGGTGACCTTCCGCGGCTCGCAGGGCGCAGGTTTCTACAAGGGCGGCCACGATGACGCGGTCGGCAACACGCTGGTGTGCATCGAGCGGTACAAGCGCTGCGTGGTGATCCTGGGCAACGATGTACGGGCGGAGGCCACCTTCCCCGCGCTGGTGGCGTTCGTGCTGGGCGATACCGGCGTGCCATGGCAGTGGGAATACGGCGCGGCGAAGGCATTCGTCGAATGACGGCGCGATGATGCCTGCGTGGCGAGCGCAGCGTGGATGGTTGCCTCGCTCAGCGCGCCTGCTCGAAGAACATCAGGTACACCAGCCGGCCATTCTCCAGGCAGTCGCCGAACGCTGGCCCGGCGGTGTGCCAGAACCAGGGCCGCAGCAGCACCAGCCGGTTGAAGCGCATCGGGATGCGCATGGTCATTTCCCACTGGCTGTCGTCGTTGCTGTCGCGCTCGATGATGTCGCGATGCATGTCGCCACCGTTTGCATAGCCCAACGCGGCCAGCTCCGCTGCATCCAGGGCCATGCGCTCGGTGCCGGTGCGGCGGTGGCGGAAGAACTCGGTGCCGCCCTCGCAGTGCTCCGGTGCACTCAGGTAGAGGATGCCCGACCAGTGCGAGTGATCGGCATGTACCTTGGCGCGGCCGGTATCACCGGCCAGGGTGATCCGGAACTTGCCGTGCGACTGCAGCGGGTTGACCGGCCGCAGCGGTTCGTTGACCAGCCGCGAGACCGCACCGGACAGTCCATCCAGATCCAGCCGCTGCTGCGAATTGCGGCCGGGGAACGCGCCCTCCTGCACGGGATAGGTCAGGCCCAGCGCCGCCTGGCGCAGCCCCTGCGCATCGGCAGGAGAAAGGAAGTCGTCGACGATGATGAACGAGGTAGGCATGGCCACCGAGCGTAGCGATGCGCTGCGGCGGCGGCAACCGGGCAACGAAAAACCCCGCCTTGCGGCGGGGTTTTTCTTTACATCGGGACGGCGCGCCGACCAGGGTCGGCAACGACCGCCGGGGGCGTGGACTTAGAAGTCCATGCCGCCCATGCCACCCATGCCGCCCATGCCACCGGCGCCGCCCATGGCCGGCTCGTCCTTCTTCGGAGCTTCGGCAACCATGGCTTCGGTGGTGATCATCAGGCCAGCGATCGAGGCAGCGTTCTGCAGTGCGGAACGGGTCACCTTGGTCGGGTCCAGGATGCCGAACTGCAGCATGTCGCCGAACTCGCCGGTGGCGGCGTTGTAGCCGAAGCTGCCAGTGCCTTCCTTGACCTTGTTGATGATGACCGACGGCTCTTCACCGGCGTTGGCCACGATTTCGCGCAGCGGGGCCTCCATCGCGCGCAGGGCGATCTGGATGCCGTGGTTCTGGTCTTCGTTGGCACCCTTCAGGCCGGCCAGTGCGGTGACAGCACGGACCAAGGCAACGCCGCCGCCCGGGACCACGCCTTCTTCAACGGCTGCACGGGTGGCGTGCAGGGCGTCGTCGACGCGATCCTTCTTTTCCTTCATTTCGATTTCGGTCGACGCGCCGACCTTGATCACGGCAACGCCGCCGGCCAGCTTGGCCACGCGTTCCTGCAGCTTCTCGCGATCGTAGTCGGAGGAGGTGTCCTGGATCTGGGTCTTGATCTGGCCGACGCGTGCATCGACGGCAGCCTTGTCACCCACGCCATCGATGATGGTGGTGTTTTCCTTGGAAACCTGCACCTTCTTGGCGCGGCCCAGGTCCTTGATGGTGGCCTTTTCCAGCGACAGGCCGACTTCTTCGGAGATCACGGTGCCGCCGGTCAGCACGGCCATGTCTTCCAGCATCGCCTTGCGACGGTCGCCGAAGCCCGGCGCCTTGACGGCCACGACCTTGACGATGCCACGGATGGTGTTGACCACCAGGGTCGCCAGCGCTTCGCCTTCGACTTCCTCGGCCACGATCAGCAGCGGCTTGCCGGCCTTGGCGACGCCTTCCAGCACCGGCAGCAGGTCACGGACGTTGGAGATCTTCTTGTCGTGCAGCAGGATGTACGGGTCATCCAGGTCAGCGGTCTGCGACTGCTGGTTGTTGATGAAGTACGGGGAGAGGTAGCCGCGGTCGAACTGCATGCCCTTGACCACGTCCAGCTCGTTGTCCAGGCCCGAGCCTTCTTCAACGGTGATCACGCCTTCCTTGCCGACTTCCTTCATCGCGTCGGCGATGATCTGGCCGATCGACTCGTCCGAGTTGGCCGAGATGGTGCCGACCTGGGCAATTGCCTTGTCGTCGGCGGTCGGCTTGGAGATGTTCTTCAGCTCGGAGACGGCGGCCACGACGGCCTTGTCGATACCGCGCTTGAGGTCCATCGGGTTCATGCCGGCAGCCACGGCCTTGGCGCCTTCGCGGATCAGGGCCTGGGCCAGCACGGTGGCGGTGGTGGTGCCGTCGCCGGCGTCGTCGTTGGTGCGCGAAGCGACTTCCTTCACCATCTGCGCGCCCATGTTCTCGAACTTGTCAGCCAGTTCGATTTCCTTGGCGACGGAGACGCCGTCCTTGGTGATGGTCGGTGCGCCGAAGCTCTTTTCCAGCACGACGTTGCGGCCCTTCGGGCCCAGGGTGGCCTTGACGGCATTGGCGAGAACGTTGACGCCGCGCACCATGCGCGAACGGGCGTCTTCACCGAAACGAATATCCTTGGCAGCCATTGCGATTACCTCGATGTTTGCACCGGGCCGGGCCCGGCAACGAAAAGGGATGTCTTACAGGAAAGCAGGTCGCGCCGAAGCTCAGCCGATGACGGCGAGCACGTCGTCTTCGCGCAGGACCTTGTACTCGACGCCTTCGCTCTTGTACGAGCTGCCGGCGTACTGGCCGTAGATGACCTTGTCGCCGACCTTCAGCGACGGAGCGCGCACGCTGCCGTTGTCCAGCGGCTTGCCCGGGCCAACGGCCACGACTTCACCCTTGGTGGACTTTTCCTTGGCCGAATCCGGAATGACGATGCCACCGGCGGAGATTTCGTCGGCTTCGATCGGCTTGACCACAACGCGGTCGTGCAGCGGCTTGATGCTCATAAGAGACCTCTTAAGTTATTGATTGGTCTGAAAAAGTCCGGCGATGTTAGCACTCGCTCATGGCGAGTGCCAGAACCGCACGTGAAGAAACCCGACAACGTCGGGAGCAGGGCAGAGATGGAGCCCACCGATCCCCTTTCAAGGGCGGGAGGCGAAAAAATTTTTCCGTCTCGCTCATGCGGCGACGCAGCGGATCCGGCCAGATTCAGTGACCAGCGTCGCACTGTCAGATATCTGACGTTCATTTACGACAAAGTGTCACTGGATCGGCCTTAGGCTCGGCCGCGCATTCCCAATCACAAGGAGTAGTCGATGCGATTGCTGTCCCCGCTTGCCGCCGCCTGCCTGCTGGCCCTGGCCGCTGCGCCGGCCCAGGCCGAGGTCTTCATCAATGAACTGCACTACGACGACAGCACCGCCGCCGGTGACGTCGGCGAAGCGATCGAGGTCGTGGCCACCGCAGGTGAGGACCTGTCCGGCTACCGCCTGTACCTCTACAACGGCAGCAATCCGTCGGCGGCCGTGGTCTACGCCAACAACCCGGTGCCTGCCGGTAGCGCCGCAGGCTGCGGCAGCGCGACCATCGCCGTGGTCAACTACCCGACCAACGGCCTGCAGAACGGCGCGAACGACGGCATTGCCCTGGTCGATGCCAGCGGCAAGGTGGTCCAGTTCCTCAGCTACGAGGGCGCCATCACCGCCTCCGCTGGCCCTGCCGCTGGCATGACCAGCCAGAACATCCCGGTGGCCGAAACCAACAGCACCGCGGCGGGCACCTCGCTGCAGCTGACCGGCAGCGGCAGCCAGTACGCCCACTTCACCTGGGCCGAGTCGGCCACGCAGACGTTTGGCAGCTGCAACAACGGCCAGACCTTCAGTGGTGGCAGCACCCCGGGCCCGAACACGCCGCCGTCGGTCTCCACCACCACCCCGGCGCAGGGCAGCGGCACCTTCCCGGCCGCCGCCGACCTGGAAGTGGTGTTCAGCGAGACGGTGAACCTGGCCAGTGGCGCCTTCGCCCTGAGCTGCGGCACCTCCGGCAGCGTGCCGCTGACCTTCCCGGCCAGCGGCCGCAGCGTGAAGCTGTCCACCAACACCGCGCTGGTGGCCGGTGAAGCCTGCCGCTTCGACATCCGTGCCGCGCGCATCACCGACCTGCAGGGCGCGCATCCGGCCGCCGACAGCCGCATCGCCTTCACCGTAGCCAGCACCGGCGGCAATCCGGACCCGGGCAACCCGGGCGTGCCGGCCGGTTACTACTCCAAGGTCAACACCAGCAGCCCCAGCCAGCTGCGCTGCTCGCTGCACGCCACCATCAAGGGCCACACCGCCTACCCGTACAGCGGCTCGAGCACCAGCACCTGGACCATCCTGGAAATCGCCGACGAGGATCCGAACAATGCCGGCAGGATCCTGGATGCCTACCGCAACCGCAGCTACGCCAAGGTGACCGATCGCGCCGGCAGCGGCGGTGGCCTGAAGTACAACCGCGAGCACACCTGGCCGAACTCGCTGGGCTTTGCCACCACCACCGGTGACAAGGGCCTGCCGTACGCGCCCTACACCGACACCCACATGCTGTACCTGACCGACGCGCAGTGGAACGCCGACCGTGGCAACAAGCCGTTCGGCAAGTGCGACGCCAACTGCGGCGAGCGCGCCACCGAGGCCAACAACGGCCAGGGTGGCGGCAGCGGCGGCTATCCGGGCAATTCGAACTGGGTTCGCACCCCGGACGGCAACGGTGGCACCTTTGAAGTGTGGGGGGCACGCAAGGGCGACATGGCGCGTGCGGTGCTGTACATGGCGATCCGCTACGAGGGCGGCAAGGATGCGGCCACGGGACAGTCCGAGCCGGACCTGGAGCTGACCGATGACCGCAGCAAGATCGTCAAGACCAGCAGCTCGCCGGCCTACATGGGGCTGCTGTCGACGTTGATCGACTGGCATCTGGCCGACCCGCCGAGTGCTGCAGAACGCGCCCGCAACGACGTGATCTACAGCTTCCAGGGCAACCGAAACCCATTCATCGACCATCCCGAGTGGGCGACCCCGGCCTTGTTCACCTCGGCCAAGCCGGCGACCTGCCAGCTGGCCAACTGACCGCGCAACGCAGCGGTCCACTGCCGCCGCCGGGCCCTGACCCGGCGGCGGCCCTATACTCGACGGTCATGTCGACCGTCGATCCCGTCCTGCTGCTGTTGACCACCTGCCCGGACCGGGCCAGTGCCGAGCGCATCGCGCACGCGCTGGTCGGCGAGCGGCTGGCCGCGTGCGTCACCCGCCTCGATGGCGCGCAGTCGACCTACCGCTGGCAGGGCGAGGTGACCACCGACGCCGAACTGCAACTGCTGGTGAAAACCACCGCGAGCCGCGTCGATGACGCGATTGCCCGGATCGTCGAACTGCATCCGTATGAACTCCCGGAGTGCATCGCGGTCGAAACCCGGGCCGGCCTGCCGGCGTATCTGGACTGGATCCGGGCACAGACCCGGGAGGACACTGATTGAAGACTCTGTTTGCGCGCGGCGCCGCCTTGTGCGCCCTGTTGTGGCTCTCGCTGCCGGCCTTCGCGCTGGATGAGAAGGACCTGCTGCCGGTGGACCAGGCGTTCGCACTGACCGCCAGTGCTCCCGAACGGGGCCAGGTGCAACTGCGGTTCAAGATCGCGCCGGGCTATTACCTGTATCGCCACCGCACCAGCGTCAAGGCCGACCCGGCCTTCAATGCCGGCGCGCTGCAGATGCCCAAGGGCGACAAGCACCACGACGATTTCTTCGGCGAGGTCGAGACCTATCGCGAGCGCCTGCAGGCCACCCTGCCAGGCACACCGACCGACGCTGCCGGCACCATCAGCTTGGAAGTGCGTTACCAGGGCTGTGCCGACGCCGGTGTCTGCTACCCGCCGCAGAAGCGCGTGGTGCAGGTCACCCTGCCGGGCGCCGGTGCGGCAGCCGCGGTGCCTGCCGCGCGTGCCGGTGCAGCGAACCCATTCAACAATCCGTTGGCCGGCGCCGGCAACGCGGGCGGCCTGCGCCTGCCGGGGGCAGCCAATAACGGCCAGGCACTTCCGCTGCCGTCGGAACAGGCGTTCGGCTTCGATGCCATCGCCAGTGACGGCAATACCGTGCTGCTGCGCTTCAGCCCAGCACCTGGCTATTACCTCTACCGCGACCGCACCTCGCTGAAGCTGGAAGGCAGCGCCGGCGTGCTGGCCGACAAGCCGCGCTGGCCGGCCGCGCAATCGCATCGCGACGAGCACTTCGGCGATGTCTCGGTCTACTTCAACCAGGTGGAAGTGCCGCTGCCGCTGCGCCGCACCGTCACTGATGCAGTCGACAGCACCCTGGTGGTGACCTTCCAGGGCTGCCAGACCGATGGCATCTGCTACCCGCCGATGACCCGCCGGGTGAAGCTGTCGATTCCGGCTGGCAAGCTCTCCGCCAGCACTGACCAGGCACCAGCGCGCAACGAGGTGATCAACCCGCTGCGCGCCGCCGGCGCGCCGCGTGAATCGGCCAGCGGCGCACCGCTGCGCCTGCTGCCGACCGTCCCCAACGATGGCAACGCCGCTCCCGCCGCCACCGGCAGTGAGGGTGCAGGCAATGAGCTCGCCGCCGATGCGCGCGATGGCAACGCCCTGCGCACGCGTCCACCGGCGACCACGCCGAACCCGGACCGTTCGTTCGTCTGGGTGCTGCTGCTGGCGCTGGCCGGTGGCCTGGTGCTTAACCTGATGCCCTGCGTGCTGCCGATCCTCTCGCTGAAGGTGCTGAGCCTTGCGCAGAGTGGCGAGAGCCCGCAGCGTGCTCGCAGCCATGCACTCTGGTACACGCTGGGCGTGCTGGTCGCGTTCGCGGTGATCGGTGCGCTGATGGTGGGCCTGCGTGCGATCGGCAACGCGGTCGGCATCGGCTTCCAGCTGCAGCACCCGGGCGTGGTGGCCGCACTGGCGTACATCATGTTTGCAGTGGGCCTGAGCCTGTCGGGCGTGTTCACCCTCGGTGGTGGCATCGGCAATCTTGGCCAGTCGCTGGCCAGCCGCAGCGGTCCGGCCGGAGATTTCTTCACCGGTGCGCTGGCCTGCGTGGTCGGCAGTGCCTGCGTCGGCCCGTTCATGGGCGGGGCGATTGCCTATGCCTTCATTGCCCCGCCACTGAAGGCGATGACGGTGTTCCTGTTCCTCGGCCTGGGCCTGGCGCTGCCGTTCCTGCTGATCGGCTTCGTGCCGGCACTGGCACGCCGCCTGCCCAAGCCCGGCCCGTGGATGGAAACGCTCAAGCACGTGCTGGCCTTCCCGATGTATGCCACCGCGCTGTGGCTGCTGTGGGTGCTGGGCAAGCAGCGCGGCGTGGACGGCATGGCACTGGTGCTGGGTGGCCTGCTGCTGTTCGCCTTCGGCCTGTGGCTGTTTGAACGCAACCGCTGGACCGGCTCGCGCGCGGTGACCCTGCTAGGCGTGCTGCTGGCAATCGGTGCGCTGGTTCCTGCCTGGGGCGTGACCCAGCTGGCACCGCCGGCACGGGCCGCGCAGTCCGCCAGCGAGAACGTGGTCGAGTATTCGCCGCAGTTGCTGGACCGCCTGCGCGCCGACAACCGCGTGGTGTTCGTCAACATGACCGCCGACTGGTGCGTGAGCTGCAAGGCCAATGAACGCGCCGTGCTGTCGCGGCCGGAGTTCAAGGAACTGCTCAAGCGCACCAACGCGGTGTACATGCGCGGTGACTACACCAATGTCGACCCGCAGATCACCACGTTCCTGGAAGAACACAAGGCCGTGGGCGTGCCGCTGTACGTGGTGTACGGCCCCGGCGCGCCGCCGACCGTGCTGCCGACCCTGCTGACCCAGGCGGTGGTCGAGGAAGCGCTGCTGCGCACCGCACGATGAAGTGGCAACGGCCAGCGCTGCTGTGGACAGCGGTGCTGGCCGCCGGCCTCGGCCTGTGGGCCGGGCATCGATTGGCACCGGCGCCGGCTGCACCCGGGCCCATGCCAGTGGCGCCTGCTGCCGCGGTTGCGGCACCCGCCCTGCAGGTCGGCGATAGTCTCCCCGCGTTGTCGCTGCCCGATCTTGAAGGCCGGCCGCTGGACCTGCGCCAACACGCTGTCGGCCGCCCGCTGCTGATCAACGTCTGGGCCAGCTGGTGTGCGCCCTGCGTGGAAGAAATGCCCGAGCTGGCGCGCTTTGCCGCTGCCCAGGACGACCAAGGCGTGCAGGTGCTTGGCCTGGCGCTGGATACGCCGGAGGATGTGCGCCGCTTCCTGCAGCAGGTGCCGGTAGACTACCCGATCGTGATCGAGGCACCCGGGCCACGCGATGCCAGCGTGCAGCTGGGCAATGCGCAGGGCCTGCTGCCTTACAGCGTACTGTTCGATGCACAGGGGCGGCTGGTGAAGGCGAAGCTGGGACCGTTCGCCCACGGCGAGATCGACAGCTGGGTGAAGTGAGGGTTCGGCAGGGCTGCGCCCTGCACCCGCAGAGGCCTTCAAGCAACAGCAACAGCGACAGCCAAAGCCAATGCGGCTCCGGATTGCTGATGGCCTGGCGGGGCGGTGCGGCTGGGCAGGACACGCCGTACCCCCCTCCGGGGTCCGGCCCAGCCGCTGGCGGCTGTGCGTTCGGGCGCTTGCGAAGCAGTGCTTCGCAAGCAAAGCGCCCTCACCCATGGGGGCTCGATGGCGCCATCCATGGCGCCAACGGTCCTGCCCAGCCACGCCGCCCCGCCTCTGACAGACTCCCGCAGCTGTTGGTAGGTGTCGACCTTGGTCGACACGGTAGATCCACGCCATGCGTGGATGACTCTCCAACGAAATCGAATATTTCGACGTTTGAACGAAAAGCGTCCATGCATGGCATGGATCTACGGCAGGTCCCGAGAAACTGTCGAAGGCGGGGTGGGTCCGGTTGAGGGGGCGTGAGCCGCATGGATGCGGCGACCGAGCTTACATGGATGTACTTGCAGCGTCCCCCTCAACCGGACCCACCCCGCCAATCCACGGAATTCACGCTGTTGCTTCGGCTGTTGCTTCTGAGGTTGCCGGCCAGCGGCCGGCACTACCGCGGGTGCCGGGCGCCGCCCGGCTGATACCCCCTGCTTGACCGCAGGCAGGGCGCCACGGAGAATTCCGCGACTAATTCTCATTTGCTGTTGCGCAGGATGCGGGCGGCAGCCTTCCGGGCCCTCCTCCTTCGATGTTCAAGAACGCCCTGTTCCAACTGCACTGGCTGCTGGGCATCACCGCCGGTGCCGTCCTGGCCGTGATGGGCCTCAGCGGCGCCACGCTGTCCTTCGAGGACGAGCTGCTGCGCGCGGCCAATCCCGGCTTCGCCGAAATCGCCGAGCACCATGCCGACGGACAGCATCCCCTTGCTCTCAGTGAACTGGTGCCGCTGCTGCAGGCCGGCAGCGAACGCCCCCTGCAACGCCTGCGCGTGGATGCCACCGGACAGCGGCCGTCGGTCGCGCGCTTTGCCGGCGGCAAGGAACACTGGGTGTACTTCGATCCGTACAGCGGCGAGCGTTTCAGCGCCCTGCGCGGGCAGGCGTTCTTCGACTTCGTCGAGGACCTGCATCGCCACCTCGCCGCTGGCGAACGCGGCAAGTGGATCACCGGCAGCTGTGCCATCGCGCTGCTGTTCTTCACCCTGTCCGGTCTTTACCTGCGCTGGCCACGACGCTGGTGGCACTGGCGCAGCTGGCTGGCGGTGGAGTGGAAGCGCAGCGGCCGCGGCTTCCTGTGGAGCCTGCACTCGGTGATCGGCACCTGGGTGCTGCTGATCTATTTGATGAGCGCGCTGACCGGCCTGTGGTGGTCGTTCGACTGGTACCGCAATGCCGCCAACACCCTGCTGGGCGTCGCACCGGCCGCCAAGCACAAGGTCGCCACCGACGCCGCTCTGAACCTCAATCGCATCGAGGCCACGCTGTACGCGCTGCCCGGCGTGCGCACCGGCTTCATCGACCTGCGCCTGCCGGAGAAGCCGGGGCAGGCACTGAACGTGCGGGTGATGGCCGGTGATCCGTCGCAGCGCGGCGGCCACCACGATCGTGCGCATGACCTGCTGCAGCTCGATCCGGCCAGTGGTGCGGTGCTCGATGCCCGCCCCTATGCACGCCAGGGCACGGGTGGCCAGCTGGCCACCAGCGTGTTCGCGCTGCACTCGGGAAGCTACTTCGGCGTCCCCGGGCGCGTGGTGGTGATGCTCAGCAGCGTGGGCATGAGCCTGTTCTTCATCACGGGCTGGATGCTGTACCTGGACCGGCGCCGCAGCCAGCGTGCCGCGCGCGGGCTGCGCCAGTCGCTGCCCGCGACGGCTGCCGAGGGTGTCGGCCTACCGTGGCTGGTGGTGCACGCCAGCCAGAGCGGGCTGGGCGAACAACTTGCATGGCGCGCAGCCGCGCAGCTGCAGGCGTCCGGTCACGCAGTGCAGGTACTGCCGCTGGCGCACGTCGATGCCGCGCAGCTGCTGCGTGCATCGAAGGCACTGTTCGTGCTGAGCACTTTCGGCGACGGCGAGCCGCCGGATGCGGCGCGCCGCGCGGCGCGGCTACTGCTCGCGCAACGCCTGCAACTGTCGTGCCTGCAGTTCGGCCTGCTCGCGCTGGGTGACCGCCAGTACCCGCATTACTGCGGCTTCGGCCGACAGTTCGATGGCTGGCTGGTCGCCAACGGCGCGCGTCCCCTGTTCGAGCGCATCGATGTCGATGCCGCTTCGGTGCCGGCGCTGCGCCAGTGGCAGCAGCAGCTGGGTGCGCTCACCGGCATCACCACCGATGACAGCGTGCTGCCTGCGGCTACGCAGATGCATGAATGGCGCCTGCTCGGCCGCGACCGCCTCAATCCGGGCAGCATCGGCGGGGCCATCTGGCGTATCCGTCTTGCGGCACCGGCCGACGTGCAGTGGCAGGCGGGTGACATCCTGCACATCTCACCCCGTCACAACGCGCGGCATGCCGGTGCCGTGTTGAAGGCACATGGGCTGGACCCGCTGCAGCCACTGCTGGTCGATGGCCATCCGCGCACGCTGCTGGCGCTGGCCAGCGAACGCGAGCTGCCGGAGGCCGAGGCCGCGCTGGCGGTGCAGGATGCCTGCCTGTGGCTGGCCGGGCTGCCGCTGCTGCCTGGCCGCGAGTATTCGATCGCCTCCTGTACGGATGACGGTGTGGTGGAGCTGGTGGTGAGGCTGGTGCATGACGCCTCCGGTCGAGCCGGGCTGGGCTCGGGCTGGTTGTCGCTGCATGCACCGATCGGTGCCAGCATCGTGGCCCGTGTGCACCGCAATCCTGGATTCCATCGTGTCGGCGCTGCGCCGATGCTGCTGATCGGCAACGGCACCGGCATCGCCGGGCTGCGCAGCCTGTTGCGCGAAGCCGCGCATGCAGGTGAGCACGGGCACTGGCTGCTGTTCGGTGAACGCCAGCGTGCGCGCGACTTCCTGTTCGCCGACGAGATCGAGGCCTGGCAGGCCCAGGGCCATCTCACGCGGGTGGACCTGGCGTTCTCGCGCGATGGCGAGGGGGGGTACGTGCAGGATCGCCTGCAGGCGGCCACCGATGCGCTGCGCGAGTGGATGCAACGCGGTGCGGTGATCCATGTCTGCGGCTCGCTGCAGGGCATGGCCGAGGGCGTGGACCAGGTGCTGCGTACCGCGCTGGGTGATGACGCGGTGGAAACGCTGCTGGAGAACGGGCGCTACCGCCGCGACGTGTATTGAGCCACCCGGGTAGTGGCGGCCAGCGGCCGGCACTACCCGGGCAGCTTCAGGCCGCCGCGCGCGCCTGCGGCATCGACTGCAGGCGGAACGCGCCCACCGCTTCGGCCAGGGCATGCACCTGCGCCTGCATCTGCGCAGTCGAGGCCCCCGCCTCTTCCACCAGGCTGGCATTGCGCTGGGTGCTGGCCTCCATCTGCACGATGGTCTGGTTCACCTGTGCGATGCCGGCATGCTGGTCCTGCGACGCACTACGGATGCCAGCCAGCAGGTCGGCCAGCTGCTGCACGCTGCCGACGATCTCGCCCATCGTGGTGCCGGCCTGTGCGGCCTGCTGGTTGCCCTGGCCGACACGCGCCACCGAATCCTCGATCAGCCCCTTGATCTGCTTGGCCGCCTCGGCGCTGCGCTGCGCCAGCAGGCGTACTTCCGCAGCCACCACGGCGAAGCTGCGGCCCTGCTCGCCGGCGCGCGCCGCTTCCACCGCCGCATTGAGCGCCAGGATGTTGGTCTGGAAGGCGATGCCATCGATCAACTGAGTGATGTCACCGATCCGCCGTGACGCTTCGCTGATGCCGTGCATGGTTGCAACCACCTGGCCAACGGCCTCGCCACCCCGCTGGGCCACCGCTGCGGCGCCCTGCACCAGGGCATCGGCGCGGCCGGCGGCATCGGCGTTGCGGCCCACGGTGTCGGTCAGCTCCTGCATCGACGCTGCGGTCTCTTCCAGGTTGGCGGCCTGCTGCTCGGTGCGCTGCGACAGATCGTGGTGGCCGGAGACGATTTCGCCGACACCGGTATCCAGGCTGGACGTGGCCTGCTGGATGCGGGTGACGATGTGGCCCAGCTGCGCGACGGTGGCATTGGCATCGTCACGCATGCGCGCGAACACACCCTGCAGGTCACCCTCCATGCGCACGCTGAGGTCGCCACGGGCCAGCGCAGCCAGCAGTGCCTGCAGGTCACCGAGGTTGGTTTCAAAGGTGGCCAGCAGGCGATTGATGCTGGTCGACAACGTGCGCACGAAGCCCTGCTTGCCCTCCAGCGCGATGCGGCCATGCAGGTCACCGTGTGCCGCCGCATCGACCAGGGCAGCCACTTCGGTTTCCAGCAGGGTTTCCAACGCACGGCTGCGCCATTCCACCGCAATGCCGAGGAACTGCCCTTCGTCGATGATGGGGTTGGCAATCAGCTGGTAGCGCACGCCGGCATGACCGATCTCGCGCTCCTCGCGCTGACGCACGCCGGCCAGGCTGGCCAGCGCCGGATGCAGGCGCACTGCATCGCTGCCCACCAGGTCTTCGCGCTGGCGTTCAAGCTGCTGCAGCAGTGCCGGATTGACGTATGCCACCTGGCCCTCGGCATCGATCACCATCAGACCGGTCTGCGCGCTGTCCAGCGCCTGGCGCACCCGGGTATTGCCCCGCGCAACGGCACGCTCGGTCCCGATGCGCGCACGCAGGCGCTGCTGCATGTCGACCAGGCGCTGTGCGAGTTGGCCGATCTCATCATTGGCGTTGTAGACGCGCAGGGTGGTGTCCAAGCGGTCGTCGGCGATATCGCTGGCAAAGCGCAGGGTGTCCTGGATCGGCTGTCGCACCGCACGCAGCACCAGCATCAGGCTGGTGATCAATACACCGGCGACCAGCAGCAGGGTCACTGCGAACAGCACGCTCATGGTGCGTGCGCCGGCCTGCTGGCGCGCCTGTGCCTTGGCCAGCGCCGCCACCTGGGCCTGCTGGAAGGCGGCCAGCGCCGGCGCCACGCCAGCGGCGGTATCCAACAGCGATTGCGCCTCCACATCCAGGCCAACGCGGGCGGCGGTATAGCCCAGCAACGCGACCTGATAGGCCTCCATGCCGTTGCGAAGGGCGTCCTGCGCATCGGTCGGCAAGCCCACCAGCGCCAGATCGAACGGCAGTTTCTCTTCGCTTGCACGGTCGGCATGGGTGGAGTCGCCGTCGAGCAGCAGCAGTGCCTCCTGCCGGCGCATCCTCTGCAGGGACAACGCCAACGAAGGCCGCTGCAGCGGATCCACCTGCGCCTGCAGGCTGTCGGCGGCCTGCTGCAGCTGCGCGGCAAGGCCGGCATCACCACGCCCCATCTCATCGACGCGTTCGAACAGGGCGGCCACGCCCTGCGAGAACGCGCTGGCGGCTTCGGTCAGTGCCTGCAGTGCCTCGCGCCGGCCGGCATCCATCGGCATCGCGCGCAACGCCTGAAGATCGGCCTTCAGCGCCTGCTGCGTCGCCAGCAGCTGCGCGCGGTCGGCATCGTCGAAACTGCGTGCATACTGGGTCTGCAGGCGACGCGCCTCGGCCACCCGCGTGGCCAGGCTCGCGGCCAGGTCGCTGCCGTGCTGGTAGCTGGCCTGGCTGCGCGCCGCCTGCGTGCTGGCATGGGCGGTCCAGGCGTAGACGGCGGCGATCGCGACCAGGCCCAGGCCACAGACCCACAGGGTCGCCTTGAGCTTGTTGGCTACGCTGAGCCGGTGCGGCTGCAGCCACAGCAGCAGGCCGGGGGACGCCGAGCGCAGCGCGGCAAGCCGCATGCGCAGGGACCGGAGGTGGGGGACGACGGCCGACATGACAGACTCCAGGCGGAAGGACGCACCTGTATCGGCTGGAAACGGAGCAACTTTAGGGCGTTCTTACTTCAGTCCCACCGATTGCTGGCGGACGCGGCCTTTGTACCCGGCACAGGCGACGGGGGGATGACACCCGCGCAGTGCTTGACCTCAACCCCGGTTGGGGGAGCACAGTGGACGTCCCTCCCCCGCCCGGTGCCCCCATGCCGACGCTCGATGTCCCCCGCTACCTGCAACGCCTGCAGCTGGATGCACCGCCACCGCTGACGCTGGCGGGCCTGACCCTGCTGCAGCAGCGCCACAACGCATTGCTGCCGTTCGAAACCCTCAGCTGCCTGCTGCGCGATGCAGTGCCGATCGACCTGGACAGCATCCAGCGCAAGCTGCTCGACGACCGCCGTGGCGGCTACTGCTTCGAACTCAACGGCGGCCTGCTGGCGCTGCTGCAAGCGCTGGGCTTCGATGCGCAGCCGTTGAGCGCGCGCGTGCTGCTGGCCGCCCAGGACGGCGAACTGACGGCACGGACCCACCTGCTGCTGCGCGTGCAGGTGGACGGCGACGACTGGCTGGTGGATGCCGGTTTCGGCAGCCTGACCCCGACCGTGCCGCTGCGCCTGCAGGATCCGCAGCCGCAGGCCACGCCTCACGAGCGCTTCCTGCTGCAGCGCCTGCCTGGCGAGGGGGATTTCGTGCTGTCCGCCGAGTCCGGCGATGGCTGGCGGGCGATGTATCGCTTCGACCTGCACGCGCCGGCACCGATCGACAACGTGGTGGGCAACTGGTACGTGTGCACCCATCCCGATTCCGGTTTCCCCGGCCAGCTGCGCGCGTCACTGACCGGGCCGGACTGGCGACGCACCATCGGCAGCGGCAACTACACCGAGTATCGCCCCGGGCAGGCACCGGACAAGCGCCCGCTGCACGACGTCGGCGACGTGCGCGACGTGCTGCAGCAGCGCTTCGGCATCCAGCTTCCAGACGACCCGCGGCTGGATCCGGCGATCAACGACTGGCTGCAGCGCTCACGCGCCGCGACCCACATGTAGAGTCGAGCATCGCTCGACGCTACACAGCCGCGCGCGCCTGCAATGCGATCCGGTTGCCTTCGCTGTCGCGGATCTCGGCCACGCGCCAGCCGCCGGCGTCGGCCGGGCCGAAGCGCAGCTCGGCCCCGGCGCGCAGCGCACGCTCAAGACTGGCATCCAGGTCATCAACCCCGATGTAGATGCGGGCACCCTGTTCGGACGGCAGATAGTCCGCCCCTTGCACCAGCGCCATGCTGGCCCCCGCCGCTTCATCGGCGAACGGCAGGTAGGCCATGCGGCATTCGTGCAGCACGATCGGTTCGTCCATCTCCACCTGCAACCACTGCTGGTAGAAGGTAATGGCACGGGCCAGGTCACTGGCTGGGATCTCGACATGCAGGATCAGGTTCATCCGCGCAGGATAACCGGACGCTGACGCCGCCTGCGCAGGAGCACTGGCATGCTGGACGCCCCCTCTCCTGCGGAATCCAGCATGCCCCTGGCCGATCACAAAAGCACACTGGCACCGCAGGGCTTCCTGCGCGTGGCGATCAACCTTGGCAACCCGGTGCTGGCGCAGGGCGATGCAGGCTCACCGCGCGGGCCCTCACTGGAACTGGCCACCGCATTGGCGCAGCGGATGGGCGTGCAGGCCCGTTTCACCTGCCACGACGCCGCGGCCTCGGTGGTCGCCGCAGCAGGCGAGGACGCCTGGGACTTGGCCTTCCTGGCCATCGATCCGGCGCGCGCCGACCGCATTGCCTTCAGTGCCCCGTACGTGGAGATCGAAGGCACCTATCTGGTGCGCGAGGACAGCCCCGCGCAGCAGGCGGCCGACCTCGATCGCGATGGATTGCGCATCGCGGTCGGCCGTGGTGCAGCCTACGACCTGTTTCTCAGCCGTGAACTGCGCCACGCCACGATCGAGCGGGCAGAGACATCGGCAGCCGCTATCACGTTGTTCGATCAGCAGCATCTGGATGCCGCCGCCGGTGTACGCCAACCGCTGCAAGCATGGGCGCAGACGCATCCCGGCCACCGCGTGCTGGCCGACCGTTTCACCTCGATCCAGCAGGCAGTGGCGGCGCCGGCCTCACGCCCGGCCGACGCATTGCGGGCGTTGTTCGAGGAGGTGGAAGCGATCAAGGCCGGCCCGTTGCTTGAGGAAGCGTTCGCGCGCGCCGGGCAGGCAGTCACGCTGGTTCGGTGACTGTAGAGCACACGGAGTCGAGCATGGCTCGACGCTACAGGGCGCGCGTACGGCTTACTGGAACAGGTACTTCAAGCCGATCTGCGCGCGGCGGCCGTAGTACTCCACCTGCAGCGGGCGCTGCGGGCTGCCCTGGTAGTACTTCAACGGCTCGTTGGTGAGATTGCTCAGCTCGGCGAACACCGTCCAGCGATCGAAGGTATAGGACGCACTGAAATCGACCGAGGTGTTGGCGCCGTACCAGGCGTCGGTGGCGCTGCTGTCGCCGTGCGCTTCGATGTAGGCACCCTTGTGGTTGGTGGCCAGACGAGCTGCGAACGCGCCGTCGTCGTAGTACACCGTAACGTTGTACAGGCGGTCGGCCTGGCCGGTGATCGGCACGTTGCCGCTACGACCCGGAATGCGCATGCGCGAATCCATCAGGGTCAGGTTGGCGTTGATGCCGAAGTTGCTCCACAGGCCGGGCAGGAAATCGAAGCGGCGCACGAAGGCGAACTCGGCCCCCCACAGCTTGGCGTCGTCACCGTTCTCGGGCCGGTAGAAGGTGACGTTGGGGTTGCCGTTGAAGCTGCCGGTGCTGCTGCTCTGGAACACCGGATTGCTGATGTTCTTGTAGAACACGCCGCCGGACAGCAGGCCCAGCGGACCGGCATACCATTCGGCCATCAGGTCCAGGTTGTCCGAATAGGTCGGGTCCAGGTTGGCGTTGCCGGAGGTGAAGGTGCCATCGGCCTCCATGAACGAGCCACCCGGGTTGATGTCACCGAAGTTCGGCCGGGCGAAACTGCGGGTCAGGCCCAGCCGCAGGTTGAGCTCGCTGCGGGGTGAGAAGCGTATGTTCAGCTGCGGCAGCACCGAGGTATAGCGCTTGCGGCCCAGGTTGGGCACCAGCGCGCTGCTGCCATCGGCATCGCGCTCCAGCACCAGCCCGCGCACGTCGGTGGCGGTCCGCTCCAGGCGCACACCGCCGACCACGTCCCAGCGTTCGTCCGGCGTCCAGGTTCCCATCGCATAGGCCGCGTACTGCTTCTCGGCCACGTCGAAGTTGCGCCCCAGCGCCGCGCCATTGGCCACCAGCGCCGAGTCGGCCGGTACCAGCACCAGATGCTGCCTGTTCTGCCGGTACCACTCGGCCAGGGCCTGCATCGGCACCACCTGCGAGAAGTCACCGGCGTAGTCGCGGCCATTGCCGGTGTCATAGCCGCTGCGGCCGGGCTGGTCCATCAACGGGAAGTCGGCAAGGGTCGGCACCGGGCCGCCGGTAGCAGTGTTCCAGGCATAGAACTCGTCGGAGAAACGGGCGCGGCGCTGCTTGTCGCGGTACTTGGCACCGGTCTTCCAGGTCAGCGTATCGCTGGCATCGAAGGTAAAGTCCAGTTGCGCGACGGCCTTGTCCTTCTCATTGATCGCCACCCGATACAGCTCCACCGCGCTCAGCGGCATCTTCCGCGGGTCCATCGAGAAGCCAGGCGGCAGATGGGTCTCCGGGGTATCGGCGGCGACGTTGCCGCCATCGATGGCGTTGTACGAGTTGCGCCCTGCGCCGCGGTCCTGCAGGCCCTGGTAGCCGACCTTGCCCTGGTTGAACTGGACCACGAAGTAGGCGTTGTCGGCACAGGTGGGAATGCAGCCATAGCGGAAGTCGTTCTCGGCGCTGGCCAGCTTCCAGTCCACCTGGCCGCGGCCGAAGGTGTGCTGGCCACCGAATTCGATGGTCTTGAACTCGGTGATCAGCTCGTTGTGGATGTTCTGCAGCTCGACGCGATCCTTGTCGAAACGATAGCGGTGCTTGTAGTGGGTCTCGTCATCGCTCAGTTCACCATACTGGCCGCGCACGTACAGCCGGTGGCCGTCCGCCGGCAGGAACTCCATGCCGCCATTGACGCCGCGGGTGGTGCGCTCACCGGTGTAGTCACGCAGCTCCAGGCGGTAGATGCCAAGGCCATCGGCACTGCGCCGCGGTTCGAAGTTATCGGTCGCCCAGGGGCGCTTCCAGTAGGTTCCGTTGATCAGGAAGCCGAAGCGGCCATCGGCGCTGCGGTCGCCATACAGCACATTGGCGCTGGTGCCGGTATCGACGGCCTTGTCGTTGTAGTTGCCGGCCACGCTGGCGGCAAACGTGCGGCGCGCAGGCGCGGTGCGGGTAACGAAGTTGACCTGGCCACCAATGGCGTCGCCTTCGCGATCCGGCGTCAGCGTCTTGCTCACTTCAATGCGTTCGATCAGCTCGGTCGGGAAGAAATCGAACGCGGTGGCGCGGCTGGTGGTTTCCTCTTCGGCCGTCGGCAGACGGTCACCGTTGAGGGTGGTCGAGTTCCACTGTGCGGGCAGGCCTCGCACCGCGACGAAGCGGCCTTCGCCCTGGTCGCGTTCGATCGACACGCCCGGTACGCGCTGCACGGCTTCGGCGGCGTTGTGGTCGGGCAGCTTGCCGATGCCATCGGCGCTGACCACGTTCATCAGGTTGCTGGCTTCGCGCTGGGCGTCCAGTGCCTGCTTCTCGCCGCTGACGATGCTGCCGACCACGGTGACGGTATCCAGATCAACGGCAGAGGGGGCGGGTGCGGTATCGGTCGCGGCCGGAGACGCGGCCTGGACGGCCAGCGGGGCATGCAGCAGGGCGAGCAGGCCCAAAGTGAGCGGATGGCGCGTAGGCAGAGTGGACATGGCGATGGCGGTGGCAAGGGAAAGTGGACCGCTACAGCGGGAGCGGCGATGGCGGCCACTTTCAATCAGCGCGGTGAAGCGCAGGCGGCATCCACTAGGCAGGTCGGGGCAGCTGTCTAGGTGATCGCGAGGGTGGTCACTGGGCCAGCAGGCGGCGGCCGCCCACCCAGACATCGGCCACGTAGTCCGGCATGGATCCACGCACCCGCAGCAGATCGGCGCGCAGGCCTTCGCCGATGCGGCCCCGATCCGGCAGGCCCAGCGCCTGTGCCGGTGCATGGCTGACCGTGCCCACCGCACGCGGCAGGCTCCAGCCCAGCTGCACGCACAGTACGCCCAGCGCCGGCAGCAGGCTGGCCGGCACATAGTCCGAGGACAGCACGTCGAGGCAGCCGGCGCGGGCCAGTTCCAGCGCCGCCACGTTGCCCGAATGCGAGCCGCCCAGCACCAGGTTGGGTGCGCCGGCAACGATCGTCAGGCCGGCCGCGCGCGCGGCCGCTGCGGCCTCCAGCGTGGTCGGGAACTCGCAGATGCGCGCACCGCAGGCCACGGCTTCATCCACATCCGCAGCCACCGTGTCGTCGTGGCTGGCCAGGCACAGGCCGCGCCGGCGCGCCCACTGCAACACCTGTCGCAGGTGTGCAGGGCGAAAGCGCGCCTGCTGCGCACGGCGTGCCTGCAGCAGGTCTTCCAGATAACCGGTCTTCGTGTCGGCCGGCAAACCATAGTAGGCCGCATAGCGCTGCAGGTTTCGGAACTGGCGCTGCCCCGGTGTGTGGTCGGTCAGCGACAGCAGGCGCACCGCCGGATCATCCAGCAGTGGCTCCAGCAGCGGCAGCAACCCGGGATACGGCAGTTCGGCACGCAGGTGCAGGTAATGGTCGCTGCGCAGGCCGCCGGCACGGCGCGCCTCGGCCAGCGCCGCATGGGCGGCCTGCAGGCTGCGCACGCGCACGCTGTCGGCTTCCACGTCGCCCACTGCCAAGGCATCGCAGGCCGTGGTGATGCCTGCGGCGAGCAGCTGTGCATCGTGCGCCTGCACCGCCGCCGCCGCCGGGAAAGCCACGCCGGGGCGCGGCACCAGGTGCTTTTCCAGATTGTCGGTATGCAGCTCGACAAACCCTGGCATCAGCCAGTCGCCGCCACAGTCTTCGGCGCCCGGCAGCCCCACCCGCCCCTGCCCCACCGCGCGGATGCGTGCCCCATCCAGCACCACATGGCCGTGCACGACCTCGTCGGCCAGCACCAGCTTCAGATTGTCGAGGATGCGTTCGCCCATGGATTCCACCGTCCGTGTCATGCCGTTGCAACCGCAACGCGTTGATATGCCTGCACGTGCAGTGCACCTGTCTAGTCCAGCAGCCGCAGATGGAGGTTTGATGACCATGCCCGCCCCGGCCCCGACGCCGCGCGATTCGGTCCTGCCACTGTGGCAGCAGATCGAACAGGCGCTGCTGCGGCAGATACGCGAACGCCAGCTGGTGGAAGGCGATGCACTGCCCTCGGCGCAGGTGCTGGCCAAGCGCTTCGCGGTCAACCGCCACACCGTGCGGCGCGCGATCGAGGCGCTGGAGGAGCGCGGCTACGTACGCACCGAAACCGGCCGCGGAAGCTTCGTGCAGGAGCATCCGTACCACTACCCGATCAGCCGGCGTACCCGCTTCGGCCGGGCCATGCATGACCTGAACGTGGAAAGCCACTACACCCTGCTCGATGCCCGCGTGCAGGTGCCGAGCCGCCAGGTGGCCCCTGCGCTCGGCCTGATTGCCGGCGAACGCGTGCATCGGGTGGTGTACTCCAGCCAGGTGGAAGGCCGCACGGTGGACCACAGCGAAGCCTATTTCCCGGCCACCCGCTTCCCAGGGCTGGGCGAGGTGTTCGCACGCACGCCGTCGGTGACCCGCACGCTTGCCGCGTTCGGGGTCACTGACTACCTGCGCCGGCATACGACGGTGATGGCGCGCCTGCCCGATGCCGAGGTCGCACGCGTGCTCGGGCAGTCAACGCGACGGCCGGTGCTGTGCGTGCACTCGCTCAACGTCGATCCGCAGGGGCAGCCAGTGCAGTTCGGCATCACCAGCTTCGCCGGTGACTGGGTGCAGCTGATGGTCAGCAGCGACCTCTAGGGAAGGCGCGGCGGGCGTTGCACCCGCCGCGCGCAGGCTTCACGCCACGCGGCGCAATGCCGCGTAGCGACCGTCCACCAGTTCCTCGGCCAGGCCGAAGCTGAGCGTCATGCCCAGGCCACCGCCGCCGATGGCGTTGACGATGGTCACGCCCGGTGCCGGCTCGGCGACGAACTCGCTGCGGCCGTCCAGCAGCTTGGGATAGATGCCGTGCCAGGTCTGCGCGATGCGCGCGTCCGGAACCTGCATGAAACGGGACAGGTAATCGAGCACCTTCTGGTTGATGGTGTGCTCGTCGAACGGATCATGCGTATGCGCATAGGCATGCGAATCACCAATGGTGATTTCACCCAGGCCGTTCTGTGCGGCCATCACGTGGATGCCCAGCTCGATCAGGTCGGCATGCTCGGCCTGGTAGCGCGCCTGCAGCGGAGCGACATCGGCGGCCTCGCGGAAGCCAGCATAGTGCACCAGCGACAGGCCGCCACAAAGCGCAGCACCCAGGCGGAACGCGGAGGGTTGCGCCGCCAGCCGCAGCATCTGCAGCTTGCAGCGTGTCAGCGGGGCCGCCGCGTACAGCTCGGGATACAGTTGTTCAAACTCCGGGCCGCTGCAGACGAACACCTGGTCGGCCTCGAACAGGCGGCTGCCGGACCATACCCGGCCGCTCTCCACCGCCGTCACCGGCGTGCGCCACTGGAACTGCACTCCATGGCACTGGTGAAGCACATCCGGCAGCGCGCGGATCGCCTGGCGCGGATCGACCACCAGCTCATCGGCATTGAACAGTGCGCCACGCAGTTCGCGCGCAACCAGCGCCGGCGACTTCACCAGTGCCGCATCCCGATCCAGCAGGCGGCAAGGGCGCAGCTGCGCATTGGCTGCCGCATACTGCTGCAGCACGGCCCATTCGTCGTCGGCATGGGCAACATGCAGCGAGCCGCTGGGATCGTGCCAGAGGCCGGCGACGTCGATCAGCTCCTGCCAGATCTGCCGCGAGCGCAGCGCGCGCTCATACAACGGGCCATTGGGCACGCCGATCGGCCAGACCATGCCGAAGTTGCGGATGGAGGCGCCGACAGCGCGTTCATGGCGTTCCAGCACGGTGACCTTGCAGCCACGTACGGCCAGCGCGCGGGCCACGGCCAAGCCGACGATGCCGGCACCGACCACGAGGGCGGTTGTGTTCTTCATGGGGATGGACTCAGACGGAGGCGAGTGCCGGCATGCGGGCCAGGCGCAGCGCCTTGTGGTGG
Source organism: Stenotrophomonas maltophilia (assembly GCF_002799155.1). Classification (GTDB taxonomy): domain Bacteria; phylum Pseudomonadota; class Gammaproteobacteria; order Xanthomonadales; family Xanthomonadaceae; genus Stenotrophomonas; species Stenotrophomonas maltophilia_R. The sequence continues at coordinate 3,469,165 of NZ_NERD01000002.1, forward strand.
AAGTACAGCAGCGACAACAACAGGCAGGCACCGCCCAGCAGCGACAGATGGATGACCGCACTGGAGAAGAAACGCACCCACGACAGCTGCAGGCCGGACAATTCGTGGCCGAGCAGGACCAGCACGCTGCCCAGGTAGCCGAATGCATCGGCCAGGTACATCACGAAGCCGACGTTGCCAGCGACCTTGAAGGTGGCGATCAGGCGTTCGAAGAACACGCAGTTGAACGGCACGTAGGCCAGGTACAGGCCGAAGCCCACCAGGCCCAGCCACGCCAGCGGATGCAGCATGCCCTCGCGGAACGCCAGCGTGCTCAGTCCTGCAGTGGCCAGGCCGATGACCATCAGCGCGTGCAACGCCATCAGGCCGTTGAGGTTGTTGCGGAACCAGGTCAGGCCGGCGGTCAGCGCCAGCACCGCGAACGCCACCGGCGTCTCGATGGCGGCGAACACGCCGGCGCTGCCACCATAGCCCAGCTCGCGGAACAGCTCGGCCTCGAAGCTGTCGCGGAAGTCGCGGAAGTCGCGGACCACGGTCAGGCACACATAGCACAGGATCATCAGTGCCAGCCCCGGCAGGAAGCGGCGCACGAAGGCACGGCGCTGCGTGCGATCCATCGGCAGGCGTGGCGAGCGCTCGCGCAGGTCGGCGGCATCCGGAGCAGGAATGCGTTCGAGCATGCGCACCGACACCAGCAGCAGCGGCAGGAACAGCAACCCGCACAGGAACGGCATCCAGCACTCGCTCACGCCCTGCAGCAGCAGCCACTTGCCGACCGACTTCACCACGCCGGAGGCCATGATGAAGCTGGAGGCGAGGATCGCACCCATCGCTTCGGTGGTCCGCCGCCCTTCCAGGTAGCTGAACACCAGGCCCCAGACCATGCCCAGCGGCAAGCCGTTGAGGAACAGGAACGGGATGTTCCAGGGCGCCGGCACCAGCGCGAAGCCAAGCAGGGCCAGCCAGGAGATGCCGATCAGGCCCAGCAGCAGGCTGGCGCGGCGCTCGGCGCGCAGTTCGCCGATCACCCGCACGCCGATGAACTTGCTGCACATGTAGCCCAGCACCTGCGCCACCACCAGCCACACCTTGTAGTCGGCGCCGAACAGGTGCTGGCCATCGAACGATGCGGCGGCGAATGGCTTGCGGAAGGCGTACATGCACGCATAGGTGGACAGTGCGGCACTGCCGGCGAACACCGTCAGCGCCAGCGGATGCCCCTGCAGCCGCGCCCGCAGCGAGGGCCGGCTCATGCAGCGGCGACCGTGCCGGAACGTGCCAGGCCGAGCAGCGCCGGCAGGCGCTCGAGGTGGTCGATGATGTGGTCCGGACCATGCGGCAGCAGTTCGGCACGGGTGAACGCGCCAGTGGTGACCGCCACGTTCAGGCCGACACCAGCATTGCGCCCTTCATTGATGTCGACCTCGGTGTCGCCCACCTTCACCACCGTCGCGGCATCGTCGACGCTGGTGCGCTGCATCAGTGCCTGGATCATGTAGGGTGCCGGTCGACCCGCCGGCACCTCGTCGCTGGCCACCAGCGCATCGATGCGATCCTGCCAGCCGAGCCGCTCGATGATCACCTCGGCGATGTCGCGCGAGAAGCCGGTGTCCAGGCCGATGCGGATGCCGTGCGCGCGCAGCGTTTCGAACAGGGCCTCGGCACCCGGCAACGGTGCGATGCCCGGCGCATGGCGATAGCACTCAAGCATGCGCGCCACGAAGTCGGCGTGGATCGGTGCCACGCGCGGGTCGTCCACCGCGGTGCCCAGCAGCCGCGCAATGGCCTGTGGCTTGGGGTAGCCCATCAACGGGCGAACGTCCTCCACGTCGATGGGGTGGCCGGCGGCGGCCATCGCTTCGGCGAAGGCGCGGGCGACCAGCCCCGGGTCGGCAACGGTGGTTCCGGCGATATCAAGGACGACGAGGCGGTAGCGCATGGCGGCAGGTGGTGTTGAGCGGAGGTGCCCAGCTTCGCCGCGACCGGCCACACGCTGATGACAGCGCCCGGACAGGCCGGTGCACCTGTCTAGCCGTGCGGCCCCTGCGCTGCCATGTGCCGCACGTGCTCGGCGGCCTGCGCATGCAGCCAGTCGCGGAAGGCGAGGAAGCCACGATGGCTGGCCGAGCGCTGCGGGTACACCAGCCAATGCGGCCACGCCGTCTTCAGTCGCAGCCTGGACAGCGCGACCAGCTGGCCGGATTCCAGCAGCAGGCGTGCCCGGGTCACCCGTCCGAGCGCCACGCCTACGCCGTCCAGCGCCGCGCGGTGGTGTGCCTCCGAATCATCCAGCACCGCCACGAAGCGCGGCGGAGGGTTCTGCCCGCTCAGCGCGAACCAGGCACCCCATGCGCCGTCGGGATCACCCAACAGCGGCCACTGGTTCAGCGGCACGCGGTCGATGCCGCCCATGCGTTCGATCAGTGCCGGGCTGGCCATCGGCAGCAGCCACTCGTCGAACAGCGGCTCCACCACCAGGCCCGGCCACTGCCCGCTGCCCAGCCGCAGCGCGGCGTCGAACTGGCGCTGCCGCTCGAAATCAACCAGGCGTTCACTCGACTGCAGGTTGATCTCGATCTGCGGGTGCTCAGCCACGAAGTGACCCAGCCGCGGCACCAGCCACGCCGACGCCATCGACGGCACCGCGCTGATCGTCAGCACGTGCTCGGCGCGTGCGGCATAGGGCTGGAAGGCCTCGTTGATCGCATCCAGATGCGGGCCGACCTGGTCGAGCAGGCGCTGCCCTTCCAGGGTGAGGGTGACGCCACGCGGCTGGCGGACCAGCAGCGGCTGTCCCAGCCGCTCTTCCAGCTGGCGCATCTGATGGCTGAGCGCGCTGACGGTCACATTCATCGACGCGGCGGCGCGCGAGAGGTTGCCCAGCCGGGCGGCGGCCACGAAGCCCTGCAGGGCATGGAGCGGAGGGCGGGACATCAGGCTTGAATTCCTCTCAAGGCATGCTTGCGGAAATGTCGCTTTTTGCCTACCCATGCTGCCCGTATCGTGCAATCCACTCAAGTGGAGGCACGCTCATGAACATCTACAGCAGCCTGTTGTTCCTGCACGGCCACGTAGCCAACGCCGAGCTGGCACGGCAGCTGGCCAGCCCGTCTGCACCTGCCCCGCAGTGCGCGCGGCAACCGGCCGCGCCGGTTCAGCCGCCGCGAACCCGTTGAACGCTCCTCAACCTGCATACCAGCGTTGGACGTGTTCAGGCAGCCACGGGATCGGATCGATATCCAATGCCCGGCAACCGTCGAGGGTGTCACGCAGCGCGCCCTCGCCGGGGCCACCGGGCATCCGCAGGCCTTCCTCTTCTGGAAGCTGCACCGCGGCCCAGTCGTGCAACCGGTCCATGCGCAGGCGCATCGCCGCCCGCAGCCACGCCTTCAGTGGATAACAGCGATAGCCTTGTTCGCCCAACGCGGCAATCGCACGCGACAACGCCGGGTTGGCACCACGTACCCATTCGGTACGACCTCCAGCCTTGTCCTGGACCGTCATCGGCGCCGGTGCGCGGTGCGCCTTGAACGGCGAACGCAGCTGCAGCTCAAGATCCCGCGCATCACGCTCGCTTTCCGCTTCCACCAGTGCACCGGCGTCGAGGTCGAAGAACTCGAACCAACGCCGGTGCAATGCGCCGATGCGTCTGAGCGGATCACGTGAAAAGCCGATCTTGGCGTAGTCCTCCCAGGCACAGGGGAAGACGTAGGCGAAGACACGACCGTCGATGCGGATATCCGATTGCATGTGCGCAGGCTGCCTCGACAACAGCCCGGGTGCAACCGGGCGTTACCGTGGACGCTGCAGCGCCTCCTGCACCGCCGCAGCCACGTCGGTGTTGTCGATGTAGCTGCCGTCGTTCCAGCGCACATGCTGGCGGTAACCGGCATCGACACCCCGCACGCGCTTTGCAAGCAGCTCCGCGCCAGCGCCCTTTGCCCACAGCGGCACCAGCGCATTGGAATGGTTGCCGGTGGGGCGGAAGCTCATCCCCGGCATGCGCCCACGACCCTTGTTGCGTACCGGCTCGAAGGCAACGTTCTGTGCATCCGGGCCCATCGGCATGCTGTTGTCGTGGTCGGTGGTGACGATCAGCAGGTTGCGCTCCCAACCACCGTTGCGCTCGATCCATTCAACCACTGCCGCCACTGCGTCATTGAACTCCACGGTTTCCTCGATCAGGCGGCCGTATTGCGGCTGGTCGCTGCATTGGCCGTAGTGCCATTCGGTACCGCAGGCGCTGGTATGCGCGGCCCAGTCGGTGGCCCCGCCTTCCACCATCAGGAACAGGCCCTTGGCCGAACGCTGCTGCAGGAACTGCAGCGCGCCACGCGTCATGGTCGCAAGATCGGGCACGCTGTCGATCTTCCTCACGCCGGAAGGCGTGGCCGCATCCTTGCCCAGCACCTGCAGCTGGCGCGCCTGCTGCAGCGTATTGGCCACGCGCGGCACGCCAATCAGCGGCCGGTCGGCCGGCAGCGTTCCCTGCGCCAGCGCAGCGAACGCTTCCTTGCTGCGGATAAGGCGCCACGGCCCCGCCGGGTTGCCGGCAATGGTGCTGCCCGCTTCCAGCTGCTGCCAATCCTGCTGCGACACCCATTCCCACGGGTTCGCGCAGCCCTCGGCCTTCGTCGCACCGGCACCCTCGTCGCAGGCGCGACCATCGACGCTGTAGCCGGGGCCGCCGGTGCCCATCACCAGGTCCATGTGGCCCTGCGCCAGCATCTGGTGCGCAATGGCGTGATAGTTGTTGCGCGATGCGTTCTGCGCCGCGAACGCCGCCGGCGTGGCGTGCGCGAACGGTACCGAGGTCACCACGCCGGTGGCCATGCCCAGGCGCTTGGCGCGCAGCGTGTTGAACTCGACCGCGTTGCCATCGTTGTTGTAATTGATGGCGTTGTTGTAGGTCTTGATCCCCGAGGACAACGCCGTACCCGCCGCCGCACTGTCGGTCGCGACCGCCGCCAGGTACTGGTAGCCGGCGAACGGCAGGTCCTGCGCCGGCACTGGGGTTTCGTCCCACGCCCTGGCTGCGTCGTAGCCGAGGGCCTGTGCGTGATCGCGGGTCGGCTGGCTGCTGGCGTTCAGCGGGAAAGTGGTCACCGCCAGGCGCTGTGGGAAATCGGCATAGGGTGCGCCTTCGCGGCTGCCGTATTGCCAGTAGGCGGCCGCGTCCCAGGTACCCCAACCGGCACCGTCATTGATCATCACGATCACGTTGTGCGGGCGGGCTTCGGCGGAGGAAACGGCCTCGGCGCGCAGGTTGGGCTGGCAGCCGCCAAGCGCGGCCAGCGCGAGCAGCAGCCAAGAATGAAGCCGGCGGCGAGGAACAGGTGCAGTCATCGGATATCCCATCGGGCCATCGGCGGCCCACAATGACGATACGTTATATCGTTTCAATATTGCAGTTTGATGCAGCCGCCACGGGCTATCCTGCAGGCCCTCCTCCATCGCCCTCTCCATGCCGTCTCCTGCTCCTGCGCGCGCGCCGCTGTCCTCGATCACCCTCGATGCGGCAACCTTCGCGGTGATCCACCAGCACCACGCGGACGTCGCGCGGCAACCGGCCTCGCTGACCAAGCTGATGACGGCCTACGCCGCTTACGAATGTGTCGAAGAGAACGGAAGGGCGTGGGACGAAGCGGTCATCATCGCCGCCGAGGATGTGCATGCGGTGGCCGACGATGAAACGCGCATGGGCCTGGTGCCCGGCGAATCGGTCAGCCTGGCACGCCTGCTGGAAGGGCTGATGATCGTCTCCGGCAATGATGCGGCGCTGGCCATCGCGCGCCATCTGGACGGATCACAGCCTGCGTTCCTTGACCGCATGAACCGGCACGCACGCCAGCTTGGCCTGCGCGACACCTGGTTCGCCAGCGTCTCCGGCATCACCACGCCGCACCATGCGTCCAGCGCGCGCGACATGGCAGTGCTGGCCGCCTGCCTGCTGAATGACCATCCGCAGATACTGGCCATCACCGCGCAGCGCGCATTCGCGCATGGCAGCTTCAGCCGCAGCAACCAGAACGCACTGCTTGGCGAAGACGGCGTGGATGGATTGAAGACCGGCTACACCCAGGCCGCAGGCTTCTGCCTGGCCGCCACCGCGTGCCGGCCGGTGCCCGGGCACGACCCACCGGCCCGCCTGATCACCGTGGTACTGGGTTCTGAAAGCCGCGACGCGCGCGACGCTCTGGTGCGCGAACGGCTGGCCGCCGGGTTCGCGGCACTGGCCGGCAACACCGCCAACGCCTGAGCGGCTCAGCGCCGCTTGACCGTCGCTACGATCAAGCGCTGCAGCTCGGCTTCGGCAGCGGCCTTGTCCAGCGCGCCGGAAGCCACGGCTTCGGACAAGGCTTCGGCCGCACCGAGAATCGCCCAGCGTCCCGCCAGCGGCACCGTGCCATCGGCAGCGAACGGGCCCAGCCAGGTGTCGCAGTTGTCGATGAAATCCTGCTGGTAGCGCCGCCGCACCTCGTGCAGTTCCGGTGCGCCGACCAGTGCGGCAAGGATGCCCTGCACTTCACTGCCCTGGCTGAGGATGCAGTCGATGTATCCGGAGGCGATGGCCGCCGCGCGATCGGCCAGCTGCGCCCTGGCGCGGCCGATGCGCTCGTTGAAGACCCGCGTCTGGCGGCCGTCGTAGTCATCGTAGAGCGCCGCCAGCAACCCATTGCGGGTGACGAAATGGTCGTAGGCCACCGGCTTGGTCACGCCGGCTGCCTCGGCCAGCCGCCCGAGCGTCAACGCGTCGGTGCCTTCGCCGCCCACCAGTGCCCAGGCCACGTCCAGCAACTGGCGGGCGCGTTGCTCGCGGGTCAATCGGCGGCGCGTGGGTGCGGCATTGGCAGGCATCGGCAGGGCACGGCGGTCAGCGCATCGGAGTACCGATTTTACGGCCGATCGCCAGCGCGGTCTGCAGATGCGCTTCGGCCGTACCGGAATCGGCGTCCAGCAGCAGATCGGATGACAGCACGCGCGCGCCGCAGTAGTCGAAGATGCCCATGTCGATCTGGGCCTTCATCGCGGCACCGTAGCCGCGCCGTTCGATCATGTCCGCGCCGGCTCCGCCGATGCCGACCAGGTGCACATGCAACCACTGCAGCTTTTTCCGTACCTTGCCATCGGCACCGTCCTGGTAGGCCCAGCCCTGGGTGAACACGCGATCGATCCACCCCTTCAGCAGCGCAGGGAACGACCACCAGTACAACGGGTAGACCAGTACCAGCGTGTCGGCAGCCTCCAGCCGCGCCTGCTCGGCGGCGACGTCGGCGGGAGCTGCGCCGGTGCCACGGAACAGCGCCTGGTCCTGTCGGGTGAAGCGTGGATCGAAGCCTTCGGCCATCAGATCGGCGTGGGTCACGCTGTTGGCGGTATCCGACGCGGTGATCGCGTCGCCGATACGCCTGGCGACGGCCTGGGTCAACGCGCCGGATTCAGGATGGGCGGTAACGATGAGGGTGTGCATGGGGGATGTCCGGAATTCACTAACTACCAATAGTAAGTAGCGACGCCCGGGATACCAGCACCATGGGTGGGACGCTGTTTCCGCATCCACCGTATAGTGCGGCGGTTGCCGCCGAGATACCCGACGATGCACCGATACCTGCTTGCCCTTCTGCTGGCCCTGCCGATGGCAATGGCCGTTGCGCCAGCGCTGGCCGGTGAACTCAGTCCGGAAGACTCGGTCGCATTGCGCAAGGAGGTGCAGGCGATGATGGACGCCTTCGCCCGGGGCGATACCGAGCTGATCATCGCGCGCACCCATCCCAGCCTGAAACAGCTGGCCGGCGGCGACGAGGCCTATGCGCGGGCGACCCGCGACACGGTGAAGGCGCTGCGCAAGGCCGGCGTCACCATCATCAGCGACGAAGCGGGCGTGCCGGGCCGCACCTATGCGGCCGGTGACGAGGACGTCTGCTTCGTACTGCGCCATTCACTGCTGCGCGTGCGCGAGGCGCCGATGCGCAGCACGTCATTCATGGTCGCTGTACGCCGTGTCGGCACGAGCCAATGGAATTTCATTGACGGTTCCACGCTGCTGGACAACCCCGCGCTGCTGCGTCAACTGCTGCCGGCTCTGGAGCCTGGCGTGACGCTGCCCAAGAGTGGGATGGAAGCGCTGTAATCGCAGGCACATCCATCCAGGCATGGCGTGGAGCTTCTGCCCGTCTGCTGGCCTGGGGCCCGCGCCGAGGCTGCCGTCAGCGAAACAGCGCGTTCAACGCAGCCCCGGAAGCCGCCTGCTGCAGGCCATCGAAGCGGCCGTCCTGCACGATCGGCTGGGTCGCCTGCATCAGCCCACCCCATGCCGCGCGCGCCAGCGCACCGCCCAGGCTGACCCGGCGCACGCCGAGTGCAGCGATGTCCTGCAGGCTCAGCGGTGTCGGTCCACCGACCAGCAGGTTCACCGGCTTCGATCCCGCAGCGGCAACCACCGCACTGATCTGCTCGCGCGTGCTGATGCCCGGCGCGTACAGCACATCGGCACCGGCCTCGGCATACGCACGCAGGCGCCGCAGGGTGTCCTGCAGGTCCGGTACGCCAACGAAGAAATTCTCGGCTCGCCCGACCAGCAGCACGTCGCCGCCCGCGCGATCGATGGCTGCACGGGCAGCGCGCAGGCGCTCGACCGCCTGGTCGATCGGGCGCAGCGGTGCATCGGCCACGCCGCTGGCATCCTCGATCGACAGCGCCGCGATGCCGGTGCCGATCGCTGCCGCCACCGCCTCCCCCACGGCCTGAGGCGTGGCGCCGAAGCCATCACCGAAATCGGCGTTCAACGGCAGCGGTGTCGCTGCCGCCATCAGCCGCAGATGTTCCAGCGTGGCCTGCAGCGAAACCGCCCCATCCGGCCGCCCTTCACTCCAGGCGCAACCGGCACTGGTGGTGGCCAGTGCCTGGAAGCCCTGGCGCTGCAGGTAGCGGGCGCTGCCCACGTCCCACGGATTGGGCAGCACGAAACAACCGTGTGCATGCAGTTGGCGGAAAGCCACGCGCTTGCGTTGGGTGTCGGCATCAGGCGAGGTCATGGCGGGCTCCGGGGCGGCAGACCTGCACCCTAGCCCGCCGCCCGGCCGCGCTCAATGGCGATGAAGGCGGCCGTGCATGAAGTGATACCGGCTGCTTATTGGACACCACCGTGCGCGCTGCCCGAGCGTGCTTGCCTACCCACACAGTGCCACCACGGAGCCTTCCATGCAGCCGGACCCGCAGCCCCCCGTCGACGCCGGCGACGATGACGCCCACTGGGCCGACCTGCTCTCGCCCGCACGACGTCGCCTGATCGCATCAGCCGGACTGGCTGCCGGCGGCCTGGCCAGCGCGTCGACCGCCACCGCCGCCGCGCGCAGCGACAGCGCGGTGAACACTACCGAGCCCGGACGCCCCGGCTTCCGCGCCATCGTCCCGCCGACGCCCGAAGGCCGCAGCCCCTGGGGCCTGGCTACGGCAAGCGAGCCCACCCCGCGCCCGACCAGCGTGCGCCCTGGCGAGGCCACCCTGCCCGCCCGGCCACGCGCCTACACCGACATCAAGAGCTATCACGCGCATATCTACTTCGATGAGGACAGCTTCGAGAAGGCCGCGCTGCTGCGGCGCTGGGCGGCCGAGCGCTTCCCGGTGGAACTGGGCAACTGGAACCTTGAGCCGCGCGGCCCGCACGTCACCCCGTCGTTCTACTTCGGCTTCACCAACGACCTGCTGCCGGTGCTGGTGCCCTGGCTGCAGCTCAACAGCCTGGGCCTGACCATCCTGATCCACCCCAACACCGGTGATGGCCGTGCCGACCATCTGTATTACGCGTTATGGGTGAACCGCGCGCAGCCGGTGAATGCCTACAACTGGCCAGCGCCGAAGCCCGGGGAACGGGAACCGCTGGAGGAGGTGTTCCCGAACGTGGTGCCGACGGTGCCGCTGGAGACCTGAGCAATCGAGCATCCATCCACGCATGGCGTGGATCTACGGCGTCACGGGCCATTGCAGCATCCGTCATCGTCCGGCCTTGCCGTCATCGTCGGCCTACGTGCCTGCATCCCCGGCCAGCACGCCATTCAGCGCGCCTTGATCCAGCGCCCGCCGTACGGCCACAAGCGCTTCGGCGAATTTCAAACAATCGATTGAAACGCTGCAAACTTCGCCGAACTGGACAGTATCCGCCGGTTCCGCCAGACTGCCGCCCTTTCCCGTCTTCCGGATCCCATGGCGAAGCTGCTGGTCCTGCACGGCCCCAACCTCAACCTGCTCGGCACCCGCGAGCCGGAGGTCTACGGCCACACCACGCTGGCCGACATCGACCAGGCCCTGGCCGCCCAGGCATCGGCTGCCGGGCACACCGTGGAGAGCCTGCAGTCCAACGCCGAGCATGTGCTGGTGGACCGCGTGCAGGCCGCACGCAACGACGGAACCGCGTTCATCCTGATCAACCCCGCCGCCTTCACCCACACCTCGGTTGCCCTGCGCGATGCGCTGGCGGCGGTGGCGGTGCCGTTCATCGAGATCCACCTGTCCAACCCGCACACCCGCGAGCCGTTCCGCCAGCACAGCTACTTCAGTGACAAGGCCGTGGGCGTGGTCTGTGGCTTCGGTGCCGACAGCTATCGCTACGCGATGGACGCGGCGCTGCTGCGCGTGCAGGCGGCCCGCGCGTGATGATGCTCCCAAGAGTGGTTGCCGGCATCGTGCTGTGGGCCGGCGTGTGCAGCGCCAGCGTCGCCGCCGAGCGCGCGGCCGCAGGCATTGACTGCGCGCAGGCCACCGGTGGCTACGAGCGCGACATGTGCGATTCCGATCGCCTGGATGATGCCGACAGCGCATTGAACGCCGTCTACATCCAGGCGCGCGGCGAACTGAAGGCACAGGCCGCCGATGGCAGCTGCAGCCGCTGCGCGGCGGCCGAACAGCACCTGGTGAAGGCCCAGCGCATCTGGATAACCCTGCGCGATGCAGACTGCGAGGCGGTCTACGCCTTCAATGCAGACGGCACCTCGCGCAACCCTGCGAAGATGCAGTGCCTGATCACCCAGACGCGCGACCGTACGCGGCAGCTGCGCGAGTTCTACGAACTGCTTTGACCCGAGTGCAACCGCACTCCCCACCACACTGACATCACGAGCAAAGAGGCCACCATGGATCTCCGCAAAATCAAGAAGCTGATCGACCTGCTGGAAGAGTCGAACCTGGCTGAAATCGAAATCAAGGAAGGCGAAGAGTCGGTGCGCCTGTCGCGCGCCCCGGTGGCCGGCTATGCCGCCCCGATTGCAGCCCCGGTGTACGCCGCTCCGGCCGCTCCGGCGCCGCAGGCGATGCCGATGCAGTCGCCGACCGAAGCCTCCACCGGCGGCACCGCCAAGCCGGGCCCGGCGCTGCCGGAAGGCCACGTGCTGCGCTCGCCGATGGTCGGCACCTTCTACGCCTCGTCCGCCCCGGACAAGCCGGCCTTCGTCACCGTTGGCCAGCAGGTCAAGGAAGGCGAAACCCTGGCCATCATCGAAGCGATGAAGATGTTCAACCCGATCGAGGCCGACACGTCCGGCACCATCGTCGCCATCCTCGGCGAGAACGGCCAGCCGGTGGAATTCGACCAGCCGCTGTTCGTGATCGGCTGAGGGGCACGCCATGCTCGACAAAGTCGTCATCGCCAACCGAGGGGAGATCGCGCTGCGCATCCTGCGTGCGTGCCACACCCTCGGCATCCGCACGGTGGCCGTGCACTCCACGGTCGATCGCAACCTCAAGCACGTGGCCATGGCCGACGAGTCGGTCTGCATCGGCCCCGCGCCGTCGCCGCAGAGCTACCTCAACATCCCGGCACTGATCGCTGCCGCGGAAGTCACCGACGCCCAGGCCATCCACCCGGGCTATGGCTTCCTGTCGGAGAACGCCGACTTCGCCGAACGCGTGGAAGAGTCCGGCTTCATCTTCATCGGTCCCAAGGCCGACACCATCCGCATGATGGGTGACAAGGTCGAAGCCATCCGCGCGATGAAGGCCGCCGGCGTGCCGTGCGTGCCCGGCTCGGGCGGCCCGCTGGGCGAGGACATCGTCGCCAACACCAAGATCGCCCGTGAGATCGGTTACCCGGTCATCATCAAGGCGGCTGGCGGCGGCGGTGGCCGCGGCATGCGCGTGGTGCACGCCGAAGCCTCACTGAAGACCTCGATCGAAACCACCAAGAGCGAGGCCAAGGCCGCGTTCGGCAATGGCGAGGTCTACATGGAGAAGTTCCTGGAGAATCCGCGCCACGTGGAAATCCAGGTGCTGGCCGACGGCCAGGGCAACGCCATCCACCTGGGCGAGCGCGACTGCTCGATGCAACGCCGCCACCAGAAGGTGGTGGAAGAAGCACCGGCACCGGGCATCAGCGCCGAGCAGCGCGAGCAGATCGGCAAGGTGTGCGTGGAAGCCTGCATCCGCATCGGCTATCGCGGCGCTGGCACGTTCGAATTCCTCTACGAGGACGGCCGCTTCTACTTCATCGAAATGAACACCCGCATCCAGGTGGAGCATCCGGTTACCGAAATGGTCACCGGCATCGACCTGGTGGCCGAGCAGCTGAAGATCGCCGCCGGCCAGAAGCTGTCGATCAAGCAGAGCGACGTGGTGCTGACCGGCCATGCCATCGAATGCCGCATCAATGCCGAAGACGCCGAGACCTTCGTGCCGAGCCCGGGCACCATCACCGGCTTCCATCCGCCCGGTGGCCCCGGCGTGCGCGTGGATACCCACATCTACAGTGGCTACCGCGTGCCGTCGAACTACGACTCGATGATCGGCAAGCTGATCGTGCACGGCCCGGACCGCGAAACCGCCATCGCCCGCATGCGCGTGGCACTGAGCGAAATGGTGGTCGATGGCATCAAGACCAACGTCGCCCTGCAGCAGCGGATCATGCGCGACAAGGGCTTCCAGGCCGGTGGCCAGAACATCCACTACCTGGAAAAGCGCCTCGCCGAGCGCAAGAACAAGCCGATCGCACTGACCTGATCGGCGGCAGGTGCTGGACATGGAAAGGGCGGGGATCTCCCCGCCCTTTTCTGTTTCCCTTCCTGTAGCGCCGGGCATGGCCCGGCTCTACACTGGCCGGCTCAGCGCGCGTCCGCCGCCGTCGCCGGGATCTGCGAATTGGCCAGCGGCCGCACGCCATTGGGCGAGGTCGGATCGACGATCACCATGGTTTCGGTGGAACCATCGGGCCACACCACCTGGAAGGTGCTGCCGGCTGGCAGTGAAGTGAACGGCATGCCACTCTGCGCGCGATAGACCGCAGCGACCTGGCTGGCACCGGCGCGACGCACGTCTTCCTGCGCCTTCACCGTGGTCAGTTCGACCTTCGACAGATGCCGGTAGCGATCCTCGTAGGTATCGATCATCAACAGGCCAACCGCGCCGGCCGAGTAGGCCACGAACAGCGCCACCCAGAACCAGAACTTGGCCCCGTGCAGGAATCGGCGGTAGTTCATTGCTCGTTCCTCTTTCCAACCAATCGCTTGATCCATTCCTTCATTTTCCCAGCACCTTGCCGCGATACCGCAGCGTCATACACGAAATCCCGGAAATCCTGCGCCCCATCCTGCGAACAGATCCCTCCGTTCGCACAAAAATTGTTGACCAGCACGCTGTCCGCTCCACAAGCTAGACCGAGTTCACAGGCCGCAAGCCGCCATGCAAGTTCACTGAGCTGCTCGCCGGCCACCAGCCCGTCAAGCGCGCGGTCACCGGCAGCACGCACGCCCATGCCCGGCGCGATGGCCATGTAGGCCTCCGGGTCGCGCGAGGTGCGCACGCGCTCGACCAGGTCGCGGCGGTACTCGGCACTGTCGTGCAGCGGCTCACCTTCGGCGAACAGCGCTGCTTCCGCAGCCAGGTTGCCCTGCGCGGCCGCTTTGCGGCGTTCGGACAGCACCAGCGCCGCGCCCAGCTTGTCGCCCGGCACGAATCCGCCGCAGCGCTGCGCCACGCGCTCGCGCGCCTCGACCATCGCCGGCGCCGCAGTCAGGCCCAACCCACTCAGTACGTTGTTGTCCAGGCGGTAGCCGCCCGGATCGAGTGCGTACTGCGCGCAATAGTCATAGACGCGGCTGAGCATCCAGCGCGCCTCGTGATTACCGTTGTCGGCCTGTGTGCGCAGGCGCTGGGCGTAGGCATACAGGTCGCTGGCGTCTTCGATGTCGGCGCGCAGGTCCAGCGGCAGGCCCGACGGCAGCGTGTTGCCCCGCTCGAAGGCCGCCAGCCGTCGCGCCAGTGCTTCGGGCACCACCGGCAGCGGCGCTCCGCTGTCACGGCTGGCCACCGCCAGTGGCAGGTCCGGCGACGCCGACGGCGATGCCCCGCCCGCTGCGTGGCCGCTGGCCCGATACCCGGCCACGCCCAGCACGGCCACCGCCGGCAGCACGAGCAACCAGGTTTTCAGGGTCGGAGCGAAGGCCATCGGCGGCGGTGAGCGTTCACGGCGCACAGGAAAGCACCGAGTTTAGCAAGGCCCGGCAGGCCTGTCTGAACTGCGCCCGTTCATCTCAAGGCGGCATCTCAGGCGATACGGAGACGCCCCGATGGTCTAGCATGGCCCCCTTTCCCGCGATTGCCCCCACCGCCATGCCGTTCCTGGAACTGACCCTGCGCTGCACCGAAGCCACCCAGCCCCGCTATGAAAATGCGCTGGAGGACGTCGGCGCACTGGCCGTCACCCTGCTCGATGCCGAAGCCGACACCAGCAACGAACAGGCCATCCTCGAACCGGGCGTGGGTGAAACGCCGCTGTGGGACACCCTGGTGCTGAGCGCGCTGTTCCCCGCCGACAGCAACGCGCTGTTGCTGCTGGCCGCACTGGAATCCTTCGACCCGGAACTGGACTGGAGCAATGGCAGCTTCCGCGCGGTCGAAGACGAAGACTGGGAACGCGCCTGGCTGGACCAGTTCCAGCCGATGGATTTCGGCAGCCGCACCTGGATCGTGCCGTGGAACCATGAACTGCCGGACGCTGCACAGGCCGCCGATGCCGCCGTGGTGCGGCTGGACCCGGGCCTGGCGTTCGGCTCGGGCACCCACCCGACCACCGCCCTGTGCCTGCGCTGGCTGGACCAGCTGGCCGTGGACGGCCAGCTGCAGGGCCAGCGCGTGCTCGACTTCGGCTGCGGCTCGGGCATCCTCGCACTGGCCGCGCTGAAGCTGGGCGCTGCCGAAGCGATCGGCGTGGACAACGATCCGCAGGCGCTGGTCGCCACCGCCGACAATGCCGAGCGCAATGGCGAGCAGGCCCGCATGCATGTGTACCTGCCGCAGGACGAACCGGTCGCCACCTACCCGGTCGTGGTCGCCAACATCCTTGCTTCGGCGCTGGATGCACTGGCCGAGCTGCTGGCCGCACGCGTCGCCGCTGGCGGTCGCATTGCCCTGTCGGGCATCCTGCATGGCCAGGAAGGCGAACTGCTGCAGCGCTATGCCGCGTGGTTCGACGATCTGCAGGCCACCCAGGATGGCGACTGGATGCGCATCACCGGCGTGCGCCGCGCCTGATCATGATTGAATGACCGCTGGATCCGAGCCCGCGCCCTGAACATGTCCGAGCCGAACCCGCCGCGCCGTCCCCTGGCCACCTTCCTGCGCCCCGCGCCGGAAGGCGAGGCTGCACCTGCGACCGATGCGCGCACGCCCGACCCGGCGGCGCATGGCATTCCTGCCGTGGAGACCGGCGACCCGATCGACGCGGCGTTGCCGCCGATGGCGGAGACGCGACAGATCGATGACACCGTCATCCTCGACGAGGCGGCCGTGATCGAACCCGTCCCTGCCGTCCCGGCCGCGCAGGCCGTGGCCGGCGATGCGCCGAGCTTCCTGGGCACTTCACGGCCGCGCGCGCTGCCGACGCCGCGCTGGCACTGGGTGCTGGTTGCCGGGCTGGCACTGCTGCTGGTACTGCAGAGCGTGCTGGCCGATCGTGCGCGACTGGCCGCCGACGCCGGCAACCGCGCCTGGCTGGGCGCATTGTGCGGCGCACTGCGCTGCAGCCTGCCGCCCTGGCACGAGCCCACCGCCTTCACCATGACCAGCCGTGAGGTCCGTCCGCTGCCGGGCCAGCCCGGCGTACTGCAGGTGCAGGCCAGCATCCGCAACGATGCGCGCTGGGCACAGGCCTGGCCGGACCTGCGCCTGTCGCTGTCCGATGCCGATGGCCGGGTGATCGGCAGCGGCGTGTTCGCACCGGCGCAGTACCTCGGCGAGGCCCCCGGCGCGGCCCTGCTGGAACCGGGCCAGAGTGCGCGCATCGCGTTCCGCGTGCAGGAGCCTGCCGCGTCCACCGTCGCATTCACCTTCGACTTCCTCTGACCAAGGTAGAGGCGACCAGCCGTGGCAGGTCGGGCACGCTCGCGCTAGACTGGCCGCCACCACCTCGTCCGGCCGCGCGCTCCGCGCGCACGGGCCAACCAGATCGGGAACCCCCTTGAACGCTGTCCTCTCTCGTCCTGACAACAGTCGTGGCGCTCCCCGGCCACCGCTGCGTGAACACGTCGCCCAGTCCGTGCGCCGTTATCTGCGTGACCTCGATGGCTGCGACGCGGACGATGTCTACGAGATCGTGCTGCGCGAGATGGAAATCCCGTTGTTCGTGGAAGTACTCAACCACTGCGAAGGCAACCAGAGCCGTGCCGCCGCGATGCTGGGCATCCACCGCGCCACCCTGCGCAAGAAGCTGAAGGAATACGGCATCAGCGCCTGAGCGCGCGTGGGTAGTGCCGGCCGCTGGCCGGCACTACCGGTAGATCCACGCCATGCGTGGATGCCGCCCCGGCAGAATCAGCCGCCTCCGCCTGCCTTCCAGTAATACCGCACCACGTGGAAGAACACCGGGGCGGCGAAGCACACCGAGTCCAGCCGGTCGAGCATGCCACCATGGCCCTCGATCATGTGGCCCCAGTCCTTGATGCCGCGGTCGCGCTTGATCGCCGACATCACCAGGCCGCCCCAGAATCCCATCAGGTTGATCAGCAGCGACAGGCCGAACGCCTGCAGCGGCGTGAACGGGGTGATCCACCACAGCGCCGCGCCCAGCGCACTGGCACTCAGCACGCCGCCCACGAAGCCCTCCACGGTCTTCGACGGCGACAGCTTCGGCGCAATCAGGTGCCTGCCCAGCAACTTGCCCCAGATGTACTGCAGCACGTCCGAGGACTGCACCACGATCACCAGGAAGGCGAACAGCAGCACGTTGCGCGACGGGTCATGGCCGGGCACGTGCAGGTTCAGCAGCAGCGGCACGTGCGAGATGCAGAACACGCAGATCATCAGCCCCCACTGCACCTTCGCCGTGCGCTCCAGGTAGTGCGTGGTGTCGCCACCGATGGTCGACAGGATCGGCAGGAACAGGAACGCGTACACCGGGATCAGAAGCGTGTACATGCCGTACCAGTCGATCCACACCAGGTAGTACTGCCAGGGCAGCACGATGTAGAACGCGGCCAGCAACGCGTAGTAGTCCCCTGAGCGTGTCGGTGCCAGGGTGATGAACTCGCGCAGCGCGAACAGCGAGATGATCGCGAACAGCACGATCACGCCGGCACGGCCGAAGAACAGCGCCAGCCCGACCACGATCGCCATCACCCACCAGGCACGGATGCGTGAAACCAGGTTGGCGATCACCGCACTGGGCCGACCGCGCTGGCGCCAGCGCAGGGTCTCGGCCACCAGCGTGGCCAGCACCAGCACCGCACCGACACCGGCAAACAGCAGGCCGGTCTGCTGGCCTACGCTCTGCGTTGCCAGATCGCCAGATACATCCAACACGAAACTCATGCACGCCCCCCGTTCGGCGCCAGGTCCAGCAGCGCCTGCCGGCTGCGGGCCAGGAAGGCCGCCTTGTCCTCGTCGGCCTGCAGCCGCAGCGGCGTCCCGAACGTGGCCGTGCACAGCAGCGGCAGCGGCAGGAACCGCCCCTTGGGCATCACCCGCTTCAGGTTGTCGATCCACACCGGCACGAACTCCAGCTCCGGCCGTTGCCGCGCCAGATGGTAGATGCCGCTCTTGAACGGCAACAGCGGCTCATCGCCCACATTGCGGGTACCTTCCGGAAACAGGATCAGCGAGCAGTCTTCGTCCACCGCGTCACGCAGCACCTGCAGCGGGTCCTGCCGGCGCTGGCCGGCCTCGCGTTCAACCAGCACGCCGTTGAACACCGCGTCGATCAGGTAGCGGCGCAGGCCATCGCGCTGCCAGTATTCGGCCGCAGCCACCGGGCGCACCTGGCGCCGCAGTGCTGGTGGCATCGACGACCAGATCAGCACGAAGTCACCATGGCTGGCATGGTTGCCGTAATACACGCGTCGTTCGCTGGACGGCGCGCAGCCGATCCACAGCGCGCGGGCGCCGGTCACCACATGGATCGCGCCACTGCAGGCGCTGGCAATCAGCTCGGCGAACATTGGTCCCTCCCGTTCACGTCTGCGGCCACAACACGGCCAGCACCAGCAGTGCGAACTGCACTGTGGTCAGCAGGTATTGGCGCAGCAGCAGGCGGCGCATGCCGGCCCAGCGCGCGTCCCAGCCGCGCAGCGGCGCATCGGGCGCCGCGCGACGCAGGCCACTGTCGTGCAGCAGCTGATCGGTGCGGCGCGCAGCGGCTTCGCCGTCCAGGCCCTCATCGCGCAGCAGCTGCAGCAGGCTGGCATCCAGCCCGACCCGCCATGCCTGGCAGGCCTGTGCGATACCCACGGCAACACTGATCAGCAACAGGCCGGCAGCGATCATCGCCAGGCCCGGCTCGATGCCGAGCAGCAGCAACGCCACCAGCAACAGGCCCAGCGACAGCAGCGCCGGCCAACGCCCCTGCCGCAACAGCAACTGCATGGTCGCCAGATCGGGGGCCATGCTCATGCGCGCGCTCCTGCAGCAGTGATGGCCTTCAGGTGCGCTGCGCCCAACACGATGCCGGGGCGTGCACCACGCACGATCGCCACCGCCGCGTCCGCGTCGGCCACACGACCACTGCGCAGCAGCCAGGTCGCCACACTGGCGGCGCTGCGCGAATAGCCCAGCGCGCAACAGACCAACAGTGGCCCCTGCATGCGCAGGCGCTCGATGGCCTCGGCCGCCGCGCGCAGCTGTTCCGGCGTGGGCACCACCAGGTCCAGCATCGGCACGCTGGCATACGCCGCGCCCGATGCACGACAGGACAGTTCAGCACAGGTATCGACCACGCCGACCAAGGGTGTTGGCAACGCAGCACAGGGAATGCGCCCCAGCCACACGCCATCCATCACCGGCACCGGCTGCGGCGCACGTCGCGTCCACAGCCGCGAATTGATCCAGGCCGCGCCCAGGTACGGCGCCAGCAACCAGCGCGCCGCCATGGTCAGCCGCCCATCGGCGCGCTTCTGGAACACCGCCGTGCCCAGCCCGGCATAGGCCAGCGCCACCAGCAGCAGCGACACCACCGGCCACAGCAGCCACAACGCCACACTCCGCAGCAGGATCACCGGCACCATCAGCACAGCGGCCCCCAGCAGGTACAACCCCGCCAGGCGCCAGCGCCCGGCATCACGTGTCGTGCGCCATGCACGCAGCGGTGGCGTGCCCTGCTCCGGCCACAGCCAGACGCACAGCCAGCCGGCCAGCAGGCCGGTCGGGATATCGATGAAGTGATGCTGGAACGTGGTCAGTACCGAAACGCCGATCAGCAGCGCCCACCCATGCAGCACCCAGCGCCACGCACCGTGCAGGTATTGCGCGAACTTCACCCACAGCACGATCAGCAGCACGATGTGCAGCGACGGCGCCTGGTTGAACGGCTTGTCGAAGCCCAGCAGCACGTCGAACAGCCAGCCAAACACACCGCCAATCTCCGGCCGCTGGAAGCTGAAGCGCAGCGGCCACAGCAGGAAACAACTCACGGCGATCAGCTGTGCACTGAACAGCCGCAGCGCGTGCCGGTCCAGTTCGAGGCGCTGCCGGCACAGGAAGAACGAGACCGCGTAGAACAGGTCGATCGACCAGTACGGCACGATCGTCCACGGCACGAACGGGATATGCGCCTCCCACGCGAACGCCATCACCGGCAGCGTAGCGTGGCGGCCGGCCATCCAGTTGGCGAAGCCATAGCTGGCGAAGAAGAACGGGCCCAGCAGGGCCAGCCACAACAGGGCGCGCCGCCAGGGGCGCCCCTCTGCGGCCAGCGGGGATGCGGCGAGCGTCGCCATCACGCGATCCGGCGCGCCAGCGACACCGTGAAGATGCCGAAGTCGTCGATACGCTGCGCCACCTTCTCGAACCCGGCCAGGCGCACCAGCTCATCCATTTCCTGTTGGGTACGGCGGCGCATCACCCACGCGGCGCCACCCCGATGGCTGGTCAGCGCGCGGGCGATGAATTCCAGCTGCGGGTGCCAGGGCTGGCCGGTATAGGCCAGGTAGCCGCCCGCCGGCACCGTCGCGGCAATGCCCTGCAGCGAGCGCAGCACCGCATCGTTGTCGGGGAACAGCTCGTACAGGCCCGATACCACCGCCAACGTCGGTGCCGGGTCGACCTTCGCCAGCTGCACCGGGTCGAACGCATCGCCCTGTTCGAAGCGGGCGATGTCGGCCGCCCCCAGGCGCTCTATCAAGGCCTGGCCCTGGGTGACGTTCAGATCGCTGAAGTCACGCAGCACGATGCGCTCGGCGCGTTGTTCGCCCTGGCCCAGTGCTTCCAGCACATAGCGGCCATGGCCAGCGGCCACGTCCAGCACGCGCACCGGCGTGCCCTGCCCGCGCAGGCGCTGGGCAGCATCGCGCAGCAGTTCCTGCAGGTGCTGGCCACGCACGCGGATGCCGCGCCAGCCGATCGCGTCCAGATAATTACGGTCGACCATGCGACCCAATGGGCCCTTGCCGCGCGCCTCATCGCGGTAGATGTAGTCGAGCGTGCTGCCCGAATCGAAACCGGTCTGCAGTCCCAGCGCGATACCTTCGGACAACGTTCCGCCGAAACGCAGGCCGCCACGTACCACCCGCCAGCGCAGGTCGGCCAGGCTGTTGCGCTCCGGTGGCCAGGCCAGGATCTCCGATTCCTCGAAGGTCGGCCCATGGCGGTGCGCATCGCGCCGTGACAGCTCACGCAGCGGTTCGGCGAAACGCGCCTGGATGAAGCTGCGGATGCGCGCCAGTGCCGGCGCCCGATCACGTTCGCCCAGCGTGTCGTGGAAGAAGCCCGGCAGGTGCACGCGCTCCTTGACCGGGCTGGACAGGCGCTCGTAGAAGCGGTCCTGCGGGCCACGATGCACGACGAAGTCCGAGCCGGACACCAGCAGCTGCACCGGCACACTGATCGCCTGCGCATCGGCGACGATGCGGTCGGCGGCCTCGTACAGGCCCAGCAGTACGCGCACCGAGATCGGCCGGGTGATCAGCGGATCGGTGCGGTAGCTTTCCACCCGCGCCGGGTCATGGGTCAGCCACTGCGGCTTGACGTAGCTGTTGACGAAGAAGTTGCCACGCAGCTTCTGCATCAAGGCCAGGCCCGGGCGTGCGAACGGCACGTACAGCTTCACCTTGAACGCCGGCGAAGCCATCACCAGTGCGCGCAGGCGCGGTGCGTAATCGTGCACCCAGGTGGCGGCAACCACCGCTCCCACGCTTTGCGCGATCACCACGATGTCCTGCACCGCGATGCCATGCTCGGCGCCGATATGGGCAATGAAGCTGTCCAGATCGCGCACCAGCGCCGGGAAGCCCGGTGCATCGCCACGTGCGCCCGGCGAACGGCCATTGCCACGCGCGTCCCAGGCGAAGAAGGCGGTGTCGGGCAGGTCCAGCTCATCGACCAGGTGGGTGACACGCCCGGAGTGCTCGTGGCCACGATGCAACAGCACGATGGCCTTGGTGGCCGGGGTGGCGGTGGTGCCCGCCCAGTACCGGTAGAACAGCGGTACCTGGTCGAAGCTGTGGAATTCCCGTTCCTGCGCCTGGCGCATGCAATCTCCTGATTGTCTTTTTGTATCTTGATTAATTCGGCGAAACCGCCGCTTCCCGCAGTCCACGACGGACGCGGTTGATCATCGTCAGCACGCACAGCACCGCCATGGCCGCGGCCACGCCAGTGACCGTCATCGCGCCACCCCACTCAAACGCCAGCAGCAGGCCCAGCGCACCGATCACGAAGGCGCGATCGCTCTTGCCCATCGGGCCGTCATAGCGGCGGCTGGCGCCGACCATCAGCCCCAGCACCCCGGCGTACTCGCTCAGCGCAGCGGTCCAGGCCAGCAGCCACAGCGCCTCCGGGCGCACGCCCGGCACGCTGAGCAGGCTCAGGTACAGCGCGGCGTCGGCGATCACATCGCACAGCTCGTTCAGATAGGCGCCCAGCCGCGACTGCTGGCCGAACTCGCGGGCCAGCATGCCGTCCACGGCGTTGAGCGCCATGCGCAGCAGCATCCACAGCGGCAGCAGCAGGTACAACAGCGGCTGGGCCGGCGCGCAGCACCACACGGCGGCGGCCACCAGCAGCGAGACCCCGGCAGCGGCCACGGTCACCGTATTGGCGGTGATCCCCATGCGGTACAGGCCGCGTACGGCCGGACGCAACAGGTCCTGGAAACGTCCTTTCAATGCATAGATCGACATGATCCGTACCCGCTGATCCTTGGCAGTGCGGGCACAGCCTACCCGATTGGGGCAGCCGGCCCCATCCTGTTGCCTGCGGGCCACTCCGGCCCGGCTGTGCTGAAGGCGGCCGCAGGGCCACCGGCGCGGGCCGATTTTCCCCACCGGCGCCCGCCACCGGCCCCCACCGCCTACAATATCGGCCCCGCTCCGCTGCCGATTCTGTCCCATGACTGCTGATCTGTTGCCCGTCCGCCGGGCCCTCCTCTCCGTTTCCGACAAGACCGGCCTGGTCGAGCTGGCCACTGCGCTGGCGGCACGCGGCGTGGAGCTGCTGTCCACCGGCGGCACCGCCAAGGCGATCCGCGATGCGGGCCTGGCCGTGAAGGACGTGGCCGACGTCACCGGCTTCCCGGAAATGATGGACGGCCGGGTCAAGACCCTCCACCCGATGGTGCACGGCGGCCTGCTGGGCCGCTCCGGCCTGGATGACGCAGTGATGGCCGAGCACGGCATCGGCGCCATCGACCTGCTGGTGCTGAACCTGTATCCGTTCGAATCGGTCACCGCCAAGGCCGATTGCACCCTGGCCGACGCGGTCGAAAACATCGACATCGGCGGCCCGGCCATGCTGCGCTCGGCGGCCAAGAACTTCGCCCGCGTGGCGGTGGCGACCGATCCGTCGCAGTACGCCGAACTGCTGGCTTCGCTGGACGCCAACGACGGCCAGCTGTCGGCCACCACCCGCTTCGCGTTCTCGGTGGCCGCGTTCAACCGCGTCGCCCAGTACGATGCGGCGATCAGCAACTACCTGTCGGCCGTCACCGCCACCGACGCCGCGGTACCGGCGCGTGCCGAGTACCCGGCACAGATGAACTCCACCTTCGTGAAGGTGATGGACCTGCGCTACGGCGAGAACCCGCACCAGAGCGGCGCGTTCTACCGCGATCTCTACCCGGTGCCGGGCACGCTGGCCACCTTCCAGCAGCTGCAGGGCAAGGAACTGAGCTACAACAACCTGGCCGATGCCGATGCAGCGTGGGAATGCGTGCGCCAGTTCGACGCGCCGGCCTGCGTCATCGTCAAGCACGCCAACCCGTGCGGCGTGGCCGTCGGTGCCGGCAACGGCGATGCCTACGAGCTGGCCTACGCCACCGACCCGACCAGCGCCTTCGGCGGCATCATCGCTTTCAACAAACCGCTGGACGCGGCCACCGCCAAGGTGATCCTGGACCGCCAGTTCGTCGAAGTCCTGATTGCCCCGGACTACGAACCTGCCGCGCTGGAATACGCGCAGAAGAAGGCCAACGTACGCGTGCTGCGCATCCCGCACGGCGATGGCCTGAACAACTTCGACAGCAAGCGCGTCGGCTCGGGCCTGCTGCTGCAGTCCTCGGACAACCGCGGCATGACCCGCGATGAACTGAAGGTGGTCAGCAAGCTGGCGCCGACCGACAAGCAGTTCACCGACCTGCTGTTCGCCTGGAAGGTCGCCAAGTTCGTGAAGTCCAACGCGATCGTCTACGCCAAGGACAACCGCACGATTGGCGTGGGCGCCGGCCAGATGAGCCGCGTGTACTCGGCCCGCATCGCCGGCATCAAGGCCGCCGACGCGAACCTGGTGGTCGAGGGCTCGGTGATGGCCTCCGACGCGTTCTTCCCGTTCCGCGACGGCATCGACGCCGCCGCTGCCGCCGGCATCAAGGCGGTCATCCAGCCGGGCGGTTCGATGCGCGATGCCGAAGTGATCGCCGCTGCCGACGAACATGGCCTGGCCATGGTGTTCACCGGCGTGCGCCACTTCCGCCATTGATCCGCATTACGAAGCCGGGCCCTGCCCGGCTTTTCTTTTCCGCACCCGAGAACCCTGTCCCATGAAGATCCTCGTCATCGGCTCCGGCGGCCGCGAACACGCCCTGGCATGGAAGCTGGCCCAGTCCTCCCGTGTCACTGAAGTGATCGTGGCGCCCGGCAACGCCGGCACCGCCAGTGAAGGCAAGTGCCGCAACGTGGCGGTGAAAGTCACTGACATCGACGGCCTGCTGGCGCTGGCCCAGGCCGAGGGCGTCGCGCTGACCGTGGTCGGCCCGGAAGTACCGCTGGTGGCCGGCGTGGTCGACCGCTTCCGCGCCGCTGGCCTGCGCATCTTCGGGCCGACCGCCGCTGCCGCGCAGCTGGAAGGCAGCAAGGCTTACGCCAAGGATTTCCTGGCCCGCCACAACATCCCCACCGCGTTCTACGCCGTGCACAGCGACGTGGACGCTGCGTTGGCGTACGTGCGCGAGAAGGGCGCACCGATCGTGGTCAAGGCCGATGGCCTCGCCGCCGGCAAGGGCGTGATCGTCGCGATGAGCTTGACCGAGGCCGAAGACGCGGTGCGTGACATGCTCTCCGGCAACGCGTTCGGCGATGCCGGCGCCCGCGTGGTGATCGAAGAGTTCCTCGACGGCGAGGAAGCCAGCTTCATTTCGATGGTGGACGGCGTGCATGCGCTGCCGATGGCCACCTCGCAGGACCACAAGCGCGTCGGCGACGGCGACACCGGCCCCAACACCGGCGGCATGGGTGCGTACTCGCCGGCCCCGGTGGTCACGCCGGAGGTGCACGCGCGGGTGATGCGCGAAGTGGTGAACCCGACCGTGCAGGGCATGATTGCCGACGGTATCCCGTTCACCGGCTTCCTCTACGCCGGCCTGATGATCGACGCCAGTGGCGCGCCGAAGGTGATCGAATTCAACGTGCGCTTCGGCGACCCGGAAACCCAGCCGGTGATGCTGCGCCTGCAGTCGGATCTGGTGGAGCTGGTGGAAGCGGCCATCGATGGCCGCCTGGACCAGGTGGAAGCACACTGGGATGCGCGCCCGTCGCTGGGCGTGGTGATGGCCGCCAGGCCGTACCCGGAATCGCCGATCACCGGTGACGTGATTTCCGGCCTGGACGAGGTGCCTGCCAGTGCCAAGGTGTTCCATGCCGGTACGGCATTGGATGCGCAGGGCCAGGTGCTGAGCGCCGGCGGCCGCGTGCTGTGCGTGGCTGCGCTGGGCGACAGCGTGCGCGACGCGCAGGCCAACGCCTATGCCGGCGTGGCCAAGGTCAGCTGGGCCAACGAATTCCACCGCAACGACATCGGCTGGCGCGCGATCGCACGCGAGGGGTGAGGCAGGCGCGGCGTCAGGACATCCACGCATCGCGTGGATCTACTGGTTCTGCAGCAGGGGGAGATGCACGCCATGCGTGGATTGAACACCCGAAAAGAAAGGCCCGGCAGTGCCGGGCCTTTTCATTGCTTCAACGCCGTCCCGCCTTACGCGGTGAACAGCGCCTTCATTTTCTTCAGCGCGTTCGCCTCGACCTGGCGGATGCGCTCGGCCGACACGCCGTACTCGTCGGCCAGCTCCTGCAGCGTCACCTTGCTGTCGGCATCCAGCCAGCGGCGGCGGATGATGTCGCGCGAACGCGCATCCAGCTCGGCCAGGCCTTCGCGCAGCAGCTGCATCTGGTTGTCTTCACTGTCGGCACGTTCGTAGGCCATCGACGGGTCTTCGTCGTTGGCGACCAGGAACGCAGCCGGCGACGGCGGCGCGTGTTCGTTGTCCTCGTCGGCCGGCGCATCGAAACCGATATCGCGACCGGACAGGCGCGACTCCATTTCCATGACCTCGCGCTCGGACACGTTCAGGTCCTTCGCCACCGCGCTGACCTCAGCCGCGTTCATCCAGCCCAGGCGCGTCTTCGACTTGCGCAGGTTGAAGAACAGCTTGCGCTGCGCCTTGGTGGTGGCGACCTTCACGATGCGCCAGTTCTTCAGGATGAACTCGTGCATCTCGGCACGGATCCAGTGCACGGCAAAGGAGACCAGGCGCACGCCCATGTCCGGGTCGAAGCGCTTGACCGCCTTCATCAGGCCGATGTTGCCTTCCTGGATCAGGTCGCCCAGGGCAAGGCCGTAGCCGTTGTAGCCGCGGGCCACATGCACCACGAAGCGCAGGTGCGAATGCACCAGCTCGCGGGCAGCGTCCAGATCGTTGCCGTCGCGGAAGCGACGGGCCAGGTCCTGTTCGTCATCGACCGACAGCACCGGGATCTGGTGCACGGCACCGATGTAGGCGTCCAGCGAACCGAGCGCACTGGGAATCGGGAGATTGTTTGCCACAAGGGCAGTAGAGGTGTTCTGGCTCATAGGCACCCATCTTAGCAGTCCGGGATTTGGACTGCTAAAGGAGGAAAAAGTTCCAGCATCCTATTGATGCAACACTGGTCCCAAACAGAGCCCTACCGTAGCGCGATTTGATGACAGTGGCGAGCACGCTTTTCGGGATTCACAATCCCTTGGAATTCAATCAATTACCTGCCGGAAACCGGCGATTTCCGGTCAAGCGGAGCTGAACGAGCCGGCCTGGAGGTCCATTCAGGCCTGGAGACGTTGCCGGGTGTTCAGGCCCGAAGGCCGAGGGTCGCCCCCTTTACTACTAAGAAACCCGTTGACAGCCATCCGGCGACATGCTCCGATGCATCAACTAATTCATACGTAGAAGCACATGGCCCGTCCTGTCTCGCAGACTCCCACCCCCGCCGAGCAGGCCATCCTGGACATCCTCTGGGACAAGGGCGAAGCGTCCGTGCGCGAAGTGGCGGATGTGCTCGGCGAACACAAGCCGGTCGCGTACACCACGGTGCTGACTATGTTCAACGTGCTGGCGAAGAAAGGCTTCGTCAGTCATCGCCAGGAAGGTCGCGCCTACATCTACCACGCCACGCTCAGCCGCGAGCAGGCCCGCCGGCAGGCGCTCGACCATCTGCTGCATCAGTTCTTCGACGGCTCACCGAACGTGTTGGCACAGCACCTGGTGGACGAACGCGAAATCGACCGCAACGAACTGCAGGCACTGCAGCAGCGCATCAGCGATGCCAGGGCCGGGAGGAAGGAATGAACCTCATCGACATGGCGATGGCACTGGGCCTTCGGCAGTTGCTGTTGTCCGCAGTTGTGCTGCTGCCAGCGCTGTGGCTGGCACGGCGGCGGGCCCTCAGTGCCGAACAACGCTCCTGGCTGCTGACCGCAGCGATGGCAGTGGCCCTGCTGTTGCCGCTCAGCGCCTTCCTCCCGGGCTGGTCGACCACCCTGCCCGCACCGGCACCGCCCGCGGCCGCGTTCCACCCCATGCCCGGCGAAGGGGCAACGACGGAAGAGGCCATCTTCGAAGCCGGACGGCAGCCCGACATCTATTACGTCGAACTGCCAAAGACCCTGCCGACGGTGCTTGCACTGCTTTGGCTGCTGGGCACCCTGTGGCTGGGCATGCGCCTGCTGGACGCGATGCTGCACGCGCGCCGGCTGCGGCGGCTGGCGCAACCGGCGTCCGCCGGATTGCGCGCGGTCCTGGCCGACATCGTGCCCGCCCGCGTGACGATCGCCACCTGCGCCGTCGACGGGCCGATGGTCGTCGGCCTGTGGCGCCCGCAGATCCTCCTGCCCCGCCCCTTGCTGGCACGGCTGGACAACAACGTGCTGCGCGACATCGTCCGCCACGAGGTTGCACACCTGGATCGACGCGACCTGTGGACAAGCACGCTGCTGCGGGCGGGAACAGCACTGTTCTGGTGGAATCCACTCCTGCACCTTGCCCAGGCACGCCTGGCGGTACTGCGCGAAATGGCCTGTGATGCACGCGCTGCGATGCAGGCACGCGAACCGCTGGACTATGCAGGTTCGCTGCTGGCCAGCATCGAACAGCTGCAGGCCCTGCGCGAAGAGGCACCGACGCTTGCACTGGGCATGTTCAGTGCACGCAGCCAGCTGGCGCAGCGCATCGATCAGCTGCTGGACGCCGCGTCGCAGTCCCCCCGGCGCCGCAGCCTGTTGGTGCTGGGCCTGCTGCTTCTGCTGGCCTGCACCGGCACTGCGGTGGCTGTCTCACCACGACTCGCCTCACCACCGGTTGCCAGCTCCTCCGATACGCGCGTCAACACGCTGCTCCAGGCCGCCAGCACGCATGACGTCGCGCAGGTCCACGCGTTGGCGGCGGCCGGTGTCGATCTTGATGCGCGCGTGCTCGGCGACGGCACGGCGCTGATCCAGGCCATCCGCGCACGCGATCCGGCGATGGTCGACGCCCTGCTGCAACTGGGCGCCGACCCCGATCGTGCCGCGCTGGGCGAAGGCAATCCATTGATCGTCGCCTCCGCGCTGGGCCTGCAACCCATCGTCGAGCAGCTGGTGCAGGCCGGTGCAGACGTCAACCGGGTCGTGACCTATGACGAGACACCGCTGATCAATGCCTCGCGCGAAGGGCATCTGGCCACCGTGCAGTACCTGCTCGCGCACGGCGCCGACATCAACCTGGGCGTGGAGGCCGACGGCTGGCTGGGGCGCTGGCGGACACCGCTGAACCAGGCTGGCAACGCGGCCGTGCGCGATTACCTGCTGGCGCAGGGCGCCCGCCGCGAACGACGCTGACGCCGCCGCCGCATCGCCTCCCGCGCTGCGGCGATAACCCGTTCCACCCGCAACGACCGGACGCGGCAGGCGTGCGTGGCAACGCCTGCGCCGATCCCAACCCTCTTCCACTCCCGCAAGGATGTCGATGATGAACCGCCTGTTGCTGTGTTCGCTACTGGTCTCCCTGACCCCGTTCCACGTGATGGCCACTGACGCCAGTGCTGAAGACCCTGCGCGCTTTGCCCAGGCAATGGCCCATGGCCTGCGCCCCAGCACGGCCCCGCTGGGCGCCGCACTGCCGCAGTGGTCGATCGAGGAACGCCTCGCCCACTACAAGATACCGGGCGCTGCCGTTGCGGTGATCCGGAATGGCCAGGTGGTATACGCCGCTGGATTCGGCCTGCGCCAGGCGGGCACGCGCGATGCGGTGGATGCCGATACCGTGTTCTCGGTCGGCTCGGTCAGCAAGATGGGCGCTGCAGCAACCACCCTGAAGCTGGTTGCCGCCGGCACAGTCTCGCTGGAAGAGAACATCGACCTTCGGCTGCGTCGCTGGCATGTGCCTGCCGATGCGCAGGGACTGCACCCGCCGATCAACCTGCGCATGCTGCTCTCGCACACCGCCGGCTTCAACGTGCATGGCTTCCAGGACTACCAGCCCGGCGAACGCCTGCCGACCTTGCTGCAGACACTGGATGGACTGGCGCCTGCGAAGAATGAACCGATACGCCTGGTCCACGCGCCCGGCCGGCAGGTCGACTACTCCGGTGGCGGCTACATGGTGGTGCAGCTGGCGATCGAAGATCTGACCGGCAGAGCATTCGCTGAGGTCGCACAACGCGAGGTGTTCGCGCCATTGGGCATGTCCCGCAGCACGTACCAGAATCCCTTGCCGGCCAGCTACGGCAACATTGCCCACGCGCACGACAACAGGGGCCAGCCGGAGGCCCTGCCACGCGGCTGGCAGAGCTTTCCAGAACAGGCGGCGTCCGGGCTGTGGACCAGCGCCAACGACATGGGCCTGTTCGTCGCAGCCCTGCTGCGCAGCATCCGCACCAAGGATGGATGGCTGCCGCAGCCATTGGCCCTGCAGATGGTCAGCGAAGTGGCGCCGGCCGGTCGTGGCCTGGGTCCGGAGCTGGCCGGCACCGGCGCCAGTCGCCGTTTCTTCCACAACGGCAGCAATGACAGCTATCACGCCGGCATTGAAGGCTACCCGGAGAGCGGCGATGGATTCGTCATCCTGACCAATGGCGACAACGGCCCCGCACTGCGCGGGGAAATCCGCAATGCCCTTTCCGATGCACTCGGCCACAATGCCAAACCAGTCATCCGCACGCTTGACCCGGCGCTTCTGCGCGACAGCTACCCAGGTTTCAGCGGTCACTTCGTGCTCGATGGCGCGCTGCCGATGGACGTCCGCGGCGGTCTCGCTGACTGGTTCGAAGCCACGACGTTGGATCTACAGGTAGGCCAAGCGGGACTGGAACTGCACCTTCCAGGACGGGACAAGGCCGTCGTGCTCCAAGCGCTGACCCCTGTTCGCTTCCTCGCCGGCAGCGTGGGCGCAGAGCTGCTGTTCCACCGTGGCGGCGACGGCACGGTCCAGGCCCTCAGCGTGATCGCCGAAGGCGCGCGTGCCTACTATCGGCGGGCGGATATCGCGCCAGCAGCGGGCCATTGATCCATCGCTGGCGGCGCCGGGCTACTGCCCGGCCCGCTCAGAGTGCCGAACGCGGCGGCAGCGACCAGTCGATCGGGGCCTGCCCGCGACGCTGCAGGTACTCGTTGGCCATCGAGAAATGGCGGCAGCCGAGGAAGCCGCGATGGGCCGACAGCGGCGACGGATGCGGCGACTTCAGCACGCGATGGCGGCGGGTGTCGATGACCTTGCCCTTCTGCTGCGCGTAGGCGCCCCACAGCATGAACACCAGCCCTTCGCGCTCGCGGTTGAGCACGTCCACCACGTGGTCGGTGAAGCCTTCCCAGCCACGGCCCTGGTGCGCACCGGCCTTGCCCTCCTCCACCGTCAGCACCGCATTGAGCAGCAGTACGCCACGCTGCGCCCACGGAATCAGGCAGCCGTGGTCCGGGCGCGGAATGCCGAGATCGCTCTCGATCTCCTTGTAGATGTTCAGCAGCGACGGCGGCACCGGCACGCCCGGCGGCACCGAGAAACTCAGGCCATGTGCCTGACCGCGGCCGTGGTATGGATCCTGGCCGAGGATGACCACCTTCACCTGCTCGAACGGCGTGGCGTCGAACGCGGCGAAGATCTGCGGGCCGGGCGGGAACACCGCCGCGCCACCGGCCTTGCGCTGGCGCAGGAAGGCGGACAGCTCGCGCATCTGCGGCTGCAGCAGGTAATCGCCGACATGCTGCTTCCAGCTCGGTTCCAGCTGGATCGTCGGGGTGTCGGCTACTTCATCCATCATCGCAACAGAGGTCCATCGTTCAATCGGGCCAGCCGTAGCTGGAACAGCACCTTGGTAACCAGCAACCGTTCTTCGATCGGCTTGAGCACCAGGTCGTTGGCACCGGACTGCAGCAGCCCGGTCTGGTTGTGCGGATTGCCATCGCCGGTCATCACCAGCACCGGCAGGCGGCGCTTGCCGTAGCCGAAGTCCACGCGCACGCGCTGCACCACGTCGCGGCCGCTCAGTTCGCCCTTCAGGGTGACGTCGGTCAGCACCAGGTCGATGCGGTGGCGGCTGCGGCCCAGCGACTCGGCGGTCAGCAGGGTGAACGCTTCTTCGGCGCTGACCACGTGCAGCACGTTCAGTTGCTGGCGTTCCAGCATGCGCTTGGTCGCCTCGGCCACCACGCGGCTGTCCTCGATATAGAGGATGGTGGCGCCGGGAATGGTCTGCGGCTGCACGTAGCCGCGGATGAAGGTCGCCAGTGCCTCGTGGCCCAGCGCCTTGTCGAAATAGTCGGTGACGTACTCGGTGAAGCGACGCTGCTCCAGGTGCTGCTGGGCATCGCCAGAGACCACGATCACCGGCACATAGGCCTGGCCGGCCGCTTCGCGCACCATCCGCGCCAGCGCCAGGCCGTCACCATCGCGCAGGGTCAGCGAGGTCGTCACCAGGTCCACCGGGCCCTGCGCCAGCGCCTGCTGCGCATCCTCGATGCTGTCGCAGCCGATCACCTCCACGCCCGGCAGGTCGCGCTGCAGGACGTCGGCGATCAGCTTGCGGACCAGCTTCGAACCATCGACCACCATCACCCGCGTCGCGGGCCCTTCAAGGTGCTTCAGCGCTTGCGGTTGCATGCCGGTCTCAGGTGTCGGTCGGGCGGGTCTGGCGGAGGAAGTGGCCGGTGACCAGCCAGGCGCCCAGCCAACCCAGCAGCAGCGTGCCGAGCAGGACCAGGCCGCCGTGCAGCAGGTCCAGGCCGTGCAGCACGAACGGGCTGCCGTAGCTGCGCGAAAGTTCGGCCAGCGGCACGCGCAGCGCGGCACCGGCGGCGGCGATCAGGGCCAGCGCCACCGCACCGGCGCCCAGGCCGTACCACGCGCCCAGGTACAGGAACGGGCGGCGGATGAAGCCATCGCTGGCGCCCAGCAGCTGCAGCACGCCGATCTCTTCGCGGCGGGCCTGGATGTCCAGGCGCACCGTGTTGCCGACCACCAGCGCGGCACCCACGCCAAGCAGCACCGACAGCACCTGCACCAGCCGCGCACCGAAGGCCAGCCAGGCATCCAGGCGTTGGCGCCACAGCGCATCGTGCTGCACCAGGTCCGCCTCGGGCAGGCCTTCCAGCGCGCGCGCCAGGCGCGCGTCATCCTTGCCCTGGCCGGGGGTGATCACCAGCAACGAAGGCAGTGGATTGTCGTTGAGTGCGTCGATCGCCTCGCCGAGGCCGGCATCGCGCAGTTCCTGCAGGCCCTGCTCGGGCGTGCGCACGTTCACTTCGGCCACGTCATCGCGGCCGCGCAGCTGGCCGGCCAGGCGCAGCGCGCCGGGGCCATCGACGTTGCCCTTCAGGAACACGTTGATGTCGCGCGACTGCTGCACGCTGCCGGCGAACTGCTTGAGGTTGTCCAGGGCGATCGACAGCCCCAGCGGCAACGCCAGCGCCAATGCCATGACCATCACCGTCAGCAGGGTCGCCCACGGCTTGCGGCAGGCGCGGCCCAGGCTGAACACCACGCTGTGCACGTGGTGCTGGAACCAGACACCCACACGCGAGGGGGCGGCGGCTTCGCTGTTTTCGTTCTTCGCCATCGGTTACTCCGCCAGGTCCTGCGGCGAGATGTCATCCACCAGCCGGCCGTGGTCGAGGATCAGCACGCGCTTGCGCATGCGGCGCAGCAGCGGCAGGTCGTGGCTGACCACCAGCACGCTGGTGCCGCGCGAAGGCAGCTCGGCGAACAGGGCCATGATCTCCGCCGCCAGGGTCGGGTCGAGGTTGCCGGTCGGCTCATCGGCCACCAGCAGCTTGGGCTCGCCGACGATGGCGCGGGCGATGCCCACGCGCTGCTGCTCGCCGGCCGACAGCTGCGAGGGCAGCGCCTTCTCGCGATGGCCCAGGCCCATCCGCTCGAGCACCGAGCGCACGCGCTTGCTGATGTCGCCACGGCGGGTGCCACGCAGGATCAGCGGCAGCGCCACGTTCTCGGCGATCGAGCGGTCCATCAGCAGCCGATGGTCCTGGTAGACCGCCCCCACCGCGCGTCGGTGGCGGGGCACGTCGCCGCCGCGCACCTTCAGCAGGTTGCGCTCGTCGAACACCACCGCGCCGCGGCTGGGCCGCTCGTCCAGGTGGATCAACTTGAGCAGGGTGCTTTTGCCCGCACCGGAATGGCCGGTTACGAACAGCATCTCGCCCGGCGCGACCTCGAAGCTGACATCGATCAGCGCCTCGTGGCCACCGGCGTACTGTTTGCTGACATTGTCGAAGCGCAGGACACTCATGCCCCGATTATGCAGGACCGGCGCGACGGATCGGTAGCGCCGGGCCCGGCCCGGCGGAATCTTCGATCCGCGGCTGCGCCCGCCGGGCCTCGCCGGGCGCTAGCCCTCCCTGCGGGCGTGCAGGACCACCAACGCGTTGTTGTCGCGGTATTCATCCCAGAAGCCGGCAGGCCGGCCCTGGCACTCCGCCGCCGTCGGCGCCGGCACCTGCCACTGCAGCCCGGGCAGCCCCGCGCGGGCGGCCGCCTGCTCATGCTGGTCCGCGCGCCATTGATGGTCGGTGACGCGGGCCTCGGCAGCATCGGCGAACGCGACCTCCACCAGGTGATGATCGTCCAGCGCCTGCTGCCGGACGATGCGTGCGCCGTAGCGCGAGAAGTCGCCCCGGGCCAAGCGGAAGGCCGGATGGGTGACGATGCCCAGCAGCCGTCCGCCCGGTCTGAG
Organism: Stenotrophomonas maltophilia; assembly: GCF_002799155.1. GTDB lineage: Bacteria > Pseudomonadota > Gammaproteobacteria > Xanthomonadales > Xanthomonadaceae > Stenotrophomonas > Stenotrophomonas maltophilia_R. The sequence continues at coordinate 3,503,535 of NZ_NERD01000002.1, forward strand.
GACGTGGGCCGCCGCCCGGTACATGCGCTCCAGTTCCTGCAGCGTATCGGCGTGGTTGAACAGCCAGACCGCCACGGCAATATCGAAGCGGGCCGGCAGGTCCAGCCGGGTCGCGTCGCCGTGCAGGAACTGCATGGTGTCTCCGCCTTGCCGGGAAAGCCGGCGCGCCTGTTCGATCATCGCGGCGGACAGATCGACACCAAGGGCACTACGTGCTCCGTGCAGCAGAAGGTGGCGGCCAAAATCGCCGGAGCCGCAGGCCAGATCGATGACATCCCGCCCCTGCAGTGGACCGGCCAGCTCCAGCAGCGTCCGGCGTTCCAGCGGACGGGATGCAGAGGCCGCCACGTGCTGCGCGTAATGCAGATCGAATGCGTCGTAACAGGGTACGGATGCCATCGCGTGAGTCCTCCGCATGCGTGAGGAGCCAGCTTGGCTGGAGGCCGGCAGGCGCAGCCAGAGTCAGATGCGACAACGTTGCGTGGCAGGCGGCTGCGCGGCATGCCGGCCATCGGCCGGCACTACCCTTCAAAGCCACCCGACCAATGGTCGGGTGCTGCCGGTCCGGCGTGGTGGGTGCCGACCGTTGGTCGGCACACCCTGGATGTCGCCCGACCAACGGTCGGGCGCTGCCGGCTCAATTGCCCGACAGCATCCGGCGGATCTTGCGGCCGATGCGGGTCAGGAACGAATCGCCGGAGTCGGCCGCCGTGCGCACCGGCTTGGCCACCACCTGCACCGGGGTCACCGGGCTGGCACCGTTGCCGGCGTTGGCCTGCATGCCCTCGCCACCCTCGACCGGACGGCCGTGGCGACGACGACGGCGCTTGCGCGGCTTGCGCTCGCCATCCACGGCACCTTCCGGCGCACCCTCGGCACGCGGCGGACGCGGGGCCTGGGCGACGGCACCTTCGGCCGGGACAGCTGCGGACTGCTCGCCTTCCACGCGCGGCTTGCGCGGGCCACGCGAACGGCGCTCGCCGCTGCGCTCACCGTCGCGACGCTCGCCACGGCCACCGCCGGAGCGGCCACCACTGCGACCACCACCACGACGCTCTTCTTCGGCGGCACGTGCTTCGCGCGCTTCACGGAAGATCTGGCCGACGCTCTCGTTCTCCTCACCTTCCTCGCCAGCGGCCGGGGCCGGGCGTTCCGGGCGCGGCAGCGGGGTCAGCAGTTCCTTGGTGACCGGCTCGGACGGGATCTTCTGCTCGATGTAGGCCTCGATGTCCGGCAGGCCCATGGCGTAGCGTTCGCAGGCGAAGCTGATCGCATCACCCTCTTCGCCCAGGCGCGCGGTACGACCGATGCGGTGCACGTAGTCTTCGGCGTCGAACGGCAGGTCGTAGTTGTAGACGTACTTGATGCCGTCGATATGCAGGCCGCGCGCGGCCACGTCGGTGGCCACCAGGATCTCCAGCTGGCCCTTCTGGAAGCGGTTGAGCAGGCTCTCGCGCTTCTTCTGCGGCACGTCACCGGACAGCACGCCGACACGGTAGCCGGCCTTTTCCAGCGAACGGGCGACGCGCTCGACGAACACCTTGGTATTGACGAACACCATGGTGCGCGCGCCTTCGCTGCGCGACAGCAGGCCCAGCAGCAGCGGGATCTTCTCGTCGTCGGCCGGGAAGTAGATGCGCTGGCGCACGCGCGCGGCGGTGATGGTCTCGGCTTCGACCACCAGCTTCTGCGGCTCGTTCATGTGCTCGTAGGCCAGCTCCAGCACGCGATGGCTGAGGGTGGCGCTGAACAGCAGGGTCTGGCGGATGGTGCGTTCCGGCATGCGGCGCAGCAGGAAGCGGATGTCCTTGATGAAGCCCAGGTCGAACATGCGGTCGGCTTCGTCCAGCACGCAGATCTCGCAGGCGTGCAGCGAAACCACCTTGTGCTGCTTGACGTAGTCGATCAGTCGGCCGGGGGTGGCGATGATCACGTCCACGCCCTGCTGCAGCAGCTCGCGCTGCTTGTCGTAATCCACGCCGCCGTAGACCAGGGCGAAACGCAGGCCCAGGTCGGAACCGAACTTCACCGCATCCTTGTGGATCTGGATGGCCAGCTCGCGGGTCGGGGCGAGGATCAGCGCGCGCGGATCTTCCGGCTTGCGATCGGCCAGGGCCGGACGCGTCAGCAGGCGGTTCACGACAGCCACCAGGAAGGCCAGGGTCTTGCCGGTGCCGGTCTGGGCCTGGCCGGCGACATCACCACCGGGCAGCGCGACCGGCAGGGTCAGCGCCTGGATCGGGGTGCAACGGGTGAATCCGGCTCCTTCAAGGCCAGCCTGCAGGGCCGGGTGCAGCTCGAAGGAGGAGAAGGTCAAATCGGTCAGCGGTTTGTCGCTCATGAGTCCGTCTTGGTATGGCCGCCGGCCCGTGGGGCGGCTGGCACTTCATCGTCTAGGGGCACCGTCGCAAACTGCGGCCCCTGCGGCGGGTTGGCAGGCTGGGACCACCTGGTCCGCGCGCCGCACAATGGCCCAGTTTAACGCACTCGGGCAGGCAAACCGGAATGCGGCGTCTCACCGAACATGGAGACGCCACCTTCACCCAGCCACACCGGACTTGAACGGCCTGCCCAGGGCCGTTGGTGTCGCCCACTGCCAGCCCCATGTACAGGAAGACAGTGAAATCCGGCACATACCGGGCATCGAAGCGATCACGATACGCTGGGTTCCAGCCGGCGCCTGTCCCGGCCCTGCGATAGGGGTACACTGCCGGCCGTGAGCGTCCAGGCATCCCGCCGAACGCACCGCGGCAGTGCGCCGCGAGGCAACGACGAGGGTCGCGCCACCGGGCATGGCCCAGTTCACCCACCTCCGGCATGGCCGGGTGCAATCCAAGACGAGAAACCAAGATGAGCGACAAGGTTGTACATGTCGGCGACGCCGACTTCGATAGCGCAGTGCTGAATTCCAAGGAACCGGTGCTGGTCGATTTCTGGGCCGAGTGGTGTGGCCCCTGCAAGATGATCGCCCCGGCGCTGGACGAACTGGCCGATGCCTACCAGGGCCGCGCCAAGATCGCCAAGGTCAACGTCGACCACAACCGCGCGCTGGCCGCCAAGTACCACGTGCGTTCGATTCCGTACCTGGTCGTGTTCAAGGACGGCGAGAAGGTCGGCGAGCAGATCGGTGCGGTGGGCAAGGCCCAGCTGGCCGGCCTGCTGGACAAGGCCCTGGCCTGATCCTGCTGTTCCCGGCAGCCGCCGCCCGCGGCTGCCGGCGGGCGCCCAGCGTCCATGATGAATGCTGTTCCTGGCGACCCTTGCATGGCGCCGCAGGCCGATGATAGTGTCGGCATATCCGGCCGCGTTCGCGTGCCGCACCCTCTGGACGCAGTTTCTTCCAGACCCATTCCCAACGTTCGCCGCCCCAGCCGGGCGCTCGCACCTTCAAGCGAGGAATAACGCTCTTGTCCGATAACACTTCCGAAACCGGCAGCGCCGATGCGCCCGCCGAAAAGCGCGTGCGCAAGCCCCGCGTGAGCAAGGCCGCCGCTCCGGCAGCCGCCGAAACCAGCGCCGCTCCGGCGCAACCGACCCTGCCGCTGGCAGCCGCGCCCGAAGCGCCGGCACCGGCGGCAGCCGCCCCCGCGCCGAGCGCGCCTGCCGCTGAAGCCCCCGCCTCCGGCGGCGGTGAGGGTGGCGAAGGTCGCGAATCCGGACAGCGCCAGCAGAACCACCAGGGCGGTGGCCAGAACCAGGGCCAGGGTCAGAACAACAATCCCTACAACCAGAACGGCCAGCAGGGCCAGGGCAATCGCCGCGACCGTTTCCGCAACCGTCGCGACCGTGACCGCAACCGCGGTGGCCGTGATGACGGCATGCCGCAGGACGGCGGCGAGCAGCAGCCGTTCGTGCCGCGCCCGCACGCCAACGTGCCCGAGGGCTTCCCGGTCTACTCGCTGAGCGACCTCAAGCGCATGCCGGCGCAGAAGCTGCTGGAAATCGCCGAGCAGCTGCAGATCTCCGAAGGCGTTGCCCGTGCCCGCAAGCAGGATGTGATCTTCGCCCTGCTGAAGGTGCTGACCCGCCACGGCGACGGCGTCGCCGCCGACGGCGTGCTGGAAATCCTGCCGGACGGCTTCGGCTTCCTGCGCGCGGCTGAAGCCAGCTACCTGGCCGGCCCGGACGACACCTACATCTCGCCCAGCCAGATCCGCCGCTTCAACCTGCGCACCGGCGACCACATCTCCGGCCGCATCCGCTTCCCGAAGGACGGCGAGCGCTACTTCGCGCTGAACATCGTCGACACCATCAACGGCGAGCCGATCGAAGCGTCGAAGAACAAGGTGCTGTTCGAGAACCTGACCGCGCTGTTCCCGCGCCGCCGCTTCACCCTGGAGCGTGGCAACGGTTCGTCGGAAGACATCACCGGCCGCATCCTCGACCTGATGGCACCGCAGGGCAAGGGCCAGCGCTCGCTCATCGTGTCCCAGCCGAAGGCGGGCAAGACGATGATGATGCAGCAGGTCGCCACCGCCATCACCACCAACCACCCGGACGTGCACCTGATCGTGCTGCTGATCGACGAGCGCCCGGAAGAAGTGACCGAAATGCAGCGCACCGTGCGCGGCGAGGTCATCAGCTCGACCTTCGACGAGCCGGCCGCGCGCCACGTGCAGGTGGCCGAAATGGTCATCGAGCGCGCCAAGCGCCTGGTCGAGCACAAGAAGGACGTGGTGATCCTGCTGGACTCCATCACCCGCCTGGCCCGCGCCTACAACAACGTGGTACCGAGCTCGGGCAAGGTGCTGACCGGTGGTGTGGACGCCAACGCCCTGCACCGCCCGAAGCGCTTCTTCGGTGCCGCGCGCAACGTGGAAGAAGGCGGCAGCCTGACCATCATCGCCACCGCGCTGGTCGATACCGGCTCGAAGATGGACGAGGTGATCTACGAAGAGTTCAAGGGCACCGGCAACAGCGAAGTGCACCTGAGCCGTCGTATCGCTGAAAAGCGCGTGTTCCCGGCCATCGACATCAACCGTTCCGGCACCCGCCGCGAAGACCTGCTGATCGAGCCGGAGCTGCTGCAGAAGATCTGGATCCTGCGCAAGCTGCTGCATCCGATGGATGAAATGGCCGCGATGGAGTTCCTGCTGGACAAGATGAAGAACACCAAGTCCAATGACGAGTTCTTCGGTTCGATGAAGCGCTGATCCACGGCGTTGCATCGAAAAGAACCTGCCGCTCGCTGCGGCAGGTTTTTTTTTGCCTGCAGGGCGACCCACTTCACTTTGCCGCCGACCGCTTTTGGCGATAATCCGCCCACCACCCTGCCCGGCCCTGCGGGCGTGGGCACCGATTCCCGCTGTCGCCCCTTCCGGAGAACCGGTCGGGTCCAGCCTCCTGCCGGATCCGTCGACGCATGCCAACGCTGTCTCCCCGCCTCAACCTGGGCAAGTTGATCCTCGCCCTGGCCCTGCTCAGCGCCATCATCGCCCTGGCCAATACCCTGCTGACCAGCTACCGCGTGCAGCGCGACCAGCTGGTCGGCACTACCCTGGAAGCCAACCGCGTCTATGCCACCAAGCTGGCCGAGACCACCCAGAACTTCCTGCTGGCCGCGCAGCAGGAGCTGGCCTACGCCGCCACCCGGCTCGGCCAGAGCGACCTGGATCCGAAGCAGGCCCAGGATGAAGCCAGCCGCCTGCAGCTGCAGACCAACAGCTTCAACTCCTCGCTGGTGGTGGACGCCGACGGCCTGGTGATCGCCACCTCGCCGCAGACCCTGCAGCTGCAGGGCGAGATCCTGCACAGCGTCGGCAACAACGCCGCACTGGCCGCGCGCCAGCCGATGATCAGCGACCCGTACCAGTCGGCCACGGGCAAGCTGCTGGTCTCGCTGTCGCACCCGATCTTCGATCGCCAGGGCCGCTACCGCGGCTACGTCAGCGGCACCCTGTACCTGCGCCAGCGCAGCGCGCTGCACACGCTGCTGGGCAAGCACTACTATCGAGATGGCTCCTACCTGTACGTGGTCGACCGCCATGGCCGCCTGCTGTACCACGCCGACGGCAAGCGGGTCGGCGACTACGTGGTCGGCAACCCGGCGGTGAAGGCGGTGGTGCGCGGTGAACGCGGCGCGCAGCAGGTACGCAACAACCTCGGCGTGTCGATGCTGGCTGGTTATGCGCCGGTACCGGCCACCGGCTGGGGCATCATCGCCCAGCGGCCGACCGAGGCCACGTTGCAGCCGCTGTCGCGGTTGATGACCGCGGTGATCTGGAACGCGATTCCGCTCGGCCTGCTTTCGCTGCTGATCACCTGGTGGTTCGCCCGGCGCATCTCGATGCCGCTGTGGCAGCTGGCGCGCAATGTGCAGGGCGGCGAGGACACCGGCAATGCAATCAACCACGTCAGCGGCATCCGCGCGTGGTACTTCGAGGTTGCCCAGCTCAAGCAGGCGGTACTGCACAGCTTCAACGCCCTGCAGGAGCGGATCGGTACACTCAGCCGTGCCAACCGCACCGATCCGCTGACCGGCCTGCTCAATCGCCGGGGCCTGCAGCAAGCGCTGGATGCACTGCAGGTGCAGGGCATACCGTTCGCAATCCTGGCGCTGGATATCGATCGCTTCAAATCGATCAACGACAGCCACGGCCATGACGTCGGCGACGCCGCCATCGTCCATATCGCTGACCAGATGCGCCGCTACTCGCGCGACAGCGACATCCTCTGCCGCGCCGGTGGCGAGGAATTCCTGCTGCTGTTGCCGGGCATCAGTACCGACTCGGCACGCCAGGCCGGCGAGCGCCTGCGCCAGCACATCGCCGACCATCCGTTCGAGCCGGTGGGCACCATCACCGTGTCGCTGGGCGTCGCCCACTTCCCCAGCTTCCATGTCGATGCCGAACAGGCGCTGCGGCTGGCCGACAAGGCGCTGTACATGGCCAAGGAACGAGGCCGCAACCGGGTGGTGGTCTACCCATACGCGGACTGAGAAGCAGCCGGCCAGGCCGGCTGTTTCACCGCGCCGGAATCAGCGCTGCGCCAGCGGCGTCAGCAGGCGCAGGCCGCGCTGGGTGCCATCGACCATGTACACGCCGCCGGCCGGCAGCAGATCACTGCCCGCCTGCCCGGCGGTATCCGGCGTGCGCCACGGTGCGGCCTGGCGCGGGCCGGGAATGAAGGCGCGCCAGCGCCCGTAACGTTCCGGCTGGGCGTTGCCATTGTTGTTCAGTGCGAAGGTGACCGGCACGCGCACGGTCCAGGAGTCCCGCGTGCTGTCCTCGCCGGTGGTCGGCGGCACGAAGGTCCACTTGCGGGCCGCACTGATGCTGGCCTTGGCGAGGATGTCGCGCATCCTGGCCATGGTCCGTTCCGGTGCGACCACCGTCATGTTCACCTGTTCGGCAATGACATCGGCAACGGTACCGTCGCGCGCCACCTGGACCAGCAGCAGTACGTCACCCTGCCCACCATTGCGGAAGGCCTCCTCGGGGTAGCGCGGTGGCGGCATGCGCTTCTGGGTGACCGAGTCAGTAGCCTTCGGATCATATTCACTGAAGTCGACACTGGTCATGCTGACCTGGTAGCCGCCATCGTCCTGCTCCTTGCCACGCAGGCGTACCCGCAGCGGCGCGTGGATGGCCACCGGCCTGCCATCGCGCAGCGTCGGCTCGAACTGCCAGCCACGGATGGTGCCTTCCACGAATGATGCGATACCCGGTGCGAGCATCGCCTGCTGGTCCAGGACCAGCGTGCTGACCGAACCGTCGGCCGCCACGTCGATACTGCCCGACAGCGCCATGCTCATCTCGGCAGCTGCGCGCACCGCGCGCGCGTTCTGGGCAACGGCGTCTGCCGGCAGCAGGGGAGCACCGGCGGTGAACGCCAGGGCCAGCGCAAGGAACAGGGGAGAACGCATCATTGCCGGATCCATGGTGATGAGGTGGTCCCCGAGCGTACCCCAGCCTGGACGGGACCGGCAGGCGGTTCACGCCAATCCGTTCAGGCCAGGCGATGAGCCACCGCGTAGGGCGGCGTGTCCGGATAGTCACCTTGGGCGAAGCGTTCCTGCAGGCCCTGCCACCACGCTGGATCGAATAGGTGCCGGTAATGTTCGCGCACTGCGGCCAGCTCGCCCGCCGGCAGGCCCATGAACGGGCCGAAGCGCTCGGGAAATACATCGCGTGGCCCGACATGGAACCAGGGCTCGTCGGCCATGGCCTCCTCCGGCGTACGCGGCTGCGGCCAGGCGCGGAACACGCAGTCGCTGACCAGGCACAGCTCGTCATAGTCGTAGAACACGGCCCGGCCATGCCGCGATACGCCGAAGTTCTTCGGCAGCATGTCGCCGGGGAAGATGTTGTTGCGTGCCATGTCGGTGATCGCCTGCGCGTAGTCGAGCACCGCAGCGCGCACCGCCTCCCGGGACTGCTCGCGCAGGTACAGGTTCAAGGGACGGAAACGACGCTGCACATAGCACAGTGCGATCTCGACCTCCTCGCCATCGATGCGTACGCTCTGCGCGCACTGCTGCAGCAGCTCTTCCAGCAAGGCCGGCGCGAAGCGCTCGCGCGGGAAGCGCAGATGACGATAGGGCTGTGCGTCAAGCAGGCGGCCGACACGATCCAGGTTGAACACCAGCGCATACTTCTCTTCCACCTGCTGGCGCGACATCGACTTCGGCCAGGCGAAGCGGTCGCGGATCAGCTTGAATACCAGCGGATAGCTGGGCAGGGTGAACACCGCCATGACCATGCCCGGCGTGCCTTCGGCGTGCACCAGCCGCTCCTGCGGGTGCTCGTTGAAGTGCCGGAAGAAGGTGCGGTAGCGCTCGGTCTTGCCCTGCTTGGCTCGGCCCAGCACGGTGTAGATCTCGTCGATCGGCTTGCCCGGCAGCAGGCTGCGCAGGAACACCACGGCGTCGCCGACCGTGCCCAGGTCGGCCTGGAAGTAGCTGCGTGATACACCGAACAGGTGAGCGACATCACGGCGCCGGGTCAGCACTGCATCGGCACGCAGGCCGCGCTCGTCGTTGACCAGGGCGATCACGCACGGCGAGAAGCGGTGCTCGCCGAACACGCGGCCGACCAGGTAGGCACGGCGCTCGCGGTAGAACACGGTGTCGAGCAGTTCGATGCTGCGTACCGGCGTGTCACCCCAATGGGCGAGGTCATCCTGCAGCCGCACGGCGATGGCCGCCGCGCAGCGCAACTGGTGCGCATAGGGCGTGTCGAAGCGGTAGTCGGCCAACACGCGTTGCAGCGCCTCCACCGGCCGCGTCGGCGAGACCGCATAGGTATGCCGCGCGACGGGGTGGGTGATTGCATCGGACGGCTCGACGTCGAAAGCGATGAACTCCAGCGCCGGGTCCACGCCCCGGGTAGCGAACAGACGCCGCGACAGCGTGTTGTAGAAGGTCTTGTACAGTTCGGCATCGATCAGGCCCTGCAGCAGCGCGCTGTACCGCGCGTGCACCTGCAGCCACAGTGCGCGCTCGCCGATCGCCTCACCGGCGAGGCGACGCAGCGCATCCATCTGCTCGGCGATGCACAGGTCATACAGGGCGATGCGTTCGACCGCATCCTGCCGCGCACCGGCCCAGTCGCGCTGCTCGAAGCGCTGCCGCGCCCGCGCGGTAATCGCCGCGAAACGGGCATGATACTGCTCGAAACCATCGCGGATGGCGCCGGCGATGCGCGGCGCCAGCTCGGCAGCGATGTCAGGCTCGGACATGCAGGGCTCACCCCGGGAGGACCGGCTTCACCATACGCTGGCGTGGGGTGGGTTGTGTAGAGCCGAGCATCGGTTTGGTCCCAGAGGGGCCAGCGCCACTGCGCGCCGCGACAAACGCAACGATTCCTACAGACCCCGCGCCCCCGTGCTGCCTACCCTGTCAGGCCCAACAACGGCACAAGGTGACGCATGCAGCAAATGACCTTTATTCCGCGCGTGGAGGAAGGCAACGTAATCCCCCAGCGCGCCCGCGACGGCTACATCAGTGCCACCGCCCTGTGCCAGTCCGTCGGCAAGCGCTGGTCCGACTACCGGGCGCTGAAATCAACGGAGGAGTTCCTGCAGGAACTCATGGCGCAGACGAAGCTGGCCGAGAATGAACTGATCCACGTGGTATCCGGTGGAAACCCGGCAATGCAGGGTACCTGGATCCACCCGTACCTCGCCATCAACCTCGGCCAGTGGTTGTCGCGCAAGTTCGCGGTGAAGGTCTCGCAGTGGGTGGTGGAATGGCAGCAGGGCCGCGCCAACGCGGTGATGCCCGTGCACATCGACCGCTACATGCAGAACCGTGCCAAGGTGCCGTACACCCATTTCTCGATGCTCAACGAGCTGACGTTGAACCTGATCGCACCGCTGGAGCAGGCGGGCTATACGCTCCCGCAGGCGCTGGTGCCGGACATCTCCGAAGGCCGCCTGTTCTGCAAATGGCTGAGGGATCATCGCGGCGTCAACACCGATGCACTGCCCACGTATGACCACGCCTACCCGGACGGCCGCACGGTGCAGGCCAAACTGTATCCCAACGAGTTCTACGAGGACTTCCGCCGCCACTTCAACGAAGTGTGGCTGCCCAATCATGCATCCAAGTACTTCGCCGCGCGCGACAGCAAGGCTCTATCGTTCGTCTCTGCACTGCTGCTTCCAGCAGCTTGAGATTCGCGTCGAGCCTGCCTGGCTGCCTCTGCCGCAGTCGCGCAGGCTCGACGCTACGAAGGGCGGAGACCGCAGCAGCCGAGCATGGCTCGGCTACAGAAGCCGTTCGCTCAGATCGCCAGTTCGGTCTCCACGTCCTGCACCTTGCGCCGGGCCAATGCCAGGTTGGACTTGGTGCGGTCCAGCACGATGTAGAAGAACAGGCCCTTCTTCTTCGCCACCGGACGCATGATGTGGTACGCCTTGCCCAGCGAGATCAGGATGTCTTCAATGCTGTCGTTGAGGTTCAGCGACGCGGCGGTCTTCATCTTGGCGCGGATCACTTCAGTGTTGCCGGCGGCGGCCACTTCCATGTCCATGCCGGCACCGGCTTCGCCCAGCAGCATGCCGCTTTCGTAGTCGACCAGCGCCACTGCCTGCGCGCCATCGATGCCCATCAGTGCATCCAACGATTCAGTCAATCCAGCCACGTCGCACCCCTTGTCGATGTTGGTTCGAGCCCCTCGTTCCCCTGCGGCCGGGCTCACGATCCGCCGAGTTCGGCCAGGATTGCCTGGCCACATTCCCTGCTCTGCCACAGCACCTGGCCGATCACGCTGCGCTGGTCGCAGGCCGCCATCAGCAGCAGCGGTGCGCGCCCTTCGGCCTGGATCGCCAGCATCAGCACCTTGCCGCCCATCGCTTCCAGCATCAGCGTCTGCAGATCGCCCAGCGCCAGTTCGCGCCCCACCGCTGCGGCCAGCGCCAGCATCGCGCTGGTCATCGCCGCCAGCCGTTCGCCGCGCCCTTCGGCGCCGGCGCTGACCAGCGCGAAGCCATCGACACTGGCCAGCACCACCGTGCGCACGCCTTCAACGCGCTGCTGCAGGTCCTGCAGCAGCGGCTGCAGGCGCTCACGCTGGCCGGCATCGGGCAGCACCGCCAGATGCCCGTCAGCCATGCGCCGCCACCAATGCGTGCGCTTCCATTTCGCTCATCAGTACATCCATCAGCAACAGTCCCTGTTCGCGGTCGCGGGCATCCACGGCCAGCAGCGGCAGCGGCTGGCCGTCAAGGCAGGCACGGGCGGCGCAGCCATCCAGTGCGGCCTGTGGCGCCTGGTCCAGGTGGGTGACCGCCACCACCAGCGCCAGTGACGATGCGAAAGGCTGCAGCACCTGCAGGTAGTCCTCCAGTTCGGTCGCCAACCCGGCGCGGCGCGCATCCAGCAGCAGCACCGCGCCACGCGCGCCCTGCAGCAGGATCGGCCACAGGAAATCAAAGCGCTGCTGGCCGGGCGTTCCGTAGAGACGCAGGCGTTCGCCGTTGGGCAGGTCGATGTCTGCGTAGTCCAGCGCGACGGTGGTGGAAGCCTTGTCGGCGCCAAGGCGATCACTGTTGGCCACGTCGGTGTCGACCACCGCACCGGCCGCGATGCTGCGCACGAGTGTCGACTTGCCGCTGCCCATGCCACCCAGCACCACCACCTTGTGCTCACGCATTGCGCTCGCTCCCGCGCAGGTGCCGCCACAGGCGGGCAAGCAGGCCGTGGTCGGCGCCATTGCCGCGTAGTGCCGTCATCGGTGTCGCCGGGGCGCTCTGCAACTGCGCGTAACCGCAGAGATAGGCTGCATGGATGAAATCGCGCACCGCCGCAGCCGGCAACTCGAGCAGCATCGCGCATTCTTCAACCGTGCACGCGCGCTTGAGCAGCAGCGAGCACAGGCGGAAGCCATCGTGGTCGTGACCCAGTACGCGGAAATCCGGCCAGCGCAGCAGCTTTACCGAGGCGCCGCGCAGGCGTTCGTCCAGTGCCTGCCAATGGCGGCTGCGTTGCGCCCATTGCCATAACAGCGGCCGCAGCGGCTGGCGTGGTCGCTCACCACCCAGCGCCTGCAGGCGCGCCGGTGTCAGTGCATCCAGCTGCAGGCGTTCGAAGGCATCGGCCAGGCGCTCCACCAGCGCGCTCGCGGGCTCCTGCAACAGCACGGCCTGGTCATGCTCCAGGTCCATCAGCAGCAATGGCTCGCCTGCATCACTCAACAATGCCTGCCCTTGCCTCAACGGCAGCCGCTCGCGCAGCAGGCGGGTGATGGCGTGCGCGCCATCGGCCAGACGGATCGGTGCGGGTGCGTGCATGGCCATGAACTCCGGTGCCAACTGCATGCGGCGGAGCGCGCGGCCGATGGCACCATCGTCAAGCACATCCTGGAGCCCGTCGCCGTCACGCAGCTGGCCGCCGATATCCTCGATCCAGCACTGCAAGCGTGGGCGTTGCTGGCGCATGCGCTGGGCCGCGTTGCGCAGTGCCGGGGTATCTCGGATGACCAGCAGGTCGCAATCGTCCAGATCCTGGCTGCGGCGGACCTGGCCATCCGGCAGTGCCGAGGCCAGGCGCAGCCGTTGCAGCAGGGCCTGCTCGCCCTGGATGTCGGTTCCCACTACCAGCACGCGTGCCATCCGTGTTCCCCGTGCGGCCACCTCCCCGGTGGCCTCGTGTCGCCAAGGCTAGGGCATTGCCGACGAGGGCCGTCGTGATCAACTGCTCAGATTGAGGGCGGCTGCAGGCCGTCTCCTATCGGTTCTGCGACGGCCATCGCGGGCAAGTTTCATACCCCTTTGACGGCATTCCGACAGCCGACGGATGTCGCAGTTTCATCGCCTGGGGTCAGATCCCTTTTGCATGGCAAAAGGGATCTGACCCCCAGAGCCAAAAAAGAAACCCGCGCCGAAGCGCGGGTTCCGGTGTCACGACCTGGCGGCAGTGGATCAGCCGCGCAGCTGCTCCAGCGCGGCGTTGAAGGTCACGCTCGGGCGCATCGCCTTGCTGGCCTTGGTCACGTCCGGCCGGTAGTAGCCGCCGATGTCCACGGCCTTGCCCTGCACCGCGATCAGCTCTTCGACGATCTTCTGCTCGTTGTCGGTCAGTGCCTTGGCCAGCGGGGCGAAGCGCGCCTTCAGTGCGGCGTCTTCGTCCTGTGCGGCCAGGGCCTGGGCCCAGTACAGCGCGATGTAGAAGTGGCTGCCACGGTTGTCGATGCCGCCCAGCTTGCGCGACGGCGACTTGTCGTTGTCCAGGAACTGGCCGTTGGCTTCGTCCAGCGCCTTGGCCAGCACGCGGGCGGCGGCGTTGTCGTAGCGGTTGCCCAGGTGCTCCAGCGACGCGGCCAGGGCCAGGAACTCACCCAGCGAATCCCAACGCAGGTAGTCCTCTTCGACGAACTGCTGCACGTGCTTCGGAGCCGAACCACCGGCGCCGGTCTCGAACAGGCCACCACCGGCCATCAGCGGCACGATCGACAGCATCTTGGCGCTGGTGCCCAGCTCCATGATCGGGAACAGGTCGGTGAGGTAATCGCGCAGCACGTTGCCGGTCACCGAGATGGTGTCCTCGCCCTTGCGGATGCGGTCCAGCGAGAACGCAGTGGCCTCCACCGGCGGCAGGATGCGGATATCCAGGCCGGTAGTGTCGTGGTTCTTCAGGTACTGCTCGACCTTGGCGATGACCTGCGCGTCGTGGGCGCGGGCGGCGTCCAGCCAGAACACGGCCGGGGTGCTGCTCAGGCGGGCGCGTTCGACGGCCAGCTTGACCCAGTCCTGGATCGGCGCGTCCTTGGTCTGGCACATGCGCCAGATGTCACCGGCTTCCACGGCGTGCTCGAACACCACGGTGCCGGCATCGTCGGTGACCTTGACCACGCCATCGGCGGCGATCTGGAAGGTCTTGTCGTGCGAGCCGTACTCTTCGGCCTTCTGCGCCATCAGGCCGACGTTGGGCACCGAACCCATGGTGGCCGGGTCGAAGGCGCCGTGCGCCTTGCAGTCGTCGATGACGGCCTGGTACACGCCGGCGTAGCAGCGGTCCGGAATGACCGCCTTGGTGTCCTGCAGCTTGCCTTCGGCGTTCCACATCTTGCCGGAGTCGCGGATCATCGCCGGCATCGAAGCGTCGACGATCACGTCACTCGGCACGTGCAGGTTGGTGATGCCCTTGTCCGAGTTGACCATGGCCACGCCCGGACGCTGCGCGTACTCGGCCGCCAGGTCGGCTTCGATCGCAGCGCGGGTGGCTTCGGGCAGCGACGGCAGGCGGGCGGCCAGGTCACCGATGCCGTTGTTGGCATCAAAACCGGCCTGCTTCAGCACCTCGGCGTGCTTGGCCAGCACGTCCTTGTAGAACTCGTTGACCGCCACGCCGAACATGATCGGGTCGGAGACCTTCATCATGGTCGCCTTCAGGTGCAGCGAGAACAGCACGCCCTGGGCCTTGGCGTCGGCGATCTGCTCGCCAATGAACGCGGCCAGTGCCTTGCGGCTCATCACGGCGGCATCGACGATCTCACCAGCCTTCACCGCGGTCTTTTCCTTCAGCACGACGGTGCTGCCGTCCTTGCCGTGGAAAGTGATCTTCAGCGAACCGGCGTTGGCCACGGTAGCCGACTTCTCGCTGCCGTAGAAATCACCGGCGGCCATGTGGGCGACGTGCGACTTCGAATCCGACGCCCAGGCGCCCATGCGGTGCGGGTGCTTGCGCGCGTAGCTCTTCACCGACAGCGGTGCGCGGCGATCGGAGTTGCCTTCGCGCAGCACCGGATTGACCGCACTGCCCTTGACCTTGTCGTAGCGCGCCTTGTAGTCGCGCTGCTGGTCGTCGGCGGGGGTTTCCGGGTAATCCGGCAGCGGATAGCCCTGGTCCTGCAGTTCCTTGATGGCCGCCTTCAGCTGCGGCACCGAGGCGGAGATGTTCGGCAGCTTGATGATGTTGGCGTCCGGGGTGGTCGCCAGCTGGCCCAGCTCGGCCAGGTCGTCGCTGACCTTCTGCGCATCGGACAACAGTTCAGGGAACTGCGAGAGGATGCGGCCAGACAGCGAGATGTCACGGGTTTCCACCACGATGCCGGCAGTGGCGGTGTAGGCATCGACGATCGGCAGCAGCGACTGGGTAGCCAGGAACGGGGCTTCGTCGGTCAGCGTGTAGAGAATCTTGGACATGGGGGACTTGGACTCTGTAGCAGTGCTCAGGGGAAGGCCGGCGCCAGCGCCGGGCCACGTGCAACCGTGTCGCGCGCGGGGCTGGGCCCCACGCTTTCCCCCGTCGCCGTCAGGGTGGGCGCGCGACGGGGAAACCCCTGCATTGTCGCGTTTTCAGCCGCGCGGGGCAAAGCCACGCCATACGCGGCGGTACTGCACGCGGGCAACGCTGTGATCCATCCACGCTGGGCGTGGAGCTGCCAGAACATCGCGCCGCACCCCGGATCCATGTCATCGCCCAATAAAAAAGGACGCAGCCTCGCGGCTGCGTCCATCGTGAGCCCTGCCGGGAGAGAGTCGGCAGGACTTACTTGACCTCGAACTCCTGCGGCGTTCCGGCCGCCTTGCCATCAACCATGACCTCGGCGCGGTACTTGCCGGCCGGCCAGCCCTTTGCATTCTTGAACGTGACGTTGGTGGTTTCCGCGCCACTGGTATTCAGGGTCGCGGTCTGTTCGCCGGCCACCTGGCCGTCCTGGAAGGTCAGCTTGGCAGCGACGCTCACGTTGTTGGCGGCGCCGTCGGTCTTGACCGAGACGATGACATCATCCTTCGGCGCGAACAGTGCCGCCGGTGCAACCGACTTGTCGGCGGCGGCGGTCTTGCCCACGGTGACGTTGGAAACGTTGACCGCTGCAGCTTCCGCCATCGGCGGCGGCGCACCGGTCATCGGCGCCGGTGCCGGCTCGGCCGGAGCGGTTGCGGCAGGCGCGGCGTTGTTGTCGGTCGACTCTTCCTTCTTCTTGCAACCGACCAGGGCAACGCTGCCCAGCAGGGCGGCGATCAGGGCGGTCTGGAGCGGGGTGGTCTTGATCATTCGGGGTTCCTCCCAGGGCAATTGTCGGACGGCGTTCGGTCGCCGTTTACTTCGGCGGCAGTTTCAGGGTCTGGCCCGGGAAGATCTTGTCCGGGTCATCAAGCACATCGCGGTTGGCTTCGAAGATCTTCTTCCACGCATTGGCATCGCCCAGATGCTGCTTGGCGATCTTCGACAGCGAGTCACCCTTCTGCACGGTGTAGGTACCACCGCTGACGACGTCTGCGGTGCTGTCCACCGAAGCGCTGACGCCAGAGAAGTCTGCCTTCGGCACCTGCTCGGCGGTACTGTCGACGCTGCCACTGACGCCGGAGAAATCGGCTTTCTTCTCGGTACTCATCCACAACTCCCGTCTGCATGACTACGTTGCATGCACGTTGCCATGGTGGTTGTTAAATGGGGATGGTGCAGATGTGAAGCCGCCCCGGGGGGCGGCTGAACAATCGGGAAGGCGGGTGCCCGGTAGTGCCGGCCCGGGACCGGCACCAGCCTTAACCGCCTGCGGCGGCTATTGGCGCAGCTCGCGGTAGGTCGCGGCCGGGGCGGCGATGCCGGGGCTGGCGCGCCAGGGGTTGATGTCCAGGCCGCCGCGGCGGGTGTAACGGGCTTCCACTTCCAGCCATTGTGGCTGGCAGCGCGCGGACACCTCGCTGAATATCCGTTCGACGCACTGCTCGTGGAACTCGGCGTGCTCGCGGTAGCTGACCAGGTAGCGCAGCAGCCCGGCGCGGTCGATCTTCGGCCCGCGGTAACGCAGGCTGACCGTGGCCCAATCCGGCTGGCCGGTGACCGGGCAGTTGGACTTCAGCAGTGCCGAGACCAGGATCTCCTCCACCACCTCGCCCGCATCGGCGGCGAGGAATTCCGCCTGGGGTGGGCCATAGCAGTCGATGGCCACGTCCAGCCCGTCGATGGACTCGCCCAGTGGCGACTCACGCAGGTCCGGCAGGCCGAACTCAACCTGGACCGGCGCACCGGCGCAGGCTGACAAGTCAGCCACCAGGCGCTCACGCAGTGCCTCGGCGCTGTCGATGCGGGTGCTGTTGAGGGAGTTGAGGTACAGCTTGAACGACTTCGACTCGATCAGCCGCGGCGAGGTGCACGGCACCTGCACGGTCGCCACGGCGACCTGCGGCTTGCCACGCGGGTCGAGCCAGCTCAGCTCGAAGGCGTGCCAGCGGTCGTGGCCGACGAACGGCAGCGCGGCGTCATCCAGGCCGATCTCGGCACGGGCGCCGCTGCGCGGGATGGGAAACAGCAGGCCGGGATCGTACTGCGACGGGTAACTGACCTCGCGACCGAGGCTGGAATCCTGTGGGGTGTTCATGGGGTCATTGTATCGCGCGGACGGCGGGCCTTCGGCCGGGCCGGCCAACGGCGGAGCCCCTCCGTAGTGGGGTGTTGGGTCGTCGAAAGCCTGGATTCCCGGGAGTGGGCCGGGCGGATGGGGCTGGCGGGGACGCCGTGAATCCGTCCCTGGAGGCTTAGCCGCGCCATCCATGGCGCGGATACCCCGCCAGCCCCACCCGCCCGGCTCCCCGGACACATTTCTGCCGCCGATCCACCACGGAAAAGATCAGAAAATCAAAATCAGAATCAGAATCCGATCCTTCAGACGTTCATGACGTCCGCCGTGCCGACCAACGGTCGGCACCCACCAACAGCAGCGGGCACCAACAGCCGCGGGAAACTGTCGAAGGCGGGGTGGGTCCGGTTGAGGGGGTGTCCGCGGCATGGATGCCGCGGCCAAGCCCCCATGGACGGGTTTACGGCGTCCCCCGCAACCGGACGCACCCCGCCATCCCACGGAATGCCCGTTTTTGACGTTGACGTTGATCTAAGCGGGTGCAGGGCGCAGCCCTGCCGGAAACCCTCACCCTGCAGGAGTGCCGGCACCGTTCAAGTAATCCAGGCTCACCTGCAGCAGCGCGCGGAATCCCACATCCAGCGCCTTCTCATCCAGCAGGAACTTCGGCGAATGGTTGGCCGGCGCCGTCGCCGGATCGATACCCACGCTGGTGGAGCCGACGAAGAAGAACATGCCCGGCACCTCCTTCGCGTACAGCGAGAAATCCTCCGCGCCCATCTGCAGCGGCGGCTCGTACACGTTGTCCTTGCCCACCACCGCCTGCAGGCTCGGCAGCATCTTCGCCGTCAGTGCCGGGTCGTTCACCGTGGCCGGGTTGCCTTCCGACTCGTAGATGTCGGTCACCGCCTTCGCGCCATGCGCGGCGGCAGTGTGCTCGGCCACGTTGCGCAGGTCGGCGAAGATCTGCTGGCGCATGCCTTCGTCGAAGGTGCGGATGGTGCCGACCATCTCCACCTCATCGGGAATGATGTTGTAGCGGATGCCACCATTGATGGCACCGAAGGTCAGCACCGCCGGCTGCTTGGACAGGTTGGCGCGGCGGCTGACGATGGTCTGCGCGGTGCCGACCAGGTCAGCGGTGGCCACGATCGGGTCCACGCCGTTCCACGGCGCCGAGCCATGCGTCTGGCGGCCGATCACCTTGATGCCGAATCGATCCGAAGCAGCCATCAGCGGCCCACCCCGCACCGCGATCTGTCCTGCCTGCACGCTGGAAAACACATGCAGGCCGAACACCGCTTCCGGCTTGAAGCCAGCGAACAGCCCTTCCTTCAGCATCAGGGCCGCACCACCCTCTTCCGGTGGCGGTGCCCCCTCTTCGGCCGGCTGGAAGATCAGCATCACCTGGCCCGGCAGGTCCTTCTTCATCGACACCAGCGCTTCGGCCACGCCGAGCAGGGTGGCGGTGTGTGCGTCGTGGCCACAGGCATGCATCACGCCCACGGTCTGCCCGCGGTACTGGTCGGTGGCCTTGGAGGCGAACGGCAGACCGGTCTGTTCGGTCACCGGCAGCGCGTCCATGTCCGCACGCAGGGCAATCTTCGGCCCGGGCTTGCCACCTTCGATGATCGCCACCACGCCATGGTGGGCGATGCCGGTCTTCGGCTTCAGGCCCATCGCGCGCAGGCGCTTGGCGACCTCGGCCGAGGTACGCACCTCGCGGTTGGACAGTTCCGGGTGCTGGTGGAAGTCGCGGCGCCATTCGACCACCTTGGCCTGCAGCCGCTGGGCGGCGGCGGTCACTTCCGGGCGCTGCCCGTCCTGGGCATGGGCGAGGGCCGGCAAGGCCAGCAGCAGGGCGGACAGCAGCAACGAACGGCGCATCACGATCTCCACGGCAGGGGGTTCCAGCTGAATGTAGGGCAACACTGCCGTCACGGGAACCTCCGCGGCCGGATCCGGTCCTAGCGCCCGTCCCATCCGTCATGCAGGAAACGTGATGTGGCACAGGTATGCTTTGCGCATTGCCAACCGGGGCACCGCCCTGTCCAGCCCACTTGGAGTCCTCGTAATGTCACGTGTTTGGAAGATCGTGCTGCTGGTCGTGGCGGTACTGGTGCTGGCCGTGGTCGGCCTGCGCGTCATGGGCGGAGGCAAGGACAAGCCTGGAAAACCCGCTGCGGGCGCGCGCCAGGGCGGCGAAGATCCGGATGCCGGCCCGGTGCCGGTGACCGTGGTGGATGCCACGCGCCAGGACGTGCCGGTGTATGCCAGCGCGCTGGGTACGGTGACCGCGATGAACACCGTGACCGTCAGCCCGCAGGTCGGCGGCCAGCTGATGAGCCTGAATTTCCGCGAAGGCCAGGAAGTGAAGCGGGGCGATGTGCTGGCGGTGATCGACCCGCGCACGGCCCAGGCCAGCTATGACCAGGCCGCCGCGGCCAAGCGCCAGAACGAAGCCCTGCTGGCCACCGCGCGCTCCAACTTCCAGCGTTCGAACGCGCCGGAGTATCGCCAATACGTCGCCAAGACCGACCTGGATACACAGCGAAACCAAGTGGCACAGTACGAAAGCGCGGTCGCAGCGAACGAGGCCAGCATGCGCTCGGCACAGGTGCAGCTGCAGTACACCAAAGTCACCGCACCGATCTCCGGCATCGCCGGCATCCGCGCGGTCGACGCTGGCAACGTGGTCAACGCCGGCACCGCACTGGTGACGCTGACCCAGATCCATCCGATCCACGTGCTGTTCAACCTCCCCGAGCGCCAGCTCGGCGATGTGCGCCAGGCGCAGGCGGCCGGCACGGTGCCGGTGGCCGCGCTGGACCGTGCCGATTCGCACGTGTTGTCCGGCGACGGCAAGCTCGACGTGGTCGACAACCTGATCAGTGCCGACAGCGGCACGTTCAAGGCGCGCGCCCTGTTCGACAACACGGACAACGGCCTGTGGCCGGGCCAGTTCGTCAACGTGCGCATGCAGCTGCGCACGATTGCCGGCGGCGTGGTCATCCCCACCCAAGCGGTGCTGCGCGGCCCGGACGGCGAGTACGTCTATGTCGTGCAGGGGGACAACACGGTGAAGATGCAGACCGTGCGCAGCGGCGTGGAAGTGGGCGACAGCCAGGTGCAGATCGCCGAAGGCCTGAAGGGCGGCGAGCGGGTAGTCAGTGAAGGCCAGTTCCGCCTGAAGCCAGGCAGCAAGGTCACCGCACTGAAGCCGGGCGAGACCCCTGCCGCACCGACCGAGGCCGAACTGAAGGCCGCCGAGCAGAAGAACGGCAGCGGTGGCCGTCGCGGTGGTGGCCCGCGCTGAGCGCAGGCCACTGACCTCCCTCGCGCCGGCGAACCTGCCGGCGCCGACATTGAAGTGCCAGCAAGGATCAGTCCGTGGGCTTTTCGACGATCTTCATCCGCCGCCCGATCGCCACCTCGCTGTTGATGGCGGGCCTGTTGCTGCTGGGCATTCTCGGTTACCGCAAGCTGCCGGTGTCGGCGCTGCCGGAAATCGATGCGCCCAGCCTGGTGGTCACCACCCAGTACCCCGGCGCCAACGCCACCACCATGGCCTCGCTGGTCACCACGCCGCTGGAGCGCCAGTTCGGGCAGATCTCCGGGCTGGAACTGATGACCTCCGACTCGTCGGCCGGGTTGTCCACGATCATCCTGCAGTTCTCGATGGACCGCGACATCGACATTGCCGCGCAGGACGTGCAGGCGGCGATCCGCCAGGCCACCCTGCCCTCGTCACTGCCCTACCAGCCGGTCTACAACCGGGTGAATCCGGCCGACGCGGCCATCGTCACCCTGAAACTGACGTCTGACACGCGCCCGCTGCGCGACGTCAACAATTACGCCGACTCCATCCTGGCCCAGCGCCTGTCGCAGGTGCAGGGCGTAGGCCTGGTTTCGATTGCAGGCAACGTGCGCCCGGCCGTGCGCATCCAGGTCAATCCGGCGCAGCTGTCGAACATGGGCCTGACCCTGGAACAGCTGCGCAGCGCGCTGACCCAGGCCAACGTCAATGCGCCCAAGGGCTCGCTGAACGGCAAGACGCAGTCCTACAGCATCGGTACCAACGACCAGCTGGCCAGCGCCGCCGAGTACCGCGACACCATCATCAGCTACAAGAACGGCCGCCCGGTACGGCTGTCGGACGTGGCCGAGGTGATCGATGGCGTGGAGAACGACCAGCTTGCCGCCTGGGCCGACGGCAAGCCGGCGGTGCTGCTGGAAGTGCGACGCCAGCCCGGTGCCAACATCGTGCAGACCGTCGAGCGCATCCGCGCGATCCTGCCGCAGCTGCAAGGCGTGCTGCCGGCCGACGTGCACCTGGAGATCTTCAACGACCGCACCGAGACCATCCGCGCCTCGGTGCATGAAGTGCAGTTCACCCTGATCCTCACCATCGGCCTGGTGGTGGCGGTGATCTTCGTGTTCCTGCGCCGGCTGTGGGCCACGATCATTCCGTCGGTGGCGGTACCGCTGTCACTGGCCGGCACCTTCGCGGTGATGGCCTTCGCCGGCATGTCGCTGGACAACCTGTCGCTGATGGCGCTGGTGGTGGCCACCGGCTTCGTGGTCGACGATGCGATCGTGATGATCGAGAACATCGTGCGTTACATCGAGCAGGGCAAGAGTGGCAAGGAAGCGGCCGAGATCGGCGCGCGCCAGATCGGCTTCACCGTGCTGTCGCTGACCGTCTCGCTGGTGGCGGTGTTCCTGCCGCTGCTGCTGATGCCCGGCGTCACCGGCCGCCTGTTCCACGAGTTCGCCTGGGTGCTGAGCATCGCGGTGGTGCTGTCGATGCTGATCTCGCTGACGCTGACCCCGATGATGTGCGCCTACCTGCTCAAGCCCGATGCCCTGCCCGAGGGCGAGGACGCGCATGAGCGCGCGGCAGCGGCCGGCAAGCAGAACCTGTGGACGCGTACGGTGGGCCTGTACGAGCACAGCCTGGACTGGGTGCTGGGCCACCAGCGCCTGACCCTGGCCGTGGCCGGCGGCGCACTGGTGCTGACCGTGCTGCTGTATGTGCTGATTCCCAAAGGCCTGCTGCCCGAACAGGACACCGGCCTGATCACCGGCGTGGTGCAGGCCGACCAGAACATCGCTTTTCCGCAGATGGAGCAGCGCACCAGGCAGGTGGCCGAAGCCCTGCGCCAGGACCCGGACGTGACCGGCGTGTCGGCCTTCATCGGCGCCGGCAGCATGAACCCCACGCTCAACCAGGGCCAGCTGTCGATCGTGCTGAAGGAGCGCGGCGAGCGTGACGGCCTGGATGAGATCCTGCCGCGCCTGCAGAAGGCCGTGGCCGGCATTCCCGGCGTGGCGCTGTACCTGAAGCCGGTGCAGGACGTGACCCTGGATACCCGCGTGGCCGCCACCGAGTACCAGTACTCGCTGTCGGACGTGGATTCGGCAACGGTGGCGACCCAGGCCACGCGCCTGACCGAAGCACTGCGCAAGCGCCCGGAACTGGCCGACGTCGACAACAACCTGTCCAACCAGGGCCGTGCGCTTGAGCTGAACATCGACCGCGACAAGGCCAGCGTGCTGGGCGTGCCGATGCAGACCATCGACGACACGCTCTACGATGCGTTCGGCCAGCGCCAGATCTCGACCATCTTCACCGAGCTCAACCAGTACCGCGTGGTGCTGGAAGTGGCGCCGGAGTTCCGCACCAGCACCGCGCTGATGGAACAGCTGGCGGTGGCGTCCAACGGTGCCGGTGCACTGACCGGCACCAATGCCACCAGCTTCGGCCAGGTCACCTCGTCGAACTCGTCGACCGCTACAGGCATCGGCGCGCAGAACACCGGCATCACCGTTGGTGCCGGCAACATCATCCCGCTGTCGGCGCTGGCCGAAGCCAAGGTCAGCAGTGCGCCGTTGCTGGTCAGCCACCAGCAGCAGCTGCCGGCGGTGACGGTCTCGTTCAACGTGGCGCCGGGCTATTCGCTGTCCGATGCCGTGCGGGCAATCCAGGAGACCAAGGACAGCCTGGACATGCCCACCCACCTGCATGCCGAGTTCATCGGCAAGGCCGCCGAGTTCACCGGCAGCCAGACCGATGTGGTGTGGCTGCTGCTGGCGTCGCTGGTGGTGATCTACATCGTGCTGGGCGTGTTGTACGAGAGCTACATCCATCCGATCACGATCATCTCCACCCTGCCGCCTGCCGGTGTCGGCGCGCTGCTGGCGCTGATGCTGTGCGGGCTGAGCCTGTCGGTGGATGGCATCGTCGGCATCGTGCTGCTGATCGGCATCGTCAAGAAGAACGGCATCATGATGGTCGACTTCGCGATCGAGGCGCGCCGCGCCGGTGCCAACGCGCACGAAGCGATCCGCCGCGCCTGCCTGCTGCGCTTCCGCCCGATCATGATGACCACGGCCGCGGCCATGCTCGGCGCGCTGCCGCTGGCACTGGGCACCGGCATCGGTTCGGAACTGCGCCGCCCGCTGGGCATCGCCATCGTCGGCGGCCTGCTGCTGTCGCAGCTGGTGACCCTGTACACCACACCCGTGATCTACCTGTACATGGAGCGCTTCTCCGAGTGGCTGGCGCGTCGCCGTGAGCAGCGCGCACTGCGCGACGGTTCGCTGCAGGAGCCGCAGGCATGAACCACTCCCCGGTGCCGTGGGGGGCCGCACGATGAACCTGTCCGGCCCCTTCATCCGCCGTCCGATCGGCACCGCGCTGCTGGCCATCGGCCTGTTCATGGTCGGCCTGATCTGCTACCTGCGGCTGGGCGTGTCGGCGCTGCCGAACATCGAGATCCCGGTGATCTTCGTGCACGCCAGCCAATCGGGCGCGGATGCGGCGACCATGGCCTCCACGGTCACTGCACCGCTGGAACGCCATCTCGGCCAGCTGCCGGGCATCGACCGCATGCGCTCGTCGAGCTCGGAAGGCAGCTCGCTGGTCTTCATGATCTTCCAGAGCGGCCACAACATCGATTCGGCGGCACTGGACGTACAGACCGCGATCAACTCGGCGCAGGCCGACCTGCCCACGGGCATGGGCTCGCCGATGTACCAGAAGGCGAACCCGAACGATGACCCGGTGATCGCCATCGCGCTGACCTCGCAGACGCAGTCGGCCGACGAACTGTACAACGTCGCCGATTCGCTGCTGGCGCAGCGCATCCGCCAGATCAGCGGTGTTGCTTCGGTCGACATCGCCGGTGCGTCGACGCCAGCGGTACGCGTGGACGTGAACCTGCGCCTGATGAACGCGCTGGGCCTGACTGCCGATGACCTGCGCAACGCGGTGCGCGCGGCCAACGTGACCTCGCCCACCGGCTTCCTCAGCGATGGCAACACCACCACTGCGATCATCGCCAACGACTCGGTGGCGCGTGCGGCCGACTTCGCCGACCTGGTGGTGAAGACCCAGGGCGATGGCCGGGTGATCCGCCTGAAGGATATCGCCAATGTCTACGACGGCCAGCAGGATGCCTACCAGGCCGCGTGGTTTGACCACAAGCCGGCGGTGGTGATGTACGTGTTCACCCGTGCCGGCGCCAACATCGTCGAGACCGTTGACCGGGTCAAGGCGCAGATCCCGACCCTGCGCGACTACCTGCAGCCGGGCACCACGATGACGCCGTACTTCGACCGCACGCCGACCATCCGCTCGTCGCTGCACGAAGTGCAGATCACCCTGCTGATCAGCCTGGCGATGGTGGTGCTGACCATGGCGCTGTTCCTGCGCCGGCTGGCACCGACGCTGATCGCCGCGGTGACCGTGCCACTGTCGCTGGCCGGTGCCGCGCTGGTGATGTACGTAATGGGCTTCACCCTGAACAACCTGAGCCTGCTGGCGCTGGTGATCGCGATCGGCTTCGTCGTGGACGATGCGATCGTGGTGATCGAGAACATCATGCGCCATCTCGACGAAGGCATGCCGCGCATGCAGGCGGCGTTGACCGGTGCCCGCGAGATCGGCTTCACCATTGTCTCGATCACCGCCTCGCTGGTGGCGGTGTTCATCCCGCTGCTGTTCGCCAGCGGCATGATGGGCGCGTTCTTCCGCGAATTCACCGTCACCCTGGTTGCGGCCATCGTCGTCTCGATGATCGTTTCGCTGACGCTGACCCCGGCGCTGTGCAGCCGCTTCCTCAGCGCACACGACCACAAGGCAGCACCGTCGCGCTTCGGCCGCTGGCTGGATGCCGGCCACGAGCGCATGCTGCGCATCTACACCGTGTTCCTCGACTTCTCGCTGCGCCACGCGTTGCTGCTGTCGCTCACCCCGCTGATCCTGATCGGCGTCACCATCTTCCTGTTCGGCGCGGTGAAGAAGGGCGCGTTCCCACCGCAGGACACCGGCCTGATCTGGGGCCGCGCCAACTCCAGTGCCACCGTCTCCTTCGAGGACATGGTCGCCCGCCAACGCCGCATCACCGACATGCTGATGGCCGACCCGGCGGTGAAGACCGTGGGTGTGCGCCTGGGCAGCGGCCGCCAGGGCTCCAGCGCACAGTTCAACATCGAGCTGAAATCGCGCAGCGACGGCCGCCGCGAAACCACAGCACACGCATTGGCGCGGCTCAGTGCCAAGGCCGACCGATACCCGGACCTGCAGCTGCGCCTGCGAGCGATCCAGGACCTGCCCAGCAACGATGGCGGCGGTTCCAGCCAGGGCGCGCAGTACCGCATATCCCTGCAGGGCAATGACCTGGCCGCACTGCAGGAATGGCTGCCCAAGCTGCAGGCGGAACTGAAGAAGAACCCGAAACTGCGCGACGTCGGTACCGACGTGGACAACGCCGGCCTGCGCCAGAACATCCAGATCGACCGCGCCAGGGCCGCGCGCCTGGGCATCACCGTGGGTGCCATCGATGGCGCGCTGTACGGTGCGTTCGGCCAGCGCCAGATCTCCACCATCTACTCGGACATCAACCAGTACAGCGTGGTGGTCAATGCGCTGCCCTCGCAGACCGCCACGCCGGCGGCGCTGGACGAGGTGCATGTGCGTGCAGGCAATGGCGACATGGTGCCGCTCACTGCGGTGGCCAAGCAGGTGCCGGGGCTGGCGCCTTCGCAGATCACCCATGAAAACCAGTACACGACGATGGACCTCAGCTACAACCTGGCACCGAACGTGAGCATGGGTGAGGCCAAGGCGATCATCGACGCGACCGTGGCCGGCATGCGCATGCCCGGCGACATCCGCCTGGCCGATGATGCGGGCTTCGGCTTCAACTCCGATCCCAGCGACATGCTGATCCTGGTGTTTGCCGCGATCCTGACCGTGTACCTGGTGCTGGGCATGCTCTACGAGAGCCTGATCCACCCGGTCACCATCCTGTCCACGCTGCCGGCGGCGGGCGTCGGTGCACTGCTGGCGTTGTTCGGCACCAACACCGAGCTGTCGGTGATCTCGATGATCGCGCTGGTACTGCTGATCGGCATCGTCAAGAAGAACGCGATCATGATGATCGACTTCGCGCTGGTCGCGCAGCGCGAGCATGGACTGGCACCGCGCGACGCCGCGCGAGAGGCCAGCATCGTACGCTTCCGCCCGATCATGATGACCACCATGGTGGCGATCCTGGCAGCCGTACCGCTGGCGATCGGCCTGGGTGAAGGGTCCGAACTGCGCCGTCCGCTTGGCATCGCGATGATCGGCGGCCTGCTGTTCTCGCAGAGCCTGACCCTGCTCAGCACGCCGGCGCTGTATGTGATCTTCTCGTGCCTGGCCGAGCGTTGGCGCGCGCGTCGCGCACGCAAGCGCGAAGCGAAGCTGCTCAAGCGCGCGCAGCGGGCCTGATCGGATCGCCGGCCAGCGGCCGGCGCTACCGTGGGTGCGGATGGTGGGTGCGGACCGTTGGTCCGCACGCCTCCGGGTTTGACGCGCCGTAACGAAAAGAGAACAATTCTCATCCAGCCATGGTCCTGCGCCCCATCGCGGCGCCCCGCTGCCATCTCCGGCCAGCCTGCGTGATCCCAGCCACTCCCCTTCCCCCACCCGTGGGCGGATGGCCTGTGGCCGTCCGTCGAGGATCACCATCGATGCTGACGTTCCGTTCTCCCCGCCTGGCCCTGCTGGCCGTAGCCTTGTCCGCCGCCTGCGCCGCCCACGCCGAAGCGCCAGCCGGCAGCCGTAGTGCCACCGATCTGGATGCGGTGAAAGTCACCGCCGAGCGCACCCATACCGAAGCCGGCGCACTGGGCGACCGTGCGCTGCGCGATACCCCGTTCGCGATCACCGCGGTTGGCCGCGAGCAGATCGAGCAGCGCCAGGTGGTCTCGCTGGGTGAAGCCTTCCTGCTCGACCCCTCGGTCAGCACCCAGGTCAGCGCCTATGCCAGTGGCTGGAGCTCGCCGATCCGCAACCGCGGTCTGGAGCTGAACTACGACAGCTACCGGGTCAATGGCCTGCAGGTCTCGTCCTGGGGCACCGAATGGCCGCTGGAAGTCATGGAACAGGTCGATCTGCTGAAAGGCCCGGGCGGATTCCTGTATGGCTTCGGCACCCCCGGCGGCATCGTCAACTACATCACCAGGAAGCCGACCGACACGCCCACCCTCTCCGCCCAGCTGGGCTGGCGCGAACAGGGCGTCGTCAGCGGCGGCATCGACGTTGGCGGCCGCTTCGGCAACGAGCAGATGTTCGGCTACCGCTTCAACGCCTTCCAGGAAAAGGGCGAGACCTTCAACGGCGGGCATGTCGATCGCAAGGTGGGCGCGCTGTCGCTGGACGCGCGCCTGAGTGATGCACTCACCTGGACCTTCGACGGTGTGTTCCAGTCGCGCGACCTGCGCGAGGAATCGCCGCAGTACTACTTCCGTGGCCTGACCTCGTTGCCGCGGCCGATCGCCGGAGATACCGACAACAGCGTACCCGGCACCTACTACGACACCCGATCCAGCCTGCTGTCGACCGGCTTGAACTGGCAGATCAACAGTGACTGGAAGGCCAGCCTGAGTTATGGCGTCACCACCTCATGGAATGACGTCAACAAGATTTTCGCCTACATCGACGATCTCAACGGCGACTACGACGTCAATGTCTATGAACTGGGTGGCAAGAGCGAGTGGAAGCTGGCCCAGGCCATGCTGCAGGGCAGTTTCCGCACCGGTCCGCTGCGGCATCAGGTGGTGGCGGGCATCAGCCACCAGACCGGGCTGGGCTGGGACCGTCCCTACGAGTGGAACCTGATCGGCCGCGCCAACCTGTACCAGCGCCATGCCATCCGCCACGACGCCGTCGGTTCGCGGGTGATGACCCGCGGTGACGAGACGGTGCAGCAGGCGGTGTTCGCAAGCGATACGGTGAACCTCGGCAGCGGCTGGTCGGTGCTGGCGGGCTGGCGCTACAACGACTTCGAAACCAAGGGGCGATACCACACCTACCCGGTCACCCCGACCTACGCCGTGATGTTCAAGCCCAGCGAAGCGGTCACCCTGTATGCCAGCTACATCGAATCGCTGGAAGCAGGCAGCCGCGTAGGCAACAGCTACATCAACGCCGGCGACGTGCTCGATCCCACCATCAGCAAGCAGTACGAGATCGGTGCGAAGGTCGAGGCGGCACGCTGGAATGCGAACGTGGCCGCGTTCCGGCTGGAACGTGGTGCCAACATCGATGCGCTCACGCCGGCCGGCAAGCGCCTGGTGCAGGACGGCATCACACTGTACGAAGGCATCGAAGCCAGTGCTGACCTGCACCTCAACGATGCACTGACGGTCGGCGGCGGCGTCACCTGGCTGGATCCGGCCTACGACAAGCTGTCCCCGGGCAGCGCCGCGCAGGAAGGCAACCGTACCGCCGGTGCTGCGCGCTGGAGCGGTGTCGTGCACGCCACCTACCAGCTGCCGTGGATGGACGGCCTGGAAACGTATGCCGCAGTGCGCTACTACGGCGACGTCTGGTACGACGCCGACAACACCCTGAAGCTGCCCGACTACACGCTGGTCAATGCAGGCGTCGGCTATCGCCTGCTGGCGTCCGGTCACCCGCTGACCCTGCGTGCCGGCGTCGAGAACCTGGCCAACCGGAAGTACTGGTCCAACGCCGGTGCCGGGCTGCCGCGCACGTTCGCGCTGAGCGTGCGCTGGGAAATGTAAGGCACCGGTCCCCGCCGTCCATGCGGACCACGGGCCCGCACATGGACGGTGGGTGCGGACCGTGGGTCCGCACTCCATATTTCACCCCACACCCGCAATAATGGTGGAAGACCCTTCCACCGAGCCTGCATGTCCGCCCGACAATCCCGCCTCAGCCGCCTGTGGGCCCACGAGAAGGCCAGTTACGGCCTGCGGGTGTTCATCGCCCTGGCCGCGGCGCTGGCGGTGTGCTGGCAGCTGGACGCGCTTACGGCCCTGCCCGGCGTGTTCCTTGGCATCATCGCCAGCGCCATCGCCGAAACCGACGACAACTGGTGGGGTCGTACCAAGGCCGTAGTGCTGTCGCTGCTGTGCTTCTGCATTGCCGCAGCCTCGGTGATCTGGCTGTTCCCGTGGCCGTGGATCTTCATTGGCGCGCTGGCACTGTCCACCTTCGGCCTGACCCTGCTCGGCGCGCTCGGCGAGCGCTATGCGTCCATAGCCCAGGCCACGGTGACGCTGGCGATCTACACCATGATCGGCCTGGAACAGCATGGTGCCAGCGACCTGCACAGCGCGCTGGAAGCCGTCAGCCACCTGCTGGCCGGCGCGGTCTGGTATGGCCTGCTGTCGATCCTGTGGACCGCGCTGTTCGCCAATCGGCCGGTGCGTGAGCGCATAGCGCGGTTGTACCAGGAGCTGGGCCGCTACCTGCAGCTGAAGGCCGCGCTGTTCGAGCCGGTGCGCGAAGCCGACCTGCAACGCCGCCAGCTGGATCTTGCCGAACAGAACCGCCGCGTGGTCGGCGCCCTGAACGAGGCCAAGACCGCGATCCTGGCCCGCTTCGGCCGCTCCGGCCGGCCCGGCGTGAATTCCGGCCTTTACCTGCGCCTGTATTACATGGCGCAGGATTTCCACGAGCGTGCCAGTTCCTCGCATTACCCGTACGGCGCGCTGGTGGATGCGTTCTTCCACAGCGACGTGCTGTACCGCTGCCAGCGCCTGCTCGACCTGCAGGGCCAGGCCTGTGCCCGCCTGGGCGAAGCGATCCGCCTGCGCCGTCCGTTCGTATACGGTGAGAGCAACCAGCAGGCCGGGCGCGACCTGGCCGATGCGCTGGCCTACCTGCGCGGCCAGCAGCGCCCGCAATGGCAGCGCCTGCTGGGCTCGCTGGACCTGCTGGTGCACAACCTGCGCAGCATCGAACGGCGCCTGCTGGATGCCGAGCGTTCTGAAGCCAGCCTGGACAACGTCGATACCCGCCTGCGTGACAGCAATCCGCATACCCTGCGCGAGATGGGCGTGCGCATCCGCCAGCAGCTCACGCCCGGCTCGGTGCTGTTCCGTCATGGCCTGCGCATGGCGCTTGCGCTGATCGCCGGCTTTGCAGCGATCCGCCTGTTCAATGCGCAGAATGGTTCGTGGGTACTGCTGACCATCGTGTTCGTGTGCCGGCCCAACTTCGGCGCCACCCGCCAGCGGCTTGCGCAACGCATCGTCGGCACCCTTGCCGGCCTGGTGCTGACCTGGGCGTTGCTGCAGCTGTTCCCGCAGCTGCACGTGCAGCTGCTGATCGCCCTTTTGTCGGCGCTGCTGTTCTTCTTCACCCGCACCGACCGCTACCTGGTGGCCTCGGCGGCGATCACCGTGATGGCCCTGACCTGCTTCAACCTGATCGGCGATGGCTTCGTGCTGATCGTGCCGCGCATGGTCGACACCGTGCTGGGCTGCGCGATCGCAGCAGCGGCCGCGTTCCTGATCCTGCCCGACTGGCAGGGCCGCCAGCTGCATCTTGTACTGGCACGCGTGCTGGACACTGCGGCCCGCTACCTGGATTCGGTGCTGGGCCAGTACCGCAGTGGCATGCGCGACGACCTGGCCTACCGCATCGCACGGCGCGACATGCACAACGCCGACGCTGCACTGTCCACCGCGTTGTCGAACATGCTGCGCGAACCCGGCCATGTGCGCCGCAACCTGGATGCCGGTTTTCACTTTCTGGCGCTGTCCAACACGTTGCTCGGCCACCTGTCGGCACTGGGTGCGCATCGTGACCAGGTGGACAGCTACGCCGGCGATCCGCTGGCATTGGCCGCCGGTGAGCGCGTGCGCAAGGCGCTGCAGCAGCTGGCCTCGGCCCTGACCGCACGACAACCGGTCGCGGAGGATGACAACGACGCCGACCGCGCCGTGGCCGCCGAGCTGGAGCAGATCGACGAGGCGATGCCGCCGAAACTGCAACTGATCCGTACGCAGATGGCGCTGGTACTGCGCCTGCTGCCGAAGGTTCGGGCGGCGGCCAATGGAGCGGTGACCGGCCTGACCTGACATCGGTGGCGCCGGCATGGTCCGGTGCTGCCGGCGGCGCAACATCATGTTGCATCCAGTGATGCACCCCGATCACGTCCGCGCGCGGATACTGGGTTATCCCCTGCTCCGGATTCCCCCATGAAGATCGAACTTGCCAACCGCACCGCGCTGGTCACCGCTTCCACCGCCGGCATCGGCCTGGCCATTGCCCAGGGCTTGGCCACTGCCGGGGCGCGGGTCATCCTCAATGGACGCAGCACCGACAGCGTCGAGCGTGCGCGCCAGCATCTGCTGGGCGCCGTACCCGGGGCCGACGTGCTCGGTGTCGCCGCCGATCTTTCTGATGCAGCCGGTGTCGAAACACTATTGGCCGGCCTGCCCAAGGTCGACATCCTGGTCAACAACGCCGGCATCTTCGGCCCACAGGACTTCTTCGATACGGATGACGCGACCTGGGAGCGCTACTGGCAGACCAACGTGATGTCCGGCGTGCGCCTGTCGCGCGCGCTGCTGCCGGCGATGGTCGATGCCGGCTGGGGCCGGGTGCTGTTCATCTCTTCCGAGTCGGCGCGCAACATTCCGGCCGACATGATCCATTATGGGGTCAGCAAGACCGCGCAGCTGTCGTTGTCGCGCGGCCTGGCCAAGCGGGTGGCCGGTAGCGGCGTCACCGTCAACGCGGTGCTGCCCGGCCCGACCCTTTCCGATGGTTTCGCGGCGATGTTCGAGGATGAACGCAGTGGCAAGCCGCTGGAACAGATCGGCCGCGAGTTCGTGATGGCGCACCGGCCGTCCTCGGTGATCCAGCGCACCGCCACGGTCGAAGAAGTGGCCAACATGGTGGTGTACCTGGCCTCGCCGCAGGCCTCGGCGACCTCGGGTGCAGCGCTGCGCGTGGATGGCGGCGTGGTCGACGATATCGTCTGAGTCCGCCGGCAGGTGTGCGGACCAACGGTCCGCACCCACAGTCGTGGGGCTTCAGTAGATCCACGCCATGCGTGGATGCATCCCGCCATGGTCCCGGCAGGTGGGCAGGAATGCTAGGCTGCGCCGGTCAAGGAGGCTCCATGTCCGGTCACAACCAGTTCGCCCTGCTGCGCCAGCGCCGTTTCCTGCCGTTCTTCGTGGTCCAGGCGCTCGGTGCATTCAACGACAACGTGTACCGGCAGGCGATCATCAGCATGTTGCTGTTCATGGCCGTGCCAGAGGAGGAACTGGGGCTGTACGCCACGCTGGCGCCGGCCATCTTCATCCTGCCGTATTTCCTGTTCTCGGCGCTGGCCGGGCAGATCGCCGACAAACTGGAAAAATCGCGACTGATCGTGATCACCACCAGCATGGAGATCGTGATCATGTCGCTGGCGGCCACCGGCTTCCTCACCCAGAGCCTGCCGGTGCTGCTGGTCGCACTGTTCTGTACCGGCATGCAGTCGACCCTGTTCGGCCCGGTGAAGTACTCGGTGCTGCCGTCGGTACTCAGGCCCGAAGAGCTGACCGGTGGCAATGGCCTGGTCGAGATGGGCACCTCGATGTCGATTCTCTCCGGCATGATCGTCGGCGGCCTGGTGTTCACCGTGGCCGGCAGCCATGGCACGGTGGTAGCTGCGTGCGCCATCATCGCCCTGGCGATCTGCGGCAACATCGCCGCGCGCCTGATTCCCAAGGTCGATGCCGGCGACCCGAACCTGAAGATCAACTGGAACCCGTTGCCGGAATCGCTGGCGGTGCTGCGCATGGCGCGCCAGCAGAAGGCCGTGCGCAACTCGATCCTGGGCGTGTCCTGGTTCTGGTTCGTCGGCACGGTGCTGACTTCGCAGCTGCCGGCCTACGCGGTGACCAACCTGGGGGGCAAGCCGACCCTGTACATCTTCGCGCTGGCCTTGTTCTCGGTCGGCACCGGCGTCGGCTCGCTGCTGTGCGAGAAACTCTCGGCCCGTACGGTGGAAATCGGCCTGGTACCGCTGGGTGCGTTCGGCATGACCGCGTTCCTGCTCGACCTGTACTTCGCCCGCAGCGGTGAAGCGCCGGTACACGGGCTGACCATCGGGCCATTCCTGCAGCAGCCCGGCAGCCTCCGCATCGTCATCGACCTGATCGGCATCGGCCTGTTCACCGGCATCTTCGTGGTACCGCTGTTCGCGCTGATCCAGAGCCGCACGCCGAAGACGCAGATGTCGCGCGTGTTCGCCGCACTGAATATCCAGAACTCGGGTTTCATCGTCGCTGCGGCGCTGCTGTCGCTGGCCGCGCACACGCTGCTGCACTGGACCATTCCGCAGCTGTTCCTGGCGCTGGCCATCGCCAACGCACTGGTGGCGATCTACATCTTCACCATCGTCCCCGAATTCCTGATGCGCTTCCTCAGCTGGCTGATGGTGCGCACCCTGTACCGGCTGCGCCCGCACGGCATCGAGGCCAACGTGCCGGACGAAGGCGCCGCGCTGCTGGTCTGCAACCATGTCAGCTACATGGACGCGTTGATCCTGTCGGCGACCATCCCGCGCCCGGTGCGCTTCGTCATGTACTACAAGATCTTCAACATCCCGGTGATGCGCTGGATCTTCCGCACCGCCAAGGCGATCCCGATCGCCGGCGCACGTGAAGACCCGGCGCTGATGCAGCGCGCGTTCGATGAGATCGACGCCGCGTTGGCCGAAGGCGAACTGGTCTGCATCTTCCCCGAGGGCGCGCTGACCCGCGACGGGCAGATGGCCCCGTTCAAGTCCGGCGTCGAGAAGATCCTCGAGCGGCGACCGGTGCCCGTGGTGCCGATGGCGCTGCGCGGCATGTGGTCGAGCATGTGGAGCCGCCGCGACAGCCGCCTCGGCCGCATGCGCGTGCCGCGCCGTTTCCGCGCCACGGTCGAGGTGGTGGCGGCACCGGCCGTGGATGGTCACACCACCAGCGCCCCGGTGCTGGAGTACCAGGTACGGGCCCTGCGTGGTGATCACGCCTGATGGAACCGGCTCGCCACGCGGGCCTGGGGACCTCCTCGCATACGCCACCGTCCAGTGGCGAACACGGCATGCCGCGACTGTAAACGCATACATGCAACGCAGGTTGCGGTAGATTACGCACCCACAGGGGGGAGGTCCGGCCAATGCACCACGGCCGGCCACCAAGGAATGGAGTCTCGCTTTGAATCAACCACCACCGCTCAGCCGTCCGGTCTACATCCCCAACCATCTGGTCTGGGCGATTCTGACGACGCTGTTCTGCTGCCTGCCGTTGGGCGTGGTGTCGATCGTCTATGCCTCCCAGGTCGATGGCCGCCGCGCGGCCGGCGACCTGCCGGGGGCCTACAGCGCGTCGCGCAAGGCGGGCTGGTGGGCGGTGGCTTCGGCCGTGGCCCTGCCGGTCCTGTTGCTGTTGTGGTTCGGGCTGTTCGGCGGCTTGGCCGTACTGGGCGCTCTTTCCGACCAATGATTCACCACCACCACCCATCAAGGAGCTTGAACCCATGAACACCGCCACTCCGCAGGTCCCGAACAATCTGGTCTGGGCCATCCTGAGCACCCTGTTCTGCTGCCTGCCGGCCGGCATCGTGTCGATCGTCTACGCCGCGCAGGTCAACGGCAAGCTGGCCGCTGGCGACATCGCCGGCGCTCAGGACTCCTCGGCCAAGGCCAAGAAGTGGGCCATCTGGTCGGCCATCGCCGCCGTCGTGGTCGGCGTGCTGTACGGCATCCTGATCGTCGCTCTCGGCGGCATGGGTGCGATGAGCAACAGCGGCTACTGATCCGCGTGGACGGATCCGGCGCCTGCGCCGGATCCGTTGCTGCATGTCCGCACTTCCCACCCGATCCAGACTGGCCCGCTGGGCAC
Source organism: Stenotrophomonas maltophilia (assembly GCF_002799155.1). Classification (GTDB taxonomy): domain Bacteria; phylum Pseudomonadota; class Gammaproteobacteria; order Xanthomonadales; family Xanthomonadaceae; genus Stenotrophomonas; species Stenotrophomonas maltophilia_R. Next base: position 3,539,474 of record NZ_NERD01000002.1, read on the forward strand.
CGCTGCTGGCCGCCACCGGCCTGGCCGCCGGTGCCGCACTGGTGCTGCGCAACGTCAATCCATATGTCGCCGGCAATCCCCTGCCGAGCTGCCCGCTGTACGCCCTGACCGGCCTGTACTGCCCGGGCTGTGGCAGTACCCGCTGCCTGTATTCGCTGGTCCATTTCGACCTGCCCGGCGCGATGGCGATGAACCCGCTGCTGGTCATCAGCCTGCCCTTCCTGCTGCTGATGCTGCTGAACGTCGCCGGCATCCGTCCGCGCGTACTCGACCCGCTGATGCGGGTACTGGCCAATCCCACGTTCTGGCTCTGGGTGCTGCCCGGGTATGCGCTGCTGCGCAACCTGCCGTGGGCACCGTTCACCGCACTGGCACCGATCTAGGTTTCCAGCCAACGGCGCAGCCCCTCGTGGTGGGCGGCGTTTGAAGGTAGAAGCTTTCGGGTTGGCCGGGTGGGTGGGCTGCGCAGGGGGCGCTGCAAGTACGTCCATGTAAGCTCGGTCGCCGCTTGCTCGTGTGCGCAGGACAGCGCACACGAGCAAGGCGCCATCGAGCCCCCAGGGACGGGTTTACGGCGTGTCCTGAAGCCCCACACCGCCCCGCCCAACCATCAGCAATCCAGAGCTGCTGTTGCTGTTGCTTCTGCAGGTGCAGGGCTGCAAGCCCTGCAAACAACTACGTCACCCAGCCTGCAATCACCAGCAGCGCCAGCACGGCCAGCCACAGCAGCAGCATCCGCCACACCAGGCTCATCGCATCACGCAGGTCCGGCAGCCGCTGCCACACCGGCAGCAACCCCGCCTCGGTGTAATCGTGCGCATCCTCGCGCAGCTCGGCGTTGACACTGGCCCGCGCCACCGCGCCGAGGAAACCGATGCCGCCCGCCAGGCGTTCGCCATGGGCCTGGCGCCAGGCCTTCCACGCCGTATCGAAGTTACCCACCAGCGCCATCGAAAACGCCATCAACTGCGCCACCGGCCACTCGATCCAGCCCAGCAGGCGCTGCGCCAATGCCAGCGGCTCCACCGGCACGCGTGCGCGCATCGGGCTTTCCGCCATCAGCGCCAGCAGCCGGTAGCCCAGCGCGCCCGCCGGGCCCAGCAGCAGGAACCAGAACAGCACCGCGAACCAGCGCCGCAATGCATTGAGCACCGTCGCTTCGACCAGCGACGGCACGTCCTCGCGCAGGCTGCCACCGGCGGCCTGCAGGTTGCGCACCGCCGCCTGCCGCGTCGCGGCGTCATCCGCATCGATGATCGCTTCGATATCGCGATCCAGGTCGCGCGGTCCCCAACACCAGGCCAGCACCACCACGCCCAGCAGCAGCGACGGCAGGCCGAACAGCACTCCGCGCAGCAGCCACGCCAGCAGCCCCATCAACAGCAGTGGCGGCAACAGCGCCAGGGCGACCCCCGCCGCGCCCTGCCAGGCCTTGCCGCCATGCGCGTCCAGCCAGCCCAGCCATCGCCGGAAGCCGTCGAAACGGCGCAGCGAAGCGGCAGCGGCCGGGGCAACGTGGCCCAGGGCCAGCGCCACCAGCACGGCGGCCAGAGTGGTGAACATGGCAGGTCTCCCTACGAAACAGAACGCTCGGCGCCGCTACCTTACCTGTCGCAGCGGCGCCCTCGCTGGTGAACCGGACTCTAACCCGGGCCGTGTTCAGGTGGCGGCAATACAGTTGCCACCACCGGCCCGGCAGCAATCGGGCTCAGCCCTTGTGCTGGCGGTACCAGTGTTCGATGAGCCCCCGCGAAATCGAGATCGGTGGCGACAGGCGGATGCCCTGGCCATCGTCCTCGACATCACGGGCCAGCGCAGCGCCCACCTCTTCGGCACTGAACCAGCGCGCATCTTCCAGCTCGCCATCCACGGTCGGCAGGTCATCCAGTGCCTGTGCACGGAAGCCGACCATCAGCGCGCCGGGGAACGGCCACGGTTGCGAACCGAGGTACTGGCAGGCGGTCACCCGCACCCTGCTCTCCTCATGGACTTCGCGCACCACGGTCTGCTCGAAGGTCTCGCCGGGTTCGACAAAACCGGCCAGCACCGAGTAGCGACGCGGTGCCCAGTTCGACTGCCGGCCCAGCAGCAACCGGCCCTGGTTCTCCACGGCGACGATCACGGCGGGGTCGACGCGCGGGTAGTGCTCGGTAGAGCACTGCCCGCAGCGGCCGACGAAGCCACCGCGGGCAAACGCCACGGCACCGCCGCATACGCCGCAGAAGCGGGTGCGCGAGTGCCAGTACGACATGCCGCGGGCATAGCTGAAAGCAGTCGCATCGGCCATGGACCACAGCAATGCGGCCTGGCGCAGATCGAGTCGGCGTGGCGCGCTGACGGTGACGTTGGCAGCTTCAACCGAGAACCACGCCTGCTCCCCGCGCAGGCCGAGGAAGATCGCGGCACCCGGGCCACCGCCGATGGCGGCGCCGGTCAGCGCCAGCGGCTGATCGTCATCGCCGGTGAAGGCGCTGCCGTCCTGATCGAGCACGAGAATGCGCGCACCCGGCCACAGGCGCGCCAGTGCATCGGCATCTTCGCGCAGGGCATCGGCGCGCTCCAGCGGTTCGCCAACGAAGGCAAAACCGGAAAGCGGCGAAGGAGAATTGGGCATCCGCCAAGCCTGCCGCCAATCGATGCGGGTGGCAAGCCGCAGGCTTCGCCGAAACCAGCTGTGAGTGTGGAGCTTGCTCCACACACCTTGTCGCGCCGGGCGCAGGCCCCGCGCCCTGCTTACATGCTGAAGCTGCTGCCGCAGCCGCAGGTGGTCTTCGCGTTCGGGTTGCGGATCACGAACTGGGCACCGGTCAGGCTCTCGGTGTAGTCCACCTCGGCGCCCATCAGGTACTGCAGGCTCAGCGGGTCGACCAGCAGGGTCACCCCGCTGGTCTGTACCGCCAGGTCATCCTCTGCACGGTTCTCGTCGAACTCGAACCCGTACTGGAAGCCCGAACAGCCACCGCCTTCGATGTACACGCGCAGGGCCAGGTCGGGGTTGCCCTCTTCCTGGATCAGGGATTTGACCTTGGCGGCCGCCGACTCGGTGAAGTTCAGCGGGCGCTCCAGCGACTGGTAATCGGGCGCGGCAACCGGGGTGGCGCCGGGCAGGGAGACTAGCGTGCTCATGCTGCCAGCATGGGGGTGCCGACGATGGCTTTCAAGCCATCGCCTCGGCCAGCTTGCGGCGTGCGGCGGTATCGCCCTTGCCATCATTGGCCTCATCGCCTTCCGGCGCCGGCAGGGCCGCCATCGGCGCGCTCGCGTGGATCAGGCGGCCGTTCAGCTGGGCGCCCGCATTCATCTCCACCACCTGGTAATGGACGTTGCCATTGACCCGTGCGCTCGGGGTCAGTTCGACCTTCTCGGTGGCATGTACATCGCCGTCCAGGCGGCCACTGATGACCACCACCTGGGCGCGGATCTCACCCTCGATCACGCCATGCTCGGCGACCGTCAGGGTCGCGCCACTGGCGCCTTCGGCGGCAATCACCTTGCCGTGGATGCGGCCTTCCACATACAGGCCCCCACTGAATTCCACATCACCGCGGATCACCACCTGGTTGCCGATCAGGGCATCCACCACCAGCTGGCCTTCACGGTTGGATTTGCTGCTTCCGAACATCTGCCTACTCCCCTTTGCTGGCCGGCGCGCCGGCCTGTTTCCAGTCGAATACCTGGGTGGTACCCCCCGTACCACTCCCCAATGTCACCCGCACGCGTTGCGGGGTGAAGTCAGCCGGCAGCATCACGCTGCCGGTGAGCTGCTGGAAGTACCGGAACGAGTAGTCCTGTCCCGGCACCTTGCTGCGCTGGTGCAGATCATCCCAGCTGATCGTGGCCAGCTTGCCGTTCTTCACGCCTTCCACGGTGAAGCGCATCTGTCCCTGGCTGATGGCGCCGCGGTTGAGGTTCTGGGTCAGCACGGCGGTGTACTGCCACGTGCCGGCCGCTTCCGGGCTGAACTCGATCGAGTGGGTGTTCAGGCCCTTGCGCTGGCTGGTCGAGCCGACCAGTCGCTCGTAGAAGGCGACGTCGGCACGCAGGCCGGCGATTTCTTCGTCACGCTCGGCCAGCGAGGACTGCACCTCGGTATTGGCAGCGCGGCTGATGCGGTCGGAGGCCTCCAGCGTGGCCTGCTTCTGGCGCAGTTCGGTCAGCTGCGCCTGCAGCGTCTCGGCACGCTTCTCTGCGGCCTGCAGGCGCTGGCCCTGGGCATCGCGCGGCGTGGCCATCCAGCAGCCACCCAGCGCGGCCAGCACCAGGCTGAGCAGCCAGATGCCACCGATCATCAGCAGGCGGCGACGGTCCATCGGCGGTTGCGGCGCGCCGGGCAGGCGTACCTGCACGCGCATGGGAGGACGGTTGGTCATGGGTGGTTTCCGGGGTATCGCAAGGGCGATACCGGTACGGCCCCTGTGGCAAACGACGGGCTAGTGTATGACAGGACGGGTGGGTTTCCTGCGCAGTGGCCGGCCACGGTCTGTGGCGTTCAGGCACGCCTTCGTCGATAGTGTGGCCCCCTGCACAGTTCCGTCGCCGGAGCACCGCCATGACCGAAGCCCACCTGTTCGTGATCGGCATCCTGCTGGCCTGGCTGGCCGGCATCCGCGTCTACCTCACCGTGTTCGGCGTCGGCCTGGCCGGCCTGCTCGGCTGGGTCGACCTGCCACCCGCCCTGCAGGCCACCGAATCATGGTGGGTGCTGGGCACATCGGCCGCGCTGGCCATCGCCGAGTTCTTCGCCGACAAGATCCCCGGCGTGGACTCGGCCTGGGACCTGGTGCAGACGCTCGCACGCGTACCCGCCGGCGCGTTCCTCGCGGCGGCCACGTTGTCGCCGGATGGCCAGCTGGGCACCGGTGCGCTCGCCGCCGGTGCCGGTGTCGCCCTGGCCAGCCATGGCCTGAAGGCTGGTACCCGCGCCCTGCTCAACACCTCGCCGGAACCGGCCAGCAACTGGGTCGCCTCTGCCGCCGAAGACACCGTGGTGATCGGCGGCCTGGCGTTGGCACTGGCGCATCCGTGGATCGCCCTGGTGGTGGTGCTGGCCTGCAGCCTGGCCGGCGCACTGCTGGTGTGGCTGGTCTGGCGCGCATTGTGGAAGAGCGTGCGCTGGCTGGCGCGCGGCGCAACGGCACCACCGCCAGGGCACGCCGGCACCGGTTGAGCGCCGGGCTTGTCGCATAATGGACGCGAACACCAGGAGCACCGATGGCCGCAAACGAATCCCCCGCGGGCGCCCGCCCGGGACGCGCTGAAACCCCGCCGGCCGATCATTGGCAGCGCTGGGTCCCCGAGGCGGCAAGCCCCGCCGTGGCCGCACCGATGATGGCGACCCCGCCGCCGGTCGCGGCCGATGTGCACTCGCCCGTCAACAGCGCACCACCGCCGCTGCCCGGCCCGATCGCACTGGCCGAAGCCGGGAACAACGATCTGGCCCCACCGCCATCGGACTCGCCCTATCGCGTGCTGATCGTTGAAGATGATCGTGCACAGGCCCTGTTCGCGCAGAGCGTGCTGCATGGCGCCGGCATGCAGGCCATCGTGCACAGCGATGCAGATGCCGCGCTGCAGGCGATCAAGGAGCACCGCCCCGACCTGATCCTGATGGACCTGCACCTGCCCGGGCTGGATGGCATGCGCCTGACCGCGCTGATCCGCCAGCAGCCTGGCCTGCAGCTGCTGCCGATCGTGTTCCTCAGCGGCGATCCGGATCCGGAGCGCCAGTTCGAAGTACTCGACAGCGGCGCCGACGACTACCTGAGCAAGCCGATCCGGCCCCGCCACCTGATCGCAGCGGTGGCCAACCGCATCCGCCGCGCACGTGCCCAGGCCGCGACCCTGCCCGGTGCCACCGGCGCACCGGCCACCAGCAATCCGGAAACCGGCCTGCCGACGCGCCACCACGTGCTGCAGCAGCTCAATACCGCACTCGCCCACCGTGACCAGGGCGGCGTGTTCTTCATCGAAGTGGCCAGCGCGCTGGGCCTGCGCGAACGCTATGGCTATGCCGCGTTTGAGCGGCTGATGGTACAGGCCGGGCAGCGCCTGGCCGAGGCCGGCCATCCGCACCTGCTGGCGCGCCTGAACGACAACAGCTTCCTGCTGCTGGCCCGCAACGCCGACGAGGACGCCCTCGAAGGCATCGCCGCGAGCCTGCGCGAGCAGCTGTCGGCACGTGCGTTCGTGATCCGCGACGACGAATCCGTGCACCTGCGCGGCGTGGTCGGCTACGCGCCGCTGTCGCCGGGCTTCGAGGATGCCAACAGTGCGCTGGAAGCAGTTGAGCGCACCACCCTGCAGGCACGCCTGCTCAGCGCCGGCGTGGCGGGCCATGTGCACCGCCAGGCGGTCACCGAACAGGAACACCTGGCGCTGCTGGAAGGCCAGCTGGAACTGGCCTACCAGCCGATCGTCGCCGTGGCAGGTGGCAACACCGCGCAATACCAGCTGCTGCTGCGCCTGCGCCAGACCGATGGCACGGTACTGGCGGCCGGCCAGGTGATCCCGGCTGCGGAAGCCGCCGGGCGCATTGCCGACCTCGACCAGCAGGTGATGGACCACGCACTGGGCCTGCTGGATCTGTACCGGCACGCAACGCAGCCGCTGAACCTGTTCGTCTCGCAGTCACTGCGCACCCTGCAGCGCGATGCCTTCGCCGACTGGCTGCTGGAATCGCTGCAGCAACGTGACCTGCCCGGCAGTGCGCTGGTGATCGACGTGCGCCTGCCCGACGCACTGATCCACACCGTGCCGCTGCAGCAGTTCTGCCAGCGCATGGCCAGTGCCGGGGTGCGCTTCTGCCTGAGCCAGTTCGAACCCGGCAGCGAGGCCGACGCACTGCTGACCCAGCTGCCGCTGTCGTTCGTACGCATGGCTGCGCGCTTCTCCAGCAGCCATTCCAATCCAGCCACCCGCGAGGAACTGCGCAAGGCGATCGAACAGGCCCATGCCGCCGGGCTGCAGATCATCGGCCAGCAGATCGAGGATCCGCAGGCTGCAGCAGCGATGTGGGTCGGTGGCGTCGACTTCATCCAGGGCAACATGGTGCAGTCGGCCGGCAGCGACCTGAGCTTCGACTTCCACAACGCGGTGCTCTGACGTGCCGCTGTGGGGCCTGCTGCTGGTTGCCCTTGCCGCGGCCGCCATCGCGCTGACGGTGCTGGGCCTGCGGCTTCGCGCGCGCAACCATGCGCTGGCGCAGCTGCAGCGCACGCACGGCGCGCTGGCCGCCGAACGCGACCAGCTTCGCCATACCACCGAACGCCAGGGTCAGCTGGAACAACAGCTGCTGCAGGCCAAGCAGGCCGCCGAGGCGGCCGTGCTGGCCAAGGGCGAGTTCCTGGCCACGATGAGCCACGAGATCCGCACCCCGCTGAACGGCATCCTGCCGATGCTGGAGCTGATCGCGCGCGGACCGCTGGGCGAAGACCAGCGGCAGATGCTGGCTACCGCCTCGGCCAGCTCGCAGCAGCTGCTGCGCATCGTCGACGACATCCTCGACTACTCCCGGCTGGAAGCGCAGGCACTGGAACTGGAGATCACCAGCTTCAACCTGCGCGACCTGCTCGATGGCGTGGTGCAGCTGATGCAGCGGGCCGCCGACGCCAAGGGCCTGGCCCTGGGCCTGCAACTGGATCCATCGGTACGCCTGCCCGTGCGCGGCGATCCGGTACGCCTGCGCCAGGTGCTGAGCAACCTGCTGGCCAATGCCATCAAGTTCACCGCCCGCGGCCAAGTGCAGCTGCGCGTGCTGCGCCTGGGCGAAGGTGCCGCGCAGCACCAGCTGCGTTTCGAGATCATCGATACCGGCATCGGCATCGACGACGCGCTGCAGGCACGCCTGTTCCAGTCCTTCAGCCAGGCCGACGCATCGACCACCCGAATCTACGGCGGCACCGGCCTGGGCCTGGCCATCTGCAAGCGCATCATCGACCTGATGCACGGAAACATCGGCGTGCGGTCCACGCCCGGCCAGGGCGCGACATTCTGGTTTGAGATACCGTTGCTGAAGGTCCCTGGCGACCTGCCGGCGATGGTGCGCGCGCCGGCACCGCTGCTGCTGTTCAGTGCCGATGCAACGCTGCAGGCACGCATCGAGCGCATCGCCGCCCACCATGGGCTGCAGGTGCAGGTGCTGGCGCAGCTGGATGCCGTGGTCGAGCGCCTGCGCGCTCCCGCGCGGCCCGGACAACCGGCACCGGCATGGCTGCTGGTCGATGCCCGCGCCCGCCGCAACGGTGAGGCCACGCTGCAGCAGGCACTGGCCGAGCGCGGCGAAGACGATGCACTGCAGGTGCTGTGGCTGCAGGAAGACACGCCTGCACAACGCCCGCGCCAACGCCAGCTGCTCCCGCATTTCGATGATGCAGCCCTGCATGGACTGCTGGCTGCGCCTGCCACGCCTGCCCGCCCTGCCGCACTGCTGGCCAATGCCGAAGACGGAATGCCCGCGCCGACGCCGCCGCCACTGCATCTGCGTGTGCTGCTGGTGGAGGACAATACGGTCAACCGGATGGTGGCCGAACAACTGCTGCGCGTGTTCGAGTGCGAGGTGCGCAACGCCGCCGATGGCGAGCAGGCACTGGCCGTTCTCCGCGAAGGCGACGTGGACATCGTGCTGATGGATTGCCAGATGCCGGTGCTGGACGGCTACGCCGCCACGCGCCGCTGGCGCGCCGAAGAAGCGGAAACGGGGCGTTCGCGATTGCCGATCATCGCAATGACCGCCAATGCCATGGCCGGTGATCGCGAGCGCTGCCTGCAGGCGGGCATGGACGATTACCTGTCCAAGCCGATCGCGCGCGCCACGCTGCATGCGCTGTTGAAGCGCTGGGGGCAACGGTCGAGCGATGCCGTAGCGTCAAGCTTGCTCGACTGCTACGCCCCCGCAGCAGATCGAGCGCCGCCAGCCGAGCAGGGCTCGGCTCTACAAGACACAAAAAGCCAAGCCACTCCGCAACCGGTGCTGGACCGTGATGTGCTGGACGAACTGCACGCAGTAATCGGCGACGCCGCCAACCAGATCGTTACGGTCTTTCTTGAAGATGCGCCGGTGATGGTGCAGCAGCTGCAGCAAGCGGCGCAGAACGGCGACGAACCACGCCTGCAGGCAGTCGCGCACAGCCTGAAATCATCGAGTGCGAACGTGGGGGCCTTGTCGCTGTCGGCAGTCGCGCAGCGGATCGAGCATGAAGCCCGCAATGGCAGCCTGCAGCGCCCCGCCGTAGCGGTGGCGCTGCTGGTTGCCGAATTCGCCCGCGCGCGCGTGGCGCTGACGGGCTACCTGGCACAGCATCGCGCCGGCCAGGGCAGCTGACTCACTCTTCCAGCTTGCTCAGCAGGTACTTGGGCTCACCGATGCGCTCGATCAGGTCGAGCTGGGTTTCAAGCCAGTCGATGTGCTCTTCTTCCGAGTCGAGGATCTTCACGAACAGCTGGCGGCTGACGTAGTCGCCGACCGAATCGGAATAGGCCACGGCCTCGCGCAGGGTGACCACGCCATCGCGTTCCAGCGACAGGTCGCACTGAAGGATCTCGGTCGGGTTCTCTCCGATGCGCAGCTTGCCCAGTGCCTGGAAGTTCGGCAGGCCTTCAAGGAAAAGGATGCGGTCGGCGAGCATGTCGGCATGCTTCATCTCGTCGATCGATTCCTTGTACTCGTGTTCGGCCAGCTCCTTGATGCCCCAGTTCTTCAGCATCTTGGCGTGCAGGAAGTACTGGTTGATCGCGGTCAGCTCGTTGTAGAGGACCTTGTTGAGGAATTCGATGACCTTGGTGTCGCCCTTCATGGGGATGCTCCTGCACGCTGAAAACGCAGGCACTTTAACGCCTTGCGTGCAGCCGTGAAGGAACGCGAATCGTGTGCATTGGCCTGTGTGGCCACGCGTTAAGGGTGCGAAAGCGCGGCGTCAACGCGCCGCGAAGAGACGATCAGGCGACCTGGGCCAGGCCCAGTACCGGCAGCGGCAGATCGTGGGTCGCACGTGCCTTGGCCAGCAATTCGCCGGCCATGTCCAGGCAGGAACCGCAGGTGGCGCCACAACCGGTACGCATGGTCAGTTCGGCCACCGTGCTGACGCCATGGCTGGCGGCTTCGCGGATCTGGTGGTCGGTGACTCCGTTGCAGATGCAGACGTACACAGGCGGGAACCGGGCTGGCAGGCCAGAAGCGGCCTGCTGGCTATTCCAATGGAAACGAGAATGGTTGTCAATCAGAGACCTGAACCATTCTCGATACCGTTCAGCCGTTCAGCTGGCCGGGCCATCACCCGTGGCCTTCTTCGGCCAGTAGCCGCGGGTCCGCGGGCGCTTGCGCGGGCGGTCGTGCCCGGCCGTGTGCCCTGGCATCCAGGCCTCGGCGGCGCTCTTGGGCATGGCGGTAACGCCCTGCCCGGCCACCCCTCGCGCCAGCGGCGCCAGATGTCGCAGAGCGCGCGCATAGACGCCACGCTTGAACATCACCACGTGCTCCACCGGGTACCAGAAGTCCACCCAGCGCCAGTGGTCGAACTCGGGCGAGTCGGTGTGGTCCAGCTTCACGTGGGATTCGTCGCCGGTCAGGCGCAGCAGGAACCAGACCTGCTTCTGGCCGATGCAGACCTGTCGCTCGCTGCGGCGGATGGCGCGCGCCGGCAACTTGTAGCGCAGCCAGCCGGGCGTCGCCCCGAGCACTTCCACATGCTCAGGCAGCAGGCCGGTCTCTTCCTGCAGTTCACGATACATGGCCTCGACAGGCGTCTCGTCGGTGTTCATCCCGCCCTGCGGGAACTGCCAACCGTCCCGGCGCACACGTCGTGCCCAGAACACCTGGCCGTCCTGCCGCATCAACACGATGCCGACGTTCGGTCGATAGCCGTCCGGATCGATCACGATGCGGACTCCTAAAAAATCTACTGGTCGGGACTATCCCATGCCCTCTGTCGGCCCACAAGCGCGGCACAAAAGTGTTGACAGGGGCGATACACATCCGCAGAATAGCGGGCTCACCAAGGCTATGTAGCTCAGCCGGTTAGAGCACAGCACTCATAATGCTGGGGTCGGTGGTTCGAGTCCACCCATAGCCACCACACTGAAAATCAAGTTGTTTTCCAGTGTGAAAAGTGAGAAAATAGTTGCACGTTTTGCCCCGTCGCCAAGCGGTAAGGCACCTGACTCTGACTCAGGCATTCGGTGGTTCGAATCCATCCGGGGCAGCCAAATTAAAAGCAAAAGGCCAGATCGAAAGATCTGGCCTTTTGCTTTTAATTTGGTCGCATTCCACCTTGTCCCCGCGCCTGTCGGCGCGCCCCCTTGAACATCAAGGAGGCTCTTCTCCAGAGAGGCGCCCAAGGTCGGATCCTTTTCCAAAGGAAAAGGCTCTGACCCCACCCCATCGCCAGCCACTGGCCGGCAACCTCGAAATGCGCAACCCCAGAACGACAAAAGCCCGGCCGAAGCCGGGCTTTTGCTTTTCCAACCAGCGGGCTCCCGGAGGAGCCCAGCCAGGCGCGGTGAATCAGCGCTTGGAGAACTGGGTGGCGCGGCGGGCCTTGTGCAGACCGACCTTCTTACGCTCGACTTCACGGGCGTCACGGGTCATGAAGCCAGCCTTGCGCAGCTCGGACTTCAGGGTTTCGTCGTACTCGACCAGAGCACGGGCGATGCCCAGACGGATCGCACCGGCCTGGCCGGTGGTGCCGCCGCCAGCGGCGGTGACCAGGATGTCGAAGCTTTCGGTGTTCTTGGTCAGCTCGAGCGGCTGGCGCACGATCATGCGCGCGGTCTCACGACCGAAGAACTCGTCCAGCGGACGACCATTGACGGTGATGTTGCCCGAACCCTTGCGCAGGAACACGCGAGCGGTGGAGGACTTGCGGCGGCCAGTGCCGTAGTTTTGAGTGATAGCCATGATTAGATATCCAGAACCTGCGGCTGCTGTGCGGCGTGCGGATGCTCAGTGCCGGCGTAGACCTTGAGCTTGCGGTACATCTGGCGACCCAGCGGGCCCTTCGGCAGCATGCCCTTGACGGCGATCTCGATCACGCGCTCCGGGTGGCGCTCCAGCGCCTGGGCCAGGGACTCGGTCTTCAGGTTGCCGATGTAGCCGGTGAAACGGTGATACATCTTGTCCTGCAGCTTCTTGCCGGTGACGGCAATCTTTTCTGCATTGATGACGACCAGGTAGTCGCCGGTATCAACGTGGGGGGTGTAGACCGGCTTGTGCTTGCCGCGCAGACGGCGGGCCAGCTCGGTGGCGAGACGGCCCAGGGTCTTGCCCTCGGCGTCGACGAGGTACCAGTCGCGCTGGACGGTCTCGTTCTTGGCAGTGAAAGTGCTCATGAAGAACTCTAGGTTAGGTCGGGCTCATTGCGGCGAACGACTCGCCGGAACTCTGCCACGCGTTGTGAAAGGTGAAGCGTAAGAGGCGGGATTGTACGCAGGTCAAGCCCCCGGTGCAAGCTGGCCCTGCCCCGGTTGGCAGGGGGGCGGGGGCGGGCGAGAATCGGCGGGTCTTCCGCCTCACCGCTTAACGCCATGACCGTGCTCCGCCAGACCACCCCGCTGGACCACCTGCTGACCGAGGCGCAGCGCGCCCTGGACACGGTGTTCGGCAATCCACCGGCGGCCCGCCCCTACCCGGCTGCGGAGACCGACGAGCCGGGCATGGACAATGCCGAGCGCCGCCACGCGGCGGGGCTGATGCGGATCAACCACGTCGGCGAGGTCTGCGCACAGGGCCTGTACTTCGGCCAGGCCGCCGTGGCCCGCGACCCGGCCACGCGTGAACACCTGCTGGAAGCGGCCCAGGAAGAAACTGACCACCTGGCCTGGTGCGCCACCCGCCTGGGCGAACTGGACAGCCGCCCCAGCCTGTTCAACCCGCTGTGGTACGCCGGCAGCTACACCATCGGCACCCTGGCCGGGTTGCGCGGCGATGGCTGGAACCTGGGCTTCGTGGTCGAAACCGAGCGCCAGGTGGAAGCCCACCTGGACGAGCACCTGGTCGACCTGCCGGCCGGCGACCTGCGCAGCCGCGCGGTCATCCAGGTGATGAAGGAAGACGAGGCCCGCCATGCGGAGCACGCCGAGCAGGCCGGCGCACGCCGCCTGCCGTTCCCGATTCCGGGCGCGATGGCGCTGGCCTCCAAGGTGATGAAGACCATCGCGTACCGCATTTGAACGGGGCGCCCCCACCAACGGCGGGGGCCTACCAGGAGGTGCGGTGGGGCCCGGTGGTGGGGCCCGACCGTTGGTCGGGCCGTCGGCCCGCCTTAGTTCGGCGAGACCAGCTTCAGGCCGATCACGCCGGCCACGATCAGGCCCACGCAGGCCAGGCGGGCCGGCGATGCGCTGTCGTTGAACAGGTAGATGCCCAGCACCGCCACGCCCATGGCGCCGATACCGGTCCAGATCGCGTAGGCCGTGCCAACCGGGATGCTCTTCATCGCCTGGCTCATCAGGTACAGGCTGATCAGCGCGGACACGACCGTGGCAGCGGTGGGGAGGGGTCTGCTGAAGCCTTCGGAGTACTTCATTCCGAGGGCGAAACCGATTTCGAACAGGCCGGCCAGCAGCAGGTAGATCCAGGGCATGGGTGGGGGCTCCTTACCTTTCTTGAAAAAAACGAAACGGCCCGGTGTTTTCACACCGGGCCGTGGGTCGGTACATCACCGTGGAACCATATCGCTTGAGCGACACCAGTTCCACGGGGCGGGTCGTCCCGCCTGGGTGGCGATGCCTGCGGGCATCGCGCATGGGGCTTACTCGGACAGGTTCCGGCCGTGGAACAGCTCTTCGATCTCGCGCTTGAGCAGCGCTTCGATCTTCATGCGTTCCTTGAACGACAGGTTCTTGGCCTTCTCCTCGAACAGGTACTGGTCCAGGTCGAAGTCCTTCAGGTGCATCTTCGTATGGAAGATGTTTTCCTGGTAGACGTTGACGTCGAACATCTCGTAACGCGACTTGATGTTCTTGGCCAGGAAGTTCTGGATCGAGTTGATCTTGTGATCGATGTAGTGCTTCTTGCCCTTCACATCGCGGGTGAAGCCACGGACGCGGTAGTCCATGATCACGATGTCCGACTCGAGGCTTTCGATCAGGTAGTTCAACGCCTTCAATGGCGAAATGACGCCGCAGGTGGCCACGTCGATGTCGGCGCGGAAGGTGGCGATGCCTTCCTGCGGGTGCGTTTCCGGATAGGTGTGCACGGTGATGTGCGACTTGTCCATGTGCGCGACCACGGCATCGGGAATCAGCTCCTTGCCGGCCTGCTTCTTGTCGATCACCGGCTCTTCGGAGATCAGGATGGTCACCGAGGCACCCTGCGGGTCGTAGTCCTGGCGGGCCACGTTCAGGATGTTGGCGCCGATGATCTCGGCGACATCGGTCAAGATTTGAGTCAGCCTGTCGGCGTTGTACTCTTCATCGATGTATTCAATGTAACGCTGACGCTCCTCTTCGGTGCGCGCGTAACACACGTCATAGATGTTGAAGCTCAGCGCCTTGGTGAGGTTGTTGAAACCCTGCAGCCTCAGGCGAGGCAACGGCTTGACCACGGCGGTCGATTCCTGTGTAAGAAGGGAAAGGGGGAATTATGGGGCAAACTGTCCCCGGGGGGAACGTGAAGACCGCTCACATCTGGCACACTGTTTGCCCTTAACAATTGCGCTGGTTAAGCTCCGCTATCGACCCCGTGAATCCGTTCATGCGCAGAGGGAGCGCTCCTATCGTGTCAACCGTGCGCCTAGCTAGCAGTCCACTGGCCCTGGATATCGCCACAATCGATCGTTTCCTGGCGCACAGCCACAGGCGGCGATACCCCACCCGTACCGACGTCTTCCGACCCGGTGACCCGGCGGGAACCCTGTATTACGTCATCAGCGGCTCGGTTTCGATCATGGCCGAGGAAGATGACGATCGCGAGCTTGTGCTGGGCTACTTCGGTGCCGGCGAGTTCGTCGGCGAGATGGGCCTGTTCGTCGAATCGGACCGCCGCGAGGTGATCCTGAGGACCCGCACCGCCTGCGAGCTGGCCGAAATCAGCTACGAGCGCCTGCACCAGCTGTTCCTCGGCCCGCTGTCGGCCGATGCCCCGCGCCTGCTGTACGCGCTGGGCCAGCAGATCTCCAAGCGCCTGCTCGACACCAGCCGCAAGGCCAGCCGCCTGGCGTTCCTGGACGTCACCGATCGGATCGTGCGCACCCTGCACGACCTGGCGCAGGAACCGGAGGCGATGAGCCACCCGCAGGGCAGCCAGCTGCGCGTCTCGCGCCAGGAGCTGGCACGCCTGGTCGGTTGCTCGCGCGAAATGGCCGGCCGCGTGCTGAAGAAGCTGCAGACCGACGGCCTGCTGCATGCCCGCGGCAAGACCGTGGTGCTGTACGGCACCCGTTGACCGTTGAGCACCCGGTGGGTGCGGACCTTGGTCCGCACTCCTTCGCGCGCTAGGCTCGGTGCATGGAACTGAGCAGCGAATTCTGGTGGTTCATCCTCATCGGCCTCGGCGCCCAGCTGGTCGACGGCGCGCTGGGCATGGCGTTCGGCCTGGTGTCGTCGTCGGTGATGCTGGCCATGGGCATTCCGCCCGCACAGGCCAGCGCCGCCATCCACACGGCTGAAGTGTTCACGACCGGTGCCTCGGGTGTGTCGCACCTTGCCGCCGGAAATGTCGATAAGCGCCTGTTCCTGCGCTTGGCCCTGCCGGGTGCGGTAGGGGGTGCCCTGGGTGCGTACGTGCTCACGCAGCTCCCGGGCGAGATCATCCGGCCACTGATCTACCTGTACCTGCTGGTGCTGGCGATCATCATCCTGGCCCGCGCCGGCGGTCGCTGGATGCCCAAGGGCGAGATCCGGCGGGTGCCGGTACTGGGCTTCTTCGCAGGCCTGCTTGATGCCAGTGGTGGCGGCGGCTGGGGACCCATCGCCACGTCCACCCTGCTCGCCCGCGGCGGCCAGGCGCGCACCACCATCGGTACGGTCAACGCAGCCGAGTTCGTGGTCACGTTGACGGTGTCAGCAACGTTCCTGCTGTCGATGGGGCTGCATCACCTGCAGATCGTGGCCGGCCTGCTGATCGGCGGCATGATGGCCGCGCCGGTGGCGGCGATCCTGGTCAAGCAGGTGAAGGAACGCTGGGTGCTTGTGGCCGTGGGCGTGCTGGTGCTGGGCATCAGCCTGTTCCAGATCGGGCACGCGATATACGGGCATCTGGGGCGCTGAGCGCTTGCCGGGCATGGCCCGGCGCTACCGATTCGGCGGGGGTAGCGCCCGGCCATGCCCGGCGGATCGTTCATGGTGCGATGGGGTCAGAGCCCCTACGGGATCTGACCCCGGGTCACGCCTTGTCGCCACCGCGGTCCACGCAACCCCAGTTGAGGATGCGGGTGCCGGCCGGCAGCACGCGGCGGAAGAAGTCCACCCGCCCCGGCTTCGGGTTCACCACCACCGGCGCCTTGGCGGCCAGCAGCAGCGGCAGGTCGGCGGTGCTGTCGGAGTACGCGATGTCGATGTCGCCATAGCCTCGCTCGCGCAGCATGCGCATCTTCTCTTCATTGTGGCAGTGGCGGGTCGGGCCGACGCCGCCCAGCCGCGGGCCGACCTCGGTGCCGATCACCGGCACGTCCTGGTGGGCAACGAAAGCCAGGATCGCGCGCGCCAGCTCCGGCGGCGCACCGGTGGCCACCACCACGCGGTCCCCCTTGGCGCGATGCGCGGCGAACACCTCCAGCGCCTGCGGCAGCAGCTTGGCGCGCATCTGTGCCTGATGGCGCAGCACGTAGGCGTCGATGACCTTGTTGAAGTCACGCGCACGGTGCAGGCCGAAGCTGCCGATCCACACGTAGACCGAGATGCCCGCGCGACGGGTCGGCAGCATCGCCACCATCGGTCCGGCGATCGGCGTGACCAGCAGCGCCGCCAGCATGCGCAGCGGGTTGCGCTTGATCAGCGAGGCGAACAGGTGGGTACCCGAATCGCCATCGTAGAGGGTGTGGTCGAAGTCGAAGACCACCAGCGGCGCATCCTCGCGCGGCGTTGGATAGTGCGTTGTCATGCCGCGAAGAATAGCTGACGCAGGCCCTCGCCCGGCTCTTCCACACGCATGAAGGCCTCGCCGACCAGGAAGGCATGGATGCCGGCATCACGCATCAGCGCCACGTCCTGAGGGCCGAGGATGCCGCTCTCGGTGACCAGCAGGCGGTCACGCGGCACCGCATTCTGCATGTCCAGCGTGGTCTGCAGCGACACCTCGAAGGTGCGCAGGTTGCGGTTGTTGATGCCGATCATCGGCGCCGGCACCTGCAGCGCGCGCTCCAGCTCATCGATGTCGTGCACCTCCACCAGCACGTCCATGCCCAGCGACAACGCCAGTTCGGACAGCGTGGCCAGCTGGGTGTCGTCCAGCGCGGCGACGATCAGCAGGATGCAGTCGGCGCCCAGCACACGCGCTTCGTACACCTGGTAGGCGTCGATCACGAAGTCCTTGCGCAGCACCGGCAGCGTGCAGGCTTCACGGGCCTGCTGCAGGTAGGCGTCGGCGCCTTGGAAGAAATCCACGTCGGTCAGCACCGACAGGCAGCTGGCACCACCGAATTCGTAGCTGACAGCGATATCGGCCGGGCGGAAATCCGGGCGGATGACGCCCTTGGACGGGCTGGCCTTCTTCACCTCGGCAATCACCGCCGGGTCGCCGCTGGCCACCGCCGCCTGCAACGCGCGCACGAAGCCACGTACCGGCGGGGCGCTGGCCACGGCGGCCTGCAGCTCCTCGAGCGGGCGCTGGGCGCGGCGCTGGGCTACTTCTTCGGCCTTGCGGGCCAGGATCGTCTGCAGGATGTCGCTCATCGTCTTCGGTTCGGTGCGGGGGCGGTGAGGACGGCCATTATCGGCCATCGACGGGGTCAGGCTGAACCGCGCGCTCAGGCAACCAGCGCGCGGGTGGTGTCCACATACTGCTGCAGGCGCTGGCGGGCGCTGCCGTTGGCGATGGCGGCACGGGCGCGGGCCAGGCCGTCGCCGATGTCGCTGGCCACGCCGGCCACGTACAGGGCGGCGCCGGCATTGAGCGCCACGATGTCCAGCGCCGGGCCGGGCTCGTTGTCCAGCACCGCGCGCAGCATCGCGATGGACTGCTCCGGGCTGTCCACGCGCAGGTTGCGGCTGGCCGACATGGCGATGCCGAAGTCCTCCGGGTGGATTTCGTACTCGCGCACCGTGCCGTCGCGCAGCTCGCCCACCAGGGTACCGGCACCCAGCGAGATCTCGTCCATGTTGTCGCGGCCCCAGACCACCATGGCGCGTTCGGTGCCCAGCTCGCGCAGCACGCGCGCCTGGATACCCACCAGATCGGGATGGAACACGCCCATCAGCACCGACGGCGCGCTGGCCGGGTTGGTCAGCGGGCCGAGGATGTTGAAGATGGTGCGCACGCCCATCTCGCGGCGTACCGGCGCGACGACCTTCATCGACGGATGATGGATCGGCGCGAACATGAAGCCGATGCCGGTCCGGTCGATCGCAGCGGCCACCTGGGCCGGCTGCAGCTCGATGGCCGCGCCCAGTGCTTCCACCGCATCGGCGCTGCCGGACTTGGACGACACGCTGCGGTTGCCATGCTTGGCCACGCGCGCACCGGCCGCAGCGGCGACGAACATCGCGCAGGTGGAGATGTTGAAGGTGTGCGAACCATCGCCACCGGTGCCGACGATGTCGACCAGGTGGGTGCTGTCGGCCACCGGCACCGCCAGCGCGAATTCGCGCATGACCGTGGCCGCTGCCGCGATCTCGTCGATGGTTTCCTTCTTCACGCGCAGGCCGGTGAGGATGGCGGCGGTCATCATCGGCGAGACGTCGCCGCGCATGATCTGCCGCATCAGGTCGACCATTTCGTCGAAGAAGATTTCGCGGTGCTCGATGGTGCGCTGCAGGGCTTCCTGGGGGGAGAAGCTCATGGAAATGCTCCTTGGATCAGGCCGCCGGGCGCTGCAGGAAATTGCGCAGCAGGGCGTGGCCGTGTTCGGTGAGGATGGATTCGGGGTGGAACTGCACGCCTTCCACCGGGAACTGGCGGTGCCGCAGGCCCATGATCTCTTCGATCGAGCCGTCGTCGTTCTCGGTCCAGGCGGTCACTTCCAGGCAGTCCGGCAGGCGGTTCTTGTCCACCACCAGCGAGTGGTAGCGGGTGGCCTGGTAGCGGTCCGGCAGGCCTGCGAACACGCCCTTGCCTTCATGGCGGATCGGCGACGTCTTGCCGTGCATGATGTTGCCGGCACGGATGACCGTGCCGCCGTAGACCTGGCCGATGCCCTGGTGGCCCAGGCACACGCCGAGGATCGGCGTGGTCGGGCCAAGGCGCTGGATGAGTTCCAGCGACACGCCTGCTTCGTTGGGCGTGCACGGGCCGGGCGAGATGACGATGCGCTCGGGTTTCTGCGCGGCGATCTCGTCCACGCTCATCGCATCGTTGCGCACCACCTTCACCTCGGCGCCCAGCGTCTGCAGGTACTGCACGAGGTTGTAGGTGAAGCTGTCGTAGTTGTCGATCATCCACAACATGGTCAGGTTCCGTCGCTTATCAGGAAAATGGCGTACACGTTTTCGGTGTAGGTGATGGGGCCGGCTTCGATGGATTCGCGTTCAGCGGGCGCCGGCGCCGAGGCCGGTGCGTAGCTGCCGGTCACCGAGATCCTGTCCAGATACTCACCATCCTCGCCCAGCTGCGGCCATTGCCCGGCCTGGATGCCATAGGCGAAGTTCGGCGCCACATCGGAGATGCTGTACAGGCCGCGCACCTTTGTTCCATAGGCCTTGGCCAGCCCCTGCGCGGACTCCCGGGTCTTGGCCGCCGCCTCGCCCTTGAGTTCGCGTCGCAGCGCCACTTCGCCCGAGTAGGTCGGGGCGACGCTGCTGACCTGCACGTTCTCATTGGCTTTCAGCGCACCCAGCACGTCCTGCATCTGCTTCACGCTGGCGAAGCTGGCGCGCAACTGGCGCGACACCTGGGTACCCATGAAGACCTGCCGGTTCTGCTCATAGCGGGTTGCCGGGCCGATCCGCAGGTTGTCCGCACGTACGCTGCCTTCCACCGCCTTGTACTGCTTGAACAGCGCCAGCACGCGGGCAACGTTGTCCTGCACGCGGCGGCGCGCCGCATCCGCATCCATGTCGGTTTCCTCGATGTTCAACTGCAGGCCGAACCGGTCCGGCATCACCACGCGGCGCGCCTCGCCCTTCACCAGCAGGTGCGGCTGCGAGGGAATGGTATTGGCCTGCGCCCACGCAGACGGGGCCATCGTGGCCAGCAGTGACGACCACAGCAATGCGCTCAGCAGCTTCATGCGGTACTCCTTGTCTTGAACGGGAACAGCGGAAGGTGCCGCGGCGCAGGCCACGGCACGGGGAGAATCACAGGCCCTTGGCGGCCTGGGCGACGGCACGGAACAGCGCGCGGCCCTTGTTCATCGTCTCGTCCCATTCCTTGTCCGGGTCCGAGTCGTAAACGATGCCGGCGCCGGCCTGCACATACAGGCGGCCATCCTTGATCACCGCAGTGCGGATCGCGATCGCGGTATCGGCATCGCCATGCCAGCCGATGTAGCCGATGCTGCCGGCGTAGACATTGCGCTTGATCGGTTCCAGCTCGCGGATCACTTCCAGCGCGCGGATCTTCGGCGCACCGCTGACCGTACCCGCCGGGAAGGTGGCACGCAGCACGTCGGCATAGCTCAGGCCCGGCTGCAGCTGCCCGGTCACTTCGCTGACGATGTGCATGACGTGGCTGTAGCGTTCGATCACGAACTGCTCGCCCACTTCCACGGTGCCGGCCTTCGATACGCGGCCGGCGTCGTTGCGGCCGAGGTCGATCAGCATCAGGTGCTCGGCGCGTTCCTTCGGATCGGCCAGCAGTTCGGCTTCCAGCGCCAGGTCCTGCTCGACGGTGGCACCGCGCGGGCGGGTACCGGCGATCGGGCGCACGGTGACTTCGCCGTCCTGCAAGCGCACCAGGATCTCCGGCGACGAACCGACCACCTGCAGGTCGCCGACATCAAGGAAATACATGTACGGCGACGGATTCAATGCACGCAGCGCACGGTACACATCCACCGGGCGCGCCTTGAACGGCACGCTCAGGCGCTGGCTCAGCACCACCTGGAAGATGTCACCGGCGCGGATGTATTCCTTGCTGCGCTGGACCGCATCGACGAAGCCTTCGCGGGTGAAACCGGAAACGAAATCGGACTCGTCCAGCACGTCGCTGTTGAGCGGGGCGGGATAACCGGCACCCGGTGCACGCAGCTTGGCGGTCAACGCATCCAGGCGCGCCTGCGCCTGCTCGAACGCACCCTCGACGCGCGGGTCGGCGTGCACGATCAGGTACAGGCGGCCCTTGAGGTTGTCGAACACCGCCAGCTCGTTGGAGTCCAGCAACAGGATGTCCGGCGTACCCAGCTCATCGCGGCCGGCCGGCGGGGCCAGGCGCGGCTCGATGTAGCCGATGCACTCGAAACCGAACCAGCCGACCAGGCCGCCGGTGAAGCCCGGCAGGCCTTCCAGCTTGGGCACGGAGTGGGCGCTGCGCAGCGCCTCGACCTCGGCGAAGGGGTCGGCCACCTCGCGGGTGTCCACCACCTGCCCATCCTCGCGCACGGTCAGGGTGTGGCCGTGGAAGGCGTACACGCGGCGCGCCGGCAGGCCGATGATCGAGTAACGACCAAAGCGCTCGCCGCCTTCGACGGATTCAAACAGGTAGGTATTGGGGCCGTCGGCGAGCTTCAGGTAGACCGAAAGCGGCGTGTCCAGGTCGGACAGCACTTCACGGACGACGGGAATATGGGTGTGGCCTTCAGCGGCCTGCAGCTGAAACTGAGCGTGCGAGTTCAAGACGACTTTCCTTCCGGGACACAGCGTTATGGGGGCGGACGACGGCAACGGGCCACCATCGCCACCAACGGCGTGCGGAAGAAAGGGTATGCGGGGTCGTCAGGCTGGACACCCCTTGACTGTATCGCAGCTTGGACGGGAGGGGAACCCTGTGAAACTGAACCACGCGACGCCCGGGACGACTACGGACAGCGCCGCTACGCCTTGGCGCTCGCGGCGGATGCACCGGCCAGCAACGGGCAGCCGGCCGGCAGGTGCATCCTCACCCTGCCCGGCACGCACTCGATGCGGAAGTGGCGGGCCTGCACCGGCTCGCCATCCAGGTTGAGCGTCAACGGGCGCTCGGATTCCACCTGCAGCCACGGCAGCCGCGCGCGCGTGGCCAGCTGTTCGAGTGCAGCCTGGGTGCCGGACTTCAGCATCTGGCCGAGCGTGGCGGTGACTTCACCTTCCAGCTCCGGAAGCACCGTCACGTCCAGCAGGCCATCGTCGATCAGTGCCTGCGGACACAACTGCTGGCCACCGCCGGCCTGGCGGCCGTTGCCGATGCCGAGCGCGATGAAGTCACCCTCCCACGCGAAGTCCGGGCCCGACAGGCGCGCGCTGATCGGCTCGATCCTCCCGAGCTTGGCGATACCGGTGATGACGTAGGCCAGCCCACCCAGCATCTTCTTCAAGCCGGCATCGGTCTCCACCGTCACCTGCGTGCCGAAGCCACCGCTGGCGAGATTGGCGCACCACCATTGCACGCCATCGGCGTCCACGCGCAGCAGATCGATGGCATGCGGCAGGGCCTGCGCGATCAATGCAAAGGCCTCCTGCGGCGCGGTCGGGATGCCAGCCGAGGTGGCGAAATCGTTGGCGGTCCCCATCGGGACCAGTGCCAGCGATGGCAGCGCATCGGCTGCTTCCTCGCGGTGCGCCAGCGTCTCCGCCACGGCACTGAGCGTGCCATCACCACCGGCAGCGACGATCACGTCCACGCCATGATCGATGGCCTCGGCCACGTAGCGCTCCGCGTCACCGTCCTCCCAGGTCACCCGCACGTCCAGCTGCACGCCCTGCCCGCGCCAGTGGCCGACGGCGTCGCGCAGCTCGTCATTGCCTGCGGATTTTCCGTTGAGGATCAGGCGCCAGCGCGGGGTGGTCATGCGGTGCTTCCAGGTCGGGGGCGGACAGGCTAGCAATGCGCTGTCTGTCCGCAGTGAATGTCACGCAGGTGTCATTCAGCTACCGGAGAATGGAAGGCCATAGCAGGGACGACGGATGGAGGCAGGATCAGCCTCCCACGCATGCAGCGAGGCCACGCCAGTGATTGGCGTGGCTTTTTTTTGGTGCGCTGGGAGTGCGAACCAAGGTCCGCACCCACCCGGTTGGGTTCGCACCCACCATGCGCCTCAACCGTTGGCGAAATCGTGCAGCGCCTGCCCCTGCAACCGGTACACGGTCCACTCATCCTGGGGCGTGGCGCCAGCAGCGGTGTAGAACTCGATGGCCGGGGTGTTCCAGTCCAGCACCGACCATTCGAAGCGGCCGCAGCCTTCGGCCACGGCCTGGCGCGCGATGTACTTCAACAGCGCCTTGCCGGCACCGGCGCCGCGCTTTTCCTGGCTGACGTACAGGTCTTCCAGGTAGATGCCCTTGCGGCCCAGCCAGGTGGAGTAGTTGTAGAAGTACACCGCATAGCCGATCGCTTCACCGTCGGCTTCGCAGATCAGCGCGCGCGCCGTGGCATCGGTGCCGAACAGGCTTTCGGCGATGCCGATCTCGTCGGTCTGCACCGACTGCTCGGCCTTCTCGTAGATGGCCAGTTCGCGGATGAAATGCAGGATCAGGCCAGCATCGGCCACAGTGGCCGGGCGGATGTTCAGCAGTGACATGTGCGCAAACGGGGAAGGAGGGGATCCGGCGAGCTTAATCCCCTTCCTCCCGTTTTTGTCAGCGGGTTGCAGCAACGTTGGCGCGCATCTGCGCGATCACGTCCTGGTAGCTGGTCTTGGCATTGAAGATGGCCGAGCCAGCGACGAAGGTGTCGGCGCCGGCGGCCGCGATCTCGCCGATGTTGTCGGCCTTCACGCCGCCGTCGATCTCGAGGCGGATGTCCTTGCCGCTGGCATCGATCATCTTGCGCACCACTTTCAGCTTGTCCAGCGCCGAGGGAATGAAGGCCTGGCCACCGAAGCCCGGGTTGACCGACATCAGCAGCACCAGGTCCAGGTCATCCAGCACCCAGTCGAGAATGTCCACCGGGGTGGCCGGATTGAGCACGATGCCCGGCTTGCAGCCCAGCGAGCGGATCAGCTGGATGGTGCGGTGCACGTGGCGGCTGGCCTCCGGGTGGAAGCTGATGTAGGTGGCACCGGCTTCGGCGAAGTCCGGGATGATGCGGTCCACCGGCTCGACCATCAGGTGCACGTCGATCGGTGCGGTTACGCCGTGCTTGCGCAGCGCCTGGCACACCATCGGGCCGATGGTCAGGTTCGGCACGTAGTGGTTGTCCATCACGTCGAAGTGGACCCAGTCCGCGCCGGCGGCGAGGACGTTGTCGACTTCCTCGCCGAGGCGGGCGAAGTTGGCGGACAGGATGGAGGGGGCGATGAGGCAGTGGGACATGGCCGGGCCTTGCTACGAGGGGAAAGGGGGTCAGCGCTTGCGCAGGGTCTTGATGCGGTCGTAGGCGGCATTGATCCGCCGCGACTTCTGCTCGGCCTGCTGCTGCAGCTCGGGGGCGGCGCCGCCAAGCTTGTCGGGGTGGTACTGCGAGATCAACTTGCGATAGGCGCGCTCGACCTCGGCATCGGTGGCCTCGGAGGTCAGCCCCAGCTCCCGGTACGGGTTCTCCTTGTTCAGGCGGAACCAGTCCGAATCGAAGGCGTGGCCGATCAACAGGCCGACCACCGCGCCGAACAGCGGATTGGGCCGGAACAGCAGGGCGCCGGCGATGAATCCGAGCAGTTTTCCGTACCAGCGCATGGCGCTCCGGGGTCGACCGACGAAATGGACGCTC
Source organism: Stenotrophomonas maltophilia (assembly GCF_002799155.1). Lineage (GTDB taxonomy): Bacteria > Pseudomonadota > Gammaproteobacteria > Xanthomonadales > Xanthomonadaceae > Stenotrophomonas > Stenotrophomonas maltophilia_R. Next base: position 3,564,339 of record NZ_NERD01000002.1, read on the forward strand.
ATTTTACGTCACAGCGGGCCCGGACCGCTTTACACTAGGCCGCCCGCTGGTCAGCGGGCCCGCCGGGTCCGTTGGGCAGCAGCCGTATCGACAACGCCCCAGGAGTGCCCGTGCCAACCACGCTGTTGCAATCCGATCTCCCCGGCCTGCCCTTGCGCCATCGCGGCAAGGTGCGTGATGTGTTCGATATCCCGCGCGAGCGGCTGCCCGCCGGAACCCCGCCGGGCGAGTACCTGCTGATGGTGGCCACCGATCGCCTGTCGGCGTTCGACGTGGTCCTGCCCGACCCGATCCCGGGCAAGGGCGAGATGCTCTGCCAGGTCTCCAATTTCTGGTTCGCCAAGACCGCGCACCTGATGCCCAACCACCTGACCGGCATCGACGTGGCCAGCGTGCTGCCCGAAGGCGTGGACCCGGCCCTGTACGCCAAGCGCGCGGTGGTCACCCGCAAGCTGAAGCCAGTGCCGGTGGAAGCGATCGCCCGCGGCTACCTGATCGGAAGCGGCTGGAAGGACTACCAGCGCACCGGCAAGGTCAGTGGCATCGACCTGCCCGACGGCCTGCGCCAGGCCGAGCAGCTGCCCGAGCCGATCTTCACCCCCTCGACCAAGGCCGCTGTCGGCGACCACGACGAGAACATCGACTTCGATGCGATGGTGAAGCAGGTCGGCGCCGAGTTGGCCGAGCGCGTGCGCGATGCCACCCTGCGCATCTACAAGTTCGCGGCCGATTACGCCCGCGAGCGCGGCATCATCCTGGCCGATACCAAATTCGAATTCGGTACCGATGCCGATGGCCGCCTGTACATCATGGACGAGATGCTGACGCCGGACTCCTCGCGTTACTGGCCGGCCGACGAGTACGAAGTGGGCACTAGCCCGCCGAGCTACGACAAGCAGTTCGTGCGCGATTACCTGGAGACGCTGGACTGGGGCAAGACCGCCCCGGGCCCGGGCATCCCGGCCGAGATCATCGAGCGCACCCGCGCCAAGTACGCCGAGGCGCTGCAGCGCCTGGCCGGGATCAGCGTCGACTGATCCCCTGCGCCCCCGGCCGGAAAGGCGGGGGGGCGTCCTGAATGCGGTAGTGCCGGCCGCTGGCCGGCAACCCCGTGAACCTGCAGCCAGGCATGGCCTGGCTCTACTGACGGGCCCCGGCGGGAGTATGCTGGCCGCATGCAGACCTCCACCGAGCTTGCGCGGCCGATCGACCGCTATTTCGCCAGCTACTCCGACGACCACCGCAATGTGATCAACCAGCGCATCCACGTGGTGGCGGTACCGGCGATCCTGTGGTCGGTGGTGGCCCTGCTGTGGTGCCTGCCGCCGCTGATCACCTGGTTCCAGTACGGCATCTGGTCGGCGTTCGCGATGTTCAGCGCCTGGTGCTTCTACAACAAGCTGTCGCGCCCGCTGGGCATCGGCATGCTCATCCAGTTCTTCGTGTTCGGCTGCCTGTGCCGGCTGCTGGAGGCCGAGATCGGCCTGCAGGCCCTGCGCTGGCTGGCGGTGGGCGTGTTCGTGGTGGCCTGGATCGCGCAGTTCATCGGCCACACGTTCGAGGGCCGCAAGCCCAGCTTCCTGACCGACCTGACCTACCTGCTGATCGGCCCGGCCTGGGTGATGGCCAAGGTCTACCGCAAGCTCGACTGGCGCTACTGACCTGGTGGTGGCCGACAGCGACCGTCGTTTCCTGAACGGGCGGATTCCGTCACCCGTAGTCCACGGCACCCCTGCGAGCCTGCGCCGGTGATCCGCTCCCCATCGCCCGCCCGTCTACGGCAGCCCCTGTGCGACAGGGCCTGCGGTCTCCCTGCGTGGGCGTAGGGTGTCCCCTGAGGGCAACCAGGGAAGTGATGCGGGAACGTGATGTTGCGCCGCAGAAAAAATGAATCAGCGAACGTTACATGCAATTGATCGCTGTTCGATGGGTTTCGGCGACATTTCGCAGCCTGTTATCCTCCCTGACCTGCTCGTGAATCATGGATTCCCTGCATGCTCCCCAGCCTGCCCCTGCTGCTGGCCCTGCCGTTCCTGATGGCAGCGGCTGTTGCGGCCTTCCCCCGTAGTTCGCGCTCGACTGCTGCCTGGCTGGCGGCGCTGGCGCCGTTGGGTGGGCTGGCCATCCTCGGCTGGCTGACCCCGTCCGTACTCGATGACCAGGTGGTCCGCACCCTGGTGCCCTGGCTGCCGCAGATCGGGCTGGACTTCACCCTGCGCCTGGACGGGCTGGCCTGGATGTTCGCCGGGCTGGTGCTCGGCATCGGCGCGCTGGTGGTGTTGTATGCGCGCTACTACCTGAGCCAGCAGGACAACGCGCACCGGTTCTACTGCTATCTGCTGCTGTTCATGGGCGCCATGCTGGGCATGGTGCTGTCGGGCAACCTGCTGTTGCTGATGATCTTCTGGGAAATGACCAGCATCAGCTCGTTCCTGCTGATCGGCTTCTGGTCACACCGCCAGGATGCCCGCGAAGGCGCACGCATGGCGCTGGTGATCACCGGCGGCGGCGGCCTGGCCCTGCTCGGTGGCGTGCTGCTGATCGGCCGCATCGTCGGCAGCTTCGACCTGGACGTGGTGCTGGCCGCCGGCGAGCAGATCCGCGCCAGCGCGCTGTACCCGTACGCCCTGTTCCTGGTGCTGGCCGGCATCTTCACCAAGAGCGCGCAGTTCCCGTTCCACTTCTGGCTGCCGCACGCGATGGCGGCGCCGACCCCGGTATCGGCCTACCTGCACTCGGCCACCATGGTGAAGGCCGGCGTGTTCCTGCTGGCGCGGCTGCATCCGGCACTGGCCGGCAGCGATCTGTTCTTCTATACGGTCAGCGGTATCGGCGCGCTGACCCTGCTGATCGGCGCCTGGAACGCGATCTTCCAGCATGACCTGAAGGGCCTGCTGGCGTACTCGACCATTTCCCACCTGGGCCTGATCACCCTGCTGTTCGGGCTGTCCACGCCGATGGCGGTGGTCGCCGGCGTGTTCCACATCCTCAACCACGCCACCTTCAAGGCCTCGCTGTTCATGGCCGCCGGCATCATCGACCACGAGACCGGCACCCGTGACATGCGCAAGCTGGGGGGGCTGCGCAGGCTGATGCCGTTCACCAGCGCGCTGGCGATCATCGCCTCGCTGGCGATGGCCGGCATCCCGCTGCTCAACGGGTTCCTGTCCAAGGAAATGCTGTTCGCCGAAGCCATTACCGCGGGCGGACCGGGCATCATGCGCGCGGCCGTGTCGATCGCCGCGCTGCTGGCCGGTGTGTTCGGCGTGGCCTACAGCCTGCGCTTCGTGCACGACACCTTCTTCGGCCCCGGCCCGCACGATCTGGACCGCGTGCCGCATGAGCCGCCGCGCTGGATGAAGGTGCCGGTGGAACTGCTGGTGGTGATCTGCGTGGCGGTGGGCGTGGCCCCGGCGCTGACGGTGGCACCGGTGCTGCATGCCGCCGCGGCGTCGATCCTCGGCCCGGCGATGCCCGAGTACAGCCTGGCGGTGTGGCACGGCTTCAACCTGCCGCTGGCGATGAGCGCGATGGGCGTGGTCGGGGGCGTGGTGCTGTACTTCGGGCTGCGCAAGCTGATCAACCTGCACGACGTAACCAACGTCAGCACCGGTCGCAACGTATTCCATGCGCAGCTGGATGCGGTTTCCGCGCTGGCCATGCGCCTGACCAACGGCATCGCCAATGGCAGCCTGCAGCGCATGCTGCTGGGCCTGGTGCTGGTGGCGATCGTGGTCGCCGCCGCGCCGTTCGTAGCCAACCCGGCCTCGCCGGACTGGACCGCGCCGCAGCCGATTCCGCTGCTGGGCTGGGCACTGTGGCTGGTGATGATGGCCTGCGCGGTCGCCACCCTGCGCATCTACAAGCAGCGCCTGCTGGCGGTGCTGCTGGTCGGCGGCGTCGGCCTGATGGTGGCGCTGACCTTCGTGTTCCTGTCCGCGCCCGACCTGGCCCTGACCCAGCTGCTGGTGGAGATGGTGACCCTGGTACTGATGCTGCTGGGCATGAACTACCTGCCGGCGCAGTCCGGGCCGGAGCGGCCGCGCTGGCGCAAGCGCCGTGACGCAGTGATCGCGATCATCGCCGGTGCCGGGCTTGGCGCACTGGCCTATTCCGCGATGACCCTGCCGCCAAACACCATGGCCGGCGAGCTGCTCGCCCGTGCCCTGCCCGAGGCCTATGGCCAGAACGTGGTCAACGTGATCCTGGTCGACTTCCGCGGCTTCGATACCTTTGGCGAGATCACCGTGTTCGGCATCGCCGCGCTGGTGGTGCATGCCCTGCTGCGGCGCACGCGGATGGCACCGGAGCAGATCATGCCCGGCCCGCCGATCAAGCTGCCGGTACCGGCCGACCTGGCGCAGATCATGTTCCCGCTGACCCTGACCGTGTCGATCTTCCTGTTCCTGCGCGGCCACAATGCCCCGGGCGGTGGCTTCATCGCCGGCCTGGTGCTGGCGGTACCGCTGCTGATCCAGTACGTGATCCAGGGCACTGCATCGGTGGAATCGCGCTTCGGCTTCGACTACATCCGCTGCATCGGCATGGGCCTGCTGATCGCCATTCTCAGCGGCAGTGCATCGATGCTGTTCGGCGTGCCCTTCCTGACCAGCGGCCATCTCGACCTGCACCTGCCGCTGATCGGCGAGGTCCCTCTGGCCAGCGCCATCGGCTTCGATATCGGCGTGTATCTGGTGGTATTCGGCGGCGCCATGCTGATGCTGTCGATGATGGGCACGATCAAGCCCTCACGCACCCGTACCGCCCGCAAGGGCGAGATCGACCTGCAACGCCGTTCGGCCCGCACCGGGGAGATGCACTGATGGAACTGGCCCTGGCGACCGCGATCGGCGTGCTGACCGCCATCGGCATCTACCTGCTGCTGCGCGCGCGCAGCTTCGACGTGATCCTCGGCATGACCTTCCTGTCCTATGCGACCAACCTGCTGATCTTCGCTGGCGGCCGCGTGGTGCTGGGCAAGGCGCCTGTGCTGCAGGAGGGCGTGGACAGCCACCTCGGCAACTACACCGACCCGCTGCCGCAGGCGCTGGTGCTGACCGCGATCGTGATCGCCTTCGCGATGACGGCGGTGAGCATCGTGCTGGCCATGCGCAGCCGCAGCGACAACCACAGCGACCATGTGGACGCCCACGAGCCGGATGACGACCTGCAGGATGAGGGCGTGCCGCCGCGCCAGGGCGAGGACCGCGCATGAACCACCTGGTGATCCTGCCGATCCTGATTCCGCTGCTGGGCGCCGCGCTGTCGCTGTTCGTCGAACACCGCCGCTATGGCCCCAGGGTGCAGCGCGCGGTGGCCTGGACCGCACTGTCGGCGCTGGCGCTGGCGGTGGGCCTGCTGTTTGCCTCCACCGCCAGCGGTGACATCAACGTCTACCTGCTCGGCGACTGGCCGTCGCGGCTGGGCATTGCACTGGTGGCCGACCGGCTGTCGGCATGGATGCTGCTGACCACCCTGTTGCTGGCCATTCCCTGCCTGCTGCATGCCTGCTCGGGCTGGGACCGGCGCGCACCGCATTTCCATGCGCTGTTCCAGTTCCAGCTGGTCGGCCTCAACGGTGCGTTCCTGACTGGCGATATCTTCAACCTGTTCGTGTTCTTCGAGGTGATGCTGATCGCCTCCTACGGCCTGCTGCTCAGCGGCGGCCGTGGCCTGCGCATGCGCATTGGCCTGCACTACGTGGTGTTCAACGTCACCGCCTCGACCCTGTTCCTGATCGCACTGGGCCTGCTGTACGCCTCGCTGGGCTCGCTGAACATGGCCGAGCTGTCGCAGCGCATCGCCGAGGTGCCGCCGGCGCAGTTGACCCTGGTGAAGGCGACGATGGGCCTGTTGCTGCTGGTGTTCTGCGCCAAGGCCGCGCTGATGCCGCTGTACCTGTGGCTGCCGGAAGCCTATTCGCGCGCACCGGCGGCCGTCGCTGCACTGTTCGCGATCATGACCAAGGTCGGCCTGTACTCGGTGCTGCGCATCCAGATGCTGTGGTTCGGCGACGATGCCGGTGCGATGGCCGGCTATGGCCGCGACTGGCTGCTGTGGGCCGGCGTGGCGACGCTGGTGCTGGGTGGCCTGGGTGCCCTGGCCGCAACCCGCCTGCGCGTGCTGATCTCGTACCTGGTGATCGTGTCGGCAGCCACCCTGTTCATCGCCTTCTCGGTGGGCACGCCGCAGGTGCTCTCGGCCGGCCTGTACTACCTGCCGCACAGCAGCTTCGTGGCCGCTGCGCTGTTCCTCATCGCCGATCTGATCCGCCGCCGTCGTGGCGGTGCCAGCGACCGCAAGGAAGTGGTCGCGCCGATGCCGGGCAAGGAGACCCCGGCCGTGCTGTTCCTGATCGGCGCAGTGTCGGTGGCGGGCCTGCCGCCATTGTCCGGCTTCCTGGCCAAGACCGCGCTGCTGGCCGGCATGCCGGCGCAGTACACCGGCCCGGTCTGGACCGCCGTGCTGGTCAGCAGCCTGCTGGTGATCATGGGCCTGACCCGCGGTGGCATCCGCCTGTTCTGGCGTGTGCCGCCGGTGGAAGCCGATGCCCCGAAACCGCGCAAGGCCCGCCTGCGCCGGGTCGAGCTGTATGCCGCGTGCCTGCTGCTGGCCTATGGCATCGGCATGACCCTGGCTGCCGCACCGCTGATGCGCTACACCGACGCCACCGCCGCACAGCTGCTGCACCCCAGCGAGTATGTGCAGCAGCTGCGTGCGACCACGCCGGAGATCCGCCAGCCATGACCGCCCAGCGCTCCCTGTTCCGCCGCATCATTCCCTCGCCGATGCTCAGCATCATGGTGGTGGCGTTCTGGCTGCTGATGTCCGACAGCTTCACCCTCGGCCAGATCGTGCTGGGGCTGCTGCTGGGTGTAGTGGTGCCGCTGTTCGCCGCACGCCTGGACCGCGAGTTCGCCCGCATCGGCACCCTGCGCCCGTTGCCGAAGCTGCTGTGCGTGACCCTGTGGGACATCCTGATGTCCAACATCCGCGTCGCGCTCCAGGTGCTCGGCCCGGAGAAGAACATCCACCCGGGCTTCATCTGGCTGCCGCTGGACATCGCCAACATCCACGGCATCGCCGCGCTGACCAGCATGATCACCCTGACCCCGGGCACGGTCTCGGCCGCGCTCAGCGACGACCGCAAGTTCCTGCTGGTGCACGTGCTGCACCTGGAGGACCCGCAGGACCTGATCGATACGATCAAGCGCCGTTACGAGGCGCCGTTGATGGAGATCTTCCCATGACCGGTTTTGAAGTCATCCAGACCACCCTGGTGGTGTGCATGCACGTGGTCGGCCTGGCCATGCTGCTGGCCACCTGGCGCCTGCTGCGCGGGCCGACCGTGCCCGACCGCATCCTCGCACTGGATACCCTGTCGGTGACCGCGATCGCCGAACTGATGTTGTTCGGCATGTACCTCAACTCGCCGATCTACTTCGAGGCCGCGTTGATCATTGCCATGCTGGGCTTCGGCAGCACCGTGGTGCTGAGCAAGTTCGTGCTGCGCCGGGACATCGTCGAATGATCACCGCGATCCAGATCGGCCTGTCGATCCTGCTGCTGTTCGGCTGCTTCTTCATCCTGGTCGGCGCACTGGGGCTGGTGAAGCTGTCCACCTTCTTCAAGCGCCTGCATGCACCGACCAAGGCCAGCACGCTGGGCGTGGGCTGTGTGCTGGTGTGTTCGGTGTGCTACCACATCTTCCTGGGCCAGGACCCGCAGCCGCGCGAGCTGCTGATCACCGTGTTCCTGTTCATCACCGCGCCGATCAGCGCCCACATGATGGCCAAGGCCGCACTGTCGCTGCTGATGGAAACCCGCCCCAGCCTGCCGGGCAACGAACCGGCCGCCGAGGAGCAGTTGCCGCCGCCGGAACCGGTGCGGGAAGAAGAGACCTCGCAGAACCGGTAAATCCGGTTGAGGCCGACCTTGGTCGGCGCTTCGTTTCCCCAAGTGCCAACCAAGGTTGGCATCCACCGGATGATCGGTGGTGGGTGCCGACCGTGGGTCGGCACGAAATCAACCGCATCCACGCATGGCGTGGATCTACAACGCCGGTGCGCCCACCAGCAGCAGTTCCAGCACGAACCAGCCGACGAACGCGACCAGCAGGATGCCGCCTTCGCCACGGTTGATCTTCAGGTCGCCGCGCAGCATCGGGTACAGCACCAGCGCGAACGCCAGCAGCGCCGGCAGTTCCAGGCGCACGAACGAGGCCGGCAACGCCAGCGGCTGCAGCAGCGCCATCGCACCGATCACCAGCAGCAGGTTGACCACGCTGGAGCCCAGCACGTGGCCCAGCACCATGTCGCCATGACCGCGACGCGCGGCGGCGATGGCCGTGGCCACCTCCGGCAGTGCAGTGCCGATCGCCACCGGCAGCAGGCCGACCAGCAGCGGCGTCCAGCCCAATGCCGCGCCGAAGTCCGCTGCGGCACCCACCACCAGCCGCGCGCCCCAGTACAGTGCCAGCGCGGCAATCAGCACCCGCAGTATGTTCAACGGCAGACTGGTGCGGCTCAGCGCGGATTCGGCGATGGCCGCCTGCACCTCGGCGCTCTCAACACGGCCGCGGCGCAGCAGCAGTACCTGCACGACGATGAAGCCGGCCACCAGCACGCCGCCCTCCCAGCGCGCCAGGCCACCATCAAGACCGAACAGGATCAGCAGGACGCCGGCCGCCAGCAGCGACCACCACAGCACCGTCTGCAGGCGCGCGCGCAGCAGCAGGGGCGCGGCAATCGCCGCCACCGCCAGAGTCAAGCCCAGGTTGACGATGCTGCTGCCGACCGCATTGCCCAGTGCCAGCTCCGGCTGGCCGACTGCCAGCGCGCGCGCGTTGACGGCAAGTTCCGGCAACGAGGTGGCCACCCCGAGCAGCAACAGCCCTGCAGTGAACGGGCTGGCCCCGAAGCGCTGGGCCAGGCCGGACACGGCCTTGACGATGGAGTCCCCACCCAGCGCCAGCAACAGCAGGCCGAGCAGGAACCAGGCAATGGCAATGGTGATCATCGAGCACTCCCCCAGCGGTCGTGGCGCGATTCTACGCTGGCCCCGCGCGCATGGCTGGGCCGTGGATCAAGGATCAGCCGCAGCCCTCCACATAATCGACCTGCGGGGTCTGCCCGACGCGCCAGGCACCCACCCGGCCATCGGCACCGAGCGCGAAATCGATCACCGCCCCACCCTCCTGCGCCGGACGCACGCGCAGGTGCTGGGCCTTTTCGTCGTACTTGTCGGGGCCGACGTCGCCGCGCTCGGGGTACAGCACCTGCAGCTCGCCCAGGGTCATGCCGACCCTGCCGCCACCCGGTGCGGCAATGTCCGCGCTGCGCACGTCGTATCGCACCAGCTTGCGGCCTTCGATCATCAGGCGCGGGTCTTCGGCGTCCCGCGGGCGCAGGACGTAGCAGCCGTCATTGCCGTCGTCGGCCGGCAGCGGCTTGCCGCTGGCGTCGGTGCCCAGCCCCTGCAACGGTGTGCCAAAGCCGCTGCGGACCTCGGCGATACCAGCGCCCAGCTTTGCACCGGCGAAGCCATCCAGGCGCGCGGGACTGTCTTCGCGGCGGTCATCGGCTGGACGGGCTGCCAGATCAGGATCCGTCGACTGCGCGGGCCCCGTTGCCGAAGCGGTTTCGGCCGGGGTGTCGCTGCCACTGCCGGCTGCCCCCTGTTTGTCATGGCCGCCGCAGGCGGTGAGCGAAAGCAGCAGCAGACCAGCAAGCGGAAGGTGCTTCATCGATGCGGTTCCCTGGCACGAAGGTGGCTGCACGCTAGCCCATCCCGTGTGCAGGCGCTGCATTGTCATCGCCGTTTCATCGCCTTCGTTCAGGCTCGGCGTGCACCGACTTGGCTGTCCCTTCCATGCAACCGCGCAAGACCGATCTCGCCCGAACCGCGCTGCAGGCCCACCGCGCGCCGCTGGACATGCGCCAGCGCCGGTTGCTGATCCTGTGCGATGGCCAACGCAGCATCGCCGACCTGACCGGGCTGCTCGGTCCCGAGGCTCCGGCGATGGTCATCCAGCTGGTGCAGGCCGGCTACCTGAGCACCGGTACCGGTGCCACAGCCCCTCCGCCGTCGCTGGCTGCCGCGGTAGAGCCGCTGCAGCCCGCAGTACCCGCCGCGGCGCCCGCTGCCCCCCCGGGCACAGCCGTCGAACGCCGCCGCTCGCTGGTGGCCGCGCGCATCTATGTGCTGGGCATCCTGGAAATGCAGCGCCACCCGCAGGCGGCAGCGCTGTTCCGCGACCTGCAACAGGCGCGTGCAGAGGAAGAGGTGCTGCAGCGGCTGCAGTCGGCGATGCAGATGCTGCCCGGGCTGACCTCGGAGGGCTATTGCCAGCGCGTGCGGCAGCGCCTGCTGGAAGCGCTGCCGCTGGAGCATTGCGACGCGTTCGCCGAAGTGGCGTAAGCGCAGGTTCCGGCGGTCATCATCCACGCATGGCGTGGATCTACGGCTCCACATCCCGACCGCTCTCCGGTAGATCCACACCATGCGTGGATACGGTCAGGATCCGTGCCGACCAACGGTCGGCATCCACCCAGCTAGCGGGACGACCGGAAGTTGTTGCGCAGGCCATTCCAGCACTGCTGATAGTCGCCCTGGCGATGGCCGGCAGCCAAGGCCTGCGCGCTTGGGCGGATCACCGCGCGGGTCTCGAACATGAAGGCCATCGTGTCCTTGATCACGTCCGCCTTGGACAGGTCTGCATTGGATGCCTTGTCGAAGGTCGGGGCATCCGGGCCGTGGCCGCTCATGCAGTTGTGCAGCGATGCGCCGCCCGGCACGAAGCCTTCGGCCTTGGCATCGTAGGCCCCATGCACCAGGCCCATGAACTCGCTGGCGATGTTGCGGTGGAACCACGGCGGGCGGAAGGTGTTCTGCGCCACCAGCCAGCGCGGCGGGAAGATCGCGAAGTCCATGTTGCTGGTCCCCGGCGTGTCGCTGGGCGAATGCAGTACCAGGAAGATCGACGGATCCGGATGGTCGTAGCTGATCGAACCGATGGTGTTGAAGCGGCGCAGGTCATACCGGTATGGCGCGTAATTGCCGTGCCAGGCCACCACGTCCAGCGGCGAGTGGTCGATGGGTGCACGCCACAGGCGGCCGTCGAACTTGGCGATGAGCTCGAAATCGCCATCGATATCCTCGAACGCCGCGTGCGGGGTCTCGAAGTCGCGCGGGTTGGCCAGGCCATTGGAACCAATCGGGCCGAGGTCCGGCAGCTTCAGCAGCGCACCGTAGTTTTCGCAGATGTAGCCGCGGCTCGGGCCGTCGGGCAATTCGACGCGGAACCGCACGCCGCGCGGGATCACCGCGATCTGCTGCGGCTCGATCTCGACCACGCCCAGCTCGGTCAGCAGGCGCAGCGCGCCCAGCTGCGGGACGATCAGCAGTTCACCGTCGGCGTCGTAGAAGTAGCGGCCGACCATGTCGCGGTTGGCAGCGTAGAGGTGGATGCCCACGCCGGCATGCGCATCGGGCGAGCCGTTGCCCCCCATCGTGTACAGGCCTTCGACGAAGTCGGTCGGCAGTTCCGGCAGCGGCAGCGGGCTCCAGCGCAGCTGGTTCGGCGAAGCCGGCTGGGCGCCGAAATCACACTGCAGCTGCGACTGCGCGAACGGGGTGAACTCGCCATGGGTCACCGCCGGACGGATCCGGTACAGCCAGCTACGGCGATTGCTGCCGCGCGGCGCGGTGAAGGCGGTTCCAGTCAACTGCTCGGCGTACAGGCCGTGGGCCACCTTCTGTGGCGAGTTCTGCCCGACCGGCAGCGCGCCGGGGACGGCCTCGGTGGCGAATTCGTTGCCGAAACCGGACTGGTAGCCGCGGGCGGTGATGGCGGTGGACATGGGGGCTCCTGGAAGACGGCGAGACCGGAACGGAAAGCAGCCGAGCATGGCTCGGCTCTACAGGCAAGCAGGCGCCGGGGAATGCCCCGGCGCCGCCCAGGACCTTACAGCACGCCGCGGCGGATCTGGTCGCGCTCGATGCTCTCGAACAGCGCGGTGAAGTTGCCTTCGCCGAAGCCTTCGTTGCCCTTGCGCTGGATGATCTCGAAGAAGATCGGGCCGATGCAGTTCTGGGTGAAGATCTGCAGCAGCTTGCGCTGGTGGGTTTCCGGATCGGCGTCGATCAGGATCTTGTTCTTCGCCAGGCGCGGCACGTCTTCACCGTGGTTCGGAACACGCTGGTCGATCACGTCGAAGTAGGTCTCCGGCGTGTCGAGGAAGTCCACGCCCTGCGCGCGCATTGCTTCGACGGTTTCGTAGATGTTCTCGGTGAAGCAGGCGATGTGCTGGATGCCCTCGCCCTTGTAGGCATCCAGGTACTCGTTGATCTGGCTCTTCGGGTCGGACGATTCGTTCAGCGGGATGCGTACGATGCCATCCGGCGCGGTCATCGCCTTGGACACCAGGCCGGTCTTCAGGCCCTTGATGTCGAAGTAGCGGATCTCGCGGAAGTTGAACAGACGCTCGTAGTAGTCCGACCACTGCTGCATGTTGCCGAAGTACAGGTTGTGGGTCAGGTGGTCGATGAAGGTCAGGCCGAAGCCGAACGGGTGCAGGTCGGCGCCTGCGATCGGCTCGTAGTCGCCGTCGAAGATGCTGCCGGCGCTGCCGTAGCGGTCGACCAGGTAGAGCATGCAGTCACCAATGCCCTTGATGACCGGCGCGCTGACCGCCTTGCTGTCCGGCTTGAAGGTGATGGCTTCGGCGCCGTTGCCCAGCGCGGTCTGGTACACCTCCTGGCCCGGCTTCTTGAAGCGGATGGCGAAGCCGCAGGCGCACGGGCCATGCTTTTCGGCGAAGTCCGAGGCGAACGAATCCGGATCTTCATTGACCAGGAAGTTGACGTCGCCCTGGCGATAGACGGTAATCGGACGCTGCTTGTGCTTGAGCACCGCGCTGAAGCCCATCTTCCGGAAGTACTCGTGCAGCTCCTGGCCACGGCCGGCCGGGGCCGCGAATTCGACGAACTCGAAGCCGTCGATGCCCATCGGGTTCTCGAAGGTGGTGACCTGCATGCCGGGGTTGGGATGCGAGGCGGTCGGGACTGCGGTATTCATGGCGTGGCTCCGAATCGGTACCGCATCGGTACAAACCAGGTGCGGGCAGGTAGGGACCCGGCGAGAATGCAGGGTCTGGACCCACCCCTTATAGTTACACTTGAAACCACCAGCAAGGTGCACCGCAACATGAGCCCCGATCCCGCCTCGACCCGCCTGCGTGCCTCGCACGTCCTGCTCGACCTGGAACAGTTCCTGCCGTATCGGCTGAGCGTGCTGTCCAACCGGGTCAGCGGCAACATCGCCAAGCTGTACGGCGATCGTTACGGCCTGGCGATTCCCGAGTGGCGGGTGATCACCATCCTGGCGCTGTACCCGGGCTCCTCGGCCAGCGAGGTCTCCGACCGCACGGCGATGGACAAGGTGGCGGTCAGCCGCGCCGTGGCCCGCCTGCTGGAGCGCGGCTTCATCAAGCGCGAGACCCACGGCGACGACCGCCGCCGCTCGGTCCTGGCACTGTCGGCGGCCGGATTCGAGGTGTATGAGACCATCGCGCCGATGGTGATCGAGATCACCCGCAAGCTGATGTCGGTGCTGAGCGACGAGGAAGAGCAGGTGCTGGAAAAACTGATCCTGCGCCTGGCCGGGGAAGGGCTGGAGCGGATGGGCGAAGGGGTCTGAGAAAAAAGGGGACGGAGGGAATTAAGTCGCAATCTGCACACATGTGCCTGATGCGACTTAATTCCCTCCGTCCCCTTTTTTCAGCTCAGGTGCTTGCGGCGTGCATGGATCCACGGCACTGCCAGCGCGGCGATGGCACCGCCAGCGAAGCCGAGTGACGCCGCGACCGTGGCCGCTTCGACGGCCCCCGGCAGCGCCAGTGCTGCAGCCACCAGCAGCAGCGACGGCAGGCCGACGAAGGTGCCGAGGAAGAAGTGCCAGCGCGGTGACCAGGTGTTGAGCTGCAACAGGCTGACCGGTTGCCAGGCATCGGATGCGGCGTCCTCGGCGATCTTCGCCACCGCCTTGCCCAGGTCCACTTCCGGCAGCGCGCGTCCCAGGCGTGCGGTTGCCAGCAGCTCCGCAACCGCCTCCACCGGCGGGAAGCTGGACGGCCACGCGACCGGTGCCGGCACGCCGTAGGCGGTCAGCAGCGGCACGCTCAGCCACGGCGCCACCAGCGGGCGCATGCGACGGCGGCCGTGCACGCACCAGATCTGCGGTTGGCCTTGCGCGGTGACGCTGTACAGCGCCAGCTCGTTGGCCGGCGGGTAGCCCAGCATGGTCACCCGCGCGGCCAGGCTGTCCTGGCCCATCACGCGCAGGAAGCCCGGGCGGCTGCGCCCTTCCTGCATCCACGCCAGCCCCAGTGACCCCACCAGGTACGCCTCAGCCACGTCCTTGCTGCCGGCGGTGGCGCGCTCGTCACTGGCCAGGTACCAGGCCAATGACTTCGGTTCGGACACATCGTCCAGCCCCCAGCGGCTGTCGTCCCCCAGTACGTGGCGCACCGGCAGACGGGCAGGCGCGGTTTCGCCACGCTCGCCGGTCTGCAGGAACGGCAGCACGCCCTGGATGAAGGTGGACAGTTCGATCGCGCGCGCGCCGTGACCCTGCCATTCCGGCGGCAGCAACCCCGCCAGCTGGCCTTCGGCCGCCAGCGTATCGAGCCTCGATTTCTGCTCGACCAGCTTCTGCACCGCGCCCTTCAGCACCACGTTGTCGGGCAGCGCGATCTGCGGCAGGCGGTGGCGTGGCGGTGCCAGTTCGACGGTGGCCTCGCCGGTACCGGCGTCATCCAGCAGCGCCTCCTGCGGCGGCAGGGTCACGCCCTCGCCTGCCCCAGCCTCGGCCAGGTCGCTGGCAGGTTCGGGCAATCGTTCGGCGTGGTCGCTGTGCATGGGCGTTCCGGTAGGTTGCGTCGACGGGGCGTCGACTGAGGTCCTTGCCGGTAACGGCGTGCTCACGGTGAAGTTGAGACGCCGGTTCAGAGAGTGTGACGGTGCGCGCAGTAGAGCCGCGCAGGGCGTGGATGCACCTCAGTGCCGACCAACGGTCGGCACCCACCAAGGCATGCCGGCCAACGGTCGGCCCCCACCAAGGCATGCTGACCAACGGTCGGCACCTACCTGGATTGCCGGCCAGCAGCCGGCACTATCCTATTCCGGCTTGTCAGGTGCCCACTGCTTGAGGAACGCGGTCACGCGCGCGGGCTGGAAAGCTTCGCCCTTGCGCAGCTCGCCGGTGGCCTGCGACACCAGCAGGCCACCATCTGCGTCGAGCACCAGCAGGTACGGGTAGTCGCGTTCCATCACCGGGTATTGGGCGAAGAAGGCGGCGTTGGGCTGTTCGTCGCTGGCGTTGACCTTCACCCACACGTAGTGGGCATCACGGAAGCGGCGCAGGTCGCCGTTGCCTTCCACCACGTCGTCCAGCGCCCGGCAGCGATCACAGGCGGCGTTGCCGACCTCCAGCAGGATGCGCTTCTTGCCGCGCTGGGCTTCCACCTTGGCGGTGGCCAGATCGTCGGCGGGGTCGCGGGCCGGGTCGAACTGCGCACCGAGCCCGGCGATGGCGGCGATGTCCGCCGCCACCGGGGTGTTGCCCGAGGCCACCGGTTCGCTGGGGTCAGCGACCGGTGGCTCGGTGGGTCGGGTATCCAGAGGCTGCGTGGGCTCGGCGGCGGCAGGCGGTTGCGGTTGGGAACAGGCGCCGATCAGCGCCGCACAGACCACCACCACTGCACTACCGAGCTTGCTGCGCATGCCTACTGCCCTCTCATCATTTGACGCCGTGCATCAGCTTGTTGATCAGCGGGGCGACCAGGAACAGCACCACGCCGGAGCCGATCAGGGCCCAGAACCCAAAGGTATACCCCTTCAGGGCCGACTCGACCGTCATGCCGCCTTCACCACTGACCACGCCAGCGAAGATGCCCGACAGGTTGTTGCCGATGCCGGTGGACAGGAACCAGCCACCCATGCCGAAGCCGACCAGGCGCACCGGGGCCAGCTTGGTCACCATCGACAGGCCGATCGGCGACAGGCACAGCTCACCCACGGACTGGATGACGTAGACCATGAACAGGGTCCAGAACGGGATCTTGCCGTCCACGACCATCTGCGACAGGGCGAACATCAGCAGCGCGAAGGCGGCGCCGTTGAACAGCAGGCCCAGGCCGAACTTGCGCGGGATGGACGGATTGGCGCGGCCCATGGCCACCCAGATCCAGGCGATGATCGGCGCCAGGGTGATGATGGCCACCGAGTTGACCGACTGGAACCACGCGGTCGGGAACGTCCAGTCACCGAACTGGCGGTTGACGATGTTCTCGGCCAGGAAGGTGAACGAGCTGCCGGCCTGTTCGAAGAACATCCAGAACATCACGTTGAAGGCGAAGATGATCAGCATGGCGATCACGCGGTCGCGCTGCACCTTGCCCTCGCGGATGCCCTCGACCAGCAGCAGGATGGCCAGCGCGGTGAACATCGCACCCAGGATCCAGGCCAGTGCGGTGGCGCCGGTCGCCAGCAGGAAGTACGCGACCGGGATGGCAACCACGGCACCGGCCAGCACCATGATGATGCGGCCGAAACCTTCAGCGCCGGCCGGCGGTGCACCGATGCCCTTCAGGCCGGCGCGACCGATGTAGAACCACACCAGCGAGATCAGCATGCCCACGCCCGAAGCGATGAACACGACCTTGTAGGACGGCATCGCATCGGTACCGAACACCTTGCGGGCCAGGTACTCGGTCAGCACCGGGGCGATCATCGCGCCGATGTTGATGCCCATGTAGAAGATGGTGAAGCCCGAGTCGCGGCGCTCATCCTTCAGCCCGTACAGCTTGCCGACCATGGTCGAGATGTTGGGCTTGAACAGGCCGTTGCCGACGATGATCGTGGCCAGGCCGAGCTTGAAGATGTGCTCCTGCGGCAGCGAGATCATGAACAGGCCGGCGGCCATGATGATCGCGCCGGTCAGGATCGAGCGCTGGTAACCCAGTACCCGGTCGGCCACGTAGCCACCGAAGATCGCCGCGGCGTACACCAGGGCCAGGTAGGCGCCGTAGATGCGGCTGGCGTCGCCCTCACCGGCAGCGCTGCCGTTGTAGAACTGGGCGACGATGTACAGCACCAAGGCCCAGCGGATGCCGTAGAACGCAAAGCGCTCCCAGAACTCGGTCATGAACAGCATCCACAACGGGCGCGGGTGGCCCAGCGTGGTCTTGAAGTCCGGCAGCGCCGGCTCTGGGGTGTTCGCAGTGGCGTTTACGCTCATGCGGATTTCCTGGTTCGGTGGATGACGAGCACGTCCGCTGTGCAGTTGGAGCAACGCGCGAGGATCACCGACTTCTGGCGTTCACGTCAAATACACGCCGTTTGAGGCAGGTCACGGCCTGCTCGCTGAACTTGCATCTGAAACGATCCAGCCAATGGCCGGGGTCCAAGCTGAATGGGGGTCAGCCCAGTTCTGCCGGGGGCGCCGCCTGCAGGCTGGTGCGTACCTGGAACAGTTCGGGGAAGAAGGTCAGCTCCAACGCCTTGGCCAGGAAGCCCACGCCGGATGAGCCGCCGGTGCCGCGCTTGAAGCCGATCACGCGCATCACCGTGCGCATGTGTCGGAATCGCCACAGCTGGAAGGCGGTCTCCAGGTCCACCAGGTCCTCGCACAGCGCGTACTCGCGCCAGTAGCGGTCGGTGTCCTGGTAGATGCGCTCGAAGACCGGCTGCAGTGCGTCGTCGGCCACATGCGGCTGGGTCCAGTCGTGGGATTCGTACACCGCCGGCACGGCATGGCCGAAGCGGGCCAGGTACTTCAGGAATTCCTCGTACAGGCTGGGCGCTTCCAGCACGGTGCGCAGCTGCGCCTGCCCGGCCGGGTCGTGCTCGAACACCTGCAGCATCTGCGCATTCTTGTTGCCCAGCAGGAACTCGATGTAGCGGTACTGCAGCGACTGGAAGCCCGAAGACGGGCCCAGCACGTCGCGGAAACCCATGTATTCGGACGGGGTCAGCGTTTCCAGCACCGACCACTGCTCGGTGAGCTGGCGCAGCACCTGCTTGCTGCGCGCCAGCACCTTGCGGCACTGCCAGACTTCATCGCGCTGCAGGAAGCCGATCGCCGCGCGCAGTTCGTGGCCGAGCAGCTTCAACCACAGCTCCGAGGTCTGGTGCTGGATGATGAAGAGCATCTCGTCGTGGTGCGGCGGGCTGGACAGCGGCTGCTGCGCGCTGAGCAGCTGGTCCAGACGCAGGTAGCCGCCGTAGGTCAGGCGTCCCTGCAGGTCGGTGTGGATGCCGGCTTCGAGATCGCGTTGGTTGTTGTCGACGGACATGGGCGGGACCAGATCGGGGGCGGCAAGGGTAGCGCGTTGCCGCCGCGCTGGCAGCCGCCGGGTCCATACCGGGGCGTGCGGTTGGCCGTGGAGCATCGGCCGATGCCGGGCCTGCGCGTGGAACCGTCCGCGCCGTTGTACTGGCGGTCAGCCAGAGGCGTATTCTGATGCTTTGCAGCAACGACTGAATACGTTGTTGTTACTGGCCCCCCACCCGCCGGCAGGGGTAAAACGGGGAATCGCCGTGTTGCGGCGCAGGAAGGCTATTCCGTACGCGTTCCTTAACATGGCGATTCATATCATTTGTAACTTCTCTGTCGAAGGTGCAGTACGCAATGACGGTTGCCGCTGAATTCAAGATCGAATACCTGCAGTACCTGGACGCGGACGGCAAGCTCGTCCGCGATGACCTGCCGGCGTCGCTGCGCGACCCCAAGGTCCTGGTGCCGCTGTTCAAGCAGATGCTGTTCGTACGTACGTTCGACAGCAAATCCATCGCGCTGCAGCGCACCGGCAAGCTCGGCACCTACGCCGCCTGCCTGGGGCATGAAGCCGCGCACGTGGGTATCGGCGCTGCGATGCAGAAGGACGACGTGTTCGCGCCCTCGTACCGCGAGTATGGCGCGATGTTCATGCGTGGCGTGCGCCCGCACGACGTGTTGATGTACTGGGGCGGCGACGAGCGCGGCAATGACTACGGCGGCAACGCGGCCAAGGACTTCCCGTTCTGCGTGCCGATTTCCACCCAGTGCCTGCATGCCGCAGGCGCGGCGCTGAAGTTCAAGCTCAACAAGGAACCGCAGATCGCGGTGGCCGTGTGCGGCGACGGCGGCAGCTCGAAGACCGACTTCTACGCGGCACTGAATTCGGCCGGCGCCTACAAGCTGCCGCTGATCCTGTGCATCGTCAACAACGGCTGGGCCATCTCGGTCCCGCGTTCGGCCCAGACCGGTGCCGAAACGCTGGCGCAGAAGGGCCTGGCTGGTGGCCTGCACTGCCTGCAGGTGGACGGCAACGACCTGATCGCAGTACTGGCGGCAATGGAGCAGGCGCGCGAACGTGCGCTGGCCGGCGATGGCGGCACCGTGCTGGAACTGATGACCTACCGCCTGTCCGACCACACCACCGCCGATGACGCGCGCCGCTACCGCGACGACGCCGAAGTGAAGGATGCGTGGCAGCGCGAGCCGATGCTGCGCCTGCGCAAGTACCTGATCAACGCCGGCGTGTGGAGCGAGGAAGAAGAAGCCGCCTGGACCGCCGAGTGCGGCACGCGCGTGGACGAGGAAGTGAACCTTTACCTCAACACGCCGGTGCAGCCGGTCGAGGCGATGTTCGACTTCCTGTACGCCGATCCGCCGCCGGACCTGCTGGCCCAGCGTGCCCAGGCGATCGCCCTGGAGCAGCGCCATGGATGAGATCAAGAACGGCGCGCCCGGCGCGCACACCAACGCCGCCGACAGCGCTGCCGTCGCGCGCGGAGAACAGAGCATGACCACCACCCCCATCACCCTGATCGAAGCCATCACCCAGGCACTGGCCTGGGAGCTGGAGCACGACCCGTCGGTGCTGGTGCTGGGCGAGGACGTGGGCGTCAACGGCGGCGTGTTCCGCGCCACCGCCGGCCTGCAGCAGCGCTTCGGCTCCGAGCGCATCCTCGACACCCCGCTGGATGAAACCACCATCGCCGGCCTGACCATCGGCCTGGCGGCACAGGGCATGAAGCCGGTGGCCGAAGCCCAGTTCGACGGTTTCATGTACCCGATGGTCGACCATATCGTCTGCCACGCCGCACGCCTGCGTTACCGCACGCGTGGCCGCCTGCACTGCCCGATGGTGCTGCGCGTGCCGTGGGGTGGTGGCATCCGCGCGCCGGAACACCACAGCGAAGCCAACGAGGCGATCTTCACCAACGTGCCGGGCCTGCGCGTGGTACTGCCGTCGTCGCCGCAGCGCGCCTACGGCCTGCTGCTGGCCGCGATCCGCGAACCGGATCCGGTCATCTACATGGAGCCCAAGCGCATCTACCGCCAGTACAAGGAAGTGGTCGTCAACGACGGCGAAGCCCTGCCGCTGGACGTCTGCTTCGTGCTGCGCGACGGCACCGACGTGACCCTGGTGACCTGGGGCGCGCAGGTGAAGGAAGCGCTGGAAGCGGCCGACAAGCTGGCCGGCGAAGGCATCAGCGCCGAAGTCATCGACGTGGCCACGCTGCGTCCGCTGGACTTCGCCACCATCGCCGAATCGGTGGCCAAGACCGGCCGCTGCGTGATCGTGCAGGAGGCCCCGAAGACCGCGGGCTTCGGCGCCGAAATCGCCGCGCGCCTGGCCGAGGAATCGATCTACGACCTGCTGGCCCCGGTCGAGCGCGTCACTGGCTACGACACCCACATTCCGCTGTTCCGCCTGGAAATGAAGTACCTGCCGAGCGTCGAGCGGATCGTGGCTGCGGCCAAGCGCGCGGTGGCGGCCGGCTGACATGCGGGCCCGCCTTCTGGGGGCTTACCGCAGCCAGTATCCCAACCCGCTCCGGTTCCACACCGGCCAGATCGTCGAAGTAGGTGTCCGTGACGAGGAATGGCCGGCGTTTGCCTGGGTACGCACCAACGATGGGCGCGCTGGATGGGCGCCCATTGCGTGGTTGCAGCTGCTGGACGAGGGTCGCGCCGAAGCGCTGTGCGACTACGACGCCCGCGAGCTGGATGTGGAAAGCGGCGAGATGGTGAAGCTTCATCACGAACACGGTGGGTGGTGGTGGTCCGAGCGCGCCAATGGCGCGACGGGTTGGCTGCCGGCCCGCGAACTGGAACTGCTGGAAGAGAACTGCAAATGAGCCAGACCAAGAACTTCAACCTGCCCGACCTGGGCGAAGGCCTGCCGGACGCGACCATCGTCGAGTGGTTCGTCAAGGAAGGCGATGTGATCAAGCTGGACGAGCCGCTGGTCTCGATGGAGACCGCCAAGGCCGTGGTGGAAGTGCCCTCGCCGTTCTCCGGCAAGGTGCTGAAGCTGTCCGGCGCTGCCGGCGACATCATCCCGACCGGTTCGGTGCTGGCCAGCTTCGAACTGGACCCGAACCTGCCGCAGCGCGCCGATGGCCAGGACACCGGCCACAGCCATGGCCACGCCGCACCTGCCGCTGCACCGACGCCGCCGCCGCTTCCCGCTGCTGCCGCACCGGTGGCCGCTGAAGCTGCCAAGCCCGCCGCCGCCGAGCGTGATGACGCCGGTACCGTGGTCGGCGCGATGCAGAGCTCCAACACCGTGCATGCCGAACAGGCGCTGGCCGTCGGTGGCGTCAAGGCCGTGCCGGCCGTGCGCGCGATGGCCCGCAAGCTGGGCGTGGACCTGAGCCGCGTGCCTGCCACTGGCACCGATGGCGCGGTCACCATGGCCGACGTCAAGCAGGCCGCCGCCAACGGCACCGCCAAGCTCGGTGCCGCTCCGGCTCCGGCTCCGGCCGCTGCTGCCGCCTATGCCGCGCCGGCCCCGGCGCAGGTGTCTGCCCCGGTGCAGAGCGAAGCGCGCACCCCGCTGTCGGCCGCCGGCAAGCCGATGCGTACCCAGCCGCCGGGCGTGGTCGCCAAGGGCCAGCCGGAACCGCTGAAGGGCGTGCGCCGCAATATGGCCCGCGTGATGGCCGACGCACACAGCAAGGTCGTGCCGACCACGCTGAATGACGACGCCGACATCCATGCCTGGCTGCCGGGCAACGACGTCACCGCGCGCCTGGTGCGTTCGATCGTGGTCGCCGCGCAGAAGGTGCCGGCGATGAACGCTTGGTTTGACGGTGAAGCGCTGACCCGTACCCTGCACGCGCAGGTGGACATCGGCATCGCCGTGGACACCGACGACGGCCTGTTCGTGCCGGCCCTGCGCAACGCCGACATGCTCGATGCACGCGGCATCCGCGAAGGCGTCAACCGCCTGCGCGAGCAGGTGGAATCGCGTTCGATCGCCGCCTCGGAACTGAGCGGCTACACCATCTCGCTGTCCAACTTCGGCATGTTCGCCGGCCGTTACGCGACCCCGGTCGTGGTGCCGCCGTGCGTGGCCATCGTCGGTGCCGGCCGTGCCCGCCACCAGATGACCCCGGTGATGGGCGGCGTGGAAGCGCACAAGGTGATCCCGCTGTCGGTCACCTTCGACCACCGCGCGGCTACCGGTGGCGAAGCGGCCCGCTTCCTGCGCGCGATGATGGACGACCTGGCGCTGGCCAGCTGATCAGGTGGGTGCCAACCTTGGTTGGCACATGACTTGGACAGGACGCCGGGCAATGCCCGGCGTTCTTTTTCTCGCATCCACGCATCACGTGGATCTACACAATGCGGGCGATCAATCGCGCGCGACCATGCCTTCGGCGCGACTGTACACACGCAGGCGGTGGCCATCCGGATCGGCGCCGACGAAGGTATGGCCGAACTCCAAGGTCACCGGTGCCTGCAGGATCTGCACGCCGAGTGCGTGCCACGCATCGTGCATCTGCTGCACGGCCTCCGGGTTGGCGACCACCATCGCCAGTTCGGCAGCACCGGCCTGCGCGGATACCGGCGGCTGCACGTCGTCGCGCTGCCACAGGCCCAGTGCGGCACCATCGCCGAGCAGGAACAGGGCAAAACCGGGCGACTGCTCGACCGGTGGCTTGCCGAGGATGCCGCTGTAGAAGGCGGCACTGGCGGCGACGTCGCGCACGTACTGCAGCAGGGTGCTGGGGGTGAACATGGGGAAGCTCCATTGTTGGGAGGCTTCATGGTGGTACGGCCCTGCTGACAGATTCTGTCAGTAGCGTCGAGCGTGCTCGACTGCCGTTGCCCTTGCTCTGGTAGATGTCGAGCTTGCTCGACTGCTGTTCGCGAAGATCAAAGGCGGCCGAGCAAGCTCGACCCCTACCAGAAGCAGGAAGTGAAGCGCGGAAGCAGTCGTGCAGGCTCGACGCTACGAACGGTCCAACCAGTCCGGCGCGATGCCCTGCGCCTTCTGCCAGCGCCGCAGCAGGGTGGCGCGCGGCACGAGGTAGCGATCCTCCAGCACGCGCACCTGGCGGATGCGGTCCAGGCGGAAATGACGGAAGTCCTCGCGGCCTTCGCACCACGCCGCCAGCATCGGCACTTCATCGAAGTAGCCCAGTGCGAACGGCCAGACGATGCGCTCGCTGCGCTGGCCCTGCGCATCCTGGTAGCCGAACTGCAGTCGTTGTTGCGCGCTCATCGCTTCGCGCACAGCCTGCAGGCGTGCGTGCGGCACCTTCGCCGTCGCACGTGAAGGACCCACACGCAGGCCGCTGTCACGCAGCGCTTCGCGACGCGCGGCAGGCAATACATGCGCGATGCGCGCCAAGGCATCGCGTGCGGCCTCGGCCAGCGCCGGCTCTGTGCGTGCCGCGACCCAGCGCAGGCCCAACACCAGTGCGTCGATCTCGGCCGGTGGCAGGGTCATGGGAGGCAAGGTATCGCTAGGCGCCAGCTGGTAGCCGACCCCGGCCTCGCCGCGCAGGTCGGCGCCCTGCTCGCGTAGCGTCTCGATATCGCGGTACAGCGTTCGCAGGCTGATGCCCAGCGCTTCGGCCAGCATCTGCCCCGCGACCGGCCGCCGATGGCGGCGCAGCAGCTGCAGCAGCTGGGTCAGGCGCAGCGCACGCGACATCAACCGACCAGTTCGCTGGATGCCACCACGTGCTCGCCCGGTTGCGGAGCGAGCGCGGCCTCGACCAGTGTCTTGGCGATCTCGCTGGCCGGATTGATCCGCCACGCCCGTGGCAACACCGGCCCCAGTGCACCCAACACCGTCAGTGCCAGGCGCTCGCCGCGACGCACCTCGTTGCGCTCGCCACCGATTAACCCCGGGCGTACCAGCGTCAGCGAAGCGAAGCCCAGCGCACGCAGGTCACGCTCCAGCTCGCCCTTCACCCGGCTGTAGAAGATGGACGACTGCGGGTTGGCACCGGCCGCGGAATTCAGCGCATAGATCTGCGCACCCTGTGCCTGTGCCAGGCGGGCGAACGCCAACGGGTAATCATGGTCGATGCGATGGAAAGCCTCGCGGCTGCCGGCCTGGGCGATGGTGCTGCCCAGCGCGCAGATGACCGCATCCACGCGCGCCCACCCAGGCGCGGCGGGCAGCGCATCGAAGGCCAGCACCGCGTTCTCCAGCTTCCCGTGGGTCACGCCCAGCGGGCGGCGGGTGGGAGCGACCACGGCGCTACAGCGCGGGTCATCCAGCAGCCTGCGCAGGGTCAGCCCGCCGACCAGGCCGGTTGCCCCCAGCAACATCACGCGCATCACCACCTCCACTGCGGCATCCTGTCGCCCATCCTAGCCGTTCAAGCCGTCGGCGGCCGCGCCGATATGCTGGAATCAGTCCCTGCCAGCCCCAGGATTCGCTCCATGACGGACCAGCCCGACCACCGCCCTGCCCCCGGTACCGCCCTTGCGCCGCCGGCACGCGTGCGCGCGGTGGTGGACGATGGACTGGGTGACCGCGTGGTGCTGCAGGGGGGTGGCGGCGTGGCCCTGCAGCAGCTGTTCGCCGGTGCCGACGCGCCGGAGCCGCTGCTGGCGGCGTTCGCCAACGGCATGGCCACCCTGCCCGGCGAACTGGGCGACATGGGCGACCGCCTGCAGTCGGCACAGGCCAGCGCCGATTGGCCGCGCTACGGGCGCGCGATGCGGCAGCTGATCGACAAGTACATCCGCACCATCGAGCAGCATTCACCGGACGGGCAGCCGGAAAGCCTGCGCCTGTCCGAGCAGCTGCGCCTGCTGTTGGGTGGCGCGGTGGTGGCCCTGCTGCAGCACGACCCGGACCTGCGCGAGCAGGCGCAGACGCTTGCCATGCAGCTGCGCCAGTGGCAACCGGGCACTGCACTGGAACCGATCGAACAGGGCGTGCGCGAACTCGGCCACCAGGTCGGCGTGCGCGCCGAGAGCTGGCAGGAGCAGCAAGCGCTGCTGCTGGAGCTGTTCGCACTGCTGCTGGAGAACGTCAGCGAGCTGCTGGACGACCGCAGCTGGCTACAGGGCCAGATTGCCGCAGTGCGCCATCTGCTGGACGGGCCGCTGGAAGCTGAAGCGGTCGAGCGCACCCGCGCCGAGTTGCGCGAAGTGATCTACAAGCAGGGCCTGCTGCGCCAGGGCATCGACGATTCGAAGGCGGCGATGCGCGGGTTGATGGGCGAGTTCATCGAGCGCATGGATGGCATGGCCACCAGCACCGGCGAATACCACGACCGCATCGGCAGCTACGCGTTGCAGCTGCGCGAGGCACGCAGCATCGCCGACCTCAACCAGCTGCTGCAGGACGTGATGCGCGACACCGGCAAGGTGCAGCAGCAGGCCGCGCAGGCGCGCGATCACCTGGCCAACGCACGCCAGGAAGTGGAACGCGCCGAACAGCGCATTGCCGAGCTGGAGCAGGAACTGCGCGCCGCCGGTGACCTGGCACGCATCGATCCGCTGACCCAGGCACTGAACCGCCGTGGCCTGGACGAACTGCTGCAACGCGAACTGGCGCGCGCCGCTCGCAACAACTCACCGTTGGGCGTGGCGGTGATCGATCTGGATGATTTCCACCAGACCAACGATGCACATGGCCATGCCGGTGGCGATGCACTGCTGCAGCACCTGGTGGCTGTGTGCAAGCTGCTGCTGCGCGCCACCGATGGCATCGCGCGGCTGGGTGGCGACGAGTTCGTGCTGGTGCTGCCAGAGACCCAGGGTGCCGACAGCATGGCCACCGTGCAGCGCCTGCAGCGCTCGCTGGCGCACCGGGTGCTGACCGTGCAGGACCGCCGCGTGCCCGTGCATTTCAGTGCCGGGCTGGCGCAATGGCAGCCCGGCGACGATACCGAGACCCTGCTGCGCCGCGCGGATGACGCGCTGTATGCGGCCAAGCGGCAGGGCAAGAACCGGGTGCAGGCGGGTTGATCGCGGAATGGGGTCTACGGGATTACTTCCCGCGCAGCTTCTGGAAACCGGTCACTGCCGCCAACACGATGGCACCGGCGATGATGCCGACCACCATGTTGCCCACCGCATTGACCAGCCAGCCCCATTGGCCATCGCCGCCCAGCGCCTGCACCGCGTGGTGCAGCGCCGGCACGTTGTGCACAAGGATGCCGCCGCCGACCAGGAACATGGCGATGGTGCCGGCCACCGACAGGAACTTCATCAGCCACGGCGCCGAGGCCACCAGGCCGCGGCCAAAGGCGGCCACAGCCCCCCCCTTGCGCGACAGATACAGGCCGGCGTCATCAAGCTTCACGATGCCCGCAACCAGCCCATAGACGAAGACCGTCATCGCCAGTGCAACCACGGCCAGCGTGACCACCTGGTTGGTAAACGGCGCGGTGGCGACCACGCCCAGGGTCAGCACGATGATCTCGGCCGAGAGGATGAAGTCGGTGCGGATCGCGCCCTTCACCTTGTCCTTTTCCCACGCCACCATATCCACCTCGGCATCAGCCAGCGCCTTGCGCCGCTCGGCCTGATGCTCGGCGTCATCCTCGGCCGAGTGCAGGAAGCGATGCGCCAGCTTCTCCACGCCTTCAAAGCACAGGAAGGCGCCACCGATCATCATCAATGGCACGATCAGCGGCACATTCCAGCCGCGGCTGTGCAGCCACGCCTCCAAGGCGCTGATCGCCAGGGCGGCCGGCACCAGGATCACCTTGTTCACCAGCGAGCCCTTGGCCACCGCCCATACCACCGGCAGCTCGCGGTTGGCATTGACCCCGGTGACCTGCTGCGCGTTCAGCGCCAGGTCGTCGCCCAACACGCCGGCGGTTTTCTTCGCCGCGACCTTGGTCAGCACCGAGACGTCGTCGAGCAGGGAGGCGATATCGTCGAGCAGGGCAAACAGGCTGGCACCGGCCATGGGAAGTCCAGAGAGGGAATGAGCGGATTCTGACTGATCCGGCGTGGACTGCGGAAGATATCGGGTTCACCACGTGACGACCCCGCCCCGGCCAGACTGGGGCGTGATCCCGTTCCGCCGGGCATGGCCCGGCGCTACCGGCCGTCGTCTGCAAGGAGTTCCGCTTGAGCAATCCGCCCACCGCCAATGGCAATCCTCCGCTGGTCAAAGGCATGAACCGGCGCAGCCAGATCCTGCGCCTGCTGATGCGCTACCGCCATTCGGGCGTGTTCTCGGGCATGAACCTGGACGCCGCCAGCCACCAGGCCGACGTACCCGCCGACGGCAACCCGGAGCAGTTCGTCAGCGACCTGGAAGCCCTGGGCCCGACCTTCGTCAAACTGGGCCAGATGCTGTCCACCCGCCCGGACATGGTGCCGGTGGAGTTCGCTACAGCGCTGGAGCGCATGCAGGAGAAAGTGGCCGAGATTCCGGTCGAGCGCATCCACGCCATCGTCGAGCAGGAACTGGGCGCGCCGGTGAACAAGCTGTTCGCCGCATTCGATCCTGAGCCGCTGGGCTGCGCCTCGATCGCGCAGGTGCATCGCGCGGTGCTGCACGATGGCCGCCAGGTGGCGGTGAAGGTGCAGAAGCCCGAGGTCGCCGCGCAGCTGCGTTCGGACCTGGAGGCACTGCGCAGCTTCGCGCTGGCCGCCGACCACCTGACCCAGGTAGGCCGCCGCGTGCGCCTGCGCGACTGGCTCAACGAGTTCGCCAAGACCCTGATGCAGGAGCTGGACTACCACGCCGAGGCCGAGAACCTGGCCCGCTTCGGCCGCCATCTCAAGCCGTTCCGCCGCCTGTGGATTCCGCAGCCGCTGTGGGATTTCAGCAGCCAACGCGTGCTGACCATGGAACTGGCCACCGGCGTGCGCGTGGATGCGATTCCCGATGTGCGCCGCACCGAGCAGTCGATGGACCCGCTGGCGGCGGCGCTGATCCGCGGCTACCTGGACCAGATCTTCGTGCATGGCGAGATCCATGCCGACCCGCACCCCGGCAACCTGCGGGTGATGCCCGATGGCCGGCTGGCCATCTTCGACCTGGGCATGGTCGCGCACATGCCGCCGCGCCTGCGCGAGCGGCTGCTGAAGATCCTGTTCGCTGCCGTCGATGGCCGCGGCGAAGAAGTGGCCGACGACCTGATCAGCATCAGCACGCGGCTGGAGGCCTTCGACGAAGAGCGCTACCTGCGTGAGACCGGCCAGCTGATCGCGCGCTACGCCGCCAGCGGCAGTTTCTCCGAAGGCCGCGTGGTGCTGGACATGGTGCGCATCGCCACCGCCTGCGGCCTGCGCACGCCGCCGGAACTGAGCCTGCTGGGCAAGGCCCTGCTCAACCTGGAAACCGTCTGCCGGCTGCTGGCGCCAGAACTGGACACGCGCCGCATCGTCGAGCGCCAGCTGCAGCATGTGATGCGTGCGCGCCTGAAGAAATCGCTGTCGGCAGCCAACATCGCCAGCGAGGCGATGGAGCTGCAGCAGCTGCTGCGCGATGGGCCACGCAAGCTGTCGGACATCATGGCGCTGCTGGCCGAGAACCGCCTGCAGATGAAGGTGACCGGGCTGGAAGAGTCGCGATTGATGGAGAACCTGCAGAAGATCGCCAACCGCGTGGCGGCCGGCATCATCAGCGCGGCATTGATCATGGCCGCTGCGATGATGATGAAGATCGACACCGGCTGGCACCTGTTTGGCTACCCGCTCATCGCCCTGATCCTTTTGTTCATTGGCGTGGTGCTCGGCCTGGGCATCGTGACCAGTGCATTGCTGTTCGACCGTCGCGCGCGGGCACGCGAAGAGCGCGGTCATCGCTAACGCATCGAACAAAATGCCCGTATTCATGCGGTTTTTAATGCAATCCAACGAAGCCTTTCACGCTCGTTTTACCTTCTGAGCGCGATTGCGCGCGCATCATTCCAACAAACATTTCAGTCAGGTTCGTGCATGCACTATCGGGTCATCGGCCTGTCATGTGCATGTGCTTGTGGCAGCGCCGGTCGGATGGACACG
The DNA here is from genome assembly GCF_002799155.1 of Stenotrophomonas maltophilia. GTDB lineage: Bacteria > Pseudomonadota > Gammaproteobacteria > Xanthomonadales > Xanthomonadaceae > Stenotrophomonas > Stenotrophomonas maltophilia_R. The sequence continues at coordinate 3,593,617 of NZ_NERD01000002.1, forward strand.
CGTCGGTACGACGTCCATCACCACCACCCCGTCACTGCCGAAGCTGCCTATGCTCTGGATACTGCTGCTGTCGTTGTTGCTGTTGTGCTGGTTGTTCCTCGCGTCCGGCAGGTGGGTGTGGTGGAAGGCCGGTGCGTTCTCGCTGCTGCTGCTCATGCTCAGCACGTGGTGGTTGATCGACAAGCTGTCCGGTGATGGGCTCAATGCCGCCACCCTGTACCACCTGGGCGCCGACATGGAAGGCGCCGGGGTTTCCGATTTCAAGGGCTACATCGCCGGCTTCATCGTGCTGGCGCTGGTCTCGCTGCTGCCGCTGTTCGCCACACGGGTGAAGCGCTGGCGCCGGCCCGGCCACGGCGGCGCCTGGTTCGCCGGCTTCGCTGCAGTATGGGTGGCCACGATCATCATCAGCCCGCTGGCCCGCGACGGCCAACGCCTGTACCAGCAATTGCGCCCCGTCGACTTCGCACGCATCGCCCCCGAGTACCAGGTGCCCACGCAGCCGCTGCAGCGCCCGCGCAACATCGTCTGGATCTACGGCGAAAGCCTGGAACGCACCTACCTGGATGAAAGCGTGTTCCCGGGCCTGATGCCCAACCTCAATCGCCTCGCCAACCAGTCGCTGGACGTGCGTGGGCTGGGCTCGGCCGAGGGCAGCGGCTGGACCATCGCCGGCCTGGTGTCGTCAATGTGCGGCGTGCCGCTGACCACCTCGCAGGGCGACGAGAACAGCATGGATCGCATGGGCAGCTTCCTGCCCAAGGCCGTGTGCCTGGGCGACTACCTGAAGCAGCAGGGCTACACCAACCATTACTTGGGTGGCGCCAATGGCCAGTTCGCCGGCAAGGGCCAGTTCCTGGCCAGCCATGGTTTCGATGAAGTGCACGACCTGGCGTGGTTCAAGCAGCAGAAGAAAATCGGTCGCATCCACTACTCGGCCTGGGGCGTGCACGACGACGTGCTGCTGGATACCGCCTACCAGCGCTTCGAACAGCTCTCGCGTGCGGGTTCACCGTTCATGCTCACCACGCTGACCATGGATACCCATCACCCGGCGGGCCACCTGCCGGTGTCGTGCAAGGGCGAGCGCTACCAGAGCCAGTACGGCAACATCAGCATGCTCAACGCGCTCAAGTGCAGCGACCGGCTGATCTCGCAGCTTGTGCAGCGCATCCAGGCCAGCCCGTACGGCAAGGACACGCTGATCGTGATCGCCTCTGACCACCTGGCGATGCCCAACGATCTGACCCACATCCTGACCCGGCAGAAGCGCGAGAACCTGCTGCTGTTCCTGGGCGATGGCATTGCCCCGCAGCAGCTCAGCGCCGACGCCGGCACTACCCTGGATTCGGGTGCGACCCTGCTCAGCCTGCTGGACCCGAACCTGAAGACGATGGGCTTTGGCCGTTCGCTGATCGACAGCCAGCGCGCGCCGAGCGCGAGCGCAGCCACCCAGCGCGATGGCGGTCGTGACTATCCGCAATACCTCGCCTTCGCGCGGTCGCTGTGGCTGGGCGAACCGACCCGAGAACTGAAGATCGATGGCGATGACCAGGTGGTGGTCGGCCTGCAGCACGTGCAGCCGCCGGTACTGCTGGAGTACGACAAGGACTGGGGGTTGAAGTCGGTGTACCTGGAGAACACCTCGCGCCAGTTCGATGATGCCAACCCGGACAACACCCTGGCCTACGTCGACCGCTGCACCGCGTTCGAGGATGGCTCGGCCGACGGCGACTGGTGCGCCCTGCTGGTCAACCGCGACAACGGCATCAAGCTGTACCGCGACAACGACCTGCGCGGTGGCATTGCGGTGGACGCACCGCTGGATGCGTTCCAGGGCCCGCGCCCGAGCGTGCGCCAGGCGCACATGATCACCCAGAAGGGCCGCCGCACCCGTGCCGGCCAGTACATGCTGCAGCTGGTGGCAAGCACGCGCCCGGATCGTGGTTTCTGGATCGAGGCGGTGTCCTCGCAGCGCAAGGTGGTGCTGGCCCAGCAGTGGGTGCAGCCCGATGCCAACGGCAAGATCAACGTGTCGTTCGGGCTGGACCACGAAGTGGATGATCTGGAGATCCGCGCGTGGTTGAACCACGCCGAGAAGCTGGCGGTGGACACGTTCGCACTGGTGCCGTCACGCGGCCGACCGCGGGGGTAGGGTTCTTTGCAGGGCTGCGCCCTGCACCCGCCGAAGCAACGGCCGAAGCAACAGCAACGGCAACAGCGGGCATTCCGTGGGATGGCGGGGTGGGTCCGGTTGCGGGAGACGCCGTAAACCCATCCATGGGGGCTTGGCCGCGGCATCCATGCCGCGGACACTCCCGCAACCGGACCCACCCCGCCTTCGACAGTTTTCCACGATCTGTCGGAAATACTATTGGGGTCAGATCCGTTTTCCGGAGGAAAACGGATCTGACCCCAGATTGATTTCGCTATCTGACAAACGTGTCGACCAAGGTCGGCACCTACCGACAGCCGCAGGAATCTGTCAGAGGTGGGGCGGTGTGGGTTGGCAGGACCGTTGGCGCCATGGATGGCGCCATCGAGCCCCCATGGACGGGTTTACGGCGTGTCCTGACAACCCACACTGCCCCGCCAAACCACGGAATGCCCGCTGCTGCCTTTGCCGTTGCTTTTGCTTTTGCTGTTGCTCCGGCTCGTAGCGGGTGCAGGGCGCAGCCCTGCAGAGAAACCCCTACTCCTGCGGATCGCGGGTGATGTGGATGTCGGTCGGGGTCGACAGCGGGATGTTCCGCTCCGCCAGGATCTTCAACAGGCTGAAGTACAGATCGCTGCGGGTTCCGTACACCTGCCGCGGGCTGGCCACGTACGCGAAACTGTTGATGGTGATCTGCCCGCCGGCAATGCTGTCGATGTAGACCGTTGGCGCCGGCTGCTGCAGCACGTTGGTGTGCGCGGTGTACGCATCCAGCAGCGCCTGGCGCAGGTTGCCGACATCGGTGCTGGGCGGTACCGCGAACTGGATCTGGATGCGGCCCTGGTTGTTGCCCATCGTCATGTTGCGGATGGTCTTGGTGATCAGCTCGGAGTTGGGCACGATCAGGGTCGACTTGTCGCCGACCTGGATCTCGGTCGAACGCACGTTGATGCGGCGGATGTCGCCTTCCTGGTCACCCAGCTTCACCCAGTCGCCGATCTTCACCGGACGCTCGGCCAGCAGGATCAGGCCCGATACGAAGTTCTGGATGATCGCCTGCAGGCCGAAACCGATACCCACTGACAACGCGCTGACCAGCAGCGCAAGGTTCTTCAGGTTCAGGCCCATCGCGGTCAGCGCCCACAGCCCCACCAGGATGATGCCGACGTAGCCGGCAATCGTGCTGATCGAGTTGCGGGCGCCGAGATCCAGCTCGGTCTTGGGCAGATAGGTGTCGGTCAGCCAGCGCTGCAACAGCTGGGTCAGCCCCATGCCCACCAGCAGCACCAGCACGCCGGTGACGATACGGCCGGGTTGTAGCGTCAGGTCCTTGTTGATCTCGATGCCGTTGGCCAGCGAGGCGACGCGTTCGACGATCGTGCCGACGTTGCCGAACGGTGCGGCCAGGGCCAGCAGCGCGACCAGCACCACCAGCGTACGCAACATCGCAGACAGCAGAACACCCGCCTGCTCCAGCCTCGACACGCTCAGGCCAGTGCTGAGCAGGATGGTCTGGCCGACCTTGCTGTCCGCGTTGAGCAGCCACGTGCTGAAGTCATCGACGAACTTGAACAACAGCATCGCGGCCATCACCACAATGCTGCCGCCGATCAGCTGCTGGTTCACGAACTTGGCGAAATTCACGTAGCCCAGCAGGGTGGCGATGATCGCAGCCACCACCGCGATGTTGCCCGCCACGCGCGCCAGCACCAGCCAGCTGCTGCGCCGCACCGGCGTGCTCGCCGTCAGCCCGTCGGCCTGTGCCTCCAGCTTGGCCTCGGCCTCGGCGGTCTGCCGTCGGTGCAGGCGCGCCAGCGTCACCAGCATCGCCATGATCAGACCCAGGTAGGTCAGCGCGATCACTCCGTCCAGCGCCACGGTGGTCACATCGCTGGTGCGCGTGGCCTGATCGAGGGCGACCAGCACCGTACTCAACCAGGCCAGCGCTGCGGCGCCCCACGCATATTTGCGCAGCTTCAGCGCGGCGGTGTCATCCAGGTTCAACAACCGCCACGACGGGCGATTGGGCACCAGCAGGCAGGCGCTGAGCGCGGCGATGAACGCAGCGGCGAAGGTCGCCTGCTGCACGCCGTCGGCCACGTTCTGCAGGCGCGGGGCGATCGCATCGACGGCGTTGAGCGAGGCAATGAACACCACCACCGCATAGCCCGGCAGCAGCGTGCCCACCAGCAGCAGCCACATGGCCAGGCCGGAACGGCGCAGGCGACCGTCCGGCGCGCGCTCGGACTCCGCAAAGCGCCGGCCCAGCCTGCGCAGCCACAGCCGCAGCGGGAACATCATCACCAGCGCGGCCACCAGGCCCAGCAACGGTGTGCCCCAGCCATTGGCCCGGACGCCAGCGACAAACGTATCGCGCCCCTGCTCGGCCAACGGCGCGACGCGTGCGATATCGATCGGCAGGCGTTCGGCAACCTTGCTCCACAGTGCCGGAGACAACGGCGAGGCGACCTTCTTCCCCATGTCTTCGGCGCGTTGCGCAGTGCGCTGCTGGTCGATGTCGGCTGCCAGCTGCTGGGCACGCACGGCACTGGTCTTGGCCTGCGCTACGGACGCGGCCAGGCCGTCCCGCTGCTTGTTGATGGTGCGCCGTTGTGCCGCCAGTTCGGGCGGCTCGGTGGTGCCCTCGGCAGGCGTGCCCAGCTGCGCCAGCTGTTCGTTGAGTCGATCCAGCTGCGGCTGCAGCGCCTTTTCCAGCGCCTCGGCATCGCGCCGTGCCTGCGAGGCATTCTCGGACAGCATCGCCAGCGTCTCGATGGCGGCCGCATCACCCCGCTTGCGGTCGACCTCCTTCAGCTTCGCATCGATATCCGCCAGCTGCTGCTTGGGCGTGGGATCCTCATCCTGTGCCAGCACCGGCGCGGACAGCAGGAAGACGCTGCACAGCAGCAGGACCAGCCAAGGGCCCCGTGCACGGATCGATTGCAGGAAAGAAGACACGCCAGCCACACCGGTTCGCGCGGACCACCGCGCCTGCGCGCGACTATACGGCAGAGGCGGTCAAGGGCGGATGGGCGGCCCCGCCAGCGTCGCGCATCAGTACTTCAGGCGCAGCTCTTCCACCATCGGCTGCTGCAGCGCATACCAGTCCTGGAACTCTTCCTCGGTGATCTCATCGGGCGCGTACACCGCCACGGGGTGCCAGTCGTGGTCGGTCGGCAGCGGCTGGCGCGGGCCGGCACGCAGGCTGTAACTCACCCCTTCGTAGTCGACCAGGTCATCGACCTGCGGCCACTGTTCGCGCGCGAACGCGGATTCACTCTTCAACAGGATCACCTGGTACATCGGCACCTCCACCTCGGTTGGATCAGGAAAACACGGCGCTGGCAGCAGGATACCGCCACGCCGGTGACAACGGGCGCTCCGCCGGGGCGACGGAACGTTCTGGACACGGCCATCGCCCCGGCTTCACCCGCCCATGGCAAGGCCATCGGCATCGTGGAGGCCCACCCCTGCCACGACCGCCGATGACCGACCACCCGCCGCTGAAGACCGTCGCCGACCTCAAGCTGCCCCGCTACCTGGGCACCTGGTACGAGATCGCCCGCCTGCCGATGCGCCACGAGCCGGAGGGCTGCACCGACGTGTCGGCGCACTACACCCTGCTCGACAACGGCAACGTCGGCGTCACCAACCGCTGCCGAATGGACGGCGAGATCGAAGAGGCCAGTGGCGAGGCCTGCGCCATCGACAACGACAGCGCGCGCCTGGAAGTGAGCTTCCTGCCCAAGGGCCTGCGCTGGCTGCCGTTCGCCAAGGGCGACTACTGGGTGATCCAGATCGCCCCGGACTACAGTGTGTCGCTGGTCGGCAGCCCGGATCGCAAGTACCTGTGGCTGCTGGCGCGCGAGCCGCGCCTGGACGCGACCGTGCAGGACCATTATCTGGCGGCGGCCCGCCTGCAGGGCTTCGATCTGTCCGAACTGATCCAGACCCCGCACACCGGCAATCCCACCGCCTGAGCAGCACACGGCCATGGACCTGAAGAGTGGCTACCCGTGGTGGGCGGTGCGCAACGGGCTGATCCACGCGTTCCCGCCGTTGCAGCAGGACCTGCGCTGCGACGTGCTGGTGGTGGGTGGCGGCATCACCGGTGCGCTGATCGCCGACGAGCTGTCCCACCATGGGCACGACGTGGCCGTGATCGAGCAGCGCGACATCGGCTGGGGTAGCACGGCCGCGAGCACCGCGCTGCTTCAGTATGAGATCGACACCCATCTGCTGGAACTGGCCCAGCGCTATGGCCGCGATGCTGCCTCTCTGGCCTACCATGCCTGCGCCGAGGCGATCCCGGCATTGGGCGAAGTCGCGCGTGGGCTGAAGGATGTGGACTTCCGGCAGATGGACAGCCTGTACCTGGCAAGCCGGCATCGCGACGTGCCACGGCTGATGGCCGAGGGCGAAGCGCGGCGCAGCATTGGCCTGGATGCCCGCTGGCTGGGCCCGGAGGCGCTGCAGGAGCGCTTCGACGTGGACGCCGGTGGTGCGCTGCTGACCCGCCAGGCGGCACGGGTCGATCCCTACTGCCTCACCTACGGCCTGCTCAAACGGGTTCGCCGCCGAGGCGGCCAGGTGCACGACCGTACCGTGCTGCACACGCTCACGCCGGGCCCGCGAGGCGTGCGTGCGCTGACCGAAGCCGGCGCCACGGTCCACGCCCGCCACGTGGTGCTGGCAATGGGCTATGCCAACCAGACGTGGCTGCAGCAGCGGGTCGCACGCAACCGCAGCAGCTACGCCTTCATCACCGACCCGATCGATGCGGACGTGCTGGGCCGCCTGCGCAACACGATGGTGTGGGAAAGCGCACGCCCCTACCTGTACCTGCGCGCCACCGGCGACCGTCGCCTGCTGGTGGGCGGGCTGGACGACGCCATCGATATCCCGGCCCGCCGCGACCGGCGCGTAGAGCGGAAGGCCGACAAGCTGATGAAGCAGCTGCTGCATTGGTTCCCGCGGCTGGACCCGGTGCCCGCCTTCTCTTGGGCCGGCACCTTCGCCGAAACCGCCGACGGCCTGCCGTTCTTCGGCCCCCACGCGCAGTGGGGCCCGCGGGTGCACTTCGCCATGGCCTACGGCGGCAACGGCATCACCTACTCGATGATCGGCGCCCAGCTGCTGCGGGCCCGGATCGAGCGGCGCAAGCATGCGCTGGAAGGTCTGTTCGGGTTCGCGCGGTTGTGACCGCCTCCGGGCAGAGGCCGGCCCTACCACAGGCGGGCGCCGACAGGCATCATTCAAGCAACCCCTGCTAGCGTCGGCCTGTACCGCCGCGTGTTGCGCGGCCACCTGTCCGCTGGAGCGCCGTCATGATCCGCCCCCTGACCCTGCTGCTGTGCCTGGCCCTGCCGGGAACCGTGCTGGCCCAGTCTGCCGCTGGCGCCACTGCGCCGCAGGCCGCTGGCCTGGACCTGACGCTGCCGCCGGCGCCGATGCGCTACCTCAACGACCCGGCCCTGCAGCAGGACCCGCCCGGCACCTATTACGGTGACAAGAGCGGCCCGCGCGTGCACGACGACGCCAGGATCGCCGACGTGACCGACGACAAGGTCAAGGTGTCCGGCAGCTTCACCACCGGCATCGGTTATTCGAAGAATGGCGGCAACAGCCACTACAACGCGGCCACGCTGAACCTGAGCAAGAACTACACCACCGATGAAGGCAAGACCCACGGGGTCAACCTCAACATCCACGTGAGTGAAGGCAAGGGCCCGGGCTTCTTCGGCCCGTATGGCGGCTACTACGGCCGCGGCCCGGGCTGGGATTACCCGCCGCCGTACGGCTGGTAACGCCGCACGCGGGATACGGGCCGACCTGGATCGGCCACTACCGTTGCATGTGCCCGTGGGTGTCGAGCGCTGCGCTCTGTGCCGGCCAGCGGCCGGCACCTACCCGCGCGCGAATCAATCCAGCCAGCCATCGCGCTCGCTGTGCAGGATGCGGCCGTCATAACCGCTCAGGCGCACCTCCACCTTCTGGTTGCGGGCATTGCGGGCTTCCAGCGACCAGGTCGCACCATCGCGTTCCAGCGAATGGATCTCGCGCAGGCCATGCGCCTGTGCCCGTGCCAGCACCTGCTCGGTGGTCAACAGTGCGCGCTTGCTGTGCTCATCGAAGATCTCGCCGGTCTTCGGGTCCACGTAGACCTCACTGAAGCGGCCGTCGGCGCGGCTCACATCGGCTTCCCACAGGCCGTCATCGTGTTCGATCTCGTGGATCTGGGTGTAACCGGCCTTGCGCAGGGCCTGTTCGACCTGGGCCATGCCAAGCGGTGCGGCCTGTACGGCCGGCGCGATGGCCAGCAGGGCAACGGTGGCGAGGGTGAGCGACTTCAACATGGGGTTCTCCTGTTCGTGTTCGTGGCCGGACCATCCCGGCAACGCCACAATGCGCCCCGTGGTTAACAGCGCCTTAGCCGACACTGTTAGCCCGCTGTTAGTCACCAGCGGCACACTCACGCCTGTTCCTACAGCCCTCCCCGCGCCCCGATGCTCTCCACCCTGCCCCTGCTGCTGGCCCTGGCCAGCGCCCCGACCGCCGCCGCGCCCATACAGGATCCGGCGCAGCAGGTCGCGCGCCGCGCCGTGCAACAGGGCCACTACGTGCCATTGGAAAGCGTGGTGCGCGATGCCCTCAAGCGCTTCCCCGGCCAGCTGCTGGAAGTGGAGCTGGACGACGGCGTCTACGAAGTGGAGATCCTGCGCGGCGACGGCGTGGTGGTGGAGCTGGACTATGATGCGCGCAGCGGAAAGCTGCTGAAGACGGAGCTCGACGACTGATGCGCATCCTGTTGGCCGAAGACGATGCCGCGCTGGCACAGCGCCTGCTGCCCCTGCTGGAACAGGCGGGTTACGTAGTGCACGTGGTTGCCGACGGTCGCGACGCCGAGGAGATCGGCCAGATCGAGGACCTGCAGGCGGCTATCGTCGATCTGGGCCTGCCCGGGCTGGACGGATTGAGCGTGATCGAGCGCTGGCGCGGCAATGGCCGCAGCTTTCCGGTGCTGGTGCTGACCGCACGCGGGCGCTGGCACGACAAGCTGGCCGGCTTCGATGCCGGTGCCGACGATTACCTCACCAAACCCTTCCAGGCCGACGAACTGGTGCTGCGCCTGCGCGCGTTGATCCGCCGCAGCCTCGGCCACGCCAGCCCGCGCCTGCACTGCGGCCCGCTGCAACTGGACGTCAACGCCGGCCGGTTCGAACTGGATGGGCAGGCGCTGTCGCTGAGTCCGCAGGAGTTCCGCCTGCTCAGTTACTTCATCCACCACAGTGGGCAGGTGATCGGCCGGGATCGGCTGGGCGAACAGGTGTTCGACGGCGGCCATGACCCGGATTCCAACGCACTGGACGTGCTGCTCGGACGCGTGCGCCGCAAGCTCGGCACCGATCTGATCCAGACCGTGCGCGGCCAGGGCTGGCGGCTGGCCGCACCATGAAACGGCAGCCATCGCTGCGGCGGCGCCTGCTGCTGGCCGGCGGCGTCGGCCTGCTGCTGGTCTCGCTGCTGGCCAGCGCGCTGCTGGGCGAGCTGTTCAAGCGCAGCGCGCGTGACCGCCTCGACCACGAACTCCAGCAGGACATGCTGACCGTGCTGGCGCAGGCCGAAGTGGACGCGGACGGGCAGCTGCGCCTGCGCCAGGAACCCAATGACGCACGCTTCCAGCGCGTGTTCTCCGGTGCGTACTGGCAGATCGCCGGTGCCGATGGGCACGTGCTGCTGCAGTCACGCTCGCTGTGGGATGAAACCCTGCCGGCCACGGCCGCCGGTCCGGCCACGCGCAATCTGGCCGGGCCGCTGCAGCAATCCCTGCGCGCGCGCGTGCAGCAGGTGCGCCTGCCGCGCGCCAGCGAACCGTTCGTGGCCGTGGTCGCCACCGATCGCAGCGCGCTGGATGCGGATGTTGCCGCGTTCCGCAAGCGCACCGCCATCGCCCTGGGCGTACTGGTTGCGGCGTGGCTGGCGGTGCTGGCCAGCCAGGTGCACTTCGGCCTGCGCCCGCTGCACCGCCTCGGTGCACAGCTGGAACGGGTACGGCGCGGCGATGCGCAGCGCATCGACACGCAGGAACTGGGCGCGGAAATCGCACCACTGGGGGAAGAACTCAACGCGCTGCTGGAGCACCAGCAACGCATGGTCGCGCGCGCGCGTACCAGCGCGCAGGATCTGGCGCATGCGCTGAAGACCCCGCTGAGCGTATTGGCCACCGAAGCGGACGGCGACGGCACGCACTGGCGTGCCACCGTGCGCGAGCAGAGTGCGCGCATGCAGGCCAGCGTCGACCGTTACCTGGCCGCAGGGCTGGCCGCCGACCATCGCCAGCGCACCAACGTGGCGGCAGTCGCGCAGGCAATGTGCCGGCTGATGGCACGCGTGCATGGTGAACGTGGCATTGCGTTCGCGGCGGCAGATATCGATCCGGCGTTGCAGTTCGCCGGCGCCAGTGCGGACCTGGAAGAGATGCTCGGCAACCTGCTGGACAACGCCGGGCGCTGGGCGAAACAGCAGGTCACTGTCGAAGCGGAAACCAGCGAAGCGCAGTTGCGCATCGAAGTGCGCGACGACGGCCCCGGGCTGGCTGCAGACGCGCTGGAACGGGTCACCCAGCGTGGCGTGCGGCTAGATGAGCGCGAGGGCAGCAGCGGCCTGGGCCTGGCGATCGTCGGGGATATCGCCGCCAGTTATGGCGGACGCGTGGCGCTGGAGAATGCGCAGCCGGGCCTGCGTGCGACGTTGTGGTTGCCGGTGGCGTGACGCACCGCTGCGCTCGCCGGGCATGGCCCGGCGCTACCGGTTCACGCGCCCCCGGTAGGCGTCGACCTTGGTCGACACGCACCCAGCATCAACGGTGATGCATCCACCAGCAGTCAATCGCGTCCAGCACGATATGGATGATCAGACCGATGCCTACCAGCCGCGTCTTCTTCGGCACGCACAGCCCGGCATAGACCGCGATGGCCGGTGCGGTGTGCAGCGGATGGAACCCAATGCTGCAGCGGTTCGGTGCATAGATCGGATCGGCCAGCAGGTGGTCCAGGTCGATGATCCAGCCCAGCAGCATCAGCAGCCACGCCGAGGCGAAGCGCTTGCGCCAGAACAGCCATGCCAGCAGGGCTGGCACGGCGGCATGCAGGAACAGGTGGAAGATCGCGCGCGCGCTCATCGGGGCCGGTAGCGCCGGGCCATGCCCGGCGTTCCCGTTGACCTCACACCAGCGGTTCGTCGGACAGGTAGGTGTAGCCGGTCAGGCCGGCTTCCAGCGCTTCGGACAGTTCCTGCGCACGTTCCGGCGACAGCTGTGCCTCGGCCACGCGCTGCGCATAGGTGGCACGCAGCTCGTCCAGGCGGTAACCCACGTAATCCAGCATCACGTCGGTGGTGTCGCCGCGGCGCTGCTGGGTGATGGCATAGCCATCGGCATCGGCCAGCACTTCCACCGCGTCGGTATCGCCGAACAGGTTGTGGATGTCGCCCAGGATTTCCTGGTAGGCGCCGACCATGAAGAAGCCGATGCGGTAGCTCTCGCCCGGCTTCATCTGGTGCAGCGGCAGCGAGCTGTCCAGGCTCTCGTTCTCGACATAGGTTTCCACCATGCCGTCCGAATCGCAGGTCATGTCGGCGATGATGCCGCGGCGGTCCGGGGTTTCGTCCAGGCGCTCGATCGGCACGATCGGGAACACCTGATCGATCGCCCACACGTCCGGGATCGATTCGAACACGCTGAAGTTGACGAAGTACTTGTCGACCAGGCGCTCGTTCAGTTCATCCAGCACCGGGCGATGGCTCTTCTCGTCATAGCTCAGGCGCGCGCGAACGCCATGGGCGATGGCGTAGAACAGATCGTCGATGCGTGCACGCTGCGGCAGGTCGATCTGGCCCAGCGCATAGCTGGCCAGGCCTTCGGCGTGGAAGTGCTGTGCTTCCTGGAACAGCTCCACCGCCGGGCGCACGTCCAGCTCGTCGTGGATCTCGCGCAGGTGGCGGATCGCCGCCGGCTCGTCGTCGTGCTGGTCCGGCACGCGGCCTTCCTGCGCTTCTTCCACTTCCGAGACATTGGCAATCAGCACCGCGTGGTGCGCGGTCATCGCGCGGCCGCACTCGGTAACGATGCGCGGCGGGGTCAGGCCGAACTCTTCGCAGGCATTGGCCAGCGGCTGCACGATGTTGCTGGCATAGGAATGCAGGCCGTAGTTGATCGAGCAGAAGCTGCGCGAACGGGTGCCTTCATAGTCCACACCGAGGCCACCGCCCACATCGACGTGGGTGATCTTCGCGCCCAGGCGCGACAGCTCCACGAAGTAGCGGGTGGCTTCGCGCATGCCATTGGCGATGTCGCGCACGTTGGAGATCTGCGAGCCCATGTGGAAGTGCAGCAGGTTCAGGCAGTCGGCGTACTCGGTGTCACGCAGCGACTTCCACAGGTCCAGCAGCTGGCGCGGCGACAGGCCGAACTTGGCCTTGTCGCCACCGCTGTTCTGCCACTTGCCGGCGCCCAGCGAGGCCAGGCGCATGCGCACGCCCAGGCCCGGCTTCACGTCCAGCGCCTTGGACTCTTCCAGCACCAGCTTCAGCTCGGACGGCTTCTCGATGACGATGAAGGTCTGCAGCCCCAGCTTACGGCCGATCAGGGCCAGGCGGATGTACTCGCGGTCCTTGTAGCCGTTGCAGACGATCAGGCCACCCGGCCGCGACAGTGCCAGCACGGCCATCAGCTCGGGCTTGCTGCCTGCTTCCAGGCCGAAGCCCTCGCCGTGATGGCTGGCCAGGGTGCCGGCCACGCCACGGGTCTGGTTGACCTTGATCGGGTACACGGCGGTGTAGCCGCCGCTGTACTCCCAGTCCTGCTGGGCCTGGCCGAAGGCTGCCTGCAGCTTGCCCAGGCGCTGGCCGAGGATGTCCGGGAAGCGCACCAGCAGCGGCAGCTTGGCGCCGGCCGCACGGGCCGCGTCCACCACCTTGGGCAGCGACACCACCGGGCCGTCCGCCCCGGTCGGTCTCACCACCATGTGCCCGGCCTGATCCACGTCGAAGTAACCGTCCGCCCAATGCGGGATCGAGTAGGTCTTGCGGGCTTGGTCGAGGGACCAATCGGTCATTTCAGTCGGCCTTGTTGGCAATAAAAGGGGGGGCATGATAACGCCTATATGCCCACAGGTTCGTTATCATGCGCGCCCGCGCCCGTGACAGGTTTCAACCTGAACGGGCCGATCCGTCCGGATGTGGCATCTGTGCCACGCGGCCCCGCCCGCCAGCCCGGCTCCACCCCTCCGAACAGGACTGTTTTCCAATGACTGACAGCAACAACTGGTACATCGAACACTTCGAGCGCACCGGCTCGGCCATCGGCTACCGCATCACCGGCAAGCTGGACGAGGTGCAGTCGCCGTTCCAGAAGATCGAGATCTTCCAGACCACCGACTGGGGCAACCTGATGACCATCGACGGGGCCATCATGCTGACCAGCAAGGACAACTTCTTCTACCACGAGATGATCAGCCACCCGGTGCTGTTCACCCACGCCGCGCCCAAGCGCGTGGTGATCATCGGCGGCGGCGACTGCGGCACCCTGCGCGAAGTGCTCAAGCACACCGGCGTGGAGAGCGTGACCCAGTGCGATATCGACGAGCAGGTCACCGTGATGGCGCGCAAGCACTTCCCGGAACTGTGCGACTCCAACGACGACGCCCGCGCCGAGCTGCTGTTCGACGACGGCGTGGCCTACATGGCCAACTGCCCGGCCGGCAGCGTGGACGTGGTGATCGTCGATTCGACCGACCCGGTCGGCCCAGGTGAAGGCCTGTTCAACAAGGCCTTCTACGAGAGCTGCTTCAAGGCCCTGAAGGACGACGGCATCCTGGTGCAGCAGTCCGAGTCGCCGCTGATGCAGCTGGACCTGATCAACGAAATGCGCACCGAGATGGGCAAGGCCGGCTTCGGCTCGTTCAAGACCCTGCCGTTCCCGCAGCCGTGCTACCCCACCGGCTGGTGGAGCGTGACCATGGCACGCAAGGGCGACAGCAGCTTCGACTTCCGCCAGGCCGACTCGGCCGCCAAGACCTTCAACACCCTGTACTACACCGCCGCGCTGCACACCGGCGTGCTGGTGACCCCGCCGTTCGTGCAGGCGGCGCTGAAGTAAGGCGTGCCGACCAACGGTCGGCCCCCACCCATGCAAAAGAAAAACCCGCGCTGGCGACAGCGCGGGTTTTTTTCATGTTCCGGTAGTGCCGGCCGCTGGCCGGCAACCGCATGTAACGATCACAGCGCCCAGATACCCGCAATCACCGCCACCACCAGGCCCCACTTGATCAGCTGGTAGGCCACCACGCTGCGCTCGCGCAGTGCCTTGGCCTTCAGGCGCACCTTGTAGACGCTGCCAAAGGCCTTGTTGACGCCGCCGGTCGGGTCACCCGGCAGGTTCGGCGAGGCACCACCGGCCAGCAGCGTGGCTGCCACCGCGCGGTTGAACAGGCCCGGCAGGCCGAAGCGCAGCGGGCGGGCGATGTCGCAGAACAGGATCACGCGGTCATCCGGCGTCTCGTTGTGCGCATGGTGGATGTAGGTCTCGTCGAACATCATCCACTCGCCGTCGCGCCAGCTCTTCTTGATGCCGTCCACTTCGATGTAGCAGCCGTCGTTGTTGGGCGTGGCCAGGCCCAGGTGCAGGCGCAGCGAACCGGCGAACGGGTCGCGGTGCGGGCGCAGTTCGCTGCCCGACGGCAGCTGCGCGAACATCGCCGCGCGCACGTCCGGCAGCGACTCCAGCAACGCCGTGGTCTTCGGGCACATCGCCTTCGCCGACGGGTGCGACGGGCCGTACCACTTCAGGTAGAAGCGCTTCCAGCCACGGCGGAAGAACGAATTGAAGCCCGCATCGTTGAACGTGCTGGACGCAGCGATCTTCTGCGCATCGCGCAGCGCCAGCGCCTCGTCGCGGATCATCTGCCAGTTCTGGCGCAGCGGCTCCAGCTGCGGGAACTCCTTGGCCGGGTCCAGGAACGGCGTGGTCGGCACCTTCGAGAACATGTACATGACCACGTTGATCGGGGCCATGAAACTGGAGTGGTCCAGCAGCTGGCGCGACCAGCGCGCGCGCACCTTGCCACGGAAGTGGATGTACAGCACGCAGGCCACGAACAGCGCTGCAATGACGATTTTGATGATCAAAGCACTTTCCTCCAGCCGCGGCCGGAACGGGAAACGGGGCGACGCACGGCCAGGCGGCCAGCACCGGTTGGGAACGCGGCAGGGACGGGGACGTGCCGGAGGGGGCGGCCGCCGATGTCGCGGGTTAACAGCTTATGGTCGGCAGGGCGTGCGCCGGGGTCAAGCCGGGCGTGCGTCGCGTTCAGCGCGGCGCAGATGAATGGACAGGAACCCCGCCCAACCCATTGATCCAGCAAGGCGGTCCCTGTAAGTGAGACGGAATTGTCCGATTCTGCGTGACGAACTGTTCCAGCCACGACCCCGACATTTCTCCGACAAATCGTGGAATAGCGAACTGGCGAGTACTAAAATTAACGAAAACTTAGTAACTCCCTGCAACACCGGTTCGCTTGACGCTTTGCGCCACCCACCGGGTCGTCCGAGACCCCGACATGCATCTTCCTGCCCTGCCCCCCTCCTGCTGCGGCGATGACGCCGCCTCCCCGCTGCTGCTCAAGCGCGGCGAGCGTTTCCTGGCCCCCGACGTCTACCGCACCTGCCTGGACGGGCGCGAGGCGGTCATCAAGGACTATTCCCGCTATCGCGGCACTCCCGTTTCGCTGATCGCGCGGCTGATGGTGCGCCGTGAAGCACGCATTCTGCAGCGCCTGGGCGGCTGGAAGCATGCTCCCGCGCTGCTCGGCACCCTGGGTGGCCTGGCACTGGGCATGGAGTTCATTCCCGGCCAGACGCTCAGCACCGCGCAGGTGGTCGGCACTGAAGTGTTCGAGCAGCTGCAGCACGCGCTCAGCCGTCTGCATGCCGCTGGCATCACCCACAACGACCTGCATGGCACCAACGTGGTGGTCAGTGGCGGCGTGCCGGTACTGCTGGACTTCACCTCCGCCTGGCGCGCCCCGCGCTGGCTACGCCGCAACCCGTTGAGCCGGCAGTTGCGCCGCAGCGACATGAAGAACCTGCTGAAGATCCGCCAGCGCGTGACCGGCCAGGCGCCGAGTGCCGCGCAGGCCGCACTGGTGGCCGACCCGGGTTGGGTCGCCGCCGTGCGCCAGGGCTGGAAGCGGTTCTATAAGTGGGCGAAGCGTCGGTAATCACCGCCCCGCTTCACCCGCTTCACCGGTAGGGGTCGAGCTTGCTCGACCGCTCTTCGTTCCGGCGACGCAAAACCTCGCCGGTCACGTCCCTCTCGGCGGCTTACAACGCGTCCGCGTCCAACTCACCGGTACGAATACGCACCACACTGCCCAGGTCGTACACGAACACCTTGCCGTCGCCAATCTTGCCGGTGCCAGCGGCCTTCACGATCGCCTCAACCACCGCCTCCACCTGGTCATCGGTCACCGCCACTTCCAGCTTCACCTTCGGCAGGAAATCGACCACATACTCGGCGCCACGGTACAGCTCGGTGTGACCTTTCTGGCGACCAAAGCCCTTCACTTCCGTCACCGTGATCCCAGTGACCCCACGCTCGGCCAGCGCTTCGCGCACGTCGTCGAGCTTGAACGGCTTGATCACCGCCATGACCATCTTCATCGTCTATCTCCTGTCTTCCGGCGTGGAGGATAGCGCCTGAACGCGGCCCGTGCGAAGCCGCTGCGACCTGTCCGGGCGATGGGTGCCAGCAGTATCCTTGTGCCCGAATGGCCTGCCCGCGCCGGATGCACGGGCCCACCCCCACGGAGCACCCCATGATCGACCTGAACCAAATCGATGACCTCGCCCGTCGCCTCAGCGACCTGGTGCCGCCGGGCCTGCGCGAATCGCGCGAGGAACTGCAGGCCACCTTCAAGAGCGCGCTGCAGGCCGGCCTGGCCAAGCTCGACCTGGTCACCCGCGAGGAGTTCGAAGTGCAGCGCGCCGTGCTGCTGAAAACCCGCGAGAAGCTGGATGCGCTGGAAACCGCCGTGCGCGAACTTGAAGGGCGCGGCGCCGCAGAATAAAAAAGGAGGCGCACCGCGCCTCCCACTACAGAGTAATTCCCGGATGGGGCCTTGCAGCAAGGCCCACCGGGCGCCCTAGACTCGCCGGCCTGTCGATCCGGCAGGACACGCAGGGGCAGTGCCGATGGCGCAGGACACCGAATGGACACCCGTTTCGCATGACACCTGCCACCAGGTTGCCGGGCCGTTCTATCACGGCACCCGCGCTGACCTCGCGGTGGGCGAACTGCTGAGCGCGGGCTTTCACTCCAACTATCGCGACAGTGTGGTGATGAACCACATCTACTTCACCACGATTGCCAAGGGCGCCGGGCTGGCTGCGGAGATGGCCAAGGGTGAGGGGCGGCCGCGCGTGTATGTGGTGGAGCCGACCGGGCCGTTTGAGGACGATCCGAACGTGACCAACAAGAAGTTTCCCGGGAACCCGACGCGGTCGTATCGGAGTGCGCAGCCGTTGCGGATTGTGGGGGAGATTGTGGAGTGGGAGCTGTATGACGCGGAATTCGTTCGGCAGTTGAGGGCGTTTGTTGCTTCGGGGAGTGGGGAGATCATCAACTGATACTGATAAGGAGGAAGATCAGCGCTTCCCCGCGGCCGTTACTTGCAGGGCGTGCTACCCGGTAGCTCGCCCTTCAGCCGTCGCATCGTGGAGTCGAGCGCTCCAAGGAACGACGCGTCGTCGTCCGTCACAAGCCCGCGCGCGCGCACCAGCATCACCTCAGCCCGGCGGCAATTCTCGCTTCCCCCCAAGGAAATGAGATGGGAAGCGAGGCGCTGCATCGCCGCAGGATCTCCTCTCGAAACCCCCTCCTCCATCCATTGCCTGTAGAGGGCTGCATCGCCCATCTCGCGGTAGTGATTTTCCACCAACGCCTGAGCGTGCCCATCGCCAGAGCGGGCCTTGGCTTCCATCTGTGCTGCGGATTCGGGGCCGTAGCTTTCGCTTCTGCTCCCTGCGATCACATCGCCTGCGGCTTTCTCGGAAGAGGTTCCGCCGGAATTTCCACATGCCGAAAGAAGCAACATCAGCCAAGTTGACAACGAAGCCTTGAGGCTTGTCATTTTGGTTTTCCGATGGTCTGAGTAAGAGGAAGCCTACTTCCAGTCTGTGATCCAGCAAACGTTATGGTCGTCGAGCCGTTTGCATTGAATCGAATCGTCTTGATGGCTGGGCCTGAACTTCCCGTACCGCCTGGAGTCAATCGATTCCAGACACCTGGCGCGCCCTTGCCGTCTTGCTGCATGTTAACACGCAGGGTAACAGGGCCCCCTGAGTAGTTTGTGGGATACATGACAAAACCACTCGGCGCATAGACGGTGGAATCGTTCAGATCGGCCCATAGCTGGCCAATTGACTTGTTCAATCCTATTGGGGCCACGCCTAAATGACACGCAGCCATAAATACGGTTTGCCCACGTTTCAAGCCGAAGTCACTTCGAGCACGATCAAGGGACTCCGACGACTTAAAGTCCGTGTAGCGCATCGAGTTGCGCTGGTCCTGTACCAGATCTGGATTTGCATGAGCGGTGAGCGTAAACATTGAGCGGGAATCTACCGCGTCTGCAGCCCTTCTCAACCCCGCCGGATCGTGGTCGCCGAACAGATTCATGCTGGAACGGCCATCAGGATCAACATATCGGTAAGGATTGTTGTCGGCGTACCAGTAACGATTGAAGGATCCCGCTGGAGTTCTATGGACGGCGATTGGATCCACTGACAGGAACCGGCCCACCTGCGGATCATAGTAGCGCTGCTGCATGTAGGACAGACCATTAGTGCTGTCGCTCACATGGCCAGCATAGCCGACGCCATCAGAAAGAGGGCGGTCCAGCAATTCCCCATAAGGATCGTAAACGCTTCTCTGGACTACGGCTGCGGCCGTGTCTGTGACCGCAACGGGCGATCCCAGCGCATCGAGATGCTGGTACTTGGGCCGGGTCACGCCATCACTTCCAGTCTCCAATGTCGCGACCAGCAGCTCTCCCAGGTAGAGGTACTCTCTGGATATCCCATCACGCTCGCTCTGCTGGCGACGGAGCCTTCCTTCCCTGTCGTACATCGAGTGAATGGAACCGCTCCCCTGCAACCATGCCAGCACGCGCCGACCCAGCGCATCGTAGCGATACGTCTCAGGGCCCGGCGCCTGTCTCATTCGATTGCCTATGTCGAAGACAAAGCTCTGCCCGTTCCGCATCGACAGGTTGCCTTGCACATCGTAGGACAGCCCCATCGTTGTCGCACCCGCACTGGATCTGACGTTGGTCAAGCGATTGTGCTGGTCATAGTAGTAAGAATGATCCTTGCGACCTGCAAGCTTTGCGCTCTGCATATTGTCCAGGACGTCATACGTGAAACGAACAACACCACCACCCCCAAAGGCGGCGGAGGTGGCCTGGGTGAGACGATCCAAACCGTCATACATCATCGTGCGGCTGCGGCTGCCTTGTCCGATTTCGGCAATCGTGACAACGTTTCCATTCAGATCGTAGTCGTAGTTCAGAGTACTGACATTCGGAAGCGCACTGAGGCGTGCCGGGAGCCCCCGGACGTTCAGGTCCTGCTCGAACCTGATGCCATTACCATACGTGAAGCGGCTTGCAACACCTGCCGGGTGATGGGACGCGCCAAGCACGTAGTCTCCAACCCGGGTTGCCCGGCCAAGAGCATCAGGCGCCAAGGCCACATACAGGCCACTGGGATACTGGATCCCGCTACGCGAGCCGTTGGCATCGTAGGAATAGCCAAGTCCCCATGTGTACCATCCCTCCTGTGAACTTGACTCTCCAATCAGCAGTCTGCGCTTGTTGTAGCTGTAGGCATTGATAGTGTGATTGGCTCCTCCATCATTCGCCGTAGAGATGCGCGCAGGCAACCCATCTGCGGCATAGGTCCAGATCTGATTGCCATTGCCATCCGGGAAGGAGAGCGTAGACACTCGATTGCGAGCGTCATAAGTCAGATCGACGCGACGAGGCGAGCCATGGGCGGCAGCTATATCGCAGTTGCCCGGATCCGGAAGGTCCAAGCCGCTCGCTGTCCAGATGGTATTGTCGCCGCCGTCATATCCCATCACTGTGCTGCCAGACTCCGGTTCGATCGACTTGCACAGGCTTCCGCCCTCGCCGTAAACCAGAGTTCTGCGCAACTGGATGCTGCCAGTAGCATCCCTGCGCACGATGGCAGTCGGGCGCCCATATCTGTCGCGGGGGATATCAGTGAACTGCCCCTCGGGCGCACTGATTGCGATCACATCCGACTGGATAGGGGAACCGAAAGCCTGATACTGGAATCTCGTAGTAGCTCCCCGAGGATCGGTCGTCGCTCTCCGATTTCCGGGCTCGTAGGCCACAACGGTCGTTGCGAGTCCCGCGTCAGTATCCTTTGAAATCGATGTCACCCGTCCCAGGGCATCGTATTCGGTCCAGACACCCTTCAATGGTGGCAGCACCACGCGAGTGTTTGTGCTGGCGGTAGCGTCTCCGAAGCGTCCCACGCCCTCCTGATTCATCCTCCACTGGAGAGGGTACTGGCCTGCCGTGGATGGTGCGGTTATGGAGAACAGGAACTCGACGATTCCGTTCGGTGGAACATCATGCGGCAGGGGGATTCGCGCTGCGCCCCAGACGGTATTGTCCGAAGGGCTTTCCGTTGCAAGGCTGTAGCCTGCACCACTACTCCAGGTCGTCTCGCCAGTGTTTCGAAAGCGAAGACGCATCTGGACAGTGCTCCCTGCCTGCACTTCAATTGGGATGCCTCCTCCTTCCTCCGTACGCGCATTGTTTACCGGCGCCGTCACACTGATCACTACATTCGACGTCGCAGGGCCAAACCATCCTTTGCCATCCGCCCACATCTGCCGCTGGAAGTTGTAGTTTCCTGGCGTCGCTGGCGCCTGCAGCGGGACAGCGATATCCACAACTTCCCCTGGCGCTACGGCCCGTGGAAGCGCGGTACGCGCCCCTCCCCATTGGGTGGAATCGGTCGGGTTCTGCGCCCCCAGCCAATGGGTACCCGGTTGCCACACCGTGTCGCCGGTGTTCTTCATCCTGACGACCGCCGTCTGGGTGCTACCCGTTTTCATTGCAGGCGCAACGCTCTGACTCTGAAACTCGGCGCTGTTCACCGGCTGCCACACAAAGAAGCCAATCTGGCCTGTGCTCAGACCAAACCAGCTTCCGGTTCGCTGCATCTGGAAAGTCACGCCATACCAGCCTCCGTTGGCAGCCCCTGTGCTGGGTGTGAGCGTGACGTTGAAAGTGGTGCTCTCACCTGGAGGTATGACCGCGGGAACGGCTGAGCTCGCTGCGCTCCAGTAGACCAGTCCGTTGTCCGGCATGCTCAGCGCATAGCCTCCCCCCGGTGACCAGGTGGTTTCACCGGTGTTCCTCATGGTCACAGTTGCGACGAACGGTTGTCCCGCGACCACCCGATTTGTATTGAGCGATACAGCAACCTTCTCAGCGGAATCTACCGGTGCCGGCGGTGGATTGACCGTGATGACCACCGGGCCGCTCTGCAACGACCGGACAATTTCCTCACCGTTGAGATTGCGGATGCCCTGGGCGGTCAGCATGTACTGGTACGTACCAGGTGGGAGTCCGTGAACGGTGTAGGTTCCGTTGGCGAAATTGCTGAGCAGAACTCCGTTCTGTGTCAGGCGTACGTTGTCGATGTACTCCGATTTTGGCCCGCCGTTGGTGCTGCCATACCCGACCGTCATGCTGACGGTCGCGGGCGCGGTATACACCGTCTGCGCGGGGCCGGTCAGCTTCACCCATGCCTGGGCATACGCAGCGGAGCTGGCCGCCAGAACCAGAACCATTACTGCCATGGCACGAATCCAGCCCAGTCGCTCAGTGAGCGCCGAATTCATCAGGATGCTCATCACGGCTCCCCAAGACGATAGCGGCCAGGATTGGACTGGAAGGTGGTTCTTCCAGCGTGGTCGTACGCGTTTATCACCTGCCTCAGCGTGGAACTTCGATTTGTCGCGTCGTACTCCTCCCTCAGCACTGGACGCAGGAGTGCATCCCGATAGGTGATCCGACGCGCATTCCCTGTTGCCTCGACTTCTCGCCAATGGCCAGCGGCCAAGCCTCGCTCAGTACCGGCAGTACGTTGGTGATTGATGACGGTATCGTTCCAGCCAACTGTGTCATCCGACGGATAGCGGATCAGGCTCACGCGTCCCATCGCATCGTAGGCAAATACCGTCGTTGCTGCTGTTTCGTCGGTCTTGCTCAGCAACCAGCCATTGTCGTCTACCGTGGCAGAGATGCTGGTGCCATCCGCATAGACAACGCGGCGGGGAGTACCCCGCTTGTAGTCCTGCATCTGCGTGATGTTGCCGTTGCCATCCTTCGCCTGCACCACGTTGCCCAATGCGTCGTACGCAAGCGTCTGTTTCAGCTTGCCAAACAGCCAGGTCGTTTGTGGAAGCGACTGGGCATTGTACTCAGTCCGGCTTTGCTCGATCCCGCTGTCGATATCGACGACACGCGCCTTCTGTCCCAATGTCCAGGAAGAGAGATCATCATGGAACGTAGTCCGGTCCTTGGATACACCGACATCGCTGCCACTATAGGTTTCCACCGGCCTTGCAAATGTGTCGAAGCGATCTACCCGTTCGGTGTAGGACGTTCCCTCGCGAAGGGTTACTGCCAGCTTCTGCGGCTGGATGAGGCCCTCCGCGGGCATCATGATGCTCAGCGACTGCCCCACCAGAGGAATGAACTGCCCTGCGGCGTCTTCCTTGGCCAGGTATTGGTAGGTCACACCCTCCAGCGTGGCTCCTGCAGCGCTGGCGGTGCGCGTTTCCAGAATCTTTCCTTCATCGATGCGCGGCCGTACCCCGAAGCGATAGCTCACGACGCTGCTGTCCGGCTGGGTAATCGTCGTCCATCGACCGCCGGCGGAGAATCCGTCCTGGATGGAGTAGGACGTCGTCATCGTAGGCAGGCCGGCACCGCTGATTGTGCGCTGCTGCAGGCTCCAGACTCCTGTATAGGGAATCTGTTCCGGCGACGAGCAGGGGCTTATGTCGGTCGCCCGGTAAAAGTAGCGATAGGCAAGCGAGTAGGCTGCGGTGGCACCTGATGGGTGACCTACGGTGTAACTGTAGGGTCCGTACACGGTTCCCATTCGCGGATCACATTCCGACCCTTCTTGTGTAGGACCAAACGTGGGCGGCCTGAGGGTGCCTGTAACCGTGTAGGTCCAGCGGGTGCCATCAGGCTGCACCACCGCCGCCAAGCCACCGTCGATGCGCGATCCAAGGGCACCTGGCTCGCGGTACTGATAGGTCCACGTGCGACCATTTGCCGAAGCACTGGAGATTCGTTCGCCGTTGTAGGCAATGCTTATCGATCGCCCATCACTGCTGCTGATCGAGGTGAGCTTGTCGCCTGAGTAGCCATAGTTGACCCAGTTGCCGAAGCGATCTTCAACCCGAGTCGCCAGAAAGAACACATGGCTGCGCGAAAGAACGCGGGTCGGCGCCAGCGGATTGTCCCTATAGCTGAACAACGGCATTTCCCGGGTGACCACCCAGTTCAGGTAATACTTGGTCCCATCCGGCGCCAATGCAAGAAAGGCCTCGCCAGGGACTCCATTCTGCGTCTGTGGCAGACAACGGATCCGTACATTACCCGTCGTAACCCATGCATACGTCAGCCCATCAGCAGGCATTGGCACGCCGGCAGAAGCCACCAGCATCTGCGATGTCCCATCGCCGGGGAGATTCAATCCATATCCATTCCAGAATGCGGCTTCCGGAAAGCTGCCCATGCCGTCGCCGATGTAGGGCTTTTTCTGCTGGGAACACCTTTGAAAGCGCGAGGCGTCGTTGTCGGGTCCAACCACCCACCCACGGGCGCTGAACACGCCCTCAAGATGCGGGATATCGATGTCCCAATCGTAGAAGCCGGCAAGATCGCCAGGTTTGCTGTCCTGATAGAGATAGCGCTCGCTTATCGAGCGCTTCCGGACCAGTTCCACTGGAGGCCCGGCATTTCCTGGGATCGCGATATCGGTTACCGAAAAGCTGAGCTGACCATTGAACAGTGAGATGTTCTCGCCGAAGGTCTTCTCGTCAAGGCGCCCCATCTGTTGTGCCTTGCCAACCTTGTTCGCGTACTCCGATTCCGGTTGCACAAGCTGCTGGGCAGCAACAGACGAAGCAACAACGCACAGCAATACTGGCGCGAACCGCAACCACCTGGATCCCATAGCGTTCCCCTGGCGAAAATGAACAATCCGTTCATGCAGCGCCGCCGATTCTGCACTGAGATTTCGATACGCACAGGTCAGTAAACCCCGCAATGAGCTGTAGGGCTTTTCCTAGGGCCAAGGCCCGAACGCACTGATCACCCCGAGGGGCCTCCGCACCTCGCGCGTTATGCGGCGATGACGACGCGCACAACAAGGTGGTCCCGGCGCACTTGGACGTAGATCAACTGACGGCGGAGAGTCTTCATTCCCTGCATCGCCCCAGATCCCCCCTCCGTGCAGATGATCAGGCCCCATCCGGAAGCCGGACCTGCACGGCACACGCTGCCGCGACCGGCGCGAGCGCGGTCCCCTTCATCCTTGCAGGCGCTGCAAGAGCACGTCGTTCGTATGCGTCGGCGACGCCCGGGGCCGGCTCGATGAAGGGCGATGTGCAGACCTCTTCGACATTGAATCCATGCGTGGTCAGTGCCAGCACCCGCTCGGGTGCGTTGGGCAGTGCACGGGCGACCGCGTAGTTGATGGAGGGCGAGGCGCCCGCATCGGAGAACGGCTTGAGAGCAACTGCGACTTTGAGCCACGAGGGATCGCCTGACTCGATGCCAGAGACGACCTGATCAAACTGCCGCTCGTGCTCCCATAGGTCCCAGAGAACCTTGCGTCCCCCATCGCTGGCGATGCGCTTGAGCAGAGCTTGTGCCGAGGCTCCATCCGCGGCCACTGCCGTCGGGCTGGCAAGCGCAAGCGCGAGCAGGAGCATTGAGATGCTTCTCATGAAACCTCCCTGATGGAATGACCCTACGCCTCTCTGCACGGCACCGCATCGCGGACCTGCCCGGTTGATACAGCGCGATACCAGGACGGCCAGGTTCGGCCAACAAGCCAACCCGCAACCAGACCAGTCATGTCGCATATGCCACGCCCAGAATTCTCCTTCCGGAAAAACGGGTGACGCGGCGGTATAGGCTCCGGAAGCCTTTCGCCCCAAGGCCTGTGGAAGCACGGCCCCTATGCGACAATGCCAAAAGCGTCTCGGGTTTTGGCGGCATTGACCCCTACCCGTTGGCATTCCGAACAACAGCAGGTAATCGTTACTGCGCCACCGTGCATCGGTGGTCGGGACTCGAAAGCCCGTTTTGTTGGGAAGTAGTTTGCGCTTGCCAGCCGGCACCACCGCGCGTGGTGCCGGCTGGCAATCCGTCTGCCGGCTATGGCGGGCGGGGCGTGGGGGTCTTGTACCCGCCGGTTCCCAACATCCGGTTTTCGAGCCACGCTCTGCCCGCCACCTTTATCGGTGGCGGCGTCCGCCTGCATGCACGGAGCCTGCCATGACCACACCGCACTCCCCGCCCCCGCCGCCCATCCAGCAAGTGCCCTCGGCCGCGCCAGCCTTGGACCCCAACAGCCTCATCGCCATCCTGCACGCCATCGGCGCGGGCGCTGCGGCCGACGGCCAGCCCTGGCCCGAGCGGCACCATCTACGCAGCCGGCAGATGCAGTTGTCCGACGCCGACTGCGCACTCACCGGCCAACGCATCGTGCAGGAGATCCTGCTGGCGGCCGAGCGCACGCGCCAGAACGGCGAGCCGGAGCAGTACGTGGGCGACCGGGTGATGGAGGGGCTGGTGATGGCCGATCTCGCGCTGACTGCCTTCATCCACGAGCGGATGCGACCCAAGGACTGAGCGCGCTTATGGCGCGGACCTTTCTGCCTGTGTGCGGGGTGACGAATGAAGATGCACGGCCTTGCCGCTGCGGTGGTGTGCATCGCGGTGATCGGCGCGATGTGGGTGGAGTGGCCCGAGCCAGCGGGCGATCAGGTCTGGGCCTACCAGAAGCTACGGCCGGCCGATTACCGCCTGCTGCACAGTGATGCACTCGGCTTCGTGACCGCGAAGGCCCACGAGGGTTTTGAACTGCACGCGCGCTATGCCGGGGTAATGTCCTTCGAGATCCGCTGCAAGGGCGTGCTGGTTATGGAGGTGGAGAACGCGCCCTCGCGCGTGCTGATCCGCATGCCCGCCGATGCACGGTGGCGGGCGCCGGATATCGAACGGCTGCGCATCAGCTTCGAGCGTTGGCTGGATCTGCACCAGAGCCAGGGGCGATTGCTGGTGGAAAGCGCGGGGCCTTCGTGGGTTGAGGCACGGTTTGGGCGCTTCAATGGGTTGGTGCTGGATGAGCAGCGGTGTCTGCTTGGGGCGCCAGCCAACCGCCAGGCCGCTTCCACCAATTACCTCAGCGCTGAAGTGCCCTCGTAGGCTGACGCTCACGGTTGCGCTGTGCCTGCACCGCATGCGGCACAGCAACTGGTCAGGGGCCAAACCCCAGCGCCATCGCAACCACTTTCCCATCCCGAACGTAGAAGCAAATGCTCGATCCACCTTCCGAGAACCCACAGGTGCGCTCGACATCGAAGCCCCCCAGCGTTGCCTGCTCTGTCTTCCCCTGGCCATATCTGCGTGCTGTGCCGATGGCCTCGGACGCCGGATCACCCATCGCAACGCCTTTCAGCTTCATGCCGCGCAGGCTCTCGGTTCTACCTGCAGTGGGTTGCGCCGCGCTGATCGATGAAACGCGGATCTCATCAATGGTTCGGAACTGCGGAGCCACGTCAGGGTTGGAGGTGATCAGCACCTCCAATCGGGTAGTGGGATCCAGGTATCTACGCCGTATCAGCCCTGCCGCGTCCACGACCATCTCGCCATCACCATAGCGGCGCAGGACATCCCTCTCGCTGTAGACATGCGGGATGAATCTTCCATCGCGGAAGGCTTTCGATACAAAGTCTACGCGTGGATTCCCTGCGGGGAAGCCTGCTGCTGCAGGCAACATACCCAGCGCAATCCAGATGAGTCTGCGTGTCTTCATGACAACTTCGTCCATCCATCTGAAAGAATGATCACAGAGCATTCTTGACTCATGTGCGGATAGCCCACTCGTTCCAGAGGCGTATCACCATTCCGGATGATAGCGGTCCTTGTACTCGTCTTGAATCAGTCCTTGGTTCACATAGCGCCCCTGACTGGTCCTCAGCACGTCCCGCGCGAACCTCAAGGCGCCGTCAACCGAATCAAACGTCCACTCGGTACCGAAGGGATGATCCGGATCCACCGCCTCGAACTCGTACACATCGATGAAGCCAGGCGCTCCATTGTCAAATACTTCGCAAAGACGAACCCTCCAGGCGTTCAGATTGGCCTGCTCAATGGAGACAAAGCGAATCACACGCTGATCCAACTCATATCGATCGGGGAGCAGCTGCTCGACATCGCGGCCCACCGAGAGATTGCCTGTTACATCCAGATCACAAAGATAGCGCTGCAATGGATCCCTCATTCCGTTGAGAAAATTGACCAGCAAGTGAGCATCGGCGACTTCCGGAGCGACTAGGACGCCTCGCCCGAGGCATAGTGCCATGCACCCGACGATTGGCCGTTGTAACGGCTATCGATGTCCTCCAGCCATACCTTCAGATCCATCAGAAACCTTGCATGGTCGAAGTCCTTGAACTTCACCCTGCCCAGTTGCTCCGCCAACTGCTCAAGCAATTCGCGGGAGACATACCGCATTTTCTCCTTCATCGAGAGCGGAACGATGGTCGGCAGGTCAAGCATCACATCGGTATAGAACTCCGCCTTCTTTCGTCGAAACTGCACTCTTCGCTTGAAATCCAGCTCGGGATCTCGACACACGAAAAGCAATGCCACAGAAGCCACTTCGTTCCCGTAGCTCCTGGACTCGAATGTGGCGGAGCGCTCTACGTAATGACTTTTTATCCTGCCAACATGCGACTCCCAGTCGCAGTCCGCCACGAAGTTCATTTTCATCAGTCCCCCGCTCCATGTCAGTGCTGCGCGCGCATCCCGCACCTATTCGAGCAGGTCGTGTAGATCGATGCCAGACGGATTCACCAGGCGCTTCTCGCGACCCACATGGTGAAGCTCGAAGGTGCCTTTCTCTGAATCGATGACACGGGTGCCATCAAGCACCGCCAGAAACCCGAAGACCGCCGAACGGGCAGCTTCACCGGCAACGGCTCGCAACATGTCGGCTTCTACAGCGGACAAGCTGTTGAACCATTCGGACCGTGCCAACAGGTCTGGGGCCACCCGACGGCCCGGTGGATACGCCAGGTTCGAGATCGTACTACCCACGGATGATTCAAGCACATAGCGCTGGATAGCGGATACAAATTCGTCAGCTTTCATACCACTCCCCCGGCTTCGAAAATGAGCCGGAACACATTCGCCTGTCCGGACCTGCTGCCTCTTGTCCCCGCTCAGCCCGCCTCTCGCAGGCAGTGCGGCACAGCATGAACTCAATCCCGTCCAGACGAGTTCAGATCAAGCGGAATACCCTCCGCAACACAGATTTTCCGCAACGCGGCCTCCAGCTTGCTGCCGTTGTCCAACGTTTTCAGTGTGACTGCAATCCCACCAGTGATCCCAAGCTTCCTCTGTGCACCTTCGGAGAGAGACAGCTCAAGCTCCATCCGCCGCAGAGAGATATGCACCAGACCGCCATAGCAAGGCTCAAGACCTCCACCGACCTCGATATGGGCGTGCGCCATGCCCAGCTCTTCGTCCTGATCGTCATACGCCTTCGCGTTCTGCAGTATCACGTAACGAGAGGGATTCGTTGAGCTGTCGGCCAAGCCAACTACGATGCAGCAATCATCTTCCTCTATGGAAACGACTTCGGCCGTGAATCTGTACATTCCCCGGGTACTCCCGACATTACGATGTGCACTGCAAATGCATCAGGGGGGTATGCCCGCCAGGCGCGATGCGCGTTCTGCTGCAGGACACCCTCTCGGTGTCCTGCGTCGGCTGCGAGCAAGGCTCCCCCATGTACCAGGCATATGCCCAAGCCGCGAAGCGCAGATGGTCGGCGTGGCTCTCCGCGCCATAGGAGTACTGCAGGTACAATCCATCCATCTGCATTTCTGCACGGTAGATACCCCTGCTCGGCGAGTCGTTCGACCATGCGGTGGCAAGCACCTCGTGTCCGCAGGGACCCATGAAGCGAAGCATGCTGTGCATCTGGGACCCGCTGTCGCGTTCCAGTCGCTGGAATCCATCGCCTTCATCAGTGACGCGCTCATCGCCTCGAAGTGACATTGAGGCAGGCAGCGTGGCGCCGACGCTCACTATCAAGCGGATGGACGTCCATGGCGTTCCCGCTGCTCTATCCGGCCCCTCATTTACTCGGCCGTCGTCGCGGGACAGATGCACCACCACGGCGTTGCTACCAGCCGGGTCAACGCCGGGCCGCAGCAGGTAGGGACGGAGCATCAGATTCACTGGGCGCTGAGGTGGAGGGTCCTGGCATGCGGCAAGGGCTGTCAGAAGCAGAAGCAGGAGGAGGCGCAGCATCCGCACGGATGAACTCATTCATCGTTGGCGTTGATCTTGCCTGCGGCATTGAACCAGTTCGCCATCTTGTTGAGTTCTGCAGCGGTAGCTGCATCCAACCCCCGTGCCTGGGTATGGGCAAGGTCTCTCAGGTGGCGATAGGCCTCGGCATGCTGGCCTGAGTTTCGGTAGTTCTGAGGCGTGGCGCACTGGGACGAATCAAGATTGAGAATGCCGGACATGTTCTTCCTTGATACAGCTGCAGTGAAGAGTGAATGGAGTGAAGGCGTGATGGATCAGGCGAGGACCACCCGCCGCACCTGCAGCGCGTGGAGAGAGGATGTGGCGTCTGGGGTCAGTGTGTGCCGGGTTCGGGCGGGCTCCCAGCGGCAGGTTCCGAAGGAGGGCAGGCATGCCCGGCATACCAGTTGTAGACCCAGGCGGCGAAGCGGAGGTGGTCAGCGTGGGATTGCGCGCCGTAGAGGTACTGTAGATACATGCCATCCATCTGCATTTCAGCCAAGTAGGTGCCTTTGTCCGTGCTGTCACCGGACCGTTGCGTCGCCAGCACTTGATGCGCGCACGGCCCTTCGAAGCGAAGAATGCCGCGTTCAGGCGCCCAGCTCTTTGGAACCAGACGCTCGAAACCGTCGCCTTCATCCATGACACGGTCATCGTCGCGAAGCGACATTGACGCGGGCAAAGTGGTACCGATGCGTATCAGCAGGCGGATGGACGTCCATGGCGTCCCCGCCGCTCTGCCTGGCCCATCTTTGACGCGGCCGTTGTCGCGATACAGATTCACGACCACCGCGTTGTCACCCGCCGGGTCGACACCGGGTCGCAGCAGGTAGGGACGGAGCATCACGTGCACGGGACGCTGAGGGGGAGGACCCTGACATGCAGTCAGGACTGCCAGAAGCGGAAGCAGGAGGAAGCGCAGTCTTCGCACGAATGACCTCATTTGGTATGTGGTGTGGCCACCCGTCTTGGGTGCCTGGCGTGGATCAGCGCTCGCGCATCGCCTCTCCCGCGTGTTGGCGCAACGGGCTCAGCAGGTAGTCGATGACCCGCCGTTTCCCGGTCTTGATCTCGGCGCTCAGGCTCATGCCTGCGGTCATGCGCACGCGCACCCCATCGATCTGCAGGGTGGCCTTGTCGAGTTTCACCCGTACCGGGAAGACCAGGCCGAGGTTCTCGTCCTGCATGGCATCGTGAGAGACGCTCACTACTTTCCCTGTCAGGTAGCCGTAGCGGGTATACGGGAAGCTATCCACCTTCACGGTTACCGCCTGGCCGGTGCGCACAAAGCCGATATCCTTGTTGAGGATGGTAGCTTCGACCTCCAGTGATTCCTCGCTGGGGACGACGGCCAAGAGGGGCTGCGCCGGAGTAACCACACCACCCACTGTATGCACGACCAGCTGCTGCACAGTTCCATCGACAGGCGCCCGCAGGGTCATCTGGTGGTCGCGCTGCCCTGTTCGCGATACTTCAGGCGCCATCTGCCCGATCTGCTCCTGCGCCTCACGCAATCCGTCCAGGGTCTGTTGGCGGAAGTCGGCCACCAGCACCCTCAGTTCTTCTTCGGCAGCCCGCTGGGCCGACCGGATCTCCTGCACGCGATTGCGCTGCGCGGCAAGATCGCGCTCAACGGGCGCTTCTGGGCCAGATCGTGGATCAGCACCTGATCGCCATTGATGCGGGCGATGATGAACGCATCACCGTCCTCACCAAGCGCAAGCGCAGGCAGGTTGGCCAACGCCAAGCGCGCGCAGGGCGTCGACACCATCCGCGCCTTGAAGCCCAGCTTGCGCGCCGCCAAGACCAGGGTCGTTTCGTCCATGGGGGCATTGCCCAGTCCAGCGTCGTGTGCCAGCTGACTGGTGTCGGCCGCAATGCCATGAAATTGGGCAAGCAGCACCAGACCACGCAACGCCAGATCCTGTTGATCCTGCGCGCGCGCTACCCCCGGCACCGAAAGTGCCGCGTCTCCCTCTGACATAAAATCCCCTGCGCAACTTCCATTGTGCGCGTCCCCGCGATGAGCTTGGGGTCAGTTGAAAACCCTGTCAAGTGGGGGTCTCAGCACAGTTGGCCGCATCAGAGGCGCCACTCTCCGCTTGTGGGATTCGACCCTGCGAGGACAGTTTCCGGGTCGTATCCGCCGCAGGGAAGCTCCTTGCAGCGTCGGGGCAGATGTCCGACACGTTGCCCGAAAAATCCGCAGCGGGTTGGCTCTAACTTTGGTCGGCTATCTATTGAACTTCCGCTGCCGGCCAGGAGCAGAGAATCGCGGTATTTCGTCCACGCCCAACCACGAAGTGCTTTGGCCTTGAAGGAAGTCCCGAGCCGGATCCTGCTGGAGCGGGCGTTGGCGGGATCAGGGCCCGCGGTGGTTGCCGGGGGAAAGTGCGGAGCCGCCATGGGCAGAGGCACGGATTGGGCGCTTCAATGGTCAGTGCCTGATGAGCAGTGGTATCTGCTTGGCCCCATACCGCCGCCAGGCCAATGCCGACGCCCTCCAGTTTGAGTAGCACGGCCAGCTGGAGACCATCCTTTACTCGATAGCAGAGGCTCGTTTCCGCAGAAGAAGACACGCTCCACCTATCCGCCGGAATTCCCCTAGCCGCTTCACCAGCGATTCCCGATAACCCCCACAGAACACCTGCCGCACCATCAAGCGTCCCTCCGCAGGAAACCATATATGAGCCTGGCGCTCGTCCACAGCCGTGCCCGCGCCGGGGTCGATGCCCCGCTGGTGCGGGTGGAAGTGCACCTCTCTGGCGGCCTGCCTGCCACCCAGATTGTCGGCCTGGCCGAGACCAGCGTGCGCGAATCCCGCGAGCGCGTGCGTGCCGCCCTGCTCTGTGCACGCTTCGACTTTCCGCAGCGGCGCATCACGTTGAACCTCGCGCCCGCCGACCTGCCCAAGGAAGGTGGGCGATACGACTTGGCTATCGCGCTGGGCATTCTGGCGGCCAGCGGCCAGGTCGATCCGCAGTCGCTGCTGCAGTACGAATTCCTGGGCGAGTTGGGCCTGACCGGCGAGCTGCGCCCGGTGGCTGGCGCGCTGCCGGCGGCCATTGCGGCGGCTGACGCCGGGCGCATCCTGGTGGTGCCGCCGGGCAATGCCGCCGAGGCTGCGCTGGCCGAGCATGCCGATGTGCGGGTAGCGCGTACGTTGCTGGAGTGCTGTGCTGGGTTGGGGAACCCACGCCTGCTGCCGCCAGTAAAGCGTGTGGACACGACGCCGTTGCCGCTGCCCGATCTGGCCGACGTGCGCGGGCAGGCGCATGCACGGCGCGCGTTGGAGGTCGCTGCTGCGGGTGGGCACCATCTATTGCTGATCGGCAGCCCTGGCTGCGGCAAGACGCTGTTGGCGTCACGCCTGCCCAGCCTGCTGCCGGACACCGAGGAGGCCGAGGCGTTGCAGCTGGCCGCGATTGCCTCGGTGAGTGGTGAAGGGCTGGACCCACGACGCTGGCGGCAAAGGCCGTTCCGTTCTCCCCACCACAGTGCGAGTGCGGCGGCGCTGGTGGGTGGCGGCAATCCGCCCTGCCCCGGCGAGATCTCCCTGGCCCATCACGGTGTCCTTTTCCTCGATGAGCTTCCAGAGTGGAATCGAAGTGCGTTGGAAACCCTGCGCGAGCCACTGGAATCCGGCCACATCCGCATCGCCCGCGCGGCGCGCAGCGTGCAGTATCCCGCGCGCTTCCAGCTGGTGGCCGCGATGAATCCCTGCCCGTGTGGCTGGGCCGGTGACCGCAGCAACCGCTGCCTGTGCAGTGACGAACGCATCAACCGCTATCGCGCGCGGGTGTCCGGCCCGTTGCTGGACCGTATCGATCTGCATATCAGCGTGGGGCGCATGGACGCGGTGGAGCTGCGGGAGAGCACGCCGCTGGGTGAGCCCAGTGCTGCGGTACGTGCACGAGTGGAAGCCGCCCATGCCCGGCAGCAGGTGCGTGGCGGGCTGAATGCCCATCTGCCGCCGGCGGCGCTGCGTGTCTGTACGAGACTGAGCGAGGCCGATCAGGATCTGTTGGAGCAGGCCATCGAGCGGCTGCAGCTGTCCGCACGGGCGATGCACCGGATTCTGCGGGTGGCGCGCACGATTGCAGATCTGGCGGGTTGCGAGGTGATCCAGACGGCGCATCTGGCTGAGGCGATCGGGTACCGGCAGTTGGATCGGGGAAAGCCTTAGAAATGCCGGTCGGGTTGGCTATTGGTGGAGTCGACCGTTGGTCGACTCGCGCGCGAAGCGCGGCCTTCTGCGAGGTAGATGCGAAGAGCGGTCGACTAACAGTCGACCCTACCAAGGGCAGGCATCACGCCGCGGAATCCACCCGCCCCCGCTTCGCCAGCAACGCCACCCGACGGCTGACCAGCGCGTGGAGCTCCGCCAGCTCCGACGCCCGGCCAGCCGTCATGTTCCCGCCAAACAACACCCGCGACAACGCCGCCTCGTCGCTGTCGTCCGGGTGCTGCCAACGGTCGCGATACACCTTCTGGCAGACCAGCCACGCGTGCGGCAGCCCACCACCGGGCAGCGGGCGGACCACGCGTTCGTAGACCTGCCAGAACTGGTACTCGGCCCGCAGGTCGATTGCAGGCGCCACGGACAGCGCCTGCCGGGGCCGTCCTGGGCCCCGGATGCCGAACAGCGGGGTTCGCGGGTTGTGCTGTGCCATGCCAACAGCATGACCCAGCAACATTGTGGGAACCTTGCGTCGCTGCCAGAAAACCCCTGTTGTTTGCGCAAGGCAGGTTTGTAGGCGGGTTTTGGGGGTCAGAGCCCTTTGCTGCGCAAAGGGATCTGACCCCGATCACGGGATGGCTGCGGGGTCGGATCCCTTTGCGCAGCAAAGGGCTCTGACCCCGCCACTCCTTGCCTCAGAACGCCATCGAGGTGCTGAACATCAGCTGCCGGGGCGCGCTGCGCTGCAGTGTCTGGTAGTCCCCCGAGAACGACGAGCCGGCGATGGTGGCGGTGCCGATGTTGTGGCGGTTGAACAGGTTGCTCACGTCCAGCCGCAGCTCCAGGCCGGGCACGGCGCTGTCCGCACCGAAGCGATAGGCGGCATAGGTGTTGACCTGCCAGAAGGTCGGCACGCGGATGTCGTTCTCGTAGGTGAAGGGCTGGCGCAGGTAGGAGGTGCTGGTGGCACCGAAGCGCCAGTCACCGAAGTGCGCGGAAAGATCACTCACCAGCGAGATCTGCGGGTAGCCCGGCTGGGCGTTGCCCTTGATCGGGTACACCGTGTCCCCCACCACAAAATCACTGTCGTAGTACGAACGGGCCACGGCCACGCCCTGGTAGAACTGCAGGTGGTCGGTCAGGTCGGCGGTGATGCCGAGGTCAGCACCGATCACGTGCATCTTCGGCATCAGCCGCGCGGTGTTGATCTGCGCGAACTGGGTGCCGATGGCGGCCGACAGCAGACGGTTGCGGATGTCGTTGTAGAACACGTCGCCGGTGATCGTCAGCCGGTCGAAGCGATGCGATGCGCCCACAGTCAGGTTCCAGTTCTTCTCCGGGCGCAGCGTGCCGGCCACGCGGTCGAACTCTTCCTGGTCGGTGATGGTCCACGCCGAGGCGGTGTAGCCGATGTTGCCGCGCTGGGCCACGCGATAGCCATTCATGGTGTTGGCCAGGTCGATGAAGGCGTCGGTGGATTCGGTCGGGCTCCAGAACAGCGAGACATGCGGCAGGAAGTTGCTCTTGGCCCGCAGCGTGCCGTTCACCGGCCGGTCCTTGGCATCCCCCAGGCCGCCACCGCTGGTGCGGAAGTCGACGGCCTTGAAGCCAACGCCCAGCTTCAGCGTGTCGTTCAACACGATGTCGTCCTGCAGGTAGAACTGGCGCGAGCGGGTCACCCAGCTCGATGCATTGTCAGTCTTGAATGCGGGGCCATACACATCGAACGGACCGGTGGCCTTCAGCGGCGGGCCCTCGCCCAGCAGCGGCTGCTGGTACCACTCGGTCTTGGCCGCGGCCTTGCTCTTCTCCTGCCAGACGCCAGCAGTGAAGGTGTGCGCGCCGGTCTCGAACTGCAGGTTGAGCATGCCACCCAGCCGGTTGAGGCGCGGCGTCTGCACCTGTTCGGAGAATGGCGCGCCGTTGGGCGACGGTACGGTCGGGTCGGTCAGCGTGGCCTGCGTATGGCTGTTGGCGTTGTACAGCTGCACGTTGCCGCTCAGGGCCGGGGTGATCTGGAAGCGATGGTTGATCGAGGACACGCGGTCGCGGGTGGTCTGGCCGGTGTCGTACGGAATCAGTTCGGACAGCTCACCGCAGGTGTAGGCGCCGCAGGATTTGTCTGCGTTCTCCGGCGAGGCCACGTACCAGGCCCACGCGTAATCGGGATAGAAGATGTCGGCCTTCCAGCCCAGCTTGCGGATCATGTCGAAGGAAATGTTGTTGTAGCCCCAGACCTTGGCCTTGCTGTCGGACAGGAACACGGTGAAGTCGCCCCAGGCGACGTCCTGCTGCAGCTTCAGGTCGCCGCGCAGGAAGTTCTGGGTGCCCTCGCCCTGGTACTTGTCGGCGGACACGCGCTGCAGGTCGACCAGCACCTTCGGGCCATGCTCACCGAGCTGGCCGCTCTGCCCGGATACGGTGGTGACCAACGTGCTGTTGCTGCCCACGCCCTGCTTCACGCGCAGGCTGGGGGTGTCCTGCAGCCCGCGCAGGCGGTATTCCAGGCTGCCGCCGTTGACGCTGCTGGAGAACACACTGACCGGTGCCCCACCGGGGCTGACCGTGATCGCGCCGATGCCATCGGGCACGCCCACGTTCACCACGCTGGTGCCGGTGAGCGAGAGGAAGCCGTTGTCATTCAGTGGCACGCCCTCGAAGGTGATGCCCATTTCATTCATGCGGAAGCCGCGCACGAACAGGCTGGTGGCGGAGATATCCAGGCCCAGCCCGTCGGTGGCGGTGTAGCTG
Source organism: Stenotrophomonas maltophilia (assembly GCF_002799155.1). Lineage (GTDB taxonomy): Bacteria > Pseudomonadota > Gammaproteobacteria > Xanthomonadales > Xanthomonadaceae > Stenotrophomonas > Stenotrophomonas maltophilia_R. The sequence continues at coordinate 3,630,434 of NZ_NERD01000002.1, forward strand.
GCGCCCGGCACCTGCTTGAGCATGGCCAGGCCGTTGTTGCCGGTGACCATCGCGTCGAGGTCTTCGGCCTTGATGATGTATCGGTTGGGGCCGACCACCTGGGTCGGTGCCACGGCCGCACCGCGCGGTGTGGCGATGACCTGCAAGGCGTTGAGCGTGGTGGGCGTGTCGAGCGCGGCGTCGTGCGTGTCTGCGGCGTACGCAGGTGCGGCGATGGCCGTGATGATGGCCAGGGCGAGGCGCGTCGTGGGTGGGGTGTTCATGGCAGTAAATCCAGGTGCAGGGAGAGAGCGGCGCAGGCGCACGCCCAGCGCGTTGCAGCACCGGTGTCGGCGCCCTGGCTGGCGATGCGATTGCGTTGGGGGAGTGACGGCGCGGTGCGCGCTGGTCAGCAGACGAAGGCGATCATCTGCCGTGGGATTCGGTGGCGTGATTTCGACGTGCGAAATTCTTGCATCGCACTGCCGCATTCGCCATTGCGCCGTGGTACAGCGCCAATGGCGGTGGGGATGGGTGGGCTATACGTGGGTATAGCCCCGGCATGGTGGAGGCCGACCTTGGTCGGCGCTTGTGTGCCAACCAAGGTTGGCACCCACCGGGGCGGATGAGGTTGGCACCTACCAGGGCATAGGGACGCGCGGTTACTGCAGGACGAAACGCTCGATCGCGCGCGCCACGCCGTTATCGGCATTGCTGGTGGTTTCGAACCGCGCCACCGCCTTCACCGCGTCGATGGCATTGCCCATCGCCACGCTGGTACCGGCGTATTGCAGCATGGTCAGGTCGTTCTCCTGGTCGCCGATGGCCATCACGTTGGCGCGGTCGATGCCCAGGTGTTCGGCCAGCTTCTGCAGGCTCGGTCCCTTGCCGGCGCGATGATCGAACACTTCCAGGAAGAACGGTGCGCTCTTCAGCACCGCGAAGCGCTCGGTCAGCTCGGCGGGCAGGCGCGCGATGGCGGCATCCAGCACGTCGGGTGCGTCGATCATCATCAGCTTGATGAAGGACATCGACGGGTCCATGTCGGCCACGCGGCGATAGGACAGCGGCATCCGCGAGAGATGCGAGTCGGCCACGGTGTAGTAGCTGATGTCCTGGTTGGGCGTATACATGCGCTGGCTGTCCAGTGCCTGGAAGTGCACGCCAAGGTCGCGGGCCACCTGCTCGCAGAACAGGAAGTCGTCGAAGCTGAGCGGATACTCGACCACGGTTTCGCGCGTGCCGATGCGCTGCACCAGGCCGCCATTGCAGGCGATGCAGTAATCATCGTCGCCGGTGATGCCCAGCTCGTGCAGGAACGGCGCCAGGCCGGGAACCGGGCGGCCACTGGTCAGCACGATGTGCACGCCCAGCGCGCGCGCCTGCGCGATGGCCCGCTTGGCCCGGGCGGTAAGCGTGTGGGTGGGGTCCAGCAGGGTGCCATCCATGTCGATGGCGACCAGTTCGATGGTCGATTGCCTGCGGCCCATGTCCATTGCGTTCAACTCGTGCGGGGCACGCCAGTTTAACCCCTCATGCCCGGTTCACCTCTTTGCCTACGTTGGCCGGGATACTGCGGGGGCCTGTGCGTCCCCCACCGCAGGACGGCCCATTGACCGCCCTTCCCTGGAGAACCTTGCGACGCATGACCTACCGTGCCCCCGAAACCAATGACAGCGCGCCCCTGGCCCAGCAGATCGAGCAGATGATCGACGAGCTGCCCGGCGACCAGGTGAGCGTCGGCACCCTGCTCAGCGCGCTGGGCGATGAAGGCCTGCTGCTGATCGTCATCCTGCTCTCGGCCATCTTCATCATTCCGGTGTCGATTCCCGGGTTGAGTACGGTGTTTGGCGCCTCGATCCTGCTGATCGGCCTGAGCCGGGTGCGCAACCGACCGCTGTGGGTGCCGCAGAAGCTGGCGCGCCGCGAGATCGCCACCGACAAGCTGAAGGCCAACCTGGGCCGTGCGCTGAAATGGGTGCACCGCATGGAGCGGCTGTCGCGGCCGATGCGGCTGGCGGTGATGGTGCGCTCGAAGAAGATGATGCGCCTGAACAACCTGATGCTGGTGTTCGCGACCCTGCTGCTGATGGCGCCGGCCGGGCCGATTCCGTTCAGCAATACCTTGCCGGCGCTGGCGCTGATGTCGTTTGCGATTGGCTTCATCCAGCGCGATGGCGCGGCGGTGGCCGCCGGTTACGGTTTCGTGGTGGCCACGGTGGTGTATTTCGGCGTGCTGCTGGGTGGCGTGGGGTTCGCTGCCGAGTCCGTGTTCAGCGGGCTGCGCGTGGCGCCGTCGGAAGTGTAGAGCCGAGCATGGGCTCGGCTCTACAAACGCCAGATCCAACGCAGTCGAGCGTGGCTCGACGCTACACAGCTATTTCGCAGACACCCGCCACACCACGTCGCCCACGTCGTCGGCCACCAGCAATGCACCCTCAGCGTCCATGGCCATGCCCACCGGTGCGCCCATCAGGGTCTTCTCGTCCTTCGAGGCGAAGCCGCTGACCACGGTCTGCGGCCGCCCGGTCGGCTTGCCGTCCTTGAACGGCACGTAGACCACTTCGTAGCCGCTCAACGGCGAGCGGTCCCAGCTGCCGTGTTCGCCGATGAAGGCGCCGCCGTGGTACTGCGCCGGCAGTGCCTGGCCGGTGTAGAACAGCAGGCCCAGCGGTGCCACGTGCGAGCCGATGGCGTAGTCCGGCACGATCGCCTTGGCCACCAGGTCCGGCCGCTGCGGCTGCACGCGCTCGTCCACGTGCTGGCCGTAGTAGCTGTAAGGCCAACCGTAGAAGCCATCCTCCTTCACCGAGGTGAGGTAATCCGGCACCAGGTCGGCACCGATCTCATCGCGCTCGTTCGCGACCGCCCACAGCTGGCCGGTGCTCGGCTCCCAATCCAGCCCGGTCGGATTGCGGATGCCCGAGGCGTAGATGCGGCTACCACGGGTGGCCACGTCCACTTCCAGCACCACCGCGCGGCGGTATTCGACGGCCAGGCCGTTCTCGGTGATGTTGCTGTTGGAGCCCACGCCCACGTACAGCTTGCGGCCATCGCGGCTGGCCAGCAGTTCCTTGGTCCAGTGGTGGTTGATGGTGCTGGGCAGGTCGGTGAACTCGCGGCCCTTGTCGGACATGCGGGTTTCGCCGGGCACGTAGTGGTACTGCATGATGTTGCCGGTGTTGGCCACGTACAGCGTGTCGCCGATCAGCTGGATGCCGAACGGCGAATGCAGGCCCTCGATGTACACGTGCTGGGTCCACGTGGAAGTGCCAGGCGCACGGCGCAGCAGGGTGACCCGGTTGCCGCCCTTGCCCGCCTTGCCCGAGCGCGCCTTCACCTTGCCGGCGATCCACTGCTTGGGCGTGGTGACCGGTTCTTCCCCGGGGCCGTTGCCTTCCACCACCAGCACATCGCCATTGGGCAGGGTGAGCAGGCGGCGCGGATGCTGCAGGTTGGCCGCGATGCGTTCGATCTTCAGTCCGTCGGCCACCGTGGGTGACTGCCCCTCGGCCCAGCCGACGCCCTTGGGCACCTGCATCGGCGGCATCAGGAAGTTGGCCGGCTTGGGCAGCGGCGGCTGCGGGCCCGACTGGTCGGCCGGATGGTATTCGGCCTTGCCGGCACAGGCCGACAGCATCACGGCCAGCGCCAGGGCGCCCACGATGGGCAGGATGTGCTTAGCCATGACGACCTCCCTGCAGCACCGGCGCCTGCAGTGACAGCAGGATCAGGCCCAGGGCGATCAGGGCCACGGTCAGCGCCGACAGGATCGTGCCCGGCACCGCGACGGCATAGGCATCGCGGCTGTGTACGAAGGCGTTCCAGATGGCCAGCACCACCGCCACCAGGTTGAGGAAGAAGTCGATGCGGTCGATGCGGGTAGCGGTGCCGTTGCGGCGCCAGACCGCGAACAGGTTGATCAGGCGCGGAATGATGGCGATCAGCAGGCCGAAGGTGATCAGCCAGGCGGCGGCCTTGCCCCACATCACCTCGGCGCTGTTGAGATAGATCGCGTCGAAGATCAGCGCCCCGACGAAGAAGCCGAAGGGTATCGGATTCAACAGGCTGAACAGCGTGGTGCCGAGGCCGCGATGGGCCTGGGCGAGCGGATTGACCATCATCGTTGCTCCGTGCGGAAGGGTGCACGGGCTGTAGTAGCACAGCGCGATGTGAGGGCGCGCGATGACGCCGGGATGGGGTTGCCACTCCCGCCGAACGGGCACCGCGCTACGCGGATTCGTCCTCGCGCACCTCATGGAAGGGCAGCATCGTTTCGAATCCGAATTCGTGTTCCATGCTGGTGCGGACCAGGCCGCCGATGGCGTAGCGACTGGTGTTGGCATGCACGTCTATGCCACCGGGCCGCCACTCGGTTCGCAGATGCAGCGTCTCTGCGCGTCGCATGACGATCCGCTCCTCCTGCAGCAGGGCCCGTCGGTGCCGCTTCATCAACAGGCGTAGCGGTTTCACCGTGGTGATGCCGAATGCTGCCAGCTCGGGCAGCAACTCGGCGATATCGGCATCGTCGCCATAGTCGTGGCTGCGCGTATGCACGGCCAGCACCACCTTGCGGATGGCGGCGACCGAGAGCGGGGTCTGGTCTGCGCGCGCGCGGCCGCGCTGGCGTTCGTTCTTCATGTGCGTGGTCATCCGCAAGTAGTTCTTCCTGTTTCCCACGACTCAACTTCAACCGCGCGAAGATGGCGTGAAGATGTTTGAGTGCACTGTCATAACCAGACGTACTAAGTGTTTGTGACGCAATTTGCACATCTGCATATTGGGTGTGTGAAGAGGTAGGGGGTTCTTCGTTGTGTCGCGTTTGGCTCGTTGCGATGGGGCAGTCCCGCCCCGCCGTCCTGCCATGCCGATTCACAACAGAAGGATTCGTGTATGAAGCGACACACGCAACGCTCCGCGCCACCGCGCTCTGCGCGCCTGGCCCTTGCCACTGCCTTGGTGCTGGGCAGCCTGGCCGCCACCGCCCAGGCCCAACAGGCCGATCCACTGGCGGGCATCCAGTGGCACCTGCTCAACACCGGGCAGACGGTCCCGGCCGACACGCTGCCGGTGGCCGGCAACGATCTGAACGTGGATGGCCTGTTCCGCAATGGCATCCGCGGCCAGGGCGTCACCATCGCCATCGTCGATGACGGCCTGCAGATCGCGCATCCGGACCTGGCGGCCAACGTGGCGGCGGTGGCCGGCAAGAACTTCGCCAACGGTTCGAACAACCCCACCCCGACCAACCCGGATGTCGACAACCACGGCACCATGGTCGGTGGCATCGCCGGCGCGGTAGGTGCCAACAACCTGGGCGTGCGCGGCGTGGCGCCGGCGGCGACCCTGAAGGGCTTCAACCCGATTTCGCGCTCAGCGCTGGGCAACCAGCAGAGCAACATCGAGTACGCCTGGTGGGACGGCGCAGAATCGGCCGACGTGGAGGTGTTCAACAACAGCTGGGGCGCCGGCCCGGGCAATCCCAACCTGCCGCTGGCGTACAGCGAGAACACGATTCGTTCGTACGAGCAGGCGCTGTCGGGCACGCGCGGTGGCCGCGGCGGCATCTACGTGAAGTCGGCCGGCAACAACTTCAACAATGCTTCGATCAGCCAGACCCAGGATGTCTGCACCACGGACACCAAGAACCGCAACACCGGCTGCGTGCCGGCCGGCCGCGATCCGCGCAACAACCTGTTCAACGTGATCACCGTAGGCGCGGTGCGCGCCGATGGCGTGCGCTCGTCGTACTCCTCCACCGGCTCGGCCCTGTGGGTGTCGGCCTTTGGCGGCGAGTACGGCCTGCAGGCGCAGTACGCCCCCGGCCTGGTGGCACGCGCGTACGACCCGGCCATCGTCACCACCGACGTGACCGGGTGCGCGCAGGGCAGCAACAAGAACACCAATCGCCAGAACACCCTGGACAGCAACCTGTCGGCCATCGACAGCACCTGCAACTACACCGCCAAGATGAACGGCACCTCGGCGTCGGCGCCGATGGTCTCGGGCGTGGCGGCACTGGTGCTGGAAGCCAACCCGAACCTGTCCTATCGCGATGTGAAGTACATCCTGGCCACCACCGCCACCCGCAACCACCCGAACCAGCCGGCGGTGACGCTGGCCGATGGGCGCACGCTGGTTCCGGGCTGGACGGTGAATGCAGCCAACCGTGCCTACAGCAACTGGTACGGCTTCGGTGTGGTCAACGCTGCGCGTGCAGTGCAGGTCGCCGAGAACTTCCAGTCGCTGGGACCACTGGTCGACAGCGGCTGGCGCAACACGACGCGTACCGTGGCCATCGGCAACACCTCGGCTGCCGCCGCACGCCTGACCTTCCAGTTGGCCAACGGCGCGCGCAACATCGAAAGCGTGCAGCTGGGCTTCCGGGTCAACCACCGCAACACGCGCCAGCTGCAGTTCGTGCTGGTGTCGCCCAGCGGCACCCGCAGCGTGGTGCAACCGGCGTTCACCGCGATCGGTTCGGGCACGGGGGGCGCGCAGAGCAACTTCACCAGTTGGGACCTGCTGTCCAGCAATGCCTTCCTGGATGAGAATGCCAGCGGCACCTGGACGCTGGAAGTCACCGACATGGGGCAGGCCGCGACCGCTGCATCGCGCGGCAACCTCGAATTCTTCAAGATCCGCGTTCTGGGGCACTGATGATGAAGACGACCATTCTGTTGAGCACGCTCGCCTTCGCGGCGATGACCTCCGCTGCCTGGGCACAGAGCTCGGGGCAGACTCCTCCGGCCAGGACCCTGTCGACCGTGGATGCGCAGGAACTGAAGGCGTCCGCTACCGGCCGCTCGTTCGATGTGGGCGGCACGCGCTTCCAGCTGTCACCCTCGACCACCGTGAAGCAGGCCAGCGGCGGCCGGTTCACGATCACCCCGCAGGCGGCGGCGACCACCAGCTCGCGTACCAAGCGTTCGCTGGATAGTGCAGCGGCCGCGCCTGCTGATGCAGGTGCCGGCAAGTTCGCGGCGGCGGTCTCCCGTGACGGAGCGCCGGTGGTGGCGACATCGCGGGTCAAGGTGTTCTTCACCGATGCAGCATCGGCCCAGCGCGCGGCAACCGCCACCGGAGGCACCGTTGTGAAGGTGTCGAAGGCTTCGGGCCAGGCCATCGTGGAGTACCCGTCTGTGAACGCGGCGCTGGATGCGACCACCAAGCTGCTGTCCACCGCCGGTATCCGCGCCACCGAGCCGGACGTGGTGCAGTGGGAAGAGACCAAGTAAGGCGTTGAGTGGTGCCCCTGGCCGGTTGGCTCTCCTGGCCGGCCGGGGGATTGATGTGTGGGGGTGTGCCGACCAACGGTCGGCACCCACCGGATTCACTAATCGTGTGCCGACCAAGGTCGACACCCACCGCGGTAGAGGTGGTGTCAGCGGGCGGCGAGTGTGTCGCTGTGCGCGAGGTGGCAGCTGGCCAGTGCGTCGTTGCCGGCGGCCGGGTGGTCGGGCTCGAGCAGCAGGCGCTGCACGTCGGAGAACAGCTTTTCCACCGGCATGCCGTACGGCGCGAACAGGCGCAGGCGGCCCTGGCGGTCGAACACGTAGCCACCGGCGATGTGGCTCATGGTGTAGGTATCCGGTACCGGGCCGGGCTCTTTCTCGTAGAACGCCTTGAAGTCGCTGGCCATCGCTGCCAGCTGCGCTTCGTTGCCGACCAGCGCGATCGCCTTGGGGTCGAACGCTTCCACGTAGGTTCGCGCCACCTCCGGCGTGTCGCGGGCCGGGTCGACGCTGACGAACACCACCTGCAGCTGATCGGCATCCTTGCCCATCAGGTGCTTCACCTGGCTCAGCTCGACCATGGTGGTCGGGCACACGTCCGGGCAGCTGGTGAAGCCGAAGAACAGATAGGTCACCTGCCCCTGCAGGTCCTTCGGGCCGCGCACGGTGCCGTGGCTGTCGGGCATCGACCACTGCTGGCCGAGCTCCTCGCAGGCGATGTCCTTCGCGTAGAAGTCCATGCGCGACTGCGCACTGCAGCCGGCCAGCAGGCCGAGCAGCAGGCCTGCGGCCAGGCGCAGGCCACGATGGGGGAACGCAATGCCTTTCACGGTTGGCAGGCTCAGTTGATCATCATGTGGTAGTGCATGCTCCAGATGATCCAGACCGACAGTGCGACGACGATGAACAGGATCACCAGGGTGAACACGAAGCTGGCCAGGTTCCAGCCACCCTCGGACTTGCGGTCCATGTGCAGGAAATAGACCAGCTGCACCAGGATCTGCGCCACCGCGAAACCGACCAGCAGGAACAGCGTGAGCGGCCGCGACAGCACCGGATTCATCACCAGCGCGAACGGCACCACGGTCAGCAGCGCGCACAGCACGAAGCCGATCAGGTAGGACTTGGTGGAGCCGTGCGCATTGCCGGCGCGCGAGGTTTCGACGTGGGCCATGTCAGAAGGCTCCGATCAGGTAGACGAAGGTGAAGACGCAGATCCACACCAGGTCCAGGAAGTGCCAGAACAGGCTCAGGCACGACACGCGGGTGATGTTGGTCGGGGTCAGGCCGCGACGGTAGACCTGGTGCATGACCACGGCCATCCAGATCAGGCCGCTGGCCACGTGCAGGCCGTGGGTGGCGACCAGCGCGAAGAACGCCGACAGGTAGGCACTGGTGCTCGGGCCGGCGCCTTCGTGGATCAGGTGCGAGAACTCGTAGATCTCCATGCCAATGAACGAGGCACCGAGCACGAAGGTCACGCCCAGCCAGCGCAGCACCGAGGAGGCATCGTGACGATGCATCGCCAGCACGGCCTGGCCGTAGGTGATGCTGGAGACCAGCAGCAGGAAGGTCTCGGCCATCACGAACGGCAGCGAGAACAGCTCCTTGCCGGTGGGGCCGCCAGCGTAGGCGGTGCTGAGCACCGCGTACGAGGCGAACAGCGAACCGAACAGCACCAGGTCGGACATGAGGTAGACCCACATGCCGAACACCTTCATGCCGCCCTGCTCGTGGCCATGGTCGTGTTCGTGGTGGTCCTCGTGCGCCTGCGTGTCGCTGGCCAGCTCCGGGCGGGTCAACAGGTTCATGCGCGTACCTCCTTCAGCTTGGCCAGGTTGGCCGCTTCGGTGCGCGCCACCTCTTCGGAACTGACGTAGTAGTCCACGTCCTCGTCGTAGGACCGCACGATCAGGGTGACGATCATCGCGATGAAGCTGGCCGCGGCCATCCACCAGATGTGCCAGACCAGGGCGAAGCACAGCACCAGGATCCAGATGTTGAGGATCAGCGGCACGCCGGTGTTCTTCGGCATGTGGATCGGTGCGTACTTCTTCGGCGGCGGCGGCAGGCCGCGCTTCTTCGCTTCGTGGAAGGCATCCAGCTCATCGGCCTTGGGCACTACGGCGAAGTTGTAGAACGGTGGCGGCGACGGCGTGGCCCATTCCAGCGTGCGTGCGTTCCACGGGTCGCCGGTCAGGTCCAGGTTGCGCTTGCGGTCACGCACGCTCACGTAGATCTGCACCAGCATCAGGATGATGCCCGCGAACACGAACAGTGCACCGATGAAGGCGGCGATCAGGTACGGCGTCCACGCCGGGTTGTCGTACTGGTTCATGCGGCGGGTCATGCCCATGAAGCCGAGCATGTACAGCGGCATGAAGGCCAGGTAGAAGCCGATCACCCAGCAGGCGAACGACCACTTGCCCAGGCGCTCGTTGAGGGTGAAGCCGAACACCTTCGGGAACCAGTAGGCGAAGCCGGCCAGGTAGCCGAACAGCGCGCCGCCAATGATGGTGTTGTGGAAGTGGGCGACCAGGAACAGGCTGTTGTGCAGCAGGAAGTCCGCGCCCGGGATGGCCAGCAGCACGCCGGTCATGCCACCGATGGTGAAGGTGACCAGGAAGGCGATGGTCCACAGCATCGGCACGCTGAACTCGACGCGGCCACCGTACATGGTGAACAGCCAGGTGAAGATCTTCACGCCGGTGGGAATGGCGATGATCATCGTCATGATGCCGAAGAAGGCATTGACGCTGGCACCGGAGCCCATGGTGAAGAAGTGGTGCAGCCAGACGATGAACGACAGGATGCCGATCGCCAGCGTGGCGCCCACCATCGACTTGTAGCCGAACAGCTTCTTGCGCGCGAACGTGGCAGTCACTTCAGAGAAGATGCCGAATGCCGGCAGCACCAGGATGTACACCTCCGGGTGGCCCCAGGCCCACACCAGGTTCACGTACATCATCGGGTTGCCACCCAACGTGTTGGTGTAGAAGTTGAAGTCCAGGTAACGGTCGAGGGTGAGCGCACCCAGCGCCACGGTGAGGATCGGGAAGGCGGCGATGATGATCACGCTGGTGACCAGCACGGTCCAGGTGAACACCGGCATCTTCATCAGGGTCATGCCCGGCGCACGCATGCGCAGGATGGTGATGAACAGATTGACGCCGGTCAGCAATGTGCCGATGCCCGAAGCCTGCAACGCCCAGATGTAGTAATCGACACCGACCCCGGGACTGAACTCGATGCCCGACAGCGGCGGATAGGCCACCCAGCCGGTCATGGCGAATTCGCCAACACCCAGCGAGATCATCATCAGCGCGGCGCCGACCACGAAGATCCAGAAGCTGAAGGCGTTGAGGAACGGGAACGCCATGTCGCGCGCACCGATCTGCAGCGGCACGATGATGTTCATCAGGCCGACCACGAACGGGGTGGCCACGAAGAAGATCATGATCACGCCGTGCGCGGTGAAGATCTGGTCGTAGTGCTCCGGCGGCAGGAAGCCGTCACTGCCCGGCCCGGCCGCCGCCAGCTGAGCGCGCATCATCAGCGCATCGGCAAAGCCACGCACCAGCATGACCAGCGCCACCACCACGTACATGATGCCGATCTTCTTGTGGTCCACGGTGGTGAACCAGTCACGCCACAGCGGGCCCCACAGCTTGAAGTACGTCACCGCGCCGAGCAGCGCGAGGCCCCCCAGCACCATGGCCGCCAGTGTGACCACGACGATCGGCTCGTGCAGTGGCACGGCCTCCCACGTCAATTTACCCAACATGTTCGTTACTCCTGGGAAACCTGGGCACCACCGGCAGCACCCGCCGGGGTAGCAGCAGCGGTGTTCTCACCGACGCCGATGAACTGGTCGATGACCTTCTTGAACAGCAGCGGTTCGACGCTGGAGAAGTGCTGCACCGGTGCGTTCTTCGACGGTGCGGCCAGCGCCTTGAACTGGTTGAAATCCAGCACCTGCGGCGCGCTGCGCACCTCGGCCACCCAGCGCTCGAACTCCTCGTTGCTGCTGGCGGTGGCGATGAACTTCATGTTCGAGAAGCCATGCCCGCTGTAGTTGCCGGACATGCCGCGGAACTGGCCGGGTTCGTTGGCGATCAGGTGCAGCTGCGTGCGCATGCCGGCCATCGCGTAGATCTGCCCGCCCAGCTGCGGGATGAAGAAGGTATTCATCGTCGAGTTGGAGGTGATGTTGAACGCCAGCGGGCGGTTGGCCGGGAAGTTGAGCTGGTTGACCGTGGCGATGCCCAGGTCCGGGTACACGAACACCCACTTCCAATCGGTGGCGATCACGTCCACGTGCAGCGGCTCACCGGCCACGTCCAGCGGCTTGTACGGGTCCAGCTCGTGGGTCGACTTCCACACGATCACCGCCAGGCCGGCAATGATCAGCAGCGGCACGCCCCAGACCACGATCTCCACCTTGGTGGAGTGCGACCAGTCCGGCATGTATTTCGCTTTGGTGTTGCCGGCGCGGAAGCGCCAGGCAAATACGAAGGTCAGCACGATGGCCGGTATCACCACGATCAGCATCAGGCCGATGCAGATCAGGATCAGGTCGCGCTGGGCGAGCCCGACCATGCCCTTCGAATCCAGCAGCACCCAGTCACAGCCTGACAGGCCGACGCAGGCCAGGGCGACCAGCGCCAGGCGGATGCGGTTCCAGCAGATATTCATTGGAGGTCAACCCTGTTGAAGAAGCGCGCTTGACCGGCTCGCCTGCGCGCAGCGCCCGGGCGTGGAGCGGCTACACTGTGGGTACGAGGCCGCCTACAAGAAGGCGAACCATTCCAATCAAGCCCATACAAAATACATCATTGTATGGACTTGTGCATCTGCACGTATGGAAAAAACTGACCGATGACGCCACCTGCCGCCGGCCGCCGCCTGAAACACCCCAATCGCACCTGGGTTCGCCCCTTCCGCGAAGGCGCCGGCCCGCTGTACCTGCAGATTGCCCAGCAGGTACGCGATGCGGTGGATGACGGCGTGCTGCGCCCGGGTGACCGCCTGCCGCCGCAGCGCGACCTGGCCCAGCAGGTGGGCGTGGACCTGACCACGGTCACCCGTGCCTTCGCCGAGCTGCGCCAGGCCGGCCTGCTGGATGCGCACGGCGCTGGCGGTACCTTCATCGCGCTGTCGGCTGGCAACCGCAGCACCTCGGTCGACCTGAGCATGAACATCCCGCCGCTGCTGGGCAGCGCGCCGTTCGCACAGGGCATGGAGGCCGGCTTCCAGCACGTGGGCCAGCAGCTGGGCCAAGGCGAACTGATGAGCTACCACGTCGGCGCCGGCACCCGCGAGGACCGCGCCGCCGCCGTGCAGTGGCTGGCGCCGATGCTGGGCACGGTGGGTGCCGACCAGGTGGTGATCTGCCCCGGCGCGCAGACCGCGCTGTGCGCGCTGATCCTGGCCCGCACCCAGCCGGGCGAGCTGATCGCTGCAGAGCAGCTGACCTACCCGGGCCTGCTGGCCGCCGCGCGCGTGCTGCAGCGGGGCGTGGCGCCGGTGGCAATGGACGCCGAAGGCATGCTGCCCGACGCGCTGGAGGAGGCCTGCCAGCTGCGTCGCCCACGCCTGCTGTACCTGGTGCCGACCATCCAGAATCCGACCACGGCGACGATGTCGGCGCAGCGCCGGCAGGCCCTGCTGGCGGTGGCGAAGCGCCACGATCTGACCGTGATCGAAGACGATCCTTACTGGTTGCTGGCCGGAGACGCCGCGCCGCCGCTGGCCGCACATCGAGATGCGGGCTGTCCGGTCTATTACATCTCCACCCTGTCCAAGTGCCTGGCCCCGGGCCTGCGCACCGCCTACCTGGTGGTGCCGGCCGGCGAGCCGATGGAACCGGTGCTGGACGCCCTGCGCGCGATCGCGCTGATGCCGACCCAGTCGATGGTGGCGGTGGCTGCGCAGTGGATCCGCAGCGGCCAGGCCCAGGACATGGTGCAGCGCTTCCAGCAGGAGCTGCGCGAGCGCCAGGCCATTGCCGCGCAGTACCTGCCGTCCCGCGCGCGGGCGCACCCGGCCGGCCTGCACGTGTGGCTGCCGCTGCCGCCGCGGCTGGACCAGTACCGGCTGATCCAGGCCGCCCAGGAGCAGGGGCTGGGCATCGCCAGCTCGGATGCCTTCAGTGTGGAAGAGCCGCCGCCGGGCAATGCGATCCGCTTGTCGCTGGGCGGCGCGGTCGACCAGGGCGCACTGGCCGGGGCGCTGGCCAAACTGAACGAGATCCTGTCCGAGGCCCCCGAGGCCCGGCACAGCGCCATCGTCTGAACGCCGTGCATGGCGCGATATCCATACAAGATGATATTTTGTATGCAATGTATGGATGAAGGGACGTGCCTCGATGCGCGCCGAGAAACTGAAGTTCCACCTGGTGATGGCCGGGTGTGGCGGCTTTGTCGTGCTGATGCTGGCCGCGCTGGCCTGGGTCTGCCTGCAGCCGCAGACCGTGGATGTGCAGGCGGCCGAACGCCACGCCATCGAGCAATGCATGCAGCGCAGCGAGGATCCGTCCCGCAGTGAGATCCAGCGCCGCGCGCAGGCCGATTCCTGCCGCGAGATGCGCAAGCAGTACGTGCACAAGTTCGGCGGGGAAGATTCCTGATGGGCGCAGGTGCGCCGCGTCGCCGCTGGCTGCTGCCGACGATGATCGCCCTCGCCTGCCTGTTCATGGCCGGCGTCGCGGCTGCGCTGTGGCAGTACTTCGGCTACAGCGCGCAATCCACGTTCACCGAACAGGCCATCGTCTTCGATGATTCGCAGCTGCGCCTGCCAGCCGATCTGGCCGGGGATACCGGCCGCATCCGCGTGGTGCATTTCTGGGACCCGGCCTGCGGCGTGTGCAACCGCGAGACCGGTGCGCACCTGAGCTACCTGATCAGCATGTACCGCCGCGCCGGCATCGACTTCTATGCGATCCGCCGCCCGGGCACCCAGGGCGAACTGCCTGAGCCGCTGCGCAACAAGGTGATCCACCTGCCGACCATCGGCGGCATCGAGCACATTCCGGCCAGCCCTGCTGTCGCGATCTGGGACCGGCAGGGCCATCTGGCCTACGCCGGCCCGTACAGCATCGGCATGGTCTGCAACTCGGCCAACAGCTTCGTCGAACCGCTGCTGGACAGACTGGTGCGCGGCGAAACCGTGCGCCCGAAAGGACTGCTTGCCGTGGGCTGCTACTGCCCCTGGCAGGACAAGCGCTGAGGACGCGCAATGACATCACTGACGCTGGCCGGTGCGGCCGCCGCAAACAACAACGGCGGTCACCTGTCCGAACCGACCGATGGTTATGGACAGGCTCCCGCCGTTGGAAGCAACGATACGCCCCGACATGCTCCGTACATGCCGCGACCGGATGTCGCAGCCCGCGAATGGGTGCAGGACGTGCTCGCGCACAACGGGCCGATCTACCTGCGCATCGTCAATTCGCTGGAACGCACGGTGCGCCGCGGTGGTCTTGCGCCGGGCCAGCGCCTGCCCTCGCAGCGCGCGTTGGCGCAGCAGCTCGGCGTCGACCTGACCACGGTGACGCGGGCGTTCGATGAAGCACGCAAGCGCGGCCTGATCGAGGCGCGTGGACCACAGGGCAGTTTCATCGCACCGCCCAAGGCTGGCTTCGACCAGGTGGTGGACCTGAGCATGAACGTGCCGCCGGTGCCCGATGCCGATGCGCTGGCCGAGACCCTGCGCCGCGGTGCCGCCGCCGTGCTTGCACGCAGCAACGCACCTAACCTGATGACCTATCACCTGGGTGGTGGCAACCCCACTGATCGCCATGCAGCAGCGCGCTGGCTGCAGCCGATGCTGGGCACCGTGGATGACAACTGCCTGCTGCTGACCGAAGGCGCGCAGGTGGCGTTGGCCGCCATCCTGGTCAGCCAGGGACGCGATGGCGACGCAATCCTGTGCGACACGCTGGTCTACCCGGGCCTGCTGCAGGCCGCGCGGGCACTTGGCCGGCGGCTTGTACCGGTGGAAGGCGACGAACACGGCATGTGCCCCGAGGCGCTGGCCCGGCACGCGCGCAACGGCGGCGCGCGGCTGGTCTATCTCAATCCCACCTGCCAGAACCCAACCGCGCTGACCCTGTCGTTGCAGCGGCGCGAAGCGCTGGCATGCGTGCTGAAAAGCGAGGGCCTGCTGGCGATCGAGGATGATCCGTACTGGCACCTTGCCGAAGAGGCGCCGATACCGCTGGCAACGCTGGCACCGCGTCATGTGTTCCATGTGGCGACGCTGTCGAAGGTGATCAGCCCCGGTCTGCGCACCGCCTTCGTGCAATGCCCGAGCGCCGCGCACGCCGAGGCGATGGCATCGGCCCTGCGGGCCACCCGGTTGATGGGGCATCCGCTGGTGTCGGCGCTGGCCAGCCAGCTACTGCTGGATGGTTCGCCGCAGTCACTGCTGGCCCAGGTGCGTACCGAGGCGCGCGAACGCATGCGCATGGCGCGCTACCTGCTCGCGCCGTCGCTGCTGCAGCGTGCCGGGGGCCTGCATGCCTGGTGCCGGGTGCCGGCGCCGTGGACCGACGCCACGCTAGTGCGTACCGCGCAGCTGCAGGGACTGGCGATCGCACCGTCATCGGCGTTCTGCCCGCCCGGGGTGCTGCAACAGAACGGCGTGCGGCTGTCGCTGGGGCTGGCGGCGGATCGCCGGCAGCTGGAAAGTGCGCTGCGGCGGATTGATCGGTTGTTGTTGTCGGATGCCTTGCCGGCGATCGAGCGCTAGGCGGGGAGCCTCCACGCCATGCGTGGTTGGAATGTGCCAACCAAGGTTGGCACCTACCAAAGCAGGGTCAGGCCAGGGCGAAGAGCGCCTTCACCAGCGCATCCATCTGCGCCGGCCGGGTGAACACCGACGGTGTCACCCGCACGCAGGCGCCGGAGTCCAAGCCGTCGCGATGGGTGGTGAACACGCGATGCTCGTCCAGCAGGCGCTTCTGCAGCGCGATATTGTCAGCCGCGCTGGTGCGCCCGCGCAGGCGGAAGCTGGCCAATGCACTCGCCAGCGCCGGGTCCGGCGAAGACAGCACTTCGATATGCGCCATCTGCCGCGCCGGCAGCGTCCAGCGCTCACGCAGGTAGCGCAGGCGCGCCTGCTTGTTGGCCACGCCGATGCGCTGGTGCAGGGCAATGGCTTCCGGCAGTGCCAGGTAGGCGGCGAAGTTGACCGTACCGGTGTGCACGCGGCTGCCCACGCGGCCGTCGTCGGTCTCGCCCATGTACGGGTCAAGGTCCGCAACGCGGCCCCTGCGCACATACATCGCGCCGACACCGACCGGCGCCCCGATCCATTTGTGCAGGTTGATGCCGACGAAGTCAGCCTTCAGCTGCGGCACCACGTAGTCGATCTGGCCAAACCCATGCGCGGCATCAACGATCACATCGATGCCGCGCGCACGCGCACGCTCGGCGATTTCCGCCACCGGCAACACCAGCCCATGGCGGTGGCTGACCTGGGTCAGCAGCACCAGTTTCAGGCGCGGAAGCCGCGCGAATGCGTCCTCATACGCCTGCAGGATCTGTGCGTGGTCCGGCACCGCCGGCAGCGCGATGCGCTCCACCTGCACGCCACGACGCTGTTGCAGCCAGCGCATCGCGCCGATCATGCTGTCGTAGTCGATGTCGGCGTAGAGCACCTGTTCGCCAGGCTGCAGGCGGTTGTAGCCGCCGATCAGGGCCAGCATCGCTTCGGTGGCGCCACGGGTCAGTGCGATCTCGTCGGCGCCCACGCCCAGCAACCCGGCCACCTGCCGCTGCACCGCCATGTACTGCGCCGGAAACTCGCGGCGGCCATACCATGCGTTGCCACGGTTCACCTCGGCGGTGTGGCGCTGGTAGCTGGCCAACGTCTCGCGGCCCATCGCGCCCCAGTAACCGTTCTCCAGGTGGTTCACTTCGTCGGTGATGTCGAAGTGGCTGGCCACGGCGGCCCAGTAGCCTTCATCGCGGGCCAGCACGTCCGGCGCCACGGTCGTTGCGGGAATCTGCATGGGCGCAGCGTAACGCGCGGCGGCCATGGCGGGCAGTGAAGACAGTGCAGCGGCGGCCGGCAGCAGCGTGCCGGCGCGCAGCAGGTTACGGCGGCGGCTGTCCATCAGAAGGTCAGCCGGTACTGCGCGTACACATTGGCACCATCGGTGTCGTACGGCGCGTTGCGCGAGTAGACCAGGCCGCGGCTGGCCTGGAAGGTCGCTTCGTCCGGATAGCGGTCGAACACATTGTCCGCGCCCACGCGCAGGCTGTGGTGCTCGTTGATGCGGTAGCCCACGGCCAGGTCGAGGAAGCTCATCGCGCCGAAACGCTGGTAGATGTCGCCCACCGCATTGCCGCTGGAGTCGGTCCAGGCACCGTAGTAGCGCATGCGCGCCATCAGTGACCAGGCTCCGATGTCCCAGCTGCCGGTGAAGCTGCCCTTGTGCTCGGGCAGGCGGTCTTCGAACAGCACGCGCTGGGTTTCGTTGGTGGCCACCGAGGTGCTGCCGTTGTCCACCCGCGTACGGTTGTAGTTGTAGGCCAGGGTCAGCGTCATGCGACCCGCGCCGAGGTCGCGCAGGTAGCTGCCGACCACGTCCACGCCGGTGGTGGTGGTATCGAAGTCGTTGGTGAAGTAGTTCACCGAGGTATAGCCCAGCGGATTGGGAGTACCGGCAGGAATGGCGAAGCTGGCCGACTGGCTGAAGCGGTCGGTGAGCTTGATCTGGTAGACATCCACCGAGCCGGACAGGCCCAGGTCGGTACGCCAGGTCAGGCCCAGCGACGCGGTACGCGATTCCTCCGGCTTCAGCGGCTGTGCACCGAGCAGCTGCGCCAGCGGATCGTTCGGCGACAGGCGGCCACTGGTGAAGATCTGAAGCGTGCGCGTATCCAGCCCCTGGGTGGTACTGGTGGTGTTGAGCTGCGCCGGGGTCGGTGCACGGAAGCCGGTGGACACGGTACCGCGCAGGGCTACGTCCGGGGTAATCGCAAAACGTGCGGACAGCTTGCCGTCCAGGGTGCTGCCGAAGCTGGTGAAGTCCTCGTAACGGCTGGCCGCACCGATGCTCCAGCGCTCGCCCAGCGGCACTTCCATATCCACATAGGCCGCTTTGCTGCGCTGGCTCCACTGCCCGGCCTGGCTGGCCGAGAAGCCCGGTGCGCCGTTGGAGTTGGCTTCCAGGCCCGCGGCCGCGCCCGGGCCTACCGCGTACGAGGCGGGATCACCGGCGCGCACCTGGTAGGTCTCCTGGCGGAACTCGCCGCCGAAGGCGACGTTGATCGGCTTGGACAGCGCGGCCACGTCCCACTCGTAATTGAAGTCGGCGTTGGCGTTCTTCTCGGTCTGGGTCAGGCGGCCGAGATCGAACGCGGTCGGGCTGGCAGGGCCCAGCGAGGCGTTGATCGAGTTCTTCAGGCTGTAGTCGATGGCATTGCGGCCATACGAGGCGCTGACATCCCAGCGCAGCTTCGGCGTGATCTCGCCACGCAGGCCACCGACCAGTTGCAGGTCGTTCTGGACGTTGCCGTACTGCGGACTGAAGCCCACCGGATAGATCGAACGCAGGTTCCAGCCGGGGAAGATCGCCGTGGTGCGGTAGGCACCGGTGGTGGTGTCCGGGTTGCGCCAGTTGAAATCGCTGACACCATCGCTGTGGCTGTACAGGCCAAAGGCATAGAGCTCCAGCGTGTCGCTGGCGTTGGCCTTCACATTGAAGCCGACGCGGCGGCTTTCCAGTTCCGGCTGGCCCCAGCGCTGTACCGGGTTGGGCACGTCCAGATCCGGATGCGCGGCCTGGAAGGCGATCGCATCCGGGCGCTGGCGGGTGCGCGAGGTGGCGTCGGAATTGGACGATTCGGCGAACAGCACCAGGCTGCCGTAGTCACCCAACGACCAGCCGGTGCGCGCACTGAAATCGCGCGACGCGCCATCGCCCTGCGCATACTGCGAATAGCCGGCAGTGATCTCGGTACCGGGGCCATCCTCGAGAATGATGTTGATGACGCCGGCGATGGCGTCCGAGCCGTACTGCGCCGAGGCACCATCGCGCAGCACTTCGATGCGCTTGATCGCACTGGTCGGAATCTGCGCCAGGTCGGCCGCCTGCGCACCGCGGTTGCCGAGCAGCGCGCTGCGATGGAAGCGGCGACCGTTGACCAGCACCAGGGTCTGGTCCGGCGACAGGCCACGCAGCGTCGCCGGGCGCACGAACACCTGGCCGTCCGCCATCGGCAGGCGCTGTACCACGAATGACGGCACCAGCTGTGCCAGCACGTCCTTCAGATCGGTCGACTCGACGGACTTGATGTCTTCCTTGGTGAACACGTCCACCGGCGCCAGCGTTTCGAACTGGGTGCGGTTGGAGGCGCGGGTGCCGGTGACCAGCATCGCGTCGAGCTGGGTGGGCGCCGCACGGCTGCTGCCCGCGGCATCGACCGCATCGGCCTCCGCTGCGATCGCGCCTCCTGCGCTGGCCATGGAAAGGGCAAGGAGGATGGAACGCGAAAGCTTCGAACGATGCACGGCAGGGCTCCGGGAGGACGCGACAGGGCCAGCACCTGCTCGGAAACAACAGGCGTGGACAAGGCGCGCAGTCTCGGCGCGATGTGTGAAGGAGCCATGACGTCAGTGCGACAGCTTGATGCGGCACAGGCGCAAGAACTGCTAAACGCCGAGCCAGCCGATCCGCTACTGTGCCCGGCATCGGAATCGGGGACGGCAGGATGAGCGCGGCAGGCAAGGCGTTGTGGTACATCGAGACCCATGCGGACCAGCCCCTGGCGCTGGCCGATATTGCCGCCGCAGCGGGGCTGTCGCCGTTCCATCTGTCACGCCTGTTCCAGGCCCGCACCGGCACCTCGGTGGTGCGCTACCTGCGCGGGCGCCGCCTGACCGCTGCCGCGCAGCGGTTGGCCAACGGCGCAGGCGACATCCTGCAGGTGGCGCTGGGGGCCGGCTACACCACCCATGCCGCCTTCACCCGGGCCTTCAGCGAACTGTTCGGGCAGACACCGGAACGGGTACGCGAACAGGGCACCGATGGGCTGGCGCTGGTGCAGGCGATCCGGCTGGACGAGGCCCCGTCAGCCTGCATTGAAGCCCCCCGGCTGCTCGATACGCCCGCGTTCCAGGTGGCAGGCGTCGGCATGCGGCATACCCGCGACAGCAGCGGCGCCATTCCGGGCCAATGGGCCCAGCTCAACCGCGAGTGGCCGACGCCGGCACCGGTCAGCTTCGGCGTGTGCTGCAACAGTGATGACGATGGCGGCTTCGACTACATCGCGGCACTGCCGGCAAGCACGGTACCGAACGTGCCTGCGCACTGGCAACGCGTGGACATCCCGGCGCGCCGCTACCTGGTGGCCTGGCACGGCGGACACATCTCGGCCATCCGCTCGACCTGGTTCTGGTTGCTGGATCATTATCTTCCTGCGTCCAACCTGAGCCTTGCCGATGCGCCGGACCTGGAGCGCTACGACGCCCGGTTCGATGAGCACACCGGCCAGGGCGGCGTGGAAATCTGGCTGCCGGTCGAAGAACGTCCCCACTGACAAGGAGTTGAAGATGCGCATGACCGCTGCTGTGCTGGGAGGAATGCTGCTGGCGTTCGCGAGCGTCGGCGCCGCCCGCGAAAGCGGCGTCGCCGGCGAGCGCCACGGCACGACGACGCTGGCCAGCGCCGCCGTGCGCGACGCAGGGCACCGCAACGCGCTGCGCTACACGGTCTGGTATCCGGCCCCGGCCGGCAGCCGCGAAACCGCGCTGACCATCGGTCCACCCGACGCGCCGCTGTTCGACGTCGGCCGGTCGGCCAAGGATGCGCCGGTCGCGGGTGATCGCCTGCCGACCCTGCTGCTCTCGCATGGCAACGGCGGCAGCGCGCGCATGATGGGCTGGCTGGGCACGGCGCTGGCGCGGGCCGGGTATCTGGTGATTGCGGTGGATCATCCAGGCAACAACGGCGTTGACACCATGACCCTGCCCGGCAGCCTTCTGACCTGGTTGCGCGCCGATGACCTGCATGCTGCACTGGCGGCCGTGCAGGCTGATCCGGTGCTGGGCCCGCATGTCGATCCTGAGCGCCTGGGGGTCGCCGGCTTCTCGGCCGGTGGCTACACCGCGCTGCTGGCAGCCGGTGCGCGACCGGACCTGCAGCGATTGCGGGACTTCTGCACCGCACATCCGGATGACGGCGTCTGCCGGCCCCAACAGGAGGCGGCAACGCACACGATGGAGGCACGCGTTGCCGCTGCGGCGTCGCCCGAGCTGTCGCCATGGATGTCCCACGCCAACGACGCACGCGCCATTCCCGGCGTGCGCGCGGTGTTCCTGCTGGCGCCGGCAATCGTGCAGGCCTTTGCGCCCGAGCAGCTCTCCTCGCTGAAACAGCCGGTGTCGATCGTGCTGGGCCAGGCGGACACGGTCGCGCCACCACAGACCAATGGCGAGGCTGCGCGTGCGGCGATTGCGGGCGCTGCACTGCAGGTGCTGCCCGGTGTCGGCCATTACGATTTCCTCGCCGCATGCACCCCGACCGGACAGCAGCGGCTGCAGGACCTGTGCAGCACGTCGGTGCCGAAGGCGCAGACCCACGCGCAGGCAGCGGACGCGGCAATACGGTTCTTCAACCATTCGCTGCGCTAGTGGCCGCCGGGCATGGCCCGGCGCTACAGTGGGCGCGTCCACGGAGGATCGATCATGCGCCTGCTCCACCTCACTCTGCCGGTATCCGACGTCGCTTCCGTGGCCACATATTTCCACGATGTGCTGCAGCAGCGCGTGGTCGGCAACCATGTGCACATCGGCTGGAGCACGATCGAACTGCAGCCGGCGGGAGGTCACCCCGTCGGTGGCGTGCACCTGGCCTTCAACGTACCGGACAACCGCTTCGGCGAGGCGATGGCCTGGTTGCGCGAACGTACCCCGCTGCAACGTAATCCTGAGGGCCTGGATTACTTTGCGCTGGAGAGCAGCTGGCAGTCGCAGTCGGTGTACTTCACCGGTCCCGATGGCCTGATCCTCGAGTTGATCGGCCGGCGCCGTCTGCCAGACAGCATGCGCGCAGGCGCCTTCCATGGCAGCGAGCTGGCGTGCCTGAGCGAGGTCGGCCTGCCCAGCCACGATGTCGATGCGGTGCGCGAACAGTCCAGCCAGCGCTTCGGCCTGCAACCGATCAGCCCGCCTTCGCCGCAGTTCGCGCCGATGGGCGACGACGAGGGCCTGCTGATCGTGGTTGCGGCGGATCGACGGTGGTTCCCTGAGCAGAAAGACCTGCCCAATGCGCAGGGCGTGCAGCTGCAGGTGGGTGATGTGAGCGGTAGCGGCGAACTGCGTGATGCCACGCTGGGCTGGCGGGTGTGGGCGGCCTGAGCCACCGGCTGTCCGAAGCGCCGCCGCCGCTGCGACCACCACCACCGGACCCGCCGCCGGAACTGCTCGAGGACGAGCTCGACGACGAGGTGCTGGACGAGGAACGGTAGCCTTGGGACGACCCTCGCTTCAGGGCAACGACCGAATCCCCTGTGCGCCAATCCGCTGGCAACAGGTTGCGTGCGGATGAATCTTCCGACGGCGGCAGCTGCTCGCCATCGATCAGCGCCACCAGCAGCTTGCTGCCGTCCAGCATGCCCTGGTCCAGGTCTCCCTCGCGCAGGCGCGGCACGCTGTGCATCCTGCGAAACGGCATCCGTGGATGTCCTCCCCCATGAACGGAAAAAGCCGGCCGGATCGCTCCGGCCGGCCTCCTTTACCACACGCCTGTTCACACGCAGCGGTCAACGGCCCATGGCCACTCGCTGCTGCTCGTCCTGCACGTGTTGCTGCGAAGGCTCGTGCTTGGCCAGCATTGCAGCGCTGGTCTCCTGCAGGCTCGGTGCCGTCTGGGTCATGTCCACCGCAGTACGGAAGCCGGGGACGGTGCCCATGACCAAGGCCTTGCCATCCTGCAGGGTGACGCCCTGCAGCTTTTCCGGCGAATCGATGCCGGCGGCCTTGGCCTGGGCGGTCACATGCGCGCTCATCTCGTTGCAGATCATGCCCGGCAGGTGGCCACGGATCGCATTGTGCAGTGGCGTATCCGGATGCGCCTTGTCGCCCAGTTGCGGCCCCTTCGGCGACGCCTCGGCGTGGCTGCGGCCTTCGGCCAGCTTGGCCAGCGTCGCCGGACCCGCCACGCCATCGGCGGAGAGCCCGTGCTGCTTCTGGTAGGCGGTCAGTGCGTCCTTGGTATTGGCACCGAATTTGCCATCCTCGCTCAGCCGGTTGCCATGGCCGTCGCGCACGCCCAAGCGGTTGAGTTCCTTCTGCAGTGCAGTCACTTCCTCGCCCTTGGCCCCCTGGCGCAGCACACCGTTGTGGTCGGCGTCATGCGAATGGCCACCCTTGCCGGTTTCCTTCAGCTTGCCGTGGTCCCAGAAGTCCTGCGGGCTGAGCAGCTTGCCGTGCGGATCCTTCAACTGGTAATGCACGTGCTGGGCATACTGCCCCGCACCGCCCGGGCCACGCCCACCCATGGTGCCGATCGGCTCGCCCGCCTTGATCGGCTGGCCTTCCTTCACCTGGGTCGACTGCAGGTGCAGGATCTCGTGCGAGTTGCCCTGTGCATCCCTGATCTTCACCGTGCCGTAGTCGCCACCGACGAACGTCACCGTTCCGGAGATCGGTGCGTGGACGGTCGGGTGCTGCAGATTACGGCCGTGCTGGCCGCCAACATAGTTGAAGTCGGTGCCACCGTGCGGCTTGTGCGCGCGGTGTTCGCCGAACTCACCGGTAACGTGCGGCTTGACTCCGTTCTGCGGGGGCAGCATCACCTGCATCGTCTGCTCGAAGGTGCGGGTCTGGCCTTCGGCATGCGCCGCTGCCGGCTTGGCCTGCGCGTGCGTGGCCGCAGCTACGGCGGGGGCCGCGTGGCTGCCATGGGACTGGCCGTGGGTCAGTCCCAGGCGCTGCTCCACGAACCGCTCGTACTTGTCCACGTACGGCATCACCTTCTTTTCAGACAGGTTGAGGCCGCCGTAATCGCGGGTCGGGCCGTCGTGGTGGTACTTGTAGATGTACTCCTCACCCTGGCCGCGCTTGTGCGCCAGCGTGCGGTTATCGATGTAATGGTCAACCAGTGCATCGGACTGTGCGCCGACGTCGAAGCGGTTGCGGTTGTTGAGGTGGTAGTGGTTGCCGGTCTTGTCGATGAACTGGCCCAGGCCCGAGGCCGAGGTGGTGCCAGCGGCGGCATCGGGGTTGAAGCCCGATTCAACGCGGGCGATGGCCAGTACGTGCGCCGTTTCGCGTGGGGTCAGGCCCTTCTCGCGCGCCGACTCGATGATCGTGTCGATCACCCGTGACTGCACTTCCGGGGTCGCATCGCCCCACCGGCGGGAGTTGCCATGCAGGCGGCCGTCGCTCTGGTCGATCGGCTCCCGGTAGTGGCTCCACGGTTTGATGCGGTCACTGCTGTAGGCCGCCCCGCGGGGCTGGACCATGTCCTGGTAGATGTCTGCCATGTCTGTGCTATCCATTCTATGAAAAGGGGGATTTCCTTAAGGGGTACTGCTCCTGGTACTTCTGGTACTGCGGTACTGCAGTACTGCGTTCACAGCGCGCGTGCGACGTCCTGCCGCTGCGCTCAGTCTTCGATGTAGTTCACCTCCGGGTGCTTGATGCCGAGCGAGTCGATCAACTTCTCGTACTCGTCGTTGTTGGGCTCCTGCTCCTCGCCTTCCGCGCCGCGCAGCGGCGGTGTGCTGTGGGTCAACTGGCGGCCACTGGCGTCGTACAGGTAGTACCACTCGCAGAAGCTGCAGCCGAATGGCAGTTCACCGTACTGCACGACGAAGTACGGCGTGCCGCTGCGGTCCTGCACGCAGGCCAGGCCAACGGCGGTATAGCCGTCCATCTCCTTGGGCGCAGCAATGGCCTGGCGTGCGCCGTCCTTTTCGATTTCCAGCGTGGTCAGCCGGGAAGCGTCCGTGTCTTGTGTGGGCTGGGCCGCCAGGTGCAGGCGGGTGCCTTGGCAATCGATATGCATGCCGGTCTCGTCGCGCGTAAGAGAGGTGGGAAGGTCCGCAACGGCAGCCGCAGGTGCGGCCGGCGCCGCTGCCGGGTGAGTGGAAGCGGGGGGCGCCGCCGGTGCAGCCGCCTCAGGGCCGCTGCATGCAGCAAGCATCAGGGCCAGCACGGGGGCAACGGGAGACAGACGCATGCGGTGCTCCTTGGATGAATCACACGACCGCCCGCAGGCGGTCGCTCAGGGGTCAGATCGATTCGTCCTCACGCTTGACCAGCTGCCAGCACGGCTTCTGGGCAAAGGTGTAGATCTGCTGGTCGCTGGTATCGGGGGTGCGCATCTGCACCTGAACCTGGCCATCGGGCAGGCGGGTGACCTGCATCTCGCGGCCCTGTCGCTGCAGCGTGGCCGGGTCCGGCATCACCGGCCATTCGACCTTGGCAAGCGGCACCTTCTCCTCCACCTTGCGTGGCTCCGGCTCGGCTTCGCCGTCGATGTGGCTGTCCAGCAGCGGATCGGCAGTAGACGTTTCCTGCAGCGCGATCTCGTTGCCGAAATGCTTGAGGAAGTCGTCGAAGACCGGGTGGGGGCAGCTGGCAGAAGCGTCTGCCGGGGCCGCGGCAACCGGCGTGGCCGGCGCCGTGGCGGCGGCCGTGCTGGTCGGAGCCGGGGCGGCGGCGCCAGCGGGGGCAGCCTGGGGCGCGGGCTTGCAGCCCGACAGCGCAAGCCCCAGGGCAAGCGCAAGCAGGGTAACGGGGCGGAGCTGGTTCACGGGATCCTCCTGATTCCGAGTGGTCGCGCGCGGTTCCGGCGCGGTAGGGAGGCAAGGATAGCCATGCCTCCGTCAATTCAGTTTCAACGTCCGCTGTCAGGAATTTCCCGACATGCTGAATTGAGACTCATATCACACTAATGCTGAAATCAACGTCACTGCGGCAGCCGTTAGACTACGCCGCACACGCTTCGACCCTGGCCCCATGCGCGGATTCCTGCTTGCCCTCTCCTTGTTGGTGCCAATGCTGTGGCCTGGTGTTGTGGCCGCGCTGGAGGTCCGGGAAGGCGACCTGCTGTTCGTCACCGCCGGCCGCAGCGGCCTCAGCGCGGCCATCGACGATGCCACCGGCAAGCAGGGCGCACCCAGCTTCGATCACGTGGCCCTGGCTGCCGCAACGCCAAACGGCTGGGAGGTACTGCATGCGGACGAAAAGGGATCGCGCCGGCAATCGCTGGTCCAGTTCCGCCAGGACGCCCGGGCCAAGCAGCGGCAGATCGTGATCTATCGCCTGCGCGCACCGCAGCAGGCGGCGATCAAGGATGCGGTTGCCACCGCGCGCACGATGCTCGGCAAGCCGTACAACACCTCGTATGTGTTGAACGAGGACAGCTACTACTGTTCCGACTTCATCGAACGTGCGTTCCGTGCGCACCACGTATTCGCGTTGCAGCCGATGAACTTCCGCAATCCGCAGACCGGGCAGATCGCCCAGCACTGGGTGGATCTCTACCGCGGCATGGGCATGGACGTACCGCAGGACCAGCCCGGTACCAACCCCAATGACATGTCGGCGGCACCGGCCCTGCAGCGCATCGGCGTGCTGGAATAAGCGAAGCCCCGCGCGAGGCGGGGCTTCACCGGTCACGTTGCATGCGCAACGCAATCATTCTTCTTCGTCGTGGCCGCCCTGCTGCTGGTTCTGGTTGCGCTTCTGCTGTTCCTGCTGCTGTTGCTGCTGCTGGTCGCGGCCACGGCCCTGCTGCTGATCCTGCTGGTTCTGCTGGCCCTGCTGTTTCTGGTTCGGGTTCTGGTTCTGCTGTGCCATGTCCGATCTCCGAAAGCCACGCGCGGAATGCGGTGGACGGGGCCATCGTCTGCAGCGAAGAGTTAATCGTGCGTTGGCGGACGGCTACACCCGTGTGTACGCGCGTGAATGAACGCGTGCAGAGGCTTGCGGCACAAGCGCCTGAAGGATTCATGCGGGTTCGGCATGTGCTCATGCCGGCCTCGGGCCCATGCCCATTCATGGCGTCCTCCATCGGAAACACGCGCTGAACCCGGTTGGCGTCCTGTGCAGGCACGGACGCCGGCCCTGCATTCAGGGCATCACCGGCGGCACATACGCCAGGGTCATGCCCAGCAGCCACAGCAGGCCCAGCACCAGCGGGATGTGCACCAGCAGCTGGATGAAGGTGAAGCCCACGATGTCGCGTGCTTTCAGGCCCAGCACGCCCAGCAGCGGCAGCATCCAGAACGGATTGATCAGGTTCGGCAACGCTTCGGCCGCGTTGTAGACCTGCACCGCCCAGCCCAGGTGCGCCTTCAGTTCGTTGGCGGCCTGCATCACGTACGGCGCCTCGATGATCCACTTGCCGCCACCAGACGGCACGAAGAAGCCCAGCACCGCCGAATAGACGCCCATCACCAGCGCGAACGAATCGGTGCTGGCCACGTGCACGAACAGGCTCGACAGCCGGTGCGCCAGGGTCTGCCCGTCACCGCCAGCGGCGTGGGTGAGGATCATCGCGATGCCGCCGTACAGCGGGAACTGGATCAGCACGCCGGTGGTGCTGGGCACCGCCTTGGCCACCGCGTTGAGGAAGCTGCGCGGCCGCCAGTGCAGCAGCAGGCCCAGCGAAATGAACAGGAAGTTGTAGGTGTTGAGGTTGGCGATGGCGGTGACCACCGGTTTGTTGGCGAACTCGTTGAACAGCCAGCCGAACGCCAGCAGCGAGAGCAGCACGGTCAGCAGTGGACTGTATTCCAGCCATTCGCCCGGGCGCGTGCGCTGCTGCAGCGGTTCCGGTTCGGCCTGCGCGGCGCCGGGGAAGTCTTCAGCCGTACGGGCACTGCCGGCGGCCGGCGCGGTCAGCCAGGCGATCAGCAGCGAGACCAGGATCAGCACCGCCGTCAGCGCAATCGACTGCCACAGGAAGATGGTTTCGGTGAACGGCAGCACGCCGGTGATCTCCACCAAC
The DNA here is from genome assembly GCF_002799155.1 of Stenotrophomonas maltophilia. Taxonomy (GTDB): domain Bacteria; phylum Pseudomonadota; class Gammaproteobacteria; order Xanthomonadales; family Xanthomonadaceae; genus Stenotrophomonas; species Stenotrophomonas maltophilia_R. The sequence goes on from NZ_NERD01000002.1 coordinate 3,658,622, forward strand.
CCCGGCGGCATGCTGGCCGGGTTGGCCTGCAGCTGCGCAGCCGACGAACTCAGCCCCATCGCCCACACCGCACCCAGGCCGAGGTACGCCGACGCACCGGCCGCGCGATAGTCCATGCGCAGTTCGGTACGGCGGGCCAGCGCGCGCACCAGCAGGCCGCCGAACACCAGCGAGAAGCCCCAGCTGAGCAGCGAGGCGAGCATACTGACCAGGCCCACGTACACCACCGCACCGCGGCCGGTGCGCGGCACCCGTGCCAGGAAATCGATGAAGCGTGCGACCACCGGTGCGGTCGCCACGGCGTAGCCACCGATGACCACGAAGGCCATCTGCATGGTGAAGGGAATCAGGCTCCAGAAGCCGTCACCGAAGGCGCTCGCGGTGGCCTGCGGGGTCGAGCCGAAGCCCATCGCGGCCAGTGCGACGATGACCACGCCCAGCACCGCGAACACATACGCGTCGGGGAACCACTTTTCCGCCCAGGCGGCCGAGCGCAGCGCTGCACGCGCCATCCAGCCGTCCTGTACTGCTGCCGTCGAGGCCATCGCCTACCCTCCCAGGTTCGATGGACCGATTCTGGGCGGTGGGGTGCGGGCTGTCAGCCACCTATTGGTCGTAGGTGGCGGGGTCGGATCCCTCTCCACAGGAGAGGGCTCTGACCCCGAGCCGGGTATCGGCGCGGCAGAAGGGTCAGAGCCCTTTCCCACAGGAAAAGGGATCCGACCCCGGGCGATCAATCCCCAGGATCAACGCAGCGCCAGGTCCACGGCGATACCGGCAAACAGCGCGGCGCCCACCCAGTTGTTGTGCAGGAACGCCTTGAAGCACGGGCCGCGCTCGCGATTGCGGCAGATCCAGAACTCGTACACCACCAGCACAGTGGCCACGGCCACGCCGGCCAGGTAGTAGCCGCCCAGGCCGCCGCGCACGCCAACCAGCGCCATCGTGGCCAGGAACAGCGCGTACAGCACGCCCTGGATGACCAGGTCGAGATCACCGAACAGGATCGCGGTGGAGTGCGAGCCCATCTTCAGGTCGTCCTCGCGGTCGACCATGGCATACCAGGTGTCGTAGGCGGTGGACCACAGGATGTTGCCGGCATACAGCAGCCAGCCCAGCATCGGCACCTCGCCCTGCACGGCGGCGAACGCCATCGGGATGCCCCAGCCGAACGACATGCCCAGGTAGACCTGCGGCAGATGGGTGTAGCGCTTCAGGTACGGGTAGCTGGCGGCCAGGAACACGCCGATGAAGCTCAGGCCGATGGTCAGCCCGTTCATGGTCAGCACCAGGCCGAACGCCACCAGCATCAGCACGGCGAAGAGCGCCAGCGCGGCACGGCCGCTGATCGCACCGGTGGCCAGCGGACGCGCCTTGGTGCGTTCCACGTGCGGGTCGAGCCAGCGGTCGGCGTAGTCGTTGATGACGCAACCGGCCGAGCGGGTCAGCCACACGCCGGCGGTGAACACGAACAGCGTCCACAGCGGCGGCAGGCCACCGGCGGCCAGCCACAACGCCCACCAGGTGGGCCACAGCAGCAGCAGCGTGCCGATCGGGCGATCAGCGCGCATCAGACTCCAGTAATGCCGCCAACGCGGCGTCGCCGACGACTGCGGCGAAGTGAGGGGGGTATCAGCCATGGCGATAGGATACTCCTGCCCCTCTGGCAGGGCTTTGCCCGTGGGGGGAGATTTGTTCGGCGAAACTGGATAGAATGCCGGTCCCGCACCGCTTCATGGCGCTGCGATGCCCGCCCCGGCACTGGCCGACGGCGCGGCGGTTCTACAACGCGCCCGTAGCTCAGCCGGATAGAGTAGTGGCTTCCGAAGCCATTGGTCGGGGGTTCGAATCCCTCCGGGCGCGCCATTTTTCCCAGTGTTGCCTGCATGCCGCCAGCCCGCGCTGGACGTTGCCGCGCGCTTCATCAACACTGCGCGCATGACGCCAGCGGATCTGCTGCAGCTGGCGGCAGGCGCTGCGATTCTGGGCCTGGCCGCCTTGTCCACCGGCGTGAGCTTCGGTCGCGCTCGGCGTGGCAGTCATCTGCTCACCACCTTCTTCGCCTGTTTCGCCGCCGCCAATCTGTTCGGACTGGTGCTGTTGGGTGGCCAGACCTGGCTTTCGCCCGATGCGGTGCGCTGGCTGCGGGTCATCGAAGTGCCGCTGGTCTATCTGCTCGGTCCGCTGCTGTATGCCCATGCGCGTGCGCTGCTGTTGCCCGCATCGGGCCACACTTCGTTGCTGCCGCTCGCGCATCTGCTGCCGGCTGGCCTCGCATTCGTCATTTCCCTGTTGAACGCACTCGCGCCTTTCGAGGGCTCGCCGCTGGGCAAGGTCCTGTTCCCGCTCAGCTTCCATGGCTGGCTGCTGCAGGGCGCACCCTACCTGCTGGCCACGCTATGGCTCTCGCTGCGCACGTCTTCGGCCCCGCGCGGAACCGCCATCCAGCGCAGCGGACTGCGCGGGCTGGCGATCGTGATGGCGGGCTGCTGGCTTGCCAGCGCGATGAACCGGTGGCCGCCGGACGCCGCTCCGCTGCTGGCCAGCATCGGGCTCAGCCTGCTGACCACCGCCGGCATGTATCTGCTGGCGTGCCGGGTCGTACGTCATCAGCTGCGCGTACGTGCGAGCACTGCGGCACCCGTCATGGTGGACATGACCGCGTCCGCCGAGGATACGACCCACGCACGCTACGAACGCTCGGGCATCGACGCAGCACAATGCGCGGCCATCGCCAGCGCGCTGACCGCATTGATGCGGGACGAACGCCTGCATGAAGCGCCCGGGCTGGACCTTCAGTCCCTCAGCCAGCGCAGCGGGTGGTCACCCAACCAGGTCTCGCAGGCGCTCAACCAAGGCCTCGGCCAGAGCTTTTCCGAGTTCGTGAACAGCTTCCGCGTCGCTGCCGCGAGGGCGTGCCTGTCCGATCCGGCCGACTTCCGCAGCGTGCTGGACATCGGCCTGGCCGCCGGGTTCGGCAGCAAGTCGACCTTCAACAGCGCGTTCAAGCGCGCCACCGGGCAGACACCGAGCGAGTACCGCCGCCGCGCCACCTCCGGCTGAACGTCCAATCCTTCACGCCCGGTCGAATATCCCCGGTCCGTGCGCTGCCATCACCTCCTGACCCAACGAAAGAGGTGACGCGATGCGTTTGCGATGGATGCTAGGTGGCCTGCTGTGGATGCTGGCGATTCCGGTACACGCCGCGGGGGTGGATGCTGCCGATGTGCTGGCCCGGGCCCGTGCAGCCAGTGGCGGCGAGCCGTGGCTGTCGGTACAGCGCCTGCAGGCGGAGGGCGAGCAGTCGGTGGGCGGCCTACACGGGCGCTGGCAGCTCAACCAGGACCTGCGTGCCGGGCGCTATGCCGAACAGGCGCAACTGGGAGCCTTCACTGTCGCCCAGGGGTTCGACGGGCACCTCTCCTGGCGGCGCGACTACGGCGGCGAGGTCGGCCTGCTGGACGGCAGCGTGCCACGCCGCACCGCGCGCACGCAGGCGTGGCTGGCCACCCGCGCCTACTGGTCCAGTGCCTATCCCGCCTCGCGCTTTGCGGGCCCACGCACCGAGGCCCACGACGGGCAACGCTATGACGTGCTGTCGACGACGCCGGAGGGCGCGGACCCTATCGAACTCTGGTTCGACACCCGCAGCGGCCTGCTCGGCCGGGTGGTCATCGCCTCCGCGCGCACACCCACCGCCATCACGCTGGAAGACTACCGGGCGGTCGATGGCCTGCTGCTGCCCCATCGCCTCATCACCGACGCCCTCGATGCCCAAGGCCGTGCTGATCCGCGACTGCGCAGCGACGTGCAGGTGCAGCGCTACCGGGTGGATTTCCCTGTGCCGGATGGGTTGTATGCACCACCAGCGATGGCCGACGACAGCTACATCGAGGATGCCAGCGGCACCACCCGCGTCCCGTTCGACCTGATCAACAACCATGTCTACATCGAGGCCGAAGTGGACGGCCAGCCGGCGCGCTTCCTGGTGGACACCGGCGCCATCAACCTGCTGACACCGATCGCCGCCAAACGCTTGGGGCTGACCACAGCGGGCCGTCTGAGCGTGCATGGTGCCGGTGACAACGCCAGCGACCTGGGCCTGGCACAGGCCCGCCACCTGCGCATCGGTGGCGCGCACCTTGCAAACCCGGTTTTCCACATCATCGACCTCGGCCAGCAGATCAACTCGATGGGCGTGCCGCATGACGGCTTCATCGGCTACGAGACCTTCCTGCGCTTCGTCACCACCTTCGACTATGGCGCGCGCGTGCTCAGCTTCACCCGGCCGGGCCACTACCAGCCACCCGCCAACGCGGTGGTGCTGCCGTTCGAACAGGACGACCGCGCACCGGTACTGAATGGCGAGCTGGACGGTATCCCGCTGCGGCTGTGGCTGGACACCGGCTCACGCAATTCCCTGAGCCTGAGCAGTCCGTTCGTGCGTACCCATGGTCTGTTGGAGAAATACCACGCCAGCGAGGAGGCAGTGCTTGGATGGGGCCTCGGCGGCCCGGGGCGGGCGCGACCGGCCCGGCTCGGTGTGCTGCGCATGGGCAGCATCGAGGTCACCGGCCTGGTCGGTGACTTGTCCAGCGCCGACAAGGGCGCGCTGGCCCTGGCCGACTATGGCGCGATTCTCGGTGGCGGCGTGCTGCGGCGCTTCTCCATGGGCATCGACTACGACGCCAAGCGCCTTTATCTGGTGCCCAACGCTGAAAGCACGCAGGCCGATGCCTTCGACCGCAGTGGGCTGTGGCTGCAGGCCGAGGACGCTGCACTGCGTGTGGCCGATGTGGCGCCGTCCAGCGCTGGTGCGCGCGCGGGGCTGCGCAGGGATGATCGCATCGTCATGATTTCAGGCGAGTCGATTGCCACGCGGAGACTGGCGGACTGGCGTGCGCTGCTGCGTGAGCGCCCGGTTGGGACGCGCGTGGGCATCCGTTATCTGCGCGATGGCCGGCAGGCGGATACCGAGCTGGTGCTGGCGGACCGGGTGGCTGCGGGTTGGCGTGCAGATTGAGTCAGTACTGGCGCTATCCCTGCGGAGCACCCGCCACTCACGTGGCGGATGCTCACGCACCACAAAGGCGGTGCCAACTATTTGTCTCTTAAGAAGTTCCTGGGCCGAGCGCCAAGTCTGATGATTTTTCGCGCGGCACCAAGATAGAAGTCACTGAATACAAATGAGAAGGCGGCAGCTGTATAGAAAACAAGTAGTGCCCCAGGAATGGGAATCGCGCGAACGAAGCTATCGCATTCGAGGTTGCGGGCGACCAGCAACCCAATCATGAACATCTCGGCCAGGAAAGCCATAGCGAACGCGAATCGCACTCGCCTAACTTCAACCGACAGAATTCCCCTTCTCGCCAGTTCGAACTTGGAATACACAAGCAGCACCAGCAATGCCACAAAAAGAGCAAACATAACTGATGGAGAGTATCCAACGACTGGACAGCCCATACTCATCATGGACGCAATCAGCGCGTAGCAGATTGCCAACGCTCCAACTGCAGCTGCGCCCTTCATGCACCTTATGAAAATCAGTTCGCCAGACATTGGCATTTATTGTAGTTTGACCTGTAGTTCACCATTGCTCCAAGAGGCCCTAGAATCTTCGATCCGCCCCGCAAGAGATTAGCGTTCCCCGCATGCGCCGCAGCTCGATTTAGTCGACCGTTGGCAACCGAGTAATGAATTCCGCGCTCAGCTGCCCCGCGCGTCCTTCTAGCCGCTTTGCCATCCTGACGCGACGCTGCCGCATCCAGCATGTGGCCTGCCGCCGCATACGGAGTCTTTGCACCGTACTCGCCAAAGTGAACGCCGGGATTCTCGTAGAAGTTTATGTCAACACCCACAGAATCCATTGCAAAAGACACCATTGAAGTCAGGGGCACGAGATCTATGAGCAGATCGGCAACAGCCTCCCTCTCGCAGTCGTTGGCGGGAACATAGCCGGTGACGTTGTTCATTTCACCATTATTCCATGGCCCAATGCCCTCGAGACCTTCTGGATCAATCGCCGACTGAGGATTGCTTCCAGCATATGTGAACGTGCTTATTCCCCCCATCAACCCAATCGGATCACTCTGCGAATAGCGCCCCACAGCCGGGTCGTATTCCCGCTGGTAGTTATAGAACAGCCCACTTGCAGCCGTCGCCTGCTGGCCCGGGAAGCGCAGCGCCAACTCGAACGCCACACCATCCCCATCCGGGTCGGCACTCGGAATCTGGTTGCCGAACACCTCGCTCTTGTTGCTCCACTCCCAGACTGCCACATCACGCACCGGGTCGATCACCACGCGCGGTGTGCCCAGATGATCCGGTTGGACATAAGCGAGTTCCGGCACGCCGGTACCAGGCACATTGATCAGCGCCACCGGGTAGTTGTCCAGCCAGATCGCCTGTTGCTGCGCCTGGCCCGTGGCCGAGTAGTTGCCCAGCCACTGCCCAGCCTCGTCGTACAACGTCATCTGTGCTGCGCCACCGGCCGGGGTACGCAGTGCGCGCTCGCCACGATGGTTGTAGCCGTAGCTCTCCAGTGTGGCGTCACCCTGCTTCACCGCGTTCATGCGGTTGGCATCGTTGTAGGTGAACGCCTTGCTACCGATGCTAGTGGTGTTGCCCACCGCGTCATGGTTGCGCGCTTCGCCATCCACTGCGGTCAGCCGGTGGCTGGTTGCGGGATAGGTATAGCTGGCGGTGCCTGCCGAGGTGGTCAGCGCAGTGCGATTGCCGGTGGCGTCGTAGGCATAGGTTTCAATCGGCGTGCCGGTCGTGCCGTCCTGGGTCTGGGTCAGGCGGCCCAGCGTGTCGTAGGCGTACTTGGCGAGCACCGCCGAGCCTGCGCCGTTCTTCAGTTCGGTGATCGAGCCGACCTGATCATAGCCATAGCCCAGCGACAGGCCGCCCGCAGCCGGGTCATGCACCGCCTGCGGGCGGTAGTCCAGATCCAGCGGACGCTGTAGCTGGCGGCCGTTGCCATAGGTCCAGCCGGTCGCCGGGCCGAAGGCCGCGTAGGTCACGTTGTTCACCACGATCTGGCGCGCCTGGCCGGGGCGGGTCAGGCCGATCTGGCTGATGCGGCCCTGGGTATCGCGCACGTAGTCGGCCACGCTGCCGTCGGGGTAGGTCAACGCGGTCAAGCGACCCGACTTGCTGTAGGCATAGCGCAGCGTGCTGGCAACGCCGTTGACGGTCTGTACCTTGCGGGTCACCTGGCCGAAGCGGTCATGGCAGTACTGGGTGCTGCCGTTGGCATGCAGCACCTGCCCCAGGCGCCCCTTGGCAAAGCGCTCGTCGGCGGCACAGGCAGTCGGTGCCACGTCGTAGCTGTAGCCCACGTCCAGATTGGGGTCCGGATAGGCCATGCCGATCAGGCGATTGAGTGCATCGTAGTGATAGGTAGCGGTGACGCCACGCGCATCGGTGGCCGTCTTGCGGTTGCCGGCGGCGTCCACGGTGAAGCTGCTGGCGCCAGTGTCCGGGCTGACCTGTCCAGTCAGGTCACCGAACCCGTTGTAGGCGTAGGTGGTGTGCAGGCCCTTCGGGTCGGTGACCTGGGTAACCTGGTCCAGCGCGTTGTACTGGCTGCGGATCTCCGCCGCCACGCCGCCGACATCCTGCAGGGTCTGCGCCAGTCGGTTGAGCGGATCGTACTGCTGGCTGGTCACGCGCTGCAGGGCGTCGGTCACCGTCTGCGGGTTGCCATTGGCATCGTAGGCAAAGCCGGTGGCGTGATTCCCTGCGTCCTTCAGCACGGTCAGCTGGCCGAGCGTGTTGAACGTCCGTGCCAGGGTACGGCGCAGGGTGCCGCCGGTGTCCAGCGTGTCTTCCTTGAGGCGGTTGCCGGCGTTGTCCAGCGTATAGTGAATGGTGTTGCCCGCACTGTCCGCGATATCCGTCAGCCGCTGGGCGGCGTCATAGACATAGGTGACGCTGCTTCCGTCAGGCTCAGTGATCTGCTGCACCTGGCCGGTGGGCCAGTAGCTGATCTGGGTTACCCGGTCCTCGGCTGTGGTGGCACCGCGCACGGTGACCGAGGTCGGCCAGCCACGGGCATGGTAGGTGTAGTCGGTCACCACGCCGTTGGTATCCTTCGCCGACAACGGCCGCCCGAACGCGTCGTAGGCCAAAGTCTCGACCGTCTGGCCCAGCGCATTGGTCACGCTGCGCAGGTCGCCCTTGCGATAACTGCAGGCGCCATTGGCCGCGCATCCTGCGTCGTCCGCCGTGTAGTAGGCATAGGTGGAGACATCCGCCACATCGCTGCGCGCGCCATCCACGCTGCGCAGCAGTCCCACCAGCGGGCACTCCGGGCCCTCGGCCTCACAGTAGGTCTGGGTGGTGACGCGGGTGTCACCGGTCACCATGTCGCGCACGGTGATGGTGGTTGGCTGGAGGCGCGCATTACGCGCAATGCGGATCTCACGGTTACCGACGGTCTGCTGGACCAGCCGATTGCTGTCCATGGCCACGCGCGTCTCGCTGACACGCTGATCCGGAGTACCGGCCGCTTCGGTGGCGGTGGTCACGCTGACGGCGCCTGCGGCAGCATCGCTGGCCTCGGCATAGGCATACTGGGTGACAACGCCACGGCGGTCGGTCACTGACTGCAGCCTACGCCGGAAATCGGTGGCCTCGGGCAGATAGGTGCGACTGATGCTGCCGTTGCTCTCGGTGATGCCATTGACCTTGCGCGGAAGGCCGCTGGCGCCGCTGGCGGTCAAGGCGTAGGTGCTCTGCTTGCCCAGTGCATCGGTGACGATGGTGGTGCCCGCCGGGGTGTACTCCAGGCGCACGCCATCAATGCCCACGTCGGCTTGACTGCAATCGCCGGAATGGCGGCTGCAGGTGACCCGCCCTTGCGTGTCATAGCCGTACCAGCTGTAGCGCTGGTTGTCTTCGGCGGTAATGCCAGTCAGGTAACCCGGGAAGCGGGCGTCCTCATAGTGGTACGTACGACTGGCACCGTCTGCGTAGGTCGCACGGATCAGTTCGCCGGCAGGTGAATAGGCGTAGCTCACCACAGGCTGGCCGGCGACCACCAGGGCCGAGATCAGCGAATCGTCGCCCGGCGCGAGGTACTGGACATCAACGCGCCGACCGGTTGAATGGGTGATGCTGAGCAGGCGGCCACGGCTGTCGCGTGCATAGGTCAGCGACGTTCCGTCTTCGAAGTCGCGGCGCTGCATCAAGCCATCAGCATCAAAATAGATGCGCTCTCCGGCACGTGAAAGTTGCCAGTTGGTGCCCTGCTGGACCGCGCGATCGCCGCTTCCGTCCATGGCTTCGTAGCTTGCCCCCACTTTCTGGAATGCGGTCTGCCCGCCATCGGCGCCGATCAGCCCAACTTTCAGTTCGGGGCTGGGAGGGAAAGTGGAATCATCCACGCCTGCGGTAAGCCGCAGATTGTGGGAATGGGTCCAGCCCGTACCCAACGCGCCGCCCGCCGTGCTTGTCAGAGAGTGATAGTGGCGTTGGAAGCTCACCCATCCAAGGTTGAAATCCGGCTCAGGCTGGGATTTATCGCCAGTGGTCGGATCACACGGGTTACCAACAGGACACTGCTGCGGCGGCAGCGGCGCGCTTGTGTAGGAGAGCATGGGCGACATGTGCGGCTCGTCCTGCTGGACCAGAGAGCACATCTGCAGGCCCTCATTCCACGTCAGGGACGGTCGATTCGGACAAAGCGCCGTTCTGGCCCGGCGCACATGCTCCCACCCCACTATCGACGAGCATTCTTGAGTGCTCTGGTGATAGAAGTTCAAGGTGTAATGGAAATCCTTCTCCTCGTTGGTGACGCTACCGTCGTCGCCCCTGCCAAGTCCAAGGAGCTCCACCCAAGGATCCTCCGTGAGTGAAGTCGCCGGGCACTGCGGGTCGCTGACGCGGGTAGCGAGGATCACGCTACGAATCTGATCTTCGGATGAGTACTCCTGCCCTGAGTGGGTGTAGACCCAGTCAGTAGTAACGATCTTCTCGGGTCTCACCCGGTAATCGTAGATGACCTTCTTTCCAAGGACGCGTTGGCGTTTGACATGCCAATCGAAGGGTTTGTCCTTCTCGTACTGGGAAAAAAGCGACTTGATGTCCTTCTGCACCGCCGCTTCCGTGGCTCGCGGCTGGCCCATCGACAGGTAGCTCTCCCACTTCTTCTGCACCTCCTGCGCCTGCGCAACCCAGGGAGCCAGGCTCCCCAGCGCGATCATCGCCAGTGCGGCACACGAAATGGTCTTCAGTCGTTCCAACATCCCTGTTCTCCTTCCTGGACGAACACAGCACCGGCGGGAACGAGAACGTGGGGCCAATGCCTCACCACGTCATGTTTCGGATCGTCCCTGTTCCGGAATGCGGCCTGACCGCACGGGGGACGTTATCTCCGATGTGGTTTACACATTCAAGTCAGAAACTGTGGAATAGGTCGGATTTCAGAGTTTTCTGATAAAGCGGGCGGCCGACCGAACAGGCGGCCGAGCGTGGGCTCGGCACTACAGGAGCCAGTACGCCATATACAGCAACGCCGGGCATCGCCCGGCGTTTCCGTCACAGCATGGAAGGGATGAACCTCAGTACTTCCCGTCGAACGCGAAGATCGGCTTGCGCTGCTTCCACGCACCTGCGGTGAAGTCCGGGAACTCCAGCGTCTGGAAGCTGTTCGCGATCGACTGCTCGCTCAGCGGGGTGATCGCACTCCAGGTGACCGCATCGTAGATGTCGATCGGCATCGGTGCCTTGGCCTTCAGCGCTTCAACAAATGCATGGATGACGAACCAGTCCATTCCACCGTGACCAGCGCTGGCAGCGGTGTCGGCATTCTGCTTCCACAGCGGGTGCTCGTACTGGTCCTGGTACTTCTTGAACTCCTCCCACTGGTGCGGCGGGCTGCGGCCTTCGATGTGGATCGAATGGTTCACGTCCATCCACAGGCCCTTGGTGCCCTGCACACGGAAGCCCATCGAGTACGGGCGCGGCAGCGAGGTATCGTGCTGCAGCAGGATGGTCTCGCCGTTCTCGCAGGCCAGCGTGGTGGTGACGATGTCGCCCAGCTTGAACTTCACCTTGGTGCTGGGATGGGTGGTGCCGCCACTCTTGGCCACGGTGTATTCGTGCAGGCCGCGCGCCTTGGTCGCGAAGGCGTTGATGTGGGTGAAGCGGTTGCCACGGTTGATGCCGGTGTACATGGCGCACGGGCCGATGCCGTGACTGGGGTACAGTTCGCCGTTGCGCTCCACCGAATGCTCGGTGCGCCACCGTGCTTCGCTCCAGCCCTTGGGACCGAATTCCACGCCGCTGTCGTAGGGCTGGTTCGGGTCGCCGGAATTGAACTTCACGCCGCGCAGGTCGTGCTGGTAGCCGGCCTGCAGGTGCACCAGTTCGCCGAACAGGCCCTGGCGCACCATCTGCAACGCGGCCATCACGTCGCGGCGGTAGCAGACGTTCTCCAGCAGCATGTACGGGGTGCCGGTGCTCAGCTGGGTCTTCAGCACGTCCCAGTGGTCCTGCAGGGTGATGCCGGCCACCACTTCGCAGCCCACGGCCACGCCGGCCTGCATGGCGGAAATCGCCATCGGCGCGTGGTATTCCCACGGCGTGGCGATGATCACGCCGTCGATGCCCTTCTGTTCCAGCAGGCGCTTCCAGGCATTGGTGTCGCGGTCCTGGCCATAGGTCTTCGGTGCCGGCTTTCCGGCCTTGGTCACCATCTCCACGGCGCGGCCAAGCATGATCGGCTCGATGTCGCACAGGGCGACCACCTCGACATCGTCGCGGCGCACCAGCTCCTTCAGCAGCACCAGGCCACGCATGCCGGTACCGATCATGGCCAGGCGCACCTTGCGCCCACGTGCCCAGGCCGGGGTCTGCGGCAGCAGGCTGCTGGCGGCGACAGCGGCACTGGCCGCGATGAATTCCCTACGCTTCATGGCAAACATCTCTCCTCTTGGCAGCGTGCCGGCCGCAGCCGGCACGCCAGGTCACGCAAACGGAATTACTTGAACCGGTAGCCGATGGTCACACTGTAACCACGACCGAAGATGGTCGCGTAGTCACTGGAGTCACCCAGGAAGCTGTTCGGGTCGTAGAACGGCAGGCGGTTGAACAGGTTCTTGACGGTGAAGCTCAGGTTCCACGCATCATCCGGGCGCCAGGTGACGCTCATGTTGGCGGTCCACCACGACGGCGCACCATCACACTTGCTCTTCTGCAGGGCCAGGTAGCCGCCGGTGCAGGTTTCCTTGTTGTTGCTCTCTTCGTCGATCTGGTCGGTGGCCCACTTGGTGCCGCCCACGTAGTTGACGAACATGCTGGTGGTCACCTGCTTGTAGGTCCAGTCGGCATTGAGCGTGGCGCGCAGGCGCGGGTTGTTGTAATAGCCCACCACGTCGCCGTAGTACCAGCCGTTCTCCGCGTCCATGTAGAAGCGGTTGCGGTTGGCGATGGTGGCGGCCAGGCCGATGTTCAGGTTGCCCCAGTCGCCCATCGAGAAGCGGCTGCGCGCATCGATGTCGAAGCCGTCGATCAGCGTCTTGCCGCGGTTCTTGTACTGGCCCACCACGCTGGCCACGTTGCCGGCGGAGTAACCCGGCAGCACCGACGGGCAGTTCACGCCACTGGCGGGGTCGGCACACATCGCTGCCAGCTGCGCCAGGTTGGCACGGTCGCTGTCGGTGATCGGCGAACGCGACGAGGAGATGATGTCTTCCATGCGGCGGTAGTCCGGCGCAACGATTTCATTGTCACGATAGATGAACCAGTAGTCGGCCGACACCGACAGCCAGGTCGCCGGCTCATAGACGAAACCAAGGGTGGCGATCTTCGCCTTCTCCGGCTTCAGGTCCTTGTTCGGCTGGGTCATGCGTGCCACGGTGCGGCTGCAATCGACGTTCAGCAGGGTCTTGCCGAGATCGACGTCACCCGGGCGCTGCGACTTCAGCAACAGGTTGGCGATGGCGTTGGTCTCGTTGCAGCGCAGCTCGTCACGGTAGCCACCCAGCTGTGCGAACACGCCGCCGTTGCCGGACTCGGCCAGGCTCGGTGCACGGAAGCCGGTGGAGTAGGTACCGCGCAGCATCAGCTGGTCGAACGCCTGGTACTTGAAGCCGATCTTCGGCGCGACGTTGGCGCTGAAGTTCGGGTACTTGTCCACGCGCACTGCTGCATCCAGTTCCAGCGTGTCGGTGATCGGTGCGACAGTCTCTGCGAACAGCGCGTACGTGTTGCGCTTACCGTCGAACCACGAGCCGCCCTGCTGGGTGATCAGGCCGTTGGCCGCATCGGCGTTGCCCGGGGTGTAGAAGGTTTCGCGGCTGGCGTTGAAGCCGAACGCGGCGCGCATCTCACCGGCCGGCAGCTGGAACAGCGGACCTTCGATCTTGCCGTCCAGGGTGTGCAGGCGGGTCCACGACTGGATGTCGAAGGTCGGGAACGCTTCACGGATCAACGCAGCGTTGGCTTCGCTGATCTCGCCGAACTTGTAGGCCGGGTGGTCGGAGATGATCACGCGGCCGGTACCTGGATCGATCGTGTACGGACCGAACGCCTTCTCGAAGCCCTTGGTGTTGACGTTGATGGTCTGGTAGGTGGTGGAGTGGGTACCCGCGCTGGCGAAGGCGGTCTCCCAGTTCCAGTCTCCCCTGTTGCCGCGCGCACCGGCCAGCACGCGGTAGCTTTTGTCGGTGTTGCGCTGGCCGAAGTAGTTCGGGCCGACATCCTGCAGCAGGTAGTTCAGGCCGACCACACCACCCATCATCGCCTTCATTTCCGGGCTGGCGTGGTTGTACTCGTTGTTCGGGCCCAGGAACGGGTACAGGAACTGGTTGACGTTGTTGCCGGTGTTGCGCGAGAACCAGCTGGTGGGGTTGCCGGTGGTGGTGCCGTAGGCGCGCGGCGTGCCACCGTTGGCGCGCAGGTCGATGTCGGTGTAGGTCGCCTCGGCGAAGATCTCGGTGCTGTCGCCCACCAGGAAGGTGCCGTTGAGGTAAGCGGTGTTGCGCTCGGACTTGGCGCCGGCATCGATCTCGTTGTTCATCCAGGTTTCCCAGACGCAACGCGGACCGGCCGCTTCACTGGTCAGCACGTTCTTGCAACCCGGTGCGGCTTCCTGCACGCGGCGGCCGGTGACCGGATCGAAGGCGAAGTAGCTGCCCGGGTTGAACTCACCCGGCTTGCTGCCCACGCCCAGGCGCAGGTTGTTGAGGTAGTTCGGGTTGTTGACGTAGTACTGGTCGGGCCGCTTGTCGTAGAAATCGCTGAGCGGAATCGCGTCGCGGCGGTACATGTTCACCGCGCCGTAGATATTGAAGCGGTTCTCGGCCAGGTCGCCGAAGCCGGCGGTGATGCTGGCTTGGCGCTCACCGTAGGAATCGATGCGCGAGGAGGTGTCGTTGGTGAAGCTGACCTCGGCGCCCTGGAAGTTGCGCTTGGTGATCACGTTGATCACGCCGGCCACCGCGTCGGTGCCGTACACGGCCGAGGCACCGTCGGTCAGCACTTCCATGCGTTCGATGGCGGCGGCGGGAATCGCATCGATGTTGACGAACTGGGTCTGGAAGCCGGCCGGCGCACCGTAGTACGACAGGCGGCGACCGTTCAGCAGCACCAGCGTGCCCTGTGCACCCAGCCCGCGCAGGTTGGCCTGCGAGGCACCATCGGAGCCGGTGAACAGTGAACGCGCATCCTGCTGCGCCGGGCGTGCAGCCGGCAGGTTGTCGAGCACCTGCAGCAGCGTGCGCGCACCCATGTTCTGGATGTCCTGCTTGCTGATCACCTGCACCGGCGAGGCGGTTTCAACGTCGGTGCGGCGGATGTTGGAGCCGGTGACCTCGATGCGGGCCAGATCGGTGGCGGTGTCCTTGCTCTCCTGGGCAAAGGCAGGAACGGCGACCGACAGCAGCACGCCGGCGATGGCCAGCGACAGCGGAGCGATCGAACGACAGGGGGGGCGGTGGTGGCGTGCGGGCAACATCGGGGTTCTCTCCTGGCAGGGGTGCAGCGCAAAAAGTGAGCGCGTGGGCGTTCGGCGGGCAAAACGCTCCCGGGCCACGGCCATCAGGGCCGTAGTCGGAATGGGCGGGGGAGGAGCGGTGTTACGTAGGAGTCATGGGGCGACGATGCTGGCGGAGTCGCCCTCCTGGCCGATCAGGACGGCGTTGGCCCAGTTGGCGCAGACCTGGGCGGGTTGGCTGCCCTGCGCACCCAGCGTGCGCAGGCTCAGGGTGGAAAGGCCTCGGATGTCCAGCTCCGGCTTGACCACGCCGGGCGCCTTCACCAGGCCGCTGTCATACAGCAGGCGGTTGTCACCCCAGACCTGGAACTGCAGGCCGCCGGCGTTGCGGCAGGCGTCGTCGATGCCGAGGTCGGCGCGCAGCAGGTGCCAGCCGCCCTGCAGGCGCAGGTCGATGCGGCTGTTGGCGCCGACACCCAGGCCACGGCGGAACTGCAGGCCGTTCATGCGCATGCCGGCGTCGCCACGGAAGGACTGGTCGGTGCGCACCTGGCTGGCCAGCGCGGCCGGCACCGGCAGCTCGGAGAGATAGCGCTGCCGGGCCGGTCGCTCCGGTTCCTGGTGTTCAAGAATGTGGAAGGTGGACAGTGCGATCGGGCCGACATCGCGCGGCTGCAATGCATCGAACGCGCGGGCGCTGCCTTGTGCCGCGGTCACCATCGGGTCGGAGCTGCTGGCGCCGTCGCCCTCGGGGTTCTGCACGCTCAGCACGCGGAAGCGCAGCAGGCGACCGGCATGGGCCGGGAAGTCGATGCGCTGCAGGCCTTCCTTCAGCTGCAGGCGGCCACGGGCGATCGGCTCGCCCCACTCGCCATTGCTGTCACCCAGGTACACCTCGTAGTCGCGGACCTGCCCGTGCTTCCAGTTCTTGTCGTTGCGCGGCGCGATGTCGATGCCATCGATCATCTTCCGCTCGCCGAAGCCGATCACCCACTCATGCGCGCCGGTGCGCACGGCCTGGTTGCGCACGCTGCGGAACCAGGTGCCCGGATCCTCATCGAAGGCATTTTCCAGCGCATGGCCGGGTTCTTCGGCCGGGCGATTGACCACCAGCAGGCTGTCGGCCGGCAGTTCGCGGCCCAGCACCGGCGCGGCCGGATAGGCATCATCGGCGGCTGCGGCAGCGACTGCGAAGTCCAGCTGCAGCTGCAGCGGCTGGCGGATGTCCTGCGCGGCCGTGCGCACATGCAGCGTGCCGCGGCGCTCCTTGGCATCGAAGTACCAGCCTTCGCTGGCGCTGTTCAACGCAGCGGCATTGGCCAACGCAGGCAGCGCGCGGCCACCGGCCTGCACCGCACGCGGCGCCTGGCGGCTGAGCACGCGCAGGCCGTAGCGGCGCTGCGCCAGCTGGCCCTGGTATTGGCCCTGCACTGCATCGATCTGCACCTGCACCGGGCCACTGCCCTGCAGCGGCGCCTGCACGCGGACCTGCTGCGTGCTCGATTCGCCCTGCTGGTAGCGGCGGGTGTTGCCATCGTCTTCGTACAGCGTGTACTGCGAATGACCCTGCGGGTACAGGTCGAACGTCACTTCATCCAGCGGCTTCTCGCCATCGAACAGCATCGACGGGTACATCGGCAGGATCGCACCGGCGCGCACGAACAGCGGCAGCGTGGCCAGGTCCACCTGGCGGTCGAGTTGGCGGCCGTCGGTGCCGGCCTGCACGCGGCGGCCATCCCAATAGTCGATCCAGCCGCCGGCCGGCAGGTGGATGTCGCGGCGCCATCCGCGGCTGGCCGCCTGGCTGCGGTACACCGGCGCCACCAGCAGGTCGCGGCCGAGCAGGAACTGGTACTTGTAGGTTTCGTCCTGCGCATGCGGATCGCGCGGGTTGTCCCACATCAGGCCACGCACCGGCGGTGCACCGGTCTGTGCGGCCTCGTGCACCAGCCCGTACATGTATGGGGTCAGGCGCATCTTCAACTTCAGGTAATCGCGGTTGATGCTGCGGTAGGGCTCGTCGTACCACCACGGGTGCTTGCGCGCGTTCGACGACCAGCCGCTCATGCCCATCAGCACCGGGGTGAACGCCTTCCACTGCAGGTCGCGGGTGAAGGTCTCGGCGCTGCCGCCGAAGATCGCATCAACGTCGCCGCTGGCGTAGGCCATGCCGGACAGGCCCGAACCGACCAGGGTCGGCACGTGCCAGCGGATGTAGTCCCAGCTGCTGCTCTGGTCGCCGGTCCACGCTACGGCATAGCGCTGGATGCCGGCCCAGCCCATCACCGTCCACAGGAACGGGCGCGAATCGGAATTGTCGAGGATGCCGTTGAATGCCTGGCGGTTGGCATCCATCGCGAACTGGTAGCCCTTGCCGGTCCAGGCCACGTCCAGCTTCTGCACGCGGCTGCCAGCCTTGCCCACTTCCCAGGCGATCTTGTCGACACCGTTCTCGGTCCACAGGCCGGTGCGGAAGCCGTACGTGGCCAGGCCCTTCACCGTTTCCGGCAACTGCTTGTAGCCGCAGCCGTAACCATCATTGGGCAGGATCCAGCCACCGGGCATGTCGTGGGCGCGGTACTGCTTGGCCACGCTGTCGATCACATCCGGCGTGGTGCCGGTCGGGCCGTCGCTCCAGCCTTCAGGCACGGTGCCGGGCTTCTTGCTGTTGTCGCCGTCGTTGTAGCAATCGGCGTCGCCGTAGGACAGCGCCCAGCGCGCCACCATGTTGGGGCGGCCGGTCAGCTGGGTGTAGCGCTCGATCAGCTTTGGCAGATCGGCGCCGACGAAGTAGTAGGCATCGAAGCGGTCTTCGCGATGCAGCAGCGTGGCCTGGTCGGCCTCGCGCAGATCGTAGCTGCCATCGCTCCACGTATTGCGCAGCATGCCCCAGCCGCGGCTGCTCAGCAGCATCGGTGCCGGGCTGGGGCGGTCGCCCTCTTCCCAGCCGCCGGAGTAGGACACTTCCAGCTCGCGGCCCTTGAACTGGTAGCGGCCGTTCTGCTGGCCACCGCCGTAATAGCCTTCGTCGGCCTGCGAGGACAGCACCTGCACGCTCTGCGTGGCATCCAGGTCCAGGGGCTGCAGCTCCTGCCAGAGGGCGATGGGCTGGCCGTTGTCCAGGCGTTCCAGGCGCAGGCGCAGCGGCTGCCGCTGCACATGCAGCACCAGTGCATCGGTGCGCACGCGGATTTCCTGCGCGTCTTCTTCCAGCTGCGCCTGCACGTTCGCCTTGGGCTGCGGCAGCACGATCGGCGCGGCCTTGTCGCCTGCACCAGTGAGCTTGCCGTTGCGGCCGGCCTGCACGCGGATGATGTCGGTGGCCGGCAGCTCGATGCGGATGCGCGCGCCCTTGTCGGTCTGCAGGTCCCAGCCCTGCACGCCGTCGCGGCTGTCGCTGGCGGCCACCGAACGCAGGTTGCCAACCGGCTCGGCGCTGGCCGGCATGGACGCCAGCATCAATGCCGGCAACAGGGCCAGCATCAGCGGCGAGCGACGAACGCAGTTTTCCACGCGGACTCCCAACCCGTTCACCGGGCGTTTCGAAAGCGGTTGGGCCGACTCTAGGGCAGCGATTCGAAAGATGTCAACAAATTGAAAGGAAAAAGGAAGATATATTCCATTGAAACGAAAGTTGTTGCGCCGCAATACTTTGTGTAAGCGCTTGCAGGCGCCTGTTAAGCGTTGTGCGATACGGCATTCCGCGCATCCTTTCGTTTTTCATCGCACTGCGGATCGTGGAAAGACGGACGCTCATTTTCTTTCTTTTTGCTTTCGCAATTTGACATTTCGAAAGAAAACGAAGATGGTGCGCTGGCCCAACTGGAACCTCCGAATGGACGTCACCCTGCTTTCCGATGTGTCCGCCTGGCAGCGCCTGGGCGGAGCCGATACCGCTACTGAAATCGCCCAGCAGCCTGCGCTGTGGGAAGCCCTCGCCCAGGATCTGTCGCATGCCCGTGACCGCCTGCAGGCTTTCCTCGGCGACGGCCTCAACGATCCCAACCAGCGCGTGCTGTTCACCGGCGCCGGCAGCTCCGGCTTCATTGCCGAGATGGTGGCCGACGCGATCAACGCACAGTGGCCGGCCGAGGTGCGCGTGGTGCACACCACCAGCCTGCTGACCCACCCGGCGCTGTACCTGCAGCGCGACCGCCCGACCCTGCTGGTCTCGTTCGGCCGCAGCGGCTCCAGCCCGGAGAGCGTGGCGGCAGTGGACCGCGTGCGCAGCGATGTGGATGATGCGCGCTTCCTCGACATCACCTGCAATGCCGATGGCGAACTGGCCCGCCGTGGCGCCGGCCGTGCCGACACCTGCACCCTGCTGATGCCCTCGGCCAGCTGCGACCGTGCCTTCGCCATGACCAGCAGCCTGACCTGCATGCTGCTGGCCGCATTGACCGTGTTCGATCGTTCGCCGTGGGATGCGCGCGTGGCGCGCCTGAAGCAGATCGCCGCGCTGGCCCGCGAAGGCCAGGCGCAGTGGGATGCACCGGTGGCGGCGCTGGCGCAACGCCCGTTCAACCGCATCATCTACCTTGGCAGCGGCCCGCTGGAAGCGCTGGCACGCGAGTGCGCGCTGAAGGTGCTGGAGCTGACCGCCGGCCGCGTGCTGGCGCTGGCGAACACGCCGCTGGGCTTCCGCCATGGCCCGAAGTCGACGCTGGACGGCAACACCCTGGTGGTGGTGCTGCGCAGCGTGCAGCCGCTGGCGCGCCGCTACGAACAAGACCTGCTGGAAGAACTGCGCCGCGACGGCGTTGCCGGTCAGGTCCTGGCGATCGGCCCGCATTCGGACATCGGCGCCGATGATGAGTACACCCTCACCGTGCCGGCACTGGACGACCCGTGGCTGGCACCGGTGTGGCTGGTCTTCGCGCAGCTGTTCGCGCTGCAGCGCTCGGCCGCGCTTGGCCTGACCCCGGACAACCCGTTCCCGGATGGCACCGTCAACCGCGTGGTCAAGGGCGTCACCATCCACCATGGCTGAGCTGATCGCCCACGCCTGCTACGGCATCGACATCGGCGGCACCAAGATCGAGCTGGTGGCGTGCGATGCGGCGATGCAGGTCACCTGGCGCCGCCGCGTGGCGACGCCGCAGGGCGACTACGACGGCTTCCTGCAGGCGGTGCAGAGCCTGGTCGCCGAGGCCGATGCCGCGCTGGGCCGCAGTGATGCGGCCATCGGCATCGCCCTGCCCGGCGTGCGCGATCGCCGCAGCGGCCGCCAGCTGAGTGCCAACGTGCCTGCGCTGACCGGCCACAGCGTGGCCGCCGACCTGCAGGCGCGCCTGCAGCGGCCGCTGCATTTCGGCAACGACCTGCAGTGCTTCGCCCTGTCTGAAGCCCACGGCGGTGCCGCCGACGGCTACGCCAGCATGTTCGGCGCCATCCTCGGCACCGGTGCCGGTGGCGGGTTCTGCGTGCAGGGCCGCCTGCTGTCCGGCTTCAACGGCCTGGCCGGCGAGTGGGGCCACTGGAGCGTGCCCGGCCATCTGCTGCAGCGCCACGGCCTGCCCCTGATCGACTGCGCCTGTGGCCTGCAGGGCTGCGTGGAGCGGTATGTCTCCGGCAGTGGCGTGGCGATGATCGAACGCCACCTTGGTGGCAGCGCCGCCGACGCCAGCGCGGTGATCGCACTGGCCGAAGCCGGTGATGCCCGCGCACGCAAGGCGCTGGACATCCATCGCGACCTGCTCGGCCACAGCCTGGCCGCGCTGGTGCTGGCGCTGGACCCGCACGTGATCGTGCTCGGTGGTGGCCTTTCGCAGTACGCGCCGCTGTACCAGCAGCTGCCGGCCGCCATCGCCGCCCATCTGTTCAAGGGCGTGCAGGTGCCGCCGATCGTGCCGCCGCGTTTCGGCGATGCCGGCGGCGCACGCGGTGCCGCCCTGCTCGCCTGTCAACCCTCGTTTTCCTGATGTCCGGAGCCTGACCATGTCCCCGTTGCAGACCCTGCTTGCCTCCCACCGCGCCGGTGCCAACGTCGGCCTGTACAGCGTCTGCTGCAGCAACGAGCAGGTGCTGCGCGCGGCCATGCACGTGGCGCAGGCACATGGCACCGTGCTGCTGGTCGAGGCCACCTCCAACCAGGTCGACCAGTTCGGCGGCTATACCGGCATGACCCCGCCGCAGTACCGCGACTACGTCGGCACCCTGGCCGATGAAGAAGGCTTCCCGCGCGAGCGACTGATCCTGGGCGGTGACCACCTCGGCCCGAATGCCTGGCAGAAGCGCCCGGCCGCCGAAGCGATGACCCACGCGCGCGTGCTGATCGAAGCCTACGTCGCCGCCGGCTTCCACAAGATCCACCTGGACTGCAGCATGTCCTGCGCCGATGATCCGGTGCCGCTGCCCGATGCCATCGTTGCCGCGCGCTCGGCCGAGCTGGCCGAGATCGCCGAACGCACCGCGGCTGACCACGGCCTGCCGCCGCCGGTCTACGTGATCGGTACCGAAGTGCCGATTCCCGGTGGCGAAGCCTCGCTGGCAGAAGGCCTGCAGGTGACCACGCCGGCCGCCGCCGCGCAGACCCTGGCCATCCACCAGCAGGCGTTCGATACCCCGCAGCTTCGCGATGCGTGGCAGCGCGTGATCGCGATGGTGGTGCAGCCGGGCGTGGACTTCGACCACAGCAGCGTGCACGAGTACGACGCGGCCGCCGCCAGCACGCTGGCCGGCTTCCTCGAACAGCAGCCGCGCATCGTGTTCGAAGCGCATTCCACCGACTACCAGCGCGAGAGCGGCCTGCACGCGCTGGTGCGCGACCACTTCGCCATCCTCAAGGTCGGCCCGGCCGCCACCTTCGCCTATCGCGAGGCACTGTTCGCGCTGGCCGCGATCGAGGCCGAGCTGCTTCCAGCCGCGCAGTGCTCGCGCCTGCCGCACGTGCTGGACGAGGTGATGGTGGCGCAGCCGAAGTACTGGCAGTCCTACTACCAGGGCGATGAGGCCGCGCTGCGCCTGCTGCGCAGCTATTCCTTCAGCGACCGCTGCCGCTACTACTGGGGCGAGCCAGCGCTGGTGCAGGCGGTGCAGACCCTGTTCACCAACCTGGAACAGCATGCGCCGCCGCTGGTGCTGCTCAGCCAGTATCTGCCGGAGCAGTACCGCGCCGTGCGCGAAGGTACCCTGGCCAACACCCCCACCGCACTGGTGCAGCACCGCATCGGCCTGTGCCTGGGCGAATACGCCCGCGCCTGCAGCGCCAACCAGGCCGGAACCCGCGCGCACCACGCAGGCTCGGCTGCCGCCGTTGCTGCGAACGGCTAATCTCTACCTTTTCCCGCGAAACCGAGAATGGCCATGCGCAACACCCGCTCCCGCCGGCAACAGATCCTGCAGCTGCTGATCGAGCACGGCTCGGTGCAGGTGGCCGATCTGGTCGAGCGCTTCGGCGTGTCGGCGGTGACCATCCGTGCCGATCTGACCCACTTCGAGTCGCAGGGCCTGGCCACCCGCACCCACGGCGGTGCCACGCTGGTGCGCACGCCGCCGCAGGAACAGGACATCCACGAGAAGGACGCACTGAACCTGCCGCTGAAGGAATCGATCGGCGCGCGCGCCGCGCGCCTGGTGCAGCCCGGCGACAACATCATCATCGACTCCGGCTCGACCACGATGACCCTGGCCCGCCACCTGCGCGCGCATCGCGACGTGACGGTGATGACCAACGGCCTGAACATCGCCTGGGAACTGGCCAATGCCGCGGGCATCACCGTGCTGCTGACCGGTGGCCTGCTGCGCCAGCAGTCGCTGTCGCTGCAGGGCAGCCAGGCCGAAGCCAGCCTCAACTCGTACAGCTTCGACACCCTGTTCCTGGGCGTGGACGGCCTGGACATGCAGTTCGGCCTGACCACCCACGACGAGGCCGAAGCCCGCCTCAACCACCGCATGGTCGAACGTGCACGCCGCATCGTGGTGCTGACCGACGCCTCCAAGTTCGGCCGCGTCAGCCTGCACCGCATCGCCCTGCTGGATCAGATCCACGCCATCATCACCGACGCCGGCATCGACGATGCGACCCGCGAAGGGCTGCAGCGGCTGGGCATCGAAGTGATCATCGCCGAGCCCGCCGCATGACCGACACCCGCACCCTGCATGGCCGCATCCTCACCCCGCTGGGTTGGCGGCGTGGCCACGTCCACTTCGATTCACACGTACGCCGGCTGCAGGTGGACGACCACAGCGGTGCCGACGACCTGCAGCTGCCGGTGATCCTGCCCGGCTTCATCGACCTGCACGTGCACGGCGCGGCCGGCGTGGACCTGATGCAGGGCGGTGACGTGGCACGCACCATCGCCCGCACCCATCTGCGCTTCGGCACCACCACGCTGCTGGCGACCACCATGACCGCCGGGCTCGACGAGATCGAGCACGCGCTGCAGGGTGTGGCCGCCACCATGGCAGCGCCCGATGCCGATGCCGCCTGCATTGCCGGCGTGCATCTGGAAGGACCGTTCATCAGCCCGCAGCGTCTGGGTGCGCAGCCCAACCGCACGATCGAGGCGACGCTGGCACTGGTGCAGCAGCTGCATGCGCTGGCACCGATCCGGGTGATGACGCTGGCTCCGGAGATCGGCGAGCACACCGCGCTGATTCCCGCGCTGTCGGCAATGGGCATCCGCGTGCAGCTCGGTCACAGCGCCGGTACCTACGAGGAAGGCGTGGCCGCGCTGCAGGCCGGTGCCTCCGGCTTCACCCACCTGTTCAACGGCATGACCGGCGTCGATCACTATCGCCCGGGCATTGCAGCGGCGGCGTTGGCACATGCGCAGTACGCCGAGATCATTCCCGACCTGCAGCACATCCACCCCGGCGTGATCCGCCTGGCCGCGCGCGCGATCCCGCGCCTGTACGCAGTGACCGACGCCACCGCCGCCACTGGCATGCCCGATGGCGAGTACGCGCTGGGCGAGCAGCGCGTGCACAAGTGCGGTGGCTGCGTGCGCCTGGCGACCGGTTCGCTGGCCGGCAGCGCGCTGACCATGGACCAGGCGCTGCGCAACCTGGTGCAGGTGGGCCTGGAGCTGGCCGATGCCTCGCAGCGCGTTTCCACCTTCCCGGCCGATTACCTGGGCCTGGGCGATCGCGGCCGCATCGCGCCCGACGCCCGTGCCGACCTGGTGGTGCTGAATGCCGGACTGCGCCTGCAGCAGGTGGTGGTAGGCGGGCGCGTGGTCGATCTGAACGCAACACCAGCCTGACGCACCGCGCCTTTGTAGAGTCGAGCCATGCTCGGCTGTCCGCGCATGGCGCGGCAGAGCAATCGAGCATGGCTCGACTCTACAGAAAGCAATCCGCACCAAGCAATCCGCACCGAAACACCTCCTGGAATATGCCGATGACTGCACGCACCGCTCCGCGCTGGCCCGTACGCTACCTGCTCTTCATCGGCGGCCTGGGTGGCCTGCTGTACGGCATCGACATCGGCATCATCGCCGGCGCCCTGCCCTACCTGGAGGCAACGGCCAGCCACGCGTGGCAGCTCAGCAGCCAGCAGCTCGGCTTCGTCGTCGCGGCAGTGCTGCTGGGCAGCGTGTTGTCTTCGCTGTTCGCCGGCATGGTTGCCGACCTGATCGGCCGCCGCGGCGCGATGCTGCTGGCCGGCCTGCTGTTCACCGCCTCGATTCCGATCATGGCACTGGCCTCCGGCTACACGCCGCTGCTGCTGGGACGCTTGCTGCAGGGCATCAGTGGCGGCCTGATCGGCGTGGTGATTCCGCTGTACCTGGCTGAAGTGCTCAGCCCCGAACGACGTGGGCGCGGCGCGGCGATGTTCCAGCTGCTGCTGACCGTTGGCCTGGTGCTGGCAGCGCTGATCGGCCTGTACCACGCCCACGCCGTGGATGCCGCCGCCGAAGCCGTGCGTTCGCTGCCGGTCGCGCAGCAGGCGCAGGAACTGTTCACGGTGAAGGACCACGCCTGGCGCACCATCTTCTGGACCTGCCTGGCGCCGGGCCTGCTGTTCTGCGCCGGCATCTTCTGGCTGTCCGAATCACCACGCTGGCTGGTGCGCCGCGGTCGCATCGATGAAGCCCGCCGCAGCCTCCAGCGCGTCCTGCCCGCCGCAGAGGTCGAGCCCACGCTGGCCCAGATCCAGGCGCCGGAATCGAGCAGCAGCGACGGCAAGCGCGATCCGCTGCTCAGCCGCCGCTACGTGGTGCCGTTCCTGCTGGCCTGCGTGGTGCTGGCCTGCACCCAGGCCACCGGCATCAACTCGGTGCTGGCCTACGCGGTGAACATCCTCAACCAGGCCGGCCTGTCCGGTTCAGTGGCCAACGGCGCCGACGTGGCGATCAAGCTGCTCAATGCGGTGATGACCGTGGTCGCGTTGCTGCTGGTCGACCGCAAGGGCCGCAAGTTCCTGCTGATGCTCGGCAGCGGCGGCATCTGCGTGGCCCTGCTGGCCGCCGCCGCCCTGTTCTTCCAGGCCGAGCGCGGCCGTACCGACGTGCAGCCGCAGCTGCAGGCGGCGGTCAACGGCGATGGCCTGCAGCTGGTGCTGGATGAAGCCCAATGGCAGCGCCTCGGTGCTGGCATCGACAGCGAGGGCCGGCCGCTGCAGCTGACCGTATCGTATGCCTATGGGGACTTCACCAACGTACGCGCCCTGCGCAGCGACAACCTGACCGACCGCGAGCTGCGCATCGAGCGTGCCGGCACCGTGCAGCCAGACAGCGTGATCGGTGCGTTCTTCCGCACGCTGCGTCTGAACCCGTTCGCCGACCCCGCCAGTGCCACGCAGGCTCCGTTGCGCATCGAGCAGGCCCGCATCGGCCCGGTGCCGCCGCCGGCCCATGGCTGGGCGGTGGCCACCTGCATCCTGGTGTTCGTCGCGTTCTTCGCGGTCGGCCCCGGCGTCTGCGTGTGGCTGGCACTGTCGGAGCTGATGCCCAACCGCATCCGCTCCAACGGCATGAGCATCGCGCTGCTGATCAACCAGTTCGTGTCGACCACCATCGCCGCCATCTTCCTGCCCACGGTGGGCCACTACGGCTACGCCAGCATGTTCGTGTTCTGGGCGGCCTGCACCTTCGTGTTCTTCCTGGTGGCTGCGTTCTGGCTGCCGGAGACCAAGGGCAAGTCGCTGGAAGAAATCGAGGCCCGGTTCGCCCGGTAATCGTCGACCTGGGTCGACCTCCGCGCGCAGCGCGGGGTCGCAGGCGCGCCGGTCATTCGCCGGTGATGTGCCTGGCCAGATCCCGCGCCTCGGCAACGCTGGACAGCCCGCTCAACATCATCGATTCGCCGAACGGCCCCTGCACCGTCGCCACCATCAACACGCGGCCGTCCACGCTGAGCGCCGCGCGCTGGCCCACCAGGGCTGCCGTGCCATCATGGATGCGCTGGTGCGCTTCGGGTCGATAGCGGATCTGCAGGCCAGGTTGCTTGGCCTCATCCAGCACGTAGCGCACGTCGGCAATGTCGGTGCTGCCGGCAATCGGCGGCTCGCGCAAGGCCAGGGTTTCGCCTTGCCATTGCGCCGGCTTGCCTTTGCCGGAGGCGTCCACCGCGCTCAGGCGCACATCCACGCCAGGGCGCGGCACGTGATCCTTCCCTGCCAAGCCACCGGGCGTGGCGCCCGGCACGCATCCGGCCAGCACCAGTGCCGCCCCCAGCAGAAGCGGAAGCGCAACCCTCACCGCAGCTTCCGCAGCTTGAATGCCACCAACACCTGCAGCAGCCCGTACAGCAGGCTGCCGATGCCGATCCACAGCGTGGTCACCGCTACACCGGCATACGGGTTGGCCGCAAACAGCAGGCCCAGCACCACCGCCAGCACGCCGCTGAGGATCAGCAGCCACTCGCCTTGGATCTGCTTGCGCACGCGGATCGCGAACACGATGCGATAGATGCCGGCCACCAGCAGCCACGCCGCCAGGAACAGCACCAGCACGCTGGCGGTGGCCAGCGGATTGATCACCGCCAGGATGCCGAAACCCAGCGAAGCAATGGCATAGAGCGCGAGCCAGCCGCGCGAAGCGCCGCTGCCGCCACTGATCAGGGCGAACAGGCTGATGACGCCCTCGACGATGGCCATCACGCCCAGTGTCCAGGCCAGTGCCATGGCCGCCGACAACGGCCAGCCGATGGCGATGATGCCGAAGCCCAGAGCGACCAGGCCATACAGCAGGAGGATCCACCAGCTACGGCCAACCGCCGACAACAGGGGAGACAAGGGGGAATTCATGGCCACTCCTTCGATCCGGAATCGGGTTCATCGTAGCCCGTTGTGATGAAGAGGGGGGATCACGGTGATTCTGGATGGGTTCGTCTTGGATCGACGCCCCAATGGACATGGGCGTCAAGCTCCGTGACCGTTAGATCAAAGCCTGCTTCGACCCTCATTTGGACTCCGCAACCACCCGGCCGACGCCTCTGCTTCGCTGATACCCTCCTGGGCGGCGAACGCGGCAGCATTCATGTTGATCCACTTCACCTCGTCCGGGTGCAGCTGCCGATTGAACCGATCCCCGGTCACGGCAATGTTGGCGCCCGTGCTTCCACCCAGAGCCCCGCCCACCATCGCGCTGCCAACTTCCATCAGCGACTGGTAGTCCTCCCAGCTCAGGTTGCCCTTGTTGCTCTCGAGGAATTCCGAGATCGCGATCTTGGCCTTCTCCGCACCAGCAGCACTCACCAAGCCGTTCAGCGCATCCGCACCACCCAATGCGGCCATCGCTGCACCTGCCATGCCGTGCAGTAGTGCGCGGCCGTTGCCGCCGTCGGCCCAGAACGCCTTGCCTTCTTCGGTGTCCGCCTTCTGGCTCAGGTAGCCGCCCAGGTCGCCCACGCCCTTGAACAGCAGCTGCCCACCCAGCTGCATCACCTCGGCACGCTCCTGCATCTTGCGCAGGTCAACGGCCGACAGTGCGCTGTCGGTATCAAAGCCGGTCGCGGTCCGATCAAGACCTGCCAAAGCGCTCTCATTGCCATCGCGCACCACCACGGTGCCGGCGGCGATGTCCGAACGCGTGGTGCTGCTGTCGTTCTTCTTGGTACCGCCCAGCAGGCTCACTCCTGCGCCGGCCATGCTGCCCAGCGGGTTGCTGATGCCGCCACCGCTAGAGAGTTGAGAACCAGCGATCAATGGAGGCTTGTCAGCGAGGTTCCCTTCGTCTTCAGCCCCGCCCTGAGCCTGATCCGCTCATTGCAAAAGATCCATTCCTATTCATCCATCATTCTTTTCATTTCCAATCTAAAAATTTCTTCCGCCGCCGAATCCCCCTCATTGTAGAGATCCCAAAAGCCAGCGGTCTGCCAGGACTTCGGCGCTATGGAAACAGCCCCACTCGGATCGAAACTGATTACCCAAGCGACCGAGAGCGCACTGTCGGACACACTAAAATCTCCAATTGGAAATAGTGCAACCGACTCTTGCGCGTCGGACCACAATACCAATCTAACTTCACCAGATGGAGAAATCATGAGTGCAAGGACCGTTAGCTCAGTATCTTCGTACAACCAACCGCGCGCGCTTTCAGCGCCTGGCTTGACCACAACTTTCACTCCACCCTTCCTTTGACCTTGAAATCGATATTGAAATTGAGCTTTCCGGTAACTTTATTCATGTAGTAGTGGATTTGAGATCTTTGACCACTCGGCAGAACTATGGTTTGGGTAGTAAATTTCCCCCAGTCCTCAATTCTAGACCCATCCGAGGTGAGCTCCTTGACGACGGCCGGATTGGTGAGCTTCCCGCCTGAGATTGGAATTTCTCGCGAAGACCTTACGGCCTCCTTGGTTAGCGCGTTGCCTCCTCGCGTGAGAATTCCAGCTTCTTCATAAGCCAGTTGGGTTGAGAGCCTCAGAGCATCTGCCGGGCGGCCCGCAGCGCCCGCCCGAATAGCACTTTCGCCAACTTCTATTGCGTCGACACCAGCATTCTGCACCGACTTCAGGATCTCCTCAGACCGAAGCACACCTTGCTTGGTCGCAGTGCCGGCGATCTCCGCACCCACTTCACCAACGAGCTTCGCTCCAGGCAACCGCACCGGGATCAGGAACGTCGCTGCGCCGATGGCAGCACCGTTGCCGTCCCCTTTGGCCACGCTGGCGATCACGCCGCCTGCAGCGCCCACATCGCCACTGAAGGTCTCCAGCATCATCTGACCGTCACGGCCGCGGCCCATCGTGGCGCGCAGGCCGTTCAGATCAAAGAAGCTGTAGTTCAAATCATCCTTGGAGATACCCGAGGCAAGCAGCGAGTTGAAGACGTGCCGGTACAGCGCGTCGTCTTTGAGCAGCTCTTTCCCATAGAGATTGAAGTTGTTGTACTCAGCCTCCGTCGCAGTGAATCCGTACGTCCCACCCATCTTGCTCAGGAACGCGGTTGCTTCGAGATCAACGTTCTCGTTGCCCACCAATCGGTTGACCTTTGCATCAACACGCGCAGCACCCTCCGTGGTCAGCCTGCGTACCGCCTCTGCTTCGCTGATACCCTCCTGGGCGGCGAACGCGGCAGCATTCATGTTGATCCACTTCACCTCGTCCGGGTGCAGCTGCCGATTGAACCGATCCCCGGTCACGGCAATGTTGGCGCCCGTGCTTCCACCCAGAGCCCCGCCCACCATCGCGCTGCCAACTTCCATCAGCGACTGGTAGTCCTCCCAGCTCAGGTTGCCCTTGTTGCTCTCGAGGAATTCCGAGATCGCGATCTTGGCCTTCTCCGCACCAGCAGCACTCACCGCGCCGTTCAGCGCATCCGCACCACCCAATGCGGCCATCGCTGCACCTGCCATGCCGTGCAGTAGTGCGCGGCCGTTGCCGCCGTCGGCCCAGAACGCCTTGCCTTCTTCGGTGTCCGCCTTCTGGCTCAGGTAGCCGCCCAGGTCGCCCACGCCCTTGAACAGCAGCTGCCCACCCAGCTGCATCACCTCGGCACGCTCCTGCATCTTGCGCAGGTCAACGGCCGACAGTGCGCTGTCGGTATCAAAGCCGGTCGCGGTCCGATCAAGACCTGCCAAAGCGCTCTCATTGCCATCGCGCACCACCACGGTGCCGGCGGCGATGTCCGAGCGCGTGGTGCTGCTGTCGTTCTTCTTGGTGCCGCCCAGCAGGCTCAGCCCCGCGCCGGCCGCGCTCCCCAGCGGGTTGCTGATGCCACCACCGCTGCTCATCCCGGTGCCGATGCCACCGCCACTGGTCTTGGCGCGGGATTCGTTCTCGATGTCGACAACGGTGAGGCTGCCGGTATCCAGGCGGTTCTTCGAGGCATCGGCAGTACTGCCGATCACACCACCTTCCAAGTGGGTGTTGCCGCCTACGGTGATGTCGAAGCCACCGCTGCCAGCAACGATGCCACTCTGTTCCTGCACGCTGCGTAGGTGGCTCTCGACCTTCTGCTGGCCGATGTTGACGCTGCCGCCGCTGCCGTACACGAAGGTGCCGCCGGCCTGGGTCTGCTTGCTGGCGTAGTCGTCGGTGTCCTGCTCGCTGATGATGGACAGGTTGCCGCCAATGCTGGCCACCACCTTGTCGCCGCTCAGCTGGGCACCCTGCAGCGTGGTGTCCTTGCCACTGATGACGGTCAGGTTGCGGTCGGCGTCCACCACGGTTTCAACATGCGTGGTGCCGTTGCCGCTGCCCTTGCCCTTGGCGGTGCTGGCCGACACGTACCAACCGGTCTGCGCGCCGATGCTGAAGCCGATCTCACCGCTGCCGCTCTTGTTCTTCGATGACTGCGTGTGGTCTTCCGCTTCGCTGCGCAGGGTGATGTTGTCCCGCGCGGCCAGCGCCACGTTGTCACCCTTTACCTGGCTGCCGATGATGTTCAGGTCACCGGCGGTGGCGACGATGCTGACGTCGCCCTGGCTGCGGATGGTGCTGCCCACCGCCGACTGATCGTGGCTGGTCTGGCTGGCACTGGAACTGGAGGCGCCGATGCCGATGCGCAGGCTCACGCCGTCGGTGGCACCAGAAGCGCCCTGCTGCATGGCGCCGCCCACGCCAGCGGCGGCATTGGCCGCCTGCACCGCGTACAGCGCCTTCAGGCGATCATCCTGCGCATTGCCGGCAGCCTTGGCCGCACCGTAGGCGGCCAGGGCCGCATCCACCACCCCACCGGTCAGGCCGACGTTGATGCCGGCACTCTTCTGCTTGGTGCTCTGGTGTACGTCAGTGGTGCCCTGCGCTGCGTCGATCACCACCTGCCCGCCCACCAGCTGCGTACCGGTCTTCGACAGCACGTCCGAGCCAGTGATGTGCAGGGTGTTGCCCGCGCTCAGGCTGACCCGGCCATCGGTAGAGCCGATCAGGCTGCCCTGCGGCGCGCTCTGCTCGAACTCCAGGCCCTTTTCCAGCTTGCTCTGGCCGATGGTCAGGTTGAAGCCACCGCCGCCGAACACGCCGGAGCGCTTGACGGTCTTGTCGTGTTCTTCGCTGTGCGTGGAGGTGGCCGTGCCGATGGTGAGGTCGCGGGTGGCTGCCACCACCACATCACCGGTGGCAGCCACCTGCGCTGCCTGCGCGATGACGTCGCGGCCGGCGCCGATGGTGACGGTCTCGCCGCTCAGCGTGGTGCCCACCACCAGGCTGTCCTGGGTCGCGTCGTACGTGGTGGTGGTCTTGCTCGACAGCAGGCTCTTCTTCTTGCGCGTGGTCTCCTGCTCCCAGCTGTGGTCCTCCTGCGCCGCCAGCAGATTCACGTCGCGGGTGGCCGCGATGCTGATGCCACCGTCGGTGCTGCCGACCTGCGTGGCAGTGAGGTTGGCATCGCGCCCGGCCACCAGCGCAATGTCACCGCCGGCCTGCAGCGAAGTGCCGTGCACGGTCTCGTCCATGCTCTGCGTGGTCTGCGAGAAGCGCTTGCCACGGCTCTGCTGCTGGCTGGTGTTGGTGGTGGTTTCGGCCTGCAGGTTGAGATCGCGCCCGGCCACCACGGCCAGGCCGTCGCCGGCCTTCAGCTGCGCGGCCTGCAGGTTCACGTCCTGCCCGGCCTGCATGCCCAGCGAGCCACCGGCCTCGATGCCGCTGGCGTTGAGGGTTTCGCGCGTGTAGCGGTTGCTGCCCCAGCCGCCCTGTTCGGTGGTGGTCAGTGCGTTGAGGTTGATGTCGTTGCCGGCCGTGGC
Source organism: Stenotrophomonas maltophilia (assembly GCF_002799155.1). Classification (GTDB taxonomy): domain Bacteria; phylum Pseudomonadota; class Gammaproteobacteria; order Xanthomonadales; family Xanthomonadaceae; genus Stenotrophomonas; species Stenotrophomonas maltophilia_R. Next base: position 3,690,638 of record NZ_NERD01000002.1, read on the forward strand.
ATGGACGCTGCCGCCGGCCTTGGCGGTCACTGCCGTCAGGTTCAGATCTCGGCCGGCATCCAGCGACAGGCTGCCGCCCACATCCAGCGTGGTGCGGCGCAGGCTGCCATCACCCTGCATCTGCGTGGTGAGGTTGAGGTCGCGGCCGGCCTCCAGCGCCGCGTTGCCGCGGGCACTGGTCTGCGAACCGACCAGTGCCAGGTCACGCCCGGCTTCCAGCGCCAGGCTGCCGCCGCTGCGGATGCTGGCCACGTCGATGCCGCTGACACTCTTCAGGTCGCGGCCGGCCACCAGGGCCACGTTGCCGCCCTGGATCAGGCCGCTGTTGTTGAGGATGTCCTCCACGGCGGTGATGCGGGCATTGCCGCCCGCGGAAATGCCACCGCGATCGTTGAGCAGGCTGCCGGTATCGATGGTCAATCGATCATCGGCGCGGATCATGCCCTGGTTGGACACATTGCCGGCCCGGATCTCCACCGACTCGCCAGCGATGGCGGCGCCCCCCAGCTGCAGGCGGTTGGCGGTGGCCTGGGACAGGTACACCACCGGCACCAGCACCTTCTGGCCGTCCACTTCCTGGGCGACCATCCACACGATGTCTTCGTTCAGCGCGGCCACCTGTTCGGCCGACAGCGCCACGCCCACGCTCAGCTGCTGGCGCGCGGCTTCGCTCACGCCGGCATCCATCATGGCGCGGTACTGGCCCATGCCATCGCCCTGGTCGGCATCCAGGTAGCGACGCCCGGTCAGGCCGGTGATCTGTTCCATCACCAGGCGCTGCTCGTAGAAGTCGTCACCCATCCGACGCAGCTGCTTGTCGGGGTCCAGGTTCAGGCGCTGGAACATGTAGTCCGAGCCGATCCACTGCCCGAAGTTGGCGAAGCGCGGATCGGTTTCCACCAGCCAGCGCTGGTTGCCCGGATTGACCGTGTACAGGCCGCCGCTGGGCAGCGACAGGCCCGGCAGCGGGTTCTGCGGGCTGCCCACCACCTGCGGCGGCGGCACCGTGGTGACACGGCCAGGGCCCGGGGAGCCGGGATCACCGGCCGTTCCCGCACCCTGCGCCTGCGCGCTGGCAGGCCCGGTGGCCACGCCCTGCTGTGCACCCGGTGCGCCAGCATTGCCGCCGACCGTGCCGGCGCCCTGCTGCTGGCCCAGTTCGGGTGCGTAGGCGTTGTTGCCCTGCCAACCGGCAACGTCCAACGGTGTGCCACCGCTGTGCGCGGTGACCACGGCGTTGTTGACCTCGCGCGCTTCGATCTGCACCTTGCGGCCGGCGGTGATGCTGGCATTGCCGCCGGCCAGCGTGACCTGCTTGGTGACCGTGCTGGTGCCCAGCGCGCGGCTGCCGCTGTAGATCTCGAAGTCGCAGCGGCTGGGGCAAGGGCGGTAGGTGTAATCGATGGTCGACGCACGCTGGACCACCTTGTAGCCGGCCAGCGCCTCGTTGTTGACTACGCCGGCCCAGTCATTAGGGTCTTCGCTGTTGGAGGAGCCCCGGCCGTTGATCGAGAGGTTGCGACCGGCGGCGATGGCCGAGTTGCGGTTGTCGACCGAGCCGCCGGACATCTGCATGTCGCGACCGGAAATCAGCTGCGATGCCGCGCTGGCGGCGATGACGCTGGTGCCTTCCAGCACCAGGTCCTTGTGCTCGGTCCAGACCTCCAGCACCGCGCAGTCGCCCGGGCACAACTTGCCTGGCGGTGCCGGGCCGTCGATGCCATCGACCCTGAACGTTCCGCTGTCCGGATCGGCAGCGCCTTCGTTGCCGCTGTAGACCTTGTGCTGGGTGACCAGCACACGACGTTCGTTGGCCACGCCCAGTGCAGCCAGGATCAGGTCGTTCTCGGCCTGGATGCGCCCGGAACGGTTGCGGATCTGCTGGGCGTTGCCGCCGTTCCAGCCCTGCAGGCGGATGTCGCCCAGGCTGAAGAGCTCGCCGTCGAGGTTGTCGATGTAGTTGGCATACAGGTTGATGCGGCCGGTGGCCGCCATCAGCCCTTCGTTGTAATCGCGTGCGACCAGCGTGTCGCCCAGGTCGCGGCCGTTGGTGATGCGCGAGGCGCGCAGTTCCAGCGCGTTGCCCATCAGGGTGCCGGTATTGGTGATGTTGGCGGCCGTCACGTCCACCGTATCGCCGTCAACGCGACCGGCATTGCTGAAATCGCCGGCCGTACTCAGCGCGACACGACCACTGCCATTGCCTGCCGTGGCGTTGAACTGCCCGCCAGCGGTGTTCTCGATCCGCGCCGCCGAGACTTCAAGGGTGCCCTTGCTCTCCAGGCGCCCCTGGTTGACCAGTGCGCCGGCCACGTCCAGCTTCAGCAGCCCGTTGCTCTCCAGTCGCTGGCCGTTGCCATGCACGTAATCGCCCGCCAGCGTCAGGCGCAGCTCGCTGCCGCCGAACAGGCGGCCGATGCCGCTGAAGGCCTGCAGGCGTGCGCCGAGTGCTTCATAGGCGCTGATTTCGCCGCCACCATTGGCCAGGCTGCCCAGCGTCAGCTGGCTCTGGCGACTGAGCAGCCGGCCGTTGCTGTTGTCCAGCGCGGCAAGGTCCAGCCGCAGCAGGTTGCCTGCACTGAGCTGGCCACCTACGTTGAATACCTGTGCGCCGGCGCGCTCCAGGTACAGGATATTGGCGGCGTGGACCATGCTGCCGGCGTTGTCCAGCGATGCGGTCTGCAGGCGCAGGTCGGTTCCAGCCACCAGCTTGGCCTGGCCGCCTTCGGCGCGGTTGTCCACGCTGCCTGCGGTCAGCGTCAGCGCACCACCGGTGCTGCCCAGGGTGCCGCCACGGTTGTCCAGCGCACCGGCTGATTCCAGCGACAGCTGCCCGGTGCCGTTGGCCACGATACGGCCGCCACGGTTGCCCACTGAGGCAGCGCGGATGTTCGCAACGCCCTGTGCTTCGATGTTGCCCTGGCTGTTGTCCAGTGCCTGGCGGATCTGCAGATCCAGCGAGGTGCCGCCGTGGACCAGACCACGCTGGTTGGCCAGCGCACCGGCCACGTCAAGCGCGAGTTCCTGGCGGGCGTACAGGTTGCCATCCACGTTGCGCAGGTCGCCCGTGCGGCTGGTCACGCGCGCATTGCCCTCGGCCCCCAGCAGGCCATTGCTGTTGTCCAGCTGGGAGGCCAGCACCTGCAGCTGGCCGGCGCCACGCTGCACGATGGTGCCAGTGCGGTTGTCCAATGCCCCGGTAGCATCCACGGTGAGGGTGCCACCGGCATCAAGGCGGCCGCCGGCGTTGACGATCTCCGTGCCGGACACGCGTGCTCCGGTGCCCGCGGTCAGCGTACCGCCGCTGTTGTCGAGGCGACCGGCAACGGCCACGTCCGCCTCGCCATTGCCGACGATCAGGCCGGCATTGCTGTTGTCCAGCGTGCCGGTCTCGATCTTCAGCACACCTGTGCCCGCATGCTCGATGCGGCCACCCTGGTTCAGCAGCTGCGCAGCCTTCAGGTGGACACTGCCAGCATTGGCGGCGATGCGCCCGCCGGTGTTGCGCAGGGCACCTGTCAGGCTCAGTTCAAAGGGATCGGTGCCGGTCTGCAGCAGTTCGCCGGCGCTGTTGTCCAGCGCGGCCGCCAACAGGCCGATGCGCGTGCCCTGCAGGCTGCCCGCATTGCGCAGCAGGTCGGTGGCACGCAGGTCGAGCAGACCGATGGCGGTCAGGCTGCCGCCGGTATTGCGCCACTCACCGCTGCGCGCCTGCGCCAGCAGGGTACCACCGGACCAGACCTGGCCACCCTCCAGCAGCAGGCTGTCGCCCAGCAGGTGAACCTGCTGGCCGGCGTTGATCTGGCCGGCGTTGCGCAGCTGCTGGCGCGCATCAAGGGTGACGCTGCCGGCGCTGCCGACCTTGCCGTCGGCCAGCAGGCCCGCCACGATCACGCCGCCATTGTCGATCTGCCCTGCCCGTACCTCGATGTCACCCGAGGCCAGCATGCGCCCGCGATTGCTGGCCCGGGCGGCCTGCAGCGTGACCGTGCGCGCCTGCACGTCGGCTGCAGTGCGCAGTGCCTGCGCAGCCTGCAGCGACAGCGCGCCGCTGGCGAACAACGCAGCCTGGTTGTCCAGGTCGCCATCGCTGCGCACGTGCAGATCAGCGGCGCTGTCGATCGTTCCCTTCAGCGTCACGCCGGCATCGGCGGACAGCACGACGCCCTGCTGCGCAAAGACCTTGCCCGACTGCTCCAGGCTGCCGCCCGCGTGCGCGGTCAGCATGCCGGCGGCCAACGTGCGTCCGCCCAGTACCAGGGCCTGGTCACTGCCGAGCTGCACGTTGCCGCGCTCGCTGCCCAGTTCACCCTGGCTGCTCAGGGTCCGGCCCCGCACCTGCAACGCCTGGCCGGCCACCAGGCTGCCCTGGTTGTCCAGCGAGTCGCGCACGGTGACATCGACATCGCCGGCGCCATAGAGGTCGCCACGGTTGTTGATCACATCGGCCTTGGCCGTCAGTGCTCCCTTGGCGAACACGTTGCCGGCGTTGCCCAGCGTCACCGCATCCAGCTGCAGCGACTGCGCACTGGACAGGTTGCCGCCGGCGCGGTTGTGCAGCGCGTCGGTGCGCGCGTCAAGCGCGCCATCGCTGGCGATCACGCCGGCATTGTCCAATGTGATGGTGCGCAGCTGCGAGCGGTCGCGACCGTAGATCACACCACTGTTGCTCAGCTCAGTGGTGCGCAGGTCCATTGCCTGCTGGCCATGCAGGCGGCCGTCGTTGATGACCTTCTGCACGTCCACGGCCACCACGCGTGCCAGCGCCGTGGCGGCCGCCTGCTGCCGCAGGACGCCGCCCTGCAGGGTCAGGGTGCCGCCGGCTTCAAGCCGGTTGCGGTTGTCGAGCGTGGCAACGGACAGACGGGCATCGGCTGCGCTGCCGATGATGCCGGCGTTGTCCAGCACATCGGCGTCGACCTGCAGGCCCTTGCCCCCCTGGATGCTGCCGGTGGTGTCATTGTCGATGCGTGCGTTGGACTTCAATGCCAGCAGGTCCACTGCCTGCAGCGTGCCGCTGTTGCGCAGACGATCGACCGTCAGCGTGGCCTGGCGGGCCTCAAGGGTGCCTTGGTTGTCCACGCCGCCGGCAGACAGTTCCAGCGCCTGCTCGGAGAGGATGCGTCCGGCGTTGTCCAGCTGCTGGCGCGCCTGGGCCTTCAGCAGCACGCCCGCAGACAGCTCGGCGCCCTTCAGCTGCGTGATGCGGTCGGCCGCTGCACGCAGGTTGGCACCGGCACCGATGATGCCCTCGTTGTCGATGCTGGCCGCATCGAGATCGACGTCGGCGTCGCTGTACAGCTGCCCTGCGTTGTGCAGTTGCGCGGCCTGCATCCGTACGCCCTGGTTGCCCAGCAGCAGGCCGGCGTTGTCCACCTGGCGGGCCTGCACGTCCAGCGCCTGCGCGCCCAGGCGCGCGCCCTTGTCCTGCGCCAGCGTGTCGGCGCGCACGGCAAGCCCGGCGCCTGCAGTCACCTGTGCACGGTTCTGCACCTGTGCGGCAGCCAGCGCGATGCTGCCCGCGCTCTTCACCGTGTCAGCCAGGATCAGCGTGCCACCGGCGTCCAGCTGCATCTGCGCGGCCTGCGCGCTGCCAGCCAGGTCCAGATTCTGGATGGCGCGTACGGCCATCGCAGCGCCCGCCGACGTGGAACCGGCAAGCGACGCCTGCCGCGCACGGATCTGAAGATCTCCCTGCGCGTACTGGGTACCGTCGGCCTTCAGGTCACCGTAGGTTTCGATCTGCAGACGGCCTGCGGCCGCCGTGCGTCCGCTCAGACGGACATCGCCGGCCTGGGTCAGGATGAAGTCGCCTGCGTCGGCCACCATCTGGCCCGTGCTGCGCACGCCCACGCCGGCCTCGGTACCGACCAACCGGATCTTGCCTGCATACATGCCGCCGAGGGCGGCAACATCCAGGCCGAACTGCGGGCGTTCGCCTTCTCCGGTGATCGCCTGCGTCGCCAGGGTCTGTGCATCGATCTGGTTGGCGCCGGTGACCACGTTCACCTGGCGCGCCCAAAGGCCCGCGTTGAGCTGCACCGCGCGGGCCAGCAGGTCGACGCCTTCCAGATTGCCGGCATCCAGGCCGTTGCCTTCCAGGCGGATCGTTCCGCGGGACACCCGGAACGCAGACAGGCTGCCATCGTTGCCGAACACCGGGGTGCCGGTGGTCAGCGTGCCACGGGTGGTATTGATGAAGCCGCAGCCATCGCAGGTGATGCCATTGGGGTTGGCGACGATCACCGCCGCCGAGCACCCCGCCACCTCGATGTGGCCCTGCAGGCGCGACGCGTTGGTGGATGTCACCTCGTTGAGGATCAGTCGTGCCGACTGGCCCGGCTGCAGGTTGCCGTTGCCCTGGATGTAGCCCCCCAGTTGGGTCTGCACGGTGCTCGCGCTGTTGTTGAGGATCTGCCCCTCGCGCCCGACGTTGTAGTCCTGGAAGCGGTTGTGCGATACGCCGCCCGCGTTGGGCCGGTTGATCTGGATGACCGGCACGCCGTTCGCCGCCTGGTCGGCCCTCGCCTGCTCGCCGGCCTGTACCTGCACCTGGGCAAACGAGCTGCCCGGGGCCAGGAACGCCAATGCCAGGGTGGCGCTCGCCATCGCGGTGCGCAGGCGCGTGGCCCAACCGGCGCCCGAAGCGGACAGGGACAGACTGCGGAATACGTTCTTCATGCCAGGTGCTTCCATCAACCCCGGGGGGGAACTGCACACACAACAACCCGATCACGTCGCCACGCGGCGACGGTGCTTCCAGTCGAATCAGAACTGCCAGGACGCGCGGAATCCGATCACGTGACCGCGTGCCTCATGCTTGAGCCACGCCGGGCGGCTCATCGGTACGCCGACGAAGCCATCCCACGCCAATCCGCCCAGCTCGCCACGTGCACCCAGGTGGGCGCCGCTGAGGGTTCCGCCGCCGATACCCTGGCGGTCGTCGCGCTCGATGTGGCCGATATCGATGCCCGCATAGGGCGCGATGGCGCGATGTGCCATCCAGCTGATGCTGTTGCGCCAATAGCCGCCACGGCTGCCGCCGAGTGGCACCTCGCCATCGAAGCCGTTGACGGTATAGCGGCCACCGACGCTGATGAACTCCGAGCCGTACAGCGTGTCCTCGCTCCACTGGTAGCGGAGCGCGGTGTTCCATGCCAGCGGGCGCGGCCCGGAGGTCAGGGCGCCACCGGCACCGATATCCAGCGTGGTCAGCCCATAGCGGAACGTCGGCGCCAGGTCATCACGGCCCACGGCGTCATCATTGCCTCCCAGCCACGGCACGCCGCGGCGGTGCGCCAGGCGGATATCGGCCTGGACCCGCCCCAGGTACTGGCGGTGCAGCAGCGCCAGCTCGACCGAGGTGGTACGCCGGCGCTGGCCTTCGATCTCCACGCCTTCCACGTAGCTGTGCGACGACCGTTGCGCCACGCGCAGCTCGATGCCGCTGCGATAGCTCTGGCCACGCACCAGCAGCCTTTCCACGGCCAGATCGACGTTGCTGGAGGTGCCGGTGCTGGCGAACGTGTCGGCGTTGCTGGCGATGGTCTGCTTGTAGCGCGAGCTGTAGGTGCTGGTGCTGAAACGCCAGTTGCCCAGCGGAACCGACCACGATGCATTGAAGCCGTGGGTACCCCGGCCCTTGTCGGCACTGCCGTCGCTGCTGACGCCAATGCTGAAAAGGTCGTTGACGCGAGCCAGGTTGTCTACCCACGCGGTCGCGCCGACCTGCTGCTTTCCGGTCGCACGGCTGCCGGCATCATCCAGCGACACCGAGGCACGCCATCGCTTGCCGTGGCGGATGCTGATGACCACGTCCGACTCGCCGGGCACCTCGCCCGGCACCAGCTCCATGTTCACGTCCTGCGACGGAACGCGCTTGAGCTGCTCCAGGCCCTGTTCCAACGCGCGCAGATTGAGTACGTCCCCCGGCCGCGCGGGAAACGCACTCTTCCACATCGAATCGGGTACCTCTTCCGCGTTGAAGCGGATCTGCCGGATCACGCCCGGCACCAGCTGCAGGCGCAGGGTTCCGCTGCCCAGGCTCTGCTCGGGCAGGCCGATGCGGGTGGTCACGTAGCCCTTGGCCAGCGCCAGATCCGAAGCACGCCGTACGATCAGCGCGATGCCCTGCTGTCCCACACAGCCGCCACGGTAGCGGTCGAGATAGCGCTGCAGGAACGCGAACTGCCCCAGATGCGCGCCGTCAAGCTGCAGCTGCTGCAAGGTGAAGCACGGTTCTTCGTCCGGCAGTTCCAGCGAACGCAGATCGGTGGCGGCGGCCGGCTGTTCGCGTGATACATCCGGCAATGCCTGCCGCTGCTCACGCTCGCGCGCCTCGCGCTCGGCGCGTTCGCGCAGTTCCTGCTGCTCGGCGAACGAGGGACTGGCCGACTGCGCATGCACGACGCCGATCCACAACAGTCCCGCAGTGCCCAGAACGGCACGCACGCTGCATCCTGCTTTTCTGTTACCCATCAACGACTTCCTTGTCCAGCATTGGTACAGACCCGGGGCTGTGAACAGACATCGTGCAGAGAGAACATGCGGCCAGCACCGACTCGACCGCCAACCGCTATCGGCGGGAGTGCGCGGAACTTTAGGGTCTTTGCATCCGTGTACCCGTTGCGGTGACGCAGTCGAGCACCATACGCTGAAGGATGGGCATCCTTCAGCAGCCGTCATGCGGCATCAATCGCTGCGGCCGTTACGGCACCCGTGCGCACACCCATACACGCACGTCCCTGGCACCGGCCAGCCGCAAGGTCTCGGCGATTTCCATCACTGTGCTGCCGGTGGTCATCACATCGTCCACGACGGTCAGCCGTGTCGGCGGCGACAAGCGCGTGCCGAATGCGTCAAAGAGGTTGTCCCTGCGCTGCTCTGCGCTGCGCTCGGACTGCGGCGCGGTGTGGCGGCGCCGGTAGAGGCCCTGCCAGACCGGCATCGGCAGCAACCGGCACAGTTCGGCGGCCTGGTTGTAGCCGCGCTGGCGCAATCGGCGATTGTGCAGCGGCACCGGCACCAGCGGCGCACACGACCACGGCGGCGGTGCGCCCTGCATCAGTTGCGCGAGCAGGCGCCCGGCCGCCAGGTCCTGATGGAACTTGTAGCGGACCAGCAACTGGTCGACCGGCGGCAGGTACAGCAGGCTGGCATGTGTGGCGGCTTGTGGCGGTACCTCCTCGCGGCAGGTGCCGCAGACGATCAGAGCGGTTTCGGGCAGCGGCAACGCGCAGCGCAGGCAAGCCCGGCCAGCCCAGGGCAGTTCGGCAAGGCACGCGTGGCACAGATCAAGTTCGTCGTGGCCCGGCTCGCCACAAACCAGACAGCGCAGTGGCAGCAGGACACCAAGCAGTGCGCGGGAGACACGGGTTGCCGAACGCAGGAGCATCCCACATGATTGATTGCGCTTCCCGCGTGCAGCTATCGGCGAAGCACCATTTGCAGTATCGGAAATGCCCGCAGCTGCGGAGGGTGCCGCCCGTCAGGAAAGGCGTTCGCCCTGTCCAGGCCCCAGTGGCGCAACGGCCGGCACCATCAACAACTCCGCCAACCCACGGTAGATCGGCACCCGGCACACCAGCCCGGACACGCCGCGCGCAATCAGTACCGTGGCCAGGATCGGCAGCAGCAGGTCACCACTGTCGGTCAGCTCCAGCGAGATCACCGCCGAGGTCAGTGGCGCCTGGGTGACGCCGGTCAGGTAGGCGCACATGCCCAGCAGCACGAACGCGCGTGGATCCACGCCCGGCATCAGCACGGCCAGGTTGTGGCCGAGTCCCGCGCCGACCGCCAACGCAGGTGAGAACAGGCCACCGGGAATGCCCGCCACGTACGACGCCAGGTTGGCCAGCAGCTTCATCAACCCGAACTCATGGCCCACCATCGCCTGTCCCTGCACCAGGCTGCGCGCCTGCTCGTAGCCGGTGCCGAACGCGCCTTCACCGAAGACCAGGGCGAGCAGTACCACCACCAGACCGCAGCCCGCGGCCAACAGCACCGGATGCCGCTGCCGCAGTTGCCCGAGCCAACGCGGACGGCCCGCCGCACTCGCCAGCACGGCGCGCGCGAACAGGCCTCCCAGCAGGCCCGCCACCCCACCGCACAACAGGATCGCCAGCCAGCCCTGGCCCAGCGGCAGCCGCGCGCTCACATGACCGAAGTAGGTGTAGTTGCCGAGCAGGCCCAGCGACACCACGCCACCGACGATCACCGCGGTCAGCAGGGTGCCGGAGAAGCGATGCTCGAAACGGCCGCTGAGCTCCTCGATGGCGAAGACGATGCCGGCCAGCGGCGTGTTGAACGCCGCCGCAATACCAGCAGCGCCACCGGCCAACAGGAAGTGCGAGAGCTCGCGGGGATCCTTGAAGCCGAACCAGCGGCCAAACAGATACATCAGGCTTGCGCCTACGTGCACGGTGGGCCCCTCGCGCCCGACCGATGCACCACCCAGCAGCGACAGTGAGGTCAGCAGCAACTTGCCGGCCGACACCGCAGGCGAAAGGTTGGTTTTCCGGAACGACTCATCTGGCTTGTCCAACGCAGCGATGACCTGCGGAATACCGCTGCCGCGGGTGGGTTTCAGCACGCCCGCAGTCAGCCACGCCAACAACGCGAAGATGCCCGGCGTGAGCAGCAGCGCCCACCACGGCGAGTGCGAGGTGATGCGCTGGAACAGGTGGAAGGCCGCGTCGCTGGCCTTGGCGAACAGGATGGCCACCAGTGCCACGGCCACGGCGCCGCCCCAGAGCGCGGCGCGGCGGCGCCAGGCCTCGCTGAGAACCAGCGCGGTGATGCGGCCGCGGAGGCGATGGAGATCGGTCATGCGGGGCAGTGTGGACGGAGCGGAAACGGGCGGACAGCGGTTACTGTGGCTGAAGGCCTTGCAGGATGCGGTGAAATGCCCGGACACGGGCCGTTCCGGCAACCAGCCCCGTGCGCACACCGCTAAACGGGCAGGCGCTCCCGCCACCGGCGCTTTTCCACGCTGCGCACGTTGGGCTGCTGCCGCAGCCACTCCAGATACAGCTGCAGATGGGCCAGCTCGTCATCAGCCGGATCACCGGTGAACTCACGCACCTCGACCAGATTTCCGTAGTTTCTGGCGTACTTGCCGGGCGTGTCATCGATACCGATCATCTGCTCCAAACGGAAGCCGTGGCGCTTCAACTTGCCCAGCCGCTTCTGCGAGGTGTAACCGCCGGTTTCCCAATCACGGGCCATACTGCACCGCGGCGCGGACCACAGGAACGCCAGCGGACGCCCCGGCATCAGCTGGTCCACCAGCGGTTCGGCATACAGTTGCCCGGACGACGTCCACACACCCACCGTGAAATGGGCAAAGGCATAGTCGAGGAATGCCTGCAGGTGGGGCCGCAGGTAGACGTGGTAGCCGACGAGGCGTAAATCCGCGGGTCGCTCCAGTTCACGCTCGCTGGCATGCACCAGCGTCTCATCCAGATCGAGTATCAGCAGCTTTCCGCCCTGCGGCATCGCGTCCGGTTCCATGTGCATTCTTCTTTCATTGCCTCAGCTGCCGCCATCTTCTGAATGGACTTCAGCATGTGTCCTTGCAGCAGGTAGATGTAAACACAGTTCCAACCAGGTCCTGGTTGGTGCAAGCCTACTGCCGGACGCGCACTTCGCAACAGCCCATCCGCGTGAGGTCGCCCTGCGCCTGCAACATGCCCCGTTCTACCAGCATGCGTACACGCCGTGCATAGAACACATCTGGAATTCCCGATCGGCACTTCGGCTGCAGCGACATGACCATGCCCACAATGTAGGCGATCTTTCGGAACTGCCCATCGCAATGGGAAAGCAGTTGCGCATCGATCCAGGCGATGTCCTCGTCGGTCAGCGCGGCGATGTTCTGCCGCTCCTGGTCAGTGAGATGGGCATCGTTGTCGGAGCGTTCGTCCGTATCGCGCAGGCAGCCATTGATGGCCAACAAGCGAACCAAGACATAGTGATCGAATGCTTCAAGTTCCTCCTTCGGCAGCATCGCCGGATCGAGCTCCCCTGCCGGGTAGTCCTTGAAGGTCACGAAGGCGTGATTCTTCCACTGCCCCTTCGCATCGGCCTGACGCAGATCATCCAGCACCACGCGCAGGCCGCCGTCAGGAAGTTCGGCCAGGCTGCACAGCACCGCGTCGCGACGGATCGGGTAGGACTGGTAGCTGTTCATGGCACGTGCTCGCGCGTCCGTATGCAGCAATGAACTTACACCGTAGCGCCCGTTCATGGCGGCCGATCAATGTAAACCAAATTAGAAGCAATTGAGTTGACAGCGCTCACCAACCCACCCACACTGCCGCCCTCGCTCCACTCGTATCCAGGGTCCCGCCATGGCTGCTGCCATCCGCCACGACTGGCAACACGACGAACTGCAGGCGCTGTTCGATCTGCCGTTCCCCGAGCTGCTGTTCCGCGCCGCAGCGGTCCACCGCGAGCATTTCGACCCATCCCAGGTGCAGGTCTCCACGCTGCTGTCGGTGAAGACCGGCGGCTGCCCGGAAGACTGCGCGTACTGCCCGCAGGCGCAGCGCTACAGCACCGGGGTGAACGCGCAGAAGCTGATGGAGACCGACGCAGTGTTGGCCAAGGCACGCCAGGCCAAGGCCGCCGGTGCCTCGCGCTTCTGCATGGGTGCCGCATGGCGTTCGCCGAAGGACCGCGACATTCCGAAGGTGGCGGCAATGATTGCCGGGGTGAAGGCACTGGGCCTGGAGACCTGCGCCACGCTGGGCATGCTCAGTGGCGAGCAGGCGCGTGCGCTGAAGGACGCCGGACTGGACTACTACAACCACAACCTCGACACCGCGCCGGACTACTACGATTCGATCATCCACACGCGCCAGTACCACGACCGCCTGGACACGCTGGAGCACGTGCGCGATGCCGGCCTGAAGACCTGTTGCGGCGGCATCGTCGGCATGGGCGAGACACGCGCGCAGCGCGTCGGCCTGCTGCTGGCGCTGGCCACGCTGCCGGCACATCCCGATTCGGTGCCGATCAACAAGCTGGTGCAGGTGGCGGGCACGCCGCTGCACGGCAGCGCCGAGCTGGACCCGTTCGAGTTCGTGCGCATGATTGCGGTGGCACGCATTGCCATGCCGCGCTCGATGGTGCGACTGTCGGCCGGGCGTGAAGCGATGAGCGACGAACTGCAGGCGCTGTGTTTCCTGGCCGGTGCCAACTCGATCTTCTACGGCGACACGCTGCTGACCACCGGCAACCCGGAGCGCGAGCGCGACCTGGCCCTGTTCGCACGCCTGGGCCTGCAGCCGATGGCCGTGCAGGTGGATGCCGAGGGCCACGACCACGGCGGCACCGTGCACGCCGATATCAGCGCCGATACCCCCGGCTGTGGCTGCGCTCACGCGGCCTGAGACGGGGCACAAGCAGGCGTCGCGGCAACGCGCTACCCTAGCCGCCCCGTCGCCGCATTCAGCCGCCATGGCCCGCCCCGACCTGACCGCCCGCCTCCACGCCCAACGCGCCCTGCGCGATGCCCAAGGTCGTCGCCGCACGCGGCGCTCGGTCACCCGTCGTGATGGCATCCGCCTGGAAGTGGACGGCCAGTGGCTGACCGGCTTCTGCAGCAATGATTACCTGGGCCTGGCCCAGCAGTTCAGCGTGGTCAACGCGCTGCAGGATGCGGCCGCGCGCGAAGGCACCGGCGCCGGTGCCTCGCATCTGGTCTGCGGCCACCACGCCCTGCATGACGCGCTGGAGCGCGAAGTGGCGGAATGGCTGGGCTACCCGCGCGCGCTGCTGTTCGGCAGCGGCTTCGCCGCCAACCTGGCCGTGCAGCAGGCGCTGCTGAGCGAAGAGAACGACGTGTGCGTGCAGGACAAGCTCAACCACGCCAGCCTGCTCGATGCGACGCGGCTGGCCGGTGCGCGCCTGCGCCGTTATCCGCATCTGGATGCGGAAGGTGCGATGCGCCAGCTCAAGCACGCACCAGATGGTGCGGCGATGCTGGCCACCGATGGTGTCTTCAGCATGGATGGCGACATCGCACCGCTGCGTGCATTGTCGCTTGTGGCACGCCTGCAGCAGGCGCTGTTCTATGTGGATGATGCGCATGGCGTGGGCGTGGTGGGCGATGGCCGTGGCACGGTCGCGGCTGCGGGACTGGGCGTGGACGATGTGCCGCTGCAGCTGGTCACCCTTGGCAAGGCGCTGGGCGGTTCCGGCGCGCTGGTGCTGGGCCGCGATGACCTGGTCGAGCACCTGGCCGAAACGGCGCGCCCGTACATCTACACCACGGCGATGCCGCCACCGCTGGCCGCCGCAGCGCTCGAAGCGGTACGCCTGGCACGCCGTGACAACTGGCGGCGTTCGAAACTGACCGATCTGATCGCGCTGTTCCGCGGCGAAGCCCGCCGCCATGGCCTGGACCTGATGGCCTCGGAAACGCCGATCCAGCCGCTGCTGTGTGGCGACGACCAGCGCGCCGTGGCGATGTCCAAAGCATTGGAACAGGCCGGTTGGCTGGTCGGAGCAATCCGCCCGCCCACGGTTCCCGATGGCAAGGCGCGCCTGCGCGTCACCCTGTCCGCGTTGCACACCCCCGAGCAGGTGCGTGGCCTGGTCGAAGCCATCGCCAGCGCGCGCGATCGCGTCGAGCTGGCCGCGCGTGAGGCCGCGCCGCCGCCGCTGCCTGTCTTTGCCTGAGCCTGTTGCCGTTTTCCCATGCATATCGACGTCACCGGCCAGGGGCCGGACCTGGTACTGATCCATGGCTGGGCCCTGCAGGGCGGTGTGTTCGCGCCGCTGGTACAACGCCTGGCCGATCGCTTCACCCTGCATCTGGTTGATCTGCCGGGCCACGGTCACAGCCGCGAGGACACCACGCCGCTGCGCCTGCCGTTCGTGGTCAACGCCATTGCTGCAGCCACGCCACCAGCAGTGTGGTGCGGCTGGTCGCTGGGTGGCCTGTTTGCGCTGCATGCGGCGGCCACGCTGCCGAAGGTGCGCGGGCTGGCGATGATCGCGGCCACACCGCGCTTCGTGCGTGGCGACGACTGGCCGCATGCGGTGGAACCGGCGGTGTTCGAGCAGTTCGGCCGCGAGCTGGCCAGCGACTTCGGCGGCACCCTCGAGCGCTTCCTGGCATTGGACGTGATGGGCTCGGCACATGCCCGCGAGGAGCTGCGCACGCTGCGCCAGCGCCTGGTCGAGCGCGGTGCGCCCACCGAACGTGCGCTGCTGGAAGGCCTGCGCCTGCTGGAAAGCACCGACCTGCGCGGCGCACTGCCGACGCTGGGCAAACCCAGCCTGTGGATCGCCGGCCAGCGCGACCGGCTGGTGTCGCCGCTCGCCATGCAGGCCGCCGCCTCGCTGGCCCCAGGCGCTCAGGCGCTGACCATCGCCCACGGCGGCCATGCGCCGTTTCTCGGCCATGCAGACGAGGTCGCCGCCGCCCTGCAACACTTCGTTGCCGGCCTGTCACCGGCCAATGGCGGACAATGAGCGCCTTCCGAATTCCGCAGGTTTGACGCATGGATCTGGGTATCAACGGCCGCTGGGCACTGGTCTGCGCCGCAAGCAAGGGGTTGGGCCTGGGCTGCGCGCGTGCGCTGGCGCGTGAGGGCGTCAACGTGGTGATCGTGGCCCGCGGCGAAGCCGCCCTGCAGGCGGCCGCTGAAGAACTGCGTGCCCTGCCCGGCGCCGCCGAAGTGCGCACAGTCACCGCCGACGTCACCACCGAAGCCGGTCGCGCTGCGGCGCTGGCCGCGTGCCCGCAGGTGGACATCCTGGTCAACAACGCCGGTGGTCCGCCGCCCGGCGATTTCCGCGCCTTCGAGCGCGACGACTGGATCGCTGCGCTGGACGCCAACATGCTGGCGCCGATCGCACTGATCCGCGCCACCGTGGACGCGATGATCGAGCGTGGCTTCGGCCGCATCGTCAACATCACCTCCTCGGCGGTGAAGGCACCCATCGACATCCTGGCGCTGTCCAACGGCGCGCGCAGTGGCCTGACCGGCTTCGTCGCCGGCCTGTCGCGCCGCACCGTGGCGCACAACGTCACGATCAACAACCTGCTGCCCGGCCAGTTCGATACCGATCGCCTGCGCGCCAACTTCGCCCACAGTGCCGGCAAGGATGGCGATGCTGGGGAAGTGGCCGAACGCCGCCGCCAGCAGATCCCCGCCGGCCGCTTCGGCACGGCGGATGAATTCGGCGCCGCCTGCGCCTTCCTGTGCAGTGCACAGGCCGGTTACCTCACCGGGCAGAACCTGCTGATCGACGGCGGCGCCTACCCCGGTACGTTCTAAGAGACTTTCGCAATGCCGTCCCACTTCGATGCCCGCCATGTCCGCCGCGCGTTCGCCCGCGCCGCCAACAGCTATGACGCCGCCGCCGCCCTGCAGCGCGAGGTGCAGGCGCGGCTGATCGAATCGCTGGACTACCTGGAGGCGCGCAAGCCGGAGGTGGTGCTGGACATCGGCGCCGGCACCGGCCACGCCAGTGCACTGATGAAAAAGCGCTGGCCGAAGGCGCAGGTGATCGCGCTGGACGTGGCATTGCCGATGCTGGACCAGGCCAAGCGCCAGGCTGGCTGGTGGAAGCCGTTCCAGCGCCTGTGCGGCGACGCCGCCGCGCTGCCGCTGGCCGACAACAGCGTGGACGTGATCTTCAGCAACCTGTGCCTGCAGTGGGTGGACGACCTGCCGGCGGTATTTGCCGGGTTCCGTCGCGTGCTCAAGCCCGGTGGCCTGCTGCTGTGCTCGACCTTCGGCCCGGAAACGCTGGTTGAACTCAACGAAGCGTTCGCCGCCGCCGATGACCGCCCGCACGTGAGCCGCTTCGCGCAGATCGCCCAGTTCGGCGATGCGCTGATGATGGCCGGCTTCCGCGACCCGGTGCTGGACCGCGACCTGTTCACCCTGACCTACGACGACCTGCCCTCGCTGATGCGCGAGCTGCGCGCGATGGGCGCGACCAACGCACGGGTGGACCGCCGCCACACGCTGACCGGGCGTGGCCGTTTCGCCGCTGCGGCAGCGGCGTATGAACCGATGCGGCGCGCCGACGGCAAGCTGCCCAGCAGCTGGGAAGTGATCTATGCCCACGCCTGGGCTCCGGACCCGGGCGCACCGATCCGCGAAGGCGGGCACGACGTGGCCTCGGTGCCGGTGTCGGCGATTCCGATCCGGCGCAAGCAGACCTGACCACAACGCTCCGGTAGGCGCCAACCTTGGTTGGCACACCCCATCAGATCGCGGCGCCGCCAGCATTGTGCCAACCAAGGTTGGCACTCACCCAAAGCAGGCAGCTGCTCAGGTATTGGCCGGCGAACTCAGCGGCGGGCGCACCAGGTCGCGGTGGAAGAAATAGATTTCCTGCACCAGGAAGCGCCAGCTGGTGTGGAAGCTGCGGAAGCGCGTACTGGGCGTGGACGAGGCCAGTGCGTCGATGCCCAGCGCCTTGCTCAGGCGCAGCGCGCGCGCCATGTGCAACGGGTCGCTGACGATGATCACCCGGTGCAGGTCGCGCTGGTCCATCAACCGCTTGGCTTCGACCAGGTTCTGCACGGTGTTGCGCGAGGCGGTCTCGATCAGGATCGCGTCGTCCGGCACGCCATGCTTGAGCGCATAACGCCGCGCCACCTGCGATTCGGAAAAGCGCGCGCCGGTCCCGCCATAGCCACCGGTGAAGATCAGCAATGGCGCGTACTGGGCCTCATAAAGATCCAGGCCATGGCGGATGCGTTCTTCGAACACCGGCGACGGCTTGGCGTCATAGGCCGCCGCACCCAGCACGATGATGGCGTCGGCCTTGGCGGCCTGGTCGCGCTCACCGACCCAGACGATCCAAGCGGTCACGCCCAGCAGCCAGATCACCAGCAGCACGAACAGTCGCCACAGCCACCCCAGCAGGCCGGTGCGGGGCCGGTGCCGGTCGCGGCTCACGGCGCCCCCCAGCGCAGCGCGGGCAGGTCGACATTGCCTCCGGACAGGACCAGGCCCACGCGCAGGCCGGCGAATCGCTGCGGCTGTGCCAGCACCGCGGCCAGCACGGTGGCCGAGGACGGCTCGACCACCTGCTTGAGCACCTCCCACAGCAAGCGCATCGCGGCCGTGGTGGCGGCGTCATCGACCACGATCACCTCGGCCCCGGCCGCGCGCAGCAGCGCGAAGTTGGGAGCGCCGATCAGGGTACGCAGGCCATCGCAGATCGTGTCCGGTGTGAAAGCCCCCTGGCGCTCGCCTGCGGCCAGCGAACGTGCGGTGTCATCGGCGCCGGCCGGTTCGGCCAGCACCAGCCGGGTCTGCGGGCTGGCGAGCTGCAGGGCCAGCGCGGTACCGCTGGCGAGGCCACCGCCCCCCACCGGTACCACCAGCACATCGAACGGGCCGTCGCTGTGCAGCAGTTCCAGGGCCGCGGTGCCCTGTCCGGCCATCACCGCCGGGTCCGCATACGGATGGACCAGGGTCGCGCCGGTATCGGCCTGCACCTTGGCGCAGGCGGCCTCACGATCGGCGACGGTCGGCGGGCAGCGCCAGAGGGTGGCACCGTGCCGGGCGATGTTGGCCAGCTTGGCCGCCACCGCACCTTCGGGCACCACTACATGGCAGGGAATGCCTCGGGTCCGCGCAGCCAGGGCCAAAGCGGCGCCGTGGTTGCCGGAGGAATGGGTGACCACGCCGGCACGGGCGCGATCGGCATCCAACGACCACACCGCGTTGCAGGCACCACGGAACTTGAACGCGCCGCCGCGCTGCAGGTGTTCGGCCTTGAACGCCAGCGGCGCGCCGGCCAGCGCATCAAGCGTGCGCGAGCGCAGCACCGGGGTCACGCTGGCGTGCGGCGCGATCCGCGCAGCGGCAGCCAGGACATCGTCGGCACAGGGCAACAGTGAATCGCTCATGACGCAAGATTAACGTATGGTTCCGCGCTGGCGACCCCGGCACAGGTCATGCCAGCATGAGGGCCTTCACCTTCATTCATCCTGGCCAGCGAAGTTAAGGGCCGATTCAACGCCTGCGCACGAAGCTGACTGCACAACCCGTCCTCTGGGGGGATCCACCATGAAAACGCGCCTGATGCTTGCCGGCGGCCTGATGCTGGCCCTGACCGGCTGCACCACCTACGACTACGTCGGCGGTGGCCGCAGTGGCGGCTACTACCACGGTGCGCCGTCGGTGGAATACCGCTACCCGGCCGGCTATCCCTACAACTATGGCTACCCGTACTACGGTGGCTATGGCGGTTACTACGGCGGCTATGGCAATCCGTACTACTCGCGCCCGATCTACCGCCCGCCGCACAACCACCGTCCGCCGCCGCGCCCGCCCGGCAATGGTGGCGAGAATCGTCCGCCGCCGCCGTCGCGGCCGTCGTACAACGGCGGTTCGCCGTGGCGGAACATGGACTCGATGCGTCGCCCGCCGCAGTCGAACATCCAGCCGTCAGCGCCTCCGCCGCAGGCCCGTCCGGCCCCGGCGCCGAGTGCGCCGAGGATGAACGGTTCCCCCTGGCGCAACATGGATCGTGGGACGCAGCGCACAGTTGAGCGCTGAACCATCTTGCATTTCACCCGGTCCAAGCCGCACTCTACGGGACCAGTGACGGCCCGCGTCACAATGTGACAAAAACGACAAGGGCCGCCGCAAGAAGCTCTACGTCGATATCCGACAGGAACATCTGGATCCCCCCTGTTCCGGCCCTGTCGGATGTCGACACCTCTGAAGGCAGACGGCCCCGCAATGCGGGGCCGTTTGTTTTGCCGGGTCGCCCACCGGCGAGAGCCCCAGCGCCGGTAGATCCACGCCATGCGTGGATGGGGCCTTCCCGACAGCCCCAAAAAACAGGGCCGGACAGTCCCCCGACTGCCGGCCCCCTGCTCCCCCACCGTGCGCCTGTACCGGCCCCTGTTCCAATTCCGGTCACGGGCGCCTACGGCGCCAGCCACGGTGGGTGCTATTGGGTTATCTGCAAAAATCCTGCCAACTTTAGGGCTGATTTCGACGCCGGTCGGCCGGCGCCGACGTCCCGGCCCCGAATGGCGCTAAAATCGCCACCCCGGCGCCGCCCCGCGGCCGCGCCCGCCCCCAGCTGAACAGCCCCCATGAACCCGTCCTTCCATCGTTACGACGTCATCGTCATCGGCGGTGGCCACGCCGGCACCGAAGCCGCGCTGGCCGCGGCCCGCACCGGCGTGCGCACCCTGCTGCTGACCCACAACATCGAAACCGTGGGCGCGATGAGCTGCAACCCGGCCATCGGCGGCATCGGCAAGGGCCACCTGGTCAAGGAAATCGACGCCCTCGGCGGTGCGATGGCGCATGCCGCCGACCGTGCCGGCATCCAGTGGCGCACGCTCAACGCCTCCAAGGGCCCGGCCGTGCGCGCGACCCGCTGCCAGGCCGACCGCAACCTGTACCGCATGGCGATCCGCGCCATCGTCGAAAGCCAGGCCAACCTGACCGTGTTCCAGGCGGCCGTCGATGACCTGGTCATCGACGGCGACGCCGTGCGCGGGGTGATCACCCAGACCGGCCTGCGCTTCGACGCCGATGCCGTGGTGCTGACCGCCGGTACCTTCCTGGCCGGCAAGATCCACGTCGGCCCGACCCAGTACGCCGCCGGCCGCATGGGCGACCCGCCGGCCACCACGCTGGCCGCGCGCCTGCGCGAGCGTCCGTTCCAGGTCGACCGCCTGAAGACCGGCACGCCGCCGCGCATCGATGGCCGCTCGCTGGATTACAGCGTGATGGACGAGCAGCCCGGCGATTCGCCGCGCCCAGTGATGTCCTTCCTCGGTTCGGTGGACGAGCATCCGCAGCAGGTCAGCTGCTGGATCACCCACACCACCGAACAGACCCACCAGATCATCCGCGACGCGCTGCACCGTTCGCCGCTGTACAGCGGCCAGATCGAGGGCATCGGCCCGCGCTACTGCCCGTCCATCGAGGACAAGGTAGTGCGCTTCGCCGAAAAGGCCAGCCACCAGATCTTCGTCGAACCCGAAGGCCTGGGCATCGTCGAGATCTATCCCAACGGCATCTCCACCTCGCTGCCGTTCGACGTGCAGCTGGAGATGGTGCGCAGCATCCGCGGTTTCCAGAACGCACACATCACCCGCCCCGGCTACGCGATCGAGTACGACTTCTTCGATCCGCGCGGGCTGAAGGCTTCGCTGGAAACCAAGCTGGTCAGCGGCCTGTTCTTCGCCGGCCAGATCAACGGCACCACCGGCTATGAGGAAGCTGCCGCACAGGGCCTGCTGGCCGGCCTCAATGCCGCGCGCCAGGTGCGCGGGCTGGACGGCTGGTGCCCGCGCCGCGATGAAGCGTACCTGGGCGTGCTGGTGGATGACCTGATCACCCACGGCACCAACGAGCCTTACCGCATGTTCACCAGCCGCGCCGAGTACCGCCTGCAGCTGCGCGAGGACAATGCCGACCAGCGCTTGACCCCGGCCGGCCGCGAGATGGGCCTGGTCGATGACCGCCGCTGGAGCGCCTTCGAGACCAAGCAGGCGGCTGTCGCCGCCGAGCGCGCGCGGTTGGGTGCGCTGTGGGCGACCCCGGCCAATGCGCTGGGCCGCGAAGTGCAGGACACGCTGGGCGTGGCGGTCAGCCGCGAGACCAACGTGCTGGACCTGATCAAGCGCCCGGAGCTGGATTACGCGCAGCTGATGCAGGTGCCGTCGCTGGGCCCGGCCGTGGCCGATGGCAAGGTGGCCGAGCAGGTCGAGATCGGCGTGAAGTACGCCGGCTACCTGGACCGCCAGCGCGAGGAGATCGAACGCCAGCAGCGCCACGAAGCCACGCCGATCGCCGAAGGCTTCGACTACGCCAGTGTGCGTGGGCTGTCGGCCGAAGTACTGCAGAAGCTGGAGCGCGTACGCCCGCAGACCATCGGCCAGGCGCAGCGCATCCCGGGCATGACCCCGGCGGCGATCTCGCTGCTGCTGGTGCACCTGGAACGTGCCCGCCGCGGCCGCGTGGCGTAACGCACCGCTTCGCTCGCCGGGCATGGCCCGGCGATACCGGCTCTGGTAGGTGCCGACCGTTGGTCGGCACGACTGGGTGGGCCAAACGTGCGTTACAGTCGAGCAAGCTCGACTACGAATCTGCACTGCATGGACGACATCCACCCGATCGCACCGGACAAGCGCGCCGCCATCCTCACCACCCTGGCCGACATCGAGCGCACGCACGATGTGCGCGTGCTCCTGGCCTGCGAATCGGGCAGCCGGGGCTGGGGCTTTTCCTCGCCGGACAGTGACTACGACGCGCGCTTCATCTACGTGCATCGCCAGCCGTGGTACCTGAGCGTCAACGAGGCCACCGGCCCCGGCGAAGCGCAGCGCGATGTGATCGAGCTGCCGATCGATGACGAGCTGGATGTGAGCGGCTGGGACCTGCGCAAGGCGCTGCGGCTGGTGTCCAAGTCCAACCCGACGCTGATCGAGTGGCTGCGTTCGCCGATCATCTACCAGCACGATGCCAAGGCCGTTGCCTGCCTGTGGCAGGCCGCCGAGCGCTTCTACTCGCCGCTGGGCACGTGGTGGCACTACTTCAACATGGCGCGCTCCAACCATCGCGGCTATCTGCGCGGCGAAACCGTGCGTACCAAGAAGTACCTGTACGTGCTGCGCCCGCTGCTGGCCTGCCAATGGATCGAGAACGAACACACGCCGCCGCCGATGGCCTTCGAAGACCTGCTGGAGCGCCTGCTGCCCCAGGGTGCGGTGCGCGAGGCCATCGACGCGCTGCTGTTGGTCAAGCGTGCCAGTGCCGAGGTCGCCGCCGGTCCGCGCATCGCAGCCATCAGCGAGTACATCGACGCTATGTTGGCCGAGCGTGCCGAGGGGCCGCAGCTGCCTGCAGGGCACGGCGACGCCGCCTGGCTGGACGGCCTGTTCCGGCAGATGCTGGCGACGCACGCGCCAGCCTGAACCGGGGTCCATCCACGCATGGCGTGGATCCACCGCGCACGTGCCGAAGCCGCGGTAGCGCCGGGCCATGCCCGGTGAGCAAGGCGGCGCGCAATCATCCGCCGGGCGCAGCCCGGCGCTACCACTGCAATCGCCGCGTATCATCGCCGTGCTTGCCCCTCCTGGAGACCGCGATGAACCCTCTGCGCCCCTTCCGCGACAAGATGCCCGTCCTCGGCCAGCGCGTGTACGTCGACCCGGCCTGCACCCTCATCGGTGACGTGGAGCTGGCCGACGATGTCTCCATCTGGCCGGGCACGGTCATCCGCGGCGACGTCAATTACGTCCGCGTCGGTGCGCGCACCAACGTGCAGGATGGCACCATCATCCACGTCAGCCACCACAGCCCGTACAACAAGGCCGGCTACCCGACCCTGATCGGCGAAGGCGTGACCGTCGGCCACGGCTGCATCATCCACGCCTGCACCATCGGTGATTACAGCCTGATCGGCATGGGCGCCTGCATCCTGGACGGCGCCCGGGTGGAACGGCACGCCTTCATCGGCGCCGGTGCGGTGGTGGGCCCGGGCAAGGTGGTCGGCGAAGGCGAGCTGTGGGTGGGCAATCCGGCACGCCCGGCGCGCACGCTCAGTGACAAGGAGATCGAGTCGCTGCACTACTCGGCCGACCACTACGTGCGGCTGAAGGACGAATACCTGGGCTGAGCGGCCAACGCTGCCACGCGGCTCTGCTAAAGTCTGGGCCCGACCAGGACCTGTCGAGACCCCCATGCCTGTGGCTGCCTGCCGGAGAGGACTCCGCCGCCCACAACGAAGGCCATCGCGCTGATGGCCGCACCGATGCTCGATACCTACCGCGAGGTGGTGACGCCGGAGGGTGTGCCGCTGCAGTTGCCGGCGGCCGGCCCGGTGCCACGGGCGATGGCCTGGCTGGTGGATCTCGGCGTGCGCATCGCGGTACTGATGGTGATGTCCATTCCACTGGCACTGCTGGACACGTTCGGCTCCGGGCTCAGCCTGGTGCTGATGTTCCTGGTCTATTGGGCCTACCCGATCGTCTGCGAGGCGCTGTGGGGGCGCACGCTGGGCAAGCGAGCGCTGGGGCTTCGCGTGCTGTCCCGCGATGGCGCGCCGGTGGGCTGGATGGCCGCCATCACCCGCAACCTGCTGCGCACCGTGGACATGCTGCCGTTCGGCTATGCACTGGGCCTGATCAGCAGCCTGTTCGATCCCCATGGCCGCCGCCTCGGCGACCTGGTCGCCGGCACCGTGGTGGTGCATGCACCGGTGTTGTACCTGCCCCATCCGCCCACCATCGACAGCGTGCTGGCCCCTCCGCAGCCCCTGCAGCCAGAGGAACAAGCGG
Organism: Stenotrophomonas maltophilia; assembly: GCF_002799155.1. Classification (GTDB taxonomy): domain Bacteria; phylum Pseudomonadota; class Gammaproteobacteria; order Xanthomonadales; family Xanthomonadaceae; genus Stenotrophomonas; species Stenotrophomonas maltophilia_R. Next base: position 3,714,930 of record NZ_NERD01000002.1, read on the forward strand.
CACTGATGGCCTTCGCCGAGCGCGCGCCGCGTCTGTCGGCGGCACGCCAGCAGGAACTGGCCGGCATTGCCGAACCGCTGACCGGCACCCACGGCCAGGTCGGCGTGCTGCGCCTGTACGCCATGGCCAACTGGCTGCTGGGGCGGCGATGAAGCAGGAACAGTTCGTCGCGCGCTATCAACAGGAGTGGCAGGACCTGGAGCAGTGGCTGCTGCTGCGCGCCGGTGCCTCGCGCCGCACGCGCCGCCAGGCCAGCGGCCTGGCACTGGACGACACCACCTTCCCGCAGCGCTACCGGCGGCTGTGCCAGCAGCTGGCGCTGGCCCGCGAGCGCGGCTACAGCCCGCAGCTGGTGCAACGCCTGCAGCAGCTGATGCAGCAGGGCCACAGCGTGCTGTACCGCACGCCGCCAACACGCTGGCGCGGTGCACTGGAATTCCTGGTGGCCGACTTCCCGCTGCTGGTGCGCAGCCAGGCGCCCAGCATGTGGGTGGCGCTGGCGATGTTCGCGTTGCCGGCGGTGGCCTGCTTCGTGCTGGTGCAGGTCTATCCGGACCTGATCCACATGCTGATGGACAACCGCCAGATCGCCGCGATGGAGCGCATGTACGATCCCGCCGCCGAGCGCCTGGGACGTGACAGCGGCACCGACTGGATGATGTTCGGCCACTACATCATGAACAACATCAGCATCGCCCTGCGCACCTTCGCCAGCGGACTGCTGGCCGGGCTGGGCACGCTGCTGGTGCTGCTGTTCAACGGCGTGATCATCGGTTCGGTGGCCGGCCACCTGCAGCACATCGGCCATGGCGACCCGTTCTGGCGCTTCGTGGTCGGCCACGGCGCGTTCGAGCTGACCGCGATCGTGATCGCTGGCGGTGCCGGCCTGCAGCTGGGCATGAAGCTGCTGGCTCCCGGCCGGCGCAGCCGCCTGGATGCACTGGTCGATGGCGGCCGCATCGGTGCCCGACTGTGCCTGGGCGTGGCGTTCATGCTGCTGGTGGCCGCTTTCATCGAAGCGTTCTGGTCGTCGATTGCCGAAGTACCGGCTTGGGGCAAGTTCAGCGTGGCCGGCGTGTTGTGGGCCGGCGTGCTGCTGTGGCTGTGGCGCGGCGGACGCGGAGGCGGCAATGCGCATTGACCACCTGGACGTGGTGCTGCGCGCGCGCAGTGGCTGGGAAGCAATGGAGCTGGGCACCGCCCTGTCACGCCGCCACGCGCGCGCGGTATGGGGCAGCTGGCTGCTGGCCAGTGCACCGCTGTTCGTGATCTTCAACGCGCTGGGCTGGTGGCTGGATGCGTTCGGCTGGGCCTGGCTGGCGATGTGGTGGTGCAAGCCGCTGTTCGAACGTGCGCCGCTGTACGTGCTTTCGCGTGGCATCTTCGGCGAGCCGGTCGGCACGCTGGCGGCCCTGCACGCGCAGCGCAGCTGGGGCAATGCAGGATTCTGGGGCTACCTGGGCTGGCGCCGTTTCAGCGTGCTGCGCAGCCTGTGCCTGCCGGTGAACCTGCTGGAAGGCAACGCACCGGCCCAGCGCGGCGCACGCCGCCGCGCAGTGGCCGCCGGTGCCGCAGGCGCCGCTGTCGTGCTGACCGTGGCCTGCATGGCCTTTGAAGCGGCGCTGGTGTCCGGTGCAATCGGTGCGGTGTTCATGTTCATGCCGCTGGAGCTGATGTCCGAATCGTGGCGAGCCGCTTGGGACATGATCGGCCAGGACACGCCCGCATGGGCGCGGCTGGGCTTCAACCTTGCGTGCTGGCTGGCGTCGGTGCTGATCGGGCCGTTCTACGTCGGCGCCGGCTTCGGCCTGTACTTGAACCGGCGTACGCAGATGGAAGCGTGGGACGTGGAAATCGCCCTGCGCCGACTGCGCGAGCGGCTGCTGCCAGCGGCATCGACGCTGGCCCTGCTGCTGTGCCTGGCACTGCCGCTGGCCTCTGCGCCGGTGCATGCACAGGACGCGCGATCGATCGCCGCCGAAGCCGACGATGCCGAAGAGGACGAGAACCACGCGGAAGAACCCGCCACCGCGGCGAACGATCCGGCCAATGCACCGGCCATGATCTTCGGTGCGGCGCCGGTGGACACCGCCGGTTTCCGCCAGGCGGTGAACCGCGCCTATGAAGATCCGCTGCAGCGCCCGACCCGCCAGGTGACGCGCTGGAAGCCGATCGAACCGGCCGAGGAAGAAAAGAAGGAAGACAAGACGCTGCAGAGCGAAAGCAGCAGCAAGGGCGAGCGCAGCAACCGCAAGGCCGGCATCGCCTGGCTGGCGCGGCTGGCCGAATGGGGCCTGTGGGGCCTGCTCGGCATCCTGCTGCTGGTGCTGCTGCTGACCGCACGGCTGTGGCTGCCGTGGCTGCGCGGCAGTGGCCGGCGCAAGCCGGTAGCTGCACCGCAGGTGGTGGAGGAACAGGTGGAGTTGCCGGTCGTGCTGCCACCGGACGTGGCCACCCAGGCCGGCCTGCTGTGGGACCAGGGGCGGCCGCGGCAGGCCCTGGCCCTGCTGTACCGCGCCAGCGTGCGCACGGTGGGCGAGCGCAGCGGCATCGCGCTTCCGCCTGGCGCCACCGAAGCGCAATGCCTGCGCGCGTCACGGCGCATGCCCGATGCCACCGACCGTGACCTGTTCGCGCGCATCGTGCGCATGTGGCAGTACGCCGCCTACGGTGGCCGCCTGCCCCGCCGCGCCGATTTCGATGCATTGGCCGATACCCTGCGCCAACAGTACAGGTGGCTGGCATGAGCCCGCGCCTGTTCTGGTCGCTGCTGCTGGCTGGGCTGGTGCTGTTCGGCGTGCCGCTTACGATCCTTTACCTGCGCACGCACGAGCGGGTGACCGAGACGGTGCAGCTGCCGCCGCAGGGTGAGGCCGGTTACAACCCGCTGTACGTGCTGGGCCAGGCCCTGCGTGCCGATGGCATCGACGTGCATTCGCGGCCGCGGCTGGACCTGCAGCAGATGGTGCTGGGCCCGCGCGACACGGTGGTGCTGCTGCAGGACAGCAGCGAACTGCCGGCACCGGTGGCGAAGGCCCTGCTGGACTGGGTCGACGGCGGCGGCCACCTGCTGGTACGCACGCCGCCACCAGCCAAGGACGACGCCAGCAGCACGCAGGGACCGCTGCTCGACCGGCTGGGAGTGGACAGCCTGTTCCAGCGCAGCGACTGCCAGCCGTTCCACATCGATGATGATCCCGGCCATGTCGAATTCTGCAGTGGCCGCCGCTTCACCCTGGGCTTCGCCGCCAGCACGCGGGCCGAAAGGCGCTGGGGCAGTGAACGCGACCTGGTATTCGCGCGCCTGCGCCACGGCCAGGGCAAGGTGAGCGTGCTGGCCGACATGGAATTCATGCGCGGCGAAGTGGATTCACCGGCAGCGCGCCTGGCCTCCGCCGCGGGCAAGGCCAGCGATGGCCTGCACGATCTCTCGCACCGCGACCTGACCCGTTACCTGCTCGATCCAAACTACGGCAAGGGCGCATTCTGGCTGGTCTACGCCAGCCGCCCGCCGTCGCTGTGGGCACGCCTGTTCTACCAGGGCTGGCCGGTGTGGGCGCCGCTGCTGCTGGCCCTGCTGGGGTGGCTGTGGGGCCGCTCGCAGCGCTTCGGCAGCCTGCTGCCGTCGCCGGTGCTGGAACGCCGCTCGCTGCTGGAACACGTGCGTGCCAGCGGCGAGCTGCTGCTGCGTTTCGGCCACGGCGCGCGCCTGTATGACGCCGTGCTCGCCCTGTTCCTGCATCGCCTGCGCCTGCGCGCGCCGGTCGCCGCCGCACTCGATGGCGCACCGCGCGAGCAGGCCATCGCCGAGCTGCTGAAGTGGCCGCAAGGCCGCGTCGCCAACGCGCTCACACCTCCTCCGCCGCACGATTCCTCCGCCCTGCGCGAGCGCATCCGCTTGCTGCTCCAGATGAGATCCCTGCTATGACCGAAGTCCCCGAGCTGCCGGCGGCCGCCAATGCCCGCCTGATCGAACGCGTCGATGCCATCCGCGATGCCGTCGGCCACGCCTTCATCGGCCAGGCCGATGTACTGGACCAGATCCTGGTGGCGCTGCTGGCCGGTGGCCACGTGCTGATCGAGGGCGTACCCGGTCTGGGCAAGACCCTGCTGGTGCGTGCGCTGGCCCAGGCCCTGGAACTGGATTATGGCCGCGTACAGTTCACCCCCGACCTGATGCCCAGCGACGTCAGTGGCCATGCGGTGTACGACCCGAAGAGCGAGAGCTTCAAGATCCGCCGCGGGCCGGTCTTCACCAACCTGCTGCTGGCCGACGAGATCAACCGTGCACCGGCCAAGACCCAGTCGGCGCTGCTGGAAGTGATGCAGGAAGGCCAGGTGACCATCGAAGGCAAGGCCTTCACCCTGGCGCCGCCGTTCATGGCACTGGCCACGCAGAACCCGCTGGAGCAGGAAGGCACCTACCCGCTGCCGGAAGCGCAGCTGGACCGCTTCCTGCTGAAGGTGCTGATCGACTACCCGCAGCTGGAGGACGAAAAGCGCATGGTGACCGCGATCACCAGTGGCCGCGCCGCCAGCGATTTCGACCTGAGCCAGGTGCCACGCGTGTTGGGCGCTGGCGAACTGCTGGAGCTGCAGCGCGCGACCGCTGCGATCACGGTCGATGACGAAGTGATCGACTACGCGGTACGCATCGTCGCGACGACCCGGCAGTGGCCGGGTATCGCGGTCGGCGCCGGCCCGCGCGGCAGCATCGCGCTGGTGCGTGCCTCGCGCGCGCAGGCGGTGCTGGCTGGCCGTGACTTCGTCACTCCGGACGATGTGCGCGACATCGCGCGCCCCGCGCTGCGCCACCGCATCGCGCTGGCACCGGAACTGCAGATCGAAGGCCAGGACGCCGACGATGTGCTGGGCGCGCTGCTGGCCAAGGTGGAAGCGCCGCGCCGATGAGGCCGGCTCCGCTGCTGCTGGCGCTGCTGCTGGCTTGGGCTGCCCTGGGTGGCCTGGTGCTGGGCGGCCTGCTGCCGCGCTGGAGCTGGGCGCTGGCGGCAGTGGCCATCGCGCTGCCTGCGCTGTTCGATCTGTGGCGGCAGACGCAGCGTCCTTCGCCACAAGTGCAACGCGAGCTGCCCGAGGCGCTGGCGCTGGGCGTGCGCCGTCAGGCAGCGCTGCGACTGCAGGCCGAACAACCGATGACGGTGCAGGTGTTCGACCTGGTGCCCGGCGGCTGGCCGCTGGAATCGCTGCCGCAGCGCGTGCGCCTGCAGGCCGGCACCGCCTCAACGCTGCACTACCACCTGCAGCCGCTGCAGCGGGGGCACTTCCGCTTCGAGGGCGTGCACCTGCGCATGCGCTCGCCGTGGCGCCTGTGGTGGCAGCAACGCACGCTGCCGCCGTCGCTGGACGTGCGGGTCTATCCGAACTTCGTGCCGCTCACCCGGTTTGCGTTGTTCAGTGCCGACCAGGCCTCGCGGTTGGTGGGGGCGCACGTGAAGCGCCGCCGCGGTGAAGGCACCGACTTCCACCAGATGCGCGAGTACCGCATCGGCGACAGCCTGCGCCAGCTCGACTGGAAGGCCACCGCGCGAGCGCGCAAGCTGATCTCGCGCGAATACCAGGACGAGAAGAACCAGCAGCTGCTGCTGATGCTCGACAGCGGCCGGCGGATGCTGGCCAGCGAAGGCGGGCTCTCGCACTTCGACCATGCCTTGAACGCCTCGCTGGTGGTGGCCTACCTGGCGCTGCGCCAGGGCGATGCCGCCGGCCTGTTCGCCGCCGGTGGTGAACGCCGGTGGGTGGCGCCGCAGCGTGGCATGGGTACGGTCGAGCACCTGCTGCGCGCCAGCTACGACCTGCAGCCACGCGCGGTGGCCACCGATTACCTGGCCGCCGCCACCGAAGTATCGCTGCGCCAGCGCCGGCGCGCGCTGGTGATGCTGGTCAGCAACGTGCGCGACGAGGACATCGAAGACCTGCTGGCGGCAGTGCGCCTGCTGCAGCGGCGCCACCTGGTGTGCGTGGCCAGCCTGCGCGAACGCGAGCTGGACGGCGCACTGGAGGGCGAGGTGCAGACGCTGGAGGACGCCACCCAGGCCGGTGCCGCGGCGCTGTACCTGCAGCAGCGCGCGAAGGCGCACGAGGCGCTGCGCAGCGAGAAGGTGATGGTGCTGGACGTGACCGCCGACGCCCTGCCCGGCGCGCTGGTGGAACGCTACCTGGCGGTGAAGCGCGAAGGGCTGCTCTGATACCAACGATCGCCCTGGTGGGGTGCCAACCTTGGTTGGCACGAAACCCAAACCGCCGACCAAGGTCGGCTTCTACCAACGGCGGTTGTTCTACGACCGGCGTCGGTCACCTGCGTCGGCTCTGGTGGCGCCGCACCACCATCAGACGTAGATCCGCGTCGGCGCCTCATCAACGATCGCGTGCGGCACGAAGCGCGCACTGTCGCGGGTGATCGCGCTGTCGTCCTCGCGGATGCCGATGCCGCAGGCGTGGTCACCCACCACCCAGCTGCCGATCAGCGGATAGCCGCCTTCGAAGCGGGTGAGCGGATGCGCACGCTGGATGATCGCCGGGCCGTCATAGGGCCCGTCGCTGCGCTGGGTGCTGCCATCGGCCAGGTGCATCTCGATGTTGGCGCCTTCGCGTGAGAACAGCGGCTTGCGCACCCAGCCCGATGCCAGCGTGCTGCCGTCATCGAAGTGCGCCTCCAGCAGGTTCGGATGGCCCACGTTGCGCTGCCACAGCAGCGGCAGGATGCCCTTGTTGCTCAGCACCGCCTTCCACGCCGGCTCCAGCAGCTGCACGCCCGAGCCGGGCAACGCGCGGCCGAATTCCTCGGCCATCAGGTCTTCCAGCGGATACAGCTTGAACAGCGTGCCGATCACCGAATCGTCCAGCGCGGTGAAGCGGCCGTCCTCGGACAGGCCGATGTCCTCGATGGCGATGGCCTGGCCATGCAGGCCGGCCTGCGACGCACAGTCACGCAGGTAGTCGACGGTGCCGCGATCTTCTTCCGAGCTGCCCACGGCGCTGAAGTACAGCGGCGGCGGCAGCTGCGTGGCCAGTTCGCCGAAGCGTTCGACCAGCGCTTCGTGGATCGCGTTGAACTGGTCGGCATGCTGCGGCAGGCGACCGGCGTTGCGCTGGTCCTCCAGCCACTGCCACTGGAAGAAGCTGGCCTCGAACAGCGAGGTCGGCGTGTCGTAGTTCAGTTCGTACAGCTTGGCCGGGCCGGTGCCGTCGTAGGCCAGGTCCAGGCGGCCATAGAGGTGCGGCTGGCGCTGGCGCCAACTTTCAGCGATCCAGTCGCGGTAGTGCGACGGAATCGCCAGCTGGTCCATCAAGCGTTCGCTGGCGATGACATCACCGACCAGGTCCAGCGCCATCTGGTGCAGCTCGGCGCTGGGGTCTTCGATGTCCTGCTCTATCTGGCGCAGGGTAAAGGCGTAGTACGCGCTTTCATCCCAGTACGGCTGGCCGTCGATCGTGTGGAAGCGGAAACCCGCCTCTTCCGCGCGTGCCCGCCACTGGGCACGCTCGGCAATCCGGATGCGCTGCATGGGTCGATCAGCCGCCGTAGCTGCCGCTGGTGCTGCGGCGTGCGCTGGTGTTGCCGAAACCACCACGGCTGGCGGTGACCGCACGGTTCGGCTCGCTGGTGACCGGGGCCAGGCCAGCCTTGCCGGCGCCGATGCCGCTGGCGGTGTTCAGGCCACCACTGCCGCCCGGAGCCGGACGCGCCCAACCGGCGCTCTTGTCCTGGTAAGCCGGCGACGCCGTCGGCGCCTGCGGAGCGAGGCCGCCGCGGTTGCTCAGCATCTGCGACATGAAGAAGCCCATCATCATCGGGCCGATGAACGAAGTACCGGCCGAGGTGTGCTGCTGCACGCACTGTTCCGGCTTGTAGTCCTTCTCGCAGGCTTCCTTGCTGGCGTACTTCGGCGCCGCATCGGCGGCCTGCTTCTGCGCTTCGGCGAACGCGTTGCGGCACGCCGACGGATCGCCGGTGGCCTCGGTGCAGGCCTCCACCGAGGTGTACAGGCCTTCCTGCACCTTCACCTCCGGCTCCTTCTGGCAGGCGGTGAACAGCAGCGGCGCGGCGCTCATCAGCAGCAGCGCGGTGGTGCGGGAACGTTTCATGGCCTCATGCCCTGTCGACGGATCAATGCCCCAATGATGCCAAATCCGGGCCATCAACCGGAATCGGCAAAGTGGCAAAGATGAACGGACTTTCATTTTCGTCGGGCATTGGGGTCAGAGCCCATCGCGCCGCGATGGGATCCGACCCCGGGCGGCTCACCGCTCAGGGAGGTGCCAACCTTGGTTGGCACACACCCCGCGGCGCCCCGCTATGGCCGGCGCGCGCAGCCAAGTCTCCGGCAAGAAGCCCCCTTGTTGTTCAAGGGGGCGCGCCGAAGGCGCGGGGATAAGGGGAAATGCGCGGACCACCAAGCCGCTGCAAGCGGTGAAGGTGGTTGCAGCAGCAACCGAAAAAATTGGCCATGATCAGCCGACCCCCACGTCGTACGGCCCGCCCGTTCCGCCAGCCATGCCCGAATACCGTTCCCGCACCTCCACCGCCGGCCGCAACATGGCCGGCGCCCGCGCGCTGTGGCGCGCCACCGGCATGAAGGACGGCGACTTCCACAAGCCGATCATCGCCATCGCCAACTCCTTCACCCAGTTCGTGCCCGGCCACGTGCACCTGAAGGACCTCGGCCAGCTGGTCGCGCGCGAGATCGAACAGGTCGGCGGCGTCGCCAAGGAATTCAACACCATCGCCGTGGACGACGGCATCGCGATGGGCCACGACGGCATGCTCTATTCACTGCCCAGCCGCGAGATCATCGCCGACGCCGTGGAATACATGGTCAATGCGCACTGCGCCGACGCGCTGGTGTGCATCAGCAACTGCGACAAGATCACCCCCGGCATGCTGATGGCCGCGCTGCGCCTCAACATCCCGGTGGTGTTCGTCTCCGGCGGGCCGATGGAAGCGGGCAAGACCAGGCTGTCCGAGCACAAGCTGGACCTGGTCGACGCGATGGTGGTGGCCGCCGATGACAGCGCTTCCGACGAAAAGGTCGCGGCGTTCGAGCGCAGCGCCTGCCCTACCTGCGGTTCCTGCTCGGGCATGTTCACCGCCAACTCGATGAACTGCCTGACCGAAGCGCTGGGCCTGTCGCTGCCCGGCAACGGCACCACGCTGGCCACCCACGCCGACCGCGAAGCGCTGTTCCGCCGCGCCGGGCGCCTGATCGTGGAACTCTGCCACCGCTGGTATGGCAGCGAAGACCCGAGCGCGCTGCCGCGCGGCATCGCCACCCAGGCCGCCTTCGCCAATGCGATGACCCTGGACATCGCCATGGGCGGTTCCACCAACACCATCCTGCACCTGCTGGCCGCCGCGCAGGAAGCGGAGGTCGACTTCGACCTGACCCACATCGATGCACTGTCGCGGCGCGTCCCGCAGCTGTGCAAGGTGGCACCGAACACGCCCAAGTACCACATCGAAGACGTGCACCGCGCCGGCGGCGTGTTCGGCATCCTCGGTGAGCTGGACCGCGCGGGCCTGCTCGATACCACGGTGCCGACCGTGCACAGCGCCAGCCTGGCCGACGCGCTGGAACGCTGGGACGTGGTGCGTAGTGACAACGACACCCTGCATACCTTCTTCAAGGCCGGCCCGGCCGGCATCCCCACCCAGGAGGCCTTCAGCCAGGCCACGCGCTGGCCGACCCTGGACGTGGACCGCGCCGAAGGCTGCATCCGTTCGCTGCAGCACGCGTACTCACTGGAAGGCGGCCTCGCCGTGCTGCGCGGCAACCTGGCCGTCGATGGCTGCGTGGTGAAGACCGCCGGCGTGGACGAGTCGATCCACGTGTTCGAAGGCCCCGCGCGCGTCTACGAGAGCCAGGACGCCGCCGTTGCCGGCATCCTCGCCGACGAAGTGCAGCCGGGCGAGGTGGTGGTGATCCGCTACGAAGGCCCGAAGGGCGGCCCGGGCATGCAGGAAATGCTCTACCCCACCAGCTACCTGAAATCGAAGGGGCTGGGCAAGCAGTGCGCGCTGCTGACCGACGGTCGCTTTTCCGGCGGCACCTCGGGCCTGTCGATCGGCCATGTCTCGCCGGAGGCGGCCAGCGGCGGAACGATCGGCCTGGTGGAGGATGGCGACCGCATCCGCATCGACATCCCTGCGCGCCGCATCGACCTGCTGGTGGACGACGCCACCCTGGCCCAGCGCCGCGCCGATGCCGACGCGCGTGGCTGGAAGCCGCGTGAAGCGCGCCCGCGCAAGGTCACCAGCGCGCTGAAGGCCTACGCGCTGCTTGCCACCAGCGCCGACAAGGGTGCCGTGCGTAACACTGCGCTGCTGGGCGATTGAGGGGCCGTGGGGTCGGACCCCTTTCGCAGCATGGGCTCTGACCCCGATCCGCGCCATCAGCAGTAAGGTAGGACGAAACACCGACACGGAGGTTGTGATGAATCTGCTTTCGCTTGCCCTGGCCGCTGCTCTGGGCATGGGCGCCGAGCCGCCGAAGGCACCGGACTGCCGATACGACCGCGATGCGATGCTGGCCATGGAACCGGAGGCATTCGACCAGGATCTGCAGGGCGGCTGGCGCCCGCTGGCCGACCGCGGCTGCCACCGCGAGGCGGCGGACCTGCTGACTGCGTACGCCGCGCAGCCCAAGGCCGCAGGCAGGACCATCATCCTCTGGCATGCAGGCCAGATGCGTGCCGAGGCCGGACAGTACCCGCAGGCGATTGCGCTGATGCAGCGCACCTACAAGCCCAAGGACACCGATCCCGGCTACTGGAACGCCTACGTGGACGGCACCATCGCCTTCCTGCAGCGCGACCGTGCAGCGCTGGAAAGGGCGCGTGCAGCCCTGATTGCGATTCCCACGCCGGAGCAGATCGCCGGGGCGCTGAAGGATGGGCGCTATCACTTCACCACCGCCGGCGGGCAGAAGGTGGATGTGCCATGGCCGCCCAACCTGGACGTGCTCGATGGCTTCCTGCGCTGCTTTGATCGCGATTACCACACTGCGATGGGCAACCAGGCCTGCCGGAATCCGCAGGGCGGCTGAGCGACAGAGTGCGTGGTGGGGTCAGAGCCTTTCCTTCGGAAGGGATCCGACCCCGTGTCAGCCGATCACGCGCTTGAACGGCGGCAGCGCGTCGATGATGCGCTTGCCGTAGCGGCGGGTCAGCAGCCGCGAATCAAGAATGACCACCCGGCCGGTGTCGGTGGAGGTGCGGATCAGGCGGCCGGCGAACTGGGTCAGCGTGCGCAGCGCATGCGGAATGGCGATCAGGTTGAAGGCATTCAACCCGCGCCCCTCGAACCACTCGCTGAGCGTGGCGGTCTGCGGGTCGGTCGGCACCGCGAACGGCACCTGGGTGATCACCACCGTAGTGCAGGCTTCGCCCGGCAGGTCGAGCCCTTCGCCGAACGAGTTCAGCCCGAACAGCACCGAGCCCTCGCCTGCCGCCACGCGCCGCAGATGCTCGTCGATCAGGCGGGTCTTGGACATCTCGCCCTGCACCAGCACCTGCTTGCGCCGCGCGGCCGACATCAGCCCGGCCACCTTCTCCATCTTCCAGCGCGAGGTGAACAGCACCATCGAGCCCTTGGCCCAGTCCAGCTCGGTGTCGAGGTAGCGCGCCACTTCGCGCGGGTGGCCTTCGCGGTCGTCCGGCGTGACCGGGAACTTCGGCACGACCAGCTCGGCCTGGTTGGGCAGGTCGAACGGCGACGACAGCGAGACCATCTCTGCCTCTTCCGGAATGCCGTTGTCGATCGCCAGCGACTGGAAGTCGCCACCGCCGGTCAACGTCGCCGAGGTCATCACCACCGAGTCCACTTCATCCCACAGCAGCCTGCGCAGCACGTGCGCGGCCGACACCGGCGAGCCGTGCAGCACCAGGTCGCCGTCGCGGGTGGCGGTGACCCAGCGCGCCATCGGCGGCGCGCCATCCTTGTCCTCGCGGCGCCACGCCTGCCACAGGTTGTACTGCTGCTCGATCATTTCCAGCGCCATGCCCAGGTTGCGCTGCAGGCGCTCGCGCGCGGCATCGTCCGGCTTGCCCTTGGCCACCTGCGCGGTGGCGGCATGCGCCCAGTTGTAGAGGCTGCGGGTATCGTCGGCCAGGGCCTCGATCGGCTCGCGCCAGGCCTCGGGCAGGCGCCCGTTGGCCGCGCGCCACATCGGCTCTTCGTCCGCCGGTGCCGGCATCCACACCCGCTCGATGTGATCGCGGAACGCGCGCAGCTGCTTGGCGACGTTGCTGGCGACCTCGATCGCTTCGTTCGGCAGCAGGTTGCCGAGACGGTCCTTGTCGACCGCGCGATAGGCACCGGCGATCAGGATCTGCAGGAGGCCGGTGCGTTTGGCCATCTCGTCCAGCGCCAGGCTGGCTGCACCCTGGTCGATCGCCACGCTGCCGATGTGATGGCCTTCGTCCAGCACCAACAGCATGTCCGACGGCGGCGCGATCAACGGCTGGCCGTTGTCGCTGTCACCGATCGACAGCGCCGACAGCAGTAGCGCGTGGTTGGTGACCACGATCTGCGCATCGCGCACCGTGTTGCGCGAACGCAGCACCGCGCACTGCGCCGAATAGGCGCAGCGGCGCCCGGCACAACCCGAAGCCGGCGTGGTGATGCGGCTGCGCAGGCCGGGGCTGATGGTCTCCGGCGCGTTGTCGATGTCGCCATCCCAGGTGCCGCCGGTGAAGGCGTCGGTCAGGCGCTTGGCGATGTCCATCTCGATCGGCGCCAGCGGCCGGTCGAACAGGGGTGCGTCATCCTCGAACATGCCGCCCTGCGAACCCTCGCCCTGCGCCTCGGCAGCATTGCGCGTGCACAGGTAGCGGGTACGGCCCTTGGCCAGCGCCACGGTCGCTTCCAGGCCGGTGGCCTTGAGGAAATTCGGGATGTCACGCTCGACCAGCTGCGACTGCAGCGCTACGGTGCCGGTGCTGATCACCAGCTTCTTCTTGCTGGCCAGCGCGATCGGTACACCTGCGGTGAGGTAGCCCAGGCTCTTGCCGACGCCGGTGGGCGCCTCGACCACGCCGACGCCGCCACTTTTCGACAGCGCACGCGACACCACACCGATCATCTGGCTCTGCGAGCGGCGGGTGGAGAAGCCGGGAGTATTGGCCTGCAGCGTCGTGTACGCCTTGCGGATCGCGTCCTTCAAGGCGTCATCGAGCGTGCGCGGAGCGGCGACGGTTTCGGTCACGCCGGGAACTACCGTGGCTGGATCAGGCCGGTCATTGTCGCATGGCCGGCCGCGTTCACTGTCGCTGGCACCCTGAACGGGCCAGCGACGACGCCCGGCGGCTGGATGAACACGCCGGACGCTACTGGCGACGACCCAGGGCCGTCACCGGGCTGTCACTGCACCGCGTTGCCGCGCAGCCGCAGCAGGCGCACCAGCGCCCACACCAGCAGCACCACGCCGATGGCCTCGACCATCGCCAGCGCGAAGTGCACCACGCCGAAGATGGCGCTCATGCCCGAGATGGCGCTGAAGTTGCCACTGCTGACCAGCCACATCGGCAGCATGCCCGCCGCCAGGCCCCCCAGGCTGGACAGCAGCAGCAACAGCAGGCCGACCAGCGCGCCGGTGCGGGTGGCATCGCGCGGCGCACCGACCACCCAGACCAGGCCGACGCACAGCGCGATCAGCACCGGCAGGCGCACGCCGACCATGCTCAGCACGGTCACCATCAACGTTGTGCTGTCCATCGATCAGTCCTCGCCGGCCAGCACGGCCGAGCCCTGCCGCAGCGACTGGTAGACCTCGCCGGTCTGCGGGCGCACGCCGTGCCACTGCAGGAAGCTCTCGGCCGCCTGCTCGACCAGCATGCCCAGGCCATCCACGGTATTGCGGCAGTTCGCCGCGCGCGCCCAGGCCAGGAAGGCGATGGCGGCCTCGCCGTAGTTCAGGTCGACGGCGGTGGTCATCGAATTGACCAGCGACAGCGGCAGTTTGAACTCGACGTCGCGGTCGCGGCCGGCCGAAGTGGCGTTGACGATCAGTTCGAAGTCGCCGAGGTCGCGCAGGTCCTCCCAGTAGCGGCTGATCGCACGGCCCGGTTCGCCCATCGCGTCGATCAGTTCGTCGGCGCGCTCCGGCGTGCGGTTGACCACCACCAGTTCGGTGATGCCTGCATCGAGCAGCGCCGGGGCGACGCTGCGCGCCGAGCCACCGGCACCGATCATCAGCACGCGGCGGCCGCGCAGGTCCAGGCCGTGGCGATCGGTCAGGTCGCGCACCAGGCCGATGCCATCGGTGGTGTCGCCGTGCCAGCGGTCGCCCTTGCGCAGCAGCGTGTTGACCGAGCCGGCGCGGCGCGCCCGTGCGGTCAACGTGGTGCACACCGAGAACGCGGCTTCCTTGTGCGGCAGGGTGACGTTGGCACCGACACCGCCCTCGGCGGCGAAGGCCTCCAGGCCGGCCAGGAACGCATCGGGGGCCAGGTCGATCGCGCGGTAGTCAATGGCGATGCCTTCCTGGCGACCGAACGTCGCATGGATCTGCGGCGACTTCGAGTGGGCAACGGGGTGTCCGAAGACGGCGTAACGGTCGGTCATGGAATCCTCAAGCTGGCTAGACTGATGCTCTTTCGTGCACGGAACCGGATGATGCGCATCACCCCGCCCCTGCTGGTGCTCGCCGCCAGTCTACTCTCTGCCCCCGTGGCGATGGCGTTGAACGAGTACGGGATCGAAGGCATGGGCGTGGTCTCGACCCGCGCCGACGAGGGCCGCGCCACGATCAGTGCCGATGGCCGGCGCATCGTCTTCGCCCGCCGCGGCGAGGCCGGATGGGGCCTGTGGGAAGCGCGCGTGGTGGACGGCCGCTGGCAGCAGGCGCAGGCGCTGCCGGTAGGCGTGGCCGGTGAAGCCCGCGATCCCTACTTCAGCCGTGACGGCCGTTGGCTGCTGTTCGCGGCCGGCGGCGAGGGCAAGCTGGCGCTGTACCGTGCCGCGTTGGCCGCCGACGGCCAGCCGGGCCCGGCGCAGCCGCTGGCCGGTGACGGCGGGCGCCGGGAAGAGCGCGGGCCAGCCCTGAGCGCGGATGGCAAGCAGCTGTTGTTTGCCCGCCAGCAGGGCCGTGGCGCCGGCTGGGACCTGTTCGTGGCGACGCTGGATGCGCAGGGCCTGCGCGGCCCGGCCAGCGCACTGAGCGCGTTGAACAGCGCCGACGACGAGACCGACGGTGACTGGCTGGGCCATGACGGCGCCGTGGTATTCAGCCGTGGCAGCGGCAGTACCGCGCAGGTCTGGAGCAGCGGCTGCGCATGGAGCGGCGTGGCACTGCAGCCGCTGGGGCTGTCGTTCAACCAGGCTGGCGGCTGGACCGGCGCGCCGGTGATCGACAACGCCAAGCCCGGCGAGATGATGGTCGCCAGCAGTGCGGCGAAGGCACCGCGTGCCGGGGGCGTGGATGTGTACCGGTTGGCGGTGCCCAAGGTGGCGGCGGTGCCCGGGTGCGTGCGGTAGATCCACGCCATGCGTGGATGGTGCCCGCGAAGGGGTCAGAGCCCTTTCCTGCGGAAAGGGATCCGACCCCGGGCATTGCCCCGTCAGCGCGACAACACCTTGGCGCGCAACTGCTCGTACTCCATCTCGCTCAGCTGGCCGTTGTCCTTGCGCTGGTTCAACGCGGCCAGCTCGGCCTGCACGCTGTCCGGCAGCGCCTGTTCACGGGCCACGTGACGCGCGGCGGAGAGCTGTTCCGGCGGGCGCTTGCCAGCCCGCCAGGCCACGATGAAAACACCGACGATGATGGCCCCGAACACCAGCGTACCGATGCCCCAGATCAACCATTGCACCCATCCCAGTTCGGGTCCCATCGCGTATTCCTCCGTCTATCGTGGCGCTATTGTCAGCGCTCGCGCAGCCATCGCGCCACCTGCGGCGCGAAATAGGTCAGCACACCGTCGGCGCCGGCCCGCTTGAAGCCCAGCAGCGACTCCATCACGCAGGCGCGTTCGTCCAGCCAGCCGTTGGCGAAGGCGGCCTTCATCATCGCGTACTCGCCACTGACCTGGTAGGCGAAGGTCGGCACGCCGAATTTCTCCTTCACCCGGCGCACCAGGTCCAGGTAGGGCATGCCCGGCTTGACCATCACCATGTCGGCGCCCTCTTCCAGGTCCAGCGCGATCTCGCGCAGGGCCTCGTCGCCATTGGCCGGGTCCATCTGGTAGGTCTTCTTGTCGGCCTTGCCGAGGCTGGCCGCGCTGCCCACCGCATCGCGGAACGGGCCGTAGAACGCCGAGGCGTACTTGGCCGAGTAGGCCATGATGCGCACGTTGATGTGGTGGTCGGCATCCAGCGCACGGCGGATCGCGCCGATGCGACCGTCCATCATGTCCGACGGCGAGACGATATCCACGCCGGCTTCGGCGTGCGATACCGACTGCTTGACCAGTGCTTCGACGGTGATGTCGTTGAGCACGTAACCCTTGTCGTCGATGATGCCGTCCTGGCCGTGGGTGGTGTACGGGTCCAGCGCCACGTCGGTCATCACCCCCAGTTCCGGGAAGCGCGACTTCAGCGCGCGGATCGCGCGCTGCGCCAGGCCGTCCTCGGCCCACGCCGCCGACGCGTCCAGCGATTTCAGCGACGGATCGATCACCGGGAACAGGTCGATCACCGGAATGCCCAGCTCCAGCGCCTCTTCGGCCACCTTCAGCAGCTCTTCGATCGACAACCGCTCCACGCCCGGCATCGACGGCACCGCGGTGCGGCCGGCCAATTCGTGCACGAACACCGGGTAGATCAGGTCGTCGGTGGTCAGCGTGTTCTCACGCATCAGGCGGCGCGAGAACTCGTCATGGCGCATGCGGCGCGGGCGATAAAGCGGGTGGGACATGGCAGGCTCCGAGGAGTGGCTATTGCAACAGGTAGCCCTGCGGCAGCAGGGGTTCGGGCAACGGGCGTTCGCCGAGCGCGTCGAGCTGGTCGATCTCGATCGTGCGTACCAGCGCGTCCAGCGGCAGGTCGTTCGGCTCCAGGCCGAACGGGTCTTCCATTTCTTCGCCCAGCTGGTCCAGGCCGAAGAAGGCGTAGGCCAGCACCGCCGACAGCACCGGCGTGCCCCAGCCCAGCGAGCTGGCCAGGCCGAACGGCAGCAGCACGCAGAACATCCATGCGCAGCGGTGCAGCAGCAGGGTGTAGGCGAACGGCAGCGGCGTGGTGAGGATGCGCTCGCAGCCGGCCTGGATCGACGACATCGCGTGCAGGCGCTCCTCCAGCTGGGTGTAGAGGATCGGATCGAGTTCACCGGCGCGCAGGGCCTGGGCCAGCTCGGCGGCGATCATCGACAGCACTGCATCAGGCACGTTCTCGCGCTGGCCCAGCTGCTCGCGCTGCGGCTTGTCCATCCACGGCAACGCGGCCAGGGCCACGATGCGACCGCGCAGGCGCGCGGCCAGCGCATGGGCGAAGGCAGTAGTGAGGTAGGCGATGCGGCGACGGCGACCGGCGTCATCGGCCAGCAGCAGGTTGACCTGGCGCGCCAGCGAACGCGATTCATAGACCAGCTGGCCCCACAGCTTGCGGCCTTCCCACCAGCGGTCATGGCAGGCGCTGTTGCGAAAGCTGAGGAAGATCGACAGGACCAGGCCAAGCAGGGTGAACGGCGTGACGGAAACGCGTTCGATGCCGGTCGGTGGCGCCAGTTCCACCACCGCGGCCACCGCGATGGACAGGATCAGGATGGCCAGCACCTTCGGTGCGATCGCTTTGACGATCGAGCCGCGCAGGATGTACAGCAGTTGCCAGCCGTGGGGACGGGGTCGGATGATCATGGGGCAGCCGCGCCGGGCGCGGATTCACAGGCACGCGGGGGGCTCGCGCAGCCGTTCATTGTACGCCCCTGCCCGGCCCGCGGCCGTGTACCTGCGACGCCCTGTCGCACCCGGCGACGCGGCTCAGATCACGCCGCCACCCAGGCCCAGGCGCAGGATGCCGACCACCACCACGATGCCGTTCAGCACCAGCCCAGCCCAGGCCCGGCCGCGCTTGGTCGGGTGGGTGAACAGGATGCCCAGCGCGGCGATCACCGCGCCCACGGCGGCGAACGGGATCAGGAACCAGTTGCCCCAGCCCAGCAGCGGAATCAGCGCCAGGATCATCCACAAGAGCGCCAGTACGCCCCACAACAGACTGATCACACCCATTCCGCTCTCCCGCAGTTGGTTCCTGTCTGTCCACCATAGTCGTTCCCACGGTCGCCGCCTACTACCGTTGGCGGGGCTGTCACCGGCACCGTGCTAGCGTCCTGCCGTGCGCGCTCTGGCCCGGGTGTTGGCGCCGATTCAGAGTAGCCCGTCGATGATCGCAACCAGTCCTACAGGGGTCGTGCCATGAACATCCGTTGGGCCGCGCTGGCGGCCATCCTGCTGGTCGCCGCCGGTTGTGCCAGCACCTCCAAGGTCATGCTGGGGCGCGCCCGCGCGCCGATCGATCCGGCACTGGTACAGATCTATTCGACGCCGCCGGCCGGCTCCCAGGAAATCGCCCAGCTGGAATCGGCGTCTGCCGTAGGCTTCGGCACGCAGGGCCAGACCGACGCGGCGGTGGCGCGCCTGAAGCGCGAGGCCGCAGCGCTGGGCGCCAATGGCGTGGTGCTGATGGGCGTGGGCAGCAGCGGCTCGCCGGTGGGCATGTCGGTGGGTGCCGGCACGTTCGGCTCGCATGTCGGCGGAGGGGTCGGCATCGGTATTCCGACCACGCAGAAGCGCGCCGCCGGCGTCGCGATCTGGGTACCGAACCCGGCACCGCCGGCACGGCTGCCGACGCAGGTGATCACGCCGCAGCCGCAGCGTTGACGGTGATGCGGTAGATCCACGCCATGCGTGGATGGGCATTCCCGGTGACGCACGCGGTCAGAGCCCTTCCCTACGGAAAGGGATCCGACCCCAGCGCTTCGGTTACTTGTACTTCGGCACGAACACCTTGTTCACCGCATCGGCCAGCTGGTCCGGCGGCAGCAGGCCCTGGTCGAGCAGGAAGTTGTTGAACGCCAGGCGGTCAAACTTCGCACCCAGTGCCAGCTCGGTCTGCATGCGCAGTTCCAGGATGCGGGTGTAGCCATAGAAGTAGCTGCCCGCCTGGCCCGGCATGCGCACCATGTAGCGGTCCAGTTCCTGGGTGGCCATCGCCTTGGACAGGCCGACCTGCTCCATCAGTACGCGCTCGCCGTTGGCACGGTCGGTCAGGCCGAGGTTGAGCATCGGGTCGAGCATCGCGCGCGCGGCCCGCAGCAGGCGGAACTGCAGGGCGATCATCTGCCCATCCAGCGGCTCGTACGGCACCATCTCGGCTTCGGCATACAACGCCCAGCCTTCCACGTTCACCGAATTGAACGCGAACATGGTGCGTGCCAGCGAGACGCCACGCTCGACCATGGCGGTGAACTGCAGCTCGTGGCCGGGGCGGCCTTCATGCGCGCTCAGCGTCCACGCCGCCGCGCCGAAGTTGAAATCATCGTACTGCGCGCCCGGGCCCGCGGCCGGGTTGCCCAGCGGCAGCACGAAGGTGCCCTGCTGCCCGGTGTTGTTGACCAGCGGCGCCGGCAGGAAATGCGGTGCCGGGCTGGCCGCGCTCTCGGCGGCCGAACCCAGGCGCATCTGCATGGCGCGCTTGGGCACATCGACGATGGCGTGCTCGCGGATCAGCGGATCGATCGCATCGATCACCTTGCGGTAGTGGCCTTCCAGATGATCGTCGGCGATCTTGTCGGCCTTCAGCGCGCGGATCACCGCCACCGGGTCGCTCGGATCGGCCACCTTCAGGCCCTTGTCCTTCACCACCAGTGGTGCCAGCTGCTGCATCGCCGAACGGGTTTCCATGAATTCCAGCTGCGCGCGCTGCATCAGCAGCTTCGGGTCGATGTCGATGCCGACCTGCTTGAGCTGGTAGGCGTACAACGGCGCCGGCAGGCGTGCGTCGGTGCGCGCCTTCGGCAGCACCTCCTTGCGAGTCCAGGCAGCGTAGTCCTTCATCTGCCCGGCCAGGGCCTTCATCGCCTCGTCGGCGCCGGCAATCTGGTACTTCTTCAGCAGCGACTCGATGCCGCTGATGTAGGTCTCGACGTTGTCCAACGACTGCTGCACTTCGATCTTCGTCGGCTGCAGCAGGCTGCTGTCCTTCAGCCGTTCCTCGTAGCGCTGGCGGGCCAGCGTGGTGAACGCGGTGCCGCCCGGCTGCAGGCCGGCATACGCCTTGAGGCGGTCGAGCGCCTTGGCCCGGCGCTCGGCCGGTACCTGGTCGGACAGCAGCAGGTTGAGGCCGCTGAACACCGTCTGCGGCGCATCGCTCCACGGCAGCAGGTACTTCTCGTTGAGCTCGCTGCCTTCGATGTTCTGGTTGGCCGCGTGGATCATGATCTCCAGGTCCTGGCGGACATTGGGATCCTGCTCGGCGGCCAGCTTCGCCTTCAGTTCGTCGCGTGCCTTGGCCATCGCGGCCCGGTAGCGCTTGCCGTTGTCCGGGCCGAGGTCAGCCACCTTGTCATCGTAGCCGGGCACGCCGAAGAAGCCGGTTTCTTCCGGCTGGAACGGGCCCTGCGCATCGAGCAGGATCTGCGCCAGTGCGTTGCTGCGGGCCACCCAGGCCGGGCTGGCCGGGGTAGCGGCCTTGGCGGCGGGTGCAGCCAGCGCCGGCGGTGCGGACAGCAACGGGGCAGCAGTCAGGGCCAGGGCAACAGCGAGCGCAATCGGCTTCATGGGACACTCCAGCAAAGGGTTGCCCGCACCCTACGCGCTCACGGCCATGGCGACAATCGGCTGGAGGTCACGGCGACCGCATTGGGGACACCGCGATCATGCAATGGCGGATCCGGATAGAAGCTGGCTACGATGCCCTTCATTTCGCGCAGGACCCTTGCATTGTCGTGAAGATCAGCGGAGCCCGTTGGCACGCCCTCATGCTGGAAGAGCGGAGATGACCAGCTGTTCAATCGCGGGCAGGTCCGGTCGCCGCACTCCAAGGCCATGACGGTACGCCAGCCAGGCGCGTCTTCCGCGTTGAATTAAAAGCTGAGAATGATTGAAGTTAGAACGGGAGGAGCAGACTTGAGCATTCGACAACCTGAAATTCTTCCACAAATTCGAGGTGGCAGTTCAATTCCCAGATGGAAATTTGCAGACGATTCCGGCCTGATGCACGGGATACTGTTTAGAGCACAAGGTTATCCAAATGGCATTCCAATTGAAGCCATGAATTTTCCAGGTGCCAAGTGATGAACGAAAAAGATGTGGTTTCAGCCCTGAAGGAGCAAGGCTGGGTCTGCGCGAGGGATGAGGTGGGAGACTATTTCTGCATAGCGAATATTGGTCATTGCCAAGTTCAGGTTATTCCTTACGTAGGTAAAAGGTCGGATCATTTTCGTGTTTCACTTACGCCTTCAATCTCATCAGAGGAATTTTCAACAGCAGTTGGACTAATCCTGGGTGAAGGGAGAGATTACGTCCCTGTAATTGTGAGCAATGAACTCCCTGAGAAGTTGGTCGAGCTCTCAGCTAATGATGTGTCCAGATTGTCAGAGAAAGCGATCTCCTGGGCGCATGCTCAAAGCCTTGAAGATGGACTAGCTGCATATAGAAATCTGCCAACAGATGCTAAAGGCGCTATGCCACTTCGCCACTTAGCGGCATTGGCGATTGCCGGGGAGGTGGATAGCCTTGAATCGTACCGGAGAAATTTTGAGCTGGGTGATCGTCTTGGCTTTGTTCCATACATAACTTCCGAAATGATTGACAGAGCAATTTCGATAGCCCAAAAACATAGGGCTTGACCGATAACAAATAGCCCCGGCAATTCGTAGAGCGCGGCGCACATCACGCTTTACCAGTCGATCGCCGTCCAGCGTGTAATGCCAGAACCCATGGCTGAATCTCGCATGTGTTCCTGAAGCGTCCGACCAGATTCGCACGTACGGGGGCGGCCCAGGCTTCCCTTCAACATCCAGCGAAACGGCCTTCACCCCTGCCCACCCACTGCATACCAGGGATCGAGCGCGCCTCTCGTTGTGCGCCTTCGTCACCCGCAGGCCGGTAGATCACATTCTGGGCGCTATCGAATAGGGGTTCGGAAGGATCGTGGACACCGCATACGTTCGCATTGCACGCTCCTTCGAGGATGAAGTGAATCGTTGCAGTAAGAACTGCGCTGGGCTCAATCATTGGAGGGGACCTGTGCCAGCAATCCGGAACGTCGTTCGCACTATCAATCCACGCTATCGAAGGAGTGAGGATTGAAGGCTTCGCCACTCGCGAACCGGTTCATCAGCGTCGTGTGGTGTCGGAACTGTTTGGCCTCACACCTGACATGCCGAGCTCAGCCGAGGCCCGATCGGCAAGTGAATTCAACTGTGGCGGATCACGACAGCCTCGGTCTCGGCGATCGTGCGGTCACAACGCGGCGGTGAGTGGGCATTCGCCGCGCTCGCGGCAGGCCTGCAGTTCGCATTCCTGCGCGGCTTCAACGTCATCCAGTGCGGTCAGGTCGAACGTCTGCTTGTTCTCGCCCAGCACGTACATCACCGGGTAGTCCCACACGTCGTCACTGCGGGTACCCTTCACGAACAGCCGGCCCTGCGCGCGTGGTCCTTCCAGGGCCACGGTCAGGCCAACATCGCGCTGGCCGTTGATCGCGGTCTGCATGCTGCCCAGTGGCATCGATTCAATATGCAGCGGCTCGCCGAAGGCTTCCACCAGTTCGATGCTGCAGCCAGCGCGGCGCAACGCTTCACGCATCGGCGGGCTTTCGCGTGCCGCCTCGCTCCAGCGCAGCACGCTCCAGGCCACTGTGCCACCGGCGCCGGCCAGCACCAGCAGCACGGTCAGCGGCATCGCCCAGCGCCAGTGGCGGCACCACCAGCCGGCGGGCTTGGGGCCATGGGTGGGAATCGGCGGTGGCAGGGTCATCGGCGGGCTCCTTCCCGTTCGTGCATCAGGGCTTCAGGCAGCGCCCCAGGAAGGCTTCGGCCACGCGGTAGCGATGCAGGGCATCGGCGCCGGACAGGCCATGCTTGGCGCCCGGGTAGGTCATCAGTTCGAACGGCTGCGCACGCTTCTGCAGCGCGCTCATCAGGCTGGTCGAGTTGGTGAACAGCACATTGTCGTCGGCCATGCCGTGGATCAGCAGCAGCGGCGAACGCAGGCCGTCGATGTGGGTCAGCACGCGCGCTTCGCGGTAACCCGCTTCATTGCGCGCCGGCAGATCCATATAGCGCTCGGTGTAATGGCTGTCGTACAGGCCCCAGTCGGTGACCGGTGCGCCGGCCACGCCGCAGGCGTACTGGTTCGACGCCTTGGCCAGCAGCATCAGGGTCATGTAGCCGCCGTTGGACCAGCCCTGCACGCCGATGCGCGCCGGGTCCACCCACGGCTGCTGCTTCAGCCAGGTCACGCCACGCAGCTGGTCGGTCACTTCCACCGTGCCCTGCCTGCCATACAGCGCGCCACCGAAGTCGCGGCCACGGCGCGGGGTGCCGCGGTTGTCCAGCGAAAACACCACGTAGCCCCGCTGGGCCAGGTACTGGTTGAACAGATGGTCGCCACGACCGGGCCAGCTGTCGGTGACGGTCTGGCTGGCTGGGCCGCCGTAGACGTACACGGCTACCGGATAGCGCTTGGACGGATCGAAGCCGGCCGGCTTGATCAGGCTGTAGTTCAGCGGGGTCTTGCCATCGGCAGCCATCAACGTGCCGAACTCGACCGGGCGCTGTGCATCGCGATAGCGCGCATACGGGTGCTTGGGATCGGCCAGGTCGTTCTCGACCAGCGTGGCGATCTTCTCGCCACTGGCGCGGAACAGTTCGATCTGCGGCGGCGTGGTGCTGTTGGACCAGCTGTCGACGTAGACGCTGGCATTGCGGGCGAACGTGGCACTGTGCATGCCCGGTGCCTTGGACAGGCGCTGCGGCTCACCGCCCTGCAGCGACACCGCGTAGATCTGGCTTTCGCGCGAGCTCTCGATGCCGGCACGGAAGTAGGCCTTGCCGGCCTTTTCATCGACCGCCAGCAGCTCGTCCACCGGCCAGTTGCCATGGGTCAGCGCGGTGGCCTTGCCCTTGCTGTCGATGCGGTACAGGTGCTGGAAGCCGGTGCGCTCGGACGACCACAGCACGCTGCCGTCTTCAAGGAAGCGCAGGCTGTTGTGCAGCGGTACCCAGGTCGGGCTGGTCTCGTGGGCGAGTACGCGCTGGCGGTTGGAATCGAGTGCCACTTCCACCAGGTCCAGCTGCCTCTGGTCGCGCGACTGGCGCTGGAAACTCAGGTGCTGCGCATCGCGCCAATCGACGCGGGCCAGGTAGATGTCCTGCTCCTTGCCCAGGTCGACCCAGCGCGGCTGTGCATCGGCGGCCGGTGCAATCACGCCCAGCTGCACGCGTACGTTGGCGTCGCCGGCGGCCGGGTAACGCTGCTCGATCACATCGGTGCGGTCGGCGTAGACCTCGTAGCGCTTCTGCACCGGCACCGGTGCCTCGTCGATGCGCGCGAAGGCGATGGCCGAATCATCCGGCGCCCACCAGTAACCGGTGTGGCGGTCCATCTCTTCATCGGCGACGAACTCGGCCACGCCGTTGCCGATGGTGGTGCTGCCGTCGCGGGTCAGCTGCAGCTGCTTGCCACTGGCCAGGTCGATCACCCACAGGTTGCGGCCGCGGATGAAGCTGACGAAGCCGCCCTTGGGCGACAGCTTGGCGTCGGTGGCGAAGCCTTCACCGTGGGTCAGCTGGCGCACGGCCGCTGCACCCTGCTGCTTGAGGTCGTACAGGTAGAGTTCGCCGCCCAACGGGAACAGCAGGCGCTGCGCGTCCGGCGACCACTGGTAATCGACGATGCCGGTCATCGCGGCGATGCGCTGGCGCTCGCGGCGGGCCTTTTCCTCGTCGCTGAGGGTCTCGGTGCCGGGCAGCACCACCTTGGAATCGACCAGCAGGCGGGTCTGGCCGCTGCCGATGTCGTAGGTCCACAGGTCCAGCTGGTTGCGGTCGCTGTCCTTGCCGCGCAGGAAACTGACCTGCGAGCCGTCCGGCGCCACCTTCGGCTTCATCAGGGTCGGGCCGGACAACGGCAGCGGGCCGGTGATGGCTTCCAGGGTCAGCTTTTCAGCGTGGGCGGCGGTACTGGTGGCGAGCATGAGGGCGAGCGAAGCGAACAGGTGGCGCATGGAGGATCCCGGCAAACGGCAGGTCCGCCCCGCGGCGGGCGCCGGGCGGTCGTCCCCCATCCTAACCAAGCCCGTGCGGGAAGGCAGCATGACCTTCCGCCCATAAGGAGTGCCGGCAAGGAGTGCCGACGAGTGCCGCCCCATGGTCGGCACCCACCGTACTGGGTCAGCGCTGGCCGAACAGGTGCTTGCGCTCTTCGTCGCTGAGCGGCTTGCCGGCGTTGGGGTTCACCTGCTGGCGCAGGGCATAGGCGCGCTGGGTGGCCGGGCGTGCGGCGATGGCATCGTGCCAGCGCTTGAGGTTCGGGAACGCGGCGAAATCCACCGGCAGCGTGTCGTAGGCGCCGATCCACGGGTAGCTGGCCATGTCGGCGATGGTGTACTCGTCGCCGGCCAGGAAGGCGTGCTGGGCCAGGCGCTTGTCCATCACCCGGTGCAGGCGGCGCACTTCGTTGTCATAGCGCTCGATCGCGTACGGGATCTTCTCCGGCGCATACACATTGAAATGCCCCATCTGGCCGCTCATCGGGCCCAGGCCCGCCATCTGCCAGAACAGCCACTCCAGGGTGGTGACCCGGCCGCGCGGGTCGCTGGGCAGGAACTGGCCGGTCTTCTCGGCCAGGTACAACAGGATCGCGCCGGACTCGAACACGCTCTGCGGGGCACCGCCATCGGCCGGGGCCTGGTCGACGATGGCCGGCATCTTGTTGTTGGGCGAAATGGCCAGGAATTCCGGCTTGAACTGGTCGCCCGAGCCGATGTTGACCGGGTGGATGCGGTACTCCAGGCCGGTTTCCTCCAACAGCAGGGTCACTTTGTGGCCGTTCGGGGTGGGCCAGTAATACAGGTCGATCATGGCGTCGGCTCGGGGTGCGGAAAGGAACCTGAAGTCTAGTGCGAGAGTTGGGTTGGCACCGTCATGTCGGGCCGGTAACCTCGCCTCTCCCCCGAAACGCAGCATCCCCCGCATGAGTGCAAACCGCCCGCCGCTCTCCCCGCTGTCCACGCTGATCTTCGCCTCGCGCTGGCTGCAGCTGCCGCTGTACCTGGGCCTGATCGTGGCGCAGTGCGTCTACGTGTTCCTGTTCGGCAAGGAACTGTGGCACCTGATCTCGCACTCGGTCTCGATGGGCGAACAGCAGATCATGCTGATCGTGCTGGGCCTGATCGACGTGGTGATGATCTCCAACCTGCTGGTGATGG
This sequence comes from Stenotrophomonas maltophilia, assembly GCF_002799155.1. Taxonomy (GTDB): domain Bacteria; phylum Pseudomonadota; class Gammaproteobacteria; order Xanthomonadales; family Xanthomonadaceae; genus Stenotrophomonas; species Stenotrophomonas maltophilia_R. The sequence goes on from NZ_NERD01000002.1 coordinate 3,741,313, forward strand.
TGATCGTCGGCGGCTACGAGACCTTCGTCTCGCGCCTGCGCCTGGAAGGCCACCCGGACCAGCCGGAGTGGCTGAGCCACGTCAACGCCAGCGTGCTGAAGGTGAAGCTGGCGATGGCGATCATCGGCATCTCCTCGATCCACCTGCTGAAGACCTTCATCGCCAGTGGCGCACTGAATGGCATCCCGCTGTGCACGCCGGAACAGATGAGCGTGGCTGCCGCCAACATCGGTGTCGCCCGCTGCTCGATGCTGACCCCGGACGGCGTGCTGTGGCAGACCATCATCCACTGCGTGTTCATCCTGTCGGCAATCGGCATCGCCTGGACCGACAAGCTGATGTCCAACAGCCACAGCAAGTCGCACGACCACTGAGGTCGTCGCCGGCAACGGCGGTGGCCGTTGCCCCTTCCGGCCACCGCCCCTTGTACGCGGCGGTGGCCGGGATGCTAGATTGCACCCTCGCCGTTGCCGGCGGTGGCGTCGGGAAACGTCACCCTGCCGCGCCCGGACCGCAGGTCCCGGCCATGCATATCAATGATTTACGTCACGTCGTCTTCTAGAGGGGAGCAGGATGTCGCACGTCTCAACGATCACCGCCGCGCGCCGGTGGCTGCCGGTTGCTTTGGCACTGGCGCTGGCCGCCTGCTCGGGCAAGGAAGAATCCGCAGCACCGGCCCCGGCCGCCGCACCCGCCGCCGCCGCACCGACCGCACCGGTGGTCGCCGCCAAGGTGCAGTCGATGGGCACCGAGCAGCTGCGTGAGTCGGCCAGCCAGGCCCTGCGCGAGAACCGCATGTACGCGCCGGCCGGCGACAACGCCATCGAGTACTACCTCGCCCTGCGCGACAAGACCCCGGACGACGCCTCGGTGAAGAGCGCGCTGACCGACCTGCTGCCGTACACCCTGATCGCCGCCGAGCAGCACCTGGGCCGCGAGGACTACACCGAGGCGCAGCGCCTGGTGGCGCTGATCGAGAAGGTGGATGCCTCCGCGCCGGCCCTGCCGCGCCTGAAGGACGGCCTGGCCAAGGGCGTGCAGAACGCTGCCAAGCGCACCGAAGCCGAAGCCGAGAAAGCCAAGAAGGACGCCGAGGACCGCAGCAAGCAGCAGACCGAACAGCAGCGCCTGGCCGAGCAGCGCGCCAAGGAAGCCGACGCGGCCAAGCAGATCGCTGCGCAGCAGGATGCTGCCCGCCGCGACAACGAGCGCCAGGAGGCCGAGCGCCAGGCCGCTGCCCGCCGCGAAGCCGAGCAGAAGCAGCAGCAGGCGGCCGCCCAGCAGGCCAGCGCCGCACGCCAGGCGGCGGCTCCGGCGGCCGCTGCGGCGCCGAACCTGCGCCCGGTCAGCACCCCGGCACCGCGTTATCCGTCCGAGGCGCTGCGTGCAGGCACCTCCGGCGAAGTGCTGGTGGAAATCACCGTCGGCACTGACGGTTCGGTGATCAACGCCCGCGTGCTGCGCGCAACGCCGTCGCGCGTCTTCGATCGCGAAGCCATGAACGCAGTCAAGCGCTGGCGCTTCGAGCCGGTCAGCGCGCCGGTCACCACCCGCCGCACCCTGGTATTCGCCCCGGGCGGCGGCTGACCACGAAAAGGGGACGGAGGGGATTAAGTCGTTTCCGTCCCGCAATGACCACACGGCCCGGCATGTCCGGGCCGTGTTCGTTTCAGGGGTAGCTGTCGATCAGGCGCTGCAGTGCTGGATCGCGCGCAGCCAGCACCTGGAACAGGCCCAGCGCATGCAGGCCCGGCAGCAGCGCACGCAGGTCGGCCTCAGCGGTGGCGCGGGTGGCGTCATTGCTGGCGGGATCCTGCCAGTCACGGACGCTGGCGAGGAAGGCACCGACGCTGCCCTTGCGCACGGTGAGGCCGTTTACCTGCACCTCGTTCTGGTGGTCGGGAAGGATGGCCTGCGGCTGCATGGGTGATGCTCCATTGAGGGGACTTCCAGTATCGACACCGCGCAGCGACCGTTCTGCCGTATAACTGCCAAACGATATGGCAGATCAGACATTCCCCGCGTTGCTCGACCCCGCACTGGCCAACGCCAGCAGCGGGCCGGCGTTGCTGGCAGCCCAGCTGCGCCTGCACCGCCCACGACGCACGGCCCGCCACCGGCACGCCCGCGGCCAGCTGCTGGGCGCACACCAGGGCCTGCTGCGGATCGAGGTCGATGATCTGCAGTGGCTGCTGCCAGCCGGGCACGTCGCCTGGATTCCGCCCTCACTGCCCCACGCCCTGGTAGGGGCAGAGGAATTTGATGGCTGGAGCCTGTACTTCAACGCCGAGGCCTGCCTGGACCTGCCCGCCGTGCCGCGCATTTTCCAGCCCAACGCGCTGTTGCAGGCCGCGACGACGCGCGCGCTGGGTTGGCCACACCGGGCGCTGGACGCCGCGCAGGTACGCCTGGCCGGCGTGATCGCCGATGAGATCACCGCCAGCACGCCGCTGCCGCTTGCCCTGCCACAACCGCAGGATCGCCGCCTGCGGCGGGTCGCTGCGGTGCTGGCACGTTCGCCGGATGACCTTCGCAGTGTCGAGGCGTGGGCAGCCACCTGCGGCCTGTCCAGCCGCAGCCTCGCCCGCCGTTGGCAGGCCGAAACCCACATGACGCTGGGCCAGTGGCGGCAACGCCTGCGCGTACTGCTGTCGCTGCCACGCCTGCTGGCGGGCGAACCGGTGATCAGCGTTGCGCTGTCCATGGGCTACGACACGCCCAGCGCCTTCATCACCGTGTTCAAGCGCGAGATGGGGATGACGCCTGCGCGCTACGCAAAAGGGGACGGAGGGGATTAAGTCGCTTTTGACTCACCCGACACTGCTTCGCGGCATTGCCTGATGCCCTGCTCCGCAGCCGCGATGACAGGCTGAGGTCCCTTTCAGCCTCCGAATCCCATGCCCCGACAAGCACGCCTGATGCTGGCAGGCCAGGCCTATCACGTGATCCAGCGCGGCGTGAACAAAGGCGCGATCTTCATCGACGACATCGACCGCCAACTGTTCCTGCATCTGTTGCACAGCGCATTTCTCAAGCACCACGTCGCACTGCATGCCTATGTACTGATGGGCAACCACGTCCACCTGCTGGCCACGCCCTCCACACAGCAGGGACTGGCGGGCGCAATGCGCATGCAGGGCAACAACTACGTTCAGGCCTTCAACCAGCGGCACGGACGCAGTGGGCCTCTGTGGCAGGGGCGCTTCCATTCCTCGATGATCGACAGCGACGCTTATCTTCTCAGCGTATACCGCTACATCGAACGCAATCCGGTTCGCGCCGGAATTGTTGTCAGCGCCGAAGATCATCCGTGGTCCAGCGTGCACGGCAACCTTCAACGACGGGATGATCCAATGCTGACCCTGCACCCCGCGTTCAAAGCGCTTGCAGGAACCGCTCAGCAGAGGACGAGGTTGTATGCCGAATTCCTGCGCGATGTGAATGCATCCGCAGACCTGCCCGCAATCCGCAACCACAGCAGCAGGCAATGCCCAATGGGGGACGCTGCATTCCTGCGGATGGTGGAGAAGACGCTGGGACGCCCCGTGGCAATACGCAGACGAGGGCGCCCGCGCAAGGAGGGGACGGGGGAGGCAGAAACGACTTAATCCCCTCCGTCCCCTTTTTGGGTCAACCGGAAATCGCCAGGCGCTCGTTGTGGTAGCGGCGCACGGCGGCGAACCACAGCACCGCGGCCAGGCCGAGGCTTGCGCCCAGGTAGATCGCCCAGACCGTCGGGGTGATGGTCTCGTGGCGGATCACCTTCAGCAGCATCTGGTTCTGCGACAGGAACGGCACGGCGTACTGCCACAGCTCGCTCTTCAGCGGATAGGCCACCAGTGCGTAGCCGGGCAGCATCGGCAGCAGCATCAGCCAGGTCATGTGGCTCTGCGCCTCCTTCATGCTCTTGGCCGCGGCCGACAGGAAGGTCAGCAGCGAGGTGCCGATCAGCAGCATCGGCAACATCACCAGCAGCATCTGCAGCATCGAGCCGACGTTCATGTTGAACTGGCGGCCGATGTTGCCGGGCGCAATCTGCGCGCTCACCTTGAATGCGACCAGGGTCAGCAGCAGCGATACGAAACCGACCACGCAGGCGGCGGCGATCTTGCCGCTGACGATCGCGCTGCGCGAGCCCGGCGTGGCCAGCAGTGGTTCCAGCGACTGCCGCTCGCGCTCGCCGGCGGTGGCGTCCATCACCAGGTAGGCGCCACCGATGAACGAGGTCAGCGTCAGCAGTACCGGCAGCAGCATCGAGAGGATCATGCCGCGCTTGGCTTCGGCACTGGCCAGGTCCTGGCGCGCCACGTCCAGCGGGCGTGCCACCTGTGCATCGGTGCCGCGCGCCATCAGGCGCAGTGCACCGACCTGGCCGTTGTAGGTGGCCAGTGCCGCCTCCAGGCGTGCGCCAGGCACTTCGGCAGCGCGCCGCGTGCTGTCCCTGATCACCTCCACCAGTGCAGGCTTGCCATCGGCCCAGTCCTTGCCGAAGTCATCGCTGATGCGCAGCGCCACATCGATGTCCTGGGTGCGGATGGCCTCGGCCAGGTCCTTCGGTGCCGGTGCGGCATTGAGGCCCTGCGCGGCGAGGAAGCGCACCAGGTTCGGTGCGTTCTCCGCACCGATGGTCGGGATCTGCAACGGCTCTTCGATCTGGGTGCGCACCCGGCTCTCGGCCAGCTTGCCCATGCCCAGCAGCAGCACCGGGTACAGCAGCGGTCCGAAAAGCAGCGTCAGCAGCAGCGTGCGGCGGTCACGCGACAAGTCGCGCAGTTCCTTGCGCATCACCGTCATCAGGGTCGACATCATGCTCATGCGTGCAGGCCCTCTTCGCTGCCGATCAGTTTCACGAACGCGTCCTCAAGGTTGGCTTCACCGGCCTGTGCACGCAGTTCGTCGGCGCTGCCAGCGGCCATCACCGTGCCCTTGGCGATGATCACGATGTGGTCACACAACGCGCCCACCTCCTGCATGATGTGGCTGGACAGGATCACGCAGCGGCCCTCGTCGCGCAGGCCCAGCAGGAAGCGGCGCAGCGCGCGCGTGGTCATTACATCCAGGCCGTTGGTCGGTTCGTCGAGGATGACGTTGCGCGGGTCGTGCACCAGCGCGCGGGCAATCGCGGTCTTGGTGCGCTGGCCCTGCGAGAAGCCATCGGTCTGCCGGTCGAGGATGTCGCCCATGTCCAGTGCGTGCGACAGCACCTCGATGCGTTCGCGGATGCGCTCGGCCGACAGGCCATGCAGCTCGCCAAAGTAGGCGATGTTCTCGCGCGCGGTCAGGCGCTTGTAGACGCCGCGCGCATCGGGCAGCACGCCGAGATGGCGACGCACCTCCACCGGATGGCGCGCCGCGTCGATGCCATCGACCGTGATGCTGCCCTGATCGGGCGTCATCAGCGTGTAGAGCATGCGCATGGTAGTGGTCTTGCCGGCACCATTGGGGCCCAGCAGGCCGGTGATCTGCCCATCCCCGGCGCGGAAGCCGACGTTGGCGACCGCCTGGATGCGGCCCGTGCGGGTATCGAAGGCCTTGTGCAGGTTGTCGGCGACGATCATGGTTCCCATCCGTTGAACGAGGTGAACGCCGGCACGTAGCTCAGCGTGTCCAGGCAGCTGGCATCCAGTGCCTTGGCATCGGTCTTGTCGATGAACTGGCCGAGCAGGCGCGGCATGCAGCCGGCGGTCAACGTGCCATGGCCCTGGCCACGGGCGACCAGCGCACGGCCATTGGGCAGGCCCTTGAGCACCTGTGCGGCGTAGCGGGGCGGCGTTACCGGGTCCAGCTCACCGGACAGCAGCAGTGCCGGCACCTCGCTGCGCAGCGGCACGGCATCGGTTGCCGGCGCCGGACGATGCGGCCACACCGGGCAGGCCGCGAAGAAGGCGCTGGCGACTTCGTTGCCGAACAGCCGTTCGGGATCCTCGGCCGGCGCGTGGTAGCGCGGCGCATCCTCGCTGCAGATCACCGACCACTGCATGCCGCGGTTGATCTGGAAATCCATGCTGCGGTTCGCGCCGCGCGCCAGCGATGCCAGCGGTCCGTAGCGCCCGTGTGCGGCCTCATCCAGCACCAGTGGCAGCAGCGAGGAATACTGCGGCACGTAGGAGAAGGCGAAGGCCAGGCCGACCACGCTGTCCGGCGTCAGGACATCCTGCCGCGGTGCGTTGGTACCCGGATCGCGATACTCGACCGAGACCGGCGCACGACGCAGGGTGTCGACCACGCTGCGCAGCTGCGCGCGGGTATCGGTCGGGAAGCGCTTGCTGCAGGCGGCATCCTTGCGGCACTGCGCCGACTGCAGGGCGATCGCATCCTCGAAGGTGGTCGCGAAGTCGCCACCGACCACCAGCTCGTTCGGCACCACGCCATCGATGACGATGCTGCGGGTGTGCTGCGGATAGGCGCCGGCATAGCGCTGGGCCACGCGGGTGCCGTAGGAGCCACCGACCAGGTTGACCTGATCCACGCCGAGCGCACCGCGCACCGCATCCAGGTCGGCGATGGCCTCGGTGGTGGTGTAGAAGCGCGCGTCGGCACGCCCCTGCAGCGACGCCGCGCAGCGCTGGGCGTAGTCGCGCAGCGATGCCTCGGAAGGCGCGGCATCTTCGTCCATCTGCAGTGGCTTGCCGTCCGCGCCCAGGCAGCTGAGCGGGTTGGAGCCGCCGGTGCCGCGCTGGTCGATCAGGAACACGTCGCGCTGCTTGCGCACCTGGCGCAGTGCGGTATCGACGATGACCGCCACCTCGCTGGCCGCCTGGCCGGGGCCGCCGGCCAGGAAGAACACCGGGTCGGGCTGGCTGGCGCCGCTGCTTCCCGATTCCAGCCAGGCGATGCGCAGGCCGATCCGGCGGCCCGCGGGCTGGGCCCGATCCTCCGGTACCTGCAGGGTGGCGCACTGCGCCTCCACGTTGGCGCTGGCGCCTTCGGTGGACAGCGTGCAGGGCTGGAAGTCGATCGTACCGAAGCGGCGGCTGGGTGCATCACTGGCACTTCCGGCATCGGCCGCCGGCGGCTGGCTGCACCCGGCAATCATCAGGCTGGCCAGCATCCCGGCCAGCGCGAGGTGGTGTCTTTGCATCGTGCTCGTTTCCCCTGGAGGACGTTCCTGTCGACCACGACGGGCTGCCGCGGAAGATGTGACCCAACTTACACGGGCAGCGCGCCGACGGCGATGGGCAATGACGAATCCGCCGCCGACGGCGCGCAGACCAGGCGGTCCCGCCCTTCGGCCTTGGCCCGGTACAGGGCGGCATCGGCGGCGGCCAGCAGCAACCCATGGGCCAGTGTTCCGGCCCGACGGCGATGTGGGGTCTGAAAACGGCGAGCGCAGCGGACAGCGCATGCGCACAATCCGCGGAGAACCCAAGGAGACGCCCATGCACGCGTGGTACCTCGGTGGCATCGACCACCGCCCGTTCCTCCATCTGTTCGAGATGAGCGACAGCGCACTCGCCGCGCTCGGCATCCAGCGTCGCTGGGCGGGCGCCAATGGCGGCCATCCCTGCCGGATCAGCCTGAGCGATCCCGCACCTGGCAGTGAACTGCTCCTGCTGTCCCACGTCCACCTGCCGCTGCATTCGCCATACCGCGCCGCCGGGCCGATCTTCGTGCAGCGCGGCGTGACCCGTTGCGTCCTGCCGCCGGGCGAAGTGCCCCCGTACGTGCAGCGCAGGATGATCTCGGTGCGTGCCTATGACCACGCCGCGCTGATGAGCGATGCCGAGATCTGTGCGGGCATCGACGTTGCGGGCCGACTGGATGCACTGTTCGCCGACCCGTCGGTGGCGTTCGTCCAGTTGCACAATGCGGCGCATGGCTGTTTCTCGTGCCAGGCGGATCGGGTCGCTACCGGGACTGCGTAGCGTGATCTCCATGACGTGATCGATGCCACGCCGATCCCGTGACGTCCAACGCATCCGTTCAGCCCTGCGTGAAGCCGGTGGGAAGGGCTTCACACCCACAGTCACGGATCGGCGCTTCGGTGGTTCCGCCCCCTGCGCTGCGACTCGATACTCGCCGTGGTGCCGCCGAAAGTCCGCCGCGCAGCGCAGCTCCTGCGGTCACCGTTCCCTTTCGACGACCACAAGGATGCGCCATGTCATTCCGATCCACACCGCTGTTGCTGGCTACCTCGTTCGCCGCTGCGGGCCTGTGCCTGGCCGGCAGCGCGTTCGCCCACGGCACCATGACCACGCCGGTCAGCCGTGTCTATGCCTGCTTCCAGGGCAATCCCGAGAACCCGACCAACCCGGCCTGTGCCGCTGCAAAAGCGATTGGCGGTTCGCAGGCGTTCTACGACTGGAACGGCATCAACCAGGCCAACGCCAACGGCAATCATCAGGCCGTGGTGCCTGACGGCAAGCTGTGCAGCGGCAACAACCCGACCTTCCGCGGACTGGATGTGAACCGCAGTGACTGGCAGACCACGCCGATCCAGCCCGATGCCAATGGCAAGTTCACCTTCGTGTTCAAGGCGACCGCACCACATGCCACCCGTGACTGGCGCTTCTTCGTCACCCGCGAAGGCTGGCAGCCGGGCAGCCCACTGCGCTGGGCCGACCTGCAGGAGTTCTGCACGCTGGGCAATACGCCGCTCTCGGCCGATGGCACCTACAAGCTGCAGTGCACGTTGCCGCAGCGCACCGGCCAGCATGTGATCTACAACACCTGGCAGCGCTCGGATTCGACCGAGGCGTTCTATACCTGCATGGATGTGCGCTTCCAGGGCGGCGGCGGTACCGCACCGGCACCGCAATGGCAGGATGCCGGCCCGGTCACCGCACGCGGTGAGCTGCCGGTTGGCACGACGTTGGCACTGCGCGTGTTCAATGCCAACGGCAATGACATCGAACGCGTGGAAGCAACCCTGGCCAGCGGCCAGACGGCGGCCGCGCAGTGGCCGTTGGCGCTGGCCCGCAAGGTCAATGCCAGCGCCCAGCATGCACGCGTGGGCGTGCTCAGTAACGGCGTGATCACGCCTGCCGCTTCGGCCACCGGCAACCGCGTGTACCTGAAGGACGGCAACCGCTTCCAGCTCGATACCCAGGTTCCCGACCCTGGCACGCCGTCACCGGGCGGCGATTTCGACCACGTGTACCCCGCCGGCATCGGCAGTTACGTGCCGGGCCAGACCGTGGTGAAGAGCAGCGACGGCAAGCTGTATGCCTGCCGCCCGTTCCCGGAGGGTGCGTGGTGCAACGTCAACGCCGAGGCGTACCGGCCGGGTGTCGGCGCGGCCTGGCGCGACGCGTGGATCGCGTACTGAGGCCGTGATGCGGGAGGCGGTGCAGCATGCACCGCCTTCTGTCAGGGAAGCGGCACAGTGAGCAACGTGTTGCAGATCGAACACGGCCGCCATCGAATTCGAACTTATCCGATGTTGCCGGCGGGCCTGCATGTGAAGACTGCGCGAGGTTTCCCACACTTCGCAAAGGAGTTCCTGCATGCACCTGTCCCATCGGGCAGTCCTCGCTCTGTCCGTCGTTGCCGGCCTGGCCCTGTCCGGCAGCGCCTTCGCACACGGCACCATGACCAAGCCGCTCAGCCGCGTGAAGCAGTGCCACGAGGGCAATCCGGAGAACCCGACCAACCCGGCCTGTGCCGCGGCCAAGGCCATCGGTGGCGCGCAGCCGTTCTATGACTGGAGCGCGATCGCCCACGGCAACGCCAATGGCAACCACCGCGATCTGGTGCGTGACGGCGAGCTGTGCAGCGCCAGCATCCCCAAGTACCGCGGGCTCGATCTGAACCGCAGCGACTGGCCGACCACCCCGGTCCGCGCCGATTCGCGCGGCCGCTACACCTTCGAATTCCGCGCACCGGCGCCGCATGCCACCCGCGAATGGAAGTTCTATGTCACCCGCGATGGCTGGCAGCCGGGCAGCCCGCTGCGCTGGGCCGACCTGCAGGAATTCTGCACCCTGGGCAACGTGCCGCTGTCCGAAGGCGGCGTCTACAAGCTGGACTGCCCGCTGCCCAAGCGCAGTGGCCAGCACATCATCTACAACACCTGGCAGCGCTCGGATTCGCAGGAAGCGTTCTATACCTGCATGGACGTGCGCTTCGAAGGTGGCGGTGGCGTGGTTCCGCCGCCGCAGTGGCAGGATGCCGGTGCAGTAACCGCCAATGGCGCGCTGGAGGTGGACAGCACCGTGACCCTGCGCGTGTTCAACGCCAACGGCAATGACCTGGAGCGTCTGGAAACCAAGCTGGCGACCGGCCAGACCAGCCCGACGCAGTGGCCGCTGGCCCTGGCCCGCAAGGTCAACGCCAGCGCACAGCACGCCCGCGTGGGCGTGATGAAGAACGGCGTGATCACGCCGGTCGCCTCGGCTACCGATAACCGCGTGTACCTGAAGCCGGGCAACCGCTTCCAGCTGGAAACCCAGGTGCCGGGTCCGGGCCCGATCGATCCGGTCGATCCGCCGGGCGGCGACTTCGACTTCGTGTACCCGGCCGGCCTCGGCAGCTACAAGCCGGGCGAGACCGTGGTGAAGGGCACCGACGGCAAGCTGTACGCCTGCCGCCCGTTCCCGGAAGGCGCCTGGTGCAACATCAACGCCGATGCCTACCGCCCGGGCACCGGCTTCGCCTGGCGCGACGCCTGGATCGCGTACTGAGGCAGGACACCGGGGGCGGCATGATGCCGCCTCCGGTTCATGGGATTGCCGGCCCGCGGCCGGCACTACCCCGGCTTATTTGCTGCTGACGTACTTCTCGCGGCGGATCTGCGGGTTGCCCAGGCCTGCGGCCTTCAGCAGCTCGGCGCAGGCATCGACCATGTCCGGGTTGCCGCACAGGTAGGCGATGTCGGTGGCCGGGTCCGGGGTGAAGCCGGCCAGCGCCTGCTGCACGTAGCCGTGCTGCACGTCCGGGTGCGGAGCGGCCGGCAGTTCGCGCGACAGGCACGGCACATAGCGGAAGTTCGGGTGTTTTTCGGCGAAGCTGTAGAAGTCTTCGCTGTACAGCAGCTCGCCCGGGCTGCGCGCGCCCTGCAGCAGCACGATCTGCACACCGCGCTCGGCCATGGCCTTTTCCAGCAGCGGCAGCATCGAGCGGTACGGGGTGACGCCGGTACCGGTGGCGATCAGCAGGTAACGGGCGTTGTGGTCACCGGGATTCAGGCAGAACCGGCCATAGGGGCCGGACGCACTGATCTGGCCGCCCTGCTCCAGCGCCTCGAACAGGGCCGTGGCGGCGCCGCCGGGCACGAAGCTGACCGCGATATCCACCGCCTCGCCCGGGCCCAGCGCATGGTCATGGATGGTCGCCAGCGAGTAGCTGCGCTTGGTTTCAGTGCCGTCGGCGTAGCTGAAATGGACCTGGATGAACTGGCCGGGCTGGAAATCCAGCGGCTGTCCATCATCACGCACGAACTGGTAGTGGCCGACGGTCGGGGCCAGCATGCGGCAGCCGACCAGCTTGAGGGGGAATTGAACAGGCACGACTTTTCGGGACAGTGTGTAGCCGGGGCAAGCCCTCGGGGTCTTCTATAATAGCCGCTCCCCGCCCCTCTCCAGCGCCAGCCCATGGGCGCGAAGGCTTCGAGCTTGGCATCCCAGAACGATACGGCGCCCGCCCTGCGCGTGCGCGACCTGCGCAAGACCTACGACAACGGCACCCAGGCCCTGAAGGGGGTTTCCCTGGAAGTGGCCCCGGGCGACTTCTTCGCCCTGCTCGGCCCCAACGGTGCCGGCAAGTCGACCCTGATCGGCATCATCAGCTCCCTGGTCAACCTCAGCGAGGGCCAGGTGGAGGTGTTCGGCAGCGACCTGGTGCGCAACCGCAGCGCCACCATGCGCCTGATCGGGCTGGTGCCGCAGGAAATCAACTTCAACCTGTTCGAAAAGCCCTTCGACATCCTGGTGAACTACGCCGGCTTCTATGGCGTGCCGCGCGAGGAAGCCGAGCAGCGCGCCGAAGAGGAACTGAAGCGGGCCCACCTGTGGGAAAAGGCGCAGGTGATGAGCCGCACGCTGTCCGGCGGCATGAAGCGCCGGCTGATGATCGCCCGCGCGATGATGACGCGCCCGCGCCTGCTGATCCTGGACGAGCCGACCGCCGGCGTGGACATCGAGATCCGCCGCGACATGTGGCGCGTGCTGAAGGAGATCAACGCTGCCGGCACCACGATCATCCTCACCACGCACTATCTGGAAGAAGCCGAGTACCTGTGCCGCCACCTGGCGATCATCAACCATGGCCAGATCGTCGAGCAGGGGCCGATGCGCACCCTGCTGGCCAAGCTGGACGTGGAAGGCTTCCTGCTGGACATCGACGGTGACCTGCCGGCGCAGCTGCCGGTGATCGAAGGCGCGACCCTGACCGCGCCGGACCCGCATACGCTGGACATCGACATGCCGCGCGCGATGGACCTCAACCGCGTGTTCGCCACGCTCAACGAGTCCGGCATCCGCGTGCGCTCGATGCGTACCAAGAGCAACCGCCTGGAGGAGCTGTTCGTGCGCCTCACCGGCAACCTGGAGAAGCCTGCATGAGCACCACCGAGCTGACCGACGGCCAGCGCAACCGCGTCGCACTGTTGACCATCGTGCGCCGTGAAGTCGCCCGCATCATGCGCATCTGGGGCCAGACCCTGGTGCCGCCGGCGATCACCATGACCCTGTACTTCCTGATCTTCGGCCGCCTGATCGGCTCGCGGGTGGGCAACATGGGCGAGTACAGCTACATGGAGTTCATCGTGCCGGGCCTGGTGATGATGAGCGTGATCCAGAACAGCTACGGCAACATCAGCTCCTCGTTCTTCGGCGCCAAGTTCGGCCGCCACGTGGAAGAACTGCTGGTCAGCCCGATGCCGAACTGGGTGATCCTCTGGGGCTACGTCGCCGGCGCAGTGCTGCGCGGCCTGATGGTGGGCGTGATCGTGCTGATCATCGCCATGTTCTTCACCCCGGTGCGCATCCCGCACCCGCTGGTGACGCTGAGCACGGTGATCCTGGGTGCGACGATCTTCTCGCTGGCCGGTTTCATCAATGCGGTGTATGCCAAGAAATTCGATGACGTGGCGATCGTGCCGACCTTCATCCTGACCCCGCTGACCTACCTGGGTGGCGTGTTCTATTCGGTGAAGCTGTTGCCGGGCTGGGCGGAAGCGGCCACGCACGCGAACCCGATCTTCTACATGGTCAACGCATTCCGCTATGGCCTGCTGGGCAGCAGCGATGTGCCGTTGTGGGTGGCCTATGCGCTGATGATCGGTTTCGTGGTGATGCTGACCGCGGTGGCGCTGTGGCTGCTGCGTCGCGGCGTGGGCATGCGCAGCTGAGGGTTGCCTGCAGGGCCTGCGGCCCTGCACCCGCCGAATCAACTTCAACGGCAACGGCAACGGCCACGGCAAAAGCTGACTATCCGTGGGATGGCGGGGTGGGTCCGGTTGCGGGAGACGCCGTGAACCCATCCCTGGGGGCTTGGCCGCGGCATCCATGCCGCGGACACTCCCGCAACCGGATCCACCCCGCCTTCGACAGATTTCCGCGATCTGTCGGAACGGCATTCTGCTCTGGTAGGTGTCAACCTTGGTCGACACGGTAGATCCACGCCATGCGTGGATGAATCGTTCCCTATAGAGCCAAGCCGATGCTTGGCTCTTTTCGTTTCGGATTACGGCTAGGCTGTGGCGATGAAGATCACTTCCATTCCGTTGGACAAGGCCGTGTCAGATGGTCCGATCGATGCCTTCAGCCATGCCCTGCTGAGCGACTCGCCCACGCTGGATGAGGTGCTGGAATACCTGGCCTCGCTGCACGTGGCCGATCCCCGCCACCGCTATCTGTGCACGCTCGACGATCCCGGCCAGTGCCGCTACACCAGCATGCATGCGTCCGACGACGAGCGCATCGCGCTGTACGAGGACGAAGACCCGGCGACGCCGGAAGACGCGCTGGCGGCACGCGAGCGGTTGCTGGCGCATGTCATCGCGCAGCTCGATCACTCCTCTCATCGGCTGGAATGGACCACCCTGCCGGGCACCTTGCTGTGCAATGACGCAGACATCGAGGCGCTGGTCACGGCCAATGCTGCGCCGGATCTGATCGCCGACGAGGTGGTCTGCGTGCAGCAGGTGCCCGTGGCCCGCGACGACCTGCTGATTGCCGCCCTTCCCAACGGCTACTTCAGCGCGGACTGGGACCTCTTCCAGAACCACGCCCTGATCCGGTACCTGCAGCAGCAATACGACTACCGCCTGTTCGGGCTCGGCGCATCGTGGCTCGGCTTCCGGCGCGACAGTGCACCGTCGCCTGCACAAGCGGACGCGTTGGTCGCGGACCTGCAGCGCGTCTACGCTGCAGGAACGCACGATACCTGGTCACAACTGGCCGCAACGCTGGCCACCCGCACCACGCTTCTATTGGGATACACCGAAGGCTTCAGCGAACAACTGCCCTGAGCGCGGCTCTACACGAGCGAGCGACCCGCTTCCGCCTTCGCTTTTGATCTGTTTTCCGAGGTGGCCGCGCCCGGATACTGGCAGGGGTCGTGAAACCAACTCCGCGAACCACCACGAGGGGCTCCGCCGTTGGCCGCAATCTCCGGCACAATCGAAATCCTGATTCCCCAGAAAACGGTGAACGTGCAATGCGCATCCTGATCCTCGGCGCCGGCGGTACCGGCGGTTACTTCGGCGGCCGCCTGGCCCAGGCCGGCGTGGACGTGACCTTCCTTGTGCGCCCCGCACGCGCCGCCCAGCTGGATCGCGACGGCCTGGTCATCCGCAGCCCGCTCGGCGATGCCAGCCTCCCGGTACAGCATGTCACCGCCGACGCGCTGCCTGCGCTCGCCGCACAGAAGCCGTTCGACCTGGTCATCCTCAGCTGCAAGGCCTACGACCTGTCCAGTTCGATCGACGCCATTGCCCCGGCCGTTGGCGCAGGCACCACCGTACTGCCCATCCTCAATGGCCTGCATCACTACAACGCCCTGGACGCGCGCTTCGGCCGCGACGCCGTGCTTGGCGGCCTGTGCTTCATCAGCGCCACCAAGGCCCCCGACGGCGCCGTGCTGCACCTCGGCAAGCCGGCCAAGCTCACCTTCGGCGAGCGCGACGGTGGCGCGCTGTCCGCGCGCGTGCGCGGCTTCGCTGCGGTCTGCGCGCAGGCCCAGCTTGATCACCTGGCCAGCCAGCACATCGGCCAGGAGCAATGGATCAAGTACACCTTCCTGACCGCGCTGGCCGCCGCCACCTGCCTGCTGCGTGCGGATATCGGCACCATCGTCGCCACCGATGATGGCGAGGCGATCGTGCGCGGCCTGTACGACGAATGCCTGGCCGTGGCCGAAGCTGCCGGTGAGCCGATTCCCGATGCCGCGCAGGACGCCGCGCGCGCCACCCTGACCCAGGCGGGCTCGGCGTTGAAGGCATCGATGCTGCGTGACCTGGAAGCCGGCCAGCAGGTGGAGGCCGAACAGATCGTCGGCGACATGCTGGCGCGCGCGCGCAAGGCCGACCAGGAAGCCCTGCTGCTGCAGGTCGCCTACAGCAGCCTGCAGGCCTACCAGGCACTGCGCAGCGCGTGAGCCAGACGTTGCAGGCCAGCACGCTGCCGGCGCGGGTCCTGATCCTTGGCATGGGCTGGAGCGGACGCGTGCTGGCCCAGCATCTGCAGGCATTGGGCGCATGCGTCGCCGGCACTGTACGCGATCCGGAGTCGGCACCACAGGATGGCCTGCGGCGCCATCCGCTGCGTGCCGACGCCACGCCATCGCCTGCCCTGCTCGATGAGGTCGCGCGGGCCGAGGCCGTGCTGTGCAGCGTGCCGCCCGACGCCGATGGCGATCCCGCACTGCGCCGGCTGTTGCCCGCGCTGCAAGCCAGCCCGGCCTTGCGCTGGGTCGGCTACCTGTCATCGACCTCGGTGTACGCCGACCGCGCCGGCGGCCGGGTCGACGAGCGCAGCGCAGCCGATGCCACTGAAACAGCCGGCGTGCAGCGCCTGCGGGCCGAAGCGCAATGGCGTGCGCTTGCTGAAGTACGCGGTATCGCATCGGCGCTGTTCCGCCTGCCCGGCCTGTACGGGCCCGGGCGCAATGCGCTGCTGCAGCTGGCTCAGGGACGTGCCCGCCACGTAGTGCGTCCTGGGCTGGCATTCAACCGACTGCACGTGGATGACCTGGCAAGGGTCGTTATCGCGTCGATGCAGCGGCCGTGCGTGGATGGACTGTACCTGCCGTCCGATGACGAGCCGGCACCGCCGCAGGAGGTACTGGCCTTCGCCGCGCAGCTGGGCGGGTTTGCGATGCCACCTGCCGTGGCATGGGACGACCCCGCACTGAGCCCGACGCTACGGCGCTTCTACGAGAGCAACAAGCGCATCGACAGTCGCGGCACGCGTGAAGCGCTGGCGTGGGAGCCAAGGTTCCCGACGTACCGGGAAGGACTGGAAGATCTGGCTGCGGCGCTCGCTCCCGGCTTCGGGCGTTCACAGCTGCCGCGGTAGGGCCGGCCGCTGATCGGCGCGAGCCGATCAACCCGCATCGGGCAGGCGGAAGAACGCACGCGTCGCCGCAGTTGCATTCGCGGCGGTCACCGCCACGTCCTCGCCGCGGTCGCGCGCCAGTTCTTCCACGATGTGCGACAGGAACATCGGCTCGTTGCGGCGGTCCTTCGGCATCGGCTTCAGCGTGCGCGGCAGCAGGTACGGCGCGTCGGTCTCGATCATCAGGCGGTTGGCCGGAATGTTCTTCACCAGCTCGCGCAGGTGCGCGCCACGGCGTTCGTCGCACAGCCAGCCGGTGATGCCGATGTACCAGTCCTGGTCCAGGTAATCGAACAGCTCGTCGCGTTCGCCGGTGAAGCAATGCACCACCGCCGGCCCGATGCGACCCTCGACGTTCTTCATCTGCGCCATGAAATCGGCATGCGCGTCGCGCTGGTGCAGGAACAGCGGCTTGCCGTTGTCTGCGGCCAGCTGCAGCTGGCGCTCGAAGGCACGATGCTGGGCCGGGCGCGGCGAGAAGTCACGGAAGTAGTCCAGCCCGCATTCGCCCACCGCCACCACTTCCGGGTGGGCATGCAGCGCGCGCATCTCGGCATCGCATTCCTCGGTGTACTCCATCGCGTGGTGCGGGTGCACGCCGGCGGTCGCATACAGGAAGCCGGGGTGCTGCTGGGCCAGCTGCACGGCCAGCGGTGAGTGCTCGCGGCTGGCACCGGTGATGACCATCTGCACCACGCCGGCCTGGCGCGCGCGCTCCAGCACGGCATCGCGGTCGCGGTCGAAGGAGTCGTGGGTCAGGTTGGCGCCGATATCGATCAGGTGCATGGTCATCGCGGGGGAAAAGTGCCCGCGCATTGTACCTGCGCCCGCCGTGGCCCCTTATCCTTTGCACATGAACGCCCCGCTCTTCCCTATCTCTCCGCTGCTGCCACAGATCCAGCAGCACCTGGCCACACACCCTCGGCTGGTGCTGGAGGCGCCGCCCGGCGCCGGCAAGACCACCCAGGTACCACTGGCGCTGCTCGATGCAGCGTGGCTGCAGGGGCGGAAGATCATCCTGCTGGAGCCGCGCCGGGTCGCTGCACGCAGCGCCGCGCAGTTCATGGCGCGGCAACTGGGCGAAGAGGTGGGCGGCACCGTCGGCTACCGCATCCGCTTCGAGAACAAGGTATCGGCGCGCACCCGCATCGAGGTGGTGACCGAAGGCATCCTGACCCGCATGCTGCAGGACGACCCGATGCTGGAAGAGGTCGGTGCGATCCTGTTCGATGAGTTCCACGAACGCCACCTCAGTGGCGACCTCGGCCTGGCGCTGGCGCTGGACGTGCAGGCACAGCTGCGCGATGACCTGCGCCTGGTGGTGATGTCGGCGACGCTGGATGGTGAGCGCCTGGCACGTTTCCTCGATGCGCCGCGCCTGAGCAGCGAAGGTCGCAGCTACCCGGTGGCGGTCAGCCATTTCCCGGCGCGCCGCGATGAGGCGCTGGAACTGCAGGTACGCCGCGCGGTGCAGCAGGCCCTGGCTGAACATCCCGGTGACCTGCTGGTGTTCCTGCCCGGCCAGCGCGAGATCGCGCGGGTGCAGGCGGGCCTGCAGGAATCGCTGGACACGGGTGTTGAAGTGCTGGCCCTGCACGGCGAGCTGCCGGTGGAACAGCAGGCGCGCGTACTGCAGGCGGCCACTGATGGCCGCCGGCGCGTGGTGCTGGCCACCAACGTGGCCGAGTCCTCGGTGACCCTGCCCGGCGTGCGCGTGGTGATCGACAGCGGCCAGGCACGCGAACCGCGCTACGACCCCAACAGTGGCTTCACCCGGCTGGACGTGGTGGCCATCGCCCAGGCGTCGGCCGACCAGCGCGCGGGCCGTGCCGGCCGCGTCGCCGAAGGCGTGGCCTGGCGGCTGTGGCCGCAGTCGCAGCGGCTGGAGCCGCAGCGCCGCGCCGAGATCGACCAGGTGGAACTGGCCGGGCTGGCGCTGGAACTGGCGGCCTGGGGCAGCAGCGACCTGCGTTTCCTCGATCCGCCCCCGGCCGGCCCGATGGGTGCCGCGCGCGAACTGCTGCAGCGGCTCGGCGCGCTGTCCAGCAGCGGCGCGATCACCGCGCTCGGCCGCCGTGTACTGGCGCTGGGCACGCACCCACGGATGGCAGCGATGCTGCTGGCCGCGCCCGATGCCCGCACGCAGGCACTGGCCGCCGATCTGGCCGCCTTGCTGGACGCGCGCGACCCGCTGCGCCAGGGCGGTGATGCACTGGCCGCGCGTTGGCGTGCACTGGCGGCGTTCCGCAACGGCCGCGCACCGGGCGACGCCAACCGCAGCGGGCTGGCCGCCATCGATGCGGCCGCCAAACAATGGCGACGACGCCTGCGCTGTGACGCCACGCCACCCACCAGTATCGAGGCCCACGAACTGGGGGACCTGCTCGCACATGCGTTCCCCGACCGGATCGGTGTCCAGCATCCCAGCGATCCGCTGCGCTACCTGTTGGCCAATGGTCGTAGCGCACGCCTGCACGAACTGAGCGACCTGCGTGGCGAACCGTGGCTGGTAGCCAGCGAACTGCGATTCGAGGCGCGCGATGCGCTGCTGCTGCGTGCCGCGCCGGTGGATGAAGCTCAACTGCGCAAGGCGTGGCCGGAGCGCTTCGTCACCGAAGATGTGGTGCGCTGGGACAGCGAGCGTCGCGCCCTGGTGGCACTGCGCGAGACCCGTTTCGACCGCATCGTGCTGGACAGCCGCTCGGCCGGGCGCGTCGATCCGCAGCATGCCGCGCAGGCCCTGACCGACGCGGTGGCCGAGCTCGGCCTGCAGGCGCTGCCGTGGACCGAAGGCCTGCGCCAGTGGCAGGCACGGGTGGAATCGCTGCGGCGCTGGATGCCCGAGCTCGGCCTGCCCGATTGCAGCGACGACGCCCTGCTGGCCACGCGCGCGCAATGGCTGCAACCGGCGTTCGCCGGCAAGGCGCGACTGGATGCGCTGGATGAATCCAGCTTCGGCGAAGCGTTGAAGTCGCCGCTGGAGTGGTCGCAGCGGCAGCTGGTCGAACGTCATGCGCCGACCCGCATTACCGTGCCCTCCGGGCTGGAGCGGCCGATCACCTATGCGCTGGACAGCGAGAGCGGCGATCCGTTGCCGCCGGTGCTGGCGGTGAAACTGCAGGAACTGTTCGGCCTGGCCGACACGCCGCGCATCGCCGACGGCCGCGTGCCACTGACCCTGCACCTGCTCTCCCCCGGTGGCCGCCCGCTGCAGGTCACCCAGGATCTGCGCAATTTCTGGGAAAGCACCTACGCCGAGGTGAAAAAGGAAATGAAGGGCCGCTACCCGCGCCATCCGTGGCCGGATGACCCGTGGACGGCGATGGCCACGCACCGGGCCAAGCCGCGCGGCACCTGAAGGCGGGGTCGGATCCCTTTGCAACGCAAAGGGCCCTGACCCCGGGCGCGGCGGTTGGGGTCAGAGCCCTTTCCCAAGGGAAAGGGATCCGACCCCACCCTGCCTGATCCTGAATGGCTGCGCTGAAGTCACGCCACGTGCTGCCTCGACTGACATACCGTTTACGGGCAACACGCGACACTGGACTTCGACCCGAGGCAAAGGACCCCCCGCATGAGCAAGCTGACCGTAATCACCGACCGCGCTCTGGAGCGCGCCCTGGAGCTGGCCCACACCGCCGGCGATGGCCTGAAGAGCGCCGGTGGCAGCCTGCGCAATGCGGACTGGATCAAGACCGGCGCCGCCATCGGCGCAGTGAAGACCGGCGGCAAGGTGGCGACCAAGTTCGTGCGCCGCAATCCGGCGGTGGCCGTGGCTGCAGCTGCGGTCGGCGTGGGCCTGCTCGGCTATGCGCTGTACCGCAAGCAGCAGAAGAAGAAGGCGGCCAATGGCCACGTAGTGAATGGGCAGGCGCAACGCATCAACGCGCGTGACCGCCGCAACGACACCGTCGTGGA
The DNA here is from genome assembly GCF_002799155.1 of Stenotrophomonas maltophilia. Taxonomy (GTDB): domain Bacteria; phylum Pseudomonadota; class Gammaproteobacteria; order Xanthomonadales; family Xanthomonadaceae; genus Stenotrophomonas; species Stenotrophomonas maltophilia_R. The sequence goes on from NZ_NERD01000002.1 coordinate 3,761,724, forward strand.
CGAGCACAGCGATATCGGCAGCGACGCCTGAGACCGTTGACCGCTGCCAGGGCCGGGGTCCTTCCCCAGGAAGGGCTCCGGCCTTTTCATTTCAACCGATCTGCCGCCACTGCCCGGGCTGCAGGCCCTCCAGCCGGTACGGCCCCATCGCCACCCGCACCAGACGCAGCGTCGGCAGGTTCACCGCCGCGGTCATCCGACGCACCTGGCGGTTGCGGCCCTCGCGGATCGTGACCGCCAACCAGCTGTCGGGTACGGTCTTGCGGAAGCGCACCGGCGGATCACGCGTCCACAGCGACGGCGCCGGGTCGAGGCGCTCGATCTTCGCCGGCAGGGTCGGCCCGTCGTTCAGCTCTACGCAGTCGCGCAGCCGTTGCAGCTGCTCGTCGCTGGGCGTGCCTTCCACCTGCACCCAGTAGGTCTTGTCGGCCTTGTGCTTCGGGTCGGTCAGCTTGTGCGCCAGCGTGCCGTTGTCGGTCAGCAGCAGCAGGCCCTCGCTGTCATGGTCCAGCCGGCCGGCGGCATACACGCGCGGCGGCAGGCCGAACCCGGCCAGGGTCGGCCGCGGCGGCACGCTGCGGTCGGTGAACTGGCAGAGCACGTTGAAGGGCTTGTTGAAGGCAATCAGCATTGCGGGCATGGCGGGCGGCGGGTGGGGCATTGTCCCATTCCCGCATCGCCGCCGCGATCACCGGCTGCTCAGCCGAAGACCTTCCTTTCCATCAACAGCGCAACGAGCACCACTACGACGCCGCACGTGGCGGCAGCGTTGGCACGGTACCGCAGCCGCGCTACCGGTGGGCAGATCCTGCGCGCGCGTTCGTCCAGCAGGCAACCAACGAGCAGCACCGCAAAACCTGCCGCCGCCACGAGGTCATGCACGTGACCCGCATGGAACACGAAGTCGTATAACCGCGGCAACGCCATCAATGCGAAGGCGAAGTACAGCACTTTCTTCAACAGCACACTCCATTGACGGCAGCGCCGGGCATTGCCCGGCGGCGACCCATTCCATCCAACACCGCGCTGCGCGCTCACCGGGCGCAGCCCAGCGCCACCCGCTACGGCTTGATGAAGCGCAGGGTCATGCGGTCGCTTTCGCCGATCGCCTGGTACTTCGCATCGTCGGCCTTGTCGTGCTGGTTGGTCGGCGGCAGCGTCCACACGCCGTTCGGGTGGTCCTTGGTGTCACGCGGGTTGGCGTTGACCTCGCTGCGTGCGTCCAGCTTGAAGCCGGCGGCCTCGGCCATCGCGATTACCTGCTGCTGGCCGACATAGCCGGTGTCATCGTCGTCGGCCACGTCGGCCTTGGCGCGATGCTCGACCACGCCCAGCACGCCGCCCGGCTTGAGCACGTTGAAGAAGCCCTGGAACATGCCCTGCGCCTGGCCGGCCTTGCGCCAGTTGTGCACGTTGCGGAAGGTCAGCACCACATCGGCTGAACTGGCCGGGCCGAACACCGGCTTGGCCGGATCGTAGGCCACCACGGCGGTCTTGCCGAACTGTGCCGGCGCAGCGGCGTACTTCTTTTCCAGGCTGTCGCGGCTGCGCTGCTGGTAGTCACGGCCGCGGCCTTCGGCAACGGCCATCGGATCGACCACGGCGGCAACGTAGTGGCCCTTGTCGTGCAGCAGCGGCGCCAGGATTTCCGAGTACCAGCCGTTGCCAGGGGTGATCTCGATGACGGTCTTCTCCGGTGCCACCTTGAAGAACGACAACGTCTGCGCAGGATGACGGAAGCCATCGCGCTTGACGTTGTTGGCATCGCGGGTGGGCGCCTTCACCGCCGCGTCGATGGCCGGTGAGACCTGGATCTTCGCCGGTGCGACCGTGGCCGGTACGGCGAACGCGGGAACAGCGGCAAGCAGGGCCGAAGCAAGCAGCAGGCGGCAACCACGCAGGGACGAAGCAGGCATCATCGGAGCGACTCCAGCGGAAGATGCGGCGAGACTAGCAGCCGCGGCGTCCCAGGTGTTCACAAAACGTTAGCTGCGTGCGCATCGCGGAACACTGTTTTGTGGTCGCCGCCGCAGCGCGGTCACACAACGCGTTCTATTCTGGAGCACTTCCCCCAAGGAGTCCGTGCCCATGACGGCAACCCGCGAACTGGGCCGTTCCGGCCTGCATGTACGTCCGCTCGCCTTCGGTGGCAACGTGTTCGGCTGGAGCGCCGATGAGAAGGCCAGCTTCGCCCTGCTCGATGCCTTCGTCGACGCCGGCTTCAACCTGGTCGACACCGCCGATGTGTACTCGGCCTGGGTGCCGGGCAATGCCGGCGGCGAATCGGAAACGCTGATCGGCAAGTGGTTTGCCCGCAGCGGCAAGCGCGACAAGGTGGTGCTGGCGACCAAGGTGGCCAAATGGGCCGAACGCCCCGGCCTGACCCCGGACAACATCAATGCCGCGGTCGAGGATTCACTGCGCCGCCTGCAGACCGACGTGATCGATCTGTACCAGGCCCACGAGGATGACGAGTCGACGCCACTGGAAGCGACCCTGGCCGCGTTCGGCCGCCTGATCGAAGCCGGCAAGGTGCGCGCGATCGGTGCCTCCAACTACAGCGCCACGCGCCTGGCCGACGCGCTGAAGGTGTCCACCGACTACAAGCTGCCGCGTTACGAAACCCTGCAGCCGGAGTACAACCTGTACGACCGTGCCGGCTACGAGAAGGAGCTGGAACCACTGGTGGAGCGCGAACAGATCGGCGTGATCGGCTACTACGCGCTGGCCAGCGGCTTCCTCAGCGGCAAGTACCGCACGCCGGCCGATGCGGCCAAGAGCCCGGCACGTGGCGAAACGGTGGTGAAGCGCTATCTGAATCCGCGTGGCCTGCGCATCCTGCAGGCGCTGGACGACGTGGCCAGCAAGCACAATGCCAGTGCCGCGCAGATCGCACTCGCATGGCAGATCGCACGGCCGTCGATCACCGCGCCGATCGTCAGCGCCACCAGCGTCGAGCAGCTGCACGATCTGCTGGCGGCGGCCAACCTGTCGCTGAGCGTGCAGGATGTCGCGCAGCTGGATGCCGCCAGCAAAGAAGGCTGAGTTGTAGTGCCGGCCGCTGGCCGGCATCGCACAATGCCGAAGAAAATAATTGAACAAAATGGTTGCACGCGAGTAAATCGTGGTTTATCGTGCGCACCTCGTTTCAACAACCACTGGAAACTTCCCTTGAACGCGCATTCCGTCGCCATCGCCAAACTGCTGCCATGCCTGCGCATGGACGTGCTGGCGCGCGCGTTCGGCAAGGAAGTCCAGCTGACAACGGCCTGATACCCGCCCTGCGGAGATCGGCCACCCCGATCTCCGAGGCCTGACGACGCCCTCGGAACGCAAGTCCCGGGGGCGTTTTCGTTTGCGTCGGCACAAGGACCCGCGATGCCAGAACTGCACCCCGCGCGGCAACCCGCCGCTCACTGACCCAGGCTTTTCCGCCCCGCCGAAGGATTTACTTCGCGCGAGTGGCGACGCCTGGACATTATCTGCATCGCACCCAAACATTATCGCTCGCGATAATGTCGGCGGCCTGCACCCTCGATTCTCCAACGGTCCCGTTTCATCCACGGGCTGGTGCGCGCGGCGTTGCCGTGGCGTATGCCGGAGGTCGCGGACATGCCATCGCCTGGATCGCCTGCTGGAGGCAGGCGCCGGTTCGCCGGTACGCGGTTCGATTCCGCGCGGTTCACCACTGGATAGCTCAGTCGGGTAGAGCAACGGATCCTGATTCCGTCTGTCGTGGGTTCGACTCCCACTCCAAACCACATGACCTGTCACGTCATGACTTGAAGCAACACCCGGGGCGCAAGCCCCAGCGGCCATCGTCGCCGTCCACGGACATCGCCTTCGGGCAGGAACGTGGAAGGCAACGGACCGCACGCCGGGCCCGGGCCCGCCGCCACTGCCAGCCACGTTCCGCACCGGTGCTGCCTGCCGGGAACGACGACGGCAGCAGTGCCGGTGCACCGAAGGCTCCGCGCGCGGACCGTCCGCCGGTGGCCGCCCTCTTCCGCTGGCTGCACGTGGTGTGCAGGCAGCCTCGCCACGACCTGATCGACCCGGGTCACGGCGATTCATGCCATCGGGTCGAACCACCAGAGCCAACAAGGAGAGACTCCCATGTTCTGGACCATCAAGGTCGTGATCGGCGACGGCGAGCGCGGCCTGGTGTATCGCAACCGTCGTTTCCAGCAGATCCTGCCGCCGGGCGTGCACCGCCTGTCGCCGTTCGGCGGCCGCCCGCACGTGGACATCCACACTGCATCGAAGGGCGCGGCCTACACCGGCAGCGACCAGGACAGCCTGATCGAGGCACTGGGCGCGACGCTGGACACGCACTTCGTGCTGGCCAACGTCGGTGCCACCGAGGTCGGCCTGTTGCTGCGCAACGGCCGCATCGATGAAGTGCTGCCGCCGGGCAGCCGCCGTCTGTACTGGCGCGGTTCGGTCGATACCCAGGTGCAGGTAATGGCGCTGGGTGACGAGCCGCGTATTCCGGCGGACGTGCAGCAGCGCCTGGGCCAGCTGGGCGTGCTGCCGCGTGTGGCGGTGATCAGCACCGTGCCGAGCGAGTCGGTCGGCCTGCTGTTCATCGATGGCACGCTGCGGCAGACGCTGGACGCCGGCCTGCACGCGTTCTGGAACTTCAACGGCAACGTGTCGGTGGAGCGCGTGGAGCTGCGTGCGCGTTCGCTGGACGTGTCCGGCCAGGAACTGCTCAGCCGCGACAAGGTGACCCTGCGGGTGAACCTGGCCGCGACCGTGCAGGTGGTCGACCCGGTGCGTGCACACCGCACGCTCAGCAATGCCGACGAGTTCGTCTATCGGCAGCTGCAGTTCGGCCTGCGCCAGGCGATTGCCGCGCGCAGCCTGGACGAGCTGCTGGGTGACAAGGCGGCACTGGACGGCGAGATCGCCGCCCATGTGCAGGCGGCGATCGAGGGCCACGGCGTGCGGTTGCTCGGCGTGGGCATCAAGGACGTGATCCTGCCGGGCGAGATGAAGGAGATCCTCAACGGTGTGGTGCTGGCCGAGAAGCAGGCACAGGCCAGCGTGATCCGTCGCCGCGAGGAGGCCAATGCCACGCGTTCGCAGCTCAACACCGCAAAGCTGATCGAGGACAACCCGGTGCTGATGCGCTTGAAGGAGCTGGAGGCGCTGGAGAAGGTCACCGAGAAGATCGACAAGCTCACCGTGTTCGGCGGCCTGGATGGCGTGCTGAAGCAGCTGGTGACGATCAGGTAGGGGGTAGCGGCGGCGCAGGGACGCGCCGCCGGCCCATCAAGGACAAACACGAAAACATGGACACTCAATACAACTATCAATGGCTGCACGCCGAGGGCACCACGCCGATCAAGGGCTGGGTCAACGGTGTACCGCTGGAAGCGCAGGCGCATGAGCAGCTGCGCAACATCGCCGCGATCCCGTTCGTCGGGCCGTGGGTGGCCGTGATGCCGGACGTGCACCTGGGCAAGGGCGCGACCGTGGGCTCGGTGATCCCGACCCGCGGTGCGATCATCCCGGCGGCGGTCGGCGTCGACATCGGCTGCGGCATGGCGGCGGTGCGTACCACGCTGCGCGCCAATGATCTGCCCGATGACCTGCGGCAGCTGCGCAGCAGCATCGAGCGCAGCATCCCGGTCGGCAACGGTCGCGGCGGCGAGCACCAGCGCATGCCCGACAGCATCCACACCCGGCTGGTGCAGTCGGGGCTGGCCGCCGGCCTGGAGAAGATCAAGGACAAGCACCGCCGGATCCGCACCGACAAGCTGGACCGCCAGCTGGGTACGCTGGGCGGCGGCAACCACTTCATCGAACTGTGCCTGGACGAGACGGATACGGTGTGGGTGATGCTGCACAGCGGATCGCGCGGTACCGGCAACCTGATCGGCACGTACTTCATCGAGAAGGCGCGCGAGGAACTGGCCCGGCGCGTGCTCGGCTTCCACCTGCCGGACAAGGACCTGGCGTTCTTCATGGAAGGCGAGCCGCTGTTCGATGACTACGTCGAAGCGGTGTCGTGGGCGCAGGACTACGCCCGGCAGAACCGCGAGGCGATGATGTCGCGGGTGCTGGCCGAGATGCGCCATCGGTTGCCGAAGTTCCAGCTGGCGGCGATGGCGGTGAACTGCCACCACAACTACGTACAGAAGGAGACGCACCACGGCCAGGAACTGCTGGTGACCCGCAAGGGCGCGGTGAGTGCGCGCGAGGGCGAACTTGGCATCATTCCCGGCAGCATGGGCACGCGCAGCTACATCGTGCGTGGCAAGGGCAACGCGGACAGCTTCCACAGCTGCAGCCACGGCGCCGGCCGGGTGATGAGCCGCGGCGCTGCGCGCCAGCAGATCACGCTGGCCCAGCATCGCGAAGCGACCGCGCACGTGGAATGCCGCAAGGACAGCGGTGTGCTGGACGAGTCGCCGGCGGCGTACAAGTCGATCGACGATGTGATGGCCGCACAGCTCGATCTGGTCGACGTGGTGCACACGCTGCGGCAAGTGCTGTGCGTGAAGGGATGAGGGAGGGGTGCCGGCCAAGGCCGGCACCTACCAGAGCAGCACGGCATGCCGGGGTCAGAGCCCTTTCTGCGAAAGGGATCTGACCCCGAGACGTTCAGCGCGGCACGCTGTCCTCGGCCACCAGCGCATGATGCACGCCGATCCCCGCGCGAACGCCCTCGGCAGTGGCGAGGGTGATGTTGCCGACCGTGGTCGCATCGCCTGCGGCATACACGTTCGGCACCGAGGTCTGCTTCATCATGTCGACCTCGATCAGCACGCCCAGCGGGCTCTCCGCCAGCGTGCAGCCGAGCTGCTGCACCAGCGGCGTGGCCATCGCCTGGGTGGCCGGTACGAACAGCGCACGCTGGGCGATGCGGCGGCCATCGGCCAGCTCCACTTCCAGCCAGGTCGGCTGGTCGCCCTGCACCCCCAGCACCGGCGAGGTCTCGATCTGCACGCCGCGCTGCTGCATGGCCGCCCGCTCCTCCTCGGTGATCGGCAGGCCCTGGCTGAAGAAGGTGACATTGCCCCAGTCGGCGAACAGCGGTGCTTTGCCGGCGGACATCGGATGGCCACCGAGCAGGCCGATGGCACCACCACCCACCTCATAACCGTGGCAGTAGGGGCAGTGCAGCACGGTGCTGCCCCAGCGCTCGGCCAGTCCGGGGAGCTCCGGCAGCTGGTCGGCGATGCCGCTGGCCAGCAGCAGCTTGCGCGCGGCCAGCACCTGGCCATCGGCGGTGCGCACTTCCACGCCCGCTGCGCTGGCGGTGGCCTGCACCGCCTCGGCCTGCACCCAGCGCACGCTGGGGTAATCCAGCAGTTGCTGGCGCGCAGTCTTCAGCAGCTCGGCGCCGCTGATGCCATCCAGACCCAGCACACCGTGCGAATGGCTGGCGAAACGGTTGCGCGGCGAACCGGCGTCGATGACGGTGACCGGGCGACGGGCACGGGCCAGGATCAGGCCGGCGGCGATGCCGGCATAGCTGCCGCCGACGATGAGCACATCAGGATTCATGGTGACCCTCCAGGGAACGGTGATGGGCGAGATGGCGGGCGAAATCGGCGCCGAGCTGGTCCAGCGTGGTCGCCTGCAGGCGCTGTTCGAGCAGCCGCTGCGCCTCGCGTGCGCCCTCCAGCAAGGCACTGTTGACCAGCTGCTGGATCGGGCAGCCGCCGCCTGGATCACGGCTACCGACCTGCACCAGCGGCGGTGCGCCCACCGCCAGGTAGATGTCATGCAGGGTGATGGCTGCGGCGTCGCGGGCCAGCTGGCTGCCGCCCCCATGGCCGCGGGCACTGTGCACCAGGCCGGCCTTGTGCAGCTGCGCCAGCAGGCGGCGGATCACCACCGGGTGGGTCGGCAGGCACGACGCCAGCTGCTCGGAGGTACGCGGGGCGGACTGGCCGACCAGGTGCGCCATCACGTGCAGGGCATCGGAGAGGGGATTCGCGGATTTCATGTAACAACAATAGTTACATTTAATCCAGCTGTCGAGGGTCCGCATTCGTTCCATATGGACACATTTGTCCTATGAAATAGTTTCTTCACATCGCTAAACGAAACGCGAATGTGATGAGTGTCGCACTTCAGTGCGCGGGCGACGGGTCGATACCGCAGTGCCCCTTCCCGAGAGTGCTTCCCCATGAATGCGTCTGTCCGTGCTCCGCGCCTGCAGTCCAAGCTGCTCGGCGCGGTTTCTGTTGGTCTGGCCGTGGTCCTGCTGTGCGCCCTGGCAGGCCTGGCCTTCGCCTGGTTGAAGGTGTCCACCGAGGTTCCACCCGAGGTCGCGCACAGCCGCGATGCCGAACGCCTGCAGCGTGAATTCCGCGGCCAGGTGCAGGAATGGAAGAACGTGCTGCTGCGCGGCCACGACGATGCCCTGCGCAAGCGTCACCTGGATGCCTTCGACAGCGAAGGTCGTCTGGTCGAGCAACTGGCCAAGGGCCTGGTGACCAGCCCGGACACGCGCACGCGCGAACTGGCGCAGGCGTTCATCGGCCTGCACGCGCAGCTGCAGCAGGACTACCACGCGGCGCTGCAGGCGTTTGCCGAGGCCAGCTACGATCCCGCCGCCGGCGACATCCTCGTGCGCGGCAAGGATCGCCCGGTGGCGGCGGCACTGGATGCGCTGAGCACGCACGCCACGCAGGTGGCCGAAGCGGCGCTGGCAGCGCGCTCGCAGCAGGCGCGGCAGACCCTGCTGCTGTGTGCGGCACTGACCGTGCTGGCCGCCGTTCTTCTGCTGATGGGCCTGGCCTGGTGGCTGCGGCGTGCGGTGGTGCAGCCGGTGCTGGCAGTGGAAGCCGCTGCGCGTGCAGTGGCCGCCGGTGATCTGCAGCACGTGGTGCAGGTGCGCAGCCGCGATGAGATCGGACGCCTCGCGCAGGCCATGCAGGCGGTGCAGTCCACGCTGCGCGGCGTGCTGGATGCACAGACCGCGATGGCGCAGGCGCACGAAGCCGGCACCATCAGCCATCGCATGGACGCCGGTGCCTTCCCCGGCGCGTTCGGCACCATGGTGGCCGACTGCAACACGCTGGTCGACGCGCACATCCAGGTCAAGATGCGCGCGATCTCGATCATGGGCCGCTACGCCGTCGGCGACCTCAGCCAGGACATGGAGCGCCTGCCCGGCGAGAAGGCGGTGATCACCGAAGCGCTGGACGCGGTCAAGCACAACCTCGGCGCGATCAACGGCGAGATCCGCCGCCTGGCCGAAGCGGCGGCCGCCGGTGACTTCAGCCAGCGCGGCGACAGTGCCCGCTTCGAGCATGATTTCCGCGCGATGGTCGAGGGCCTGAACCGCCTGATGCAGACCACCGAGCTGAACCTGGGCGAGGTCTCCAGCATGCTGCGCGCGATCGCCGATGGACGCCTCGGCGCGCGCATGCACGGGGATTTCCAGGGCGTGTTCGCGCGCATCGCCGGCGATGCCAATACCACCGCCACGCAGCTGGCGACCATCGTCACCGACATCAAGCACGCCTCCGGCAACATCCACACCGCCGCAGCGGAGATCGCCGCCGGCAACAATGACCTGTCGCGCCGCACCGAACAGCAGGCCGCCAACCTGGAAGAGACGGCGGCGTCGATGGAGGAACTGACCTCCACCGTGCGCCAGAATGCCGAGCATGCGCGCCAGGCCAACCAGCTGGCGATCGGCGCGCATACGGTCGCCTCGCACGGTGGCAGCGTGGTCGGCCAGGTGGTGGCGACGATGGGCGCAATCGAAACCTCGTCGCGGCAGATCGCCGAGATCATCAGCGTGATCGATGGCATCGCGTTCCAGACCAACATCCTGGCGCTGAATGCCGCGGTGGAAGCGGCGCGCGCCGGTGAACAGGGCCGCGGCTTCGCGGTGGTCGCCAGTGAAGTGCGCACGCTGGCACAGCGCTCGGCGGCGGCCGCGAAGGAGATCAAGTCACTGATCGAAGCCTCGGTGGAACAGGTCGGCCACGGCGCGCAGCGCGTGCGCGAGGCGGGCGACACCATGGCCGAGATCGTTGCATCGGTGCAGCGCGTGACCGACATCATGGCCGAGATCTCCGCCGCCTCGCAGGAACAGAGCGCGGGCATTGAACAGGTCAGCCAGACCGTGATCCAGATGGATGGCACCACCCAGCAGAACGCTGCACTGGTGGAAGAGGCCAGCGCCGCGGCGCGCAGCCTGGAGCAGCAGGCCAACCGCCTGATCGATGCCGTCGATGTGTTCGATCTGTCGACCACGGCGGCGGTGAAGGGCGAGCAGGCACGCGCGGCCTGATTGATCCGGTTGCCGGCCAGCGGCCGGCACTGCCATCGGAATCCGTGCGGACCAACGGTCCGCACCCACCATAGCGGTCGTGCCGGCCGCTGGCCGGCAGCGTCCGACGCCGCATGGGTGGCGCCCGACCGTTGGTCGGGCGATGGCAGGAATCCGTGCGTATACGGTGATGCAATGCACCGTTGCCGGCATGCACGCGGCTACTGGCCTACCCTTTGCCGGATGTTCCCGCCTCCCTCCCCTTCTGCTGGAGCCCCCATGACTGTCCCCGCCTTCGGTCTCGGCACCTTCCGCCTGAAAGACCAGACCGTGATCGACTCCGTGCGCAATGCGCTGGCGGTCGGCTACCGCGCCATCGATACCGCGCAGATCTACGGCAACGAAGCCGACGTCGGCCAGGCCATCGCCGACTCCGGCGTGCCGCGCGATGAGATCTACCTGACCACCAAGGTCTGGATCACCGCGTTCAAGCGCGATGCGCTGCTGGCCAGCCTGCGCACCAGCCTGGAAAAGCTCCGCACCGACCAGGTGGATCTGGCGCTGATCCACTGGCCTTCGCCGAACGACAAGGTCGACGTGCCGATGGAGGAGTACCTGGCCGCACTGGCCGAAGCCAAGGCGCAGGGCCTGACCCGTGAGATCGGCATTTCCAATTTCACCGTCGCGCAGACCCGCAAGGCGATCGGCATCCTCGGTGCCGATGCCATCGCCACCAATCAGATCGAAGTCCATCCCTACCTGCAGAACCGCCTGCTGGTGAAGTTCCTGCAGGACAACGGCATCCACGTCACCGCCTACATGAGCCTGGCCTATGGCGAGGTGATCAAGGACCCGGTGATCCAGGCCATTGCCGGCCGCCACCAGGCCACCCCGGCGCAGATCGCGCTGGCCTGGGCGCTGCAGCAGGGCTTCTCGGTGATCCCGTCATCGACCAAGCGCGAGAACCTGTCCAGCAACCTGGAAGCGGCGGCGATCCGCCTGACCGACGAAGACCTGGCACAGATCGCCAGGCTCGACCGCGGCCACCGCCTGGCCAACCCGGAAGGCATCGCCCCGGCCTGGGATTGATTCCAACGACGGCGCGCAACGGCCCTGGTAGGCGCCGGCCTTGGTCGGCGCAGACGTCTGATCGATCGATGAAACATCGTGCCGACCAAGGTCGGCACCTACCGGAAGCGCCCCGCCGCCGGAATGGTTGGAACCTGGTCCTGCACAGTTGCACCCGAACCACCGCGTCCTGCAACACCGCGCAACATGTCCAGCACGTCGTGGATATCCAGTGGCTTGCATAGAAAACCGGCAGCCCCCAGCGCACGGGCTCTTTCAATCACCTGTACCCGCGTATCCGCGCTCATTACAAGAACCGGTGGCGCGCCGGGGACCCTGGCCACCGACTCCAGCACCTCCCATCCGCTGCAGCCCGGCATGTGCAGATCCAGCAGCACCACATCGGGCCCGAGTGCCTTGATCACTTCCCGCGCATCGTGGCCATCATGGCGGGAGCTCAGGCGATGGCCGGCGCTCTGAAGCAGGCGTTCCACCACGTCACGGTTGGTTTCCACATCCTCGAACAGCAGGCAGTGCAGCGATCGAACCGACGCTGCGTGTGACTGAAGAAGCTGTTCAAGGGAAGGAAGAGGGTCCACCTCCGAGGTGGAGGCCACCGTGAAGCGCCACACGAACGAGGCACCGCCTGCTTCACTGCGGCCCACGCTGATCGTTCCACCCATGGCATCGGAAATCAGCCGCACGATGTACAGCCCCAGCCCGACACCCTGCTCGCAGCGTGCCTCGCCCTGGCTGAGCTGTACGAATGGCGAGAAGATCATCTCCAGATCCGCGCCATCGATCCCCGTGCCGGAATCGCAGACCTCGATCTGAAGCTGCCAGTCGTCGCCCGATGGGACGGCATCAATGGATACCCACACCTCGCCCGCCATCGGGCTGAACTTGATGGCGTTGCAGACAAGATTGGTCACCACCTGTTCGATACGGCCGCCGTCTGCCAGCATCCATACATCTGGCTCGCTCCCATCCATCTGCAGAAGTACGCCCTTGTCGGCGGCCGCGGGCATGCAGGTTGCCTGCACGCCTTCAATGAGCGACCGCAGCGAACAAGGATGAAGCCGCAACCGCAACCGACCACCATCGATGCTGGCTACGTCCAGTACATCATCGATGCGGTGCCTGAGCGCCTGCGCCTGTCTTGCGACCGTCGCCAGTGCATGCCGTTGGGCCGTACCCACCGTACCCACCTCCAGCAGTTGGATCCCACTGATGATGGCGTTCAGCGGCGTTCGCAGCTCGTGGCTCATCGTACTGACGAATCGGCCCTGCGCCTCACGCGAAGCAATGGCGCGCAGCGCTATGTCACGCATCGCGGCTACCAGCGACGCTACTACCAACGGCAACAGGATCGTCAATGCCAGCGCGTAGGCCAGGTAGGCGGGTCGAGAGACCCAATAGCCTTCAGGCGCGGCCCACAACAATGCCAGCGCAGTCGATGCGATCGCGGGAGCAATTGCCCTGCGGCCATACACCGCGGTGGCGGAGATCACGAGGAAAGGCAGGGCTGCATTGAGCGTCATCAGCAGGATGAACGCCGCGTCCACCTGGATCGCAACCATTGCCAAGCTGAGCAGGAGGCCTACCCCATCGCACCAGCGGTGCCAGCGCTCCATGCAGAGCCTTGCAAGGAGTGCCCATGTCACGGATACCACAAGCAGTGCAACGGCCTCCGGCAACACGCGGGCCGCCTCATTGGCCAGAACCGGCTGCGGACCATCCACCCACAGCCAGCACCACAGCACCACCAGTGCCTGCAGCAGCACCCGGAATCCGCTGGCGCGTGGCTCCTGCAGGCACGACAGAAGCCAAGCCAGGCGGTGCATCTCCAGCGCACGGGCTGCCTGCAGCAACGCTGCCGGTGCAAAGGCCTGCGAGGACACACGGGGCTCGTTCACGTCAGCCCCCTTCCATCAGGAAATGCGTCGTCGCACGATGCAGAAGACGCTGCGCAGACAGCGCCAACGCGCATGCCCGCCGCCGCACAGCGCACGCTTCTGTACCCGAGCGGAGACAGTCACTCAGCGCGTCGCAGGCTTGTGCAACCCCGGCGCTGCCCAACGCCGAGGTAACACTCTTCAGGGCATGCAGGCGCGCCAGCTCCTGCTCCATGCCACCGAAGGACTCTTCCTTTGCCTTGCTCATCCATTGCGAGATCGCCCCGTCCAACGCCGCGGTGAATGATGGCAAGTGGTGAGGTGATGTTGCCGCAATGAGACAGAGCATCGAGCCCTCTCCGAGCTCGGGTCGTTCCATGGCGCGCGACCCCGGGTTCAGCCCAACCCGTGAATTCAAGCCTTGCATTGCCTTCCCCCGTCTATCGCATTCAACACCTGAACGAGCCCACTCCAGCGCCCGGTTGCGCCTGACCATAGACTTCAGGCGTCAGCATGCAGGACTCACGAGCTACTGCATCCGCTGATGGATCTGTACGAAGAACTGCGGGAAGCCGCCACCCAGCAGATACCCTGCGGCAATCGCGAGCATGATTCCGCCTACGATGACAGCACATCGGGTCGGGAGTGAAAGTCGCTTCAGGTCCATGGCATCCAGCATGTAGGCAACGATCTCTCCATGCCATCGGAATCCTTTCAAACTTCCCCTATGGACCACCATGCTGACATTGACACTTCTCCTGCTGCTTTCATGCGGCGCGCTGGTCCTGAAACGACGCCTGCGCAGTGCCGCTCTCCTGGCGACGCTTCCGCTGGCCATTGCAGCCAGCGCCAGCACGCCCATCACGCAATGGCTGCTGGACCGTGCGCAGGACACGCCGCTTGTCACTGAACATGCGCTCCATCCGCGCACTGTGATCGTAGTGCTGGGTGCTGGCATCGATCACGATGCCCGTGGCCCCAGGCCCGGGCTGGCCGGTTATAGCCGCCTGATGAGGGCTGCACAGCGTTACCACGAATGCGACCGCACGGGGGAAGTCTGTACCGTGCTTGCCAGCGGAGGCGTCACTGCCACGGGCGATGCCGCTGAGGCCGATGTCTACGCAAGGGAACTGATTGCCCTGGGCGTGCCCACCGAGAAGATTGTCCGCGAGCGTGCCAGCAGCAACACCTGGCAGAACGCCAGAAACAGCAGTGCGATCATCGGGCGCAACAGCTCGCGAGTGGTGCTGGTGACCTCAGGCCTGCATCTCACGCGGAGCCTGATCTACTTCCGTCACTTCGGTGTCGGGGCCGAGGGCCTGCCCAGTGACCACCTCCGTGCCACCCGTGGGTGGTTGCCCTCCACATTCAATCTACTGCTGGTGGAAGTGATGCTGCATGAGCGTATCGGCGTTCTGCGCTACCACGTCTACAACTGGATGGGCTGGAACCAGGCGCCGGCTGGACCGGATGCAGTCACTTCTGCAGCAACCACCCGCGCATCGCCGCACTGACCTCGTCCGGTTTTTCCATCGGTGCCAGGTGCCCGCAATCAGGCACCACCACCAGCTGCGAGTGCGGCACCATCGCGTGCATTTCCTCGCTCACCGCCAGCGGGGTGATGCGATCGTTCGCGCCGCACACGATCAGCAGCGGATCGCGGTAGCCGGCCAGCACATCATGGCCATCGCGGCGTTCCAGCGCGCTCTGGCGCAGGAACACGTCCGCGCCCAGGCGGGCGGTCATGTCGCGCACACGCTGCACCAGCACGTAGTCATCCAGCCGCGAAGCATCGATGTAGCTGCGCATCAGCACATCACCGAAGCCGTGGAATTTCCCCGGCAGGCGCACGCTGGCACGTTGGCTGCGGCGCTGCTCGGCCCGCTCGGGTGAGTCGGCGTGGATCGAGGTGTCGATCAGCGCCAGCTGCAGCACCCGCTCCGGCGCGATGCGCAGGATCTGCTGGGCCACGAAACCTCCCAGCGAGAAACCAGCCAGCGCAAAGCGCTCCGGTGCCTGCGCCAGCACGTCTTCGGCCACCGCCTGCAGGGTCTCGCCACGGGTCTGGTCGCCCACGGTGCAGTCGGCGATATCGGCCAGGTCGGCCAGCTGCGCGCGCCACAGCTCGGCGTCGTTGAGCAGGCCGGGCAGCATCAACAGGGGAATACGGTCGGTCATGGGGGTATTGTCGCGCCAGCGCGGTGACGGAACCATGCCGCAACGGGCGGTTGCGTTGTAGAGTCAGGCAAGCTCGACCCTACAACACGGACGCGACCATGGCAGACCCCTACAACAGCGGCACCTCTTCTCCGCCGGCACTGCGCTTCGACGATGCGCTGGTCACCACCGCCTTCGAGCTGCCCGGGCACCGCGTCGTGCGCAACCTCGGTGTGGTACGCGGCATCACCGTGCGCTCGCGTTCGATCGTCGGCAACTTCCTGGGCGGCATCCAGACGATCTTCGGCGGCAACATCACCATCTACACCGAGCTGTGCGAACAGGCCCGCGAGGAAACCTACCGCGACATGGTCAAGCATGCGCGGCAGCTGGGTGCCAACGCGATCATCGGCATGCGCTACGACGCCACCGATGTGATGACCGGGCTGACCGAGGTGCTGTGCTATGGCACGGCGGTGGTGGTGGAACCAATGCGGTAGGACCGGTGCACCGCCGAGCGCGGATCACGCCGCCGGCGGCACTTCAGGCACCTCGACCTGCTGCACCGGCAGGGTCACCATCATCACCGTCGGGTCGTCCGGGTCCAGCTTCGTCTTGAAGCCCAGGCTCTGGCACATCGCCAGCATGGTGCTGTTCTCGCGCAGCACTTGGCCTTCGACCACGTCCAGGCCCAGCCACTTGGCATACTCGATCATGATCGCCATCAGGCGCCAACCGATGCCGTGGCCCTTCAGGTCCGAGCGGATCAGGATGCCGTACTCGCCACGGTGATAGTCCGCGT
The DNA here is from genome assembly GCF_002799155.1 of Stenotrophomonas maltophilia. Lineage (GTDB taxonomy): Bacteria > Pseudomonadota > Gammaproteobacteria > Xanthomonadales > Xanthomonadaceae > Stenotrophomonas > Stenotrophomonas maltophilia_R. Next base: position 3,777,892 of record NZ_NERD01000002.1, read on the forward strand.
CGGCGTGCAGGCGCACTGCGCCCAGCATTTCCCCGCTGCGTGGCTCGATCGCCACCAGTGCGATCGAGCGTGCGTAGTCGAGCTGGGTCAGGCGCGCGATGAACTCGTGACTGAAGTGCTTCACCGACTGGAAGAAGCGCAGGCGCAGGTCCTCGTCGCTGACACGGGCGAAGAACGCACGGAACAGTGCGTCGTCTTCCGGCCGCACCGGGCGCACGAAGGCACGGCCGCCATCGGACAGTTCGATGGTGCGCTCCCACTCCTTCGGGTACGGGAACACCGAGAAGCGTGGGTGGCCGCGGCCCTTGTGCAGGATGCGCGACGGCGCCACCGCCACGCGTGCGTCGAGGGCGAGGATGCCCTTGCCGTCGACCAGCAGCGGATTGATGTCCAGCGTACGCACTTCGGGAATGTCGGCGGCCAACTGCGCCAGCTTGACCAGCGCCAGCGCCAGTGCGCGCTCATCGGCGGCGGGCACATCGCCGTAGGCCTTGAGGATGCGCGAGGCCCGGGTCTGGCCGATCAACTCGTGAGCCAAGCGTAGATCCAGCGGCGGCAGCGCCAACGCCTTGTCATTGATCACTTCGACGGCAGTACCGCCACGGCCGACCACGATCACCGGACCGAACGTCGCGTCATCGGCGATGCCGACGATCAGTTCGCGCGCCTTCGGGCGGACGATGGTCGGCTGTACCAGCAGGCCATCGATGCGCGCATCCGGCCGCAGCTGGCGTGCGCGCGACAGGATCGCGTTGGCCGCGCTCTGCACCGCCGGCAGCGTGGACAGGTTCAGGCGCACGCCATCCACTTCCGACTTGTGCGGAATATCCGGCGAGAGAATCTTCAGAGCAACCGTGGCACCGCGTTCCAGCAGCGGCTGCGCCAGGTCCATCGCCTCGTGCGCATCGCGCGCGTGCATCACCGGCGCGGAGGGAATGCCATAGGCCTTGAGCAGTTCATGGGTGGCCAGCGGGTCCAGCCACTGCTGGCCGTTGGCCAGTGCGGCATCGACCAGCGTGCGTGCGGCGGCTGTGTCGACGCTGAAGTCCTGCGGCAGGCTGGGCGGCGTTTCCATCAAGGCGTTCTGCGCTTCGCGATAGCGCACCAGGTGCTGGAAGCCACGTACGGCCTCGGCCTCGGTCGGGTAGGTCGGCACCCGTGCTGCGTTGAGCGTGGCGGTAGCCTGGTCGTCGTTGCCCAGCCACACCGCAAACACCGGCTTGTCGCGATGATGGCGCGGGCGCAGGCCGAGCGTGCGGGTGAGCGCCTGCGCGGCGTCCGCCGATGAGGTGAACGCGGTCGGCACGTTGACCACCATCACCGCGTCATTCTCATTGTCGGCCAGCAGCGCTTCGATGGCCGCGGCGTAGCGGTCACCATCGGCGTCGACCACGATGTCGACCGGATTGCTGCGCGACCAGCCCTGCGGCAACGCCGCGTCGAGCTTCTCGATGGTGCTGTCGGACAGGTTGGCCAGCGTGCCACGCAATGCGATCAGCTGGTCCACGGCAAGGCGGCCGACACCGCCACCGTTGCTGAGGATGGCCAGGCGGCGACCGGGGAAGGTGCCCAGCCGGCCCAGTGACTCGGCGGCGGTGAACAGCTCGTCCAGCGCCCCCACGCGCAGCAGGCCGGCGCGGTTGAAGGCCGCCCCGTACACATCGTCGGCGCGGGCCAGGGCCTGCACATGGGTATCGCGGCTGCCTGGCTGCACGCGTTCGGCGCGGCCGGACTTCACCACCACCACCGGCTTGGCGCGTGCGGCGGCACGCGCGGCCGACATGAACTTGCGCGCGTCCTTGATCTGCTCGACGTAGAGCAGGATGGCGCGGGTGCGGTAATCGGTGGCGAAGTAGTCGAGCAGGTCACCGAAGTCGACGTCCATCGTGTCGCCCAGCGAGACCACGGCGGAGAAGCCGACCGAGCGCGCCACGCCCCATTCCACCAGCGCAGCGGCAATGGCCGAGGATTCGGAGATCAGCGCGAGGTCGCCAGCCTGCGGGAAGTGCGCGGCGATGCTCGCGTTGAGCCGCGCATGCGGTGCGATCACGCCCAGGCAGTGCGGGCCGAGGATGCGCAGGCCATGCTTGCGGGCCACCGCTTCGACCTGCGCCGACGGCGAACCCGGGCCTTCGCCCAGGTGCGCGGTGAGGATGATCGCCGCCTGCACGCCACGCTCGGCGGCAGTGCGCACCACCTGCGGCACGATCGCCGCCGGTGCGGTGATCACCACCAGGTCGGGCACCCAGTCCAGGTCCTTCAGCCGCTTGACCGTGCGGATGCCATCGATCTCGGCATGCCGCGGATTGACCCACGCCACCTTGCCGGGAAAGCCGGTGCCGCGCAGGTTGCGCATCACTGCACGCCCCGCCGAGCGCTCACGCGGGCTGCCGCCGATCACCGCGACCGACTGCGGACGGAACACGGACTGCAGGTGGTAGGTACTCATGCGCCTACGGTACCCAAAAAAGGGGACGGAGGGGATTAAGTCGTTTGTGCACAAACGACTTAATCCCCTCCGTCCCCTTTTTGTTACAGCAGCGTGCCGTGCAGGATCATCGCGGCGATGCTGAAATAGATCACCAGCCCGGTAACGTCCACCAGGGTGGCCACGAACGGGGCCGAGGCGCTGGCCGGGTCGAAACCAAGCCGCTTGAGGATGAAGGGCAGCATCGAGCCGGACAGCGAACCGAAGGTGACGATGCCGACCAGGGCCGCGCCGATGGTGATCGCCAGCAGGATCCAGTGCTCGCCGTAGTCATGCAGGCCACCCAGCTGCCAGATCACGATGCGCACGATGGCCAGGCAGCCGAGGATGGCGCCCAGCACCATGCCGGTCGGCACTTCGCGCAGGGCCACCTTCCACCAGTCGCGCAGGCGCAGTTCACGCAGCGCCAGGCTGCGGATCAGCAACGAGGTGGCCTGCGAACCGGAGTTGCCGCCCGAACTCATGATCAGTGGGATGAACAGGGTCAGCACCACCGCACGCGCCAGTTCGTCCTCGTAGTGCTGCATCGCGCTGGCGGTCAGCATCTCGCCCAGGAACAGCACGCTCAGCCAGCCGGCGCGCTTGCGCAGCATCTCGAAGAAGCCGATCTGCATGTACGGCTTGTCCAGTGCTTCCATGCCGCCGAACTTGTGCGCGTCCTCGGTGGATTCTTCGATCAGCGCATCGAGCACGTCGTCCACGGTAACGATGCCGAGCATCTGCTGCTGCGCGTCGACCACCGGGATCGCCAGCAGGTCGTGGCGGCGGATCAGCCGCGCCACTTCTTCCTGGTCCATCAGCGCGTCCACCGTTACCGGCGGATTGACCTGGGCCACGTCCAGGATCGACTCCTCGGGCAGGCCGGTGATCAGCCGGCGCATGGTCACAACCTGCTGCAGCTGCTGGCTGGCCGGCTCCAGCACGTAGATCGCGTACACCGTCTCGCGGGTGCGCTCGACCTGGCGGATGTGCTGCAGGGTCTGCGCCACGGTCCAGCTGGCGGGCACCGCCACGTACTCGGTGGTCATCAGCGCACCGGCAGTGTTCGGCGGGTAGCTGAGCAGCTTCTGGATGGCCTGGCGGGCATCGGTGCCCAGCAGTGGGATCAGCCGCGCGCGTTCGTCCTCGTCCAGCTCGTGGACGATGTCGGTGGCGCGGTCGTCGGCCATCAGGCCCAGCAGAGCCGCAGCCCGCGCCGGCGGCAGCGCGGCCACCAGCTCGCCGCTGCGGTGCAGCTCCGGCGCTTCAAGCATCTTCACTGCACGCGGCAACGGGAGCGCGGCCAGCGTTTCCGCGGCGCGGGCCAGTTCCAGCGTGTTGAGGAATTCCACCGCGTCGGCGGTGTTGTAGTTCGCCAGCGGTGCGGCCAGTGCGGCGGCATCGGCCACCGGGCGCAGCAGTTGCTTCTGGTTCATCGGTTTTGCCTTGTGGGGTGCGACCTCGCGCAACGCCAACGCAGGCAAACCGTCCCGATGTCAGGCGGTGGCCATCGCTGGCGTCGAACGAGGTCGACTTCTACTGTCGCTGGACATGGGTTGGGGACTCCGGGATGCGTGTGCCGACGGACGCGCCGCCAGCGGCGGGCAGTCTGGACCGGTGGGCCATGCAGGTCAACCCGGCAGCCTTGCGCAGGGCGCCTGCCCGGCAGGTTGTTCTCGTGCATACACAGGCCGGCGCGCATAATGACGCGGTGGCACTCGCCACGCCCTCCCCCACCCGAACGGACGCACAGCGGGCTCTCCCGATGACCAGGTACTCCCATGCATAGCGGTGGTCTGGAACTGGCCCTGGTGCTGCTGCTGGCGGCGGTCATCGCCGTGCCGGTGTTCAAGAAGTTCGGCTTCGGCGCAGTGCTGGGCTACCTGGCGGCCGGCGTGGTGCTCGGCCCGGACGGGCTGGGCTTCGTGCAGGATGCCGACCGCATCCTTGGCGCCGCCGAGATCGGCGTGGTGATGCTGCTGTTCGTGATCGGCCTGGAGCTGTCACCAGCACGCCTGAAGGTGATGCGGCGCTCGGTGTTCGGTGCCGGTGCGGCGCAGGTGGCGCTGTCCGGGCTGGTGCTGGGCGGCCTGCTGCTGCTCGACCATTTCCAGTGGAAGAGCGCGCTGGTGGTGGGCGTGGCACTGGCGCTGTCGTCCACCGCAGTCGGCCTGCAGCTGCTGTCCGAGCACAAGGCGATCAACAGCGACCATGGCCGGCTGGGCTTCGCCATCCTGCTGTTCCAGGACCTGATCGCGATCCCGCTGCTGGCGGCCATCCCGCTGCTGGGCGGAGTAAAGAACGAGACCCTGCGCTGGGAAGACGCCGCCGTCGCGCTCGGCGCGCTGGCCGTGGTGATCCTGTGCGGGCGGCCGGTGCTGCGCAAGGTGTTCAGCATCATCGCGCGCACCCGCAGCCCGGAGGTATTCACCGCTACCGCGCTGCTGGTGGTGCTGGGCACCGCCTGGTTCATGCAGGAGGCCGGCCTCAGCCCCAGCCTCGGCGCGTTCCTGGCCGGCGTGCTGCTGTCCGATTCGGAGTTCCGGCACGAACTGGAGGCGCAGATCGAGCCGTTCAAGGGCCTGCTGCTGGGCCTGTTCTTCATCGCGGTGGGCATGGGCATCGACCTCGACCGCATCGCGGCCGAGCCCTGGCTGATCGCGGCCGGCGTGGCGATCCTGCTGGTGGTCAAGTTCAGCCTGCTGTACGTGATTGGCCGCATTGCAAAGCTAGGGTCACGGCAGTCGCTGCTGCTGGGCAGCGTGCTGTGGCTGGGTGGCGAGTTCGCCTTCGTGGTGTTCAACGAAGCACAGCGCGCGCACCTGCTGGGCAACGCCAACCATGACCGGCTGGTGGCGATCGTCGGCCTGTCGATGGCGATCACACCGCTGCTGATGATCGCGCTGCTCAAGCTGCTCGGCCGGGAGAAGGCGGTGCCGCACCAGGCCGCCGAGGCGGACAAGGTGGCGCCGGACAACCGGCCCAAGGTGCTGATCGCCGGCATGGGCCGCTTCGGCCAGGTGATCGCGCGCCTGCTGACCGCGCAGAAGGTGCCGTTCGTAGCGCTGGAGGCGAACCCGGACACCGTGGCCGACCTGCGCCGCTTCGGCAACCAGCTGTACTACGGCGACCCGACCCGGCCGGAGATGCTGCGCGCAGCAGGCGGCGAGCACATCGATGTGTTCGTGATCACTGTGGATGACCCGGAAACCAACCTTCGCGCAGTGCGCATGGTGCGCCGGCTGTACCCGGACGCAAAGGTGCTGGCGCGTGCACGCAACCGCCAGCACGCGTGGCGCCTGATGGACATGTCGGCCGAACCGTTCCGCGAAGTGTTCGGCACCAGCCTGGAAATGAGCGGGCGCGTGCTGACTGCATTGGGTGTTGCACCTGAAGTGGCCGAACGCCACGTGCAGCGCTTCCGTGAGCACGACGAGCAGCTGCTGCGCGACCAGTACCTGGTCTACGACGACGAGGCCGCGGTGATCCAGACCTCGCGCGATGCACGCAACGACCTGATGCACCTGTTCGAGGCCGACGCGGAGAGCGACGACAAGTAGGCGTGCCGACCAACGGTCGGCACCCACCACAGATTGCGGTAGTGCCGGCCGCTGGCCGGCACCATTTCCAGGGATCAGCCGTTGTCGCGCAGGAACCGCGCCATCGACGAAACGCCCGGCACGCGCGGTTCGAACTCGCCAGCAACGTCAATGAAACCACGCATCACCGCGATCTCGCGCGGGCTGCGGTTGAGGCTGTCGCGCACTTCCGGATCGGCGCCGGCGCGCAGCAGGCGCTGCACCAGCAGCGGCAGGCCATGCAGCGCGGCCAGATGCAGCGGGCCGAAGCCGCGCGGATCGCGCACGTCCAGGCTGACGTCCTCGTCCAGCAGGCGCTCTACCGCCGCCATCACCACCTGCTCGTCGCAGGCGGTGCCCGGCTCGGCACGGGCGCCCAGCAGCAGCAGCAGCGGCGTGACCGAACCGGCCGCGGCCTGGTCCGGTTCGGCCCCGGCCAGCAGCAGGGTGTCGAGCAGGGCCAGCAGGCGCGAACGGTCGCGGGCACTGAAGCCGTACAGCGCAGCACAGTGCAGCGGCCCCAGCTGCTGCGCATCACCGGCATGCACGTCGGCACCGGCGGTGAGCAGGCGCGCGACGATGTCCGGCAGGCCCAGCGCCGAGGCCAGCATCAGCACGGTCACGCCGCCCGGCAGGCGGTGCTCCAGCTTGGCGCCGGCATCAAGCAGGGCCGAAACGATATCCACCTGGCGCATGCTGACCGCCGCCGACAACGGCGTCGCACCACTGGCAGCGGCGTGCTGCGGATCGGCGCCACGCGCCAGCAGCAGGTCGGTCACCGCCAGGTGGCCGCCACCGGCCGCACGCAGCAGCGCGGTGCAGCCCTGTGCGTCGACCGCGTCGACGGCAAATCCCAGATCGATCAGGCGGCGCACCGCGTCCACATCACCGGCCATCGCGGCAGCCGGCAGATCGGCCTCGCGCAGGGTACGGCGCGGCAGCGGCCACACCCGCCAGTCGAGCCAGTCGGCCAGGTCACGGCGACCAATCGACAGTGCGACGCCCAGCGGCGTCTGGCCATCGGCGGCGCGTGCTTCCGGCGAGGCGCCGTGCTGCACCAGCAGCTTCAGCGCACCTTCGCGGGCCAGCGCGGTGGCCAGGTGCAGTGCGGTCATGCCATGGCTGTCGCGCGCTTCGCGATCGACACCGGCCTTGAGCAGGGCCAGCTGCAGGCGCAGCCAGCCCAGGCGCACCGCCAGCGACAACGGCGGGTCACCGGCCGGCGACGCGGCGAACGGATCGGCGCCACGCTCCAGCAGTTCCAGCGCCAGCTGTTCCAGGCCACGCGCGGCCTGGTCGTGCTGCGCGCAGGCGGCCAGGAACCGCGCCAGGCCGCCGCGGCCGGCTGGCGACAGGCCACGCTGCAGCATCACCTGCAGCGCGGGCACCGCATCGATGCCGCGCGACAGCAGCGCGAACATCGGCGTGTCGGCGCAGGCATCGCGCACGTAGGGATCGGCGCCGTGGGCCAGCAGCCAGTCGACCGCACGCGGTTCCAGCGCCAGCTCCGGATCGAGCAGCAGGCCACCCAGTTCCTCCGGCTGGCACAGCTTGGCCAGCGCGGCCATGCCTTCGGTGTTGCCGAAGCCAAGTGCCTCGCGCAGCAGGGTCAGCGGCGGGCGGTCCGGCAGCAGGCCGCTGGCGCTGGCCGCTTCGCCGCGTTCGGCCAGGCCATCACTGACGGCGGCCGGCAAGGGATATGACGGGTCCAGCAGGGCGACGATCGCCCAGCGGCCGGCTTCGGCGGCATAGTCCACCGCGCGGCGACCGAGCGGATCGGCGGCATCGGCGGCGATGCCCAGCTCGACCAGGCGCTTGATCAGCAGCGGTGAGACATCCTCGGCCATGGCCGCCAGCTGCACCGCATTGCGGCCTTCGCCGTCGACCGCGGCCAGGTCCGGCTTGTGCGGCAACAGGTGCTCGACCACCGCGGCTCGGCCGGCACGGGCCGCTTCCAGCCACGGCGTGCGACCCAGTGCATCGCGCGCCTCCAGATTGGCACCGGCGCCCAGCAGCACGCCGATGATCTCCACGTGGCCGGCCAGCGCCGCCTCGTGCAGCGCACTGCGACGCTGGCGATCACGCGCGTCGGCCCGTGCCTTGTGCTTGAGCAGCAGCTGCACACCGGCCGGATCGTCGTCTTCGGTGGCGGCGGCGGCCAGCAGCACCGGCGTGCCTTCGGCCGGTTCACTGCGCGCACCCCGCTCGAGCAGGAAGCGCGCCAGGCGCCAGTTGCCCACCTGGCAGGCCACCGCCAGCGGCGACCAGCCATCGCGGTTCAGCGCATCGACTTCGGCGGCGGCATCGCGCAGCAGCGCGGCCACGCCCGGGTCGGAACTGCGGGCTGCATGGTGCAAGGGGGTGTTGCCGTCGCTATCGGTCGCGCGCGAATCGGCGCCGTTGGCGAGCAGGGTCATCACCGCTTCGGGGCGGCCATGCCAGCTGTCGCGGGTCGCGGCCAGCAGCGGGGTCATGCCCCGGTGCGGACCGTTCACATCGACACCGCGGGCAATCAATTCGCGCAGCAGGCGCAGGTCCGGCAGCACTGCGGCCAGTACTGCCAGGCTGCGCTGGTCGCGCCAGTTCGGGTCCGGCAGCGCATAGGGATCGGCACCGGCCTGCAGCAGCTGCAGGGCACGGTCGATGCGGCCATGGCGGGCGGCTTCATACAATGCCGGTGTCAGTTCCTGTGGCGCCATGGCCTCCAGCGGCGCGGTTTCGGCCGCAGCGGGGAACATCGGTTCGTGTTCACTGCTGGCCGCTGCACTGGGGCGCAGCGACACCAGCGGCGCCGGCGCGACCCGCTGCAGCATCAGGTGCAGCACAGGCGACAGCAGCACGACCGCCAGTGCGGCGGGCCAGCGCGCGCTTTCCGGCAACAGGCCCGGCCAGGCCGGCAGCACCACCAGCGCGGCCAGCGCGATCACCAGCGCCGCGACACCGAGACCACGCCAAGCGGTCAGGTCGCGCCCGGCCAGCGCCTGCCAGTGCTGGGCCAGGCTGCCATCGAGGCGTTCAACGTCATTCCACAACGGCCAGGTGCGCCAAGCCGCCAGCAGGCCGGCACTGACCAGTACGCTCAGGCCCAGCACCGCCGCCAGGCTGCCGCTGTCGCGCAGCGCCGCCAGTGGCCAGGCCAGCAGCAGCGCCAGCAGCAGCGGTGCGGCGGTCCACAGCGCCAGCAGCGCGGGCAGGTCCTGGCGTGCGACCACCTTCAGCGGCAGCAGCGCGCGGCTGCGACGCCACCACGACACACCCAGCGCGAACGCTGGCTGCGCCAGCGCGGCAAGGATGGCACCCGGGACGCCGCCCACGGCGGCGCCCAGCGCCAGCACGGCACCCACGGCGAACGCGATCGACAGGACGCGTGGACGGGAGGCGTCAGTCATAGTGCCGCGGCATCAGGCTGGCCACCGACGGCGGCACCTGCAGGTAGAACCCACGTTCGCTCATTTCGCTGCGGACCTTTTCAGGATCGGCCTGGGCCAGGCGGCGCTGGGCATCCAGGGCCACCTCCAGGACGAAGGTGAGCGACCCCAGCGAGGTGAGCAGCGGCGCGGGCAGCGTGCTGAAATCATCGCGTCGGGGAACGTAGACGTAGGTGTCCGGCTTGAGTTGGCTTTTATAGACGTAGGCGTGCATGTCCGCGGGACGATAACCCGGGAAGAGCCATGATTGTGTCGGAAAGCCGACACCGGGGAAAGCCGTCAGCCGACGATGGCGGCGTGATCGACGGCGTTTCCCCAGCGGGGTTCAGCAATGTGGCGGCGGCGTTCAGCCAGCACCGCCGCCGCACGGGCGCTTACTTGACCTTGGCGTAGGTGCCCTTCAGCGCAACGCCGGCCAGGATGGCGCCGGCGTAGCACTCGTAGTTGGTGCTGCTCTTGAACTCGTTCTTCTTGTAGTAGCTGACGATGTCGACCACGGCGTTGGCGCCGCGCGACTTGGCACCGTCCTGCAATGCGCGCAGCGCCGACAGTGCGACCCAGCGGCAGGCCTCGGCATCGCTCTTGTTGGCGGCGTTGGTCTTCTTGTTGGTCACGTCCTCGCCCAGGCGCTGCTGCACGCTGACCGGCTGGCCGGCCAGGTAGAAGCGGACGCTGCCGTCGATGCCGGCGTCCTTGGCGGCCTGCGAATTGACCAGTTCCTGCAGGGACTGCTCCACGCGGGTATCGCGGGCAGAAGCGGTGGAGGACAGGGCCAGCAGCGCGGTGGCGGTGGCGATCATGAGAGTGCGGCGCATCGGAACATCTCCTTGTCGAAGGTGCGGGTGGGTAGCGGAAACAGTGCGGTGGGTGGTGGATCAGCGGCGGTGGATCACTCGCGCCATCGGCGGAACACCAGCGAGGTGTTGATGCCGCCGAAGGCGAAGTTGTTGCTCATCACGTACTCGGCCTGCAGTTCGCGGCCCTGTCCGGTGATGAAGTCGAGCTGGCCACAGCGCGGATCGACCTCGGCCAGGTTCAGGGTCGGCGCGAACCAGCCGGCGCGCATCATCTCGATGCTCAGCCAGGCCTCGAACGCACCACATGCACCCAGCATGTGGCCGACGTAGCTCTTCAGCGAGCTGATCGGCACGCGGCTGCCGAACACCTGCGCGGTCGCCTGGGTTTCGGCGATGTCACCGTGGTCGGTGGCAGTGCCGTGCGCGTTGACGTAGTCGATCTGCGCCGGCTCCAGGCCGGCATCCTCCAGCGCCAGGCGCATGGCCTGGGCCATGGTGTCGGCGCTGGGCTGGGTGACGTGCTGGCCATCGCTGTTGGTGCCGTAGCCGACCACCTCGGCAAGGATGGTGGCGCCGCGTGCCTGCGCGTGCTCCAGGTCTTCCAGGATCAATGTGCAGGCGCCCTCGCCCAGCACCAGGCCGTCACGACCGGCATCGAACGGGCGCGGGGTGGTCTGCGGTGCGTCATTGCGCACGCTGGTGGCGAACAACGTGTCGAACACCGCTGCTGCGGTGGCATCGAGCTGCTCGGCGCCGCCGGCCACCATCACCGTCTGCTTGCCACTGCGGATCGCTTCATAGGCCGCGCCCACGCCCTGGCTGCCGGAAGTGCAGGCACTGGAGGTGGTGTAGACGCGCCCGGACAACCCGAAGAACACGCCGATGTTGACCGGCGCCGTGTGGCTCATCATCTTCAGGTAGGTGGTGGCGCTGATGCCGTCGGTGGTGAATTCGTTGAGCATGCGACCGAATTCGCCGGTAGCCTCATGGCTGCCCGAGGACGAGCCGTAGGCCACGCCGGTGCGGCCGCTGCGCAGTACCGGGTGCTCGTGCAGGCCGGCTTCGCGCAGCGCCACCTCGGTGGCGCGCACCGACATGATCGCGACCTTGCCCATCGAGCGGGTGGTCTTGCGGTTGTAGTTCGGCGGCAGCTCGAAGTCCTGCGCCGGCGCGGCCAGCTTGGTGTTCAGCCCGGCATAGACGTCCCATTCGGGCATCGTGCGCACGGCATTGCGGCAGCTGCGCAGGTGCGCCTCGATGGTGGGCCAGTCGTGGCCGAGCGGACTGATGGCGGCGGCACCGGTAACCACCACGCGACGATCGGCGGCCATCAGAGCATGCCCCCGTTCACCGAGATCACCTGGCGGGTGATGTAGCCGGCCGGTTCGGACAGCAGGAAGGCAACCGTGGCTGCCACTTCCTCCGGCCGACCGACACGGCCGGCGGGAATCAGCTTGAGCGCATGTTCGATCACTTCATCGTTGAGCATTTCGGTCTCGATCAGGCCCGGGGCCACGCAGTTGACGGTGATCTGGCGGCTGGCCAGTTCCAGCGCCAGTGCCTTGGTGGCACCGATGATGCCGGCCTTGGCCGCGCTGTAGTTGACCTGGCCGCGGTTGCCGGCCAGCCCGGACACCGACGACAGGGTGACGATGCGGCCCGGCTTGCGCCGCCGCACCATCGGCATGATCAGCGGATGCAGCACGTTGTAGAAGCCATCCAGGTTGGTGTGGATGACCTGGTCCCAATCCTCCGCCGACAGCGCCGGGAAGGCGCCATCGCGGGCGATGCCGGCATTGCAGACCACGCCGTAGTACGCGCCGTGTGCTTCGACATCGGCCTCCAGCGCAGCGCGTGCGGCCTCGCGGTCGGCTACGTCGAACGCCAGCACGCGGGCCTGCCGGCCCAGGGCCTGGATCTCGGCCACCACGGCCTGTGCCTCTTCCACGCGGCTGCGGCAATGCACCACCACGTCGAAGCCATCACGCGCGATGCGCAGCGCGATGGCCCGGCCGATACCCCGGCTGGCGCCGGTCACCAGCACGCTTCGATTCCCTGTCATGCCTGTCCACTCTCCAGATAGGCCATCGCATCGGCCGGTTCGAACACCGATACGTTGGCTGTCGCCCATTCGTCCTCGCCCGCCAGGATGCGGCAGGCGAACATCCCCAATCCATTGTCACCCAACAGCTCGCAGCGCGCCTGTACGCGCAGCCGGGTGCCACTGGGAAAGCCGCTGCAGCGGCTGCTGTAGCGCCGGCTGCCGAGCAGGAAGCCGAGCTGCGGTGGCTTGCCGGCCGCACGCGCTCGGCAGCCGGCCCAGGCCGCGATGGCCTGCGCCATGTATTCGATGCCGACCCACGCCGGCACCTCGCCGTTCTCCACGAACAGGCCGGCCTCGGGCACCACCAGTTCGGCCTCGATGGCGTCCTGGTCCCACCGCGTGATGCGCTCCAGCAGGCACATGTCCTGGCGGTGCGGGACCACGTCTTCGATCGCGTACAGCGTGTTCATCGGCGCTCCAGCGCCAGCACGGCATTGCTGCCGCCGAAGGCGAACGAATTGCTCAGCACCCGCCGCGGGGGGTGCGCCAGGCGGAAGCCCGGCACGACCAGCGGCAGCACCGGCAATGCGGGATCGGCCACGCCGTCCCACCAGTGGGGCGGCAGCAGCTGCTGTGGGTTCTCGGCCAGCAGGATCCAGCATAGTGCCGCCTCGATCGCACCCGAGGCGCCCAGCGTATGGCCGGTCAATGGCTTGGTCGAACTGGCCGGCACGCTGTTGCCCAGCACCTGCGAGACCGCCAGGCTTTCCATCGCATCGTTGTGGCCGGTGGCGGTGCCATGCAGGTTCACGTAGTCCACTTCGTCGGCCGCCCAGCCGGCACGCAGCAGCGCCTGCTGCAGGGCATCGATGGCGCCCAGCCCCTGCGGATCGGGGGCCGACATGTGGTGCGCATCGGCCGACTCGCCCCACCCGGCCAGGCATACCGGGCCGGGCTCGCGGGTGAGCAGGAACAACGCCGCCCCCTCGCCGATGTTGATGCCGGCGCGATGCTGCGAGAACGGATTGCAGCGCAATGCCGATACCGATTCCAGCGCGCTGAAGCCGGCCACGGTGAAACGGCACAGCGAATCGGCGCCCCCGGCGATCACCGCATCGACGATGCCGGCGCGCAGCATGCGCGCGGCCGACATCAGCGCTTTGGCGCTGGACGAGCAGGCGGTGGACAGGGTCCATGCCGGCCCCTGCGCGCCACTGCGCTGGCGCACGAACTGCGCGGCAGTGCCCATTTCCTGCTGGGCGTAGTCGAAGCCCTGCGGCCACTGGCCCTGTTCGGCGTGGCTGCGCAGGGCCTGCTCGGATTCACCGATGCCGGAGGTGCTGGTACCCAGCACCACCGCCACGCGCTCGGCGCCATGGCGGGCAATCGCGGCGGCCACTGCCGGTGCGATCTGCGCCAGTGCCACGTCCAGCAGGGCGTTGTTGCGCCCGCGCAGGGCCACCGGCAGGTCATCCAGCGTCGGCAGCGGCGTGCGGACTTCTCCCAGCGCCAGGGTACGTCCCGGCAACAGGCTGTCGTTGTCACTGAGCCCGCCCGGCGCGTCGGCGAACAGTGCCGACGTCACAGCGGCACGGCCATCGCCGAGCGCACAGACCACGCCCAGATCATTCAGGTAGATCGGTGCACTCATGGGTCCTGCCCGGCCATGTCGATCGACTCGATGCGCAGGGCGTAGCCTTCGGCGCGGTTGTCCAGCTGCACGCTGCCATCGTCCAGGCGCTGCAGCTGCAGCCACACCGTGCCGTCGCGCGACAGGCTGCGCTGATGACCGTCATCGCTGACATTCCAACCTGCTGGCAACGCGGCGGCAATGGCCGCGGTCGGCCACAGCGCGAACTGCAGGTCATCCAGCACACGTTCGGCACGCACCTGTGGCGGCAGCCACGGCGCGCGCTGCTGGGTCAGTTGCTGGCCGTCCCACTGCAGGCGCACGCCGGTCTGCCCCATCGCCTGCACCGCCAGCCGCACCTGCTGCGCGTCGGCTTCCAGCAAGGCGTCGAGGTCGCGCTCATGGCTGCCGAAACGGAAATGCAGCTGTTGCTGCAGCGCCAACGGCGACGGCAGGCTGGCCGGCGACAGGCGCAGCGGCGGCAGTTCCACCTGCGGCTTCGGCATGCGGCCGGCACAGGCCACCAGCAGCAGGCACAACAGCACGGCCACGGTACGGGCGATCACGCGCTGCACAGCTGCTCCAGCACGCGCATGCGGCGGCCGCTTTCGTCGGCCACATACGGATTGTTGGTGTCCCAGGCGTAGCCGGCCAGGATGGAACTGATCATGTCGCGCACTTCGGGCTGTTGCTGCGGGTGGTAGATGATCTTCTGGAACCCGCCTTCGTACCAGCTTTCGACGAAGCGGCGGAAGGTCTTCACACCGGCACGCAGCGGGATCGAGAACTCGGCTTCCCAGTCGATGGTTTCACCGGCATAACGGCGCGCCAGGCATTCGCTGGCCAACTGCGCCGACTTGAAGGCGATGGTGACGCCGGAGGAGAACACCGGGTCGAGGAACTCGCCGGCATTGCCCAGCAGGGCGTAGCCCGGGCCCCACAGCGAGCTGACATTGGCCGAGTAGCCGGTGATGCGGCGTACCGGCAGCACCGCCCATTCGGCATTGGCCAGCAGGCGGGTCAGGTTGGGGTCCTCGCCAACGATGGCCTGCAGCTTCTGCAGGTCGTCGCCCTCGTAGCGTTCGAAGAACGACGGTTCGGCAACCACGCCCAGCGAGCAGCAGCCGTTGGAGAACGGGATCGTCCAGTACCAGACGTCGATGTGCTCGGGGTGGGTGGTGATCAGGATCTTGTTGCGGTCGAAGTCCGCTTCAGCCGGAATGTTGTCGCGCACGTGGCAGAAGATCGCGCCACGCACCGGGAAATTGGACGGCGATTCCAGCTGCAGCAGGCGCGGCAGCAGGCGCGCGAAACCGGACGCATCCAGGATGAAATCGGCCTCGATGCGGTACTCGCTGCCGTCCGGGCGACGCACGGTCACCGCCGGTTGCTCGCCCGGCTCGACCGCAAGCACTTCATCGCCGAAGCGCAGCGTGGTGCCCATGCGCTCGGCGCCGCGCGCCAGCACGTTGTCGAAGTCGGCGCGCTGCACCTGGTAGGTGGTGCCCCAGCCTGGCGAGAACTTCTTCCTGAAGTCGAACGCGGTGCGCGCCTCGCCATGCACGAAGGCAGCGCCGTTCTTGTGCTGGAAACCTGCTTCGACCACGTCCTGCAACAGCCCGGCGGCTTCGATGTATTCCATGCTTTGCGGAAGCAGGCTTTCACCGATGGAGAAGCGCGGGAACTGCTGGCGCTCCAGCATCAGCACCTGGCGGCCCTGCTGGCGCAGCATCGCCGCGGCCACGGAGCCGGCCGGGCCGGCGCCGATGATCAGGATTTCAGTACGTTCGACAGCATCCACAGCAGTATTCATCGGTGCGTCCTTGTTGCTCGATCAAGTGGAAAGTAAGGAGGTCGGAGAACCGGCTCAGGCCGGCGGCAGATCGTGCGGCGGCGGCCGGAACAACGGCGAGATCAGCCAGACCAGGCCAATGCCGAACAGCAGGGTCAGGCCGAACGCGCGCAGCGCCGGCGTCTGCGACAGTCCCAGCAGGCCGAACGACAGCCAGGTACTGGCGGCACCCACGCACACCGCCAGCCACGCGCTGGCATCGCCGCGGTGCTCGATCAGGAAGATGCCGTAGTCGATGCCCATGCCCAGCAGCAGCATCAGTGCCAGCACGTTGAACAGTTGCAGCGGCTGGCCGAACAGGCCCAGCAGGCCCAGGGTCAGCGCGCCGGCAACCAGGGTCGGGGCGAACACGCGCCAGGCCTGGTGGCGGTAACGCAGCCACAGCGCACCGAACACCAGCACGATGCCGACCAGCAGCAGCCCACCCATCAGCTTGCGGTAGTGGCCCAGCAGCTGCGAGAAGTCGGCGGTGCGGTCCACCCAGCGCACACCCGCCAGGCCCTCGGCCGCCCCACGCAGGGTGGCCAGCGCATCGGCGCGCGACAGGTCATCGACCATCACCACGCTGATCATCTGCCCACCGACCTTGCCTACCCACAGATGACGGAACGGCTGCGAGGCCGGCGAGGCCAGGAACGCCTCGGCAGTCAGCGGCGTGGCGGCGAAGTCCGGGCGCGGCAGGGGTTCGCCGACCGCATCGGACACCGCAGCCAGCACGCCCGGTTCCACCTTCGCGGTCAGCGCGGCGTCGGCCTGCTGGCGCGCCGGCGACGGCAACCAGTCGCTGATCGCGCGGTAGCCACCAATGCGCTTCTCATTGGCCAATACACGCAGGCGTTCAGTCAGCGCTTCCTCACGCTGCAGCAGCTGTGCGGCGTCACTGCCCTGCACCAGGTAGAACTGCGCCGGGCTGGGCATGCCCAGCAGCTGGCTCAGGCGGATCTGCTGGGCCATCAATGCCGGCGGCGAGGACTGCAGGCTGCGCAGGTCGTCATTGCTCTGCAGGCGGGCAATACCGATGGCAGACAGCGCCAGCGTGATCACCAGGAACATCGTCACCCTGCGGCGGCCATGCAGGCGCGGGAAGCGCTCCAGCGTGTTGCCCAGCCACTGCGAGAAACGGGTCTGGCGGATCTCGCCGCCATCCAGCCACGGGAACCAGAAGATCACGGTAAGGAAGGCGGCAGCCAGGCCGACCACCGAGAACAGCGCCATCTGGCGCAGGCCCGGGAACGGCGCCAGGCCCAGTGCCACGTAGGCCAGCGCGCTGGTCAGCAGGGCCAGCCACAGGCCCGGCAACAGGTGACGCAGCAGTTTCCAGCGGCGATCGGCCGGCTCGGCCTGGCGCGAGGCAAACCAGTGGATGCCGTAATCCTCGGCCACGCCCACCAGCGAGGCACCGAACACGAGGGTGAGCACGTGCACCTTGCCGAACACCAGCACCGTCACCGCCAGCGCCACGCCACAGCCAATCAGCAACGATGCGGCGACCAGCAGGATCGGCCGCAGCGAGCGGAACGCCAGCCATACCAGCAGCAGCACCGCGGCCAGCGAGCCCCAGCCGATGGTGTTGATCTCCTGGTTGGCCTGCACCGCAGCCGCCTCGGCGTGCAGCGGCACGCCGGCATGCAGGATTTCCAGCTCGGGCGCCGCCGCCCTGGCGGCCTGCCCGGCGCGCTCCAGCAGGCCATCGAGATGGCGCTCACCATCGAGCTGGAACGCCGAACCCGGCGTGTCGAACTGCAGCGCGGCCCAATGCTTGCCTTCGGCCTCGAGCAGGCCGTCGTCCCCCAGCCGCAATCCTGAACCCTGTGCCTGCTGCTGCCACCATTGCGGCCACAGCGACAACGGGTCTTGCCGCCAGTCGGTCAGGCGCGGGGCGCCCATCGGGCCGTACAGCGCAGCCAAGGCCTGCTCGGCCAACGCGGCCGGCTCGCTGACCTGCAGCTGCTCGCGCTGGGCGGGGGTCAACAGGCGGTCGCGGTACGGCGCGTAGAACGCGCGCGCCTCATCGAACCAGCCTTCGATCGAACCGCTGGGCACCAGCAAGGCGTGGTCGGCGTCCTTGGCCATGGCCGCGGCAAAGGCGGCCTGCGCACGCTTGGCGGCGGCGCCGTCCTTGCTGCCGAGCAGCACCACCACCTGCCGCGAGCTGCCATCTGCGATGCGCCGGGTGACGTCGCTCAGCAGGCGGTCATGCGCATCCTGCGGCAACAGCGCGAGGATGTCGGTGTCGATCCGCGATTGCTGGCTCCACAGCTGCCACTGCTGTGCGCCCAGCACCAGCAGCAGCACCAGCCAGGCGATGCCCAGCCAGTGCCACCAGCGCCGCAACCGCTCCGGTGCATTCGATGCCACGGCCTCACTCAAAGCGGCGCGCCTCGTCCGCATCGAGCGTGGCCGGCGCCTCGCTCAATGCGCTGAACTGGATCTGCGTGCGGTCCTTGTTGGCCTCCACGATCTCGACCTGGCGCACGTAGCGGTCGCCCTGCAGGGTCAGCGATTCGAAAGCCTTGGCCAGCATCGCCGACTTCGGCGTCAGGCGCAGCCGCCAGCCCTGCCCTTCACGGCTGGCCGCCACCTTGAACTGGCTGGACAGCGCCTGCACGTCGCCGCTCATCAGCGCGAACATGATCGCGTTCACCGAACGCATCGCCGGCTGCTGCCGCGCATCGAGCTCGACGCGGGTGCTGCCATCGCGCTGGCGGCTGAGGATGCGGTCGGCGGTGACCACCACCTCGGAGGGGAACGGCTTGAGCGTGGACCAGATCACGCCGTGCTGGCGCGCGACCACGAACCGGCCCTGCGAGCGCAACGGGTTCTTGAAGCCGCTGACCTGCTTTTCCTGGCTGAACTGGCCGCGCAGCACGTCCGGCCGCGCCACCGCCTGGGTGATCGCATCGATGGCGGGGTCGGCCGCCTGCACCTGCGGTGCGGCAACGAACATCAGCGCGCACAGCAGCACGCTCGGAAGACGGGCAAGCATGTTCACGGGGCAGGCACTCCCAGGCGTTCCCACAGTACCGGCGGGCACTGGTACAGCATTTCCTTGCTGGCCGCGTCCACCGCGACCTGGATGGTCATCGCGCGGGTCAGCACCTGGCCGCTCTGCGCATCGACGATTTCGTACTCGATCTTCAGCCGGTTCTCCCATTCCACGATGCGCGCGATCACGCGCAGCGCCTGGTTGAACAGCAACGGGCGCACGTACTTCACCCGGGCATCGACCACCGGCCACAGGTAGCCCGATTCGAGCATCTGCGGGTAATCGTAGTCGTAGCGCCCGAGCAGCGCACAGCGCGCGATCTCGAAGTACTTGAAGTAGTTGCCATGCCAGACCACGTTCATCGGATCGCAGTCATGGAAGGCAGGGGTCAGCGCAATCTCGCCGACCCGTTCGATGGCCTCATTCACCGGCATACAGCTCCCAACGTTGCGCGCGGATCTCCACCAGCAGTTCCCGCAGTTCGCGATCCAGCGCGCGGTCTTCTTCAACCAGGGCGATGCGCTGCCCGAGGTCGGCGTACATGTCGGCCAGACTGCCATGCAGCTGCGCGTTCAGGCCAACCCGTTCGCGCAGCGCCAGGCCCTGGCGGGCGGCGATCAGCATCGCGGCCACCACCTGTTCAGTCAGCTCGATCACGCGCAGGCAGTCGCGCGCGGCGATGGTGCCCATGCTGACCTTGTCCTGGTTGTGGCACTCGGTGGAACGCGAGAACACGCTGGCCGGCATGGTCTGCTTGAGCGCTTCGGCAGTCCAGGCCGAAACACTGATCTGCAGCGCCTTCAAGCCATGGTTGATGGCTGCGCGCGGGCCGGTGGCCGCCGACAGGTTGGCCGGCAGGCCGTGGTTGTAGCGGGCATCAACCACCAGTGCCAGCTGCCGGTCGAGCAGATCGGCAACGTTGGCCACGGTGTTCTTCAGGGTGTCCATCGCCAGCGCGATGTGGCCGCCGTAGAAATGGCCGCCGTGCAGGATGCGCTCGCCATCGGCGTCGATCAGCGGGTTGTCGTTGGCGCTGTTCAGCTCGGTTTCGATCAGCTGGCGCAGGAACGGCAGGCTGTCCTCCAGCACGCCGATCACGTGCGGTGCGCAGCGCAGCGAGTAGCGGTCCTGCAGGCGCTGTTCATTGCGCGGCGGACGCTCGCTGTGCAGGTCGCTGCGCAGGCGCGCGGCGATGCGGCCCTGGCCCGGGTGCGGCTTGGCCGCGAACAGGGTTTCGTCGAAGTGGTGCGCGTTGCCGTCGCTGGCCAGCACGTTGAACGCGGTCAGGCGTGTCGCCATGCGCGCCAGGTAATCGGCGCGCTGCCAGGCCAGGCAGGCCAGGCCGGTCATCACCGCGGTGCCGTTCATGATCGCCAGGCCTTCCTTCGGCCGCAGCTTCAGCGGGGTCATGCCGATCTTCGCCAGCACCTCCGCCGCCGGCTGCACGCGACCGTCGTGCAGCACCTCGCGCTCACCGCACAGCACCGCCGCCACGTATGAAAGTGGCGTCAGGTCACCGCTGGCACCCACCGAGCCTTCGGCCGGAATCATCGGCAGCACGTCGTGCTGCAGCAGCGTGGCCAAGCCTTCCAGCAGCGGCACGCTGACACCGGACATGCCGCGCACCAGCGACGCCAGGCGCGCGGCCAGCACGGCGCGGGTCTCGACCGGGTCCAGGTAACGGCCCAGGCCGCAGCCGTGGTAGGTGTACAGGTGGTGCGGCAGTTCCGCCACCAGCGCCGGCGGGATGTTCACCGTGCACGAGTCGCCGTAGCCGGTGGTCACACCGTAGATCACGCCGTCCTCGCGCAGCAGGCGGTCGAGGAAATCGGCACCGCGCTGGATGTGCGCGCGGAACGCCGGCGCGTCGCTCAGTGCGGCCTCGCACTGGCGCTGGGCCAGGGCAACCACGTCTTCAATGGTCAACGGTGCATCGCCAAAGCGGCACACGGGTACGGCGTCAGTCGTCATGCGGAGCCTGATCCCAGAAGGGGAAGAAATTGAACCAGTCCAACGGGGACTGGATGACCTGGAGTTCCAGCCAGCGCGCGAAGCGCTGTGCCTGTTCGGCCAGTGCGGCGTCGCGCGAGCCACGCGGCAGCACGATGCGCTCGGCGAACTGTTCAAATGCCACGCGATAGCCCTCGCCCTGGTGCAGGCAGGCCATGGTGTAGACCGGGCAACCGAGCGCGGCGGCGAGCACATAGGCGCCGATCGGGAACGGCGCGCGGTGGCCAAGGAATTCAGCGGTGACGCTGCGGCCGCCCTGTACCGGCGTGCGGTCGCCAACGATGGCGACGAAGCCACCCGCCGCCACGCGCTCAGCCAGCATCACCGCAGTGGCCGGCCCCATTTCGGTCACCTGCACCAGTTCCACCGCCGCCAGCGGGTCCAGCCGCTGCAGCAGGCGGTTGAAGCGCTGCGCGTGCGCGGTATGCACCAGCACGGTGATGCGGAACCCCGGCACCTGTTCGGCCAGCACCTGGCACAGTTCCAGGCAGCCGATGTGCGCGGTGAGGATCAGCCCGCCTTCGCGGCGCGCGATCTTTTCCAGCACCAGGTCGCGATGCAGGTGGATGCGTCCGGCCGGATAACGCCCGCCCAGCCCGAGGATCTTGTCCAGCATCGTGTCGGCAAACGCGAAGAAGTGGCGCAGGCTGTCACGCCGGGTCGGCGTGCGGCCGAGCGCGCCACTGTGCGCCTGCAGACGCTGCAGGTACTGCATCGAGGCCTGGCGTCCAACGCGGTTGCCCAGCCAATGGCAGGCCACCACCGGCCACACGCACAGGCGGAACGGCCAGCGCCCGAACCAGCGGTGCACCCAGCACAGGAACAGCACGCCGGCCACCGAGGTGGATTCGCCGATGTCGGCCCAGTGCGGGGCACCCTGCGCGGCCGCCATCTCAGCGCTGCCCCCGCAGGCGGCGCCACAGCAGGCGGCGCCACAGCAGGCGCGGTGCGCGCCAGAGCATGCCGAAGAACAGGCGGGTATGCATCCGGCTGATGCGCACGTTGTCACGCCACACATCGAAGTGCGACACGCCATCGGATGGATAGGTCACGCGCGTGGCCAGATGCTCGACCGGCAGTTGCCGCCAATACAGGCGCACCATCACTTCGGTATCGAAATCCATGCGCCGGCCAATGGTCTCTTCACCGATCAGGCGCAGTACCGGCGGCAGCGGATACACGCGGAAGCCGCACATGGTGTCGCGCAGGTGCAGCGACAGCGTGTTGATCCAGACCCAGATATGGGTCGCGTAGCGGCCGTACAGACGCGTCTTCGGAACACTGGCATCGTAGGCCGGAATGCCGCAGATCACCGCATCCGGCTGCGCCTGCGCCGCCTCGATGAAGCGCGGCAGGTCACCGGTGTCGTGCTGGCCGTCGGCATCGATCTGCAGCACGTGGCTGTAGCCACGCGCACCGGCCTCGGCAAAGCCGGCCAGCATCGCCCCACCTTTGCCCTGGTTGATGTCCAGGCGCAGCAGGTCGACCCCTTGGCGCTGTGCCAGCGAACGCAGCACCGCCGCGCAGGAGGCCCGCGAACCATCGTCGACCAGCAGGCAGGGCAGGCCGGCGGCCTGCACGCCGTCGACCACCGCCGCGATGGCGTGCTCGTGGTCGTAGACGGGAATCACCACCAGTGGCGCGAACGCGGCACCGGCAACGGCCGGGTCAGTCCGCATCAGCGAAAACCACCTTGCCGCTGGCATGCACGCCGTGGCTGGAGGTGTAGCGGAAGGCCAGCACGTTGCGTGCGGCATCCCAGTCCAGCTGCAGGGTCAGCTCATCGCCCGGGCGGGCCACGTGCTGGAACTTCACTGCGTCCATGCGCAGGAACGCCGCCGGCATCGCAAACGCCTGGCGGCCGAAACGCACCGCCCAGTCCAGCTGCGCCACGCCGGGCAGGATCGCCGCCTGCGTGAAGTGGCCCTGGAACGGCCTCAGCGCCGGGTCCAGGATCATGCGCAGGGTGGCGCTGGCGGCATCGCGGCGGTCCCATGACGGCACCGGCATCAGCGGTTGGAACAGCGCTGCCAGGGCGGCCTGGGTCACCTTGCCCTGCGCGTTGATCGGCAGCGACGGCACCAGGCGCCAACGGCGCGGCCGGGTCACCGCGTCATGCGCATGCGCCAGACGCGCGCCGAGGCGCTGGCCCAGCGCGCGGCGCGCGGCATCACCGCCCTCCAGCAGCGTCGGGTCAGCCGGTACCACCACCGCGGCCAGCTGCTCGCGCTGCCCGGGCAGCACCAGCACGCGCGCGTCATCCACTTCGGCGTCTTCGCGCAGCGCGCGTTCCAGCGCATCCAGCGACACGCGGCGTTCTTCGATCTTGACGATGCGGTCGGCGCGGCCCAGCAGGCGGAAGCGGCCATCGGCCAACGCTTCAACGCGGTCCTGGGTACGCCACCAGTCGGGGGTTTCCAGATGCGCCGAGGCCACCGCCAGGCAGCCGTCGCCGATCCGCCACTGCACGCCCGGCAGCGGCTGCCATGGCGGCAGGTCGGTGTCCCAGCGGCGCCAGGCGATGCCGCCAGTCTCGCTGCTGCCATAGACCTCGGTTGGGGCCACGCCCAGCCACTGCCGTACCTGCCGCGCCGCGTCTTCCGGCAGCGGGCCGCCGGAAGAGAACACCGCGCGCAGGCGGCCATGCAGGCTGGCCCAGTCGAGCTGCTCAGGCAGACGCTTGAGGTGGGCCGGCGTCGCCACCAGCACTGTGTCGGCACCAGCCAGCGCGCCCACCAGGTCTTCGTGGAAGAACCTGCGCGGATGGATCAGGCGGCCGGCGGCCAGCGGCCACAACACGCGGAACAGCAGCCCGTAGATGTGCTGGTGGGACACCGTGCCATGGACCTGCACACCCTCCATCTGCGCACCGAACGCGGCCTGCAATGCCTCCACCTCGCGCGCCAGCTGGTCCAGGCGCTTGCCGATCGCACTGGGCTGGCCGGTGCTGCCGGAGGTGAACACGCACAGTTCGCAGGCGCGCTCGTCCAGCGCCTGCAGTTCATCGTCCAGCACGGCGTCCCGCACCGCCAGCGGGTGGTAATCAGCGCAGACATCGCCCGCGAAACCGCTCACCCGCGGCTGCAGCGCCTGCAGCGTGGCCGGCAGGTTGTCGGCGGCCAGGAACACCCGCTTGCCGGCGTGCCAGGCACCGAACAGCGCTGCGGCAAAGGCCACGGCGTCGTCGAAGTACAGGGCCCAGTCGCGGCCTTCGGCGGCCGCAAAGGTGGCGCGCCAGGCCAGTACGTGCTGGCGGAAGCCGGCGTGGTCAATCACCTCCCCGTCGCAGAGGCCGACGCTGCGCTGCGGCCGTGCCTCCAGCAGCAACCGGTCCAGGGCAATCCAGTCAGCCATGCGCGTGCGCCGCCTTCACCCGCCGCCGTACCAGCCACTCACCCGCGAACAACACGCCCATCATCACGTACGCCAACAATCCGTTGTAGAGCATCCAGACCCGGTCCGACGCGTACAGCGCGGTCAGCAGGGCCAGGCTGCCGTTGAGAACGAAGAAGCCGCACCACACCTGGGTGACGCGGCGGGTATAGGCCACCGCGAACGGCGGCAGGTCCGGCTCCTGCAGCCGCGCCAGGCGCTCCACCAGCGGCGGCCCGAAGCGCAGGCTGGTGCCGAACACCACCAGCATCACCGCGTTGACCAGCGCCGGGTACAGCTTCAGCGGCAGGGCCTGGTTCAGCACGGTGGCCAGCACTGCCAGCAGGCCGGTGCCGGCGGCGGCGGCCCACCACAACGGCTGGCGCGTGCTCAGCGCACGCAGCAGGGCCAGGGTGAACAGCAGCAGCGACAGCCAGCGCGGCTCGAAGCGGCCCATCGCCAGGTACACCAGCAGCGGGTAAGCCAGCGAAATCGCTGCCACCACGACGGTACGTGCGCGAGCCATGGCGAAGCCGCCGGCGCTGCGGTCAGGCGGCTGCCTGGTCCGGCAGCAGCCCGTGCACGACATCGACGATGTCCTGTACGGTGCGCACGGCCTTGAACGCCTCCGGCTGCAGATTGCGGCCGAGCAGCGGCTTGAGCTGCACGATCAGGTCGACCGCATCAATGCTGTCGATGTCCAGGTCGTCGTACAGGCGGGCCTCGGGTGTGATCCGGGCGGTTTCGATCTCGAAGCTGTCGGTCAGGATGCTGACGATGCGTTCGAACAGTTCATTCTTGGTCATGGCAATTCCTGGCGCCGTTACGACTGGCGGGCGGCGACGAACTCGCCGAGCGCGCGCACGCTGGAGAAATGGCGACGGGTTTCTTCCGAATCGGCCGAGAGGCTGACACCGTACTTCTTCTGCAACGCCAGGCCCAGCTCCAGCGCGTCGATCGAATCCAGGCCAAGGCCCTCGACGAACAGCGGCGCGGTCGGATCGATGTCCTCCGGCGTGATGTCCTCCAGCGAAAGGGAGGAAATGATCAATTCCTTGATCTCGTGCTCAAGTGCTTGCACGGGGCGGATCTCCAGACAGGTCGAAATAACGAGAAAGGTGCTCGGTGACGCGGCGTGCTGCCAAGGCATCCCCCCTTGGCGAGTCGTCATCGGCCAGGAAGGGCGCGATCGGGATATCTTCGCCGATCTGCAGCCGAACGTGAAAGCGACGTGAGGGGACACGATACCACTTCTGTCCCTTGGTCAGCGTGGGCGGGGTGCAGGTGATCCGCACCGGGGTGATGTCCAGCCGGCCGCGGACGGCGATGTTGGCAGCCCCGCGCTGCAGCCGTGGCGGCTGGCCCGGCACGCTGCGGGTGCCCTCCGGGAAGATCACCAGGGTACCGCCGGCATGCACCGCCGCCACGCAGTCGTCAACCAGGCCCGCCCCGTCATCGTTGGCGATGTAGCCGGCCGCCCGCACCGGGCCGCGCATGAACGGGTTGCAGGCCACGGCCCGCTTCACCACGCAATCGGCGTTGGGCAGCAGCGAGATCAGGCAGACCACGTCGATCAGGGTCGGGTGATTGGCCAGAACCAGCAAACCGTCGCGCTGCAGGCGTTCCCCGCCCTCGATCTGGTAGGTCATCACCCCCAGCGCACGCATCAGGCGCAGGTGGCTGGCAAAGGCAGCCTGGACCACGCGGCGGGCCCGGCGGCGGCGGGCCACCGGATCGCGCATCAGCAGCAGCACCGGCATCACCAGCACGCCCAGCAGCAGGCCGCCCACGCCAAATGCGACAAAGCTCAGGCCGGTGCCGAGCACCCGCCAGGCATGATCGAGGCGGCGCAGCGCCTCAGCCACGGCGCCCCCAGCGCCAGCGCTGGCCCTGGGCCACGTGCTCCAGCGCCGGCGCGCCGGAGAGCAGGAAGCGGTGGAGGTCCAGCGCGTGCGGCAGCATGCCCGGTGCGGTGGCCGCGGCATGCGGCGCCGCTTCCCACTGCAGCGAGAGGGTCGGCTGGCCCGGCGTTGGCGCGGTCAAGCGCCAGCACCAGGCAAAGAACGGGTCGGGTTCGTCGGCGAACGTCGCGTAAATTTCAGGAAGCGGCGATTCGTAGACCACCACCCGCACTTCGCGGGCACCATCGGCCAGCAGGCCGGCTGCCTCCAGGCAGGCGGTCTCTACCGTGGCTTGGCCTGCGGCCAGCGCCAGGTAGTTGCCGCGGTGGCCGCGGGCGATCGAATACAGCGCCGCGATCGCGTTGTGCACCGACAGGCCGAACCCGGTCGGCGACAGCGGCTGCTCGCCGGCCAGCGCCGCAAGCAGATCCATCGAACGGGCCACGTCGCCATGGCGGCTGGCGAACACCAGTGGTACCCGGCTGTCGGCACCCTGCCCGTCCTCGCACCAGCACGCGGCCTGGATCGCCATCCGGCCCAGGCGCTCGATACGGCGGCGCTGCATCGCCGGTATCTCGGCCAGCGCCGGCGTGTCTTCGCCCTGCGGCGGATACGGCGCATCGGCCCAGCCCAGCCACTGGCTACGCTCGCTCAGGCCGGGCGCCCAGGCGGCCCAGTCGACGATGGAGAATTCGATCATTTAGCGATGGTGCTTCAACGGGAGAACGATAGGCACGAGCCATTACGGCGACGCGCGGCGGCCCCCCATTCCTGCAGCCGTGCGTCCGTCCAGGACGTCGCCGGCTGCCCCCCTGGCCGCCGGAAAGGAGCGCACGCTAGCACGTCCTGCACGGGGTGTGCAGGTTTCACATTCCCCAACGCGGGACCCGGCACCGGCAGGCCCCGCATTCAATCGATCAGTGGTAACCGGTATCGGCGTGCACCTTGCCGCGGAACACCCGGTACGACCAGGCCGTGTAGCCGAGGATGACCGGCAGCAGAATGACCAGCCCGACCAGGGTGAAGCCCAGCGAGGAGGCCGGCGCGGCGGCCTGCCACAGGGTCATCGACGGCGGCAGCAGGTAGGGCCACATGCCCAGCACCAGGCCGAGGAAGCCGAGCACGAACAGGGCCAGGCTGAGCAGGAACGGCGGCAGGTCGCGGCGCGGATGGGTGGCGCTGCGCCACAGCGCGGCAGCCACTGCCAGGGTCAGCAACGGCACCGGTGACAGCCACCAGAAGTTGCCGTCGCTGAACCAGCGATCCATCAACCGCGAATCGAGGAACGGCAGCCAGCTGCTGACCAGGCCCATCGCCGCGATCACCGCCACCACCAGCGGCCGCGTCATCTGCCGCGCCAGCGCCTGCACGCGTCCCTCTGTCTTCAGGATCAGCCAGGTGCTGCCCAGCAACGCATAGCCGGCCACCAGGGCGGCACCGGTCAGCATCGCGAACGGGCTGAACCAGGTGAATGCACCGCCCTGGTAGACACCGTCGACCAGCGGGATGCCCTGAACCAGCGTGCCCAGGATCACGCCCTGGGCGAAGGTCGCCAGCAGCGAACCGAGGCCGAATGCCACGCTCCACAGCCGGCGCGAACGATGTGCCTTGAAGCGGAACTCGAACGCCACGCCGCGGAACACCAACGCCACCACCAGCAGCAGCACCGGCAGGTACAGCGCCGACAACAGCACCGCATAGGCCTTGGGGAAGGCCGCCAGCAGGCCAGCGCCGCCCAGCACCAGCCAGGTCTCGTTGCCGTCCCAGATCGGCGCGGCCGTGTTCATCATCAGGTCCAGCTGTTCCTCGTCCTCGGCGAACGGGGCAAGGATGCCGATGCCGAGCACGAAGCCGTCCAGCACCACGTACATCAGCACGCCGAAGCCGATCACCGCGAACCACGCCACCGGCAGCCAGGTCATCAGGTCCATGTCAGCGCTCCTCCAGTGGTTCGTCGGCCGCCGACAGCGGGCGCGCCGGGGTATGGCTGCCATGGTCCAGCGACGGCCCCTCGGCATACGGCTGCGGCCCGTGGCGCAGGATCTTCACCAGGTACCAGATGCCCCAGCCGAACACGAAGGCGTAGCCAACCACGTAGACGCCCAGCGACAGCGCGGTCATCCACGCGCTCTGCGGACCCACTGCATCAGCGGTACGCAGTACGCCATACACCACCCACGGCTGGCGCCCCATCTCGGTGACGAACCAACCCGACAGCAGCGCGATGAAGCCGCTGGGCAGCATCCAGTTCCAGCCGCGCAGCAGCCACGGCGAATCCAGCAGCTTCCTGCGCCACAGCTGGAACGCTGACACCCAGGCCAGCAACAGCATCAGCGTGCCCAGCCCGACCATGATGCGGAAGGCGAAGAACACCGGCGTCACCGGCGGCCGTTCGCTGGCCGGTACCGAGGTCAGCGGATCGAAGGTGCCGTCCAGGCTGTGGGTGAGGATCACGCTGCCCAGCTTCGGGATGGCCACTTCGAAATCGTTGCGCTCTTCCTTCTCGTTCGGCAGTGCGAACACCACCAGCGGCACGCCCTCGCCTTCCCTGGTTTCATGCCAGTGCGCTTCCATCGCCGCGATCTTCATCGGCTGGTGCTTGAGCGTGTTCAGGCCATGCATGTCGCCGACGAAGATCTGCACCGGCACGGTCAATGCCGCGAATGCAACGGCAGCGACCAGCATGCGCCGGCCTGCTTCGACGTGCGTGCCCTTGCGCAGGTACCACGCGCCGATGCCACCAATCACGAAGCAGGTGGTGATGAACGAGCCCAACGCCATGTGCGCCAGACGGTACGGGAACGAGGGATTGAACACCACCTGCCACCAGTCCACCGGATGCACGACGCCGTTGACCATCTCGTAGCCGGCTGGGGTATGCAGCCAGCTGTTGGACGACAGGATCCAGAACGTAGAGAACAACGTGCCCAGCGCCACCATGCAGGTGGACAGGAAATGCAGGCGCGGCGAGACCCGGCCCCAGCCGAACATCATCACGCCGAGGAAGCTGGCTTCCAGGAAGAACGCGGTCAGCACTTCATAGGTCAGCAGCGGGCCGATGACCGTGCCGGCCACCTCGCTCAGCCGCGGCCAGTTGGTACCGAACTGGAAGGCCATGACGATGCCGCTGACCACGCCCATGCCGAACGACACGGCGAAGATCTTCTGCCAGAAGAAATACAGCTCGCGCCACACGGGCAGCTTTGTGCGCAGCCAGCGCCACTCGATGAAGGCCAGCCAGCTGGCCGTGCCGATGGTGAAGGCGGGGAACAGCACGTGGAAACTGATGACGAATCCGAACTGGATCCGGGACAACAACAACGCGTCCAAGGGACGCCTCCTGCCTGTGACCGGTGGGATACCGGACCACTTTAGGAGGATTTCGTTAAGCCGGGATGCGACCGGGTGACGCGCTGCTTCACTTTGTCGCAGGGCGGCACGAAGGACTTACCGCTTTGGTAGCTGCCAACCTTGGTTGGCGCACACACCCAGACGCCGGCCAAGGTCGGCATCTACCAACAGCGACTGCAGCGGCCCACCGCCCGGAGGGCGCCTCAGTTCCAGAAGTACCAGGCTGCGGCAGCGAGCAGCGCGCCAAACAACAGCACCTGCACCACCACGTAGCCCACGCCACCGTCGCGCGACTCAACGGCAATGCGCTTCTGCAGCGCCTCGCTCACATCCGGCGTCTGTTCCTGCCGTGCCTGTTCACGCAGCGCCTGTGCCAGCGCGCGCGCTTCCGCATCGCGAGGGTCGGTCGGTGGGTTCACAGCAGCTCTCCGGCGGTGGCATGCCGCGTCAGTTCCTGCTTCAGGACCTGGCGCGCGCGGTGCAGGTGGCTCTTGATGGTACCGCGTGCCAGCCCGGTCACCTGTTCGATCTCGGCCAGGTCGAAATCCTCCAGGTAATGCAGGCCGACGATCAGGCGCTGCGGTGCGCTCAGTCGTTCCAGCGCCGCGCCCAGCTGGCGCCCGGCCTGCAGGGCCTCGCTCAACTCGGCCGGCCCCGGGCCTTCATCGCCAATCCCCAGTTCCTCGGGTACCTCCACTGCCACCATCCATTGCGCCTCCAGCCGCCGCCGGCGCAGGTGCTGCAGCGCAGTGGTGTAGGCCACCCGCGAAACCCAGGTGCGCAGCGAGGATTCGAAGCGGAACCGGTGCAGCTGGCGGAACACGGCCAGGAAGGTTTCCTGCAGCAGGTCGGCGACCTGGTCGCGGTCGCCGACCATGCGTCCGATCACATGCGCGCAGGTGCGCTGGTGGGTCTCGACCAGCTGCGAAAACGCCGCCTGCGAACCATCGATGATCGCCCGCACCAGGGCCTGGTCCGCGTCCAGCGGCTCGGCGGGCGGTGCAGCCGCTGCTGCATCATCGCGACGACGGCCCCGCAGTGCCGACAATGCTTCGCCGAGCAGGCTCATGCGCGGGGCGCCCCCTGTGCCCGTGGCATGTCCTTGGCTCAGCCCTTGCGTGCGGCAGGACGGGTGAAGTGCCAGGCCAGCAGCTGGCCCAGGCCAGCACTGCCGACCAGCGCGGCGGCGGCGCCGAAGGTCAGGTCACGGGCACCGATGGCTTCCAGCAGGGCCATGGCCAAGGCCAGGCAGACCAGGCTGATGCCCCAGCGCAGTGCGCCCTGGCGGCGGCGCTCTTCTTCCAGCACGGCCAACGAGCGGATCACTTCCTCCGGCACGTGCGGGGCCACCAGCTTGCTGCGCGCGCGGGCATCGGCAATGGCGTGGATCGCGTAGGCGATGCAGATGAAGAGGGTGATCGGGATCAGTTCCTGCATGGTCGGCTCCTGTTCGGTGGATGATGCGGGTTCAGGAGAATGGATGCGCGACCACGGCAACCGGTTGCACCAGGCGTCCGGTCCCATCCGAACGGAATGGCCATCATGCCGCACACGCCGCCGCAGCGACTCGGGCGGTGCCTTTTGCCGATTCCGCTGCCATGACCTGTGGCCCCTGCCCCGGGTCCTTGCGGCTGCTACGCTTGCCCGGTTTCCTCTTCTGGTGCCGTCCGCCCATGTCCCGAGTGCTGCCCCTGTCCCTCCTGCTGTCGGCCGTGCTGGCCGCACCGGCTGCGCATGCCGCGCCGACGCCGATCACCATCGAACAGGCCATGGCCGACCCGGACTGGATCGGTCCGCCGGTCGAGAAGGCCTGGTGGTCGTGGAACAGCCAGCAGGTGGAGTACCAGCTCAAGCGCAACGGCAGCCCGGTACGCGATACGTTCCGCCAGCCGGTGGCCGGCGGCGTGGCCGCACAGGTGGCCGATGACCAGCGCGGCACCCTGGACGTCGCCGAGCCGGTCTACGACCGCAGCCGCAGCCGCAGCGCCTTCGTCCGCAATGGCGATGTGTTCGTGCGCGACCTGCGCAGCGGCGCGCTGACCCAGCTGACCCGCAGCAACGAGCGCGCGGGCAACGTGAACTTCGCCGCCGACAACGGCGTGATCTGGCGTGTCGGCCAGAACTGGTTCCACTGGACCGCCGCCAGCGGCGTGCAGCAGGTGGCCAGCCTGAAGGCCGAGAAGGACCCGCGTACGGCGCCGAAGGCCGATGTGCTGCGCGACCAGCAGCTGCGCACGCTGGAAACCCTGCGCCGCGACCGCGACCAGCGCGAAGCGCTGAAGGACCAGGACCAGCGCTGGCGCCAGGCTGACCCGACCCGCGCGCCGGGCCCGGTGTACCTGGGCGCCGACGTCGAAATCGGTGACAGCGTGCTGTCGCCCGACCTGACCCACCTGATCGTGGTGACCAAGCCGAAGGACTTCGACGACGGCCGCACCAGCAAGATGCCGCTGTACGTGACCGAATCGGGCTACGAAGAAACCGAGGACACCCGCACGCGCGTCGGCCGCAACGGCTTCGAACCGCACACCCTGTGGTACGTGGACGTGCGCACCGGCAAGGCCGAGAAGGTCTCGCTGTCCGGCTTGCCGGGCATCAGCACCGACCCGCTGGCCGAGCTGCGCCGCAAGGCCGGCAAGGATGCGCTGAAGGGCGAGCGCAGCGTGCAGGTGATGAGCGACTTCATGGGCGGCGGCATCCGCTGGAGCGCCGACGGCCAGCAGGCCGCGGTGATGCTGCGTGCCAACGACAACAAGGACCGCTGGATCATCAGCGTCAACGCCGCCGATGGCCGCGTGCAGAACCGCCATCGCCTGACCGACAACGCCTGGATCAACTGGGGCTTCAACGATTTCGGCTGGATGGCCGATGGCCGCACGCTGTGGCTGCTGTCCGAGGAATCGGGCTTCTCGCACCTGTACACCCAGGCCGGCACCGCCAAGCCACAGGCGCTGACCAGCGGCAAGTGGGAAACCTCGGCGCCGGTGCCGTCGGCCGATGGCAAGGGCTTCTATTTCCTGTGCAACCAGCAGGCGCCGCATGACTACGAAGTCTGCGCGGTCGACACCGGCAACCGCCAGGTGCGCGAACTGACCAGCCTCAACGGCGTGGAAGACTTCTCGCTGTCGCCGGACGGCCAGCAGCTGCTGGTGCGCTACTCCGGTGCCTACCTGCCGCCGCAGCTGGCGGTGCTGCCCAGCGCCGGTGGCCAGGCACGCATGCTGACCGATACCCGCACCGCCGATTACAAAGCGCGTGAGTGGATCCAGCCCAAGCTGGTGGCGGTGCCGTCCAAGCACGGTGCCGGCGTGGTCTGGGCCAAGTACTACGAACCCGAACACAAGGAACCGGGCAGGAAGTACCCGATCGTGATGTTCGTGCATGGCGCCGGCTACCTGCAGAACGTGCACCAGCGCTACCCGGCCTATTTCCGCGAGCAGATGTTCCACAACCTGCTGGTGCAGAAGGGCTACATCGTGCTGGACATGGACTACCGCGGCAGCGAGGGTTACGGCCGCGACTGGCGCACGGCCATCTACCGCAACATGGGCCATCCGGAACTGGAAGACTACAAGGACGGCCTGGACTGGCTGGTCGACACCCAGCAGGGCGACCGTGACCACGCCGGCATCTACGGCGGTTCCTACGGTGGCTTCATGACCTTCATGGCGCTGTTCCGTGCACCGGGCACCTTCAAGGCCGGCGCAGCGCTGCGCCCGGTGGTCGACTGGCACAACTACAACCACGGCTACACCAGCAACATCCTCAACACCCCGGACATCGACCCGGAGGCGTACCGCGTGTCCTCGCCGATCGAGTACGCGCAGAACCTGCAGGACAACCTGCTGATCGCCCACGGCATGATGGATGACAACGTGTTCTTCCAGGACTCGGTGAACCTCACCCAGCGCCTGATTGAGCTGCACAAGGACAACTGGTCCATTGCCCCGTACCCGCTGGAACGCCATGGCTACGTGCGTGCTGATTCCTGGCTGGACCAGTACAAGCGCATCCTCAAGCTGTTCGAGCAGAACCTGAAGTGAGCAACACCGCAGCCACGGTCCGGATCGTGGCTGCGGTCATCCTGGATGGCCGCGGCCAGGCGTTGGTGGTGCGCAAGCACGGCGCCCGCCGCTTCATCCAGCCCGGTGGCAAGCCCGAACCCGGCGAGGCGCCGTTGCAGGCGTTGGCCCGCGAACTGCGCGAGGAACTGGGCGTGCAGCTGTGCACCGCGTCGGCCCTCGCGCTGGGCGCGTTCGAAGACTGGGCGGTGAACGAGCCCGGCCATCGCGTGCAGGCGCAGGCATGGTGGGTGCAGGTGGTCGGCACGCCGCAGGCACGCGCCGAGATCGCCGAGCTGGCCTGGGTTCCGCTGCGGCCACCGCATGGCCTGCCCTTGGCACCCTTGAGCGAACACCATATCCTGCCGGCGGTCGCCACCCGGGTGACGGCCCGCTGAGCAGGCGGGCGCCGACTGCAAGGACATCGGATGTCAATGTCGATCCCGTCGATCCCCTCCCTGCCTTCCCCGGCCTATCACGCCTGGGTGCGCCCGGTGGCCCAGGCCTCGTTCTGGCTGTCGCTGCTGCTGACGATCTACTTCGTGCTGCAGGGCCTGGTGCTGTGGCCGCTGCACAACCTCGCGCTGTGGCGCCTGGTGGAAAGCGAAGTGCAGCTCCAACAGCTGCACAGCCTGATCTGGCTGCTGGCGCACCCGGTGGCCGCGTCGATGGTCGTCGCGCTGTTGTGCCTGGCCTCGACCGTGTCCAGCTGGGGCCTGTTGCGCGAACGGCGCTGGGGCCTGTGGAGCTTCGTGCTGTTGCTGCTGCTGAGTGGCTTGACCAACTTCGCAGTCGCCTGGTGGCTGGATGTGTTCATGGGCGACCTCATCCCGTTCCTGGCCGATGACCCGGCCCTGCTGCAGGAACTGCAACTGAAACGCTGGCTGATCACGCTGACCGTGGTCGGCATGTCGTTCGTGCTCCTCGGCCTGCAGGGTTGGCTGGCCTGGCGCCTGCTGCGCCCCGACGTGCGCTCGCGCTTCCACTGAGTTCCACCGATCCCTGCCCGACAAGGACCGTCGCATGCGCTGGCCGTCGCTTCTTCCAGCACTGCTGCTGTTCGCCGCACTACCTGCTTCCGCCGACGCGCTGCACTGCGGCGAGTACCGCAGTGTCGATGACGGCATGGCACTGGTGTTCACCACCCACAGCAGCGGCTACCGCCACAACGGCATCGGTGAGCCGCAGCCGCTGTGGGTCGATCGCAGTGCGGCACAGACCCGCCTGGTCATGCTCGACGATGGCGTGGCGGAGCCGATCCGGATCAGCGCCGATGGGCGGCGCATCGAGGACGACGTGCTCATGGTCTACACCCTGCGCCAGCCCCGGGCCTGCGCTTTCGAGCCCAGCACTGTGGCCGGCAGCTGCCGCGCTGCTGGCAGCTACTGCATGGTGCAGCTGCCAACGGCCTCACCCGGCCAGGCCCGGCGCGCCTGCGACGAGGGCGTGGGTGCGGGTTGCTCGGCACTGCTGCAGCAAAGGCTCGAAAGCAACTCCGCGGCAGCGACCGATGGCGCCGGCACCGCGCGCTTCGAGCGCCCGCCGGCCTGCCGCGAGCACACCCCCACCCACGATCCGCAGGCCTGCGAAGCGCTGGCCGACGCTGATCTGGCCGCCGCCATGCGACGGGTTGATCAGCGCCTGGAACGTGCCGAGAAGGCACCGGAGGGACCGCCGTTACCCCTGGCAGCACTGCAACAGCTGCAGCGACTGTGCCTGCAGCACCGCGGTGGCCGCTTCTGTGTCGAAGTGGCCGAACAGCAATTGAAAGCACTGCAACCCGCGCTGGCGGTACAGGCGCTGCAGGTGGCCTGCGACGCAGGCCGCGCCAGCGCCTGCGAACGTACCGCGCCATTGCGTGAACTCGGTGCCGATCTACGCCTGGTCCCGCTCCAGCAGCTGCCGTGTGGCCGCTACCAGGCCGAGGGTGGCCAGGTCGACATGCTCGACTTCGGTGATGGCACGCGGGGCCGCCTGCAGGAAGGTGCGGTCCAGCTGCAGCAGAACGGCGAAACCCATGTCCTGCGCCAGCTCGGCAATGGCGACCTGCTCGGCATGGATTCGCAGACCGGTTACCAGCGCTACCAGCGCGTTCCAGACGCGGCACAATGCGTGACCGCGCGCGAGGGCCGTGGTTCGCCGTAGCGCCAGGAGTTATCCGTTCGATCGTCAAGGAGACGACATGCTTTTACCCGCACCACGCCGCCGCTGGCTGGCCTGGGCCTTGCTGCTGGCCGCACCGACGGCCGTCGCGCAATCGCCCCAATGTGGCCTGTTCAAGGCCGACGAAGGCAGCAGCACGCTGCGCATCAACTCACCGAACCGCGGCGAGCAGAAGCACTTCGGCAGTGCGCCGTCTCCGGTCGCGTTCCAGCAGATCGACGGAACGCTGCAACTGGTGAACCTGGAGTACGGCCTGCCCAGCGCGCTGCAGGTGCGCGATCGTGGCCGCACGGTTGAGGTGGATGGCACGGTCTACATCCTGCAAGCCCCCGCACAGTGCGCCGCAGCCGCCACGCCGGCCGAAGGCAGCTGCCTGGCCGATGCGGCGGCGTGCCTGGACAACCGTCGCGAAGCGACCCCGACCGCACTGGAAGCAGGGTGCCGGGAAGGCGTGCCCGGCATGTGCCTGCAACTGGCCGATCGTTGGCACGATGAAGCCAAGCCCACGGTCGGGGCCGATCCTGCCATGACGAAGGCAGCGCTCGACGCCGCCCTGTCCGGCATCACGCTCCCCGCCGCCTGCAACAACGGCGGCTTCGAACAGGGAACCCCGGCGTGCGCCACCGCACTCGAGGCGGCCCCCGCAGTGCAGGAGCAGCTGGCCAAGGCGGCGATGACGGCGGCCATGACCGAAGCGATGGTGACGATGACGGCGCCAGCCGGGCCGGTGGTCATCCCGGCTGAGCGACGGCAACAGTTGTTGCGGCTGTGCCGCGAGGTACCGCATGGCGGCTTCTGCACCCGCGTGGCTGAGCTGTCCTGGGAGGCGGGAGATCCCCTGCAGGCAGTGCAGGCCCTGGCTGCGGCCTGCCCCCCCGGCAATGACACCGCCACCTGCGAGCGCCTGCCGGCATTGCAGGCGGTGGGCGCATCGTTGCAACCGCAGCAGGCAACGGCCCTGCCCTGCGGCAATTACCGGGCCGACGGCGGCCTGATGGACACGCTCGATTTCGGTGACGCCGGCCTGGTCGGCGTCGGCTGGGGCAGCCATCTTCGCGCGCGTATCGATGCGGGCGACATCCGCATCCGCCACGACAAGGGCGGCGACTTCGTGCTGCGCCCGCTGCCGGGCGGCCAGCTGCTGGGCCTGGATACCTGGACCCGCTTCCAGGTGTTCACCCCCACCGGCGAGGGCCCGGCCCGGTGCAGTGCGCCGAAGCAGTTCAACGTGCTGCCACTGCCACAGGATTGCCCGCTGGCGCTGGCCAACGAGGACGGCGCCGAAGCCTGCTGCACGCAGGGCAAGCTGCAGGGCTGCAACATTCTCGGCAACCGCCTTGCGCTGTCCGGGAACTGGCTGCAGGCCGCCGAGCACTACACCACGGTCTGCCGCGCCGGCGTGCGCGAAGGGTGCGAGAACCTGGTGACCGCGCAGGGCAACGGTGCGGAACTGGACGCACGGGCAACCCTGGAGCAGCTGTGCAAGGCCGACCGCAGTGGCCTGCATGTGGCCTGCGACGTGCTCGGCACCCAGAACTGGGCGCTGATCACGCTGGGCGGTGCGCTGCAGAAATCGGTTGACGAGGCGGCCGAGGACGACGCTCCGGCGCCGCGCAACTCCAACCGCAAGCGCTGAGCCCGCCAGGGCCTGTCCGCAGCTTCGGGCGGGCCCTGCGGTAAAGTACGCGCCATGAACGAATTCGAGCGCGTGCGCGCCTACCTCACCGACCTGCAGGACCGCATCTGTACGGCGATCGAGGCCGTCGATGGCCAGGCCCGCTTCCAGGAAGACCTGTGGCAACGGGCCGAGGGCGGTGGCGGGCGTACCCGCGTGCTGCGCGACGGTGCGGTGTTCGAGCAGGCCGGCATCGGCTTCTCCGACGTGGCCGGCAGCCGCCTGCCGCCGTCGGCCTCGGCCAACCGCCCGGAGCTGGCCGGCGCCTCCTGGCGCGCCACCGGCGTGTCGCTGGTGTTCCACCCGCTCAACCCCTACGTGCCGACGACCCATGCCAACGTGCGCTTCTTCCAGGCGCAGCGCGACGGCGAGGTGGTGGCCAGCTGGTTCGGCGGCGGTTTCGACCTGACCCCGTTCTATCCGTTCGACGAGGACGTGCAGCACTGGCACCGGGTTGCGCGCGACCTGTGCGCACCGTTCGGCGATGAGCGCTACGCCGCGCACAAGCGCTGGTGCGACGAGTATTTCTTCCTGCGCCATCGCAATGAAACGCGCGGCGTCGGTGGCCTGTTCTTCGACGACCTGCATGGCGACTTCGAGCGCGATTTCGATTACCTGCGCGCGGTCGGTGATGGCTTCCTCGACGCCTACCTGCCGATCGTGCAGCAGCGCAAGGACGCCGCCCATGGCGAGCGCGAACGCGAGTTCCAGCTGTACCGCCGCGGCCGCTACGTGGAATTCAACCTGGTCTACGACCGCGGCACCCTGTTCGGGCTGCAGAGCGGTGGCCGCAGCGAAAGCATCCTGATGAGCCTGCCGCCGCGGGTGCGTTGGGAGTACGGCTTCAACCCGGAAGCGGGCAGCGCCGAGGCACGCCTGGCCGATTACCTGGTGCCGCGCGACTGGCTCTGATGGATGTCGTCGCGCTGGGCAAGGGCCTGGTGGGCACGCGTAGGCGGTGAAGGGCGGCCGAGCCTGGGCCCGGCGCTACAAGATCAGGTGTGCTTCCGCGCGATGATCGTGATGTGCCCGGTCGTCTCCAGCAGCGCGACCTGCACGTCTTCGATCCGCAGCCCGCCCTGCTGGCGCAGCGCGGCGTCGAAATCGGCCGGGCTGATCAGTTCGCGGCGGAGAACACCGTCCAGCAGCCGGCCATCACGCGCGATCACGGTGGGCTCTCCTTCGATCATCCGCTCCATGCGGCGATTCCGGGTGGTCAGCCAGCCCACCCCGTAATTCAGCACGATCAGGGTGGCCGCCAGCAGCAGGCCTCCGCCCAGCGAGGTGTCCGTGCCCAGCAGCGCGTTCTGTACCGCGTTGCCCAGCAACACGATCAGCAGCACGTCGAAGGGCGTGATCTGTCCCAGAGCCCGCTTGCCACCGAGCCGGACCATGCCGAGCACCACGACATACACCACCACCGCGCGCAGGATGAACTCCCACCACGGCATGGCCAGTGCGAACAGGTCGGGCATTGCGGGTTCCCCTGCTGGACAGTGGCCCAGCCTAGCACCTGGGGTCAGATCCCTTTGCCCGGTGGGCAAAGGGATCTGACCCCATCGGAGATGTTCCGGCGGCACAAATAAAAAGCCCCGCTGACCAGGGGGAGGTCAACGGGGCCGGGGAACGGGCACTTGGGGAGGAGTCCCCGTTCCGAGATCTGCTCCAGGGGATGGGAGAGATCCACAACAGGCATTGCGCCTGTCGGGAGTTATAGAAGCACTCCGAACACTAACGGTTCGTGAAGGGACCCAATTTAATGAACCTCAATCAGGGCAACATTCATGATCGAGTCAGAAACATCTGATGAATGAATAGGTTCACGTCGTTTTCGGCCCGAAACACGGTCAGTGCGCTTCGTCCCAGTTGCTGCCGACGCCCGTATCAACCACCAGTGGCACCCGCAGTTTGGCCGCTTGCGACATGCGCTCGACTACCTGCAAACGCAACTCCTCGACGAAACTGCTTTCGGTTTCGAATACCAGTTCATCGTGCACCTGCAGGATCATCCGCGCCGGTGCACCACTGTCACGCAGCCACTGGTCCACCTCCACCATCGCGCGCTTGATGATGTCGGCGGCGGTGCCCTGCATCGGTGCGTTGATCGCGGCACGCTCGGCACCGGCGCGCAGGCCCTGGTTACGTGCATGAATGTCGTTCAGGTACAGGCGGCGGCCGAACAGGGTCTCCACAAAGCCCTGATCGCGGGCCTGCTGCCGCATCCGCTCCATGAAATCGCGCACGCCCGGGTAGCGGCTGAAGTACAGCGCCACGTAGTCCTGCGCCTGGCCGCGGTCGATGCCCAGGTTGCGGGCCAGGCCGAAGGCGCTCATGCCGTACATCAGGCCGAAGTTGATCGCCTTGGCGGCGCGGCGCTCGTTCGGGGTCACCTCCTCCAGCGTGCGCCCGAACACCTCGGCAGCGGTGGCACGGTGTACGTCGGCGCCCTGCTCGAAGGCACGCACCAGGCCCGGGTCCTCCGACAGGTGGGCCATGATCCGCAGCTCGATCTGCGAATAGTCGGCCGCCAGCAGCTGGAAGCCCTCCGGGGCGATGAACGCGCGGCGGATGCGGCGGCCGTCCTCGGTGCGGATCGGGATGTTCTGCAGGTTCGGGTCCGACGAGGACAGGCGGCCGGTCGCAGCGCCGGACTGGTGGTAGCTGGTATGCACCCGGCCGGTGTCCGGGTTGACCATCTCCGGCAGCTTGTCGGTGTAGGTGCTGCGCAGCTTGGCCAGGCCCCGGTAATCCAGGATCACCCGCGGCAGCTCGTGCTGGTCGGCAATCGCCTCCAGTGCCTCTTCATTGGTGCTGGGCTGGCCCTTCGGGGTCTTCACCACCGCCGGCAGCTTCAGCTCGTCGAACAGCACCGCCTGCAGCTGCTTGGGCGAATCCAGGTTGAAGCTGCGCCCGGCCAGCTCGGTGGCCTTCTGCTGTGCGGCCAGCATGCGCGAGGACAGGTCCTGGCTCTGCCGGCGCAGCTCGTCGGTGTCGATCCGCACACCGTTGGCTTCGATCGTGGTCAGCACCGGCACCAGCGGCATTTCGATGTCGCGATACACGCTGTCCAGTGCCGGCTCGGCCAGCAGCTGCGGCTGCAGCGCGTGGTGCAGGCGCAGGGTGATGTCGGCGTCCTCGGCCGCGTAGCGGCTGGCTTCGTCGATGCCCACCTGCGAGAACGGAATCTGCTTGGCGCCCTTGCCGGCCACGTCCTCGAACTTGACGGTGCTGTAGCCCAGGTAACGCAGGGCCAGCGAATCCATGTCGTGGCGGGTGGCGGTGGAATTGAGCACGAAGCTCTCGAGCATGGTGTCGTCGTGGTAGCCCTGCACGTCCACGCCGTGGCGGCGCAGCACATGCAGGTCGTACTTGCCGTGCTGGCCCAGCTTCTTCTTTGCCGGGTCCTGCAGCACCGGGCGCAGCGCATCCAGCACCTGCTGCATCGGCAGCTGCGGCGGCGCGCCCGGGTAATCGTGGCCGACCGGGATATACGCCGCCTTGCCCGGCTCGACCGCCAGGCTGATACCGACCAGGCGCGCACGCATCGCGTCCAGCGCATCGGTTTCGGTGTCGAAGCTGATCAGGTCCGCCTGCTGCAGGCGCTCGACCCAGGCCTGCAACTGTTCGGCCGTCAGCACGGTCTCGTACTCACCCGGCGCGGCCAGCGCCGGATCCAGCGTGCCGGCAGCCGGTGCCTCGGCGCTGCCCCGGGCGAAGCCGGCGGCGGTACCGCGCAGGCTCGGGGTGGCCTCGCTGGCGGCGGCCGGTGCCGGCAGCGGCGCACCCAGTTCCTTCAGCGCCTGGGTGAAGCCGTAGCGCGTATACAGCTCGGTCAGCTCCGGTACGTCCTGCTCGCGCAGGGCCAGCGTAGTCGGGCTGGCGTCCAGCGCCACGTCGGTGCGGATGGTCACCAGCTCGCGGTTCAGCGGCAGCCGCTCCAGCGCCGCGCGCAGGTTCTCGCCGATCTTGCCCTTCATGGTCGGCGCGGCCGCCATCACGCCTTCCAGGTGCTGGTACTCGGCCAGCCACTTGGCGGCGGTCTTCGGCCCGCACTTCTCCACGCCCGGCACGTTGTCGACGGTGTCGCCCATCAGCGCCAGCAGGTCGATGATCTGGTCGGCGCGCACGCCGAACTTGTCCATCACCGCCGCGTCCGAATCCATGCGGCTGCCGGTCATGGTGTTGACCAGCTCGATGCCCGGGCGCACCAGCTGGGCGAAGTCCTTGTCGCCGGTGGAAATGGTCACCTTCAGGTCCTGCGCCAGGCCCTGCAGCGCCAGCGTGCCGATCACATCGTCGGCCTCCACGCCGGGGATGCGCAGGATGCTGATGCCCAGCGCCTCGACGATGCGGCACATCGGCTCGACCTGGCTGCGCAGCTCGTCGGGCATCGGCGGGCGGTTGGCCTTGTACTGGTCGTACAGGTCGTCACGGAAGGTCTTGCCGGGCGCGTCGACCACGAACGCCACGTAGGCCGGGCGCTCCTTCAGCGTGGAACGCAGCATGTTGACCACGCCGAACAGCGCGCCGGTGGGTTCGCCCTGCGCATTGGACAGGGGCGGCAGCGCGTGGAACGCGCGGTACAGGTAACTGGACCCGTCGATCAGGACTAATCTGCTCATGCGCCGATTCTACGCGCCCGTGCCTGCACCGCGACGACACGGCGCGCACCCGGCGATGGGGCATAATCAAGGCTCTTTCCAGGCAAAGGCGCCGCCGATGAAGACCCTGATGCTGGCTTCCCTGCTCCTGCTCGCTGGCTGCGCCAGCATGGGTGGCGCGGGCGCTCCCCCGGTGGACGTCAAGGGCGCGGATGTGTCCAAGCGCACCATGGACAACGGTGACACGATCGAGGAATACCGCGTGTCCGGCCAGCTGCGCATGGTCAAGGTGACCCCATCGCGCGGTGCGCCGTTCTACATGTATGACAAGAACGGCGATGGCCGTTTCGACAACGACAAGGACGGCGTGTCGCCGGTGTACTGGAAGCTGTACAGCTGGTGATGTGACCGGGGGTCGGGTCCCTGCGATCCAGTAGATCCACGCCATACGTGGATGCCCCCCGGCCCCACAAAAAACAACGCCGGCGCGCATCCTGCGGCCGGCGTCGGGTCCCCTCCCCGGGAACGCTTGTATCAGCGGATGACCAGCACCGGCAGCGTGCTGCGTGCCAGCACTTCGGCGGTCTGGCTGCCCAGCAGCACACGGGTCACGCCACGGCGGCCATGCGAGGTCATCACGATCAGGTCGCTGTTGCGCTCGCCGGCGGTCTCGATGATGCCGTCAGCCGCATAGCGGTCCAGCACGTGCACCGGGTTGGCGGTAATGCCCTGCTCGGCGGCCTTGGCCAGCGCCGGCTGCAGCACCTTCTGCGCGCCTTCCTCGCGGTCGGCCTTGTACTCAGGGCTGTTCATGTAGCCCACGCTCCAGCCCATGGCGTCGTACATGCCGACGGCCCACGGCTCGGAAACGGTCACGATGTCGACCTCGGCATTGAGGTCCTTGGCCAGCTCCAGGCCCTTGGCCAGGCCCTTGTCGGCCAGCTCGGATCCGTCGGTGGCAATCAGGATGCGCTTGTACATGGTGGGGCTCCGTGGCGGTCTGCCAGATGGG
Organism: Stenotrophomonas maltophilia; assembly: GCF_002799155.1. Classification (GTDB taxonomy): domain Bacteria; phylum Pseudomonadota; class Gammaproteobacteria; order Xanthomonadales; family Xanthomonadaceae; genus Stenotrophomonas; species Stenotrophomonas maltophilia_R. The sequence goes on from NZ_NERD01000002.1 coordinate 3,820,820, forward strand.
AACACCACCATTGCACACCGGATGTGCAGGGCGCGCCTTGAGCAGGATCAATCCGGCGCCGCGCAGCGGCCTGTACGCACCACCAGCTTGCGTACCCGAACACTGAGGCGCAGGCTGGGTGGGCGGCGGCGCGCCGCCTTGGGAGAACCCGCATGCAGGACAGCAAGCCGACACCACCAAGAACGCTCAGGATCATCTTGTGGAGCCTTATCGCCGCCTTCGTACTGTTCTGCGGCGGCTATTACCTGGGCAAGGATCTGGCCCAGCGCGACAACGCCCGACAGTCAGCCAGCCAGCCGATAACCTGCTTCTATAGAGCCGAGCCATGCTCGGCTTCGGATGCATGAGCCGAGCATGGCTCGGCTCCACATTTTCCGCCCTCAAGCGATCTGCACCACGCGTGCGTTCTGGCACAGCGGGTAGCTGCCGACGAATTCAGCGATCGCATCACGCATCGCCTCGAACGATTCGCCATACATGTACAGCGCGGTCTCGGTCGGGCCCTGCCACCAGCTGCAGATCTCGCCCAGGCCGTCGATGTTCTCCGACAGCTGTTCGAACACGTGGTTGGAATCGCACTGTTCGTAGACGTCGTCCGGCAGGTTCAGGCCGTCCAGGTAGATGCCCAGGCCCTCGGTCACGCCGAAGCTGCGGTCGGCCTCGCCCGCACCCTGCAGCTGCGAACCCTTCGGTGCACCCAGCTGTTCCAGCAGATCGATCAGCTTCGGCACGCCGGCCGCATCGACCAGCGCTACTTCGATATCGCCGTACTCGACTTCACCCAGGTCGGAGATCGCGGTGCCGCCGCCGGTCAGCTCGCCCACCTGGGCCGCCTGCAGCAGCGCATCGAGCGGATCCTCGAACAGTTCGTGTCGATGCTCCGGCTGCAGCCGGGCGTTCAATTTCACGGTGACGTGCAGCGTGGGTTCGGTCATGGGGGCGTTCCTGGAAGATGTCAGGCCCCATTGTAGAGTCGAGCTTGCTCGACTGCCTTTGTAGAGTCGAGCCATGCTCGACTGCCTTTCCCACCAGAAGCCACCGAGCATGGGCTCGACTGTACAACACCGCGGTCAACGCAGAAACGGCGTGACCTTGCGTTTCAGCAGCTCCACCAGCACCGGGTCCATGTAGTCGTAGTCGTCTGGAATATCCAGGCAGATCACCCGCTTGCCGTTCAGCCATGCCTTGTAGCGGCTGGACAGCCGGTTGCGGTGCGCCTTCTCCATCACAAACACCAGGTCGGCCCACTGCAGCAGCTCGGGGCTGAGCACTTCGTCGGCATCGGCCAGCAACCCGGCCGAGGCGGTCTCGATGCCTGGCCAATCGGCAAACACCTGCTCGGCCGTCGGGCTGCGCAGACGGTTCTGGCTGCAGAGGAAGAGCACGTTGCGGGTCATGGATACTCGCCTTTGTAGAGCCGAACCATGCTCGGCAGCGTTTTCCGCACCGGGGTCAGAGCCCTCCCTGCGGGAGGGATCCGCCCCTCGACGGTGATCAGATCACCGTCAGGTTGGCATACGCCATCACCAGCCACTTGCTGCCGGCGTCGGCGAACTCGACCTGCACGCGGGCGTGGGCGCCGTTGCCTTCGTAGTCGGTCACCATGCCTTCGCCGAACTTCGGATGGGTGACCAGTGCGCCAAGCTTGATCGGCGGTGCCTCGATCGAGGCGTGGCCCATCACCCGGCTGGCGCCCATCGAGGCCGGCCGCGAGACCTGCACCTTCGGGCGCACTTCGTGCAGCAGCTCGCGCGGGATCTCGCGCAGGAAGCGCGACGGCAGGCTGTAGTTGTCCTGGCCGTGGATGCGGCGCGATTCGGCGTAGCTCAGCACCAGCTTCTGGCGCGCGCGGGTGATGCCGACGTAGGCCAGGCGGCGCTCTTCTTCCAACCGCCCACTTTCCTCCAGCGAGCGTGCGCTGGGGAACAGGCCTTCCTCCAGTCCGGCCAGGAACACCAGCGGGAACTCCAGGCCCTTGGCCGAATGCAGGGTCATCAGCTGCACGCCGTCCTCGCCCGCCTGCGCCTGGCCCTCGCCGGCCTCCAGCGCGGCATAGGCCAGGAACGCGACCAGCTCGTCCATGTCCTCGCCCACTTCCTCGATATCATCTGCCCGGCGCACGAAGCGCGAGGCCACCGAGACCAGTTCGTCGAGGTTGTCGGTGCGCGATTCGGAGTCCAGCGCGTTGCGGCTTTCCTTGCTCCAGTGCTCGCGCAGCTGCGAGCGGGCCAGCACGTGGTCCACGCGCTCAGCCAGGGTCATGTGTACGGTCTGCGCCTGCAGCTCGTTGACCAGCACCAGGAAGCCGGCCAGCGCATTGCGCGCACGTGCGGCCAGCGCGCTGCCCTGGGTGACCAGCATGGTCGCTTCCCACAGCGAGATGCCCTGCGCGCGCGCCTCGCGGCGCACCTCGTCCAGCGTGCGGTCGCCGATGCCACGCGTCGGCGTGTTGACCGCGCGCTCGAAGGCGGCGTCATCGTTGCGGTTGGACAACAGGCGCAGGTAGGCCAGCGCATCCTTGATTTCGGCACGCTCGAAGAAGCGCATGCCGCCGTACACGCGGTACGGCACCTGTTCGCTCAGCAGCGCTTCTTCCAGCGCGCGCGACTGCGCGTTGCTGCGGTAGAGCACGGCCACTTCGGTGTAGCTGCCCCCATCGCGCACCCATTGGCGGGCACGCTCGACGATGTAGCGCGCTTCGTCCATCTCGTTGTACGCCGCGTACAGGTCGATCGGCTCGCCGTCGCCGCTGTCGGTCCACAGCTGCTTGCCGATGCGGTCCGGGTTGTGCGCGATCACCGCGTTGGCGGCGCCGAGGATGTTGGCGGTGGAGCGGTAGTTCTGCTCCAGGCGGATGGTCTGCGCGCCCGGGAAGTCGCGCAGGAAGCCCTGCACGTTCTCGACCTTGGCACCGCGCCAGCCGTAGATGGCCTGGTCATCGTCACCGACCACGAACACGTGGCCGGAATCACCGGCCAGTACGCGCACGAAGGCGTACTGGATGGCGTTGGTGTCCTGGAACTCGTCCACCAGGATTTCGCGGAAGCGGACGCGGTAGTGCGCCAGCAGCGCCGGGTTGTCGCGTAGCAGTTCATGCGCGCGCAGCAGCAGCTCGGCGAAGTCGACCAGACCGGCGCGGTCGCAGCGTGCCTGGTACTCGATGTAGGCCTGGCGCATGGTTTCCAGCCAGGCGTCGTGCGGCTCGGGCTGGATGTGCTGCGGGCGACGGCCCTCGTCCTTCTGCGCGTTGATCCACCACGCGATCTGCTTGGCCGGGTACTTGCCGTCGTCCAGTTCCAGCGCCTGCACCACGCGCTTGACCAACCGCAGCTGGTCGTCCGAATCCATCACCTGGAAGCCTTCGGGCAGCTTCGCGTCCTGCCAGTGCAGGCGCAGCAGGCGGTTGGCCAGGCCGTGGAAGGTGCCGATCCACATGCCACGGCTGCCGTTGGGCAGCTGGGCATCGATGCGGTGGCGCATTTCGCCGGCCGCCTTGTTGGTGAAGGTCACCGCGAAAATGCCGTGGGTCGGCACGCCATCGACTTCATGCAGCCAGGCGATGCGGTGGGTGAGAACGCGGGTCTTGCCGGAACCGGCACCGGCCAGCACCAGGTGGTGGCCAGGGGGAGCGGAGACGGCTTCGCGCTGGGCCGGGTTCAGGCCATCAAGCAGGTGGGAGACATCCATGCCCCCATTTTACGGCATCGCCGTCGCGGCTCCTGCGACCACCTGGGTGGCCAGTGCCTGCGCCTGCTGACGCAGTTCAGGCACCGCCAGGCTTTCCCACAGGCTGCCGATGCGCAGGCTGCCAAGCACGCCCAGCCGTGCCTGCGGCTGGCCACCGGCGGCACACAGGCGGTCGCCCGGCACCGTGCTGTCCAGGCCCAGCCCGTGCGGGCCGGAGCGTGCCAGCCCATCAGCCTGCAGCTGCTGCAGCAACGGATTGCGCAAGGCACTGGCACGGGTTTCCACGCCGGTGGCGTTGATCACCCCGCCGATCGTCCACTGCTGTTCATTGCCCGAGGCATCGCGGCCGGACAGTTGCAGGGCATCGCCTTCGCGGCAGACGCGCTGCAGGCGGGACCGATGGATACGCAGTTGGCCGCTGTCCTGCAGGGACTGCAGCTGCGCGTCGACCTCTTCGGCGATGCGGTGGCGATGCACGTCCCAATAGCGCACCACATGGCGCAGGAAGCGGCGCTGGTCGGCCTCATCGAGGCTGCACCACAGCGCCTGCCCGTGCGGACGGATGCGGTCCATCACGCCCTGCCACGGCAGGCCGTCGGCCTGCGCCTGACGCGCGAACCCGCGCAATGCGCGCAAGCGCTGGCGCAGGTTCATCGGCAGTAGCGTGGCCGGGTCGAACGTGGGCAGGCCGCCATGCGCATGCGGCAACGGCAGCAGGCCATGGCGCGAGATCACGTGCAGCGGGCCGGTGTGGCCGGCGGCGACCAGCGCCAGCACGGTGTCGGCCATGCTCAGGCCGGAGCCGACAATGGCCACGGCCTGCTCGCCGGCCAGGGTGCGCACGCCGTCGTAGTCCCAGGCCTCGATCACATCGTCGGCAGGCAGCGCATCGGCACCGGCCACCGGCAGCGGGCGCATGCTGTTGCCCGTGGCCAGCACCGCCTGCGCAGCGTGCAGCGTGTGGCCATCGCCCAGCTGCAGGCGGTAGCCGCGGTCATCCGGCTGCAGGCCCAGCACTGGCTGCGCGATCACCTGCAGCTGCGCCGGGCTGGCCGCGGCGGCCTCCTGCAGGCGCTGCTGCAGGTAGGCCGCAAAATAGTGCCGGCACACGTAGCGCTCGCCCAGCACCTCGCGCGCCTCGCCCGGGTAGGCATTGGCAACCATCAGGTAGTCGAGGAAATCGCCGGGCTGGTCGGCAAACGCACTCATCTTCGCCGCCGGCACGTTCAGCAGGTGCTCGGGCCACGGTGTGGCATAGGCGATGCCCTGCGCCAGCTGCGAGGCCGGCTCAAAAATCGCCAGCACCAACGGCGCCTGGGCCTGGCGCAACACCTGGATCGCCACCAGCACCCCGGCCGCGCCGCCACCGATGATCGCCAGGTCCAGTTCGCCATTACGCGGTGAATCAGTCATGTGCTGATTGTAGGTCATCGGCGATGACAGGCCGGATTGCCGAAGTGGGCGGCCGGCCTTGCCTCACATCAACGCATCGGCCAAGCGTGCGATGCCTTCGCGGCTGCGCCGCCACGTGGGGCGGCTGCGCCACTGCTGCAGGTCCAGCTGTCGTGACTCGCGCAGGTAGCCGTCCTCGATCGCGCACAGCTGCTGGACCAGCGCGCGGTCGTAGCAGATCAGGCCGATTTCGGCATTCAGCGCGAACGAGCGGATATCCATGTTGATCGAGCCGAGCACGGCGATGTCCTCGTCCACGCTCATGTGCTTGGCGTGCAGGAACTGGGGTTCGTACAGGGCGATGCGCACACCACAGCGCAGCAGCTCGTCGTAGTACGCCTCCTGCGCCCACGAAGTCAGCCGCTGGTTGTTGCTGGCCGACAGGATCAGCTGCACGTCCACGCCGGACAACGCCGCAATGCGCAAGGCGCTCAGCGTGGCTTCGTCGGGCACGAAGTACGGGGTGACCATCACCAGCCGGCGCCGTGCCAGGTGGATCAGCGCCGCCACCGCATCGCGTGCGTTGCTGTAGGGATAGGCCGGGCCGCTGGGCAGCAGCTGGGTGGCGATGTCGTCGCTCCACTCGGGCACATCGGCGATCACGTCCAGGCGCTGGCCGGTTTCCATGTACCAGTCGCTGGCAAATACGGCCTCCAGATGCGCGACCGCCGGGCCACGCACGCGCGCCACCAGCTCGCGGTTCGGGTGGCCGGGCACGAACTGCGGGCCCGCCAGGTTCTGCGAACCGACATAGGCCACTTCGTTGTCGATCACCGCGATCTTGCGGTGGTTGCGCAGGTCCATGCGCCCGCTGCGGCGCCAGCGCAGGCCACCGGGCAGCATCGCGCGCACTTCGATGTCGCGCGCTTGCAGGCGCTTGCGGTAGGCGCGCAGGCCGCGCTTGGCACCGACCGCGTCGAGCAGCACGCGGCACTGCACGCCACGTGCGGCCGCACGCTGCAATGCCTCGGCCACCGCCTCGCCCACCGCGTCATCGAACATCAGGTAGTACAGCAGGTGCACGCGGTCTTCGGCCTGATCGATGTCGGCGATCAGCGTGTGCAGTGATTCGTCGTAGTCGGTCAGCAGGTCGACCGCGTTGCCATGCACCGGCATGAAGTCGCCTTGGCGCTGCACCAGCGGCACGATTTCGGCGCAGGCGGTGTCCGGCCGCGGGGTCCAGCGCAGGCGATGCTGCAGCGCCTGTTCCTCGCGGATGACCTGCGAGGCCTCGGCCTGGCGGCGGATGCGCTCACGCGACAGCCACGGGTGGCCGAACAACAGGTACAGCGGCAGGCCCAGCAGCGGCACGAAACCGACCAGCAGCAACCAGCTGCGCGCCGCACCAGGCGTGGTGCGGGTGGGGATCCAGCACAGCGCGACCAGCCGGATCAGCCAGTCGATCAGCAGCAGGTACGAACCCAGCAACCACTCGAACAGCATCGTGTCGCCCGTCGGGAGGTGATGGGCCATTCTGCCCACCGGCCTTTGTAGAGTCGAGCCGCGCTCGACTGCCTTGAACCCGCGTGTCGACCACGGTCGGCACCCACCATCCGGATGCCAGACATGAAAAAACCCGCCACAAGGGCGGGTTTCTTCGCGGGGACCAGCCATCCTTGCGGATTACTTGATCTTGCCTTCCTTGTACAGGACGTGCTTGCGCACGACCGGATCGTACTTCAGGAATTCCATCTTCCCCGGGGTGTTCTTCTTGTTCTTGTCCGTGGTGTAGAAGTGGCCGGTACCGGCCGAGGAAATCATACGGACCTTATCGCGCTTGCCTGCCATGATGCTTTACTCCTCAGACCTTTTCGCCGCGCGCACGCAGCTCAGCCAGAACGGAATCAATGCCGTTCTTGTCGATGGTGCGCAGTGCATGCGCGGAAACACGAAGCTTGACCCAGCGGTTCTCGCTGGCCACCCAGAAACGGCGCTCGTGCAGATTCGGCAGGAAACGACGACGGGTCTTGTTGTTGGCGTGCGAGACGTTGTTACCCGTCTGCACTCGCTTGCCGGAAACCTGGCATACGCGGGACATTGCGCACCTCGATAGTAGTAGTTGTCAGCCCGTAGCCCGGGAGACGGCGGCCTCGATGGTTGCCCACCACACGTCAAGAGAATCAAAGGGTTACGCTGGCGTTGGGCGGCCGGGGACGTGCTCCCGGGGGCGCCGCCCGGTAGAAAACCGGACACAGCGAGCCGCGCATTATGCACGGGTTCAAGCACTTGCGCAAGTTACCCACAGGCTGCGGCTGAACGCGACAGTGCCAGCCCTTCTCGCCAGCCTCCATACTGGCGCCGTCCACTGCGGAGCATTCCATGCGGCTGCTGGCCCTGACCTACGGAACCGAAGGCGATACACGCCCCCTGGCCATGCTCTGCCATGGCCTGATTGGCGCAGGCCACGAGGTGACACTGCTGGCCGACGGCGGCACCCTGGGCAGCGCGCGGGCGCTGAATGTGCCCCATGCGGCCCTGGAAGGTGACATCCATGACGAAGTGGTCGCACTGGTCTCGCGTGGCAACGGTGTCGCCGCCGCCAGTACCGGCCTGGCACGGATGGCGGTGCAGCATGTCAGTGGCTGGATGCGCCAGGCGGATGCGGCGGCCGAGGGTTGCGACGCGATTCTGACGGGTGGGCTGGCGGCCTTTGTCGGCATGAGCGTGGGCGAACACCGGGGTCTGCCGGTGATCGGCACCGGCATGATTCCGCTGACCCCGACGCGTGCCTTCCGCTCCCCGTTCCTGCCACCTGGACGATCGCCGGGCTGGTTGAACCGGGCCAGCTACGGTCTGGTCAACGGCCTGATCTGGCGACAGTTCCGCCGGCCGATCAACGAGGCCCGCAAGCAGCTGGGGCAATCGCCGCGCCGCTCGCTGTGGTCCGGCCTGCCGATGCTCTATGGCATCTCGCCACAGCTGCTGCCGCCACCGGCGGACTGGCCAGCCGACCACATCGTCTGTGGCCAATGGCGGCTTCCGGATGCCCCGTGGACACCCCCGGCCGGCCTGCAGGCTTTCCTCGATGCCGGCCCGCCGCCGGTCTACCTGGGTTTTGGCAGCATGACCGGCTTTGATCGCGATCGCGTGCTGCCGGCCTTGCTGCAGGCGCTGGCACCGCGGCGTGTCCTGCTGTTCCCCGGCTGGATGGGACTGCCTGCGATGACCTTGCCCGATTCGGTCTTCGTGCTCGGCCCGACGCCACACGAAGCACTGTTCCCGCATTGCGCACTCGCCATCCACCATGGTGGCAGCGGCACTACGCATTCGGCCTGCCGCGCCGGCATTCCCTCGCTGGTGATGCCGTTCGCCGCGGATCAGTTCTTCTGGGCCGATCGCCTGTATCGATTGGGCGTGGCACCGGCACCGTTGTCACCGAAACGACTGGATGCAGCAACGCTGGCAGCAGCCATCGCCTTCGCTGAAACCGAAGCAACACGCGCACGCGCGGCGGCTCTGGGCGTAGCGATGGGCGATGAGGACGGGGTGGCAGGTGGCGTGGCAATGATCGAGCGCTGGTTGCGGCCGATGTAACAGCGGCCAGGCCTCAACGCAGGTGCGGAATCACCTGGGCCAGCAGATGGGCATCCTTCAGCGCGCCGTGCAGGCCCCGGTTGCCGGGAATGCGCAGGCGCTGCAGCACATCGTCCAGCTTGTTGCCCTGGCCCGGCCAGCGCCCGCGCGCCAGCTTCAGGCTGCAGGTGATGCGGCAATGCTGGGCCAGCGTGCCGGGGATACCAGCCAGGCGCAGCTCGTTGTCCAGGAAGCCCACATCGAAGGTGGCGTTGTGCGCGACCATCTCGCTGCCGCGCAGGAAATCCAGCAGTTCAGCGGCCTTGCTGGAGAACAGTGGCTTGCCCACCAGCATCGCATCGCTGATGCCATGCACACGCTGCGCGCCCCAGTCGACCTTGCGCTGCGGCTGCAGGTAGGTGTGGAACTGACGGCCGCTGAGCTGGCCATCGATCAGTTCGACGGCACCGATTTCGATGACCCGGTGCCCCAGGCGGTAGGAGATGCCGGTGGTTTCGGTATCCAGTGCAACGATGCGGCTCATCAGGGACTGCGTTCTCCAGTACGTGCACGCGGATTTTCGCACGCGACCGATGCACTCACCCCAGCGTTTCCACCGCCCAGTCGATGAACACCCGCAGCCGTTGGCTCATGTGCCGGTTCGGCGGGAACATCACGTGCATCGGCATCGGCGGCAGCTGCCAGTCCTGCAGCACCGGCAGCAGCTCACCGCGCGCCACGTGCGGATCGGCCATGTAGCTGGGCAGCGCGACCACGCCCAGGCCGGCCAGCGCAGCGGCCAGATAAGCGTTTCCATCATCGAAGCCGACCGCGTAGCGGCCCTGCACCTCGGTGCGCTCATCGCCGCGCTGCGCACTGAACACCCGCGCCCGGCCACTGCGCGGGCTGAGGAAGCCAACCATGTGGTGATCGGGCCCGTCCAGCGCGCGCGGGTCGGCAGGCAACCCGAAGCGCTGCACATAGCCCGGGCTGGCGTGGAAACCGATCGGCAGCGCAGCCAACGGCCGTGCCACCAGCGCCGGGTCGGCCGGGGTACCGCCGCGGATCACGCAGTCGACGTTGTCGGCGATGACATCGACCTCGCGGTCGCTGACGCCGATGTCCAGCTGGATCTCCGGGTAGCGCGCCTGGAAATCCGGCAACGCCGGCACCAGCCGCAACCGCGCGTACGGCCCCGGCACATCCACGCGCAGGCGTCCGCGCGGTTGGGTGGCCGCGTCGCCCAGCCCGCCCTCCACCTCTTCCAGCTCGGCCAGCAGGCGGGCGATGCGTGGGTAATAGGCCGCGCCGTCGGCGGTGACGCTGACCCGCCGGGTGGTGCGGTTGAGCAGGCGCAGCCGCAGGTGCGCCTCCAGTTGCTGCACCAGCTGGGTTGCCGTGGTACGGCTGATCTGCAGGGTCTGCGCGGCGCGGGTGAAGCTGCCGGTTTCCACCACGCGGGCAAAGGCCCGCATCGCCTCGAAACGGTCCATGGCGGGCCATGATTGTTTGGGATTGGCAATCAATCTAGGCCGATCATCGCGGTTTATCCAGACAGCGGCGACGAGGAGGATGGCATTTTCTCCCACGGGATCTTCCCCATGTCACAGCGAGATGTCGTTTTCCCCGCCGGGCGCCAGGCCCTGTACGAACGCAACCGCTACTCGCCGGCGATCCGTTCCAATGGCTTCCTGTTCGTTTCCGGCCAGGTCGGCAGCCGCGAGGACGGCTCGCCCGAGCCGGATTTCGAAACCCAGGTGCGCCGCGCCTTCGAGAACCTCAACGCGGTGCTGGCCGCCGCCGGCTGCACCTTCGATGACGTGGTCGACGTGACCGTGTTCCTGGTCGATCCGGAAACGAACTTCGAGAAGGCCTGGGCGATCGTGCCCGGGTATTGGGGCGAGGCGCCGCACCCGACCCTGACCGGTATCGGCGTGACCTGGCTGTATGGGTTCCAGTTCGAGATCAAGGTGATCGCGAAGCTGCCCGCAGACCGGCGGTAGTGCCGGCCGCTGGCCGGCGATGTGTCGGGGGTCGAAAAGCGTGTCGACCAAGGTCGACACCCACCAGAGCAGAAGTTCAGCACCCACCAAGGCAGAAGGAGGCCCCCAAGTCGCCCACCTGAACGGGAGATTCCGACGGATTCCCGAGGTGGCCATTGATATTGTATCCGGCGAAAACCGCTTGCTAGCCTCCCCTCCATGCGCCGGATCACCCGCCAACTGCGTACGTACCTGATGATGCTGCTGATGGCGGCATTCGTGGTCGTGCCGGTGGCCGACGCACTGGTGTGTGCGGTGGAACCGCATGCCAGCAGCGCCCATGTCGAGTCCCTGGCGGACGATGCAGGCGACGACAGCGACAGCAAGCACACCGGTGCCTGCACGCATAACCACTGCCATCACTCCACGCTGAGCCTGCCAGCAAATGATTTCGCCGTCTTCGGTACGCCACTGCCGGCGCGCTGGATGAATGCCGGCGACGTGGCGACCTATGCGGTCGCCCAGGATGAATTGACACGTCCCCCCCGGGCGTGAGTTGAGCGCGTCCCGCAATCGCGGGCTCCCGTTTCACTCACAACCGGAATCCCCCTATGTCGATCCTGACACCTCGGTCGCCGCGCGCGGCCGGGCTGGTCGTCGCCGTGTTGCTGGGCCTGGCCCCGGCGGCTTCGGTGATGGCGCAAGCCGCCCCTTCCTACGACACCCTGCTTGAACGCCTGGACCAGCTGCCCGGCACCCGCGTCGGTACGGCGCTGGCCGAGGCGGCCGACGCGCGCGCCGACCAGGCCCGTGCGTTGCCCAACCCTTCTCTCTCCTACTCGGCCGAGAACGCCTGGGGCACCGGCTCCTATGGCGGCATGGGCAAGGCCGATACCGTACTCACCCTGTCCCAGCCGCTGGAGGTCTGGGGCCAGCGTGGCGCGCGTGTCCGTGCCGCCCGTGCCGAGGCACAGGCCGCCAACCTGCGTGGTGCCCAAAGCCGCAGCGACGTGGCCAGCCAGCTGGCGGTGGTCTACGCACAGGCGGAAAGTGCACTGCGCCGCTATTCCCTGGCCGAAGAGGCGCTGACCCTTACCCGCGATGACGCCAACGCCGTCAACGCGATGGTCAAGCAGGGGCGCGAACCGCAACTGCGCGCGGTGCAGGCGCAGAGCGAAGTGGCCAACGCCAGCGCCGCGCTGGATGAGGCGCAGGCGTTCCGCGACGCCGCGCTGGCACGCCTCGTCGGTGCCGCGCTGCTGGATACGCCGGTGCAGTCGATCGACAACAGCCTGCTCGACCGTGCACCGCCGCTGCCACGGGGTGCGACCGATGTGGCGCTGGCGGTACGCATCGCCGAAGCCGAAGCCGATGCGGCCGGCAAGCTGGTCGACGTGGAGCGCAAGCGCGCCCTGCCCGATCTCAGCGTCACCGCCGCGCAGACCCGCTTCCGCGAAGGCGGCGAGCGTGCCTACACCCTCGGGGTCAGCCTCAGTATCCCGCTGTTCGACCGCAACCGCGGTGGCATCCGCGCCGCCAATGCCGACCAGCGCGCGGCCGAGGCACGCCTGGACCAGCAGCGCCGCGACAGCGAGGCCGCACGCCTTGCCGCCGTGGCCGGGCTGAAGGCCGCCGGCAGCCGTACCCGGGCCGCCGATGAAAGCGTGGCCGCCGCCGAGGAGGCGTATCGCCTGGCCCGTGTCGGCTTCGACGCCGGACGCATCTCGCAGCTGGAACTGCGCAGCACGCGCAGCGCCCTCATCGCCGCCCGCGGCACTGCCGTGGACGCGCGCCTGTCGCGCGTCGGCGCGGAAATCGATCTTGCCCGCCTTGAAGGGCGCGCGCCTTTTGTGGAGGCCCCATGACTCTCTCCCGTACTTTCACGCTGATCGGCGCCGTGCTGCTGGCCGTGCTGTTGGCCGGTTGCGCTGGCAACGCGCAGACACCTGCAAATGAAGACCCCGCCGCGGCCAAGGCGGGCGCCGACGATGGCCATGGCCACGCGACCGACAGCAAGGAAGCCAAGGCCGAATCCGCGAAGGCACCCCCCGATGCGGATGAGGGTGTCGTGCAGTTGACCCCTGAGCAGATCAAGGCGTCCGGTATCGAAGTGGTCGCGATCGGTCGCGGTGGCGGTGGCTCCACGCGCCTGTCCGGCCGGGTCGAACCGTCGGTGGGCGCCCGCGCCTCGGTCGCCTCCACGGTGACCGGTCGCGTCGAGCGCGTGCTGGTCGCGCCGGGCACCGCGGTGAAGCAGAACCAGGCGCTGGCCATCGTGGTCAGTGGCGAGGCCGCGGTGTTCCGCGCCAATGCGCTGGCCGCCTCGGCCGAAGCCGAAGCCGCGCGCCTGGCCTATGGCCGCGACAAGGCGCTGGTCGACCAGGGCGTGGTCGCCCGCCAGGAACTGGAGGCCTCGCGCGCCCGCTCGCTGGCGGCACAGGCCCAGGCCGCCGCCGCGCAGGCCCAGGCCGCTGCCAACGGGGCACCCGATGCCAACGGCCGCGTGCGCATCACCAGTCCGGTGGCCGGCATCGTCGGCAACGTGCAGGTCACCCCGGGCGGCGTAGTCGCCGCCGGCAGTGCGGTGGCCGATGTCGCCGACCCGTCGATGAACGAACTGGTGTTCACCGCGCCGCCCGCGCTGGCCGCACAGGTCACGCCCGGCATGAAGCTGGAAGTGAGCGTGCCCGGTGGCAGTTTCACCGCCACCGTTACCGGTTCGGCCGCCGACGTGCGCCAGCAGGGCGGCGTCGCGGTGATCCGCGCCGCGCCGGTGGACGCTTCGCTGCCGCCGGCCGGTTCGCCGGTTTCGGCGGTGGTGGTCACCGAAGGCCAGGACGGTTCGCTCAGCGTGCCCGCCGATGCGGTGCAGAACGTTGATGGCAGCAGCGCGGTGTTCGTCGCCGTCGATGGCGGCTTCAAGGCGCAGCCGGTGCTGGCCGGGCGCCGTGCCGGCGACCGCATCGAGATCCTCGGTGGCCTGACCGGCAACGAGCGCATCGTCGGTGCCAACGCCTTCCTGCTCAAGGCCGAACTGGCCAAGGGCGAAGCCGAGCACGGCCACTGAGGAGGCGACCATGTTCAAGCTGATCATTGAAACAGCGGTGCGCCACCGCTGGCTGGTGGTGTTCATGGCGGCGCTGATCGCCGCCGTGGGCCTGTTCCAGCTGGGCAAGCTGCCGATTGACGCGGTGCCGGACATCACCAACCGCCAGGTGCAGATCAACACGGTGGCACCGGCGCTGACGCCGGAACAGATCGAGCGGCAGGTGACCTACCCGCTGGAAACCGCGCTGGCCGGCATTCCCGGCCTGACCACCACGCGTTCGCTGTCGCGCAATGGCTTCTCGCAGGTCACCGCGATCTTCACCGATGCGACCGACATCTACTTCGCCCGCCAGCAGGTGGCCGAACGCATGCGCGAGGCATCGGAAGACCTGCCCGATGGCGCGTCGCCGATGCTGTCGCCGGTCACCACCGGCCTCGGCGAGGTGCTGATGTGGACGGTGGACTTCACCGCGTTCGATCCGGCCAGGCTGGCAAAGCCCGGTGAAGCGGGTTGGCAGGCCGGCGAGGTCTACCGCACGCCGGAAGGCACTCTGCTTCGCACGCCGGAAGAACGTGCCACCTACCTGCGCACCGTGCAGGACTGGATCATCGCGCCGCAGATGCGTTCCAGCCCGGGGCTGGCCGGCGTCGATACGGTCGGCGGCTACGTCAAGGAATACGGCGTGCATCCGGACAGTGCCAAGCTGGCCGCGCACGGCCTCGGCCTGGCCGATCTGGTCACTGCCCTGCAGCGTTCCAACGTGCAGGCCGGTGCCGGTTTCGTGCAGCGTGCCGGCGAGGGCCTGGTGGTACGTGCCGACGGCCTGGCGCTGACCACCGACGATCTGGCACAGGCCCCGGTAGCCACCCGCAATGGCGTGGTGGTACGCGTGGCCGATGTGGCCGAGGTCGAGCTGAGCCGCGCACCGCGCCTGGGTGCGGCCAGCCGCAACGGCCATGAAGCCGTGCTGGGTACCGCGCTGATGATTGCCGGCGGCAACAGCCGCACCGTGGCCCAGGCAGCTGCGGCGCGCCTGGAGCAGGTGAACAAATCGCTGCCGGCCGACATCGTGGCCGCGCCGGTGCTGGACCGCAGCGTGCTGGTCAATTCCACCATCAAGACCGTGGCCAGGAACCTCACCGAAGGCGCGCTGCTGGTGGTGGTGGTGCTGTTCCTGCTGCTGGGCAACCTGCGTGCGGCGACGATCACCGCGCTGGTGATTCCGCTGTCGTTCCTGTTCGCGGTGATCGGCATGAACCGCTTCGGCATCAGCGGCAACCTGATGAGCCTGGGTGCGCTGGACTTCGGCATCCTGGTGGACGGCGCTGTGATCGTGGTCGAGTCGACGCTGCTGATGCTGGGCCAGCGCCGCGCCGAACTGGGCCGTGCGTTGACCGCGATGGAACGCCTGCGCGTGGCCGCCGATTCGGCGATGAAGATGGCGCGCCCCGCGGCCTTTGGCCAGCTGATCATCCTGCTGGTGTTCGCGCCGATCCTCACCCTGGAAGGCGTGGAGGGCAAGACCTTCCACCCGATGGCAGCCACCTTCATGCTGGCCCTGGTCGGTGCCTTCATCTTCTCCTTCACCTTCGTGCCGGCGATGGCCGCGCTGCTGGTGCGCGAGCCCAAGGTGAAGGACGGTGATACGCATGCCGATGATGGCGAGCACGAGACGAAACTGATCCGCGTGCTGCGTGCGCGCATCGAACCGGTGGTGCGCAAGGCCGTGGCGCATCCGCGCACGGTGCTGGCCGGTGCGGTGATGATGGTGGTGGTGGGTATCGGTTCGTTCTCGCTGCTGGGCCGCGAGTTCATGCCGACGCTGGACGAAGGCAACGTGGCGATGCAGGCCCTGCGCGTGCCGTCGACGTCGCTGGAGCAGTCGCTGGCAATGCAGCTGGCACTGGAAAAGGCGATTGCCAAACAGCCGGAGGTGGAAACCGTGTTTTCGCGTACCGGTACCGCCGAGGCAGCGATCGACCCGATGCCGACCAACATCTCCGACAGCGTGATCGTGCTGAAGCCACGCAAGGACTGGCCGGATCCGAAGCTCGGCAAGGATGCACTGGTGGCACGCTTCGAGAAGCTGGCCGGGCAGCAGCTGGGCAACAGTTTCGAGTTCAGCCAGCCGATCGAGCTGCGCTTCAACGAACTGATTTCCGGCGTGCGTACCGACCTGGCGGTGATGATCTTCGGCGATGACTTCAGCCAGCTGCAGAAGGTGGCCGACCAGGTAGCGCTGAAGCTGCGCGCAGTGGATGGCGCGGCCGACGTGCGGGTGGAGCAGATCTCCGGCCTGCCCACGCTCAACGTGGCCATCGACCACGTGGCGGCTGCGCAGTATGGGCTGACCGCGGCGGACGTGAGCGATGCACTGTCCACTGGTATTGGTGGTACCGCGGCCGGCAAGATCTTCGAAGGCGACCGCCGCTTCAACGTGGTGGTGCGCCTGGACGATGCCTCGCGCAACGATCCGGACCAGTTGGCTTCGTTGCCGATCGCTACGCCGTCGGGGTTGGTGATTCCGCTGTCGTCGGTCGCGCGCATCACGGTCAGCGAAGGGCCGAACCAGATCAGCCGCAACAACGGCAGCCGCCGCGTGGTGGTGCAGGCCAACGTGCGCGGTCGTGACCTGGGCGGCTTCGTGGGTGAAGCGCAGGCGGCGGTGGCCGACGTGGCACTACCGCCGGGCGCCTACCTGACCTGGGGTGGCCAGTTCGAGAACCTGCAGCGTGCCGAGAAGCGGCTGGCAACGGTGGTGCCGGTGGTGTTCCTGCTGATCGGCAGCCTGCTGTTCATGGCGCTGCGCAGCGGCAAGGAAGCCATTCTGGTGTTCAGCTGCGTGCCGTTGGCGCTGGTTGGCGGCATTCTCGCGCTGCTGCTGCGTGGCATGCCGTTTTCGGTGTCGGCGGCAGTTGGTTTCATCGCCGTCTCCGGCGTGGCCACCTTGAACGGCCTGGTGCTGATGCAGGCGATCCGCGAGCGCCTGGATGCCGGTGACCTGCCGCTGCAGGCGGCGATCAACGGCGCCTCCAGCCGCATCCGCGCGGTGCTGACCACGGCGCTGGTGGCCATCGTCGGCTTCATTCCGATGGCGATCGCCAGCGGTTCCGGTGCGGAGGTGCAGAAGCCACTGGCCACGGTGGTGATCGGTGGCCTGATCACCGCCACCGTGTTGACCCTGCTGGTGCTGCCGACCTTCGCGGCACGGGTGGCCAAGCCGCGGGCGGTGGGATGATGTGATGCCGGGGTCGGAGCCCTTTCCGTGGGAAAGGGATCCGACCCCATGCGGGTCGGATCCCCGCCCGACGGGCGGGGCTCTGACCCGATCACACAACGGTCAGGCCTTCTTGCGTTCGGCGATGTACGCCTGGATCTGCTGTTCCAGCACCGGCAGCGGCACCGAGCCCTGCTTGAGCAGGGTGTCGTGGAAACCCTTGATGTCGAACTTGTCGCCCAGCTCCTTCTCTGCCTGCGCACGCAGGCGCACGATGGCGATCTCGCCCAGCTTGTAGCTCAGCGCCTGGCCCGGCCAGGAAATGTAACGGTCCACTTCGGTGGTCACTTCATGCTCGCTCAGCGCAGTGTGGTCACGCAGGTAGGCCAGCGCCTGCTCGCGGGTCCAGCCCTTGCTGTGCACGCCGGTATCGATCACCAGGCGCGCCGCACGCCACATTTCGTAGGTCAGGCGACCGAAATCCTCGTAAGGGGTTTCGTAGATGCCCATCTCCACGCCCAGCTTCTCGCAGTACAGCGCCCAGCCTTCGCCATAGGCAGAGATGTAGGTGTTGCGGCGGAACTCGGGCAGGTTCTTCTGCTCGGCGGCAATCGCCCCCTGCAGCGAGTGGCCCGGGTCGGATTCATGCAGGGTCAGCGCCGGCAGGTTGTACAACGGGCGCGACGGCAGGTTGTAGGTGTTGAGCCAGTAGGTACCCATGCCACCGCGGCCGGCGGTCCAGAACGGGGCGATGTCCGGCGGCACCGGCACGATGGTGAAGCGCGCGCGCGGCAGCGTCATGTATTTGCCGAGCTGGCCATCGGCCCGCTTGGAGATCCACGCGGCACGCGACAGCAGCTCTTCCGGCGTCTTCGCATAGAACTGCGGATCGGTGCGCAGGAAGGCCAGGAACTCGGCGAAGCTGCCCTTGAACTTCACCTGCTTGATGATGTCGTTCATTTCCTTCTGGATGCGCGCGACTTCATCCAGGCCGATGCGGTGGATCTCGTCCGGCGACAGGTCCAGCGTGGTGTATTCGTGGATCTGCTGCTTGTAGTACGCCTTGCCGTCCGGCATCGCTTCGGCGGCCAGGGTGGTACGCGCCTGCGGCACGTACTCGTTGACGAAGAAGGTGCGCAGTTGCTGGAACGCCGGCACTACCTTGGCACTGATCGCTTCACGCGCCTGCGCCTGCAGCCTGGCCTGCTCTGCGGCCGGGATGCTGTTGGGCAGCTTCTTGAACGGCGCGTACAGCGGCGAATCGGTCGGGTCCTTCAGCTCGGCGACGGTGGCGATGGACACTTCGCGGCCATCGAGCACCGCGCGCGGCACGCTGAAGCCGCGCTTCAGGCCGGCGCGCATGTTCTCGGTCTGCTGGCCGAAGTAGCGCGGCACATCGTTCAGGCGTGCGATGTAGTTCTGGTAGTCCTGCACGGTCTTCATCTCGCGCCGGGCCATGAAGGACAGGTTGGACCAGAACGAGGAGTCGGCGTTGAACGGCATCTCGTAACCACGCAGGCGCGTCGCTTCGGCCAGGTTGAACACCTGGTCGTGGTAGATCGCGTAGTTGATCTGGTTGTCGGGCGACAGCGTCTTCGGGTCGATCTTCTTCAGTGCAGCCAGGGTCTCGTCCCACACCTTCAGGCGCGCCTGCTGCGCGGCCGGGCCGACGTCGGGCATGCGGGTGGCGTTTGCAGGGGCGTCCTCATCCTCGCTGGCCTCGCCGCCCCCTTGCTGGCGCCACTTCCATTCCTTCTCGTACAGCGCGCGGAAGGCGGCGTCGGCGGGCGATTCGGTGGCCACGCTGGCCGGCGCGGCGGCGGCGGGCGGTGCGGCCAGGGCTACGGCGGGGGCGGACAGGGCGATCAGCAGGGCAACGGCAAGACGGGTTTTCACGAGCACAGGTTCCCGGGAAGGCAGACCCCGATGATGGCACCGCCCACGGCCCGTGGCATGGGACGAAGGTCCTGCCTGGGCATGCGGTAGATCCACGCCATGCGTGGATGGGCCAGGCCGGGATACAGATGTGCCGACCAAGGTCGGCAGCTACCGGATGGGGCCCCCGGCGCCTAGTGGCTGGCCCTGTCCCGCTTCCAGCCCCGGTGCTTGATGTCCAGGTGCAGGCTGTACAGCGCGGTGAACGCCGGGAACAGGTTCTGCAGCACGCCCACAGAGTCCTGCTTGGCCGAGAACAGGAAGTAGCTCAGCGTCATCAGGCTGCCGACCACGCTCATGTACCAGAACAGGCGCGGGATCACCGGCTTGCCCGCACGCTTGGAGGCAATGAACTGGACCAGCCAGCGGCCACCGAACATCAGCGCACCGGTGTAGCCGATCAGCTTCCAGCCGGTCACATGCAGGCCGGTCCAGTACAGCCAGGTCAGCGGCTGGTCGAGCCAGTGCAGCTCCAGATCCATCAACGCTCCTCCACCGCGGTGCGCTTGCTGCGGGTGATCAGCCAGGCCACGCCGCGCAGGTCACGGATGCCCACCAGCGCGCGGCCCAGGTTGTTGTACTTGGAGACACCGGCGGTACGGTGGCGATGGTTGACCGGCACGCTGGTGGTCTTCCAGCCGGCACGCTGCATCAGCGCCGGCAGGTAGCGGTGCATGTGGTCGAAGTACGGCAGATCGAGGAACGCACTGCGCTCGAACAGCTTGATGCCGCAACCGGTGTCGGGCGTATCGTCGCGCAGCATGCGTGCGCGGATGGCGTTGGCCCACTTGCTGGCCCAGCGCTTGCTGCCGCTGTCCTGGCGGTTGACGCGCCAGCCAGCGAACAGCTTCACCTGCGCCTCGGCGGCGTCGCGCGCGGCGAGCAGCCTGGGGATATCGGCCGGATCGTTCTGGCCATCGCCATCCAGGGTCGCGATCCACGGCGCGCGCGCGTGCTTGACGCCGGTGCGCACGGCGGTGCTCTGCCCGCTCTGGTTCACATGGTGCAGCACGCGCAGTTCCGGGGTGGTCGCCTTCAGGCCCTGCAGCACCGCCAGGGTGTCATCGCGCGAGTGATCGTCGATGTAGACGATCTCGAACGGCAACCGCCCACGCAGCGCAGCGGTGATTTCGGCAACCAGCGGGGCGACATTGTCGCGCTCGTTGAATACCGGGACGACGACGGAAAGCTCGGGTTGGCTCATAAGGCACTCGGCCAAAGGGGGGACAAAGACCGCGCATTCTCCGAAACCAAGGTTATCCGAAGATGAACCCCGCGGCGTGAGGATCCATCCTCAGGCGCGATCGCCAAAATACTCGCGGCACCACTGCACCACAGGTGGCAGGCCTTCTTCGATCGGGGTCACCGCATCGAAGCCGAAAACGTCATGTGCGCGCCGTGTGTCGGCCATCGTGCGCACCATGTCGCCGGGCTGCATGGGCTTGTAGACCTTCTGCGCGGGGCGGCCGGCGGCCTGCTCGATCACGCTGATGAAGCGTTCCAGCTCGACCGGCGTATGGTTGCCGAGGTTGAACACCCGGTGCGGCACCGGACCGTCGGCCGGATGCGCGAGGGCGCCGAGAATACCGGATACGATGTCGGAAACATGTGTGAAATCGCGCTGCATGCGGCCTTCGTTGAACACGTCGATCGGCCGCCCGGCCAGCACCGCGCGCGAGAACAGCAGCGGCGCCATGTCCGGCCGGCCCCACGGTCCATACACGGTGAAGAAGCGCAGGCCAGTGGCGCGCAGGCCGTACAGCTGCGCGTAGGTATGGGCCATCAGTTCGTTGGCGGCCTTGGTCGCCGCGTACAGCGAGCGCGGTTGGTCCACGCGCTGGTCCTCGGAGAACGGCGGCGTGGCCGAATCGCCGTAGACCGAGCTGCTGGAGGCATACACCAGGTGCTGCACGCCACGGTGGCGGCACAGCTCGAGCATGTTGACGAAGCCGACCAGGTTGCTGTCGACGTAGGCCTGCGGGTTCTCCAGCGAATAGCGCACGCCGGCCTGCGCGGCCAGGTGGATCACCGCGGTCGGCTGCACTTCGTCGAACAGCGCGGCCAGGCCCTCGCGGTCGGTCAGGTCCAGTGCGCGCAGGTCCAGCGTCGGGCACAGCGCGGCCACGCGGTCGCGCTTGATCTGCGGGTCGTAGTAGTCGTTGAAGTTGTCCAGGCCGACCACGGCGTGGCCGGCCTCCAGCAGCGCGCGGGCGGTGTAGGCACCGATGAAGCCGGCAGCGCCGGTGAGCAGGATGGTCATGACAGGGGCCTGGAAACGAAGTTCAGGCCCCTGATGTTACCGGTCTCAGAACAAACCGAAACGCTTCCTGGCCACGTTGGTGCGGCCGGGTTCGATCACGTCCTGGATCTTCTTCGCATCGAAGCGGTCCAGCAGCGCCTCGGCGCCCTTCTTCAGCTTCAGGTCCATCTCTTCCGGGTACAGCGGGACCAGGGACATGAAGCTGATGGTCTTGCCATCGTCCAGTTCCAGTGCGGCGAAGTCGTCCGGAGCAGTCACCGGCGGCAGCACGATGGCACCGTCGAAGCCGACGCCCGGCGCGTAGGGTTCGCTGGGATGGCCGTTGGGGATGGTGTGGCCGAAGCCCAGCCAGGTGTCGTACTCGTGCGGCAGCCGCGCCATGCCCTTCAGCAGGCGCACCGGCCAGTAGTTGCGCTCGTCCTCGAAGGCCTCCTGCGAGATCGGCCACTCGGCCGGCAGGGTCACCATCAGTTCCATGTAGCGCGGCACGTCCGCGTCCAGCTCGGCGGGCACGGTCATCGGCAGGTCGCTCATGCCGGAGGTCACCAGCCGCACATGCGGGCAGTGGTCATTGGGGGGCACCACGTGCACGTCGATATGCACCAGGTCGGAAATGATCTCGTGCAGGACGGTAGCGATCGGCCCGAGATGGCGCTCGATGTGCGCGCTGATCGCCTCGATATGCTGCTCTTCGCCGACGGCGAGCACGAAGTCCTTTTCGCGCTGGTGCACCAGGATCTGGGTGCCGTCCGGGCTGACGCCCTCGTATTCGTTGCTCATGTCCCGCTCCCTGATGAGGCCACGGCGCGCGCGGCGGTACGTTCCCTGTCACCGGCAGGACGCGGCACGCCGCGTCCCCCGTCACTGCGCCGGGCTCAGCCCTGGCGCGTGCGCAGCTTTTCCAGCACGCCGTCCAGCGTGTCCAGGTCGGTGTAGTGGATGATCAGCTTGCCCTTGCCGCCGCGGCCATGATTGATCGCCACCTTGGCACCCAGCGCTTCGGACAGTTCGGTTTCCAGCGAGGCGATGTCGGCCTGCTGCACCTTCGGCGTGGCCACCGGGCGGTTGCTTGGCACCTTGCCGGCGGCGAAGGCCTGCGCACGGCGCTCGACCTCGCGCACCGACCAGCCTTCATCGGCCGCTTCCTGCGCCAGCTTGCCGGCCAGCTCGGGGGCCAGGGTCAGCAGCGCGCGGGCGTGGCCCATTTCCAGGCGGCGGGTTTCCAGCAGCAGGCGGATCGCCACCGGCAGCTCCAGCAGGCGCAGCAGGTTGGACACCGCCGCGCGCGAGCGGCCAACGGCCTCGGCGGCCTCGGCATGGGTCAGGGTGAACTCGCTGATCAGGCGCTGCAGCGCCTCGGCTTCTTCCAGCGGGTTGAGGTCTTCGCGCTGGATGTTCTCGATCAGCGCCATTGCGATGACGGTGCGGTCTTCCAGCTCGCGCACCACCACCGGCACTTCGTCCAGGCCGGCCAGCTGCGATGCGCGCCAGCGGCGCTCACCGGCGACGATTTCGTAGTTGCCCGCCGGCAGCTGGCGCACCAGGATCGGCTGGATCACGCCCTGCGACTTGATCGAGTCGGCCAGCTCGGAGAGCTTGCCCTCGTCCATCTCGCGCCGCGGCTGGTACTTGCCCGGCTGCAGCTGGCCCACGGCCAGCTTGCGCAGTACTTCACCCGGCAGCGGCTCGATCACTGCGGTGGTGGCCTGCACCTGGCTGACCGCGCCTTTCGGGCCCAGCAGCGCATCCAGGCCACGGCCGAGGCCTCGCTTCTTGGCTGCCGGCTTGCTGCTGGTCATCAGACGATCTCCACGGCCTTGCCGGCCTTGTTGCGTTCGTTGTTGCGGCGGATGATCTCGCCGGCCAGGCCCAGGTAGGCCACGCCACCGCGCGAGGCGCGGTCGTAGCCGACGATGCTCTGGCCATGGCTGGGCGCCTCGGCCAGGCGCACGTTGCGCGGCACGATGGTGCGGAACACGCGATCGCCGAAGTGTTCGGTGAGCTCGGCCGAGACCGCGTTGGCCAGGTTGTTGCGCACGTCGAACATGGTGCGCAGCACGCCTTCGATCTCCAGCGCCGGGTTCAGGCTGGTACGCAGCGCCTCGATGGTTTCCACCAGCGCGCTCAGGCCTTCCAGCGCGTAGTACTCGCACTGCATCGGCACGATCACCGAGTCGGCGGCGGCCAGCGCGTTGAGCGTCAGCAGCGACAGCGCCGGCGGGCAGTCGATCAGGATGTAGTCGTACTCGTCGCGGATCGGCGCCAGCGCGCGCTTCAGGCGCTGCTCGCGCTCGCTCTGGCCCATCAGCTGGATCTCGGCGGCGGTCAGGTCGATGTTGCCGGGCAGCAGGTCGTAGCCCTCGGCCGTCTGCACGCGCACATCGGCGGCGCTGTTCTCGCCGAGCAGCAGGTCACAGGTGGAGGCGGCCAGCTCTCGTTTGTCCACGCCACTGCCCATGGTCGCGTTGCCCTGCGAATCCAGGTCGACCAACAGCACGCGCTTGGGTGCGTTGGCCAGGGAAGCGGCCAGGTTGACGGCGGTCGTGGTCTTGCCGACGCCACCCTTCTGGTTGGCGATGGCGATGATGCGGGCCATGCGGGTGTGCCTCGTCGACGTGTGCTGGGACCGGTCATTATGCGTACAACCGGCCCCTTGCGGAAATCGTGGATCGCCAACCTCTTGTTCCACAAGGGGCTGGCGACGGGAATCAGGGGCCTGTAACGGTGACCAGGTGGCGTTCACCGGCCAGGCCGGGCACGCCCAGCGGGGTCACCTCGCGCACCTGCCAGCCAGCCGGCAGCTCCGCGATCTCTTCATGCGGGTAGACGCCCTTCATGGCCAGCAGCACGCCGCCGGGGCGCAGCAGGTGGCCACCGACGCGGACGATGCCGGCCAGGGTATCCATCGCGCGCGCGGTCAGCTGGTCGTAGCGGCCGGCCTCGTCCAGCGCCTCGGCACGCGATTCGGCCACGCGGGCGTTGCCCAGGCCAAGCTGGCGCACGGCCTCGCGCATGAAGCGCGCCTTCTTGCCGTTGCTCTCGACCAGGGTGACCTGCAGGCCCGGGCAGGCGATCGCCAGCGGGATGCCGGGCAGCCCGGGGCCGGTGCCGAGGTCGGCCAGGCTGCCGTCGGCCACGAACGGCTGCATCGCCAGCGAGTCGAGCAGGTGGCGGGTGACCATCTCCTGCGGATCGCGGATGGCGGTGAGGTTGTAGGTGCCGTTCCAGCGGTGCAGCAGGGCCAGGTAACGCAGCAGCGGCGGCGCCAGCGCGGCGTCCAGGCCCATGCTGGCCAGGCCCTGTTCCAGCGTGGCAGCCACGCTGGCGGGAAGTGGGTGTTCGCTCATGCCGGCATTATCGCCGGTTTTGCGCGCTGATTCCCCGCTTCAGTGCGGATACCAGGCCAACGCCGCACGGAACTGGCCGCTGGCCTGCCATTCGTGCAGGTGCCAGCGCGTGGCCTCGCCCAGTTCCGGGTCGCACCAGCGCAGGTGCAGGGCGCCATCGGCCCCCGGTGCCAGCTGCAGGCGGTGCAGGCCGAACGAGATGCCCTGCCCGTGCGCCTTCAGGATGGCCTCCTTGATGCACCACACGCGGAAGAACCAGTGCTCGCGACCGGCCGCGTCCAGGCTTTCCAGCCAGGCCACCTCCTCGGGGTGGAAGAAACGCTGCACGATCTCCAGCAGGCGGGCCCGCGGCCGCAGCAGCTCCAGGTCCACGCCCAGCCGCACGCCATCGCCCAGCGCTACCAGCAGCACCTCGCCACTGTGGCTCCAGCCGGTGCCGTAGTGGGCCAGCGCGCCGCTCAGTTCCGGCCGGCCCTTGTCATCACGGACCAGTGGCAACGTCTCCGGGTCGGCGCCCAGCGCCTGCGCCAGCACCTGCCGCGCCTGCGGTTCGCCGCGCTGGCCTGGCACATGCGGACGCCGCCAGACCGTCACCGGACCGAAGCGCCACGGGCCGTCGAGGGTGGCTGGCAGGCTCATCCGCACGCGCCCGTCACGCAATTCCACGACGGGTTCACGGCCGTGCGCGTCAACTGGTCACAGTTCCCCACCGGAGGTTCGATCATGGGCATCATCATCTGGCTGATCGTCGGCGGCATCGTAGGCTGGCTGGCCAGCATCATCATGAAGCGCGATGGCCAGCAGGGCATCATCCTCAACATCGTGGTCGGCATCGTCGGCGCGCTGATTTCCGGCTGGCTGTTCGGCGGCGGCATCAACGAAGCGATCACCCTCCGCACCTTCCTGTTCTCGCTGATCGGTGCGGTGATCCTGCTGGCGATCGTCAACCTGTTCACCCGCAAGAGCATACGGTGAACTGACGGATAGCGCCGGGCATGGCCCGGCGCTATCTCAACCGATCTGCACCCACGCCGGCGCGTGATCGCTCGGGCGTTCCCAGGTACGCGGCTCACGGTCGATGCCCGAGGCCACCGCACTGCCCTTCAGCGCGTCTGACAACAGGGTCAGGTCGATGCGCAGGCCCAGGTTGCGGCGGAAGCCGGCGGCACGGTAGTCCCACCAGCTGAAGGTGCCGGGCTCGTCGTTGTGCAGGCGGAAGCCATCGTGCAGGCCCAGCTGCAGCAGCTTGTTGAGCGCGCCGCGCTCGGCGGTGGAAGTCAGGATGTGGTTGTCGTTCCACACCTCCGGATCGTGCACGTCGCGCGCGTCCGGGGCGATGTTGAAATCGCCCATCACGACCAGCTTCGGGTGCCGCTGCAGTTCCTGCGCGATCCAGGCATGCACCGCCTCAAGCCAGCGCAGCTTGTACTCATACTTGTCGGTGCCGATGTCCTGGCCGTTGACCACGTACAGGTTGATCACCCGCAGGTCGCCGAAGGTGCCGGCGATGACGCGCTTCTGCTCGTCCTCGAAACCGGGAATGCCGATCTGCACGTCCTGCGCCGGTTCACGCGACAGCAGCGCCACGCCGTTGTAGGTCTTCTGGCCGGCGAACACGCTGCGGTAGCCCGCGGCGATCAGCGCCGAATCGGGGAACTTGTGGTCCTCCAGCTTGGTTTCCTGGATACCGACGATGTCCGGGCCGAACTCCTTGAGCCACTGCTCCAGGTGCGGCAGGCGGACATTGAGCGAATTGACGTTCCACGAGGCGATCTTCATGGGGGCATTCTAACCGGGTGGGCGGGGGCGGGGACCGGCCCGGACTCCCATGTAGAATCGGCCCCGGAATCAGTAGAGCCACGCCATGCGTGGCTTCACCGCAGCAACAGCTTCAACAACCCCGCAATCTTCGAATACGGCGGCCGCAACCGGTCACTGGCGGCCCAGCGCGACTGCCACAGCACCGGCAGACGCTTGCTCATGGCGTCGAACCCGGCCCGGCCGTGGTACGCGCCCATGCCGCTGGCGCCCACGCCGCCAAACGGCAGACCATCGGCGGCGAAGTGCAGTAGCGTGTCATTCACCGTCACCCCGCCGGCCACCACCTGGCCGAGGATGCGCTCCACCGTGGCCCGGTCATGGCTGAAGGGATACAGCGCCAGCGGCCGATCGCGGGACAGCACATCGGCCAGCGCGCCGTCCAGGTCCGGGTAGGCCCGCACCGGCAGGATCGGCCCGAAGATCTCCTCGCGCATCAGGTCCAGGTCGTCCGGCGGGTCCAGCACCACGGTCGGCACCAGCAGGCGCTCGCGGTCGGCGCGCGCTTCATCCACCTGTGCCAGCGGAATCACCGGCACGCCGCGTTCGCGCGCCTGCGCCAGATGGCCCTGCAGGCGCCGGTACTGGCCTTCGTTGATGATGCGCGTGTAGTCGCCGGCGTCGCTGAAGTCGCCATAGCGCTCGCGTACCTGCTGCTGCAGCGCCTGCACGAACTCGCGCTGGCGCGCGGTGTCGATCAGCACGTAATCCGGCGCGATGCAGGTCTGGCCCGCGTTGAACCACTTGCCGGTGGCCAGCCGTGCGGCGGCCTTCTCCAGTGGGAAATCGCGACAGACAATCGCCGGCGACTTGCCGCCCAGTTCCAGCGTGACCGGTACCAGATGCTCGGCCGCGGCGGCCATCACCTTGCGGCCAACGGCCGTCGAGCCGGTGAACAGCAGATGGTCCAGCGGCAGCGATGACACCGCCGCCGCCACATCCGCCCCACCCTGCACCACCGCCACGCGATCGGGCGGGAACACGCTGGACAGCAGATCGGCCAGGAACGCGCTGGTGCGCGGCGTGTGTTCCGAAGGCTTGAGCAGCACGTGGTTGCCGGCGGCGATGGCGGTAGCCAAAGGCACCAGCGCCAGCGTGACCGGATAGTTCCAGGGCGAGATCACCCCGACCACGCCCAGCGGCGTCGGCCGCAGCTGCGCGCGCGCCGGCCACAGCCGCCAACCCGCGCCGACGCGCTGCGGCTTCGACCAGCGGCGCAGATGGCGGCGCAGGTGGTCGATGGCCGAGAGCACGCTCATGCCATCGGCCAGCTTCGATTCGGTGTGGGCGCGGTGGCCGAAGTCTTCGGCGATGGCGTGGGCCATCTCGTCCAGGCGCGGCTTCAGCGCCTCACGCAGGCGGCGCAGGTCGGCTTCGCGCTGGTCCAGCGATGGACGCTGAGACTGCCAGGCGCTGCGCAGGGTGTGCAGGATGGCGGGGAGGTCGGCCGGCGTGGTGGTGGTCATGGGCCGACTATACGGGGTGCAGCACGTCTCGATGGGGTCAGATCCCTTTCGCAGGCGAAAGGGATCTGACCCCAAAAACAGGGAAACAAAAAGGCCGCGGTCTGCACCGCGGCCCCTGAAACCCGGTGGGTGCCGACCGTTGGTCGGCACGCCGATTACTTGGTGATATCCACGTCCTTGGTCTCGCGCAGGAACAGGCCACCAATCACCACCGACATCAGCGCGATGATGATGGGGTACCACAGGCCGTAGTACAGGTTGCCGGTACCGGCCACCAGTGCGAACGAGATCGCCGGCAGGAAGCCACCGAACCAGCCGTTGCCGATGTGGTACGGCAGCGACATCGAGGTGTAGCGGATGCGGGTCGGGAACAATTCAACCAGGTAGGCGGCGATCGGGCCGTAGACCATGGTCACGTACAGCACCAGCAGCCACAGCATGAGGATGGTGCCGGCATAGTTGATGCGCGAGCTGTCAGCCTTGGCCGGGTAGCCGGCGGTGGTCAGGGCGGTCTTCAGTTCCGCACCGAACGCATCGGCCTTGGCTTTGCCCTCTTCCTTGGTCAGGCCGGCCGCCTCATACGAGGTGACGCTGGCGCTGCCCACGTTCACCATCGCCAGCGAACCGGCGGCGGCGGGCTGCACGTCGTACGGCACACCGGCCTTGGTCAGCGCGGCGGTGGCCACGTCGCAGGAGCTGGTGAACTTGCGCAGGCCGACCGGATCGAACTGGAACGAGCAGGTGGCCGGATCGGCCACGACCAGGGCCGGCGAGCTGCTGCGGGCCTCTTCGATGGCCGGGTTGGCGAAGTGGGTCAAGCCCTTGAAGATCGGGATGTAGGTGACGGCGGCCAGCAGGCAGCCGGCCAGGATGATCTTCTTGCGGCCGATACGGTCGGACAGCCAGCCGAAGAAGATGAAGAACGGCACGCCCAGCGCCAGCGCGGCCGCGATCAGCAGGTAGGAGGTGGTGGCATCGACCTTCAGCATGCTGCTGAGGAAGAACAGCGCGTAGAACTGGCCGCCGTACCAGACCACCGCCTGGCCAGCCGCAGCACCCAGCAGGACCAGCAGCATCAGCTTCAGGTTGCCGCCCTTCAGGCTGTCACGGAACGGGGTCTTGGAACCCTTGCCCTCGGACTTCATCTGCTGGAACAGCGGCGATTCGCTCAGCTGCAGGCGGATCCACACGGACACGCCCAGCAGCAGGATCGAGACCAGGAACGGAATGCGCCAGCCCCAGGCTTCGAAGGCTTCGTTGCCGAGGAAGTAGCGGCAGGCCAGGATGATCAGCAGCGACATGAACAGGCCGAGCGTGGCGGTGCACTGGATGAAGCTGGTGTACAGGCCGCGCTTGTCGTCCGGCGCATGCTCGGCCACGTAGGTGGCGGCACCGCCGTACTCACCGCCCATCGCCAGGCCCTGGGCCAGGCGCAGGATGATCAGGATCACCGGTGCGGCGAAGCCGATCGAGGCGTAGTTGGGCAGCACGCCGACCAGGAAGGTCGAGATGCCCATGATCAGGATGGTGACCAGGAAGGTGTACTTGCGGCCGATGCGGTCGCCGAGGCTGCCGAAGAAGGCCGCGCCGAACGGACGCACGAAGAAGCCGGCAGCGAAGGCCAGCAGGGCGAAGATCATGCCCGTGGTTTCATTGACGCCACTGAAGAACTGCTTGGCGATGATGGCGGCGAGCGAGCCATACAGGAAGAAGTCATACCACTCGAAGACCGTACCCAGGCTCGAGGCGAAGATGACCTTCTTGTGGCCCTTGGTCAGGGTGCCCGCTGGATTGTGCGGGCTTGATGCAGTGCTGGACATAAGACGCTTCCCCTCCGAAGCAATCGTTGTTGGTGGGTGCCGACTGTTGGTCGGCACTCAATCTCGGTAGGTGCCGACCGTTGGTCGGCACTCGATCAGAAGCTGTACTTCGTGGTGAACTGCAACCGGGTGATGTCACCCTTGTTGCCGTTCTCCACTTCGCGACGGCCGTACATCAGCTCGGCACCGATATCGACCTTGGGCAGCGGTGAGTAGAAGATGTTGCCGCGGATGCTCTGCACGCTCTTGGTCACCAGCGGGCCGAGGATGCTGTCGTTGTCGTAGTCGCTGCGCGCGTAGATGAGGTTGGTGCGCAGCTTCGGCGAGAACGCATGCCGCCAGCCCACGTAACCGGCAAGCACGCCGGTCGGGTTGAGCTCGTCGCGGGCCACGTCGTAGGCGCTGTCGGCGGTGATGCCCAGGCCGATGTAGCGGGCGATGCCTTCGCCGCCGGTCAGCTGGTAGTGCAGCGAGTCGCTGTCACCCATCACCCATTTGCCGCCCAGGGTCAGGCCGCCGGCCACCTTGTCGGCCTTGGCGCCGGTGGCCTGGTTGTCGACCTTCAGCTGGCGGACGATGCCGCCGACACCGAACGTGCCCCAGTCGCCCTTCCAGCCATAACGCAGGGTCAGATCAGGCAGGCTGCCACGGTCGGAGTTGGCGCTGGCATTGGTCCAGGCCCCGGTAACCGGGTTGCGGGTACCGGTGAGGGTGGTGGTTTCGGGGTTTTCCAGCGCGACGCTGAAGCCACCCTGGGTGTAGCGCACCTGGGCCTGGCGCACGAAGATCACGCCGTCGGTGGGGCCGACGAAGTCGACCGCTTCCGGCAATGCGGCCGCGTCCATGAAGTTGGACCAGGTCTGGCCGGCAATCCAGTTGTTCCAGTACATGTAGGCGTGGCGCAGGGTCACACCGTAGGTATTGGTGGCGGTCTGGTTGCCCAGCGAGTTGCCGAAGAAATCCATCTCGAAGAACGCACCGGCCTTGTTGCCGGATTCGCTCACGTTGTCGATGCCCAGGTTGAAGCGCGAGAACTTGGCGTGGGCGTTGAAGTCGGTGCCCGAACGCTTGCCGCTGCCGCCGGCGCCTTCCACCGGCGTCTGGCCCGGCAGGTACAGGGAGCGGCCGGTGGCGTCGTCGGCCAGCTGGCCATCGCTGGTCTGGGTAGCCAGGAAGTCGGCCTTGATGAAGCCGCCGATCTTGACCGTCGTGCCGGGCGCGGCGCCCGGGGTGATGGTGGTGACCTGGATCGGCTGCTTGCCGGCCGGCACCTGTGCGACCGGCTTCTGCTCGGCCTGCACGGTGCGGACTTCGGTCACCGCCTGCTGGGTCTGGCTGATCTGGGTCTGCTGTTGTTGCTGCGAAGACAGCAGCAGCTGGACCTGGCGTTCCAGTTCGGCAACGCGTGCTTCCAGCGCTTTCTCTTTGGCGGTCTCTGCGAACGCCATGCCCGGTGCGACCAGGGCGACCAACAGGCAGGCCGCCAAAGGTTTGCGCACGGCTTTCAACGTACGGTGGCTCATGTTGCCCTCTCTCCCAAGTGGCAAGGTGATGCCGCGCGTGGGGCACGGTCGAGCCGAGACTGCGGGGCGTTCGCGCACAGCGGCTATTGGCCATTGGTCGAACCCGGCCCTGCGGGGCGCTCACTTTCGACCATGGTCTAACCAGGGTGGTGACGCGGCCGGGGGTGGATGGGGCAAACTGAGGGGGATCGGTCGCTGCGATGCTGCGACCGCACATACAAAGTCAACGTGCAAGTGAGGGTGCCATGGCTGATATCTACCCCGTCGATCCGCAGTTCGCCGCCAAGGCACGCATCGACAAGACGTCGTACGAACAGCAGTACCAGGCTTCGGTGACCGACCCGGATGGTTTCTGGGGCAAGGCCGCCGAGCGCCTGCAGTGGATGCGCAAGCCGACGAAGATCAAGAACGTCAGCTACGACCTGTCCGATTTCCACATCAAGTGGTTCGAGGATGGCGAGCTCAATGCCAGCGTGAACTGCCTGGACCGCCAGCTCGAGACGCGCGGCGACAAGACCGCCCTGCTGTTCGAGCCGGACGGCCCGGATGCACCGGCCCAGCACGTGACCTATCGCGAGCTGTACGAGCGCACCTGCCGCCTTGGCAACGCGCTGCGCAACCTCGGCGTCAAGAAGGGCGACCGGGTCACCATCTACCTGCCGATGATCGTCGACGCCGCGGTGGCCATGCTGGCCTGCGCCCGTATTGGCGCGATCCACTCGGTGGTGTTCGGTGGCTTCGCGCCGAACTCGATCGCCGACCGCGTCAGCGACTGCCAGAGCAAGCTGATCATCACCGCCGACGAGGGCCTGCGCGGTGGCCGGAAGATTCCGCTGAAGGCCAACGTCGATGCGGCGCTGAAGCTGCCCGGCACCAATACCGTGGAAACCGTGCTGGTGGTGCGCCACACCGGTGGCGCGGTGGACATGCAGGCGCCGCGCGACCGCTGGTTCCACGATGTGGTGGACAGCCAGCCGGCCAGCTGCGAGCCGGAACGCATGAACGCGGAAGACCCGCTGTTCATCCTCTACACCTCCGGTTCCACCGGCAAGCCGAAGGGCGTGCTGCACACCACCGGCGGCTACCTGCTGTACGCGGCCTACACCCATGAAGCGGTGTTCGACCTGCGCGAGGATGACATCTACTGGTGCACCGCCGACGTCGGCTGGGTCACCGGCCACAGCTACATCGTGTACGGGCCGCTGGCCAACGGCGCGACCTCGCTGATGTTCGAAGGCGTGCCGAACTACCCGGACACCTCGCGTTTCTGGAACGTCATCGACAAGCACAAGGTGACCCTCTTCTACACCGCCCCGACCGCCATCCGTGCACTGATGCGCGAAGGCGAGGAGCCGGTGAAGAAGACCTCGCGCGCGTCGCTGCGCCTGCTTGGCAGCGTCGGCGAGCCGATCAACCCGGAAGCCTGGCGCTGGTACTACGAGGTGGTCGGCGACAGCCGCTGCCCGATCGTCGATACCTGGTGGCAGACCGAGACCGGCGGCATCCTGATCTCGCCGCTGGCCGGTGCGATGGACCTCAAGCCGGGTTCGGCCACCCTGCCCTTCTTCGGCGTGCAGCCGGCGCTGGTCAATGCCGATGGCGAGATCCAGGACGGCCCGACCGAGGGCAACCTGATCATCCGTGATTCCTGGCCGGGCCAGATGCGCACGGTGTACGGCGACCACCAGCGTTTCATCGATACCTATTTCCGCACCTACCCGGGCAGCTACTTCACCGGCGACGGTTGCCGCCGCGACGAGGACGGCTACTACTGGATCACCGGCCGCGTCGATGACGTGATCAATGTGTCCGGCCATCGCATCGGCACCGCCGAAGTGGAAAGCGCGCTGGTTTCGCACCCGAAGGTGGCCGAAGCGGCCGTGGTCGGCTTCCCGCACGACGTGAAGGGCCAAGGCATCTACGCCTACGTCACCCTGGTGGCCGAAGAAGCGCCGAGCGACGAACTGCAGAAGGAACTGGTCGCCTGGGTACGCAAGGAGATCGGCCCGATCGCCACGCCGGACCATCTGCAGTGGGCACCGGG
Organism: Stenotrophomonas maltophilia; assembly: GCF_002799155.1. Classification (GTDB taxonomy): domain Bacteria; phylum Pseudomonadota; class Gammaproteobacteria; order Xanthomonadales; family Xanthomonadaceae; genus Stenotrophomonas; species Stenotrophomonas maltophilia_R. The sequence goes on from NZ_NERD01000002.1 coordinate 3,853,933, forward strand.
CCTGCCGAAGACCCGCTCGGGCAAGATCATGCGCCGCATCCTGCGCAAGATTGCCGAGAACGCGCCGGACCAGCTCGGCGACACCTCGACCCTGGCCGACCCGTCGGTGGTGGCGTCGCTGGTGGACGAGCGCAAGGTGCGCTGATGCGTCACCCGGGGTCAGAGCCCTTTCCGCCAGGAAAGGGCTCTGACCCCATAGAGTTTCCCCCCCACGGTTCCCCCCGACCATGACCACCCTCCTGATTGCCGATGACCACCCGCTGTTCCGCGAAGCCCTGCGTGGGGCGGTGCAGCGGGTCATCCCCGGCGTGCAGCTGTTCGAGGCCGACAGCGTGGAAGCGCTGTATGCACTGGCCGACCAGCACAACGACGCCGACCTGGTCCTGATGGATCTCAACATGCCCGGTGCGCAGGGTTTCAACGCGCTGGTGCACATGCGCTCGCTGCACCCGCACCTGCCGGTGGTAGTGGTGTCCGCGCGCGAAGAAGCGACGGTGATGCGCCGCGCGCTCGACCACGGTGCGCTGGGCTTCATTCCGAAGTCGGCCGACTCGGACACCATCGGCCACGCGCTGGGCACCATCCTCGATGGCGAGACCTGGGCACCGCCGGAAGCGCACAACGTGCCGCCCACCGGCAGCGAAGAACGCGAAGTCGGCCAGCGCCTGCGCGAGCTGACCCCCCAGCAGTTCCGCGTGCTGCAGATGCTCGGCGCCGGCCGCTTGAACAAGCAGATCGCCTACGACCTCAACGTCTCCGAGGCGACGATCAAGGCGCACGTCACCGCCATCCTGCGCAAGCTGGGCGTGACCAACCGCACCCAGGCGGTGCTGATGGCCGGCAAGCTGGCGATCGACGACGACGCCATCGTGCTGCCGCCGGAAGAAGACTGAAGGTAGTGCCGGCCGCTGGCCGGCAATCGCCTTCAGCTCCTGAAAACACCCGAAACCGCTTCGGTAGGTGCCAAGCTTGCTTGGCACGCCCTTGCTTCGTCCTTTATAGCCATCGCTATACAAACCAGCCCTGCCTGCGCGTTTCGCTGGAAATGCGCCACGCGCGAATCGCGGTGCTAAGCTTCGCGTCCCCTTGGGGAGTAGCCGGATTCCTTCGCAGGAATCGTCCACGTCAACATACTCGGCCAGTGCGCCGTGGCGTGGACAACCATGATGGTTGGCGAGACCAGCGGCCCGCGCGCGCAACGTCAGGTTGGGCGCGAGCGCAGGCCGTGCGTCCGTCCCAGCCCGACCTCAGCCGCCGCCCATGTCCCCCCTTTCGATCCTCCTGATCGGCTTTGCCATGTCCACCGATGCCTTCGCCGCGGCGATCGGCAAGGGTGCGGCCATGCGCAAGCCGGTGTTCCGCGACGCACTGCGTGCCGGCATCATCTTCGGCGTCATCGAGGCGATCACGCCCATCATCGGCTGGCTGCTCGGTCGGGCCGCCCTGCAGTACGTCGAAGCCTTCGACCACTGGATCGCGTTCGGCCTGCTCGGCGCGCTGGGCATCCACATGATCTACAACGGCCTGCGCCCGGACAGCGCCGAGGACGATGAAGATCCCTCGCAGCACCACGGCTTCTGGAAGCTGGCGCTGACCGGCTTCGCCACCAGCATCGATGCGATGGCGGTGGGTATCGGCCTGGCCTTCATGGACGTGCATATCGGCGTGATGGCTGCGGTGATCGGCCTGTGCACGCTGACCATGGTCACCGTCGGCATCATGCTCGGCCGCGTACTGGGCAGCATGGTCGGCAAGCGTGCGGAGATCATCGGCGGCGTGATCCTGGTGATCATCGGCGCGACGATCCTGTACGAACACCTGCACGGCGTGGGGTAACACATCCGCGATTACGTGGTTGCCGGCCAGCGGCCGGCACTACTGCGCGTCGCGCAGCGCGCCCAGGAAGGCGCGCAGCGAGGCCGGCTTGATCGGCTTGGTCAGCACGCGGTAACCGCGCTCGCGCGCCATCCGCTTCAGCTCATCGCGACCATCGGCGGTCAGCAGCGCACCCGGCAGCGGGTAACCGGCTGCCTCGCGCAGCGCCACCAGCGCGTCCAGGCCATCCATGCGGTCGTGCAGGTGGTAATCCACCAGCATCACCTGTGGGCGCTCGGCGATCTTCTCCAGCGCCTGGTCGACGGTTGCGGCGGTGATCACCTGCACCTGCCAGCGGCCGAGCAGCGCGCGCATGCCGTCGAGGATCTCCTCGTCGTTGTCCACGCACAGCACGCGCAGGCCGGCCAATGAATCGCTGCGCACCGGCGCGGCGACGGCCTGTACCGGGGTCGCCAATTCGGTGTAGCCCGGCAGCGGCGCCACCCGCGGCAGGATGATCGAGAACATCGACCCTCTACCGACCCGGCTGCGCGCATTGAGCCGATGGTCGAGCAGGCGCGAGATGCGCTGGCAGATCGACAGGCCCAGGCCCAGGCCCTGCTCGCCCCAGTCGAACGGCTGCTGGTAGCGGTGGAACTCGTCGAAGATCTGCCGCATGTGATGCTCGGGAATGCCGGGACCGGTATCCCACACCTGCAGTTCCACTTCGTCGCCGCGCTGGCGCACGGCCAGCACGATGCGGCCCTGGCGGGTGTAGCGCAGCGCATTGGCCAGGAAGTTCTGCAGTACCCGGCGCAGCAGGCGACGGTCACTGCGTACCCAGGCCGGGCGCGCGAACAGGTCCAGGCGCAGGCCACGGCCGGCCGCGACCGGGGTGTACTGCGCGGCCAGTTCGCGCATCAGCGCGCTCACGTCGAACTCGCCGATCACCGGGTGCAGGCCGCCGGCATCCAGCCGCGACACATCCAGCAGGCCATCGAGCAGTTCTTCGGCCGCACGCAACGACGCGTCCACGCGCTCGGCCAGATGCTTCTGCTCGTCGCTCACATGATCACTGTCGCGCAACGCGGAAGCGAACAACCTTGCGGCGTTCAGCGGCTGCAGCACGTCGTGGCTGATCGCTGCCAGGAAGCGGGTCTTCGACTGCTGCGCGACCTCTGCTTCATGCGAGCGCTCGGCCACGCGCTGTTCCAGCGTCTCATTGGCTTCCAGCAGCGCTTTTTCCGCGTGCTTGTAGTCGGTGATGTCGTTGTAGCTGGTCACGTAACCGCCGCCGGGCAGCGCCTGGCCGCGCATCTCGATCACCTTGCCATCGCTGCGGGTGCGCTCGAACACGTGCGGTGAACCGGCGCGCATGTAGCCGATGCGGCGGTTGATCTGCACTTCGATATCGCCCTCGCCCAGCTCGCCACGCTCGGCGTTGTAGCGGATCAGGTCGGCCACCGGGCGGCCCACGTAGAGCATGCCGTCGGGGTAGCCGAACATGTCCTGGTAGCGGCGGTTCCAAGCGGTCAGTCGCATGTCCGGGTCGACCACGCTGACCCCGGCGCTGATGTTCTCCAGCGTGGTCGACAGGATCTCGCGGTTGAAGCGCAGCTCCTGCCCCGCTTCGTCAAGCACCGCCACCACTTCGCCCAGGTCCATGCCCGAACCACGCAACAGGCTGGTCAGCAGCAGGCGTGCCGACGCCGCACCGATCGACGCGGCCAGCAGACGCTCGGTGAACTGCACCCACGGCCGGTCCGCAGGTGCCGAAGACTGCAGCTCACGCCCCAGCGACTGTGCCTGTTCGAAGAACGAACGCCGTGCATGGCGTTCACCGACCACGCGCGAGGCCAGTGCCAACAGGTCGCCCACGTGCACGTGGCCGGGCCAGCCACCCGCCACCGACGGGCGCTCGGCATACGGGTCGAGGAACGGTGCAGCGCGAAGCCGTTCGTCCACGCCGGGCCGCCAGCGCGCAGACACCAGCATCATCGTGGCCGCATTGACCAGCAGCGACCAGAACGTGCCGTGGGTCAGCGGATCCCAGCCGGTCATGCCGAACAGCTGTTGCGGGCGCAGCCACTCGATGCCGAACGGGCCGTGCTGCACCCAGGCGGCATCGACCCAGCCGGCCATGGTCATCGCCGGCAGCAGCAGGGTGTACAGCCAGGTGGCGAAGCCCAGCAGCATGCCCACTTCAACGCCGCGCCGGCTGGCACCGCGCCAGTACAGGCCACCGATCAGGCCGGGCGCGAACTGCGCCACCGCCGCGAACGCCATCAGGCCGTACGAGGCCAGCGTGCTGTCGTTGCTGCTGGTGCGGTAGTAGCTGTAGGCCATCAGCGCCAGCAGCAGGATCGCCAGGCGGCGGATCCACAGCACGCGCGAGGCGACGTCGGCGGCCTCCTGGTGGTCACCGCTACGGCGCAGCAACACCGGCATCACCAGGTCGTTGCTGACCATGGTGGCCAGCGCGATCGACGACACGATGACCATGCCGGTGGCCGCCGAGAAGCCACCCACGTAGGCGATCAGCGCCAGCGCGTTGCGGCCCTCGGCCAACGGCAGGGCCAGTACCATCGAATCGTCGGCGACGCTGCCACCGGTGCCGAACAGGGTCACGCCGGCGGTGGCGATCGGCAGCACCATGCCCGAGATCAGCACCAGGTAGCCGCCGAACATCCAGCGCGCGCGGCGCACATCGCGCACGTCACCGCACTCGACCACGGCCACGTGGAACTGGCGCGGCAGGCAGATGATGGCGAGGAAGCTGAGCAGGGTCTGCGAAATGAAGCCCACCGGCGGCAGCCCGGTGAACAGCGTATGCACTGATTCAACCACCGCGTCGCTGCGGTTGCTCAGCCACAGGTAGGCGAACACGCCCACGGCCAGCATCGCCAGCAGCTTGATCACCGATTCGAAGGCGATCGCCAGCATCATGCCGTGGTGGTGCTCGGTCGCATCGACCTGGCGGGTACCGAACAGGGTGGCGAACAACGCCATCAGCAACGCCACGTACAGCGCCGGGTCGGTGAAGAAGCCGGTCGGGCCGGTGTTGCCGGTCAGCACCTGCAGGCTCATCGCCACCGCTTTGTACTGCAGGGCCAGGTACGGAATGATGCCGATCAGCGCGATGATCGCCACCAGCGCCGCCAGCCGCCGCGAGCGGCCGAAGCGCGAAGAGATGAAGTCGGCGATGGACACCACGTTCTGGCTGCGCGCGATCAGCGCCAGGCGCTCGATGATGCGCCAGCCGAACAGCAGCAGCAGCAGCGGGCCGATATAGATCGGCAGGTAGCCCACGCCGTTGCGCACGGCGGTGCCGACCGCGCCATAGAACGTCCACGACGAGCAGTACACGGCCAGCGCCAGGCTGTAGACCACCGGCCGCAGCCACGGCCGGTCGGGGTACATCGGCCGACGGTCACCCCACCACGCCACGCCGAACAGCAGCGCGGCATAGGCAACCGAGACCAGCAGCAGGATCCAGCTGGAGACCACGCGTGCGTTTCCGTCGGAAGAACCCGCAGTGTAGGCCACGCGTGGCCGGGGGTGCGGGCTCGTTGGGGGCAACCACCCCCACCAAGGTGGGGGCCTACGCGGTGCGGGCCACGACCATTGGTCGTGGCCGGCTTCTTACTGGGCCGGCACGCCCATTTCCTTCAGCAGTTCCGGTGCCGGGTAGACCTTGGCCAGCAGCCAGCGCAGGTAGCGCATGTCCACGTGCACGGCGCGCTTGTAGCGCGGGTCGAACCACCAGCTGGCGCTGACCGACTCCCAGTTGCTGTCGAAGTTCAGGCCGATCAGTTCGCCCTTGGCGTTGAGCACCGGCGAGCCGGAGTTACCGCCGGTGGTATCCAGGTTGGTCAGGAAGTTGACCGTCTGGGTCTTCAGCGCCGGGTCGGCGGTGCTGCCGAAGTCACCCTTGGCGATGGCGGCCAGCAGCGGCTTGGGCGCATCGAACGGATAGGCGTTGGTGTTCTTCTCGACGATGCCGGCCACGGTGGTCACCGGCGAGTAGGTCACGCCGTCGCGCGGATGCAGCGCTTCGACCTTGCCGTAGCTGATGCGCAGCGTGCGGTTGGCATCGGGGTACACCGCGCGGCCCTGCTTGGCGCGCCAGGCGAACAGCGCCTGCATGTAGGCCGGGCGCAGGCGCAGCTGCTCGCCTTCGCGGGTCTTGCTCTCGTTCTCGATGCGCAGCTGCGCGGCCACCAGCGGGCCGGCCAAGGCGATCAGCGGATCGGCAGCCAGCGCCTTGCCTTCGCGGGCAGCAGCGAAGCGCGACAGGCGCTGCGCCTCATCACCCAGCTGGGTGCCGGCGTACAGGGTGTCCAGTGCCTTGGCCAGCTGCTCCGGGGTACGGCCGAAGGCCGTATCGAACTCGGCCACGCGCTGCGCGTCCGGCAGCTTCTGGTAGCGGGTCAGCAGGGTGGTCAGCAGCGCCTTCTCGACTTCCGGCGCGTAGCGGCGCTGGACCTGCTTGAGCACGCCTTCGATCATCGCCTGGTCGCGCTGCTGGTAGCCGCTCTCGCGCTGCGCATCCGGCTTGGCCGATTCGATGCGCAGGCGCTCCAGCAGCAGCGCCGAACGCAGCAGCTGGCTCTGCGCGGCCATCTGCTCCAGCAGCAGGTCACGCTCGCCCACCGCCGCGCCCTGCGACAGGTTGGCCAGCAGCGCCTTGATGTCGCCCTGGTACTTGCGGTCGGTGGCGGCCAGCATGGCCGTCTCGTCGGCCGCACGCTGGGCCTTGGCGTCGCTGCGCAGCAGGCCTTCCAGCTCACCGGCGGCGCGCTTGCGGTTGTTCTTCAGCGACTGCAGCTGCGAGGCGTAGCGGGTGCGTGCCTGCGCGTCCTTGGCACTGGCGGCCTCGATGGTGTCGATCATCTGCTGGAACACCGATACGCGGCGCGGCAGCACGGTATCGATCTGGCCGGCGAATTCGGCCGCGGTACGGTGGCGGTAGGTAATGCCCGGATAACCGGCCAGCATCGCGTAATCGCCTTCCTTCGGGCCTTCCACCGACATCTGCAGGTGCGCCGGCGCCTGGTAGGGCACGTTGTCCTTGCTGTAGGCGGCTGGCTTGCCATCCTTGCCGACATAGGCGCGCAGCAGGGTGAAATCGCCGGTGTGGCGCGGCCACATGAAGTTGTCGATCTCATCACCGTAGTTGCCGATCGCACGCGGCGGCGCATACACCAGGCGCACGTCGCTCAGCTCCAGCTGGGCGATGCGGTAGAAGTCGGTGCCGTAGTACATGTTGGCCACCGAGCAGCGCACGCTGCCGTCCTTCTCGCACTCGGCCACGATCTGCTTGCTGGCCGCATCCACGGCATCGAAGTAGGCACGACCGGTCTTGCCACGGGCCTGCGCCAGCACCTGGTCGGTCACCTTGTCGAAGCCGACGGTGACCAGCACGCGGAAGTCCGGGTTGGCCGGGCGTTCGTCGGCACGGTCCTTGGCGATGAAGCCACCATTGATCAGGTCGTGCTCGGGCGAACTGTTGTACTGGATCACGCCCATCGCCACGTGGTGGTTGGTCAGCAGCAGGCCGTCGGCGGACACGAACGAACCGGTGCCGCCGCCGGCACGCACCACGGCGCTCAGCGGCGGCGCAGTGACGTTGGCCAGGTCGGCCGGATTGCCCTTGAAACCTGCGGCCTGCAGCGGCTTGGCCAGTTCCGGCAGCTGGGTCGGCATCCACATGCCTTCATCGGCGTGGGCACCGGCGGCGAGGGTCAGGCCCAGGGCCAGGGCGGTGGGAAGGGCTTTGCGTGGTGACATGAGGCAATCCGGTACGACAGAACAGCCCGGGACCATAGCTGTTGGGGCGCTGTCGGGCAACGCCCGATAGTCAGGCCTGCGCCCCGCTCCTAGAATTGCCGTTTTCTGCACATCGGACGTCAGCAGATGATCGTCGGTATCGATCTTGGCACTACCCATTCCCTCATCGGCATGCACACGGCAGCCGGGCCGCAGCTGTTCCCCAATGCCCACGGCGAGCTGTTGACGCCGTCGGTGGTGAGCCTGGTCGATGGCGCCGTGCTGGTTGGCCAGCCAGCCCGCGACCGGCTGGTCAGCCACCCACAGCAGACCGTGGCGCACTTCAAGCGCTGGATGGGCAGCGATCGCGAGACCCGGCTGGGTGAGCGCAGTTTCCGCCCTGAGGAGCTCTCGGCCATGGTGCTGCGCTCGCTGCTGGCCGACGCCGAAGCCGCCTTGGGTCACAAGGTGGAGGAAGCGGTAATCAGCGTACCGGCCTATTTCTCCGACGCCCAGCGCAAAGCCACCCGGGCGGCCGGCGAGCTGGCCGGCATCCGCGTCGAGCGCCTGATCAATGAACCCACGGCCGCCGCGCTGGCCTATGGTCTGCAGGAGCGTGACGGCGAAGGCCGCGTGCTGGTGCTGGACCTGGGCGGTGGCACCTTCGACGTCTCCATCCTGGAACTGTTCGACGGCGTGGTCGAAGTGCATGCCAGCGCCGGCGACAATTTCCTGGGTGGCGAGGACTTCCTGCAGGTACTCGTGCAAGCCTTCCATGCCGACCAGGGCATGTCCTCCAGCGACCTGTCCGCTGCCGAACAGGCGCAGCTGCTGCGTCGGCTGGAACTGTTCAAGCGCGAACTCAGCCAGAACGGCGCTGCCAGCCTGCAGTTGCCCCTTGCCGGCAGCGAGCGCCAGTGGCAGCTGGATGAGGCGCGCTACACGCAGCTCTGCGAGCCGCTGCTGCTGCGCATGCGTGCGCCCATCGAACGCGCGATCCGCGACGCCCGGCTCAAGCCCGAGGCGCTGGACGACATCATCCTGGTCGGCGGTGCGGTACGCATGCCGATGGTCAGCAAGCTGGCGACCCGCATGTTCGGCCGGCTGCCGCTGCGCCATGTCCATCCGGACCAGGCGATTGCATTGGGTGCCGCCGTTGCCGCTGGGCTAAAGGCGCGCGACGAGTCGTTGCGCGAAGTCGTGCTGACCGATGTCTGCCCCTATACGCTGGGCACGCAGGTGTCCCGCCAGGATGCTTCCGGTGGCGAACGCAGCGGCTATTTCCACCCGATCATCCAGCGCAACAGCGTGGTTCCGGTCAGCCGTGAGGATCGTTTCTACCCGCTACACGAGCGGCAAGGTGCCATCCGCATCGACGTGTTCCAGGGCGAAAGCCCGACAGTGGATCGCAACATCAAGCTCGGTGAGCTGACCGTGCCGCTGACCCATTCCGGCCCGATGCACGAGCGCAGCGTCACCGCCCGCTTTACCTATGACGTGAACGGGCTGCTGCAGGTCGAAGTCACCGAGGACGCCACCGGCAGGCGCCACGAGCTCATTCTGGAACAGAATCCCGGGCTGCTGTCACCCGAAGAGATCCAGCAGCGCCTGCGCGCACTGGAAGCGCTGAAAATCCACCCGCGTGACGCTCAGCCCAACCTCGCCGTGATCGCCCGCACCGAGCGCCTGTACGAGGAACGCATCCATCACCGCGAACAGTTGCAGTCGTGGCTGAGCAGCTTCCGCCATGTGCTGGAAAGCCAGGATGCCGTTGCCGTCGAGCGTCATCGCCATCAGCTGGACGCGGCACTCGACACCCTCGAGCGCGATGCATGAGCTGGGCACTTCACGTCCTGGAGCTGGACGACACCGCTGACGAGCGTGCGATCAAGCGCGCCTATGCTAAGCGCCTGCGGGTGACCCGCCCCGACGAGGATCCCGTCGCCTTCCAGCACCTGCATGAGGCCTATCAGACGGCATTGGACTGGGTCCGCCAGGAACCGGTGGCGGATACCGCGGACGAGGCCGAACCGGCGGAGCATGCAGCCGATGTCGCACCCTGGCCGCACGACGCCGACGTGGCATGGGCGCCACCCGAAACGCGTTCGTACTCACCTCCATTGCCACCCCGCGGCACGCCAGTGCTGCTGCGCACGGCACCGGTGGTGGAGCTGGAGGGGGTGGTCGATGTACCAAGCCACGCGCAGTCGATCCTGCGCCAGGCCTACCTGTTGCCCGTCGACGACTTCGGCCCCTGGCTGGAGGCCACGCCGGTGCTGTGGTCGCTGCGCTACAAGCCATTGGTGGGCGACGCGCTGCTGGATGAACTGGCACGCAGTCCCAACGGCATCAGCGCCGCCAACATGGATCTGCTGGCACGTTGTTTCGGCTGGGATGATGTTCACGACGGCCTCGATGCGGACAGGCTGATATCGATCCGATCGCGCGGTCATCGACGCTGGGCCGCCGAGACCGGCAATGCGGCAGAGCTGTCAGCGCAGCTTGAACAAGAGGGCAGCCTGCGGCTGGGGAAGATCACCGTCAGCCGCTGCCTGTGCTACCTGTCGCAGCCATGGAACCTGTGGCGATCCCTCTGGCAGGCGCAGCTGCCCGAGCACATCAATGAAGTCAACGCGCTGCTGGATGCCATCGAGTCGGGGGGAAGGGAGCAGGTGCCCGAGGCATGGGATCCGCAGCAGATCGTGTTCTGGCGAAGTCTTGCCGACGTCTCCCGGCCCAACCGGTGGCGCTGGCAGGTGAACGCGCTGCGTGGCGTGCTGCTGGGCGTCTGCAGCCTGTTGTTCTTTGGTGGAATCGCAGGTGTCTCGTTGGTCCAGGGAAAGGCGGGCGATACCGCGATGTTCGTCCAGCTGGGGGCGCTCTTGGGCCTGCTGCTGGCGGTGATGGGAGTACTGTGGGTGCCTGTTCGCTGGGCGCTGCGCCAACTTACGCTTGACCTCATTCATCAGCGTGCAGGGCTGCTGCTGGCCCTACCGGCGCCGTTGATGGCAATCGGCAGCCTGGTTCTTGTCCATGGCCTGGGCCACCGCATGGAAGGTACGCTGCTGATCTTCATGGCACTGCCCTTGGCGACTGCACGCCTGTGGCGACGCGTCGGTGCCCGGATGCGGTTCGGAGTCCGCCACGCCGTGTTCATGGTGCTTGCCATGCTGATCGCCGAAGCAGGCATCGTTCTGACCCTGCTGCAGTGGGGTGCCGAGTTCGTGCATCGCGCGCGTCGTCACGCGCCGATTGACCGGCTCCCGCCGGCCTCTGGAAACACTGCGTGAACTGGGCGCTGGACGCTCTCGGGCTCGACGCCGGCGCCGACGAACGGGCGATCAAGCGCGCCTATGCGCAGAGACTGCGCGCGGCACGCCCGGACGAAGACCCGGTGGCATTCCAGGCGTTGCACGAGGCTTACCAGGAGGCCCTGCAGTGGGTACGCAACCGCGCGCAATGGCAGGAGGAGAGCAGTGCAGAAGCGCTGACGAGCACGGCTGCAGACAACAGCCCGCCGGACCCACCGGCGCCGTACGACAGCCATTCGCCGATGGACCACATGTCGGTGCTGCATCATCCAAGCACGCTCGACACCGACATGCCGGACGATGTGGTGGAGCCGTCATTGAACCTGCCCCGGTTTGCGCGCCGGCTGATCAACACCGCCGGCGACGCCGACCCGGCCAGCTTCGAGCACTGGCTGGCCGGGCGTCCGGAGCTGTGGTCATTGGCCGACAGGCCACGAATCGGCGACGTGGTGCTGCAGCAGCTGCTGCAACAGGGCGGCCCGCTGTGCGAGTCCAATTTCGATCTGCTCAGCCGGTATTTCTACTGGGATGAGATCCGGGCTGATATCGATCCCTACCGGGTGGGTGCGCGACGCAGCCAGCTGCATCGCCACTGGCTGCTGCAGCCGCGCAACCACGCGGCCCTCACCGCAGCACTGGATCTTCCGCAGGACCGCGTGTCCGCACAGGAAGCCCATGCCCGCATGGAACGCTTGACCCGACCGTGGCACTGGCTGGAATCGATATTGTCGGCCTGCGTGCCCGGGCGCGCAGGCACCATGCGGCGCACGATGCAGCATCTGGGGGTACACACCGTCCGCGACACGCTGGCGCCACTGGACGCAGATCAGATCGCCTTCTGGATGGCGATATCGCAGCCCAGGCGCTTCAACATCCCGAAGTTGCAGGTCGCGATTGTCCGCTGCCTGCTGGGCGCACTCATCGTACTGGCGGTTTTGGCGATCCTGGCACTGCTGGGTGAGGCCGCGCGGCCACTTGCGATCAGCACGTCCGGCATGAAGCGTGTGGCGATCCGTGCCTCGGTGGTCATTACGCTCGGCATCCTCATGCTGGCGTCCTTCGTGGGATGGGTTCCATCACGGACGGCGTCCGTGCCAGCACCCGCCGGAGCGCCGTCGCCGCTCGATGGACCCGGCATGCTCACACACTGGCCTCGCCCGCGCAGGCCAATCCCCTCCTTCGCCGTCGTGAAGCGGATGGCCCTTGGCACAGACGGTGGTTGAGTGGCGGCGGGTTACTTCTCCCGCCGCCAGTTGATCGACCCACGGTTTTCCACCGTGCTCGATTCCACTTCCACATCGAAGCCGCGACGCAGCAGGTACTTCAGCGTGATCACCGAACCGGCACCGACCAGCGACACGCCGTAGCCGACGTACAGCTTGGGCGAGATGTACTTGCCAACGCCGATCACCGAGCCACCCAACGCGCGCGACTGGCTCACGCCGGCATCGTCCAGGCCCAGCTTGGCACCCAGCTGCGAGGCCAGCAGGCCGCTACCGGCCGACAATGCCGCCGAGGCCGCATTGACCTGCTGGGTCTGGTCGCTGCTGGCACCGGTCAGGCTGCGTCCCAGCACCAGATAGGCCAGTGCCTCGGACTGCGACATCGCCGGATCGGACCACACGTCCGCGCGCGGCTGCTGCGCACGCCCGGTCACGTCGATGCCGGCGGTGACATCACCGATCCGGCGCTCGGCGCGGATGTTGATGCGCGGGTCGGACACCGCGTTGTAGTTCCAGGTGAGGTTGCCGCGGGTGATGGTCAGGTCCTGCCCATACGCCTTGTAGCGGCCGCTCACTTCCAGGCCGCCATTGGCGGTCATTTCACGGCCGGGCTTGGCCCAGACCTGCATCTTGCCGGTCAGTGCACCCTTCAGACCGAAGCCGGTCATCTTCACCTTGTCGCCGAGGCTGACCACCAGGTCCATGTCCAGCGGCGAAGTGCGCGACGCTTCCGGATCGGCCGGGTCGAGCACCACCACGTCTTCGGACACCGAGGTGCCGCGGTCCAGGCGCTCCAGATCGATGTCGGCCTCGGGCACGTGCACGGTGCCACGCAGCTCCATCGCGGCCTTGGCCAGGGTGAAGTCGAGGTTGGGATTGGCGACGATGCGCAGTTCACTGGTGTTGGACAGCAGCACATTCTCGCCGTGGATCTTCAGCTGCAGCGGCTGTGCATCGCCGAACCACGACAGGCCACCATCCACGTACAGCGTGCCCTGGCCCGAGTTGGCCTGCGCGGTGATCTTGGCCGAACCGTCGGGCTGGGCCACGAAGCTGCCCTTGCCCTGGTCGAAGGTCAGGCCCAGCGCCGGGAATTCACCCTTGAAGTTGCTCAGCTGCGCGTCACCGCCCAGCGACGGCTGGCCGCGCGTGCCGCGCAGGCTGACGTGGCCTTCGATCAGGCCGGTCGGTCGCACGATGTCCGGCGAGAACAGCTCCAGCCAATACAACCGCGACATGTTGAGGTAGAGCTCTCCGTTCAGCGGTGCGCTGGCTTCCCAGCCGGTCTGCATCCTGGCGTCGACGAAGCCGTTGCCCTGGAAGCCCATGCCCAGGTAGCCCTTGATGCTGGCGGGGGTCATGTCCAGCTTCAGCGAGAACTGGTCATAGCGCACCAGCTCGCCACGGGTGGTGTCGCCCACGGCGTTGCGGTTCTCGCCCAGGCGCACGCCGCCTTCCTTCGAGCGCACTTCCACATGACCTTCCCAGGCGTTGCCGCGCGGGCGGATCTGCGCATCCAGGCTGACATCGCCACGCAGGTAGATGCGACGGCCGGACTGCGGCGGCAACCACGGCTGTACCAGCGCCAACGGCAGCGCATCACTGCGCACCACCAGGCCCTCGCGCGGCCAGTTGGCCTGTGCGCACAGTGCGCCGCTGCTGGCGGCGACCAGGCAGGCTTCGGACAGCGTGTAGGTGCTGCCGTTGATCGCGAACGCCGCCGGTGCACGCAGCGACCAGGCATCGCCCTTCACCGGTGCGATGCGCAGCGATGCCAGCTCGCCACGCCACTGCGCACCCTGCTGGCGCACGCTGCCCTGCAGCTCGATCGCGCCCATCTCGTTGCGGGTCTGCGCTGCCAGGCGCAGGTTGGAGACACTGCCCTGCGCATCCACATTCAAGCGTTCCAGCAGCATGCCAGCGTTGACCTGCTGGCCCTGCACCGCCAGCGTGCCGCTGTCGCCACGCCAGGGCAGGTGGCCCTTGATGCTCACGCTCTCGGCGCCGTAGCCGTCCCAGTTGAGATTGTTGCCGACCAGGTCGGCGGTGATGTCCGGCGCATCGCGCGGGCCCTTCACCTGCACCTGGCCACGCAGGCCACCATCGGCGCCCGGCAGCAGGTCGCTCAGCTGCAGCGGTTCGAAACGCGCATCGATGTCGAGGCGGTCGCCGACCTTGCCCGACGCGGTCACCCGGCTGCTGCCCAGCGACAGCTTCAGGTCGCCCTGGCCCTGCGCGCCCTGCAGCGCGAACTTGCCCTGTGCGTCGAGGTTGCGCTGGCGCAGCATGCCCTTCAGCGAGGGCAGGTCCACCGTGGCTTCCAGCGTTCCGGCGGTGCCCGGTGCGGCATTGGCCGGCGGCGGCAGCTGGCGGCCCTTGGAGGCCAGGTTGCCGGACAGGCGGCCGTTCCAGCCCGGCACGAAATAGCCGGGGTCGAAGTCCTTCAGCGTGGCCTTGGCGTCCCAGTCCAGCTGCGGCGCCCAGGCCACCTGGCCTTCCACCTGCAGCTGTCCACCCGGCGTCTGCGCCTGCAGCTGGTGGATCGACGCGGCCTGGTCGTTGCCGCGCACGTCGAAGCGCAGCAGCGCCTTCTGCGCATCTCGCTCCACCTCGGCGCGGCCGATCGCGGCCCAGGCCTTCAACGTGCCGGCCAGGCCGAAGCGAGCTTCCTTCAGGGTCACCGGTACCGGTGCGCTGCCGGCGGTGTTCGGATCGGGCACCGGCACATAGGTCAGGTCCCGTGCGACCACCGAGAAGTTGAGCTTCTGCTGGTCTTCCTGGCTGAAATCAGCGGTGCCCTCCAGGCGGGCTTCGCCACCGAGGCCCTTCACCAGCAGCGGTGAAACCTTCAGCACCTGGTCCTGCAGCGATACCACCGACGGTGCCAGCTCCAGTTCCTGGTCACCCTGCTTTACCTTGCCGCGCAGATTGGCGTTGCCGCCCTTGCCGGCAGCAGTGAAGTCCAATGCCAGTGGCGCGATCGCCGAGCTGGCCAGTGCCGGCGACAGCAGCGCCAGATCCAGCTCGTCGCTGCGCACGCTGGCGCTCCAGCTCGGGTCGGTGCGGCCATCGAACACCAGCATGGCGTGCAGCGGCTTCGGCGCACGTCCAGCCAGCGCGACTTCCATGTGCGACAGGTCACCACGGGCGACCAGGCCAAGCGTCGCGGCGGTGCGACCACGCGGGGCCGGCAGCACTGCGGTGACGGTCACGTCGGTGTCGTAGTCCTTGGCCGGGATGTAGCGGCCTTGGGCGGTGAAATTGCCCATGTCGCTGTCCACGACCAGTTTGCGCGCCTGGAACTCGCCGTTGGCGATCTCGATGCCGCCACGCACGCGGCTGATGTCGATCACCGGCTCGTTGGCCTGGCTGATGCGGAAACCATCGATGGCGATGGCATCGGCCTGGATCGCCAGCGGCATTTCAATCTGCGGCAGCGAATCGGGCCAGGACGGCAGCTTGAACGGCTCGTCACTCTTGGCCAGGTTCAACGTCGCATTGGTCAGCTCCAGCTTGTCCAGCAGCAGCTTGCGGCCAAGCAGTGGACGCAGGTCCGGCTCCAGGTGTGCACGCTCGGCATGGAAATGGATGTCGTCGTAGCGGAAGTCGACGTTGTACAGGGTCAGCGGGCCAGCCACCGGGCCGTCCACCTTGTCCCAGGTGAAGCTGGCGCCCACCGGCAGCCGCGCCACCACCTGCGCCAGCAGCACATCGCGGCCGGCCACGGTCTGCAGCAGCCAGTACACCGCCAGCAGGGCCAGCAGCACCAGCCCGATCACGCCGGCGCCGGACCACGCCCAGAAGCGGCGGCGGCGGTAGAAGCGCACGCGCGGCGGCGGCGTGCTGGGGGTCGGTGCAGGCGTGCTCACAGGTCCGCTCCGATGTTCAGGTACAGCTGGAACTGCGAATCCGGGTTGTTCAGGCCATGCGCCACGTCGATGCGCACCGGGCCCACCGGCGATTTCCAGCGCACGCCGAAGCCAACGCCGGTATGCAGGTCGATGGTGTCGTCAAAGGCACTGCCAGTGTCAACGAACACCGCCGCGCCCCAAGGGCCCCCATTGAAATAGTGCTCGTACTCGGCCGAGCCGATCACCAGGTTCTTGGCGCCCAGCGCGTACTTGTCCGGCGCCGGCGTGCGCGGGCCGACCTCACGATAAGCGTAGCCACGGATGCTGCGGTCGCCGCCGGCGAAGTAACGCAGGCTCGGCGGCATCGCCACCAGGTCGCTGGTCCAGGTGGTGCCACCTTCGCCGCGCAGGATCAGGCGATTGCTTTCGCCCACCGGGATGTACCAGCGCAACACGGCGTTGGCCTGCACGAAGCTGGTATCCGAGCCGGCACCTTCGACACCGGCACGCATCGTCGCGGTGCCGCTGATGCCCTTGCGGGGGAACATCTCGTCGTCGACGTTGACGTAGTCGGCAACCATCTGCGGGTACACCAGCGTCGAGGTGTTGTAGACGGCGTCGGTGAATTCGGTGCCGGAGGCATAGCGCCAGCGCTCGCGCAGTGCGTTGACCGAGGCGATCGCAGTCCAGTGCTCGTTGATCTCGCCGCTGCGGCTGGCAATCAGCTTGAAGTTGCGCAGGTCGATGTAGTCGGTCTGCTCGTCATACGCACTGGCAGCGAAGGTGTACCAGCCATCGAGCCAGTTGAACGCCGGGATGCGGTAGCTGGTCACCAGGCTCTTGCGCTTCTGCGCATAGTCCAGCTGCGTGTTCATCTTATGGCCGCGGTTGTTCAGGAACCGCCGCTCGATGCCACCGCGCACACCCGGGCCGCTCTCGCTGCCGTAGCTCAGGCCGGCGGTGTAGATGGTGCGCTTGGCCCGGGTCAGCTTCACGTCCACCGGCACGTCGCCGTTTTCGTTGGCCTGGTCCGGCCGCGGCTGGATGTCGATCACGCTGAAGTAATCCAGCTTGGTCAGCGACTGCCGCAGGCGGTCCAGCTTGCCCTCGTGGTAGTAGCTGCCCTGGTCCCAGTACACCAGCGGATCGAACAGCTTGTCGACGAAGTAGTCCTGTTCGAAACGCACCGGGCCCATGTTGTAGCGGCGGCCGCTGTCCCAGGTCAGGTCGATGTCGGCGGCATTGTCGGCGCGGGTGATCTGCACCTGGCGCTGGGTGTAGTCGGCATCGAAATAACCACGCTCGGCCAGGCGCCGGGTGATGGTGATCTTGCTGGCTTCGTACTGGGTGTGCTCGAAGCGCTGGCCCTTGCGCGGCTTGAACGCGGCCAGGTCGTCCTGCAGGTACTGGTCGTACATCGCCGGGCCGGTGATGTCGATGTGCTCGCGGCGCACGGTCA
Organism: Stenotrophomonas maltophilia; assembly: GCF_002799155.1. Taxonomy (GTDB): domain Bacteria; phylum Pseudomonadota; class Gammaproteobacteria; order Xanthomonadales; family Xanthomonadaceae; genus Stenotrophomonas; species Stenotrophomonas maltophilia_R. The sequence continues at coordinate 3,871,361 of NZ_NERD01000002.1, forward strand.
CCGGGGTGCCCTTGTCGACATGGATGAGCACCCGCACGTGTTCGTCCTCGCGCGGCGCCTCGACCTTGATCACCGGGTTGTAGTACCCGAACGGCTCCAGTGCCTGGCGGGTCTGCCGCTCGGCCTGTGACAGCAGGTATTCCAGGCGCGATTCGCCCTGTACCTTGCCGATCGTGTCGTACAGCGACAGCGATTCCTGGATGTTCTCGATGATCGCGGCGTCGTCGCCCTTGTCCAATCCCTTGATGTCCACCTTGTCGATGGTGCCGCGCGCGTGGGCCACGGAAGTGGCGGCCAGCGACAGGACCATCAGCGGCAGGGCGTATTTCTTTGGCTGCATGCGGCACAGCATACCGACCGGAGGTGACGATGCGAAATGCATCACGTCATTCGGGATCGGTTGTTAAGTGGCGGTCAAAATACGCGCCTTTGTGGCGATCGTCGTGATCGCAGGCGAGGATGCCGGCATCGTGCGCGATGCCGGCAATGACCCCGATGGACATCCGCCGTCGATGCGGTGCGCGGTGGTAATGCCGGCCAGCGGCCGGCACTACCGATACGGGCGTCAGCTCGACAGATGCTCGATCGCCGCGACCTTGCCCAGGCGCTCACCCAGCATCGTCAGCAGCGCCAGGCGGTTGCCACGCAGCGCCGGATCCTCCGCATTGACCATCACGCCATCGAAGAAGGCGTCGACCTGCGGGCGCAGGCGGGCCAGGCGGGCCAGCACGGCCACGTAATCCTTGTGCTGCAGGCTGGCGCCGGTGTCGTCGATGGCTGCGGTGACCGCTTCGGCCAGCGCGCGTTCGGCATCTTCCTGCAGCAGCGCCGGGTCGATCTGGGCCGGAATGTCGCCCTCGGCCTTGCGCAGGATATTGCGGATGCGCTTGTTGGCCGCAGCCAGCGCCTCCGCTTCCGGCAGTGCCGCGAAGGTGCCGATCGCATCCAGGCGGCGGTCGAAGTCGTACAGCGAGGCCGGCTTCAGCTCGGCCACCGCATTGAAGTGCGTGGCCGGCACGCCCTTGTCGGCGTAGTAGCCCTTCAGGCGGTCGAGGATGAAGTCGTACAGCTCGCCGACATCGGCCTGCACGTTGCGCGCGGCCAGGCCGGCGTTGGCGCTGGCCAGCAGCGCGCGCAGGTCCAGTTCGAAGCCGCTTTCAATGATCGTGCGGGCCAGGCCCAGCGCGTTGCGGCGCAGGCCGAACGGGTCCTTGTTGCCGGTCGGCTTCAGGCCAGCGGCGAAGCCACCGGCCAGCGTGTCGACGCGCTCGGCGATCGCCAGCACCTTGCCCAGCGGCGACAGCGCGATGTCATCGCCACCGAAGCGCGGCTGGTAGGCCTCGTCGATGGCCAGCGCGACCTCGGCCGATTCGCCACCAGCCACGGCGTAGTGGCGACCGGCGATGCCCTGCAGCTCCGGGAACTCGTTGACCATGCGCGACTGCAGATCGTTCTTGGCCAGCTCGGCGGCACGCCTGGCCTGCGCGGCATCGGCGCCGGCCTGGGGTGCGATCACTTCAGCCAGGGCGGCCACGCGCGCGACCTTGTCGGCCACGCTGCCCAGCTTGGCCTGGTAGGTCACCGTCTTCAGGCCCTCGCCCATCGACACCAGGCCCTGCTTCAGGTCCTCGTCGAAGAAGAACTTGGCGTCGGCGAAGCGCGGGCGGATCACGCGCTCGTAGCCCTTGGCCACTTCGGCCACGTCCTTCGATTCGATGTTGGCGATGCCGATGAACTTCTCGGTCAGGGTGCCCGCAGCATCCAGCACCGGGAAGAACTTCTGGTTGATCTCCATCGTCTCGATCAGCGCTTCCTGCGGCACCGCCAGGAACGCACGCTCGAAGCTGCACAGCACTGCCGACGGCCACTCGACCAGGTTCACCACCTGCTCCAGGTTGTCGTCGGTGATGCGGGCGCTGCCACCGGCCTCGGCCGCGGCGGCCTCGACCTCGGCCACGATGCGCGCACGGCGCTCGCTCGGGTCGACCAGCACGAACGCGGCACGCAGGGCTTCCACGTAGTCCTGCGGCTGCGCCAGCGACACCGTCTGGTCGTGGTGGAAGCGATGGCCACGGCTGAGGCGGTCGGCCTGCAAACCGAACAGCTCGGCTTCGACCACGTTGGCACCGTGCAGCAGCACCAGCCAATGTGCTGGGCGAGCAAAGCCCCAGGCGTGGTCGCCCCAGCGCATCGGCTTGGGAATCGGCATCGCCGCGATCGCCTCGCGCAGGATCTCCGGCAGCAGGCTGGCGGTGCTCGCGCCCGGGGTCACCGCGCGGTGCACGAAGCGCTCACCCTTGTTGTCGGTGGTCCTCTCCAGCGCGGTCCAGTCGATCCCGGCCTTGGCGGCGAAGCCCTGCAGGGCCTTGGTCGGCTGGCCTGCGGCGTCCAGCGCGATGTTCAGGTACGGGCCCAGCACTTCGCTGTGCTGTTCCGGCTGCTCCAGGCCGACGCCCGGCAGCAGCACGGCCAGGCGGCGCGGGGTCGACAGCGGGCGCGCGTCGCCCAGTTCCAGCGCGACGCCGCGCTTGCGCAGGCCTTCGACAACACCGTCGAAGAACGCCTGGGCCAGGCCCGGCAGCGCCTTGACCGGCAGCTCCTCGGTGCCCAGTTCGATCAGCAGGGGGGACAGTTGGCTCATCGGTTCGATCCTGTGGTGGGGGCGCAGCGCGCAACGCGTCCGGCGCCCCGGGTAGTGGGTGAAAAGCGGGTCGGTGCGGGAGAGCCGTCAGGCCTTCTTCGCACCCGGGAAGCCCAGCTTCTCGCGCTGCTCGTAGTACGCACTGGCCACCGCCTGGGCCAGCGCGCGCACGCGCAGGATGTAGCGCTGGCGCTCGGTCACGCTGATCGCGCGGCGCGCATCGAGCAGGTTGAAGGTGTGGCTGGCCTTCATCACCTGCTCGTAGGCCGGCAGCGGCAGGTTCACTTCCACCAGCTTCTGCGCTTCACGTTCGCAGGCGTCGAAGCGGTGGAACATCTCTTCCACGTCGGCGTATTCGAAGTTGTAGGTGCTCTGCTCCACCTCGTTCTGGTGGTAGACGTCGCCGTAGGTCACCGGCTGGCCGTCCGGGCCGTAGGTCCACACCAGGTCGTAGACGTTGTCGCAGTTCTGCAGGTACATGCACAGGCGCTCGAGACCATAGGTGATCTCGCCCAGCACCGGGCGGCACTCCAGGCCACCGGCCTGCTGGAAGTAGGTGAACTGGGTCACTTCCATGCCATTGAGCCAGACTTCCCAGCCCAGGCCCCAGGCGCCCAGGGTCGGCGATTCCCAGTTGTCCTCGACGAAGCGCAGGTCGTGCACCAGCGGATCGATGCCCAGCGCCTTCAGCGAATCCAGGTACAGCTGCTGGATGTTGTCCGGTGCCGGCTTCATCGCCACCTGGTACTGGTAGTAGCGCTGCAGGCGGTTCGGGTTCTCGCCGTAACGGCCGTCGGTCGGGCGGCGCGACGGCTGCACGTAGGCCGCGTTCCAGCTTTCCGGACCGATCGCACGCAGGAAGGTGGCCGGGTGGAAGGTACCGGCGCCCACCTCCAGGTCGAGCGGCTGGATGAGCACGCAGCCCTGCTGGGCCCAGAACTGGTTCAGGGTCTGGATCAGGCCCTGGAAGGTGATCGGAACGGTCGGGGTCGCGGACATGCGTACGAGTCTTGGCCGGCAAGGGGGTGCGCTAGTATAACGGCCGACCTGCGGGGCATTCCGTACCCGGGAGGAGCAGGCAGATGGAACATCGGCTGCCGGTGGGCACGCCCGGCGAGCCAGGCGGCGTCCCGCTGCCGTGGGGCCGCCTGCATTTCGAACAGGTCGGTGCGGCGCTGCTGGCCGACGGCCTGGTCGCCGAGCACGAGGGCGAGCGCATGCGGTTTTCCGCGCAGGGCGCGCGCAATGCCAGTGAAGTGCATCCGCTGGTGCTGCTGTCCAACCTCAAGCTGGCCGCCCGTGACGGTGGCGAGCTGACCCTGGAGCGCCTGACCGAATGGCTGGCCCGGCGGACCGGCAGCCGCTACCTGCGCATCGATCCGACCCGGGTCGACGTCGCGGCCGTCACCGCGCTGGTCTCCCACGCCTATGCCCGCCGCCACCGCTTCCTGCCGCTGGCGGTGGATGCAGAGCGCGTGCTGGTGGCCACCAGCGAGCCGCTGGTACAGGAATGGCGCCGCGACCTGCAGCACCTGACCCGCCGCCGCATCGAGCTGGCGGTGGTCAATCCGCTGGACCTGCACCGCTACACCATGGAGTTCTACGGGGTGACCCGCTCGGTGCGTGGCGCCCGCGGCGACGTCCGCGGCGAGGCCAACACCACCCTGCCCAGCTTCGAGCAGCTGGTCGAGCTGGGCCGCACGGGCGACGTCAACGCCGACGACCAGCACATCGTGCACATCGTCGACTGGCTGCTGCAGTACGCCTACGAACAGCGCGCCTCGGACATCCACCTGGAGCCGCGCCGCGAAATGGGGCGCATGCGCTTCCGCATCGACGGCGTGCTGCACAAGGTGTTCGAGGTGCCACCAGCGGTGATGACCGCCGTGGTCAGCCGCATCAAGGTGCTCGGCCGCATGGACCTGGCCGAACGCCGGCGCCCGCAGGACGGCCGCATCAAAACCCGCTCGCCAGGTGGCCGCGAAGTCGAGATGCGCCTGTCGACCATGCCCACCGCGTTCGGCGAGAAGTGCGTGATGCGCATCTTCGACCCCGATGCCGCCTTCAAGAGCATCGACCAGCTCGGTTTCAGCCCGCAGGAGGCCGCCGGCTGGAATGCGCTGGTCGAGCGTCCGCACGGCATCGTGCTGGTCACCGGCCCGACCGGCTCGGGCAAGACCACCACCCTGTATTCGACGCTGAAGCGGCTGGCCACGCCGGACGTGAACGTGTGCACGGTGGAGGACCCGATCGAGATGATCGCGCCCGAGTTCAACCAGATGCAGGTCCAGGCCAACATCGACCTGGACTTCGCCAGCGGCGTGCGCACCCTGCTGCGGCAGGACCCGGACATCATCATGATCGGCGAGATCCGCGACCTGGAAACCGCGCAGATGGCGGTGCAGGCGTCGCTGACCGGCCACCTGGTGCTGTCCACCCTGCACACCAACGACGCGCCGTCGGCGGTCACCCGCCTGCTCGACCTGGGCGTGCCGCATTACCTGCTGGCCAGCACCCTCAACGGCATCCTTGCCCAGCGCCTGGTGCGCACGCTGTGCCCGCACTGCAAGCAGCCGCACAGCCTCGGCGCCGCCGATTGGGCGGTGCTGGCTGATAGCCAGGCGGCATATCCAGATGCCGCCACGCCCTGTCGGCCGGTCGGTTGCCTGGAGTGCCGGCGCACCGGTTTCCTCGGCCGCATCGGCCTGTATGAGTTGCTGCCATTGGGCTCGCGGCTGCGCGGCCAGATCCGCGCCGACATGGATCTGGCCGGTTTCACCCGTGCCGCGCGGGCTGAAGGGCTGCGAACCCTGCGCCAGGCCGGGCTTGAAAAGGTGGCGCAGGGGCTGACTACAATCGAGGAAGTCCTGTCAGTGCTGCCGCCCCCGGATGAATCCAGCCCCGTTCCTGATCCTTGAAACCGGCCGACCGGTGCCGGCACTGCGCCGCTATGGGCGCTTCCCGCACTGGATCCGCGTCGCCGCCGGGCTGGAGGAGCACGAGACCGTGGTGGTGGATGTCGAACACGGGGATGCCCTGCCCGATCCGCATGGCTTCGCCGGTGTGCTGGTGACCGGCTCGGCCGCCTTCGTCACCGACCATGCCGAATGGAGCGAGCGCAGCGCGGCGTGGCTGCGCCAGACCGCCCACGCTGACCTGCCGGTATTCGGCATCTGCTACGGCCATCAGCTGCTGGCGCACGCACTGGGCGGGGAGGTCGCCTACAACCCGGCCGGGCGCGAGTCCGGCACGATTGAACTGCAGCTGCAGCCGCAGGCCGCGCAGGACCCGCTGTTCCAGGGCCTGCCGCAGCACTTCGCCGCCCACGCCACCCACCTGCAGACCGTGCTGCGCGCCCCCGATGGTGCCGAAGTGCTGGCACGCTCCCCGCTGGATGGGTGCCACGCCTTCCGCTGGGGGCGCCAAGCCTGGGGCGTACAGTTCCATCCCGAATTCGCCACCCACCACATGCGCGGCTATGTGCGTGCCCGCGCCGACTGCATCGGCCGCCACGGCGGCTGTGCCCGCAGCATCGAGCGTGCAGTCAGCGCCGCACCGCTGGCCCGCCAGCTGCTGCGCCGCTTCGTTCGCCAGGCGCGGCTGCCTTCAGCCCAGCCGGCGGCAAAACAGGGATAATCAGCGGCACGGGCAGCCGCCCGGCCCCCTCCTGTCCTACCCGGATGTCCATGAAAGAGATTCGCAAGCTGCCGGCCTCGGCGGGCGCCCAGTGGTTGCTGGATACGTTCTCGCTGTACCGGCGTGCGCCGCTGCAGCTGGCCCGGATCGGCCTGGCCTGGCTGCTGGTGAGCTGGGTGGTCACCCTGTTGTCGACGCTGATTCCCGGCGCCGCCGGCATGGCGGTGCAGCTGATGACCCTGGCCATCTCGCCGATCATGTTCGGCGGCATGCTGTACGCCGTGGGTGAGATCGACGAAGGCCGCCCGGGCCTGGCCTCGCACCTGCTGCAGCCGATCCGCGACCATCGCGTCAGCCACCTGCTGGTACCGCTGGCGATCCAGGTACTGGCAGTACTACTGCTGGGCGCGCTGCTGTTCATGATGATCGGCCGCGAGGGCTTCACCGCCTTCAGCGAGGTCATGACCAAGATGGAAGCGATCAGCCGCAGTGGCCAGCAGATCAAGCCGGACGATGCCGCTGCGCTGGTGGCCAACCTGCCGGCCAAGCGCATTGCGCTGTGGATGCTGCTGGTGTTCCTGAGCGCGGTTGCGCTGTCGCTGGCGATGTTCACCCAGCCGGCGCTGGTGGTGTTCGACAAGCAGAGCGGCATGCACGCCCTGCGCCTGAGCCTGCAGGGCTGCGTCGAGAACATCGGCGCGATGATCGTGTTCGCCGTACTCGGCCTGATCGCCGCGTTCTGCATCTACATCCTGTTCGTGATCGTTATCCAGATCGCGATGCTGATCGGTGGCCCGCTGGCCGCCGCCTTCATCGCGCAGCTGGTACTGACCACGGTGCTGATGCCGCTGTATGTCGGTGCGGTGTACGCCGCGTGGAAGCAGATGTTCGTGCACCGCGGCAGCCGCGCCGCGCCGCCGATCCCGACCACGCCGACGTCGAGCGACGTCTTCCACGCCTGACGAAAAAAGGGGACGGAGGGGATTAAGTCGTTTATGCCCAGTGTGTGCAGCCAACGACTTAATCCCCTCCGTCCCCTTTTCTTTTCAGGCGGCGGGTTTCTTCACCACCGACGACGGCACCAGCCAGCGCGCGGCATGGATGCCCAGCTCGTACAGCAGGCACATCGGTATCGCCAGCATCAGTTGCGAGACCACGTCCGGCGGGGTCAGCACCGCCGCCACCACGAAGATGCCGACGATCGCGTAACCCCGGCCCTCCTTGAACTGCTGCGGCGTCACCCAGCCCAGCAGCACCAGGATCACCATTGCCACCGGCAGTTCGAAACTGCCACCGAAGGCGAAGAAGATCGCCAGCACGAAATCCAGGTAGGCGTTCGCATCCGGGGTGATCGCAATCACGTCCGGGCTGAAGGTGGTCAGGAAATGGAACACCGCCGGCAGCACCAGGAAGTAGGCGAAGGCACAGCCGGTGTAGAACAGCAGCACCGAAGACACCAGCAACGGCACCGCCAGGCGCTTTTCACGCGCATACAGGCCAGGGGCAACGAACGCCCACAGCTGGTACAGCAGCCACGGCACCGCCACGAACAGGGCCACGAAGAAGGTCAGCTTCAATGGTGCGAAGAAGGCGCCGGCCGGATTGGTCGCAATCATCGTCTGCCCGTTCGGCAGCTGCGATACCAGCGGCTCGGCCAGCGCGTTGTACAGCTTCTGGGTGAACGGCAGCAGGGCCAGCAGCGCCACGCCCAGACCCAGCAGCGCACGCACCAGGCGCCCGCGCAGTTCCACCAGATGTTCGACCAGCGAGCTTTCGCCGAAGTCCTGTTCACTCATGGATGACGCTCCGTGCTCTGCGTCGGCGGCGTCGCACCGGCTACAGGGGGTGTCGCCGGCGTCGACTCGGGAGCAACGCCATCCTGCGCCGATGCGTCCACATCGGCCTCGGCGCTCATATGCGGCGGCAGATCCGCGGGCGCCGGTGCGCGTACCTCCTGCGCCAGCGTATCGCCCTGCCGCTGCGCGTCCTGCGCTTCGCGACGGATCGCTTCACCGCTGGCGCGCAGCTGGTTCTCGGTCTCCTGCATGCCCTGGCGCACGTCCTGCATCTGCCGCTTGATGTCCTCGGCCTGCAGTTCGCGCTCCAGTTCCTGTTTCACCGAATCCCACTGATTGCGGGCGCGGCGCACCCACAGGCCGGCGAAGCGGGCCGCCTTGGGCAGGCGCTCGGGACCGAGCACCACCAGGGCGACCACTGCAATCACCAGCAGTTCGCTGAAGCCGATATCGAACACCGCAACCGCTCCGGATCAGCGAGGGGTGCGGTCGTGCTCGTCCTGCGCGGTGCGCGAGGCATCCTGGCTGCGCGACTCGTCGCCCAGCTGCGCGTTCGGCTTGTCCTCGTCGCGCATGCCCTTCTTGAATTCCTTGACCGCCGAGCCGAGGTCCTTGGCGCCACTGGTCAGGCGCTTGGTGCCGAACACCAGCAGGACGATGGCCAGCACGACCAACCAATGCCAGATGCTGAAACTGCCCATAAAGACGCTCGTTACGTTAGTGATCAGGCTGTCGAGCATAGCGCACCGGCTGTTAGCCGGCGCGCGTGACGAAAGTCAGTTTCCGCCCAGCGTTTCCGTGCGGATTTCGCCGTCGTTGACCGGTTGGAAGCCCTGCTGCTGCGGCGGCGGGTTCTGCGGGACGTTCTGCAGCGGTGCGGTGGTGGCCTCGGCCGGGGCGGCCGGTGCTGCCTGAACAGGCGCAGGAGCGGCAGCCGGGGCCGGCACCGGGCGCGCGTTGCCACCGTTGCCACCGTTGCCATTGCGGTTGTTGCGGGCAGTGTAGGTAGCCTCTTCCAGACGATCACGGAAGGCGACCACGTCCATCGACGGCGACCCAACGGCGCGACCTTCGAAGATCATCCGCGGCGTGGTGTTGCTGCCGTAGGCCTCAAGGTTGGCGGCATCGTCGATCTGCAGCACCGCGCCATCCAACGCAACACCGGCGAACAGGCCGCGGGCACGCGACCAGGACCAGATTTCGGCCTTCAGCTGGCCGTCGGTGGCCGCAGCGGCATTGCGGCCCACCGGACCGGCGGCAACGCCGGCATCGGCGCCGAGGGTGAACTTGCCGTTGACCAGGTTGTCCAGGCTGCGGTCGTTGCGGAACACCAGCACCACGTCCGAAGACTGAACGCCGGCCTGGAAGCCGATGCTGCCACCGGTCAGCTTCACGAATACCGGGCTGGACCACGCGCCATTGGGCATGCGCACCGACATCAGGCCGTGGCCGCGGCGTCCGCCAATGACCAGACCGGCCTTGATCGTGTCGGGGATGACGATGACCGCGCGGCCTTCGTCGAGCAACTTGTCCGGAATTCCCTGTTCAGGGATTTCCTGGATTTCAGCCAGCACGCGCACGGCATTGCGGGCACGCTGGTCTTCCTGCGGTCCGGCCATGGCCTGGCTGGACAGCAGGCTGGCGGCGATCAGCAGGGCTTGGATCGGGCGACGCATGGCAGGCTCCAGAAGTCAGTCCATAGGAAGATATAGCAAGTGACTGAAATTAGTGGTGTTGTCATGAATCGCCAATGAGCGCTCCCTGCTTGTATTGAGGCGCGCTATGCCTGCAATCGGAACCCTGCATCCCGGCGCGGCATCGGATCGGCGACAATACACGCCATGCTCGACGCACCCGATACCGCCGTGCTGGCGGTCAACCTAGGCACGCCCGAGACGCCGACGGCCCCCGCCGTACGCCGTTATCTGGCCGAATTCCTGTCCGACCCCCGCGTGGTCTCGATCCCGGCGCTGCTGTGGCAGCCGCTGCTGCGCGGGCTGATCCTGCCGCTGCGCAGCAGCCGTTCGGCGGCCAAGTACGCCCAGGTCTGGCTGCCGGATGGCTCACCACTGATAGTCCATACCCGGCAGCTGGCGCAGGCGATGCAGGCCCTGCTGCCAACCCTGAAAGTGCGTCATGCAATGCGCTACGGCGAGCCGGCCCTGGCCAGCGAGCTCGACCGCCTCGCCGCCGAAGGCGCACGCCGCATCGTGGTGCTGCCGCTGTACCCGCAGTATTCGACCACCACCACCGCCTCGGTCGAAGACCGCGTCGACGCTTGGCAGCGCCGCAATCCGGGCGTGACCGTCAGCCTGGTGCGCGACTACTCGATCGACCCCGGCTGGGTCGATGCGGTTGCCGGCTCGATCCGGCGCTACTGGGATCAGCACGGCCGCGGCCAGACGCTGATGTTCTCCTTCCACGGCATCCCGCAGCGCCTGGCCGACGCGGGTGATCCGTACCCGCAGCGCTGCGAAGCGAGCGCGCAGGCCATCGCGAACGCGCTGGGCCTGGGCAAGGACGACTGGCAGATGGGTTACCAGTCGCGCTTCGGCCGCGAGCGCTGGCTGCAGCCTTACGCTGAGCCGAGCCTGTGGGCGCTGGCCGAATCCGGTGTGAAGCAGATCGATGTGGTCTGCCCCGGCTTCGCCACCGATTGCCTGGAAACACTGGAAGAAGTCGCGATGGGCTTCACCGAAACGCTGGCCGAACGCGGCGCGACGATGCGCTACATCCCCTGCCTCAACGCCGAACCGGAACACGCGCGCGCCCTGGCGCGACTGGCCGTGGCCTCGCTGGCATGAATCTGCAGCCCTTTGAACTCGAGGTCGGCGGCACCCGCGTCGCCGGCCTGCGCAACAGCAGCGAGGGCCCGCGCGTGCTGGCCCTGCATGGCTGGCTCGACAACGCCGCCAGCTTCGTACCACTGGCACCGCATCTGTCTTCGCTGCAGCTGGTGGCGATCGACCTGCCCGGCCATGGCCACAGCGCGCATCTGCCGGCCGGTGCCAGCTACACCACGGCGGCCGCGATCTGCCACGTACTTGATGTCGCCGACGCGCTGGGCTGGGACCGCTTCAGCCTGCTCGGCCATTCAATGGGCGCTGGCATCGCCAGCCTTACCGCCTCGGTCAGCGACCGTGTCGAACGCCTGGTGGCGATCGAAGCCCTCGGCGGCCTGCGCGGCCCCGAGGAAGAAACCGCCCATCGCCTGCGCGAGCATGTGAACGCCACTCGTGCGTTGGCGCGCAAGCAGCTGCGCGTGTTCCCCGACCTGGCCGCGCCGATCCGCGCACGGATGATGACCAACCAGCTCAGCGAACCGTGCGCACGGCTGCTGGTCGAGCGCGGCGTGGAACCGGTCGAAGGCGGCTATCGCTGGTGCAGTGATCCACGCCTGATGCTGCCCACCGCGATCCGCCTCAGTGAAGGCCAGATCGACAACCTGCTGCAGGCCATCGCCTGCCCGACGCAGGTGATCTATGCCACACCGGCGCAGTCCTATTATCCCGAGCCGATGCGCAGCGATCGCCTGCAGCACCTGCGCGATGGACGGCTGGCAGTGTTTCCCGGCAACCACCACCTGCACATGGAAGCGCCGGCGCCAATCGCCGAGGTGATCCTGCGCTTCTTCAGCAACGACAACGCCGGCTGAGCGCAGGCAACCGCGCGCTTCACTCTGCGCGTTTGCGGCCGATACATCAGTTGCGGGCCCCTGCGCCCGCTGCACGCGGGTCCGGTCGGTCCTGCGGCATGTGTCTGGTTCTGCAAGGAAGTCCGCATGCCCGCTCTGCTGCACCGTCACCCACAGGATGTGGCCGCGGTGTCCCGTCTCCGCGTCGCTGATCGCGCCGCTTCCCCCGAATTCCCGGCACCCGCCCTGGTCACGCCCTGCTGCGTGCGCTGCGGCGTGCTCGTTGTCGTCTGCTGATCCAGGAGCCTCCGATGTCCAATGCATCCGCCCGTCCCCCCGATACCGCCCGCCTGTCGCACCTGCAGCAGCTCGCCCGCGGCGCCGACCGCCGCCTGCTGATCGGCAGCGCGGCGCTGGCCGTGGCCGCCCTGGTGCTGGCCCTGCGCGGTCCGCACGTAATGACCGCCGCGTTGGCCGCGGGCGCGGTGTTGCCCGCCTTGTGGCTGGCTGGTCCGCTGGCAGGCCGCGGGATCGCGCGCAACGGCCTGGCGATACTGTTGTCGCTGCAGCTGGCCCTGTTGTCCGCGATCGCCGGCCTGTCGCCGGCGTTGCCGATCGCCCTGCTGCTGGGCGTGCTGCTGGGCCATCGCGATCGCCTGCCGGTGTGGCTGGCCGGTAGCATCGGCACGCTCGCACTGCTGGCACCGCTGCAGGCGGGTGCCGCGGTGGGGCCGACACTGCTGCAGGCCGCCATGCTCGCCGTCCTGACCCTGTTCCTTGGCCGGGTCGCACTGCGGCTCCGCCAGCAGACCGAAGCACTCGGCCACGGCCCCCGCCGGTTGGCTGCACTGGCGCGCGATATCGCCACCGGTGCCGATCTTGGTGCACACGCCGACACCAGCGCCTACGCACCGGGTTCGCTGGCCCATGCGCTGGCCGACACTGCACGCCATGTGCAGGCCCAGCGTGGACGCGAAGCGGAGGCGCACGCCGAGAACGCGCAGATCCGCCAGGCCCTCGATGCCTCGCGCACCGCGATGATGATTGCCGACAACGACCACGTGATCCGCTACGTGAACCGCTCGGTGGTAGCCCTGCTGCGCAACCAGCAGGCAACGTTGCGCCAGGCCTTCCCCGATTTCGATGCCGAGCGCCTGGTGGGCAGCAGCATCCATCGCTTCCACGCCAACCCGGACCGCATCCGCGCCATCCTCAATGGCCTGCAGGTCACCCACAACGGCAAGGTCCAGATCGGCCCAGTGCACTTCGCCCAGGTGGTTACTCCGGTCTTCGACGCACAGGGCCTGCGCCTGGGCTTCGCCGTGGAGTGGCATGACCGTACCCATGAGCTCGCGCTGGAGAACGCCGTCGCCGGCATCGTCGCGGCCGCCGCCGCCGGCGATCTCGACCAGCGCCTGCAGGCAACCGAAGGCGCCAGCTTCCTCGATGGCCTGACCGGTGGCATCAACCAGCTGCTGGATACGTTGGGCAGTACCGTCGATGAAGTGCGGCAGATGCTCTCGGCGCTGGCCAGCGGCGATCTCGATCGACGCATGCACGGCGAGTATCACGGCGCCTTCGCTGCGATCCAGCGCGATGCCAATGCGACGGCAGGGCAGTTGGCACGCATGGTCGGTCGCATCCAGCAGTGCGCCGCCTCGATCAGCACCGCTGCAAGCGAAATCGCTGCGGGCAATGGCGCGCTGTCCGAGCGCAGCGAGCGCCAGGCGGCGCACCTGCAGGAAACCGCCGCCTCGATGGAGGAGCTGACCGCCACCGTGCGCCAGAACGCTGCCCATGCACGCGAGGCGAGCCAGCTCGCGGTCACCACGCAGGCCGCCGCCAGCGACGGCAACGTCGCCATGCAGCGGGTGATCGACACCATGCAGGCGATCGAAGGCGCCTCGAAGCGGATCGGCGACATCACTGGCGTGATTGATGGTATCGCCTTCCAGACCAACATCCTCGCGCTCAATGCCGCGGTGGAAGCCGCGCGTGCCGGCGAGCAGGGCCGTGGCTTCGCCGTGGTGGCCAGCGAGGTGCGCGTGCTGGCGCAGCGTTCGGCCGCCGCCGCACAGGAAATCAAGAAGCTGATCGATGAAGCCGGTCGCCAGGTCGGCGAAGGTGCCCAGCTGGTGGCCGACGCCGGACAACATATGCAGGGCATTGTCGGGGGCGTGGAGAATGTCAGCCACCTGATGCACGAGATCTCGGCGGCCTCGCAGGAACAGTCGATCGGCATCGAGCAGATCAACCAGACCGTGGTGCAGATGGACCAGGCCACCCAGCAGAACGCCGCGCTGGTGGAGGAAGCGACCGCCGCAGCACGCGAGCTGCAATCGCAGGCAGGTACGCTCACCGAGGCGGTGTCGGTGTTCCGCCAACAGGAACCGCACGAGGTCTCGCGGGCCGCCTGATCGGGGCCTGCAACGCGAGCTGACGAAAACGGCGCCCGCAGGGCGCCGTTTTTTTGCCTGCCTTTGCGTGATGGGTCAGGAAAAGACCGCTTCCGGACCTGCCGTGGAGAGCGGCCAACCTTGGTTGGCGCCACATCCACACTCGGCGTGAATCTACCGGAGTGCCGTCCGCTGGCCGGCAACCCCAGTGGCGTGCGCTATCTGGGCCTGCTGCCGGTAGCCTCCAACCTGGGCTGGCACCGCTCTTCGCAGGGACAGCCCATCCACGCGTGGCGTGGACCTACCGGCCGGTGTGCAGCCACGGGATTGCCGGCCAGCGGACGGCACTACCCGCATTTTCTGCGCGCAAAGAAAAACCCCGCTGCGTGAGCAGCGGGGTTTTGGGTATAAACCCTGGCGATGACCTACTCTCGCATGGCTTGAGCCACACTACCATCGGCGCAGCTGCGTTTCACTTCCGAGTTCGGGATGGGATCGGGTGGTTCCACAGCGCTAATTTCACCAGGGAGGCTTTTGGAGAGTCGCACTCGTCCCGGAGGGACAAGGCGCCAGCCTCGCATAGTTCTTGTGACGTAGCGTGCACTTGGATGCTCTTACGACGTTGTCGTAAAGCCAAGGCAACTTGAGGTTATATGGTCAAGCCGCACGGATCATTAGTATCAGTTAGCTCAATACATTGCTGTACTTACACACCTGACCTATCAACCACGTAGTCTACATGGTTCCTTCAGGGGGCTTGTGCCCCGGGAGATCTCATCTTGAGGCGCGCTTCCCGCTTAGATGCTTTCAGCGGTTATCGCTTCCGAACATAGCTACCCGGCAATGCCACTGGCGTGACAACCGGAACACCAGAGGTTCGTCCACTCCGGTCCTCTCGTACTAGGAGCAGCCCCTCTCAAATCTCCAACGCCCATGGCAGATAGGGACCGAACTGTCTCACGACGTTCTGAACCCAGCTCGCGTACCACTTTAAATGGCGAACAGCCATACCCTTGGGACCGACTACAGCCCCAGGATGTGATGAGCCGACATCGAGGTGCCAAACACCGCCGTCGATATGAACTCTTGGGCGGTATCAGCCTGTTATCCCCGGAGTACCTTTTATCCGTTGAGCGATGGCCCTTCCATACAGAACCACCGGATCACTAAGTCCTAGTTTCCTACCTGCTTGATCCGTCGATCTTGCAGTCAAGCACGCTTATGCCTTTGCACACAGTGCGCGATGTCCGACCGCGCTGAGCGTACCTTCGAGCTCCTCCGTTACTCTTTAGGAGGAGACCGCCCCAGTCAAACTACCCACCATACACGGTCCCCGACCCAGATAATGGGCCCAGGTTAGAACGTCAAGCACGACAGGGTGGTATTTCAAGGATGGCTCCGCTGCAGCTAGCGCCACAGTTTCATAGCCTCCCACCTATCCTACACAGACGAACTCAACGTTCAGTGTAAAGCTATAGTAAAGGTTCACGGGGTCTTTCCGTCTTGCCACGGGAACGCTGCATCTTCACAGCGATTTCAATTTCACTGAGTCTCGGGTGGAGACAGCGCCGCTGTCGTTACGCCATTCGTGCAGGTCGGAACTTACCCGACAAGGAATTTCGCTACCTTAGGACCGTTATAGTTACGGCCGCCGTTTACTGGGGCTTCGATCAAGAGCTTCGCCTTGCGGCTGACCCCATCAATTAACCTTCCAGCACCGGGCAGGCGTCACACCCTATACGTCCACTTTCGTGTTTGCAGAGTGCTGTGTTTTTGATAAACAGTCGCAGCGGCCTGGTTACTGCGACCCTCTTCAGCTATAGCTCGCACGAGCCACCAAAAAGGGTGCACCTTCTCCCGAAGTTACGGTGCCATGTTGCCTAGTTCCTTCACCCGAGTTCTCTCAAGCGCCTGAGAATTCTCATCCTACCCACCTGTGTCGGTTTACGGTACGGTCTGCGTAAGCTGAAGCTTAGGAGCTTTTCCTGGAAGCGTGGTATCAGTGACTTCGCCATAAAGGCTCGTCTCGGTGCTCGG